>NZ_JBSQAU010000001.1:0-2448352 GCF_054740865.1 Pacificimonas sp. ICDLI1SI03
AAAGTTCTCGGCGAACACGCGCGCGATCTCCGGCTTGAGCGCCAGGTCACGTCTTGCCCGCGCCGAAAGGCGCAATGGATCCAGTCGCTGCGCGACATGCTTGTGGTAGGTGGAAGGGGCGATCGGCAGGACAGTGCAGATCGGCTCGACCCCATGGACCGCGCGGTTATCATCGATAAGCGCGATCATCGCTTGAACGGGCGGTCGAGCTCCGCCTGCGCAAAATATGCTGACGCCTTACGCAGAATCTCGTTGGCCTGCCGCAGCTCGCGGTTCTCGCGTTCCAGCGCCTTCAGCTTGTCGGCCGTATCGGTCGGCACGCCAGCGCGCTTACCGCTGTCGACCTCGGCCTTCTTGACCCACTCGTGAAGTGTCTGCGGTGCGCAGCCGATCTTGTCGGCGACCGACACCACGGCCGACCAGCGCGACGGATAATCGCCCTCGTGATCCAATATCATCCGCACCGCACGGGCGCGCACCTCGGGTGAAAACTTGTTCGTTGTCTTGCTCATACAGGCTCCGCCTTCTTAGGAGTTGAAGCCTCCGACAATCCCGGGGCGGTTCAGTAGTCTTTGAGGTGGCAGAACATGCGTTTGATGGCGTGGCGGCCTTTGCTGAGCATTTTCGAAAAGCAGTTTTTCCAGCGCCGGTTGGCCTTGGACGGGATATTCGGAACCGCGCCTTGGCTCTCGATCAGATCGCGAATGGCGTTGCTATCATCGGCTTTGTCAGCTTGAACGAGGCTATCTGGCGCAAGGCCCGTGAGCAGCGCCATGGCAGCCCTGCAATTGACGACGTTGCCGCCCGCGAGAAGGAGCCGGATCGGCCTTAATCCGTGATAGCGTGGAGCTTGCTGTTCCTGCCGCCCCGGCTGATGCCGATGGCCTGTTTCTGCATCCCCCTTTTCCGCCCGCCGCAGAGCGGTGGGCTTTCATGTGTGTGCTGTCGATCAATACTTCAGCCGGGGACCACCCGCCGAGGCGAGCGCGACGAACATATCCTGCCAGATGCCTTTCTCCGCCCAACGAACGAACCGGTTATAGAGTGTCTTTTCCGGTCCGTAGCTGGCGGGAGTAGCCGCCCACCGGTCTTCCGACGTCAAGACGTGAACGATGCCGCTGATGACACGACGGTCGTCCACCCTCGGAACACCACGAATCTTGCTAGCAAAAACGGACGAAACCGCGCAAGCTGCGCCTCGGTCAACCAAAACTCGCTCACAAACATGCTCCTGCAATCGCAGAACTTGAATCACATCGCAGCCGCCTTGGGAATCCCGTTTATGCGGACCCTAGGCGTCTGTCTTCGAGGCCATCATACTCCGTCATCATGGGAAGCCTTGTACTGCCACACATTGCCCCCCCCCAGGAGTATTCTTAAACGGACGCATGTGCCTCCAACATCTTTTGATAAAGCGCAATATAATTGCCGGCGCATGCGTCTGCTGAAAAGCACTCTGCGATATAACGCGATGCGGTTACCTTCGTGCTATGATCTCTTTCCCAAATACGACATATCGCCGCCGCCGCCTGTTCTATATTTCCGACCGGAAAATGCTCTCCTGCATTTTGGGCCGGCGCCAGCAATTCACGATGAGGAGGAATATCTGAAACGCAGACCGGCAACCCTGTTGCAAGTGCTTCCATGAGAGCATTTGGCATGCCTTCAGTGGTTGAAGCGGACATGAAGGCATCGGATGCCCGCAAATAAGGCCGGACGTCTGACTGCCGACCCGTGAAAATGACCCTTGCTCCCGCAGCAGCTTCACATTCCGACCTAAGGGGCCCGTCCCCGACGATAAGCAGCCGCGCATTACGATTGGTAGTTGCTCTTTCAAAAGCCTCTACAACCGTCATGGGGTCCTTCAATGCTGACAAATGACCCGTCGATATTAGGACGAATGCTTCTGGCGGCAGGTCGAGCGCCTCCCGAGCTTCAGCCCTTTCCTCTTTAGAAGGTGGATGGAATGCTCTGGTATCGACCCCATTAGGAACTATTATTGCCTCAGGTAGCTGGCAAGCTAGTTTCCGACTTGCGGCAAGAGATACCAGCACGACGCATTTAACGCGGCGCAAGGCGAAAAGGTGAATATATGCCATGATGTGCCCGCGAATACGGCCATATCTTGAGACGTAATCTTCAAAAGGTACGTTTCTTAATGTGGCAACAACATTTCGCCCTAGCTGTTGTGTGGCTGCAATCACGTCTGCACGAATGCCTTGAGTATGAACAACGTCTGGTCCAAACGCATTCACGATTGCGGTCAAGGATCGTTTACCTGAAAAAAGCCATTGCCAGCGTGTGAGATGTAGACTTCGGACCGCAATACTGCGGCGCGCGAATTCGTCCAAAAGAGAATCTTTGGATTCAGGCGATTGCGTTAATACAAGAATTTCATGGTTCTGAGCTTTGACCGCGGTTGCGAGATTTAAAAGCTGATTGGACGGCCCGCTCCTTTTTAGAGTCGAGACTACATACAATATTTTCATGCTATCAATTTTTGCTTATGTACTGCAGTATTTAACCGCACGCTTAGCAAATGATACTGATAATTCCAAAACGAATAAACAATAAAAAATACAATAAATGAGTAACGAGTCGGTATCGATATTACCATCGCTCCAATTAGATATAGCGCTATAAATCCTAATTGAATAGCTCCTTCGTTGCGACGCCGCAGGAAAGCTGGCCAGCTAATCGCTAACATCCCTATTATTGCAAAGACAGCCGTGCCTAAGAATAATAGGCGCCCCTGTGCATAATAAGTGAGATAGCCAGAATCGATTAGTCCTAGTTTATCTCCAGGTGAAGATAATGTACCAAATGGATAGTTTTGTAGTCGAGCCAATATCTGTGGCCAAAATTCATACAGTCTTAAAGAAAATGAGCTATCACTTAGCGCACCACCAATGCCAAGCTGCATAAAGACTTCATATCTGTAAAATAAGCGATCAATGCCAATATATTCGTCCATCAGCATTAAAAAGATAGTTGAAGCAAAAAATATAATTATGGGGACCGTTATTTTTTGTTTTAACTTAAGGGTAAGCCATAGAAAAAACATCACGGCAACAGTTCCGGCCATCGCGGCTCGGGAGAGAGTCATGATTGCTATCATTGCCGCCAAAGCACCAAAATAAAGGTCTTTATTTTCTTTACGGACAATAAATCTTGCGAAAAAATAGCTTTCGCATAACATAGCAAAAGCAGCCAAGCCTGTTGTGTTTACAAAAAAACCGGAGGCGCGTATATTATTTATAATTCGGAAGTGACTGTCTACTGCAAATGGCTCTAACAAATAGGTTATAACGAAAAATTTCGGTAGTAGCCCGATATAATAAAGCATTTGAATAAATCCGTATATAAAATTTGCTACTAGTGCTATACGAAAAAGCTTCGCTACAGCTGTATCAAAGGTAGGAAAGCGCTCAGGCGGCGTCGTCCATAATAAAAACAATGGAGGAAGCCAAAGAAGCATCATCCTCAAGCTGTTAGAAAATTCTGCTAGCCCGGCCCCTAGGCCGAAAACTGATAGCAAGGGATAAATAATCTCACAAAAAGCAAACGGTAGTATAATAATCTCGAGTGCAGGATAACGATAGATGCGCTTTCGCAAAATAATAATACTTGTACCAATAATCAGCGAAGTCAACGCAAAAAAGTCCGGGACGCGAAGGTAGTTTTCTCCAGTAATCGCGATGCCGTATGGGTACATAAATAATGTAGTACAGAGAAACAGCAGAATCGACGAGGTCAACATGCGCTGTAAACTAGCTTTTGCGAGCATGCTCTTATTTTGACCTAAACATTTTCGATCCGAGTTTCGGCATTGAGGCGTGGTGAGGGAAACATCAGTACCAAAAATAAGCCAGCCACAAGTCCGAAGAAGATGCTCATGGTTAGAACTAGCAACGGCCGGGGACTGGCCGGCGTGTTACCCGGGATCGGCGGTTGCATAAGTTGCGCAGAAAAGGGCAAGTTCATATTGCTCATCATCAAGGTACGCTGTTTTTGGGCAAGAAGATCTGACAAGGCCCGGCGATGCTCTACGACTCGGCTTTCCGCCACCAAATTTTCGAGAAAGCGAACTTCCACGCTTGCCCGTTGGCGAACCCGTGCGCGCACCATCTCATCTGCCGTTCGATATACAGATTGGAGAAACACCCTAGCAAATTCAGGGTCCTGATTTTCAAACCCAATGGTTTTGAACGGCGTTGGCGGGTCGTCGATCGTTAGCCGCTGGCGTAGATACTGGTGTAGGTCGGCCGTATTTGGATCAGGAGTGGCGGGCCGGTTCAATAATGCTCGCACCCAACGCACTGGCTTTGATCGAACAGTGTCGGCATCGCGCCAGGTCTTCTGCTTTTCATCCCAGAGGGCTGGATAGAGTGCCGGTAACAGATTTTCGTTCTGCGCCAGACTCTCTGCCAATTCATAGGATTGAAGCGTTTCCATAAAGAGGGAGAAATAGGTAAGGCTTCCACTGCCACCGATATCGATTCCCACCGATGATGCAAGATCGGCATAGCGCCCCAGCCCGCCACCCCCCGAACTCCCATCGTCGCTAAATATCGGGCTTACTACCATCGTGGCCCGGTAAGTGGGCGTAGCGATATTCAGATAGATGAGGGCAGCTATAACTGCAATGACCACAGTAGCTGCAGGTAGATACCAGCGTGCTTTTATCGCGCGGATAAGGGTGCCTACCGTAAGTTCTGCAGGTGGCGGGGTTGGGGCTGTCAGCTCAAACATTCCTCTGTTGTTTTCCTAATATTTGCGTGGCGACCATAGCCAGGTCAGTATCAATATCGAGAGATGTCTGCGGACGGCGGAGCGATGATCGGTAAACGCGCCGACGGACCCAAACGGGCGCCATGCGCGTCGCCAGGCGCGCGAAAGGATAGATCATAACCCAACTATACCCCTGCGTCCGGCGAATTCCGTTTAGATAAATTCGGAATTCGCGCCATCCCTTTTTAAGGCTGCGACGATCATAAAATGCGCGATCTACGCTCATTATAACGAGTGGTTGAGGTAGGTTCGCGAACTGAAAACCCTTCTGCAGACATTCAAACCACATGGCGAGATCTTGCGTGGTTCTTGCCAAGGGATAGCCACCTGTGAGGTCTAAAACATGCTTACGAAAGACTACTGTAGGATGAGCAAATGGGCAAAGCCGGACAAGGCTTTTAAGAATTTTATCATGTGTAAGCGGGTAATGGCATAGACGGAATACGCGGCTTTCTACATCTTGTTCAATAACTGCTCCGCCCAATATATCCGTATCTCGATGCGCTTCGAGATAATTAATCTGCAGAGAAAATCTATTTGGCAGACACAAATCATCGCTATCCATGCGAAAAATATATTCCTCATCGTCAAGTAACATTATGAGCCGGTTTAACGAATGTGCTAACCCTAAATTTCGTCTGCTGCGCGATATGAGGTGCATTTTTTGCGAGTTTTTTGACAGCCAGTTTTCAACATCTGGGGCGAGTGGACCGTCTACTGCAAGATATATACGAATCGCCCGATTGACGTCTTGCTGCTGAATAATGGACTCAGTTGCTGCGGAGAAGGCGGCCAAAGTGTCCCCAGCATATACCGACATTAGAACCGCGACGGGTGAACGGGTATCGGCAAGCACGTTGAGAGTCCTCCAAGGTCATCCCTACCCGATAAAGCGTAAACGTCTTAATTGCGAGCCAAGGGGAGCGCTGAGACTAGAAAATTCTTGATGAAGTTTCCATCGCTGCGGCGAACGAGCATTCGGATAATACCGCCTTTCGGGGTTATCCACAAAGTTCGGATAAATAGCTATGGGACGGGTTATCCCAAGCGGCTCCGATGTGATCCAACTCGGCGATTGCTAGAGCCTTTTCGTGAACGAGTTCTGATTGAGTGACGCGCAGTTTGCGGGGCTTCGCCCGTTCTCGCAGAACGAATGATCGGCTGGCTCGCTCGAAACCGGCACCTTGCAAGGACTTTGAAAAAACCATCGGCAGCCGCCTGCCTCGCAATCGCCTTGATCCAGTTTTCACTCGCAGAATCGCAAAACTACGAATTACGCCCAGTAATTTGAAATTAAACTCTAAGCCCAAAGCGCCCTATTCCTCATCCTTATGACAAAATCCATGACATTTTAGAAAAACTTTCTTGGCTTACCAGCAGATGCTACGGATGAAGCATCTGCTAGCACACCACTAGCGGCTGTCTCGGGTGCTCACTGCCTCGGCGAAATTATCTCTGAATATTCTGGCGACGCCCAAGGTCAGGTGGGTGTGTATTTCGGCAACGAGATCTCCATGTGGTTTGGCGGCCGGTCTGCTTTGAAACGCAATGAGCAAGAACATATTGTCGCGGCGAAATGTCCAGACAGGGATCAAAAGGCCAGCGGTGCGCCGATTCCACCAGTCCGGCAGGCCTATCAGATGATGATCAGGTCCTTGTAGGCGCAAAATCCGTTGCCGGGTCCGGATTTTGCTCAGGCTATGCGGCGTCAGCATGTCGGCGTAACGCAGTGGGCTGTTGTCTGCTGGGATTCCCTCGGGGTTACCGATCGGTTAAATTAATCGAGCGCCGGTCTCTATTGAAAGAGCACGCAAACTGCTGATTTCGAACGGCTGGATGAAGACCAGTGCCGCCCCGGATGTCTACCCGAACAGCCGGAGCGTATACAGCAGGGGCGGCTCCAATGGTTTGCCAAGGTTCTGGAAATAGGTGGGATGCTTGGTTTCGGAATAGATGCCGACGCCGCGGTTCTTCGCCAAGGCGATGATTTCATCGAATGTCGGAATTTCGAACAGGCCGTCATGGGCCGTGCCGCGTAGCTCTGGCAGGCGTTCCCGTGCGCGGAGCGTCTTCAGTTCCGCGAGCGTGAAATCCTCGGTGAAGAAGCCGGTGACGCGCACACCGTCTATCAGCTTCTCGGTGCGGCGGTCGGCGAATTCTGGGTGATCTGAAATGTCGGTCGTTCCCCTGATCTCATTTTCGTGCCGTGCGATCAGGACGCCGTCCTTGGTGATCACCAGATCAGGCTCGATGAAGTCCGCGCCCTGGTCGATCGCAAGTTCATACGCCGCCAATGTGTGTTCGGGACGCTCGCCGCTGGCGCCGCGATGCGCAATGATAAGGACGCCCGGCGACGTTGACGGCGGCGTGCTGGCGCAGCCGCCGAGCAGGCAAAGAAGAACCACCAGAAGTCGCATGTGAATTCCCCGCTTGAACGCCGTGCTGCCCATGCCGACATTAGGCATGAAAAGGAGACTGTTCCATGACAGGTGAAACCGCAATTCTGGCTGGCGGGTGTTTCTGGTGCCTAGAGGCTATCTATGACGATCTGATCGGCGTGGAGCATGTCGAATCGGGCTATATTGGCGGCCATGTCGACAATCCCAGCTATCGCGAAGTGTGCGGCAAGGGCACCGGTCATGCGGAGGCCATTAAGATCGACTATGACCCGACCAAAGTGTCCTACTCGGAATTGCTGGACATTTTTTTCCACATTCATGATCCGACGACGAAGGATCGGCAGGGCAATGATGTCGGTCCGCAATATCGAAGCGCGGTCTTTCCCCTGAACGATGACCAGCGAACCGCAGCCGAAGCAGCTATCAAGAAGGCCGCCGAGCTGTGGCCGGATCCGATCGTCACGACCATCGAAACGGGGAAATGGTGGCCGGGCGAGGCGGAGCATCAGGATTATTATGCCCGCACCGGAGATAGCACACCCTATTGCAACTATGTCGTGGGGCCGAAGGTGAAGAAGTTTCGCACCGAATATGCCGACAGGTTGAAGCCAGGTGCCGCCGTCTAACCTTGCGCGACATGCCGAAATGAAAAAGGGCCGCCTCGCATGGTGCGAGGCGGCCCTTTTTCAGGATGTCTCAGCGGACTGGCTCAGGCAGTCGCGGAGGCTTCGGCCTTCTGGCGGGCCTTCTTGATGGCGCGCTTCATCTTTTGCGCCTTGGCGCTCAGCTTCTCGCTCTTGGTCTTGACCAGCCAATTGTCGAGGCCGCCATTATGTTCGACGCAGCGCAGGCCGTGCGTGGACACGCGAAAGCGCTCGGTCTTTCCGAGCGTATCCGACATCAGCGAAACCTTTTGCAGGTTTGGCAGAAATACGCGCTTTACGCGGTTGTTGGCGTGGCTGACGTGGTTACCGACAAGCCGGCCCTTGCCGGTCAGTTCGCAGATGCGCGACATTATCTGTTCCTCGAATAATCGATTATGCTGAAAGGCGCCAAATAGGCGCCGCCGGAGCGCAGACAAACGCCGAACCCCGGAAAGGCGCGGCACATAGGCGAACCTGCCGCCCTCGTCAACCGCGAGCTTAGCCGGTCAGGGGCCAGAAAAGCGGCAACAGGACGGCACCCACCAATCCCGCAAAGGCGAGAGCCAGCGCCGCCCATGCCGCTGCTTCGGGCGCGGTGCGTACCAGAAAGTCAGTGCCGACAATATGGGATGATGCGCCTGTGCCCAGGCCCGTTGCCTCATCGTCCATGCCCAGGCGATGCAGGAGGGGAGGGACGATCAGGGCGCCCACCATCCCCGTTATAATAACCAGCCCGGCGGCGAGCGGCGGCGGTCCGCCCAGACGCTCCATCAGCGCGATGGCGAAACCGGAAGAAATCCCCTTTGCGCCCAGCGCCTGCACAAACTCGGTCGGCAGGCCGAGGAGACGTGCTCCGAGGATCGCGCTGCCAATACCAACCAGTCCGCCTATGGCCACCGCGCAGAGCGCCGGGAACAGGGTGCGGCGGTGCCGCGCCAATTGCTGCACCAGGGAAAAGCCCAGGGCGACGATGGCAAGATCGAGGATCTGCATCAGGGGGCGGGCGGCGTGAATATAATCCGCGACACCGATATCGAGCGCCCATAGGAAAACGCCGACGATGACCGCTCCCCACAGGATCGGGTTCAGCAGCGGATGAGACGCGGCCATGCGCCCCAGCGCACGTGCCGCAAAGAAAGCAGTAAATGTCAGGATAATCGCCAGCATGCTGGCCAGAATATCGATCATCACGGCGTGGAATTGTTGTCGCGGCACGAATCGGCGCGTTGCAAGGATTTGATCCATCGATGAGAAAGGGCGGTAACGACCGCTGTCAGGGGGGTGGTTATCAGGATGATGATCGCCACCGACCCAAAATTGGCACCCAATTCATCGCGGAACAGCGCGAGACCGACGAAGGGGGGCACGATGAAGGCGCCCAATAGGCCCGTCAGTGCCATGGCCGCTCGTTCGACCCGGGCGCGCAGACCAGGCACCAGCAGAAGAAAAACAGCGAAAAGCGCCATTCCCAGGATGGGGGCGGGCACCGGCACGCGCGTGATGCCGACAATCAGATCACCTGCGGCGGCGAAGAGTGCGATGATGACCAGGCCGATGGCAAGGTCGATAGCGGTCTTCATCTTTTGCTTCCCAGACTGCGGCTCCGCTTGCCGTCGGGCGGCACGCGCACTAACCCCGGCGTCATGCCTCACTTCGCAATTCATTGCATCGACAAACCGAACTCCGGCGATTTGCGTGCCAAGACACGCCCCTCGCATCTGGAGCATATCGCGGGCATTCGCGACCGTATCGTCGCGGCGGGGCCGCTGTTGGACGCCGATGGTGGCCCGATCGGATCGTTGATCATTGCGGAATTTGAGGGTCGAACCGACGCGGTGGGGTTCGCCGCCTCCGATCCCTATGCGCGGGCGGGTCTGTTCGCCAGCGTGGCGGTAACCGCCTGGCGGCAGGTTTATCCGGACCCGGCCTGACAATGGCGGGACAGGCCAGGGTGCTGGGCGCGCTGACGCTCGATTCGGGAGAGGTCCTGCCGGAACTGACCGTTGCCTATGAAACCTATGGGACGCTGAACGAGGACCGTTCGAACGCCATTCTGGTGTGCCATGCCCTCACCATGGATCAATATGCCGCGTCGACGCACCCCATCACGGGAAAGCCTGGGTGGTGGCTGAACCTGATTGGGCCGGGAAAGCCAATCGACCTGGACCGGTATTTCGTCATTTGCCCCAATGTTCTTGGATCCTGCCTTGGTACGACGGGCCCGACCAGTCCAGCGCCTGATGGCAAGCCGTGGGGCATGCGTTTCCCGGTCATAACCATTGCCGACATGGTGCGGGCGCAAGCGAAGCTGCTGGACGCGCTGGGCATAGATCAATTGCACGCTGTCGTGGGCGGTTCGATGGGCGGTATGCAGGTGCTCAGCTGGGCGGCTCTTTATCCAGAGCGCGTGAGGAATGCCGCGGCGATCGCCACGGCGGCGCGTCATTCGGCGCAAAACATCGCCTTTCACGAGGTAGGCCGGCAGGCGATCATGGCGGACCCCCATTGGGCCGGGGGGGATTATTATGAAGGCACGCCGCCAACGTCGGGCCTCGCCGTGGCGCGCATGGCGGCGCATATAACCTATTTGTCAGAGGCGGGGCTGACAGAGAAATTTGGCCGCCGGCTGCAGGATCGCGACGCGAAAAGCTTTGGGTTCGATGCCGATTTTCAGATCGAATCATATTTGCGGCATCAGGGGGTCAGCTTCACCGACCGGTTCGACGCCAATTCCTACCTCTACATTACCCGCGCCATGGATTATTTCGATCTGGCAGAGGCGCATGGGGGCAAGCTGGCCGCCGCCTATGAGGGAACGTCGACGCGGTTCTGTGTCGTCAGTTTCGACACGGACTGGCTATATCCGACGTCGGAATCGCGGGAAATCGTTCATGCCCTCATGGCGGCCGGGGCAGAGGTCAGCTTCGTCGAGCTGTCATCCCCCTTCGGCCATGATGCCTTTCTGCTGAACACGCCAGGGATGGACCAGATCGTCGCCGGGTTCCTGGGATGAGCGGCCTGCGTCCCGATCTTCGCATCATTGCCAGTTCCATCACGGAGGGGGCGAGTGTCCTCGATATTGGTTGCGGCGATGGCGCCCTGCTGGCGGATCTGAAGCATAACAAGCAGGTGCGTGCCCGCGGGCTGGAGCTGGATGCCGCCAATGTCGCAAGTGCTGTCGCAAAGGGGCTCAGCGTCGTTCAGGGCGACGCGGACACGGATCTTGCGACCTACATGTCCGGCAGCTTCGATTATGCCGTGCTGTCGCAGACGCTGCAGACGGTGCGCCGACCGGACCTTGTGTTGCGGGAGCTGCTGAGGATCGGGCGACATGCCTTCGTCAGTTTTCCGAACTTCGCGCATTGGCGCGTAAGGGGCAGCCTGTTGTTCGGCGGTCGGATGCCGGTCACGCGGCTTCTGCCGGAACGCTGGTACGATACGCCGAACATCCACCATGTCACCGTGGACGATTTTCGCGCTCTGGCAGCAGAAAATGGCGCGACGATAGAGGAATGCTGGTTCCTGCGCGGCGACCGGCGCACGACGAGGACAGGGGCCAATTTGCTGGCAGAACACGCCGTTTTCCTGCTTCGAGCCTAGGAATGCTGCGGCTTTAGTCCGTTCTTCAGTAGTTCAAATGCGCTGGCGGACACATCACGCGTGTCGCCCTCATCGGACCAGACGCCGTAACGCAGCCCCAGAAAGACGTTCATGCCTACAATCGCCCAGGCATGCACCTCGTCGACATCGGCACGCACTTCGCCACGTTCGGCGGCCGCGCGCAGGCTGGTCAAATAGCCTTCAGCTGTGCTGCGATAATGTTCTCGATAGCTTTCCGGATCGACGAACTCCGCCTCGTCGATGATCCGGTAGAGCTCCTTATGCGCTCTGACGAAGCCGATGAATGCGTTGAGGCCAGCCAGTTCGCCCGCCAGCCGGTCCGGTGCCGCCAGAATGGCGGGGCCAACGGCGCCGCGCACCTGTGCCGACATATCCCGTACCAGGGCACGAAAGATTTCGTCCTTGGATTCGAAATAGGTGTAGAAGCTGCCAAGTGCCGTTCCCGCGCGCGCCGTGATTCCGCTGACCGACGCACCCTGGAAGCCTTTCTCGCCGAATTCCTCTGCCGCCGCGTTTAGAAGCGCGCGGCGCGTTCTCTCACCGCGGGAGGTGCGGGGCTTACGGGCGGACTCTGTTTGGGCGGACATGCGGCCCCTTATACAAAATCATCACCCTGATCATAGTAGAAGTTGAAAGGTGGTTCACCTTTCACTATCGGTGGCGGATAAGGCTCTGTCGAAAGGGCTGAACCGACATATCCAATGGGGAAATCAGGCAATGATCCGCACTTTGTTTCGTTCGACTCTGGCCGCAGGAACCTGCCTTGCCGCGCTGTCGACCGCCGCTGTCGCCCAGGAAGTCAGCGAGCAGGAAGCAGTCGCCGACAGTCAAGCGCTTTCAGAATCTGGCGAAACCGATGTGATCGTCGTCACCGCCCGTCGGCGTAGCGAGCGCCTGCTGGATGTGCCGCTGTCCCTCACCTCTATTTCCGGTGCGCAGTTGCAGCAGCGAGGCGTGCAGGAATTGACCGAATTGTCCCAGTCCGTCCCGAACGTCACGCTGGAGGTGTCGCGCGGCACGAACACGACCCTGACCGCGTTCATTCGCGGCGTAGGACAGCAGGATCCCGTTTCGGGGTTCGAGCAGGGCGTCGGCGTCTACATCGACGATGTCTATTTGAACCGACCGCAGGCTTCGGTGCTGGACGTTTACGATGTTGAGCGGATCGAAGTGCTGCGCGGCCCACAGGGCACGCTGTACGGGCGCAACACCATCGGCGGCGCGATCAAATACGTGACCCGCCGCTTGCCATCCGAGCCGGAGCTGAAAATTCGCGGCACCTATGGCAGTTATGACCAGGCAGAGGGCGTGATCACGGCGTCGATGCCTGTGGGCGACATGCTGAAGGTTGGCGGCTCTGTCGCGCGGCTGAGCCGCGGCGGCTTTGGTGACAATCTGGTGCAGGACGGTGTCGAGAATTACAACAAGGACGTATGGGCTGCGCGCGCGACGGTAGAGGCGGAGCCCTCCAGCGCGCTCTTCATCCGCCTGTCGGGCGACTACATCAAGGATGAAAGCGACCCCCGGCAGGGCCATCGTTTTCTGCCGGGTCTGATTTCCGGCGCCCCGGTTCTGGATGATGTCTACGACACGCGCGCAGGACTATCGTCGCCAAAGCAGGATGTGGAGGCTTATGGTGGGTCCCTGTCTGTCGAGCTGGACGTCTCCGACACCCTGAAACTGCGTAACATTCTGGCGTATCGCGAAGATGAATCGACGACCCCGATCGACTTCGACAGTTTGCCCGCAGCCGATGTCGATGTTCCGGCGATCTATGCGAACGATCAGTTTTCCGAGGAATTCCAGATCCTTTACGATGATGGCGATCTGGCCGGCTTGTTGGGGTTCTATTATCTGGATGCCAGTTCCAGTACGGTCTTCGACGTCCTTCTTGCGACTACGGGGGCCCTGCCTAGCGTTGGGCTACCCGGTCTGAATTCCCAGACGTTTGGCGATGTCGACACCGAAACCTGGTCGATATTCGGCGACTTCACCTACGATCTGTCGGAACAGTTCAGCGTGTCCGTGGGGGGGCGCTATACTTATGATAAGCGGTCAGCGGTTGTGCTGCGTCGCACCCTGGTCGGCGGACTGTCCGACGCGTTCGACGGACCGGGTGTTCCCATTGCGACGACCTCCGACTTCGACGGTTCCGAAACGTTCAAGGAATTCACGCCGCGCGCCTCTGTCAGCTACAAGCCGACACCTGACCATAATTTTTACGCTACCTATTCAAAGGGCTTCAAGGGCGGCGGCTTCGATCCGCGTGGCCAGACATCGTTGGCGCCCGATCTGGATGGGGATGGCGATATTGACGCCGATGACGAGTTCCAGTTCCTGCGCTTTGCGCCCGAAAAGGTGGACAGCTATGAAATCGGCTGGAAGGCCTCGCTTCTCGACAATGCGCTCAACTTCAGCCTGGCCGGCTTCATCGCCGACTATACGGACGTGCAGATCCCGGGTTCCGTCGGCTCCGATGCAGACGGCGACGGCATCGCGGAAAGTTTCGTTGGTGTCACCACGAACGCGGGTGCAGCGACAATAAAGGGCATTGAGTTCGAAGGTACGGCGCGGGTCGGGCGTGACTTCGCTGGCTATGGCAGCCGTTTCGATTTCGGCTGGTCGCTCGGCCTTCTTGATGCGGAATATGACGAGTTCATCGATGCATTTGGCAATGATGTTGCCGATGAGCGCGTGTTCCAGAACACCCCGGACTACACCGCCAGCATGCGTGCCGATCTTGCTTTGCCGCTCAGCCTTTATGGTGCGGGGGAGATCGGTTTTGGCGGGCAAATCAGCTATCGCAGCGATGCCAGCCAGTTCGAGGTGCCGAACCGTTTCCTGGACCAGGACGGCTTTGCCCTGGTTGATGCCAGCGTCACCTGGACCGCAGAGGACGACATGCTGCGGGTTGGCGTTTACGGAAAGAACCTGTTCGATAAACGCTACGTCGTATCGGGGTATAATTTCGTCAACGCGCCTATCGGTGGTCCGGTGACGCCGACCCTTGGTCTTGAGGGGACGTTGACCGGCTTCTATGGCGATCCACGGCGCGTCTTCGTTAGTGCCGAGGTCCGCTTCTAGACGGGGTAGAAGGTGTCGGGATTCTTTACAGTAAAGAGATCGTTAACCTCATAAGCTGTTGATCGAACGAACTGGCACATAATTTGCTGCGTTTCGGATATGGTAACGCGTATCCGTGGATTGTTCGTTTTGAAAACCGGCTTTGAGGCGGGGCTTGTGATCTATGCGCTGGCCCTTGGGGCGGCGCTGAGAGGGCTTGAGTATCTCGACCAGTATCCCGGTCCCTTTGGCTGGTCATTGATGGCCGCGTGCCTCGTGACGGTGCTAATCGCCGGGGCCAGCATCGTCGACGGGATCAAGGCGTGGCGCGCCCGGCAGCCGCAACAGCGGATGCTGGCGCGTGTCGTGTCGCGCGCCGCCGCTGCGACACCGGTACGGCAATCGGACCGTCTGACTTTCGCGCCAGAACGAAATGGACGCCGCCGAGCTTTGGTACCGCCCTCGTCAAAGGGGCGTCGAGCCATCTAAGGCCGGTAATCGGCGGCGCCACCAGAGCGGTCTTCCACGATTTCGGTACGAAGCCCTGTCTTGCCAGAAGCCGTGTCAGTTCACCTCGCCCATAGGGATGACCGAGGCCAAAGGGCGTGCGTTCAAAGTGCGTCCATAATCCCGCGCGGTTGGGCACGATCAGGATCAGCTCACCAGCAGGGGCAAGGACGCGATGAAGTTCTTCTAATATTTGGTCCGGCTGGCCGTGTTCAAGCGCATGCACGATCAGGGCCTGGTCGAACAGGGCGCCCGAAAAGGGCAGCTCCGCAAGATCGCCTGTCACCGCGCAGTTTTTATTGCCTCTCTGGGGCCAGCATCGACCGCCCTGCTCCTTCGGCCATAGAAGGGCGAGGCGCTCGAAGCGCTTGGGGTCGAGGCCGGTCAACAGCGGGGCGGGATAACCCAAAGCCAAAAAACGTCGCTCTGGCCCGTCAATCACGGCGGGGGCGACGATCCGTGCGATCAGCCGCGCGGTTCGTCGCCCCTCCCGGGTCGAATAAAAGCTTCTGAGTTCGTCAGCGGTGACGCGCATGGCGCCATGTTGCGACGGTAAGGCCGCGCTGTCGAGCGCCAGGTGTTAGCGCTCGATGGTCAGCGCGATCCCCATGCCGCCGCCAATGCATAGCGTGGCGAGCCCCTTCTTGGCGTCGCGGCGCTGCATTTCATGCAACAGCGTGGTCAGGATGCGTGCTCCCGACGCGCCGATCGGATGTCCGATGGCGATGGCGCCGCCATTGACGTTCACCCGCTCCGGGTCCCATTCCAATTCCTTGCCGACCGACAGCGATTGCGCGGCAAATGCCTCATTTGCCTCGATCAGATCCAGATCGCCGATGGACCAGCCGGCCTTTTCCAGCGCCTTGCGCGATGCGGGGACCGGTCCGATGCCCATATAGGCGGGGTCGACGCCGCAGCTTGCCCAGCTTGCAATGCGGCCCAGGACGGGCGCGCCGCGCCTTTGCGCCTCTGCCGCGCCCATCATGATGACCGCTGCGGCGCCGTCGTTCAGGCCGCTGGCATTCGCGGCGGTGACGCTGCCGTCTTTGGTAAAGGCAGGGCGCAGACCGCTGATCGCCCCGGCGGTGGCGCCATCTCGAATATATTCGTCGGTGTCGACGACTGTGTCGCCCTTGCGTCCTGAAATTGTAACCGGTGCGATTTCATTCTTGAAATAGCCGGCGTTACGGGCGGCCTCGGCCTTGTTCTGGCTGCCTACGGCGAATTGATCCTGCTGTTCACGCGTCACCTGATAGCGCTCTGCCAGGTTTTCAGCAGTCTGGCCCATGTGATAGCCGTTGAAGGCATCCCACAGACCGTCGCGGATCATGGTGTCGACCAGCGCAAGGTCGCCCATCTTCTGCCCCTTGCGGATGGTCTGCGCATGGGGTGCCATCGACATGTTTTCCTGTCCGCCGGCAATCACGATCGATGCGTCGCCAAGGGCGATTTGCTGGCTGCCGATTGCCACCGCCCGCAGGCCGGAGCCGCAAACTTGATTGACGCCATAAGCGGGCGTCGATTCATGGATACCCGCGTTGATGGATGCCTGTCGTGCGGGGTTCTGCCCCTGCGCCGCCGTCAGCACCTGGCCCAGAATGACTTCGGAAATCTCCTCGGGCGAAACGCCCGCCGCCTGCATGGCGGCCACAATCGCGGTGCGGCCAAGCTCATGTGCGGGAACGTCCGCAAAACTGCCAAGGAAGCTGCCAACGGGTGTCCGCTTGGCTGCGGTGATGACGACGTCTTGCATGTCTATACTCCTGATCAATCCATGTTCATGGACCGCGCCTAAAGCGAACGGAGCCATTCGACCAGAGGCGCGACGAGCAGGTCCTCTGCGCGCGAGCCAGCCACCATGCCGACATGTCCCGCCTGAACCATATGGTCATTCGGTGACTTCGGAGCGGCGGCTGCGGGGACGATGCGGTCGGTGGCGGAGATGAAGTTTACCCAATCCATATCGATCGCCTGCGGTTGTATGGTGATGCCGTCTACGATCCACCGCCCGCGTCCGGTCAGGTTTTCGCCGAACAGGTCCTCCAGCGCCTCGCGGAGGGCGGGAAGGGTCAGCGGTGCGCCGCCGTTCGCCCAATCCTCCATCGCCTCGAACCTGCGCGCCGCTGCGCTTTCTACGTCCATGGCGGCGTAGCTTGCGAACTTTCGTACCGGCGCACCGGGGTCCAGCGCCCAAAAGGCGGGCTGGATCAACGACATGGGAACGACGCCCAGCGACGCGGCAATCGGCTGGGTGCGTTGCCAAAAGGCACTCAGCTCTGCGCGCCGCGATGTGGGATATCCATCGAAATCCCACGGCGTCGCGATGGTCGCCAATGCCCGCCCTGTTCCGCGCGCCGCAGCGGCCATGGCAAGGGCGCCGCCGATGCAATAGCCCACCAGGACGGGCCGACCCAGCGGCGCCACCAGCCGCTCCAACTGGCGGACATAGGCCGAGAGATCATGGCTGCGTTCTGCGTTGCCGGGGGTTCCCCAGTCGACCAGATAGGTGGCAAACCCTGCGCCTGCCAGGCGGCCTGCCAGCGACCGTTCCTGATCCAGGTCGAGTATCCAGGGCGGGTTCACGAGGGAAGGGACGAGGACCACCGGCGTCCCCCTGCTTCCGTATTGCAGCAGCCTCGCTGCACCGTCCTCTACCGCAACCTTTGCCCGCCGCCGCTGCGGCCTTGGCGCCGACTGATAACGCGAAACCGCCGCCAACAACTGCGCCATTCGCGCCGGATCATCACCGATTTCCGCGCTCGCCAACTGCCAGAAAAGCGGCAGGGGATGCGGTCCGCGATCGAAGGGCGGGCGCCCACGTTGCTGCGCAGCATTTTTTCGTGCTATGACGTTCGCACCCGCAGCATCGGAAACGGCCCTTGGCAAAAAAATCCTCCACCGCAAAAGATGACGGGTCGCCCGGCGCAGGCCCCATTATCATCAAGAAATACGCCAATCGGCGCCTGTATAATACAGGCACCTCCAGCTATATCACGCTGGACCATCTGGCGGAACTGACGCGTCAGGACATTGAATTCAAAGTCGTCGACGCAAAGTCTGGCGAGGATATCACCCGTAGTGTTCTGACCCAGATCATCATGGACGAGGAAGCGGGTGGCCAGACCATGCTGCCAACCAGCTTCCTGAGGGAAATAATCAGCCTTTACGGTAATCAGATGCAGGCAATGGTGCCCTCCTATCTTGAGGCGAGCATGTCCGCGCTGCGCCGCAATCAGGAACAATTTGCCCAGTCCATGCTGGGCGCCTCAAATCCCTTTTCCGCGCTAGCGAAACAGAACATGCAGATGTTCGGTGCCGCCTTGGGTGGTATCGGTCCCAGCGAAGAGAAGACATCGCATGGTGAGGCCGGGGATTCCCGAACCGACACTGACCACGACACCGAAATCAAGGATCTGAAGGCAGAATTGGCGGCGATGAAGGAAAAGCTGGACCGATTGGCCTGAGCATATTCCTTCGCCAGTCTCCTCCTACTCGTTAAACAATAGCAGGGCCGCCGCCGTCATCGCCTCTACTCCCGCGCCAATTGTCGGTTCAGGGTCGGGCGCCCATTTGGAAGAATGCAGGGACGGCAGCTTGGACATATCGCCATCGACGGCGGCAATGGCTTCGGACGGCACGCCGCCAATCCAGAATAGCGTCGATTCGACATCATTGTCGGCGCGGTGGTACCGGCTGAAATCCTCGCCGCCCATGACAGGCTTGGCGGGGACGAAGCGGTCGCCGAAGCGGGCGCGAAATACCTCCTCCAATTGGTCGGTTTGTTCGACGGTATTGTAAATCGCGGGCGTGTAGATTTCCTCCCACGTCACCTCCGGCAGATTGTCGTCTGGCAGGCCAGCGGCCATCCCTTCTGCTCTTGCAATTCGCTTGATGCCCTGCAGCAGATGATCGCGCACTTCGTCCGTATAGGAACGAACGGTGATCTGTAGCCGTGCCTCGTTCGGAATGATGTTGTGTTTCGTCCCTGCGTTAAACGCACCGACCGTCACGACGGCGGCCTGCTGCGGGTCGATTTCGCGCGATACCAGAGTCTGCAGCGTGTCGACGATACGGGCGGCGATGACGATGGGGTCCTTGGTCGTGTGCGGATAGGCGCCATGCCCGCCGACGCCCGGAACAACGACATCGACCGAATCGACATTGGCCATGGCGAAGCCCGACACAAGTGAGACCTGCCCGGCGGGCAATTGCGCCGCGTCGTGCAGCGCTATGGCGTGGTCGGGCTTGGGAAAGCGCGTGTAGAGACCGTCGTCCAGCATCGCCTTTGCGCCCAGGCCGGTTTCCTCGGCCGGCTGGGCGATCATTACCAGTGTGCCCGACCATTCGTCCTGATTGCCCGCCAGATAGCGTGCGGTCCCGACCCAGCTGGACATGTGAATGTCATGACCGCAGGCGTGCATGACCCCCGATGTCCCGCCCGCTTTCACGGTGACGGTTTTCGTGCTGGCATAGGGCAGGCCAGTCTCCTCCGTCACGGGCAGGGCATCCATGTCCGTGCGGATCATGACGGTGGGGCCTTCACCGTTCTTCAGGACGCCGACCACGCCCGTTCCGCCGACCTGTTCCGTCACTTCGAAATTCAGTTCCTTTAGCTCCGCGGCCATGCGCGCGGCGGTCTCTACTTCCTCACCGGAAATTTCCGGATTGGTGTGCAGATGCTTGTAGAGGTCGATCAGATACGGCGTATCAGCGGCAACCGTATCCCTAATGCTGTCGGCCGAAGCGGGCACGGCAATGAGAGCGGCGGCGGCAAGGATCAGGTGGCGCATAGTATCTCCGGTTCGTGATGCCGAAGAAGACTAGCACATGGCCAAGCCAAATTAACAGCGGGTGCTGCCTGCCTTCAGAGTTTGGGGGCTGCCATCGCAGAGGCGATGGGCTGACCATCAAACGCGGGTAGTGGGTCGTCCTCCGACAGCCTGACCCATTCCGCTGCGCTCTCAAGGTTGGGAAAGGTTTCCGGCGGCATTTGCCTCATTCCGAAAACGGTTTCGACATGCCAGGTTCCGCGCTTGTCGCCATGCGCCACGTCGTCCAACCGGCACAGCACGGCGACGAGCCGACCGCCCGACAGGACGAGCATGCCGTGCGTGTCTTGGCTGCCAGTGTTGATATCGATCTGTTTAAAGCTGATGGACATAGTTCGCAAAACCTAGTCCGAAGTGAGTGAACGTTTCATTGACGCGAATTGCCGCAGTCTATTCCGCGCGCGTAATATCTGCCTTGCCAAGGTGCAGATAGCTGACATCGAATTCGCTTACTTTCATCAGGCGCGAAACGCCGCATACCGTTAGACGTTTTAGCTACAAAAGCTTATTAGGCATGTCTTCTCGCTGCGCTCCAGTTCGGGAGGAACCTGATGTGGGTAGTGCTGGGCAGGGGCAGTGACAGGAAAATGTCGGACGCCGGATCCTAGGGCAGGTGGCGAAGGAGTTGGACGAGCCTGCGGACCTTGCCGCTAAATAGCTTTTCGATGAAGACCTTGTTCGCGCCCGCCTTCGTAATTTCCCCCAGGGTCGGGTAGGGGGCAATATATCCTGTCATCTGGCGCGGCTTGAGACCCTGGGAAATGGCGAGCGACCAGGGATGGATCAGCTCCCCCGCATGAGCGCCAACAATAGCGCAACCGACAATGCGCCCCTTTGACAGTACCAGCTTGATCTTTCCGAGCGGGCGGCGCTCTGCTGCGGCGCGATCGTTGCTGGCCATGTCAGCCTCGAATATCTCGATTCGTGGCAGGTCGCGGTTTCTCGCCATTGCTTCGGTCATGCCGGCATTGGCGAGTTCGGGATCGGTGAAGGTCACCCAGGGCAGGGCATCGTAATTCGCCTTCGCCGGCAGGCGAAACACCGCATTTCGTAGGACGATGCCACCATCATAACCGGCCGCATGGGTGAATTGCGGCCCCTGCCGGCAATCTCCGACGGCATAGATGCGACGGTTGGACGTTCGCAGCCGTTTGTCGACGATGATTGCTCCGGCGTCTGTCCGCACGCCGGCGGCGTCGAGGCCGAGATCATGAATATTCCGCGTGCGGCCCGTCGCGACCAGAAGGTGAGAGCCGGTGATGTGTTCGCCGTCAGAGAGCTCTACCGCGATGCTGGCCGACTGGATGTCTGTCTGGCCATGCACCCGCTCGATTGAAATGCCTTCCCGTATGACAACCCCTTCCTCGCACAGGACCTGACGGACGGTTGAAACGAGTTCCGGATCATCCTTTGCGAGGATCTTGCTGCGCTCAAGGATCGTGACGGCGCTGCCTAGCCGCCGGAATGCCTGGGCCAGCTCCACACCTATATTACCGCCGCCCAGAATGATCAGATGTTCGGGCTGCGCACTAAGGTTCCAGATCGTCTCGTTGGTCAGATAAGGTGTCGAATCCAGACCGGTGACCGGCGGAATGAATGGCCGCGATCCCGTTGCGATGACGATCCGCCGGGCGCTATGATGGTTGCCGTTCGCTTCAATGGTACGCGGCCCGGTCAGGCGGGCGCGGTGGCGGACGACATGAACGCCCATCCCCTCAAAGCGCTCCACGCTGTCATGCGGCGCAATTGATGCAATAACCTCCTGCACGTGCTGCATGGTCCGTGTGAAATCGACTTCAGGCGTGGCTGTGACGCCGAAGGCACCGGAAGACCGGGCAACGTGAGCGGCATGCGCAGCGGCGATCAGGGATTTGGAGGGAACGCAGCCAACATTCAGGCAGTCGCCGCCCATGTCACCCGCTTCGAACAGCACGGTTTCCAGGCCCAGTTGCGCCGCGCCCGCCGCAACGGTCAGTCCGCCAGACCCGGCGCCGATAATTGCGATATCATATTTCCGGGTCATAATCGTCTTTCACGTTCCGCCTGCGGGCATGCTACGGACTAGCGGGACGCAAATGAAGAGAGGGCCGCCGAAGCACTCCAGGGGGGAGGAGCGTTCGTGCGGCCCGTCTCAGACAGTTAACTCGCCGCGGGGGTAAGCGGGGTGGCGAGTTGTAGGGATAACGGGCGATCACCCTGCGGGTTCCCCGGCCGCGATCTTTTTTTGCTTTATTCGGATGGCTGAAAATCCAGGGACATTCCATTCATACAGTATCTCTGGCCAGTGGGCGCGGGGCCGTCGTCGAACAGATGCCCCAAATGGCCGCCGCATTGGGCGCAATGTACCTCAGTGCGGGGGACGCCGATCTTATAGTCGGTCTTCGTTTCCACCCCACCGCCGTCGCCGGCGGATATGGGAGCGTAGAAACTGGGCCAGCCGCTGCCGCTGTCATATTTCGTTTCAGCAGAAAACAGGCGGGCGCCACAGCCGGCACAGAGGAAGGTGCCGTCTCTCTTCTCATCGTTCAACGGTGACGAGCGCGGAGGTTCGGTCGCCTCCTCGCGCAGGACAGCGAATTGCTCCGGGGTCAACTCCTCGCGCCATTCCGCCTCGGATTTCGAAACAGGGAAGTTTTCCGTGTCTCCGCCGCGCATCTTGTCGATCAGGCTCATGCCAATTCATCTCCCTATGGGCAGCAGACGCCGGTGCGCCTGCGGGACTATGCATAGATGGCGTTTGCCAGCGCAGTGGCAAGTCCCCGCCCATGCAGGAACTTAGCCAAATACCCGCGCAAAGATCGTATCGACGTGCTTCAGATGATATCCGAGGTCGAAGCGGCTTTCGATTTCATCGTTCGATAAGGCCGCCGTCACATCGGGGTCGGCCTTCAATAGTTCCAGCAGGCTTTGCTGGCCGTCTGATTCCCACACCTTCATCGCATTGCGCTGAACCAGCCGATACGCATCCTCCCGGCTGACGCCTGCCTGTGTCAGGGCAAGGAGGACACGCTGCGAATGGATGAGCCCACCCATTCGGTCGAGATTTTTTTGCATGCGTTCCGGATAGACCAGCAGCTTGTCCATCACGCCGGTCAGGCGCGCGAGAGCGAAATCCAGCGTGACGGTCGCGTCGGGGCCGATCATGCGTTCCACCGATGAATGGGAAATGTCCCGTTCATGCCAAAGGGCGACATTCTCCATCGCCGGCATGGCATAGCCGCGTACCAGACGCGCGAGGCCGGTGAGATTTTCCGTCAGCACGGGATTGCGCTTGTGCGGCATGGCCGAAGAGCCCTTCTGGCCGGGGGAGAAATATTCCTCCGCCTCCAGAACTTCGGTGCGCTGCAGATGGCGGACCTCGACGGCCAGGCGTTCGACGCAGGAGGCGATAACGCCAAGCGTGGCGAAATATTGCGCGTGACGGTCGCGGGGGATCACCTGGGTCGAAACAGGCTCCGGACGCAGGCCCATTTTTGCCGCAACGTGTTCCTCGACCTGCGGATCGACGTTTGCGAACGTGCCCACAGCGCCTGAAATAGCGCAGGTGGCGACCTCGTCCTTCGCCAGTTTCATCCGCGTCAGGCAGCGGTCGAATTCTGCGTAGGCCTGCGCCAGTTTTAGGCCAAAGGTGGTCGGCTCGGCATGGATGCCGTGGCTGCGGCCGATGGTCACCGTATCCTTATGTTCCAGTGCGCGCCGCTTCAGGACGGCAAGCAACGCCTCCAGATCATCGATGATGATGTCGGCGGCACGAACCAGCTGCACGTTCAGGCAGGTATCGAGCACGTCCGAACTGGTCATCCCCTGATGGACGAAGCGGGCCTCTTCCCCCACATGTTCCTGCAGGCTGGTCAGGAAGGCGATAACGTCGTGCTTCACCTCGCGTTCGATCTCGTCGATGCGGTCGATATCGAAGCCGCCGCGATCCCACACGGCCTGTGCTGCCTCACGCGGGACGACGCCCAGATCGGCCAGGGCGTCCATCGCGTGCGCCTCGATCTCGTACCAGATCTGGAAACGGGTCTGCGGCTCCCAAATGTCGGTCATGACCTTGCGGGAATAGCGGGGGATCATCGGGAACTCCTGACTGGGCAAAGCGCGCGCCTAGCAAGGCGAGCGCGCGGCGGCAACGCACCCCGCTTCAGGGGCAGGGCGCAATGGAGCATCTTAGAGAAGGCCGAGCGCCTTGAAGCTGGCATTGCCAGCCTTCGCAACGATGATGTGATCATGAAGGCGTATGTCGAGGGCAAGGCAAATGTCGGAGATGCGCGCAGTGATCGCGATGTCGTCGCGACTGGGACTTGAATCGCCCGACGGGTGATTGTGTACGAGGATGATCGACGTCGCCCCAAGGTGAAGAGCCATCTTGATGACTTCGCGGACATGCACACTGGTCTCGTTGACCGTGCCCTCGGACATTTTGGCATCGCGCAGCAGGACGTTCTTGCCGTCCAGTGCCAGGACGCGAAATTCCTCCCGCGGATTATGCGCCATTTGTGCGGTCAAATATTCCTCAACCGCCTGCCAATTGCCGAGGACCGGCCGCGTCGCGATCTCCCCGCGCAGAAGGCGGACAGACGCCGCGCGCACGAATTTCAGGATTGCGATGATGGCGTCACCAACACCATCCACCCGCCGCAGATCGTCCGGGTCCGCCGATATTACGGCGCCGAACGTACCGAATTGACGAATGAGCGCCTTCGCAAGCGGTTTCATATCGCGGCGCGGCACGGCCAGCGCCAGGACGTATTCCAGCAGTTCGTAATCGGCAAAGGCGTCGTCGCCACCCTCCAGCATACGCTGGCGCAGCCGCTGTCGGTGATTGCTGCTGTCGTCCGGGCTGTTTGAATTTGGCATTTCGCGGTCTGCCGGCTCAGGGGCGCGTCTGGCCGCTGCCACGGACAATGGTTTTATAGGTGGTCAGCCCTTCCAGCCCGACTGGCCCCCGCGCGTGCAGACGTCCAGTCGCAATACCGATTTCAGCGCCAAAGCCGAATTCTCCGCCATCTGCGAATTGCGTGCTGGCATTGTGGATGACGATGGCGCTGTCCACGCCCGCCATGAACCTGGCTGCGGTTGCGGCATCATCGGTTACGATGGCATCGGTATGGTGGCTGCCATGCCGTTCGATATGGGCGATGGCATCGTCTACCCCGTCGACCAGCTTCGCGGCCACGATCGGTTCCAGATATTCCGTATCCCAATCTTCCGGCCGCGCCGGCTCGACCCGCATTTCCATGCCTTTGATGGCGACGTCGCCCCGCACCTCGCAGCCCTCATCAAGCAATAGGCGAATGAGGGCAGGGGCCTTGTCAACGGCGGCGCGGTCGATCAGCAATGTCTCCATCGCGCCGCAGACGCCGGTCCGACGCATTTTCGAATTCAGAACGATGGCCTTTGCCATCTCCAGATCCGCGGCGCGGTCAACATAGACATGACAATTGCCGTCGAGATGGGCCAGCACCGGAACGCGCGCTTCCTCCTGCACACGGGCGACCAAGGTCCTTCCGCCGCGCGGAATAATGACGTCGATGAATTCCGTAGCCCCCAGCATGGCGCCGACGGCGGCGCGGTCCTGCGTCGGCACCAGTTGGATCGCGGTGCCGGGCAGGCCGGCCGTTTCAAGGCCTTGAACGATGGACTTGTGAATGGCCCGATTCGATCTCATTGCCTCGCTGCCGCCGCGCAGGATAGCCGCATTCCCCGCCATCAGGCACAGCAGACCGGCATCGGCGGTAACATTGGGGCGGCTCTCGTAGATAACCCCGATCACGCCCAAGGGTACGCGGACACGTTCGAAACGAAGACCGCTTGGGCGATCCCAGGAGGAGATGATCTGTCCGACTGGATCGTCGAGGCCTGCGATCGCCTCGGCGGCGTCGGCCATCGCCATGATCCGTTCGGGATCAAGTCGCAGCCGGTCGACCATGGCATCGGACAGTCCCTCTGCCGCGTCGACATCGGCCTTGTTCGCTTCAAAAATGGAATCGAGATCATCCCGTAATGCTGCAGCGACCGCGCGCACCGCATTCGCTTTCACACCGGCAGGCGCCAGCGAAACTGCCCGCGCTGAGGCGCGCGCTGCGGCGCCCAACGATTGAACCAGCGTATCGGGATCTTCGTTCATATGAGGACCAAGTCATTCCTGTGAACAACGGCGGCACGCGGAGCATAGCCCAACAGATCGCCCTGCGCATCGCTGCGCGTGCCCGCGATTTTTCGCATTTCATCGGCAGAATAGGCGATCAGGCCTCGTGCAAGAAGGGCGCCGTCCAGATCGTGGACCTCGACCGCATCGCCGCGCGAAAAGGAGCCGCTAACGCCTGTGATTCCCGCCGCCAGCAAGCTTCCGCCCTCGCACAAAGCGGCGCGGGCACCATCATCGATGGACAAAGTGCCGCGCGCATCCAAATGCCCGATCAGCCACGCCTTCCGCGCGCCGGGGGCAGGCGAGGGGAGGAAAGTGGTGCCGCTCCCTTGCTGAAGCCATGTGCTGAGCGGGTGCTGCACGCGCCCGTCGGCGATCGTCAATGCAATGCCGCTGGCGGCGGCGATGCGCCCGGCCTCGACCTTGGCGGCCATTCCGCCACTGCCGAGACCAGAGGAAGGACCAAGTTCGGCGGCAATCTGCGCATCGGGCGCAACCTGATTGATCAGGGTGGCGCCGCCCAAGGCTGGATCGCGGTCGTAAATGCCCGCCACGTTGGACAGCAACAACACCTTGTCCGCGCCTGCCGCCTGACCAACCCGTGCGGCAAGCCTGTCATTGTCGCCAAAGCGGATTTCCGCTGTCGCCGTCGAATCGTTTTCATTGACGACGGGGACGGCCCCCAGGGCCAAAAGCCGTGCAAAGGTCGCACTGGCGTTCAAATATCGGCGCCGATCCGCTAGGTCGTCCAGCGTTACCAGGATCTGTGCCGCCGTCAGTTTGCGCGCGCTCAGCAGGTCGGCATAAAGACCGGACAAAACGATCTGTCCCGCCGCGGCCGATGCCTGTGCGTCATCCAGGCTACCGCGCCCGCCATCCGTCAGTCCCAGCCGCCGCGACCCTAGCGCAATCGCGCCGGAGGAGACGATGATCACCTCCGTCCCCCGTGCGCGCAGATCGGCAATGTCATCAATCAGTGTCGCCAGCCAGTCCCGACGGACTTCGCCCGCCGTGTCGACCAGCAGCGCAGAACCCAGTTTTACGACCAGACGTGCTGGCAGGAGTTCTAGATTCGGCACCGGATCTCTCCGTTGGTTAGGGGAAAGGAGAAAGGTACAGCTAGGGGCGCCATTCCTGGACCTCCTCGACTGTCTCCGGATCCTCCTTGCGTGCCGCAAATGTCTTTTCCATCAGCATGTCGAGAATCTTTGTCATCCCAGCGCCGGATATGGCCGACACGGTGTGGATCTCATTCCCTGTCACCTCCGCCAGTTCGGCACGCTGCGCGGCAATCAGTTCAGCGTCCAGCGTGTCGCATTTCGTCAGGGCGACGATCTCCTGCTTTTCGGCAAGGCCATTGCCATAGGCGGCAAGTTCATCGCGCACTGTCAGATACGCCGCCGCAGGGTCATTCTGTCCCGCGTCGACCAGATGCAGAAGGACGCGGCAACGTTCGATATGGCCCAGGAAGCGATCGCCTATGCCGACGCCGTCCGCTGCTCCTTCGATCAGCCCCGGAATGTCTGCCAAGACAAAGGACCGCTCCTTATGCTCCACAACGCCCAGTTGAGGCTTTGTGGTGGTAAAGGCGTATTCGCCGATTTTTGCATCGGCATTGGTGACGGCGGACATGAATGTCGACTTGCCGGCATTGGGCAGGCCAACCAGACCGGCATCGGCCAGCAGCTTCAGGCGCAGCCACACCCACATTTCTTCCGCCGGCTCACCCGGCTGTGACTGGCGCGGTGCGCGGTTCGTCGATGTCTTGTAACTGGCATTGCCACGTCCGCCCAAGCCGCCCCTCAGGACAGTGATCTGCTGACCGACCTCCACCATGTCGGCCAGCAGCGTCTCGCGATCCTCGTCAAAGACCTGCGTGCCGACGGGCACGTCAATGATCAGGTCGTCGGCGCCGGCGCCCGTGCGGTTGGAACCGGCACCGCCCTTCCCCCGCGCGGCGCGCCAATGCTGCCGATAACGAAAGTCGATCAGCGTGTTCAGCCCTTCGACGGCGCGAAAGACGACATCGCCGCCGCGCCCGCCATTGCCGCCGTTCGGACCGCCATATTGAATATATTTCTCGCGCCGGAACGAGACAGCACCCGGCCCGCCGGCGCCGGATTTCAAATAGATTTTTGCCTGATCGAGAAATTGCATATGCCGCGCCTTAGCCCAGGGTGCCGCCCACCGCCACTATGCGGCGAGCGCCATACGTTCGCCTGCCCATTCATCGCGGGTCAGTAGATATTCCACACAAATTACATCTTCCCCACGCGGTATACTGAAATAGCGGCGCAGGATCGGCAATTTGCGGAAGCCGAGCTTTTGCAAGACCCGACCGCTATTGGGATTGTCGGTGTAATGACCAGCGGAAAGCGTGGGCAGCCGCCACGCAGTGAAGGCGTGTTCCAGAACGGCGCGGCCCGCCTCTACAGCGATTCCGCGCCCCCAATAGGGCTCAGCGATCCAGTAGCCCAGTTCGATATCCCGATCCCTGTCGGGGCGTTTTCCAAAGCCGATATGACCAACGTGATGCGGGCCGCTGTCCGTCCGCAGAAAAATGCCAAGGCTGATCTTCTGCGGCCACGCGGCGCAGTCAGCGGCAATTTTCTGTTTGGCGTCCTCAAGCGGGAAGGGGGATCGCGTCGACGCAAGATTTCGGTGAACGGCTGGATTGGCCAGCCCCTCATGCACAGTCTTTGCGTCTTCGGGCCATAATGGCCGCAGGAACAGTCTTTCAGTGACCATGAACATCCGGGAATTCCTTTCCCGGGAGAATGAAAAAGGGAGGCGGTGACCCGTCTCCCTTTTCGCGGAAGCCTTTTGCGCTCCCTGGGTCACCTCTCCGGTGACCTATAGGCGGGTCACCACGCTTATTCGGCAGCTTCTGCCATCGGCAGGACCGAAATATACTTTCGGGCTCGCGCACCCTCGTGGAATTTCACTTCGCCTTCGATCAGCGCGAACAGCGTGTGGTCCTTGCCCATGCCGACATTGCTGCCCGGATAGAATTTGGTGCCGCGCTGACGCACGAGGATATTGCCGCCCAGCACGTGCTGACCGCCAAAACGCTTCACACCAAGACGTTGACCCGGACTGTCGCGTCCGTTGCGGGAGGAGCCGCCTGCTTTTTTATGTGCCATGGTTCAGGTCCTCTCTTATTCGCCGTCGCTCGTGGGAGCGGATTTCTTCGTTGCCGTCTTCTTGGCAGGGGCCTTCTTTTCGGCTGCGGGCGCGCCCTCGTCGGCTGATTTCTTGGAAGCAGCCTTTTTGGCAGGTGCCTTTGCCTCTTCCTCGGCGGGAGCGGCTTCGGACTTCGCAGGCGCCGCCTTCTTCGCTGCCGGGGCTTTCCCGCCCAGGCCGGTGATCTGCAACACCGTCAGCTGCTGGCGATGGCCCTGCGTGCGACGATAACCGTGGCGCCGCTTTTTCTTGAAGACCTTGATCTTCTTGGCCTTGGCCTGCTCCAGGATTTCGGCATGCACAACCTCCTTGGCCGCGTCCTTCAGATCGCCGCCATCGGCCATCATCAGCACGTCATCAAGGGCGATCTTGTCGCCTACTTCGCCGTCGATACGATCGACGATGATTTTCTGGTCTGCGGCAACGCGGTACTGCTTGCCGCCCGTGCGAACGATCGCGAACATCGGGTCTTCCAAACGAATATGTCTCAAACGCACAAAGACAGCGCCAGGCCGAACCTTTCGATACGGCGCGCTGTCTAGCGAAGGGGTCACCTAGGAAAGCGCCGCCCCCGCGTCAACCTGATTCCTAATGGGCATGCCCAGGTTTCAGGCGATAGCGGCCGTCACCCGCCTTTTCGAAGATGTCGCTGATGGCCGGATGTATCGGATCATCGGCATTATCGTCGTGCAGCAGGTTCTGCTGACTGACATAGGCGACATAGGAATCCTGTCCATTGTCGGCCAGCAAATGGTAATAGGGCTGGTCCTTCTTCGGGCGCACCTCTTCGGGGATCGCCTCCCACCATTCGTCGGTGTTGGCGAATTCCGGGTCGACATCAAAGATGATTCCCCGAAAATCGAAAAGGCGGTGCTTCACCACATCGCCAATACCAAAGGCGGCCTGGCGTACGATCGCGTCGAGCGCGGACGTGCGTGGGGCACCGCGGTTCGGCGTCTCGGTCATGGCTGCGCTCCTTTCGCTACTTGTTGGCAATATAGGAAGGGTCAGGTACGGCTGCAAAGCCCGTGGTCGCCGCAGCGTTCCTTTCCCTTTGCAAAGCGGGCAATCCCCCCTATATGCCCGCGCTTCGATCAGCGCGGCCCGCCCGCGTCAGCGCCCTTCTGCGGAGAGGTGACAGAGTGGTCGAATGTGGCAGTCTCGAAAACTGTTGTGCCTTATGGGTACCGTGGGTTCGAATCCCACCCTCTCCGCCAGCAACCTCCCGCATGAAAACTTGGCGAGGCTGCTGGACGAAGCAATCGAGCTGTATTGGAATTGACAACTAGCGCTCATCGCGCGTTGTACAGGCGGCCTGAATTGCATACAATTTCTCGGGGCATCGAAGAGCCGATGAATTCAAATGGTCGGATTAGCATTGTGGTGCCGAGGAAGAACTCTCTTCGTATTTATGCACTGCTAGCGGCAATTGGTTACACGATACTGGCAAGTCTGCTCATTCCGACAGGAAGCCTTGGCATCCTTGCCTGGGCCGCTGCTCCGGCAGGAGTCTCTGGGCTTCTAGTATTATTGGTATCAGATGCAAAAGGATCGCCTTTCTGGCTCACTGTCCAAGCTATATTACTTGTGCCCGGTGCCCCGATCCTAATCTGGGGGTTGGCGATAAACCCCGGCCTCAGCAACCATTTGGTCGCACTTTTTTTACCGATATACCAGTTCGCTTTTATGATCATTGCGGGCGTAGGCTTCCGGTTAACCCAAGCAATCAAGTCTTGAGTGCGGGACGACCGCATTCCACCCCCTTCATAATAAGCAGGGCGGGACACTCATCCGTGCCCACTCCGTCGCCATCCCGGTCTATATGTAAACTGTACCCGGATTGCCGATACAGGCGGGCCTCGCACCTGCTGCTCGGGCTTCACTGAAATTCCTGAAGGCGCGGTCCCCTAGAAAGAGTCCGGTGCGGTCGCGCAGTCGAAGTCGAGGCGGCGGGGCGGTGACAGTGTCGTCCGCCATTCTTTCGGTCATTGTGGCAGCCACCGGTAGCGAACCCGCCGGGGTCGGAAGGCTGGTGCGCTGGTCAGGAGCAGGAAGGCGGCGAACGAAGAATTCGACTGGCGAGAGCGCCATATAAGATGCGCATTCCCCGCCGCACTCAGGGCGGTGATCGTGCACAATCGCGACGGATCGCCGCTTAGGCTTGCGAGCCTTGCAGCTATATTCTATAAGCTATAAGAAAATAAGTTGAGCGGGGTGGGAATCGCGACGATTCCTTCACAGAGCGAGGCACTATTGGGAGGAGGGATCATTTTATGTCTAATATGCTAATTGCAGGCGGCACTGTTATTGATGGCACCGGTGCGAAGGGATACAAATCCGACGTGCGCATTGCCGATGGCCGCATCGTCGAGATCGGCGAACATCTTTCGCCGCGGGATGGCGAAGAGGTGTTCCAGGCGGATGGCGCCATCGTAGCGCCCGGTTTTATTGAGGCGCACACCCATTACGACGCGACAATGTGGTGGAAGAACGATCTTGACCCTCTGCCTGCTTATGGCGCGACAACGATCATCACCGGCAATTGCGGCTTCACAGCAGCACCGATCCATGATGATCCCGAAGTGCAGCTTGAGATGGCAAAGATCTTCTCATTCTTCGAAGATATCCCGCTCGAACCTTTTCAGAAGCACGTGCCTTGGGAATGGCGCAAATGGTCCGAATACAAGGCATCGGTCGAAAGGAACATTGAGCTTCCGGTCAATCAGGCGACTTATGCCGGGCACATCGCCATTCGCCTTGCGGCAATGGGCATGGAGGCGTGGGAGCGCGTGGCCACGGCTGAAGAGCGCAAGAAGATGCAGGCGATGTTGGTCGATGCGCTCGATGCCGGCGCGCTCGGGCTTTCTACCAACCTGCTGGACCATGACGGCGAGGACCGTCCAATTCCTACGCTGATGGCCGACGATGCCGAGTTCGAAGCGATATTCGATGTGCTCGAACGCTATCCGGCCTCCACCGTGCAGTGCATCATCGATGTCGCTTTGATGCGCGATAATGGACACGAACAGGCTGAACGCATGCATCGCCTCCTCAAAGGGCGGAATGTGCGCATCCAGCTGACCGGCGGTATCCCGACCTCTGAATATCAGACCTATCGGCTGGACCAGATGAAAGGCATCATCAGTGCGATGCGCGAGGACGGGATCGACGTCTGGCCTGGCTACGGTCACGTACCGCTTACCGCGCAGCTGTCGATCTACAAATCACTGCTGTTCGCGCAATCGGGTGACTATGTCTGGCACGAAGCCGTGCTGGCCGAAGGCGAGGAAGCCAAGGCGGCAATCCTGCGCGACGAGGACTGGCGCGCCCGGGCACGCGAATCGTGGGACAATAAGGTCTACGCCCACTCTCCGATGAGCCAGCCGCATATGCTGTTGTTGACCGAACTGGGTTCAGACAGCGGACACGGTCCGTTCTGTACACTGGCCGAATATGCCGAAGAACTTGGCGTTCATCGTTCCGACGCGATGGCCGAGTGGCTGCTGAACAACGGCGTCTCTTCATCCATCCGGATGGAGCCGATGGCAATGAATGATAACGCGGTTGTGGAGATGGTGCGCGATCCCAAAACGGTAGGCAACATAACCGACGCCGGCGCACATCTGCAGATGCTGTGCGGCGGTGGCGAAAATGTGATCTATCTCACCAAATATGTGAAGGAACTGAAAGCGATTTCAGTTGAGGAAGCGATCAACTCGATGACCGGCAAGGTCGCCGATCACTTCCACCTTGCCGATGTGGGCACGATCGACATCGGCAAGCGCGCGGATATTGTCGTTTTTAATCTGGAAGATATCCAGCAGCACGACATGGAGAAGCGCTTCGATGTTACCGATGGAAAGGGTGGTACCACGTGGCGCTATACGCGCCCCGCGGGCGGCCTGAAACTAACGCTGGTCAACGGCGTGGCGACTTTCCGAGACGGAAAGCAGACGGATGCATTGCCAGGCGAGTTCCTTACGCCCGAACTTGCCGCCGAGATGCAGGCGCAGGCAGCGGAGTAATCACTGAACCCTGAACGTGCCTCATCGGGAAGCCCGAGAGGCCGACGATGCGATGACAAACTGAGGAGAGTCCGAGATGACGACATCTATCCTGATCAAGAACGGCACCGTTGTTGACGGAACCGGCGGGCCGGCGCGAAAGGCCGACGTGCGTATCGAACGCGACCGCATTGCAGCAATCGAGCCCTCCCTAGACGCCAGGGACGGCGAAGAGGTCTTCGATGCGAAGGGATGTCACGTGACCCCCGGCTTTATCGAAACCCACACACATTATGATGCCTCGATGTGGTGGCAGCCGGAATTGGATCCGCAGCCAGGCAATGGTGCGACCACCGTCATCCTGGGAAATTGTGGTTTTACCGCTGCGCCGCTCTCGAAGGAGAAGGCCGCGCAGATGGAGATGATCAAAATCTTCTCGTTTTTCGAGGATATTCCAATGGGTCCGTTCCTGGAACACGTGCCGTGGGATTGGGAAAAATGGTCCGAATACAAAAACGCCATGACCACAAAGGTGAAAATCCCTCTCAATTACTCGGCTTATGTCGGACACATTGCGCTCCGCCTCGCCGCCATGGGTGTTGAAGCCTGGGAACGTGCGGCGACCGCGCAGGAAATCGAGCGCATGGCGGAATTGTTGGAAGATGCACTGGATGCAGGCGCGCTTGGCCTGTCCGACAATCTGCACGACCATGACGGCGACGATCGTCCGATCCCGACACTGAAAGCGGAGGATGAAGAGTTTGAAGCCCTTTTCGATGTGATGGCGCGGTATCCGCAAACCACATATCAGGTTATCGTCGATACCTTCATGCGCATGACCGCGCCTGATCAGATGACGCGTCTCGAACGTCTGACGCGTGGCCGTGGCATCCGAATACAGATTGCCGGCGCGGTGCCGACGCTGGGATTCCAGAAGCCTATTCTGGCTAAGTGCCAGGAAACGCTCAATTCCATGCGTGAAGCCGGGGCCGACGTATGGCCCGGATTTGCCCATGTTTCGCCAACGAGCACACTTAGCCTGACCAAATCGCTGATCTTCGCGCAATCGAACGACTACGTTTGGCACGAAGTCGTTTTGGCCGATAGCGATGACGAGAAGCGGGCTCTGCTTGCTGACGAAGACTGGCGTGCCCGTGCTCGCAACAGCTGGGACACAAAGGCCTGGGATCACTCCCCGTTGAAAAACCCGGATGAGCTTTTCCTTCTGGATTCGGAAAACGGCAAGGGACCGGTTGGCGGAACGCTGAAGGAATATGCTGATCAGCGCGGTCAGCACCGCAGCGATGCGATGGCCGACTGGATTCTAGAAAACGGTGTCAAGTCGACCGTGCACATGGCACCTTTCCCGAAGGACGAGGAATTGACCGTCGAGCTCATGAAGAGCGAGCAGGCCCTCGGCAATGTTTCCGACGCCGGCGCCCACCTCCAGATGTTGTGTGGTGGTGGCGAGAATATCCTCACCTTCACTAAATATGTGGCGGAAGGCCACCTGACGATGGAAGAGGCGGTCCATTATTTGACTGGCAAACCAGCAAGGTTCTTCAATCTTCAGGAAACCGGAACGCTTGAAGTTGGCAAGCGCGCCGACATCGCAGTCTTCGACCTCGATGAGATCGAGTACCAGACCATCGAAAAGGCATGGGACATGCCCGATGGCAAGGGGGGCACGACATGGCGCTTTACGCGTCCGGCCGCGCCCATGCGTCTCACGCTCGTTAACGGCGTAGCAACCTTCCGCGACGGGAAGCAGACGGATGCGCGTCCGGGAGAATATCTCGTTCCGGCGCTGGCTAATGAGAATGAGAGAATTCTAGAAGCGGCTGAATAAAGCTTCTCCGCTATTCCCCTCCCTGTAAGCGCATAGCCGCTACACTCTCCCCGCCCGGTCATTGCCGGGCGGGTTTTTTCTGAAGTCGGGGCGAGGGGATTCGAGAAGACTGGTCTGTTTCGCCGCTACCAAAACAGGACATCCGATGCCTTCCGTGAAGAGGCCAATCTAATTGGTATGTAATTCGTCACAGCCGGTCTTGGGGCGGACAAGGGGCGTCAGCGATTTGCGGCACACGGTGCGGCTCTCAGCTTTACCGGCCTTTTCCTCAAGCTAACAGGGAGATCACTTGGTCTCGGCGGCTGGAGAACGGCGTTTCACTGGTCGAGCGACTGACCGGCGACCGGGTTTCAGATTATTACGGGTATAGCTTTCGAGAGTGGCTTGGCGTGACTATCGCAGTCACCCACTCGATCTGTATTTGGCGGCGCGGCCGCAGATCGCCTTGGAGTGCCCAAGGCGGCGTAGGCGCTCCGTGAACTCAGTTTTGTCCCAGAGCGCCTAAATCCAAACGAGCCCTATTCGGCAGCCTGGGCGTGAGCGGCGACGTCGTTGTCAGGCAGGCGTTCGTCCTCGGACAGCGCAGTGGTATACGCCCACTCGCCCGGGGGCGGCGGGTTCGTGATTCCGAACTCTTCGCGAATATCGCTTAGCTGGCGGTCAAGCATATCGCGGAACGGGATGAGGAATAGGGGGTGCTTCCAGTTCGCGCCCTGCGCCGCACCAACCTGCCGCGCCTTCACTTCGATGGCGTAGCTTTCAGGATAGTGGAGCCCGCTCTTCATCATCGTCTTTGCCTTCAGATAGGCGCCCGTGCGATTGAAGAAAGCGGCGAGTTCGGGAACGAAATAATTGTAGACCGCCACCTCATTCGCTTCGAGCAAGGCGATCTCACCGGCGTGATTTGTCTCGAAACCGGTGATCATATGTTCGATATCGTGCGAGTGGGTGCGCTCTTTCTGGTAAAAATCGAAGTCGTTCTCGATCTTTAGTCCCTGGTAAAAGAAGTCCATATTGTAGGGCGAGTTGACGACGAAATCGTGCACCACCTCCTTCAGCGTGCCCGCTTTGGGATCCTCAAGTTCCTCCGGTTTGAAGAGGGAAACCTTGCGACCTTCCAACCAGGCTTTGAATTCCGGCAGCCGCTGCTTTTCTTCCTCGAAAAGCTGGAAGATCCGGGGCCAATCCTCGTATTTCATCAAACATTTCACAACGTGCGGAATATAAGCCGTCGATGGCAGGTCCGGACCATTGCGGCGGAGCATTTCCTGCGCGATCAGGTCGCGCAGTTCCGGATCGTTGAGATATGGCGAGGAGCTGATCAAGACAGAACTCTGGGTCTCGTGATGAACCTGCCCTTGATTGAAATAAGCCACATCGGCTTCGCTGACACGAGATGCGATGTTGTCGGTCATATCCTTCTCTCCCCTAGTTCGAAACTACGATCAGCAGCAATTTTCTTATACCCTATACTTATACCTGAGTGTCGAGCGGGTGACAACCGGAAGTTACGCTGATGCCTGGCGGCCACCGCCACTTGTCGGGCTTGATCGCGATAATGCGAGGCGCCGACGCCGCGCCTCCACCTCACGGACCACTTCTGGCGAGCACGCGAACACGATGGGCTAACCGGTTGTCATCCGCTCGCGCGATCAAAACGCAGCTGTGATCTCAAGCCCATACTGACGGCCGCGCAGGCTGGTTCCGGTGAGCGAAAGGGTCGGCGCCCCAAATTGAATCGGGGTCTCGTTCGTAAGATTCTTGCCAAAGGCAGAGATCGCGACGCTACCGCCCCCGAAATCAATCGCTCCGACCCCGATCCGTCCATCAACCAGCCAGTAGGATGGCTGCTTTCGACTGTCCTCGAGAGGCGACAGCGTCTGACCGGTCGGGTCGCCCAACAGGTCCAGGATCGGCGTCGAAACCAGGAAATAGGATCCGCGATAGCTTGCACCAAGGCGTGCGAAGAAGTTTGCACCATTGGCAAACGGGTCGCTCTCATATGCGGCCTCGACTCGTCCCGTCCATTTGGAGTTGTACGTAGTTGTCGCAACATCGGCGACATCCACGCCATTTAGAATGAAAGTCTTGTAGTCGAGATCGTTGTAGCCGATGTTTCCGGTCAGTACGAAGCCATAGAATGGAACAACAGTGGTTTCGATCTCGAAACCTTTCACTTCAGCCTCGCCAGCATTGTCGAATGTCTGGCGCCCGTTGATGAAGTTTTGCGTTTGTAGGTCAGTGTAATCAGAATAGAACGCGGCTGCGTTGAACCGTAAGCGATCGTCGAACAGCTGCGATTTCAGTCCGATTTCATAAGACGTCAGGCTTTCCGGATCATAGGGAATGCCCGACAGGATGCCGCCCGCGACATAGCCCGTGGCAATCTTGGCGTATGCCAGGATGTCCCTCACGGGCTCCCAGTTCACGATCGCGGTATAATTGAACTTCTCGAAGCTTTGTTTGTAGGTGCCAAGGCCCAGCACAGTTCCTTGCGCTCCTGCGACCTCGGTGATGTTGGTCTCCCGGTCATCCCACGTATAGCGCGCGCCGAGCGACACGTCGAAGCTTGGCGATAGCTTAAACGTGACCTGCGTATAGATTGCAGCGCTGTCATTGATGGAATCACCACGCGTGGTACCGCTGCCAAATGTGCCATCAAGACTTGGATTAACGGTTTCAGGCACGCCATCGCCGTCAAAATCGTAAGAGCCGGGGGGCAGGCCGGGAATCAAGCCGACCTGCGACCCGTCAACGATGACGCCGTTATCGACGGGCTGGTAGATGCCAAGAACGTCGGTTGCCGGGCTATCTTCGTGGAAAAGGAAGACGCCGGAGGTCATGTCAAAGAAATCGCGCTGCATCTGGATCTGGAATTCGTTCGAGACCTGCCACTGCTCCGTCGCGCGCGACGTCAGGAGCGTGAAGAACTGGTCATTGGGTCCGGGGGCGTTCGCCGGATCGAGAACCCCGCCGATGTTTCCCGTCAACAGGTTCTGCAACTGCGCGGTGGTGAACAGCAGGCCGCCCGAGGAGGCCAGATCGTTGATATACGGATCCTGCCTGAATTTGCGATAGGCAGCGATATTCTTGATAGTTGCGAAGTCGGTGGGGATCTCCACCGTCAGGCTGTGCCCTTGGGCGACGATATGCTCGTTGCTCGTAGCATTGAATACCGGATTGAGCGGATCGCCGTCCGGCGAAAAATTATACCGATTGCCCGGTGGCTGAAGAGATAGAATCCCGAGAAGCAGATCCCCGCCCGGTTCCGGAAGGGGGCCAAAGGCCTGGGATGGCTGTGGCGACCCATTCTGATCGGTATAATCGAATTTATAGTCTGCGATTACTGGGCCAAAATCACCCCGCAGTGCCACCTGCACGCCATCCACGTTGCGCGTGCCCAACTCATTCGCAAAGGTCAGAACGCCGAAATCTTCGGCGCGGGGACGAAGGTCAATGGTCTGCCCGCCAAGCGCATTATCGACGTAGCCGCCGATTTCGTCATGGAGGTATGACACACGAAGCGAAAACGGTCCGAACTGCGGCAGATCGGCGCTTATCTTACCGCGCCAGGCGTCAAAGTTTCCATAGGATATCGAGCCCTTGACCCCAAGAGAACCCGAAGGTGTTGCGGTGGTGATCGAAAGGGCACCGCCGGTGGCGTTACGACCGAACAGGGTGCCTTGTGGGCCGCGTAGCACTTCGATTCGCTGAATATCGGCCAGGTCGAACAGCGCGCCGACGGTGCGGCCGACATAGACGCCATCGACATAGACGCCGACCTTGGGATCCACAGCGTTGTTGCTGGTGCCCGAGGAAATGCCGCGGATCTGTATGGTGGGGTTTGAGGGAACCCCCGCCTGAGTGAAATTCAGGTTCGGGACAAGGCCGGCAATATCGGCGCCGCTGGTCACGCGCTTGTCCCCGATCTCTTCCTCGCCGATCGCCGTCACCGCGACCGGCACGTCCTGCAGATTCTGCTCGACGCGCTGCGCAGTCACGACGATCTCCGTTAGGCCGGCCGGTCCGGCATCGGGCGCCACATCACCCGTAGTCTGCGCCAGTGCTGGCACCGCCGCGAACGCGGCGGTGGTTGTCATCAAGGTCGTCACTGCCCTGTTACGCATATTGATCCTCCCCAATATCCGTGAGTGAGCTCGCAATTCCCGTCGCACGCTCCACAGTGGGCGCGGATCGAGCAGGGTTTTGCGAAGGAAAACGGATTTTTTGCGATCCGGCACATTGGCCGGATGTTGGCTGTCACTCCCCCTGAAACGTTACCCTCGTCTCGATCGCGAAGGTTTTCGTCTGCCAGTGAATTTCTCTAAGGCATTTTGGAATACCGTCAAGCGACGAAATACGTACAGAACACTTCTCAAATTAAGTAAGTGAAAGACCGTGTTGTCATGGGGATGCCCGGGCGGGCGGGCTAATCTCAGCGCAGTCTTAGACGCATCAACATGGCCCACGGCGGATGAGGCGCAGCCGACTTGGTTCTCGGGGCGGAAGCGCGTAAGCGCGAGCGATGACAGTCAAGAGGCATATTGGCAACGCCCCGAAATGAGCAAGGTGATTAAGAAGTCGAAGCGCGGCCGGCCGCGCAGCATATCGCACGATCACATTCTTGAGACTGCAATCGCGTTGACCGAGCAGCAGCCGGGCGTGCCCGTTTCCCTGGCCGGGGTGGCACGCGCGGTAGGCATGACGCCGATGGCGATCTATACCTATTTCGACAATAAGGACGCGCTGCTGCAGGCGCTGACCGACCGGATGCTTGCCGGCCTTGATATTACTGCACTGGAGGCCGAACCGCCCGTCGAGCGCGTAATGGCATGGGCTCGGCTGGTCCGCAGCCATTTCCAGAAACGCCCCCAGCTGATCGATATGCTGGTTTGGGAGGGCGGGCACGGTTCGATCGCGTGGATGAACCGTTCGGCGCCCCTTGCGACCGCGTTGACCGAACTAGGGTTTCAAGGAGACGAATTGGCGCGTTCACTGTCTTGGTTGTGGAATTCGATCATGGGCATGATCCATAACGAATTGCGCGTTCGCGACGAGCAACAGCAGATTTCCAGCGACGAGATCGCGGCCATCGACGCACCGATGAGAGAGATCGTGCAGGACATCCAGCGCATGTCATCCGAACAAGACAATGCGGATCGCGCGTTCGATTTCGAACTGGCCAGGATCCATGACGCGCTGGTGACGATGACGGAAAGCTAGGCCTGACCGCTAGTGGTGGGGTTAAGTTAGAATTCCGGCAATTTTGACCGCCCAAGGCCTGGCCTAAGACGGCATGACAAAGCGAGACAAGTCGTTCGGGAAGGTCAGCCGCGTAACTCGTCCGTTCGTCTTGGTTTCAAGCGATGGCCCTTTTCCTCCCTGTGTTTTCTATCGCATCGCTTGGATGTTATCATCGCACCAACGGCCCAAATAAGATGGCGTTGAAGATCAGCTGATGCAAATGCGTCCACTGGTTACGCAAATTCGGATCCTCGGCGAACATGATGACCCGCCCTTTGCCTATCGTTTCGGTCATCAGGAAATCGGTCCCGGCGAGCTTGGCCTCGTCCTCGTCCAGCAGATATCCCGCAACATTCATCGCGCCCGCGTCCACATATGAAAGGACCGAACGGCCAGCGTCGCCGGCAGAGAACAGCCGCGTGTTTCTGGAAAGGACGTGGAAGCTGGACGGATAACCAGCGGTCAGCGGCGATTGGTTCCGGGCCTCGACCCGCACGATTGCGCCGGGCGTCTCTTTCGTCAGACCCAGCGAATTCGTGCTCGTCAACTGGCCGCCCTCCCCCGATGCAAAGGCGGTGCCGCCCTTGACGGTGATCAGCGTGCCCCCGCGCGCTACCCAGTCCTTCAGGTGCTGGGTGCCTTCCTCTCGGAAATACCATTCGTAGGGTTTGCCACGGATTTCCCCGCGACGAACGCTTTGTCCGCCATCCGGGATGATGATGGTATTGTACCGGCTGAGGTCGGCCTCCGAGAGTTGCTGGGCAGTGATTGGCGTGAAAGGCAGACGGTACATTTCGTCGAAGAAGAAATAAAAGCTGCCCCACGCCGACGTATCCGTGCCGTCGCGGGTCAGCACCGCGACCGCAGGTTTGCCAACAGGCTGCACGCGGCCCGATCCGAGGTCCGAACTCTCTGGCGAATACCCGGTCGAAACAGCTGTGATCTGCACAGGAATCTCTTCCACGACGGCCTTTACAAGATCATGGAAAGATTCGTCATTGTCGGCCACCGGGGCAACGAAGGCGGTATCGTAGGAGGTGCCGTCCAGCACGGCCGGCCCTGGCTGCAGATAAAGGCTGACGCCGCTTTCGGCGAGGCGATACGCCGCTGCTGCATCAAGTGCGCCGCGATAGGGCCATACATATGCAAAGCCCGCCCTGCCGCCAGCTATTTCCCCCCGCAGTTGCAACGGCTCGGCAACGGGCTCCGTCGGCACGCGGGGCACGTCGTTCATCCAGTATCCGTCGATCCCGTACTGATAGGGAAGCGCCCAGACGGAGATGTCGTAGAAGACCGGGATGGAGTGATATGGCTCCTTCTCCAGCACGGCGTTCGCCAATCGGCTGAGCGGCTGCTGCAAAGAAACCAGATACGTGCCCGCTGGAAAATCGCGGCGTTCCGTATTTTCGGTATAATATCCCTTTGCTCTTGGAGCCGAGAACGCTTCCGTCGTCCGCTGCACCTCTATGCCGTGGGCGAGCAGACTTTGGATGAACTGAGACATTTTGTTTGGATCGTCGTCGGGCGGAAAGGCGTAGGCCTTATGTTCAACGTTGGGCACGCCGTTCATTGACGACCTGAAAAACTCGTGAAAGTCCCGATGCAATTCGGGTCGCTTCGCCACGGTTGTGTCGAGGTAGGACATGATGCCCGTGACGTGATGCTGTATGCGGTCGCGCAGCGTTAACAGGGAGCCATCTTTCCGCTCCAGAACGAGGCCACCACTGCCAGCCGCCTGCTCGAAAAGTATCCCGATCATGCCATGATACTGGGTGTAGAGGGTATGCATGCCGAGAAAAGGCGAACCAAAGGACTCGCCTGAAAAATATTGCCAACCGCGCTCGTCGAACTGTTTACGCATGTCCTGCGCGTAGATTTCCCACCACTTCTTCAGCGTGTCATTGGGCAGGTTGGTGTTATAGGGTTCGGGATATGGCGGGAAAAAGAACGTTGATTCAGCGCCCATTTCGTGGATGTCCAGCGCGAGTTCCGGCCGCCACTTTCTGATCAGTTCCACCTTGGCCCGGCCTTCGCGCATTTGCAGCGGAACCATGTCGCGATTTGGGTCGAGCTGATAATGGTTGGAATCGTTGCCGACACCCCAGGGCGGGTTGTGTTCGGCCGCGTTCGGATCGGATTTCGGAATGCGGCTGCGGACAGTATTGTACCAGGAGACATAACGGTCCCGCGGCGATGGGTTTTCGACGGGAATGATGTAGGTCAGCACATTGTCGAGAATCCGCAGGGTTCGTGCATCATTGCCGGCGAGTAATTGATAGGCGGCAATTTGCATGGCCTCGACAGAAGAGGCCTCGCTGGTATCGATGGTCGAGATCATGACTGTTGCCGGCGTATTTTCTACGATGGCCTCAAGCTCGCCGCTACCCAGAGTGCGCGGATCGGCCAGCTTGTCGAGGTTTCCCACATGAGTGTCCAAAGCCGCCAGGTTTTCCGGGCTGCTGACGATCAGCATGTAGAGTTTCTTGCCCTCGTAATCCTCGCCATAGGTGATCAGCTTGGCGCGATCAGACGTTTCGGCCCACCGATGAAGCAACTTCTCGGTCTCGTAGAAGCTCGCAAATCGTTCGGGAGGTTCGAAGCCGAGCACGTCCTGTATCGTCGGGACATCGGGATTATAGGTACTGTCCGGCACCCAGGTGTCTTGCGCCGCGGCCGAGCCCGGCATCAACTGGGCCCCCAGCAGGCAAAGCACTGTTCCCAATAGCTTAAAAGGATGCATGAACCTCCCCCTCGCTCTCGTGTCCCTTGTCTCCGAATGTTACTATAAGCATAAAATATATATTCGAAAGCATATTTTATAATTTGGTATCGCCGGGGTGCTGAGAGCGTCTTAACTGGCACGGGGGGCGGTTATTATTTCTTGGCGGCAGCTCAGGTGAAAATGACGCACGCGACGGGAAATAAATGCCGGTCGGTACTGAGAGCGGATCGCATTGATAACTCCGTTCAACAGCATGTCGGAGCGTTGAATTTCATACGAAGCTGGGGCGCACCATTCACGAATGACTGAAATTATTCATATTCCACGCCCGACAGGTCCTCGCCGCCATCTTCTATGAACTGGTCGATGCGCGTTTCGAGCACGGGCAGGGGAACTGAACCGAGCGACAGGATAACATCATGAAATTTACGGATGTCGAACTGCGTTCCGAGCGCTTGTTCCGCCCGGGCGCGCACTTTTCGTATCGTCATTTCACCCAGCTTGTAGGCCAGCGCCTGACCGGGCCAGCTTATGTAGCGGTCGACCTCGGTTTCGACTTCGTGCTGTGAAAGGGCGGTCCTGTCCGCCAGATAGTCCACGGCCTGCTGGCGGTCCCAGTCATAATGGTGGACACCGGTATCGATCACGAGGCGCGCGGCGCGCCACATTTCGTAGGATAGCTGACCGAAACGTTCATAGGGGGTGCGGTAAATGCCCATCTCCCGCCCTAAATATTCCGTGTAGAGGCCCCACCCTTCTCCAAAGCCGGAAAAATAGGTCTGACGGCGGAATTTCGGCGCCTCCTTCTGCTCCAGTGCGAAGGCCGCCTGAAAACTATGGCCGGGCGAGCATTCATGCAGCGTCAGCGCGGGGATATTATAAAGCGGGCGCGATGACAGGTCGTGCGTATTCATCAGGCAGGCTTCCAGCCCGCCGCGACCGGCTGTGTAAAACGGCGCAATGGCGTCGGGTACGGGACGGATCGTGAAGCGAAATCGCGGCAGAAAGCCGAAATAGTCCGCGATCTTTCCGTCGACACGTTTGGCTGTGTATGCAGAAACCCCCATCAACTCATCGGGCGTATCGGCGATGAAGCGGGGATCTGTGCGTAGGGACGCATTGAACTCCTTCAACGTCCCCTCAAACCCTACCTCGTCCATGATCGCCCGCATCTCCGCCTCGATGCGCGAGACTTCTTTCAGGCCGGTCGCGTGGATCTCCTCTGCGGTCAGGTCCAGCGTCGTGTACTGGCGGATCTGCTGCTGGTAATAGGATGGCCCCTCCGGCATCTTCTCGGCGGCCAGATCGGTGCGCGTATTGGGCAGATACTCCTGCCGCAGGAAACGCAGAAGCTGTGCATATGACGGCGCCACGGCTTCCCGGATCGCGGTACGCGCCTCTTCGCGCAGGCGCTCCTGCTCTGTTACCGAAATACGTGCCGGCATGTCCGCGAAGGCTGCCCAGAACGGATTCTCCTCTGCAGTGGTGGCGGTATAGGGTTCCACCGACGCGTCGCGCCCCTCCAATGTCACACGCGGAACGCTGAAACCTCGCTGCAGGCCGGCGCGCATATTGGCGATCTGCTCGTCAAAATAACGCGGAATGTCGCGCATGCGGGAAATATAGCGTTCATATTCTTCGGCAGTGTCGAAGCCGGTGCGGGCGTTCAGGTAACTCCAGAAAGAGCTGTCACTGTCGAACGGCATCTCCCATTCGCGGAACTTCGCATCGCCGATCGCCTCTTCCTGCAAGGTACGGAAAACAGCAGCGTTTGTTTGTTCGCTTTGCGACAGTTGCTGCGCCGGAATGGTGTCGAGGGCCCTCAGCATTCGTCTTGCATGCTCGGTACGGCGCGCCTGCGCCGCCGGCGTCGCGGAGGGCAGGGAAGCGCCCGGCGACGTGCTGCCATCGGCCTCTTCGATGCGGTCAAATTCCTGCAGCTGCCACCGCCAGTCCGCTTCGTAGAGAGCCCGTAAACGTCCATCTGCGCTCGTGGAATCAGGTGCGCCAATCGCACTATTCTGGTTCGGTTCCTGAATGCTCGCCTGGACTGCCGACGCCCCTGTCAGCAATGCTGCGGTCAAAATTGCAAAAGCCGGGTTCATTCTGTCTCCTTTGCCGGTCCCCCATGGATCAGCATCGGCGCGCAAAACGGCAGATCGCTGCGCTTGTTGCTGCGTGGGCGCTCCGTCCGGCTAGTGGCTAATCGAATTTAAAGACGGCGCAAGACCGCTATTGGAAAAAAGCCAATTGAATCAATTCAGCTATTGCTGAGGGAAGCCTCGCCTGCACCAATCGCAGCGGCGCTCAGTCGCCGTGGCGCACCATGACCGGACCTGAACGCCGCTGTTACCCGAAGTCCTAGTTTTTGCCGAACACCACCCCGCCATCGACCTGGGTGTCAAAGCCGGAATTCCCAAAGGTGTAGGACATGCCGATATGGCTTGCACCATCGCCCGCCAGGAAGCCGGTGAAGATCGCGCCGCAATTGCCGCTTCCACCGCACACAGGTCCGGTGCCGGTGGCCGTCAGATTATAATCCTGGAACGTCATATTAGCATTGCCGCTGGTCCCGACCTCCATCCCGCCTGCCGGATTTGCGGAACCACCGGCGGTGGAGATGCCATAGGTTGACCCGCCGATAGTGACGCTCAGATCCACGCCAACGCGCGGGGTTGCGCCAAACGCGACTGCTGCCGAGCCCGTTACGCTGCCGGGAGCGAGGGAACCATCGCGGATCGTCGGGTCCGTTGCCCCGATCAGGGCATAGGTGGCGGAACCGGACGTGGGCAGATTGCGGGCCGGTTCGCCGGAAACGACATGCCAGCCGCCGTTGACCGGCAGATCCGCCGTGCCGAGCTGGTAATAGTTGCCGCCCGTTGTGCCGCCGGCCCAGCGTCCCCATCCGATGATCCCCGCAACGCCGCCTGCTTCATTCAGCGTAGCCGAGCCGATGGTCGGTTCTTCATCGGGTTGGGAGAAGCTGTAGCCGATCGGGGCGCCTGACACATCTTCATAGGTGACCGTGGTTGGTTGACGCCGGTCGATGCCGATGATGGAGGATGCGTAGGCGGTAATCTGGTTTGCCACCGCAGTCCCCTCTAGCGGCGGAGCCTCGGGCACCAGGGCACCGCCTTCGAAAACCGCGCTGCCTGAAAGGGCGGGGATGCCGCCCGCAGTATCTGCAAAGACTATATAGCCCAGCGATGCCCAGCGGCCATCGGCACCGCCGACATTGCCCGTAATGCTGGCATCGCAGGAACTGCCGATAGAGCAGGTCACACCATCCGCACTCACCGTTACCGGCAGATCGCCAGCGAAATACAACTGTGGGCGATCCTCATTTTCTCTATTGGTCAGGTTGAGACCCCCGACGGGATTGGCCGTGCCGCCCTGTGTTTGGAAACTGTACGTCGCATCGGGCATTGTGACGGTCGCATCCACGCCCACGCGTGGCGTGGACCCGAATTTCACCGCCATCGCGCCGGCGAAAGTGCCCGGTGCCGTTCCTTCATTGGAATATACCGGCTTTGTGGCACCCTTCAGCGCATAGGTAATCGTACCGCTGTCCGGCATATTGGTCAGCGGCCCAATCAGCGCATAGCTGAAGCCGTTGTCCGCACCATAGATGGTGCCCCGCCCTTCGAGAAGGCCGCCAGTATAACGGCCAACCTGCCAGTCCTCATCACCGGCAAGGTCCGCCGTCTGCAACGTGCCGCGGTCAATATAGACAAGCCCATTCGCATTCGGAATGGAGGTGTCGTTCGCGAGCGACACCAGGCCCCGGCTATCAAAGGTTCCGCCATAGACGGCAGCAATGGAGCTTATACGACGCACAATATTACTGCCGCCGCCATCTACCGTCAGCGGCAGGAAAGAAGCATGGGCGAAAGGAGCGTTCAGCGTGCCGGATGTAACGCCCGCCCCGCCGTCGAACGACAGATTGGCTAGGTCGTCTGTCTCCAGCCGGTATATGCCGGTGGCTACATCCGGCGAACCAAGAGTACGGAATGACCCCGCACTCTTACTGAAATCCTCAGAAAACAGGGCATTAAGGCGGACGTTGCATGATGCGCCAGATGCACAGAAATCACCTGTGCCGGATGTGAATGGCGCAAAGATTAAATATCCTGAGCCCGTCATGGGCACGCCGTCCGTGGCAACGGCGGCCAGCCCGCCGGGAGTTGAAAAGGTGTAAGTCGTATCGAGGCCGAGTACACCTTCTGCGGCGATACGCGGCGTGTAGCCGAAGGAAAGTGCGAGGCTGAGATCGAAGCTGGTGTCGGTCAGCCCGGTGGTCGTCTGCGGGGCGAAGCCGCCTGTCAGTGTGTAGGTGGCCGTGCCGCTTACTGGCAGAACAGGAGCTATTTTCGCCACTGTGACCAGGTCGTGATACGTGCCGTCTACGGTGTTTTGCGAACCGTAAGAGGAGTACGTGCCAGCCCCGTAACGACTTAGCAGAATGTCCTCATCCCCCAGTTGGTCGACGAGGGACATTGTGCCGCGATCGAAGACGGCTGAGCCAGCGCGCGTTACCGTCGCAATGGCACCATCATCCGCCAGTTCGCTTGATCCGGTATAAGACGTCACGTCGGCGAACCGAAATCCGTTGCGTGAATAGATTGCCGCCTGGTATGAGGTCGCGTTCAATGCGTAGACTTGGCCAGCGCTGCCATTATTTCCGCCATTGTCGCCACCCGTATCCGCCACAAAGCCTGCCGAGCCGGTGAACCCGATGCTGCCATCGCCGCCATTACGCGAGCCATAGGCCAGCACGAGCGCGTTGGCTCCGTCGCCAGCCGGGGTGGCGCCCAGATAAAGCTGGCATCCCGATGCGCCAGACACGCAGGCTTTGCCTGTACCGGTCAGGTCGGCATTCTGCTGAAGTGGGTACCAGTCGGGAGAGACAGAGAATGAGCCGGTGAGGCTTTCTAGACCTTCGATGCCACCTGGCGTTGCAAAGGTATAGGTCGTGTCGCCCGGCATGACGACGCTTCCCTCTGCGGCCATTCGTGCCTGTGACCCGGAATATTTTACGGCGATGTCCGCACTGAACGTACCCGGTGCGGAGGAGCCGTCGTTGAAGGTCGGGTTGGTGGCGCTGTCGAGGACGTAATTGATCGTCGCATCTGCCGGCACGTTCGTGACCGGCGCTGCGGTTGTGAAATGCAGCCCCTGATCCTCCCCGAGGGCGAAGCCCTGGCCGTTCTGCGTGAAGCGATCGCCATAGACGCGGGTGGAGACCGTATGCGTACCTTCGATCCGCTCCGCAACGACAGGACCACGGACCAGCACATCGTTAGAGATGTAGACCGGCGCGCCCTCCGCATCCAGGACGAGCGGACCGTTATAACCACCCGTGCTGACAGCACCGGTGCTGGCGTCCAGCGGGCGGTTCAGCGATTGCGCGGTGGCGTAGATGGCCACTGTGCCCCCTAGCGCAGGCAGGCCTGGGAAGGCGTCGGCATCTGCATTACTGAACCGCACATAGTTGAAATATGTATTGAGAAGGGTGCTATCCTCGGTCCGCCCAGCCTGTTGGAGGGCCAGGCTGACGCTATTGTCGAAATAGCTACGCAAAGCTTCAAAATCCGCAGCAGTGTAGCCGCTCGGCAGGCCATTGGCCTTGATATGAGCGAGGAAACCGTCGACGATCGCCAGCTGCTCCGCACTGCTCGGTCCTGCAGGAAGATCGGGAAATGCGTCGATGTCGCCGCCATCGTTCAGGAAGGCGAGATAGCGGCCAAGAAAATCCGCCTGATCGCCGGCGAGTTGGTCCAGCAGGCCTGCATCGCTGAGCGCCTGGAGGTAGCTGAGCAATAATTGCTGTGAAAGCGCTCCATATTCGCTGGGTAGTCCGCCGTCCTGAATATATGCGATGAAGGCCTCCAGGGCCGACGCATATTGCTGAGCGAGGGCATCGGAAAGTCCGGGGTTCAGCCCATCAAAGCCGGAGAATTCGCTGGGGACACCGCCGTCGTCCAGAAAGGCAAGATAGGCCCGCAGGGCGGATGCCTGGGTGGCGAACAAACTGTCTAGCAGTCCCGAGCTTTCTAGCGCGGAAAGATAGGCAGCGATCTGGGCGGAGGTGGCGCCGTCATAAGCTGCGATGTCCCCGCCTTGTACAAGGTAGGTTAGATATGCCGAGATGATATCTGCATATTGGCTGAGCAGTTCTGAATCGATGCCCTCGCCGTAATAGAAGCCGGCGGGGTTTCCGCCGCCGGCGAGGTAATCAAGATATGCCGTCACGAGAGCGGGCTGAATGCCCGTGATCTGTTCCAACATACCGCTATTCTGCAGATACTGCAGATAAGCGTTTACCGAGGCCAGATCGGCGCCTGCAAAGCTGGAAGGAGATCCGCCGGCGGCCAGTAATTGGAGGTACTGAGTTAGTATGGCATTGTAGGAATTCTGGAATTCCGCTGCCGCACCGTCATTTGCCAGAAAACGAAGATAGGCATTTATCAGGGGGGATGACAGCGACGCGGTATCGCCGGTCCGCGCCGTGGCGAGCGCGGCCACCAGGCGGTTCGAATAGGCCAGCAATCGCTCCACATCGCCCGACGGCAGGGAACCCAGGGCCGTGTTGAATGCGCGGGCATCTATCGCGCGTGCTGCCTGCTGGACGTCGCCCGCAGCGCCAATTGCGTTCAACGCGAAGCCCAGCGTTACGGGCAGACCATTTTCCGCGGCAGCCTTGATGCCCTCTCGCTTCAGCGAAGCAACGGTTGCGGTCGGGGCGGGCTGCGCCGGATTGGCGTATACGCGCGATGCCGTACCATTGGCGGCCATGCTCCATGCCGAACCGAGGTCAAAGCTTTGCTCGCTACCGTTTGCGGCCACAGTCATCGCCCCTTGCAGGACATGACCCCGCACCCCATCGCCCTGAACGATCAGGCTCGCAGCCCCCTGGACGGTGGCAGCGCCGTTCCCTTCGAAACGAAGCGTGATGGGATTTTCGCCACGCGACATGACGGTTACGGCGCCTTCGGAGATCGTGACCTCGGCGCCGGTAAGCAGGAAGCGCGATTTTCCCACCAGACTGACGATTGCGCCATCGTCAAATCGTATCTGGGTGACGCCCGTTTCGCGCGTTTGCCATGCATTTTCAGGCACCGGGCCCGATTGCCCGAATACGTAGCGTGCCGCCTCTGCCGGTTGGGCGAAGGTAAGGAGCGAAGCCGTGGTGAGCAGTATTGCCTTGTTGAACATCAGGTCTCTCCAAATCAGAATTCGTGCCGGACGCCGACGCTGACGGTCGCGCGCTCATAGTCGTAGAGCGCCAAATTGCTCCAGTTGCGGGTGTAGGTAACGCGCGGGCGCGCATAGATATTTTCTGCTATGCGGAACTTCAGTCCTGCGGACAGGTCGACCTGCTCATCCTTGCGTTTTCCGAGGAACAGGGGGTCCGCAGCATCGTGCCGGCGCACTTGTCCACCGACGCCCGTAATAACGGACACGTTGGTGCCCACCGGCTGCTCAATGCCGAAATTCAGGCGAAGATAGTCGAAGGAGAGGTGATCGCCGGCGCCGCGTCGCGTCTCTTCATGACCGCCGGTCAGCGATACGATCGTCGTGCGCGCCGCATATGAAACGCCCAGACCGTAGCGATTCGCGTCGCGCAGGGGATCATTGTCGAAATTCAACCGGAAGGCTTCCGCCGACACACTCAATGCCTCGCCGCTTTTCAGCCGGGTGGTGTACTGCCCGATTGCGCCGTAGCTCTGCCGGAAACTGTCCTGACCCAGCCAGAATTGCTGACCCTGAAGCGAAAAGGAAATCACGTCGCGATTGGCGAGAGTATGCCCCACGCCACCCGTGCCGGTGATTGCTGACTGATCGAATGCACTGCTGTCGATATTGTCGCGCCAATTGCCGAGCAGGGAGGCAAATAGCCGTGTCTGGCGTGAAACCGCCGTGACACCGGACACGCCAGCCAGAACTTCGTAAAAAGCCTTGTCCTGTTCTCGCGCTGCGGCGCCCAGCGCACCGGGTCCGAAGGCAGCGAACAGCGGAATGACAATGGTGTCGGCATCGGTGGCACCGTTGATATTACTGTCATATCCGCCTGCTGCGTCGACAAAGCCGCTGACCGAGCTGCCGCCGCCCGCGATTTGCCGGTCATAGTTGCGCACGATCCTGTCGAAACGCTGACGCACCGGATCGGGCAGGCTGGGGTCGTTCACCACGGTGTCGAACTGTTCACGCGCCGTGTCTATGTCGCCCGCCATGGCATAGGTGCGGGCCAGCTCCGCACGGGCCTGCGCATGGTTCGGGTTGGTCGCCAGGACACGTTGAAAGGCCATGATTGCCTCTGCCACATGCCCGGAATCCGCGGCCGCGAGGCCCAGGATGTAATTATAATCCGGGTCCGTGCTCCGTTGCTCCAGCGCAGGCTCCAGCAGCTGATATGCTGCGTCTGCTTGCTGTTTGGAATGAAGGTCCAGCGCCTGACTGACCAGATTATCGACTTCCGCCTGCGCGGCGCTTGTAGCGGCCAGAACACATCCGGCCGACAGCAAAAATGACTTATTGAACAAGCGAGAACATCCTTCCTGATCGGAGACTGGATCACCGGCTCGGGGGTTAGGAAGATGCGCCTGGGGGGACCATCCCGCGTTCAGGGGATGGACAAGCATTAGGTTGATTGGCGGTCGAGTAACGATCTCTTCTTCGAAGGAGCGCGCACCAAGGCTTACCAATCTTGACGAGTGAGGCGGAAGGCTCCACCGTCGTTTTTTTCCCGTAATGGACCATGATGCCAAACTTCGCGCGTAGCAGCCAGCGTCGAGGCAACGCTGGCAGCGGGGGCCGACGGGTATCTCATCAAAGATGCCGAACCCGACATGCTGCATTTTCGCATCGAACGCCTCATGGCGGGGGAGCCTTCGCTGTCGCCCGCCATCGCCAGGATGATGCTCGCTCGCTTTCGCCCTGTCCACGATCCCGCCGAGGACCCGCTCACCGGCCGCGAACGTGAAGTTCTGTCATTGGTGGGACGGGGCCTTCGTGCTCGTGAAGTTGCAGAACAGCTTCAGATCAGCGCACATACGGTGCGGGACCATCTGAAATCGATCTACCGCAAGCTGGACGTTTCCTCGCGCGCGGAGGTCGCTATCGAGGCCCAGCGACGCAATCTGACCTGAGGGCGTTCTGCTGCATCGGCGGGCTAGCCTTACGGCTGGCCTAAAGGATAAGGGCAGCAAAGATCTTGACCGCAGCGCCCGCTGCGCCGCTTTCCAACTGGGGGCGGACCAATCATCTCACCCATCGGGGTCGGGCAGCGCCAGTAAATGGGCGAGCGGCCTGCGGCCCATCAAACTTGGACATGTGACCATGAACATCAGTAGCGACACAAAGGGTATTGATCCCTTCCGCGCCATAGAGGTGAGCCAGCTTGCCCATGAATTGCGCGCACAAGGTGCATCCGTGATTCACATGGAATTCGGTCAGCCTTCCGAAGGCGCGCCGGCGGGCGCGATCGAGGCTGCACGCGGCGCGATGGGCGGCGGCGACATGGGATATTGGGAAAGCATGCCGCTGCGCCAGCGGATCGCGAAACATTATCAGGATGAATATGACGTCGATGTGCAACCGCAGCAGGTCCTGCTTACATGCGGAGCGTCGCCGGCGTTGGTGCTGGCGCTTCTCAGCGCGTTTGACGTCGGAAGCCGGGTGATGACGGCACGCCCGGGATATGTGGCCTATCGCAACTCGTTGCGAGCGCTCCACATGAACCCCGTTGAAATTGCCTGCGTTGCAGAGGACCGGTTTCAGATCAACGCCCGCCATATCCGCGACGCCGCCGACGCGCCCGACGGGCTGATCGTCGCCAGCCCCGCCAATCCAACCGGAACTATCATTCCTCCGGCGGAACTCGCCGACATCGCGGCGGCGTGCCGGGAAAGAAATGTTCAAATCATCTCAGACGAAATCTATCATCGCCTGAGCTATGAGATCGAAACGCAGTCGATGCTGACGCACGACCGCGACGCGTTCATCGTCAACAGCTTCTCAAAATATTATGGAATGCCCGGATGGCGCCTCGGTTGGCTGATATGTCCGCAGAAATTCGTCGCGGCCGCCCGCGCGCGCGCCGGCAACCTCCTTTTGACCCCCCCCGCCCTCAGCCAGCATGCCGCATTGGCAGCGTTCGACTGCACCGACGAGTTGGACAAGAGAGTGGAGGTCTATCGCCGTAACCGCACCCTGCTTATCGAGACGCTTGAGCAACTTGGTATCACCGACATCGCGCCCTCTGATGGGGCATTTTATGTCTATGCATCGATCGCCCACATGACCGACGACAGTTTGGCGTTCTGTAAGAAGTTGCTGGCGGAAACGGGAATCGCCACCGCCCCGGGACTGGATTTCGATCCGGAACATGGACGCCGCTTCATACGGTTCAGCTATGCCGTAACGACTGAACTGGCCGCGGAAGCCTGTGAAAGGCTGACCAAATGGATGCCCCAGCAGGCGGGATATCGAGCGCCCGGGGATAAGCAATAGAAACGCCTGTTTCGCGACGTAATTTGCCATGCGGCTGATGGCCCGCTCCAATGGAGCGGGCCTTCGATTCAAATCATGTGCGCAGGTGCCCCTCCGGAGGGAGCAACAAGACCGTCCGCCCCCCACCCCCACGCCGCTCTGTTCCAGCAATTCTTCTACTATCTGTGCGCTGCGTAGGGCAGCTGGCTCATTCATCCCTTCGTGCATCTTCTCTTGCGTATCGTGACAGACGCCTTTAGGGCGCTAATGATAATCTTTCGCAACAGGGTGTGGGCATTTGACGAGGGGCGCGATTCGCGGGTGGTATCTGGTTCACAAGTGGACCAGCCTGATCTGCACGGCGTTCCTCCTGATGCTGTGCATTACCGGCCTGCCGCTGATTTTTCATGGAGAGATTGACGAACTGACGGGGACGCCGCCTGCGTTCGGCATGCCCGGTGTCGGGTCGTCCGGAACGGCGGACGGGTTGTTGTCTCTGGACGAGATGCTGGGCCGTGCGCTTGCCAACCGGCCGGGTGAGGTGCCTGTCTACATGGCATTCGACAATGATCAGCCGTCCATGACAATCACCACGGCGCCGCGTCCTGATTCCCCGGCCGTTGACATGACGATCCAGTCCTTTGACCGGTCAACCGGCCGACAGATCGGCGTGGAGGCGGAAGGCGAGGGCGGGGTAATGCATTTCCTGCTGCAATTGCATACGGATATGTTCCTGGGATTGCCGGGTATGTTGTTTCTGGGGCTGATGGGCGCGCTGTTCACCGCCGCCATCGTTTCGGGCGTCGTGCTATATGCGCCGTTCATGCGAAAGCTGGAATTCGGCACCCTGCGTGTGTCGCGCAGTTCGCGCGTGAAGTGGCTGGACTATCACAATCTGCTGGGCATCGTCGCGCTGGCGTGGATGAGCGTGGTCGGTGTTACCGGGGTGATCAATGCGCTTTCCACGCCGATCAACCAGCTGTGGCAGATGAACGAGCTGACCGACATGACACGCGAATATGCTGGCCGAGAGGCGCTTGATCCGTCTCTTTATAGCTCTCTGGATGTCGCAATGTCGCGCGCGCGGGCGGCGATACCCGGCAATAATCCACAATTCATCGCCTTTCCCAGCGGCGCATTCAGCTCGAAACACCATTATGCGGTGTTCTTTCAGGGGAACACGCCGCTTACGGAGTGGCTGCTGACCCCCGCGCTGATCGATGCAGAGACGGGGGCGTTCACCGACGCGCGCGCCATGCCCTGGTATTATCAGGTGCTATCGCTGTCCCGTCCGTTGCATTTCGGCGATTATGGCGGACTGCCTCTCAAGATCCTTTGGGCAGTCCTGACCATATTCACGATGATCGTTCTGGGCAGCGGCCTTTATTTATGGCTGGCGAGGGGGTCTGTCAGCTCCAAGGCGCATCTTCGCCGTATCGAACAAATGGCAGTGGCCGCCGAATGACCGTGCCGCATCGCATATTCCAGCCGCAGAAGCCGCGCCTGCCGCTTCGCAAGGTCTTTGCCTGGCCGCTTGCGATTGGCGTGCTGGGCATCGTCGGACTGGTCAGTGCACTGACGGGCGATGGCGGACGGGATGCCCTGTCCTGGCTCTCCCTCGCCGCGCCGGTTGCCGCGGTGGCATGGGCCATGCGCTCCCGCCGATCCTGATAAATTCCACACCACACCTGAAAAGGCCCGACAATTGACCTACGTACCCACGCTGAGACTGTTTGCGATCGCCGCCGGCGCCTCCTCTATCGCCATAGCAACCTCTGTTGCCGCACAGGAGGCGGCATCCAGTGACGAGGAGATAATCGTCACCGCACAGCGCAGCAATCAGACAGGCGTTCGGCAGGGGGGCAGCGTCGGTGTGCTGGGCGACCAGCCGGCAGAGAATGTGCCGTTCAGTATCAGAAGCTATAATTCGGCGCTGATCCTAAACCAGCAGCCGCAGACCTTGGGTCAGGTGCTGGAAAACGACCCGACGATCCGCACCAGCTATGGCTTTGGCAATGCGGCAGAGCAGTTTGTCATTCGCGGCTTCTCGCTTGCCGGCGACGATCTGGGCTTTGACGGCCTGTATGGGGTGTTGCCCCGCCAACTTGTAGCGCCGGAGCTCTATGAGTCCGTGCAGGTGCTGAACGGCGCCAGTGCCTTCCTGAACGGGGCGGCGCCGGGCGGCTCTGGCATTGGCGGCAGCGTCAATTTGATTCCCAAGCGTGCAGGCGATGTGGACGTCAGCCGCGCGACGATTGGCTATACCTCGTCCGAACATCTGGGCGGCAGCTTTGATGTCGGGCGCCGCTATGGCGCGGGGGGAGAATGGGGGATCCGCCTGAACGGCGCGGCCCGTCGCGGCGATGTCGCGATAGATGACGAATTTCGCAGCACCTATGTTCTTGGTGGCGCGGTCGATTATGATTCCGGTCCGCTTCGCGTATCGCTGGACCTTGCCTGGCAAAGGGTGCGTGTGCAGCGGCTGCGGCCAAAGCTGACGGTGTCGGGCGTTGTTCCCGATGTGCCGGATGCGGAAGAGAATTACGGCCAACCCTGGCAATATACCAATCTGCGCGACATTTTCGGCCAATTGCGCGTCGAATACGATTTGACTGAGGATGTGATGGCCTACGCCTCGCTTGGTGCGCGTGATGGTTCGGAAAAGGGATTCTACAGCACGCTGACGCTGACCGATCCTGCGACGGGCGACGCGACGGTCAGCGGCTCCTACATCCCGCGCACCGACAATAATGAGGCGGCACTCGCAGGTATTCGCGCAAAGGTTCAGACCGGCGGAATCAGCCATCAGATCAATCTGGGCGGTTCGATGAACTGGCTGGTCAATCGAAATGCGTATGAATTTTATTCCGTGTCGCCGGATCTGAACAATATTTACGATCCGGTGGTCGTCGCGCAGCCGGACAGCATCAGCTTTGCTGGCGGCGATCTTGACGACCCGTTTCCGGTGTCGCGGACGCGTCTGGCCAGCGCCTTTCTTTCCGACACGGTTGGATTTCTGAATGACCGGGTTCTTTTCACTGCGGGCGTTCGCCTGCAGGAGATCAACATAAAATCCTACTCGGCCTTCACCACCGAACTCGATACCGAATATGACGAGCATGATCTGACACCCGTTTTCGGTCTGGTCGTAAAGCCGGTGGACGGGCTTTCTCTCTACGCCAATCGGATCGAGGCCCTCGTACAGGGTCAGCTCGCGCCGCTGACGGGCGCCAATCCGTCGGGCGGCGATCCGCTGCAGGTCAGCAATGGCGGCGAATTCCTGTCGCCCTATACGTCCGAACAATACGAGATCGGCGGAAAGCTGGCGTTCGGTACAATCAGCGCCAGTCTGGCGCTGTTCCAGATCGACCGGGAGACGGCCATCCTGCGGGAGGATACGGACCAACCGGGTCTGCTGGAATTCGGGCCCTTCGGTGTGCAGCGTAATCGCGGCATCGAACTGAGCGTTGCAGGCGAACTGAGCGAAGGACTGCGGCTGATCGCTGGCGGGTCTGTCATCGACGCCAAATTGCGCAATACTCAAGGTGGTGCGAACGAAGGCAATCAGGCGGTCGGCGTCCCCGAATATTTGCTAAATGCCAATGTCGAATGGGATATGCCCTTCGCGCCACAACTGACGCTGACCGGGCGGGTCGTCCATACGGGTGAGCAGCCCGCCAATATCACCAATACACTGTTCCTGGACGATTGGACGCGGTTCGACATCGGCGCACGCTATGTCGCTGTCGTGGGTGACCGGCCGCTGACACTGCGCTTCAACGTCGATAATGTCGCGAACAAGCGCTATTGGGCTTCGGCTTTCGACACGTTCCGGCCAGACCTGCTGCAGGGCGCTCCCCGCACGTTCAAGGCCTCTGCTTCCATCGATTTCTAGCGGTTAGCGGGCGGTCGAGCCTCTGTTTTGAAGATATTGCTCGATCGCCCCGTCCCGCAGCCCCATTCCGCGGCAGCAATACCATAGCGCCTCACTCAAGAGGTCCGCTGGTTCCTTTGCATAGGGCTGTCTGGTCCCTGGCAAGGAGCAGACGCCGGTTATCATCGTGCCGACATGTTCCAGGAACATAACCGCATTTTCCGCACTGGGTGCGTGGTCGCGCAAATCCTGCGTATTGCGCGCAGCGTGAAGTGCATCGGCAACTGACTCGCGGGCGAGTCGCTGAGCGCGGCGGTATATCAGGGCGGCATAGCTGCCTTCCCCGGCCATGCTGGCAAGTCGCAGCCGCGTCTCCTGTAGCGCGCCCGACGATTCCGATGCCAGACAGTCCCGAAGATATCGATCGACCATGGCGATCAGGCCGGCGGCGCTGGGTTCCGGCAGGCCAACCCTGTTGTAGATTGCATTCTGCTCTCGAATAAGGGTCTTCAGCACCGCCCGGTACAGCGCCAGCTTCGACGTGAAATGCTGGTACAGCAGCCCCTCCGATATTCCCGCCGCGCGCGCGATCTGCTGCGTTGTGGTCGAATTATAGCCATGCATGGCGAACAGGCGCCGTGCCGCGGCGAGGATCAGCTCCCGCCGGGCGCTTTTTTTCATGCGCACACCAGCCATGGATCAGGCGCCGCCGCCGCGCGATACGCGATGCATCACCTTATCCGGCCAGCGCCGGGTTCACGGCGAGCAGCAGCTTGCCCCGCACATGGCCCGCCTGCACGCGCCTGTGGGCCTCGGCGGCCTCCGCCAGCGGTAAAATGGTGGTTTCGGGCGCGCGGATACTCCCCCCGGCCAGTGCCTCGACCAGCAGGCGCAACTGGCGGGGCTGATTGGCGAAGTTGGAGATGGTGGGAACGACGCTGACGCCTGCAGCCTCTGCCGCTGCAGGGTCGATCCCCTCCTCGTCGGTGATCAGCGTACCGATCGGTGCGATGATCCCGCCCCGTTTCATAATAGGCAATATGTTGACGAAGGTGCCCTGGCCGACCGTATCGACGACGACGTCGACACCATCGGGTGACCAGTCACGGATCGCTGCGATGACATCTTCGTCGCGATACTCGATGGGGCGTTCGGCACCCAGGGATCTTACATAATCGAAGTTGCCCGTACTGCAGGTGGTGGCGATGTGCGCGCCTGCTTCGCGCGCGATCTGGATGGCAAAGCCGCCGGTGCCGCCCGCACCGCCATTGATGACGATGCGTGAGCCTGCGGTCGTCTTTCCTACATCGCATACCGCTTCCCACGCCGTCATTCCGGCTGTGGGGAGCGTTGCCGCCTCAGCAAGCGAGACGTGGTCAGGCAAACGCACCGTCCGCTCTGCTGCGGCGTGGACGAATTCGGCATAGGACCCGCGTTCGCCCATGCCCTGGTTCGAAGCGGTGACGACCCGGTCTCCTACTGCCAGTCCCTCGACGCCCTCCCCGACCTCGGCGACAATTCCTGCAGCGTCGAACCCCACCACGAAGGGAAAACGATAGTCGAAATATTGCGATAACCAGCCTTCGCGGCTTTTCCAGTCGGCGGGATTTACGGCGGCATAGGCGACCTCGACGACGACATTGCCCGGCTTCGCTAGCGGTCGCTCAATATTGGCCAGCTCCAGCACTTCGGGACCGCCAAACGCGCGCAAAACCATCGCCTTCATTCATATCTCCATCTACTCGTTGACAGATATTTCGCTCTGCCTCACTTAGTAAGTAAACGCTCATTAATAATGATCGGGGAGATTGCAACTTGGGCAATGGTGTACGCATCGATGGTCGCGTCGCGCTGGTAACTGGCAGCAGTCGCGGCATAGGCCGTGCTATCGCGCAGCGGCTGGCCTCCGCCGGCGCGACCGTCGTCGTCACGGCGCGCTCCTATCAAAAGCCGACCGGCGGGGTGCGTTTTGGCGAGCGACAGGACGTCGCCGGCACGCTTGCCGAGACCGTCGCCTTGATTGAGGAGGCTGGCGGCACAGCGATTCCTCTTGCCGCCGATCTGGAAAAGCCGAGCGAACGAGACACTCTGGTTGAACGGGCGGTTGCGGCGGCGGGCAGGCTCGATGTCCTCGTCAATAATGCGGGCTTCGCCGATTATGCCCGGGTCGAGGATATGAGCTTCGACACTTTCGATCGAACTCTCGATCATTATCTGCGCGCGCCCTTTGCGTTGGCGAGGGCAGCCATACCGCACATGAAGCAGGGGCGCGCAGGCTGGATCGTAAATGTCGGATCGATCACGGCCCTGCCGCCGGTTCGCCCCTATGCGGATTATGCGCGGGCCGGCGGCGATACCGTCTATGCGTCGGTAAAAGCGGCGCTGCACCGTTTTACGCAGGGCTTGGCGGCTGAAATGGTGGACCATGGAATCGCGGTCAATGCGGTGGGTCCTTCGACAGCGATCCGAACGCCCGGCGCCGATGCGCTGATCCCCGAAAATTATCCCACTGAGGACGTCGAATATCTGGCGGAGACCGTGTTGGCCATGTCCCACATGCCCGCCGCCGAACGAACCGGGCTGGTCGCCTTTTCCATGCATTTCCCCTGGCATCACGACCTTCAGGTCATGAGTCTGGATGGCAAGAGTCAGATGCCGCGCCGAGAGCCGCCGCCGACTTCGCATCCGGCCACCAGCGCATCGGGGGAGTGATGATGGACCAGGCGATCTATGTCGTTGACGAAATGCTTGGCGTGCCCGGCGAGGGCAGGGCGCTGCTGGAACGCTATCGCACCGAATATATGCCGTCGGCCGTGGAACGCGGCATGAAATTGGAGCGTGTTCTCGTGTCGCCGCCCATGTGGCTGGACGAACAGAGCAATCGTCTGCTCATCACCTGGACCGTCGATAGTGTCGGCGCATGGTGGGGAATGGCCTCCCAATCGCGCTACGATCCTTCGGTGAAGGACTTCTGGCAATCGGTGGGCGACCTGATCGTCGAGCGTCAGCGATTTTTCGCAAGCGCGGACCGCGACGTGGAGGCTCTTAGCGATGTATAATCTGATTGCACTTCTCCACGTCAGGGAGGGCGCCTGCGAGGAGATCGAGCGCCGCGTCGCCGGTCTGGGTGCTGCGGTCGCGCCCACCATGGAAGGCAGTTTCAATGGCGGGGATCTGATTGCCCGTTTCTTTCTGGATGACGAAGCGGCGTACCGCACGTTGCGGCCAAATCTCGACGCCCTGATCGACGGTCCCGATTGCGTCCGCGCGGACACGGCCTTCTATCGCCCCGGCAAAGGGCAGGGCGGTGCAGGCGTGGAACAAGACGGCCCCTGTATTTATCGCGCACTGCTACTGTGTGCTGATCGCCCCGTTCCGCCGGCGCAGCGCAGCAGGTTCGACGAAGAGATGGTTCTGATGCCCAAATATATCCCGGCAATCCGCAACTGGCGCTACAGCCCGGTTATCGAGGCATCGGGCGAACTTGGCTGGACCCATGTCTGGGAACAGGAATATGACCGTGTGGAGGATCTGCTGGGCCCCTACATGACCCATCCCTATCACTGGGCGCATATCGACCGCTGGTTCGACCCTGAAAGTCCGGACTGGCTGGTCAACACCCGGCTATGCCACAGCTTTGGTGCCTTTGAACGGCCGATGATCTAGGGGCCGGTCAGTCGCGGGCGGGAAACAGCGACTTCATCAAGCGCCGGGCTGCCGTCCATAGGAAAGTGCGCCCCGCCTCGCCGATCATGTCACAAACGAAATTGTCGAAGCTGTCGCGATCGTCCCGCCCAGCGGCGGTCGCAATATCGACCAGCAGCATCTCGTCATAGCTGAACAGCGGTTGGCATGGGGGATTAAGCGCAATCGGCTCGGGCCATGCGCGGCCCGCCTCGTCCAGAAAGACATGGAAGCTGCGCACGGCACATTCGCTGCCCAGATGTTGCGCCAGGACGTCGTGTGAGTAGCGACCCATGCGCCGGGCCATGTGATTATAGCGTAGCGCACAGACCAGGCCGGCATGAACAGGGGCGACCTCCCGGATGTCCGGCGTGCTCTTCAGGGTATCGAGGTCAAGCGGCATGGGCATTCCCGTCATAGCCGCGGGCATCGGAAAACGGGCACTGCCGGGGAGGGCCAGACGCCGGTGCGTCGTCGATTTTCGCCGCCGCACCAAGCTCCCGTCGTACCGCCAGCGCTGCCCATCGTACCGCCCCCGACAGACCGTGTGGCGCTTCAGTCGTGGTATGGACATTGCCGGCCCGCAATGCACAGCGGACGAGGCCGACAAGCGCCAATTCATCCGGTGACAGCATTCGACTGCAGCAGCATTCAGGCACCAATTGCCGCCCGAGGCTCGCCTCGACCAGGTCGAACAGGCTGGCGCAGGCGACACCCGCAACCGGCTCCAGACCCAGCTCACCGGCGCGCGCCAGAATGGACGGCAAGAGCGGCTGTTCCGCATCCCGCGCCGCATGCCAGACCCTGAACATTCTGATCAGGATCGCTTCGAATAGGGGTGTCGCTTCGCTCATAGCTCTCTCCGTCCAACTAATGCTATTGCGAATTGTTCTCATATGTAAAGCGCCAATTTGCGTGTCCTCTTGAATTTCTAAGGTGCTCCCCCCCTTCTCGATCGTCGCACCGCGCAAATGTTCAGGAACGAAGGAGGCCGTCGGTCGCTGTCAGGCGGTTACAACCTGTTGGAGGCGTCCGATTTCCAGCCTATTCTCTCGGTGCGGTGCGCCGTTCAGTCTGTTCGCTGCGCTGCTCGCGTCGGCATGCGACGCACAGACCCCACAGACAGCGCCCCCGGCCACAAACGTAGCAGAGGTCGCCGCGGCGACTGAAAAGCAGGCCACGCGTGGGCTCGATCCGGCACTCCTCGCCCGCACGTTGGACGCAGCCGAAGAGCTGCCACGGCTTCGCTCCCTCATTATTATGCGCGATGGCGAGACGCTGGCGGAACGCCGTTTTCACGACGGTCCGCCCCTCGATCAGCCGATTAACATCAAGTCGGCGTCGAAGTCGGTTCTGTCGGCCCTTACGGGCATCGCCATCGCGAAGGGCGTCCTTTCCGGCACCGACCAGCCAATTTTGAGTGTGTTGCGGGATCAGGCACCGCGGGACGGCGATGCGTTTTTGCAGGAGGTTACGGTCGGCCACCTCCTTTCCATGCAGGCGGGGTTGGAGCGTACATCCGGCCCAAATTATGGCGCGTGGGTGACTAGTTCGAACTGGGTACGCGATGCTCTTGCGCGGCCATTCGTCGACGAACCGGGCGGACAGATGCTGTATTCCACCGGCAGCTCGCATCTTCTTTCCGCGATGTTGACCGAGGCGAGCGGTCGCAGCACGCATGAACTTGCGCAGGAATGGCTCGCCGTCCCGCTTGGCATCGACATCCCCCGATGGACGCAGGACCCGCAGGGAATTTACCTGGGCGGCAACAACATGCTGATGTCGCCGCGCGGCCTCGCCCGCTTCGCGGAAATGTACCGGCAGGGCGGGCTTATAGACGGGCAGCAGGTCGTTCCGGCCGAATGGATAGAGGAAAGCTGGACTCCTCGTACCCGGTCACCGTGGAGCGGCAATGCCTATGGCTATGGCTGGTTTCTGTCGGAGGCGGGGGGGCATCCGCTGCGCTTCGGCTGGGGATATGGCGGCCAGATGCTCTATATCGTGCCCGATCTGGCGTTGACCGTCGTGATGACGTCCTCTGCAGATGCGCAGCGCGATGGCGGCCATATTCAGGCGCTGCATTCACTGCTGGCCGACGGCATCGTTCCCGCCGCGGAAATGGGTGCCGACCAATAATTGGTGCGGGTTGCAGGGAAGCCTTTTCTGCTGGCAGGAACGGTGCCGCTGGGCATGCGTTGGCCGGGCATGCACTTAACGACGACAAAAGCCGGTTCCTGCACGGCAGTTATGGACCAGGCAGAAACCAAAGATGAAAAAACACACCAGACCCCGCCCTGGGATCTGATCGTTCAACCGGGTCCTGTAATAGTGACGGCCATTCACGCCGGCCATACTATCCGAGATTCCCTGCTGCCTTGGCTTGAGATCGAGGAGGAGGAGCGCCTGCGGGAAGAAGATCCGTTGACGGATTATTTTCTTCCGGCGGGTGACACCATCTTTCGTGGCAACAGGTCACGTTTCGAATTCGACCTCAATCGCCCGGCGGAAAAGGCGGTAACGGTCGATCCCGAGGATACTTGGGGTCTGAAGATCTGGGATCCCGACCTGCCGCAGGCGGAGACAGACCAATCGCTGGCTCTGCACAGGCAGTTTTATGGCCTGATGGCAGAACGCGTCGAGGCAATGATCGCCGAGCATGGCCGTATCCTCGTTCTGGATGTTCACAGTTATAATCATCGCCGCGACGGGCCGGATGCCCCGCCTATCGCGCAAAGTGGCAGCCCCGACATCGATCTAGGCGCTACCACCCTCAACAAGGAACTTTACGGCCCACTTCTCGACAGGTTTGCGGCGGGCCTGCGATCGCGTGCGGTGCGCGGCGAGACACCCGATGTTCGGGTCAATGTCCGCTGGGAAGACGGCGGCAATTTTCCCGAATGGCTGCACGCGACCTATGGCGATGCGGCATGTGTCATTACACTGGAATACAAGAAGATATTTATGGATGAATGGGGCCGGACCGCCGACATTCTTGCCATGCAGGATTTACGCGACGGCTTTCTTGCAGGAGTGTCGGAAGCGCGCGACTGCCTCGCCGGGATGAGTGCTCCATGACGGTGACGGCGACCGATAAGCGACAGGATGACAGACCGTCCGGCCTTTGCGATGCTGCGATTTCCGTCGATCGCGAACTTGCGCAAATGGATCGCAAAATTGATTGGCTGACGCGCCTGACCCCCACCAATATCGATCATATCTGGGAGGGTTTCCAGGCATCTGGGTTTCGTGACATGCCCGACAGTCACTTCGGCGAAGGGCTGACCGATGATGCGCCGGGAATGCGAAAGGAGCTTTTCGCACTACCTGTGCGCGAAATCGAAAACCCGCTGATCGAAGCGCTGCTTCTTGAAAAACAACGCGAACTGGACCGGCAGATCGAACTCGTGCGCATGCGCGGGCGCGATGGATTCATCGTGGCAAGCGTGGATCTTTTCGGTCATGTCAGCGAACAATTGCTGGAAACCGCCCGTGAATTGCTGGCCACGGTGCCGATCCTGCCGCCGGACGAATGCGACGTGGATGCGGAGGGCGTTTGCGAAGCCGCGCGCGCTGCGGTTGATCGCTATCGCAAGCATTATCCCGATTTTACATGTGACGTAATCGTGGACCCGACGCCGGGCACGTCCATGTACGTGTCGGCGGGGAATTTTCATGTTGCCTTCGACTACCGCGCGCCTGGAAGCCGGGTGAACCCGCTGATCCAGCACGAGATCGGGACACACGTCGTCACTCGTCACAACGGCGATAGGCAACCCCTGCACACATTGGCTGGGGGACTGGCTGACTATGACGTGCTTCAGGAGGGGCTTGCGGTTCTGGGCGAGTACTTGGCCGGCTATCTACCTGCCGGTCGTCTGCGTACGCTAGCCGCACGCGTCGTCGCCGCGCACATGGCTGTGCAGGAGGCACAAGGCGCGGAAATCTACGCCTGTCTGGTGGACGAATGCGGCCTGAGCGCCGACGCGGCATTTGATACTGCCGTGCGGGCAAAGCGCGGCGGTGGACTGACAAAGGATGCCCTCTATTTGAAGGGGCTGGCCGAACTGCTCGCCTATCTTAGCCACGATGGCGATCTGGAGATTCTTTTCCTTGGCAAGTTTGCACTCAAGCAATTGCACAGCTTGGAAAAACTGATCGAAGACGGCATTTTGCACGCGCCGGAAATCATCCCTTCCTATCTGGAGGATCAGGCCGCGCTGCAAAGGCTGCAACGTGTCCGAACCGTGCCTCTCGCATCGCTGTACCAGGAAAGCCCCGAATAATGCCGGAAACCACTATCAAGATCGCCTTCGTCGTAAACGAGGTTGCCACTGAGAAGGATGACTTCACGACCATCCGCCTGGCGCGGAAAGCAGTGGCGCGGGGCCATGAGGTAGCGCTGATCGGCCTGGGCGATTTTATCTATGATTGGCAGGATGGAATTTGCGCGATGGCGACCGTCAGCAAGGTTGCCGAGTTCGACGACGACAAGACCTATCTGGCGCATCTGCAGGATCCGGAAATGGAGCGTACGCGCATCCGCCTGGCGGAATATGATATCCTGATGCTGCGCAGCGATCCGGCGGAAGAGCTTATTCCGCGTAGCTGGGCGCCATCGTCCAGCCTGCTATTTGCACAGCTTGCATCGCTGAATGACACAATCGTGCTGAACGATCCGAAGCACCTGACCGACGCAGTCAACAAGACCTATTTCCAGGGCTTTCCGGAGGCGGTTCGTGCGGCAACCACCATCACGCGGGAGCCGGCGGAAATTGCCCGCTTCCTGGACGCTCATTCGGGGAAGGGTGTCATCAAGCCGCTGCAGGGCTCGGGCGGGCAGGGCGTGTTCCTGATCAACAAGAAAAACCGGGAAAACCTGAATCAGATCGTCGAGGCAGTCATTCGCGACGGCTATGCGATCGTGCAGGAATATCTGCCCGCCGCAAAAGATGGCGATCTGCGGATGATCACGCTGAACGGCAGGCCACTGAAAGTCGACGGCACCTACGCTTGCCTGCACAGGTTCAGCGAGACCGACGACCATCGCAGCAATATTTCCGCCGGCGGCAGCGTGGAAATGGTCACGCCCGACGAGACCGCCCTGCGCATCGCAGAGATCATCGGCCCTAAGTTGATAGACGACGGCATGTACCTGACAGGGCTCGATATTGCGGGCGACAAGATGATGGAATTGAACGTCGACACGCCCGGCGGCATCAACTTTATCGAGGATCTAAGCGGCGTCGATTTTTCAGGCGCCATTGTCGACGATCTGGAGCGCAAGGTGCGCCTGCAACGGCAATATGGCGGAACGCTCAGCAATCGGCAGCTTGCCGTGATCTGAGCGGGTACCTTCCAAAGCACCGCAGACTTACAGGCAACCACGACGGCGCCTGATCGAGCGCAAACGCAATCCATAGGCGAGCGTAGTAATGCCAGTGACAGGCCCGGAAATTGACCTATTTGTTGCGGCGAAACGATCCGCGCAGATCGGTTGGTATCGAAGGACAGCTCTCGCTGACGCCAGCACTGCCTGAGCCTAGCATCTAAGGAAAATAGGCCGGGTCCGCCCTGTTGAGGGCGAACCCGGCAGGATCGTCAATAGTTGAGTGTAAGGCTCATCAGGCCGCCAATATGGGCGATCCACAATATTCCCAGCAGGGCTGCTGCGATCAGGATGCTGCCCAGCTTGATAATCCAGCTGCGACCGGAACGTATGGATAGAACTGCATTCCAGACGCCGACGACTGCGCCAAAAATCGGGATGATCATGGCAATCTGCAAGGCGCGGATCACAGGGTCCAGCGCCGCCGTATAGAAGGCTACGTTATTGCCCAGGATTGGCTGTATCACGGCGAACCACGCCCCGAGATAAACGAGATCCAGAACCGTCGCGATCCGGACCAGCCTGCGGATCAGCAGTGGCCGCCCGGTCAGGCTGGGCGGCTGGCGATAGGTTCGACGCGCCCCCTCTGCGATGATCCACGCCACTACGCCGCCGATCAGTATCAGTACCGAAACAGCGAATATGAACAGGTTCAGGTTTGAATTGCGGTGCGCCGGGACCGGTTGCAGCACCCCCGCGGGATTGTCGCTGCTGACGATCGTCTTGACGCCGTCGACGACCTCCATCTTCAACATTGCGGTGCCGCCGACCTCTCGCCACAAATAGGGCTCGACCTCCCGATATTTCGTATCGGGAGAAGATGCCATGCTGATCGTATCATCCGGATTCAGGATGATATCCGACTGTCCGATCAGGACATAGAACAGGCTCATGAAACCTGATTCTACTCGCCGGGACGTTTCGTAACGTCCGGCAACTTCCTGTCCGTGTTGCCGCGCGGTTGCGATGGCTGGCAGGTCCGCCGCTTCGTCCGGTGCGGGGAAGTAGCGGTCCATGAAGCTGCTGAACAGCCGCTGCCGAATGCCATAGACCGCGTCGCCCTGGCCGCGGCTGTTGAAGCTGACGAACAGGCCGACATTCTCTTCGGGAACGATGTTCATGTCGGTGTGAAAGACAATGGTGTCGCCGCCGTGCCCCAGGATCGTGCGGCCATTTTGCGTGGCACGGAAGAAGCCGTGTGCCATGTCGGTAAAGCCCTCTCCCATCGGGCGATTCGGCGTGTACATGCGCCGCATCGTCTGCGGCTGCAGGATTTGTGAATCCTGAAACTGGCCATATTGCAGCAGTGCGATCATGAAATTTGCCATGTCGTCTGCCGTCGACGTCAGGCTGCCGGCCGGGCCGAAACTGATCAGCTCGAACGGCTTGGCCGGGCCGTCGGAAGACATGTAACCCTTCGACATTTCTGCATCAATGTCTGCGGGCAGGGGCTGTACGAATGTTGAGCGGTTCATGTTCAGAGGCGTGAAGATATGGCGATCGACATAATCGTCGAACGGTTCACCTGATACGCGCTGAACAATATATCCTGCGATGGCGGTGCCGTAATTCGAATAGGCTGGCACCTTTCCGGGCGCAAAGATCATTGGCCGCAAATGCTCCTTCAGGAACACGTCGAGCGTTTGATAGTCCTCCGGCTTGTCGACGATGGCATCCTTCAGGCCCTCTTCGAACCCGCCAGTATGCGTCATCAGGTCGTTCATGGTCACGGGACGGTCGAACCGCTCCGGGATTTCGAAATCCAGATAGGTGTTGATGTCGGCGTCCAGATCGATCCTGCCTTGTTCGACCTGCTGCATGACCGCGATCCAGGTGAACAGCTTTGACGTCGAGCCCGGACGAACGAGCGTCCGGTCACCCGTCATCGGCGCCTCTGTTTCCATGTCTGCATAGCCATAGCCCTTGGACAGCAGCACCTCGCCGTCCTTGACGACCGAGATCACGGCGCCGGCGACCTTCCCTTGTTCCAGTGCGGCAGGAAACATGCCGTCCAGCCAAGCCTCTACATCGTCAGCCGTTAGCGTGTCGCTGTCTTGCGGCAGCTCCTGCTGAGCTTCATCGTCTGCCGGGGGCAGCGGCGCGACGGCGGTCGTCGAGGGGGCCTCAACGGGATCCTGCCAGAAAGCCTTGCCCGGGAAACCGCTGAGCATCGAAACTGCAAGCAGAGCGAGCGCGATGGTCATGCCGATAAGCGCCCAGTTACGCCTTGGTTTGCCCAAAACTGCCATCGAGGCGCGCCCCGCTCCCTTGTTGAAGTTTCCGGTCATAGCCATTCCACAATCTCCGATGCCGCGCAGGGGCACTGATTCAAATAATAGAGAATGATCGTCCGCTTTTTTTGCCAAACTGTCAACTTTGTTTATATGAGGCGATGAAAACCCAGTTCGATCAGGAAAATAAGATGCCGAAGCGGGACGCAGCCCATATGAATGCTCAGCGCGAACGCATACTTCGCGCCGCAATACACTGCATCAGCAATGTCGGGCTGGAGCGAACCTCCATTTCCGCGATCTGCAAGGAGGCGCAATTAAGCGCCGGGGCACTCTACAAGCATTTTGGCGGAAAGGACGAAATCGTCACGGAGGCGCTGCAATTTGCCGCCATGACAGAAGGTATGCTGCCAAAAAGCTGGACCGAATGGCGGGACGACATCAGCTGCCTGGACGATCAGATGGGCTTTAGCGTTGGAACGGTGGCGCGTGCGAAGCTGCAATTACTTACTGGGGCTACACGGCCCGGCGCGTTCCATGAACTGGTAAAGCCGCTGATGGAAACGTCGTTGGCAATGCTGGTGCAGCATCTGACCAAAATGGAGGAGAGAGGGGAAATTAAGTTGAAGATGCCCCCCCTGCAAACCGCAAAGGCCCTGTCGGCAATGTCGGACGGGCTGCTCTGGATCGGCTTGGCCACGGATCAGCCTCATGAGGAGATTTCCGCGGATATTGCTGCTGCTTTCGATTGCCTGTTCACAGTTCCGGGCGAAGCAGAGTAGGGCGCTTCAGCCCTCCGCTGCTGGCTCCGGCGGCTTCCCCGGCCCCAGATGGCGCCATACGCCGATCAGGTTGATGATCAGCAGCACGCAGTTCTGAACGCCGATGCCTATGCCCTTGTCGCTAAGGAAACCCCACGCGATCAGAGCAATGGAGGACGTTACGAAAATTACGAATGCCCACCCGACCTTGCGGGTACCCGGGTTCAGGGAAATCATGAACGCCGCGATCGCTCCGGCGATGGCACCGTACCATTCCAGAACCTCAATCATGAGTGGATCAGATAATCGATGGGTTTGTAGCGGAAATTGTTCGACTGTCCGGCCGAACAGGCGGTCAGGCCGATGATCAGGTCCATCTCCGCCCGCAGAGTGAAGCGGTCGCCGGGCTTCGACTTTGGCGGATCGACGCTGATCTGTCCCGTCTTGCCGTCGACGGGCACGTTCATGAAAACGTTGAAGGCTACGGGAATAGCGTCCGGGCTGACGCCGTGCGGGGCAAGAGCGGCGGCAAGATTTCCCAAACAGCCGCGGTGCGGCTCCTCCTCGCCATATAATTTCCGAAACATTTCCGCCGAACAGGGCGTCAGCAGAAAATCATGCGTGCCCACATCGTCGTGCATGATTGTCCACATCACATTGCTGCGGTTCGAATATATCTCGTCGCCGGTCGTGAAATAGAGTTTCGATGCATAGTCGATCGTGCGACCATTGGAGATCGCTTCGTTCGGATCTTCCAGGCTGAAACTGGCAAGATCGGCGACCTGCTCGCCCTCGGGATCGATAATGGTCAGCAATTCGCCGCGCTTCAGGATGAACGCGGTGCCCGACCGCGGCGGGATACGGGTAGGCTCGGTCATGCCATGGCCTTTAGCCGGTGTGGTTGAAAGGGACAGACCCAATCCTCGCCGACTGCGCGGCCGCTATATTGCCGCGCCTCCGAAACGCTGCCGTGCCGGGCTAGCATGGGATTGATGGAGCCGTTGGCGGCAAGGTCCCGCGCCAGGATCGTCTCTCGCAGCTTCTCGTACCGACCGTCGGCGCGCAGCCGCTCGAACTGGTCGTGCAGATTGAAAATCAGCGTGGGCCGCGAAAACCGTCGCGCGGCACGGCTGGCGTTCGGATGCAGGCCGACGATGAAAAAGGCCTCTCCACCGAGGCTGAGGCTGAAATCCGAAGCACCGGGATTGCTGTCGACCGACTCGTCCCAGCTTTTTCCCTTCCACTCGTCCTTGTCGTGCAGGGACTGCACACGATCCCAGAGGGCGGTTTCGAATGCCAGCTCGTCCAGATCGAGCGGGCCATCGAAAATGACCGCAAAGCTGGTGAACAATTCGCCTTCCCGCACATAGCGAGCAGCGAATTCGTGCAGGCGACGAAGGATGACCAGATCGTCCCACGCCGAGCGTATGTCGCGGGCATTCAATATATCGATATTGGCCTTGGCCAGCGCGCTTTTCGCGCCGACGCAGGGGAAACCCTCATCTCGGATGAATGCTGCCAAAGCTGGTGCGTGGTCCAGCTTTTCGGAATGATCTGATAATGACATCGCTGCGGCCTACCGGGCGACGGATCGGTCGCCAACTACATGGATTTACCGGCCGAGAACGTCGCAGCCGCGAAATGGTGCCATCATTTCGCGGCGGTGTGGGCCGTCATACGCGCAGGCGGTTCTCCCCGGCGCGTACCGACAGCCGCTTGCCAACACTGGCAGCCGAATTGCGGCTTTTGACCGTGTCGACATAGGTCCAGTCGCAACTTGCCTCCTCCCCCGTCAGCGTGACCACGGCATAGCCACGGCGCGACATGTCCCCCCATTTCATCTCCGGGCTGGATCCGACCAGCGCCTCCGCCATCAATTTGGGGTCCGTCCGGGTAAAATATGCCTCGTACCCGGGGGATGTGACGGAGGAGACGCCGAACTCAACGCCCGCCGGCGCATTGTCCTTCGCCAGGTCGAAAGCCCAGCTATTATGGCTGTCCCCGGCAAGGACCACCAAATTCGCATCCGCCGCCTGCGCACTTGCCAGCAGGCGCGCGCGCGCCGCGGGATAGCCGCCCCATGCGTCTAGGTTCGACGGGATGCCGACGCTGGCCATGCCAAGCGCACCTTTCAGCCGTTCCTGAACGAAGGGGGGCGCGGCGGGGTCGATCCATTCCGTGACGGCAGGTGGCGTATAGGCCGACCCCATGACCACCTGCTGTGCGAGGACCTGCCACCTGATGCCGTCGGCGCGGGAAGCAGCCATCGCTTCCGCCAGCCATGCCTCCTGCTTGGCCCCCAAAAGCGTCCGCTCCGGGTCCGCCCAGTCGCGTTCTGTCATGCGTTTCAGCGCCGCCTCGAAACTGCCGGCCTCCGCCGCGATGCGGGCGACGTCGATCTGCTCGTCGCGACCTTCGATTCTGGTGTCGAGGCGGAACATTGTGGCGAGGTCGCCGATGCGATAGGTCGCATAAGGTTCGTCGGAAACGGGCATCCAGTGACGATATGCGGCCTTTGCGACCGCCTTTCTTGCATCCCAGTCGCCCTCGGTGGCCGGATCGTGATTTTCCGCGCCGTCGGTCCATGCATCATTGGCGAATTCGTGATCGTCCCAGATGGTAATCATGGGCAGACTTTGGTGCAGACGCTGCAGGTCCGGGTCTGCGCGATAGATGGCGTAACGGCGATGATAGTCGTTCAGGCTGACGATCTCCGTCGCAGGATCGACATGACGGTTGCCGACGATCTGTTCCTGGGTGGGATATGCGCCATCGCGATATTCATAAATGTAGTCGCCCAGATGCACCGCCAGATGCAGGTCGCTGCGCGCCGCCGCATGGGCATAGGCATTGAAATAGCCGAAGGGAAGGTTGGAACAGCTCATCACGGCCATGGAGAACGGATCCATGCCATCGGCGGGCAATGTGCGCGTGCGTCCGATCTGGGAAACTTCGCCAGAGGGTGCGCGAAAACGATAGAAATACCATGTTGCCGGCGAAAGATCCGTAACCGTCGTTTTCGCACAATGAGCGGTTTCCTCGCTCGCAAGGGCCTCGCTTTCCGCGACGATGTTCGTAAAATCAATGTCCGTGGACAGTTCGACGGAGAGGCTGGTCGTGTCGCCAGACCCCACATAGCGGGTCCACAGCAGGATCGATGCGGCGGATGGCTCGCCAGAGGCTATCCCATGGGTAAAACCCCAGCCCATCGTGGCGGCCAGCAGCGAACCGGGCAATGACAGCGCAGCTACCCCGCCAAGTCCAGCGGCAAGGAAATGACGGCGACGCATCTTCAGGCTCATGCACATACTCCCGGTTTCGATGGCGCGCTGCTAGGGTGGGTTTGTGACAGCCGCGCTACGCCCGATCATCTTCGCCCGATACCCAGAGGCGGGGCGTTGCAAAACGCGCATGATTGCTGCCTTGGGCGCCGAGGGGGCGGCGGACTTGCAGGAGCGTCTGATCCGCCGGGCATTGGCGCGGCTGGCGTCGCTTTCGCCGATCCTGTCTGTCACGGGGGGCCAGTCGGATGCTGCATGGCGTCAGCGGTTCGGCGGGGGTTTGACGCTTCGGCGGGAAGAAGGCACGGACCTCGGCGCGCATATGCTATCGGCGCTGACACCCGGGCCTGCCCTCGTCGTCGGCAGCGACGTGCCTGACATGGATGCGGCGCTCGTATCGCGTGCGGCGGCCATGCTGGATCAGGCGCCCGTGGTTCTGGGGCCGGCGGTCGACGGGGGATTTTGGCTGGTGGCGATGCGCAGACTTGATGCGCGGCTGTTCGCGAACGTGAAATGGGGAAGCAGTACGGTGCTGGCGCAGGTTCTCGCCAATGCAGCGGCCGCAAATCTTCGCGTGGCGCTGGCGGAGGAACTTGCCGATTGCGACCGGCCGGAGGATCTCGCGCGTTGGCCAGATCTACTGCGCGACGCATGAGCCAGATTGCGGTCATCATTCCCGCCTTCAATGAATGCGAGAGGATCGCGGCCGCTCTGGCCGCGCTGGACGTAAACGATGTCGTTATTGCAGATGGTGGCAGCCGGGATGGTACTGCGGAAAGCGCGGCAGCGGCGGGAGCCAAAGTGATCGTCAAGCACGGCGCCCGCGGAACAGTTCTCAACCTTGCCGCCAGCAAATGCGCGGGCGACATGCTGCTGTTCCTTCACGCCGATACGGAATTGCCTGCTGATTGGCAGGATTGTGTCAGGCAGACGCTTGCCGATCCATCGGTGGCGCTGGGGGCGTTCTCGCTGGGCATAGCGGACGCCCGGCCAGCGGAACGTCTGATCGCACGCGCCGCCACCATCCGCAGCCGCCTCTTCGGTCTTCCCTATGGGGATCAGGCCCTGTTTCTGCGCCGACGCACGTACGAGGCGCTGGGGGGATTCGGCGCCCTGCCCATAATGGAAGATTTCGACCTCGTGCGCCGGGCAAGGCGACTGGGGCGCATTGTGACGCTACCCCAGCGTGTCGAAACATCCGCCCGGCGCTGGCGCACGAAGGGCGTCCTGCGGACGACGGCAATCAACCAGGCAATGCTGGCAGGCTGGATGCTGGGGGTTTCGCCCGAACGGCTCGCCGCCTTTTATCGGCGCGCGCGCTGACGAGCCGCCTAGGGTACCAGAATCGTGTCCGATGCCACGGGAAGGCTGTGCGGATTGTCGAGGTTATAGTGAAGCCCGCGGCTTTCCGGCCGTTCGCGGGCGGAACGAACGATCAGGTCCGCGACCGTGATCAGGTTGCGCAGTTCGATCAGATCGGGACTCACGCGGAAATTGCCATAATATTCCTCGACCTCCGCCTTCAGCATGGCAACGCGGTGGGCGGCGCGTTCCAGCCTTTTGTCGGTGCGTACTATGCCGACATAATCCCACATGAAGCGGCGAATTTCGCGCCAATTGTGCTGCACGACGACTTCTTCGTCAGGATTGCGAACCCGGCTCTCATCCCAGGGGCGGATGTCGGGCGGCGCCGCCATGTCGGCGCGATGTTCCAGAATATGCTGCGCGGCTGCCTCACCATAGACCAGGCACTCCAGCAGTGAATTCGACGCCAGACGGTTGGCCCCGTGCAGTCCCGACTGCGATACCTCCCCCGCCGCATAGAGACCCGGCAGGTCCGTTCGTCCCGCACGATCCACCAGCACGCCGCCACAGGTATAATGCTGCGCCGGAACCACGGGAATCGGTTCCCTCGTCATGTCGATGCCCAGGCCCAGCAGCTTCTTGTGGATCGTCGGGAAATGCTGCTCGACGAACGAATCTCCCTTATGGCTGATGTCCAGGTGGACATAGTCCAGGCCCAGACGCTTGATTTCGTGATCGATTGCGCGGGCGACGATGTCGCGTGGAGCAAGCTCGCCGCGCATGTCGAACCTCGGCATGAAACGTTCACCGCCGCCTTCCACGCCCGGTGGGAGCTTCAGCAGCCCGCCTTCGCCCCGCACAGCCTCCGTGATCAGGAAATTCTTGACCTCCAGATTGTAGAGGCAGGTGGGATGGAACTGCATGAATTCCATGTTGGATACACGCGATCCGGCACGCCATGCCATGGCGATCCCGTCGCCGGTCGCGCCGCGCGGCGCTGTCGAGAACAAATAGGTGCGACCGGCGCCGCCTGTTGCCAGCACCGTCGCCTTGCCCACGATCGTATCGACCCGCCGGGCTCGCCGATTATAGGCATAGACGCCCCAGACCTGACGTCCGTCATTTTCTTCGGATGGGGAATGTTTGCCGGTAACAAGGTCGATGGCCACCATGTCGGGCAACAGGGTCAGGTTCGGTTCCGCGCGGGCCGCTCGCTCCAGCGCTTCCTGAACCGACCAGCCGGTCGCGTCGTCGACATGCACGATGCGGCGGGCGGAATGTCCCCCCTCCCGCGTCAGGTGCCAACCTTCCTCGCCATTCTCGTCGGGATTGAAGGGGACGCCCAGTTCCGCCAGGCGGCGGATGGCGCGGGGGGCATTTTCCACGACGAATTCAACGGTGCGCGGATCGTTCAGGCCGGCCCCGGCGATCATAGTGTCGCTGATATGGGATTCGAATGTATCCCCCGCCTCCAGGACGGCGGCAATCCCCCCTTGCGCCCACGTCGTGGAGCCGGCGTTCAAATCGCCCTTCGACAGCACGGCGACCTTCATCGTGCGCGCAAGGTTCAGCGCAGCAGTCAGGCCGGCAGCGCCGCTGCCGATGATCACGGCATCGAAGCTCTGCGGCCTAGTGGCCATCGACGATGCCCGCCTGGGTAAGGTGCAGGAACACATCCTCCAGATCTGCCTCCCGTGTGGTCACGTCCGCGACCGTCAATCCGCGTTCGCCGAGAGAGCTGAGCAATTGCCCCGCAGTTACCTGGCTGCGATCATAGGTCAGGATCAACTCCCGCGTGCCTTTCAACTCCGCCTTCTTGACAGGCAGACCTTCCGGAACGGCCGCCAGATCCGCATCGAGGACTGCGATCAGTACCTTTTCCTGTGCGGTCGCCAGCAGGGTCGATGTCTCGTCGTTCGCGATAACCTGGCCATGATTGATGATGGCGATACGATCGCACAGCATCTCCGCTTCCTCCAGATAATGCGTCGTCAACACGACGGTCGTGCCCTCCGCGTGCAGACGCCGCACATATTCCCATAATTGCTGGCGCAGTTCGATGTCGACGCCGGCGGTCGGTTCGTCGAGGATCAGGATGGGCGGGTTGTGAACCAGCGCTTTGCCGATCAGCAGCCGCCGTTTCATGCCGCCGGACAGGGTGCGGGAATAGGCGTTTGCCTTGTCCTCCAGCCGCAGCGCCGTCAAAATCTCCATGGACCGCCGGTCCCTTGGCGCGATGCCGTACATTCCGGCCTGCAGTTCCAGCGCCTCATAGGGTGTGAAAAATACATCGAACAGGACTTCCTGCGGCACGATGCCGATGGCGCGCTTTGCGTTGCGCGTGTCCTTGTCGATGTCAAAGCCCCAGATCTTCGCACTGCCGCCGGTCTTATTGACCAGGCCAGCGAGGATGTTGATCAGGGTCGATTTGCCTGCGCCATTTGGCCCCAACAGACCGAATATTTGGCCGCGCGGCACGTCAAAGCTGACGCCCTTCAGCGCCCTTTTGCCGTCCGAATAGGTTTTTTCCAGATCGCGGATCTCGATGGCGGCGGCGGTAGCAGCGGTGGTGTTCATAGCCCGGCGTTAGCGTTCCGCACGCGGGCGGTCCACACCCCGTGGAGGAACCTTCACGCGGCGGTACCGCCGACGGTCAGCCCCTCGGCCAACAGCGTCGGTTGACCCACGCCCGCCGGTACGGACTGTCCGCCCTTGCCGCAAATGCCGACACCTTCATCCAGCGCGAAGTCATTGCCGATAGCGGTGACGCGGGTCATCACGTCGGGGCCGTTGCCAATCAGGGTTGCGCCCTTGATTGGCGCACCGATGCGGCCATTCTCGATCTTGTACGCTTCGGTCAGGCTAAAGACGAATTTGCCGGATGTTATGTCCACCTGGCCGCCGCCAAAGCTTTTGGCGTAAATGCCGTTTCCTGCTCGCTTGATGATCTCTTCCGGTTCCTGATCACCGCCCAGCATGAATGTGTTGGTCATGCGCGGCATGGGCGCGTGGGCATAGCTTTCGCGGCGGCCATTGCCGGTCGCGGCCACTCCCATCAGGCGGGAATTCAGCCGGTCCTGCATATAGCCCTTCAGCACCCCGTCCTCGATCAGCACGTTTTCCTTTGTGGGCGTACCTTCGTCGTCGATGCTCAGCGAACCGCGCCGGGCCTCCATTGCGCCGTTGTCGACGACGGTCACGCCCTTTGCTGCAACCTGCTGGCCGATCCTGCCAGAGAAGGTGGACTGCCCCTTGCGGTTGAAATCTCCCTCCAAACCGTGGCCGACCGCCTCGTGCAGCAGGACGCCGCACCAGCCAGGACCCATGACGACGTTCATCTCCCCCGCCGGGGCCGCGACGCTTTCGAGGTTGGTCAGCGCCTGTGCCAGTGCGATGTCGATGCCGCGCTGCCAGCTTTCCTCCGCCATCAGGCGTTCCAGATCGTAGCGACCGCCAAGGCCGTGATAGCCCCGCTCTCGCCGGCCATTCGCCTCGACCACGATCTCGATGTTCATGCGGACGAGTGGCCTCAGGTCACGCGCGGTGAATCCGTCTGCGCGCACGATCTCGATCGCTGACCAGGACGCCGACATGGACACAGAAACCTGCCGAACGCGCGGATCGCGCGCGCGGGCGGCTGCATCGATTTTTGCAAGAAGGCCGACCTTTTCCGCGAAGGGTGTCGCGTCGATCGGGGACTCATCGCCATATATCTTGCGATTGGTACGCGGCGGCGGCGCTGCGGCGATGGCATCATGGCCTTTCGCGGCCAGGCCCACCGTCTCGCCCGCTCGCCGGATCGCGGCCTCTGACATGATATTCGAATGCGCGAAGGCGGTTTTCTCCCCCGCCAATCCCCGCAGCCCAAATCCGCGCATATGGTCGTAACCGGCATTTTTCAGGCGGCCGTCGTCAAAGGCGAAGCTCTCCGAAACGGCGTTCTGCACATATAATTCGCCGTCGTCCGTTCCCGCGAGAACATCGCCGACAAGGGCGGGCAGGCGTGCGGGGTCTAGGTCAGTGCCGCCATATAGCAGCGCGCTTGGGTCGGGATGTGTCATGTCGGCTATATGCGTAGTCACCCGTCCCGATGCCAGCCCCGGCTGCGACTGCACACCGGGCTGGAATGGATCAGGCGTCCTTGCGGCCCGGGGTCGGGGCGTTCGGCATTGGCGGGACGGGCACGGGGGGCGCGTCCGCGTCGTCCTCGGGAACGTCGGTAATACCCTGACCGACGTGGCTGTTACGACGACCGTAGAGGAAATAAACGATCAGGCCCAGGCCGCCCCAAACGGGCAGGACCATCTTGGCCTCTAATGGCAGGTTAAAGAACAGGCCCACAGTCCCCAGCATCGCCAGCGGAGCGACCAGCCACACAAGAGGCGTCCGGAACGGGCGGGGCCGGTCCGGCTGTGCGCGGCGCAGGATCAGGACGGCAAGGGCCACCATGAAAAAGGCGAACAGCGTGCCGGAGTTGGAAATATCGGCCAGCTTTCCGACAGGAAGGAAGGCGGCGAAAATCGCGACGGCAACGCCGGTGATCATGGTCACCACATGCGGTGTCTTCCATCGCGGATGAATACTGGCCAGCTTGCTGGGCAACAGCCCGTCGCGGGCCATCACAAAGAATATGCGCGTCTGGCCGAACAGCATGATCAGGATGACGGAGGGCAGGGCCAGGAACGCCGCGATACCGATCAGGTCGCCGATCCGTTCCCAACCAATTTCCCTCAGTACGAAGGCAAGCGCCTCATGGCTGCAAACCAGCGGTTCGGTACCGGCGGCGATCATCGCCTGACATTGCGACGCGAATTCCGCCGTGCCGGGCTGAATAACGCTGCCGTCGGCGCCGGGGACGGGCTGTGCGCCCACGGCGCCAATCGCACCGGCGGCGACCAACAGGTAGAAAACCGTACAGATGGCCAGCGAACCGATCAGGCCGATTGGCACGTTTCGCTGGGGATTTCGGGTCTCTTCGGCGGCCGTCGAAACGGCGTCGAAGCCGACATAGGCAAAGAAGATGGATGCCGCGGCGCCGACAACGCCGAGGCCGGCGCCATTGCCATTGCCAAACACTCCATTGGGCATGAACGGTTCGAACTCCGCGCCGTTCAGAACGGGCAGGGTCAGCGCGATAAAGACGGTAAGCGCCGTCACCTTGATCGCGACGAGAACGGCGTTGACGCGCGCGCTTTCCGTTGTGCCGACCATCAGAAGCACGGTGACGAGGAGCGCGATGATAAGGGCAGGGAGGTTGACGATGCCGCCCGCATAGGGACCGACGGTCAGGGCCCGGGGCAATTCCACGCCCCAACTACCTAACAGGCCGACAAAATACCCCGACCAACCGACGGAAACCGCGCTGGCGGCGACGGCATATTCCAGAATCAACGCCCAGCCGACGGTCCAGGCGAGCAATTCGCCCATGACCGCATAGGTATAGGTGTAGGCACTGCCCGCGACCGGAACCATCGACGCGAGTTCGGAATAGCAAAGGGCCGCGACTCCGCAGACGCAGGCGGCGATCACAAAGCTCCACATCATGCCCGGCCCCGCCTTTTGCGCGGCCTCCGACGTCAGCACGAAAATGCCGGTACCGATGATGGCGCCGACACCCAGCAGCGTAAGCTGCACGGCGCCGAGAGTTCTGGTGAGGGCATGTTTCTCGGCCGTGGCGAGAATGGCATCAAGCGGCTTTACGCGGTCAAGAAACATATGGGACTGACCCTTTCATGGGCGTAACTATGCGATTGCGTCGCGTCGGCAAATAGCAAAAATCAGACGAGCAGGCTGGGGAAGAGCCCGAATAGCAGGATCAGCCCAACCGCGATCGGACAGAGCCAGGCAACGAGGAAGCGCCAGAGCGCAAACAGAGGTCCATCCAAGCCCGTTTCATGCTGCACCAGCCTCCTGTCGGCGCGCCAGCCGACGAAGATCGCGACCAAGAATGCTGCCAGTGGCAACATTACCTTGCCGGTGAAACCATCGACCACGTCGAAAATAATTGCGTCTTCAAAGATCGGCCAAAAGGAGAACAGGCGGACCTCGCTCCAGTAATTGAACGACAGCAGACAGGCGATGCCTACCAGAAATGCGGCGCCCGCGATGATGGCGGCACCCACTGGCCGAGACCAGCCAAGCTCATTCACCGCCCATGATGTTGGTCCCTCAAGCAGGGAGATCGAGCTGGTCAGTGCCGCAAAGAAGATCAGAATAAAGAAGAGGAAGCCGATCAGCGATCCGCCCGGCATTTGCTGGAACGCCACGGGCAGCGACTGAAAGACCAGCGTTGGGCCCGCGGCCGGGTCAAGCCCTACAGCAAAGACGATGGGGAAGATCATCAGGCCCGCAAGCAGCGCGACAGCCGTATCGGCAATGGCGATCATGCCCGCCGTGGGCGCAAGCTTCGTACCCTTGTCGACATAGGCGCCATAGGTCATCAGCGCGGCCGAACCCAGGCTCATTGAGAAGAGCGCCTGACCCAGCGCCTCATTCATGGCAACGGGGGTCAGGCGGGAAAAATCGGGAGTGAACAAAAAGGCAAATGTCGCGTCCAGATTACCGACCGTCGCGCCATAAAGCGTAATACCGACGAGCAGCACGAAGAAGGCAGGCATCAGGTACAGCGCCGCCTTTTCAATCCCGTCTCCTACCCCTTGGGCCACAATGGCATAGGTCAGCCCCATGAAGATCAGATGCATACCCAGCAGAAGGGGGACATTGGCAAACAGGTCGGTCATGCGTCCCTGTACCGCCTCCACGCTTTCGCCCTGAAGGGCGCCGACAAAGGGCGTGCCATCGGCTATGGCGCCCACTAGGTCTGCGCCCATCACGCCCGCATAATAAATCACCCAGCCGGCGACGACGCTGTAGAAACTGAGGATCAGGAACGCGGCCGTAATCTGAATCCATGCAAATGATGCCCAGCGCGGGCTGACGCCGGATTTCTTGGCGATTGCCTGTACACTGCCCACGGCGTCTTTCCGGCCGGCGCGGCCGATCATGATTTCCGACAGGACCAGCGGAAGGCCGATCAGCAGGACGCAACCGAAATAGAACAGGACAAAGGCGCCGCCGCCATTCTGTCCCGCAATCGTCGGGAATCGCCATACATTGCCAAGGCCGACGGCGGCGCCGATGGCAGCCAGCACAAAGGCGGAGCGACTGGACCAGCCGTCAGGCGCCTTTATTTGGGTTGCCCCTGCCATAGATGAATCTCCCCCTGAGGTGTGGCGGGGCTCCGCTTACAGTATTTCCTTCACAATTGAAGGGTGCTGCTCAGCCGCTCGCGCCGCCTGCAAGCATCGGGCCGAGCGCGCGTCCGCCGAATATATGCACATGAAGGTGCGGCACCATCTGATGTGCATCCTGACCTGCATTCGCCAACAGACGGTAGCCAGGCTCTTCAAGGCCCGCTGAGCGTGCCACATGTCCCACTGCGCGGATGAATCCGGCGATTTCGGTATCGGAAGCGCGCGAGGAGAAATCGGCCCACGATATGTATTTTCCCTTGGGAATGACCAGAATATGGGTGGGTGCCTGCGGGTTCAGGTCGGGAAACGCATAGGCCCATTCATCTTCGTAAATTTTTGTCGACGGGATTTCCCCGCGCAGAATCTTTGCGAAGACATTGTCCTCATCATAGGTGCCGGTGGCAGGTACGGGTGTCATGATCAGCCTCCTCGGTTGGAAAGATGATAAGCCGCGGTTGCGCGCATTCAGCGCGTGCGGCCCGCCTTTTCCGCGATACCGCTTACGCCTTCGCGGCGGGCGAGCTCGGCATCCAGATCATCCGGTGAAATGCCGGCATCCGCCCACAGGACGGAAAGATGGAACAGCAGGTCGGCGCTTTCGGCGATCAGGGCATGCCGGTCGTTCTGAACGGCGGCGATAACCGTTTCGATGGCCTCTTCGCCGACTTTCTCGGCGATTTTGGCGCGTCCCTTGGCAATCAGGGCGGCGGTATGGCTTTCAGACGGATCGGCATCGGCACGGCTGACGACGATGACGGCAAGGCGGTTCAGAATATCGGTCATGCGGCCTTTTGCTTCGCGCCCTTGCGAACCGCAATCCCGGCTGCGGCCATGGCAGCCCGCGCTTCGGCGACGGAGACTTCCCCGAAATGAAAGATGGATGCAGCCAGAACCGCGCTTGCATGCCCCTCACGCACGCCATCGACCAGGTGACGGACATTTCCGACGCCGCCCGATGCGATCACCGGAACGGCAACGCTGTCGGCAATGGTGCGCGTCAGGTCGAGGTCATAGCCGTCCTTCGTCCCATCGCGATCCATGGAGGTCAGCAGGATTTCCCCCGCGCCTTTCGCCACGGCCATTTTTGCGAATTCCACGGCGTCGATGCCGGTTTCGCGGCGCCCGCCATGGGTGAAGAGCTCCCAGCGGCCGTCGGCCACTTTCTTCGCGTCGATCGCGCATACGATACATTGTGCGCCAAAGCCGGCGGCGAGCCGCGCGATGACGTCAGGATCGCGTACCGCGGCAGAGTTGACCGCGACCTTGTCGGCGCCGGCCAGCAGCAGCGCGCGCGCATCCGCCACTTCCCGGACCCCACCTCCTACAGTCAGAGGCACGAAGCACTGGTCCGCCGTACGACTAACGATATCCAGCAGGGTGCCGCGATTCTCATGCGTTGCCGCGATGTCCAGAAAGCAGATTTCGTCGGCGCCCGCAGCGTCATAGGCGCGGGCGACCTCAACCGGATCGCCGGCATCGCGCAGAGATACGAAATTGACGCCCTTGACGACGCGCCCCTCGGCGACATCCAGGCAGGGAATGATGCGAACCGCAGCCATTTCTATGTCCTAGCGAAGAACAGACGGGAAGCGAAGCCGGTGCTATCTCTATCCCGCAATACTCAGCGCCTGCGCCAGCTTCAGCCGGCCATCGTACAGGGCGCGCCCGACGATGACGCCGGTGATGTTCGTCGTCGCGGATGCCTTTTTCAGTGCGCGAATATCGTCGGCCCCGGCGACGCCCCCTGATGCGATAACGGGAAGGCTGGTGCCTTCCGCCAGTTCCTGCGTCGCCTCCAGATTGACCCCGGTCAGCAGGCCGTCGCGGCCGACGTCTGTGAACAGGAGGGCGGCGACGCCCGCATCCTCAAACCGACGCGCGAGGTCCAGGACCGGCATGTCGGATGCCTCCGCCCAGCCTTCGGTGGTGACGAAGCCGCCACGGGCGTCGACCGCGACCACGACGCGCCCCGGCATGTCGGCGGCGGTCTGCTTCACCAGTTCGGGGTCCTTCAGGGCGGCTGTGCCCAGGACGACGCGCTTGACGCCAATGTCCATCCAATTCCAAATGGCGCCCTTGTTGCGGATGCCGCCGCCCAGCTGGACGCGTCCGGGGAACGCCTTCACGATTCGCTCGATAATTTCGGCGTTCTTCGCTCGGCCTTCGGTGGCGCCGTCCAGATCGACAACGTGCAGCCATTCGGCACCGGCCTTGCCGAATGCGCGCGCTTGCTCCACGGGATCGTCGGAATAAATCGTGGCGCGATCCATGTCGCCCTCGGCGAGGCGGACGACTTTGCCGCCTTTCACGTCAATGGCGGGATAGATTGTAAAGGGCATTCGCAGGTTCCGGTCGGGAGAGGACCCCGGCTACCTAGGGCTTCCCGCTAGACATTCCAGTCCAGAAATGTGCGAAGGAAGTCCAGGCCGTAATGCTGGCTCTTTTCGGGGTGAAATTGCGTCCCCAGAATATTGTCGCGCCCGATGATCGCCGACACCGGCCCGCCATAGTCGCAGGTGGCGAGCAGATGGGCGTGCTCCTTTGGTTCGAAATGATAGGAATGAACGAAATAGGCCTCGCCATTATTTTCCAGCTTTCCCAGCGCCGCATGGCGCAGGCCTGCAAGCTTCAGGGAAATGGGGCTCCAGCCCATATGCGGAATTTTCAGCGTGGGATCCGGCGGGTCCAGCTTCACCACTTCGCCCGGGATCCAGCCCAATCCCTGATGCACGCCATGTTCGCGGCCGCGGCGGGCCATCAACTGCATGCCGACACAGATGCCCAGAAACGGAACGCCGCCATGAATAACGCGCTCCGTCAGTGCCTCGATCATGCCCTCTACGGAGCGCAGGGCTGTGGCGCACTGGCCGAATGCACCGACGCCGGGCAGAACGATGCGATCGGCCCCGGCGACGGCATCGGCGGAATCGGTTACCACGATCTGTCCGCCCCTGCCGGCGTCCTTCGCGGCAACTTCCAATGCCTTGGCAACGGAACGCAGATTGCCCGCGCCGTAATCGATAACGGCGATCCTTTGCGCCATGACAGCCCTCTCCTAGCCCAATTGCCCCTTGGTGCTGGGAATGGCGCCGCCCAGACGGGGGTCCACCTCTATCCCCATGCGCAGGGCGCGTGCGACCGCCTTAAAGGTGGATTCGATAATGTGATGTGAATTCTCACCGTACAGGTTTTCAACGTGCAGAGTGATGCCTGCCGCCAGCGCGAAGCTTTCAAAGACATGCGGGAACAATTCGGTGTCCATTTCCCCCAGCCGCTGTTGCGGAACGCTGACCTTGTAAACTGTGTAGGGACGCCCGGAAATATCGAGCGCACAGCGCGTCAGTGTTTCGTCCATGGGTGCATAGGCCTGACCGTACCGCCTGATCCCCGCCTTGTCGCCCAATGCCGCCTTCACCGCCTCACCCAACGCGATGCCGGTATCCTCGACCGTGTGGTGCTGATCAATGTGCAGGTCGCCCTTCGTGACCAGATCGATGTCGATCAGCGAATGTCGCGATAATTGCTCCAGCATATGATCGAAAAATCCGATGCCGGTCGAAATATTGTATTTGCCGCTGCCGTCCAGATCGATGGCGAGGCGGATGTCGGTCTCTTTCGTCGTGCGGACGATCTCAGCGGTTCTGGTCATGCGGGGTATCTATAAATGAAAAGGGCCGTCCGCAACGCGAACGGCCCTCCAAGGAGAGACCCGCCGGAGCAGGGGTGTGCCCGGTGTCACACCGACCGGCCACAAACTCCGGGCTGCCTCAACCGTATGCCGGTCGCCTCGCGGCGAACGGCATTTTGCGACAACCGCCTTACGGCTGCTCGTCCATCATGGTGTCGTCGGTCATGGCGCCGTCGTCCATCATGGTGTCGTCGGTCATGGTGCCGTCGTCCATCATGGTGTCGTCGGTCATGGTGCCGTCGTCCATCATGGTGTCGTCAGTCATGGTACCGTCGTCCATCATGGTGTCGTCGGTCATCATGCCGTCGTCCATCATGGTGTCATCGGTCATGGTGTCGTCCGTCATCATGGGGTCGTCGGTCACCATTGTGTCGTCGGCGACTTCCGGCTCTCCGCAAGCGGATAGGCCAATCGCCAAAACAACGGCACTTGCTGCAAAAAATTTGGTCATGATCACTGTCCCTTTGCTTGCGGTCATACTGCACATTCTGCCGGGTCAACGCCCTCTGCGGGTACAAGTTTCATCGATGAAAAGAAGAAATTGTCAATTCACTTTCGGACCGACACGCCATATCTTGTTGCCCACATCGTCCGCCACCAGCAGGGCGCCCGTCTGGTCAAAGGCCACTCCGACGGGCCTTCCCTTAGCAATATCTCCAACTAGAAACCCAGTCAGAAGGTCTTCTGGTGGGCCGCTCGGCTGTGCGCCGTCGAAGGGGACATAGACAACCTTGTATCCGCTGCGCGGTTCGCGGTTCCACGATCCATGCTGGCCCACAACAGCGCCACCTCCCTTTGGCGTGAAGGCCAGGCCCAGGCTCGCGGTGTGCGGCCCCAGGGCGTAATCAGGCTGGATCGCCCGCGCGACAAGCTCGGGCTGGCTGTCGGCCGGCCGGTCGTCAACATTCTGGCCATAATAGCTGTACGGCCAGCCGTAGAAGCCGCCATCTTTTACGCTGGTCATATAGTCGGGGACCAGGTCGGACCCCAGCCTGTCTCTCTCATTGACGGCGGTCCACAACTCGCCCGAGACGGGATTCCAGGCCATCCCGACGGGATTGCGTAGCCCTGTGGCATAGGGACGCGTAGCCCCTGTGGCGATGTCATATTCGATGATCCTGGCACGCCCTTCCTCGACCTCCGGGTTCTCCTCCATCACGTTGGAGACCGAGCCGATGGCAATATACAGCTTTGTGCTGTCTGGGCTGGCGATCAGATTGCGGGTCCAATGACCCGGATTTTTTCCAAGGGTCGGGAATTCCAGAACGTCGGTCCCAGCATCGGTGATAGATGTTGCGCCGTCCTCATAAGGATACGCCCGCAGCCCTGCGAAGTTCGCGACGTAGAATGTGTCTCCCACCAGCGCCATGCCAAAGGGAGAAGCCAGCCCCTGCGTCAAGAATTCGTGGCGGGCATCGACCGTGCCGTCGCCATCGGCGTCACGCAGCAGGGTGATCCTGTTGGCGCTCGGCACCTTCGCCCCGGCGCGCGACATGATCTTTTTCTCAATCCACGCCATGAAACCCGATTTTTCGTTCGGCGGACCATTGGTTTCCGCAACCAGCACATCGCCGTTCGGCAGGCGGTACAGCCACCGCGGGTGATCCAGCCCTCCGGCATATTCGCTAACCGTGAAGCCGGGCGCGGCGGTCGGCGTTTCCCCCTCGCCCCAACTGCCAGGCTCAGCGGTATTGACGGTGGGGAACAGGGTTTCATTCGGCTGCGGCAATGCCGGATTGGCGCCGGTGCCCTCGCTGACGCTTAGATTTGCGCTGTCGCCGCAGCCTGCCAGGAACAGCGGCAGCGCGATCAGCGACGCAAGGGTAAGGTGGCGGCGCATGACGGGTCTCCGGGATCAAAACGGGCAGTGAATTGAAACCGCTCTACCAAGGCCCATATCGATAGTCGATTATCCATCATGACAGAGGCAAAATGTCCGAACCACAATCGATGCACGGCACGACGATCTGCTGCGTCCGCCGGGGCAATAGGGTCGTTATCGCGGGTGACGGCCAGGTGTCCCTGGGCCAGACGGTGATGAAGGGAAATGCGCAAAAGGTACGCAAGCTGGGTGACGGCAGCGTCATTGGCGGTTTCGCCGGCGCGACCGCCGATGCATTTACCCTGCTGGAACGCCTGGAAACCAAGCTGGAGCGTTTTCCCGGCCAGTTGAAGCGCGCCGCCGTCGAGCTTGCGAAGGACTGGCGCACCGACCGCTATCTTCGCAAGCTGGAGGCGATGATGATTGTCGCCGACAAGGACGTGACGCTGGTCCTGACCGGTACGGGCGACGTTCTGGAACCCACGCACAATGTCACCGCCATTGGATCAGGCGGCAATTTCGCCCTTAGCGCCGCGCGCGCCCTGATGGAGGCGACCGACCGGGAGGCAGAGGATATCGCCCGCCGCGCGATGGCCGTCGCCGCCGAAATCTGCGTCTATACGAACGATAATCTGACCATAGAAACGCTGGAAGCTACCACCTGATGTCCGAACAGAATTTTACCGTCCCCGATCGATCGATCGAGGGACTGACCCCGCGCGCCGTTGTTGCCGAACTGGACCGCTATATCGTCGGCCAGAAGGAGGCGAAACGTGCGGTCGCCGTTGCCCTTCGTAATCGTTGGCGCCGACAGCAGCTTGACGAGGGGCTGCGCGAAGAGGTCAATCCGAAGAATATCCTGATGATCGGGCCGACGGGTTGCGGCAAGACCGAGATTTCCCGCCGCCTCGCCAAGCTGGCGGAGGCGCCGTTCATCAAGATAGAGGCCACCAAATTTACGGAAGTTGGCTATGTCGGCCGCGATGTTGAACAGATCGTCCGCGATCTGGTTGAGGAGGCGATCCGTCTGGTCCGCGAGCAGAAGCGCGCCGCCGTAAAAGCGGATGCCGAAAAAGACGCCGAGGAGCGGCTGATCGATGCGCTGGCAGGAAAGGATTCCACCAGCGGTACGCGCGAGAAGATGCGCGAGAAGCTGGCGAATGGCGAGCTTTCCGACCGGCGCATAGAGATCGACGTGGAGGCAACGCCGTCAATGCCGTTCGAAATGCCCGGCATGGGCGGTCAGGTCGGCATGATCGATTTCGGCAACATGTTTGGCAAGATGGGCAAGCAGCAGAAAAAGCGGAAGCTGACCGTTGCCCAGGCCTTTGACGTGCTGCTGGCTGAAGAATCTGACAAACGCCTTGATGACGAGGAGATCGCGCGGGAGGCCATCGAGGCCGCCGAACAGAACGGCATCGTTTTTCTTGATGAGATCGACAAGATTGCCGTGTCCGATGTGCGCGGCGGCAGCGTTAGCCGCGAGGGTGTACAGCGCGACTTGCTGCCGCTGATCGAGGGCACCACGGTGTCGACGAAGCATGGCGCAGTAAAGACGGACCACGTCCTTTTTATCGCGTCGGGTGCGTTTCATGTTGCCAAGCCGTCGGACCTGCTGCCTGAACTACAAGGTCGCCTGCCAATCCGGGTCGAGCTGAAGGGGCTGACCGAGGAGGATTTCCGCCACATTCTGAAGGACACGGAGGCAAGCCTGATCACGCAATATCGTGCCCTGATCGGTACGGAAGGCGTCGACCTGGTCTTTACCGAGGATGCCATCAACCGCATCGCCAAGCTGGCAGCGGACGTGAACGCGTCGGTGGAAAATATCGGTGCGCGGCGGTTGCAGACCGTTCTGGAAAAGCTGGTCGAGGAAATCAGTTTCTCGGCGTCGGAACAGGCCGGCCAGCGGATCGAAATCGACGCCGCCTATGTGGACAAGCAACTTGCCGAGATCGTCGAGGACCAGGACCTGTCGAAATACGTGCTCTAGCTCGCGTGGACTGAGACCGCCGCATATCGAAAGATGCCCTGATCCGATTCACATAACCCGCTCACGGAAAGGGCGGGGTGATGGCCCAACGAGCCTGTCGCTGGCTCTTGCAAGTATAGGCTGACTTACGCGAGCGTCTGAGGTGGCTTATTAGGCAACCTCAGACGCTATTGAGGTGCGCGCGGCCTATTCGAACTCCAGGATGACGTCGTCGACGGCCAGGCTGGCGCCCGCCTCTGCCTTGATGGCTGCAATCGTCCCCGCCTTTTCGGCGCGCAGGATATTTTCCATCTTCATCGCTTCGACCACCGCCAACGGCTGGCCCGCCTCGACCTTGTCGCCTTCGGCAACATGTACGGCGACTACCAGCCCCGGCATCGGGCAAAGCAGATACTTCGACAGGTCGGGCGCGACCTTTTCGATCATGTGCGCCGACAATTTGTGCACGTGCGGTGCCAGCGTCCGAACATCGTGGCGGCTGCCACCGATACCCATACGGTCGCTTACCGTATGGGGGTCGACCTCGATCGCGATGGGTTCGCCGTCCAGCGTGCCCGTCAGCAACTTGTCACCCGGCATCCATCCCGTGGTTAGCGCCAGGGTGCGCTTGCCGATCGCGACGTCCCATTCCGGCGCGTTGCCCGTGATCGAAACGGGTGTGCTGTCACCGTCGATGACCACGACCCAGTCGTCGCCGAAATGAATTCCGCCGTTCAGCTGTCCGGAAATATCGCTGGCGCGAAGAGTCCGCATCGCCTGCATTGCAGCAGCGCCCGCAACCAACGCGTCCTTTTGTGCGTCGGTCAGCGGTGCCCCTTCGAAACCTTCGGGATATTCCTCGGCGATGAAGCCGGTGGTGATGTTCCCTTCCAGAAAGCGCGGATGCTGCATCACGGCGCTTAGGAAGTCGATATTATGGCCGATGCCGCGAATAACATAACTGCCAAGCGCCTGAAGCTGACGCGCTGCTGCCTCTTCGCGTGTGGGTGCCCAGGTTACCAGCTTGGCGATCATAGGGTCATAAAACATCGAAATTTCGCTGCCCTCGACCACGCCCGTGTCGACGCGCACTTCGCGTTCCCGCTCTTCCGGCGGGCGGTAGGTGGTCAGACGGCCGATGGACGGCAGGAAGGAGCGATAGGGATCCTCGGCATAGACGCGTGATTCGATGGCCCAGCCGTTCAGTTTCACCTCGTCTTGCGTCAGGGTCAGCTTCTCGCCCTGCGCCACGCGGATCATCTGTTCGACCAGATCGAGGCCGGTGATCAGCTCCGTTACCGGATGCTCCACCTGCAGGCGGGTGTTCATCTCCAGGAAGTAGAAGCTGCGATCCGCGCCCGCGATGAATTCCACCGTACCTGCGGACGTATAGCCGACCGCAGAGGCGAGTTGTACCGCCTGCTCGCCCATGGCCTTGCGCATTTCGGGCGTGACGAAGGGGGAGGGGGCCTCCTCGATGACCTTCTGGTGCCGCCGCTGGATCGAACATTCTCGCTCGCCCAGGTAAAGCGTGTTGCCGTGCTTGTCGGCCAGCACTTGAATCTCGATGTGGCGCGGGTCCTCGACGAATTTTTCGATGAAGACACGGTCGTCACCGAAGCTGTTCAGCCCCTCGGACTTGGTTGCCGGAAAGCCTTCGCGCACTTCGTCTGCGTTATAGGCCAGCCGCATGCCCTTGCCGCCGCCGCCGGCGGATGCCTTCATCATGACGGGATAGCCGATTCCGTCCGAAATTTCGACGGCGTGGTCGACGCTTTCAATCTCGCCGACAAAGCCGGGAACGATCGAAACGCCGGCTTCCCTCGCCAGCTTTTTCGATTCGATCTTGTCGCCCATGGCGGCGATGGCCGTCGCCGGCGGGCCGATGAAGGTGATGCCGGCCTTCTCGCACGCTTCCACGAAGGAGGCACGCTCCGACAGAAAACCGTAACCGGGATGCACGGCGTCGGCACCGGTGGTCTTGCACGCCGCCAGGATCTTGTCCGCCAGCAGATAGGATTCACTGGCGGGCGGCGGACCCAGATGAACTGCTTCGTCTGCCATGCGTACATGCAGGGCACCTGCATCGGCATCGGAATAGACGGCGACTGTTTTGATGCCCATCGCGCGTGCGGTCTTGATGACACGGCACGCAATCTCACCGCGATTGGCGATCAGGATTTTCTTGATCAAGCGAAGCCTCCCGGAATGTTGGGGGCGCTTGTTGCGATAAGCCGGCGGAACGTCAAGCGGTGCCGACCTGCAAAGTGGGATTATCTTTGTGCCAGCCGGCGCAGGAAATGGGCCTCCACCGCGCGGCGGACGCCCTTGGCGATTTCCTCCTGTCCCGCACGAGAGAAAAGATATTGGGCGTCCTTTTCGTTCGACATATAGCCGGTTTCCAAGAGGATGGCGGGAACGTCGGGGGCTTTCAGGACCAGAAATCCTGCAAAGCGATGAAAATGGCTGCGAAAGGGTACGCCGGCCCCCACCATCTCGCGCTGCAACAGGGCCGCGAACTGGGCACTGGAATTCATCGTCTCGCGCTGCGCCAGATCGATGAGGATGGATGTAACGTCGTCATTTTCTGCCGTCATGTCGACGCCTGCAATCAGGTCGGAGCGGTTTTCCCGGCTGGCCAGGCGCGCCGCCTCCTTGTCGGACGCGGTTTCGCTCAGCGTATATATGGTCGCTCCGCTGACTTCGGGATTTTGCGGAAAGCTGTCAGCATGGATGCTCATGAACAATTGCGCGCCATTGTGACGCGCAACGTCGGTTCGTTCGCGGTGCGGAATATAGCGGTCATCATCGCGCGTCAGGATGGTTCGCACCCGGCCGGACGCATCCAGTTCCTTCTTTATGGCCTTGGCGATGGCCAGAACGGCATCCTTTTCGCGCTTGCCGTCGATTGAGGGGCTGCCCGGATCGCGTCCGCCGTGGCCTGCGTCGATGACGACGACGGGCAGTCCGGTATGGCTACGCTGGGGTGGCGCGTGGCGCGTTCGCGCCGCCTTGGCAGCGATCTTGGTAGATGCGGCCGTCGCGGCGGTGCCGATCGGCGTTGGTGCCGCACGCGTGCGAACGGCATTCGCCGGGGGAGATGCGGCGGCAACCTCGATTTGCCGCGACCCCTTCAGGGTCTTGCGGCCTTTCCGCGTGAGGGCCGCAAACGCGCTGGCCTCCATCGGTTGCAGGCGGATCGTCAGCGTCTGGCCGTCTACTTCACTTTTGCCGATGCTCATGGGCGCGTTCAGGTCGAGAACGATACGCGCCTTGTGGTTGTCGAACTGCGCGGTCCTGATCTGTCGAATCTCACCGGCCCCCGGATAGGTCGTGCCGCCTGCGGCGCCACCCGGCAGATCGATGACCAGCCGGTCGGGCGAGGCCAGGGCAAAGCTTTGCGGCGCTTCAAATGCACCGTCGAAGTGGATTCGCACGTCGACACTCGCGCCCGTTTCCATGGCAGACACTGAATTCAGCGAAGCTGCCGCAGCGGGGCTGACAATCAGGGGCGACGACACCGCCGTTACAAACGCAGCGAACGCAATCGCCAGGCGCGCCAAGAGGATTTCCGACATACCCGCTCCGGAAGGTAACTGAAACACAACATTTTTCTCGATCTTGGGCGGGAATCCTAAAGCCAGCTCCTGCAACCTGCAAGACAGGTGCGGAATTAACGCCGGGTTGCATGTTGTTTGGGTAACAGTTTGCTGCTAGCCAGATTGATCTGGGGGGCGAATTATCGCCATTCCCTCGGCCCCGGACCATCCGGTTCTTTCACGGGTCGAATTCGAAGGTTTTGGCCAGACGGCATGACGGTGCAGCACACTTACGCGAAGAAACGGGCGACCGGCTTCGCGACGTGCGCGCCGCCGCCGCTGGCACCCGCATTTTCAACCAATGGCGGCGCGCATTTCCATGCGCCCGCCCCATCACATATCCGGCGCGCGCTCGTCAGAGAAGCGCGCTCCGCCGGATCACGGAGACAGTATAATGGCAACGCGCATGCTCATCGACGCGCGCCACCCGGAGGAAACCCGGGTCGCGGTCGCAAACGGAACACGTATTGAGGAATTCGACTTTGAATCGGCGCAACGGGCGCAGATCAAGGGTAATATCTACCTCGCGAAGGTAACGCGGGTCGAACCGTCGCTGCAGGCAGCCTTCATCGACTATGGCGGCAATCGACACGGCTTCCTCGCCTTTTCGGAAATCCATCCGGATTATTATCAAATTCCGAAGGCGGATCGCGAAGCGCTGCTGGCCGAGGAACGCGCCGCGGCAGAGGAGCATGCAGACGATCTGGACGACGATGCGCATGACGCCGAAACTGGTGAGGACAATGGCGAGGCCGGTCATTCGGAAGCCGGCGGCGACGACGATCATGTCGACAATGCGAAAAGCGACGCCCTGCGTCGTAAACGCCAGAGCCTGCGCAAGAAGTACAAGATCCAGGAGGTCATAAAGCGCCGCCAGGTACTGCTGGTTCAGGTCGTCAAGGAAGAGCGTGGCAATAAGGGCGCGGCGATGACGACCTATTTGTCGCTCGCCGGACGCTATTCGGTGCTGATGCCGAACACGTCGCATGGCGGCGGCATTTCCCGCAAGATCGCCAGCGCCGCCGACCGCAAGCGGCTGAAGGGCATCGTCAATGAAATGAACCTGCCCGTCGGCATGGGCGTGATCGTCCGCACGGCGGGTGCAAGCCGCACGAAAACCGAGGTCAAGCGCGACTTCGATTATCTGACGCGCCTGTGGGACGGTATCCGCAAGACAACGCTGGAATCGTCCGCGCCTGCCCTGATCCATGAGGATTCGGACCTGATCAAGCGCGCCATTCGCGATCTCTACACGCGAGAGATCGAGGAAGTGCTCGTCGATGGGGAGGCCGGATTCAAGGACGCCCGCGGCTTCATGAAACTGCTGATGCCCAGCCATGCGAAGAAGGTGACGCACTATGCCGATCCGGTCCCGCTATTTCAGCGCTATCGCATAGAGGAGCAGTTGGCGGAGATGTACCATCCCTCCGTCCAGCTGAAATCCGGCGGCTATCTGGTCATCAATCCGACCGAGGCGCTGGTGTCGATCGACATCAACTCCGGCAAGTCCACGCGCGAACATTCGATCGAGGAAACCGCGTACAAGACCAATGTGGAGGCGGCGCGGGAAATCGCGCGCCAGCTGAAACTGCGCGACATGTCAGGTCTGATCGTGATCGATTTCATCGACATGGATCACAATGGCAATGTTCGGAAGGTGGAAAAGGCGCTGAAGGATGCGCTGAAGGACGATCGTGCCCGCATCCAGGTGGGCCGTATTTCGCAGTTCGGCCTGATGGAAATGAGCCGGCAGCGGCTGCGCACCGGCGTGCTGGAAGCATCCACGCGCACATGTCCGACGTGCGACGGCGCGGGCGTCACGCGCACGACCGAATCCGCCGGACTGGGCGCGCTGCGCCTCGTCGAGGCCGAGGCGCTGAAGGGGCGTAACAATGATTATACCGTGCACCTGCCGACGGACACGGCGATCTATCTTTTAAACGAGAAGCGCGCATCTCTGCGCAATCTTGAGGACCGCTACGGCATTCGCGTTACCGTATGCCCGGAATATGAAATGCAGCCGGGCGACATCGATCTCGAGGCGCGGGGCGGACCGCCCACCCCGACGGTGGACATATCCCAGCCCGACATGACGACGGAAGAGCCTGAAGAAGAGGACGAGATCGTCCTGGACGAGGAAGAGGCCGACGAGGAAGAAGATCGCGGCGATCGCGGCCAGGAACGCGGCAATCGTCGCGAGCGTGGCGGCCGCAACCGGCGCGGCGGTCGCAATCGTCGTGGTCGCGGCAATGTAGAACGTGACGAAGCCACTGAGGACGAGCCGGTAGAGGAACATGGCGCCGAAGACGAAGAGGAAGATGATCGCGAGCAGGCGAACGGTTCTTCGCGTCGGGGCCGGGGGCGCGGACGTGGGCGTGGCCGCGGACGCGGGCGCGGCGGCCGCACCGAAGAGGTGGCGAAGGACGCTGCTTCCGATTCGGAAGATCGCGTCGAGACAGATGCGACCGAAGCGGCCGAAACGCCGGAAGTCGATCAAGAGGATGAGGCACCAAAGAGCCGTCGCCGTCGCGGTCGCCGCGGTGGACGCGGCCGCCGAAGCTCTGGCGGCGCCTCTGCGGATCGGAACGAGGATCGCGGGGACGACGCCTCTGTTGGTGAGGCCTCCGAGAGCGACGTAGCCGTTGGGGATGATGCAGTCGGCGACGCGGCAGCCAAGACGGAAACGTCTGCACCGGAAGCGTCCGCACCAGAGACGGCGCCTGGGGAAGCAGCAGCGCCCCAGGAAGCTGCGCCTGCTGCCGAGGCGGCCGCGGAGGAGCCGGCAAAGAAGCCGCGTCGCAAGCGTCGCACCAAGGCCGAGATCGAGGCCGACAATGCGGCGAAGGCAGCAAAATCCTCAAAAGACGAGGGGAGCGCTGCCGGCGATGACGCGGATGAAAAGCCCGTTGCCAAGCCGAAGCGCAAGCGTGCCGCGCCCCGGAAGAAGGCGGTAAAGGCGGATGCGCCTGCAAATGCCGTGGCGAAAGGCGATGAGTCGCCTGCCGCTAATCCAGCGACTGCCCCGGCACCTGCGCCCGCCTCCACTCCGCTGTCATCGGACGGCACGGACTCGGCGGCCAACGATGCTGGTTCGACCGCTGAAAATACTGACGAAGACACAGGTCCAAAGAAGAAGGGGTGGTGGCAGCGCACGTTCGGCGCCTAAACTCCCTTGAAACTGGCCCGCCATGCCCGCCGCCCACAGCGGTCGGCATGGCGGGATCTCCTGGCCTCGATGTCCCCCTAGACGGCTTGGGATCTTATCGCGGCGCTACGTGCCGTGGCTTGCCTCCAGATAATCCTGACTGCGCATTTCCATCAGGCGGCTGATGGTCCGCTTGAATTCGAAACTGCCATCGCCCGACGGATAGAGCGCGTCAGGTTCTGCGTCCGCCGCCATCAGCAGTTTGACGTGGTGATTATGCAGTGCGTCGATCAGCTGGACGAAGCGCGCGGCTTCGTTTCGCATTTCCGGTCCTAATACCGGTACGCCAACCAGGATGACGGTGTGATAAGTTCTGGCAACGGCGAGATAGTCCGCCGCGCCGCGCGCCTCTCCGCATAGCCGCTTAAAACTGAACACGGCGACGCCCTTCAGCGATTTCGGCACAAATAAAGTGCGCCCCCCGCCGACGTTCAGTTCGGCAGATGGGACATGTTCGCGATCATCGGGATCATAGTCCGTCAATCGGAAGAACGCTTCCGACAGGGCGGCGGTTGCTTCGGGGCCATTCGGCACATGATAGGTATCCATGCCGCCCAGCCGGTCCAGGCGATAATCGGTGGGACCGTTCAGACCAACGATTTCGAGTGTATCGTTCAACAGCGCAATAAAGGGCAAGAATAATTGTCTGTTCAGGCCATCCTTATACAGATCCTCGGGCGGCCGGTTCGATGTGGCGACGACAGAAACGCCTGCGGCGAACAGCGCTGTGAAAAGCCGCGACAAGATCATCGCATCGACGACGTTCGTCACCTGCATTTCATCGAAGGCCAGCAGGCGCGCCTCTCCGGCGACGGTTTCGACCACCACTTCCATCGCATCGCGGTCGCTTGCCCGCGCCCGTTTCATGGTGTCGTGCACCTCTAGCATGAATTCGGCAAAATGGACTCGGCGTTTCCGCTCTATGCTGACCTCGCCGTAGAACAGGTCCATCAGCATGGATTTACCGCGTCCGACCTCTCCCCACATATATATACCCTCGGGCGCAGGCTGGGCAGACTTGCCGAACAGGCGCGCCAGCAGCCCGGGGCTTTGCCGCCCCGCCTCCAGCTCCGTCTGCAACCGGTCCAGCCGCGCCGCCGCTGCCGCCTGGTCCTTGTCCTCACGCAGTTCGCCTGACGCGATCAGCGCCTCATATGCGGTTCGTGTGCTCATGACAGGTCGAAGGGCGCGACGTTCGCGCATTGGGGACATTCGTTCATGGTCGCGCTCGCTAGCGCGGCAGGGGGCGCCGCCGCTAGCCCTGTTCCTTTTTTAAGTACGCACGCCCGGTTCCTGTGCGTAAGGGGCGTATGTATACGGCGCGGCAAAAGGTTGGATACTGAACGATGAAATCGACGCTGATGCTTGGTCCGTTGACCGCTCTTGCGCTGCTCTCGGCCTGCGCAAGGCCTGGCGCGCAGTCATCGGCTGTTTCTGCGACCGCCTCCACCGCCGTCGCAGCAGCGCCGGCGGCAACGGTATCCACTTCTTTCGAGAATCTGCAGGCGCTTGCTGACCGCTATGTCGCTGAGCGGAAAGTCGCGAATATGGTCATCGGCGTTTCCCGTGGCGAAGCGCCGCCCGTCTGGATTCAGGCAGGCACACTGGGTCTCGAGCGACCCACTGCGGCGGACGAACAGTCGATCTACCGCATTTACTCTATGACGAAGCCGATCGTCGGTGTCGCCGCGGCGCTTCTGATAGAAAAGGGTGAATTCGCGCTGGATCAACCGGTCAGCGACTTCTTCCCCGAATATGCCGACATGCAGGTCGTTGTGGACCGCGCCGGCGACATTGGCGATACGCGTCCCGCAACCACACCAATTACAATTCGGCATTTGCTGACCCATACATCCGGCCTGACCTATCAGTTTCAGCCGAACAGCGTCGCCAGCGCCTACCGCGCGGCGGGCATATTGCCAGCACAACGCCGCGTGGGTGCGCTGCCCGGGGATGGCGAGCAGCCCGAAAGCCTGGCGAAATTTGCTACACGGCTCGCCAGTCTGCCGTTGGTGGCGGAGCCGGGAACGGAATGGCACTATTCGGTGTCCATGGACCTTATGGGCGCTATTATCGAAGAGGCGACGGGAGAGGCGCTGGACCAGCATCTGCAGCGTGTCATTTTCGACCCTCTGGGGATGGAGGACACAGGCTTCGTTGTGCCGCAGGCGGATAATGACCGGCTGACAACGAATTATTTCATCGCCGGCAAAATGCCTCCCGCCATGCGCCTGCCGGTGCCCGAAGAGACGCTAATACCCATAGATGCGCCGCCGGACAGCGAATATAATGCCGCAGCGGCGTTCCCTGCGGGCGGCGGCGGTCTCGCGTCGACGCCGCAGGATTATTTGCGCTTCCTGCGTGCCGTCGCGGCCCTTGGCATGGTGGACGGGCGGCAGATCTTTCCCCGCGCGGCGATAGAAATGGCCACGTCCGACCTTCTGCCACAGAATGTGCAGTTCCTGGCGTCTCCAGCCCTTGATCTTTCTGGACCGGCGCAAGGCTATGGCGCGGGCGGGCGCGTGGTCGTGGATGGATCGGGCGGTGAGCCGGTAGGTTCCTACGGGTGGGGCGGGGCGGCCGGAACGCTCGGCTTCGCGCAGCCTGCCACAGGAACCAGTATCGTCATGATGACACAATATATGCCTCAAGACGCATATGGTCTGGCAGGCGAATTGTCGAAGGCGGTGGCTGCAGACATGAAGGCGCTGGGAGTCGGTCGCTGAAACGCCTTGCCCATCTGATCGTGCTTCTGGTGCCCGCAGCGCTGCTTGGCGGCGCGCTTGCCGGACAACACCTGTTCGGTCTCGCTCCTTGCGAGATGTGCATGTGGCAACGCTGGCCGCACGTCGCGGCACTCCTGCTCGCGACCCTGGCGCTGTTCGTGCAGGGCAGGGCGCGCGGCCTTCTTATCGGTCTCGCCGCGCTCGCAATGGCGGTCAGCGGCGGCATTGGCGTACTGCATGCCGGGGTGGAATATGGCTGGTGGACGGGACCAACCACCTGCACCGCGCCGCCCGCCGTTTCCGGCGATTTTCTGGCCGATATCATGTCCGCCCCCATCGTGCGCTGCGATACCGCACCCTGGAGCCTGTTCGGCATCAGCCTGGCTGGCTATAACGCGCTTATCTCTCTGATAGGTGCAGGAGCGGCGCTGTGGATGACCCTGAAACGCAGATAGGCGGACGACTGCCCGGCGATCGTCCGATCGACACGGAATCGATGATCCGCGTGGACCAAGCGGGCGAATATGGCGCAGCGCGCATTTATTCCGGCCAGTTGGCCGTCATGGGGAACCGCTCCCCCATGAGCGGCGAGATCGGCCATATGAAACAGCAGGAACAGCGCCACCTCGACACGTTTAACCGGCTGATGACGGAGCGTAGTGTACGCCCGACGCTGCTGTCCCCGCTGTGGGATGCTGCCGGCTTCGCCCTTGGCGCCGCCACGGCGCTGATGGGGCCGAAGGCGGCGATGGCCTGCACTGCGGCGGTGGAGACGGAAATCGACCGGCACTATGGCGAGCAAAGGGCGGCTCTCGGCGCTGATACAGATCCGGAGCTGTCCGGCCATATCGCCGATTTCCAGGCGGAAGAGGCGGAGCACAAGGCGACGGCCATCGAACATGGCGCCGAACAGGCAGCGGGCTATCCACTGCTCAGCGCGCTGATCCGGGCCGGGTGCCGCGCCGCGATCACCGTCGCAAAGCGGGTATAGCCTTCGGGGCGGGCAGGCCCGGCCTTACGCGGCTATTTGTTCCAATTCGTCTTCCTTGGCCATCCATGCCGCCTCCGCGCGCTCCAGTTCCGCTTCGATGGCGCCGCGCTGTTTCATAAGGTCGGCCGTTGCCTTGCCGTCGGCCGTAATGGCAGGGTCCAGCAGAGCTGTGTCGATAGCCGCGCGCTTCTTTGCCAACCGCTCCACCTCTTTTTCCGCATCGCGGATTTCCAGGCGGATTGCCTTTTCCCGGTTGCGCTGCTGTGCGGCCTGCTTGCGGTCCTTCTTGCGGGCAGCGGCGGATGGGGCGGCCTTGCCCTTTTCGGGCTCATTGTCATTTTCACCGCGGCCCAGCACCAGGTCGGTATAATCGTCCAGACTGCCATCAAACGGCTGTGCCGTCCCGTCAGCGACCAGCACCAGCCGGTCTGCGACCAGTTCCACCATATGCCGGTCGTGGCTGACAATGATGACGGCGCCATCATAGGCGCTGAGCGCCTGCACCAGCGCCTCACGCGTATCGACGTCCAGATGGTTGGTGGGCTCGTCCAGGATCAACAAATGGGGGGCGTCGCGCGTAATAAGCGCGAGCGCCAGGCGCGCGCGCTCGCCGCCGGACAGGCTGCCGACCTGCTGCAGCGCGCGTTCGCCGGAAAAGCCGAAACGGCCCAGCTGGCCGCGCACCGCACCGGGCTTTGCGCCCTCCATCTGCCGCGTCATATGTTCCAGCGGGGTCGCATCCACGTCCAGTTCTTCAACCTGATATTGCGTGAAATAGCCCACCTGCATCTTGGATGAGGCATTCACCTCGCCGGTCATGGGGGGCAGTTGCGCCGCCAGCAGCCGCGCCAGGGTCGTCTTGCCATTGCCGTTCTGCCCCAGCAGCGCAATGCGCTCGTCCGGGTCAATTCGCAGGTTCAGCCGCTCCAGGATGGTCTTATCGCCATAGCCGGTGGAGGCCATGTCGAGCGTGATCAGCGGCGGTTTCAATTCCTGCGGACTGGGGAAATCGAAACTCAGCGTCGGGTCCTCGACGACCGAAGCGATGGGTTTCATCTTTTCCAGCGCCTTCATGCGGCTCTGCGCCTGCTTCGCCTTCGACGCCTTTGCGCGCCAGCGGTCGACGAAGGCCTGCAATTTCTCGCGCTCTGCCTGTTGCTTGCTGGCGGTAGCAGCCAGCTGGTTCAGCCGCTCGCGCCGCTGCCGCTCGAACGCGTCATAGCCGCCGGTGTAAAGCGTCGACTTGCCGCCCTCCAGATGCAGGATGTGCGTCACGACCTTGTTCAACAGATCGCGTTCATGGCTGATAATCACCACGGTGGAGGGGTAGGTGCGCAGGAAATTCTCCAGCCACAGCGTCGCCTCCAGATCCAGATGGTTCGACGGCTCGTCGAGCAGCAGCAGGTCGGGTGCGGTGAACAGCAATGCCGCAAGCGCGACGCGCATCTTCCAGCCGCCCGAATAGCTGTCGAGCGGGCGCGCCTGCATGGCCTCGTCAAAACCCAGTCCCACCAGAATGCGCGCCGCCCGCGCCTCCGCCGTCCACGCATCGATGGCCAGCAGGCGCTCATGCACCTCTCCGATCCGGTGGGGGTCGGTCGTCGTTTCCGATTCTTCCAGTAGCGCCGCGCGTTCCTTATCCGCTGCCAACACCGTTTCCAGCGGGCTGGACGTGCCGTGCGGCGCCTCCTGCTGCAGATAGCCGATGCGCGCGCCGGACGGCAGCGCCATCTCGCCCTCATCGGGTTCGATTTCACCGATCATGACTTTCATCATGGTGGACTTGCCGGCGCCGTTACGTCCGATCAGGCCTACTTTTCCGCCCGGCGGAATCGCTGCGGATGCGCGGTCGATAATGGTGCGCCCGCCAAGGCGCACGGTGATGCCATTCAGATTGAGCATGGCGCGCGCCATAGCATGATGGGACGGCGCTTGGCAGGTAGAATATGGCCAGGCTACTTCTTCGGCTTTTCCTCGGTATGTTTCATCATGATCGGTGCCTGTGCGATGGCCATGACAAAACTCAGCCCGGTGACGCCCCACACCTTGAACTGAACCCATTGGTCAAATGTGAACATGGCGCGCACCACCTCGTTCAATATGGCGAGGGCAAGGAAGAACAAGGCCCAGTTACGCGTCATCAGGTCCCAGCCGCGTTGCGACATGTCCGGGAAACCCGACTCCAGCACCAGTTTCAACAACGGTTTGCCGGTGAACAGTCCAACAAACAAAATCGTTGCGAACAGCAGATAGACGACTGTCGGCTTTATCTGGATGAACACCTCGTCATGTAGATAGATGGTCAGACCGCCGAAAACGCCGACGATGACCGCTGTGACGATCTGCATGGGCGTCACGCGTCGCGTTTTCCAGAAGCTGTAGGCCATGGTGATGGCGATGGCGATCATGAAGGCGCTGGTGGCCCAGACAGCCTGATCGATATCGTCGCCGGGCGCGAGCGCATTGACTGCGAAGAAGACGAGAAGCGGCCCCAGATCCAGCAGGAATCGTAGGCCGGGCGACAAATCGGCACGTTCTGGTGCTGTGGGATCGGGCAGGGGGGGATTGGACATGACGTGACTCTCTAGGGAAGGGGCAGGCGAGACTCTACTCTTATCCGTGGACTATTCGTCCTCTACAGCGATGCGCGCTGCCTCCTCCAGCACATCCGAATTGTCGGGTGCCAGGCGGATTGCCTGCTGAATCGCGCTTTCCGCCGCCGGCATATTACCGGCGCGCCGCTCAGTTGCTGCCAGCAGAAGCCATGCATCCAGATTATTGCGGTCGGCCTGCGTGGCGGCCAGCAGGTCCGCCCGCGCTGCAACGATCTTGCCCTGCTCGGTTCGTGCCAATGCGCGATCGATCAGCAGGCGCCCATGCAGATCGTCCCGTCCGCGCGCGGCACCGATCAGGGCCTGATCGAAATGCTGTTCGGCCGAGATGGCGTCCCCTGCCAGCAGGGCGGCATTGCCTGCCTGGCCATAGAGGTCAGCGGCAAAGGCACTGCCCTCGCTTTCAGCGATGCGCGCCGCTTCCACCAGCGTAGCTGCCGCGGCATCCGGTTTTTCCTGATGTAATTGCGTCATCGCCAGACAATGCCGCGCGGGCGCGCCGCCCTCTTGCGAGATCCACTGGCGGGCAAGACGGTCCGCATTCGTAGGATCGCTGGCACTCATGCGGATACAATCCTCATAGGCGTCCCGGGCCGTCGGCTCCGGCGGGGCTGCTTCGGCAGTCGGGGCAGTCTGCGCAGCAAGCGCAAGCGACATGAGGATCAGCATTGGGTCAGTCCGTTACGAGCGCTGCGACCGTATCGATCAACAGGGCGATGTCCTGATCGCGTGACAGGCGATGGTCGCCGTCCTTTATCAGTCTGATCTGTACGTCGGCTGACCGGAGTTTCTCCCCCAGTTGCAGTGAAATTTCCCAAGGCACATCGGCATCCTTCTGGCCGTGAAGCAGCCGCACCGGACAGTCCAGCGGGATAGGCCCGCCCAGCCTGCGATTTGCTTCGCCCGACAGCCAGAATGCTGCCGTAGTGATATAGGGCTGGTCGGAATATTCAGATGGTTCGGACAGGGTTTCGCCCCGCGCCAGCTTTGCGCGATCGGCATCGGAAAAGCCCCAGCCGGTGAAATCCGGCGCCGCGGCGATGCCCACCATGCCCACAATGCGGTCGGGACGGGCAAGCGCAACCAGCAGCATCAGCCACCCGCCCATCGAGGAACCCACCAAAATGACGGGTCCGTCGACGATCCCGTCGATCAAATGGATTACGTCGTCGCGCCAGCTATCAAGCGTCTGGTCGGCAAAGAGACCTTCGCTCGCGCCGCAGCCGGAATAATCAAGCCGCAGCATGGGCTGGCCGCTTGCGTGCGCCCATTCGTCCAGGGCCGTCGCCTTGCCACCCTCCATGTCCGACATATAGCCGGGCAGGAAGACGATCGTGGGGCCGTTACCTGTGCGGTGGCGATAGGCGAGGCGGATTTCATCGCGGACGGTGTAGCGCAGATCGGTCATCTTGGCACTGTAGGCGCATGGCGCAGATGCGAAAAGGGCGACATCCTTTCGGATGCCGCCCTTCTCGCGATAGAATACGCTTCTACTAGAAGTGCAGGATAACCGCTGCGTGCGGGCGGATGGATTCGAAATTCTCGAACGTGTCCACGCCCAGGCGCAGGCGCACGCCGCTTTCGCCGGTAATGCCGCCAAGACCGATGTCCTGCGGTCCGACCTCAAAGCCCATGCCGTACAGCATGCCCCGGTCGTCCTTGAAACCGCGCTCTTCCTCGATCCACTGGTAGCCGACCTTACCGAAGAACAGGCCGGATTCGCCGATGCGAAGACCGAAACGACCGGCGGCGCCATATTCCCATTCGATCTCGTCAAAGCCGTAGGCGAGATTACCTTCGGCACCGACGAAGAAGGCCCCCAGCGGTACGTTGACGCCGGCAAGACCCATGATCAGGGAGCCGTCGGTCGAGTCCGGAGCGCCGCCGAGAGCGGTGGAGCGGTTGCGGTCAAAATCGTGATAGCCGCCGCCGATGCCGACATAGGGCTCGATACCGAATGCGCGGCTACCGTCGGGGGCTTCCTGCGCGCTTGCGGCAAACGGAAGGGCGACAGCGGCAAGCGCCGCCACAAAAAACTTACTATGCATGATGGTTCCTTACTCATTACGCCGATAGATACACTGATCGGCAGGTGCTCAACTTTCTCGCGTCGGATCGGATGTTCCGTTCGTCGATCGCGTGCAGTGAAAACGGGACAGTTTACCCAAGGTTGCATGCTCCAGCTTTGTTTTCGCGGCGTGTTGCACTTTTGTCACGGTTCGATGACGGTCCGGCCAACCTTGACCCAAGCCTGCCGCTGCCCTATTGGCGCGTGAGAGCGTAGAGGCAGCTTTACGCAGAAGGAAAGTTCAGGAACCGACACCTGCGGGTGCCGCCGGTCAGCGAGATTCGCCCACCGGCGTTTTTTGCGTTGGAGATTACGGACCCCTTGTTTGAATCGCTTTCCGATCGCCTTGGCGGCGTTTTCGACAAGCTGCGCGGCCGTGGTGCCCTCAGCGAGGCGGACGTGCGTGCGGCCATGCGAGAGGTGCGCATCGCGCTTCTTGAGGCGGATGTCGCCCTGCCGGTGGCCAAGGATTTCATCGACAAGGTAACGGCCCGCGCCATCGGTGCGGAGGTGACCAAGTCCGTCACGCCGGGCCAGCAGGTCGTGAAGATCGTATCCGACGAACTGACCGCCATGCTGGGCGGCGATGCGGCGGAACTGGAAATCGGTGTTACGCCCCCCGCCGTCATCATGATGGTCGGCCTGCAGGGCTCCGGCAAAACGACTACCACGGCGAAGATTGCCCGCCGCCTGAGGACAAAGGACGGCAAGAAGGTCCTGATGGCGTCGCTAGACGTCAATCGCCCCGCCGCGCAGGAGCAATTGCGCGTTCTGGGTGAGCAGGTCGAAGTTGCGACGCTGCCCATCATCGAGGGGCAGCAGCCGGTAGAGATCGCCCGACGCGCCCTGCAGTCGGCAAAGTTGCAGGGCTTCGATGTCCTGATGCTGGACACCGCCGGTCGCCTGCACGTCGATCAGGCACTGATGTCTGAAATGCAGGCGGTTAGTCAGGCCGCCAGTCCGGCCGAAACGCTGCTGGTCGTCGATGCACTGACCGGTCAGGATGCCGTCAATGTCGCAAAAAGCTTTTCCGAGCAGGTGCCGCTGACGGGTACTGTGTTGACGCGAATGGATGGCGATGCGCGCGGCGGCGCCGCGCTGTCGATGCGCGCGGTGACCGGAAAGCCGATCAAGTTCATCGGTACGGGCGAGAAGGTCGATGCCCTCGATGCGTTCGATCCCGCGCGCGTTTCCGGCCGCATCCTTGGCATGGGCGACGTGGTCAGCCTGGTCGAGAAGGCTTCGGAGGCCGTGCAGGCCGACGAAGCGGAGGCCATGGCGAAGAAATTCGCCAAGGGCCAGTTCGACATGAACGACCTGCGCCAGCAGCTTAACCAGATGCAGCGCATGGGCGGCATGGGGGCGATGATGTCCATGATGCCGGGCCTCGGCAAGATGAAGCGGCAGGCGGAAGAGTCGGGTGCCGACGACAATATGCTGAAGCGGATGGAGGCGATCATTCTTTCGATGACGCCGAAGGAACGCGCCGGGCCGCAGCTTTTGAACGCAAAGCGCAAAATTCGCATCGCCAATGGCGCCGGCACCACTGTGCAAGAGGTGAATCGCCTCATCAAGATGCACAAGGAAATGTCCACCGCCATGAAGAAGATCAAGAAAATGGGTGGCCTGAAGGGCTTCGCGAAGATGCTCGGCATGGGCGGCGGCGCAGGCGGCGACGGCATGCCGGACCTTGGCGCCCTGGGCGGTGGCAAGATGCCCAAATTGCCTCCCGGTTTCGACAAATTCGGCAGATGAGGCGCCTTTGCTTCGCTTGCCTTCTCCACAACTCGCACAATCACAGACAAAATTGTAAATAAGGAATAATCAAATGGCAGTCGTTATCCGTCTTTCCCGCGGCGGCGCAAAGAAGCGCCCCTTTTACCGTGTCGTCGTTGCCGACAAGCGCTCCCCACGCGACGGCAAGTATCTTGAGCGCATCGGCAGCTACAACCCGCTTCTGCCGAAGGATTCGGATGAGCGCGTGAAGCTGGATACGGAGCGGGCCAAGCATTGGCTGTCCGTCGGCGCCGTGCCGTCCGATCGCGTCGCCCGCTTCCTGGAGGCGGAGGGCCTGATGAAGCGCGAAGCCCGCAACAACCCCAAGAAGGGTGAGCCTGGCGCGAACGCGAAGGCGCGTGCTGACGAAAAAGCCGAGAAGGCCGCTGCTGCCGAAGAGGCTGCCAAGGAAGCTGCCGCCGCCGAAGCTGAGGCTCCTGCCGAAGAAGCTGCCGCTGAAGAGGCACCTGCTGAAGAAGCGCCCGCCGAAGAGGCCGAAAAGTCCGAATAAGCATCGTGACCGAGCCTGCCCCCATCACGTTGGCGGCCATAACCGGCGCGCACGGCGTGCGGGGGGAGGTTCGGCTGAAGCTGTTCGCCGAGAGCGAAGCGGGATTCCGCGCCTATGGTCGCTATCGCGCCGGGGAACGGGAACTCGTCCTGAAGAACCTGAAGCGCGCGGGGAAAACGCTCGTCGCGCGCTTCGAGGGCGTTTCGACGCGGGAGGCGGCCGAGGCATTGCGGGGCACCGCGCTGACGGTTGACCGCGCTGCCCTGCCGCCGCTCGAGGAGGGCGAGATCTACGTCGCCGATCTAGTTGGCAGGCCCGTTGAGGCCGTCGACGGCACGAAGATGGGCCGCGTCCATGCCGTCGAGAATTACGGCGCGGGCGATATACTGGATATCGAGCTGGCAGACGGAAAACGCGTTATGCTGCCCTTCACTGCCGACGCGGTGCCATCGGTCGATACGGTCGTACGGATAAATCCGGCCTATTTGCCGGATTGAAGCAGGAAAAGAGCGTCCCCTCGGCCCGCCGAAGAAGCGGCGTCGGCGTCTGCTACGCCTCGTTGTCGGTGCCTGCGGCGCCGAGCTTACTCAGTATGAATCGCCGCCCGCGAAATTAATGTGTTCGGGGTAATGGGCAGCGAAGCCTTTACCCGCCCCAGCCAACCGGCAGGCCAGCGCGCGACACAACGCTGGGAAGGGGCTTGCCGATGACGCTGGTGAACCATTTGTTGACGGCAATGGCCTCGGCAAGGTCCATTCCCGTGTCGACGCCGCTGGTTTCCAGCAGATAGATCAGATCTTCGGTGGCGATATTCCCAGTCGCGTTTGGGGCAAAGGGGCATCCGCCAAGACCTCCCAGGGAAGAATCCAGTGTTCTGACGCCTGCGTCCCACGCCGCCCAGGCGTTGGCGATACCCATGCCGCGCGTATCGTGAAAATGCACCCTTAGCGGCAGGTCCGGCCCGATCGCCTCTCGCACGGCGCCGACCAGATGCGATACCTGCGCGGGGACGCCGACGCCGACCGTATCGGCCAGCGCGATTTCCTCCGCACCGGCCTCTGCCATTTCACGGGCGCAGCGAACCACGGTTTCCACCGGCACCGGCCCCTCGAACGGACAACCGAAGGCGGCGGAGATGGTGACTTGCGCAGTCAGGCCATGCTCTTTTGCCAGACGGATCATATCGCGATTTTCGGCAATTCCTTCTGCAATGGTCTGCCCCTGGTTTTTCTGCCCGAAGGTATCCGAGGCAACGAGCACACAACCGGCCTCGTCAACGCCGCGCTTGTTTCCTTCGCCCGCCGCAATGGCGCGCATGACCCCGCGCTTGTTCAGGCAAAGGCCGATATAGGACACGTCCTCGCGGTCGGGCAGGGCGGCGATCACCGCCTCTGCATCCGCCATTTGCGGTACACGCTTTGGATGAACGAAGCTGGCCACCTCTATGCGGCGCGCACCGGCATCGATCATGCGCGTGATCAGCGAAACCTTGTCCTCGGTCGAGATGATCTCAGGTTCGTTTTGCAGGCCGTCGCGGGCGCCGACTTCGACGATTTGGGCAGTAGCGGTGTTGGTCATAGGCTACATAATGGGGACCGTCGGCCCTAGTCGCAATGCTGTTTCGCAAAGGCGGCAGCGGCTCCATAGAGACCGGGTTCGGGATGTGTGATCAGTTTTACCGGCAGTTGTTCCATCATTGCCTGATAGCGTCCCTTTGCCACGAAGCGATGGCCAAAGCCGATATCGGCGAGCCTTTGCCCGATGCGAAGGCCGAGACCCCCGGCAATGACGACAGGGCCCGGTCCATGGCTGAGCGCCATATCGCCCGCGACCGCGCCGAGGCACATGCCGAAGCGGTCGAGGGCTGCAGCCGCAAGGCTGTTCGTGCCGGAAAGCGCAAGTGTCCACAGATCCTTGTCGTCGCCGGAGGGCATCGCTACCCCCTCCCGCTCCGAAAGCACTTCCATGATCGGGCGCAGGCCGGGGCCGGCGACGATGCGCTCCACACTGACGCGGTTGTGCTGCGCGCGAAGGCGTTCGAGCAGCCGGTCTTCAACGGCGTCCAATGGCGCGAAATCGACATGACCGCCCTCCGTCGGAAGAATGTGCGTGTGGCCATCGACGCGCAGTAACAGGGCGACGCCGAGGCCGGTTCCCGGACCGATAACGGTAACAATTCCGGTGGGAGGCAGCGGAACGTCGGGACCGCACAGATGGAGGAACTGATCCTCTGGCGCCGCGCCGACGGCATGTGCGACCGCCGCAAAATCGTTGATCAGCAAATGCCGGTCTACATCCAGCTTCTCCGCGATCAGACTTGGCCTGATAATCCATGGGTTATTGGTCATCTTGATCGTCTCGCCCCGCACCGGCGCAGCGATGGCGATCGCGGCGGCACGGGGCAGGTCGCCGCCGACATGATCCTGAAAGGCCTCCCATGCCATCTGAAGGCTGGCATGATCGGCGGTGCGCATCTTCAGCGGCTCATCAAGATGTTCGACGCGTCCTTTTTCCACCTTGGCAAGCGCGAAGCGCGCATGCGTTCCGCCAATGTCTCCGACGACGATCCGTGTCGTCACAGGCCCGCCTCGGCAAGCATGGCGGAGCCGCCCTTTTCCGCCTCGTCGGCATGGGCGCGCATGAGGGCATAGAGCTCCCGGCCCAGCCCATCGCGAGTGGCCGGCGGTTCGGCAAGCGGCCGTGCCGCCCACTCGTCTGCGTCGACAAGAGCCTCTATCGACCCGGTTTCGGCGCACACGCGGACCACGTCACCGTCCCGCAAGCGCGCGAGCGGTCCGCCGCCCAGCGCCTCTGGACTCAGATGGATGGTTGCTGGGACCTTGCCGCTGGCACCCGACATGCGGCCATCGGTGAGGAGGGCGACGCGGTAACCGCGATCCTGCACTACGCCGAGGGGCGGGGTCAGCTTGTGGAGTTCCGGCATTCCGTTGGCGCGCGGTCCCTGAAACCGCACAACCACAACGACATCCCGGTCCAGCCTGCCATCTGCAAAGGCGGCAATCACCGCCTCCTGCGTATCGAAAATCTGGGCTGGCGCCTCGATCGTCCATCTGTCCCGATCGACGGCGCTGGTTTTCATAATGGCGCGCCCCAGATTGCCCTTCATCAGGCGCATGCCGCCGTCCTTGGCAAAGGGGGTCGCGGCGGGCTTCAGCATGGCGTCGTCGCCGCTTTGCGCCGGTGCAGGCTGCCACGTCAGTTCCTCACCTTCCATGGCGGGTTCTTGCGCATAGGCGGACAGGCCCGAATTCCACACCGTCATGACATCGCGGTGCAGATGGCCGCTGGCCAGCAATTCGCGGATGACGAACCCCATGCCGCCCGCCGCGTGAAAGCTGTTCACATCGCCCGAACCGTTGGGATAGACCCGCGCCAGCAGCGGGGTCGCCCTGCTGAGTTCGTCCATATCCTGCCAATCGATGATGATCCCGGCGGCACGCGCAATGGCCGGTATATGTATGGCGTGATTGGTGGATCCCCCCGTCGCCAGCAGGCCAACGGTGGCATTGACGATCGCCTTTTCATCGACGCAGCGGCCCAGCGGGCGGTAATCGTCGCTGTCGCGCCCTATGGCGGCAATACGGTGCACGGCTGCGCGGGTCAGCTTTTGCCGCAACTTCGTACCGGGATTTACAAAGGCGGCGCCGGGAACGTGCAGCCCCATGACCTCCATCATCATCTGGTTCGAATTGGCGGTGCCGTAAAAGGTGCAGGTGCCCGCACTGTGATAGGAGGCGCTCTCTGCCTCCAGAAGTTCCTGTCGGCTTGCCTTCCCCTCCGCATATAGCTGGCGGACACGCTGTTTTTCCTTGTTGGGCAGGCCGGACGGCATCGGTCCGGCGGGCACCAAGATCGACGGCAGATGGCCAAAGCGCAGCGCTCCGATCAGCAGACCGGGCACGATCTTGTCGCATATGCCCAGCAGCAGTACCGCTTCGTGCATGGCGTGGGACAGGCCGATGGTTGTCCCCATCGCGATATTGTCGCGGCTGAACAGCGACAGTTCCATGCCATCCTGGCCCTGGGTAACGCCGTCGCACATGGCCGGCACTCCGCCCGCGACCTGCGCGGTTGCGCCAACCTCTCGCGCCCAGACCTTTATCTGCTCGGGATAGCGGTAATAGGGGGCATGCGCCGACAGCATGTCATTATAGGCGGTGATGATGCCGATATTCGGCGCCTGCGACGCGGCAATCGCCTGCTTGTCATCGCCGGAACCCGCAAATCCGTGGGCCAGATTGCCGCAACTGAGCGCTGAGCGCCGGATTCCTTCCTCTCGCTGGCGGTCGATCAGGTCGAGATAGCGTTGGCGTCCGGGCCTCGACCGCTCGATGATGCGCTGGGTGACGGCTTCGACGGTAGAATTCATCATGGGCTCCAATGGATGATGGGCTTAGTGCCGGCGAGCGCAGGTCCGACCGGATAGGCGCTGCGCTCTCCCTCCGCCAAGGCGTGCTCAAGTACCTGCCGCTTCGTTTGCCCTGTAATGGTCAGCATGATCGTCCCGGCCGAACGGATCGCGGATCCTGTCAGAGTCACGCGCTTTACCGGAGCCTCTGGGGGCAGGGGGTCGGGCGTAACTGTCATAACACGCTCCTTGGTCCGCAGCGCGGCTTGGCAGTCCGGGCCGGGGAGGATGGAGGCGGTATGGCCATCCTCGCCAATGCCAAGCCATATCAGGTCCGGCGGCCATTCGAGCGCGGCGAGGCGGATTTCCGCATCAGCCGCCGCTGCCGCCGGATCGAGATCGTCGCCGATAAGGGAGACGAGCGTCGCGCTGGTAGAGTCCATAATCTTGTCGACCATGGCGAAGTTGGACAGCCTGTCGTCACGGGCTACCAAGCGGTCGTCGCCGGGAAAGATGGTGACCTTCTCCCATGCGAGTGGCTTGTCCTTCAAACGCTCCATGACGGGGCGCGGAGTGCCGCCGCCCGGCACGGCGACGACCGCAGATCCCTTGCGGGCCAGCGCGGCGGAAATAATGTCGGCCACCGCCGTCGCCGCCGCCCTGACCATCGCCTCCGGGTCCGCATATTCATGCCACACTGCGTCAGTCATTCCACGAAACCCCGTCTCGTTCCGTCAAGGCGATGCCGGCAGATGGCCCCCAGCCGCCCGCACTGTAATGTTTCAATTCTACGCCGGATTTTTCCCGCGTTGCCCGGATATCGTCGATCCAGCGCCACTGCGCCTCGACCTCGTCGCGGCGCACGAACAGCGTTGGGTCGCCGTCTATCAGATCGAGAAGCAGGCGTTCATAGGCGATCCGGCGCGGACGCGACTTGAAGGTCTCCGAAAGGCTGAGGTCCAGGGGTACCTGGCGCAGCGTAACCTCGCCGCGATCGAGACCCGGCTCCTTCGCCATAACCAGAAGCCTGACATATTCCTCTGGCTGCAGCCGGATGACCAGCCGGTTCGCGGTCAGCTTGGCTCCGCGCGATGCGAAGATGGAATGGGGTACGCATTTGAACTGGACGACGATTTCGGAACGTCGCTCCGCCAACCGCTTGCCCGTCCGTAAATAGAAGGGGACACCCTGCCAGCGCCAATTGTCGACATGTGCCCTGATCGCGGCGAACGTTTCCGTATCGGAGGCTTTCCCCAGATCATCTTCATATCCCGGAACCGAACTTCCGCCCGACGATCCGGGGCCGTACTGGCCAAACACCATTTCCGTATCCGCGACCGGACGCAGCGCCCGCAGCACTTTCACTTTCTCGTCGCGAACAGCGGTCGCGTCGAAATCGGCGGGCGGCTCCATCGCCGTCAGCGCCAGTAATTGCAGCATATGGTTCTGCACCATGTCGCGCAGCGCGCCGGTGTCGTCATAGAAGCCGCCGCGCCCCTCCAACCCGACGGTTTCCGCGATCGTTATCTGGATGTGGTCTATATTGGCGGCGTTCCATAGCGGCTCGAACATCATGTTGGCAAAGCGCAGCGCCATCAGGTTCTGCACCGTTTCCTTGCCCAGATAATGGTCGATGCGGAATGTGTGGGCCTCATCAAAGGCGCGCGAGACCGACGCATTGATCTGCCGCGAGGTTTCAAGGTCGCTGCCGAGGGGCTTTTCTAGGCCGATGCGCGCGCCGTCAGCAATTCCCGCCGACTTCAGGCCGGCGATGGTCGGTTCAAAGAATTGCGGCGCCGTCGAAAGGAATATGGAAAGGTCGCCGCCGCCGCCGCCCACGGCGCGGGCAAGATCGTCGAACCCCTCCGGCGTGGTCACATCCACAGGTAAATAGCTCAGCTGCGCCAGAAACCCGTCCATGACAGTGGGGTCATAGCGGTCCTCCGCCAGGTGGACTTCGATCGCGTCCTTTGCCTTGGCGCGGAATTCCTCGTCCGTCAGCTCGCTGCGGGCGGTGCCTACGATCGTCAGACCTGAGGGCAGCAACCCGTCCTTGTGCAGTGCATAAAGCGACGGCAGCAGCATCCGCTTGGCAAGATCACCGGTGGCACCGAACAGGATCAGGCTTGACTTGCGGCTCATCAATATGTGCTTTCGTCGCTGGCGGCTTCAGATGTGCTGGATGTGGGTCAATCGTTCCAGTTGTGGGCTTGTTCCTGCAAAACGCCACATCGCGCACAATGAAGTCAACGGTTGCAACTATGGCACACCAGTGCATGTACCGGACGGCGCCGGCGAACGGCCCCATCAACATGCGGCTAGGGGAATTGACAAGGATATGGACGTTTCAGCCCAATCTCTGACGGAGCGGCTTGCCGAACTTTATGAGCGGACGCGGGAAACGCCTCTGTTCAACCCGGTGGCGCAGCTCGGCTATGAACTTTCGCGCGCGCTTGAAAGCGGGGAAACGGACATTGGCACGCTGAAGCAGACGGTGGCGGCGATCACCGCACAGGAATTCGAGGCGCGGGGCGCACGGCTGCACGAGTTCGTGAACCTGAAATCGGGCGATGCCGCCAGCTTGGACCCCTTCCTGATGGCGGAAAACTTCGCTGCGTTTCGCGCCCGGTGGGAGCGGCAGCTGCTGGGGTGCGTCTTTACCGCCCACCCGACCTTCCTGCTGTCGCAAAAGGCTTACGGAGCGCTGGCAGCGGGTGAACCCATGCCCGCAGACGCGGCGGAGGGCGGACCCAGTCTTGCCGACGAGCATATGGCGGTTCAGTCGGCGCTGGCACGTGCCACGAGCGCCCGCGACAAGATCAACCGCCAATTGTTCAGAAGCGCGCGCAAGCAATTCGGCCATGAATGGCGAACTCTCCGCCCCGCGCCGTTCAGTTTTGCCACCTGGGTCGGCTATGACATGGATGGGCGCACGGACATTGACTGGGCGACGCCCATCCGGTTCCGCCTGCAGGAAAAAGTGCGGGCGCTGTCCACCTATCTTGCCCGTTTGCGGGATCTGGAGGATGACCGCCTCGACAAGATAAGCGACAGGCTGTCTGAAGCGCTGGTCCATGCGGAGATGGTTGCCGAGGCATTCGAACCCGCTCTCGACACGCCGGAAAAGATCAGCGCGGCCGCCAATCTCGCCACGCGAGACGACCCGCGCGCGCTGACCAGCCTGACATCCGTTATCGACGATCTGGAGGCGATCGCGCTGCAGGCGCCCGAACAACTGGCTGAAGATATACTCGTCCTGTCGGCCGCCATGCGCAGTGAGAGGCTGGGCGTCGGCACCATCCATTTCCGCATGAACGCATCGCAACTGGATAACGCCATCCGCCGCCGTCTGGGCAGCGATACCGGCTTCGCCATGGGCAGCCGCACCGCCATCGCGCGACTGCGGGAGCTTATTGCGGATGCGAAGCCGCTGGAGGTCAATTTTGCCGCGCTGGCGATCGAGAGCACGACCGCGATCCGCCAGTTCATCGGCATTACGCAGATCCTGCAGCATATCGATGGCGACAGCGCCATTCGCCTGTTGATCGCCGAAACCGAGCAGCCCGCAACAGTGCTGTCCGCGCTCTACTTTGCGAAGCTGTTCGGAGTGGACAAACAGATCGACATATCCCCGCTTTTCGAAACGGGGGATGCACTGGAACATGGCGGCCGCTTCCTCGACGCGCTGCTTGCCGAGCCGGTCTATCAGGATTATGCCCGCACGCGCGGGCGGGTGGCGATCCAGACGGGGTTTTCGGATGCCGGCCGTTTCATGGGCCAGATCCCCGCTTCCCTGAGTATCGAGCGGTTGCAGGGCCGGCTGGCGCGGCTGATGGCGAAGCATGGCCTCGCCGACGTCGACGCCGTCATTTTCAACACGCACGGGGAAAGCATGGGGCGCGGCGCGCATCCGCTGAGCATGAAGGAGCGCCTGTCCTACCCATTGTCGGCATGGACGCGGCGGCGCTTTGCCGAGAACAAGGTCGGCCTGGTCGCGGAGGCGAGTTTCCAGGGCGGCGACGGCTATGTGTTTTTTGGCTCGGACGAGCTTGCGTTGGCGACATTGACGCGCATCGCCTGTGAGGAAATCGGTCTGGCGCCGGATGCATCGAAAACCGACCCCTTCTATCTGGAAACGGATGTCTCGCTCGATTTCTATCGCGATGTCCGGAGGGTGCAGGCGCGCATGTTTCACGACCGCTCCTATAATCGCGCGCTGACTGCATTTGGGCTGGGGCTGCTGCCGCAGACGGGATCGCGAAAGTCGCGCAGACAGACTGACGTTGCCGCCGACCGCGACATGACGCTGCGGCGGATCCGTGCCATTCCGCATAATGGAGTCCTGCAGCAATTGGGCTATCCGGTTAACGTGATTGCGGGGATCGGCGACGCGACGGCCAGCGACCCGGACCGTTTTGCCGCGCTGTTCGAACGCTCTCCCCGCGCGCAGGAATTGATCCGCATGGTGCTGGCGTCGGATCGCCTGGCAAGCATCAAGACATTGGTGGCCTATGGCGAAATGTTCAACGGGGCCTATTGGGCGACGCGCCCCTATCGCGGCGCCGAACCGGAGCGGGAAATCGCCTGTCTCGATCTTGCCGAACGGCTGGCCGGCGACGACCGGACCATGGCCTTCCGGGAGCTTGCGACGGCATTGCGAGTGGACGGGCTGAAGCTGCGGCGCCTGATCGACCAATTGCCGCCGGAAACGCTGCCCGACCGCGACGAGGGCATCCGCCGCATGCTGGGCGTCTTGCACGCCCTTCGCCTGGCGCTCATGCAGCATATTTTCCTGAATGCGGCGGCTATCCCGCCCTTTTCCCGGCGCAACGACATATCCCGCGACGACATCATGGAAATGATCCTGTCGCTGCGCATCGACGATGCTTTGGAGCAGTTACGCGCCGCCTATCCGGTGGAGGCACCATCCCTGGCGCGGTTCGATGTTGAGGAGCCTACCGATTATCCCGATGATACGACGCCGGAATATGGCCGTATCAACGAGGATTTCATCGATCCGATCGACAGTGCCTACGATGTGGTGGTCATGATCTCGACGGCGATCGCCCATCAGTTCGGTGCAATCGGATAGATTAGCGCGCGCGGGCGGGGGTGGCATACGTCCGAAAACAGATTATCTTCCCGGCATGAACCGTGTTCGTGTGGGTCTGACGGGTCTTGCCCTTGTCTTTCTGATGGCGCTGCTTTTTGCGGCGCTTATCGGACCTGTGGGCTTCGTCGATCCGCGGGAATCGCCGAACGACACGCTCGCGACGATAGGTGTCGTGCCGGGTGGCGAGGACAAGGATCAGGATAAGGAGGGCGAACCCGAATTCGTGCCGCCGCCGCCTATCGTTGCCGACCCGCTGACGCCGCCCGGTTCGCGCGAATTTCCGCTAATCCCGGAAGATCCGAATGCGGAGCCGCTGCCCAAATTATCGACCGATGGGGAAGTGACGGAGATCTAATCCGTCACGGCGAAATACAGTCGTCTCCGCATAAATTCTAACAGACTTATCCACAGGCAATGGTTAAGCTGCGGCTTGGCCGGGGCTTTCACCGTCTTGCGCCTAAGTCATTGTATTCGTTATCGCGCCCACAGAAAACATTTTCATTCCCATGGATTCCAGTTGAATTCCCATGCCTACCCATATAGTCCCTTGTGCACATGGGATGTGGTGCGTTCCCCTTTGATAAGGGCAGTGAACAGGGGGCCTGACGGCAGGCCGCTGTTTTCACGGGCGTTTTACCATTGTCCCGGCCATTGGGAGGGTAATGCGCGTGGCCGCGGGTCGTTATGAAGGCATCTTTCTGGGCAGCGTGGACGGCAAGGGGCGTATTTCTATCCCTGCGGCTTTCCGCGACGTGATCCAGCAAAATGCCGGCGACCGCCGCGTCGTGTTCATGCCCAGCCGTTCCGACAAGGATTGCCTTGATTGTTTTGACAGCGCGGGCATGGCGCGTATCGACGCCGCCCATGCGGAGCGTTTTCCCGCCGACGAGATTTCGGAAGAGGAGGAGGAGGCGCGCTTCGGCACGTTCGGCCTCGCCCACAATCAGGGCTATGAGGAAACCGGGCGCTGCGTCATTCCCGAAGAGCTGCGCGAAATCGCCGAAATCGACACACTTGTGCTGTTCGTGGGCGGCGGCAGCCGCGGGTTCCAGGTGTGGAACCCCGATCTGTTCCTGCAGTACAATAAGCGGCCGATCTTCGATAAGCTGGTGCGTAACAAGCTGAAAAAGGCGCGCGCGAAATGAACGCTGCCGCTTTCGATGCCCCGCACACGCCCGTCCTTCTGGATGAAGTGATGGCCGCGATCTCGCCGCTGGACGATGCCGTCGTCGTCGATGGTACCTTTGGTGCCGGCGGCTATTCGCGCGCGGCCCTGTCTGCCGGTGCGGCGCATGTGTATGGATTCGACCGTGATCCCGATGCCATCGCGGCAGGTCGCGCGCAGGAAACCGATCGTCTGACGCTGATCGAGAGCCGCTTTTCGGCCATGACCGAGGAGCTTGCCGCGCGCGGCGTGAGCCACGTCGATGCCATCATGCTGGATGTGGGCGTGTCGTCCATGCAGATCGATCAGGCGGCGAGGGGCTTTTCCTTCAAGGCGGACGGGCCTCTCGACATGCGTATGGCGCAGTCGGGGCCGAGCGCCGCCGATCTGGTGAACGAGGCCGATGAGGAAGAATTGGCCGACATCATCTTTCACTATGGCGAAGAGCGCGCCGCCCGCCGGGTCGCCCGTGCACTGGTCGGCGCGCGCCCATTAACGCGCACGCATGAAACGGCCGAGATCGTGCGGCGCGCGGCAGGGCAAAAGCCCGGTGCCAAAACCGACGCCGCGACCAAGACATTCCAGGCCCTGCGCATCGCCGTCAATGACGAGCTTGGCGAACTGGAAATGGCGCTTGAAGCCGCTGAGCGCCTGTTGGCGACTGGCGGGCGCCTGGCCGTGGTCAGTTTTCATTCGCTGGAGGATCGTGTCGTCAAACGATTCCTGCGTACGCGCAGCGGCGGTGATCCGGGCGGGTCGCGTCACCAGCCGCAGGTAGAAGATAGCGCGCCGTCGCCGACGTTCGCAAAGCCTGCGCGCGCCGTTCGCGCAGGTGCGGCCGAGATGGCCCGCAATCCCCGCGCGCGCTCGGCAACCTTGAGATCAGCCGTCCGCACCGATGCGCGTGCCTGGACCGATGAAAATGATGGCGGGACGCCAGCAAGGGCCCTTTGGCGGCCAGGGAGAGCAGCATGAGCAGGTTCGGAACCATCGGATTGGGAGTGCTCACCGTCGGTGCGACGATGGGGCTTTACCTGTCGAGCTATCATGTCGCCGAAAAGCGCGAGGACATCGCCAAGCTGCAACAGCAGATTGACGAGGATGCCGAACTGGTCGCGAAGCTGGAGCGCGAGCTGGGCACGCTTGCCAATCTCGACAGGCTGGAGGCGATCAACGCCAGCGTCTGGCGCTACCACGCGCCCAAGCCCGGTCAGATTGTCGGCGGTCCGGTCCAGTTCGCTGCCGTAATGGCGGGTGAAGCTGCCCCTGAAATGCAGCTGGCCGTCATCCGCGATGGCGAGGATTCAGCCGTTACCGACAAGCCCGTAGTGCGCTCCATCGCGCTGGCGGACCGCAAGCCGGAGGTGCCGCAGCCGCTGACCGACAGCAAGCCGGCCAGTGCGCCCGCTCGCGCCAAGGCAAAGACGCCCGCCAACGTTGTCCTTGCGTCCTCCGACCCGGCGGACCTGCCGCCGCTGTCCACGCGAGCGCCGTCCGCATCGACGGCGTCGACGGCGGCGCCCGCGTCCGCCGACCTCTTCTCTGACGGGTTCATTACCGAAGTCGAGACCGCCGCCACTCTGGAACGCGCCGGTTTCCGCAAGGTCGTGCTAAGGTGAGTCCAGGTGCGCTTCGCACTTTAAGGATTCAGCTTGCGGGGAAACGGCAGGCACAGCTGCAGCGCGCCCGTCAAAGAATGGTGGTGGGGCTCGCTTTGTTTGGCGGGCTGACCCTGCTGACCGGCGCGCGTCTTGCCGATCTTGCCCTCACCTATCCGGCGGGCAGCGCACAGGTGGTCAATCAATGGCAGGGGGTGCGCCCCCGTGCGCCCATTCTCGATCGCAACGGCGTTGTCTTGGCGCAAAGTTTCGAGGCCTATTATCTCGCCGTCCGGCCGCATGACCTGCTGTCGGATCCGGCACAGCTGTCGCGCCAGATTGCCGCAATCATCGGTGAACGCGATCCCGCCGATATCGAACGCAAGCTGCGGCACGAAGGGAAGTGGCGTTATGTCGAGCGCCGCGTCCACCCCGACGATGCCATGGCGCTGCAGGCGCTGGGTGATCCCGGCCTTGAAATCGAGCGGGAATGGGAGCGTGTCTATCCAAACGGAACGCTTGCCGCGCATACGATCGGCTATGCCAATATCGACGGCAAGGGCGCCGCAGGACTGGAACAGCAGCTGGATACGCGCCTGCTTGATCCGGAACGGCTGGAACAACCGGTAAGCCTCAGTATCGACACGCGCGTGCAGCATGCCCTGGTACAGGAACTCGCCGCGCAGATGCAGAAGCACTCTGCTATTGGCGGCAGCGGAATCGTCATGGACGTACGTACCGGCGAACTGATTGCCATGACGTCGCAGCCGGTCTTCGACCCCAACTCCCCCGACGCGACCGGATCGGGCGGAGAGGATGATGTGCGGTTCAACCGGGCGACCTATGGCGTCTATGAGCTTGGCTCGACCTTCAAAGCGCTGACGATAGCCATGGCACTGGAAAGCGGCGTCGTCACCTCCATGGCACAGGGATATGATGCCAGCGCGCCCATCAAGGCCGGACGGTTCCGCATCACCGATTTCCACGGGGAGAACCGCTGGTTGAGCGTCCCAGAGATCTTTATGTATTCGTCCAATATCGGCACGGCTCGAATGGCGCTGGAAATCGGCCCGGGACGGCAACAGAAATATCTCGCCAGCCTGGGCCTTTTGGACAAGCCGGTGATTGAACTTGCTGAGCGCGGAATGCCCCTGAGGCCGGACAATTGGGGTGACATTTCGACGATGACCATTGGCTATGGCCATGGTCTGGCGGTGACGCCGCTGCACCTTGCGGCGGCCTATAGCGCACTTGTCAATGGCGGCATCTATTATCAGCCGACGTTGATGAAGCTGGGCGCCGACGACAAGCCGAAGGGGCGCCGGGTTTTTTCTGCCGAAACCTCAAAAAAGATGAACGCCCTGCTGCGTCTGGTGGTGATGCAGGGCACCGGCGGCAATGCAGAGGCGGAAGGCTATCGCGTCGGTGGCAAGACGGGCACAGCGGAAAAGCCTAAGAATGGCGGTTATGCACGGCGATCCCTCATAACGACCTTCGCGGGCGCGTTTCCCATGGACAATCCGCGCTATGTCGTGCTGGCAATGCTGGACGAACCGCAGGGAATAAAGGAAACATACGGCTATGCGACGGCGGGCTGGACCGCCGCGCCGGTCGTGAGCAGGGTGGTCAGCCGTATCGCGCCGATCCTGGATGTGGCGCCGTCCACGACGAAGGACGTCGACATGGCAGAAGTACTGGCGCAGGTGCGCGACGTGAAGGAAGCGGGGTAGAGCGGTGCAACTGGGAAAACTTCTCGGCAACGAAGATGAAACCCAGATCACCGGCTTCGCCATCGATCATCGCAAGGTCGCGCGCGGTGCAGTGTTTGGGGCGTTCCGGGGTGCGCGTTTCAACGGAGAGGATTTCATCGCCGATGCGGTGGCATCCGGCGCAGCGGCGGTGGTCGCGCGGCCGGAAGCCACGGTCGAAGGTGCCGTACATATAAAAGCTGACGAACCGCGCGAGCGTTTCGCCCGGCTGGCTGCGCGGTTTTACGGCCCGTTTCCGGAATACACGGTGGCTGTCACGGGTACGAACGGCAAGACCTCTACGGTGGAACTGGTGCGCCAGTTGTGGCGCTTTGCCGGACATAATGCCGCCAGCATCGGCACGCTGGGCGTCACGACCAGCGAAGGACAGGTTTCGACCGGCCTGACGACGCCCGACATCGTCACCTTCCTTTCCAACATGGCCGGTTTGCAGCGGGAGGGCGTGACCCACGCCGCCTTTGAGGCGTCAAGCCATGGCCTGTCGCAATATCGCACTGAGGGCCTGCCGGTCGCTGCTGCTGCATTTACGAACCTGTCGCGCGATCATCTGGACTATCATGGTACGATGGACGCCTATTTTGAGGCAAAGATGCGCCTGTTCCAAGAGGTTGTCGGCGATGGCGGCGCGGCGGTGATCTGGGCCGACGACGATCGCTCCGCCCAGGTGGCGCGGATCGCGCAAGAGCGTGGCCTTCACATCATTTCCGTGGGACGACATGGCGATACGTTAAAGCTGCGCGAACAGACACCGACGCACCTGGGGCAGATGCTGAAGATCGAGGCAGGGGGCGACGTTCACACCGTCAATCTGCCGCTGATCGGCGCATATCAGGCCGCCAACGCGCTCGTCGCCGCTGGATTGGCCATCGCGTTGGGAGCGGATGTTCGGTCAACGCTGGCCAATTTGCAACGTGTCGTGCCGGTGCGCGGTCGTTTGGAGCGGGTCGCGCTGTCTAAGGCCGGTGTGCCGATCTATGTCGATTATGCTCATACGCCGGACGCCATCGCTGCTGCGTGCGAAGCGCTGCGGCCGCATACCGACGCCCGGCTGCACCTGGTATTCGGTGCTGGCGGGGACCGCGACCCGGGAAAGCGCGGCCCGATGGGTGCGATTGCGCGGGAAAAAGCAGACGAGCTTTACGTAACCGATGACAATCCACGTGGGGAGGATCCTGCCACTATAAGGGCGGCAATACTGGCTGAGACCGGGCCGGCGCAGGAGTTTGCCGACCGTCGGGAGGCAATCCGCGCCGCCATCGTGTCCGCCGCAACTGGCGACGTCGTGCTGATCGCCGGTAAGGGACACGAGCAGGGACAGATCGTCGGCGATCGTGTCCTGCCCTTCGATGATGTGGCCGTCGCCCGGGAAGTGGCGTCATGAGCCCTGACCTGTGGACCTCCACCGAAATCGCTGCGGCGACGGGTGGGACCGCACACGGAGATTTTAGCGTCGATGCCGTGACCTTTGACAGCCGTGAAGTCATCGGCGGTGAATTGTTCGTCGCGATGAAGGGTGCCGAGACGGACGGTCATCGCTTTGTCGCCAGCGCGGTATCCCGTGGCGCCGCCGGATGTCTTGTGTCTCAACCCATTGAAACGCCTCATGTCCTGGTAGAGGATGGCTTTGCCGCGTTGCAGGCACTCGGCAGGGTGGCCCGCGCGCGCACGGATGCGACGATCATCGGCGTAACCGGCAGCGTCGGTAAGACGAGCGTGAAGGAAGCGCTGAAAATGGCGCTTACGGAGGCGGCGCCCGCTGCGACGCATGCCTCGGTTAAAAGCTATAATAACCATACCGGCGTGCCGCTCAGCCTCGCGCGCATGCCGACGGATACCAGGTTCGGCATATTCGAGATGGGAATGAATCATGCTGGCGAACTGGCCGCTCTGACCCGCCTTGTTCGGCCCAACATTGCAATCGTCACCGCCATCGCCTCTGCACACCGGGAATTTTTCGACAGCGAAGAAGCTATTGCCGATGCGAAGGCCGAGATATTCGAGGGGCTGGAACCCGGCGGTACGGCGATCCTTCCGTTCGACAGTCCGCACTTTGCACGGCTGAAGCAGCATGCCGAACGTTATGCCGCCCGCATCCTGACCTTCGGCCTGAATGAGGGGGCCGATGTGCGTCCGCTGCGGTCGGCGGAAATCGACACGGGAACGGTTTTGCAGATATCGATTAACGATCAGCAGATCGGCTTCACGCTTAGGCAACCGGGTCTTCACTGGCAGCGCAATAGCCTCGCCGTGCTCGCCACCGCTTATGCCGCAGGTGCCGATTTGACCGCCGCCGCGCTGGGACTGGCGCAGATGCGCGGGCTGCAGGGGCGCGGCGCCCAGCATGTCATCAATTGGCAGGGCGGCGAGGTGCGACTGTTGGACGAAAGCTATAATGCGAACGACGCCTCCATGCGCGCGGCCCTTGAGGTCTTGCGGGACGCACCAACGCCGGGACGCCGCATCGCCGTCCTCGGCGCGATCGGTGAACTGGGCACGGAATCGGAGAAGATCCACGGCGCGCTGGCAGAGCCGATTGCAGATTCCGGCGCCAGTCCCGTTCTGCTGCTGGGCGAGGAAATGCGCGCGCTGGCGGATGAGATTGGCGCCGAGCATCTGGAGAGCGCGGTAGGTGCGGAAGACTGGTTGCGCGATACGCTGAAGGCTGGTGATACGGTACTGATAAAGGGGTCGAACTATCACGGCCTCTCCCGCCTCGTTGCGGCATTCACGGGGGCCGATGCCTGATGTTCTACCACATTGCCGACGCGTTTCAGTTCGAGGGGGTATGGAACCTCTTTCGCTATATCACCTTCCGCAGTGGTGCGGCGGTGATGACGGCGCTGGCGATAGGGCTGTTGATCGGGCCGCGAATGATCCGCTGGCTGGCCTCCAAGCAGGGTAAGGGACAGCCGATCCGCGAAGACGGGCCGGCGAGCCATCTGCTTACGAAGCGCGGCACGCCCACCATGGGCGGCCTGATGATCCTGGTGGCCTTGACCGTTTCGACGCTGCTGTGGGCGCGGCTCGACAGTCTCTTCGTTCTGACATCCCTATTCGTCACGCTGGGCTTTGCGCTGATCGGCTTCTCCGACGATTACAGCAAGGTTTCCAAGGGAACGCACAAGGGCGTCAGCGGCCGGACCCGCTTATTGTTCGAATTCATTATCGCCGGGATTGCCTGCTGGCTGATCGCGGACAAGACCGACACGGCGCTTTATCTGCCCTTCTTTTCCGTGGGTCTCGAAATGGGGCCGTTTTATATCCTGTTTGCGGCCTTCATCGTAACCGGCTTTGGCAATGCGGTGAACCTGACGGACGGCCTTGACGGCCTGGCGACATTTCCTGTGATCATCGCGGTTCTGACATTTGGCGTCATCGCTTACCTGGTGGGGAATACCAGATTTTCTGACTATCTCGGCATTCTTTACGTAGAGGATGCGGGGGAACTCATCGTCTTCTGCATGGCCATTATCGGGGCATGTCTGGCCTTTCTTTGGTACAATGCGCCGCCCGCTGCCGTCTTCATGGGCGATACGGGCAGTCTGGCATTGGGCGGCGCACTTGGGACGGTAGCGGTCGTGACCAATCACGAACTGGTCCTTCTGGTCGTCGGTGGGCTCTTCGTGCTGGAAACGGTCAGTGTCATCGTGCAGGTCGCCAGCTTCAAGATGACCGGCAAGCGCGTATTCCGCATGGCTCCGATCCATCACCATTTCGAGGCGCTTGGCTGGGCGGAATCGACGGTCGTCATCCGTTTCTGGATCGTTTCCATTGTGCTTGCGCTGGCGGGCCTCGCGACTCTGAAGCTCAGATGATTACCAGCGCGGTCTTTTCCGGAAAGAGCTTTCACGTTCTCGGCCTGGCGCGCACGGGCCTCAGCACAATTGAGGCGCTGACGGCATCGGGTGCGAGCGTCGATGCGTGGGACAGCCGGGAGGAGGCGCGCGCTGCGCTGCCTGAGGGCGTCGATGCCGTCGATCCGATGGAGGCGGATTTGCGCGCGTACGATGCGCTGGTCGTCTCACCGGGTGTGCCGCTGAACACGCATCCGCTCAGCGACCGCGCGCGCCGCGCGGGTGCGCCGATCATCGGCGACATAGAATTGTTCGCCCAGGCGCGCGCTGACCTGCCGCCGCACAAGGTGGTCGGTATCACCGGCACGAACGGCAAGTCGACCGTCACTGCCCTTATCCATCATGTGGTGGCAGAGGCGGGGTTTCCGGCAATCATGGGCGGCAATATCGGGCTACCAATCCTGTCGCAGGAGCCGCTGACCCCGAATGCGGTGGGCGAGGGCGTCTATGTGCTGGAACTGTCCAGCTACCAGATCGACCTGACGCGCAGTCTGGCGTGCGATATTGCCGTGCTTTTGAATATCACACCCGATCATCTGGATCGTTACGATGGATCTGTGGCCGCCTATGCCGCGTCGAAGGCGCGCCTGATCCAGATGCTGAGCGGTAAGGGTAGGGCAGTGGTGGCCGGCCGCGATCCGTTCTCCACCTCTATCGCGCGCGCACATGACGATCGCATCCTTCCGGTGGGCGAGGCGCTTCTTGATCGGCAAGAGGACTGGCCCGGCCTGGCCGGGCCGCACAATCGACAGAATGCCGCTGCGGCGATAGCGGCGCTGCGTGCGCTGGGGCTTTCAGATCAGGAGATACTGACTGGATTTTCCAGCTTTTCCGGTCTGCCGCACCGGATGGAGCAGCTCGGCGTCGTCAACGGCGTTCGCTACATAAACGATTCCAAGGCGACGAACCCTGAAAGCGCGGCACCTGCGCTCGCTGCGTTCGAGCATGTCCACTGGATTGCCGGCGGACGGGCGAAGGGTGCCGATCTCGATGCTTGTATCCCGTTCCTGGGGAATGTCGGCACTGCTTATCTGATCGGCGAATCCGTGCCGGTTTTCGCCGAGGCGCTGCGGGGCAAGGTGCCAGAGATCGTAGAGGCGGGGACACTCGCCAATGCCTTTCAGATCGCGACTGCCAAGGCCGACGCCGGCGACACGATCCTACTGTCGCCTGCCGCAGCCTCCTTCGACCAGTTTCGCGATTTCGAACATCGCGGCGATGAATTCAGGACTCTCGTGGAAAGGTTGGGGGCGTGAAGCCGGGGGATATTTTCAGTCGCAGCGACCGGACGGTGTTGGGGCGGTGGTTCTGGACCATTGACCGGCCGCTGCTCGGCATGGTGCTTATTCTGATTGCGATTGGCATGATTGCCGTCGCCGCCGCGTCGCCCGCCGCGGCCGAGCGGCTGTCGGGCGCCAATTTCACCTATGACGCCATGTTCTTCCTGAAGCGGCAGATCATGTGGGTGCTGCTGGGCCTGCCCGTCCTGCTGGGTGTTTCCATGCTGCCAAAAGCCTGGACAAAGAGGCTGGCCATCATCGGCACGGGGCTTGGCATGCTGGCGCTGGCTGTGCTTCCGTTCGTGGGGGCGGAGGTGAATGGCGCGGTACGCTGGCTGACCATCGGCGGTCAGAATGTGCAGCCGTCGGAATTTCTGAAACCGATGTTCATCGTTGCGTCCGCCTGGATCCTGGCGCTGCGGTTCGACGATCCGAAGGTGCCTGCCCTGCCTGCCTCCGCTCTGGCGCTGGTGCTGGTCGCCGCGTTGCTGATGCTGCAACCCGATGTGGGGCAAACCGCCCTGTTTTCCGCCGTATGGATCGCGCAGGCCTTCATTGCCGGTCTCAGCCTGACCCTGCTGGCCGTGCTGGGCGTTCTGGCGGTGGCGTGCCTTGGCCTCGCATATTTGTTTGTGCCGCACGTCACCAGCCGTATCGACCGGTTCCTGACGGGGGAGGGCGACAATTATCAGGTCGAACGTGCCGTCGACGCCATTCGCTCCGGGGGATTTTTCGGTACTGGCCCCGGTGAGGGACAGGCTAAGTTCAGCCTGCCCGAACCGCACACCGACTATATCTTCGCGGTGATCGGTGAAGAGTTCGGCATGATTGCCTGCCTGCTGATCGCCTGCCTGTTCCTGGCAATCGTCGTGCGCGTGCTGACGCAATTGTTCGAGGAGGATGATCCCTTTGTGACGCTGGCGGCGACTGGTCTGGTAGTGCAGATCGGCCTGCAGGCCTTCATCAATATGGGTGTCGCGACGAATCTGTTGCCGTCGAAGGGCATGACCCTGCCGTTCATATCACATGGCGGCTCCAGCTTTATCGCGCTTTGTATTGGGACCGGCATGTTGCTGTCACTGACCCGGCGCAGCCGATTCATGAAGCCGATTTCCTCCGTCCGACTTGCGCCTGCATGAGTGGCGGCCATTTCCTTGTCGCCGCCGGGGGTACGGGGGGACATATGGTGCCCGCCCATGCCGTTGCCCGCGAACTGGAAAGACGCGGGCATCGTGTCAGCCTGATTACCGATGCGCGTGGAGCGCGCCTGCCGGGCCTGTTCGAGGGTAACGCCCGTCACATCGTCGATGCCGCTACCATCGGTCGCAATCCGCTGAAATGGCCAGGTGCCATGTGGAAAATCGCCAGCGGACGGCGCCAGGCGAAAAAGATTCTGTCCGACGATCCGGCGCTCGCCGTTATCGGGTTTGGCGGATATCCGGTTTTGCCTGCCATGTTGTCGGCTGCCAAGGCGGGCGTGCCGACGCTGATTCACGAACAGAATGCCGTTCTTGGCCGCGTCAATCGCGTCCTGCAGTCGCGCGTCGATGCCATCGCCACCAGCTTTGCAGAAACACGGCAATTGGCGGCGGTCGAAAAGGCGACGCTGACCGGCAACCCCGTGCGCGCGGACGTGGCCGCTCTCGCGGATGCGCCGTTTCCGCCCTTCGACGACTTGCTGCCTTTGCGCATATTGGTACTCGGCGGATCGCTGGGGGCGACCATCCTTTCGCAGGTGGTGCCGCAGGGGCTGGCGCTGCTGCCGCTGCCGCTGCGTCAGCGCCTGACCGTGACACAGCAGGCAAGGGAAGAGGATATTTCCGATGTCGCCGCCGCCTATCGCGACAGCGGCATCCCCGCGGACCTTTATACCTATATGGAGGATGTGCCCGCCGCGCTTGCGCGGGCGCATCTGTTCATAGGCCGCGCGGGCGCATCGACCATTGCGGAATTGACGGCGGCGGGGCGGCCTGCGATCCTTGTGCCGCTGCCGATAGCCACCGATGACCATCAGGCTGCGAATACAGCGGAAATGGTTGCCGCGGGCGGTGCTGCCATGCTCAGGCAAACAGCATTCACGCCAGAGGCGCTGGCTGCCCAGATTGCTGCGATGGTGGCACAGCCAGAGGCGCTGGCGAATGCCGCCGCCTGCGCCAAGTCGGTGGGACGGCCGGATGCGGCGTCGCGTGTCGCCGATATTGCCGAAGCGCTCGGCCAGTAAATGAAGGATAGATTGTGACCACTGCCGCACCCATTGTCGAACGCCGCGCCCAGGCGCGCTTTTCAAAGGCGATCGGAACGATCCATTTCGTCGGCATTGGCGGTATCGGCATGTCGGGCATTGCCGAGGTAATGAAGAATCTGGGCTATGACGTTCAGGGATCGGACATAGCCGAAAGCTCGAAGGTCGAATCCTTACGCGAACTAGGCATTCACGTTCATATCGGCCACCAGGCGGAGAATATCGACGGTGTTAGCGTCGTCGTGGTGTCGACGGCGATCAAGCGCGGCAATCCAGAGATTGTGGCGGCGCTGGAAAAACGCATCCCTGTCGTTCGCCGCGCGGAAATGCTTGCCGAGCTGATGCGCCTGAAATCGAATGTCGCAATTGCCGGCACACATGGCAAGACGACGACGACGTCCATGGTGGCAGCGCTGCTCGATTCCGGCGGCATGGACCCTACGGTCATCAATGGCGGTATCATCAACGTATACGGCACCAATGCCCGAGTCGGGAAATCCGACTGGATGGTGGTGGAGGCGGACGAAAGCGATGGGTCGTTCCTGCGGCTGCCGCCGACGCTGGCCATCGTTACCAACATCGATCCCGAACATCTCGATCATTACGGCGATTTCGACACGATCAAGCGGGCCTTCGTCGAATTTGTGGAGCACGTGCCCTTTTACGGGGCTGCATTTCTCTGCATCGATGACAAGGATGTGCAGGCCGTTCTGCCGCAAGTGCGCGATCGCCGCGTGGTGCCCTATGGTTTCAGCGCGCAGGCGGATATTCGAGGCGAGAATATCCGCCCTGAGCCCGACGGCAATCGCTTCGATGTGATCATCCGCGAACGTGACGGAGAATCACGAAAGCTGGAGGATATTTTCCTGCCCATGCCGGGCCGGCACAATGTCCAGAATGCTCTCGGCGCAATCGGCGTCGCGCTGGAACTGGGTCTGACTGACGAGGCAATCCGGGAGGGTTTCGCGCGCTTTGGCGGCGTGAAACGGCGCTTCACCCGCGTCGGGGTCGTCGATGGCACGCTGATCATCGACGATTATGGCCATCATCCTGTGGAGATAAAGGCCGTGCTGCAGGCCGCGCGCGAATCCGCGAAGGGCCGCGTCATCGCCGTGTGCCAGCCGCACCGCTATACGCGGCTGCGCGATCACATGGATGACTTCGCGACCTGCTTCAACGATGCCGACATCGTCTATGTCACGCCCGTTTACGAGGCGGGAGAGCAGCCCATCGAGGGAATATCCGCCGAAACGCTGGTCGAGCGACTGAAGCAGGCGGGACATCGCGAAGTGGCCATCGTTCAGAACGCCGAAGATCTTGCGAAAACGCTTGCTGGCGTCGTGCGACAGGACGACCGGGTTATCTGCCTTGGCGCGGGCGACATCACCAAATGGGCCGCCGGTCTGGCCGACACCATTCGTCTCGCGCGCGCCGGAACGATTTGAAGAGGGAGGGCGAACCGCACATCATGGCCACCCTTCCCCCCGTACGCGGCACGCTGGAGGCAAAGGCGGACCTGTCGGGTTTCATCTGGTTCCGGACAGGTGGACCGGCCGAACATTTGTTCCGTCCCGCCGATCTGGATGACCTCAGCAGCTTTCTGCGCGCGCTCGATCCCGCAGTCCAAGTCATGCCGGTAGGCGTCGGCTCGAACCTCATCGTCCGATCCGGCGGCGTTCCGGGGGTCACCATTCGTTTGCCAAAGGCGATGGGAAAGATCGCGGTCGATAACATGCTGGTCCGGGCGGGCGGCGCGGCGATGGGCATTTCCGTCGCATCGGCCGCGCGCGACGCAGGTGTTGCGGGGCTGGAATTTCTGCGGGGTATCCCCGGCACCGTTGGCGGCGCGGTCCGCATGAACGCCGGTGCCTATGGCAATGAGGTTGCCGATATTCTGGTGGAGGCGAAGATCGTGCGACGCGATGGCAGCGTCGATACGCTGGCCGCGGCGGGGCTCAATTATGAATATCGCCATTCCAATCTCGGCGCCGGGGACATCGTCGTAGAGGCGGTTTTCCAGGGGCGGCCCGGTGATCCTGCCGCTATTGGCGCCCGCATGGACGAAATCCAGCAACAGCGGGAAGCCTCTCAGCCGACACGCACGCAAACGGGCGGCTCGACCTTCAAGAACCCCCATGGGCGCAAGGCGTGGCAACTGGTCGATGCCGCCGGTTGTCGCGGTCTTGAGGTTGGCGGCGCTCAGGTCAGTGAGAAACATGCGAATTTCCTGATCAACACCGGAACGGCGACCGGCAATGCCATCGAGGATCTGGGCGAGGAGGTGCGCGCCCGCGTTCGCGATGAGTTCGGCGTCGATCTGGAATGGGAAATTCAACGGGTAGGGACGCGATGACTGCGAAGCTGAAGGTATGCGTCCTGATGGGCGGTTGGTCCGCAGAGCGAGAGGTGTCGCTATCGTCCGGGAAGGGCGTTGCAGATGCGTGCCGTTCGCTTGGCCACGATACGCATGAAGTGGATATGGGGCGCGACGTGGCGCGCACATTGTCCGACCTGGCCCCCGACATCGTTTTCAACGCGCTTCACGGAGTTCCGGGGGAAGACGGCGCCGTGCAGGGCATGCTGGACATGCTGGGCCTGCGGTACACGCATTCGGGCCTCGCCGCCTCGGTCGTTGCCATTGACAAGGAATTGACGAAGCGCGTTCTGGTGCCGGCCGGCATCCGCATGCCGCAGGGAAAACTGGTCCGTTCGGAAACCCTCTTCGCGGCTGACCCGCTGCCGCGCCCCTATGTTCTGAAGCCGGTCAATGAGGGGTCGTCGGTGGGGATCGCCATCGTCACCGATGAATCGAATTATGGTCAGCCGATCGCTCGCGGTACGCCCGGGCCCTGGCAGGATTTCGCGACACTGCTTGCGGAGCCGTTCGTCGGCACGCGCGAGCTGACGGTCAGCATTCTTGGCGACGAGCCGCTGGCCGTTACAGAGCTGGTGCCCGTGCGCGGGTTTTACGATTATGAGGCGAAATATACAGAGGGCCTGACCGACCACCGTTGCCCCGCCGACCTGCCCGCAGAGGTTCGCGATCGTGCGATGGCCGATGCCCTGAAGGCGCATCGCCTGCTCGGCTGCGCCGGGGTCAGCCGTTCCGACTTCCGCTATGATGATACCGGGCCAGAGGGGCTGTTCCTTCTGGAAACGAATACACAGCCGGGCATGACGCCGCTTAGTCTGGTGCCCGAACAGGCGCGCTATCGCGGTATCAGCTATGAACAGTTGGTTCAGCGCATCATTGACGAGGCGCTAAAGAGTGAAAACGCCTCATGAGCGAGCGCGTCGTCCTGAAACGCGGAAAGCCCGCACCGAAATCGCGCCGCGCGCCCGCTGCGGCGAAACGACCGCCGGTGCGCCGCAGGGTGAAGTCGCCGCGCCCCTGGCTGGCGCCGACGGTCGCCACCATCGTCGCCTGCGGCGCGCTGGGCGCGGCATGGCTGTATCAATTGCCTGAAAGGCTTTGGCTGGGGGCGGCGCGCGGGGTTGCGCTGGCAGGTTTCGAAGTCCGCGAAGTCGAAGTGACGGGCACCAAGGAAATGTCGCAGCTGCCGTTTTACACGGCCGCGCTCGATGGCGCATCGGATTCCATGCTGCTGGTCGATCTGGACAACGTGAAATATCAGGTCGAGCTGCTGCCGTGGGTCGATCAGGCAAGCGTTGGCCGCGTGCTGCCCGACCGCCTGCTGATCGACATTACCGAACGCAAGCCTGCTGCCATCTGGCAGAATGACGGTAAATACCGGCTGATCGATTTGGACGGGCAGGTCCTGCCGACCGATCATCTGGAGCGTTTCACGCACCTGCCTTTGATCGTCGACGATGGCGCGGACAAGCATGTGCGCGGTCTGGTGACGATACTGGCGCAATATCCGGCCCTTGCCGAACATTTCGAAAGCGCGGTGTGGCGCAGCGGTCGCCGCTGGGACATTATCCTGAAATCAGGCGAAACGGTCATGCTACCCGAGGGAGACGGATCAGTTCGCAGGGCGCTGGATGCATTCGTCCGCCTGGAACGCGACACGGGCCTGACCGGACGCGGCTTTCGGTCGCTCGATTTTCGGGTGGCCAAGCAGATGATCGTACGCCGCGGAGATTCCGACAGCGATCCGCTGATGACGGTAGAAGGTACGGAGATATGAGCCGCAAGGCACCCAAGCTGCGCGGAGAAAAAACCGTCGCGGTGCTGGATGTTGGTTCCTCGAAGGTCGCCGCCCTCATCGCGCTGGTGGGGCCGGAGGAGGATGCCCCCCGCGTGATCGGCGTGCATCAGCTTGCCTGTCGGGGCATGAAGAACGGCCTCGTTTCCGACCTTGGCGCCGTCGAGGCCGCCGTCAGGCAGGCAATGGCCAAGGCCGAGCAGAATGCCGGCGTTACCGTCAGCGATGTGACGGTGTCAGTATCGGCAGGCGGCATCGACAGCGATCTGGCGACGGTAGAGGTCGATATTGGCGGGCAGCGGATCGAGCGTGCTGACCTCGATCATGTCCACGCAGAGGCGAAGGCAGAGATCGAACCGGGTGGCAAGATCATCCTGCATGCCGAGCCCGCTCTCTATACGCTCGACGGACAGAATGCCGTAATGAACCCGCTCGGCCTGCACGCGGAGACGCTGGGCGTTGCAATCCACATTCTCAGCGCCGACCGGGCGCCCATGCAGAACCTGGAAACGGCGGTCAGAAGCGCGGACCTGAATGTCGCGCGACTGGTAGTGGCGCCGGTCGCTGCGGCCCGCGCTTGCCTGTCGGCGCAGGAGCGCGATCTTGGCTGCGCCCTGATCGACCTGGGTGCCGGCCGCACAAACATCGCGATTTTTGCGCAAGGGATGATGGCGGGGTTTTCCTCGATTCCGATGGGCGGTGAGGATGTGACGGCGGACATCGCGAGCGCGCTTGGCACGCCGCTGGTGGCGGCGGAACGGCTGAAGGCGCTGAAGGGCTCCGCCAATTCGGTCCCGCGCGACAATCATGAACGGATCGACGTAGAAGGGCTGGAGGGCGGCGGCGCGCTGTATCAGCGGCCGCGCGCCGAACTGATCCAAGCCATTCGCGGGCGTCTGGACGTGCTGTTCGGGCTGGTCGAGGACAGATTCGACGAACTGGGGTTCAAAGGACCGCGTGCACGGCAGGTGGTCCTGACCGGTGGCGGGGCGGCCCTTGCGGGTATCGACGATTATGCCGAAGGTGTGCTTGGCCGTCACGTGCGGGTAGGTTCTCCGTCTGGTCTGACGGGATTTCCGGAACAGCAGCGGGCCAGCGCATTCAACGTCCTGACCGGGCTTGCGCTGATAGCATCGGAGGAGGCGCCCCGTTTCTGGGATCGCCAGCAGACCAGTTTCGCACCCGTCGAAGGTACGGGCTTCCGGAAAATGCTGAAAATGCTGAAGCAAAACATTTGAACAGGCTCACTTTAGGGATTCACGGCGACTCGCGGAATTGCTACGGTTGCCAGGACAGGAAACGAGGAGCGCATCATGGTTGAGTTCGAGCGTCCGGAACTTACGGAATTGAAGCCCCGCATCGCGGTCGTCGGCGTCGGCGGAGCGGGCGGAAACGCGGTAGCGAACATGATCGATTCCGGCCTGGAAGGCGTCGAATTCTGTGTTGCGAATACAGATGCACAGGCGCTTGCCGCCAGCGCGGCTGCCACGCGGATTCAACTGGGGCACAAGATTACCCAGGGTCTTGGCGCAGGTGCGCGCCCGGAAATCGGCCGCGCCGCCGCAGAGGAAAATCTCGACGAGATCGAGGCGGCTCTCGGCTCCGCGCATATGTGTTTCATCACGGCCGGCATGGGCGGCGGTACCGGTACGGGCGCGGCGCCCGTAATCGCACAGCAAGCGCGTGAACGCGGCATCCTGACCGTGGGTGTCGTTACCAAGCCATTCAACTTCGAAGGCGCGAAGCGCCAGCGGGCGGCGGAAACCGGCATTGCCGAACTGCAAAAGCATGTCGACACGCTGATCGTCATTCCCAACCAGAACCTGTTCATGATCGCCAGCCCATCGACAACGTTCAAGGAAGCGTTCCAGATGGCGGACCAGGTTCTGCATCAGGGCGTTCGCGGCATTACCGACCTGATGATGATGCCGGGCCTCATCAATCTGGACTTCGCCGACGTCCGCACGGTCATGTCCGAAATGGGCAAGGCCATGATGGGTACGGGCGAGGCAGAGGGCGAAGGCCGCGCGATCGAGGCAGCGAACAAGGCCATTTCGAACCCGCTGCTGGACGAGGTTTCGCTTCGCGGTGCGAAGGCGCTGTTGATCAATATTACGGGCGGCGACGATATGGGCCTGATGGAGGTCGACGAGGCCGCCAATCATATTCGCGACATGGTCGATCCGGACGCCAACATTATTTTTGGGTCCGCGTTCAATGCCGAGCTTAACGGCAAGCTGCGCGTATCCGTCGTTGCCACGGGTATCGACGCCGAGGCGCGTGACGAGGCGGCGCCGGCGGCAACGCCGAAGCCTGCCTTTGGCACCGTGGCGGGAAGCTTTGGCGGGATGGCGCCCGCTAGCAAGGCGAGTTCGCCCACGCCCGCGCCGAAACCTGCGGAACCGGCGGTGGCCGAGCCTTCCGCTGCTGAGGACATGCCAGATCGGGATGATGTAGAGACGCTGCCAGAAGCAGCTTCCATGGCAGCTCCGACAGTGACCGCCGAGGAAGAACCGCTGCCTCTCGAAGCCGCGGTCGATCAGGCTGTTTCCGAGGAAGAGATTGTGCTGGAGGCACCGCCCTCCATTGCGGATGCTCCCCTCGTACACACCAATGTTACCCCGCTGCGCGCTTCCGAAGATGAGGTCGCAAACGAGGAAGCGGCGGCAGCCGAGCGCCCCTATTCCGAGGATATTCGTCCCACGCGTGAGGCCCCTCCCGCCGCGCCAACCCGCGGTCCCAGCCTGTTCGAGCGCATGACGTCGATCGGCAAGGGTAAGACGGAAGCGAAGCGTTCCCGCGACGACCTTTTTACAAGTGAAGGTGAAAAGGAAGAATCAAAGGGTGATGATCCGCTGGAAATCCCCGCATTCTTCAAGCGGCAGGTGAACGACTAGTTCGCCCTGTCTATTTTGCTCCCTCTCCGGAAGGGGAGGGGGTGTGCCGCGTAACCCGTGCTAATTGAGATGGGCGGCCCCTGATCGGGCCGCCGTTTCGTATTTTGTTTCAGGGAGCGCACCATGCCCGGCCCCCTTTCCGGTCTTCGCATCATTGAAATTGCCGGCATCGGCCCGGGGCCATTTTGTGGCATGATGTTGGCGGATCACGGTGCAGACGTCATCCGCGTCGAACGTGCCGGTGCCAGGCCTGAGCCTCTTCTGGGCCGCAATCGCCGCTCCATCATTGTCGATTTCAAGTCGCCCGAGGGCGCGCAATTGGTCCGCCGCCTGGCGGCGAGCGCGGATGGTTTGTTCGAGGGGTTTCGCCCCGGCGTCATGGAAAGACTGGGCCTCGGTCCCGCCGCCCTGCTGCAGGATAATCCCAGGCTGGTTTACGGCCGGGTGACCGGCTGGGGCCAATATGGCCCATATGCAGATGTCGCGGGCCATGACATCAACTACATCGCCCTGTCCGGCGCGCTCCATGGCTATGGGCGCGCTGGTGAAAAGCCGACGCCGCCCGCGAATATAGTGGGCGATTTTGGGGGCGGGGGCATGCTGTTGGCCTTCGGCATGGTATCGGCCCTGCTGCATGCCGGCAAAACGGGCAAGGGCCAGGTCATCGACGCAGCCATGACGGATGGCTCCGCGCTGCTTTCCAGCATGATCTGGGAATTCAGGGGCACGGGATTCTGGCGCGACGAACGTGGCGTCAATCTGCTCGACACCGGGGCGCATTTTTACGACACATATGAAACCGCCGATGGCAAATATATCGCCGTGGGTGCGATAGAACCGCAATTCTACGCCGAACTGCGCCGCATCACCGGCCTAGGGGATGACGCCGTGCTGGACGATCAAATGAATCCGGCCCACTGGCCTGCGCTAAAGGAGAAGCTGGCGGCGGTGTTCCTGACGAGGACGCGGGACGAATGGGAGAGTCTGTTTGGCAAAACCGACGTTTGCGTCGCCCCCGTCCTGTCGATGGAGGAGGCTGCAGCTCATCCTCACAATGTCACGCGTGAAACCTTTGTAGATGTTGGCGGCATAATGGGCCCGGCGCCCGCGCCGCGTTATTCGTCGACGCAGGTCGACGCGCCGACGCCGCCGACAAAACCCGGCAGCGCTACCCGCGAGATATTGTCGGAGGCAGGGGTGAGCGAAGAAGAATATCACGCGCTGCGTGCGTCGAAAGCGATAGAATAGCTCACCGGTCCGATCAGGCGCTGCTGTTGCTGGTGTCGCAAAGACGACCTGATGGGTCATAGCGTGGCCATGCCATTGCGGTGCCGCTTTCTACCATGGCGCAGTTGAGTTCTGTACCGTCGGGTCGCCAGCACCAGGCGTTGACGCGCCCATAGCTGCGACCGGTCGCTTCACACTGCAGGCGCTGCCTGCCCGCAAGTTCGTTCAAAGCGGCCTTTGCGGCGGCGCCGCTGGCGGTTGGGCAAGGATGTCCAGGACGGCAGGTTTCGTCTAATTCCCTAGCGGCAATTGCCGTCAGCCGTATCTTGGCTCCATTCGCGCAGTAGATCGGGCCATCGCCATCATGAACGCCAGTCACGTCGCAGGTGAAGCGGCCCGGCACCGACGCCTCGGCCGGGTTATCGAAGCGGACCGGCGTCAGCAGCAGAATGAGCGCGAACGTCAGCAGCGCCAGGGGCAGGGCGACGGCAACTGCAAAGCGCGACGTAGACATGGCTTTCGCCTGTGACAGACGTGCCTTAAGACTTCGCAAATGATTCCAGCCAGATTGAACCTGTCGCGCACCCGCGTGCGGCTTCGTTCGTCGTCGGCAAAGGTGGCGCTGGCACCTGCCAACAGGGCAGTGCCGCGAGTTTTGAAGGATGTGCCGAATGAGCAATATCGTGACGCGTTTCGCACCCAGCCCGACGGGCCGCCTGCATGTCGGCAATGTGCGTACTGCGCTGATCAACTGGTTGTTTGCCCGCGCGAATGCGGGACGCTTCATGCTGCGCCTCGATGACACGGACCAGGCGCGATCCCGCCCGGAATATGTCGATGCCATTCGCCAGGATCTGGACTGGCTGGGCCTGTCGCCGGATGGTGAAGTGCGTCAGTCCGATCGTTCGGCGCTTTACGATGCTGCCTTCGATCGTCTGGCGGCGGCGGGGCGCATTTACCCGGCCTATGAAACGGCGGAAGAGCTGGACGTAAAGCGGAAGGTGCAATTATCGCGCCGGCTGCCGCCGGTTTACGACCGTGCCGCCCTTCGCCTGTCGGAAGAGGATCGTGCGCAGTTGGAAGAGGCGGGCACGAAACCGCATTGGCGCTTTCGGTTGGATACCGACGCGGCGATCGAGTGGACCGACCTGGTCCGCGGCCCAGCGCATGTCGATCCGGCCTCGCTAAGTGACCCCGTCGTGCGCCGCGCCGACGGATCCTATCTCTACATGCTGCCAAGTGTCGTCGACGACATTGACATGGGCATTACGCATGTCGTGCGGGGCGAAGATCACGTCACCAATTCCGGCGTTCAACTACAGATGTTCGCGGCCCTGGACGCCCCGCCACCTCGGTTCGCCCATATAAGCCTGCTGACAGGCGCGGAGGGTGGTAAGCTGTCGAAACGTGCCGGCTCCCTCGGCATGGACGAAATCCGTGCTCTGGGAGTCGAGCCGGTAACGATTGCTGCTTTGCTGGCGCGCATCGGCACATCCCGGTCTATTGAACCGGTCGACGATCTGAGCGCGCTGGCGGAGGGTTTCGATTTCACCACCTTCTCTCGCGCGGCGGCCAGGTTCGATGTTGCCGATCTGGTCCCGCTGAACGCAAAGATTGTTCACGGGCTGAATTATGACCGGGTAGCGGACCGCCTGCCAACCGGCATGGATGAACCGGCATGGATGGCGCTGAGGTCGAATGTAGAGATTGTCGGCGACGCCGCCGCGCTTTGGCAGCTCGTGACCGGCCCCGTTAATGCGCAATTTGCGGCGGAGGATCGTGAATTCTTGACCGCTGCGCGCGAGACACTCGCAGCGCTCGATTGGTCCCATGACATATGGCAGCGGTGGACCACCGAGCTGAAGGCGAAAACCGGCCGTAAGGGCAAAGGTTTGTTCATGCCGCTGCGTCAGGCACTGACCGGGCAGGACCACGGTCCGGAGATAGCGGCGCTATTGCCCTTGATTGGCTGCGAGCAGGCGCTGGAGCGACTTGGGAAAGCAGGAGCGTAACGGGGAGCGCCCTTATATCCGGTGATCTCCGCCTATGTGAGAATGACCGGATATAAGGCTTATGCGGTGATAAGCTCAGTAGCCACCGCAGGTGGTGCTAGAGATCTAGCACAAGCCGCGTCGGATCTTCGATGGCTTCCTTCACGCGCACCAGAAACGTTACGGCTTCGCGTCCATCGATCAGGCGGTGATCGTAGCTGAGCGCCAGATACATCATCGGCCGGATGACGACCTGGCCGTCAATGGCAACCGGGCGGTCCTCAATACGATGCATTCCCAGAACGGCCGATTGCGGTGCGTTCAGAATGGGCGTCGACATCAGACTGCCGAATACGCCGCCATTTGAAATGGTGAACGTACCGCCCTGCAGTTCGTCCAGCTTCAGTTCGCCATCGCGGGCACGGCGGCCAAAATCGCCGATTGCCTTCTCGGTTTCGGCAAAGGTGAGAGCATTGGCGTTCTTCAGGATCGGAACGACAAGGCCGCCCGGAGAGGAAACGGCAATGCCGATATCTGCATAGTCGCGATAAACGATATCGTCGCCGTCGATCATCGCATTGACGCTGGGCACGTCCTGCAGCGCCAGGGAACATGCCTTCGTGAAAAACGACATGAAGCCCAGCCGGACGCCGTGTTTTTTCTCGAACGTGTCCTTGTACTTCTCGCGCGCCTCCATGACGGCGGTCATGTCAACATCGTTGAAGGTTGTCAGCATGGCTGCTGTATTCTGCGCTTCCTTCAGGCGGGATGCGATTGTCTTCCTGAGGCGCGACATGCGCTTGCGTTCTTCGTTGCGGCCCCCGTCAGGGGCGGGTGCAGCCGAGGAAGAGCTAGAACTAGAGGCTGCCGGCGCGGATTTCTTCGCCTCTGCGCCCTTGTCTCCACCGGCGATGGCGCGCTGCACGTCTTCTTTCAGCAGGCGGCCTCCCTTGCCGGTGCCCTTTATGTCGGCAGCGTCAAGCTGATGTTCGGAAAGGAGGCGCTTCACCGCCGGCGACAGGGTGTCGTCGCCCGCAGCGCTGTCGTCGTCCTCGGCTGCTTTTGTCTCCGCATCGACCTCCGGAGAGGATGTCGATTTCGCAGGTGAATCCGCTTTCTTCGCGGAGGCGGACCCATCCTTGCTGCCGCCAGCGCCTTCCTCGACGCGCGCGATGATGGCGCCCACCTCGACCTCGTCGCCGACCTCAGCCAGCTGTTCCGACAGGGTGCCGGCGACAGGCGACGGGACCTCGACGGAGACCTTGTCGGTTTCCAGGCTGACGATCGGCTCATCCACCGCCACGCTATCGCCCGGCTGTTTCAGCCATTCGCCGACGGTGGCTTCGGTAACGGATTCGCCGAGGGCGGGGATGGAGACATCGATGGGCATTTTCGAATTCCTTGGATCGGTTGCCATATTCTGGATCAGGCGGTCAGCGCGTCTTCGACCAGTTGTTTCTGTTGTGCGGCATGACGGCTGGCAATGCCAGTGGCGGGCGCCGCGGATGGCTTGCGGCCGGCATAGATCGGCCGCTGGGGCTTACTGTCCGCGCCGTCGAGCGCACGTTCGATATAATGTTCGGTAAAGAACCAATAGCCTTGGTTCTTTGGTTCCTCCTGCGCCCAGACCACGGTTTTCAGGTTCTTCATCCGTCTCAGGCGAATGACCAGCGGGTCGAGCGGGAAGGGATATAGCTGCTCGATCCGAACGATGCTGGTATTTTCAAGCCCGAGTTCGTCGCGGCGTTCCGCAAGGTCGTAATAGACCTTTCCGGTGCACAGGATCAGTCGCTCGACCTTTTCATCGGGAATGTCCATGCGGTCGGACATGATACGCTTGAAATGCGTATCGCCGGAAAGCTCGTCGAGCGTTGAGGTCGCCGCTTTGTTACGCAGCAGCGATTTTGGCGTGAAGATCACCAAAGGTTTACGGAAATCGCGGTGCAACTGGCGCCGCAGGACGTGGAAGTAGTTTTCCGGCGTCGTGGCGTTGACGACCTGCATATTGTCCTCTCCGCACAGCTGCAGGAAGCGCTCGGGCCGGGCGGAACTATGTTCCGGTCCCTGACCCTCATATCCGTGCGGCAGCAGCAGAACCAGACCGTTGGAACGCAGCCATTTGGCCTCGCCCGAGGCGATGAACTGGTCGATGATGATCTGCGCGCCATTGGCGAAATCGCCGAACTGCGCCTCCCACATGACGAGGGACTTGGGATCGGTCAGCGCATAGCCATATTCAAAACCAAGGACGCCATATTCGGACAGCGGACTGTCATAGACCTTGAAGGCGTCATCCACCTCCCTAAGCGGGACGTACTTCTCTCCACTTGCCTGATCGGTCCATACGGCGTGACGCTGGCTGAATGTACCACGGCCGGAATCCTGCCCCGACAGCCGGACGCCATAGCCTTCCGTCAGCAGCGATGCGAACGCCAGGGATTCCGCCGTTGCCCAGTCGATCCCGGCATTTTCCTTCACCGCTTTCACGCGCGCATCCATGACGCGTTTCAGGGTTTTGTGAATGGTGAAATTTTCCGGCACCGCACTGATCTTCGCCATCAGGTCGCGCAGCTTGTCGGCATCAACGCCGGTTATGGCCGCGCGGCGATCGCCTTCCTCTCCGCCCGGTAGTCCAAGACCGACCCAGCGCCCTTCGAACCAGTCCGCCTTGTTGGGCTTGTATCCCGGCGCAGCCTCGAAACTCTCTTCCAGTGAAGCCGAAAACTGATCTTTGACGCCCTGAATCCAGCTGTCGTCGATCAGTCCTTCTTCCTTCAGGCGGTCGGCGTACATCTGGCTGACATGGGGTTTGTTCTTGATCGATTTGTACATCAGCGGCTGGGTAAAGCTGGGTTCGTCGCCCTCATTGTGGCCAAAGCGGCGATAGCACCACATGTCGATGACGACATCGCGGTTGAAGCGGGTGCGAAATTCGGTCGCGACCTTTGTGACGAAGGTCACCGCCTCCGGATCGTCGCCATTTACATGGAATATCGGCGCCTGCACGATCTTGCCCATGTCCGACGGATAGGGGCTGGACCGACCGAATTGCGGGCTGGTCGTAAAGCCGATCTGATTGTTGATGACGAAGTGGATGCAGCCGCCGGTATTATAGCCCTCAACGCCTGAAAAGCCGAAACATTCCGCCACGACCCCCTGCATGGCAAAGGCCGCATCGCCATGCAGCAACAGTGGCACAACCTCGTCGCGCGTCAGATCGCCCCGCAACTGCTGAGCGGCGCGCGTCTTGCCCAGGACGACAGGATCGACAGCCTCCAGATGCGACGGATTTGGCGTCAGCGACAGATGCACCAGATTGCCGTCAAATTCCCGGTCGGTTGAGGTGCCCAGATGATATTTCACATCGCCGGAGCCGCCGACGTCCTCCGGGTTCGATGATCCGCCGGCAAATTCATGAAAGATTGCCTGGAACGGCTTTTGCATGACATTGGCGAGCACGTTCAACCGGCCGCGATGCGACATGCCGATGATGATTTCCTTGGCACCGCCAGCGCCGCCATATTTTATGATGGATTCGAGCGCGGGGACCATCGCCTCGCCGCCGTCCAGGCCAAATCGCTTGGTGCCGACATATTTTCGGCCCAGAAACCCCTCAAACTCTTCGGCTTCGATAAGCTTGTTGAGAATGGCCTTCTTGCCCTGTGGCGTGAAAGTGATTTCCGTGTCGCGGCCTTCGATACGCTCCTGAATGAAGCGGCGCTCCGTCCGGTCGTTTATATGCATGTATTCGGTGCCGACATGGCCGCAATAATTTGACTGCAGGATAGGCACCAACTCGGCAACGGTCGTCGCCTCCAGCCCCATGACACCACCAAGGTGCACGACGCGATGCTGATCGGCGCCGATGAAGCCGTGATGTTCCGGCGTCAGTTCCACCGGCATTTCCCGCTCCGTCAGGCCCAGCGGATCCAGGTCGGCCGCCAGATGTCCGCGTACACGATAGGTGCGGATCAGCATCATCGCGTTCAGGCTGTCGGTTGCCGCTCGCCGGATATCCTCATGGCTGATTTCCCGCCTTTGCGGGTCAGCCTCCGCCACGGCGCCGGTCAGTTTTGGCTTGGGTGCTGCTTCCGGCGTCATTTGCGTGGGGTCGAGCGCGGCAGTCAGCTCGTCGGTCGTCGCGACCGGCCAGTTTTTCTTCTGCCAGGATGGACCAGTCGAATCGGCGACCTTTTCCAGTCCGGCAAAGTATTCTTGCCAGCCCGCATCGACCGAGACAGGATTTTCCGCATATTTGCGATACAGCGCCTCGATAAACCCCGCACCGACGTTTTCCAGACGTTCGTCGAGGGGTGGATTGTCGTCCAGGGCCATATTCGCAATCTGCCTTTCAATTGGCTGGTCGGGCGCGTTCCGCCCTTTATTTCCGGGCGTCGCAATTCGTGGGTTCACTTAGCGTAAGGGGGGTCTGCTTCAACCGGGTTAATCGCCTTTTGATCACGCATCGGGCGTTACCCGGACACGCTCGACGCGGCGCTCATCCGCGGCCAATATCTCAAATCTCCAGCCCTCCGGGTGTTTCAGCGTCGTACCGACGGAGGGAACCTCTCCCGCCAGCATAAAGATCAGGCCACCAAGTGTGTCGATATCGCCGTCGACGGCATCGACTAAATCGCTGCCCAGCCGCTCCTCCAACACGTGAATATCCAGGCGTGCATCCGCCTCATACGCGCCATCCGGCAGTGCGACGATGGATTCCTCTTCCGGATCGTCATGCTCATCCTCGATGTCGCCGACGATTTCTTCGACGATATCCTCTACTGTCACGAGGCCGTCCGTGCCGCCATATTCGTCGACGACGATAGCCATGTGCGTCCGCCCCGCCCGCATCCGCGCGAGAAGATCGAGCACGCGCATGGCGAAGGGAACAAAGAGGACGGGCCGAATGATGGCGTCGAGACGCTGGTCCGCATTGCGTCCGTGCGCAGCCAAAACATTATAGGCGTCCTTGACATGTATCATGCCCAGGACGCTGTCATAATCGCCATTATAAATGGGCAGGCGGCTGTGACCTGCCTCGGCAAAGGCCTGCACCAGCCCGGCAAAGCTGCCGGACGCATCAAAGCCCATGATGTCGCTGCGCGGCACCATGATATCGCCCGCGCGACGCTCGCCGAAATCGAGCAGGTTGCGCAGCATGGTGCGTTCGTCGGAACTGAGGTCGCCGGCGACGGATGTATCGTCGGCGCCATGTTCGTCCAGCGCCTCCTCAATGGATTCGCGAAGCGTTGCATCGCGTCGCCCGAACAGCAATGTCTTCAGGAACCGCATCGCGGGGCGATTGGGGGTCTGGTCAGGCGGTGACGATGCCATGTCTATTGGTCCTCTGCCTCGTCCGGCGCGGCAGGGCGTTCGGCATAGGGGTCGGCAATATTAAGTTTTTTCAGAATGTCCGTTTCCAGCCGCTCCATCACGAGCGCATCAGGCTCATTCTCATGATCATAACCGATCAGATGAAGCGTCCCATGCACGATCAGGTGCACAGCATGATGTTCCAGGGAAACGTCCTTTTCCGCCGCTTCGCGTGCGCAGGTTTCATAGGCCAGGATGATGTCACCCAGCAGGACCTCGCCATCGTCCGAATTGGTCATCGCGGGCAGCAGATCCGCCTGTACCAGCGGAAAGGACAGGACATTGGTCGGCTTGTCCTTGCCGCGATATTGCGAATTGAGTGTCCTGACCTCCGCATCCGTTGACAGCTTCACGGAAACCTCAGTGGTCAGCCGCCCCTCCACCAGATGGGGGTGCTGACTGGCGAGGAGAGCCGCACGCACTGCGGTCGCCGCGCGTTCCCGCCACGCTAAATCGGGCCAGTCATCGCCCTCCGTACTCGCTTCCACCTCAAGCATCATTGCCCTCATATGCGGCGACGATGCGTGCGACGATGGGAGCGCGAACGACGTCAGCCGCGCCGAAGCGAACCGTCGCAGTGCCCTCTATCCCCTCCAGCTTTGACACGGCGTCCGCTAGGCCGGAGCGGCCTGGGTCGGACAGATCGACCTGCTTCGGATCGCCGCACACGACCATGCGGCTGTTTTCTCCGAACCGCGTCAGGAACATCTTCATTTGTTGCGGCGTCGTATTCTGCGCCTCGTCGAGAATTATGAACGAATTGGCAAGTGTGCGGCCACGCATGAAGGCCAGCGGCGCGATCTCTATCTCGCCAGAGGCGATGCGGCGCTCTACCTGATCGGACGGCAACATATCGTAAAGCGCGTCGTATAGCGGCCGCAAATAGGGATCGACCTTTTCCTTCATGTCGCCCGGCAAAAAGCCCAGGCGCTCGCCGGCCTCGACGGCGGGGCGCGACAGGATCAGCCGGTCGACGCTGCCGGTGATCAACTGTGAAACCGCCTGAGCGACGGCGACATAGGTCTTGCCGGTACCGGCTGGCCCCAGGGCAAAGATGATCTCCTCTGCCGCGAGCGCCTGCATATAATGCAATTGCATCGGCGTGCGCGGCACGATGGTTTTCCGGCGCGTGCGAATGACCACTTGCGGGCGTTTTTCCCGCTTTCTCTCAATACCTCCCAGCAAGGGAGCGTCCGCCATGGCAATGGCCGTTTCCACATCGGTTACCGACACGTCGCTGCCCTGCATCAGCTTCTGGTGTAATTCTGTCAGCACGTCGCGCGCCCGCGCAATGGCTTCGGCATTGCCCTCGATCGTGACCTTATCGCCGCGCGCGGCGATATAGACACCAAGCCGGTTCTCGATGGCGATCAGATTCTGATCATATTGGCCAAACAGCGGGCCGAGCAGTTCTGGCCGATCAAATGCGATGTCGAGCCGTGCCGCATCATTTGCCGTAACGACGTCGGGAGAAGAGGCCTTCCGCTTTGGCATTATCGGCCTCGTCCCGCACAAGGGCGGGCGTAACCACGGCCGTTCTGCCGAGGAGCGCTGCTCTTTCCTGACACTGTTCGATGCTGAAGCCGGTCCAGCATGACCACAGATATTGTCACTACGCCGCCTTTCTTTCCGCAAGAACGCCCGACAGGGAATTGGGTCCCGCGCTTTCAATGCGAACGTCGACAATCTCTCCTGTCTTCGCGCCGTGCGCGTGCAGGTGAACCGACTGCAACCAGGGGGTCTTTCCGATCAACTGTCCCGCATGCTTGCCGGCCCGTTCCAGTAGCACGCTTGTCCGCGTACCGACGCTGGCCGCGTTAAAGGCAAGCTGCTGTTCGTTCAAAAGCGCCTGAAGTCGCTGCAAACGGTCCGATTTCACCTCCTCGGCAATCTGATCGTCCATGTCTGCGGCCGGCGTTCCGGGACGCGGGCTATATTTGAAGCTGTAGGCCTGCGCGTAGTTCGTTTGGCGGACGATCTGCAGCGTATCCTCGAATTCCGCCTCCGTCTCTCCGGGAAAGCCGACGATGAAGTCGCCGGAAATCGCCATGTCCGGGCGCACCCGGCGCAGGGCAGCGATGCTTTCCAAATAGCTCTCAGCCGTATGGCTGCGGTTCATAGCCTTCAGGATGCGATCATTCCCCGACTGCACGGGCAGGTGCAGATAGGGCATGAGTTCCGGGATTTCGCCGTGGGCAGCGATCAGTTCCCCGGTCATGTCGGCGGGGTGGCTGGTGGTATAGCGGATGCGGTCGATGCCGGAAATGTCCGCCACCTTCGCGATCAAATCGGCAAAGCCGGTGCCCGCGCCGTCATCATAGGCATTCACATTCTGGCCGAGCAGCGTGATTTCCCGCGTGCCGCCGTCCGCCAGCTTGCGCGCCTCCTCCAGCAGGGTTGCCGCCGGGCGCGAAACTTCCGCGCCGCGTGTGTAGGGCACGACGCAATAGGTGCAGAATTTGTCGCACCCCTCCTGAATGGTCAGAAAGCTGGAGGGCGCCGCCTTGCGCGCGGTGCCGAGCGCGCGGAACTTCGCCAGCGTCGGCAGGTCGGTATCGACCGGACGCTCGCCGCGCGTCGCGCTGCCGACCATGGCGGGCAGTCGGTGATAGGCTTGCGGTCCGACGATCAGGTCGACGCCGCGCGCGCGGGCTGCAATCTCCGCGCCCTCCGCCTGCGCAACACATCCCGCCACGGCGATCATCGCCTTGCCGCCTTCGCGCGACCGGCCCGCCTTCTCGATACGCCCGATTTCGGAATAGACCTTTTCCGACGCCTTTTCACGGATGTGGCAGGTGTTCAGGACGATAAGGTCCGCTTCGCCCTGTGTCGACGCGCGCGACAGGCCGTCCGCCTCCAGCAACTCGCCCATGCGCTCCGCGTCATAGACATTCATCTGGCAGCCGTAGCTTTTGACAAAATAGGATTTGGGGGCAGTCACGGGTGCCGCGCGGGCTCCGTCGAAATAGGGTGATTCGTCATGCAGGCTTAATATAGTCGCGCATTGCCCGCCTGTAACCCCTTGCGACCGTAGCTGAGACGGCACGTGTCAATTGCTTGCGATCTTCAAACGCGGCGGGGTCCAGCGGTTCATGAAAGATGATGTCCACGCGCACGGCACGCAGGCGGAGAAATTGCTTCACCGAATCCTCAATGGCGAAATGCCCCAGCCAAGCGATTTGAGGGAAGCGGCCGCGCACTACCGGCATGGACCTGACGCGCGTATAGGCGATGGAGACAGGCTGGATGCGTACATGTTCCAGCTGCCCCTCGGTCAGACCGGAAAGCAGCGAGGATTTGAAGGGCAGGGGGCGTCGCAGGTCCCCCGTCGTCCCTTCGGCGAATACAACAACGCTGTCGCCTGCATGCAGTGCGGCGGACAGTTCGCTTGCCTGCCGCGCAGCGTCGCGGCGGCTCTCCCGCTTCACGAACAGCGTGCGCTGCTGCTCGCAAAAGAAGCGCATCATTCGGCTCTCGCCGATTTCCTCTTTTGCGACGAACCGCGCACGCATCAGGCAGCCGAGCGCAGGGATGTCCGCCCAGCTGATATGGTTTGGAAGATAAAGGACGGTTCGACGCGCGCGGCGGCCGTGCGTTTTCACGGTGATGCCGCAGGCCCAGCATATCAGGCGATGAAACGCCTTCGGCAACCACGGCTGGTGTTGCGGAAACAGTTTCCTGATCAGCCAGTTGGGAGGCACGAGAAGCAGTGCGATGAAGAGAAAAGGCGCAATCCTCTCCCAAGGGATGCGATGATGCGCCTCACTATCGTACGCCACAGGATCAGAAGGATGGTCCATCAAAAGATCGGTCGTGTCGGTCAGAAGGGCTTCCGATTCTTGACGTCTGGGCGGTCGTCATTTCGCTAGGATAAGCACAGGATAGCCCGGCGGCGGGGCGCAGGACAGTCCCTTCGCTCAACGCACAATGTGTTCAGGTCGATCCCTTTTTCAGCGCCCCGATGCGGGGAGGGCTGCTTCTTAGTCCGGCAGAAAAGCGTGGCTTTTTCTGCAGCGCATCCGGCCAGGGATAAATCCGCGCCCCAAACCCGGACGGTTAGGGGCGCGAGATGCGGCTACTTCTTGGGGGCGGCGCGGCCGCGCGTCTTTTTCGTGCCCAGGCCGATCTTCTTGGCCAGTTCGCGGCGCTGCTTCGCATAATTGGGGGCAACCATGGGATAATCGGAGGGCAGGTTCCATTTGCGACGATAATCGTCGGGGGTCATGCCGTAGCTTGTCATCAAATGCCTTTTAAGCATCTTCAGCTTCTTGCCGTCTTCCAGGCAGACAATATAGTCGGGTTTGACGGATGCACGCACAGAAACAGCGGGCTCCTGCTGAACTTCTTCCTGCGTTTCACCACCAAGTTTCGCCAGCGTCGTGTAAACCTGTTCGATAAGTGTAGGCAGGTCGCTAACTGCAACCGTATTGTTTCCGACATGGGCGGAAACGATTTCCGCGGTTAGTCCCATCATATCTTCGTGCGCGTTCAGTTCGTCGTCCATTGCAATTTCCTGTATTCAATTTGATGGAGGCGGGTAAGGCCCATAATGGGCGCATATGTCTCCATCAGAGAAAAAACGCAAATATTAATTCAAGCAGAAATGATCGGCAGTTCACGTTTCATCGTTACCGCATCATGTGCACGCCCATCCATGCCCCGGTAATAGGCAGTACGATGACCAACTTCGCAAAATCCTGCTGCACGATAAATATTGAGGGCAGGCAAATTATTCTTTCTGACTTCCAGGTGCATGAACCGGGCACCATTATTTACGGCGTGACCTGCAGCACGCAGTAATAGTTCACGACCAAGGCCTTGGCCGCGTTCCTTCGGGTGTACGGCAACAAGTAACAATTCGGCCTCATCCGCAGCAATACGGCTGAGGGTGAAGCCGAGGGGGGTATCGTTTCTGCTTGCGATTTCCGACCACGCGTGAGGCTGCGACAATGTGCCCGTCAATTGGGAGCTGGACCAGCCCTCCCCAAACATTGGATCAAAGGCCTCCCGGGCGAGAGACGCCAGCAACAGGGTGTCGCGGGCTGTGGCGGGGCGGAATTGCATGGTCATCGGGCGGCGGGGGGCTTCGCGTCCGGCGGGCGCACATAAACTGGCGTCGCATCGCGCGTCGACAGCCGGCCGGGTACTAGCAATCGTACATCGGCGGCGTCGGGAATATGTGCACCGAGATTGCGCACGCCAGCAGGCAGCATGATCAACGGTACACCCGTACCAATCGTCGCCTCTGCATCGATCGCGACGGAAGCCGCCGGTACGGCGCGGATATCGCCGATGGGGGACGTGCCCGTAAAATATTGCAGGAATACTTCGCCCCTGCCGCCGTCAAGCACGACGGCGATGCGGCTATCCCGGGCGAGTTCTGACGCAGCGCGGGCCGCCAGCACCTCCGTCGACAGAAATCCATTAACCGGCACGCCCCAAGCGAAGGCGAGCGCCTTTGCGGCGGCGATCCCGACGCGGATCCCGGTAAAGCTGCCCGGCCCTACCTCGACGGCAATGTGGGCGATGGCATTGCCACCAACCAGATCCGCAATCATTGGCACCAGCTTTTCGGCGTGTCCGCGTCCGATGATGTCGTGAACGCGGGCCGCGACGCAGCCATTCTGGATCAGCGCCAGAGAGCAGGCCCGATGTGCGGTGCCAATCGCAAGAATCATCCTTCCGGCTACTGAATCTCGCAGGCTTCGTTGAAGCTGAGGCGCGGCGACCGGGGGAAAAGGTTTTCCGTCGTGCCGTGCCCCAGCGAGCAGAGGAAGTTGGGGCGAATGGTGGTGCCGTCAAAGAAGGCCTGCTTCACCTTGTCCTTGTCGAACCCGGACATGGGGCCGCAATCGAGGCCCAGCGCCCGAGCGGCAATAATCAGATAGGCGCCCTGCAGGCTGGAATTGCGGAATGCGGTTTCCTCGATCAGCTCGGGGCTGCCGGTAAACCAGCTTTTCGCATCGGCATGGGGGAAGAGCTGGGGCAGCTTTTCATAAAATTCCATGTCCTCGCCGATAATGACGGTGACCGGCGCCGACCGGATTTTCTCCTGATTGCCTTCGGAGGCGCACTGAGCCAGTTTTTCCCGCGATTCCTCGGACTGGCAGAAAACCAGACGCGCCGGAGAGGAATTGGCGGATGTCGGCCCCATGCGCATCAATTCGTAAATGGCGTGCAATTCCACCTTGCTGACCGGCTTGTCAGACCAAGCATTATAGGTACGCGCCTCCCGAAAGATCAGGTCTAGGTCGCGGTCGCTCAACAGATGATCGGACATGAAAGCCTCCGTTTCGATTTTGCATCGCGGATAGCCACAGGTTCCGACACAGGCAACCGGCTTGGTCCAGATTTAGACGACCGGACCTAAACGGCGCGCACTTCCTCCACCTCTGGAACGTAGTAACGCAGAAGATTCTCGATGCCATTCTTCAATGTCGCCGTGGACGAAGGGCAGCCGTCGCAGGCGCCCTGCATCTTCAAATAGACGATACCATCCTGAAACCCGTGGAAGACGATGTCGCCACCATCGCCTGCGACGGCGGGCCGCACACGCTCGTCCAGCAGTTCGGTAATCTGATTGCGGATATCGGCCGTGTCTGGATCCTCGGCGATCGCGGGCGCTTCATAGCTTTCGCTTTCGATGATAACCGGCGCGCCGCTTGCAAAATGATCGACGATGATCGCAAGAACTTCTGGCTTAAGCTGTGCCCAGTCGGCACCCGCCGGGTCGCGGGTGACGGACACGAAATCGGCGCCCAAGAATACCCCGGTCACATCTCCGAGAGAAAAAAGCGCATTGGCCAATGGCGACGAGGCCGCATCCTCGGGGGAGGTGAAGTCGTGGGTTCCTGCCGGGCTGACTTGCCGGCCTGGCTGGAACATCAGGGTGGCGGGGTTCGGTGTGGTCTGCGTCTGGACGTGCATGATGAAATCTCCGTTCGCCCCGATGTGGCGATTTGGCAGGGCGGCTTCAAGCGGGCGGGTGCTGTGCGCCTTCCGCACGTCCGGTGTTTAGGCGCGGTGTCCGGTCAGACGATCAATCGCCTCCTCGTCGAGGGCGCCCGGCACGATGATGACGACGGCGGGCAGGGCGCCAGCACGTTCGCCGGAAAAATGCTGTACCAGTGTACCGGGGGCGCCCTTCGCCGCTGCGCCCAGCACCAGTGCGGACAGGGTTGGGTCGTCGGCGAGAGCCTTTGTCACCTCATCGACCAGCTTGCCTTCGCGGATCAGCAAAGACGGACGAATGCCGGACATGGCGATGACCTGCTCGGCGGCGCGGCCCAGCACCGCTTCGGCGTCTTCCTGCGCTTCCGCCTTGATCATTTCCTGAACACTGCCCCATTGCAGGAATTCCGGCGGCGCGATGACGTGCAGTAATGTGATGGAACCTGACATGGTCTTCGCTCGGCCTGCGGCATAGCGCAACGCGCGGGCCGATTCCTGGCTGCCATCCACGACCAGCAGATATCCCGGCCCCGTCAGGCTGGGGGCGGCGGGGTGCAGAACGTCATCCTCGCTCATTGCAGGCCGGCCCGGATTTGCGACAGGGAGCTTACCGCGCTACGCACCAGATAGGCCTGCTCGGTACGGTCGGCGTCGGTGAGAAACATCGGATCCTCGCTCGCGACGCGGTCCAGCGTTTCTATGGCTTCCACCAATACGGAGGTCAGTTCGCGGTCGCGCAGAACGGGTTCGAAATCGCTCTGGACGCCGCGCAGCAGGATTGCCGCAGCATAGGCCTTGCCGCGCACCTCTTGATAATCGACCGCAGCGATGCCGGCATCGCTGCGCAGGGCTGCGTCGAATTTCCGAATGTCGTTGGCCAGGCGCCCCCCGATCATTGTGACCAGCTGGCGTGCATTATTTGCCCCGGTCAGCCGTTCCGCATCGCCCTCCGACAGTCGGCTATTATAGCGGATCAGTGCCTCGGCTGCGTCGCGCATATGCCCTTCCGTGCTGCCGCCGATGAAGGGAAAATCACCGTGTAGCCAATCCCGGTCGGGGCCGACCGAAAAATCGTCGGCCACATCCATGAGATCTTCGTCGCCACTGGACCCCAGCACGGTCGCGACACCGGCAAGGACTGGATAGATTCCCCTTTGCAGGGCGGGCATCTCGGTCTGGAAAGCGGTTGGGCGCAGCCAGCTATTGTTCGGGCTCCATCCTGCACGACCCAGCTCCGCCTCAGTCAGCGCCGCCAGCGATCCAACGGTGACGCTGCCGCCGGGCGGCAGGGCATCTACGGAGGGGCGGAGCGTCAGGTCAGTCGACGTGTCCTCCAATATCCACCCCAGAATGCCCCAATAGAAAATAAGGAACAGGATCAGGGCTGCGAGGCCCAGTAGCCATCTTGGCACCCCCGCCACCCGCGCGGGCAGGCGCGACCGCCCGGTTTTTTCCTGCCGCTCCAGCGACCCGGCGAGCCATTTTCGGCGAAGATCGGCAAACATGGCCATCAGGCGTACTGCGCCGCTTGCTCGGCATAGGCCGGAATGATCCAATCCGCCGGCTCCTCGGCGGCTGCGGCGCACCATTCGACCAGCCATGGATGGTCCAGGACCGCGTGCATATACCCCTGCGCCTCGCCAGACGGTTTTACATCATAAGTCCGAAACCGCATGACGACGGGGGCGTACATCATGTCCGCTGCGCCAAAATCGCCGAACAAAAAGTCGCCGTTCTGACCGAATCTGCTCCGGGCCTCTGACCAGAGAGCCACGATCCGCTCCACGTCCAGTTGCGTACCGTCCGTCAGGCGATAGCTGGGATAATGGGCGAGCACGTCCATCGGGCATTGCTGTCTGAGGGAGGTAAAGCCGGCGTGCATCTCCGCCGCGATTGAGCGGGCAAATGCGCGAGCCGCTTCATCGGTCGGCCAGAAGTGGCGGTCGGCATGGCGCTCGGCCAACCAGTCGATAATGGCCGAGGACTCCCACACGGCGATGCCGTCATCCCAAAGCGTAGGCACACGCCCGGACGGCATCACATTCGGATCTGCGGCCTTTTCCTGCCATTCGGGCGTACGCAGCGGAATCACCATTTCCTCAAACGCCTGGCCGGATTGCTTGGCGGCCAACCAGCCGCGCAGGCTCCAACTGGAATAACGTTTGTTGCCGAGGATGATTTTCATGGCGGTAACGTCTAACTTGCTTTCGGGGACATGGAAACGCCGTTCGGGCGTTCCTGATTCAGTTTAGGCCCGTGTCTCAGGCCAGGGTTTTAGATGACAGGTGGACGGAAATGGTAGATTCCACATTTGACGCGCGTTCGTTTCGCGACGCTCTCGGCAGCTTTGCTACCGGCGTCACGGTGGTGACGACGGTCGACGCCCAGGGTCACGACGTCGGCCTGACGGCGAACAGCTTCAATTCCGTCTCGCTGGACCCGCCGATGATATTATGGAGCCTGGCGCGAGCCTCCCGCAACCTTCCCGCATTCAAGCAGGCGGATCATTTTGCGGTTCACATCCTGTCCTCGCAGCAGCAGTCTCTGTCGAACAGGTTCGCGACCAGCAAGGCGGACAAGTTCGCGGGGCTGGATTTATCGCGGGGTGACGGTGGCGTGCCCCTGATCGACGGATGCGCCGCACGTTTCGTATGCCGCACGGCGCATCAATATGATGGCGGCGATCATGTCATCTTTGTCGGGGAGGTGCTGGAGTTCACGCAGGCCGGGTCGGCGCCGCTGATTTACCATGGCGGCGATTACGTCCTGGCAGCGCGCATTGCCGACGCCCTTTCGGCGGACGGCATGTCGACCGAGGATTATAGTTTCGATCAGGATTTCGTCGGCCATTTGCTCGGTCGGGCACGGTTCCAAATATATCAGGATGTTCGTGTCGTTCTCGACCATCATAAGCTCAGCGAGGCGGATCATGTGCTGCTATCTGCGCTGTCTGCGCGGGATGGCTGGGCAGAGGCGGATATGGACGATCTGATTGAGGCCGCCGCCGCGACAGAAGGGACAGCGGAAATCGACAGGCTGGTCTATCGCGGCATGATTGAGCGGCGTGGCGATGCCCTGTGGATCACGGACGCCGCACGGGAGGCGCTCAAGGAGCTATCCGACGCCGCAAAGTCCGTTGAGGCCCACGTAGCAGACAGCATGACGGTTCACGAATTGCTCGCCCTCAAGAATCGCTTGAGAAACCTGATCCATGCGACGTCGGCAGAGGGATAGGCGACGTGCCCCCCTTTTCCGGAAAAACGTGGTCATAAGCGATATGATTTTTCCGAACGGCGGGTAAATTTTTGGCAGGCAGAGACGTCGGTTCGTGGAGGCGATCAGACCGACCTCCCCTGTCTTTTGTCCGGTCGCGCTGCCTTCGGCTATTCGTCCCGTCCTACGACGACCCTCATATCCGAGAGTGTGAAACAGAATGGGCCACCTTCCCCGAAGGAAAGATGGCCCATTGAAGTAAGGCTGTTTTGTTGCCGTTAGCTGGCGATCGCCTTGCGACGACGACGTGCGGCGGCAATGCCGAGTACGCCGAGGCCAAGGAGGCCGAGGCTGGCGGGTTCAGCGACTGGCAGTTCGAACGGGCCACCCGGAACATCCAGGAGGAGCTCGCCAATCTGCAGGTCGAGCGCATCGCCAGGGCTGATGCCAGCGCCCGAGTCGAGCGTCAGCGTGAAAACATCCGAACCCGTCAGGAAGGACGTGTCGAATTCCAGCATGACGTCGCGAACGAAACCGAATTCCGTATCTACGAGCGCGGCATCAGTATCCTGCTCGACGCCATTCAGGCTGAGCGTGAAGGTGCGCGGGCGATCCGCGAACAGTTCGCTAAGCGTCAGGACGCCGGTGGGGCCGGTCACGCCAGCCGAAAACAGGCCGGCCACATCATAGGACAGCGACAGGATCGACGTAACGCCGGTGTCGTTGGACAAGGAAAATTCGAAGCTGCCATCCCGCACGACCGTACGCGCCGACGCTTCGGAGGGCGCGCCATTCGCGTTGCCGTCGACCGTCAGCTGCGTCGTGCGATCAAACTGATTGCCACCAACGGTGATCATCTCGTTCGACGTAACGGTGGAGCCGCTCGTTGCCAGCGGAGAATTGGAAAGCTCGGTTTCGAAATCGTCCAGCGTGACGACTGCGGATTGAGCGGCGGTTGAAGCGGCAAGTGCCGCGGCTACGCTAATCAAATACTTCATTTTTCGCACCCTTTTGGAAAGCTATTATTACTCGGTCAAACATTTACCAGGCGAGTCGAAGCCGAGGGTTGGTAACGAAAGGTAAACGAAACGTTTACGTTTTCCAAGCGATAAATTCGGTAGTTCGCCTTGTTAACACGAGTTAAAGTGCTGTTCAGAAAGTGGGCAGCAGCCCGTGCCAAATCTGTCCCATGTTTTTTCCACGGCCCCCGTCTAGTGAAACCGCAGTGTCGCCGTTAAAGCGTTCATCCCATGGGCGAAGCGACCATTCACGATGAACGAACCGATGAGGGGCGACGGCTGACGCTGCACGGACGATTGACCGTGCGTTTCATTGAAAAGATTTCGCCGCGCCTTCGGGAAATGGAAGATGATCCTGTTCCCATCGTTCTCGACCTGAAAGACATGAAGCGCGTCGATACGACCGGTGCGTGGGTGCTTTATCGACTTATCGAAAATCGCCGCGAGCACGGGTATGAAACCGAACTGGCCGGCGCAGATGACCGCATTCAGGGCCTGATCGAGCAGGTCGGCAAGGCGAATCAGACCGTAAAGATCCGACCGCCCCAGATGCAGCGCCGATATGCGGTGCTGGCCCGCATCGGCGGGTGGATAGAGGGAGGCGTCCACCAGTTCGGGACGTTCCTTGCTTTCTTAGGCATGACGATGCTCGCGCTGGTCAAGAATCTGCGCCATCCCCGACGGCTACGCTGGCTTGCCATCATGCGGCAGGCCGAGGTGGTAGGGGTCAGCGCGCTCGGCATTGTCGGTCTGATGAGCTTCCTCGTCGGGATCGTTATCGCGCAGCAGGGGGCGGTACAATTGAGGCAGTTTGGTGCCGAAGTGTTCGTCATCAATCTCGTCGGCCGCATTACCTTTCGCGAACTTGGCGTTCTAATGACGGCCATCATGGTTGCCGGCCGCTCCGGCAGTGCATTTGCCGCACAAATCGGCTCAATGAAGCTGGCCGAGGAGGTGGATGCCATGCGCACCATCGGCATGCCGCCAATAGAGGTCCTGGTCCTCCCCCGGCTTCTGGCGACGACGATCGCCATGCCGCTGCTGGCGTTTTATGGTGCCATCATGGCAATTATCGGCGGCACGTTGATCAGTTGGTTGCAACTTGGCATTCCACCGGTGACGTTCATTCTTCGTATTCAGGAGGTGGTACCGATCACCGATGTGTGGGTTGGCCTGATCAAGGCGCCGGTGTTCGGAATCATTATCGCGGTCACCGGCTGTTTCCAGGGAATGCAGGTTTCCGGGAATGCCGAGGAAGTCGGCTCTCGAACCACGGCCGCGGTGGTGCAGGCGATCTTCCTTGTCATCGTGCTCGATGCCTTCTTCGCGATTTTCTTTTCGGTGCTGGGTTGGCTTTGATCATGGCAGCCGAAACAGCCGACATCGAGGATCATGAGGGGCCGATCATCGAGGTGAAAGGCCTCGTCAACAAATTTGGCGAACAGGTCGTGCATGACGGCCTCGATCTGACTGTGGAGCGCGGGGAAATCATCGGCGTCGTCGGGGGGTCCGGTACCGGCAAGACGGTGCTGATGCGGTCGATCCTCGGTCTGCAAAGCTTTACGGCAGGCGACGTGCACATTTTTGGAAAGCCTGTGAAAGGACTTGGCGAACAGGAGGAGCTGGAGGTTCGCCGGCGTTTTGGCGTCCTGTTCCAAAATGGCGCGCTCTTTTCCACTCTTACGGTTGCCGAGAACGTACAGGTGCCCCTGCGCGAATTTCACAAAATGTCGCAGGAATTGATGGACGAAATCGCCGGCTATAAAATTGGCCTGACGGGTCTGGGGCCGGAGGCGGGTCCGAAATATCCCAGCGAGCTGTCGGGCGGTATGCGAAAGCGCGCCGCTTTGGCCCGCGCGCTGGCGCTCGATCCGCGCTTGCTTTTCCTCGATGAGCCCACGGCGGGGCTCGATCCGATCGCCGCTGCGGCGTTCGACGAATTGATCCTGGAATTGTCGGAGGCGCTGGGGCTGACGGTGTTTCTCATAACGCACGATCTCGACACACTCTATACGATATGCGACCGCGTCGCGGTGCTGGCGGACAAGACCGTCCTTGCCGCTGCACCGATTGAGGAACTGCTTGAAATCGACCATCCTTGGATACAGGAATACTTTAAGGGCCCGCGCGGACGTGCGGCATCGGCCGCCAAAACGGCCAATCGCAACAGGGAAGCGGCAACCGCCTGATGGAAACGAAATCCAGCCATATCCTCGTCGGCGCGACGGCGCTCGTCCTCTTCGTCGCGCTCTTCGCGTTCATTCTGTGGATCGCCCGCGTCGATACCGGCAATGAGAAAAGATACGACATCTTCTTCGCCTCCGTCAGCGGTTTGGCGCAGGGCAGCGCAGTCAATTATTCCGGCGTCCCTGTGGGCAGCGTGCGGGAAATCGCGATACTTCCCAATTCACCGGAATTCGTCCGCGTCCGCATTTCCATTCGCGGGGACACCCCCGTCCTTGAGGGTACGACCGCAACGCTCTCCTCCGTGGGTTTCACCGGTGTAGCCATCGTGTCGCTGGAGGGCGCGGTAAAGGGTGCGCCTCCCATTACCGGTGACGGGCCGTTCGGCGTTCCCGTCATCCCGACAGCGCCCGGCACGCTTGATTCGCTGCTGAACGCGGCCCCGCAATTGCTGGAACGCGTATCGACGCTGACGGAGCGACTGGCCCTAATTCTGGACGAACAGAACCTTGAAACGATTTCCGGCATTTTGAAGAATACGGAAACGATCACCGGCGCAATCGCCTCGCGTGATGGAGATATAGCGCAGACGGTGACAGAGGCGCGCGCCGCCGTGGCGAGCATGTCGCGCGCCGCAGACGAAATCGCCACGCTTTCCGCAACCACCAACGAGCTGCTCGAAAGCGAAGGCCGGCCGATGATGGCGGACCTGCGCCAGACGCTTGCCAGTGCAAACACAGCCCTTGCCGAGATCGAAAGCGCCGCGGCCACCGCCAATGGCAGCCTGGATCAGGTGAACCAGCAGACCCTGCCGCAGGTCAACCTGCTCGTCCGTGATCTCAGGCAGGCGTCCACGTCCTTAGGCGCGATTGCGGCCAAGCTGGACGAAGATCCAGCCGGGGCGCTTCTGGGCGGCCGAACCCTACCCACATATGAACCGCAGGAGGCGGAATGATGCGCGCCGTTCGATGTCTTCCCGTCATTCTGGCTGCCGGCATCGCCACCGCCTCTTGCGGGCCGTTGGTTCAGCTGGGCGGCAATAATCCCGTACCAGATAGTCTGCTGACGCTTGCGACGACCGCGCCAGCCGTTGCGGAGCCGACCGGTGCACCGGTCCTGATCACACTGCCAGACGTACCCGGAAAACTCCGGACGACGCGGGTGGCCGTACTGACCACAAACAATGAGATCCAATATCTGCCTGCCGCTGGCTGGATCGAGCAGCCGAATATCCTCTTTCAACGTGTGCTACTCGACACGTTCGAAGCGCGGACCAGCCGCCCCGCGCTCGATGAGCGCAGCATCGATATCGTTCCGGCGGCGCGGCTGTCAGGTAATCTTGCTGCATTCGAACTCGATGTACGCGGCGCACCGCAAGTGCGTGTCGGGTACAACGCCACGCTGACCACTCCCGATGCGGGTTTGATCGCGACGCGCCGGTTCGAGGTGGTTGAGCCGGTTTCCGTAGAAACAGGGCCTGCCGTTGCTGCGGCATTGACCGTGGCCGCGAACCGGATTGCTGTTGAAATTTCCGATTGGGCTGGCGCCGCGACGTCGACGGCTCCTTAGGGAACCAGCCGCCACCCTGGCCGGTTGCTGCTTCAACAAATTCGTACAGGGAGAGTATCGTCATGTCCGCACCCCGTCAGCAGGGCCGCAAAGCCCGGCTCGTTGCCCTCGCTGCTGTGTCATCCCTGGCGCTGTCCTCGTGCGTGGGCAATTTCGATCCAAACAACCCGCGCCAGATCAGTGCGTCCGAGCGCCAGTCGGGCGCGCAGGCGCATCCACAGATCCTCGCCGAATTCGGCGGTGCCTATGATGGCCCGGGCACCGACATGGTGCAGCGCGTCGGGAAGCAGGTTTCGGTAGCATCCGGCCTCGCCACGACCGGCGAGGAATGTACCGTGACACTGCTGGATAGCCAGGTCGTCAACGCCTTCGCTATCCCCGGCTGCTACACATATGTCACGCGTGGCCTGCTCGCTATAATGGAAAACGAGGCGCAGCTTGCCTCCGTCCTGGGACATGAGGTTGGGCACGTCGCTGCACAGCATTCGCAGAGGCGCCAGAACGCGGCCCTTGGCGCTGGATTGCTTTCCGTTCTGGCGGGTGTCCTGACCGGCTCCGGCCAGCTGGCGCAGCTCGCGGGGCAGGTGGGCCAGGTCGCCACGCTGAAATATTCGCGTGATCAGGAATACCAGTCAGACGATCTGGGCATCCGATATATGTCGGAGGCGGGGTATGATCCCTATGAATCCGCAGACATTCTGGCGTCGCTTGGGGAACAGTCTGCGCTGGAGGCCCGCATCCGCGGCCAGGATGAAGCGGCGCAGATTCCTGCCTGGTCGCGCTCTCACCCGCTCAGTTCCGACCGCGTCGCGCGTGCAAACCAAAAGGCTCAGGAAACCGGGCTGTCTCCCGATCAGCTGGAGGAGGGCACGGCGCCCTTCATGAATGCGATCGACGGAATGCTTTATGGCGACTCGCCTACTCAGGGTTATGTGGACAAGCATCGCTTCCGGCATCCGCAATTGAAACTGGCGTTTGAGGTTCCGGACGGTTTTTATCTCAACAACAGTTCTCAGGCCGTTGTGGGAACCAGCGGATCTTCACAGACGCAGATCCAGTTCTCCGGCGGTCGCCTGGCTTCAGGCGCTAGTATCTCCAACCATGTGGATCAGGTGTTCCAGGGCCTTCTGGGGCAATCGGCGTCGCAGGCGCAGTTTACCAATGTGCAGACCACGACGATCAATGGGATGTCGGCGGCCACGCGTCAGGCGCGCGTGCCGGTGCAGGGCGGTCAGGCAAATGTGACCGTCGTCGCATATCAATTCGATGCCAATACGGCCTATCACTTCATCTTCCTCAGCCCCGCGAACGCGGATGATTCGCGCATTGTTAGCCAGACGGCGCAAAGCTTCCGGAAGCTTTCGAATGCTGAGGCGGCGCAATTGCGACCTAAAATTATCGATGTTGTGACCGTGCAGCGCGGCGACACGATTTCTTCATTGGCAGCGCGCATGGCGTATGATGATTACAAGGTCGAACGCTTCCGCGTGCTCAACAGTCTGGGCGAAGGCGACCAGTTGCAGGCGGGGCAGCGGATGAAGATCGTCGTCAACGGCTAGAGATCGGGACGACCGTTCAGGTGGTCAACGGGCCAGCGCCCTTGTGAACAGACGACGAAGAATGGGGCGCCCGGTTTTCCGGACGCCCCTTTTTTTATTTGGCCCCTAGGGTTCGATAATACGCCAGGCGTTAAGGCCCTGCGTTTTCGCCCTTAGCTGCCAGCGTTGGTCATGGCGGAACTTGCGTTGGTCATGGTGCCGCTGATCGAGCTGCCCAGGCTGCTCATGGCGGAAATTGCGGCGACGGCGATCAGGGCGGCAATCAGGCCGTACTCGATTGCGGTTGCGCCTTCTTCGTCGCGACGGAATTTACGAATGAAAGACATCAGAGTTCTCCAACTGGTTAGTACGTACTAATTGTCTCCAACCCTGTCCTCGGCCGGGTCAGTACGTAAATCTATACGGGCCCGCTCTTACGTATCTCTTAACTCGGTTGGTTATTGAGAAGTTAATCTTGCTAAACATGGAATAGGCAGGGAATTTGGCGCTCGAATGCTTGCCCGCCCGGTCGAGCGGGGGTTCAGCCCATCCGGCTCGTCGTTTCGGTGCTGACGCGCCCCCACATGTTGAACAGCCCCTCACCAAATGAGTTGAAGCCGGCGATTGCCGCAATGCAGATCAGAGCTGCCAACAGACCATATTCAATGGCGGTGGCACCGGAATCGTCACCTGTCAGTCTTCTTAGAACGCGCCGCATGGGGCCTCCGGGGGGAATGGTCCGAACATTCGCCACAGCCATATTGCGAGTTTCTTAATATTCCTTTGGCCTTGAGGGTGGTGCTTGCGTTAAGCATAGGCATGCCCGAACTTCCGACAGTCTTGGTCAGCGCAGCCGCGCTGATAGATCGCGACGGTCGTGTGCTGCTGTGCCAGCGCCCTCCGGGAAAGCACTTGGCCGGCACATGGGAATTCCCGGGTGGCAAGGTCGAGGCCGCCGAAACGCCAGAGGCTGCGCTGATACGCGAATTGTCCGAGGAACTGGGCGTCGACACGCAGGAATCCTGTCTCGCGCCGACAGGGTTCGCCAGTCATGGCTATGACAGCTTCCACCTTGTCCTGCTATTGTTCGCGTGCCGCAAGTGGACGGGGACTCCGCGCGGGCTAGAGGGGCAGGCGCTGCAATGGGCGCGCGTGCCGCAGATGTTCTCGCTCGACATGCCGCCCGCGGATCGGCCGCTGCTCGGCATATTGGACGCGCTGATCTAGGCCGTCGCCAATTCCAACAGAATGTCCCACTGCTCTTCGCTTACCGGCATGACGGACAAGCGAGACTGACGGACGAGGGCAAGATCGTCCAGCCTCCCATCGGCCTTTACCTGTTTCAGTGTGACGGGCGCGGGCATGTCGCGCTCTGTCTTCAGGTCTACCAGACCCGATTTCGGATCATCGACATCGTCATAGAATTCGCGCGCGACCGAACAGATGCCTACGATCTCCAGCCCTTTGTTCGAATGATAGAACATGACCTCGTCGCCCTTTTTCATGGCGCGCATATTATTCAGCGCCTGCGGCGAGCGGACGCCATCCCAGGACTCGACCCCCTTCTTTTTCTGGTCGTCCCAGCTCCATTTGAAGGGTTCCGATTTTACCAGCCATTTCGCCATCAGCTTGCATCCTCCTGCGCTTCCGGGCGGGCGGCCTGAAAGGCGTCCAACTGCATCAGGCGCTTGTCCATTTCGACGAGCGCCGGATAGGGCTCCAGGTTCATGCGAAACCGCCGTGCATTGTACATTTGCGGCGACAGGCACACATCCGCCAGTGTCACGGTATCGCCGAACAAATATGGTCCCTTTGACGCGCTCGCCAGTTCCTCCAGCGGTCGTAGCCCGGTATCGATCCAATGGTGATACCAGGCGTTCAGGGCGTCCTCCTCCTGGCTCAGGTCGTTTTTTAGATAACGCAAAACGCTCATATTATTCAGCGGGTGCACGTCGCAGGCGATGATCTGCGCTGCTGCGCGAATATGCCCACGGCGGGCGGCGTCACCCGGCAGGATCGAGGGTTCCGGGTGGCGTTCCTCCAGATATTCGCAGATAGCAAGGCTCTGGTTCAGGCCGGTGTCGCCGTCGATCAGATAGGGCACGCGACCGTGCGGGTTCAACATCTTGAACCCGACGCCGGACTGGGCGCCCGCCGCCAGGTCGATGCTTTTCTGTTCGTACTCCAGCCCCTTCAGGTTCAGAACGATACGCACCCGATAGGCAGCGGAGGAGCGCCAGTAATCGTAAAGGAGCCGATCGCCGCTCATTGGCCGCCCATTGCGCTCGTTTCCAGGGGGACGACGTTCTGCTCGATAGTGCCGAATATCGGCTTGCCGTCGTCGCCATCTACCCAGATGCGCACCGTGTCGCCGATCTTCATGAATTCGGTGGCTGGCTTGCCGTGGGCAATGGTTTCCACCATGCGCTGTTCGGCGATGCAGCTATAGCCCTTACCGCCATCGGCGACCGGCCGACCGGGGGAATTGTCGGGATCGCGGTTGGATACCGTGCCCGATCCGACGATGGTTCCCGCACACAGGCTGCGCGTCTTCGCCAGATGGGCGATCAGGACGCCCATGTCGAAGGTCATCTCCTCGCCTGCCTCGGCACGGCCAAAGGGACGGCCATTATAATCGACCTTCAGCGCATGGTGCAGCTTCCCGTCTTTCCAAGTATCGCCGAGTTCATCCGGCGTCACGAAGACGGGTGACATGGCGCTGGCGGGCTTCGACTGGACGAAACCGAAGCCCTTGCCCAACTCAGCGGGGATCAGGTTCCGCAACGACACATCGTTGGTCAGGCCGATCAGCGCCACATGGTCCAGCGCCTTTGCGGGGGTGATGCCCTGGGGCACGTCGGTCGTGACGACGACGACCTCCGCCTCCATGTCCAGGCCCCATTCCTCGTCGGCCAGGGGGATCGGATCGCGTGCAGCCAGAAAGCCATCGCTGCCGCCTTGATACATCAGGGGGTCAGTCCAGAATGTTTCGGGCATCTTTGCGCCGCGTGCCTGGCGGACAAGTTCGACATGATTCACATAGGCTGAACCATCCGCCCATTGATAGGCGCGGGGCAGGGGGGCATCGGCTTCGCGTTCGTGGAAACGTTCGCGCGGGATGGCCTCATGCTCCAGGTCCTCCGCCAGCTTTTCCAGCTGTGGCCGGATTTCATTCCAGCTATCCAGCGCCTGCTGCAGGGTTGGCGCTATGTGAGTGGCGTCTGCATACCAGGCCAAATCGCGGGAAACGATCACCAGGCGTCCGTCCCGTCCCTGCTTCAAACTTGCGAGCTTCATTCGCTATCCCCTCCGGCAAGAAATCGATGTATCGGCTTTGACGGCCATTATCGTCCCAGCCTAGCACCCGTTTTCACACAACGCACGTCGCCACCTGTTGGCACCGACACATGTGCGCGAACTATAAGTCCACTTTACCTTGGCGTAATTAGTTTCATTTGTCACCATTTGCATTGCCCACGGTGAAACTCACGCCGGCCGGGAACCGCTGATAGGCTCCAGCGCTATTCCTGCATGGCAACGCTCGGCGATTGGATCAAACCTCACCCCACCGGAATTTATGTGGAACCGGGCGATTTCTGGATCGATCCGTCGGAGCCGCAGCCGATGGCTGTCGTCACCCATGGCCATGCGGATCATGCGCGGTCCGGCCACGGGCATGTGCTGGCGACGCCTGAGACCCTGGCCATCATGGAAACGCGCTACGGTACCTATCCCGCTGCAACTCCTGCGGAGGTGGGGGAGGTGCAGCGGATCGGCGAGGTGGACGTCAGCCTTGTGCCCGCCGGCCACGTCCTCGGTTCCGCGCAGATCGTCATGGATTATCGCGGAGAACGAATCGTCGCATCGGGCGATTACAAGCGGCGGCCCGATCCGACCTGCGCGCCGTTTCAGCCCGTGCCCTGCGACGTTTTCATAACAGAAGCGACCTTTGGCCTCCCCGTCTTTCGCCATCCGGATACGGAGGAGGAGGTGGGGAAGGCGCTGGACGCCCTTCATTCGAATCCTGAGCGCTGCGTCCTGGTCGGCGCCTATGCGCTCGGAAAGGCGCAGCGAGTCATCCGCCATTTACGGGATCTGGGTCATGAAGATCCGATCTATATCCATGGCGCGCAGGAGCGGCTTTGCACGCTCTATCAGGATCTGGGCGTGGATCTTGGCCCGCTTGTTCTGGCGACGGGCAAGAAGAAGGACGAATTGAAGGGCAGGATCATCGTCTGTCCACCCGGTGCGCTGAACGATCGCTGGTCCAGACGCCTGCCCGATCCGATCACCGCCATGGCATCAGGGTGGATGCGTATTCGCCAGCGCGCGCGGCAGCGCAACGTCGAGCTGCCGCTTATCATTTCGGATCACGCCGATTGGGACGAACTGACCGAGACGATATTGGAAATTGCGCCGAAGGAGGTGTGGGTAACTCACGGGCGGGAGGAGGCGCTGCTGCACTGGTGCATGACGCGCCAGATAAGGGCGCGGGCGCTCAGCCTTGTGGGACGGGAGGACGAAGATGACTAGTCCTTGCGCGCGGTTCCGACTAGGATAGTTACTGGACTTGCAAGGGGTTGCGGTATGTTAACCGCGGGGGTGGCGATGTTTCTGAACTTTTTGACTGGTCTTGAACCCGCCTGATGAAGCGGGTTGGTGAACTCGATATCCCGGATCGCTTCGCGCCCCGGGTTCCCGTGGTGGTCACGCAAATTCTCGTTGCGCTTGCGGCCACGGTAATGGCGTTCGCCGTCCGCGAAAGCATTGATCTTGTCATGCCTACCGCTGGCCCGTTCGCCCTGATCTTTCCGTCGGTTCTTTTCGCCGCTTTGTTTGCACGCTGGTTGTCCGGTCTCCTCGCTCTCATCATGTGCGTAGTGTTCGTTTGGTATTTCGTTTTGCCCGTGCAGGGCAGCTTTACCCTAGAGGATCCGTGGAATCCGCTGCGCGTGGCGGTAAATGTCGTTTCCGGCGGGCTGATGCTGATCCTTGCGGAAGTCTTTCGCCGCGCTGTGCGTCGCGCCGTTCAGGAGCGCACCGACGCACTGGAAAAGCGCGACCTCTACCTTCGCGAATTCGACCATCGGGTAAAGAACAGTTTCAGCATGATCGTTTCGCTGCTGGAATTGCAGCGGCGGGAACTGGACGATGATGACCCCGCCGCCGATGCACTGGGTAAGGCCGCGATGCGTGTCGGCAGTTTCGCCCGTGCGCATCAGTCGCTCTATCGCGGCGATGGCTTGCCCGACCGCGTCGATATGAAGAGCTATATGGAGGAGCTTTGCGCTTCCCTTGAGGCGAGCTTGACCCTGCCGGAGGGCATCGTTTTCCAATGCTCGGCGGAGCAGATATGGCTGCCGCGCGACAGGGCTATTGCGGTAGGACTGATCCTGAACGAGCTTGCGACAAATGCGGCGAAATATGCGTTCGTGGGGCGGGAGACCGGACACATAGAAATCGTGTTCCGGGAAAATGAGGACAGGGAGATCTGCCTGGTGATGACCGACGACGGCGTCGGCATCCAGGATGAAGAGAGCGGCGGCGGCGGCCTGGGCCAGCGCCTGATCGACGCCTTCGCGCGGGAAGCGCAGGCCACACTGTTCCGGGAAAGCTCCGCCCGCGGCACCCGCTTCGTTCTCACTCTCGCGCCGGAGCGGGAGGAATAAGTGCGGCGGAAACGAAGCGGCGTTTCACGCATTGATCGGCGGTGAAAAGAAAACGACCCGACCGCATTACCCGCCGCGCCACCGCTGACACCCGCGTTGAGGGTCCCGGCGCATTTGCAGCAGCGTGAAGGCCTTTGCGGATCTTCTGGAGCGCTTGGTCTATACCCGATCGCGTAATGCCAAGATAAAGTTGATCGCCGATTATCTGCGCGGCAGCCCCGATCCTGATCGCGGTTGGGCGCTTGCCGCCCTTACCGGCGATCTTGATTTCCGTTCCGTAAAGGCAGGCCTTATCAAGACGCTGACAGAACAGCGTGTCGACCCGGTGCTTTTCAAGATGAGCCGGGCCTATGTCGGCGACATGGCCGAGACCGTCAGCCTGCTGTGGGAGCCGCCGCCGGGGGAGCAGGCGCAGGTGGAGGATGTGCGCCTGGCGGAGGTCGTTGACCGGCTGATGCACCTTGGCCGCGCCGAAGCCCCTGCCGCGATGGCGCATTATCTTGATGTGCTCAATCCCAGCGAACGTTTTGCGCTGATAAAACTGGCGACCGGCGCATTGAGGATTGGCGTGTCGGCGCGTCTGGCAAAAACCGCTCTGGCGCAGGCGTTCGATCTGGACGTCGATGCGGTTGAGGAGGTCTGGCATGGCCTGGCGCCCCCCTATCCGGAACTGTTCGACTGGGGGGAAGGGCGGACAGCGCAGCCGACGCACGAGGATATTCCCGTCTTTCGCCCTTTCATGCTCGCGCACCCGCTTGAGGATCTGCAGGTCGACCTCGCCGATTATGTGGCAGAGTGGAAATGGGACGGCATTCGTGTGCAGCTCAACCATGTAAAGGGCGACACGAAGCTGTTCAGCCGCACCGGCGACGATGTGACCGGCAGCTTTCCGGACGTGGCGGAGGCGTTCACCGAACATGGTGTGATCGACGGAGAACTGCTGGTTCGGGGCGAGGCTCAGGGCGGTGTGGAGGGCGGCGCAGCCAGCTTCAACGCGCTGCAACAGCGACTAGGCCGCAAGACAGTGACGAAAAAGATGCTGGCAGAGGCCCCGGCCTTTGTGCGCGCCTATGACATTCTTTTCGACGGTGCGGAGGATTTGCGCGATCTGCCGTGGACTGCGCGGCGGGAGCGGTTGGAGGCATTCGTGGCGCGGCTGCCGTCCGACCGGTTCGACATATCCGCAGTCGTAGCTGCCGATCATTTCCAGCATCTGTCCACCATTCGCGAGGGCGCGCGCGACGCGGCCATCGAAGGGTTGATGCTGAAACGCCGCGACAGCCGCTATGTGGCGGGCCGTAAGACCGGTCTGTGGTACAAATGGAAGCGCGATCCCCTGCTGGCCGACTGTGTGATGATGTATGCACAGCGCGGCTCTGGACGCCGCTCTTCTTTCTTCAGCGACTATACGTTCGGATGCTGGACGGAGGAGGGCGAGCTTGTCCCTGTCGGCAAGGCTTATTCCGGCATTACCGACGAGGAGTTGCGGCAACTCGACAAATTTGTGCGCGGGAACACGATCGCCCGTTTCGGCCCGGTCAGGGAAGTGGAAAAAAGCTTCGTTCTGGAAATCGCCTTTGACAGCATTCATCATTCGACCCGTCACAAGAGCGGCATCGCCATGCGATTTCCCCGCATCCATCGCCTGCGCACCGACAAGCCTGCGGAGGAGGCGGACAAGGTCGCCACCTTGGAAGCGATGATCGTCTGATCTGCGGAGAAGTCCAAGCGCAACTTCCCCTTTCCGCCGACAGCCCGGAGTCCTACGTCGTCCCGATGCCCCTTCTTGCCCCCTATGCCGCCGATCCTGCCTTCTCGCGTGGGCGGCAATATGCGACGGACCCGTCGAACCTGCGAGACGCCTTTGAACGCGACCGCGACCGGATCGTACACGCCGCCTCATTCCGTCGCCTGAAGCACAAGACGCAGGTGTTCGTTGCGCCCGACGGCGATCATTTTCGTACCCGTCTGACGCACAGCCTGGAGGTTGCGCAGATCGGCCGCGTGCTCGCTCGTGCGCTCAACCTGCATGAGGGACTGACAGAGGCGATCTGTCTTGCCCATGATCTCGGCCACCCGCCCTTCGGCCATGTCGGGGAGGAGGCGCTGGACGCGGCGATGCAAGCCTATGGCGGCTTCGATCATAATGCTCACACCTTGCGTGTGCTGTGCGTGCTCGAATCCGCCTATGCCGACCATGACGGTCTCAATCTCAGTTGGGAGGTGCTGGAGGGGCTGGCCAAGCATAACGGCCCTGTGACGGCTCCGACCTGGGCGCTGGCGCAGATCGACGCCGCCTGTCCGCTCGACCTTGGCACACGGGCGGGGCTGGAGGCGCAGATCGCCGCGCTCGCCGATGATATCGCCTATGATAATCATGATTTCGAGGATGGCCTGCGCGCAGGCCTGTTCAGTCTGGAGGCGGCGCTGCAGGTGCCCTTCATCGCCGCCAATTGGCGCACCGTCGAACAGCGCCATCCCCGCGCCCCGCAGGACCGTCTGATCGCCGAAATGAAGCGCCGGCAAATCGGCCTGATGGTGGAGGATGTGCTGCGCCAGACACAGCATAATCTCGCCGACTACGGTGAGGCTGGCCATGCCGACATCATTCGCGCCGCGCCGGAGCAGACGGCGGCATTCTCGCCGGAAATGGCGGCGGCCGAGCGTGACATGAAAGCGTTTCTTTACGCCAACATGTATCGTCACCCCGCCAGCATCGGTCCGCGGACAGAGGCGGCGGACACGATGACGCGCCTCTTTACAGAAATAAGCGCCAACCCCGCCCGCCTGCCGGAAAGTTGGGAACGAACCCTGCCAAAAGCGCAGCCCGAACGCGCCCGCCACATCGCCGACTTCATCGCCGGCATGACTGACCGCTATGCCCTACGGTTCGGCGAAGAGTTGCAGATGTTTCGCTAAGGGTCGCCGCTCTTGCGCGCTGCTCAGCCCAGATCGAACAACAGCAGTTCGGCGGGGGTCTTGGCCTTTACGGCAACCTCGGCCACTTGCTCAATTTCGGCGCCATCTCCTGCGGACAGGGACTGGCCGTCGATCTGCACGTCACCCTTCATCACCTGAACCCAGGCGCCGCGTCCGCTGCCCAGCCCGTGCGTCGCCGTTTCGCCCTCCCCCAGGCGGGCGAGCAGCAGCCGTGTGTCGGATTGCAGAGGCACGTTGCTGCCCTCCCCTGCAATCACGCCAAAGCGGTTCTCGACCGAGGGGGCATCGATCTCATGCTGGCTATAGCTTGCATTCGTGACAGGCCGGTCCGGCTGGATCCAAATTTGCAGCAGATGCACGGATTCGTCCGCTGGGTTAATTTCGGAATGTGTGATGCCCGGCCCGGCATACATGTGCTGGATTTCGCCGGGATGGATGATCGACCCGTTGCCGAGAGAATCGCGATGCGCCAGACCGCCGGCCAGGACGATGGTAATGATGTCCATATGCGCATGATTATGCGGCGGAAAACCGTTTTTGCCGGCGATATGGTCCTCGTTGATCACCCGCAGTGCGCGAAAGCCCATACGCGCTGTGTCGTGAAAATTGCCGAAGGAGAAGCTGTGTCGGCTATCCAGCCAGTCGATTCGCGTGCGGCCCCGCAACGAGGATTCATGGATCTTCATCATGTTACCTTGCTCCTCTTTGCAAAGCGCGGGTCCCGCCATCGGCCCGAATCCATGATTCCGGCCAGAACGGCAACCGCCCGCTCGACATCGTCCATCGAGTTATAAAGCGGTGCAAAGCCAAAGCGAAGTGCATCGGGGGTACGAAAATCGCCAACGACGCCTTCGGCAATCAGGGCCTGCATGATCTCAAAGGAGTGGTCATGGGCGAAACTGACATGGCTGCCGCGCTGTGTCGCATCGCGCGGAGAGATCAGCGTCAGATCGGCGCATTTGGCCTCCACGCCCTCAATAAAGGCATCGGTCAGGATATGCGAACAATGCACGAGATCGCTGAAATCCGCCTCTCGCATCAACTTCACCGCTGCTTCCAGCGCCGTCAGGCTCAGCATGGGCGGCGTCCCGGCGCGCCAGCGGGCAATATCGGCTGCCGGTTCATAGGCGTCGGTAAAATCAAAGGGCGCGGCATGCCCCATCCAGCCGGACAGCGGCGAGGCAAGCTTCTCCTGAAGATGTCTCGCAACATACAGAAATGCTGGCGCCCCTGGTCCGCCGTTCAGATATTTATAACCGCAGCCTACCGCCAAGTCGGCGCTCGCATGGTTCAGATCGACAGGTACGGCCCCAACGCTGTGGCTGAGATCCCACAGTGTTAGCGCGCCGACCGCTTGCGCAGCCTTCGTCAGGCGGTCCATATCGAAAATTTCTGCCGTCTTGTAATGCACATGCGTCAGCAGCAGCAGCGCGACCTCGTCTGACAGCGCGTCTGCCATGTTTTCCCGCCGGACGAGGCGCAGTTCCACATCAGGCCGCAGCCGCTTCAGCCCCTCGATCATGTAAAGGTCGGTGGGGAAATTGCCGGGCTCCGACAGGATGATGCGGCGCCCGGGCAGGGCGACGAGCGCCGCGGCCGCCAGCTTGAAGATATTTACCGAAACGGAATCCGCGACGACGACCTCCCCGTCCGTCGCGCCGATCAGCGGGGCGATCAGGTTACCGATGCGTTCGGGGGCGCCGAACCAGTCATGCTTGTTCCAGCTGGCGATCAGATCCTTGCCCCATTGGTTCCAGGTCATTTCCCGGATCGCCAGGGCAGCGTCCCTGGTCAGCGGGCCAAGGCTGTTGCCGTCCAGATAGGTGACGCCCTCTGGCAGTTCGAACCGGTCGCGAAAGGCGGCGGCGGTCACCACAAGCCTTCCTGTTGCATGGTTGACTTCACAGCGCGGTCCTTACCGTCAGCAATTCCGGAAAGAAGGTCTTTGCCACGACCTCGGCCAGATAGGGCACGCCCGGTGTTCCGCCCGTCCCCGGTTTAAAGCCGATGACCCGCTCGACTGTCTTCAAATGGCCAAAACGCCACAATTGGAAATGATATTGCAGGTCGACCAGCTTTTCCGCCAGCTCGTACAGGTCCCAATAGCGATCCGGCTCGCGATAGATGGCCAGCCATGCCGCCTCTATTTCCGCCGATGCCTGATAGCCTTGGGTGAAGTCGCGCTGCAGATGCGTCCCCGGAATATCTAGCCCGCGACGTGCGAGCAGGCGCAGCGCCTCGTCGTAGAGGCTCGGTTGCCGCTCCGCTGCGCGCAGCAGTTCGTAATCGGTGCCGCGCCCTTCATGCACTGCCGTCATCTTCGGGTTCTTGTTGCCCAGCAAATACTCGATCAGCCGGTATTGCGCCGATTGAAAGCCGGAGGAGGTGCCCAGATGCGGACGTACGACGGAATAATCCGACGGCGTCATCGTCGACAGTACCTCCCAGCTCTGGATCAACTGATGCTGAATCCGGCTGACACGGGCCATCATCTTGAACGCAGGGTCCAGATTGTCCGCAATAATCGCAGCGCGGGCGGCATTCAGTTCGTGCAGGGTCAGCTTCATCCACAGCTCGGACGCCTGGTGGATGGTGATGAACAGCATCTCGTCATGCGCGTCGGAACGGGGCTGGGTAGCCGATAATAGCTGGTCCAGACCCAGATAGTCGGAATAGGTCGTGTCGGCGCTACTCATGTTCGCAGGGCCTATTGCAAAACACGTCCATGCGAAAGAGGACGGGGCCATCCGTCCGGTCATTCCAGCCCGTTCTCGAGAAAGAGTATAATGTCCCGCAAGAGCCCCGCAAAATTGGAAGTCCGGAACGCCATACCGTCCGACGTGCCAGGCATCGTAGACCTGATCGGCCAAGTCTATGTCGGTGTCGAGAACTACACGCCCGGCATGATCCGCGGGCAGATCAACAATTTTCCAGATGGCCAGTTTCTGGTCATCATGGAGGGTAAGATCGTCGGATATTGCGCGTCGTCGCGCATCGACGAGGCGGTGGCTCTGGCGCCGCATGACTGGGAAACCATTTCGGGCAATGGCTATGGCAGCCGCCATGATCCCACCGGCGACTGGCTTTACGGCATCGAAATGGTGGTGGCCGCAAAGCAGCGCGGCCTGCGTATCGGCAGACGGCTTTACGAGGCACGCCGGTCTCTCGTCGAACGGCTTGGCCTGAAGGGTGTGGTCTTCGCAGGACGCATGCCCGGTTATGCCCGCGCGAACCGACGCTCGCGCAATCCCGTTGCCAGCCCCGCCGACTATCTGGCCGGCGTCGAGGCCGGAAAGTTGCGTGACACGACGCTGGGATTCCAGCTGAAGAACGGCTTCGAACCCATCGGCGTTCTGGAAAATTACCTGCCCGAGGATAAGCCGTCGGGCGGACACGCGGTCCACATGGTGTGGCGCAACCCATATCTGACGCCGGGTGAGGATCCCAAGTTCCGCATTCAGCGCAGCGTGCGCGGTGTCCGCCTGGCGACCGTGCAGCTGCAGGCGCGGGCGGTAAAGGATTTCGAGGAATTCGTCTCCAACATCGAATATTTCGTCGATGTCGCGGCTGATTACGATGCAGATTTCGTCGTCTTTCCCGAACTCTTCACCCTTTCCCTGCTCAGCTTCGAAAAGAACAAGCTGACCCCGATGCAGGCCATCGACAGGCTAAGCCAGCATACCGAACCCTTGGTAGAGGCGCTGTCGACACTGGCGCTCGCCTATAATGTGAACATCATTGGCGGCTCGCACCCCACGCGCACGGCCGACGGCGATATCCAGAACGTCGCCTATGTCTGCCTGCGCGACGGCTCCGTCCATGCCCAGGAAAAGGTACACCCCACCCCCGACGAAGCTTATTGGTGGAAGATAAAGGGCGGCGACGAGGTCGGCGTCATCCAGACCGATTGCGGCCCCATCGGCGTCCTCATCTGTTATGACAGCGAATTCCCCGAACTTGCCCGCCGCCTGGTCGACGAAGGCGCGCAGATCATCTTTACTCCCTTCTGCACCGACAGCCGGCAGGGTTATATGCGCGTGCGTTATTGCTGCCAGGCGCGCGCCATCGAAAACCAGTGCTTTGTGGTTCTGTCCGGCAATGTTGGTAATCTGCCCGGGGTGGACAATATGGACATTCAATATGCGCAGTCCTGCATATTGACGCCGTGCGATTTCCCCTTTGCGCGCGACGGCATCGCGGCGGAGGCGAGCGAAAATATCGAGACGCTGACGATTGCCGACGTCAATCTTGACGATCTGACATGGGCACGCGCGGAGGGGACTGTGCGAAACCTCGCCGACCGCCGCTTCGACCTTTACCGGATCGACTGGACGCGAAAGAGCAAGGCCGCGGCCCCGCCCGCGCATGGCCATCATTCACCGCACCGCGCGCCCGGCGGCGGTTGACGACCGGCAGGGGTTCAGTCGGCGTCCAGCGTATCAAGAAAATCCTGAATACGCTTGGCGTTGACGCCGAAGTCAGACTTCCCTTTGCGGGACTTGGACCTCATATCGACGCGGATCTCTCCATTGTCTGGGCTTAGTCGGATGACGATATCGTCCTTGAAGCGCAGGAAAGGCGTTGTTGCGACAGCCTCGATCTGCCCGCGCGCCGCATCGCTGGCGACTATATTCCACCCCTTTCCCCGCGCGGCCGCCAAAGCCCGCGCATAGGCCGTTGCGGCGTCGACATTCAGGCAGATGGGACCCAGCGTCTCATGTCGTTGCGCATGCTCTGTTACCGTCGCCGGATCGAAGTCCGCAGGCGGATCGTCCTGCAGGAAGAAGCGCGGCGGGTCTGCCAGATCAGTGGTTATGTCATTCAACATCTTATCTGATCCATTCAATCGCCCCTGATCTCGGCAAGCAAGTTGCGGATGCGCGCTGCATTTGCTCCTAGATCGCTCATACCCATCCGCGATTTCGAACGAACGTCAACCAGTGAAGAGCCGTCGTCCCCGGGTCGCACGCGGATCACCACATCGTCCTTGAATCCGAACCAGGCCGTCGTCGCGGTCGCCTCTATGCGGCCTGCGACGGGATCGCTCGCCACTAGTTCAAGCCCTTCTTCCTCGACCGCCGCCATCGCATCGCCGTAAGCGGCTTCAGGTGCCCTTTGCAGGCGCAGCGGCTCGATATCGGGATATGCCTCCAATTGTTGCGCCGTAAAGGCGGTTTCATATTCCGCCTTGTTGGGCGCATCGGCGCGTAGTGGCAGGATTTCCACGAACTGTGGCGGGTCTTGCGTATCGGTCGTTATATCGTGGATCGGCGGTACGTTCGCGCCTGTGCGAACGATCGACATCATGAACAGGAAAGGTGCGCCTGCAATCAGCAGGGCCAGCACCGCCAGGCCCGTACCCCGCCGCGCACGCCGGTCGATAATGATGGCGACAATGGCGAGCAGAGCGATCACCCCGGCTGCCAGCGTGCCGAATTGCAGCGGCGCCATGACGCTGCGGAACGGAACGCCCGCAAAACGTACCAGCGGTCCGCAAAGAAGGATGACGAGGGCTGCGACGATTGCCGCGACCAATAGTGTTTTGGTGAATTTTCCCGCCCGCTTCATATCGCGCCCTCTCGTGCTGGGCGGACATGCCGGCCCTTTGCATCCTGCCTCGTTGCGATGGGCCGTCGGATCCCGATCGTCAACATGTCCTATGTTATAATTTGTATCAATTTTAGCCATGCAATTCGCTATGAAACCAAACAAATAATGGTATGTTGTGGGTAAGGGCAATGAGGGGCAAAAAAATGGGTCCGACGCAGGGGGATCAAAGCTGCCTCGTCAGCAAATTACGCCATTTCGTTGAGCTTTCGGAGCAGGACAACGAACTGCTTATCCGGTTCGAGGAAGAGCAGCGCGAGTATAAGAAGCGCGATCTCGTTCGGGCGGAGGGAGACCCGATTGAGGATCTGTTCGTCGTCAAGAAGGGCTGGTTCATCGGCTATACGACATTGCAGAATGGAAAGCGGCAGGTGCACCGCCTGTATCTGCCAGGCGACCTGATCGGTACGCATGAGGTCGTGTGCGAGCGGGCGACCTATGATGTTGCCGCGACATCCGACGGCATTCTGTGCCCTTTTCAGAAAATCGGTCTTCGCCATGTGTTCAGTAACAGCCCGCGTCTGACCGCGCTCCTTTACTCGATCGAGGCGCTGGAGCAGGTCGCGCAGGATGATCGTTTCCGCGCAGTCGCCCGCATGGATGCAACCGGACGGCTATCCTACCTGCTGCTGCAGATCGTCAGCCGCCTTCGCCTGACCGAGGACAATATGCATGACCGGCTGAAGCTCCTCATCAATCAGGAACTGATCGGGGATATGCTCGGACTGACCGGTATTCATGTGAACCGGACCCTGAAGTATATGAAGGAAATCGGCCTGATCGATCGCACCGGCAGTGTCATCAACTTACTGCAGGAGGACCGCATGAAGGAACTCGCCAGTTTTGACGACCGCCATTACAAGATCGATACAAGTTGGTTCCCACCCCTCATCGAGTAGGCGGCCCGCGTCGGCGTTCTGGCGCCTGTCTTCAGATGCCCGCCCACCATTCATAGTTGGCGCGGTCTTCCCAATATCCGCCCTTGCCGCCGCCGATTGATGTGAAGTCCTCAACAGCCTGAATGGCCATCACATATTTGGCGTGCTTGTATCCCAATTGCCGCTCCGACCTCAGGCGCAGTGGCGCGCCGTGGGCGACAGGCAGGGTGCGGTCGTTCATGCCATAGGCAAGGATTGTCTGCGGGTGACGCGCCTCGACCATGTCGATGCTCTCATAATAGGGGACGCCGCCAATCTCGTCGGCGCAGCGGAACATGACATAGCGGGCACGGTTCGACACCTGAGTCAGGTCCAGCAGCCGCGACAATTGCACCCCCGTCCATTTGCCGATGGCGCTCCAGCCCTCGACGCAATCGTGACGTGTAATCTGCGTCCGGGCGGGCAGGGCGCGTAGCTGCGACAGCGAAAGATTCAGTGGTCTGGTGACCAGCCCTCCAACGCTCAGCCGCCAATTTGCGAACCCCTCTGCCTCGTGGCGTGCATAGCTAGCCGACGCCGGCTGTCTCGTGCCATTGGCGCGAAAGACGGGTGACATTTCCGCCTCGGTATATTCCCGTGCCAGTGCGCCGCGCGCTGTCACCAGGCGTTGCGCGTCAAGCGTTAGCCGTTCGACCGAAGAGAGAAGATTGTTCACCGGCTTCGTCGCGCCAATGCGTTCGCATCCGGGCAGCAGCAGGCTGGCACCCAACCAGGCAAGGATCGTACGTCGGTCAGTCATGCGGAGCCTCCTTGGGCATTTTCAGCCTTCCGGTGATCATCGACCGGATCTCGTTTATCGGCCCCGCCAGAATGACGAGCGCGATATGGATGAAGATGAACCCCACCAGCAGGAATGCCGCGATGAAGTGGATTGATCGCGCGGATTGCCGCCCGCCGAATATGTCCAGCAGCCAGGGCCAGGCCGCGTTCATATTCGGCGACATGGTCAGGCCCGTACCCACCAGCAGCGGCAGGATGACCAGAACGATGCCGGCATAGCTGAGCTTTTGCAGCAGGTTATATTTCTCGTTCCCGCCATGCAGGAAATTCAGCCGCAAATGCTGCCTTATGTCGTGCCACAATGCAGCGGGGGTCAGTTGTGACCTGCGCGGAATCAGGTCGCGCCAGATGTGACCGTTGAACAGGCTCCAGATGAAATAGAGGAGGCCCGCCACGCCAAAGATCCACGCGCCCAGGAAGTGAAACCGGCGCCCCGCGCTCAGGCTGTATTCCGCCGGAATGGTGATCCAGTGGGGAAATGCGCGGGTTCTCACCTCCCCGTCCTTCTCGAACACCCCAAGCACGCCCGTCGTGTCGATCTCGATGCCGGCGATATTGACGAACCCCTGCCGCTCGCCCGCATCGGCACGCGCACCGATGGTTAGCCAGGGCGTGTCGAAATTGGCGCCATAGTTGCCCCAGTAAAGTTGCGGGTGCGCGTTGAAGATGCTGGCGCCGCTGCCGATGAGCAGGAATACCGCGATCACGTTGACCCAATGCCAGATGCGCGTCGACAGACGGTGTCGCTTTACCAGGCCGCCCCCGGTCGTCCTCTTCGCCATCGCCGCTGCTCCCATAGGCCCGGCGCTTGATTTAACTGAGCGCCGAGGGTGACCACAAGTGCGGACGCCGGTCACATGTACGCGAGTGCCCGGGCAGAGCCCCTGTATTGCTTTGGTATGACACCTTGGTTAGTGTGCCCGTATGATATCTAACCATTGGAGTCGTATCGGCATGTTGCGCAGTTTCCGTCGTTCTTGCATGTCTGCGGTCGCATCCGTGGCTCTTGCCGCCTCACTTGGCCAGGCCGGTGCGGCGCAGTCCGCCAGGGCCGCCGCACAAGATGCAGACCTCATTCCGCGCCATGCCCTTCTGGGCAATCCCACGAAGTCGCAGGGACGAATCAGCCCCGACGGCAAGTGGGTCAGTTGGCTCGCACCGCGCGACGGGGTGATGAATGCATGGGTCGCGCCTGCCAACGACCCCGCCTCGGCCAGGGCAATCACGGACGACGCGAAGCGCGGCATCGCCAGCCACAGTTGGACCCCCGACAGCCGTTTCGTCCTGACACAGCAGGACAAGGGCGGCGATGAGAATTTCCACGTATATGCAACCGACGTGGAAAGCGGCACTACGCGCGACCTGACGCCGGTCGCGGACGGGGTCCGTGCCGCGGTCCAGTCCGTCAGCCGCGAGCGGCCGGGTGTCGTGCTGGTCGCCCTGAACGACCGCGATCCACAGCTGATGGACCTGTATGAAATCGATTATGCTACAGGCGAGAAGAGGCTGGTGGCGGAAAATCCCGGCTTTGGCGGCTGGGTCGTCGATCATCAGAACCGGCCGCGATTGGGCATGGTCAGCAGCGCCGGGGGCGGTGCCGACTATTTCCTCGTCGACGAACAGGGCGGCAAGGGCGAAAAGTTCATGTCCGTTGGCAGCGAGGACTATTTCAATACCCAGCCCTTCGCCTTTTCGAAGGACGGAACGCAGCTATACCTTGCGGACAGTCGCGACCGGAACACGTCGGCGGCCGCCATAATGGATCTGGAAACCGGAAAGCAGGTGGTTCTGGCAGCAGACGAGCGCGCAGACATTTCCGATATCCTGTTCGACCCGACGACGTACGAGCCGCTGGCTTACGCGGTAAACTATGAGCAGGAGGAATGGACCGCGCTCGATGATAGCGTGCGGGCCGACCTGGAATTTTTGCGATCGCGATTCGACGGACAGATCAACATCGCCGCCGCAACCGACGATAATCGGAAGTGGGTGGTCGTTGACGACGCCGCGCAGCAGCCCGGCACCTACATGCTGTATGACCGCGACGCCGGGACCCTGACCGAAATGTTCACCACTCGGCCGGAACTTGCGGACGCTCCGCTGCAGCCGATGCATCCGAAGGTAATTAAGGCGCGGGACGGTCTGGACCTCGTCTCATATCTGACTCTGCCACCGGGCAGCGATCCGGAAGGGACCGGTCGACCCAATCAGCCGGTGCCCATGCTACTTTGGGTACATGGCGGCCCGTGGGCGCGCGATGAATACGGCTATAATTCGGTCCATCAGTGGATGGCGAACCGGGGCTATGCTGTTCTCAGTGTGAATTATCGCGGCTCCACCGGCTTTGGGAAGGATCATGTGAACCGCGCCATCGGCGAATGGGCGGGCGCCATGCACGACGATCTGATCGACGCCGTCGACTGGGCGGTGGATGCGGGTATCGCGATAGAGGACAAGGTCGCCATCGGCGGCGGGTCCTATGGCGGCTATGCAACCCTGGTCGGTGTCACCTTTACCCCGGACAAGTTCGCCTGCGGTGTGGACATTGTCGGTCCTTCGAACCTGATCACGCTGATGGAAAGCTTCCCGCCCTATTGGCGTCCCATGCTTGAGGGGACCTTCTACCGCCATATCGGCGATCCTGCTGAAGAGGATGCGCGCCAGGATCTGATCGCCCGTTCGCCGCTGACCCGCGTCGACGCGATCAAGGTGCCGCTTCTGATCGGACAGGGCGGCAATGATCCGCGCGTCACGAAGATAGAGGCCGACCAGATCGCGAATGCCATGCAGGAGAAGGGTCTGCCCGTCACCTACATCAATTATCCCGACGAGGGGCACGGCTTTCAGGAGCCTGCGAACAGGCTCAGCTTCTTTGCCGCCATGGAGGGATTTCTGGGTCAGTGCCTTGGTGGTCGTGTTGAACCCATCGGCCAGGATTTTGAGGGCAGCTCCGCTGAAATTATCGCCGGGTCCGAATTTGTCGAAGGGCTGGACGATGTGGCGGGGCCGAATGACGCATTGGGACAGCGCGAATGAGCGCCGGTGGGAACCGCACTGCCCTTCCGACGCGTTTGCGCGTATCTATGCTGATTTACGAAGGCGGACATGACCATGGCTAGCGACACCTCCACCGAAGCTCCCGACGCGCCTGCCGCATTGAAGCTGGATGCTCCCGATCCCGTCGTGCGGGTGGATGCGGAGAAGGCTGCCGGTCTCGTACCCATTGATGATGAGAAAAAGACGAAGCTTGAGGAAAATGTCGACAGCTTCATCGCTGAACTGAGCCAGCAGGATGCCAACTCGCCCGAATTCGGGCGCCGCGTGGATCAATTGACGGCCCTCGGCCGCGCCGAAATCGAGGAGGCGGCGAATTATTCCAACCGCTTCCTCGACCGCCCGACGCGTTCGATGAATTCGGAAAGCGATATCGGCAAGGACCTGACCGAACTGCGCCGCACGGTCGAGGATCTGGATCCCGGCAAGCGCGGCAAGATGCTGACCAAACGTAAGTTGTTTGGCATCATCCCCATGGGCAGCAAGGCGCGGCAATATTTCGCCGGCTATGAATCCGCTCAGGGGCATATTTCCGCCATCCTGAAACGGCTTGCCTCTGGCAAGGATGAGTTGCTGCGTGACAATGCCGCGATCGATGTAGAGCGCCAGAACCTGTGGAAGACCATGGGCAAGCTGGAGCAGATGATCTTCGTCGCCAAGACGCTGGACGGAAAGCTGGAGGCAAAGGCTGCCGCTTTAGGCGCCAGCGAGCCTGCAAAGGCAAAGGCGCTGCGCGAAACGGCGCTGTTCTACACCCGGCAGCGCGTCACCGACCTGTTGACGCAAATGGCGGTCACTGTGCAGGGCTATCTTGCCCTCGATCTTGTGAAGAAGAACAATATCGAGCTGATGAAGGGCGTTGATCGCGCCTCTACCACCACCGTCAGCGCACTTCGCACCGGCATCACTGTCGCACAAGCGATGACCAATCAGAAACTCGTGCTCGACCAGATCACCGCACTCAACACGACGACGGCCGGCGTGATCGATTCGACGGGCGAGATGCTGCGTACCCAGACGGGCGAGATTCACCGCCAGGCCGCATCGGCGACCATTCCTCTCGAAACGCTGAAGCGTGCCTTTGAAAATGTCTATGCCACGATGGATGAGATCGACAGCTTCAAGCTGGAGGCGCTGGGCTCGATGAAGCAGACCGTCAACCTGCTGACCGACGAGGTTGAGAAGAGCCGGGGCTATATCGCCCGAGCCGAGGGGGTGGAGCAGGGGAAGCTCAACGGTTCGAAACCCGCCTTCACGGCGATTGAGGGATAGGCACATGGCGGGCGCGGTCGATCAGGTTCTTTCCAAATATGAAGATTTCACCACCCGTGCCGACCGGCAGCTGCGCGATCTGCAACGCAGCAATGCGGGACGCGCGGCAACCCGCCGGATAGAGGCGCGCGAACGGTCACCGTTACGGACGAAGGCAAAGCGCGCCGCGTGGATTTTCACTGGCGTCTTGCTCCTTTCGCTGCTCTTCGCGATGTTTGTCGGCAGCCTTGGCATTGACGGGTTCATACTCCTGATCCTCGCGCTAGCCGCCGCGATCATCGTTCCCTTCCTGATCCCCGACCGCACGCGTCAGGAGCCGGAGGTGACGCAGGACGTGATCCGTAATGCCGAACTTGGCGCGCTCCCCGTGCGCGTCGAAAGATGGCTCGCTGCGCGTCGGCACGAACTGCCTTCGACCGCGCGCGTTCAGGTGGACGAGCTTCTCCTGCGTCTCGAGGTGCTGGCCCCACAGCTTGAAAAAGTGGGCGGCGATGCGCCGGTCGTTACGGACGCGCGCAGATTGATCGGAGAGGAACTGCCCCGGCTCGTCACATCCTATATCGACGTGCCTGCCAGCTATCGTGAAGCCGGGGGGGATGCCGACCGGCAATTGCATGAAGGGCTGGCGACGATTTCTGCCGAACTGAAACGGCTGTCTGAACAGCTTGCCGCCGGCGATCTCGACCGCCTGGCAATCGAAGGCCGATTTCTGGAGATCAAGTATAAGGCAGGCGAAGGCGTGCAATAGGCTTTGCGCTGTTCCGCCCAATCCCTGTCCGCGCGGGACTAAGTGAGCCGAAGCGAGTTCATCAGACAGGGTCGGTCGGAAAGTCGACGAGATATTGTCCGGCCTCCGCATCATGCTTGAACTTGGCGCGCAGCTGGCGGACCATGCCTTGCAGAATGCGGGCACTTGCCGTGCGTTCGCTTACCGCAAAAATATCGGCTCCTCGAAATTCCTGGCTCGTCAGGGTCAGGCGGGCGCAGGTTTCATCCGTCCGCGACAGGGCGATATTGACGCTCATCTGATGGCCATCGCCCAACCGGGTCCCCGTCGCGGCAATCAGTTCCGTGATCAGGAAGGATACCGGGACTGCGGCATCCTGCCCCACGAACACACCATCCAGCGATGTCGAAATATGGGTGCTGACGCCTTCCGTCGATTCAACGCTCGTTTCCAGGCCGGTGGACAAATCGTTTATCAGGGCGGCCAGATCCACACCCTTGGTGACATCGTCGGCATATAGCCACCGATGCACGTGGGCGAGCGCCGTAACGCGCATCTGAATGGTGCCGTAGGCGCGCTGCTGCCCCGGATCGAGCGTTGCCCGCGATTTTACGCTGATGAGACTGGTGATGATTTGCAGATTATTTTTGACCCGATGATGAACTTCCCGGATCAGGCGGGACTGGGCGGCAATTGCCGCCTCGCGCTGCTTGCGCCCTGCCTTCTGATCCGCCGCGAGCCTGTCATAGGCGGCGGCGAACTCGAGGAATTCGCCTGTTGATCCCGCCCTATCGACCAGGGTGATGGTGTCATCGCCCGCCGCTCGTCTCTCCAGCCCTGCTCGCATGTTGCGCAGCGGCCTCAGGACACTTCGCCGCAGCGTCGCCCATGAAATCAGCAGCGCCGCAAGCCACATGAACGGCGGCACGAATATACCCGCGATCACGCTCCATCTGAATGGCGACAGCGGCTCCGAATAATTCACTGCCAGCCCACCCAAGCGCGTTGGCGCGATCAGGCCATAGCTGCCATCCTCCTGCAGCGTCGGCACCGTCGATTCCTCTGTGATCTCCATGCCGTCCGCCACCTGAATGGTGAGGGTCGACCCGGATGGCCGCACGACATTAGCCAGTTCCGCCCGCAGGCTGCTGATCGGCACCACGCCGACGATGCTGTCGCCCTGCGGTGCGTCGCTGCCGCCCCTTACCGCGAAGATCATATTGTTACGCTGCTCAGAGAAGAACAACGCACTGCCCAGCTCCGAAGTCTGAAGTTCGATGGATCGAACCCTGTCGATCTCTACCGGCGAAAGCGCGCCTCCCTGTGTCGACTTACAAATCACATTTCCATCACGGTCGAGACGGTAAAGCGCGGAAAACAGCCGGTCCAGTTCCACGAAACGCGACAATTCGCGCGCGCACGCACCTTCGATCCGCTCACGCGCGGGCCGCTGCAGTACCAATGCGCGAAGGACGAGGCCCCGATCCTGAAAGACATCGCTGACGACACGGGCCAGCTGTGTTCCCCTTTCCTCGACGCGCTTGATGGCATCGTCGCGCGCATTCATGAAGCTGCTGACCGACAGCAGCGCCGCCAGCAGCCCGATGGGCAGCAGGGCAAGGCTGAGCGCCTGCAGAAACTGCGTCGACAGCGAACGTCCGTGGATCTCTGGTCCGGACGTCTCTGAATCATCATGTCCGGGCGCGGGGGAAGTGCTCATGGCAAGCAGCCAACAAATGGGTTATGGGTGCGTTCCGAACGGGGCGTCCGAATTTGTTGGTTGCCCTCAGCCGAGAACGCTAGTCTAAGGGCGGCGTTCGCCAGTTCGAAGTCCAAGTTTGACGGAGTCATATCACCTTATGTCGCTCGCTACGGAAATCGCCCCTCATCTTCCCTACCTGCGCCGTTATGCGCGCGCTCTGACGGGCTCTCAGGCGGATGGCGACGCCTACGTTCGTGCAGCGCTGGAGGCAATCGTCGCCGCGCCTGACAGCTTTCCTAAAGACGTTGATGCCCGAATGGGCCTTTACAGAACGTTTCACGCCATCTGGTCATCTGCGAGTGTAGAAGTCAGCGACGAGCCCGGCGACGGGTCGGAGTTCGAGCGTGTCGCCCATGAACGGCTGAAGAATATAACGCCCTTGTCGCGTCAGGCACTGCTGCTGACCGCCATGGAAGGTTTCTCGAATGAGGATACCGCCTTCCTGATCGACCGCGACGCTGACGAGGTGTCAAAGCTGGTGCGGGAGGCTCTGTCGGAGATCGACGCCCAGACGAAGACGACCGTTCTCATCATCGAGGACGAGCCCATCATCGCCATGGATATTGAAAGCATCGTTCTCGATCTCGGTCACGATGTGACCGGCATCGCGACGACGCGCGACGAGGCGGTAGCTGCAGCATTTGATCAGAAGCCGGGGCTCATCCTCGCCGACATTCAGCTTGCCGACGATTCAAGCGGCATCGACGCTGTCAAGGATATCCTCGAAAAGTTCAGTGTGCCGGTCATCTTCATCACGGCATTCCCCGAACGCCTGCTGACGGGGGAACGGCCGGAACCGACATTTCTGATCACAAAGCCTTTTCAGCGGTCGACGGTCAAGGCCGCGATTGCCCAGGCATTGTTCTTCCGCTCGACCGCAGCGGTCCCGGCGTAAGTTGCGAAGGGCTTTTCAAGGCCCTATCTGATTAACTGGTTTAAGAAAGAAGTGACACATGGACGAGCGCCAAGAGGAACATGAAGAAGTTGCGAAGCAGGAAGCTCGTGCGGGCGAAACCCCGGGTATTGGACGTTATGTTCTCCTTATTTCGGTTGTCCTGATCGTGATCGGCATGGGTGTGTTGCTGGTTTTCGCCAGCTAGTATTTTAAGTTTCGAACCGACCGTTGGGGGGAAGAATGTCAGCATATCCGGCTTCGGAGCCAGTTTCCAAACCGGGCGACGAGGGCAGTGCTCTCGGGTCGGACGTTGGGGGCTATCTCCGCTCAGTATTCGCCGGTTCGGCGGCAGAAGCGTTGCCGCCCATGTTCCAGCAACTGCTGGACCGCCTGCATTCCGAACCCGCAAAGGCGGCGAAGCCCGATACCGAGCAATTGTCCGACGCCGATTTCAAGGGGGAGCTTGCCCTTGTCATTCCCCATCTGCGTGCCTTTGGTCGCTCGCTTTCCGGAAATGCCGACACCGCTGATGATCTGGTGCAGGAAACCCTTTTGAAGGCGTGGGCGGCACGACATCGGTTTCAGGCCGGCACCAATATGCGTGCGTGGACATTCATCATTCTCAGGAACCTGTTCCTCAGTCAGATGCGGCGTGCCCGGTTCAAGGGAGAATGGGACGATTTCACCGCGGCGAAGATCCTTGCCGCACCGGCGGGTCAGGACCAGCAGATCGAGCTCGCTGATCTGCAGCGTGGCCTCCTAGAGCTGCCCCAGGCACAGCGCGAGGCACTGATCCTGGTGGGTGCGGGTGGTTTCGCTTATGAAGAAGCTGCCAATATTTGTGGATGCGCAGTAGGTACGATCAAGAGCAGGGTCGCTCGCGGCCGGTCGGCGCTGGAGGCGATATTGGCTGACGGGAATTTGCCGTCGCGTACCAACAGCACGATGCGGCAGGATCCCGATGGTCCCCTGAAAAGCATCATGGGGCAGGTCGACGATCTTTCCAGCCGGTAGAATTCTATGGCCCGTTTCGCCGGGATATCCCCGGCAGCGCCACCGGCGGCGCTATTTCAGTTTTGCGAGCAGTTCCTGAAATTCCTGGGTTAGCGGCTCGTCGAGGGCATCATCATATAGTCGCCGCAGCGATGCGCCGAAAATACGATCCCTGTTCTGGTTTTCCATGTCGCGTTTCCTCTCCCGCTTTTTATCGTCTTCCCGCGCATCCCGGCCTGCAGCGTCGTCGCGCTCTTCTGGAATTTCACTCGCCATGATAATGCTAACGTCATGAACAGCCGCGCGTTCCCCTCAACCGAATGGTAACGGCGGAATCCTTCGCGGACTGTTGCAGCGAAGCCGCACTGGCCGACGCCATTGCGCTGGCCGAACGTCACGCACCTTTTCTGCGGGCGCTGATGAAGCGGCATCCGCATTGGGGGCGGGAGATTGCTGACGCGGGGCTGGCCGCTTTCATCGCGGCCCCCGTGGAGGCGGAAACCGTCGCCGTGGAGTTGCGCCAACGGCGTCAGAGGGTGGCACTTGGTACCGCGCTTGCCGACCTGTCTGGCGCATTCGATCTGGTGCAGGTCACCCGCGCCCTGTCCGATTTCGCTGACGTTGCCATAGATTCAGCGGTTCGGCAGGCCTTTGTCGAGCGGGTCGGCGAACCGTCGCCTCAGGGTTTCACGGCCATCGCTTTGGGAAAGCTCGGTAGCCGGGAGCTCAATTATTCCAGCGATGTCGATCTGATTTTCATTTACGATGGCGACCGCATCGCCCGGCGAGAGGGCGACGATCCAGACAATGCGGCCGTTCGCATCGCGCGGCGTACCGCGGAATTGCTGCAACAGCCCACAAAGGACGGTTATGTCGCGCGCGTCGATTTGCGCCTGCGTCCGGACGCAGAGGTCAACCCCGTCGCGATCCCGCTTCGCAGGGCGGAGCTATATTACCAGTCGGGAGCTTTGACGTGGGAACGCGCGGCATTTATCCGCGCCCGCGCCGTGGCCGGCGATATGGAAATGGGCGAGACGTTTTTGCGCGTGATCGACCCCTTCGTCTGGCGCCGCTCCCTCGACTATACGGCGATCCGCGATATTGAGGACATGTCGCTGAGGATACGCGATCATTACGAGGACCGGCAGACGCTGGGCCCCGGCTTCGACCTGAAGCGGGGCCGCGGCGGCATTCGGGAGATCGAATTCTTTGCGCAGGTGCAGCAGCTGATCTTTGGCGGACGCGACGAGAATCTTCGCATTCCCGATACGCCTGGTGCGCTCGCGGCGCTGGCGGATGCGGGTCAGATCGATCGGGCGCTGGCCGCTGATCTGTCGGCTAGCTACGAACTGCTGCGCAACGCGGAACATCGGCTGCAGATGCGGGAGGACGCCCAAACTCATTCGATCCCGACGCGAAAGGAGGACCGTAACGCCTTTGCCGCCCTGTGTGGAGAGGCCAGCTATGCCAGGCTTGAGGCGAAATTGAAGCCACGTCTCGATCGGGTCTCGGCAGCCTATGACGAACTGACCGCTCGTGCGGAACGGCCACCCGTGCCGCGTGGCAAGGCGCTCGCGGAATATGTAGCGAAGGCGGGCGTCGGGTCTCGACAGAGTATGGTGCGCTTGATCGAAAAATGGCGCGACCGTGCCTATCCGGCGCTTCGCAGCGATGCCGCGCAGCGGGAGCTGGAGCAGGCTCTGCCACTGCTAATTGAGGCATTTGCCGCGCTCCCCAGCGTCAGCAATGCGCTTAACCGGTTCGATGATTTTCTGGGGAGGGTGCCGAGCGCACTGCGCTTTTTCGCGCTGATCGCAGCCAATCCCCGCTTGGCCGGTCTTCTGTCACGCGTCATGGGCCACGCACCATTATTGGCGGGCAAACTCGCGCGCCGACCGGATCTGTTCGACGCCATGATCGGCGGCGCATCGGCAGACCTTGCCACGCGGGACGCGCTTTGCGAGCGGGCGGCGGCGGTTGTGGGGGCGGCGCCGGATTTCGAACGTTCGCTCGATGCCGCGCGGCATTGGGCTGGCGAACAGCGGTTCACCATTGGTGTGTCGCTGCTGGAGGGCAGGGCGACTCCGGCGGAGGCCGCGCGTGCCTATGCCGACACTGCCGATGCGGCGATCGCCGCCTTGACCAATGCTGTCGTCGACGATTTCGCGGAGGCGCATGGACGCGTGGCGGATGGCGATCCGATCGTGCTCGCCTTCGGTCGCTACGGCGGCAGGGCGCTTACGGAACGATCCGATCTGGACCTCGTCTTTCTCTTCTCCGGGGCGCACGAAACCAGATCTGATGGACCCCAGGCGTTGGGTGCTACGGGGTGGTTCAATCGCATGTTCCAACGTCTGGTATCGGCTCTTACCGTGCCGACTGCAGCCGGGCCGCTTTATGAAATCGACACCCGCTTGCGGCCTTCGGGCGCGCAGGGGCTGCTGGCGGTCAGCCTCGACACTTTCGCGGCCTACCAGGTCGAAACTGCCTGGACGTGGGAGCATATGGCGCTGACCCGTGCCCGTCTCGTCGTCGGTCACCAGCATGAGGATGCGGTGCGCATTGCCATTCGAGCCGCTCTCGATCTGGAACGCGACCCAGATGTTCTCCGGCGCGACGTCAGCCAGATGCGTGCCGACATGATGGCTGCGCACCCGGAAACGGGTCCGCTGGACGTGAAACGGGGGCGCGGGGGGCTTATCGATCTGGAATTCATCATTCACTATCGGCAGTTGCTGACGGGCGTGGCGCTCTCGCCGGAACTCGGCGTAGCGCTTGATGCGCTGATCGCCGACGGCCAAGTGGACGCAGCTCTGCTCGACGCGCATCGGACCTTGTCTGCTTTCCTCGTCATGTCGCGTCTGGTCGGGGATGCGATAGAAGGACCGGGCGCCGCCGCCACGCGGGGATTGGTGGCGGCCCGTTGCGATGCCCGCGACTGGACATCTTTGAAAGCGGACATCGCGTCTGCACGCCGCACTGTCGCTGCGGAATGGAAACGGCAATTTGGAAAGGACTGACCATGGCAACCGCACCGCAAGAGGGCGAAAAGGCCCCTGATTTCACGCTGGCGGGAGAGGGTGACCGGACGTTCAGCCTGTCCGATTATTCGGGCCGAAAGCTCGTTATTTATTTCTATCCGAAGGACGACACGCCCGGCTGCACGAAGCAGGCGATTGGGTTTACCGCCGATGCAGATGCCTTTGCCGCCGCCGATACAGCCATCCTCGGAGTGTCGAAGGACACGGTCGCCAAGCACGGAAAGTTCCGGGAAAAACACGACCTCGCCATCGACCTAGGTTCCGATCCTGAAGGCGAAGTGATCGAACGATATGGCGCCTGGGTGGAAAAGAACATGTACGGCCGCAAATATATGGGCATCGAACGGTCCACCTTCCTGATCGACCGTGACGGCACCATCGCCCGCATCTGGCGAAAGGTCCGCGTGAAGGGCCATGTCGAACAGGTGCTGGAGGCGGCGCGGGCTCTGTGAGCCGGACTGCGAGCAAGCATTTGCCCGCTACGCTCTCGGAAGCGGCGCGGGCGGTTCTCGGCATTGCCGATCCGGGCAAAAAGGCAGCGGAGAGTCGGCGTCTGGCGGCGGCGTGGCGCGCCGGAGAGATTGAGTGGGCGTTTACCGGCTCGCTGCCCGACAGGCCCGCGCGTCCGCCGCAACCCACATTGCTGCCGCCATCGCAAATGCCGCGACGGGGGAAAGCGGGGTCGCTTCGTTCCCGCGTCGCGCTTCTCCATGCGCTTGCGCATATCGAGCTGAACGCCATCGACCTTGCCTGGGATGCGGCCGCCAGATTCGGTGCCACCATGCCGCGTGCATTTGCCGATGACTGGGTTTCCGTCGGCGATGACGAGGCGCGCCATTTCGATCTGCTCGCGACGCGTCTTGCAGACCTGGGCGGCGCTTATGGCGACCTGCCGGCGCACGACGGTCTATGGCAGGCGGCGATGGATACCGCGCACGATCTGCCTGCCCGCCTGGCCGTTGTACCGCAGGTGCTGGAGGCGCGCGGCCTCGATGTTTCTCCAGCGACAGCCGAAAGGCTCGAACGCGCTGGCGACACGGCAAGTGCCCGCATCGTTGGGATCATCTACCAGGATGAAATCGGGCATGTGCGAATCGGCAATTACTGGTTCCGATTTCTTTGCAAATCGAATGGCCTCGATCCCGTTTCGACGTTCCGGGCATTGGTCGAAAAGCACTTCACCGGTCGGTTGAAGCCGCCGTTCAACGACTCAGCGCGCGAATCAGCCGGTTTAACGAAGGAATTCTACGCGCCGCTTGAATCGGGTTAACCATCTGGGCAGGTTTGACCGGTAAGCCGATCCGAATGTGGGTCATTTACGATTTGTTTGAGAGGAAATGTCGCCGCCGTCTGGACCGACGTTCGCGACTTGGGGACTGCCTGTTTATGAAACATTCCATTTCGTCGCTGCTCGGCAAGGTTTTTCAGGACCGTGAATTCCTGCACTATAATGGCGAAAAGGGGATGAGTGTTCTGAAGATCAGCGCGCGGACACAAATGTCTGCTGCCGCGGTCGGCGTAGCGCTTCTGGGATCGGTAACCGGCCTGGCTGCCACCGCCGGGCCAGATGAGGCACTGCTGCAGGAACTCGCCGAGAGCCGCGCAGAAGCGCGGGCCATGCGGGCAAAGGTCGCCACCATTGAAAACGATGTGATGATGCAGACGGCGCGCATGGAACAGCGCCAGCAATTCCTCGCCAGCCTGTTCGAAGGGGACGCCAGCCTCGATCAATTGGCCGCCATCATGCCCAAATCCGGGACTGCGGTTGTTGAGTCCGCTTCTCTGATGAAGCCATTCCAGAAGCTTGAGCAGGAGCAGCTCGCCTTCGTCGAACAGGCCGCCACCGCTGCGGAGGCCAGGTATCGGGACAAGAGCGCGTCACTGCGCGATCTCGGGCTGCGTCCGGAACGCTTCATGCGCCAGTCGCAGGCCATGGGCGGACCCGAAATCGCTGCCGATGCGCAGGGCGGCCCGCTGGAAAGCGCCGAGCCGCGTTTCGCGCAATTGTTCATGAGCTGGAAAAAGCTCGATCTCCTTGAAAAGGAACTCAGCGCAGTTCCCAGTTTCAAGCCTGTGAAGGCCTACACCTACACCTCTGGCTACGGTGTCCGCTTCGATCCGTTCAAGGGCACCACCGCCATGCACCAGGGCGTCGACATGGCTGGTCCTGTCGGAGAGAAGATCTATGCCGCGGCAGAGGGCAAGGTCATTCGCGCCGGGCGAACGGGCGGATATGGCAATATGGTCGAAATTGACCACGGCAAGGGGCTGACCACCCGCTACGCGCACATGTCGCGCCTGGGCGTGAAAGCCGGCGACCGTGTCACCCGAGGTGAAGAAATCGGCGGCATGGGGTCCACAGGCCGCTCCACCGGCTCGCATCTGCATTATGAGGTTCGCATCGACGGCAAGTCCGTCAATCCCATGCCTTTCCTCGAAGCGGCCGACTTCGCCGCCAATACATCGGGCACGATGACGGGCATTGGCGGCGGCGACGAGTAACGCGCCGCCAGCGTTCTTGCCTGGCCAGATCGGTCCGGCTCGCATTGCACCTGAGGCCCCGGCACCCTAAATCTGGGCCATGTCCCATGTCAGTCTTTCCCCCGCCGCCGCGTCCCGCATTGCCACCATTGCCGCAAAGCAAAACGCTCCCGCCATGCTCCGCCTCAGCGTAGAGGGAGGAGGCTGCGCCGGTTTTCAATATAAATTCGGCCTGGAAAGCGCCGCCGAAGAAGATGATCTGATCAGCGAGACCGACGGCGTCAAGCTGGTCGTCGATCCGGTCAGCATCGACCTGATCGACGGGTCAGAGGTCGACTTTGTATCGAACCTTGGCGGGTCTTCTTTTCAAGTGAAGAACCCGCAGGCTGCCTCCGGCTGCGGCTGTGGCACGTCCTTCTCCATCTGATGCGGATTGCCACGTTCAACGTCAACGGCATCAAGGCGCGACTGCCCCGCCTGCTGGAATGGCTGGACGAGACGAAGCCTGACATCGCCTGCCTGCAGGAACTGAAGTCGGTCACGGAAAACGTGCCCGTCGCCGACCTTCAGGATGCTGGCTATCATGCGCTGGTGCACGGTCAAAAGGGGTTCAACGGCGTCGCGATCCTCAGCCGGGAACCCGCCGAGCTCGTCATGGCGGGCCTGCCGGGCGAGGACGGGCTTGAGGACGGAAAGGATGATCACGCCCGCTATATAGAGGTGGACGTATCGGGTCTTCGCGTTGCGTCCATCTACCTTCCCAACGGCAATCCCGTGCCGGGCGCGAAGTTCGATTACAAGCTGCGCTGGATGGATCGCCTGCGCGAACGTGCGGCGCACTTATGGGACGCAGAGGTGCCGACCGTCCTTACCGGCGATTTTAACGTCGCCCCTGAACCGCGCGATGTATTCTCCGTGCGCGCGATGGCGGGCGATGCGCTGACGCAGCCCGAAAGCCGGGCCGCGTGGCGGTCGATCCTTTCTCAGGGCTGGCTTGAGGCGCTGCGCGCCGTCCATCCCCACGATGAAGAACTCTATACCTTTTGGGATTATCAGGCGGGCGCCTGGCCGCGAAATGCCGGTCTTCGCATCGACCACCATCTGCTGAGCCCGACCATCGCCGACCGCCTTCTCGACGCTCAGGTCGACAAGGAATATCGCGGCCGCGAAAAAGCCAGCGACCACGCCCCCGTCTGGATCGAAATCGCGGACTAGGTCTTCCAAAACCCCGGGGGATTCCAATCGAAGCGTTAGTAAAGGGGGCGACATCCCGGCGCGCAGATCCGTGCGCGTCTTGAATATGACGGTCGGAGATCCGCGATGCCAGGCGGCCTCAAACTATTATTTGGACCTTATCCCTGCTCTTGATGGGGATGGCGGCCCCGGCGGCTGCAGTATTCCAGACCGAGCGACCGGAAGGGGGCCGTCGAAACGCCCGTCAAGTTAGGAGAGGGCGAATGGGCGGATCCCTCCGCCGCTCCCGCACGCTGAAATTTCGTCGCGTTATCCGATATGTTCAGGCCGGCCGTGCGCGCAGTAACATCGCTCCAAATCCCATGAAGATGGTCCCGGTCGCGCGGTTGAAGGCGCGCTTGAGACGCGGCTTTCTCAGTTGGCGGGATAGCGACCCACCGGCAACGCCATAAATTAGATACCACAGCATTTCGATGAGCGAGAACGTCACCACCAGCACTGCAAATTGCGGCAGTTGCGGTGCATCGGGGCTGACGAACTGAGGCAGGAAGGCTGTTGCAAAGAGAAGAAGTTTTGGATTGCTGATGCCGATGATGAAGCCGCCGCGAAACAGCTTTCCCAAGGGCTCATGCGACTTCAGCGTGTCCTCCGCTACATCCAGCGGGGCGACGTCCGCCCGCCATGCCTGCACACCCAGAAACAGCAAATAGGCTGCGCCTGCATAACGCAGTATCTCGAACGCGCCCGGCAGCGCCATCAACAGAGCCGTCAGCCCTCCCGCAGAAGCGACCAGGATCAGAACGACTGCAGCCAGGCATCCCGCCATGGCAGCAATACTTCTGCGCAACCCGAACTCGGCGCTACGGCTCATGATGTGAAGCATGTTTGGCCCCGGCGTCCCTGCCAGAAGGAACACCGTACCGAAAAATAGCCACCAGGTTTCGCTTGTCACTACACGGCTCGTAGGGGGGGAGGGCAATGTTCCGGCGGGCTATGGACCCCCTTATCCGACGCTGCAAGGTGCGAACGGAACTGGGGTCATCGGGTAGCGAAGCCAACGTAGGAAGAAGCCCCCGCCGTTACGATCCGGCATCCATGGCCCGCAGCATCTGCTTTGCGATGACGAGTTGCTGAATCTGTGTCGTGCCCTCGTAAATCCGGTACAAGCGGGCGTCGCGAAAGAAGCGCTCTGCGTCATATTCCTTCAAATATCCGGCGCCGCCGTGGATCTGTACCACCCTGTCCACCACGCGACCGCACATTTCCGACGCGAACATTTTCGCGCAGGCAGCCTCCAGGGTGACGCGCGCGCCGGTGTCGGCCTTCGCGCAGGCGTCCCTGATCATGCATTCCGATGCGTATATCTCGGCCTTCGAATCCGCCAGCATCGCTTGGATCAACTGAAATTCTGCGATAGGATTGCCAAACGCCTTTCTTTCCGTGGCATAGCGCAGGCCGCTCTCCAACGCGCGCGTTGCATAGCCTGCGGAGCAGGCGGCGATGGACAGGCGGCCATTGTCCAGGCTTTGCATTGCCGTCTGGAATCCATGGCCTTCCGTTCCGCCCAACAGGTTTTCGGCGGGAATGCGTACGTCTTCCAGTATCACATCGGCGATCTGCGCGCCGGTCTGTCCCATCTTCTTGTCCGGCGGCCCGATGGTGACGCCAGCCGTGTCGACGGGCACCAGAAAGGCCGAGATATGGGCGTTTCGCGGCAGAGTGTCCGCATTTGTCCGCGCCATCACCAGTACCATATCGGCAAAGGGCGCGTTGGTGATGTAACGTTTGGTGCCGTTCAGCACATAATGGTCGCCATCCCGAACGGCCCGCGTCTTAAGGCTGGCGCTGTCTGAACCCGAATCCGGCTCTGTTAGGGCAAAGGCGGCGATCGTCCCGCTGGATGTCTTCGGCAGCCATTCCGCCTTTTGCGCGTCGGTCCCAGCGGTTTTGAGCGCGGTGGTGATCATCCCGACATTGATGGACAGCAGCGACCGGAATGCCGGCGCCGCCCAACTGATCTGGCGCATGGTCTCGATATATTGGCTGATCGACATGTCGACCCCGCCATATTGTTCGGGCGTGGTAATACCGAACAGGCCCATTTCCACCATTTCGCCGCGCACATCGTCGGGAACGCGGTTCAGGCGAATGACCTCCGCCTCTGCGGGGACCAGCCGTTCGCGCACCCAGCGCCGCAACTGATCGATAAAGGCCGCAAAACTGTCCTCGTCCATCGCCATTGCCGTACCCCTCGAAATCTACGGCTTTTTACCGCTACGCCTATTATGACGAGCGCATCACGGGCAGGCTCCCATGCAATATGGCAGCGTCGGCTGGCGGGGTAGGAGAGCGGCGCGCGCCGGGTCAGTCGGCGTCGGAGCCGATCTTGTCCTGTGTCTTGGTATCGAAATCCGATGCATCATGGCGCTCGCGCAGTTGAGAGGACGGGTCGCCCATCATGCGGTTTACCATGCGGCCGCGCTGCACGGCAGGCCGCTTTGCGATCTCGTCGGTCCAGCGGATAACATTCTTATATTCGTCGACCGACAGAAACTCCGCCGCGTCGTAAACCAGCCCTTTCACAAGTGCGCCGTACCAGGGCCAGATCGCCGTATCGGCAATGCTGTATTCGTCGCCGGCAAAGAAATGCCGGTCCGCCAGATGCGTATCCAGAACGTGCAATTGCCGTTTCACCTCCATGGCGAAACGGTCGATGGGATATTCGAACTTTTCGGGCGCATAGGCATAGAAATGGCCAAAGCCGCCGCCAAGATAGGGTGCGGCACCCATCTGCCAGAACAGCCAGTTCAGCGCCTCTGTGCGGGCACCGTGATCGCTGGGCAGAAACGCACCGAACTTCTCGGCCAGATACAGCAGAATCGATCCGGATTCGAATACCCGCTGCGGCGGTCCGTCGACGCTATGATCCATCAGCGCGGGAATTTTTGAATTAGGATTAGCCTCGACAAAGCCGGACGAAAATTGATCGCCTTCGCCAATATTGATCAGCCAGGCATCATATTCCGCGCCCTTGTGGCCAGCGGCCAGCAATTCCTCCAGCATGATATTTACCTTTACGCCATTGGGCGTTGCCAATGAGTAAAGCTGCAGCGGATGTTTCCCGACCGGGCGTTCCTTATCATGCGTGGCGCCCGACACCGGCCGGTTGATGCTGGCGAAGCGGCCGCCGCTTTCCTTGTCCCATGTCCAGACTTTCGGGGGTGTATATTCGGACATGGAGGGCTCCTTCGCGGCTATGGGTTGCGCCGCAAATGGGCGCCCTCCGCGCGCGATTCAAGCATTTGCGGCGATACCGAATCCCTGCTCGATCTTCACGCGCCACTCATCTCCGTTCAGGCAGCGATATCTCCGGCCACCCAAGCTCAGAGACCGGGCAGGGCGACGCGCGCTTCTGGGATGATGACCATCATCTTGAGTCCAGATTGGGCCGCCTGTCGGACCGGGAACGCCCTCTGTTCGTGCGCTCCATCCGCTGATTCCCCCGACGTTCCAACCTTTGCTGGCTAGGCGGATTGGCAACGCGCTGCTGTGTTTGCGCGCGTGCGCGTGCGGCGGCTGCCGCGGCGCGGTCCACATTGGAAAGCGAGCCTCTGCGTTCGTTTCGCTGACGCTGCCGGTCCATCATCCGCTCCGGGCGGTTGTTTGCCCGTATTTGGCGTTCGTCGCGGTTACCGTTCCACCGACCCGTCCGCGTATCGCGGCGGGCGCGATCGCCGTTCAGTGCCTCTCGAACGGCGCGCCCGGCATCGCGACCGGCAGCCGACGGGTCGCGGCGGCGATCAAATCTGTCGCCCCGTCTATCCCACGCCCGGTTGGCGTCGAACCGGCGATTGCCACGCTCCAACTGTGCCATGCGCCGGTCGATTCGATCGAGTTGAACATGGGGATTGCGGCTCCGCCAGCGTCGAAATTCCGCGCGCCGGCCTTCCCAATGGCGGCGATCATTGTCGCGCCAGCGGTGCCGATCCCCGCGCCGGTCGTAGACGTAGATGCCTTGACCGGGATAATAATAATTGTCGTACCAGCCATAATAAGCGGGATACCGGTAAGTGCGGTTGTAGCCGTAATTGTCATAATAGCGGGAATCATAGCCGCTGCCATAATATCCGCCCGAGGATATGCCGACGCTGCCATGTCCCAAGTCGCCATAGGCGCAGGCGCCGAGCGACATGCCGGCAACACCAATAATCACGGCGCGGATCAGTCTTTTCATAATTTCCTCTCCGAGCGGTCCCACGAAGTTCCAGCGTCACTTCTGACAAATGCGCGTTGAACCGGCCGTGAACCGATTGGAGAGATTGAAAAACAGGGCGTGAATCATAGGGCGCGCGGCCTCCAACCGGAAACCACGCCCCCTTGACGTCGATATTATGTCCGCGCCGCGGCCCGGACGGTTGTTCGCCCTTAGGCCTTTGTCAGGTGCGGCGAGATTAGCTTGTTCATCTCGAACATCGTGACCTTGTCCTTGCCGAAAATAGGCTTCAGCTTGTCGTCGGCGATGATTTCGCGCTTGTTCTGCGGATTCTGCAGATCGTTCTTCTTGATATAGACCCACATCGCGCTAACGACCTCGGCCCGCGTCATTGTGTCTTTGCCGGTCACGGCGGCCAGTTCCGGCGAAAGTTTCATCGGCTGCTGCAGGGCGTTCGGTGCTTTTGCCATTATCGTGATGCTCCTCAGGTCAAGTTGTCCGGGCCAGATGAGCCGCGCCGCACGCGCTTTCTCCCTCGCCTGTGCGCCCTCTAGAAGCGCACTCGGGCGGCGCGGTCAATGCTGCGTCTCGAAAAAGCTGGTGAAAACATATCCACATCCGACAGGTGACAGGGGCACGTGCACATGGTTAGGCAGCGCGCGACAAAGAATAAGCGAGAGGAGGCGGTCAGGTCCCATGCAACAGGTGCTCGAACAGCTTGAGGAAAAGCGTCAGCGGGCGCGTATGGGCGGCGGACAGCGCCGCATCGACGCGCAGCATGCCAAGGGCAAGCTGACAGCGCGGGAGCGGCTGGAGGTGCTTCTCGATCCCGGCAGTTTCGAGGAGGTGGGTATGTTCGTCGAACATAATGCCATCGATTTCGGCATGGCCGACAATATCATTCCGGGCGATGGCGTCGTCACGGGTTCCGGCACGATCAATGGCCGCCTGGTCTATGTTTTCAGCCAGGATTTCACCGTTTTCGGCGGTGCCCTTTCCGAACGGCACGCGGAAAAGATCTGCAAGATCATGGATACCGCCCTGAAGGTCGGCGCGCCCGTCATCGGCCTCAACGATTCGGGCGGTGCCCGCATTCAGGAGGGGGTCGCCTCCCTCGGCGGCTATGCCGAGGTGTTTCAGCGCAATGTGCTCGCGTCCGGCGTGGTGCCGCAGATCAGTCTGATCATGGGGCCATGCGCGGGCGGCGCGGTCTATTCCCCCGCCATGACCGACTTCATCTTCATGGTGAAGGATTCCAGCTATATGTTTGTTACCGGCCCCGATGTGGTGAAAACCGTCACCAACGAGGTCGTGACTCAGGACGAGCTGGGCGGCGCTGTTACCCACACCACCAAATCGGGCGTGGCCGATCTCGCGCTTGAAAACGACATCGAAACGCTGCTGCGGACGCGCGATCTGATCGACTTCCTGCCGCTCAGCAATCGAGAGGCGCCGCCTGTCCTGCCAACGATCGGCGATCTGGAGCCGGACGAAAGCCTCGACACGCTGATCCCGGACAGCGCCAACAAGCCCTACGATATGCATGAACTCATTCGGAAAATCTGCGACGAGCAGAATTTCTTTGAATTGCAGCCCGCCCATGCCGCCAACATTATCACCGGCTTTGGCCGCGTGGAGGGGCACAGTGTCGGCTTCGTCGCCAACCAGCCGATGGTGCAGGCGGGCGTCCTCGACATAGCGTCGTCAAAGAAGGCGGCGCGGTTCGTGCGTTTCTGCGATGCGTTTGGCATCCCCGTCGTCACGCTGGTCGACGTTCCCGGCTTTTTGCCCGGCACCGCGCAGGAACATAATGGTATCATCAAACATGGTGCGAAGCTGCTGTTCGCCTATGCCGAGGCGACCGTTCCAAAGATCACCGTTATCACGCGTAAGGCCTATGGCGGCGCCTATGACGTGATGGCGTCAAAGCATCTGCGCGGCGATCTGAACTATGCATGGCCGACCGCCGAAATCGCCGTCATGGGCGCGAAGGGCGCCGTCGAGATCATCTTCCGCAACAAAAGCGAAGAAGAGATCGAGGAGCGTACCAAGGAATATGAGGACCGCTTCGCGAATCCGTTCGTAGCGGCATCAAAAGGCTTCATCGACGAGGTCATCATGCCCCATTCCACCCGCCGCCGTATCGCCATGGGCCTTCGCCGCCTGCGGTCGAAGGAGCTGGTAAACCCATGGAAAAAGCATGATAATATACCGCTCTAAACACCCCTAACTCCTATACGCACCGGCATTCCCCCTTTTTGGCAGCAGGCAGATCCATGGCGACAGGACTCGTAGCTCTTCTCGATGATGTTGCCGCGATTGCGCGCGTAGCGGCGGCTTCGCTTGACGATGTCGCCCTCGCCGCCGGAAAGGCCGGATCAAAGGCGGCGGGCGTCGTCATCGACGATGCCGCCGTCGCGCCGCAATATGTCACCGGATTCAGCCCGGATCGCGAGCTGCCAATCATCTGGAAGATCGCCAAGGGATCGATCCGCAACAAGCTTGTATTCCTGTTGCCCGGCGCACTTCTGCTCAGCTATTTCGCGCCCTTTCTGATCACGCCTATTCTGATGGCTGGCGGAGGCTATCTCTGCTACGAGGCGGCGGAAAAGATCCTTGAGGTTTTCAACGTCGACAAGACCAATGCTCCGGGCGACAAGCCCGTGGCGATGGACCCGGGGGACAGGGAAAAGACGATGGTGTCGGGTGCCATCCGCACCGACCTCATCCTGTCCGCCGAAATCATGGCAATCAGCCTGAATGAAATTGCCGGGCAGGGGCTTGCGTCGCAGGCGGGCATTCTCGTCGTTATCTCGCTCGTCATCACCGCCGGTGTTTATGGCGCGGTGGCATTGATCGTTAAGATGGACGATGCCGGTCTGGCGCTTGCACAGCGGCCGGGGGCGGCGTTGCAGGCGTTCGGGCGCGGCCTCGTCACCTTCATGCCGACGTTGCTCAATTTCATTTCCATCATTGGCACCGCTGCAATGGCGTGGGTGGGCGGTCAGCTGATCCTGCACGGGCTTGCCGAATTCGGCGTGGTCGAACCCGAACATTTCGTTCACGGCATCGCCGTCGGCGTCGCGGACGCGATGCCCGCCACGCTGCAGGGCGTTATCGAATGGATCATCTTCGCCTTCGGGTCGGCTATCCTTGGCGTCCTTTTGGGCAGCCTGATCGCGGTCGTCATGCACAAGGTGCTGGGAAGGGCAGGGCACGGTCATTGACCGCGCCGGATGCCAAGCAGGCTTGGCAGCGCGCCCGCCCTGCGTTACCCCGCGCCACGATCCCATTTCGAAAGAGCGGAGACACTCGCGCATCATGAATATCCAGACGCCCTTTCCGACGACTGTTCGCACCGATTGGACGCGCGAGGAAATCGCCGAGATCTACGGCCGGCCGCTGATGGATCTCCTGCTTGAGGCGCAGACCGTTCACCGCCGCCATTTCCGCGCGAATGCCGTCCAGGCATGCCAGCTATTGTCCATCAAGACAGGCGGCTGTCCGGAGGATTGCGGCTATTGCTCGCAAAGCGCTTTCGCGAAATCTGGCGTGAAAGCGGAAAAGCTGATGCGCGCCGAGGCGGTGATCGAGGCGGCGAAGGCGGCGAAGGCAAGCGGCGCTTCCCGCTTCTGCATGGGCGCGGCGTGGCGCGATCTGAAAGATCGCGACACCGATGCCGTGTGCGAGATGGTTGCGGGCGTGAAGTCGCTTGGCCTCGAAACCTGCATGACGCTTGGCATGCTGTCGGGGGATCAGGCGCAGAAGCTGTCCGATGCCGGCCTCGATTATTACAACCACAATCTCGACACCTCACCCGAACATTATCAGGAAATCATCTCCACGCGGACCTATGCCGACCGGCTGGATACGCTGGAAAAGGTTCGCGATGCGGGCATGAATGTCTGCTGCGGCGGTATCGTCGGCATGGGGGAGGCGGAATCCGACAGGATCGGCCTGATCCACGCGCTTGCAACACTGCCCGCCCATCCGAAAAGCGTGCCCGTCAATGCGCTCGTCCCGGTCGAGGGTACGGTACGCGGGGACGCCATGAAGGCCGGGGATTATGAATCGATCGACGGCATCGAATTCGTTCGCGCCATCGCCACCTGCCGCCTGACCATGCCGGAAAGCTATGTGCGCCTGTCGGCTGGCCGCGAAAGCATGTCGATCGAATTGCAGGCGCTGTGTTTCATGGCGGGCGCAAACTCAATCTTTACCGGTGACACGCTATTGACCGCGCCCAATGCCGGCGAGGATAGCGATGGTGCCATGCTGAAATCGCTCGGTATCGACGCTATGGAACCGGCACTCGTAGAAGCGGGATAAATCGACATATGGGTCTCTTGCGGGATGCGCGCCGCGCGGTCGGCAATGCCGTGCATGCGCGTCTGGGCCAGCCGGGCCATCGCGACTTCTATTTGTTTCAGGTCGCCGACCGGAACCGCAATGCGGCGAAGGGCTATAGCGACGAAGACCATCTGAAACGGACGGCAGCCTGGTTGCAGGCCGCGCAGGATAGTCAGCAGGACGGCGGCTTTTCGGGCCGTTACAAGTTGCACGCTGGGTGGACATCCTCCTATCCGGAGACGACGGGCTATCTGATTCCGACATGTCTCGACCTCGCGAAGCGTCTCGCGGATCCCAGCTGGGAGACCCGCGCGCAGCGAGCCATCGACTTTCTGTTGCCGCTGCAACTGGCGGACGGCGCATTTCCCGGCGGAGAGATTGCCGAGAACACCGAGAAGCCGTCACCGTTCAACACCGGCCAGATTCTTAACGGCCTCAATGTCTGGGCGGAACATACGGGAGAGGCCGATGTGGCCGAGGCTGCGCGCCGCGCCGCGCATTGGCTGATCTCCGTCCAGGACGAAGACGGGGCGTTTCGCCAGCATTTCTATGCCAACCAGCCGTCCGCCTATTCCAGCCATCTGACCTGCTGGCTGGCGGAATATGGCGTGATGTTCGACGATGCAAAGGCGCGCGCCGCCGCCGGTCGCCATCTCGACTGGGTGCTGACATTGCAGGATCCCGATACCGGCTTCTTTGCGCGATCCGGTTTCTTTGATCGGGACCACGAAAACGGCACGGCCGTTACGCATACCATTGCCTACACGATCTGGGGCGTCCTTCTGATGGGTCTGCTGCTCCAGCGTGAGGACGCCGTCGACGCTGCAGAGCGCGCCGCCACGAAGGTCCTGGAGCGTCTCGAGATCCTCAAATTCCTGCCCGGTCGGATGAATTCGAACTGGCGTATCGACGAACGCGCCCAATGCCTGACCGGGAATGCGCAAATGGCGCTGATCTGGCTGCGGCTATATGACGAACGCGGCGACCTCCGCTTTGTCAACGGCGCTTGCAAGGCCATCGATCTCGTGAAGCGGGCACAGGCCATGGACAATCCCAATCCGGGCATTCGCGGTGGTGTTGCCGGTTCCGATCCCGTCTGGGGCAGCTATCTGTTCCACGCCCTGCCGAACTGGGCAGCCAAATTCTTTATCGACGCGCTGCTGCATAAGGAACGCGTGCTGGCAAAGCTCGCGGCAGGCTGACACCATGCGGATTTTCCTGCTCAGTCACGATCGCGCCCGTCGCGGCACCACGGTCGCCCGTGCCTTGGCGGAGCGCGGCATCACTCCCGATGGCTATGTGTTCGAGGCCTATCGTCCGCCCAACCTGCGCCGCCGCGTAGAGGGGCGGCTGGCAAATGGTGGCATTCCCGTTCTGGCCCCGCCGACGCTTCGGGTTCCGGGGGCAAGCTTAGCACCCGCTCCGTCCGGCCCTGACGTTCCGACGGCCGCAGAACATGCAAAGGCCCAGGGCATAGCGGTGACACATGTTCCCGACCTGACATCAGACGGCAGCCTCGCCGCCATCCGTGCACTCAAAGCCGATATTTTCGTTCACGCCGGCGCCGGCATATTGCGTGCGCCGCTGCTGGCTATTCCGCGCCTTGGCACGATGAACGCGCATATGGGCCTCCTGCCGCGATATCGCGGCATGAACGTCGCCGAATGGTCACGACTGGAGGGGCGCCAGACCGGCTGCACCGTTCACCTGCTGGATCCGGGCATCGACACGGGCGACATCCTCGCCACGCGCGATATTGACACCTCCGAATGCAGGTCCATCGCCGCTTTGCGGGAAAAAATGGACGCGGCGCAATTATCCTTCCTTGCCGAAATCCTGGCCGAGATCGTCCGCACCGGCGACCTCCCCCCGCGCCAGCCGCAACGGCATGAGGATGGCCGCCAATATTTCACCATGCACGACGATTTGAAGCGCGTCCTGGAACGGCGCCTCTCGTAAGGCGAAGCGGGCGCTCCAGCGCTGGCCCTCGGGGCGGAACCGCACTAGGGGCCGGCGTCGTCATGACCAGCGTACCTGCCTCCGACATCCCCACCGAGCGCACCGGCCTTGCCGCGCTGCTGACGCTTGCATGGCCGGTCGTCCTTTCCCGCCTGGGAATCATGGCGATGGGCGTGACCGATGTCATCGTCGTCGGTCGCCATTCGGCGCAGGAACTCGCCTATCATTCCCTCGGCTGGGCACCGACAATGGTCATCCTGACGACGGGTGTCGGTCTGCTGCTCGGCGTGCAGGTCTATACCGCGCAATTGCTGGGGGAGCAGCGCGAGACAGAGGCAGGTGCCATATTGCGGCGCGGAATCATCTTCGCCACCATTGTTGGAATTCTGACGATGGCGGCGCTTTATTTCGGCGCTGACGCTCTGATGCGCCTGATGCGCCTGCCGGGGGAACTGGGCGCACACAGCGCCGCAGCGGCACGCATCTTTTCCCTGTCGCTGCCGCCCTATCTGATCGCTGTTGCATGTCAGATGTGGCTGGAGGCGGTGAAGCGTCCCATGCCCGCCATGTGGATCATGTGGGGTGCAAATGTCGTCAATCTGGTCCTCTGCCTCTGGCTGGTGCCCGGCACGTCTCCGTTCGGGGTCCAGGGGGCGGTTGCAGCCGGATGGGCCACGCTTGGCGCGCGCACGGCTCTTATGGCGGCGATGATCCTCTACATCCTCCTTTGGCCGGGCAGCCGCCTTCTGGGCCTCTGGACGGGGGCAGTCGAGGGGATGGGTATTCGCTACTGGCGGGAGCTTTTGCGCATCGGCTTTGCAAGTGCGGGGTCGCTGTTCGTCGAAACGGCGGGCTTTGCCGGAATGAACGTCATCGCCGGATGGATCGGCGGTCTCACCGTGGCGGCCTTCGCGATTCTCCTGAATGTTTCCGCCGTCATTTTCATGGTCTCGTTAGGCCTTGCGGCGGCGACGGCGGTATTCGTCGGCAATGGCTTTGGGGAACGTAATTTTAACAAGGTCCGCCGCTATGGCTGGCTCGGTATCGGCTTTACCGCGGCCTTGCTCAGCGGCGTGGCGGTCATCGTCTGGCTGACGGACGACCTGATCGTCGGCGGCTATGCCACGCAGCCCGAACTGATCGCGCTCACCGTTCCCGCTGTGACTCTTGCCGCGCTGTTCTTCACGATGGACGGTGTTCAGGTGGTCGCCGCCAATGCCCTGCGCGCGATGGACGACGTCTGGGTGCCCACGCTGACGCACACCATTTCCTATGTCGGAGTCATGCTTCCGCTAGGCTGGTGGCTCGCGCTTCCCATGGGTCTCGGCCTTCAGGGGCTGGTCTGGTCCATCGTTATTACCAGCTTGGTCGCGGGCGCATTCCTGGTGGCACGCTTCAAGTGGCTGACCCGTCCAGGCGCAGCCCTTCGAGCGCGTCGCGCAGGGACTTAGGTAGCGCCGCGCCGCCCGGCCCCTCGGCCGCGCGGTTGACGATGACCGTATCGCACAGCGCGATGCACGCGTCCTTCTGGAACAGCGCCAGTCCGACGACGTACGAGCTGTTGCCGAACCGTGCAATGCCGACACCCACGGTCAGCGGGTCGGGCCAGCGTCCCTCGGCCAGATAGTCTACGGTCAGATTGGCGACAATGGGCCGGAACCCCGGCATGTCCAGCCCGCCCAGGCTGGCATGCAGCCGCACGCGCCCTTCCTCGAAGAAGCGGGCATAGGCAACATTGTTCAAATGCGCGTTGACATCCAGATCGCCAAATCGCGGGTCGAACGTAAAGTGAAAGGGGTAATGGCCGGGTGCGCGCCGTTGCGGATCGTGTCTCATGCGGTGACCCTCTATCGGCATGGCGGGGCCGCGCGGCACTGTCCGTTGCGTCAGGGTCGTGATAGATGTCGTGCCATGTCGGCGCTTCTTTCCGCGATTTTGGTATTTTCCGTTATTGTCGGATTGCGCTACCTCGCGGTCTCGGGTGCCTTCGCGTGGCTGACCCGGCGAGTGCGTCCCGGCCTCATCGACACGCCTCGTTCGCTGCGTCAGCAGGTTTCAGAACGTAAATGGTCGCTCCTCGCCGCCTTCATCTACGGTGCCCCGGGCGGATTTGCCTTTTGGACATGGGAGCAGTTCGGCTGGACCCGCGTATATACCGAGTTCGAGGCCTACCCGCTCTGGTATCTGCCGGTCAGCGTGCTTCTTTATCTTCTCGCTCACGACACCTGGTTCTACTGGACGCATCGGGCAATGCATGGCCGTCGGCTGTTTCCGGTGGTTCACAAGGTGCATCATGACAGCCGCCCGCCCACCGCCTGGGCGGCGATGAGCTTTCACTGGACGGAGTCTCTGTCCGGCGCGGTTCTTATTCCTGCATTGGTCTATATTCTTCCTATTCATTATGCCGCGCTGGGCGTTGTTCTGGCGATTGCCACCTTTTTTGGGGTCACCAATCATCTGGGCTGGGAGATTTTCCCCGCTCGTCTTGTTAACGGCACATTCGGACGATCGATGATAACGGCGTCGCATCATCACAGGCATCACCAGGTCTATAACAGCAATTACGGTCTGTATTTCCGGTTCTGGGACCGGCTATGCGGTACGGATCGTGGGATATCGGGGGATTTCGGACGTGAAGAAGTTCAGGCTCGCCGCCGTACTGCCGCTCGCCGCGCTGTTGATGGGGGCGGATGCGCCGCCGGTACCATTGCAGCATCCAGGGCAGAAGCAGGGCAGTCTGCATCTGACGCTTGAGGGGCTACGGTCTGAGGACGGGCATGTGCGGATCTGCCTGTGGGCGAACGGACGGGGCTTTCCCGATTGCAAGGGCAGCGACGCTGTTGAACGCATCCAGGCGCCTGCCGCGGCCACAGTCACGCTGGATGTGAAAGATCTCACCCCCGGCGAATATGGCATTTCCGTTATTCATGATGAGAACGATAATAAGCGGCTGGACAAAAGCTTCGTCGGCCTTCCCTTCGAAGGCGTCGGCTTTTCCAACAATGCCAGCGCACCGTTCGGTCCGCCAAAGTTCGAGAAGGTTCAGTTCACCGTGGCGGAGCAGGCGCGCCAGACCATCCGCATGCGCTATTATCTGTAAAAATACTTTTCCCGATCCGCCACCCCGTGGAAAGGGACGCGCATGGTGCAATATGAACGCAGCGACGTAAATCTGGGCGGTCGCGCCATGAAGGGCGCGGCATTCCTGGCTGGCGCGCGCCTGATCGTGCGCGGCATCTCGCTGATCAATATCGTCATTTTGGCCCGGCTGCTGTCGCCGGAGGATTTCGGACTTGCCGCACTGGCCTTTGCCGCGCTGGGCCTGATCCAGGTGTTCAGCGACATGCGCGTGACCGACGGCCTGCTCGCCCTCGACGATCTGACGCCGCAACATCTCGATACCGCCTTTACGATGCAATCGCTCCGCGGTTTCGTGATGGGCGGATTGCTGTTCCTTTTCGCGGCGCAGGTGTCCGCATTCATGGGCAGTGCAGAGCTAACGCCCGTCATGCAGGCACTCAGCGTCGTGCTGATACTCGATGGCCTGCGTAACCCCGGCTACTTCATGTATCAGCGCAACATCGATTACAGCCGTGAATTTCTGCGGGATTCGGTCAGCGCGGTCGTTGCATCCGCAGCTACCATCACCATCGCGTTTATGTACGAAAGCTACTGGGCTTTGGTGGCCGGAGCGCTGATTCAACGCATGATACAGACTGCGTTGACCTATTTTCGCATTCCGCACAGCCCACGCTTTACCTTGCGCTATTGGCGAGATTTCATTGGCTTCGGCGCTTGGTTGACGTTCACCGGAATGATCAGTCAGCTTACGGACTTCGCTCCCCGCTTCCTGATCGGCCGAATGATTTCGCCCGCGGCGCTGGGTACTTTCACGGTCGGAAAGGACACGTCTTCCCTTGTCACACAGGAACTGATCGCACCGCTCCAACGAACGCTTTTACCAAGCTTCAGCGCGATCAAAAATGACAAGGAGCGGCTTCGAAGGACGATCGTGCTGGCAAATCGGGTTTTGCTCACGGCCTCTTTGCCGCTTGGTTTCGGATTAGCCCTTCTTGCTCCCAATGTGGTCCTTATTCTGCTGGGGCCGGAATGGACGGAGGCGGTTTTTGTCTTGCAGGTTCTGGCACCTACTTCAGCAATAATGTTGGGGGTTGCGGCGACGAACCCGATGTTCATGGCCTTGAAGAAAGTACGGGCCATGTTTGCCAGGACGGTGTTGGTCGGGATATTGATATGGCCATTCCTGTACATCGGAATATCTACCTATGGACTTAAAGGTGCCGTCGTCGCATTGGCGTTGTCGCGTATTCCAAGTATTTTCATTAATGCATTCGCGATGAAGAAGTACGCAGGAGTAAGTATAGTCAGCTCTCTGCTGGGTGGGTGGCGCGCGTTTATTGCAGTAGCGGTCATGTCCATCCTAATAATATTGATACCTCACGAAACTTCGTTCGATCGAGACGCGGTCACTGCCGTTTTGGACTCTGTTCCGCTCGTCGTTCTGGGCGCTGCTGTTTATTGTTTCACTCACGTCTCGATCTGGTGGCTGTCCGGAAAGCCGGATGACCTGGAGACTTTGGCAGTCCCGCGCATTTCGCGTTTGTTTCGGAAATACTTCAACAATGGCGGTGCAAGATAGGAAACCGAGGCTTTTATCAATAATCGATAGCCCCTATCTGCCGTTTCACATCGCCGGTTCCGAAGTCAGTACGGATACGACCATGTCCTTATTGGGCAAACATGGCCGCGTGGCCGTGGCGTGTGGGTTTCCCGATAATGGCTCGAAGGCCTTTTTCATTCGCGCGCGTGCAAAGTTGGCACCGTCCGGCGTCTGTCGCGGGCGGCTGAACGGTTATGAAATATTCCGTGCCTGGGATTATCAGAAGGCCGCAAACTTCGCGATACGCCGGCTGAAGCCGGATGCCTTGCTGTTCCAATATGGACGCTATGATAAGTTTTATAATAAAGTAGAGACAAGAGATATTCCAGTCTTGGTCTTCCTGAGAATGACCAATTACAAGACATATGGAATGGATGCTGAACTGATCTCAAAGGCGAAAAACTGGCGATATTTCGCGGTGTCCGACTTTGTGTCCCAACGGTTTCAGGATGACTTTGGCATTCGACCTGCGGTTTCAGGGCCATTGATAAGACCGGAAAAAGTGGCGGTCGGGTCCACCGGGTCAAAGGTGCTTGTCGTCACCACGCACGCGCAGAAGGGCGGAAAACACGCAGTGGCGGTGATCGAAAGTCTGTCCCACTTTCCATTTCTTGTCATTGCGGGACGGGGCAAGGAAAGTTCGATAACTCAGAGATTGAAGGCACTTCCCAATGTGGAGTTTATCACTCGCCTCACCGACATGAGGGAGGCGTACAGCAAGGCACGCCTGCTGCTGCTGTGCACCGGTACCGGCACCGGGCTGAAGGATCCTGACCCCATTTACGAGGCCGCGGGCCGGGTGGTCACTGAAGCACAGATTTCAGGGATACCCTGCATAGTGCCCAAGGAAAGCGGAGCTCTCGAGCGGATTAATGGCGGTGGGGTCGGCGTTTCGGTTCATGCGCCCGTGTCGGAATGGGCGGATGCCGTTTCCAGCCTAATGTGTGATGAGAAATTGTGGCAGAAAATGTCAGGCGCCGCACGCTTGTCCAGTGCTAAAGCAGAAAACCATCATGAGCATGTGTTCGCCCGGCTTCTGACATCCATCAACACCTTGATCTCGGCACGCTCCTGATAGCGGAAGGGGGGGCAGATTGCTTGTTCGGCAGCCTGCGTCGCAAATGGCGCTGAATGCTATGACAGCGTAAACCGCCGCGCCAATGCTTCCACGGTGCGGTCTGCGGCGATCTTTGCAAGCGTGTGCTTGAACTCTGCTGCGTCACCCTGAAGCTGGTCCGGCGTCAGGCTGGCAATGAAGCCTGCCATGTCCTCTCCCCGTTCGACCAGATAGCCGAACCGGCCATAGCGCCGCTGCCAGTCGCGTGTAACCGCAGTCATCGTGGTCAGGACGGGGATGCCGTAGGCGACGCAGTCCAGCAGCGTACCGCTGGCAGCCAGCGAATAGCGCTTCGCATCCAGCGGCAGGCAGATCAGGTCGCTGACGCACACGGCCGCCTCGAAGGATGGCCTGTCGAACCGCTCGATGGCCGGTGGAACGGCAAACAGGGCGTCGTCCTTGCCGTCATATTTATCCGCGCGGGCGCCGACGACGGCGAAGTCGAATCGGTCCCGCCCGGCGCGTGCGGCATCGGCGAAATGCGCGAAGCCCTTTACGACGAAGGTTCCGCCGATGAAGCTGATGCGGGGGCGCTCTGGCACGGGGCGCTCCATTGCATGGGCCACCAGGGCCGGCACGGGATGCGGCAGGACCGTAACCGGCGGTCGGGGATGCACCGTATTTTGCAGGACGTCGACGATTGCGGGTTCAAGCACGACCAGCCGCAAATTCTTCATGTCCAGCCGCTTCAACGTGCCGAACATGTCCTTGCGCCGGTGAAAGGGATTGCGTGACCGCCAATGTGCCGGTTGCGCCAGTTCGCTGTGCGTGATCGCATCGATCGGTGGCCCCGCGCGCAGTCGCTTGTCCGCCGCCAAAGCGCGCAAATGACGTGCCTGTGCGCCCAGCAGGACAATGTTGGACCCATCGACGCCGCCTGCCACAGCCTCTGCATAGGCGGCGTCACTGACAGGTTTTACCTGCTCTTCCACGGTGGTGCAGCGATCCGGCAGGCCTGCGCCGATCAGACATTCGATATGGGACGCGCTGCCGTGAAATATCAGGTCCCGGTCCGGGTGCGCCAGCCGCAGAATGTTCAGCAATGCGCTGTTGAACGGCTGATGAGTCTGGCCCGTCACCTCCATATCGAAAATGTGGATCATTTGTCCGCCCTAAAACCTCATTGCCGCCCCCGCTACTCCCTCCTTCTTGCCATTGAGTTAGGATTGGTCCGCGTATAGCGGACGAATTGGTTGTAAAAGGGTCCGATATGAGTGGTTTTGCCGGATATCTCGAACGGGCAGGCGGTGCGGTTTCCGCGACGGAGCGCGCGCACCTCGATGCAGGCCTTGCAGGGCTCAGCCGCGATTCCCGCGATACCATCCGAACGCTGCGCGCCGGGCGCGTTGCCCTGGCGGGTTATATCCTGACCCCCGGCAGCGCGCATCTGCAGCTCGGCGCGGACACCGCAACCATGATCGTTGGCGACCCGGTTTACTGCGAATCCGATGATTCCGCCGCTGCCGACCCTACGGATGGTTTTGCCCGGCTCGCCGAATGTCTGGCGGGGCAGGGGGATGCGGCGCTTCTGCGGACGCGCGGAGAATTCGTGGCGGTCAGTTTGCGCGCCGACAGCAGCCTTCGGCTGGCGTCATCCCACTGCGGCACGCGGCCGCTGCACATCTACCAGGACGACGACCTCGTCGCCTTTGCCACCAATCAGCGGACGCTGGCGGCGATGCTGCCAACGCGTTTGCGAATGGACCCTATCTATGCGTCGGAAATCCTGACGACCGGCACGCGCAGTTGCTGGGGCACGCCCTTTGCCGACACGATCCGCCTGCGCGATGCGGAAACGGTTACTGTCGACGATGCAGGGTTACGGCGCCGCCGGTGGTTTGACTGGGCCGATCTGCAGATTGCCGATCGTTCCTATGACGATACGCTGGACCTGATCGAGCGTCGTTTTCTCAACGCGGTTCGGCGCCGCCTGCGCAATGCCGATGCGCGCACCTATGCCGCCCTTTCCGGCGGTCTCGACAGCCGCATGGTCGTGACTGCGCTCAGGAAACTGGGTGTTCCGGTTCGGACGCTCGCATTGGGCGGCCCCGGCTTTGCCGACAATGAACTCAGCAAGCTGGCGGCGCAGGCCCTCTCTACCGATCATCATATCTTTGCCGTCGATGCGGGACATGCGCTGACATATGCGCCGTTTTCCGGCCTCGTCGCCGCCAATATGCCGCGCGATCCAGGTCACGAAGCCGCGCCGCTGTGGTTCGGCGATGGCGGCAGCGTCATGTGCGGTCATGTCTATATGGATACGCAGTCCATCGACCATTTCGCCACCGCGTCAGCAGAAGCGCGCGCCGAGGAAATGATGAAGGAAACGGAGGAGACGGCGAACCTTCTCGATGCGTCCACGCGCGACCGGAATCTCGCCGGTCTCGCCCGCCGCCTGCGCGAAGAATATCAGGACGCCGACCGCGCCCCGCCCGATAATCGCCAGCGCCTTTATCTGCTGCGTACCGATCAGCAATGGCATGCCGACGGCTGGTTCGAACATATCGACATCTTCCGCAGCGCGGAGTGCATGCCCTTTTTCGACGCCGATTATATCCGCGCTGTGATGGAAAGCCCGCCGGCACATTTCCTGATGCACCGGCTGCAGAACGACCTGCTGAACCGGCTCGACCCCGCCGCATATAATGTCCCATGGCAGGTCTATCCCGGACATTTGCCCGGCCCCGCGCCATTGCCTGAGGGACTTAGGAAACAGTGGGATTCCGGCGTGCGCGCGCGCGACATGTTTCGCCAGGCATGGCGGGAAAACCTCGACGCCCTCGCCGCCTCTCCGCGCCGCGACATTCGCAGGCCGATTGCCCGCACACGCCTCGCCCTCGCGCGTATCCTGGTCCGTACACCGCTTTATCACCGGTTCTTCATCGAGCGGCTGGCGCTCTACGCCCGCTTCCTGCGCATCGTCCCCTTCACGCGCGCGACGATCAGCTTCGGGCCGGAAATCCCGCACGAACATTATCCGCCGAATTGACTTCCGGCCTTCGGGGGTCCATCTCTGTTCTCACTCCAAGGGGTGTCCTTAACGGGCTGAGACCGCGAATCGCGCGGGACCCTTCGAACCTGATCCGGGTCGCACCGGCGTAGGGATGGAAGCTGTCAGAGGCCCGTCATGCGCCGCCCCGCGTCCCGAAATTTACGAGGACACGGATAGATATGGCCGACATTCCCGCACGCACCGAAATGCCCGACGCGAACGGCTCCGCTCAGATGGACGCTCAGATGAACGTCACCACCGGCCCGCTGCCCGCCAGCCGAAAGCTGTACCTGCACGGACAGCAATATCCCGACATCCGCGTCCCGGTCCGGGAGATCGAGCTGGAAAAGTCCGCGATGGAGCCGCCCGTCCGCGTCTATGACCCCAGCGGCCCCTATACTGACGCCGACGCCCGCATCGACATCATGGCGGGCCTCGCCGATGTGCGCTCCAAATGGATTGAGGCGCGGGGCGACGTCGAACGCTATGACGCCCGCGAAGTCCGGCCCGAAGACAACGGCTTGCGCGCCGGCACGCGGAAGGAGGCGGTGCGCCCCTTCCCCAATGTCGTGAAGCGTCCCCTGCGCGCCACGGGCGGCGGCGCCGTCACGCAACTGGCCTATGCCCGGCGCGGCATCGTCACGCCGGAAATGGAATATGTCGCCATCCGCGAAAATCTGGGCCGCACCCGCGCCATCGAAAACCGCGACAAGGGCGAGTCATTCGGCGCGCAGATCCCCGATCTCGTCACCCCCGAATTCGTGCGGGACGAGATCGCCCGCGGCCGCGCCATCATCCCCGCGAACATCAATCACCCGGAACTGGAACCGATGATCATCGGCCGCAATTTCCTGGTGAAGATCAACGCCAATATCGGCAATTCCGCCGTCGCCAGCGATGTCGCGGCAGAGGTGGACAAGATGGTCTGGTCCATCCGCTGGGGCGCGGACACGGTGATGGACCTGTCGACGGGCGAGAATATCCACAACACCCGCGAATGGATCCTTCGCAACAGCCCGGTGCCCATCGGCACCGTCCCCATCTATCAGGCGCTTGAGAAGGTCGGCGGCGTCGCAGAGGATCTGACCTGGGAAATCTTCCGCGACACGCTGATCGAGCAGGCGGAACAGGGCGTCGATTATTTCACCATCCACGCGGGCGTGCGCCTGCCCTATGTGCCGATGACGGCAAAGCGCGTGACGGGCATCGTCAGCCGCGGTGGCTCCATCATGGCGAAATGGTGCCTGTCGCATCATAAGGAGAGCTTCCTTTACGAACGCTTTGCCGAAATCTGCGAAATCTGCCGCGCCTATGACGTCAGCTTCTCCCTCGGCGACGGCCTGCGTCCGGGCAGCATTGCCGACGCCAATGACGAATCCCAATTTGCCGAGCTGAAGACGCTGGGCGAACTGACGAAGACCGCCTGGGATATGGATTGCCAGGTGATGATAGAGGGGCCGGGCCACGTCCCCATGCACAAGATCAAGGAGAATATGGATCTCCAGCTAGAGGAGTGTCACGAGGCGCCCTTCTACACGCTGGGGCCGCTCACCACCGATATTGCGCCCGGTTACGACCACATCACCTCGGCCATCGGCGCGGCCCAGATCGGCTGGTACGGCACGGCGATGCTTTGCTATGTGACGCCAAAGGAGCATCTGGGCCTGCCCGACCGCGACGATGTGAAGGTCGGCGTCGTCACCTACAAGATCGCCGCCCACGCCGCCGACCTGGCAAAGGGGCACCCGGCGGCAAAGCTGCGCGACGATGCGCTTAGCCGGGCACGCTTCGATTTCCGCTGGCGCGACCAGTTCAACCTGTCGCTGGACCCCGAAACCGCGCTCAACTACCACGACCAGACCTTGCCGGCAGAGGGCGCAAAGGTCGCCCATTTCTGCTCCATGTGCGGCCCCAAATTCTGCTCCATGAAGATCACCCAAGACGTCCGCGACTACGCCGCCACCCTCAACACCGACGAGATGACGGCGGTGGAGGAAGGGATGAAGGACATGAGCGAGAAGTTTAAGGAAGAGGGCAGCGACATCTATATCCCGGCGCGGGAATGACTCCGCGGCAGCGGTTCAGCAAATAGCGGCCGCTGTCAAAATCGTGGGAACCGCGCAGCGCGGGGGGCGCCCATGTAGGCAAATTTATTATTGCGTCGGTAAATAAGCTTGATCGATTTGCGAAAAAGAACGTCACTCTGAGCTTATCTTTAATCCGAACATTCCAACAAACATTTTTATTCTATTAAAAAATTCGTCGAATGTGACAATGTCAACTCCTTTTAGCTCTTGCCTAAAAACTTCGAAGGAGCGTTTTTCCTCGTCTGTTTTAAGAGATCTATAGTCACCTGCTATAATAACCCTTCGAGGATGAAAGGCGGTAACCACTCTACCATCTAGGGATTTATCCGTTAACATAGAAATTCGTAGCTGCTCTAAATAATCGTTTACTTGTACTACAGCTCCGGAAATATCAGACGATGGAGAGTAAACGCTTCCTCTGTATTTTGTTTTATTAATTAGCTTCGTGGTAGGATTTTTAATTTCAACGATAAGTGCCTGTTTTCCGGCCCCGCCAGCAAGTAAAAAGTCAGTCATTCTTGCTCCTGTGCCATCAACTCTCTGCCCCCCAACATAAGCGGATTCTTCAATTACTGTTATATCTGCCGCAAATAGATGAGTAAAAATATAAGCATGCTCAGAGAACAGTTTTTGCCAAAATGCTTCTAACGATTCATCTTGATTCGTCGTCCATGTATTATAAAGCCAAATAAACCGAGCAACAGAATTTCCCATTTCTACCACGTCGGCAAATTCAGCTTCAAAAACGCCCATGGAGCGAAATCTTTCAGCATTTCCCGCCGCCCAGGCAGCTTCAACAGGACTATTATTTTCAATTGCTTCTAAGGTTTTTCCGTAAAAAATACTTGCATAAAAATACCATACATCTTTAGATGGTTTGTTATGATCTTTAATTATTGTTTCTATCATTTTCTCGTTATCATGATCATTTAAATTTATACCTTTAAAGATTCCAGAAGAACATAACATATTGTCGATGTCATTCATCATCTTTTCGGCATGGTCAGAAAAATCCGCAGAGTGTTTAGATAGGCCTAATTTGTGATTAAATACTTGAGAGGCAAAGCTAGAAACACCCGCCCTAGTCATTCTCAAACCCGCTTTGAGTGGGTTTGCTGATAGTACAATATCCGGCATAGCCAATCGGTCTCCCTTTCGTATTTGGATCCCGTGGCCGTTTATCCCCCGTTCATGAATATGAAGATCGCGTCCACATCCGGAGCATGGACGAATTACATGAGGAATATTAGTTGGTGCATCAACATGGCTTTCGCATATATGGCATTCGTCTTGTGGGGACACTCTGATTTCCTTTACCGAAATAGTGAACTCGAAAAGGGGATTATAATAATTCGCGTGATCTGTGCCAGAAAAATCGGAATGAGTGTGTAGCTGAACTATTAAATCAAATTATCCTTCAAAAAAATCGTCATGGAAGGCGCGATAAGTCACGAAGGACTCTTAATCGTATTTATCGGTCGCGTCGCTGTTTTGAGGCCATAGGATGCCTTATTGGTACGAGTTTATCTTTCCAATGCGGAACCGTTGCTGCGCCGTTCGCTAGATATTTCGACCATTTACATGGGAGCCACGATGAACGTTCATTTTAGAACTGGTGGGGCGATGCCAACCATCTGGCCATGAATGAAGGCTGTGCGGTTACGGGTTCGGTGCGGGGAGCCCCTGCACCCGCCTGATGAAGGCTTTTCGGCGCCCGCTGAATTCAGGCAGGCGCCGTCCTCCTACTTATCCTTGATCACGGTGCCCTTGGTCGAGGGATTGGAGACGTTCGTCTTTACCTTTTCCTTCTTCGGCTTCTTGGCTTCCTTATTGCCCTTGCGATTGTCGCCCTTACCCATGTGCTGATCCTCCGCGCCGGGCGCACGGCAGATGTGCGGGCCTACGGCGTCGGACTCTCTTACGCCGGGGCGCGGGCAAAGCGCACATGATTTCTTGCTGCCGCAGGTCGTGCCCCTATCCTTTGCGGCCTCTGTCGGGGCCATGCGGACGCGCGGGATTGCGCCGGGTCCGCCGGCCCGGCCCGCCGCCATCCGCCGCATTCGGCTTGCAAAATAGGATTTTTCCTGTCTTCTGGTACGGCTCCTTCGATTGTTGCGAACAGGGAGCATCCCAATGACCTCTCATCCCAGGACCCCGGCGGCACAGCCCGGCGAACCCGACCGCTTTGCCCGTTTCAACCTGACGCCAGAGGAACGCGCACTGGTGCTGGGCGGGGCAGGGACAGACTCACAGACCGGGGAAATGGCGAGGGCCCGGGCAGGCGCGGATACGCCGCCGCAGACTCCCGAACCGCCGCACGACCATGCCGACGCGGATCTGAACCCCACGACCGGCCGCCGGGCGCGCCCTCTGCAGGAGGATGGCACCCCTTTCGCGCCCGCCACCCCGGCGCCGCGCGTCGATGGCTGGACGCCGGAACGGCAGCGGCGCTTTATTGAGGCGCTGTCCGAAACCGGCTCCGTCGCCGATGCCTGCCGCACCGTCGGCATGGGCCGCTCCTCCGCCTATGAACTGCGCCGCCGTGCGGACGGCGAACAGTTTGCTGAGGCATGGGACGCTGCCCGCGCACAGGCGTGTCATGCGCTGCTCGACACGCTGATGGACCGGGCGATGAACGGGCAAAGCGAACAGGTCTATGATGCGTCCGGTTCGCTGCGCGGGGCACGCCGCCGCTTCGACAATCGCCTGGGCCAGTGGCTGCTGCGCCATCTGGACCCTGTCCGGTTCGGCGCGCTCGCCGATGTCCAGATCGATGGCGTACAGGATTCCCCCCGCCGCGCCCGCCGCCGCTTTCCCGCCATCCTGTCCGGCCTGTTCCGCACCCCCGCCGCGCCGGAACCGGACACCCGCTCGCCCGACGCGTCCCCCACCCCTGCGCCCACCCCAGCCCGCACGCCCTCACGCGTGTACGTGCCCGGGCACACACCCCCGCCCACACCCCCACGCGCGCCCGCACACACGCGCTGAGTGTGCACTTTGTCCGGTTCGGGGCAGTGTCCGGTTCAGCTTTCGCCGTCCAGTTCGGGATAATAGCGGAATATGCCGTCGCCAAAGGGCAGGCAGCGGTCGCTGGCGAAATAATCCCTCAGCTCGGGCAGGGCGGCGATGCGGTCCCAATGGGTAAACAGGGGCGAATAATCGCCGCTCAGCGCGACCATGCGCCGGGGAAAGGCGTGGTTCAGCCCGCTCATCAGAACAAAGAACCCCGTATCGGCATAGCTCCACCGGTCGCCGCCAAAAAATTCGCCGCCGTCCAGAGCCTTGGTGAAATGGTCCAGGAATTTGGGGATGCGCTGTTCGCGAAACACGGCGGCGGCACGCTTTGCCTCCGCCTTCTGATCGTCATAATAGGCGCTGTCGTCGACCGGGTGGTGGGTGTCGTGGGCCTCCGCCGTCACGTCCATGATGGTCAGCATCAATTGGCTGGTCCAGAACCGTCCCTTCACGTCGTCGGGTGCCAGTCCGTGCCGCTCGCCCAGGAACATCAGTATATTGGCCGTCTGCGCGATCACCAATTCTCCGGTATCCAGCCAGGGCGGCGCAAAGGGCGGCGTGCGGGAATAGCTGTCCCGCTTCGCCCATACATCGGCGTCCTCCTCTCGCCCGCGCTCGCGATAGGCGATGCCGCCGGCCTCCAGCGCGATGCGCACGAACTCGCCGCGTCCCGGAATCCCGGGCCAGTACCAGAAATCATATGTCATGGGGGTGCCTCCATCTCGATTCTTGTCCATGCTAAGCCTAACGGCCGGAACCCCGATCGGTGTCCGGCGAAGGGAGGCGCGGCATGGCCATTCATATCGGTGTCGGCGGGTGGACCTATGCCCCTTGGCGGGACAATTTCTATCCCGCTGACCTCAGGCAAAAGGACGAGCTGTCCTATGCCGCGGCGCATCTTACCGGGCTGGAAATCAACGGCACCTATTACCGCCTGCAAAAGCCGGACAGCTTCGCCAAATGGGCGGCGGCCGCACCCGATGGATTTCGCTATGCGGTAAAGGCGTCCCGCTATGCCACCAACCGCAAGAACCTCGCCGAAGCGGGGGAGGCGGTGGCGAAATTCTGCGGCCAGGGGCTGGTGGAACTGGGCGATCGGCTGGGGCCGATCCTGTGGCAGCTGGCACCGACGAAGCGCTTCGACCCGGACGAGATCGCCGCCTTTCTCGATCTGCTGCCCGCGCGGCAGGATGGCTGTACCCTCCGCCATGCGCTGGAGGTGCGGCACGACAGTTTCGCCTGCGACGCCTTCGTCGATTTGATGCGCGACCGGGGCCACGCCATCGTCGTCGCCGATCACCCCGATTATCCGCAGATTGCGGATCTGTCGGCGGATTTCGTCTATGCGAGGGTCATGCGGGCAGAGGCGCAGCAGCCCGCCGGCTACACCGACGCCGCCCTGTCGGAATGGGCGCAGCGGGCACATAGCTGGGCCGATGGCCATGCGCCGCAGGGCCTCGCCTATCAATCGGCCCGCGAACCGGCCCGCTCCTCCGGCCGTGACGTGTTCCTGTTCTTCATCGGCGCCGCAAAGGAGCGCAATCCAGCCGCCGCCATGGCACTGATGGAGGCATTGTAGATGGCACCGAAACCGCGCCGCGGCGTTGCCGCCTTATGAAAAAGACACTTTTGCTGCTCTCCGCCCTTGTCCTGGCCCCCCTACTCGGCGCCTGCGCCGAAGAGGCCCCGGTCCCGGAAACCGCGTCTGTGGAAGATGCAACAGCAGAAGCGCCGCCGCCGGAATCGGAACCGGCCCCGGCCTCTGCCCCGGCCCGGGCAGACGATACGCTCTCGGTCATGGGTTGGAACGGCATCCAATTGGGCGAAGCGCCCGGCAGTGCCGCCGCCGACCTGGGCTTCGCCGATGATGGCAGCTACACCGACAGCTGCCGTATCTGGAGCGCCGAAAACGTTCCCGGCGTCTATCTGATCGTCGAGCAATTCGATGTCGGCCCGCCAGTCGTCGCCCGCATCTCCAGCTCCGGCGACCCCGAAACCTCGCTTCGCACGGCAGAGGGTATAATGGTTGGTTCGACAGAAGAGGAGGTGCGCGCCGCCTACGATCCGTTGGGTGAACAGCCACACAAATATGATCCGGCGCCCGCAAAGAATCTCGTCTGGGGGCCAGAGGGAAGCGCCTCGGCCTTGCGTTTCGAAATCGGCGAGGATGGTCGAGTTATGGCTCTTCACGCCGGCATCAGTCCGACGTTGGGTTATGTCGAGCGCTGCTCATGACCGTCCCGGTCTCCCCACACAGGGAGGCATTTTCAGCCATGGAACACTTCGCCGTGTGGCGACTTGACTGCTCTAACTAGAGGAATTTGGCATGGCGGCACGTGCAAGCTGGACGGGGCAGATCAGACTGGCGCTCGTTTCGATTCCGGTCGAGCTGTTTCCAGCAACCAAAAGCGGCGCCAGTATACAGTTCCGCCAGATCCACGAGCCGAGCGGCAAGCGCATCAAGTATGAAAAGGTCGTACCCGGCATCGGCCCGGTAGACCGCGATGAAATCATCAAGGGCTATGAATATGAAAAGGACAGCTACGTCCTTCTGAATCAGGACGAGCTGGAATCGGTAAAATTGGAAAGCAGAAAGACGCTGGAACTGACCCAGTTCGTCGAGGCGCACGAGATCCCGGTACTGTATTACGAGAAGCCCTATTATGTCGTTCCAAAAGATGACCTGGCCGAGGAGGCCTATATCGTTCTTCGAGAGGCCCTTAGCAGCAGCGGCAAGGTCGGTTTGGGACAGTTGGCGATGCGCGGGCGAGAAACCATCGTCGCGCTGAAACCCTGCGGGCGCGGGATGATCGCCGAAACCCTGCGATATGCCGATGAGGTCAGGAAGGCAGCGTCCTATTTCGACGATGTCGGCGATGCCGAGCCTGCCGAGGAACTGCTCGAGCTGGCGGCCACGCTGATCGACAAAAAAACCGTTCCGTTCGATGCTGGCAAGTTCGAGGACCGCTATATCGAGGCCTTGCATGAACTGATCGACGCCAAGCTGAAATCGAAGGGTGGAACCGTCACAATGGATGAAGAGGCGGACGCGCCCGCCGGGGGAAATGTCGTCGACCTAATGGCGGCGCTGAAGAAATCGGTCGAGGGATCTTCGAGTGGCAAAGCGCAAAGCAAGAAACGCAAGTCCGCCTGATCCCGCCACGCTGCTGGCGGATTATAATGCGAAGCGCGACTTCAAGAAAACCGCCGAGCCGAAGGGGCAGGGCGGGGCCGGAAGCGGGCGCACCTTCATGGTGCAAAAACACGATGCCACACGGCTGCATTATGATCTGAGGCTGGAAAAGGACGGTGTCCTGAAAAGCTGGGCGGTGACGAAGGGGCCCAGCCTGAATCCTGATGACAAACGGCTGGCCGTTCAGACCGAAGACCACCCCCTGTCCTATGCGACCTTTGAGGGGACCATTCCAAAGGCGGAATATGGCGGCGGCACCGTCATGCTGTGGGACCGTGGCACCTGGGAGCCCATTGAGGGCAAAAGCGCTGCGGATCTGGAAGAGGGCCATCTGCACTTCCGCCTCGACGGCGAACGGATGAAGGGCGAATGGCTGCTGATCCGGATGAAGCGCCGGGAAGGCGAGAAGCGCGACAATTGGTTGCTGCGAAAGATAGACGATGCCGAGGCGGGCGCATCGGGCGGCCTGACCGAAGCCTATCTGACCAGCGTCGAGACGGGCCGCACCATGGAGGAAATCGCCGCCGGAAAATCGCAGCGAAAGACGCGGAAGAAAGGCGCAAAGACAGCCGCGCTGCCGGCCTTTTCCGCACCGCAACTGGCAACATTGTCCGATAGCGTGCCGTCTGGATCCGACTGGCTGCACGAAATGAAATATGACGGATATCGCGCTCTGATCGCGGCACGCGGTGAGGACGTAAGGATATTCACACGCTCGGGAAAGGATTGGACCGAGCGTTTTCCCGCCGTGGCACAGGCGGTTGCTGCCGCCGGGTTCGGCAGCGTCCTGATCGATGGAGAGATTGCGGTTCTGGATAAGGATGGGCGCCCCGATTTCGGTGCTTTGCAGTCCTCCTTCGACAATAAGGGAGCGGGACAGATCCTTTTCGCCTTTGATCTGCTGGAAAGCGATGGGGAGGATCTGCGCGGCCTCACCAACATCGAGCGGAAACAAAAGCTCGCGTCCCTACTGCCACCGGGAGACAAGGTAATCCGATATGCTGACCATGTCGTTGGCAAGGGGGAGGCATTGTTCGATGCCATGTGCGCCAAGGGGCTGGAGGGGGTCATCTGCAAAAAGGCGGATGCGCCCTATCGCAACCAGCGGACGCGCAACTGGCTGAAGGTAAAATGCATCCGCAGGCAGGAATTCGTCATCATTGGCCGCTCACCCTCATCGAAGAAGGGCCGGGACTTCGCGTCCCTTCTGCTGGCGCAGAATGAAGGGGGAAAGCTGGTCTATCGCGGCAAGGTTGGGACGGGCTTCGACGAAGACACCATGTCTGCACTGGCGAGCAAGCTGGACGGCCTGTCCCGCAAGACGCCGCCAGCAGAGGTGCCGAAAACCGCTGCCCGCGGTGCTGTGTGGGCGACGCCAAAACTGGTTGCCGAAATCGCCTTTGCGGAATTTACCGGTGAGGGCGTCCTTCGCCATGCCAGCTTTATTGGGCTGCGCGAGGACAAGCCGCCGGAAGAGGTGGTTACCGAACGCGCAGTCGCTGCGCCCACGGAAGCCGTTGAGGTGGCGATCTCCAGCCCGGACCGCGTCATTTTTCCGGATGCCGGGATCACGAAGGGCGAACTTGCGGACTATTATCGCAATGCCGCGCCCTTGATGCTGCCGTGGGCGGCACGTCGGCCGATCAGCCTGGTACGCTGTCCCGGTGGGCGCGCAAAGCAGTGCTTCTTCCAAAAGCATGATCCGGGCAGCTTTGGCGAACATGTTCTGGGCGTCGCCATTCAGGAAAAGGACGGCGGTACCGAGGATTATCTGTACGTCGAGGACAAAGCCGGACTGCTTGCCTGCGTTCAGATGGGGACGATAGAATTTCATGGCTGGGGCGCCCGCGTCGACGACGTTGAGCGGCCCGATCGGATGGTTTTCGACCTGGATCCTGATGAGGGCCTGGATTTCGCGGATGTACGCCAGGCGGCACTGGATATTCGGGCTCATTTGGCCGACACGGGCCTTGAAAGCTTCGCCATGTTGTCGGGTGGCAAAGGTGTGCACGTTGTGGTGCCGTTGAAGCCCGATGCCGAATGGCCGGCGGTGAAGGATTTCGCCTCTCGCTTTTCCCGGGCGCTGGCGGCAGCCGAACCCGAACGTTTTACCGCCACCATGTCGAAGGCCAAGCGAAAGGGGCGCATCTTTATCGACTGGCTGCGTAATCAGCGCGGCGCGACGGCGATCCTGCCCTATGCCGTGCGCGCGCGGGAAAACGCACCCGTGGCCGCCCCGGTATCATGGGCGGAACTGCCGAAGATGGACAGCGGCGCTGTCTTTACCGTCGCGACGTTCGACCGCCTGAGGGGGCGGGCGGGCGGTGCCGCCCTCGCCGGGTGGGGGGAAGCGGACCAGGTGCTCCCCTCCCTGTAGGCGGGAGCGCAGCCCACCGGTCCGCTAGCCTGCTAGGCTCGCTGCAGAATGATCTGCCAGCCTGTACCGCATGGCGGATAGTGACGATGCCACTATGTCGATGGACGACGTGGTGCCCGGCCCGTTGGAAAGACCCTGCTGGCGGTGAACCTTGCGCAGAAGGTGCAAATACTGCGCCCCAACGCGGGGCCAGGTATAGGGTCGGCTGCGTTTCCACGCGTCCCGCTCCGCCGCCTGCCGCGCCTCGGCATTGTCCAACAGGTTCAGAATGGCGGATGCCATCGCTCCGCTGTCGCGGAAAGGTACCAGCTGTTTCGGCTGATGAGCGAGCAGCTCCGCCGCATGCCAATAGGGTGTGGAGATGATCGCACGGGCAAGCCCATAGGCATAAGCAAGCGTGCCGGACGTGCTTTGCTCGACATTCGGATAGGGTGTCACATAGACATCTGCCGCTGTCAGCCAATTGCAAAGCTCGTCCAGTTCGACGAACCGGTCCTCGAAAATCACAGTGTCTTGCAGATCAAGCTCGCGGACCCGCTTTTGAAGGCCGGAGCGATAGACTTCGCCCCCCTCATGCCGGACCAGATGCGGATGCGTCGCCCCCAGGATGATATATTGCACGTCGGGCTGTCCGGCACGGATGGCAGGCATTGCCTCGATCATCGTTTCCAGTCCCTTGTTCGGCGACAACAGCCCGAACGTCAGCAGGGTGGGGCGCTCAGCCAGTCCGATATGCTGTCGCGCGACGGACGATGTGACGATCGCGCGGTCTGGAACACCATGGGCGATGACGCGGATTTTTTCTGTGGGGACCGCGTAGATTCTCTCCAGGATGTCCGCGCTCCTGACGGACATGACGATCAGGCGGCTGGAGCGGGCGCAGATGGCGCGCAGAACGCGATCCTGATCGGGATTGGGCGCATCCAGAACCGTATGCAGGGTGGTGACGAGCGGCACGTCATGTCCCGAAAGAGCGTTCAGCAGCAGGTCGCCTGCGGCGCCGCCGAAAATCCCGAATTCGTGCTGTAGCAGGATAACGTCTGCTTCCTGCGCGATCTGCTGACCCAGGCGGCAATAGGCTTCCGGGTCGTTTTGCGGAATGATCGAATCGACAGGCGCAGAATATGATTGGCCGAATCCGTCGTCCATCGCCGCAACGTCGATCTCGCAATCCGGAAACGCGGCAAGCGAGTCGAAAACATCTTTCGTAAACGTAGCGATGCCACAAAGGCGGGGAGGGAAATTGCCGATCAGCCGGATTTTGAAAGCAGGGGGTACATCGTGCATAGGGCATCCCATCTCCGTAAAGACTTGTTCTTTTTATCCCCCCGGGTGAATCGACCTCCGCCGGACATTGCCGCGAAGTCCGCTTTCTCTTAGTCCACAAATACGATTCGCGCGCGTCCATAAGTTAACCAAGGCTGATATGTCTGATTTGTCCGCGATCTCCCAGCATCTAATTGATCTTTCTGATGATACGGGTGTGTTTCAGCATGCGCGTTTTCACGTGCCAAATCGGGCACACGGCTATTGTACCGACGACAATGCTCGCGCCCTAATGGCCATGGCGATGCTGTCGGCCCTGCGGCCGCTTTCCGCGGCGGAGCAGCGCAACGCCCGTCTTTATGCGGCGTTCCTTGACCATGCCTTTCAGGAGGACGAGCAGCTTTTCCGCAACTTCATGTCCTATGATCGCCGGTGGTTGCCCGATGAACCGGCGGCAGACGCGGGCGCCCGCTCCGTCTGGGCCTTGGGCTGGGTGTGCGCGTTTCCCCCGGCCCCAAATCTCGATCGCTGGGCGGGAGACCTTTTTATCCGCGCCGTCGGTCCTCTGTCGCGTTCATCGTCGCCGCGCGTCTGGGCATTTTTGCTGCTGGGGCTGGAAAAAATCCGGGGCACCCCGGCGGAATGGCCGCAGGCGCGGGATATTGCCGGCCAATTGGCGACGCGCCTGATCACTCGCTGGCACGATGCGGCGAAACCCGACTGGCAGTGGTTCGAGGATGAGCTGTCCTATGACAATGCCCGCCTTTGCGAGGCGGCGCTGATCGCCGGGCAGGCGTTCGGCATTACGGAGGCGACCGCCATCGGTCTGCAGTCGTTGGAGGCGCTGTGGAACTGGCAGATTGAGGATGGCGTGTTTCACCCTGTCGGGCATGCCTCCTTCGGAAAGAGGCATGCGCCGCCCGCCCGGTTCGACCAGCAGCCGCTCGAGGCCGCGGCGATGGTAGACGCGTGCCTGGCGGCGGCCGTCAGCGAACCGGAACGCCGACAGATATGGACGGCGCGTGCGCGTCAGGCCTTTGACTGGTTTACCGGCGCCAACGCGCTCAACGTTCCGCTGATCGTGCCCGGCATTGGCCTGTGCCACGATGGCCTGCACCCTGAAAAAATGAACGAGAATGCGGGGGCCGAGTCGACGCTCGCCTGGCTGCAGGCCCTGTTCGCCATGAAAATCCAAGATAAAGGACGGTCTTTTGAAGCAGCCTGAAACAGCTTTCGGATCCGATCTGCCCGATTTCGTCAGGCGCCTGCCGGTATCGCTGACGCCCGATCCCTCCATGGTCGTGCTGCGGCCGTTTCGTCCTGCTGTTGAACCCAGGAACGACAATCCGCTTGATAAGAACAGGATCGAACGGATCGTTTCGCGCGTGGTCAGCATGCCCGCGGCCGAGGTGAAGCGGTCGCTCGCCCATGTCATGACCGGATTTGCCGACCGCCATGTCGACGTTCAGGCGTTCTTCCTGAAAAGCTACCGCAATATCGCGGAGCCTTATCTGAACGACATGCTGATCACCTTTGACGAGCAGTTGCTGGTCGGTGCCTATTTCAGTCATGAATATAGTTATCAGGCCGCTGCCCTGTTCAATCCGTCGATCGTTGCGCATCCCGACCAGTCGGAGGTTGAGGAAGGCGGCTTGCGCTTCGTCATGTCACTGCGCGCCGTGGGGGAGGGGCATATTTCCTCAATCTGCTTTCGCACCGGCATCATCACCGCCGGGGGCGACATGGTCTTCGACGAACCGCACGACCACAGCACGATCGCCGCGGCCAATCATGTCGAAGCCGACCCGGACGGGTTGGAGGATGTGATGCTGACCTGCGACGAGGCGCCGACTGTCGACGCCACGGTGATATTCCCGACCACGCCCGCACAGTCGAATGGCCTTGAAGACCTGCGCCTTCTGGAGTTCGAGCGGGACGAGGGCGGACCGCTCTATTACGGAACCTATACGGCCTATAGTGGCCGCGCGATCCGTTCGGAAATGATGGAAACGCGCGATTTTAAGAACTTTCGCCTGTTTCCGCTGGCGGGGGATGCGTCCGTCAACAAGGGCATGGGTCTGTTTCCGCGCAAGCTGGACGGTCGTTATGCCATGATCGGCCGGCAGGATAATGAAAATCTGTGGCTGCTCTATTCGGAGGATCTACGCACGTGGAACGGCGGTGAGTTGCTCTTACAGCCGAAATATGACTGGGAATTCGTGCAGATCGGCAATTGCGGTTGTCCCATCGAGATAGAGGAGGGCTGGCTGGTCCTGCTGCACGGCGTTGGCGCAGTCAGGAATTATTCCATCGGTGCCGCCCTGCTGGACAAAAAGACGCCGTCCAAGGTTTTGAAGAGAACGGCGCGGCCGCTGGTGGCGCCGACAATCTCTGAGCGCGAAGGCTATGTACCTAATGTCGTCTATAGCTGTGGAGGTATTGTCCACCAGCGGACGCTTTACCTGCCCTATGCGATTGCAGATTCGGTGACGTCGGCGGTGGCGGTCGAACTGGATGATCTTCTCGATTTTATGCAGCCGGTTTAATCAATTTGGAAATATATACCTAAGTTAATTCCATAGCTTACTTGGTTGCTGCGGGAACTCTGCGGAGGGTGCGCGGGTTGTGCTTCCGTCAGGACAGGAGCGCAGCGAAATGGAAAAACCTCCCCTTCGAAACCAAAAGGGCCTGCTCATCGCCTTGGGCGCGGTTGTGGGCATTGCTGGCGGCTTGGCGGGCGCTTCATCCCTCGCCCAGCGTGCGCGCATGCGGCATCCCCACGACGATGCGCCAGGGCGCACAGCCCGTCGCAGTCGCTTTGGCGGTTATGCAGTTACCGGCAAGACAGTGACCATCGCGCGGCCGCGTCACGAACTCTATGCTTTCTGGCGCGATTTTCAAAATCTGCCGAAATTCATGGAAAATCTTGAGTCCGTTCGGCCCACCGGCCCCGATCGCGCCGTCTGGACCATAGCGGCGCCTGGCGGTCGCACCGTGGATGTTGAGACGAGCATAGCCGAGGAAACCGAGAACGAGATCATCGCGTGGCGCTCTGTCGACGGATCCGACATCGATACAGAAGGCCGCGTAACGTTCAGGGAGGCCCCTGGTGATCGCGGCACCCATGTCGAGTTGGTCGTGGCGTGGAAGCCACCGGGCGGGGAGGTGGGGCGCATGGCGGCGAAGCTGTTTCGCCGCGAACCCCAGGTGCAGGCACGGCACGACCTGAAACGGTTCAAGATGCTGATGGAAACCGGCGAGATCGCCACCTCCGCCCATACAAGCGAAAAGGAAGGCTGAACCCATGCGCGCACTAGCTTGGCATGGAACCCACGATGTTCGCGTCGATACGGTTCCGGATCCCGAAATCATCAATCCCAAAGATGCGATCATCAAGGTGACGTCGACCGCGATCTGCGGCAGCGATCTGCACCTATATGATGGTGTGATTCCCTCGATGAAATCGGGCGACATTCTGGGCCACGAATTCATGGGAGAGGTGGTGGAGACCGGCCCCAAGAGCACGCTGGAAAAAGGCCAGCGGGTGGTGGTGCCGTTTACGATTGCCTGCGGCTGCTGCTTCTTTTGCGACAAGGAGCAATATTCGGCCTGCGACAATACCAACCCCGCCGAAAAACAGGACATGTCGGAAACGCTGTACGGAAAGGCGATGTGCGGCATATTCGGTTATTCCCATATGACAGGGGGCTATTCCGGTGGTCAGGCGGAATATGTGCGGGTGCCTTTTTCCGACGTTGGGCCGATCGTCGTGCCCGACGGCATGGAGGATGATCAGGCCCTGTTCCTGTCCGACATCCTGCCGACGGGATGGATGGGCGCCGAAAATGCCGACATAGAACCCGGCGATACGGTCGCTGTGTGGGGCTGTGGTCCGGTAGGCTTGTTTGCCGCTCAATCGGCGCTGCTGATGGGGGCGGAACGGGTCATTTCCATCGACCATCATCCCCAGCGCCTTCAACTCGCCAAGCAGATCGGTGCGGACATTATCGATTTCCGCCGCACCGACGTTCGCGAAGCACTGATGGAAATGACGGGCGGTATCGGTCCCGATGCCGTTATCGACGCCGTCGGCATGGAAGCACACGGGTTCGCCGTCGATAATATGATGGACGTCGCCAAGCAGAAAATCGGCATCGGCGCCGACCGCGCATCGGCACTGAAGCAGGCGATCCTCGCGGTTCGCAAGGGCGGCCGCGTGTCGATGCCCGGTGTTTATGGGGGCATGACCGATAAATTCCCGCTGGGCGCCTTCATGGAAAAGGGTCTGACCCTGAAAACCGGCCAGACACATGTGCAACGCTATCTGCAGCCTCTGATGGAGAAGATTCAGGCCGGGGAAATCGACACGACTTGGCTGATCAGCCATCGTTTGCCGTTGGAGGAAGCCCCCCGCGGGTATGATCAGTTCAAGAATAATCAGAATGAGTGGACGAAAGTCGTTCTGAAACCCGGAATCTAGGAGACATCATTTAATGGCAGCCCGCTCACTCGCCGTCATCACCGGTGCCTCAACCGGTATCGGCTACGAACTGGCGAAAATCGCCGCAGGCGACGGTTATGATTTGATAATCGCCTCCGATGAAGCCGAGATCAATGATCGCCGACATGATTTCGGTGTCTTCGGCGTTGAGGTGAAGGGTGTGCGGGCCGATCTGGGGACAGAGGCAGGTGTCGACAAGCTGCTCGACTGCATAGGCAATCGGCCCGTGGCGTTGCTGATGGCAAATGCCGGGATCGGCGCGGGTGGTGCATTTCTGGACCAGGATTTCCACCGCGCAAAGGACGTCGTCGACCTGAATGTGACAGGCACGATCTCCCTGATCCACGCTGTCGGGCGGCGAATGCGCGCCCGCGGCGAAGGGCGTATTCTCATCACGGGGTCCATAGCCGATGACATTCCGGGATCCTTCAACCTCGTCTACAATGCATCGAAGGCGTTTGTGGACAGCTTTGCCCAAGGTCTGAGAAACGAGCTGAAGGATAGCGGGGTCACTGTGACCTGTCTGATGCCGGGACCGACCGACACCGAATTTTTCGAACGCGCGGACATGCTGGATACGTCTGTCGGACAGGACGAGAAAAAGGACGATCCCACCGACGTCGCGGCGGACGGCTATCGCGCCATGATGGCGGGTGAAGCGGGTGTGGTCGCGGGCAGTTTCATGAACAAGGTTCAGTCGCTGTTTTCCAACATCCTGCCTGACAATATCCTCGCCCAAATGCACCGCCAGATGGCGGAGCCGAAAAAGGACGCTGAGAAACTCTAATCGCGTCCGACATCGAAAAGAATATTGGCGACCGCCGACAGCAGGGCAGCATAGCTGTCAGGGTGGGAAAAGGCGTGGTCCGCCTCTATCTGGTTGATTGTCGCAAAACGCGCGGACAAGCGCTTCGCGACGGGCCGAAATACGTCAGCTGTTCGATCACGAGAGGACAGCAACAGGTATGCGGGCGTTGCATGCGCTGAAAGCGCCGCGACCACGCGAAGCTCCAGATCCCCGGCGGAGGAGGGGGCGGCTGCATTAAAAAGTCCCTTCAGCGCTGCCAAGGGGTTGGCACGACCCGTAATGATGCGGCGCCATGCGGCGGGCTGAAGAAGGCGGCGCCGGTAATGGGCGGTAACTGCCGCCGCAGGGGGCGGCCCTTCCTCGTCGATGATCCACGGGTTCAGCAGGATCAATTCGGCGACCGGTCCCGGCGAGAGCGTGAGGGCGGTGGCGCCATCGCAAAGACCGAGCCCAAAAATGCGCGAAACACTCGGCTGCCGCTGCCGCAGGGCGGTCGCCGCGGCCTCTATATCTTGCGACGAGGCCAGAAAGCCTGGGTCGCCGCCGCCGCTGTCGCCGACGCCGCGCCGGTCAAAGCGCAGGACCGGGAACCCCGATGCGGACAGATCTTGACCCAGCCTGGCAAACAGCCGCTGAGGCCCGGCGCGCACTTGCGTGCCGCCCGTCACGATGATCAGCCCATTTGAGTGTACCCCCTCGTGCAGTGTGCCGAACAGGGTCTCGCCCGCGCAGGGGAAGTCGATAGGGGTCATCCGGCAAGCCACTTCGCGATGCGGGAGGCGGCTTCCTCGGCCAGATGCTGCGTTGCTTCGGGATCGGCCTGTCGCCATACGGGCGGCCCCGACAGGTCTGCGTCCCTGCCAATAGAAAGCGTCAGGGACGGTCGGTTCGCAGGCGGACGAGACAATTCCGAAGCCGTCGCGGCAGAAACATCATAGCCCGCCAGATGCACATGGCGTCCCTGTGCCCATTGCGCGTCTGCGTCGCTGCGGCGAAATCCGCCGCCTCCGGCCTCTTTCGTTGCGACGGATTGCGCCCGTATCAGGTCGGTCAGCAGGCGGCCGCCATCGATGACGGGGGCCAGCGCGACATGACGGCTGGCCGCAGGGACGAGCAGCGCGCCGCCGCGCAGACTGACGAAGCAGACCGGCTCGGGCTGCGCCGATGCGAAGGCTGCAAGCGATTCCCTGGCCACGGCCATGTCGAACGGCCCGAAATCGGCATGGTCGCCGGTGCGGGGCAGGTCGGGCAGCGCGCTGGTCAGGCCCTGCATGGCCAGCGCACGGCCAAGGTCGGCGAACAGGCGGCGTGCGCGATTATGCTCCTCGAACAAGGGCTGAGCAAAGACGACCAGCGGCGCATGCGCTTGTGACGCCGGGTGGCGCCGCAGCACCGGCATTTCAAAAGACCCGGCGCGCTCCAGCTGAAAGCGGAACGTTGGCCTGCCTGCCGTCAAGCGGCGACTTTCGTCCGGATGAATGCGGAGAGCGAACCGAAGGTTTCGAACATGTCGCCATCGACTTCATCGTCGTCGATCAGGATGTCCAGCCGGTCTTCCAGTTCCGTCAGCAGCCCGGCGACCGCCATCGAATCAAGCTCGGGCAGGGCGCCGAACAGCGGCGTGTCCGCGTTCATGGCAGCGGCCGTATTGGCATCCAGTGCCAGGACGTCGCGCAACACGGCGCGCACTTCGGCTTCGACATCCGATTTGCCGAGGGCGGACTGTGGTGCGGCTGTCATCTTCTTCCCATGACTGCTTCTTTGACAGGACCGGGCTTATACTGTCAGGGCGCGAAGGTGCAATCATTGGCAAAGGGTTGGGGAAATTCTGCGTTGGCGATGGCGGACAGGGCAATGAACGGACTGGGCAGTGTTGGGACGCTTTCCTACGCCGCAGCACGCGCGACAAATGGCCGGAAGGCGGTTGGCTGGCACAGATACCGGCTGCTTGCCGTGCCGCGTGCCGGCATGCCCGCCATGCCGCGCGGGTATGAGGTATCCGCAGCCTCGGACGCAGAACTGGCAGCGCTCGCGGATGTGGGGCCAGAGGCGCGGGCGTGGCGCACCGGACAGGGTATGACCCCCCTTATTGCGCGGAGAGGAGGGGCTGTTGTGGGCATAACCTGGCTGACCGACAGGGCATTCGATGAGGACGAGGTTCGCGCCAGATGGGTGCCGCCCGCCGGGTGCGCATGGGATACGGGTCTGTGGGTCGAGCCGTCGCAGCGTCTGTCGCGCGCCTTCGCGGCCTTGTGGGCCGGCACTGCGGCATGGCTGGCGGACAGGGATCTCGACTGGTCGGTCAGTCGGATCGCGGACTATAATCTGGGCTCGCTGGGGCCGCACCGGCGGATGGGCGCAATCGAACTGGGCACGGCCGCCTTTGCCACGCTGGGAAATCTGCAGATCGCCACCCGGGGTCGTCCGAAGCTGACGGGCGGGCGCACGACGGTTCCGCTGAAGCTGCCCGCCTGATGCGCGTCGATGAACTGCACCTGGGGCATGACCTGGCACAAGAGGCCCTTGTCACAAAGGGCGGTCGGCTTTCCTATGGAGACCTGGAGGAGCAGGTGGCGCACGTCGCCGCCGCGCTGCAATCCCGGAACCTGCGGCCCGGCGACCGCGCCTGTGTGTGGGCGCCAAAGACCGTGGAAACCATCGTCAGCCTGCTTGCCATCATGCGCGCAGGCGGTATCGCAATTCCGATCAACCCGGCCCTGAAGCAGGCGCAGGCGGAGCATATCCTGCGCGACAGCGGCGCTATCATGCTGCTGGGCAACCGCGCCCGCGTCGCGTCTATCGCGGTCGACGCCACGATTCTGTCGTTCGAGGATGACTGGCCTGCCCTGACAACAGCAGCTGTCGCAGGTGTCCCCGCCGTCCCGCGCGGGCCGGATGATCTTGCCATGATCCTCTATACATCGGGCAGCACCGGACGGCCCAAGGGCGTGATGCTGTCCCACGCGAACCTTTGCCTGGGGGCGGAAAGCGTTGCGGCTTATCTGGGAACCGACAAAAGCGACCGCATCCTCGGCGTTTTGCCGATCAGCTTCGATTACGGCCTCAATCAGGTTCTGACGGCGTTCCGGCAGGGTGCGACCGCAGTACTGCTCGATTATCTGCTGCCAAAGGACGTCGTGCGTTGGGTGGAGAGAGAGCGGATCACGCAGTTGCCGGGCATACCGCCGCTGTGGATGCAATTGGATGAACTGGACTGGAGCGGCGTCGGCGGCAGCGTGCGCACCCTGACGAATACAGGCGGGCACATGCCGGAGCGGTTGACGCGCGCCTTCTCTGCCCGGTTCCCCGCCGCACGACTGTTCCTGATGTACGGCCTGACGGAGGCGTTTCGGTCCGCCTATCTCGACCCCGCGCTGGCGCTTGAAAAGCCGAACTCCATTGGCCGCGCCATTCCCAATGCGGAGCTGTTCGTGCTGCGGCCCGACGGAACCGAATGCGAGCCGGATGAGGCGGGTGAGCTTGTCCATTGCGGTCCACTGGTGGCGCAGGGCTATTGGCAGGATGAGGAGCGGACGGCGCAACGCTTTCGTCCGGCGCCGTCCTTCTCCCGCTATGGCGGCAAGGCGGTGTGGTCCGGCGACCGCATGAGGCGGGGCACTGACGGCCTCCTCTATTTCGAAGCGCGCGCCGACGACATGATCAAGACCAGCGGCAACCGCGTCAGTCCCGGTGAAATCGAGGAGGCGGCGCAGGCGACAGGCTTCATATCGGAGGCGGCGGCCTTTGGCATAGCGGATGAGCGTCTGGGGCAGGCGATCCTCCTTTATGTGGTTCCCTCCGGCGACAAGAATGAGGAGGCGTTTCGGCAGGCGCTGGCGAAGACGCTGCCTGCCTTCATGCAACCTAAAGTTCTGCTGTGGGAAGCGCAGCTGCCGCGTTCGCCCAATGGCAAGATCGACCGCGCGGCGCTGAAGAAGGACCTGACCCGCCATGCATGACGATCCCCGCATCGCCGGTCTGTTTTCCGCAGCCGAGGATGGCGAACTGCTGATCGGGGGGGATCGCGCCTCCGCCCTCGTGGAGCGTGCGGGCGATACGCCGTTGTTCGTCTATGACCGCGCCGTGATCGACCGGCAGATTGCTGCTCTCCGCGCGGCGATGCCTGCGGATTTGGAACTGCATTATGCGGTGAAGGCAAATCCCTATCAGCCGGTCGTGGACCATATCGCAGCCCAGGTGGATGGGCTGGACATCGCCTCGGCGGGCGAACTTGAAATCGCGCTCGCCAGCGGGTGCGATGTTGCCGATATCAGTTTTGCAGGGCCGGGAAAGCGCGACCGGGAGCTGGAGGCCGCAATTCGCGCCGGCGTGACGCTGAACATCGAATCGGCGAATGAGCTGGAACGCGGTATCCGCATTGCGGAGCGCGTCGGCGCGCCCTTGCGCGCGGCGCTGCGAATCAACCCGACCTTTGACCTGAAGGGATCGGGAATGCGGATGGGCGGCGGCGCAAAGCCATTCGGCATCGATGTCGATCAGGTGCCTGGGCTGCTGCAGCGAATCGGGCAGGCGGGGGTCGATTTCCGCGGCTTCCACGTCTTTGCCGGTTCGCAGAACCTGAAACCCGACGCCATTATAGAGGCGCAGCGGCAAACGGTTGCGCTGGTGGCCGACCTTGCCGCCGAGGCGCCGGGTCCCACGCCCACCGCCAACATAGGCGGGGGCTTCGGCCTTCCCTACTTTCCTGGCGACGAGCCTTTGGACATCGTCAGCATAGGCCAGGCATTGGGCGAAACGCTGGATGTCCGGCCCGCCATTTTGCGAGACACCCGGTTCATTCTCGAGTTGGGCCGCTATATCGTTGGAAATTCAGGTGTTTATCTTACGCGGGTCGTGGACCGGAAAGTTTCCGGCGGGCAGACATATCTGATCGTGGACGGCGGGCTGCACCATCAGCTTGCCGCATCCGGTAATTTCGGCACGGTCGTCCGGCGCAATTATCCGCTCACGAATGCCGGGAAGTTTTCCGCGCCCGGCATTGAGAATGTCAATGTCGTGGGGTGCCTGTGCACGCCGCTCGACCGTCTGGGCGATAAGGTCGATCTGCCGGAAACGGAAATCGGCGCCCTGATCGGGATTTTCATGGCCGGTGCCTATGGCCGCTCGGCCAGTCCGGAAAGGTTTCTTGGCCATCCCGCGGCGATGGAACTGCTTGTCTAGCCGATCGCCGCGTCGGGCGTTCCCATGCCCCAAAGAGTTCCTTATAAGCGCCGACAAATATTAGAACGTCGGAATAATGCCTGGTTAAGGCGTTCTTGTTATAAGGCGGTGATACGACCGCCACGTGTTGGATATAAAAGGGATCATCGCTCAATGAATAAGCTCGTCCTTCAGCCCGTTTTGCGGACCTTGTTTACCGGCGCCTGCGCGGCAGCCGTTGCGGCGTGCGGCGCCAGCAATTCCGGCCTGCCGGAACTTCCTTCCGCAAAAATGTCGAGCGTTAACGAGACCGAGCCGGCGCAGGATTATGTTATCGGCCCGCTCGACACGTTGCAGATCTTCGTGTGGCGTAACCCGGAACTGTCCACCAGCGTGACCGTACGGCCCGACGGACGCATTACGACGCCGCTGATCGACGACCTGAACGTGACCGGCAAGACCCCCGCTGCTTTGGCGACGGAAATCGAAGAGAAGCTGGGAACGTACATTGCCGATCCCATCGTTCAGGTGATTGTCACCGGCTTCCAGGGTCCTCTCTCAAAGCAGGTTCGCATCGTGGGAGAGGCGACTCGCCCCTCCGCGCTTCCGTACCGCAACAAGCTCACATTGCTGGACGTCATGGTACAGGTCGGTGGGCTGACGGAATTCGCGAACGGCGACGGCGCGCGTCTGGTCCGGATTGACCCGGAAACCGGCGAACAGAATGAATACAGGCTTCGCATCGAAAGCCTTTTGAAGGATGGCGATACCAGCGCGAACGTCGCCATTCAGCCTGGCGATGTTATCATCATTCCGGAGAGCTTCCTCTAAGAGAGGCTTTTTTGTCTGCACTGAAGTCCCCGGATAGGAATCGGCCAAACCCTGATGAGAAGCCTTCAAGAAGAATTGATGACCACACTTTACGGGGTGTGGCGCAAGCGCTGGCTGGCGCTGGTCCTGGCGTGGATCGTGTGTCTGGGCGGCTGGGCTTTCGTTGCGACGATTCCCGACACCTACGCCTCCTCCGCCCGTATCCTGGTGGAGAGCAGCTCTCTCATCCAGCGGGAGATGGGGGCCACGGGCGGTGCGAGGGGTGTCGACATCGTTCGTCAGACCCTGACGAGCCGGCTGAACCTCGAAAAAGTGCTGCGGCGGACCGAGCTCGATATCGGGCTGGAGGACGAGGCCCAGATCGACGCGGCTATTGCCACCCTGTCGGACAACATCACGGTCGGCAGTCAGTCGGGTAATCTGTTCACGATCTCCTACAGTTCCTCCGACCCGGATCGCACCGACCAGGAAAATGCCGACATTGCGCGCAACGTCGTCGACAATCTGCTGCAAATCTTCATGGAAGAGAACGTCACCGCGGATCGTGACGATATCAATGAGGCCATCCGGTTCTTCGAGGACCAGCTGGCCCAGCGGGAACGCGAGCTTGAGGCGGCTGAAAGGCGCCGTGCCGAGTTTGAGGAAACCTATCTCGGCCGTCTGCCAGGCGAGGGAAACATCGCCTCGCGGCTCAGCCAGGCGCGCTCTGAACTGGAAAGCGTTGAGCTTGAGCTTGCGCAGGCGAATAGCAGTCTTGCAGCGCTGCGCGGACAAATCGGCGGTACATCGCCAACCGTGGACCAGCCGGGCAGTGGTAGCAGTCGCTTCATGAGTTCGGGTATGCAGACCCCTGCACGCCAGCGCGCCAACGCCATGGAACAGGAAATCAGCGATCTTCGGGCAAGCGGTCGTCTCGATACCCATCCGGACGTGATTCTCGCCCAGCGTCAACTGGCCCGGCTGGAAGAGCAGGCGGCCGAGGAAGAAGCTGAATTGGCGAGAGAAGGCGGCAATAGGAGCGCCGCTGCATCGAACCCGGTTTACGTGAACCTTCGCTCGATGGTCTTTACCCAGCAGTCCGCCGTCGCGGCCTTGTCTGCCCGCGCGAACCGGCTGCGTTCTGCCATCAATGACCTGGAAACCAAGCAACAGGAGCAGCCGGGCATCGCGGCAGAGCAGTCGAAGCTCAATCGCGATTATGGCGTGCTTCGGAGCCAATACGAAGCGCTGTTGCGCAGCCGCGAGGAAATTCGCCTGCAATCCGACGTGCAGACGCAGACGCAGCAGGTCCGCTTCAGCGTTGTGGATCCGCCATCGCAGCCGCGCCAGCCGGTGGCTCCCAATCGTCCGTTGCTGCTTTCGGTGGTGTTCATCGTGGCGGTCGGCGCAGGCCTAGCCCTCGCCTTCCTGGCGAGCCAGCTGAGAGCAAGCTTCGTAACCGCAGGTCAGCTGGAGGGTCAGTATGACGTTGCCGTTCTCGGCTCTGTCAGCGAGATCGTCAGCGAACAGGACCGTGCACAAAATCGCCTGCGGCTTGCCGGTTTCACCGTCCTTTCCCTTGGATTGGCGGCGATTTACGGTGCCCTGCTGCTCTATGAACTGATTTAGGAATCGCCATGAGCGAAGATGATGACAAGAAAAAGCGGCGTGCTTCCCTGCTGGAAAGAGCCGCTGCGGAGTTGGGCGGCGGGCCTTCTACGCCGATAGTATCGCGTGAAAGCCAACCATTGTCCCGGCAGCCTGGTGTCGACTCCCGGGTGGACTCCCGCGGCGTCGCGGAAACGGAGCATGCGGATCTGCCCGCCGGCGCGCCGCCCGTCATGGACGCGGTCGAGGAAGAGCCGAAGACCAGTCGTCAGGGGCATATCGACCTCGCAGCGCTGCGCGATTTGGGCTATGTCGTTCCAGACAGCCCGGCCACGGCGACGGCGGAGGAATTCCGCATCGTCAAGCGGCAGCTGCTGATCAATGCCATGGCGGAGGGCGACCGCCACATTGAAAACGGCAATTTGATCCTTGTCTGCTCTTCGCAGCCGAATGAGGGCAAGACGTTCTGCGCGACCAATCTCGCCCTATCCATCGCGTCGGAACGCGATTTGACGGTTCTTCTGGTCGACGCGGATTTCGCCAAGCCCGAGATTCTCTCAACGCTTGGGCTGGAGGGCGGCAAGGGCCTGATCGACGTGGTTGCCGATCCGTCAATCGAACTCAGCGATTGCTTGATCAAGACGAATATCGAGAATTTCTCGGTCCTGCCGGCAGGACGCCAGCATAATCTGACGACGGAGCTTCTCGCATCCGAGCGTATGGGCGGCATGATCGACGAGATCGCGCGCCGCTATTCCGACCGTATCGTGATTTTCGATTCGCCGCCGTGCCTCGCATCCTCCGCGGCATCGGTGCTTGCGCTTCACGTGGGCCAGGTACTGTTCGTGGTAGAGGCGGAAACGACGCGCGACGCGGAATTGCGTGACGGTTTGCAGATGATGTCCGTGTGCGACAACGTCTCGCTGCTTTTGAACAAGGCCCGTTATGCCGGTATCGGTCGCCGCTTCGGCACCTATTATGGATACGGAACCTGACAGGTATGCGCACCTCCACCGCCATCGGGGCCGTTCTCGTGCTCGCCGCATCGCCGCTTCATGCGGAGGTGGATCTTAGCGGCTTTGGACAGGTGCGGCAGGTGATCAGCACCAACAATAATCTCGGATCCGGCACCGCGGGCTGGATCGAGACCAGCGTCGGGGGCAACGCGGACATTCAGACCCGCCGCGTCAACGGCTCCCTGAATGCTGTAGTGGCTCGCCGTTTCGAGGAATTCGGCGATATCAATCGCAATTACCGCGTCAACGGCAATGCCAACATCATCGGCGAAGTGCTGGACGATCACGTCTTTCTGACCGTGGGCGGCACAGCCCAGCAATATGACCGTGACCTGCGCGGCTTCGTCGGCGGTGATCCGGACGCATCGAACGGCAATCGCGTGCAGGCCTATGCCGGCTATATCGAGCCAAGCCTGATCGAACAGTTCGGCAGCGACTATGATCTGGCGGCCAGTTATCGGCTGGGATACACCACCGTCGATGGCATCGATGGCCGTGCCATCCTTCCCGGCAATATCGGTCTCGACGGCCGGACCAACGCGGCGCGCGGCCTGACCGACTCCGTTTCGCAAAGCGCCAATGGCAGCATCGGCAGCACGCCGGGACGGCACAAGCTGGGCATCCGCGCGCTCGGCAGCTGGATGCACGAAGACATCGAGCAGCTCGATCAAAGATACACCGCCTATAGCGGCAGCGCGCTCGCCACCTATCAGGTGGACCGTAAGCTCAGCCTGACCTTCCAGGGCGGCTACGAGGATATCAGCAATACGCAGCAGTCGATCCTGTTCGACCCGGACACAGGCTTGCCAGTCGTCGGGGAGGATGGCGAGTTCGTCGCCGATCCCGCCGAGCCGAGACGCACTGCGTTCGAAAGGACGGGGCCGTTTGGAACCGCCGGTTTCCGCTACGTGCCGAATTCGCGAATGGAGCTCAGTTTCGAGGGCGGCTATCGCTATGGCGATCCCAATTTCAATGCTTTCCTGAACTACCAATTGGGGCCACGGACGGTTGTCAGCGGGCGTTTCAATCAGGGTCTTTCCAGCTTTGGACGGCTGTTGACGCAAAGCATTGACGGCCAACTCGTCAACGTCACGAACATCAATTCTCAGCAGCCGGTCAACCAGTGCATCCTGGGCGTCGATCCGATCACCGGCGGCTGTGTCTTCGATGCGACGCAGGCTGTGCTGCCCGCCACCTTCCGAAGCCGCCGGGGCGAGCTGTCCATCGACCGCACGGGGGAGCGCCTGTTTCTGCGCGGGTCGCTATTCTATTATTCCCGCGGATATGTCGATTTGCAGCAATTGCAGGTGGCGGGCGAAGAAGACGTGACGATGCAGGGCTTTGGCGGCAGTGATGACAATTATGGTGCGCGTATCTTCGCGGGTTATGATTTGTCGGACGAGGAATCGGTGCAGGGCGGCCTTACCTACACCCGCTCTGAATTCGCGCTAAGCAATGGCCGCAGCGACAATCTGTTGGGCGGCACAGTCTCTTATTCAAAGGATCTCGGCCAGTCGCTTTCCCTGATCGCGCGCGGCAACGCCACATTCCGCCTGTCGAGCGGCGGGTTCGGGAATAATGATAGTAATTACAATGCCTCTGTCGGAATCAATTACAGGTTCTGAATGTGAGGGGCGAAGGAATGCGGCATGTATACGGACTTTTTCAACCTTAACGGCAAGCCGTTTCAGTTAACGCCTGATCCCGATTTCTATGTCGATACGCGTACCCACCACAAGGCGATGGCCTATCTAACCTACGGCCTTGCCCAGGGTGAGGGGTTCATCATCGTCACAGGTGACATTGGCGCCGGAAAGACGACGCTGGTGGCGCGCGTTCTGCAGCAGAATGCGGGCAAGGGCATCGTCATTGGCAATATCGTCACGTCGATGATCAATGGCGAGGATCTGTTGCGTCTGGCGGTCGACGCCTTTGGCATGGAACCCCGGTCAGAGGACAAGGCCTATCTTCTGAACCAGCTGGAGCAGTTCTTTCGCTCCAAGCAGCGTGAGGGCAAGCGCGTCGTCCTGATCGTCGACGAGGCGCAGAACCTGCCGTTCGCGGCATTGGAAGAGCTGCGCATGCTGTCGAATTTCCAGGAGGGCGGCACCCCCCTTCTGCAGACGGTTCTGCTGGGCCAGCCGGAGTTTCGCGCACGGCTGTCGACCGCCCCCAATCTGGAACAGCTGCGGCAGCGCATCATCGCGTCCCATCATCTGGAACCGATGAGCCGGGAGGAGGTCGATTCCTATATTGAAAGCCGTCTGGCGCGCTGTGGCTGGGCCGGCGACCCCGCCATTACCAGCGCCGCCTATGATGCGCTCTACGAGGCGTCGGGCGGCGTGCCGCGCCGCATCAACAATATCATGTCGCGCGTGCTTTTGTTCGCCGCGCTGGAAGAAGCGCACGAACTCGACCGCGACCTGGTTACCGAGGTCGTCGCCGATTACGACGCCGACAATGCCATGCCCGACCGCGCCAGTTTCCATCGACAGGTAGAGGCCGCCCGCTCCGGCAGTGCGCCGCAGAGCGGTGGCAATTCCGGCGGCACGTCCGATGCGGCCTCGACCGAACGGCTGGACCGGCTGGAGCGGCAGGCAGAGGCACATGACAAGGTTTTGAAACAGCTATTGTCGCTGATGTCGGACATGAATGAACAGTTGGAGGGGCTGTCGGCGGGCGCGGTCGTTCCCGGGAATCCAATCGCGGAATGAGTATCGTCAATGCCATGTCCGTCGATGTGGAAGAACACTTCCAGGTCGGTGCCTTCGAGCGGGTGATCCGCCGCGAGGACTGGTCCGCCCATGCCAGTCGGGTGGAGGCGAATACGCGTGCCTCGCTCGACATGTTCGAGACACATGGCGTTTTCGCGACCTTTTTCACACTTGGCTGGGTGGCGGAACGTTCGCCCGCTTTGATTCAGGAAATTGTCGCCCGCGGGCATGAGATCGCCAGCCATGGCTATCAGCATGATCGTGTGCACAGCTTCACAGCTGACGAATTTCGCGCCGACCTCAGAAAGGCGAAGCGGCTGATCGAGGATGCGGCAGGTGTTGCCGTGACCGGCTATCGCGCGCCCAGTTTTTCCATCGGCCGCGACAATGCCTGGGCGCTGGAGGTGCTGGCGGAGGAGGGCTATCGTTACTCGTCCAGTGTCGCGCCCATCCAGTCCGATCATTATGGCTGGCCAGAGGCGCCGCGCTTCCCCCACCGGCCCGTCACGGGCAGCGACATGATCGAGGTGCCGGTGACGACGGTCGAATATATGGGACGTCGCATGGCCTGTGGCGGCGGCGGATTCTTTCGCCTGCTGCCCTATAAATTTTCCACCTGGGCGATCGATCGCGTCAATCGTGTCGAGAAACAGCCCACCTTGTTTTACTTCCACCCGTGGGAAATCGACCCGGGCCAGCCGCGCATTCCGAACGCACCGCTGAAATCGCGTGTGCGGCATTATACCAACCTGTCTGTCATGCAGGCGAAGCTTGAAAAGCTGCTGAAGCGCTTTCGCTGGGACCGCATGGACCGTGTCTTTCTGCCGGAGCAGGAGCGGCTGGTCGCATGAACGCACTTGGGGGAAGTGACCTTCGCATCGTCACCGATGATGCGGCCTATGACGCGTATCTTGCGCGTGCGAAAGGCAGCAAGCCGTTCCACCGCCGGGCATGGGGCGATGCTGTCTCCGCGGCCTGCGGACACCGCACGCATAATCTGGTGGCGCTGAGGGGCGACCAGCCCGTCGGTATTCTGCCGCTGACGGAAATTCGATCTCTTCTGTTTGGCAAAAGCCTGGTGTCCAGCGGTTTCGCGGTCGAGGGCGGGCCCTTGTTTGACGACGAAGCGGCGCTCACCGCGCTGGATGACGCGGCGTGGGACATTGCCCGCCGCGCCGGCATCGCCGTACTGGAATATCGCGGGCCGGGGCGTATCCATCCGCAATGGCAGGAAAAAGCCACCACCTATGCCGCCTTCGTCCGCAATCTTGATCGGGATAGCGAAGAAAACCTGAAGGCGATTCCCCGGAAACAGCGGGCGGAAGTTCGTAAATCCCTGAAGCTTGGTCTTGAAGTCGCGATCGGGCGTGATGCGGCTGCCCTTGATGAACATTACCGCATCTACGCCACCAGCGTTCGCAATTTGGGAACCCCGGTGTTCCCCCGCGCTCTATTCCGGGGGATGCTGTCCCGTTTTGGCGAGGATGCCGATATTCTGACGGTGCGAAAGGATGGAGAGCCGGTCGCTTCCGTCCTCTCTTTCTATCATGACGGAACGGTCTATCCCTATTGGGGCGGCGGTGTCTTTGCCGCGCGGGCGCTGCGCGCGAACGAGCATATGTATTGGATGCTGATGGAGCATGCGCGGGAGCGCGGCTGCACCTCATTTGATTTCGGCCGCTCGAAGGTCGGCACCGGCCCCTATTCCTACAAGAAGAATTGGGGATTCGAGCCGCAGCCGCTTGTTTATGAATATCGCCTGGGCGAGGGGGCGACGATGCCCGACCTCAATCCTAACAGCCCGAAATTCAAGATGATGACTGATATGTGGCAGCGTCTGCCGCTGTGGGTTGCCAATGGCGTCGGGCCTTTCATCGCGAAAAATCTCGGCTGATGGCCAAGCCCGAACTTCTGTTTCTATCGCACCGGATCCCCTATCCGCCTGACAAGGGCGATAAAATCCGGTCGTGGAACATCCTGAAGCATCTGACGGAACGATTTGACGTGCATCTGGGCGCGTTCGTGGATGATCCCGCCGACCGCCAGCACGAGCCCTTTCTGCGATCCATCTGCAAGGATGTGTGCCTGCTCGACGTTGCGACGGGCAGGGCGCGCGCGTCGCGTTTGCTCGGCGGGCTTGCTTCGGCAAAGCCGCTCTCCATCGCCATGTGGGAGGACAGGGAAATGCACCGCTTCGTGCGCGCTCTGCTCGACCGGGGCGGCGTCGATCATGTGTTTCTGTTTTCGGGGCAGATGGCTCCCTATGTCCTGAAGCACACCACGCGTCGACGCCTGATCGTGATGGATTTCGTCGACATCGATTCCGACAAGTTTCGCCAATATTCCCGGCAGTCGTCCTGGCCCAAGTCAAAGATCTATGCGCGAGAGGCAAAGCTGCTGGCGCAGTTCGAAAAGAACGTCGCGCGTAATGTCGATGCCAGCCTGTTCGTTTCCGAGGCGGAGGCTGCGCTCTTCAAATCCTATGCGGGCTCATACGCCCATACCGTCTATCCGCTGAACAATGGCGTCGATCTGGATTATTTCAGCGCCGATGCGGATTTCACGCCGATGACGCCGGGGCAGCCTGCATTCGTCCTGACGGGCGCGATGGACTATAAGCCCAATATCGATGCCGCCATCTGGATGGCGAAGGATATTCTGCCGCGGGTACGCAAGACACTGCCGAAGGCCGAATTCTGGGTGGTAGGTTCCTCTCCGTCAAAAGAGGTAAAGGCCTTGGGTAAGCGTGAGGGCATCAGCGTTACCGGGCGCGTGCCAGACGTGCGGCCCTATGTTGCCGCCGCCGATATTGCCGTTGCGCCAATTCGTATCGCGCGCGGCGTTCAGAACAAGGTTCTTGAGGCCATGGCCATGGGACGCCCTGTTGTCGCGACACAGCACGCATTTTCCGGTATTCACGCGGAACCGGGAAGGGACCTGTGCATCGCCGACAGCGCGGAGGATTTCGCCGCGCAACTGATAGAATTGATGCAGGATGAGGTGCGCCGGCGTGATCTGGGCGCCGCAGCGCGCTCACGCATGGTGGCCGAATATAGCTGGCCGCACCAGATGCAGCGGCTCGATGCGATCATAGAGCGGCACAAGGTAAGCTGAGGAGCGCCTGATCATGAATGAGGCAACGGCCATCGATAGCGCGCATGCGACACCTCTCGTGTCGCAATCCCCTGCCTGGCGTCTGTCGCTGACGGTCTGGGGCGGCCTGGTGCTTGCCATCCTCGCCTTGTTCTGGCGCGACGCGCTCGGCATTTTCGACGCATGGTGGAATAATTCCATCTATCAGCACTGCCTGCTGGTGCCTCCCATCATCGCCTATCTGGTATGGCAGCGCCGCAGGGAAGTGGCCGCGCTGACGCCGCGCCCGTTCCTGCCCGCTGCGGCCCTGTTGCTGCTGGGCGGTGTCGGCTGGCTGCTGGGCGAGGTCGCGGGCGTGGCGCTCGTGCGTCACACGGCGCTCGTCGGCATGCTGATGGTCAGCGTGCCGCTGGTGCTGGGCCTGACAGTCGCGCGCGGCCTTCTGTTCCCGCTATTCTACGCGATCTTCATGATCCCCTTCGGTGATCAGCTTGTCCCGTTTCTGCAGATGATCACTGCGGAAATGAGCATTTTCTTGCTCGACCTGTTCGAGGTGCCGGCATTCATCGACGGCGTCTTTATCCAGATCCCGACTGGCGCCTTTGAAGTGGCGGAGGCGTGCTCCGGCGTCCGTTTTCTGGTCGCCATGGTGGCGTTCGCCACGCTGGTCGCGCATCTATGCTTCAAGAGCACGTTTCGGCGCATTGCCTGCGTGGTCTGTGCGGTGGCGCTGGCGATCATCGCCAATGGCATTCGTGCGTGGGGCACCATCTATATCGCCCATCTGACCACCCCGGCCTTTGCGAAGGGCGTCGATCACGTCGTCTATGGCTGGTTCTTCTTCGCCATCGTCATGGCGGTCGTGCTGGGGGTGGGCTGGTTCTTCTTCGACCGGCCGGTCGACGATCCGGCCTTCGATCCCGCCCGCCTGCAGCGTGTGGCGCCGCGTGTCCCGGCCCCGCCCGCATTCATGATTGCGGCAATTGCAGGCCTCGTCGCTATCGCTGCGGCACCCGTTTACAGCATGGTAGTGGTAGAGGGGGGCACGGACGATATCGTCGCGCGCGTCGACATGCCGGAGGTGCCTGGCTGGACCAAGGTAGCGCGCAATGGTTCAGACTGGACCCCGCTCTATGACAATTCGGATGCGCAGGCGTGGCAAAGCTATGCCGATGGGGAGGGACGCCGGGTCGACCTTTACATCGCGATCTATGACAGCCAGGGCCCGGATCACGAAATGATCGTCTATGGCAATGGTCTGATCGAACCGGATGGCGACTGGAGCTGGAGCCGCGACATCGCCAATCCCCCCGGCGGCCGTGGTGTGCAATTGCAACGGCGCCCCTGGATTCGCGACGTCTGGCAATATTATCTGATCGGGGACGAATTGATGGGCAGCGACTATGCGGCGAAACTTGCCCTGCTGAAAACGCGGCTCTTCGGCGGACCGGGCCGAGTGGCGACGTTGGTTGTTTCCACGGAGCGAACCGACGCGTCGGATCGAGGGCAGGACGCCATTGCGGATTTCGTCACCGCCATGGGTGTCCCGGACAGCGTCATCGACCAGGCGGCGATTACCGGCTGATGTGCGGCATTGCAGGCGCCTTCGACCGCCGGGACCGGCGCACCCTGCCGCCGCAGGTTCTGGACGCCATGACGGACGCGCTGGAACATCGCGGGCCAGACGGGCGCGGGACGTGGAGCAAGCCGGGCATCGCGCTCGGTCACCGGCGACTTTCCATCATCGATCTGACGCATGCAACGCAGCCCATGCCCAGCATGGACGCCCGCTTCCAGATCGTCTTTAACGGAGAGATCTATAATTTCCGGGAACTGAAGGCGACGCTGGAGGCGGCGGGGCACCAGTTTCGCTATGACAGCGATACCGAAGTGCTGATCGAGGCATATCGCGCCTGGGGACCGGACATGCTGCCGCGCCTGCGCGGCATGTTCGCCTTTGCCATATGGGACGAGGCCGAACGGTCGCTGTTCCTGGCACGCGACCGTTTCGGGGTAAAGCCGCTCTACATGGCGCATCTGGCGGACGGGCGCACCTTGTTCGGCAGCGAGATGAAGGCGCTGCTGGCCTATCCCAACTTGCCCACCGACATCGATCCGCGCGCGGTCGAGGACTATTTTGCCTATGGATATGTCCCCGACGACAAGAGCATCCTGAAGTCGGTCACGAAGCTGCCGCCAGCACATCATGTGACGCTGAAGCAGGGCATGGATGCCCCTACGCCCGTCCGCTATTGGGATCTGGAGTTTCGCCCGAAACACCGCGGATCCTCGGCGCGTCTCGCCGATGAACTCATTCAGCGGCTGGAGGTCGCCGTAGGTAGCCGGATGGTCGCCGACGTCGAAGTGGCGGCCTTTCTGTCCGGCGGCGTCGATTCATCGGCGGTCGTTGCCCTGATGGCGGGCATTTCCGAACGTCAGATCAGAAGCCTGTCCATCGGTTTCGACGAGGGCGGCTTTGACGAGACATCGCATGCGGCGGGGGTTGCCAGGCGTTACGCGACGGAACATCACACGCGGACCGTCACCGCCGATGATTACGGCCTGATCGAGACCCTGGGCCGCGCCTTTGACGAACCCTTCGCGGATGCAAGCGCGGTTCCCACATACCGCGTGTGCGAACTGGCGCGCGAACATGTGAAGGTGGCTTTGTCCGGCGACGGCGCCGACGAGGCGATGGCCGGCTATCGCCGTTACCGCCTGTTCATGAACGAGCAGAAAATCCGTGGCGTGCTGCCAGCCGGGCTGCGGCGCAGCGTCTTTGGCGCCATGGGCCGCGCCTATCCAAAGCTGGATGGCGCGCCGCGTTTCCTGCGCGCCAAAACCACATTGGAGGCGCTCGCCATGGCACCGGGGGAGGCATATTATCACGCCGTCTCCGTCACCTCGGACAATGCGCGTGCCTCCTTATTCTCGGACCGCCTGAAATCATCGCTGGGTGGGTACGAGGCGCGGCATCTTTATGCGGATACCTTTGCCGCGGCGCCGGCATCGAGCGCGCTGGGGGCGGCGCAATATACCGACATCCGCCACTATCTGCCCGGCGACATACTGACGAAGGTGGACAGAACCTCCATGTCTGTGGGGCTTGAGGCGCGCGAGCCGCTGCTGGATCACGAACTGGTCGAATGGATCGCGGGCCTGCCCCCTTCAAAGCGTCTGCAAGGCGGCGAAGGCAAATGGCTGATGAAGCGCAGCCTCAAACGGCACCTGCCGGACGATATTCTCTATCGAAAGAAAATGGGCTTCGTCGTCCCCATCGAACGCTGGTTTCGCGGCGCCCTGGCGGACCGGGTCGCATCGCTCAGCCGTTCATCGCGGGTCGCGGACAGCGGCTGGTTCGACATGCAAAACTTCTCAAAGCTTGCCGCGGATCATCGCAGCGGAAAGGCTGAACACAGCCGCACCTTATGGCAGATGATCATGCTGGAAGAGTCGCTGCGCCGCCTATAATCCACCGCCCTGCTCAACCTGATCGCAGGACCGGCTTTCGCTACATTTCCGGCACTTCGACAGGTGCGGACGATGCAGGCTCGGCATCATTGCCCGCTTCCTCGCCCGGAACGCTGACAGGATTTTCGCCGCCGTCGCCTGTGGCGGCTGGTGCGGCGTCCTGACCCTGCTGAGAGGTGTCGGCGCCCGTTTCCGTTCGCCCGGCCGCCAGGGCGGCCTGATGCGCGCGGGCTATGGCGCTTTGCGCTTCGGGCGACAAATTGCTGGCTTCCGCATCGATGCCCAGCTCCCGCAGCGAATTTGCCGTTTCGCGGGGGACGGTACTCGATGTGGACGTCGTTGATGCGGCTGCCGGGCTGGATACCGGCGAAAGGTTGCTCGCCCTAAGGGAACCGTAAAAATAAATGAAGATGCCGCCGATGACGAAGATCCCGACGCCCAGCCACAGCAGGAGGGCATTGCCGGGAAAGAAATTTCGCGGCTGCCGTTTTCGCATCACCATGGTCTCTGCCTTCCCGCCCCAATTCGGGTGGATCCGTGCTGTGGATCGCTATGCATCAATGTCCCTCAGAATTCGCCGAATCGAAGCAAGAATTAAGCCAATCTGTATAAGCGTTCGGAACCGTTAAGATTTATTCCCGTGCCGTTTAACCTCTCATGAAACCAATTACAAATCTGTCAAGGAAACCGACACTTTTCTCAATATGTTGCGCATACGAAATAAAGTCCATCCGGAGGTGCGTTAAGCCCTAGCCGGGACCGGTCGCGAGCAAGCAGCGCCTGCTTCATGTCCTCCGGCGTCCAGCGGCCGTCGCCCACCATGGCAAGGCAGCCGGTGATTGATCGAATCTGGTGGTGCAGGAAACTTGGCGCCTCCGCATCGACGATGATTCGGTCGCCCTCTCTTCGCACGGCCAGATGCGACATGGTCTTGATGGGGCTTTTCGCTTGGCACTGTGCCGCGCGAAAGGTGGTGAAATCATGTTTGCCGATCAGATGCTGGCTGGCGGCGTGCATGGCGGCCTCGTTTAGCTGTTGCGGCACGCGCCATTCGCGCCCGGTGGTCAGCGTCAGCGGCGCACGGCGATTGCGGATGACGTAGCGATAGGCGCGGGCCCTGCAATCGAACCGCGCATGAAAATCCTCTGGAACCTGGGCGCACTCCAGAATCGCGATGGGATGCGGGCGCAGCTTTGCATTCAGCGCCTCTGACAGGCGGAACGGCGTGAAGTCGCGCTGCAGATCGACATGGGCGACCTGACCCAGCGCATGGACGCCTGAATCGGTGCGGCCACAGCCGAACAGTGTCGGCGTCTCACCCGCAAACTCTCCAAAGGCATCCTCGATCGCCGCCTGCACGGTCGCGCCATGGGCCTGCCGCTGCCAGCCCATGAACGGGCGCCCGTCATATTCAATTGTCAGGCGGTAGCGGGGCACGGATCGATACGCGCGGGCATGGCAAAGCCGTTCAGGAAATCCTTTATGCCGACGGGGCGTTTCCCCGGCCGCTGCACTAGGCGCAGCCGCAGGGCATCGGTGCCACAGGCGATGACACGTCCCTCGTCCAGAACCGTACCTGCTGCACCGCGGTCGGCAACCACTGCGGCCTCCAGCACCTTGATCCGTTCGCCATTGGCGAGGAACCAGGCGCCGGGGGCGGGATTGAACGCCCTCACGGTGCGCTCCACGTCCACGGCATCGCGCGTGAAGTCCAGCTCGGCTTCCGCCTTGTCGATCTTTCGCGCATATGTCGCGCCCTCGTGCGGCTGCGGTTCGGCACGCAGCGCGGCAAGATCGCCAAGCGCCTCGACTGTCAGCTCGGCCCCGACGAGGGCCAGCTCGTCTGTCAGCATCCCTGCCGTCTTTCCCGCGATTTCCACCTGCCGCGTCAACAGCATCGCCCCAGTGTCCAGCCCCGCATCCATCTGCATGATGGTCACGCCCGTCACCCTGTCGCCATCCAGAATGGCGCGCTGCACCGGCGCCGCACCGCGCCAGCGCGGCAATAGAGATGCGTGTATGTTGATACAGCCGTGGCGGGGGGCGTCGAGGATCGCCTGCGGCAGGATCAGGCCATAGGCAGCGACGATGGCCACATCCAGATCCAGCCCTGCAAAGGCGGCCTGCTCCGCCGCCCCCTTCAGGGACTCGGGATGGCGCACCAGCAAGTCCAGTTCCTGCGCCAGTTCATGCACGGCAGAACGCTGCACCTTCTTTCCGCGCCGCGCGGCGCGGGGCGGCTGTGTGTAAACGGCGGCGATGTCATGCCCCGCCGCGTGCAGCTGCCGCAGGGCGGTCGCGGCGAAAGGAGGGGTTCCCATAAAGGCGAGGCGCATGCGCGCGGGCTACGCCGCCGGTGACTGTTGCGCAACCTTTGTCGCGGGCGGGCGGGCCTGCCGATGCCTTGCCCGCCGGGCATCAGAACGGCCGCTTCAATTGGCGCGCTTGTTCACTTTGCGTCCCGCCCTAAATGTACATCATGTCATCTCCTGAAATCGAAGCGCTGACCCAGGCTCTCTCGCGTCTCCCCGGGCTTGGCCCCCGGTCGGCCCGGCGGGCGGTCCTGCACCTGCTGAAAAGGCGAGAGACTGCGTTGAAGCCCTTGCAGGCGGCGTTGCAGGCCGTCGATCTGCGCATGTCCACCTGTTCGATCTGCGGCAATATCGATACGTCCGATCCTTGCCATATCTGTACCGATCACCGCCGCGACGAAACGTTGCTGGCCGTTGTGGAGGAGGTGGCGGACCTGTGGGCGATGGATCGCGCGCGCCTGTTCGCTGGGCGCTACCACGTCCTTGGCGGCAGGCTGTCCGCGCTGGAGGGCGTCGGCCCCGATGATTTGTCGGTGGAACCGCTGCTGGCGCGCGTTCGCGGCGGCGTCGTCAGTGAAGTGGTCCTCGCCATGAACGCCACGATGGAGGGGCAGACCACGCTGCATTATCTTGCCGAACGGCTAGAGGATGCCGGTGTGTCGGTAACCACTCTGGCGCATGGCGTTCCGGTCGGGGGCGAATTGGACTATCTGGATGAGGGCACGATCGCCCAAGCCTTGCGGGCGCGGCGGCCGCTTTCTACATAGGCCGCTATGGCTATTCTTCCTATTGTCGAGACCCCGGATCCCCGCCTGAAGCAGGTGTCGCAGCCCGTCGATGCCGTCACTGACGAGCTGCGCCGTCTGATGGACGATATGCTGGAAACCATGTACGCCGCGCCCGGCATCGGCCTTGCGGCGATACAGGTGGGCGAACCCGTGCGGGTTCTCGTCATAGACCTGCAGGAACTGCCGGAGGGCGAGGAAGACGAGGAAGACGAGGATAAGCGCGTGCGTGCGCCCCTCTATTTCGTGAACCCGGAAATTCTCGAACGGTCGCAGGAAATGACGACCTATAATGAGGGCTGCCTGTCGGTGCCGGAGCAATATGCCGAAATCGACCGCCCCTCCGTCATTCGCGCCCGCTGGCTCGATTATGACGGTAATGCCCACGAACAGGAAATCGACGGGTTCCTCGCCACCGTGCTGCAGCACGAGATGGACCATCTGGAGGGCATCCTCTTCATCGATCATCTGTCCAAGCTGAAGCGCGACATGGTCCTGAAGAAGCTGACGAAGATGCGGAAGCTGGCCGCCTGATCAGACGGCTGCCTCGCGGGCGGTTTCAATTTCCTCCTGTGCGGGAATGACGGCCTCTTGGTATTTGTAGGGAAGCGCACAGCGAACCGCACAGATTAGTGTCCGTGCCGACACGGTGTAGGATAAATCGACCGGAATTGGCTGAAATCTATTTGGAAAATAGGATTTCAAATGAGACTCTTCCGCTCGTTCCTTCTCATCGTCACGTCGGAAAAACCCCCACCTCGCTTTGCGGGCGGGCGCACCGGCCCCCGTATAGGTACGCGCGCGCGTGCGCGCACATGCGCGCTGAGTGTGCGTTTTGTCCGGTTCGCCTGATCGGTGGGGGGTGTCCGGTTTGTGCCGCCGCACCGGCGTCGGCGTGTATCGGCTCGAAAATCGACGGTTGAACTAGCGGCGCAGTTTTCCGGCGATTTCGTCCGCTACGTCCTCAGGCGACCTCAGCTTCGTCTGGTCTTCTCCGGGAAAGGCCTTTGCCCGCATCGCCGTCGCGGTACCGCCCGGATCGACGACATGGGTAAGGACGTCGGCCAGGCCGTCCATCTCTTCGCCATAGCTTTGCACCAGGGTGACCAGCGCCGACTTCGATGCCGCATAGGGTCCCCAAAAGGCGCGCGGCGTCTTTGCGACAGAGGATGTGATCGCAACCACATCCGCCTTTGGCGCGGCGCGAAGCAGTGGATCGAACGCCTTCAGCAGGCGAAAATTGGCGGTGACGTTCAGTTTGAACAGCGTCTCGAACTCGTCGGGATCGCTATGGGGCAGGGGCCCAAGGTCGCCCAGCATGGCCGCGTTCAGGATCAGGGCGTCCAGCCAGCCCCAGCGGCCGGCAACGGCCTGCGCCAACCTGTCCACAGCCTCGAAATCCGACAGGTCGAACGGCGCAAGCGTCGCGGTACCCCCGGCGGCGTGGATCTCGTCCTCGACTTCTTCCAAACCGCCTTCGGTGCGGGCGGTCAGGAGAACATGATAACCCTGTGCCGCCAGATGTTTTGCAGTGGCGGCGCCAATGCCGCGGGACGCACCGGTGACGAGCGCGAGAGCCTGGGGAGACGCGCCAGTCATTCCGCGGCCTGCGCTGCCAGCAGGCTGAACTGGTCCGGTCCCGCTTCATCCTCCTGATCGGTCAGGCTGGTGGGATAGGCGCCGGTGAAACAAGCGTCGCAAAATTGCGGCTTGGTATCATCGCGCGATGCAAGGCCGAGCGCGCGGTAAAGGCCGTCGACAGTGATGAACGACAGGCTGTCCGCCTTGATGAAGGCGCGCATCCGTTCGATGTCCATCTGCGCCGCCAGCAATTTGGAACGATCCGGCGTATCGACGCCATAGAAGCAGGGATTGCGCGTCGGCGGGCTCGCAATGCGCATGTGCACCTCCTTTGCCCCGGCATCGCGCATCATCTGCACGATCTTCAGGCTGGTGGTGCCGCGCACGATACTGTCATCGATCAGGACGACGCGCTTGCCCTCGACGACGCCGCGATTGGCATTGTGTTTCAGCTTCACCGACAGGTCGCGAATGCCCTGACCCGGCTGAATGAAGGTGCGACCGACATAATGGGATCGGATGATACCCTGTTCGAAGGGGATACCCGCTTCCTGTGCAAACCCCAGCGCGGCGGGGTTGCCGCTGTCCGGGACGGGAACGACGACATCGGCGTCGACCGGACTTTCCTTCGCCAGCTCGGACCCGATGTTCTTCCTGACCGCATAGACGCTGTTGCCGTCCAGCGTGCTGTCGGGCCGCGAGAAATAGACATGTTCGAAAATACACGGACGTGGGGCGTGATCGCCAAAGGGGCGCAGGGACCGGATGCCCTTTTCGCCGATCACAAGCAGCTCGCCGGGATCGACCTGGCGGATGAAGGTCGCGCCAACGATGTCCAGCGCCACCGTTTCGGATGCCACGATATAGGTTTCTTCCAGCTTGCCCAGAACCAGCGGGCGGATGCCCAGCGGGTCGCGACAGGCGATCAGTCCTTCCGGCGTCAGACAGGCAAGGCTGTAGGCGCCTTCCACCTGCTTCAGCGCGTCGATGATGCGGTCGAGAAGCGGCCGATACGCCGATGTCGCGACCAGGTGGATCAGAACCTCCGTGTCGCTGGTCGACTGGAAGATGGAGCCGCGCTTGTTCAGCGCCTTCCTAAGGTGCAGCGCGTTGGAGATATTGCCGTTATGCGCCACCGCGAAGCCACCCGAAGACAGTTCGGCGAACAGGGGCTGCACATTGCGCATGGCCGTCTCGCCCGTTGTCGAATAACGCACATGACCGATGGCGGCATGGCCGGGCAATTGCCGGATCGCTTCCTCCGAATCGAAATTGCCGGCGACGTGACCCATTTCCCGCTTGGTATAGAACAGCGTACCGTCCCAGCTGGAAATGCCCGCCGCCTCCTGCCCGCGATGCTGCAGCGCATGCAGGCCCAGCGCGGTCAGCGCCGCGGCCCCCTCGGCGCCATATACGCCGAATACGCCGCACTCCTCGCGCAGCTTGTCGTCGTCGAAAGGATTGGTTGTGAGCATGAACAGAGGTTCCGGACGGCTGCGGAGTAGCCCGCATATAGGCGCGTCGCATGCGAATGTCACCAAAGGGACTGCCATGCGTTGGGCGCATGGTAGCGCGGGGGTTGAAAATAGTGCCAAGCGTTTGATGAATATAGAGAACCGCCTCCCTTGGCGCTTATCCTTCCGACATTTAAATGTCGGAAGTTCCGACATTGGCGTGGGGAGCGCCGATTTTTTTGCTGCCGGTCATTCTTTTTTGGCGGTGAGGGCGGCGGTTCTTCGTGCTGCATCGGCCGTCAGTTCGGCGTGGTTCTTGAGCGCGGTGATGCGGCTGCGCGCGGCGGCGGGGATCGTCGTCGGCATGTAGGTTTTCAGGATATCGGTCACGTCGTCGAGGGAGTGGCCGGTGGTGGCGCTGATCCCCGGAACGTTGACGCCCAGGCGGTGCAGATGCACCACGGCGCTGCGCCGATAGTCGCGATATTGAATGCCGGTCAGGTCGGTCGCCAGGTCGCTGTCCCCCGACCGTATCGCGCGCTGCGCAGCGGCAATCCGGGTCGTTCTGAACAATTCCTGGAAGCGCCAGCGGTCATACATCAGCCCGGTGCGCCAGTCGCGGATCAGGAGGGTGCTTCCCGCCTGCCTAGCTTCCTGTGCCGCCATTTCGATGCGGATGCGGGCCTCTCCATCGACGGGGATGCACACCCAGGCCTCCGTCTTTTCCTGACGGATTTCGAAACCGCGCACATCCTCGTGCCCCTCGCACAATATGGCATAGTCGGCATCCGAGACGTCGGTCAGTTCATAGCGATGGATGATGCGCCATTTGCTGAGGGACATGCGGCGCACGTCTCCGGGGCGCTGGCCCAGCTTTTCGGCGATCATGCAGGCAAGGGCCATGCCCTTCTCTCCCAGCGCATCGAATTCATTGACCAGCGCATCATGGGCGGCATGGGAAATGAGCGTGCGGCGCGGGCGCGGTTTCGAGATACGCGCCTTCGCCGCCGGATTTCTGTCGATCCATCCCAGCACCTCCTGCGCATAGGTGAACAGGGTGCGCAGATCCTTGACGGTGTTGAAGGCGCGCGTGTGGCGCACCACGCCGTTCTTGTCCGGTGTGAGCAGCAGCGCCACAAGTTTCTTTACCTGGCGGTTGTCGATGGCGCTGATCGCGACGTCGCCCGCCCATGCCTCGATATAGGACCAGCTATATTTATAGGCCTCGATCGTGTTCGGTTTCAGGAAGGTGCCCGGACTGCGCACCGATGGATAGCCGGCGTCCACGAAATGGTTCCAGACGTCGCGCAGCGTGTGGCGGCGCGCGGCGGCGCGTACCTGCGGCAGGGTCAAATTGCCCTCCTGCCACGCGTCGACCTTCTCGTTCAGGCGCTTCGCCTCTGCGCAGGCACCCTCGAAATCCTTGCCGAGCGCGCGGCTTTGCCAGCCATGCTGCCGCATCGAGCGGCTGGGTTCCCAGAAATAATTGACCGTGCCGTCCTTGTTCGGCTTTGGCCGCAGGCGCGGGATGGTGATTTTCATTCAGCGGCTCCCCTGTGGGCCAATTTGCGGTAGGCGGCGGCGTCGCGGGCGTCGACGGGGCGGCGCGGGCGGGGCGGTTCGGGCAGGCTGGTGCCGTCTTTCAGGGTTTCGGCGGCGCGGGCGATGCGGCGCAGGCGCGGCAGCATGTCCTCCGCCAGCGCGCGGCGCAGGCGCTCCAGCTCCTCATCGGTGACGCGGCGGCGGCTGCCGTCCTGCACGATGCGCTGCACGTCGCGTAAGCCCAGGCCGGTCAGCTGCGCCACGCCGGCGGCGCCGATCAGGTCGCGCGCGGCGCGGACCGTATCGATGCGGGCGGCGTTGTTAGGGGCAGTGCGGGAAGGCATGGCGGGGGGTCCATGGATAGGGCTTTAGTTCAGGCGGCGGGGCTCGTCGTCCGTGTCAGCGGCTTTTGTCAGGTCGATGGCTGTATTGATCATGTTGGTGCACCAGGGCAGCAAGTCTTCCTTCGGGATGCCGAACCGGGCCTCCATATCGATGGCCCAACGGTGCGGGTTCGTACCCCGCGACATCACCGGCCCGGTATATCCCTCATCATCCATCCAAAACTGCGATGCATAAACTTTCTCGTCGGCCATCCTGAACGCCTTTCCTGTGATCAATCGTTAAAATCGGGCTCGCCCTCATCATAGGCGCCATCCTGGCGGTACGCATAGGCATCGGGATCATATTCGCGATCATGGCAGTCGGGGCACAGATCGGCATCGTCGACGTGCAGCGGCTCGCCGCATTCATCGCACAGGGGGAAGTCGTCGAAATCTTCGGGGGTCATCTATTTGCCCTCCTTCTTGGGCAGGGGCGGCAGGTCTAGGTTTGCATCCCACATCGCCCGGTAAACCCAGTACGAGGGGTTGTGGCCGAGGCGCGCGCCTAGCCAGACGATCCGGTAGGCGAGCCGAATGTGCAGCATTCCCAGCCATGCCAGTGCCCGGTCCATAAATGTTTCCGAATTCATGACGATTGCTCCTCTGTGGGGAGGGGTGGGAGAGGCATCCAGTGCGAAACAAGATTGCTGACACCCCAAATATCATTCAGAGGCTCGTCGGCAAATAACCACCAGTCTCCATCCCACTTTGCTGGGAACGGGTATTTCCACAGCGGGGAAACGCTGGTTATCAGGATGATGCTGCCATCTTTCGGCGCGTCCTCTATCGGCCTCCATCCACTGACTTGTTCGGCTGCGAGGGCTACGGGTTCATATTTATTCCTAGCAGTGTCGTACCCCGCCATGATCGCGTTGCAGAACCAGCCGAGCGCATCGTCCAGTTCGACCGATGGGAAGCGGTGGCAGAAAGCCTTTGCCCACTTCATTCCATCTATGTCGTCGTGTGCTGGAACTTCAACCTGTTCATCCGTCACCATGTCACCACTCCAATCGGCGCCGGCCAGCAGGGCAAGGCGGACACGCTTGCCGGAGGGGCGTTCGTCGACGTGCTGGCCGGTGTGGGTGTCGAGGGTGCCGGAGGTGGTGCTGATGTAGCGGGCCATCTTTCGGCGGCGGCGCTGTTCGGCGGCGATGCGGGCGCTTTCGTCGCCGTCCATGGCGGACAGGCCGTCCTGCCAGTCGTCGTTCGGATCGGGTGTGCGGGGCGTCTGGGGCATTATGCGGCTTCCTCTCTCTGGGCGCGATTTTGGCTGTTCCCGGTCGCGGCTTCATGGGCGGCGATCAGGGCGTCGCCGCGCGCGAACCATTGGCGGAACGCGACGCGGAAAAAGGCGGTGCGGACGCGGAGCCAGTCGCGCTCCGTCGCGTGGGTGGTGAGCCAGCGGCGCGCCGGGGCGCCGAAGCGGGCGCCGCAGGAACCCTCGGGCAGGTCGGCGCTGGTCCTGATCGTCTCGTCATCGGGGATCATGGCGCGCATCACGGCCTCGTCGGCCGTGCCGAGGCGGGCGAACAGCCACCAGTGCACCCCCTGCATGGCGTCGAGCCGTTCGCGCGCGGTGGCTGCGGTCATGCTGCCGCCCTCTACCAGGCGGGCATAGCCGCGGCGTTTCTGCGTGAGCGCGCGGCGCGCCCAGTCGACGCGCTGTGTCCAGGTGGAGCCGCAGGCGGCAAGGTCGATGGTGTCGCCGTCGGGATCGAGGCGCTGCAGCAATGTGCCGATGATATCGGTGTCGCGCTCCACCGCCTCTGCCGTTGTGCGGCCGAGCGAAATATCGCGGTCGCGATGTTTCAGCGCATAGCTGCGTTCATGGCCGAGTTCGTCGCGCATCGCGCGCGCCGTGACGCGCCAGGGCAGGGTCCGCGCCTTGGGCATCGCCCAATCCCAGTCCCAGGTGGGGAGGGTCACTGGTTGTCGTCCGAAGCAGGGGAAATCAGAAAGCCCGCGCGGTATGCATTGACGAGGGCGGCAACAAAGCGGGCCGTCGCGCGCGCTTCGGCTTTTGTGACGGAGTTGCCATCGAAACCCATCCAGTTGATGATTTCGCTGTCGTCGGCGTTTTTCACACATACCGTGTCGGCCTGCCCGGCGTGCCGCCAGACCTTCGCTGTCCATTTGCCAGCGGGGGCTTCCGCGTCGAGGCGTTCCAGCTCGCGGGCGGCAACCGTCGCTTTGCTCATCGCCATCAGTCGGGCCATTCGTCGGGGAGCAGGCGGTAGGTGGTGCCGCGCACGATGGCGGTGCCGGTGCGGCGCAGGGTGGTGACGGCAACCACGACATGATCGGGGGAGATGCCGGCGGCGGCGGCGAGGTCCTCGACGCTGACCGGGGCGCCGTTCGCGGCGGCGAGCGCCTCGTACAGGCGCGTTTTCGTGGGCTTTTCCAGCGGCGTGGCCGGGCCGGTGCTGCCGTGCGGCCCGTCCCCGTCCTGTACCGCCAGTTCGGGGTGGATCAGGCGGCTATGGGGGAAGCGCCAGCTGGTCATGACAGCAACAGCGCCAGCAGCAGCGCGAGCCCGGCGATCCCGATGCCGATGCGGCCCATGCGCAGGCGGCGTAGGCGGGTGTCGTCGGGGTGGGGGTGATGGTGGGGTTTTGAGAGGGTCATGTGTCCATGCCCGCAAAGCGTTCCGCCGCGACGTCTTCGTCCCAGTCGTAATTGTCCGCGTTGATGGCGGTGGCGACGGGCTGCTGTTCGACGTGTACGCGCAGCTGGTCGCCGCAGTTTTCGCAGAGCAAATAATCTGCGCCTGCGTCCTCATCTTCAATATCGTGATTGAAGTCCTGATAGCAGGACGGGCAGGTAAACCGGTCGTCGAACCCGGCATTGCCGCAGCTGTCCGAGTTGCGGCACCGCTCCTTCGCCGGGGCGCTCATCCTGCCAGCCTTTCGGCGAGGCGGCGTTCGCCCTCGGCGAGGGCGGCGGTGTCCTGGGGGGTTGCCGCCGGGGGGGCGGCGGCGGTCGCACCGCCGGGATCGCCACCGTCGCGGAAGCGGGCCAGCCATGCCTCGTACGCGTCGCGCGGCCAGCGGCTGGTGTGGTGGACGTCGCGGGTCGTCAGGCGGGCTTCGCCGCCACCGCGCACCAGGCGCGGCAGCGGCAGGGGGAAGCCTTCGTGGGCGCACAGCCCCTCTATGTAGCGGACTGCCTTCGCCGTGCTGCATTTTGGCGTGCCGGGGACGCGCTGGTCGCCCAGCAGGTCCATCTTGATGGCGCCGAAAGAGATGGTGCGCTGGCCGATGCCGCCAGTGCCGTCGGCGGCCTGTGTCAGGCGCTGGAACAGGGTTGCCGGGGTTTCCCGGCCTTCGGTGGGGGTGGTGCCGCGTCCGGGGGCCGCGCGGAAGGCGCGGGCCGGAACGGGTAATGCGTGGACGTTGGTCATGCTAGCCTCCGTTAGTTCGGAGGCCCAAATTTCACAAAAAATGTTAAATCGTCAAGTCGGAAATAACATTAAATGAAAATGACAGGAACGTTAGGCGAACAGAAATGCGGTGAGTTGAGTGATTTTCAGACGAACGGTGCCCTCCCGCGCCCGCGAGGCGGACGGAGGTCGTGGGAAAGGCGGGGGAAGCAGGCGGTTCGCGGCACACGTTTCCGGGATTGCCCGGCTTAGGCGGCGTCGGCGTCCTGTTGGTCCGCGTCGCGGCCATTGCCCTGGCCGTCGATATTTTCCGCGATGACCAGCAGATTGCTGCGCGTGCGGCCGTCCATCTGGCGGTAGCGGCGCAGCAGGCGCACTTCATCGGGCGATCTGGGGCCGTTGGGGTTGTCGGCGGGCGACAGCAGGTCGACGGGCGCCATCTCCAGCGCCTCGGCGATCTGGCGCGCATGCGACATTTTCAGTTCCGAGCCGCCGGTTTCCAGGCGGTGCAGCGTCTGCATGTGCATGCCGGTCTTTTCCGCCAATTGTTCCAGCGTCAGGCCCAGCGCCAGGCGCACTTCCCTGATGCGGTTCGGGCAGTCTTCGGGCTTCGTCCATGCGCTCATGGGGCGAATAGGTATTACATTTCCCGTCATATCCGAATTCCACTTTCCGAAATTGGTGCTTGCCCATTTTTAACAAAAAAAGTTAAAACCACAATATGAACCCTCCCTCTCCATTGCATCCGCTGGTTTCATGGCGCATCCGTAATGAATTGACAATCGGGCAGGCGGCGGCGCTGGCCGGGGTCGTCCTGACGACGTGGAGCCGGTGGGAAAAGAGCCCGTCGCCGCCGCCCATGGCGCAGCTGGAGCGCGTGGCGCAGCTGACATGGGCGGAGGATGTGGCCGGGCGCGGTGTCAGTGTTGCCGACTGGCTGGGCTGGTGCATCCGTCAGTCGACGGTGTTGCGCGCCGATCCGGGGGATGCGCCCGTGCACGAGGAACGGGCGGCGGCGCGATGAGTGGGGGCGCGACGAGCGGCGCACCTTCACGGCCGCGCGTGGAAATCGAATTGTCCGACCTGGCCGACATGCTGGCGCAGGAAGTCGATGCGCTGGTCCGCGATCTGCTGCCCGGCGGGCAGGCGCGCGGGCGGCATTATTACGCCAGCGGCTTTCATGGCGGCCCCGGCACCAGCCTGGTGGTCGACCTGTCGGGCGGCATGCGGGGGCGCTGGACCGAATTCGCGGCGTCGAAAGGATCGAAGGGCCGCGCGGGCGATATGCTGTCGCTGGTCGCGGAAGTGAATTTCGGCGGCGATCTGAAACGCGCGATCCAGTGGGCGCGCGCGCATCTGGGCGTCGACGATCGCGACCCCGACAGTATCGCCAAGGCGCGGGCGCGGCGCGTCGCGCGCAAGGCGAAGGATGATGAGGCGCGGGCGCAGCGGCAGGCATGGCTGCGCGGGCAGGCGGAGCGGATATTCCTGTCAGCCGGTTCGGGTGACGCCTCGCCGGTCGCGGCCTATCTGGCCGGGCGCGGCATCGTGCTGCCGCGCTGGCCGCGCGCGCTGCGGTTCGATCCGGCCTGCAAATGCGGCGAGCTGGCCGCCGGGGCGCATGTGCCGGCGCGCGCCTGGCCCGGCGTGCCCGCCATGGTGGCGCGGGTGCAATGGCCGGACGGTAAGTTCGCCGCGGTTCATCGCACCTGGCTGGGCGTGCCCGAGGATTGGGCGGATGGCGAGGTGGTGACGAAGGCGGCGCTGGCGCAGCCGAAAATGGTGCTGGGCGATTATCAGGGCGCGCACATCCCGCTGTGGAAGGGTGCGGCGGGCGATATGAAATTGTCCGACGTGCCGCAGGGCACGGAATTGACCGTGTCGGAAGGGATCGAGGACGGCCTGTCCTGCGCCGTGCTGGACCCGGCGCGGCGCGTGGTGGCGGGCGTGTCCGTCGGGGCGATGTTCAGCCTGGCGCTGCCGCCACCGCAGCAGATGGGGACGATCTGGTTTGCGGTGCAGAACGATGCGCCCGGCAGCGCGGCGGCAAAGGCGACCGAGGACGGCCTGCAGGCGATGCGCGCGCGCGGCTATGCCGTCGCCGCCCTGACGCCGCCGGAAGATTTCAAGGACTGGAACGACGTGCTGACCGGCAAGCGGATGGCGGTTCCTGTGGTGAGCGGAGGGGATGGGACATGATCGTTGTAAAAGTTGAATTGTGGAGCGCAATTTCCGGCCAGGTAACGACGCTGGCCAGAATGGATATCGATAATATTGGCGGTTGCCAGAACAAAGGCGACTATCGAGTTCGCACGTTTAAAGGACGTTCCGACGAAGCGTTGGCGAGGCGCACGGTCCAGCGCGAAGGGCGTGTGTTGCAGCACCCTCGGTTGCGAGAGCACGTCTGGAATCTGGTCGCCAAGGCGCTTTCGTCCATGGATTATGGCAAGAACGGCTGATCCTTGCCCACTCCACAGAATATAGACCCGAAAGATACGTTCGCGCAGGCGGCGGCGGCGGCGAAGGTGAAGCCGCCGCTGGCGGTGGCGTCGTCATCGGGGGCGGCGGAAGGGGTGGGGCGGGACGAGCGCCCCGTGCCCCCCCCGCAGGAACCGGATGAGCAGGAAGCCCCTAAGGGAGCCGCCCGCAAGGCGTCACGGGGTGGATCGAAAAGCGATCAGCGCAGCACTGTCGCGGAGGATGACCGCTGGTTTCGACCGCCAACAGAGCTGGACGATTTCGGCAAGCCGCTGTGGATCGACAGGGACGATGGCGTGCTGCCCGACAGGTGCCCGGTGAAGCCGCTGGGCCAGCTGGGCGACATCTATTTCTATCTGGACGCGATGGGGCAGGTGCGCGCGGTCAAGGACAAGGACCATAAGAACAAAATGGTTTTGCTGGGCCTGTTCGGATCGCAGGCCAAGTCGCTGCCGCAGAAGCTGTGGCCGCGATCGACGCGATTAAGCGACAAGAACGATCTGGAAACGCTGTGGAAGCACAACGGCATGGCGGTCGAGGATGCCGGCGCCGATTTGATGACCGCCTGTTCGTACCAGGGCATATGGTCGCCGGAGGACAAGGAACGCGGGCGCGGCGCGCATCGCGGGCCGGATGGCGAGCTGATCCTGCATTGCGGCGACAAGATCTATATTCACGGCGACCGGCCCCAGTGGCGCGATCCCGGCATGATCGGCGACATGGTCTATCCGGCGGCGCCGAAGGGCGCGCGGCCGCACGAGGCGCCGGTGCCGGAACGCGAACAGGTGGGGGCGGCGGCGCTGACCCTCCTCAAGACATGGCGGTTCAAGCGGGCAGAAATGGACGCCATGCTGCTGCTGGGCTGGGTCGGGGCGGCCATGCTGGGCGGCGCGCCCGACTGGCGGCCGATGATCTGGCTGACCGGATCGAAGGGGACCGGCAAGTCCAGCCTGCAAAAGCTGCTGGAACATTGGCTGGGCGGGCGCAATCGCGGATTACTGTATGCATCCGACGCGACCGAGGCGGGCATCAGGCAGATATTGGGTCACCAGACTTTGCCCGTCGCGCTCGACGAGCAGGAAAGCGAGGAGGATAATCGCAAGCTGCAGTCGCTGGTGAAGCTGGCGCGGCAGGCGGCGTCGGGCGGCAATGCCGTGCGCGGCGGGCAGGACCATAAGGGCCATAGTTTCACCATTCGCGCGGCGTTCCTGTTTTCCAGTATCCTGATCCCGCCCATGCAGGGGCAGGATCTGTCGCGGCTGGGCGTCCTTGAACTCAACCGGTTCGAGGCGTGGGATACGCCGCCGCCGACGGCGGAGCAGGACATGCTGGACATGGGCGCGAAGCTGCGCCGCCGCATGGTCGATGGCTGGGGCCGGTTCGATGCGACGCTGCGGCAATATCAGCTGGCGTTGCAGGCGAACGGCCATAATGGACGCGGCCAGGACCAGTTCGGCACGCTCCTTACCTGTTGCGACCTGATGATGTTCGACCGGCGCGACGATCCCGAAAGCCCCGCGCCCGTCGATGATCCCGACGACAGCCCGCTGTCGACCCGGTGCGAGGAATGGGCGGAAATGTTCGCGGCGCACAAGCTGGCCGAGAAGCAGGAGGATGTGGGCGACGAGGAACGCTGCGCCATATTCCTGTCGACGACGCATTTGCCGTCATCGGGCGGGCGGGAGCCGCGCCCGGTGGCCGACTGGATCGTCGAGGCGCTGACCGCCACAGACATGGACGGCCATGCCGCCACCGATGCGGCGGTGAAGCGGCTGGGCAATAATGGCATGCGGGTGATCAGCGTCGTGCGCAAGGATAATGGCCAGTACAGCTATGGCCCGCCCGTCAAAGGCGACGGATCCGAGATCATGCTGGCGGTGGCGAGCGCCGATGCGGCGCTGGCACGGCTGTTCCGCGACGAAATCTGGCAGGCGCGGTCGGGCACATCCGGCGTGTGGCGGCAATCGCTGTCGCGCCTGGACGGCGCGATCGGCGGCCGCAAGACGCGCATCGGCATGGCAGATGCGCGCGGCGCCGTGTGGGTGCCGCTGCGCCATTTCGTCGAGGTCGACGCACAGGGATGGCCGGTGGCCGACAGCGATGCGCGGCGGGAGGGGTGACATGGCGTTCGGCGGCATGGTGCGAAGCGGCTGGGACAGGGGGCCGGAGAGCGCGCGGCACATCGCGTCGGGCAAGCCATGGCTGTGTTCTGACTGGAACTGTCCCGCGCGGGTGAGTTGCGACCGTCATTTCGGCCGGTCCGAATATTATGCGGAAATGGCGCGGAAGCATCCGATGACTGCATTTCCGGATCGCGCGGCGGATGAAGATTATTGCGGGCATTACGAATATGCGCCAGCGCGGGACTGGGAGGGGTGAGATGGCGTTCGCCGTCGCCTTTCCCTAGCGCCTGCCTCTTTACGGATCGTTTCGCCTGCGGCAGAGAAATACGACAGGGGAGATTAAATATGACAGGGGTGTCACCGACGATCGAGAAATGCGCGCATTGTTCCGGCGATGCGCTGATCAATGCATGGAATGCGGCGCTGGACCAGGGCGCGGCGGGTGTGGTCCAGCACGAATATAAGGTTGGCCATCTGGCGCTCTCCCGAGAGCACCGGGAGCTGCGCACGAGAACGTGCACGGAAATGATCCGCATGCTGCGCGACATGAAGATCGCGCCGCCCGGCGTGCCGCATTTTGCGCCAATCCCGCGAATGGAAAGCGCGTTGTGCCGCCACGACCTGGAGGCGAAGCTGCGGAGTGCGGGCCATCAGGTGTTCAGGAAGCGGCTGTTCGGTCCATTTCTGGCGTTCGCCTATGGCGGCGAGTACCATGCGGTATGGCGCAAGCGGGGCAGATTTTCGTTCTCGTCCCCTAAGACGGAGCAAATCGTGCGCGGCTATGCTCGGCGAAATCCGCTGGATACCAGGTGAACGGGAGCGCGCTGGCCGCGACATTCCTGCTCGTGCTGGGCTTCTATCCGGCGTTGATCGGCATAGATAAGATTTCCTATTCCGCGCCGCATTTCAAGTCGACGCAAGAAAAACGGCAGGCGTTTCGAATATTGATGGCGATCGGTTATCTGGTGCTGGGCAGCGTGATCGTGGACGCGCTGGGCTGATCCCGCGCCCTGTCCGGGCGGCAGGCGGCTTGACAAGTGTTCGTGTAATGTTCTGGTGTCGCGCATGAGCCTTGCCGCCCTCTATCGCTTCGCCAACATGAACGGCGCCACCGTGCGATCGGAGATGCGGTTCGTGGCGCGCATCGTGCAGGTGCGGCTGCGCCTGATCCCGCTTTACGGCGATGCCGTGACGCGCGGCCTGGATGCGGCCGGGCTGCACGACCTCGATGCCACCGTCGACCGCGTGGCGGCGCTAGTGCTGCAGCTGGCCGAGGCGCAGGAGGCGGCACGGCCGGTGCCGAACGTTCACCGCAACCGCCTGGCGGAGCGCGACCAGGACAATTAGGCGCTGGCCCTCGCCCGTCAGGCGATGCGCCGCCACAGCGGCGCCACAACAGGTCGCGGCATCGCCGCGTCCTCATCCCGCGCCCCGCGCCCTCTCATATTCTCGATTTCCGCTATTTCCCTCCCGTTCCACTCCATCCCCGCGCCCGCGCCCTTTTGGTCAGTCAGGAAGGTTGGGGGTGGACGTCGGGCGATGGTTCCGGCATGGGACTAATCCGCCTCCGGGCGCGGGGGAATGCCTGCTTCCCGTACCGGAACGGGCGCAGGAACGGGCGGCGGGCACGAAAACCGCCACGCCTTTCCCCTTGATCTTCCTCTCTTCTTTTCCGTCGTTGCGCTCGTTCCGGGCTGTTCGCGCGCGCGCATTCCACACATGTGCGCGCGCGGCCATGCGCGTACATGCGCGTGGTAAAAGGGGGGGAACGACCGGAACGAGTTTTTTAATGTATATCTATCATTAAGTTAGGCGTGTCAATTTTCGTTCTTAGGCCCGTTCCGTGCGTTCCGGCAGCGGTCGAGGGCTTGCCAAGATTTAACATTAATCGTTAAACCTGCGGCTTCCTTCGATGGGACCGCAACGTGTTTTCCAATGAAAACAATAAAATAGGGGCTAGATAATGGCGACGGCCTCCGGTCTCGCCAAGGTCACTGCCGATGCGGTCGACGAACGGGCGGAACCGTTCTCCGACATGCCGACGCGGCAAGAGCCGCTGTTCGGTGATGAGCCGAAAGGCGCGAATTGCCCTTCATCGCGGGGGAAAGGGCGGCCTCCTGGCGCAAAAAATCGCGCGACCGAGGACTGGGCCGAGTTCATCCGGCGGCAGCATGGCGATGTGCGGGTCGGCCTGGCGCAGGTCGGGTTCGCCGATACGGATCATCTGGCGGCGAAGCTGTCGGGGATGGCGGCGTTCGACCAGGTGCTGGCGAAGCTCGATCTGGACGACAAGCCGCGCCTTGTGGCCGATCTGGTCGAGCGGGCGGCGCGTCGCCTGGGGCGCGGCTATCACGATGCGCTGAAGCTGAAGACGACGGCGCTGGCGCAGCTGGCGCCCTACGTCGCCAGTCGCATGCCGGCAGAGGTCGAGGTCAAATCGCAGGGCGGCGTCGTCTTCCTGATGGCCGGGACGAACGTACCCGACATGTCGAGCGAGGATCTGCGCAATGTCGTCGACAAGGCGCAGCGTCCGGTCGACGTGTTCGATATGTTGCAAGACGTGGATTATCAAAGGGTTAGCGACGACGACGACAGGGCGTCGGAAGGATGATGTCGGAAGGATTGTCCTATGCCGTTGATCCTGCACGGCTTTCCGTCCCTCGTGCCATGCTTCCGAGGTTGAAGCGGCGGGCAGGGTGGGGGGTGTCGATCGAGCCTCGCCCGGCGGCAGGGGGTGGGGCCCCCAACGCGGCGAATTTTCCCTCCGGGGCAGTCGCGCGAGACACAGGCCGGATCTTGGAAAATCGCGGGACGAATTCGCCCCCAGCCCTTCTGGTGGCCCTGCGGGATCGCCGGAAATCAAATTTTCGCCTGTCGGGGCGCGGGGAAGAGGGGCGGTTCTCCACCCGTATGAACCAGGGGCGCGGGGAGTGCGGGAGTTTCCGCCCTGGCACAACGCGCCAAGCCACGATCCCTAGCGCGCGCGCCTCGGGCTGGGAAGCCTGTCAATGACGTCAGGTGCGCCAGATTTGAAGGCGGTCCGCCCGATCGAGTTCAAGCGGGCTGGTCCGGTGGCGGACGCATATCGCACGGATTTGCGTTTCATCACCAACATCATGGGGCCAGTCGGTGGCGGAAAAACGACCGAAAACTTCAAAAAAATCATCAATATAGCGTTGATGCAGGGGCCGGGGACAGACGGTGTTCGCCGTGCCCGTTGTGTCGCGATCCGCGACACTTATCCAAATCTGGAACGCAGCGTAATGAAAAGCTGGTTCCAATGGTTTCCCAAGGGTGGGCCGGGAGAGGTTCGCTTTTCAGGTGCGACGCCGATCACGCATGTGGTGCGAATGGACTTCGGGCCGCTGGGGGTGGTGGAGCTCGAAATGATCTTCGCGGCGATCGGCGATCATGACATCGAGAATTTCATGCGCGGCTTCGAGCCGACGATCTGGTTCTTCAACGAAGTCGACACGCTGCCGCTGCTGGCCTTCTCGCTCGCACTGACCCGCACGGGCCGTTATCCGAACGGACAATGGGGCAAATGTACCTGGTCCGGCGTCCTGTCGGACATGAACGCGCCGGATACGGATAACTGGACGTACGAAAAGCTGGTCGAGGGTCGGCTGGGCCTGGACGAAATGACGGTCCAGATGCTGCAGGAAGAGCTGGGCGACCATTTTGGCGTCGGGTTCCACCGTCAACCGCCTGCCATGTTGCGCGATGCCGAAGGGCATTTGAGCGTCAACCCCGATGCAGAGAATTTGCAGAATTTGGAGAATGGCCGCGGCTATTACGCCAAGGCGCTGATGGGTCTGGCCGGTGACGAAAACATGATCCGCCGCATGATCCTGAACGAATTCGGCGCGGTGCAGAACGGGCAGCCGGTCTATCCCGAATATAAGGATGAGTTTCATCTGGGTGTTGCGCCGCCGGTCGCGAAACAGGGGCTGTTCCTGGGCGTCGACGGCGGCCTGACGCCTGCGGCGATCATCGGCCAGCGGACCAGCCTGGGGCAGATCCGCGTGCTGGATGAAATTGCCGTGCAGCCGCAGGGCAATGACAAGCACCTGAACCAGATCAGCGCCTACGAATTCGGCGTGCGGGTCGGCGAGCATTTGCTGGGCCAGTATCCCGATAATCCGCTGGACACCGCCTATTGCGATCCCGCGACGGCCGCCGACAGCGGCGTCGGCACGAACGAACGCAGCTGGATGGACTGGTTCAAGAAGGGGCTGGCGACGGCGCTGGGCCATTCGAAATTCAAGGTGCGGATTGCGCCGGGCGGGAATGGGCTGGAGGGGCGCCTGCAGGCGGTCAAGCAACCGCTGCACCGTGTCGTCGATGGCGGACAACCGGGGTTCCTGCTGGCCAGCAAATGCCGCTGGCTGCGGCGCGGGTTCAACAATGGCTATGTGTTCCAGCGCGTGAAGGTCGGCGAGGGCGACGGCCATTACAAATCCGAGCCGTTGAAGAACGACTATTCGCACGCGCACGATGCGCTGCAGTACCTGTGCCAGGGCCTGTCGAAGGCCGGGCGCACCCGCGACGATCTGGACAGCGTGCGCGCCGCGAAGGAGCGGCGGGCGTCTGCGCGGCGTCACTCTCCCCCAGTTGTCAGGAGCTATGGCTGATATGGACGTTCCCGGAAAAATTCTGACCCCGGTTCTGAAACTTACGGGTCTGGTCAAGACACCCCGCAAGCCGCCCTCGCCGCTGTCGAGCCCGACGCGGGACGATGCGCGCATCGACGCCATGGACCGTGACGAACTGCGCAAGCGGCGCGGCGGGGCGGCGGACCTGATCGCTGGTGCGGGCGGCGGCGGCGAAGCGTCGGCATCGGCGGTCGGCAAGGCGACACTGGGCAGTTGATCCCGAAAGAAACACCGAAAGAGGAGGTTATTATGGGCGGCAAGGAACAGGCGAAATCGGAATTTCCGATCAAGATCATGGAAACGACGGGCGGCTATACGCTGACCGAAACGGAGGCGGGGAAATTCGTCGTCACCGGGCCGTCGCTGGACGAACCGGAGACGTTCTCCGATCGCGAAGCGGGTAGGGTGCGCACCGAAGTGCTGTTCATCCAGGCGAAGCCGGAAGATGCGCAGCGCGAGGCTGCGTCGCTGCGGCATGATCTGTCGACCATGTGCAAGGAACGCGACGAATATCGCGACGATGCCATTCTGGCGGAGAGCGCGCGTAAATCCGCCGAAGATGCGCAGAAGGTGGCGGAGCAGGAACGGGACGATGCGCTGGCGAATGGCGACGAAGTGCTGCGCGCCCAGGTCGAGGAATTGACCAAACAGGTCGCCACGCTGGAAAAGGCGGCGAAGAAAGCGGCGTCGGTCACTGCCGCCGGCAAGGCACCGAAGGCGGCGAAGGCCGGGCCGATGACGGGCAAATCCGCGCCCGACACGGCGGCGCGCAAGGCGTTGTTCGACAGCGGCGCCGCACATTATCTGGTGCTGTCCGATGGCGCGACCGCCATTGGCGAATTCGAGCGCACCCGCATTTCCGGCAATGATGCCTGGCGCCAGCGCGGCGAGCAGTTCCTGTTGGCCAAAGACAAGAACATTACCGTGACGGGGCACCCGCAGCGCCCACTCGTCATCAAGGGGTTCGCGCTGTTCGACGAAAAGGACAATCAGGTCGATTACGGCGCGCTGCCGTCGCCGATCACCGTGCCGGCGGGCCAGCAGGTCAGCCTGGACGGGCAAATCGTCCTGTAATCACCCGATCCCCGCGAGGGGAGGGGCGGCGGTTTGTCCCTTTTTCCGCCGCCCCGCATTTCCGGTCCCGTCATTTCAGCGAAAGCGCGCATCATGTCCGACGAAAGCACTGTCACGACCCTGCTGGCCGATCAGGCGCGCATGGAAAGCGAGCGTTCGGAATATGACGCGACGAACCGGGAAATCGAATATCTGTACGATCCCGGCGCGTCGGGCGGCTATCGTCACCGGACGCCGGGGCGGAACGGGTCGCAGCTGTTCGACATGACTGGCGTTGAGGCGGCGCAGAAATATCGCGCCGCCGTCACTGGCCTGATGTTCCCGCGCGGGAGCCGCTGGGGATTTCTGACCACGACCAGCGGCGAGTTGAACCGGGATTATGAGGCGCGGCGCTGGCTGACCTATGCCAATGACCGCCTGCATTCGATGCGCGCCAGCCCCTATGCCGGGTTTCAGGCGCAGGCGGCGCAGAATGTCCACCAGGGCGGCCTGTATGGGATCATGCCGTTCCTGGCGGACGAAGTGCCGGGGCGCGGATATTATTATCGCACGCTGCACAGTTCCGCCGTGTGGATAGATGAGGATTTTCGCGGGCGTCCCGACAAAGTTCACCTGAAACGCGAATGCACATTCACCCAGCTGGAACAGGAATTCGGCCTAGAGGCGCTGCCGGATCAGGCGCGCAAGCGTATCGCGGAAAATCAGGGCCACGAAAAAACATGGGTGCTGCGCGTTATCCGCCGCAACCCGGACAGGCGTCGCGGCCAGATCGGCGCGAACGGCATGGCGTGGGAAAGCCTGCACATCGCCATGGACGAAAAGCATATTCTGCGGCGAAAGGGCTATTATTCCAAGCCGCTGATCGTGGCGCGCGCAGACGATGGCCCGAACGACGCCTATGGCCGCAGTCCGGCCATGTCGACGCTGCCGCAGGTGCGCATGTTGCAGGAAATGGCGCGATCCAATTTGCGTGCTGCGCAGCGCATGGCGGAGCCGCCGCTGCTGACATCCGACGATGACGAATTGATCGGCGTGATCGTCGCGCCGGGCCAGGCCATTCCCGGCGGCCTGGACGAACGCGGCAATCCGCTGGTGCAGGAAATGCGCAGCGCGGCCAATATTCCGATCGGTCTGGAAATGCAGGACCGCGAACGGCGGCCGGTACAGGAAATGTTCCTGTCCTCCGTGTTCGAATTGCTGATGAACAGCCGCGATCGCATGACGGCGACCGAGGTCCTGCACCTGAAAGAGCTGTCCGGCCTGCTGGTCGGGCCGGTGCTGGGCCAGCTGGAAACCGAATGGGTCGGCCCGATGATCGAACGCGAGCTGGACATCGGCCTGCGCTCCGGTGCGATCCCGCCACCGCCGCCGGTGATGCGTGAGGCGATGCGCGCGGGGCAGGCGGGCATTCGCGTCGAACTGGAAAACCCGCTGACCCGCATGGCGCGGGCGTCGGAGGCGACGGGGCTGGGCCAGCTGCTGGACATCACGACGCCGATTGCGAACATCGATCCCGGCGTGTGGGATATTTTCGATACCGAGAATATGGGCCGCGAACTGGCCGACGTTCTGGGCGTGCGGCCGACGTTCATCGCCAGCCCCGACATGGTGGCGGCTAAGAAAGCGGCGCGCGAGGACAATCAGGCGCAGGCGGTCAGCATGGAGGCGCTGGAACAGGGCGCCGGCGCGATCGAGAAACTGGCGCGCGCGCAGGCGGTGGCGGCATGATGCGCGCCACCGTTGAACGATGGCAGAAGCTGAAGCGGCAGGCGCTGCGCAAGCATTATCAGGCGCTGTTCGATCCCGAGGCGGAGGCGCCGCACCGCGCCGATGCGGAGCGGGTGCTGGCGCATCTGCGCGCCTATGCGCGGCGCGACCAATCGAAATTCTATCCCGGCGAGGGCGGGGCGCTGGAGACGGCGCGCATCCTGGGCCGCGAGGAAGTGGTGTTGCTGATCGAGGAATATCTGGGCTGGCGGCCCGAGAAACTGGCGAATTTAAACCGTGTGGAGGATGATTATGGCAGAGGAAGTGAATGATGGCGGTGCGGCGCCCGCAGCAGCGGTGGCGACCGAGATCGGCGCATCGGCGGCCGCTGCGGCAGCTGGCGGCCCGTTCGACGGGATTGGCGGGGCTGCTGCTGGTGGCAATGCTGCAGCGGGCGGAAGTGGTGCAGGTGACGGGGCAGCGGCAGCGGATGCTGGCGCGGCGGCACCGGCAGGCGATGATGCTGCGGCGGCGGACCCGAAAGGCGCTGATGCAGGCGGCTCCGAATGGCTGGACGGCCTGATCGAGGGCGCGTCGGATGACGACAAGGCCAATCTGGAATGGCTGAAAGCCAAGGGGTATAAATCCGTCTCCGGCCTGGCGAAAAGCTATCGTGAGGCCGAACGGCAAATCCGCAATGGCGGTGTCGAGGTGCCGGGAGAAAATGCCACGGATGAACAGCGCGCGGCTTATCGCGAGAAGATGGGTATTCCCGACAAGCCGGAGGGGTATGAATTCGCGATCCCGCAAAATCTGGAATTGCCCGAGGGCGCCGGGCTGAATGACGATCTGGTCGCGTTCTATGGCGATGCGGCGCACAAGCTGAACCTGCCCAAGGATCAGGCGCGGGCGCTGTTCGATGCCGTGGTCGAAAAACAGGTCAGCGACCATATGGCGGAGGTCCAACGGAATGACACGGCGGCGGCGGAATTCCTGAAATCGCAGCCGGATGGCGGCGTGGCGGCAAAGGCGCATGCGAACCGTGCCTGGCGCAATCTGGGGATCGAACAGAAATTCGGGACGGAGTTTCTGGGCAAGCTACAGGCGGGCCTGGGCGCTGCCGATACGTTTAAATTCATGTCAATGCTGGGCGAAATGACGGCAGAGGATACGTTCGGCGCCGACGGCAAGACCAAGCAGCTGGGCATGAACGCGGCAGAGGCGCAAGTGCAGCTGACCGCCTTTGAAAATGACAAGGGCAAAGCCGAGAAACTGCGGCTGCGCGACCCGGCGACCATCGCGGAACATGACAGGCTGACCCGCGCCGTGGCGGCGGGGATGCCCGCAGTTTAACGATATCTGTTATTTTTCGATTGACGGGGTGCGTCGTCTGGCTATTTTCGCATCCCACGAGGTTTGGGGGAACCTCTTCCCAATCCCCCCCTCCGGCCAAGCTGCTGCGCAGCCCCGGACCCTGGGCAGGAAAGCCTCGCCGACGCGGGCGTTAAACGTCAGACTGGCCCGGCCCCATGGTCGCCAAGCCATTCGCACCGAACCGATTTTCGCTGTGAATGAAAGGCAGGACCATGGAGAGTATCGACGCAACCTTCTACACCAAGTTTTCCAGCAATGTGCGCATGGCCCTGGGCCAGCACATGTCCCTGCTGGCGGAAAGCGTGGCGTGGGAACATGGCAGCGGTGAAAGCCAGCTGCTGACCGGCATCATCGGCCAGCGCAAGTTGACCACGATCACGTCGCGCAATGCCGACACGCCGCTGTCGCAGGGCAAGCACGACCGTATCTGGGTATTCAAGCCCGAATATGCCGCCGATGGCGAGATCGTCGACAATATCGACCAGCTGGCCAGCATCATCAGCCTGGAAAGCGCCAATGTGCAGTCGCAGGCGGCGGCGGTCAAACGCTATTGGGACGATCAGTTCCTGCAGGGCTTTTTTGGTCTGATGCACACCGGCAAGACCGGCGCGGTGCAGAAGGCGTTTCCGGCGGCGAACGTCGTGCCGAAAACGGTAGGCGCCACCACGGGCCTGAACGTGCGCAAGATCCGCACCGGCGTCAAGCTGCTGCGGCAGGGGTTCGTCAATCTGCAACAGCCGATCTACATGCCGATCACGGCGGAGGCGCAGGACGATCTGTCGCAGGATGCGAAGGCGGAAAATTCCGATTTCCTGAACGCCAACAAGGCGCGCTGGAGCGCGGACGGCAAGATGCTGGAAGGCATCGCCGGCGTCACCTTCATTCCCATGGAGCTGGGCAATCCGATGCTGGATGCCGCGCCCCTGACGTGGAACGAGGGCACGGAAGCACGCCGTCTGCCGATGTACACGAAAGACGGCATGACGATGGTGGACTGGGAGAAGGAATATTCCTCGATCCGCGTCCGCCCCGACAAGAACGACGGCATCCAGGCCTATGTCCGCAGCGCCGTGACGGCGTCGCGCACGGACCAGGCGCGTGTCGCCATCATCGAAGTGACGGAAGGTGCAGGCGGATAATTCCGCCTGAGGGACCGGGGCGGGCCGCGAGGTCCGGCCCGGCTCCTGCGGATGCCGGGGAAATCCTCACCCCCTCCGGCATCCACATGAGCCGGGAGTTTTCACGGAGTTTCCCAAGAGGAGAGAGACAATGAAGATCGATGCCGATTTCTACGCCCGCGAACAGGTGGGTGTGCTGGACGGAACCAAGCAACCGCCGACACCTGCGGATTTCCTGAAAACCGGCGGCACGCTGCACCGCCTGCAGGCGACCATCGACTATGCGGCGCAGGCATCCGGGTCGGTGATCGCGCTGGGGTCGCTGCCGTCGGGGTCGCGCGTCGTTTCCGTCAAGGAGGAAACGACCGTCACGCGCAGCACCGCCACCATGAAGATCGGCACGCAGGCCGATGACGACGCCTATTCCGCCGCCGCGGTGCTGACCACGGCCAATGCGGCGACCGAACGGCTGACCACGGCGGCCAAGGCGGCGATGGAAGAGAATGCCGAACAGGTGTTCCTGATCGCCACGACGGGCTCCGCCGCGCTGCCATCCAGCGGCACGGGCATGATCATCATCGAGTTCGTCACGCGGAACTAGCCGGGGGGCTGGACTTCGCGATGACGGGGGGCGCGGCAGCTTACACGGGGCCATGCCGCGTCCCCATCCCCTCTGAACCTGCGAGGCGCGCATGGCTACCAGCATAATCAAGGCAGACGGCACGGGCGATTTCACGTCGCTTTCGGCGTGGTATGCAAGCCTTCCTTCGGTTCTGATCGAAGAAGAGGTAGCGCAGATTTCCGGGGATCTGGGCGCGCAATCTCGTCTTACGAATATGACGAAGACCACAGCAGCCGACAAAGGGTTGGTCATCGAAGCAGCGCCTGGCGATGAATGGTTCGTCGGGGGCGAGGCCGCCGCATCCTTTTCTCTCGTGGACAGTGACGGAATTTTTATTTTGGGCGGGTCTACAAGCTCGCACCATATCACCATACGGAACCTACGGTTTTCCGCTGCTGGCGGCAATACAACGTCATCATTACTTCGCCAATCGTCAGGCGGCCTACCTGCCGATAGCAATATACTTATAGAAAATTGTCGAATTTCACTGCCCCCTCCAAGTGCAATCGTAGATAATGACGGCTCAGAAGATCTTAGAATTACTGTTCAAAATTGTATTCTCACAGGGGTGGCTTCGCAATCTAGTGGGCGTGTAAAATACTTCAATAACACGGTGCTCTATAGCCTTGCTACTAACTGGGGTGATAATGGCACAACAGGATTTCGCTACGGATTGGCGCAGAGAAATGCGATCTTCGGTTTCGGTCCAACGTCGAGCAACAAGAACTACCTCAATCTCGCCTCTGGTTCCGCCGATAATGTCGCGGACGATACGAGCGGTAACATCAATAATGTCGTGCTCGTTGATCAATATACCGATCCGCTGAACGAAGATTGGTCGCTGAAAGCAGGCAACGTGCTTCAAGGCGCGGCGGCAGGTGGTCTGAACATTGGCTTCGTAGCGCCGGGGTCCGCTGGCGCTGCGCCGGTACTGGCAAAGCCGACGATTATAGTTACCACACCCGCGCGTCCCCGCGGCTGGACGGGACTCGACGTGTTGGTGTCGTCCGCATCAACGAACTTTGCCGGCCACAAGATTTACCTGAACGGCGAACTATACGCTACGCTGACTTCTGATCAGGGAGCGGCACGGATCACGGGCTTGGCTTCGAACACGACAGATTACGAAGTCACAGCGCGGGCATTTTACGTTGACGAGGAAACCGAGCAGGATGTGCTTGGGGAGGTCAGCGACACGGCCACTGGTGACACGCTGTCTTACGTCGCGGACTTTTCGTTTACCACCGCAGGGCTCCCAGCAGCCTTCGAAACTGTGACCACACCCGCGGGGGATTTTCCGGTCCAACTAGCGTTCGATGACGGTGAATATTTCGGATGGTACTGGACCCGCACTGGCCACCCTGGCCGGACCCTCACGATCTTCCGCCGCCCGAATGCCGGTGGTGTGGGCAATGTGAACTGCCCATTCAAGATCGTCGAATGGGATGGACAGCCGTGCGGCTTTCGCTGCTTTCAGGGTGGTGGGGTCGTCTTTGGCGATGATCTTGTTCAACCAGAATATGCGCGTGTTCAAGCAGCGCTCGCCCGTTATGATTTGCCGCCCTATGATGAAGATGAATTTGCGCGCATTAAAACGTCTCAGTCCTACGACGGCATTTCTTCGCCGCCGTCCATAGTTTACCAGCCTCATGTACCGTTCGGCTCCGGGACACAGAACGGAACGCAGGACCCGGTTTTCGGCGGACACGACGGCGGCACTGGCGAGCGCGGCAGTTCCCGTGGATTTTTCTCGTCTAATGACGCCCTGGCGGCCCGGCATGCCTATAAAGGCACTCAGACGCAGTTCGATGCCTATGCGCCGACGCTTCGGTTGCAGGCTCTTTATGCCATGTCTTTGCCGAAAATGTTCATCTGGTCCCATAATCACGATCAGTTGCGAGACCCGATGAAGCCGTTCCCCGGCGATGACATCTATGTAACCAGCGGAACGCAACCGATCGCGAAGTTCGCGACTGAGCCGATGACATGGATCGTCGATCAGGACTTCACCGACGAAGAACTTGAAAACCTAGGCGGAATTTCACGCGGCGAAAGCCGCCCTGTGTCGCGCGATCTCGAACACACTTTCAACCATGGTTACGTCTATTGGCTAGCGACAGATAACCCTATCCACGCTCTGATGCACGAGGCTATGTTCGCCTTCGCGCTTGCTTATCCCTATGAGGGTGGCCCCGACGGGCTCGGACGGTACCGGATACGTCAATCAAACAATATCACGGATCGGGCAACGTGTAACCAGTTCTCCACCCTCTTCCGCGCGCGGCGCACTTTGGAGAGGATTTCCGCTGAAAATGGGAAGATCTTCTGGGAGCCCAGCCGGATCGAAACGATGGAAGAGGAATGTTTCGCCAACCATGCAGATTGGGTGGCCGATCAGCAGGCGGCGCTTGCTGATCCAAACGGGCCGGCATCGAAAGCCTACATCGCTCTTGCTCACGCGATTGATGGCGGCGGGCTCTCGCCCTTCATGTATACCACCTACGGGCAAGAAATGGCCTATCTTTGGGCGATCCATGGCCGCCCAATCTTATCCGAGAGGTTGGCCTCCCACGTCATAATCCGCGCGCATTACGGAGGCGGTGACGCCGCCTTTTCACCTCAAGGGGGTACGTCAGAAGGTTGGGGCATTCCGGCCATGAATGGCTCTGCCTATGCAACAGGGTTAACGGCTGATATGCCATATCAGACAGCTGTAGAGCTGGGTGAATATTGGCGTGATCTGGGTATCTCAAGTGGCCAGCCCGCAGATCAATATGTCTCTGGCCCCGCGTATATCTTGCAAATGTATAGTGTGCTCGCCAGCGCGAAGCAATTGCGCGACCTGGGGCTGATCGACAGCACAAATTACCTACTCGCCGATCTGGATGCTGCAGAACAGTCCATGGCGACAGCTATGGCCGCCTCCACCTATGCTGCAGGCTACACAACTCTTAACATTAAACACGCCGCCACACAATTTCCCTCAATAACTGTGGGATTAGGGACAAAGGTCGTGACGTTCAATTGTACGGCAAGCACCGGTGTTGCGCTTGCCGATGCAACCGGCGTCGATTGGTGGTTCCATCCCGGCATTTACAACCAAGATAACCTGCCGACGGAGTCGGACAGAGGGACGGTGGATACCGATGCCAGCGGAATGGCCACGGTCACCCTGGAGAATACCACCATGGATGTCGGGCAGGAGGGTACCATGCGCGCCTTCTATGATGACGGCGAGGGTGGCCTGCCCGTTCAGGTGTTCTTTGGCGAAGCGGTAATTTCCAGTGGCGAATGAATTCAAATTCGCTGCTGCTTCGCCAGCGTCCGATGCGAAATTCTGGACGTTTGAAGACGGCCCCGCGCCTGATCCGATCCTGCAAATCCAGCTCCGTCGCCGGCGGCGATATCTACTCCAGATGGGGACTTCGAGATGATCTATCTTCGTGCCGCGACCGCTTCGCAGGAAATCATGCTGGGGCCGTTCTATGACGAGACGGACGCGCTGACGCCGGAAACCGGGCTGACGATCGACGCCACCGACATTCGTGTCTGGAAGACGGGCGCCAGCGTGCTGACCGCCAAGAACAGCGGCGGTGCCACGCATGTCGAGAGCGGCCTGTATGTCGCGGTGCTGGACGCGACTGACACCGCCACGCCGGGGTCGCTGTCGATCCATGTCAATGCCACGGGCGCGCTGCCGGTGCGGGTGGACTGTCTGGTCCTGCCCGCGTCCGTCTATGACGCCATGGTCGCGGGCAGTTCGCCGCTGGGCGTCAATGTCCTGCTGATCGAGGGCGGCGATGCCACCAGCGCGATCGCGACGCATACGACGGTCGCGCTGGGCGCCTATGATCCGGCGACGACAACCGCGCTGAATGCGGGGCTGTCCGCCCTGTCGTCGAACCTGGGTAGCGTGGAAACCAGTCTGGGCGCCGCCATCGCCGCGCTGAATGTCGGATCGGGCCTGTCCGCATCGGAAATGCGCGAGGCGCTGGGGCTGGCGACCGCCAATCTGGATACGGTGCTGGGCGGGGTGAAGGCGCAGACGGACAAGCTGACATTCGGCACCGGCAATGCGATCAGTGCCAATATCACGCGCGTCGCGGGCATCGTCGTCGGTGGACTGGGCACGTCGGGATCGCCCTGGGGGCCGCAATGAGTTCGGCCTGGGCCGCCGCATGGGGCAGCAGCTGGGGCGGCGTCTGGGGAGATATTGGCGTGCCTGATGGTCCCGGTCTGCCCTTGCCCGTGCTGTCGCGCGCCTATCTGGCGGCGCCCGCGTCGGGCCGGTCGCGCGTCGACGTGCTGAATGCCGCCTGGTCGCATCTGTCGGGTGTGACGCCGATCCGCGATCCCAATGAGGACAGCGCGGCGGCGCGCGCCTTTGCCGCCATCTGGACGGTCGCGCGGCAGGCTGTTCTGCGCGAAGGGCAGTGGAATTTCGCCATGCGGCGGCTGCAGCTGCAGGCGGCAGCGGGCGTGGACCGGCCCGAAACCTATCCGTTCGAACAGGGCTATCGTCTGCCGCCGGACATGCTGCGCTTCGTCGAAATCCTGGACGAACGGGTGACGACATGCGGCTATCAGATCGAAGGGCAGTATCTGCTGGCGAACAGCGGCGGGCCGGTGCGCATCCGCTATGTCGTCGACGTGGAAGAGGTCGCCGAATGGGATGCGAGCGCGGTGGACGCGCTGGCGCTGCGCCTGGCGCACGATGCCTGTGAACCGCTGCAGTCCGACCCCGAACGCCGCGACCGCCTGTGGGGGCGTTACCAGGATACGCTGAAAGGCGCGCGGCTGCGCGATGCGCGCGAGAACCCGGCCACGGCGCGCAATGAGGGCACATGGATACGGGCGCACACGGGCTATTTTCACCCCGGTTACGATCTGAACTGGACGCATCAGTGAGGCGCGCGCGATGAGCCGAATGCATCTGAACCAGGCCAGTTTCAACGGCGGCGCCTTGTCGACGCGCATGCAGGCGCGCACCGACACCGCCGTCTATCGCATCGGCATGGCCGAGATGCTGAACTACGCGCCGACGGTCGAGGGGCCAGCGGTCAAATGTCCCGGCTTTCGCTATATCCGCCCGGCGGACCCGTCGGCGGCATGGGTGTCATCGTACATTTTTAACCGTCGGCAAGCCTATTTGCTGGAATGGTCCGACAATGCGGTCCGCTTTTACACCAATGGCGGCCGCATCGAGGGCGGGCTGAACGACCCCTACGAGGTCGCCGTGCCCTATATGGCGTCGGATGCGCCGCGCATCAGCCAGCAGAAAAGCAATGACCGGCTGTATCTGGCGCGCGCGGGATTTCCGTTCGGCGCCCTGCGCCGCGATGGCGCCACCGATTTCGCCTATGAAACCGTCACGCTGAAAAACGGGCCGTTCGGCGATCCCAATATCGACCGGACGAACCGCGTCGTCGCCTCGGCAGTGTCGGGCAGCGTCACCCTGACAGCGGATGACGATGCATTCCTGCCCGGCCATGTCGGCGCGCCGTTCCGGCTGGAGGCGGAGGATTTCGCCGACGTGCCGGCATGGGAGCCGGGCATCACGGTGACGGCGGGCCAGCGGCGGCGGTCGGACGGCAAGGTCTATCAATGCGCGCAGACGGGCCGCACCGGCAGCGTGCAGCCGATCCATGACAGCGGCACCGAATATGACGGCATGGCGACCGGCGAGGACGTCAACGAGCTGGCGGCGGGCGGGGTGCGGTGGACCTATCTGCACGGCCGCTTCGGCGAACTGACGATTACCGGCTATACCGACGCGCGTACCGTATCGGCGACCGTCACGAAGCGTCTGCCCGACAGCTGTGCGTCGACGGTCGATTATGGCGGCTATATTCCCGGCGAACCCGACATCATCTTTCCCGGCACCGGCGGATCGTGGAAATGGACGCACGGCGCCTTTTCCGACGCGGCGGGCTGGCCGCATCATTGCCTGATCTGGGCCGGGCGGCTGGTGCTGTTCGGCGAACGTGACATTTATGGCAGTGTCGCAGGCGATTATCTGAACCATCAGGATGAAACGTCCAGCGGCCTGGTGTCGGCGGATCTGGCGTTCCATTACCGGCTGGCGGCGACCGATCCGATTGTGTGGGTGGTTGCAGATACGCAGCTGATCATCGGCACGGAAAGTGAAGAATATGCCATCGGGCCGCGCGATGCGGGGCAGGCAGTCGGACCCGGAAACCTGAATGCCGTGTCGCAGGGCGCTTATGGCAGTGCGGAGGTGTGGTCCCGGCGCATCGGAAAGCATGTGCTGTTTGTGCAGCGTGGCGGGCGCAAGATGCGCGAGGCGAAATATGAATTTTCCGAGGATCGCTATGTTGCGCTGAACAAGACGATTTTCGCGCGCGACATTGCCGGGGAAGGGCCGGGCGCCGGGTTCGTGCAGATGGCCTATGCGCAGGAACCCGAGGACATGTTGTGGGCGGTGCGGAAGGATGGGCGGCTGGCCTGTCATGCCTATTCGCCGGAACAGGAAGTCAAGGGGTGGGCGGTGCGCGAACTGGGCGGCGGTGCCAGGGTGCTGTCCGCCGCCGATCTGCCCAGCGAGGATGGCAGCGTCGACGAATTGTGGATCCTGGCGGAAGACGCCAAGGGGCGCCGCTCGATCGAGGTCATGGACCCCTGGTGGATCGATGCGCGGTCGATCGAAAGCGCGTTCTTCGTCGACAGCGGCCTGTCGCGCAACACCGCGCCCTCCTCTCTGGTCGCGGCGGCGCATCTGGCGGGGGAGACGGTCAGCGTCCTGGCCGACGGTGTGGTTTATGAGAAGATCAAGCTGGACGTGAACGGCTGGGGGCAATTGCCGAAGGCACATGCAGAGGTGCATCTGGGGCGGCCCTATACGGCGCGGCTGGTGACGCTGCGCCCCGATACGCAGGATGACCGGCTGGGATTTCCGGGCGCGCGGGTGCGCAAGGTACTGAACGTCATGGCGCGGGTGCTGGAGGCTGGCGGCCTGTGGGGCGGGCCGCTGGCGGGCGCCCTGCGCAAATTCGATCCGCGTCCGCTGACCGTGCCGATGGACACGGCGCAGCGCCTGAAATCCGGCCTGCTGTACGATCTGGCGGCGCCGGGCGATCCCGCGCGCGGCGAGGGGCAGGTGGTCATCGAAAGCCGCGATCCGCTGCCCAGCATCGTTCCCAATATCGTTTCCGTGCTGGACATGCAGGGTGATTAGCGTCCGCCCCCTGCGCGTCGAGGACGCCGTGTTCTTTCAGCCGAGCGACCGCGCGCACGGCCTGGTGCATGCCGGACTGTCGCCGGATCATGCCGCCATGCTGATCGAGAACGGGTCGGCCTGGGCGATCGAGCAGGACGGTGTGCCGGTCGCGGTGGGTGGTTTCGTCGAGATGATGGCGCTGCGCGCGACGGCCTGGCTGATCCTGTCGCGGCATTTCGACCGGCGTCAGCATGGCCGCCTGCTGGCGCGCATCGCGCGCGGGAAGGTCGGGGCGTGCGGCCTGGCGCTGGATTGCGTCGTCAATGACCGTCTGCCGCTACTGCGCTTTGCCGCCTGGCTGGGCTTTCAACCGTTCGGCCCGGCGATCCCCTATGGCGATGACGATGCGCCGCACATCGTCCTGGAAAGGAGGCGCGCATGAGCGACCCCGGATCGATCATTGCGGCATTCGGCAAGATCATCGGCGGTGTGCAGGCCAATGAAATGGGCAAGCACAATGCCCGCGTCGCCGAAGCCAATGCGCAGGAAAGCCTTCGCGGCGGCGTCATGGAGGCGGCGATGCTGCGCGAACGCGCACGGCGCGCGCGCGGACAGCAGGCGGCGGCGCAGGCGGCGGGCGGTTTCGAAATCGGCATGGGCAGTGCGCGCCGCGCGCTGGAGGAAAGCGCGATCAACGAAGAGCTGGACGCGCTGATGATCGGCCGCAGCGCCATGACGCGCGCGCGCGGATACCGCATGCAGGGGAACGCGGCGAAGGTCGCGGGCCGCAATGCCATGACGGGCGGATTTTACGGGGCGGCGGCGGAAATCCAGAGTGGCATGGGGGCGTTTGCCGCCGTCGACGAACAGACGGGCTATGGGGGCGGCGGCTGATGGCGTGGGAACGGCAGGTCGGACCGGGCGGCAGCGCATTGCCGCAGGCGGGCGCGGATGCGTTCGGCGTCAATATCGGTGCAGAGATTTCCCAGATCGGTCAGCAGCTGCGCGGGACCGAACTGCGCCAATATGCGGTCGACCGGCAACGCGAGGCCGGGCGCGAAGCGGCGCGCGCGACGAAAGACCTGTCGGCGCTGCGCGCGGAGATGGACGAAGCGGCGGACATAGCCGCCAATGACGGCAGTCTGGCGGACAGCCCCGATTATCTGACCGAGCTGGACAAGACGTTCGAGGATCGCCGCGAAGCGATCATGGGGCGGGTGTCGAACAGCAATGTGCGCGAAAGCCTGGATACGAATTTCGCCAGCTATCGCGATGCGTTCATGTCGCGGCAGAAAATCGCCCGCAACGGCGCGATACGTGCCGGGCAGGTGGCGGATATCGAAGTGGCGATCGACACCAGCGCCAAGATCCTGCGCCAGGCGCCGGGCGACACGCAGGTGTTCGCGCGCGAAATGGAGGCGCTGTCGATGGCGCTGTTCGCCGCGCCGGGGGATGAGGCGACCGCCGAGCAGCTGCGCCGCGGTGCGGAAAGCGCGCTGGCGAGCAGCTGGGCCGAAGGCATGCTGGCGGCGGGGCAGGTGGAGAAGGTCGAGGCGTTGCTGTCCGGCGAGACGTTCACGCGGCATCTGGACGATGCGTCGCTGCAGCGCCTGCAGGGCCAGCTGCAGGTGGCGGCGAACCGCGTGGCGGTGCAGGCGAAATCGGAAATCAGCGCGGCGCAGGCGTCGGTGCGCGAGCAGGTGTCGATGCTGCGCGAGCGGGTCGGCGCCGGTATCGTGCCCGAGGATGGCGAGATTGAAAGCCTGATCCAGGCGACGGGCGATCTGGACCTGAAAAGCGAAGGGCAGACGCTGCAGCTGATGCGGATCGCGGCGACGGTCAACGAAACCTATGAGACGGCGGCGCCGCTGACCATGGATGCCGATATTCGCGCCCTGTCGCAGAAGGCGGGCAAGACGCCGGCGGAACAGGCGATGCTGCAGCAAATGGTGGCGAAGCGCGATGCGAACGCCGCCGCCATCGAAAAGGACTGGACCATCTGGGCGGCCAAGAGCGGCGCGCGCATCGACCCGCTGGACATGGGCGATCCGGCGACGTTCCAGCGCCGCCTGTCGGCGATGCGGGCGACGCAACAGGCGACGGGCGTGCCGCTGCCGGGGCCGCTGACCGGGGACGAAGCCGAGCTGTACCGCGCGGAGGCGGACGGCGGCGCGTCGCAGCGCGCATCGCTGGCGGCGGCATTCAGCCAGTTTGGCGACGCCGGCGGTGCGGCGGCCATGGCGCAGATCGCGCCGGACGATCTGGTGCTGCGCGGTGCGGCGACACAGGACCCGCGCACGTCGCGCGCGATGATGATGGGCGAGGAACTGCTGAAAACCGCGCCGGGGATCATGAAGAAGGCGGAGGCCGAGCTGGTCTATCTGGAGATGATGCCCGCGCTGGAGGGCTTTGACGATCACGACATGATCCGCGCGAGTGCGGAGGCGCTGTTCGCCGGCACGATGCGGCACGGTGCGCGCGAGTGGGACAGCAATAGCGAGGATCAGCTGAAACGCGCCTATGAAGTCGTTCTGGGCGGCACGGTGGAATTTCAGGGCCGCAAGGTGCTGCGTCCGCGCGGCATGCGGGAAGACGATTTCAAGCGCCGCATCGCGCGTGCCGACGATGCCGCGTTTCAGGCGGCGGGAAATGGCGTGCCCATTGACCTGGGCGGCAATCCGGTTCCCGCGCGGCGGTTGAAGGCGATGCAGATGGTGGCGCGTCCGAAGACCGACGGGTCCGGATATGCCTATCGGTTCCTGCGCGGCGGCCGGTTCGTGATGACCGGACCGGGCCAGCCCTATGAACTGGACGTGGCGAAGCTGGGGGCGGCGCGCGCGCGCGGTCGCGGGGACGGCGGCTGATGCCAGTCACCGCCGCTGCCCGTCCTGCACCCGAGACCGTCGAGGCGTTTACCCTGCCAGCGGAGGCCGGGGAATTGTTCGGCGCGGCGTGGGAAAGTGTCGCGCTGGGGGAGCGGTCGACGTCCCGCCTGGACATATTGGGCGACGCCTACGCGCCCGTCGTCGACGAGGTTATCGCCGCATCCGGCGGGCGTCTGCAAAATCCGTTCGATGCGGCACCGGCAGCCACTGTGGAGCGGCGCGGCCTGATGCGCGGCACGTCGCTGACCGAAGACACGCGGGAAGCGCGCATGGCGGCGTTCTGGGCGGAGGCGTCCCGGCTGGCGACAGCCGATCCGCAGACCTATGGCCATTTGCCACGCGACCGGGCGCAATTCGAGGAACAGGCATTCGCGTCGGCGGCGGCCCGGCGGCAGGAACTGGCGCGCACCATGGCGCGCGGCGAGGGCGCCAGCGGCACGGCGGCGACGCTGGCAGGCGGCATGGCGTCCAGTATGGTCGATCCCGTCAATGTGGCGGCGTCGCTGTTCGGCGCCGGTGGCGGCACGGTTCTGCGCGTCGCGGCGCGCGAGGCGCTGTTGAACGGCGCGGCGGAAACGGCGCTGCAGCCGTTCATCGCGCAGAATTACGAGGCGCTGGGGGAAGAGTATACGGCGGAAACATTCATGCAGAATGTGGGGTTGGCCACCGCCGGCGGCTTTCTGCTGGGCGGCGCGCTGGCGGCAGGCGGCAAGGGTGCGTCGCGGCTGTCGGAAATGAACGCCGGTCAGCTGCGCAATGTGTTTGCGCCCGCGCTGGAAAAACTGCCACAGGGTCTGCGCGATCGCTGGGCAGCGGCACCGGCGGATACGGAACCCCATGACCGGCTGGTCGCCGATACCATGCGCGCAACCGTCGACCGGGCGGACATGACGGCGGAGGAACGCGGCGCGCTGGACGCGCTGGACCGCGCCGCCGACGTCGCGGATGCCAACCCGTTCGAAGGATCGGGGGCGGCCGAAACGCACGAGGAACGGCTGGCGGCGGCGCTGGACGCAATGCTGGCAAATGCGCGCGATCCGAGCGCGACGCGGCGGGACGCGGCCATTGCGGCGAACCCCTATGTCGAAGGTGAGGTTTCGGAATTCGACAGCCTGATCGATTTTCTGATCGACGACATCGAAGGCGGTGACGAACTGATCAGCGACAGCGGCGGCCTGACCAAATTCGGTATTTCGCAAAATGCCTATCCCGATCTGGATATTGCGAACCTGACGCGCGAACAGGCTGTGGCGCTTTTCAAGCAGGATTATTGGGATGCCATCGGTGCCGATCGGCTGGCACCCGATCTTGCGGCAGCGGCATTCGATGCAGCGGTCAACCATGGCGTCGGCAAAACACGCGACCTGCTGTCCGCCGCGAACGGCGATCCGGTGCGGTTCATGGCATTGCGCCGTGTGGAATATGCCCGCCTGGCGAAGGCCAACCCGGCGAAATACGGTGGCAACGTGAATGGCTGGGAGAACCGCCTGCGCAAGGTGGAGAACCGGCTGGGTGTGCCGCGCCTGAAAGAGGGCGTGGCGGATGCTGGCGATTATGCCGATCCCGATTTCCAGCGGGATGCGGAACTGGCGGCGCTGCTGGGGGTGGAGGGCAACCCCTATGCCGGGCCGCGCGGCGGCGAACCGGAACGGGGGCCGCGCTTTTCCACGGTGATCGCGCAGCATCTGGCGGAGCTGAAAGCGCGCACGGGGCGGACGGTGCGGCTGGACGCGGAGGATGCCGAAAATATGGGCGTGCCGCGCGACATGATCTGGAAGCGGGGGCAGGGTGCCGGGCAGAATGGCCGGGGCGAAGTGCTGCGCAATCCGCTGCTGTTCGCAAGCCGCCATGGCGGCATGGATGCCGTCGACGTGGAGCGTCTGCCGCTGGACGAACTGGGCGACGTGATCGAGCGCAACGACTGGGACATGGACGGCGGCGAAGGGCCGGACGGCTATGCGTTCGGCGAGCGCGCCAGCCCCGAATGGATCGGCGAGAAGCTGGCGACCGACCTGCAGGCGGGCCGTGACAGCGACGTGCGCGGCGGACCCGATGTGGAGCGCCGCTGGCAATCCTATCATGAATGGGAGGCGGGCCGGGAGGAGTTGCTGGCGCGCATCGAGGTCGATGATCTGGACGACGAGATGCTGGCCGAATTCGCCGCGCGCGAATGGGCGGCGATTGCCGATGCGAATTATCCCGACGTCGATTTCGACGAATGGAGCGCACGTCAGACCGAGGCGGCGCGGGCTGGCGATCCGGGACCGGCCATGATAGAAAGGGCGGACGATGGCAGCGACACGATCTTCGATGACGGTCCGGCAGCGGGCGCAGAAGGCGCTGGCGAGCGCGGACGCGATGGAGCGGGCGGCGCAGACGGTGCTGGCGCACCCGAACCCCGCGCCCAACAGCGTCAGGATGGCGGAGGGCAATCTGCAGCTGGTCGCGAAAATGCGCGAGAAGTTCCAGCCATTGCTGGCACAGAGCCCCGCCTAGACGCCCCCGAAGACGCGGACATTGTGTCCGCGCTCGACAGTTTCGAACATGATCTGCGGCACCAGGCGGAGGATTTCGCCGATGTAAGTTTTGACCTGGGCGACGGCACGTCGCGCGGTGCTGCCGACATATTGGCGGACATCGACGCAGAGGCGGCAATGCTGAAAGCCGTGGAGGACTGCGCATGAGTTTACGCGCCTGCATTCCGGGCCTTGTGGCCGATGGGGCGCTGACCCGCGAGCGGGCGGCGGAGCTGACCGGCGATCTGGACCGGCTGGAGGCGGAATATGCCCGCACCTATGGCGAGGCGGCGGCACCGCACATGGCGTCGAAGGCGGTCACGGAGGCGATGGCGCGGCGGTTCGCGCGCGAGCGCAAGCAGAAACTGCTGACCGTGCAGGCGCAGGCGCAGGCGATGGCGAACGTGAAGCGGTACAAGGCGTCGGACCGCATGCGCGCGAAGGGCGACGTGATGGGCCGCGCGTTTCAGACGATGATCGAAACCGACGATCGCGCGCCCTATGGGTCGGTCGCCTATCGCATACGGTCGCTGTCATCCATGGCGCACGGCCGCATGACGGAATTGTACCAGAAACATTCGCGCAATCTGTTCGGCAAGATCCGCGACGAGGAAGGCATGAAGGACGTGCTGCGCGCCGCCAAGGGCGAGGCGACGGGCAATGCCGCCGCCAATGCCATGGCGAAAACATGGGGCGAAGTGACCGACGAACTGCGGCGGCTGTACAATGCGGCAGGCGGCGATATTGGCGAGCTGCGCGACTGGGGCATGCCGCACGTTCACAATGCCGGCGAAATCCGCCGCACCGGGTTCGAGGCCTGGCGCGCGGATATCCTGCCCCGGCTGGACCGCGAACGCATGATCGACGGCGAGACGGGCCTGCGCTTTTCCGAGGAACGGCTGGAATTCGCGCTGCGCGACGTGTTCGACACGATCACGACGGCGGGCGCGAACAAGATGGTGCCGGGTGCCGCCGGAGCAGGGGGTGGCGGCAAGCTGGCGAACGGCCGCACGGCGGAGCGGTTCCTGCATTTTCGGTCCTCGGATGACTGGCTGGCCTATCATGAGCGCTTTGGCGACGGCACGATTTTCGACACGATGGTGTCGCACATTGACGGCATGGCGCGCGACATCGCGCATATGCAGATATTGGGGCCGAACCCGGATCACACGATCCGCTGGATGCAGGACCATATCCAGAAGGAAGCCAAGATCGCGGGCCGCGACGGCAAGGGGCAGGCGGCGGTGCTGGGCCGCATGTACGACGTGACGTCGGGCCGGGCGGCGGTGCCGGAGAATGAGAAGGTCGCGCGCTACATGCAGGGCGTGCGGTCCTGGCTGACCGCCTCCTATCTGGGCAGCGCGGTCATATCGGCGGTGGGCGACCTGGGCTTTGGCGCGCTGACGCGCAGCTATACCGGGGCCAAGGGCGGCGCGGTGTCGAGCCTGTTGACGCAGGCGACGTCGGACCTGACGCGCAAGCAGGCGATGCGCATGGGGTACGGCGTCGAGGAAGCGACGCGGACAGCGGCAAGCCATGCGCGCTTTACCGGCGAGCATCTGGACCTTGGGTGGACGTCCGACCTCGCCTCGGGCGTGCTGCGCGCCAGCGGCCTGACGGCGTGGACGGAGGGCGGCAAGCGCGCCTTTGCGCTCGACCTGCTGGGGGCGCTATCGGATCAGTCGGACCGGGCATTCGCCGACCTGGAGGCGCCGCTGCGCCGCACGCTGGAGCGGGCGGGGATTGGCGCCGATGGCTGGGACGTGGTGCGCGCGGCCGAACAGATGGAAGGGCTGTATGTCTGGCCGGAAAAGGTCGGCGGCGAGCTGGGCCAGCGGCTGAACGAAATGGTGATCTACGAAGGCGATTTCGCGGTGCCGACAACGACGGTGCGGGGGCAGGCGATGTTGTCCGGCCCTGCGCCCGGCACGCTGATCGGCGAGCTGTTGCGATCGGGGGCGATGTTCAAATCGTTCGGCGTGTCGCTGGTGATGCTGCACGGGCGGCGGATGGTGGGCCAGCAGGAATGGAACCCGTGGGTGTATGGCGCCTATATGATCGGCACCACGACGCTGCTAGGTGCGCTCGCCGTGCAGGCGAAGGAAGTGGTGAAGGGGCGGGATCCGCGCCCGATGTTCACACCGGAATTTCTGGGCGCGTCATTGTTCCAGGGCGGCGGACTGGGCATTTTCGGCGATTTCCTGACATCGGCGGAGAACAGATTCGGCGGGGGATTTGCGCAGACGGTGGCGGGGCCGGGCGTGCAGCTGGCCGGGGATGTGGCGTCGATGCCGGCGGGACTGGTGATGGACCTGGCCGAGGCCGAGGATGTGCGGCTGGGCCGCGACCTCGCCAAGTTCGCGCGGCGCAACGTGCCGGGCAGCAGCCTGTGGTATGCGCGCGCGGCCTATGAACGGGTAGTGGTCGACAGTTTCCAGCAGCTGGTCGACCCCGACGCGGCGCAGTCGTTTCGCGCCATGGAGCGGCAGGCAAAGGATTTCGAGACGCAATATTGGTGGCGACCAGGCGAGACGGCGCCGGACCGCGCACCCGATCTGGCGGCGGCATCGGGCTGACGTCCGGCGTCTGACGGCTTGACAGCCTTGCGCGCCCGCGCGAAATAGCGAGACGAAACCGGGCGATGCGGCCCCGAAGCCAGCGCATCGCCCGCACCCATTCGCAGGGCCAGCCCCCCGTGGCCCCATGCGGAGACGGCGTGTGACGGTAGCAGCGGGGCCAAGTTCCTATGATTATCTGGTTGCCGGCACTGGTCCCTATGTGGCGCCGGTGCATGACGATCCCGTCAATATCGCCGTCTTTGCGCTGGAGAACGGTATTGAAGTGGCCGAGATCGGCGGCTTTGCCCTGACGGCACAGGGCGTCGTCTTTGGCGCCGCCCCCGATATCGACTATATCCGCGTTCGGCGCCGCACGCCGCGCGCGCAGACCGCCAGCTATACGCCGGGAGGCGCGTTTCCCGCAGACACGCACGAAGCGGCACTGGACCGCATGATGCTGGTCAACCAGGAGCAGGATGACGATATCGCCGATATTGGCGCTCTGCTGTCGGCGACCAGCGCGCGCGCCTTGCTGGCGCCCGTGGGCGAAACATTGTCGCTATTGCCGATCCAGTCTGCCCGCGCGGGCCGGTTCGCCGGGTTCGACGCCGCCGGAAACATGATCGGCCTGACCGGCGCCGCCTCTGCGCCCGGCGCGCTGGCGCTGATCGATGCCGCCGCCCCGACGGGCGCGCAGCTGATCGGCTATCACGGCCGCCGCGTGTCGGACAGGCTGGCCGATTTTCCCGTGCCGCAGGATTATGGCGCGCGGGGGAATGGCGTCACGGACGATACGCTGGCGATGCAGGCGTTCGTCGACGCGGCGGAAACGGGTGTGACCAACGAACTTTACGAGGGCGGGGCGCGCCTTTCCATTCCGCGCGGCCGTTATCCGGTCAGTGACCCCATCGTGCCGAAGAAGCGCGGCATGGAAATCGTCGGCAGCGGCAGGGGAACGGTGCTGTTCTGCACAGAAGATTTTCCGGATCACCGGGCGATCATCCAGAGCCGCGCCACATCGGACCGGGGCACCGGCTATACCAGCAATCTGATCGTGCGCGACCTGGCGCTGTTCGCCACCGACCCGGCGTCGGAGAGCTTTGCGGCGCCCTATAGCTCGAACCGGCGGGGGATCTGGGCAACGGGGCTGGACGGGTCGAACGGTCCCTGCGCATTTGAAAATCTTTACATGCGCGGGTTCGGCATCGGGATCGCGCTGGCCTCCGCGTTCCGTGTCGCCATCAATTATGTGTCCATCCAGGGCGGCCGCAACGGCAATCTGATCGGCACCGGCCTGTCGCTGGGTGATCCGCAGATCGTGGATGCGGAAGCCTATAATGCGTGGCAGTGCAATGCCGTATCCCTGCTGCACAACCGGTTCCAGTACCTGGCGGAGGCAATGAACTGGGATACGGGGCTGGGCGGCACGGTATTTCAGAACACGATCGAAAGCTGCTCCAGCGCCACCGGGATCGTGAAGCTGGGCGGCATCGAGGGCGTGATGTTCGCCGGAACCTATAGCGAGGCCAATGTGGGACCGCTCTTCCGCCTGGGCACCGCCTCTGTCCCGAAGAAGGTTCAGGGCTGCGAATTCGTCGCGAACTTCCACGCGTCCCGATCGGGCACGGATCTGGGGAATTGCGACTATCTCGTTCAGAACGTCGACAATGTCCGCATAGACTTCAACCGGCACCGCGACGGCGGCGCCGGCTATTCGCTGCTGACGCCCAGCACGGGCATGCTGTGCACGAACAGCGAAATCCGCCACCAGAGCATTTTCGAGAACACGGCGATCGACCGCGAAAGCAATGTGGTGGCGGCTTATGGCGCGCGCCCGACATCGCTGGCGACGCCGAACCGCTATACCCGCCTGACGCTGGGGGCCGACGTCTCGCTGTCGGCGGTCCATGCGGGCAGGATGTTCGACCATTCGTCCGCCAGCGCACATAATATCACCGTGTCGACGGGCAATGATTTTCCGACGGGCGGAACATTCCGGGTCGTGAATAGCGGTTCGGCAAACGTCGTCATCGCCCGCGACGGTATCCAGCTGCTGTTGCTGGACGGGTCGTCGTCGACCGACAAGAGCGTTGCCATCGCCCCCGGCGGCCATGCGGAGATATGGAAACGGAGCAGTTCCGTCTATGTCATCCATGGCGCCGGCCTGTCGTGAGGCGGGCGCGATGACCGGCACCCTGCATCCCATCGACCAGGAGCAGCTGGTGCTGTTTGGCCGCTCCATCGGCGAAAGCATCTATGCCAAGATGAGCCAGACCGCCTCGCATGCGGAGCGCGACCTGCAGGAGCGGGTCAACAAGCTGGAGCGCAGCCATGAACGCTTCGACGAGAAGATCGACGGCATGGCGAATACGCTGGTGGAGATAAAGACGTCTCTGGTCGCGCGCGACGCCGATCAGAAGAGGGTGGAGCGGGCAAGCCGTTTCGATATTTACAAGCTGCTGGGCACGTCCTGTTCAGTGTGCCTGGTCTTCTTTGGCATCGGCGCGGCGGTCGTTGCCGGGCCGATGGACCAGATCCGGCAGAATACAAGCCGGCACGGCGAGGTCACGCGCTTCATGGAGGCGACGCAGGCGGTCGATGCCCGTCAGACCGCGCTGATCGAACGCAACAGGGACGACATCGAGGCGCTGGCGCGATCGAGGTCCGGCGGATGAGCCGCTGGCTGATCGACAATTGGCGGCAGGCGCTGCGCTTCTGGTCCGTGCGGCTGAATGCCGTCGGCGCGCTGATCATGGGCCTCGTCTTCTGGTCGCCCGATGCGGTGCTGATCCTGTGGAACATGCTGCCCGATGCGGTCGCGGACCGCCTGCCGCAGCACATCGTGACGATGGTCGGCGCCGTGCTGTTCGCGGTCGCGATCCTGGCGCGTGTCGTCGACCAGGAAAAGGTGAAGCCGGGCAAGGGGAAGTCGCATGAGAAAAACTAGCAAAGCAGGCGTCGGCGTCTTCGTCGCGGGCGCCGTCGCGATGGCCGCTACCGTCATTGCGCCCTGGGAAGGCAAGCGCAACGATCCCTATGTCGACATCGTCGGCGTCGAGACGGTCTGCTATGGCGAAACCCGCGTCGACATGCGGTTCTATAGCGACGCCGAATGCCTCGCCATGCTGCAGGATGCCGTGAAGGGCTTCACCGCCGCCGTTCTGCAATGCTCGCCGACGCTGGCCGACAGGCCGGTGCAACTGGCGGCCGCGTCCAGCCTCGCCTACAATATCGGCACGGGCGCCTATTGCCGGTCGACCGTCGACCGCCGGTTCGACCGCGGCGATTATGCCGGCGCCTGCGATGCGTTCATGATGTGGGTGAAGGCGGGCGGGCGCACGGTGCGCGGCCTCGTCAATCGCCGCACGGCCGAGCGGGAGCTGTGCCTGACTGGCCTGAACCGCGCATGATCGGGTTCGGCCTCAAAATGCTGGGTTGGGGAAAGGCACTAGGATCGGCGCTGAAGGCGATCTGGCTATGGCTGTGGTATCGGCCTAGCCGGATGGTCGCGTTCGTGCTGCTGCTGGCGTTCCTGTGGGCGCATGGCGGCAAGCGCGCGGCGGCTGAACGCGCCGAACGCGCCATCGCCAATACCGAACATGCCATCAAATGGGCGCGCGCCGAACGCACCGCGCATCTGCGCACCAAGGAAAATTACCGCGTCGCGCAAAAGGTGGCGGCGCAGATGGACCGCGCCAATGTCGCGCGCGTCGAAAGTGAAGCCGATGCCCGGATCGAGGAGGTTCTGAATGAAAATGCTGTTCTGCGGTCACGTCTTGATGCTGACACTACTGACTGGCTGCGCCGCCGGCGGGAAGCCGGTCGCGCCGCTGGAAGTGCGGGCGGTCCAGCGCCAGTGCCCGGCGTTCCCGGCGCTGCCGAACGAACTGGCGCAGCCGCTGCCGGAACCGTCCTGGTTGAGGAAGCCGATCTCTACCGCTGCAATGCCTTCATCGCCCGTACCCGCGCGCTGCAGGATGCGTGGCGCGGTGTGGCTGCCATCGACGTAAACGCCGCCGAGGGGGCTTCCGACACGATTGCCGAAGAATAGGTAAATCGGAAGGTTTTAGCGCGCTAAGTTATTGAAACTTATTGTACGGGTAATGCGTTGGGCGCATGAAAGGAGAGAGGAAATGGCAAAGGACCACGGTTCACAGATCAAGAACGATGAGACCTATGAAGAGCTGAGGGATCAGGGCGCTTCGAAGGAGAAGGCCGCCCGCATCGCAAACGCGCAGGCCAGCGGAAGTGTGGATCAAGACAGCAGAAAATATGAGGACCGCACAAAGGACGAGCTGTACGAGGAGGCCCAGGAAATCGGCATAGAGGGCCGGTCGGACATGTCGAAGGACGAACTGATCGAGGCGCTTCGAAATCATTGACGGCTGTCATTGAAGGCTTACCCGGACGCCATTAGTCTCTCGCCATGAACATGCGCGAAGAGGGCGACACGCTCGACCTGAAATTCAATGCCGATGGCCTTGTGACCGCCGTGGCCACCGATGTGGCCACGGGCGAAGTTCTGATGCTGGCCCACATGAATGCAGAGGCGTTCCGCCTGACGCAGGAAACCGGGAAGGCGCATTTCTGGTCCCGTTCCCGCAAATCATTGTGGATGAAGGGCGAAACCAGCGGAAATGTCTTGCGTGTCCGCGAAATCCGCGTCGACTGCGACCAGGACGCGGTGTGGTTGCAGGTCGAGCCAACAGGGCCAGCCTGTCACACCGGGCGGCGGAGCTGTTTTTATCGCAGCGTCGACAAAGACGGATCGCTAACCCACGAGGCATAAAAATGGGGCGCGTCTTCGCCGCGCCCCATTTTTAACGATGGCGACCTTCAGGCGCGGCGACGGCGCGCTGCGATCAGGCCCGCGAGACCCAGGCCGAGAAGACCCAAAGCCGCGGGTTCCGGCACGTCTTCGACCGCCGGGGCGACTGCCAGACCCAGCAAACCGCCAAGACCGGCCTGCAGATCGCCGAGACGAGTTGCCTCAGCCGTCGTCAGGTTGATGCTGAACAGTTCGAAGTCGATCTCGCCGGTGTCGAGGAGCGCGTAAGCCGTATTGGACGAACCATCGACCGACAGAATATCGAACCCGGCATCTTCACCGAAATCCAGCATCATGCCGTCGATCATCAGCGTTCCGATGGTGTCGAGGATGCCCGTATTGTTCGCCAGCGTTGCCAGCGAGTTTAGGTCGGAATCGAGGACGTACTGCGTCGTGTTGCCCGCCACGCCGTTATTGGCGGCAAAGCTGTTCGTATAGGCATTGCCGACGATGGAGGGGATGACGCCTTCGTTCTCATCACCTGCGTCGTAGGCCAGCATGGTCACTCGCGTCGTGCCGCCATCATTCGGATTATATACGATATTTTCGCGGTTCGTATTGACGGTGCGCAGGCGGTCGATGGTCGGGTTGAAATCGATGTCGCCGCTCATCACCCCGGTAGGCTCTGCCGCAGGAGATGGGCTGGCCAGCGTCGCTACACCTGTCGTGGAATTGATGGTGTAGTAGCTGTCATTTTCGTCCGAATAGCCGTAAAGTTGTCCGTCCAGAGGACGGAAATCGACACCCATCAAATTGGCCGCACCCGAAATAGCCGTCTGGTTGACGGTCCCCGGCGCATCGACATCGAAGCTGACCAGCGTCGTGCCATTATTGCTGAGCGTGTAAGCGGTGGGGCCTGCCAAGGCCGAAGTGGCTATGCCGGCAAGCAGGGTGGCGGCTGTCTTTGTGATCAACTTCATTACGATACTCCCAAATCAACACTGTTCCCCGCCGTTACGAACACGCAATCATTGTGCCAGTTAGAAGTTAACCTTGGTTAGCAACCACTTCCGCCGCACTCCGCCGCTGGGTTAACCATAAGTGTAAAGCAGGCCGACAGCTACGACTCCTCTTGACGTTTACGTCAACGTAAATTAGACGAGGATGATGATGCCCGCTGCACTGCTTAGCAAAATCAGCCCCGCCGACGCCGCATCGTTCACGATCGCGGATCTTGCGCGTGAGTTCGATGTAACGGCGCGCACGATCCGCTTTTATGAGAGCGAGGGACTTCTCTCTCCGGAACGGGAGGGGCAGAACCGCATCTACTCGAAACGCGACCGTGCCCGGCTCGGGTGGATCTTGCGGGGCAAGCGTGTGGGCTTCAGCCTGGCCGAAATTCGCGAACTGCTGGATATCTATAAATCCGACGGCCCAGCGAAACAGCGAGTGGCGCTGGTCGGCAAATGCCGCGAACGTGTGGACGCGCTGAAGCGCCAGCGCATGGATATCGACGATACGATCGCAGACCTGCAGGCGTTTCTTCATGCCGTTGAAGAGATGCCGGATTTGAAGGAAAAAGCCGCAAATGCCTGAATATACCGCCCCCGTGCGTGACACGCAGTTCGTGATGACAGACGTTCTGAACCTGCAAAAATATGCCGACCTGCCGGGCTTTCGGAATGCTGACGGCGACACCATCGCCGCGGTTCTGGAAGAGGGCGGCAAGTTCGTGTCCGAGGTTCTGTTTCCGCTGAACCAGGTCGGCGACCATGAGGGGTGTACGCGGCAACAGGATGGCAGTGTTACCACACCTGCCGGTTTCAAGGCGGCATATGATCAGTTCGTCGAGGGCGGCTGGGGCACGTTGGGCCAGAATGCCGACTATGGCGGGCAGGGCCTGCCGCACGTCGTGTCGATGGCGTTCGAGGAATATATGTGTTCCGCCAACATGGCGTTCGCCATGTATCCCGGCCTGACCGCGGGGGCGATCGCCGCCATCAACGTCAAGGGCAGCGACGAGCAGAAGCAGACCTATATGCCAAAGATGATCTCGGGCGAGTGGACCGGCACCATGAACCTGACGGAACCGCATTGCGGCACCGATCTGGGCCTGATCCGCACCAAGGCAGCAGATGCGGGCGACGGCAGCTACAAGATTTCCGGTCAGAAGATCTTCATTTCCGCTGGCGAGCACGACCTTTCAGAAAACATCATTCATCTGGTTCTCGCCAAGCGCGAGGGCGCGCCCGACAATGTGAAGGGCATTTCGCTGTTCATCGTGCCCAAATTCCTGGTGAACGAAGACGGTTCGATCGGAGAGCGGAACGGCGTCATCTGCGGCTCCATCGAGGAAAAGATGGGCATTCACGGCAACGCCACCTGCGTGATGAATTATGACGAGGCGACCGGCTATCTGGTCGGCGAGCCGGAAAAAGGGCTGGCCGCGATGTTCATCATGATGAACGCCGCGCGCCTGGGTGTCGGCCTGCAGGGGCTGGCGCAGGGTGAGGTCGCCTATCAGAACGCCGTCACCTATGCGCGGGAACGCCGTCAGGGCAGGGCGCTGACCGGTCCGGAAGACAAGGATGCGAAAGCCGACCCGATAATGGTCCATCCCGACGTGCGCCGCATGTTGATGGATGCCCGCGCTTTTACGGAGGGTGCCCGGGCGCTGACGATGTGGGCGGCGCTGCAGATCGATCTGGCCCACCATGCGGAAACGGAGGAGGAACGCGAAGAGGCGGATGAGATCGTCGGCCTGCTGACCCCGGTGATAAAGGGATACTTCACCGACAAGGGGTTCGAGACGGCGGTGAACGCGCAGCAGGTATATGGCGGCCACGGGTACATCACCGAATGGGGCATGGAACAATATGTCCGCGACGCCCGCATCGCCCAGATATACGAGGGGACGAACGGCATCCAGGCGATGGACCTGGTGGGGCGAAAGCTGGGCCGGAACGGCGGCAAGGCGCTGATGCAGTTCGCGGCCATGGTCACAGAGGAAATCGAGGCGGCCAAGGCGGACGAGGTTCTGGCGCCGCTGGCTGCCAAGCTGGAAAAGGCCGGGGGCGAATTGCAGGCCGCGACCATGTGGCTGATGCAGAACGGCACCGCCAATCCAAACGATGCCGGCGCGGGGGCCGTGCCCTACATGCACCTGATGGGCGTGGTATCGCTGGGACTGATGTGGCTGAAAATGGCGCGGGCGGCGCAGGCCCGTCTGGCCGATGGCGCATCGGACGACGGTTTCTACACCGCCAAGCTGATCACCGCCCGCTATTATATGGACCGTTGTCTGCCCGACGCCGGCGCCCTGCGCCGCAAGCTGGAGGCTGGCGCGGAGAGCATGATGGCATTGCCGGAAGAGGCGTTCGCGCGCGGATAAGTAGTGCCGTCCCTCCCCTTTCGGGGAGGGGTTTGAGGCGGGGCATCGTCCCTACCTAGCGAGCAGATCGAATGAAGGCGCGCGCAGTCGCGCTACCCGCAGGCCGGATAGCGGCGCGGGTTATCGAGGAGGACCGAGATATGACCGAAGCCTATATCTACGATGCCGTTCGCACCCCCCGCGGGCGGGGAAAGTCCGACGGCGCCCTGCACGAGATTACGCCGGTCCAGTTGGCGACGCAGGTCCTGCAGGCACTGCGGGACCGTACGCAGGTCGACACGGCGGACATAGACGATGTCGTCCTGGGCTGTGTCAGTCCGGTCGGCGAGCAGGGCGGTGACATCGCCCGCACCGCCGTGATTACCGCCGATTATGCGGAAACCACGGCGGGCGTACAGGTCAACCGCTTCTGCGCGTCCGGGCTGGAGGCGACGAACATGGCTGCGGCAAAGGTGATGTCGGGCGAGGCGATGTTCGCAATCGGCGGCGGCGTTGAAAGCATGAGCCGTGTTCCAATGGGCTCAGACGGGGCGGCCTGGGCGACGGATCCGGCGGTCAATTTTCATGCCTATTTTGCGCCGCAAGGCATTTCCGCCGACCTGATCGCGACGAAATACGGGTTCAGCCGCGATGATGTGGATGCATATGCCGTTGAATCGCAGAGGCGCGCGGCGAATGCATGGGAAAAGGGTTATTTCAAAGGGTCCATCGTACCGGTGAAGGACGTGATCGGAGAGGTCGTTCTGGACCGGGACGAGCATATGCGCCCTGGCACGGACATGCAGGGCCTGGGCAGTCTGAATCCCTCTTTCGAGGCGCTTGGCACGCAAATGCCCGGATATGACGACGTCGTGCTGCAGAAATATCCCGAACTGGAGAAGATCAACCATGTGCACCATGGCGGCAATTCTTCCGGTATCGTGGACGGCGCCGCCGGTATTCTGATCGGTTCGAAGGAAATGGGTGACAAATACGGTCTGAAACCGCGCGCCCGTATCCGCGCAATGGCTTCCATCGGGTCGGAACCGACCATCATGTTAACCGGACCGGAATTCGTGACGCGAAAGGTGTTGCAGCGGGCCGGCATGGATGTGGGCGACATCGACATCTACGAACTGAACGAGGCATTTGCCGCCGTCGTCCTGCGCTACATGCAGGCCCTCGACATTGATCATGATCGTATCAACCTGAATGGCGGTGCCATCGCCATGGGGCATCCGCTGGGTGCGACGGGCGCCATGATTCTGGGTACCGTTCTGGACGAACTGGAGCGGACCGGAAAGGGCACGGCCCTCGCCAATCTCTGCGTCGGCGCCGGCATGGGCACCGCGACCATTATCGAGCGGGTATAGGACGGGAGCAGGACATGAACACCGATACGATCAAATTTGATCTGGACGCCGATGGCATTGCACTGCTGACCATCGATCTGCCGGGCCAGTCGATGAACGTCATAACGGCACAATTCCAAACCGACCTGCGCACCCTGGTCGAAAAAATCGCCGACGATGATGCGATCAAGGGCGCCGTTATTACCTCGGGCAAGCCATCCGGCTTCATGGCCGGGGCTGACCTGAAGGGCATGGGCGACTTTGGTGCGGATCAGCAGGAAAGCGGCGCGACAGCAGGCAAGTCCCGAATGGCGCAATTGTTCGAGGCGGTTTGGCCCGTGAACGAAATCCTGCGAAAGCTGGAAACCTGCGGAAAGCCAGTCGCCTGCGCCATTAACGGCCTGGCGCTGGGTGGCGGGTTGGAGGTCGCCTTGGCCTGTCATTACCGTGTCGTCGCGGATGATCCGACGATAAAGCTGGGCCTGCCAGAGGTCATGGTCGGGCTGATGCCTGGCGGTGGCGGTACGCAGCGCCTGCCGCGCCTGATCGGCGTACAGCCTGCGCTGATGTATTTGCTGCAAGGTAAAACAATGTCGCCGCAGGAGGCACAGGGTTTTGGCGTGGCGCACGAAACTGCGCCCCTGAAAGAAATCGTCGAGAAGGCAAAAGCCTGGGTAAAAGCAAATCCAAAGGGCGGCGTGCAGCCCTGGGATCAGAAGAAGTTCAAATTCCCTGGCGGCCCTGCAAGTGCCATGAGCCCCGGCTTCGCCCAGACCTTCATCGGCGGCACGGCGATGACCATCAAGCAGACCAACGGCAATATGAACGGACCCTTTGCGATCCTTTCGGCCGTTTACGAGGGCACGCAATTGCCGATGGATACGGCACTGCGCGTGGAATCGAAATATTTTACCCGGCTGGTGGCGGATCCGCAGGCCGCGAACATGGTCCGCTCTCTGTTCGTATCGAAGCAGGCGGCGGAAAAGGGCGCGCGCCGTCCCGAAGGCATTCCGCCGATGAAGACCCAGAAGTTGGGGATGCTGGGTGCCGGCATGATGGGCGCAGGGATCGCCCTGGTGTCTGCCCGTGCGGGCATCGACGTTGTCCTCCTCGACCGTACGCAGGAGGCTGCGGAAAAGGGCAAGCAATATACCGCCGACAAGCTGGGCAAGCGCATGTCAGCCGAGAAGGTGCAGCCGATCCTTGATCGCATCCACCCCACGACCGACTATGCCGACCTGGCGGGATGCGACCTGATCGTCGAGGCGGTTTTCGAGGACCGCGAGATCAAGGCGGAGACCACGAAGAAGGTAGAGGCTATCGTCGGTGCCGACACTATATTCGGGTCGAATACATCGACGCTGCCAATTACCGGACTGGCCAAGGCATGGTCGCGGCCGGAGACGTTCATCGGCATTCATTTCTTCTCCCCGGTTGAAAAAATGCCGCTGGTTGAAATCATCGTCGGCGAAAAAACCGGTCCGGAAGCCATTGCAAACGCGTTGGATTACGTCGCGCAGCTCCGGAAAACGCCTATCGTGGTCAATGACAGCCGCGGCTTCTACACTTCACGCTGTTTCGGCACCTATGTGCAGGAGGGGACGGCCATGCTGGGCGAGGGTATAAGCCCGGCGCTGATTGAAAATGCCGGCAAACACATGGGTATGCCCGTCGGCCCGCTCGCTGTATCCGACGAGGTGTCGATCGAGCTGGGCCACAGGGTGATGCAGCAGATGAAGAAGGATATGGGCGACGCCTATAAACCCGGCGCAGCCGACGACGTCGTCGAGAAGATGATGGCGGAGGGTCGCACCGGACGCAAATCGGGCAAAGGCTATTACGACTATGGCGAGGGCGGCAAGCAGCTGTGGCCTGGTCTGCGGGAGGCATTCCCGCCAGCGGATGGCCCCGCCGATCCAGAAGTGCAGGAAATACAGGAAAGGCTGAAATTCCGCCAGTTGGTCGAATGTGCACGCTGCTTTGCCGAGGATGTTCTGGAAACGCCGGAAGACGGAGATTTGGGCGCGATCCTGGGCTGGGGGTTCATGCCGTTCACCGGTGGGCCGTTCAGCCATATGGATACGCTGGGCCTGGACCGGGTCGTGCAGATACTCGACCGTTTGGCTCAGATGCATGGAGAGCGCTTTGCGCCGCCGCAGATGCTACGCGACATGGCGGAGAGGGGCGAGACCTTTTACGGTGGAAATACCCGGCGTATGGCCGCCTGACCCCTATCGGAGGGGCTTGATGTACCGCGTCTCGCCGATGCGCGCGCGCACCGGTTGTTGCCGAAGTTTCAGGCTGGTTCCCTGGCTTCTCTCGGCTCACCGCACAGGGGACTCGCTTCATCGACGGCAGGCCGCTGATTTCTTTTATATTAATGTTCCATCTGTCATGGTCGCGCGGGACAGGAGGAAAATGAAATGCGGGCAGCGGCCACCATGATGAACCACTTTAAGTTGCGGCAGACTGTGTCTGCGGCGTTTTACGTCGCGACGATGCTGCTCCTGCTTGGCATGTGGCAACCCGCCGAGGCACGCTCTCTCAGCGACATCGAAAAATATGCCGCCATCGTGGTGGACGTCGATACGAATGAAGTCCTCTATGCGCACAAGGCGGATGCCGCTCGTCATCCCGCCTCCATCACGAAGGTGATGACGATGATGCTGGCCTTCGATGCGCTCGACGCCGGCAAGATCAAGATGGACGATCGGGTCGTCATGTCGGCGCATGCGGCGGCGCAGCCCCCCTCGAAACTGGCACTGGGCAAGGGCGGATGGTTGACGGTCGAGGAGGCCATCCGCGTCCTCGCCACGAAATCCGCGAACGATGTGGCGGTTGCGCTGGGCGAACATCTGGCAGGTACGGAAGTCGCCTTCGCACAGGAAATGACGGAGAAAGCCCGATCGATCGGTATGAATGCAACGGCGTTCTACAACGCCTCCGGACTGCCTAATCCGGCTCACTCCACGACGGCGCGCGATCTGGCCACCATGTCGGCCTATCTGATTCAGCATTATCCGCATTATTATGCGTTTTTCTCGCAGCAGCAGTATAATTTCTACGGCAAGGTGTTGCCGAACCATAACCGGCTGCTCGGTAAGCTGGTGGGCCTCGATGGGATCAAGACCGGGTTTACCAACGCGTCTGGCTTCACGCTCGCGGCATCGGCTCAGCGCGACGGCAAGCGTCTGGTCGGTATTGTGCTGGGCGCACCGTCCACGAAGCTGCGCAACGACAATATGGCAAATCTGATCAATGCCGGGTTCGATGTTCTGCGGCAGCGGAAGTTTGGTCGCAACGTTACGGTCGCCAGCTATATGAGTGAACCGGATCAGGCGCTGGGTAATTGGAACCCGGTCGTCGCGCAGGGATCACTGGATGAAGCTGAAGAGCCGGACTTTCAGCCCACCGCGGGAAATTAAGCTAAACAGCCCGGGGGCAGTTAAACTTCGGGTTCCAGCAGTTCGTGCAGGTGCACGACCAGATATTTCATCTCCGCATCATCGACGGTGCGCTGTGCATGAGCGCGCCACGCCTTTTCAGCGGTCTTATAGTCGGGGAAGATGCCCACAATATCGAGTGCAGAGGAATCTTCGAACTCCAGTCCGCGTGGATCCTTGACCCGACCCCCGAACACGAGATGCAATTTGCTGTCTGAAGCGTCGTGCTGTTTCATATCCGCCGCTATAGCGCCGCCTGCTCGGCCTGCAAGCGCCTCATTGTATCCTGCATGAAAGCGTCAAAGTCCTCGCCGGTCCAGGCGCGGTGGTCGCCTTCGGCATAAGCGATGGCGTTCCGGTGATAGATGGCAGCATTCAACCGGTTCGCGAGCCAATTTTCGCGCGTACGAATGACCTTTGCCGGGCTGCCAACGACGATGCTGTTCGGCGGGACGATCGTGCCGTCCTTCACATAGGCGTGTTGCCCGACGATGGAGTTGTTCCCGATCACAGCGCCGCCGTAAATGGTGGAATTGATGCCGATCAGGCAATTATCACCTATCGTGCAATTATGAAGGGTCGCCCTGTGGGTGATCGAACAATGTTCGCCTACCGTGACAGGGCCGCCTGGATCCGTGTGGATCATGACGAAGTCCTGTATGTTCGTCATGGCGCCGATGCGGATCGACGCTGCCTCCGATCGCATGACCACATTCATCCAGACGGATGAACCACGGCCCAGCTCTATGTCGCCATAAAGCTGGGCCGACGGGTCCACATAGGCGGCCTCACCTGTCGAGAGGCGGGACCTCAACTGATGCGTTTCTTCATCAATGTGACAAGGCCGTCAAAGCCATTGCGGCTGATATAGGCGTTGAAATCCTGTTCCTGCGTCAGCGCCATATTGACGCCGGAAACCTTCAGGTTGCGGATTTTGAAATCACTGCCGCCCTTTTTACGGACCTGCCAGACGGCATCGACCGGGTTGCCCGATTTCGGCGTGATGCGCGTGTAGACTTCAACATCGCCGCGGCTTCCCCGCGGAACGGCACGCGTTACCGACAGTTCGGAATCCTCAAAAGCGAACAGATTATTCGTGTAGGTAGCGACGACCCATTGCGGGAAGACCTTCATATACTCACGATACTGTGTGTCGCTGATGTCCTGACGGTGGCGGCGGATCAGATACTGGCCAATATAGTTCACGTCGAAATTGCTGGCGAGCATCTTGCGCAGTTCTTCCTGCGTCTGCGGCGACTGCGCGTCGCCCGAGCGGATCACGCCAAATGCGTCTTCCGCCAAACCGTCGATAAAGGCCGACGCGGCCTTTGTGTCGCTATCGGTCGCGGCCTGCGCTGAAGCGGGCGTCGCAACAAGGATGCTGAGGGGGGCTGCCATCGAAACGAGGGCGGCCGCTATGAAGGGCTTATGGAATTTCATGGAAATACTCCTACTTACCGGCGCGCAGGACATAGGATATGACCGCCGCGCGCTCGTCTGGTTTCTTCAAACCGGGAAAGGCCATTGTGGTTCCCTTCACGGTCTTTCTGGGGTCGTTCAGATATTCGTCGAGGCTGTCGCGCCCCCAGACGATATTCGATGCCTTCATGGCCGGGGAATAGCGCTTGAAATCAGCGGTTCCCGCTTCGCGACCGGACAGGCGAGTCAGCGAAGGACCCAGACGTACCTTCTCTCCGGGAACGTTAGGATCCCAGTGGCAGGCGCCGCAGCGTGTCTTGAACAGCGCTGCGCCATCAGGCGCGGATAGGGCAGGGATCGACATGAAGGCCGCAATGCCTGCGGCAATGGCAAACTTTATATGACCGTACATCGAAAAGGCGATTCCTCACTCTAGGTAGCTATTCCTATCGCAAGAATCCGATGAATTCGCGGTGAATTTCTCAAATGAATTTTCGGAGTGCCACGCAGATGCCCGCGCCGGCCCCGGCGTAGCTGTATATCGCGGCCGAAAGCTCGGTCAGTACCGCCGCAGCAGTCCAACCAGCTTGCCCTGCACCTTCACCTGGCTGGCGCGGTAGTTTTGCGGCTTGTAGTCCTTATTGGCAGGATCAAGCCGGATCATGTCGCCATTCTTGTTGAGCGTCTTCAGGGTTGCATCATTATCGTCGACCAGGGCCACGACGATGTCACCCGTGCGGGCATCGTCGCACCGTTCGATAAGGGCGTAGTCGCCGTCAAAGATCCCGGCCTCGATCATGGAATCGCCGGACACCTCCAGCGCATAATGATCGCCCTTCCCCAGCAGGGACGTAGGCAGACTCAGGGTTTCCGTGGTCTCTAGCGCTTCAATGGGCTGACCTGCGGCGATACGGCCGTGAAGCGGGATGTCGACGATATCCGGTTCTGAATCGTTGGCCGCCCGAACACTCTTCGGCTTGGCGCCGAAATCGACCTTTCTTACTTCGGCTTCGGGCATACGCAGAACCTCCAGCGCACGCGCGCGGTTCGCGAGGCGGCGAATGAACTTCCGCTCCTCGAGGGCGCTGACAAGCCGATGAACGCCACTTTTCGACTTGAGATCGAGAGCTGCCTTCATTTCTTCAAAAGAAGGAGAAACGCCGGTCTTCCGCAACCGTTCGTCGATGAACCTCAACAGTTCGAATTGCTTCGCCGTCAACATCGTTCGCGCTCCGTTCCCATGAACAATAGAAGAACGGGTAGGGGGTAAATCAGGTCCTGTCAAGTATCAGGACGGGCACCGACTCGCCGGTGGTGGCGGGTTTTGCATGGGACGGACGTATGATCAGCGCATTCGCGCGTGCCAGGGCCGCCAATTGCGCACTGTCCTGTGTTGCGAGCGGCGCCACAACGTCGCCGGAGAGGGTGGCACGCAGATGATCGCGCCTGTCCCCGTTCGCCGGAAGGGGCTGGCCAAGCCGTGCATTGGTCTCGCCCAACGCTGGATCCGCACCGCGAAGGGCCAAAACCATCGGTCTGACAAAGAGAAGCATGCAGACATAGGCGGAGACCGGGTTGCCCGGTAGCCCGACCAGGCGGGCAGCGCCGAGAGTTCCTGCAATCAGAGGTTTGCCTGGCTTGATGGCGATGCGCCAGAAATCGAGCGTGGCGCCGGCGTCATCGAGAGCGTCCTTGACGAGATCATGGTCACCGACGCTGGCGCCGCCGATGGTGATGATGATGTCGAATTTAGATGCACGCATCAATGCGTCGCGGATTTGCGCGCGATCATCCGGAACGATGCCGAAATCTTCAACATCTGCGCCTGCCGCGGCCAAGGCCGCGGCGATCATTGGGCCGTTGCCGGCGACAATCTGGGATGGTCCCGGCGGCGTTCCGGGGGGCACCAGTTCGTCACCGGTGGCGATGATCGCGACGCGCGGGGCGGCGTGCACCTGAAGCCGGGCATGTCCCGCACTGGCCGCCAGACCAACGACAGGGGCAGATACGAGACTGCCGACAGGGAGCAATTCCTGGCCGTTGGAATAGTCATTGCCTTCGGGCCGTATATGTGCGCCGATTTCTGGCGGGCCGCCCCCCTTCAGGGTCAGCGTATCGCCGGATCGTTCCACATCCTCTTGAACGATCACGGTATCTGTGCCGCCCGGAACCGGAGCGCCTGTAAATATCCTGATCGCGGCGCCCTTTTCGACGGAGCCGGCAAACCCCGCCCCGGCTGCGCTTTCGCCCCGAACTGTCCATGGGCCGGGCATATCCGCCCATCGGATGGCATATCCGTCCATTGCCGAGGCGGCGAAGGGCGGTTGTGTCAGTTTTGCAATCAGCGGCGCCGCAAGAATCCGTCCCCGCGCCGCCTCAAGCGGCACATCCTCTGCGGCAAGTGGTACAATTCCCGACAAAAGCCGGTCGTACGCATCCTCGAAGCTAAGCATTCTCCGCGCGCCAGTCCCCCGACTTGCCACCGCTTTTCGATTTCAGGTGCAGGTTTTCTATCCGCATTCCCTTATCGATCGCCTTGGCCATGTCGTAGATCGTCAGGAGTGCGACCGAGCAGGCGGTCATCGCCTCCATCTCGACACCGGTGCCAAAAGTGGTGGTCGCCATTGCCTCTGCCGACACGCCGCCATCATCCACCTGCAGCTCGATGGTGACGCTGGTGAGCGGCAGGGGGTGGCACAGCGGGATGAGTTCGGATGTTTTCTTGGCCGCCATGATGCCGGCGATACGGCCCGCGGCCAGAACGTCGCCCTTTGGCACCGAACCGGAGGCGATCGCATCGCGCGCCTCCGCAGACATCGAAATCCGACCTGCCGCCACGGCGATACGCTTGGTCTGGGCCTTCGCCGAGATGTCCACCATCTGCGCCGCACCGTCCGCGTTCAGATGCGTCAGATCAGGCACCGATCAACCTCCGCGTGGCGGCGGTGACATCATCCTGCCGCATCAACGTTTCGCCAACCAGAAATGCCTTCGCACCGGCATTCGCCAGGCGGTCCAGATCATCGATGCGGGCAAGCCCGCTTTCCGCGACAATCAGCCGATCGGCGGGAACAAGGGGGGCGAGGCGCTCGGTCGTCGACAGGTCGACCTCCAGCGTTTTCAGATTGCGATTATTGATGCCGATCAGGCGCGATTTCAGGCGAAGGGCCAATTCAAGCTCTTCTTCGTTGTGCACCTCTACGAGCACATCCATGCCCTGCTCCCGGGCGAGCATTTCCAGGTCGCGCGCCTCATAGCGGTTAAGCGCCGCCATAATCAGCAGGATGGCGTCCGCCCCCATCTCTCGGCTCTCGATGACCTGATAGGGGTCGACGATGAAATCCTTGCGCAGGATCGGCAGGTCGACACCGCCGCGAACCGTACGCAGAATTTCGTCGGATCCCTGGAACCACTTATCCTCTGTCAGAACCGAAAGGCAGGCGGCGCCCCCGTTTACATAGGCGCGTGCCAGCTTTGCCGGCTCGAAATCCTCGCGGATGAGCCCCTTGGACGGGCTGGCCTTTTTCAACTCTGCGATCAATGCGTGCCGGCCGCTCACCGCTTCGAGAGCAGCGATGAAGCCGCGCGGTGGGTGTATGGTCGCCGCCTTCGCCTCGAGGATCGCCTGCGGCACGGCAGTTTTGCGGGCAATCAGTTGCTCTCTCTTATAGGCGATTATCTCCTTGAGCGTGTCGCTCATCGAAAGGCCCTCCATTGATCCAGCTTGTCGCGTGCCGCGCCCTCGTCGATGGCGGCGGCTGCTTTTGCGGCGCCGGATTTCAGGTCGCCGGAAACGCCCGCGATGCATAGGGCCGCCGCAGCATTCATGACAGTGATATCGCGATAACCACCGTGCGCACCGTCCAGCAGGCGGATGAGCGCATCGGCGTTCTCCTTCGGTGTGCCGCCGCGTATTGCGTCGATATCGTGCTGTGCCAGCCCGGCCTCGGCGGGGGTGATGGTCTTCGTCGTCACTTCGGCCTCGGTCAGGCTACTGACGCGGCTACCCGTGGTGACGGTCAGTTCGTCCAGCCCATCGCCCCCGTGGACGACACTGGCGCTGACGGCGCCCAGATCGCGCAATGCCTCTGCTAGCGGCTCTGTCCAGCCGGGGGCGAACACGCCGACCAACTGCCGCTTCACGCCAGCCGGATTGGCGATTGGTCCCAGCAGGTTAAAAATGGTTCGCCGCCCCAGTGCCCGCCGCACGGAGGCGACCCGCGCCATAACCGGATGATGACGGGCGGCGAACAGAAAGCCGATGCCGACCTCCTGGATTGAAGCCTCGACGCGGTCAGGGGCGAGATCAAGATCGAGGCCAAGGCAGCTGAGCACATCCGCGGCGCCCGACTGTGATGATGCCGCCCGGTTGCCGTGCTTTGCGACCGGAACTCCGCAGGCGGCAACGATGATCGCCACGGCGGTCGAAATGTTGCGGGTGTGCATACCGTCGCCGCCGGTGCCGCACACGTCGATGGCCCCCTCCGGTGCGTCGACGGATATCATGCGCGCGCGCAGGACGCGCGCGCCTGCGACGATTTCTGCCACCGTTTCCCCACGCTTCGCCAGTTGCAAGAGAAAGCGGCCGATTTCGGCATCGTCCAGACCGCCGGATAGGATGGTGTCGAAGGCAGCTTCGGGATCGTCGAGCGGCCGGGAAGGGTCGGGAAGCTTCATTCCGCCAGTCCCGCAAGCTCCAGAAAGTTCCTGAGCAGTGCATGGCCGTGCTCGGTCGCAATGCTCTCAGGATGGAATTGTACGCCGTGCAGCGGCAAGTCGCGGTGGCGAAGTCCCTGGATGATCCCATCGTCTGAATGGGCATTGGCGACAAAAGGTGCAGGCGTGGCCTCGACAATCAGCGAATGATAGCGCGTTGCCAGATAGGGCGAGGGCAGTCCCGCGAACACGCCGGTGCCGTCGTGGATCACGGGCGACGTCTTGCCGTGCATAACCTTTGGTGCGCGGATGACGTTGCCGCCATAATGCTGCGCCATCGCCTGATGGCCCAAGCAAACGCCTAGCAGGGGAATGCGCGCCTCTGCGAGGAGAGGAATGATGTCGAGCGAGATCCCTGCTTCGTCAGGCGTGCAAGGGCCGGGCGAGATGACGACTGCATTGGGCCGTCTTGCGACCGCCTCTGCTGCGGAAAGCGCGTCGTTGCGCTCTACCGCCACCTCGGCCCCCAATTCCTGCAGATAGTGGACCAGATTATATGTGAAACTGTCGTAATTATCGATGACGAGGATCATGACGCGGCCATTTCGTCAAAGAAGTTCAAGACGATGGTGGTTTCCGTCATTGTCCGAAGCCCGTGTCGGCGGCGCGGCGAAGCGCCTCCCGCGCTGCGGCGACCAGCGCGCCCGCCTTAGCCTCGCACTCGCGTTGTTCGGACGCTGGGTCGGAATCGGCAACAATGCCGGCGCCCGCCTGTACATGCATGCGACCATCCTTGATCACCGCAGTTCGCAGAACGATGCAGGAATCCATGTCCCCGGCAGGCGAAAAATAGCCGACGCCACCTGCATAGGCACCCCTGCGCTCTGGCTCCAGTTCGGCAATGACCTGCATTGCGCGCACCTTTGGCGCGCCCGAGACGGTACCGGCGGGGAAGCCGGCCATCAGGGCATCGATGGCATCATTACCGGGTGCCAGGTCGCCGCGAACGTTCGAAACGATGTGCATGACGTGGCTGTAAAATTCGATGGTCTCGCGCTCCGTCACTGCAACGCTGCTGCGGGCGGCGACGCGTCCAACATCGTTGCGGCCAAGATCAAGCAGCATCAGATGTTCCGAGCGTTCCTTTGGATCGGCGAGGAGGCTTTCGCGATTGGCGGCATCCTCCGCCGCATTCTTTCCGCGCGGGCGTGTACCGGCGATGGGGCGGACCGTGACCTCTCCATCCCGCACCCGCACGAGGATTTCCGGGCTGGAGCCAACCAACGCGAAGTCCGGCATGTCGAGCATGTAGAGGAAAGGCGAGGGATTGATGCGCCTCAGTGCGCGATAAAGCTCCAGCGGTGGCAGCGGGAAATCCATGGAGAAACGCTGTGCGAGGACCACCTGGAAGATATCGCCTGCGAAAATATACTCCTTTGCGGCGGCCACCATTTCGGCATAGCGTTCCGGTGCCACATTGGGGCTGAGCGCGCCATCCGGGAGGTCCGGCAGATGCGTTCGGTCCTTCAGCGGGCCAGCAAGTTGCGATTGAGCGGTTTCAATGCGCTCCACCGCCCTTTCGCGCGCTTCCTCTGCCGTCAGGTGGGATGGGTAGACGGGGGCGGCAATAAACAGGGCGTCGCGCAGACGATCGAATACCAGCAATAAGGACGGGCGCACGAACATCATGTCGGGCAGGGCCAGCCCCTCGCCTTCGGCGGGGGGAACCGGTTCAATCAGGCCGATGCTTTCATAGCCAATATGACCGACAAGCGTAGAGAAGGCGGGGGGCAGCACCTCTGGCACGTCCATCCTGCTGCCGGCAACGAGGTCGCGCAGCACGGCCAGCGGATCGCCCTCTGCGGCGGTCCACGCATCCTTGTCTTCGCCGAACCTGCGATTGATCCCGCACTGCTTTCCCTGCGCGCGAAAGGCGAGGTCGGGATCGAAGCCGAGCATCGAATATCGGCCGCGGACCGTTCCCCCCTCTACGGATTCGAGAAGGAAGGAGCCGGATTTGGCGCGACCCAGTTTCAGCATCGCGCTTACCGGCGTATCGGTGTCGGCAACCGCCTCAGTCCATAGGATTTGCGGTGTGCCGGCATCATAGGCGGCAGCAAACGTGCCCCGGTCGGGCGCGATCATTCCCATTTTTGCCGGCATATTGCGATCTACTCGCCCGTCAGTTGAACGCCGCGATATTGCGCCTCTAGCGCATTGAGGGCATTCGGAAACCGCTCGACACCCACATGTTCGGTGACCGCTCTTGCAAAGGTTTGCTGCAATTCCTGCGCGCTCACCTGCCGCAGCTGTGATCTGATGGTCGTGACGAACCCGGGGGCATCCGCGAGCTTCCCGGGCACGATGTCGCTGGTCTCCACCACGACAACCGCACCGCGTTGCGGGTCGGGAACGGCACGGACCTCTCCCTCTTCCTGCACAAAGCCGAGCGCCAGGGCTGTCGGCACCTGCCCCTCTTGTGCCGCAAGTTCCACACGCCGCAGCGTCAGATCCTGAACGGGTGGCAGGCCGCGGCTTTGCAGTTCGGTCGCCAGTGTAGCTCCGCCCTCTACCGCGGCAACGATCTCCTCGGCAGCCTCTTCCGCAGCCTCTATCTGTCGTTCAACGCGCAATTGCTGACTGACCTGTTCGCGGATCTGCTCGAGCGCAACGGGTGCTGGCGCGATCACTTCCTCCGTATGGACGAGCGCGAAGACTCCATCACCGATTTCCGCTGCGATGGGCTCCTCGTCCGGGCCATAGTCAAAGACGACGGGCAGTACGGGCGCAGCATTGTCGGGCAATGTGAATTCGGGTGCGTCCGGTGTCTGGCCGGTATCGGTAAGAGGCGGCGGCGATTGAAGTTGCAGATCCAAATCTTCTGCCACCTCGGCCAAAGATGCGCCATCGGCAAAGGCATCTTCTGCCTCTCCAACCAGGTCCGCCATTCGCGCCTCCGCCTTTTCTCTTCTGAGGCGAGTCCGGATTTCGTCGCTGACGTCTGCCAGCGGGCGCCCAGGAACAGATTCTATCGCGTCGACGATCCCGACCCGGTAGCCATATTCCGATTCGACGGGACCGAATACCTGCCCCTGCGGCGCTGCGAATGCGGTATCGGCCAGCGCCTCGTCGGCACTCGCCGTCAGTTCGATCCGGGAAAGCGTCCCCAGCTCCAGGTCCTCTGGGGTGAGTTCGAGCATGTCTGCAGCTACCTGCGCGAAGGATTCGCCGGCCTTCACCCGGTTAACGAACTCAGCCGCCTGTGCCTGACTGGGGATGATCGCCTGTCGCACTGACCGGCTTTCGCTGGCGCCGTAAAGGTCATCTCCCGCTTCATAGGCGGCAGCAATTTCCTCGTCTGAAACTGCAATCTCTTCGGCCAGCGCCGAACGGTCGATCAGCGCATAAAGGAATCTGCGTCTCTCCGGGACTGTGAAGCGCTGGAGATTTTCCTGATAATATGCCTCCACCTCCTGCTCGGACGGGGCGGGACGGTCGGCAAAATTCTGGAATGGTACAAACCCGACGTTCAGTGTGCGTTGTTCCAGTTGATACAGCGCAATCGGTTCCGCCAGGCCGCGCGGAACCTGGGGCGTCTCCGCGACCGTCGCCAGAAGATGGCGGCGTATAACGTCGTCCCCCAAATCCGTACGTAGCATTTTCGGGTCGATCCGCTGCTGGGCGAGGACCTGCTTATAGGTGGCCTCATCGAATTCGCCGGTCGGTCCCTGAAATGCCGCCATGCTCGCGATTTCGCCATCTACCAGCCTCTTCGACGTGCCGAGGCCCATTTCCTCACCAAAAATTCTGAGGGCCACGGCGCCAATCAGGCGTTCCAGCGTAGCGTTCAGTCCCCCTTCTTGCAGGATCTGTTCGGTCGTAACCTCTGGATTTTCCTGCCGTACGATCTGCAGGGTGCGATCGAACTGGTCCTGCAGCCGGGCCTGGGTAATCGGTTCGCCGCTAACTTCTGCGACCGTATCGGACGGCGGGCCACCCAGCGGATTTCCCATGCCGACGATAACGAAGGCAACGAGTACCAGTGCAAGAAGCCCCAGCATAAGGGGATTTCTAAGGGCACGGCGAAGGGCGGAAATCATCTGGGGACCTGCCTCGTGTCGATGGGTGGCGTAAAACTAGAGGTGCTTATAGACGCCATGGCCTTATCGGCAAGACGAAGGGGAATCATGCGCCATGGCGGACCGGAAATTGATCGCAGGTAATTGGAAGATGAACGGCACCCATGCCGATCTGGAGAGGTTCGGCGCCTATTCGGAATTGGCCGCAGATGCTCCGCAGCAGGTTCGCGTTGCGCTGGCAGTTCCGCACACGCTGCTGTTCTCGGCGGCGGAACGGGCGGCCGATAGCAGGCTGGGTATTGGCGGCGAGGACTGCCACGCCAATGAAAATGGTGCCCATACAGGTTGTGTCTCTGCCCCCATGCTGCGCGCGGCCGGGGCAAGCTTCACGATTCTGGGTCATTCAGAACGCCGTGCCGATCAGGGCGAAACCGACGCCGACGTGAAGGCAAAGGCCGAAGCGGCGTTGCGGGCCGGTCTGGACCTGATCATTTGCGTCGGCGAGACAGAGGCCGAACGTGATGCCGGCGATGCGGAGTCCGTCGTGGGCAGGCAATTGGCCGGGTCGATTCCCGAATGCGATTCCGCCCGGCTGACGATTGCGTACGAGCCTGTATGGGCAATCGGCACGGGTCGGACGCCTACTGTTGAGGATGTGGCGGCCATGCACGACCATATTCGCTCGGCTCTCGCAGCTCGCTTTGGCGAGGCTGGGCAGGGCGTGCTGATCCTTTATGGCGGTTCGGTAAAAGCTTCCAACGCGGCAGAGCTGCTTTCCGCCAGCAATGTCGGTGGTGCGCTGGTCGGCGGTGCAAGCCTGAAGATCGAGGATTTCCGGCCAATCGTGGAGGCGGCGGCATAATTCTGCCCCGTTTGGCGACGGCGGCGGTACGGACAGAGCGTCCCGCCGCGTCGCAAACCTTGCGTAGCATCCCAATCCCATTATATCCGCGCGCATCATGTCACCTGCCGTACACACCTTCGTCCTCGTCGTTCACGCGATGCTTGCCATCGCGCTCGTCGCTGTCATTTTGATGCAGAAGTCGGAGGGCGGTGCCCTCGGTATCGGCGGGGGACCAGGCGGGCTGATGACGGCGCGCGGTGCCGGCAACCTACTGACGAAGGCCACGGCGTGGCTGGCGGTGGTATTCATCGGCACCAGCCTGATGCTGGCAATTCTTGCTGCCCAGGGCCGCGATGTTAGCGCGATCGATACCAGCCTGGCCGCCGATCCGACGGCCCTATCGCCGGGAATCGCGGACGAGGTGCAGGGCGATCAGCCGCAGGACCCGGCACTGTCGACCCCGACAGAAGAAGTTGACGACGTTCCCTTTGCCGTACCCGGCGGTGCAGTTGACGATAATGCCGAGGACGTACCGCTGGCGCGCTAGCCAGATCGGATCGTTGCCGCAGTAAAGTTCGATGTCGCAACATTCTAGGCTAGCGAATCCCGCGCGGTCCGGACTATAGCCATCCTCCCATGGCGCGGTTCATTTTCATCACCGGCGGCGTGGTTTCCTCGCTTGGCAAAGGTCTTATGGGCGCGTCTCTCGCGGCCCTTCTGCAGGCGCGCGGCTATAAAGTCCGCATCCGCAAATTCGATCCCTATCTGAACGTCGATCCGGGGACGATGAGCCCCTATCAGCACGGCGAGGTGTACGTCACCGACGACGGTGCGGAGACTGATCTCGACCTGGGCCACTATGAGCGCTTCACCGGAGTGCCCGGCCGCCAGTCGGACAATATCACGTCCGGCCGGGTCTATTCCGACATCATAGCAAGGGAACGCCGCGGCGACTATCTGGGCGCGACGGTGCAGGTCATCCCGCATGTCACCGACGCCATTCAGTCCTTTGCAAAGAACCTGACCGACGATCTGGATTTCGTGATTTGCGAGATCGGCGGCACGGTCGGCGATATCGAATCGCTGCCCTTCATTGAGGCGATCCGGCAGCTGCGGAACGATGTTGGTGTGGAAAACACCGTCTTCATCCACGTCACGCTGGTTCCCTATATCGCGGCAGCGGGCGAGCTAAAGACCAAGCCGACGCAGCACAGTGTGCGCGAGCTGACCTCTCTGGGGATCCAGCCGGATGTGCTCGTCTGTCGCTGCGAACATGAACTGCCCGAGGAAGAACGGCGCAAGATCGCCCTGTTCTGCAATGTCAGGAAAGAGGCGGTCATTCCCGCACTCGACGCCCGATCAATCTACGAAGTCCCCCTAAACTACCATGATGAGGGACTGGACCGGGAGGTGCTGCGCTCCTTTGGCGTTGCGCCGCGCCATGCGCCGGACCTGTCGCGCTGGACGGACATATCCGACCGGTTCCGCAATCCCGAAGGTGAAGTCACGGTGGGCATCGTGGGCAAATATACCGGCCTGCAGGATGCCTATAAGTCATTGCAGGAGGCGCTGGTCCACGGCGGCTTCGCGAACCGGGTAAAGGTGAATATCCGCTGGCTGGACAGCGAACTGTTCGAAGGCGACGAACCCGACCTGGACGCACTGGAACCGCTTCACGCCATTCTGGTACCCGGCGGCTTTGGCAGCCGCGGGTCGGAGGGCAAGATCGCCGCAATCCGCTTTGCACGCGAACGCAAGGTTCCGTTCTTCGGCATTTGCCTTGGCATGCAGATGGCGTGCATCGAGGGTGTCCGCGCCGCCGGAACGATGGCTGCATCGACCACCGAATTTGGCACGACGACGGAGCCCGTAGTCGGCCTGATTACCGAATGGATGTCGGAAAAAGGCCTGGAAAAGCGCGAAGAGGGCGGGGATCTGGGCGGTACGATGCGGCTTGGCGCTTATCCCGCAATTCTGGAAGCCGGCAGCCGAATTGCGAATATTTACGGCACCACGGAAATTTCCGAACGGCACCGTCACCGTTATGAGGTGAATAATGCCTATCGTGCGCCTCTGGAGGCCGGCGGTCTGGTATTTTCCGGCAACAGCCCGGACGGCCTGCTGCCCGAGACGATCGAACGACCCGAACATCCCTGGTTCATCGGCGTACAGTTTCACCCGGAACTAAAGTCGAAGCCGTTCGAGCCACATCCGCTGTTCGCAAGCTTCGTTAAGGCGGCGGTGAAGCAGAGCCGCCTGGTATAAAACCGTTCCTGCAGCGCGCGAGCGCTTCTTCGGCGCGCAATTCATTGAAAAGGGCCGAAAAGCAAACGGGCCGCCCACTCCCCCAAGTGGACGACCCGTATCCCCCGCTCTCGCAGCGCGACGAGTAACTGTCTGTCCACAGGGGTGCCACCTGGGCCCTTGTTCATCAAGGGGAAAGATAAGAGGCGTTGCATTTCATTCGAGACCTGTGTCCTTGCAACCACACCGCTTGCGCGGCGCCGCGCGCATGCTATCAGCCGCGCACCATGAAAATGTCCCGCACCTTCGTTCCCGTCCTTCGCGAAACTCCGGCCGATGCGGAGATCGTCAGTCACCGACTAATGCTGCGCGCTGGCCTGATCCGGCAGACGGCGGCAGGTATTTATGCCTGGCTGCCCCTGGGTCTGCGTGTGCTGCAGAAAATTTCGGACGTTGTGCGCGCCGAACAGGAGAGGGCCGGTGCGGCGGAAATGCTGATGCCGACGATCCAGTCTGCCGATTTGTGGCGCAAGTCCGGGCGCTATGATGCCTATGGGCCCGAAATGCTGCGGATCGCAGACCGGTCGGGGCGGGAGATGCTTTACGGACCGACGAACGAAGAAATGATAACGCAGATCTTCATGTCCGAGACGAAGAGCTATCGCGATCTGCCGAAGACCCTGTTCCACATTCAGTGGAAATTCCGTGACGAGGTTCGCCCCCGTTTCGGCATCATGCGCGGCCGCGAATTCCTGATGAAGGACGCCTACAGCTTCGATCTGGACGAGGCGGGCATGAAGGAAAGCTATGAGGCGCAGTTCCGCGCCTATCTGCGCACGTTTGCGGCACTGGGGCTGAAGGCCGTTCCCGTGCGCGCGCCCTCGGGCCCGATCGGCGGCGACATGAGCCATGAATTTCATGTGCTGGCGGAAACGGGCGAAAGCGCGATCTTCTACGATGCTGCGCTGGAAGAGATCGATATCGATGCTCCCGATGCCGTCGAGCGGCTGTCCGCCACCTATGCGATGGAAGAGGAGGAGCACGCGAAGGTCGCTGATTGCCCCGTGCCGGCCGACCGCCTGCTGAAGCGGCGCGGCATTGAGGTCGGCCACATCTTTGCCTTCGGCACCAAATATACCCAAAGCATGGGCTTCAGCGTGCAGACAAAGGATGGCGGCACGATTCACCCGCTGATGGGCAGTTACGGTGTTGGTGTATCGCGTCTGATGGGCGCCTTGATCGAGGCCAATCACGACGATGAAGGTATCGTCTGGCCGGACCAGGTGGCGCCCTACCGCGTTGGCCTCATCAATTTGCGTCAGGGTGACGCGGATTGCGACGCCATGTGCGATGATCTTTATGAGCGCCTCTCCGCCGCCACGTCCGTGTTGTACGATGATCGGGACGAGCGGGGCGGTGCGAAATTCGCGACGATGGATATGATCGGATTACCGTGGCAGGTGATCGTCGGGCCGCGCGGCGTAAAATCCGGTGTGGTGGAGATGAAAAACAGGCGCACGGGCGAGAAGATGGAATTGTCGCCGGATGACGCCATGGCGAAAATCGCCTCCTGATGCTTGCCTCCTACGAACGGGCTCTCGCGCGTCGGTATTTGCTGCCGGGCCGGGGAGAGGGGTTCATCTTTCTAGTTGCCGTCATCAGCCTGATCGCGGTGGCGCTGGGCGTTGCTGCCCTGATCAGCGTGACGTCGGTGATGAACGGCTTTCGCACCGAATTGTTCGAAAGGATCAATGGGCTGAACGGCGATGCCGTCGTCCAGGGATTCGGCGGGCGACTGCCGGACTGGCAGCCCCTCCTTGAGGACATAGAGGCGACGCCAGGTGTCACCCAGGCCGCGCCGATAATCGAGCAGCCCCTGCTCGCCAGCTATCGAAACCGCGCCGAGGGTGTGCTGCTGCGCGGGACGCGGCAGGAGGATCTGAGCCTGGTACCACAGGTTCGCGATGGCGTGGTGGCAGGTCGGCTGGCAGACCTTTATCGCGGGGAGGAGCCGCGGGTGGCGATTGGCGCGCGCCTTGCCGAAGCAATGGGTGCAACCGTCGGCGACACGATCAGCCTGATCTCTCCCGAAGGGCAGACGACTCCGTTCGGCACCACGCCGCGCATCGTGCCCTATCAGGTGGCGGCGATCTTCGAAGTCGGCATTTTCGAATATGACAAGGCGATGGTGCTGATGTCGCTTTCCGACGCTCAGCTTTATATGCGCATGGGCAACGATGTCGGCGCGATCACCATTAACACCGTCGACAGCGCAAGGGTGGACGAGATTCTGGCCCCCATTCCCGCCCTGCTGCAGGGCAGGGGGGTGATGATGGATTGGCGGCAGATGAATGGCGTCCTTTTCCAGACGCTGCAGATCGAACAGACGGTGATGTTCGTCATCGTCGGTTTCATCATCCTGGTTGCCTGTTTCAACATCCTGACCAGCCTGATCATGCTGGTACGCGCCAAGACCAAGGACATCGCAATCTTGAGAACGATGGGGGCGGGGCGCGCGGCGATCATGCGTGTGTTCGTTACAGTGGGTACGCTGATCGGCACCGCTGGAACCGGGCTGGGCGTTATATTGGGATTCGGCTTCCTGACATTTCGTCAGAACGTGGTGGACGGGATCGGCACTTTGACGGGCGTGGACCTGTGGGACCCCTCGATACGCTATTTGACGGAGCTGCCAGCGCGCACCGATCCAGTCGATGTGACGGTTACAGTGGTTGCCGCGATCGTGCTCAGCTTCCTTGCGACCCTCTATCCCGCGTGGAAGGCGGCAAACACCGATCCGGTCGAGGTGCTGCGGTATGAATGACGGAAACGCCATCCTGCAGGTCCACGATCTTGCCCGCAGCTTCAGGCAGGGAACTGCAACGATCGAAGTGCTGCGTGGAGTCGACCTGTCAATCGCACCCGGCGAGATCATTGCGCTGCTGGGCCCGTCTGGCAGCGGAAAATCGACCATGCTGCAGGCAATCGGCCTTCTGGAAGGCGGGTTTCAGGGGACAATCCGCATCGCGGGCGAGCAGGTAGAGAAGGCGGACAGCGCAACGCGAACGCGCGTGCGCCGCGAGCGGCTGGGCTTCGTTTATCAATTTCATCATCTGCTGCCGGATTTCACCGCTGAAGAGAATGTGATCATGCCGCAGTTGATTGCGGGCATCGACCGTACGGCGGCGAAATCGCGCGCCCGTTCCCTGCTGACCGAATTGGGACTGGGCGAACGCCTTACCCACCGTCCCAGCCAGCTATCGGGCGGAGAGCAGCAACGCGTTGCGGTTGCGCGCGCGCTTGCGAACAATCCCGCACTGATTCTGGCCGATGAGCCCACGGGAAATCTGGACGAAGCCACGGCGGGGCGCGTGCTTGCCGAATTCCTTAAAGTGGTGCGCGATCGCGGTCATTCAGCTCTCGTCGCGACGCATAATGTCGCACTTGCCCAGCAGATGGACAGGGTAGTGGAACTACATGAAGGGCGGCTCGCCTGACGCGTTGCAGCAACGGTGACTGGCTCACCTCGTCGTGTCGTGAGCAACCTTTACCTCTAGTTACTTGACGACGAACTCTTTGCGTGATTCAAGGCACTTGAGATGAACGTTTCAATCCGCTTCGCAGACGCTTACCAAAGCTATGTGCGCCCCATTCTGGCGCCGACCATCTGTCTGCTGACCATCTTGTTTTTCGGATGGCATACGCTGGCTGGCGAGACGGGTTTGCTGGCGCTGGGTGGATATCAGGAGCAGCAGGTGCAGCTTCAGAAACAGGCGCAGGCGCTGGCAGATCGCCGCGCCGATCTGGAGCGCAAACGCGCCATGCTGGGCGACCGGATAGAGCCGGATTATGGCGAGGAACTGGTCCGTGAAAAGCTCGGCCTGGTGCATGACGACGAGATCATTGTCCGTCTGGAAGATTGATCGCGGCAAGCTGCACCGCATCCGCAACTTCGCCCGCTTTTTTGCGTTGGCCCCTCGCAATCATCGAAACGGCGCGTTACAGCCGGGACGGTTCCTCGATCCGAAAGGCTTCTAATGGCGGCTAAGAAGACGGCAGCAACACCGGAGAAGGATGCACCCCGCGTCCGTGTCAGCGATGCGCGTCCAGGTCTGGATCCCATCTCCGCACCCGACCGGTACGAGGCAAACCGGGAGGAACTGACCGAATTCTACCGTCAGATGCTGACCATCCGCCGTTTCGAGGAGAAGGCGGGTCAGATGTACGGTATGGGCCTGATCGGCGGGTTCTGTCACCTTTACATCGGTCAGGAGGCCGTCGTCGTTGGCCTTCAGGCTGCGGCAAAGGAACAGGATAGCGTCATCACCGGCTATCGCGACCATGGCCATATGCTTGCCTGCGGCATCCCGCCGAAGGTGGTGATGGCGGAACTTACCGGCCGCGCCGCCGGCATTTCAAAGGGCAAGGGCGGCTCCATGCATATGTTCAGCGTGGAGCACGGGTTCTACGGAGGCCACGGTATTGTCGCGGCTCAGGTGCCGCTGGGCACCGGTTTGGGTTTCGCGCACAAATATAAGGAAGATAATGGCGTCTGCGTCACCTTCTTTGGCGACGGCGCCGCCAATCAGGGGCAGGTGTACGAGAGCTTCAACATGGCGGAGCTGTGGAAGCTGCCCGTGCTCTACGTCATCGAGAATAATCAATATGCGATGGGAACGTCCGTCAATCGCGCCAGCGCCGAGAACGAACTGTTCCGTCGCGGCGAAAGCTTCCGGATCGAGGGGATGCAGGTAAACGGCATGGACGTGCTCGACGTTCGCGGCGCCGGCGATGCGGCCTTTGAATGGGTTCGCAGCGGCAAGGGGCCGCTGTTGATCGAGATGATGACCTATCGTTACCGTGGACATTCCATGTCCGACCCGGCGAAATATCGCAGCCGAGACGAGGTGACCGACGTGCGGACAAAACGCGATCCCATCGAGGCGGCAAAGCAGCTTCTTCTGGAGATGGGAGAGAATGAAGACGGTCTGAAAGAGATTGAAAAGGGCATCCGCGCGGAGATCAACGAGGCGGCGGACTTTGCCGAACAGACGCCGGAGCCTGAGCTGAAAGAGCTTTATACCGACGTGCTGGTGGGGACATATGGATCATGATGAAAGCCGATCCACGTTCCCGCCATGCTGAAGCAATTTTTAAGGTCTGCATCTGATGCCCATCGAGATCAAACTGCCCGCAATGTCCCCGACCATGGAGGAAGGGACGGTTGCGAAGTGGCTGGTGGAAGAAGGGGATCAGGTCGAACCCGGCGCGCTGCTCGCGGAGATTGAAACCGACAAGGCCACCATGGAATTGGAAGCCGACGAGGGTGGCACGGTTGCCAAGATCCTCGTCGAGGCCGGTACTGAAGACGTGAAGGTCGGAACGCTGATCGCGATCATCGCGCGGGAAGACGAAGATGCCGACACGATCGAGGCACCCTCTGGAACATCGGATGACACGTCCCCTGAGGAGGATAACGAAGCATCGAAAGAGGAAACCTCCGCCGCCACCGCGGATGCGGAAACCGTGAAAGCGAAAGACGAGGAACCCGCCAGCCTGGCCGTCGACCCGGAGGTTCCCGAGGGCACCGAGATGAAGCGCCAGTCAGTGCGCGAAGCCCTGCGCGACGCGATGGCCGAGGAGATGCGCGCGGACGACACGGTCTTCGTCATGGGCGAGGAAGTCGCGGAATATCAGGGCGCCTATAAGGTGACGCAGGGCCTGCTGGAGGAATTCGGCGGCAAGCGAGTTATCGATACGCCGATTACGGAATATGGCTTTGCCGGCGTCGGCACGGGCGCGGCAATGGGCGGATTAAAGCCCATTGTGGAGTTCATGACGTTTAACTTCGCCATGCAGGCGATCGACCACATCATCAATTCCGCCGCGAAGACGAACTATATGTCCGGGGGTCAGATGCGTTGCCCCATCGTGTTCCGCGGCCCGAACGGTGCGGCATCGCGTGTTGGTGCGCAGCACAGCCAAAATTACGCGGCATGGTATGCCAGCGTGCCCGGCCTGGTGGTAATCTGCCCTTATGACGCTGCAGATGCGAAAGGGTTGCTGCGCGCCGCGATCCAGTCGCCCGACCCGGTGGTTTTCCTGGAAAACGAACTGCTTTATGGCCAAAGCTTTGACGTTCCCGCAGTGGACGACTGGGTATTGCCGATCGGCAAGGCCCGCGTCATGCGCGAGGGCAGTGACGTATCGCTGGTCAGCTATTCAATCGGTGTCGGCGTTGCCCTCGACGCGGCTGCGAAGCTGGCAGATGAGGGTATCGAGGCGGAAGTCATCGACCTGCGTACACTGCGGCCGCTGGACCGGAAGGCTGTCTTGAAATCCCTGAAAAAGACGAACCGCATGGTCGTTGTCGAGGAGGGATGGCCGACATGTTCGATCTCGGCGGAAATACAGGCACTGTGCATGGAAGAGGGCTTCGACGATCTTGATGCCCCGGTCCTGCGCGTTACGAACGAGGATGTGCCGCTACCCTATGCGGAAAATCTGGAAAAGGCCGCGCTCGTGAAGGTCGCTGACGTGGTCAAGGCGGCGAAACGGGTTTGTTACAAGGATTGATGGCCGCCGCCTCCTTCCGACTGTCCGTCTCGCCCCGAACGTGCCGGGCGACGATGCCAATTGAGGTGATATACTGATGCCGATTACCATCACCATGCCTGCACTGTCGCCCACGATGGAACATGGCACGCTGTCCAAATGGGTTGTGAAGCCAGGCGACAGCGTTGCACCAGGCGACCTGCTGGCGGAAATCGAAACCGACAAGGCCACCATGGAAGTGGAAGCCGTCGACGAGGGTACGGTGGCCCAGATCCTGGTCGAGGAGGGGACCGAAGAAGTCGCCGTGGGAACCCCGATCATGCTGTTGGCCGAAGAGGGTGAGGACGCCGAGGGGATCAGCGCGAATGATGCCGAGGCAAAGGCGCCTAAGGACGATGCGTCCGATAAGGAGCAGCCGCCTGCGAAGAAAACAAAAGATGCAGAGCCCAAACCTGAGCCGCAGCCTTCGAAATCAAAGGCCGCAAGTAGCGACGCCGACAAAGCTGGCAAGTCTGCCGCCAAGAAAGACGAGGATTTGCCGCCTGCAGGACCTGCACCGGAAGTGGACGGTGAGCGCGTCAATGTCACACCGCTTGCCCGCCGTATTGCGGAAGCAAAGGGCCTAGACCTATCGGCGGTCAAGGGAAGCGGTCCGAAAGGACGGATCATCAAGGCGGACGTAATGGATGCGCAGCCGACTGCTGCTGCGCCCCGGGTCGGCGCATCCGATGCTGCGGCGCCCAAGCCCACCACCCAGGATGCCGGTTCCGACGCGCCACATGAGGCGATCAAATTGTCGAACGTTCGCAAGGTCACGGCGCGCCGCCTGACCGAATCAAAGCAGACCGTTCCGCATTATTATCTGACCATCGACTGCAACCTCGACAGGCTGCTGAAATTGCGCAGCGAGCTTAATGCCGGGCTGGAAAGTCGCGGCGTGAAGCTGAGCGTGAACGACCTGCTGATCAAGGCGCTGGCGGTGGCGCTGACGGAAGTTCCGGATGCCAATGTTCAGTTCGCGGGCGATACACTGATCAAATATAGCCGCGTCGATGTTTCGATGGCGGTTGCGATCGAAGGCGGCCTGATCACGCCCATCATCCGTGATGCCGCAGAAAAGCGTCTTTCATCGATTGCGACGGAATCGAAGGACCTTGCGACGCGCGCACGGGACGGCAAGCTGAAGCCCGAAGAGTTTCAGGGCGGCACCTGCTCGATCTCGAATTTGGGCATGTATGGGATCAAGCAGTTCGATGCCGTCATCAATCCGCCGCAGGGCATGATCCTGGCGGTTGGTGCGGGCGAAAAGCGCCCCCATGTCGTGGGTGATGCCATTTCTATTGCGACCGTTATCACCGCCACCGGCAGCTTCGATCACCGGGCCATTGATGGTGCCACTGGTGCACAGCTGATGGCGGCGTTCCAGCGGCTGGTGGAAAACCCGATGGCGATGCTGGCCTAGGCGGGTGGCTGACAGCACTTCCCCAACCAGGGACCCCGCCATCCGCGTCACAGCCATGCCCGCCGATGCCAATGTCTATGGTGACATCTTTGGCGGCTGGCTGATGAGCCTGATGGATTCCGGGGCTGGATTGATTGCGGCGCGTCGGTCCAGCGGGCGTGCGGTTACGGTCGCCATGAACGGCATGCAATTTCATCATCCCGTAGGCGTGGGTGATGAGGTTTCGGTCTATGGCGAGATCGAGAAAGAGGGTCGCTCATCGATGACGATTACCGTCGAAGCGTGGCGTCGGCATCGGCATGAGGAGGAAGCGGTGAAGGTGACGCAGGCCGTCTTTATCTTCGTGGCCGTGGACGACGACGGGCGGCCGCGTCCGCTTGAAGACTGAAGGAGCTCGCAATGGCGAATAGCTATGACCTGATCGTTCTCGGTTCCGGCCCCGGCGGCTATGTCGCCGCCATCAGGGCTGCGCAGCTGGGCCTAAAGACAGCGATTGTCGAGCGTGAGAAGCTGGGGGGCATTTGCCTGAATTGGGGCTGCATCCCGACAAAGGCGCTGCTTCGCTCTTCCGAGGTCAAGCACATGATGGACAATGCGAAGGACTATGGCCTCAGTGCGAAAGACGTTGGCTTCGACCTCGCAGCCGTCGTCAAGCGCTCTCGTGGTGTGGCAGGGCAGCTGAATTCCGGCGTCAAGCATCTGATGAAGAAGAACAAGATCGACGTTCACGAGGGCGAGGGAAAGATTGTCGCGAAGGGCAAGATCGCCGTGACGAAGGATGGCAGCAAAACGGACCTTGCCGCCAAGCACATTATCGTCGCTACGGGTGCGCGGGCGCGGGAACTGCCCCATCTGAAGGCAGATGGAAAGCGCATCTGGACCTATCGACATGCCATGACACCTGAACAAATGCCCGGCAAGCTGCTGGTCATCGGATCTGGTGCGATCGGCGTGGAATTCGCCAGCTTCTATAGCGACATGGGCGCCGATGTCACCATTGTCGAAATGTTGGACCGTATTGTCCCGGTCGAGGACAAGGACATTTCCGCGCACATGCTGAAGCGCCTGGAGAAGGACGGCATCAAGATACTGACCGAAGCGTCGGTCGAAAAACTGGATGCATCCGGCAAGGGCGTGACGGCATCGATCAAGGACAAATCAGGCAAGACCGCGACGACGGAATTCAGCCATGTGATCCTCGCCATCGGCATCGCCCCGAACAGTGAAGATATCGGCCTGGAGGATCTAGGCGTGAAAACGGATCGCGGCCACATCGTCAACGATGCTTTTGGCAAGACGAACATTGACGGCATTTGGGCGATTGGCGACGTCACCGGGCCGCCCTGGCTGGCACATAAGGCAAGTCACGAGGGGGTTGTCGCGGCGGAAAGCATCGCCGAGGCACTGGGCAAGGGATCGGGGCATGCACCGCACCCGATGGACAAGTCGAACATTCCCGGCTGCACTTATTCTCGCCCCCAAATTGCGAGCGTTGGCCTGACCGAGGAAAAAGCCAAGGAGGCCGGCCATAAGCTGAAGATCGGCAAGTTCCCCTTTATCGGCAATGGCAAGGCAATTGCGCTGGGCGAAGCGGACGGTCTCGTGAAAACCATCTTCGACGCGGAAACCGGTGAATTGCTGGGTGCCCATATGATTGGCGCCGAAGTTACCGAGCTGATCCAGGGATTTGTCGTGGCCCGGCAGTTGGAGACGACCGAAGAGCAACTGATGCAGACGATCTTTGCGCACCCCACCCTGTCAGAGATGATGCATGAAAGCGTCCTCGACGCCTATGGCCGCGCGATCCATTATTGAAGATTCAAACCTGGCTCGTGGAACGAGTAGCGCTCGTGACACGTTCGTCGCAAAGTTCCAGATTTCGGAGACGTTTATGCGGCATGTCCTTGGTTATACGCTTCCCTCCGTGTTGCTATTGTTAAGTGCCTGCAATTCCGAGCCGGAACCTGCCCAGCAAACTTCGGACGAGTTGGTTGCCGATGCGGAAGCGGATCAGGCCGAAGCACTGGAAACGATCGCCAGCTCCGAAGAGCTTACAGACGCACAGTCATTTCTGGACAATGTGGTGGCGATCAACACGCTACAGATGGGTCTTGCCGATATTGTAAAGCGCGACGGCGAACGCGAGGATGTACGTGCCTTTGCCGAGATGATTGTCGCCGACCATCGGCGATTGCTGACTGATCTGAAAGAGGCGGCTGCCGAAACGTCACCCGACCTGGTGTTCAACACCTCCCTGTCGGACGATCAGCAGGAGGCACTTGCTGAAATGCGTGGAGCACGGAGCGCCGATGATATGTTTTTGGAGCGGGTTCGCGAGGGTAACCGCGAGATAGCCGCGTCCATTGACGAAGAAATCGCGACTGGCACCTATCCGGCGCTTATTGATTGGGCGAACGCGGCAAAAACGGATGTGACCGCGCATGCGGAAGCATTATCGGCCCTCTAAGGGTCGGAAAATCAAATAGTCCGGGATGGGCCTCGTTAGACGCCAGGGTAGCGCAGTCTGCCGAGAAAACGCACCAGGCTGGGGCGTCGCCCGCGTGCACCGGTCAGGCGGGCTTTGGCTTTTTCGAATTGCATAACGTTCTCGATCCGTCGGGCCAGGAATGCACGCGTATCGGCAAAATTCTCGCTATCGTCTTGTAACCAGTACAAGAGCGTCGTCGAATAGACGCCGGACAGCGTGGTTCGCTTTGTGTAATGACTCAGGTCGGTGGCGCTGTCCCCGGCGGCGCGCCACATGGCATCGGCGGTTGTCCACAATGAGCGAATGGACGTTAGTGCATTTTGCGGCATCGCCAGCAGTTTCGATGCCTCTCGCACAGCCTCCTTATGCGGCTGCGCCTGTTCCAGGCGAATTTCGACCGCACGGCGGATTCGGTCGCGAATGGGCATGTCCGTGATTTTTTCGTCGTGCAATCCTGAAAGCATGTCGCTGTCGGCCACTCGCAGCCACGCCTGTACCATGTCGATGGCGCCGGCGGGATATACCAGCCGCACCCGCTCCGCCGGCACATCCAGACGCGCTGAGGCGGCGTCGGCCGCCGTCCAGCCCCAGCCATCGAACACGACGTCGGTCAGCATCTCTCGCACCAGAACCGGACGCAGTTCGTCCAGCGTCATTTCAGAGGGTGGTATTGGGTCTGTCTTCATCTTTTCGGCTTGGGTCATGCCCCATGATGCGCCACGCGCAGCCGCGACTCAAGGCTGGCGCGGCAATGCGTAGCGGCGCCGGTTGCCCTAGCCGCCATATTTCACCGAACAGCCATAGGCGCGGGTGGCCGCGGGTGAGGGCGCCTTGCCGGCTGCAACGGCGGTAAGCGCGCCCGACACGTAATTGGTCGCGCCTTTCACGTCCTCCAGCTTCGCGGTCGGCTTATCGTCGATGGCGCCCATATAGCGGAGTACGCCTTTCCCATCGATGACATACATGTGCGGGGTTGCGCTGGCATCATAGGCGCGCCCGACCTTTCCGTCATGGTCGAGCAGATATGCGGCCTGCGTCGTGTCGTTTTCGGCCATCTCCGCCTTTGCGGCGGCGCCGTCGACATATCCCTGCTTTCCGGCCGAAGACGAGTTCACCGTCAGCCAGACAGTGCCGTTCGCGGCCGCATCCTTTTGCAGGGCCTGCATATTGCCAGACTTATAGTGCTTTTGCACATAGGGGCAGCCCTTGTTGGTCCACTCCAGAACAACTGTTTTTCCGCGATAATCGGATAGCGAGACGGTTTCGCCCGACGCGGAGGTCGCGGTGAACGCGGGGGCAGGGGCGCCGACGCGGGGGGCGGCAAACGCAGGTGCCGCGATCAAGGCGGCGCATAGCAACATGGTCCTCATTTCGGTCCTCTCCTCCAGCTTTATGCGGCGCTACGCCGCTCCTCCATCATCCTTCGCGAGCGCTGTCAGCATGTCGGCACTCAACAATTGCGGCAGAATCTGCGCATCTTCGCCCGGAGCGAAGTAAACGTAAAGGGGCACGCCGGCGCGGCCATATTGTGTCAGGAATTCCGTGATAACGGGATCTGCGCGGGTCCAGTCACCCATCAGGGTGACGATCCCCGCATCATCAAATGCCTTATGTACGCTCGCCTCGGACAGCGCGCCGTTTTCGTTAACCTTGCACGTGATGCACCAGTCAGCGGTAAAATAAAGAAAGGCGGGCGTCTGCTCGGCGCGCAACTCCGAAAGGCGGTCAGGAGAATAGGGGCTGCTTGCGAGAAGCCGCCCGCTCGCTGCTTCAGTCACTGCCTCGGTTCTTTCAGCGGGCACCAGCAGGATAACGGCCAGCGAGGCGAGGACGGCCCCCATCGGTGCGGGTGTCCTGCGCGCATTACCCAGCCACCACAGGGCAAGCCCGATAAGAACGGCGCCGGACAGCCCGATGATCAAGCCATCTACGCCTGCCTGTTGCCCCAAGACCCATGCGAGTGCGAGCGCCGTTGCAAACATCGGCAAGCTGAGCAGTCGCCGCATCCGCTCCATCCACGGGCCGGGCCGTGGCAGGCGGTCGCGCAAGGCCGGTACGAAACCGATCAGCAGGAAGGGCAGCGCCAGACCCAGGCCCAGGCCCAGAAAGATCATCATGGCTGCCGGTGCGGTCATGATCAGCGCCGCGCCAAGTGCGGCGCCCATGAAGGGGCCTGTGCACGGCGTTGCGACCACGGCGGCGAGTGCGCCGGTCCAGAAGGCGCCGGATTTTCCGCCGGCGGCAGCGCGACCGTCCCCGGAGAAGGACAGGCTGGGAAGCTCGAACAGGCCTGCCAGATTGAGCGAGATTGCGGTGACGAGCAGCAGCAGGAAGGTTACGACGCGCGGGTCCTGCAGCTGAAAGGCCCAGCCGATGCTGGCGCCGCCAGCGCGCAGGGCGAGCAGTGCGCCGCCCAACAAAAGAACCGTCAGGACAACACCTGCGGAATAGAATGTCGCCTCTTCCCGCGCGGCCTTGGGAGACGCGCCCCCCTTGGCAAGACTCAAGGCCTTCAGGCTGAGGATCGGGAAAACGCATGGCATGACGTTGAGGAACAGTCCGCCCAGAAGGGCCAGGCCGAAAGCCAAGAGCACCGGGATGGTTCCAGATGTCGGAGCCGCCGCAGGGTTGTCTCCAGCGGCGAGGGGGATGCCAGCGGCGGGGACATCCCCGGGGGTGAGAATGATTTCGCTGCCCACGGATTCCTGACCATAGGTCAGCTTCAGCACGCCGGGAATCTCCGCCACATCCGGATTGAACCCGTTGATCGTTTCCACAATCAGGCGAGAATCGTCCAACGTCACCGCCTGCGGCGCGTTATAGTCAATGGCGCCATCGACAGCCGGGAAGAAATAGGCGTCGGTGACGTCTTCCGCCCGAGGCACCTCGACGGCAAAGCGGATCTGGTCCTGATCGATGGAGAAACTGGCGGGCCAATCGGCGGGCGCGGGCAGGGCGCTGCGATACTCCCCCAACTGACGTTCGCCAATGGCGACATCGTTCAAATCAACCGAAAACTGCGCATTTTCCGGCACGCAGATGCTATCGTCGCACACCAGATAGTCGAATGTCACCTCGGCGGGTTGTGCGCCCGTTTCAGGCAGCCCGGTGATGTTGACCAACAGCGCCGCTGGCTGTTCGAAAACATAGTTCATGATGCCGGAAACGACAAAGCGGGAAGGTGTGGGATAGACGATCCCGCCCGCGCTGGCGCCCGACGGCAGCGTCCATTCAGCGGTGGATTCGACCCCTGCCGCGCCGGGGTTCTTCCAATAGGTGTGCCAGCCCTCCTCCGGCGTGACCAGGATCACGGCTGTGCGAGCGTCGCCGGTCTGCGGCCCCGCCTGCAGTTCCACGCGTGCGTGAGGGTTGCTGACGATCTGTGCCGCCACCGGGAAAGCGATCAGCGCCAAAAGCGCGGCCAGCAAAGGACGAAGTACCCGCATGTCGGCCATGCTACCTGTTTCAGCGTACCGCTGCAAAGCGTTCAGTAGCATGGGCGCGGTTTATGACGTTCACTACGCCGACTGTTCACACGAGGGGGCCTTGCCAGTAGCAGCCCTCTCGTCCGGTTTCACGAATTTTCGAAAGGGTCGGTTTCTTCGGCGCCGCTACGGGCGTTGAGCTTGTTCAAAAGGTGAATAGCCTGATCTATTTCCGCATCGGAGAGCGAGACGAACATATTATCGACGATCTCCTCATGCTGTGCGGCAAGTTTGTTAAAGGTGGCATGGCCCTGGGGCGTTAGTGAGACATAGAAGGTCCGGCGGTCGTTCGGCGCCGTCCGCCGCGCAACCAGCCCATCTTCCACCAGCCGGTTAATGATGCCCGTAACGTTCCCGTTCGACACCAGCATCAGCTGGGAAAGTTCGCCCATAGACAATTCCGCCTGAGCGCGGTCGAGCGCGGCGAGCACGTCGAAACGGGGCAGAGTGCTGTCGCAATTGGCCCGCAGGTGCGAACGAATCTTCTTTTCAATAATTCTGGTGGAGGCGAGCATGCGCAGCCACAACCGCAGAGACTGTTTCGAGTGTGGCTGGGGGGCCTCGAACTTCAATATCTCGGCGTCTGTCATCGAACCCGCTTTCCTTACCTACCTGCAATCCAACCCATGCCGTGCGTAGCCTTTCTTGTCACTAAGGCTACGACGTCAATAGGCTGGGTTTGGCAAACGCAGGCAGTCAGCGCGTTATTCGGGTACCACCGCCGTTGTTTCGATTTCGATCCTGGCGGCCGGTTCCATCAGTCCTGCCACACAGACCACCGCCATTGGTGGAAAGTGATTGCCGATCAGCTCCCGGTAGACGGCGCCGACTTCACGTGCCGCATTTATATATTCGTCGCGGTCCAGAATGTACCAGGTCATCCGGACGATGTGTTCCGGCTTCGCCCCGGCCTCGGCAAGTATGGCGAGGGTATTCTCGACTGTCTGCCGGAACTGTCCCACAAAATCTTCAGCTGCGAAGCGCTCTTCCTTGTTCCAGCCTATGACGCCCGCCGTAAAGACGAGGCGACCCGACGCGGCCATGCCATTTGCATAGCCCTTGGGCCGTACCCAACCCGGCGGCTGCAGGACCTGATGTGCGCTCATCGACCGTTCCCCTTGCAGACAGCCTGTAGAACATCACGCCATTCCTGCGGCCAATTGGTCGATTTGGTTTTACTCATGTCGATAAGCACCTGCTTGTAATGAACCACGAACCGCGTCTCTCCGCCGGAGGTCACGGTAATGACGAACTGGACCGAACTGTTGCCGTATCCTTCCACCAGCAATTCGAAGTCGAGAATGTCGCCCAGCCTGCTGACGGCGGTAAATTGCGCGCGGACGTCAACGGTGGGTAGCCCCATGCCGAGTTCGAGATGAAGCCGCCGGCGGGACACGCCCAGCACCTGCTCGCACCAATCTTCGATGACATGATCGCACAGCTCGAAATAGCGGGGATAATAGGCGATACCCGCCGGGTCGCAGTGGGAAAAGCGCAACGGCAAGGAGACGTGAAAGGATTGCTGTGAAGCCTCGCTCACGCCTTATATCCCGCCAGATGCTGGCGCGCGATGACGATCTTCTGAACCTCTGATGCGCCTTCGTAGATGCGCAGGGCGCGCACTTCGCGATATAGTTTTTCGACCACGGCCCCGCGTGTGACGCCAAGGCCGCCGAAGATCTGCACGGCCTTGTCGACAACGCTCTGGGCGCTTTCGGTCGCGTCGAGCTTCGCCATGGCGGCTTCGCGGCTATTGCGCTGTTCTTTTACGTCGCGCAGCCAGCCAGCACGATAAATGAGCAGCGCCGCGCTATCGACGTCCAGCGCCATATCGGCGAGCATCGTCTGAATGACGGCATTGTCGGCCAATACGCCGCTGCCGAGCCGTCGCTCGATCGCACGCTCCGTTGCTTCGTCCAGCGCGCGTCGCGCAAACCCAAGTGCGGCGGCGCCCACCGTGGTACGGAATATGTCCAGCGTCGCCATGGCCTGGGCAAAGCCCCTGCCGCTCTCTCCCAGAAGGGCGCTTTGCGGCAATTGCATATCCGTGAATTCAAGCGTGGCCAGCGGATGCGGGGCAATGACATCGATCCGCTCCGTAACTGCCAGGCCGGGGCTGTCGGCGGGAACCAGGAAACAGGAAATGCCGCGTGCGCCGGGCGCTTCGCCCGTGCGGGCGAAGAGGACGTAATAATCCGCGATCCCACCGTTGGAGATATAGGTCTTGGCGCCGTTGATGCGGTACCCGCCGTCAACCTCCTCAGCCGCGGTTTCCATCGATGCGACGTCGGACCCGGCCACGGGTTCGGTTAGTGCGAACGCGGCGATTTTTCGGCCAGCGGCAACATCCGGCAGATATTCACGCTTCTGCTCGTCCGTGCCGAACAGGCTGATCGTCCCGGAACCCAGACCTTGCATGGCGAAGGCAAAATCGGCAAGGCCGGAATGTCGTGCCAGCGTTTCGCGGATCAGCGACAATGAGCGTACGTCGAGCGCTTCGTGAATGCCGCCCTGCGAGGCGGGCACGCAATATTTCAGCCATCCCCCCTTTCCGAGTGCGGCGACGAGGTCACGGCAGGCCCGGTCCGTATCGGTCTTGTCGATATGTCCCAATTCGGCCTGGCACCAGTTTTCCAGGCGTTCGGCGAGCGCGACGTGCTCGGCGCTGAAGAAGGGCCATTCGAGGAAGCTGCGGTCCACGGCTAATCTCCTTGAAAAACGGGCTTTTTCTTCGCCGCAAAGGCCTCAAAGGCGCGCCGGAAATCTTCGGTTTTCATGCAGATCGCCTGCGCCTGCGCCTCCATCTCGATGGCGGTCTCCAGGCTGACGTTCCATTCCGTGTTCAACTGGGTCTTTGTGATGCCATGCGCGAATGTCGGCCCCTCGGCGATGGACCTCGCCAAAGCAAGTGCATCGTCCATGAGCGTATCCGACGCAACGAGGCGGTTGTAAAAGCCCCACCGCTCGCCCTCGTCCGCGCTCATGGATCTACCGGTAAACAACAAGTCCGATGCGCGTGTCTGGCCGATGATCCTGGGCAGGATCGCGCAGGCACCCATGTCGCAACCGGCAAGACCAACCCGCGTGAACAGGAATGCCGTTTTCGCCTCTGGCGTAGCGAGACGGAGGTCGGATGCCATCGCCATGATCGCGCCGGCGCCGACGCAGATACCGTCCACCGCGGCGACGATCGGCTGCGGGCAGTTGCGCATTGCCTTGACCAGATCGCCCGTCATTCGTGTGAAGGCGAGAAGTTCAGGCATGGTCTGTTCAGTGAGGGGGCCGATAATTTCATGCACGTCGCCCCCGGAGCTGAAATTTCCGCCTGCTCCCGTGACGACCACGGCCTTCACGGTGGGTGTCGCGGTCAGTGCACGGAACGTATCGCGCAGCTCTGCATAGGAATCGAACGTTAGAGGATTCTTGCGCTCTGGCCGGTTCAGGGTCACCGTCGCGACGCCTGCGTCAAAGCTCCAGCGGAAATGTTCGGGCGTAAAATTTTCGGGGGTCACATGATCTCTCCACCGGCCACCATGATCGATTGTCCCGTCACCGACTGGGATGCGGGCAGGCACAGCCATAGCACGGCTGACGCTACCTCCTGAGGCATGATGAGCCGCTTTTGCGGGTTATGGGATGCGAGCGCTTTACGCGCTTCTTCTTCGCTGCGGCCTGTCTTGGCCGTGATGTTCTTGACGGCGTCTGCGACGATGTTGGTATCCGTAAAGCCGGGGCAGACCGCGTTGACCGTCACGTTCGTATTCGCCAGTTCCAGCGCGAGCGCGCGGGTAAGACCAATCGCGCCGTGTTTCGCCGCAACATAGGGCGCGGTGTAGCGATAACCCCGGTGACCGGCCGTGGAGGCGATGGTGACGATCCGTCCCGCGTCCGCCTGCAGCAGGTCGGGCAGGGCGGTCTGGCTGCACGTGAACACGGCATCCAGATTGACCGCCATCGCATCGCGCCACTGCTGCTGGGTAACGGACGCAATCCCGGCGCTCATCGCCGCCCCGGCATTGTTGATCAGGATTGTGGCCGGGCCATGGGCATTCCGCGCCTGCGCGAATGCAGCCTCGACATCCTGGGGCTGGGTGACGTCTGCCTGGGCAAGGCAGGCACCGTTGATCTGTTCGCCCACCGAACGCAGCTTCTCCCGGTCTCGGCCGACGATGGTGATCGCGGCGCCCGCCTGTGCGAGTTCCAGCGCGATGGCGGCACCGATCCCGGAATTGCCTCCGGTGACAATGGCATGATGGCCAGAAAGAGAGGTCATGCTTTCAGCGCGGCTTCCTGCTCTGCGGCCCGCTGAAGATTGCGGGTCAGTTGGCTCTGACCGCCGGTATAGGGCTTCGGGACGAAAATGCCGCGATAATCCTGTTGGGCAGCGGCACGCAGCGTCCAACTGGGCTCTATCAGATGCGGCCTGGCGAGGGCCACCAGATCAGCACGTCCCGCCGCGAGGATCGAATTCGCGTGGTCGGTTTCATAGATATTGCCTACCGCCATTGTCGTCAGGCGTCCCTCGTTACGGATCTGGTCCGCGAAAGGCGTCTGGAACATGCGGCCATAGATAGGCTTGCAATCGGCCCAGGTTTGTCCCGCTGATACGTCGATCAGATCGGCGCCCGCTTCTGAAAAGGCGCGGGCGATCTGCACGGCTTCATCGGGTGTTACGCCCAGATCGCCCATCCAGTCATTTGCCGATATGCGCACCGACATGGGCCGCTCGCCCGGCCATGCCGCGCGCATCGCCGTGAACACTTCCAGCGGAAAGCGCAGGCGATTTTCGAGGCTTCCGCCATATTCATCCTCTCGCTTATTATGCAGCGGGGTGATGAAAGACGAGAGCAGATAGCCGTGGGCAGCATGCATCTCGACCATGTCGAAGCCGGCCTGAACGGCCATTTCGGTTGAAGCGACGAACTGGTCGCGCACCATGTCCATGTCTTTGCGGCTCATGGAATGGGGGACCTGATTGCCCTCAGCCCACGGGATGGTCGACGCTGACAGGAGCGGCCAGTTGCCGGAATCGAGCGGCATGTCATACCCCTCCCAGCCGACCTTGGTGGAACCCTTGGGTCCCGAATGACCCAACTGCAGGCAGAATTTCGCTTTGCTTTGTGCGTGGACGAAATCGGCGATTCTGCGCCAGGCGTCGACATGTTCCGGTTCATACATGCCGGTGCAACCTGGCGTGATCCGTGCCTCCGGCGAGACGCAGGTCATCTCGGTATATATCAGGCCCGCGCCACCCAGGGCGCGCGCGCCATAATGCACCAGATGGAAATCGTTGGGCAGGCCGTCCTCGGCTGAATACATGGCCATGGGAGAAACGACGATGCGGTTTTCCAGCTTCATTTCACGCAGCGAGAACGGCGCGAACATCGGTGCCGCGGGCTGCGTCACCTCTTCGCCACGGGCGCGAGATTGGAACCAGCATTCAACCGATTCCAGCCATTCCGGGTCTCGCAGGCGCAGGTTTTCGTGACTGACCCGCTGTGACCGCGTCAGCAGGGAATAGGCGAATTGCAGCGGATCGAAGTGAAGATAGCGATCCAGGGTCTCGAACCATTCTGTCGAGTTGCGTGCGCTGTTCTGAAGCTTCAGGACTTCCAGATTGCGCTCCTCCTGATATTCATTCAGCGCGCTCTGCCGGTCGAGACCAGGGCGATGCAGCACCTCCGCCAATTTTATCGCGTCCTCCAGCGCCAGCTTCGTGCCCGATCCGATCGAGAAATGCGCTGTATGGGCCGCATCACCCAACAGGATCAGATTTTCATAATGCCAGCGGTCGCAGATGATGCGATGAAAATTCAGCCAGGCAGCAGATCCAACCAAATGCTTTGCATTGGTCATCAGGGCGTTGCCGTCGAGATATTTCGCAAAGATCTCCTCGCAGCGGGCGATGGACTCATCCTGGTTCATATTCTCGAAGCCGAGCTTTTCCCAGGTATCGGGTTCCATCTCGACTATGAAGGTCGAAAGGTTGTCATCGAAGCGATAGGCGTGTGCCCAGACCCAGCCTGCTTCCGTTTCCTCAAACGCAAAGGTGAAGGCGTCGAATACCTTGTGCGTGCCCAGCCAGATGAACTTGTTCTTGCGCACCTGATCGTCGACGCTGAAATGTTCTTCATAACGGTTGCGGATCGCGCTGTTCACGCCATCGGCCGCGATGACGAGATCATATCCCTTCCAGTCGGCGAGATCGGAACTCGCCTGGTGTCCGAAATGCAGATTTACGCCGAGCTCGCGGGCGCGTTCCTGCAGGATCTGGAGCAGCCGCTTGCGGCCGATACCGATGAAGCCATGGCCGGACGATCTGATACATTCGCCGCGAAGGTGAACGTCGATATCGTCCCAGTGGGTGAACTCATCGCGAATGCGCTCGCCGCTTATCGGGTCGTTCGCCAGCAGGTTTTCCACCGTCTGATCGGAAAAAACCACACCCCAGCCGAATGTGTCGTCCGCCTGGTTCCGTTCAAACAGGTCGATGACATGATCCGGATTTCGGAGCTTCGCCGAAATCGCAAAATATAAGCCCGCAGGCCCTCCGCCCAAACATGCAATCTGCATCGGTTGCCTCCAATTTGTTTTAGTCTTAAAATAAAATCTGAGCCTTGGCAAGATTGTCCAGATATTTGGGAGCAAACCGATGGAAAACAAAATAAATGCATATGACTGGGAAGACGCGCTCGGGCTCGAATCCGGCCTCGAGGAAGTCGAACGCATGGTTTTCAAAACCGCGCAGGACTATGCGCAGGCCTCTCTCGCGCCGCGTGTAACTGACGCATATCTGAATGAAGAATTTGATCGAGAGATCATGCGTGAGATGGGCGAACTCGGTTTGCTGGGTGCCACGGTGCCAGAGGAATATGGCGGCGCAGGTTTGGGATATGTTTCCTACGGCCTGATCGCCCGTGCCGTCGAAGCGGTGGACAGCGGTTATCGTTCGGCACTTTCCGTGCAGTCCTCGCTGGTGATGCATCCGATCAACGCCTATGGCTCCGAAGAGCAAAAGCAGCGTTGGTTGCCCGGTCTGGCAAGCGGGGAACTGGTGGGCTGTTTCGGGCTGACCGAGCCCGATGCCGGTTCGGATCCAGGCTCAATGAAAACGCGCGCGCAAAAAAGCGCTGGCGGCTATCGCCTGAATGGCGCGAAGATATGGATCACCAACGCGCCGATCGCGGATGTTTTTGTTGTCTGGGCCAAGTCCGAAGCGCATGACGGTCGTATCCGCGGCTTCCTGCTGGAAAAAGGCATGAAGGGACTGTCCGCGCCCAAGATCCCGCAGAAATTGTCGCTGCGCGCCTCGATTACGGGCGAGATCGTCATGGATGATGTGGAGGTCCCGGAGGAAAACATGTTACCGAACGTTTCCGGACTATCGGGTCCGTTCGGCTGTCTGAACCGGGCACGCTATGGCATCGCCTGGGGCGCTATGGGCGCGGCGGAGGCCTGCTATCGCGCGGCACGCGGTTATACGCTGGAGCGTTTCCAGTTCGGCCGCGCACTCGCGTCCAACCAGCTCGTGCAGCTGAAACTTGCCAATATGGCGACCGAGATCGCACTGGGGCTGGAGGCCGCCCTGCGTGTCGGGCGCCGCATGGACGACGGTATTCTGGTCCCGGAAACAATCAGCATGATTAAGCGCAACAATGCTGGCAAGGCGCTCGACATCGCGCGCACGGCGCGCGACATGCATGGGGGAAATGGCATCAGCGCCGAATATCATGTCATGCGCCACGCGGCGAACCTCGAAACCGTGAACACATATGAAGGGACGCATGACGTTCATGCGCTAATCCTCGGGCGCGCGATTACGGGGATTCCGGCGTTTTAGCGTGAAATGAGCCCTGTGGGGGAGAGGAAGCCACTTACCCATAGCGGCCGTTCCCACGCTTAGCCGGAGGCGATTTAGGGGTGGCGGGCGCATTATTGCGACCGCCACCCCTAGGCGACGAGCCGCCTTTTCGAGGCTTCAAGAAGCTCCGGAATCTTGTCAGCCCCGACGGGCCTGCCAAAGTAGAATCCCTGACCCAGCGGGCATTTTTCCTCGATGAGCATGTGTGCCTGCTGTTTGTTTTCGATGCCTTCGGCCACGACGTCGATCTTCAGGCTGCTTGCCAGGTCGACTACGGCAGACACAATGGCCCGCACCTCCCTGTCGCTGGTCATCTTCTGGACGAAGGACCGATCGATCTTGACGACGTCAACCGGATAGTCCCGCAAATGGGTGAGCGAGGAGTGGCCGGTGCCGAAATCGTCCAGCGCAATTTTCACTCCTGCTTCATTGAGAAGCCTGAGCGCACCGGCCACGTAATCCGCGCCCTGCTGCAGAAATACATGTTCGGTTATTTCTACCTCGACCATGGCTGGTGGAATCGAACATTCCTGCAGCCTGCCTAACAGGCGTTTTGCAAAGTCATCGCGCAGGAATTCGGCCGGTGCGGCATTGATCGCCACGAAGCCGACATCCAGTCCGCGATCAAGCCAGCCACGCAGGTCGCCAAAAACCTTCCGCTGCATGAGGTCACCAATCTTCGTGGCGAGCTCGTAATCCTTGAACGCCTCGGAAACCGTGTCGGGAAACTGAAGGCCGCGAACGGCATGACGCCATCGCAGCAGCGCTTCCAACCCTGTGATCCGTCCGGTCTCCAATTCGACCTTCTGTTGGTAATGAGGTTCGACCGACGTTTCTGAAAGCGCCACTCGCGCCATCCTCAGTTGCGAGGCCACGAGCTGCGCGTGTTCCCGCATGTGGCTATGGAACATCTGCGTGCCGCCGCGGCCACTGTCCTTCAGGGCGTAGAGGGCAATATCCGCATTTTTCAACAGCTCGTGCGCGTTGTCAGCGTCGACTGGAAACACGGCGCCGCCAATGCTCGCCCCGGCCCTTAGATACCGGCTTTCAAAACGAACCGGTTGCTGCACGCGGCTCACCAGCTCTGCGCCGACGCGCAATGGATCCAGGTCTCCCTGGGGAGCTTCCAGGATGACGGCAAACTCGTCGCCGCCAAGCCTCGCCACGAAATCGTCAGGGCTGAGGGCTTCCCGGAGGCGCCGGGCGAAGACAGTCAACAGGTGGTCGCCCGCCGCATGGCCCAGCGTGTCGTTGACATGTTTGAAATGGTCAAGATCCAGCAGAAGCAGGGCCATCTCTCCCCCCGACTGCATCGTGCGTATCGCTGCCGCCTGCAGATGAGCCTCGAACGCCCGGCGGTTTGGCAGGTTCGTCAGGCTATCATGCTCGCTGGTCCATTTTAGCTGCTGTGCTGTCTGCCGTTGTACCGTGATGTCGCGGGCAATGGACAGAAGACGTCTGACCTTGCCTGCCTCGTTCTTGATCGGTGTGATGACGACGTCCAGCCATTTCGGATTGCCGGTGACGGTGGGGCAAAACCCGGTAAAGCGGGCGGGTCGGTCGGAAAGGGCATCCTCGATGGCCTGCTGTACGAGGCCGCGACCCTCCGGCGGCCAGAAGGAGTCCCACTTCTGTTCCAACACTGATTCCATGGAGGCGAGGTCCATGGCGCGCATGCCGGGTTCATTTATGAACTCAATCGTGCCGTCCGGGAGAAGAATCTGAATGCAGTCTGCGCTCGCCTCGAGCACGCTTTGCTGCAGCGTCCGGCTTTCATATAAGGCATTTTGAGCGCAAACCCGGTCGTGGATGTCCGTGCAGGTGCCGTACCATCGAACGCTTTTTCCGTTCGCGTCCTTTTGTTGCCAGGCGCGCCCGAGGACCCAGCGATACTCCCCACTATGGTGCCGCAGACGGTATTCTATATCATATGGTTCGCCTGTGCGCAGAGAGCGCCGCCACACCTCCCACGCGCGTTCCCGATCCTCGGGGTGGAACATGTCATTCCACCCCGCGCCATCGGTTGCACCTACCGGCATGCCGGTGAATTCATACCATAGGCCGCTATAATAGTCGTGATAGCCGTCCGCGCCGGTAGACCACACCATTTGTGGAATATGATCCAGCGTATTTCTCAGTTGAGATTCGCGCTCTCTTAGTGCCTCTTCTGCCTGTTTGCGGCCATCGATATTACGGAAGAAGATTGTGATTCCGTCGTCTATTGGGGCTGCGTGAACGTCGTACCAATGATCGAGGCCGGGCAGGAATGCCTCGATCTGCCGAGGCTTACGTTCGCTCATCACCTCCCGATATGCGTCCCAGAAGGGAGTTTTTTCCAACTGCGGGAACGCATCCAATATGTGGCGTCCCACCAGATCTTCTGTTGAAGACAGTTCGTCCTGAGCTCTTTTGTTCAGATAGATCAGCTGCCAGTCAGAATTCAGGACGAAAACACAATCAGTCGTACTTTCAAGAACCTGCGCTAACCGGGCAGCGTAACCTAGGGCCTCCGACTGAGCTGCAGCACTCCTCTGCCGAAGCTTTTGTTCCTCGGTGACATCCGCAATCATGCCCTCTAGATAAAGAGCTTCGCCATTCGCGCCGAAGACGGCCTGACCCTGCTCCCGTACCCAGCGTAATTCCCCGCTTTGATGACGCAGCCTATAGGTGACTGAGAAAGGCCACTTGTTCGCGACGGCGCTCGCTACCTGCGCTTCTACACCCGCCACGTCGTCGGGGTGCATGAGACGTTCCCAGCCGAGCGTTTTTATCGTCTCCAGGTCGAAACCTGTGAGTGCCTTCCCTCCTTCGCTGACGAAAGTCATTCGCCAGGGCGACGAGACCTCGCAACGATAGAAGGTGCCGGCGAGAATATCGAGTAACGACCAAAATTCTCGGCGACTTTCCATGAGTGCTGCCGCGTCGTCATCCGTCTGGCGCTCTTCGTTTATCAGGCGGTATTGGCGCGCGGAGACTTTCTCCGAATGATAATCATCCCGCTGTTCGGCGGCAGCGTGAGCTGAGGTCTCATCGTGCATTCTGCGTCTCCCCGAGATGCAGCTGTTACCTGCTTCGACGTAAAAATCCCGTATATCTTTACCTGCGGCCAATGCCGGCTTTGGAATTAGTCCGTACGCACGCGTTGGCTGACACATTTGATCAAGCGGATAAGATCCTAGCCGCTATGCTGCGAAAGACGCTATGAAATATTGATAGCGGACCCCAACTGACAATACCCAATCGGGATCAGGAAAGACTGCGTCTATCGGCCGCGCCGCAACATGATGCGGGAGAAGGCGGCGGCAATCAGGCTCTCATTGGCCGCGAATACTGCTGATTCTTTCTCGCGTACCATCCGCAATGGCTTGAAATCCCATCAGATAAGCATCGAATTCTGCATCACTTACGCTTTTGCCGTCCAGGAATCTCTTCAAAGCCAGGGGCGGCGTGTTCCGGAAATTCAAGCCCGCCACACATGTGGTCGCGGACCGAACACCCCGCTGCTGCAGGACGTTGAAATGTTCAGTTCGGTAATTTCCGCTGGGATAGCAGAAATGCTCCAGCCGGTTATTCTCAAAACCCAAGCGGGCGAGAGCGTCTGCATTATCCTCAAGCTCGCTGGCCAGATTGTTCATATTATGCCGATGTGTGTGCAACTGGATGTCCATGCCCAGCGCCGAGACCCTTGCGAGTTCGTCCGGCGTCATCAGGTGAAATTGTCTTATTCCGTGCCAGTCGCCTGGCACGGCCGCGTCCTTCCCGAAGCGCAAAAGAGCCGCTTCACGCTGATTCCGGGGCAGGAACATCAGATCGTCGGGAACTGGTTGGCCCGATATCGACGAGATGTAATCCGCGGCTACCTGGATGATCGGCGCGGGGTTATCGATGTACCAGGTGGTGACGTAAACTGTGGAGGGCAGCCGATATCGCGCCAGTATCTCCGCCATGCGCACGGTTGATGCCCATCCGTCGTCGATGGTGATGACGGTTGCCCCTCTCGGCAGAGTGCCGGCGCCGAGGCGGCGCACCGCATCATCCAGTGAAAGAACCGGTCGACCAGAGCGCGCCAGATACTGCATTCGCGCCTCGAACTGCGCGACAGGCATGAACAGCCTGTCCCCATAACCCAGGCCGGGCGTTTCCCACAGGCCGTGGTAACACAGGATGCGAAGGCCATTTCGTGTCAGGTGATTGGATAGCTTGAAGAGGCCGCTTGCACGCAGCGCGCTGTAAATTGCGTCTTTAGCCATTTAGCGCACCGCAACACGGGTCTGCATGTGCGCGTTTCCCAGAGGGAAAGTAGATTAAAGTTGTGCCCTTATCGGCCGCGCGTCGAACGCGTCGAGCAATCAAGAACTTGTGATTTATATCCGATAAGTACTCGGCATAAAAGAAACTTAGAAAGTACAGAATAGGAATTCCATGTATTTGCTAAGTGAGCAAATATTATATCAAGAAAATATCTGTCTTTCTGTCGTAACCATGTCCAATTTGGATATATATTGAATGATCTGTCGAGGGGTCTGCCGCTTGCGCCCACGATGGGGGGAGCCATCTACATCCGTTACGGGGGCCTGGCTGCGTTCCCGCAGGCCAATTGGGGAACCAACGACATCGCCAGCAGTAGGGTGAATGCGACCCTTGCACAGACCAGACGGGCGATCCGCGTATGCCGAAGCCGATAGTTCTGATCACTGGCGCCGCCGGCAATATCGGACGCACGCTGGCCGCTGCATTCAAGGACGATTATCGCGTCGTCGGGCTGGATATGCAGGCCGGGGACACTGACTATCCAATTCTGGAAGTGGACCTGACCAGCCAGACCAGCGTCGAAGAGGCAGTCCGGCGCGTGAGAGAAGAGCATGGCGCCCGCATAGCGAGCGTCATTCATCTGGCGGCGTTTTTTGATTTCAGCGGAGAGGACAAGCCGCAATATCGTTCCGTCAACGTTGAGGGCAGCCGCAATCTGGTGCGGGCGCTTCAGGCGCTAGAGGTGGAGCAGTTCGTCTATTCCGGCACGATGTTGGTCCATGCTGCTACTCGGCCGGGGGAGCGCATCAGTGAGGATACTCCAATCGAGCCAGGTTGGGCCTATCCCAAGTCGAAGGCGGAGACAGAGGCGGCGATCCGCGCAGAGCGCGGCGACATACCCGTCGTCTTTCTGCACCTGGCCGGCATTTACGATGCGCAGACGTCAGTACCCACTTTCGCAAACCAGGTCGCGAGGATCTATGAGCGCGACCTACAGGGTCATTTCTATTCCGGAGATACCGACGCCGGGCAGTCAATGGTGCACCGCGACGACATGGTCGATGCATTTGTCCGCACTGTCGACCGGCGCGAGTTCTTCTCTGGAGAAACCGTTATCCTTGTCGGCGAGGAAAACGCGCTGGGCTATGCAGATCTTCAGGACAGACTTGGCCGTCTGATCCACGGAGAAGATGAATGGAAAACCCTTCGGCTGCCGGCGCCCCTCGCCGAGGCTGGAGCCTGGGCGCAGAACAAGGCCGAACCCGTCATTCCCGACGCCATCGACCATGGCGAAAAGCCATTCATCCAGCCTTTCATGACGCGCATGGCCAGCGATCATTACGCGCTGGACATTACTCGCGCTCGTGAATTGCTCGGTTGGGAACCGAAGCACCGGTTGGCAGAAGAACTCCCCGCCATCGTCGAGACGCTAAAAGCGGATCCCGCAGCCTGGTACGAGGCGAACAAGATTCCCGCCCCCGCCTTTGTCGAGGAGACGGAGGCCGCCGGGCCGGACCCGGAGGCGCTGCGAAACCGTTACGAAGAATGGCGTCAGGCCGAACATGCCGGTTCACGGTGGGCGCATTTCGTCAACATTGCCCTAGGCTGCTGGATATTGGCGCAGCCGGTCATGATTGAAGTGAACGACCCTTGGCTATTCTGGTCCGAGGTTCTGCTGGGGGCGGCGCTGATCCTTTTTGCCAGCCTGTCTCTTTCGTGGCGCTTTACCTGGGCACGCTGGGCGTCGGCGGGGGTCGGCGCCGCAATCATGGCTGTGCCATTCCTGTTCTGGACGGAGAATCCGGCGTCCTACCTTTCCGACACGCTGGTCGGCGCCCTGGCATTTGGCCTGGCGGTTGGCACCCGGCCCGAACCTGGACCGTCAATGGTCGCGAGCATGACGGGGCCAGAGGTGCCGCCCAATTGGTCGTTTAACCCGTCCGCCTGGACGCAGCGCATCCCGATCATCTTCCTGGCCCTGATAGGGCTCCTCGTGTCGCGCTACCTTACAGGATATCAGCTCGACCATGTGAGTGGCGTTTGGGATCCGTTTTTTTCCGGTTTGCCGGGGGAGCCGGCGAAGAACGGCACCGAAGCGGTCGTCACCTCCTCCGTGTCCGAAGCCTTTCCCGTTCCAGATGCTGCGCTGGGAGGGTATACCTACGCGCTTGAAATCGTAACCGGCCTCGTCGGTTCGCGCGCACGCTGGCGAACCATGCCCTGGCTGGTGTTTCTCTTTGGGCTGATGATCGCTCCGCTCGGTATCGTATCAATCGCTTTTGTGATCATCCAGCCGATTGTGATCGGCACCTGGGCGACCCTGACTCTAGTGGGGGCGGCAGCGATGCTGATCCAGATTCCCTATTCGCTCGACGAATTGCTGGCGACGATCCAGTTCATTCGCCGACGCGCGAAGGCCGGTCGCCCGTGGCTGCGCGTGTTTCTCTTTGGCGATACTGATGAAGGGGCTCGTACTTCACCAGAAGATGAATTCGCCCAAGGTCCGCGCGCCGTTCTAGCGGATATGTGGGCGGGCGGCGTCAGTGTGCCGTGGAACCTGGGACTGGCCGGCATGGTGGCCCTGTCGCTGTTGTTCACGCGTCTGACCTTCGGTGCTGAAGGCGGAATGGCGGATGCGGATCATGTGATCGGTTTCCTTGCCCTTACCGTTATTTCGATTGCTGCAGCAGAGGTGGCGCGGGCGCTACGTTATCTGCTTGTGCCCCTGGGTGCCGCCCTGTTTGTCACACCCTTCGCCTACGAAGCGTCGGCCCCCCATATGATTGGCAGCATCGTTGCGGGCGTCGCCCTTATCGCACTCAGCTTCCGGCGCGGAGCGGTGCGTCAATCCTATGGGCAATGGGACAGTCGCATCGTCTAAGATAGTGCAGAGCCTGGCTTTCGGACTGTTGTCAGAGGATGGGCGGGAGTAGCGATTGTCCGTGGTCCAGCTAGCCAAGAGCCGGGCCCGGGGATACTAGACCGTCATGAAAATCGAGCAGGCCAGCAAGGTGATGGATCAAACCATGCCGAATGCCTTGGGGGCGTTGGTTCGCAGGCTTCGGAAGCGTCAGAAGATGACGTTGGGACGGCTCTCGGAACTGACGGGCATTTCGGTCTCTTCGCTATCTCGCATCGAAAACACGCAGCTTCGCTTGACGGTCGACAGGATCGAGGTGCTGGCATCCGCCTTAGGCGTCCTTCCGGAAGACCTGGTTTCCGGCAACATGCTGAGGATCCGTGAACGGATGCGGCCTGAGAAGCCTGTTTCCGGGTCGGGGCCGCGTATGGTGGTCGACCGGGCCAATAAGCGAAAACCCGTCATCGATCGGGAGTTGAGCTTCAATTATCTGTTCGGAAAGGACAGCGACCGCTCGTTCGAGTGCATGCATCTGGTGGTTCAGGCGGTCAGTATCTGGGATACCGATTTCGTACGGCATCCATGCGAGAAGATGATTTACGTGATTCGGGGCGATGTGGTGCTTTACTGTCAGGACAGGGAACCTGTCATCTTGCAGCCTGGCGATGCGCTTTTCATGGACGGCGCCGTTTGGCACAGCGTCGTTGCAGGGAATAATCAGGAGGCGGAATTGCTCTCCGTCTATTTTCACGGCGTGGAGGCCCAGGAAGGGCTGCTGGAATCGCGACCTTTTACTCCTGAAAGCTGGAAAGCTGTTCAACGCAACTGAGCCGGGCGGAGTGCTATCTTTATCATCGCAAATCCACCGGATCGTTGAGCGCTGCTCGCGCAATTTTTTTGCTTGATCTGCAAACTTTGTTCTTTATTGCTTGATGTGCAAATATGGCTGTGGGGGCGGCCTCTGGGGGAATGCCGGACCGGATATCGGTTTGAAAGCACCCGAATACATTCGCGATGTCGCTCCTCGACCAAGGCTGCAAAGCTCATCCAAGGGAGACTTACGTCATGTTTTCGAGGCATCTGGTGGCACGCGCGTCCTTGTCGGCTTCTGCTGCAGGCATTGCTATAATTGCCGGCACGGCAGCTATTGCTCAATCGACCGCCATCATCGCACAGCCTGATGACACGCCCGCCGAAGAAGCCGGCGTGGTCGACCAGGAAACGATTGTCGTGACTGGGTCGCGAATCAATCGCGCCGGCTTTGACCAGCCGACGCCTACGACCGTTATTGGCGATGCCGAGATCCGCCAGGCGGCACGGCAGAACCTGCAGCAGGTGCTCAACGACCAGCCACAGTTTCGCAACACCATATCACCCAGCGGAACGATCGCTGATTTGAGGAGCGGAACGGCCCCGGCCGATCTGCGGGGTCTGGGCGCGGATCGGACGCTTACGCTTCTCAATGGCCGGCGCTTCGTCGGTGATAATAATCTCAACTATGTCCCAACCAATCTGGTCGAACGTCTCGAGGTGGTCACCGGGGGTGCGTCGGCTGCCTGGGGCTCTGACGCGGTAGCAGGCGTCGTCAACATCATCCTGAACGAGGATCTGGACGGATTTTCGGTCGGCGGCCAAACGGGAATCTCGTCCCGCGGGGACGGTATGCGCTATGGCGTCGACGCGTCGTTCGGCACCGATTTCGCCGATGGCAGAGGCCACTTCATGATCGGCGCCGAATATCTGGACGATAAGGGGATCGGCATTACCGGGCGGGGAGACCGTCCGTGGCTGGGCGCCAATCTTGTTCCGATTGAGGGTGGTCAGGTAGAGCTGCAACCCGACGTAAATGGCCTCGGCCTTACCTTTCCGGGCAATATTCTCAGCGGCTCGCTGGCCGGGCAGGTCTTCAATCCTGACGGCAGTCTGCGGCCCTTCCAGGCGTCGGACGATTTTGGATTTTACGATACTCTGATCGTAGGCAGTCCGCTGAAGCGCCTCGCGAGCTATGCACGGCTCAGCTACGATGTCGGCGGCGCCACGATCTGGCTCGATGGGACCTATGGCCGCGCAGATGTGAATCAGCCGTTCCTGCCCGATACGGCACAGAGCATTCTGGTGTCGCCCATCAGCGCGACGAACCCTTTCCTGTCGGCCAATATTCGGCAGCAACTGGCCGCTGCGGGAGAGCCGTCGTTCCTTCTCGGTCGCGTATCTCGCGATGCGTTTCTGCTGCAATATGACCATCTTCGCGAAAACAAGGAGGTCGCTGTCGGCGTGAATGGAGAGTTCGGCGCCGGCTGGCAGTACGATGCCCATTTCAGCCATGGCGAAGTCGACAGCGACGCGAAATTCTACAATTCATCGATTCCCGCCAACTTTTCACGCGCCCTGGACGCGGTGCGGTCAGGCGGTGAGATCGTCTGCGCAGTCAATGCCGATGCCGATCCCACGAATGACGATCCGGCATGCGTGCCCTTCAACCCCTTCGGTGAAAATGCAGCCTCTGCCGCAGCCGTGGATTACGTCAGCGGCACGCAGATGCAGCACACGGTTAACAAGCTCGACTCGGCTGCAGTACGGCTTCAGGGCGAGCCGTTCTCGCTTTGGGCAGGGCCGGTAAGTATCGCGGTGGGCGCAGAATCCCGTTGGGAGGAACAGCAACAGGACGTCGGCGAACTGGATGCAGCCGGTGTCTTTGGAACGGCAATTTACGCGAACCCGGTCGAGGGCAATATCGATGTGCAGGAAGGCTTTGGCGAACTGCTGCTGCCGCTGCTTGATGTGGAACAGATGAATGTCGAGTTCAACGGCGCTGCCCGCTATTCCGACTACAGCCAGTCCGGCGGGATCTGGTCGTGGAAACTGGGCGGAACCGCGCGCCTGTTCAACGATATTTTGCTGCGAGTTACCCGCTCCCGCGATATACGGGCGCCTGGCCTCAGCGAACTGTTTTCAAGCTCCCAGATCGGCATCATTACGGTTAACGACAGCGATAGCGCAGGTCGCAACGACCCTGATTACAATCCAAATCCCCGCATCACGAGGTTAAGCAGCGGTAATCCGAACCTTGTGCCAGAGGTCGGCAAGACGTGGACCGCCGGCATCACACTGTCTCCATCGTTTCTCTCAGGCTTCAACCTGTCAGTCGACTATTATGACATCAAGATCGGCAACGCCATCACAACGCCCGAAGCGACGGACGTCACTGCGGCTTGTGCAGCGGGCGACTCTGCGGCGTGTGACCTGATCGTTCGCGACGATACGGGAACGATCACGACCTTTTTTGCCCCGTCGCAGAATATTGCTCAATTTCAGACATCTGGCGTAGATGTTGAAGCATCTTACAATATGCCCCTGTCGCGCATTTCAAACCTACCGGGAACTCTGGGCGTCCGGGCACTTGCAACCTATGTGGACGAGCTGGCGTTCAATAATCGGGATGTCGCCGGGGACGTAGGCGACACGGTGCTGGACGGCGTACCGAAATGGCGTGGCAATCTGAGTTTGACATATCAGAGCGATACGATCGGCCTCGACGCGCGCATCCGCTATGTGGGCGGAGGCGATTTCGACAGCAGCCAGCCGATCGTCAACAACGATATAGACGCACGGACCTATGTGGATCTCGGCGCGCAGTTCAAGGTCGATGAAAGATTCACTGTTTTCGGTAACGTCAACAACCTCTTTGATGTTGATCCGCCGCTCGTCATCCAAACGACCAATACCCATTATAATGGTGTAGGTACCTACTACACGTTTGGCGCTCGTATCAGCCTCTGATCTGGTTGGGGCGCTGAACCGTGCTGCCGCGTTCCCGAAAATGGGGCCGGCAGTGCGGTCTCGCCTACGCTCTGCGGCTACGCTGGCAATGGCGTTCGCCCCAAAGGTATTTTAGACACGTCGCCGCCGCCGAGTACGTCGTCACCGCGCTGGCCGGGGGCAATGCCAAGAAAATCCAGCCAAGTCAGTGGCGGGCTTGCCCACCTTACTTTTCTCTGTGGCAGAGCGCCGCTATGGGTGTCGCCTCGATGTAAAGGGTGTCCCCATGAACCGTTCTGTCATTTCCCTGCTGGCTGCCTTGCTGAGCAGCAGCGCCAGCGCTCAGGCCCCCGCTCCCGAAGGCGAGCCCCGGCCGGTGGAGCAGAGCGAGGCACCCGAGGACCAAAACACGCGCGAGGTTCTGCCGCCAGATGCAGCGCCGCGCCCCGCGCCTGAGGATGACGCGACCGTAGCTGCCTCCGACAATGACGGGCAGGGCGCGCCCGATGCGGATGAGCAAGAACCGGAGTGGGACGTCAATAATCCTCCTGGCGCCACGATCAGGCAGGTGCCGATCCGCGTCGACGAAGGCACGTGGATGGACCTGGATGTCTCCCCCGATGGAGACATGATCGCGTTTGCTCTTCTCGGCGACATTTACACCATGCCCATTGCCGGCGGTACGCCGAAACGCATTGCTGAGGGCCTGGCGTGGGAGGTGCAGCCGCGGTTCTCCCCCGATGGCACGCGCATCGCCTTTACCTCCGATCGGGGCGGCGGCGACAATATCTGGCTGATGAATGCCGACGGGTCGGACAAGCGGCAGCTAACGAACGAGGAGTTTCGCCTGCTGAACCAGCCGACCTGGTCGCCCGATGGCCAATTCATCGCGGCCAAGAAGCATTTCACCACCGGCCGCTCGCTCGGAACGGGTGAGGTGTGGCTCTACCATGTATCCGGTGGCAGCGGCGTGGCACTGGTGGAGCGACCCGACGAGCAGCATCAGAAGGAACTGGGCGAACCGATCTACGCCCCCGATGGCAGCGCCATTTATTATACGCGCAACATCACGCCGGGGCCGATCTTTGAATATGCGCAGGATTCCAATCAGGACCTGTTCAACATCGAACGTTATGACCTGAATACGGACAAGGTCACCACGGCGATCAGCGGCTATGGCGGCGCGGTCCGCCCCACGCCTTCGCCAGATGGAACGAAGATCGCCTTCGTCCGGCGCGAGGCGACGCAGTCGCGCCTGTACGTCAAGGATCTGGCGACCGGGGAAGAGCGCAAGATCTATGATGACCTGGACAAGGATGTTCAGGAGACCTGGGCCGTTACAGGTGTCTATCCGAACATGGGCTGGACCCCGGACAGCCGATCAATCCTGTTCTGGGCGGGCGGCAAGATCAGACGGATCGATGCGGATGGATCGCGCGCGGGCGTAATCCCATTCGCTGTAAATGACACGCGCGGCATCGCCAACGCACCGCACCCGGTGATTCCAGTTGAGCAGGATCAGGTGCAGGCGACCATGCCGCGCTTCGCCGAAGTCTCGCCCGACGGCAGCACGATCGTGGTCGAGAGCCTGGGCAAGTTGTACACCATGCCAGCCGGCGGCGACACGATGCGGCGACTGACAAATGGTGAAGATGGCATGGAGCTGTTCCCCAGCTGGTCGCGCGACGGATCACGCATCGTCTATGTCAAATGGACCGATGCGGGCCTGGGCGAGGTGCGAACGATTGGGGCAAATGGGCGTGGTGCACAGTCCGTCACCAGCGTGCCAGGCCATTATGCGCGGCCGCACTTTTCTCCCGATGGCGAAATGATCGTTTTTGAAAAGGGCGAGGGCGGCTTTCTGACCGCGCCAGAATTCAGCGACAATCCCGGCGTCTATCGCATCGCCGCGTCCGGTGGCGATGCCGTGCTGATCAGCCGCGACATGGCCCGCCCGCACTTCGGTGCCGATAATGACCGCATTTTCATGACCGGTTCGCGGGAGGGAGCTCACATTCTCGTTTCCACCGACATGAACGGCAGTGACGAACGTGTGCATGCAAAGGGCGATCTCGTCACCGGCTATATGGTGTCGCCGACCGGGCGATATGTCGTCTTCACCGAAAATTACGACGCCTATGCCATGCCGCTGATGCCGGGCGGGCAGGCGATCACCATATCGGCAGAGGCAAAGAGCCTGCCGATGGTCGAAATCTCTGACTCCGGCGCAGAATATGTGCATTGGTCCTCTGACGGCGACCGGCTGCACTGGTCGCTTGGCCCGACGCTCTACACGGCGCCGCTGGCGGACCTGTTTGCTTCGGCCCCTCCTGCGCAGGGGGAAGAGCCGGCAGCGTATCAGCCGCCCCAGACCGGGGTGTCCATGCGGCGCAGCATGCCGGCGGGAAAAGCCGCGGGCACACTCGCCATTACCGGGGCGCGGATCATTACCATGGCCGGGAGTGATGGGGCCGTTGCGGACGGAGGTATCATCGAAAATGGCACGATCCTAATCGAAGGCAACAAGATCGCCGCTATCGGACCGACCGCTGCGATGACCTATCCCGCCGGAACGCCTACCATCGATGCAGCGGGCAAAACGATCATCCCCGGCCTGATCGATGCACACGCTCATGGTAGCTATGATGAGGACGAGCTGGTTCCGCAGCAGAATTGGAATCTGGTTCAGAATCTGGCGCTTGGCACGACCACGCTTCACGATCCGTCGAGCGACACCGCCTTTTTCGTGGGCGCGGCGATGCAAAAGGCCGGGATGATGCTGGCCCCGCGCATGTTCTCCACGGGGCGGATCATCTATGGCGCACGCAATCCCTACGCCTATGCGCAGATCGATACGCTGGAAGATGCGCTGGACCATGTCCGCCGGCTGAAGGCGCAGGGCGCCCCCAGCGTTAAGAATTACAACCAGCCGCGCCGCGACCAGCGGCAAATGGTCGTGGAGGCGTCACGGCAGGAAAATATGCTGGTGGTCGCCGAGGGCGGGTCCCTGTTCGGGATGGACATGAACCTGATCGCCGACGGTAATTCTACGCTGGAGCACAATGTGCCGGTGATGGTCATGTACGAGGATGTTTTGCAGTTCTTCGAACAATCGGACAGCAATTACACACCTACGCTGGTGGTGGGCTATGGCGGGCTGGCCGGTGATCCCTATTGGCGGCAGGCGACGAATGTGTGGGAACAGCCGCTGCTGGCGGCGCACACGCCGCCGGCCATCTTGCGCGCTCAGACGGCTCGCCGCGTGACAGCGCCCGAAGATGATTTTGTCGATGACGAGGTCGCTCGCGAGGCGGCGAAGCTCGCACGGCGCGGGGTAGAGGTGTCGATCGGCGCGCATGGGCAGCAGGCCGGGATCGGCGCACATTGGGAGATCTGGTCATTCGTGCGCGGCGGCATGACCCCGCTGGAGGCGCTGCAGGCCGCGACGATCGTCCCCGCGCGGTCTCTTGGCATGGACCGGGAAATCGGCTCGCTGGAACCCGGCAAGCTGGCCGATCTGGTAATCCTCGACGGCAATCCTCTCGATAACATCCGTAATACGGAACGGGTCGAGACGGTAGTCCTGGGCGGCCGCGCCTATGACGCTCCGACAATGAATGAGATCGTCACCGGCGATGCCCGGCGCGCCGCTTATTGGTGGGAATAGCAAGAACCGCCCTGCCTACGATATTAGCATTGGCAGGCATCGACGCCGGTCTGCTTTCATCGGCGCTGCAAGAAAGCCATGCAGCGCCGTATGAAGGTTCACTCAGCCGGCGCTCACATCGGCGGTAAACATGTATCCAACCCCGCGCACCGTCCGAATGATCTCTCCCCCCTCAGCCGCACCCTCCAACTTCCGTCGCAGTCGGCTGATCAGAACGTCGATACTGCGATCAGTGGTATTGCCGATCCGCTGGCGCGACAATTCCAGCAGACGCTCACGCCCCAATGTACACTGGGGGTTGCGCAACAGTACCAGAAGCAAATCGTTCTCTGCCGCCGTCAAGACCACCCGGACGTCGCCGGGCGCGTAGAGCTGCTGACGCCCGACGTGGTATCTCCAGCCTGCAAAGCACAGCCATTTGCAACCCGGCCCCTGCTGCGGCGTGGCCATGGCTGCGCGGCGCAGTACGGCGCGCACGCGTGCGAGGAGTTCGGAGCGGCTGAAAGGTTTTGCTAGATAATCGTCCGCTCCCGCGTCCAGGCCGGCGACCCGGTCTGCCTCTTTCCCACGCGCACTGATCATGATGATGGGCATAGGACTGGTGGCGCGAATACGCTGGCACAAGGTCAGTCCGTCCTCACCTGGCAGCATGATATCCAGCAGCAACAGATCAATCTGATGGTCGGCGGCACGGTTCATCAGCCTGCTTAATTGGCGACCGTCCGCCACACCTGTGACGCGATGGCCGCCCTCTCTCAACAGACGCGCGATTAAGGCCCTTAGGGGCGCATCGTCTTCAACAACTACAATGTGGGCAGGGGTCGAGAGATCGGCGGCAAGCGCATTACCAGCCGCCTGAAGCAGCGCGGACGCCGGGCTTTGTAACGAAGTGTTGCGCCCGCCTTTCTCCGATTGACCGTAGCAAATCATTCCGCTCATTGCGCCCCAAATTTAAATGCGAACCATTAGCAATACAGGGGGCTTCATGATCTATTCCTTTACGCGGCGCAACATGCGTCTGGCCGGGGGTGCTGCGCTCAGCACATTGGCACTTTGCCTCGGCGCACCTGCCATTGCGCAGGATCCGTCCTTGGATGAGGAGATCGTCGTCACCGCTTCTGGGTTTGAACAGAAGATTACCGATGCTCCGGCTAGCATCAGCGTCGTCACGCAGGAGGAGCTGAAGCAGCGCCCCTATATCACCTTGATTGACGCCGTGCGGGATCTGGAGGGCGTCGATGTGGGCGAAACATCCGACAAGACCGGACAGCGCACAATCAGCATTCGTGGCATGGGGTCCGACTACACGCTGATTCTGATCGACGGGAAACGTCAGAACAATCACGGCGACATCTATCCGAATAATTTCGGGGGCAACCAGTTCAACCATATCCCGCCGCTCGACACGATCGAGCGGATAGAGGTCATTCGCGGGCCTGCCTCCACGCTTTACGGTGCAGATGCGCTGGGCGGCGTCATCAACATCATTACCAAGAAAGTCGCGGACCGCTGGAGCGGATCCGCGACTTTCGGCCGTAACTTTCAAGAGGACGACAATTTCGGCGACGACACGACCATCGATGCCGGCATCAGTGGTCCGATCGTCCCCGGCTTGATCGGGATCAGCCTGCGCGGATCGATCTATGAAAGAAATGCATCTACACCTGATTTCGAACCTGCCGTCGACCCGGCCGGCGTGGTGCACGTGCGCGGACTTGGCTTTGGCGGCGGCGGCAAGACCACCGATAATACAAATAAGAGCGTGGGTTTCACGCTGGGCTTCACGCCCACCGACAATCAGAGCCTGAGCATTGATTTCGACATTTCGAAGCAAGAGTATGATAATACGCCCATTACCGACCCGGCCACCGGTACGACCAGCTTTCCGCTCGGCGCGGTCGACAGCATCGACACCATTTGGCAGGCGCGCGGAGGAATGGTCGCACCGCGGGTAGGCTACAGCGCGGATCAAACCTTCGAACGGATGAATTGGGCGTTGACGCATCAAGGCGACTGGGGCTTCGGCAACAGCTTCATCTCACTGGCCTATGTCGAAACCGACAATAATGGCCGCACCGTACCCTTTTCCGTCGCCGAGCGTGTGTTGTTGCAGGATATGTATGACGGCACGGGCGAGTATGCCGGCCTGCCCGAAGAGGAGCGCAGGGGAATTGCCGAGGAAACGTTCCTCCCGCGGCCGAAAAGGACGCTGCAGAGCAGTCAATATACGCTAGACGCCCGGCTGGACATTCCGCTTGAAGACTTGGCAGGGACGCATCGTTTCGTGGTCGGCGGGCAATATATCGACGGCGAACTGGAAGACAGCGTGTTCGGTCTGGAGGCGAGCGCCGAAGGGTTGAGTGCGGTTCAGCCGCAAAAGCAATGGTCGGTATTCGCAGAGGATAATTGGTCGCCGATCACGCCGCTGACCATCACCGGCGGTGTCCGTTATGACGAGCATGACGTGTTCGGCGGTCAGGTCAGCCCCCGCTTATATGCCGTGTTCAGCGTTACGCCGACGCTGACTGTCAAGGGCGGGGTGAGCACTGGCTACAAGACACCCAAAACCACCGATCTCTATGATGGAATTACCGGTTATGGCGGCCAGGGAACCAATCCATGGGCCGGCAATCCTGATCTGGAGCCCGAAACCAGCGTCAACAGCGAAGTCGCCGTCTATTGGAACCCGACGAGCGCAAGCGGTATCAACATCACGTTGTTTCAGAACGATTTCGAAGACAAGATCATGCGGCAGGCTGTCACTGGCACCTGTTCAGAAACCGGCGGTGTGCGTCCCTGCGCCAATTTGGGCGCGTATTGGGAAATTCTGGGCATTGGCGGACTGTCCCAGCCGGTCAATATCGACAAGGCCAAGATCAAGGGTGTCGAGGTTGCCGGGCGCTATCAGTTCCTGCGCGGCCTGTCGCTGCGAGCAAATTACACCCTGACCGACAGCGAGCAGAAAAGCGGTGCCGATCAGGGGCTGCCTCTGGCCAATACGGCGCGCCACATGGCCAATGCCACGTTGGACTGGAACGTAACCAGCCGCCTGAGTGTCCAATTGGTAGGCGAATTGCGCTCCCGCCGGTATCGGGGTGTCGATGCGATCACAGGCCGACAGCTATATTTCCGCGACTATGAGGTTTTGCATCTGGGCGCACAGTACCGCCTGAACGATTTCGTCACAGTAGGCGGACGGATAAACAATCTGCTCGACCAGGATTTCACCAGCTATTCCGTGGATTTCGCCGATAATGGCGATGGGACATGGACGCCCAGCTTCACCGATCACTACAACAACAAGGATAGAACGCGCAGCTATTGGGTGAATCTAACCGCGCGATTTTGAGAAAGGCCGTCTGGTTTACCCCGTAGAGGGCGATGGCCCTGCGAAAGGCGTGGGGGACGTTCGTATATGGCGAAGTCTCGGAGACGATGAGGACGAGATGAACACCGGAGCATGCTGTGCCGGATCTGGTCTTGCACTCTCGGTTCCAGCAATTAATGACACTCCTGCTAATGAAAATGCGAATGAGTCGCACAGAAGGGGGGTGGCATGAAATCCTTGTTGGTCGGGACGAGTACGATCGTTCTCAGCGTATGCGCGCAGGGTCTCTACGCGCAGGAGATGACGGCCTCTGATCTGCGCCGGGATGGAGGCGATACCCGCGAGGAAGAAGTCGCGGAAGACGAAACGATCGTCATATCCGGGAAATTTCAGAATTCGCTGATCAACCGGCTGCCGATTGAACCGGTCGAACTGCCATTCAGCCTGGAAACTATTGACGCCGATACGATCAGGGAGCGTGGGTTCATCAACCCGTTAGATTTCCTGGAAACTCTACCGAACGTGGTCCGTCGGCAGACGCAATTGCTGCCGGGCGGCGGCTCATATCTTATCCGCGGTTTGTACGGCACGGTTCTCACCGACAACCGGCCGGAAAATGACAGCCGCGGGGCTGGTCGCCGTGACATCTCGCAGATCGAGCGGATCGAGGTCATCAAGGGGCCAAGTTCCATCTTGTTAGGGCCGGTCATCCCCGGCGGCGTCATAAACCAGGTTACAAAGGCGCCAAGGCCGGGCAATTTCGTGAATCTCGTCGCCCGGGGCGGCAGCTTTGGAACCTATCGCTTGGAGGGCGATGCCAATACGGGGGCGCTGCTGGGTTCGGACGTCTTCAGCGGCCGGGTCACGCTGGCCTATGAAGACCAGCAAAGTCCGCAGGATCCTGAGCATACCGAGACGATTGCGGTACGACCCGTGCTGGAAGCCAGTTTTACCGACAGAACGCGTGTGCACGCGTCTGCTTCCTATACAAAGAGGGACAGTGTCCCGGGCTCCGTATTCCCGGTCTTTACCGACGGCACGGTGCCCGATGAAATTACCGCCGAGACCTATATTGGCATACCGGGCAATCAGAGCGGCGAAGACACCTATCTGGAAGCCGAGTTCCAGCATGAGTTTCTGGACAATCTGAAACTTGTCATGCGGGGAAGCTATCAGGATACCAACTTCGATTATCAGACCAGCCAGGGCGCATATAATTATAGCGGCGGAAGGGGCTTCGATCCTGGTGAAACCAGCGCCTATGTCTATTTCTCGGAAGGCTATCGCGACACCAACGTCACCTATGGCGACGCCCAGTTGGTGGGGGATTTCCAATTATTCGGTCAGCGGCAGGATTGGGTAATTGGAGCGACGGCACAGAAAACGAAATTCGCCAGCTTTTTTGCATTTGGCGGGGTGCTCGGCATCGTCGACATCACCGATCTGGAGGCAGCAAACTACGCCGTTCCCGATTTCAGCACGCCGCTGGCGCCCTTTTCCGACACGGAGGACGAGCTTCTTTCGACTTATGCCGAGGCAAGCCTGCGTCCCACAGATCGTCTGACGATCGTCGCGGGCCTTCGTTATGACGATTATAAGCGCCGCAATCTCACAACAGGGGAATCGGCACCGGACGACCATGTTTCGCTGCGTGTCGGTGGAAGCTACCAATTGGTCGATGGTCTGAACGGCTATGCCAGCTATGCAGAAAGCTTCATTCCGCAAACGGGCGTGCAAAGCAGCGGCGATCTGATCGATCCTGAAACCGCAGTAAATTACGAGATCGGCATAAAGGGCAGTCTGCTTGACGGCCGCGTCAACCTGACCGCCGCGGCATTTTCCCTTACGCGTCAGAACGTGTCCACTCCGGATCCGAACAACGTGCCTGGCGGACCGTTCTTCGTAGTCGCCACCGGCGAGCAGAAGCACGAAGGCTTCGAAATCAACGCGGGCCTCGAACTGACACGTGCCTTGTCGCTGGATCTGTCCTACGGATATGTCGACGCAAGTATCACGGAAGTGATCAATAGCAGCAGCGGAGAAGATGTCGGCGATCCGGTGGCGCTCGTTCCCAGCCAGACGTTCAGTGTCTATGGGTCCTACACGGTCCAAGAGGGCGCGCTTTCCGGCTTCAGGACCGGTCTCGGCGTGAGAGGTATCAGCGAGCGACCGGCACCCCGCTTCGGAATCGATTATGAAGGATACACGCTGGTGGACGCGTCGATCGCCTATCCCGTGTCGGAATCGTTCGAGGTGCAGCTGAACGTCCTGAACCTGTTGGACGAGGAATATCGCGATAGCATTGGATTTAACTCCGGCACGCCGGCGGGTGGGCACCGCTTTGGCAATCCGCGCGCTGCCTACGTTACCTTGCGCGCGAGTTTATAGATTGATGACATGAGCGAAGCGGGACGTGAATTGTACGAGGCGGCTGTCGCCTGCGAGAGGGCAGGGGACATGGCGGGCGCGTTCGAAGCGTTTCGCGATGCGGCCAAGGCGGATGAGAACGTCGCGGCGCCCTATGTCGGCCTGGCGCGGATCCTGACGCGCAATCACCAGCGCGTCGACGCGATCGCATGTCTTTGGCGTGCTTCTGCATGTGAACCGCGCAATGTGTCCGTCTGGAATGCGCTTGGGCAGACATTGGCCAGCGAAGGAAGGCTCGATGAGGCCGAGCAGGCCTACCGGCGGGCCCTGGACTTGCAACCGGAGGCGCTGGTGCCCGCGCTGCGGCTGGCGCAACTTTACGAGGATAAGGGTGATCGCCGTGCCGCGAAGGAAGCATATGAACGGCTGCTGCGAGGTCATGCGGATGAGGCGGAAGGGCTCGTCGGCCTGCTGGCCGTCGCCGAGGGAGCTTCGCTGGCCTCTGCAATTGAAAGCGCACGCAGGCGCATCGCCAAGGTAGATGAGCGCGACGCGGCGCTGATCGGCTATGCGCTGGGCAAGGCTTTGGCGCGAAGCGGCGAACATGAAGCGGCCTTTGCTGCATGGCGTGCCGCAAATCAGGCGCGACAGCGGCAGGCCGGACTTTTTGACCGGAATGGCTTCGACAGGCGGATCGACCGCCTGATTGAGCTTTTTTCTTCCGAATTCTTTGCCGCGAGGGAGGGTTGGGGTACGGCATCGGAGCGCCCCGTTTTCATCGTCGGCCTCCCGCGGTCCGGCACCACCCTCACCGAACAGGTGCTGGCCAGTCACCCCCTGATCCACGGAGCGGGTGAACTCGATGTGCTGACAGATATGGCGACAGGAACGCCTGACCGTTTGGGCGGGAACGAACTGTCATGGCCGGAAACCGCTCCACATCTTTCGAGGGAACATGTGGACGCGATTGGTGCAGATTATCTTCAGCGACTCGCTGCAGTTTCGGATCCCGGCGCGGCTCATGTAGTCGACAAGCAACCGCTTAATTTTTGGCATCTGGGGCTGGTGGCGCTGGCGCTGCCCGGTGCCCGGATCATCCATTGCACGCGCGATGTTCGCGACAACGGCCTCTCCATCTATGTCGAGAACTTTGCGCTTGACCAGCGGTGGGCGACCGACCTCGACGACATTGCCCATTATTGGCGCGGCTATCGGCGGTTGATGGGGCACTGGCAGGAGGTGCTCGGCCCGCGGATGGTCGAAGCGCGGTACGAGGATATGATTGACGGGTTGGAGCCGCAATCGCGGGCGCTGCTGGATTTCTTGGACGTGGAGTGGGACGAGCGGGTCCTCTCCTTTCACAACAGTAAACGTGCAGTGCAGACGCCCAGCCGCTGGCAGGTGCGTAGGCCGATCTACGCAAGTTCACAGGGACGCTGGCGTCGATACGCGGCCAATCTGCAACCGCTGATCGACGTTGCTGAGCCGGGGAAGCAGTGATCATGACCCTTCCCGCGCCCCTGCGCACCACGATCCGTTGTCTTGCCGCAATCATCCTTGGATATTTTGTCACGGCGGGAACAGCCGCGCTTGCCGCAGTGCTGATGGTTCGATTTGCAGGATGGGACAGGACGGACGCTTTCGTCGTTGCGGGCAGCTATTCGTGGATCGTCTGGGTGGCCTGTTTCATGTGGGCCTTTGCCGCACGGCAGCTTTGGTTCATGCCGCTGGGCATGGCGATAATGGCGACCGGCACGATGGCGGGGGCGAAGGCCATCGAACCCTATCTGCCTGTGCTGGGCGCTCTTTGAGATGGCGGCGCCCGCGCAGCCTGACGAGCCCGGCGGTGTTCGGCTGGCGTTGAACTGGCTTCACACGTGGTTTGGGCTGCTCAGTTGCCTGCTCCTGCTGGTGATTTTCTGGACTGGGACGCTCGCCGTGTTCGATTGGGAGATCGATCGATGGATGAAGCCCGCCACGCGATTTACAGCACCCACGGAAATGTCCATCGATGCCTTTCGCCCTGTCGCAGAGGCGTCGGCGCCAGGAGCCGAATTCTGGCAAGTGCAGTTTGCCACGGACCGGGCGCCCGCGGAATTCTATGCTCAGTTAAATGATGGGACACACTTTTACCGCACCATCGGTCCGGATGGGCTGACCCTGCTGCCGGACCAGGGGACCTATGGCGGCACCCAATTCTTCTATCCATATCACTTCACCCTCAACATCGGCTTTGCGAACATCGGCCTGATCCTCTGTGCCTTTGCAGGCATAATGATGATGGTGTTGTGCGTCTCAGGCGTGATCATTCATCGCCGTATATTCGCCGACTTCTTCACCTTTCGAAAATCGAAAAAAAGCCAGCGTAGCGTCCTCGACCTGCATAACCTCACCGGCGTGCTCGCTTTGCCGTTCCACTTCGTCATCTCGCTGTCAGGCGTGGCGCTGTTCAGTGCAATGTATCTACCCACCGCGCAGGAAGCCGTCTTTGCGAGCGATCCGACCGCCTTCGATCAGGATTATTTCAGCCGTCCTGCGACAGGCGAAGCTGGCCAGAATTCGGCGTCTCTGGACGTGATGGCGGAGGAAGCGGCGCGGCGCTGGGATGGCGTCCGGCCGGGTCATCTGCGCATATATTATCCCGGCGACGCCAACTCCTATGTCGAAGCGCGGTGGCCGCTCCATGGTTCGCTGGCCGCGCGATACCATAGTATCTGGTTCGATGCGGCGACGGGCGACGTCTTAGCTGCGCCTCAGCCCAGTGCCGCCAGTGCGGGCTACGCCGTACTGTGGGGTCTGCACGTTGTGCAGTTCGACCATCTCACCATCCGCTGGCTATACTTCCTGTCCGGTCTGGCTGGTTGCGTGCTGATCGCCACCGGGCTTCTGTTCTGGTCGCAGTCTCGCCGGAAGCGCCACGCGAAAACGGGAAAGAAGGGTGCGGAAATCGTCGCGGTGATTGCGATCGGTGGGACGACCGGGCTGATTCTGGCGACGCTCGCCTTTCTGATTTCCAACCGACTGCTGCCGTTAGATATGGAAGGGCGCGCAACGCTCGAAACCTGGTGTTTTCACGCCGGTTGGCTGGCGGCGTTCGCCCATGCAGGGGTTCGCCGGGGGGCGGCTTGGCGAGAGCAGTGGATCGCGATCGCCATCGGCGGCGTTGTCGCCGTCGCTCTGAATGCGGTGACGACCGGCGATGCGATTCCCGTGGCGATCGCGCGCGGGCAATGGGGTGTTGCGGGGATCGATATCATGCTCCTGCTTGGCTCCTTTTTGGCGATTGCCGCCGCCTGGCGAATGCGCAATTCGCAAGTCAGGACAAGAGAAGGGCATGAGAAGCAATTCTTACCGGCGGAGAAGAGCTGAATGTCGGGACTGCCAAGCTTTATCGTGGTATTGGCGCTGACCTACGTCGGCTTTTTACTGTTGGCGCGAAGCCAGGCAAAATACCGCCCGCCGCCGGTTTGGGCAGCTCGGATCCCGCCATATCGGCTGCGGCTATTCGGGGGCTTCTTGCTTGTCCTCGCTCTTGCCGTAGCCCTGCAAATGCAGGGGGTCGGCTTTGGCAGTCTTTTATGGGTCCTGACGCTCGCCGCAGGAGCCGGAATGGTGGTGCTCCGGCTCGCTACCTCGGCGCGCTAGGAGTGTTAAGCTCTTAGTTGAGTTTGGTGACAGGTCGACGGCTTCCCTGGTCTCGCTAAATCGCTGACAAGCTGAAGCGATGGCGCGTATGCCCGTCAAAGTGACAGCGGTGTACAAGATATTGAAATATATGGAATGGTGACCCCTACGGGAATCGAACCCGTGTTTCAGCCGTGAGAGGGCCGCGTCCTAACCGCTAGACGAAGGGGCCGTCTGCGAGAGCGCGCGAGATATTGCGGGGAAGGGCCGGTGTCAACCGAAGAGCCCTCTCCCTTTTCCGCTGCGTGGATGCCAGACCCGTGCGGTCAAGCAGCGGCGGCTATCTGATCCTTGTCAATTTCCTCGCGAATGCCCTCGGCCAGCAGGAAGGCAAGTTCGATAGACTGACTGGCGTTCAGCCTTGGGTCGCAATGGGTATGATACCGATCAGCCAGCGTTTCGTCCGTCACTGCCGCCGCGCCGCCCGTGCATTCCGTCACGTTCTGGCCGGTCATTTCGGCGTGGATACCGCCCGCATGGGTGCCCTCGGCCCGGTGCACGGCAAAGAAGCCGCGAACTTCGGCAAGGATACGTTCGAAGGGGCGCGTCTTGAACCCGGATGCAGCCTTGATGGTATTGCCGTGCATGGGGTCGCAGGACCAGACGACGTGACGGCCCTCTGCCTTCACACGGCGGACGAGCCGGGGCAGACCGGCCTCCACCTTGTCATGGCCGAACCGCGCGATCAGCGTCAGGCGGCCGGGATCGTTCGTGGGGTTCAGGACATCGATCATGCGGATGAGGTCGTCAGGCTCCAGCGAGGGGCCCGCCTTCATTGCAATTGGATTATTGACGCCGCGCAGGAATTCGACATGCGCCGAGCCCGGAAAACGCGTCCGGTCCCCAATCCACAACAGATGCGCGCTGGTATCGAACCAGTCGCCGGTCAGCGAATCCTGCCGCGTCATCGCCTGCTCATAACCCAGCAGGAGCGCCTCGTGGCTGGTATAGAAGTCGGTGCCCTTCAGTTGCGGCACGCTTTCTGGATTGACGCCGCACGCCTCCATGAACGCAAGCGCCTCGCCAATGCGGGTTGCGACGTTCTGATATTTCGCACCCGCTTCTGACGCGCCAACGAAATCCAGGTTCCATTTATGGACCTGGTGCAGATTGGCATATCCGCCCTGCGCCAGTGCACGCAGCAGGTTCAGAGTGGCAGCAGCCTGCATATAGGCACGCTGCATCCGCGCTGGGTCGGGCTCCCGTCCAACTTTGTCGAAGCCCATGTCGTTGACGATATCGCCGCGATAGCTGGGCAGGGAGACGCCGCCCTGTTCCTCGGTCGGGCTGGAGCGGGGCTTTGCGAACTGCCCGGCCATGCGGCCCACCTTAACGACCGGCATCTGGCTGCCGAAAGTCAGGATAACCGCCATCTGCAAAAGTACGCGGAACGTGTCGCGAATATTATTCGGATGGAATTCCTTGAAACTTTCGGCGCAGTCGCCGCCCTGCAACAGGAAGCCCTTGCCCGCCGCAACCTGAGCGAGGTCGGCGCGCAGCCGGCGCGCCTCGCCCGCAAAAACCAGCGGCGGATAGGAACCAAGTAGCTGTTCGGTTTCTGCCAGCGCGGCACCATCGCGATATTCCGGGATGTGCAACGCCTCGAAGTCGCGCCAGCTGCCCGGCGTCCAGTTTGAAGAATGGGTCATAGGGTCATTCTGCCTTATAGAGGCGGCTGCGGCAACTGCGCCGGGCACTCGCCCAATGCTAGCGCATCAGCACCAGTTCTTCCGCCATCGTCGGGTGGATCGCAATTGTCTCGTCCACCTGCTTTTTGGTGAGGCCCGCCTTCACAGCAATCGCCAGCCCTTGCATGATTTCCGGGGCATCCGGGCCAATCAGATGCGCACCGACCAGCTTGTCTGTCGCGGAATCGACGATCAGCTTATAGAGGCTGCGTTCGTTCCGATCGGCAAGAACGTTCTTCATCGCGCGAAAATCCGATGTGAATATCTCAACCCCGCCCAGCGTGTCGCGCGCCTGCGATTCGGTCAGCCCCACGGAGGCGATCGGTGGGTGAGAAAAAACTGCGCTTGGTACGCAGCTATGGTCCACCGTCCAGGGATTGTCGCCGAACAATGTGTCCGCGACGGCGTGGCCCTCTCGGATCGCAACCGGGGTCAGCTGGACGCGGTCGGTGACGTCGCCCACCGCATAAATATTGTCGATATTGGTGCGGCTTGCTTCGTCGACCTTGATGGCACCGTTGTCTTTCAGTTCGACGCCGACTTCCTCAAGTCCAAGTCCCTTCGTATTGGCGGGCCGTCCGATCGCCGCCAGCAGCAGGTCCGTCTCCAGCACTTGTCCCTCTTTCTCGCCCTCACCAGGGATGTCGATGCGGATAACGCCGTCCGCGTCCCGGGTGATCTTCTCGAACGGGGCATTGTAGAGGAATTTTATGCCCTTCACGGTTGAGATGTGCTGTAGCCGCTCGACCACGGAGTGATCATAGCCGCGTAGCAGTCTGTCGGACCGATTGGCGATCGTGACGTCGACACCCAGTTCGTTGAAGATTCCGGCGAATTCGTTGGCGATATAGCCACCGCCTGCGATGATGATGCGCTTGGGTAGCTTTTCCAGATGGAAAACGTCGTTCGATGTTATGGCCAGTTCGCTGCCTTCGCACGGGAAGGTACCCGGATGCGATCCGGTGGCGATCAGTATATATTTTGCCGTGAAGCTTTTGCCGTCCACCTCGACCGTGTGTTTGTCGGCAAGAATGGCGCGCCCCTCGTGAAGGGAAACATCGTGGCTGGTGAGGGTCGACTTGTAGGCGTCTTCGAGTCGGTCAACTTCAGAAAGTACATTGTCACGCAGGCAGTCCCAATCGAAGCTCTTGCCTTCGATGTTCCAGCCAAAGCGGCGCGCGTCGACCAGATCCTCTGCGAAGTGCGCGCCGTAAACGAGCAGTTTCTTTGGTACACAGCCGCGGATGACGCAGGTGCCGCCGACACGATGTTCTTCCGCCAGGCCAACGCGCGCACCATGACCAGCTGCGATCCGGCTCGACCGAACGCCACCGGAGCCTGCGCCAATTACGAAATAATCATAGTCGAATTCTGCCAAGGGGGACCGCCATCCTGATTAGGGGAAACATGAAAATAGGTTCGTAATTGCGCCTAGCAAGATGACAATGGCTTTGCGATAGCCGCCTCGCATCACTAGAGGCGTAGGCGGGGACGGAGCGGAATAAGAGTAAAGGGGGTAATGCGTATGGCCGACCCACGTCGTGTGTTCGTCGCCGAGGATAATGGACTTGTAATGATGTCTCTGGAGGGGCTGATCGAAGACATGGGGTGGGAGCTTGTCGGACCAGCCACCACGGTCCCCGAAGCGCTGGAACTGGCCGCCGCGTGCGAGGTGGATGTTGCGCTGTTGGACGTCAATCTTGCCGAGGAACGCAGCTATGCCGTCGCGGCGCTGCTGCAGGAAAGGGGCGTCCCCATCCTGTTTGCCACGGGCTATGACAATGATCTCGGCATGCCGGAATCGTTGAAGGGCGCGCCTGTCATCATGAAGCCCTATGCGTTGGATGACATGGAGGAGAAGCTGCGCGAACTGGCCGGCTAGTTATTGAGCCGCGCCCCTCCCGGCCGCAATATCCAAACTGGCTGGTGCAGGAGGGGCGCGGCGCAAGCGGGCATTTCATGCTAACCTCGCGAGACGTCGGCGTGGCGGTGCCTCCCGCCCAAGCCTCGTTGGCGGGGCAAGTTCAGGCAAGTCAGGTATAAGGTATATGGCCCGCAAACATTCGAAACATGGTCCTATTGAGGAAGTGCGGGACGAGGAGGAGAATACCCCGCCAGCGGAGGTGTCCTGCTGGTTATGTGGTCGGCCCACCGGGAAGATCATCGTGTGGCACCATCCTGTGCCCAAGAGCCGCGGCGGGCGCGATGTCGTTCCCATGCATCCAATTTGTCAGCAGACCTTAATCGCCAATTTTACCAATTCCGAACTGCAGCGGCATGCGATGGATGTGGACGCGCTTTTGGCCAATCCCAGCGTTCGGAAGTTCGTCGACTGGGTAGCCAAGAAAGATCCGGATTTTACCGCCACTATGGCGAAAAAGCAGCGCTGATAAGCGTATATCGTCGGTGACGAACCGTTTTATCCTTGCAAGCCCAGCCTGGCGGGAGAGCGGTGCGCTTGCACGAGATCATCTGGTGGGCGGCGTATGGGCTGATCATATTCCTTGCTAAATGCGCAACGCACTGATTGGCATCTCTTGCAATGACTGAAGGATAGACGGCTGAAGTATTCAAGGGATTGAGGCGGATAGGCGGACGGGGTGACGCACGTTTTCCATGGTTTGACGTATATGACTATGCGTGCGCCTACCTGTTCAGAGGTGACGACAAGTTGACCGGCCCCACCGCCGCTCTATCACTTCGAAACCCTTATACTTGAAAGGAGTCTTCGGAGCATGCTGTTTGACACCTTGAGTGCGAAGTGCGGATGTTCGAGGGATGGCAAGAGCCAGGCGATGCTGCGACCGGTTGTCAGATCGCTGGCGGCCGTGGCGTTCCTTCTTTCGAGCCTGACCGTGGCGGGGGCGCCCAGCGTGGCGCAGGCGAATCTTTCGGATCAGGTTGATCTTTCGGACGCAGCCTGTTCCGAACTGTCAGACGCGGCATTTAATTTGCCCAGGGAAGTTGCGGTTTCCATCGGAGACGCCCGGCGCGTTGCTGCAACATCGGACCGACCTGAACTTTGCCGGGTGCAGGGTTATGTTACGCCGAACACCGGTTTTGAATTGGTTATGCCCATTTCGGGGTGGAATGGTAAGTTCTTTCATGCCGGCTGCACAGGCTCTTGCGGTTTTGCGGCCGAGTCCGTCTGGACAAAGGAATGCGACTATCCGCTGACGCGCGGCTATGCCTGCGTAATTTCCGACATGGGGCACCGGGGCACTCCTGCTGACGGCCTGTGGGCATGGAAGGATCTTCAGGCGAAGCTGGACTTCGCTTACCGCGCCACCCATCGTACCACGCTTGCGGGCAAAGCCATCGCCTCGAAATTCTATGGTCAATTGCCGCGCCACTCCTATTTCATGGGCTGTTCGACTGGCGGCCGACAGGGACTTGTTTCAGCTCAGCGTTTCCCCGACGATTTCGATGGCATCATCGCCGGCGCTCCCGTCGTAAGCGAGGCGGGAACCTCGATGAGCTTTGTGTGGACCCTGCAAAGCCTTCAGGATGAAGATGGCTCACCAATATTCGACGATCGCAGCCTTGGCGTGCTCCATCGCGGGGCGATTGCAACGCTGGACGCGCAAGATGGACGGCGCGATGGCGTTATCGATGATCCACTTGGCGGCTTTGATCCTGTGGACCTGCAATGCCGGGACGGCGCTGCCGATGACTGCCTGACCGCCGAACAGGTGGCGGCTGCTCGCGCCGTTTATCAGGGGCCCGTTAATTCGGACGGTCGCCCTGTTTATTTCGGCGGCGGTTTCCTTCCCGGATCGGAAATGACCTGGCGCAGCTTTCTGCCGATCGATGGGCCTGCGGAGGCGACGCAATCGGGCACGGATACGACCCGCTTCATCCAGTCCGACTTTGGCCCAGGCTGGAATGCCATGGACTTTGATTTCGACAAGGACCCTGATCGCCTGCGCGAATATGAGGTGCTTTACTCCGCCTCCCACCCGGACCTGCGAGCCTACCGTCAGGCGGGGGGCAAGCTGCTGATTTATCATGGCTGGGCCGATGCCCGGGTCGCACCGCTGAACAGCGTAGATTATTATCGGATGCTGACGCGCACCATGGGTGGCGCACAGGAAACACGCGCCTTTGCAAGGTTGGTGATGGTGCCGGGAATGAACCATTGCTGGGGCGGCAACGGCGCCTTTGCGATCGACTATATCCGCGCGATGGAGGATTGGGTTGAGCGCGGGCAGGCCCCCGACACGCTCAGGGCGGCACATCGCGTGGCGCAGGAGGCGAGCGAGGAGGGGCCGACGTTCATCCATGCATTTCCTGCCCCCGCAGAGACGGAGCGTGACGTCCGCATGCTGCCGACCTGGAACGAGGCAGATTAGACGCCCGAAAACGGGCGGGCTCTCGTCACACGGCTATCCGGTATTTCCCCAGGCAGCGCTGCCCGCCATGAACGCCAGCTCAAACAGGCCGTTTTTTGGGTTTGCGAGGCTTGGGCTTTTTACCCGGAACCGCGTTCCGCTCCGGCGAGTTTGCGGGCCGGTCTTTATGGGGCTTCTTGGCGTAGGAAGCTCCCTTCTTTCGACCCGCAGACGGACCGTTGTTGCGCGAAGGGCGAGTGGAATCCTGGGGAGCGTCGGGAGACAGTTCGATATGGACATCCCCGCCGTTCTCATCTCCCGCAGTTCGCCCTAGCGCATCTGCAAACTTGTCCGCAGCGGCGCGCGGTATCTGGAAGTGGGTCACCCTCGGCCCGATGCGGATTGCGCCGATCTGGTTGCGGCTAATGTGCCCGCGGCGGCACAGCAGGGGCAACAGCCAGCGCGGATCGGCCTTCTGTTGTCGGCCGATATCCATGCGAAACCAAACCACGTCGTCAAACCCCGGCCTTTGACGCTCTTTTCTTGCTGCGGCCTGCGCTTCCGGTGAATTGATCAGCAATTCCTCAGGCTCCGGCATTTTGGCCCGGTGCGCCTGGATTAGCATCGCGGCGAGTTCCTGCGGCGTACGCTCGCTCAGCAGGCGTTCGGCCAGTTTCCGATCGGTCTCGTCCACTTCGACAGGCATTAGCAGCGTCTTCAGCAGACGCTCGCGATCCATTGCCAGGATCGCCTCCCGGTCGGGCGCGTCGATCCATTCGGCATTGATGCGGGCGTTGCGCAACATGGACTCTACCCGGCGGCGGCGGGGAAACGGGACCACGATGACCGCCGTGCCCTTTTTTCCCGCGCGGCCGGTTCGGCCAGATCGGTGTTGCAGCGTCTCTGCATCGCGTGGAATTTCGACGTGAATGACCAGGCTGAGGTTCGGCAAATCGAGACCACGGGCGGCGACATCTGTCGCGACGCACACGCTTGCCCGTCTGTCGCGCAGGGCCTGCAGCGCCTGATTGCGCTCTGACTGGGAATGTTCACCGGACAGAGCCACGGCTGAAAAGCCGCGTTCCTGCAGGGTTGCATGCAGATGCCGCACGTTCTCTCGCGTGGCGCAAAAAAGGATTGCGGTGTCCGCTTCGTGAAAGCGGAGCAGATTGATTACTGCGTTCTCGATCTCGGAAGGCGCCACCGTTACAGCCTGATAGGCTATGTCATTATGGCCGCGCTCGCCGCCGCCGGTCGCGATCCGCAGGGCATCGCGCTGATAACGACGCGCCAGTGCCTCCATGGGGCGCGGCATTGTCGCCGAGAACAGCAATGTGCGCCGGGTTTCCGGCGCGGCGTCGAGAATTTCCTCAAGTTCTTCGCGGAAGCCCATGTCGAGCATCTCGTCGGCTTCATCGAGAACGACAGCGGCCAGTTCCGAAAGGTCAAGCGCACCGCGCTCCAGATGGTCGCGCAGACGGCCCGGCGTACCGACGACGATTGTTGCGCCCGATTTCAATTCCCTGCGTTCCTGCGAGGGGTTCATTCCGCCGACGCAGGAAACGACGCGAGCCTTCGAATTTTGATACAACCATGTCAGTTCGCGACTGACCTGCAGTGCGAGTTCACGCGTGGGCGCGATCACCAGCGCACCCGGCTTACCGGTCGACTGCACCTGTCCATCACTGCCCAGGATTTGCGCTGAAAAGGCAAGCCCGAATGCCACGGTCTTGCCCGAACCCGTTTGTGCGGAGACGATCAGATCGCGTTCCCGCAGATCCGGATCCAGTACGGCGGCCTGGACCGGGGTTGGCGCTTCGTAGCCTCGTTCCGCCAGGGCATTGGCAAGGCCGGCGGGCAAATCGGAAAATGTCATGAACTTGGCTTTCGGAAGGCAAAAGGGGTGCCGGCTTCGCGGCGCGCAAGACGCTGCTCATTTCGGAATCGCATCTGCGGGATCGGCCCGCATCGCGGGATGACGCGCCCCTATAGCCGATTAATTCGTATTTGGCTGCGATTATTATACGCAGCCCAGCGCAGCCACCCGCGATCCGGCTCCGCTGCTGCCGATCAGTCGGCCCTTGCAGATTCCAGCGAGCCGAGCGGTGTAATGGGTCGGAGGGAAACGAGAGAGCTTTTCGGCCGAAGAAAGCTCATTCCTGCCGTCACTCCACGGTAACGGACTTCGCCAGATTGCGTGGTTGGTCGACATCCGTGCCCTTTGCCACCGCGACGTGATAGGCGAGGAGCTGCACCGGGATTGCGTAGACCAACGGCGCGATCAGCGGATGCACTTTCGGCATGCGGATCGTCGCAAGCAGGCCGTCACCGGCCTCCGCAAGCCCTTCGGCATCCGAAATCAGCACTACCTGCGCACCGCGTGCCTGCGCCTCATGCATGTTCGAAACCGTCTTTTCGAACAGCGGGCCGGATGGCGCGATCACGATCAGCGGGACACTCTCGTCAATAAGAGCGATCGGACCGTGCTTCATTTCGCCCGAAGCGTAGCCTTCTGCATGGATATAGCTGATTTCCTTCAGCTTCAGCGCCCCCTCCAGCGCCATGGGATAATCCGGCCCGCGGCCCAGATAGAGGACGTCTCGCGCCTTGGCGATGGTGCCTGCCATCGCCTCAATCTCGTCATCATGGTCCAGCGCCTCGTTCATCGCCGCAGGAACTTCGGATAGGTGACGAACGATATCGCGTTCTTCTTCCGGCGACAGTTTCCCCTTTGCGCGAGCGAGGTTAGTGGCGAACGCCGCCATGACCGCAAGTTGGCAGGTGAACGCTTTTGTAGACGCAACACCGATCTCGGGTCCGGCATGCGTTGGCATCAGAAGGTCGGCCTCTCGCGCCATGGTGGAGGTCGGCACGTTGATGATGCCCGCCGTGGTCGCCCCCGCGTCGCGGCAGTGGCGCAGGGCGGCCAGCGTATCGGCGGTCTCCCCCGATTGAGAGATGAAGAGCGCGAGTTGCCCCTTCTCTATGACCGGATCGCGATAGCGGTATTCCGACGCGACATCGACCTCGACCGGGACGCGCGCCAATTGTTCGATCCAATATTTGCCGACCATGCCGACATAGGAGGAGGTGCCGCAGGCGACGATGGTGACGCGGGTGACGGAGGAAAGATCGAATTCCATGTCGGGCAGGGCGACCTGCTCTTCCAGCGGGCGCAAATAGCTTTTCAGGGTTTGCGCCACCACGATCGGTTGTTCGAAAATCTCCTTCTGCATGAAATGCCGGTAATTGCCTTTTTCAACCGCCGCCGCGCTTGCGCCGCTTGTCGAAATGGCACGTGTTACAGGCTTGTTTTCAGAGTCGAAAATCTGTGCGCCATCGCGGCGGACGACGCACCAGTCGCCCTCTTCCAGATAGCAAATGCGCTGCGTCAGGCCAGCCAGCGCCAGCGCATCGGAGCCGAGATACATTTCGTCGTCGGCATAGCCCAGCACCAGCGGCGATCCCAACCGTGCGCCGATCATCATGTCGGGGTGGGATTTGAAAATGATCGCCAGTGCAAAGGCACCGCGCAGCAGCGGCAATACGGCCTTCACCGCCTCTTCCGGCGATGCGCCGTTCTCAACCTCGCGGCTGAGGAGGTGCGCGACGACCTCGCTGTCCGTCTGACTTGTGAAGGTGCGCCCATCGGCGATCAGTTCATCACGCAGCGGCTTGAAATTTTCGATAATGCCATTGTGCACCAGGGCGACGTGATCGGTCGCATGTGGATGGGCGTTGCCAACCGTCGGCGCGCCGTGCGTAGCCCAACGGGTATGGGCAATGCCCACCTGTCCAGGCAGCGGGTCGGTACGCAGCTTTTCTTCCAGATTGCGCAGCTTGCCTTCGGCGCGGCGGCGTTCCAGCTGATCATTGTGCAGGGTGCATATCCCCGCACTGTCATAGCCCCGATATTCCAGCCTTTTCAGGCCATCAAGCAGGTCCTGGGCAACGTCGCGTTCGCCAATGATACCAATGATTCCGCACATGGAGCTTAGCCTGCTTTCTTCTGTTCCTGGATGGCACGGAAACGCGCCGCCCAGCCGTCTTTCATTTTCTGCTCGCCGCGCGTCAGGCCGAGCGCATCCTGTTCTACATCACGCGTCACCACAGAGCCGGCGCCGATAATCGCACCGTCGCCGATGCTCACGGGCGCAACCAGTGACGAATTGGACCCGATGAACGCGCCTGCACCGATCCGGGTCCGATATTTGAAAAAGCCATCATAATTACAGGTAATCGTGCCCGCTCCGATATTCGCGCCGGCCCCGACATCCGCATCGCCCAGATAGGTCAGGTGGTTGGCCTTGGCGCCTTCCCCCAGCGTGGATTTTTTCATCTCCACAAAGTTTCCGACCTTTGCCTCTGCCTTCATGATGGCGCCGGGGCGCAGGCGCGCGAACGGGCCGACCTCGCAATCCCGCCCTACATGCGCCCCCTCAAGGTGCGAATGCGCGCGGATTCGTGCGCCCGTCTCGACGACGACACCGGGGCCAAAAACAACATTGGGTTCGATCAGCACATCGGGTGCAAGCTGTGTGTCGTAGGAGAAGAACACGCTGGAGGGATCGCGAAGCGTCACCCCTTCGCGCATGGCGTCGGCGCGGCGTTCCTCCTGCCACAGCGCCTCCGCAGCGGCGAGATCCGCGCGGTCATTAACGCCGACGACTTCGCGTTCTGGAGCCTCCACTACGGCGGAATGGCGCCCATCGCCCCCGGCTACAGTGACAACATCCGGCAGATAATATTCACCTTGCGCATTATCATTGCCGATGCGCTCCAGCAGCTCGAAGACGTCCTTGCCGCGCGCGAGAATCGGACCGGCATTGCACAGGTCTACGGCCCGTTCGGCTTCATCTGCATCCTTATATTCTACCATCTTTGAGATCCGGCCATCACCGTCCGCGATGATTCGGCCATAGGCTTTTGGATCTGCGGGGCGGAAGCCCAGCACCACGGCGGCCGGGCTGTCCCCATCGTGCAGGCGCGCCTGCATGTGTCCGATGGTATCGGCCCTCAGCAGGGGGACGTCGCCGAAGCAGATCAGCACGTCGCCATCAAAGTCGACAAGTGACTGCTTTGCCTGCAGCGCTGCATGAGCGGTACCGAGCTGCTCGTGCTGATGGGCGAAAACGACGTTCATGTCGGCCATTTCTGCCGCGACGCTCTCGGCGCCGGCGCCGACGATGACGACAGTCTGTTGCAGTTGCAGTCGGCCAAGTTCCGTGACCAAACCCTTCAGCATTGGTCGGCCACCAATTGGATGCAGCACCTTGTGCAGGGCGGATTTCATGCGCGTGCCCTTGCCGGCGGCGAGAATGATGGCGGCAATGGGGTAGGGGGTCATCTGTAACAATCTCCAGCAATTGTGGCGCGTTTAGCGGAGAGTCCTTGCCAATTCTACAAAGCTGCGAAAGGGAGTGCGGGATGACCGTTTCCCGCCCCTGCATCGCCTTCGACCTTGATGGAACCCTCGTCGATACCGCCCCTGATCTCAGTGCCGCCATGAACGCCGTCTTAAGGCATTTTGGCCGCAGGGAGGTCGATGCGGCGCAGGTACGCGACATGGTGGGGCATGGCGCCAGGCGTACGATTGAAAAGGGTCTTGCGCTGACCGGCGGCGCCACCGAGGCGATGGTGGACGAGGGGCAGCCGATCTTCCTGCAGCACTATGCGGACCACATTTGTGATCTGTCCCGACCCTGGGACGATGTGGAATCGGTGCTGGACGAACTTTCGGAACATGCCGTCCTCGCCATTTGTACGAACAAGCCGATCAGACTGGCCGAATCCCTGATCGCCGCGCTTGGTTGGCAAGACCGGATTGCTGCGATCCTCGGCGCCGACAGCCTGGACGTTAAGAAGCCGCATCCGCGCCATTTGACGGAAACGATCCTGCGGGCAGGCGGATCGGTGTCACGTTCCGCCTATGTCGGCGATTCGGGGACAGATATGAAGGCCGCGCGGGGCGCAGGTGTGCCATCCGTATTGGTCAGCTTCGGTTATCTGGATGCGCCCATTCACGAACTTGACGCGGACATCGTCATTGATCGTTTTCGCGACCTGCCTGCCGCGCTTCAGCGCGTCGCGCCCGCCATTTGGTAAACAGGTGCCGGGTTAGCATTGGTAGCGGCATTCTCAGCCAATGACCGCGCAGAAACAGGATGAAATTGCTGATCGGAGTCGTCGGTGCGCCGTAGCGATCGTGCCCGCGAAGCTTTCCTAGCGCCAGTCGATCGATGAGGTCCGGCTTGCCTCTTAGCGCCGCCGGAGACGGCGTCCCATAAAGGCGGTGGGACAGCCGCAATGCCCGCGCCAGCGGCTGCGTCAAATCATGTGCCATCGCGGCGGATTTCAGATCGTCCCAGAAATCCGGCTGCTCCGCAAAATGCCGCACCAGGCGATCAATATCCCACAAGTTGCGCGCACCGCCCTGAAGGTCGCCGTCATAGGCGAGATGGGTCGCCGAGTGCAGCAGCATTTCCGCCGGCGCCATGATGTAGGCGCCGCAATTCGTCGGAATGGCGTTTGCCAGCATACGCTCTGGCCGCGGCGTCAGGCGCGCAGTGCGCGGCAGGATGGTGTGGTGCAGATCGATGACTCCCCCGCGCGTTTCGTGCGCGAGCGGGGGCAGTTCGTGCATCCACTCACGATAATAGCTGTCGTCATAGGTGCCCTTCGCCTTGATCGACTGCCAGCCATGGCGTTTCAGGGCAGTCTCGGCCTCGTTCAGGCGGTCGAACGGCACCATGATGTCTAGATCGCCGATATTCCTGCCGGGGCAGGGTGGCAGGTCCGCCATCAGATAGGCGGACCCTTTCATCAGGACGACCGGCATTCCTGTGGGTGCCAGCGCCTCTACCATTCGTTGCACTTCATAGCGGGCGGCGTTCTGCCGGACGCTTGCGATGGCTGCGGCCTCGTCCAGCAGCAGGCGCGCCTTGTCCGGCACGTGCATTCCAGTGGACAGCATGCCGATGGTGCCCATCAGCATTTCGACGCGGGCGACACGGATGAGCGCGTTCCACTGTTCATCGGTGAGGCGCTCCATCCTCTGCGGTTCGCGCAGAACGGAGTGCAGCAGAGTAGAGGGGGTCACTCGACATCACCCCATAATTTTTCCACCAGCTGCAGCCCCTCCTCGCTGGTGCCATAGGTTATGTCATAAGCAGGAACCGACCGGATCAAACGTACCAGGGCGTCAAAGCCCGGCTCCCCCAGGGTCAATTGGTTCGTCGAGGCGACGGAGAGGCGGAGATATGCTTCCGACTGCGTCATGCGACGTATCTCGGGTGAGGCGCCCACCGTAAAATGCGGCGACACGATAAGCGCCGGGCGCGCGGGCCGGTCCATGGCCTGTATTGCGTCCACAGGCGGCAGCAGATGCTGCACCGTACCCTTCATCGTCCCTTCCAGGCGGGGACCGAAGCGGTCGGCCGATACGCGTTCGCGCATGACGGGGATGGATTGATTCTTCAGGCCGATCGGGCGGGGGTAGGGCGTCAGCGAATAATCGTCTGCCAAGCCGATCAGGGCCAGTTCGTCACCGCAATGACGCCATCCCGCGCTCCACGACAGAAGCGCCGAGAGAGTGCTCTTGCCCGATCCTGAGTCGCCGACGATTACGACAGCCCGGTCATCGCGTGCGGCACTTGCCGCGTGCAGGATGATATCGCGCCGATAACCCAGCGCCATCTGCATGTTCACGCCCATTTCGAACGCCAGCAGTGCATGGCGCAGCGCGACGGGAACCGCCTCCTCAACAGTAAAGTCCGCTTGCAGCCGGATCGATGGGCGAAACCACCGCCGCCATGGCGTTGTCGGCAGGGCAGCCACGGCGAAATCATAGATTTCATCCGGCATTCCCTGGGGGTAGTCGCGATAAAGGTGCCCTAATGAGGCAATGGCCCCTCGAAAAGGGGAGCGGATGTCGAAGATTGCGGGGCCAATTCGCAACCGCATGTGCCCCATCGTCATGAAATATGTCGAACGATACCGAGTTCTGTCAATTGATCGAGCCGCAAGCAAAGCGCGCTGGCGGGGTCGCCTTCCTCCGCCTCGACCAGTCCGTGCACAGCTTCCAACCGAAGGAGGATTTGCTCCGCATCGGCGCCCCCGGCGGGGATAGCTTCGTAAATGGCTTCCATCTCAGGCGACAATATATGTGTCTCACCTGACAGGCGATGGAAAACCAGACTCAGATCGTCCAGCTTCTCGTACCGTACGGCTTCGACCGGCACATAAAGCGCCATTTCGACCGTTCAGGTTTTATAAGAGCTGTTGGTGATGGACATCAGGCAACTGATGCCCGCGCCCCCCGTGCCGCTATTCCGCATCTTCTGCAGATACTCGACATGCGCCTTGAACTGAGCGTCGTGAATATAGCGCCGGTTGATATAGCCGTCCTTAATTTCCTGACCGCTATAATGACCTTGAGATGGCGCATTAAAGACATCCACCTTTTTGCCATTCTTATAGTAATAAGCTTGGCCCCTATAATCAGTCTTTAACTGTTTATTCGGCGGAACTTGCTCACCATTTTCATCGATATAGTCGGGAATAGGAACCTGACACGCAAGGATTGAAATATTAGCCCCGCCGACACCACCGCCCGTCGCCATCGCCATTGATGGCGTCAGCGTGGCGATGGCCGGAACTGCAATGGCGCCCAGCTTCAGGACGCGACGGCGCGCATTCACCTCTGGCTCTTGCGGCTGCATCATGCCTTCCTGATCGCTATTTTGGTCGGTCATGTCATTCACCCTGCCTGCATTCTGTCCGTTCGCAATTCCGGAAATAGTCACGAAACGTGAACGGAACAAGTTTTCTCAGTCTAAGCAATAATCGTACCAGACCGCTAAGCGATTGAAACCACAACCTACGCCGGCACCTGGCACGAAATGATGTAAAATAAATCGACACATCGCCGCTCGTAAGGCATCCAGATCCCCGTAGGTTCTGCGTCGTGACGCGGCGGACTCAGTTGGTAGGAAGAAGTGACGGTCATGATCCGGCGCGGTCCACGCATTTATCTTATCGGCCTCTGCTGCCTTGGTCTCGGATATGGACTCGGCGTGGGAGAGATGATCCTGGCGGTCGTTTCGCTGGTCGCAGCGATTTGTCTGCTGCCGGGCATGATCGCTGCGGAGCCCAGGCGATCGCCTGCGGAGCAGCCATCCGAGGTGGCCGCATTATCGGAGTCGTCCGCAAGCGGGCAGATTTCGCTTTCCGATCTGGAGCCTGCCGCGGTCCTATTGAGCGGCGCCGGCATCATTACCGCGATGAATGCGGCGGCCGTTGACCTGCTGGGGCAGGGGACGGGCGAAACCGTAAGGCTGGTTCTGCGCGAGCCCTCCTCACTTGATGCGGTTCAACTCTCCCTTGCCGAGGGGCGCGAGATGGTACGCGAGGTGGAGGGGATCGGGCGCGGCAATACCGTCTATCGCCTGCGCGTCGCACCGGTGGAACGCGGCGGTTATCTTCTGACCCTTGCCGATATTTCGCCTGCGCGCGCAGCGGAACGCATGCGCGTCGACTTTGTCGCCAATGCCAGCCACGAACTGCGCACCCCGCTCGCCACCCTGGCCGGCTTTATAGAAACATTGCAGGGACCTGCTGCCGACGACCCGGAGGCAAGTAAGCGATTCCTGGGCGTAATGGCGGACGAGGCGGCACGCATGACGCGGCTGATCGACGATCTGCTCTCTTTGTCACGAATCGAACTGGATAAGAGCCTTCGCCCCCGCACGGCCGTCGACCTTGCAGAGACGGTGGATGAATTCTCGAAAACCGTCGACCTGAAGATGAAGGAGGCGCGTCGGCCCCTCCTTGTAGAGATTCAGCCGGGACTGCCTCCCGTCCTTGCCGATCGTGACCAGCTGCTGCAGGTTCTCAACAATCTCGTCTTCAACTCCATGAAATATGGTCGACCGGAAACGGCCATCAAACTGGCGGTGAAAACCGTCGGTTCTGCTGCCTCTATCAGCGTGCAGGACGAGGGGGACGGTATAGAGGCCGAGCATCTGCCGCGCCTGACCGAACGATTTTACCGGGTAGATGCTGGCCGCTCACGCAAGATGGGGGGGACGGGTCTCGGTCTTGCTATCGTAAAACACATCGTCGAGCGGCATCGCGGTCGCCTGGAAATTCGGTCTGTGCCCGGCGTCGGCACCCGCATCGCTTTCTCGGTTCCGCTGGCAGACATTCCGGCGTCAAACGGGGAGTCACAAAACTGACAAATCTGCGTGGCAAGGGGCCGCCACGGCGCGTTGAAGTGATGCGGGCGCCGACGCAGTTTCTATTGCAACGCCCGGCTTGCAGTCGTTGCCAATCAACCGGAGGACGCACATGTCGCTAGGCGCGCTCGCCCTGGTCCTTTTGGGGCTGACGGCGGTCACCTTCGCGATGACGCGAATGCGCGCGAATGCATTTGCATCCGGTGCACGTCCCAGGGATGTGCATTCCCGACCTGCTTATCACGCCGTGCGCGCGGGACTTCTTGCCCTTGTCCCCGCGCTTTTCCTATTGCTCGTATGGCTGGTCATCGGCGACGGTATCGTTGCGGACCGAGCCCTCGACCAACTACCGCAGGCGGCCCAGCCGGAAGCGGGCATCGAGCGCCAGGCATTTCTTACCGAAATGCGGTCCGTTGCCAGGGGGGATCTGCCCGCGGCGTTCAACCCAGCGGTAAATGAAGCGGTACCCATCTATCGCGAAACGCAGGCAAGCTGGACATGGCTGATCGGTGGGCTGGTCGTTTTGCTGGCCCTGATCGGTGGTGGGTATGGCTGGTTGAAGACGGCACCCGATCTGCGTGCCCGCACGCATGTGGAGCGTTTTGCAACGATCATCCTCGCGCTGGCTTCGCTCATTGCCATTCTCACGACATTCGGGATTGTTCTTTCCCTTCTCTACGAAAGCCTCGACTTTTTCAGCCGCGTGAACCCGCTTGAGTTTATTTTCGGCACACACTGGAGCCCGCAAACGGCGATCCGTGCTGATCAGGTCGGATCGTCCGGCGCATTCGGTGCTGTCCCCCTGTTTTGGGGCACAATATTCATCGGCGCGATCATTGCGATGGCGGTGGCTGTTCCATTGGGGCTGATGTCGGCAATCTTCCTGACGCAATATGCCCGTCCTACGGCGCGGAAAATCCTGAAGCCGTTGTTGGAAATTCTCGCCGGCGTACCTACGGTGGTCTATGGCTATTTCGCTGCACTGACCGTCGCACCGGCCGTTCGTGACGCCGCCATCGCAATCGGGATCGACAGCGCCTCCTCGGAAAGCGCCTTGGCCGCGGGGGTGGTGATGGGGATCATGATCATTCCGTTCGTATCGTCCATGGCCGATGATGCCCTGTCGTCGGTTCCTGGCGCGATGCGGGACGGTAGCCTGGCCATGGGGGCGACCCCCTCTGAGACGATCAAGAAGGTGCTCGTACCGGCTGCTCTGCCTGGTATCGTGGGCGGCATCCTGCTGGCCGTCAGTCGAGCGATCGGCGAGACCATGATTGTCGTCATGGCGGCGGGCCAGGCGGCGCGTCTGACCATCAACCCCCTGGACAGTGTAACGACCGTGACGGCGCAGATTGTCCAGCTGCTCACAGGCGATCAGGAATTTGACAGCGCCAAGACGCTTTCGGCCTTCGCGCTGGGCCTCGTTCTGTTCGTGGTGACGCTGCTTTTGAATATCTACGCTCTTGCGATCGTGAAGAGATACCGGGAGGCGTACGAATGACCTCTGCGGACGTCGCCCGCACCGGCACCGTGGACTGGCGCTCTGCGCAGATGCAGGCCCGTATTCGCAAACGTTATGCGAAGGAGCGCCGGTTCAGGTTCCTTGGCCTCGGCGCGCTGGTTTTCGCGGCAGGATTTCTGTTGTTCCTGCTGACGACCATCGTTTCGGATGGTATTGGCGGGTTTCAGAGGGCGGAAGTGCCGCTGGATATCGAATATTCCGCCACCACACTTGGTCTCGATCCCGCGCAGATGTCTGGCGATGGGGCAGATTATGCCATTAACCGCGCCGACTTCCGATCCTTGGTGAACGCTGCGGCGGAAGCGCAATTGGGCACGAGCGAGATGATCAGTGAAGGGGCATGGCTGGATGTCCGCGATCGGCTCCGCGACGACCCTTCGCTGCTCGGTAGCCGGGAACGCGTTTGGGTGGTCGCCGCACCAGAGGTAGACTTGCTTGCAAAGGGTCAGATTTCCTTCGACGTGCCTGCTCAGCGCAGAGCGGTCTCCCAGGAGATGATCAATCAATATGTCGTTCTGAATGATCGGGGCGATGTTCAGCTGTCTCTCAATACCGGGTTTCTGACGAAGGCCGATTCGACGAGTGCCGAACTGGCGGGGATCTGGGGGGCGCTGCTCGGCTCGCTTTTGACGATGGCGATCACCTTGGCGCTCAGCTTCCCAATAGGTGTCATGACGGCTGTCTATCTGGAGGAATATGCGCCCCGGAACCGATTTACGGACATGATCGAAGTATCCATTAACAATCTGGCCGCGGTCCCCTCCATCATTTTCGGCCTGTTGGGTTTGTCCGTATTCCTGAACACCTTTGGCATGCCGCGGTCCGCCCCCGTCGTGGGCGGCGTCACGCTCGCGCTGATGACCCTGCCTGTCATCGTCATCGCGTCGCGTGTGTCGCTGCAATCCGTTCCCCCCAGCATTCGCGACGCCGCGTTGGGAATCGGCGCATCGCGGTTGCAGGTCATTCTTCATCATATCCTTCCCGTGGCCTTGCCAGGTATCCTGACGGGAACGATCATCGGGTTGAGTCGGGCGCTTGGCGAAACTGCACCACTATTGCTGATCGGCATGCGCGCATTCGTATCCGACGTGCCGGGCGGGGTAACGGATCCTGCGACCGCATTGCCCGTCCAGATATTTCTGTGGTCGGACGAAGTGGGGCGCGGCTTCGTCGAGAAAACAAGTGCCGCAATCATGGTGCTCTTGGCCGTCCTCCTCAGTATGAACGGCGTGGCAATCTATTTGAGAAACAAGTTCGAGAGGCGCTGGTAATGGCGACGCAAGTGAAGGAAGCGGCAGCCGAGGAGGCGCATGTCAGGGAGCAGACGCTGGTCCACGACGAGATCGCGTTCGCCAATGACGCGAAAATGACAGCTCGCGATGTCGATGTGTTCTATGGCGAAAAGAAAGCCGTAGACAGCGTCTCCATCGACGTCGATTCCCATTATGTCACGGCTTTCATCGGCCCCTCCGGCTGCGGCAAGTCGACCTTTCTTCGCTGCTTCAACCGGATGAACGACACAATCGATATTGCGCGGGTGCAGGGGCGGATCGAACTGGATGGCGAAGATATTTATGATCCCCGCATGGATGTAGTGCAGCTGCGCGCCCGGGTCGGCATGGTATTCCAGAAACCGAATCCCTTCCCGAAATCGATCTACGAAAATATTGCCTATGGCCCCCGTATTCACGGGTTGGCCAGCAACAAGGCGGACATGGACGGCATTGTGGAGGCCAGCCTGACGCGAGCGGGCCTTTGGAATGAGGTAAAGGATCGCCTGGACGACAGCGGCACCGCCCTTTCCGGCGGGCAGCAGCAGCGTCTCTGCATCGCGCGCGCCATTGCTGTGGATCCCGAAGTGATCCTGATGGACGAGCCCTGTTCGGCGCTTGATCCCATCGCAACGGCGAAGATCGAGGAACTGATTGAGGAGTTGAAGGGGCGCTTTGCGATTGTCATCGTGACCCATAATATGCAGCAGGCGGCGCGTATCTCGCAGCGAACGGCCTTCTTTCACTTGGGCAATCTGGTTGAATATGGCGATACGGAGACCATCTTTACAAATCCCCGTGCGGATCGAACGCGCGACTATATTACTGGTCGTTTCGGGTAATTAGGATACCAGCATGAACAGTACGACGGCCCATACGGTAAAATCTTTCGACGACGACCTGCGCCTTCTCCGGTCGATGATCGGCGAAATGGGCGGTCTGGCGCGTTCGCAGGTGAACGAGGCGATTACGGCGCTTCTTTCGCATGATGTGGAACTCGCAAAGCGCGTGGTCGAGGCGGACAAGCGCATCGACGAATTGGAAATGGAGGCCGAGTCCTTCGCAATTTCGATTATCGCGCGCCGCAGCCCGCTGGCTCAGGACCTTCGCGAGGTTATCGCAGCCCTGAAGATTGGCGCCGTCATCGAACGTATTGGCGATTACGGCAAGAATATTGCCAAGCGTGTGGAAGCGCTTTCATCGAGCGGATATCGCGGGGCAAGCGCCGGTGTGGAACAGATCGGCAGCATGGCATCGGCGCTGGTGGACGACGCCATGCGCTCTTTTGCCGAACGCGATCCTTTCCTCGCCCGCGCAGTCAGCGATGGCGATGAGGCCATTGACGATTATTATGAAAGCCTCTTTCAGACCCTGTTGGGCGAAATCGCCGAGGATCCGGAGAACACCGCCCCGGCGACGCACCTGATTTTCATCATCAAGAATCTTGAGCGCATCGGCGATCATGCGACGAACATAGCGGAAATGGTACATTACAGCGCCACGGGCGAGCATCTTGAGGACAGACCAAAGGGCGGCGACGCGACCGGCCTGTCGCTGCCTCTCTGAGCCAGAAGCAAGGAGTGCGGAAATGAACCCGAAAGTGCTGATCGTCGAGGATGATGCAAACCTCGTCGAACTCCTGACCTATAATTTTCGGAAGGAAGGGTTCGATACCGTTCAGACCGAGGATGGCGAAGAGGCGCTCGTTTTGGCGCTGGAAGAAGCGCCAGACATCATCATCCTAGACTGGATGATCGCAAATCTGTCGGGCATCGAGGTATGCCGCCGCCTGCGGCGTGATCCGGAAACCGCAAACCTGCCTGTCATCATGCTGACGGCGCGGACGGACGAGGCGGACCGTATTCGCGGGCTCGATACCGGTGCCGACGATTACATCACCAAGCCGTTCAGCCCGCGCGAGCTGATTGCACGCGTCAACGCCGTATTGCGGCGGCTGCGTCCCGCCATTGCCGGGTCCACACTTGAATATGCCGATATTGAGATGGATCTCGGCGCGCATAAGGTGACGCGTGGCGGCCAGCGTGTGCCCCTGGGCCCCACTGAATTCCGGCTGTTACGCCATTTCCTTGAGCATCCCGGGCGTGTGTTCAGCCGCGAACAATTGCTGGACAGTGTCTGGGGCCGCGACGTTTATGTCGAGCAGCGCACGGTCGACGTTCACATTCGCCGACTGCGCAAGGCGATCAATGAAGGCGGACGCCCCGACATGATCCGGACCGTCCGCTCTGCCGGATACGCCCTCGATGAGGCCGCCAAGGTCGGCTAGTCTGCTGCCGGGGGCAGTAAATTATTGCATATAAAAGCTGACTAGGCGCGACGGGGGTTGCTGCGCTAATATGTGCCGGTAGCGTATGTATGGGGGGAGTTAATTTGATGGGTTGCAGCAACCGTCTTGCGGGTGCCGTCAAAGTGACGGACCTGCATTCTTCCCACAGGGACCAACTGAATTAGCATCGCCATGCGTGATGGGCGCGATCCCTCTTCGCACGGATTCTGCTCTTGCGTGGCGGTTTTCATGGCGCTGCTCATGCTGTTCTATTTTTCCGGCCCCTATTGGACCCTATGGCGCATGGGAGCAGCGCTGCAGGCGGAGGACGAGGACGAATTTTCCAACTATGTCGACTATGAGGCTATCCGCGCCTCGCTGAAGCGGGACATACTCGCCGACATCGAAAAACGCAGCGGTCTGCGCGGCAGGACTTTCTCGCCCGGCCAAATGGCCATGGCGGAAAATATGGTCGATCCGATTCTCAACCGCTTCGTTAGTCCGACGAGCATCGAGATCCTCCTTGCCGAAGCACAGAAGGCCAATTTGGCGGCTGGCGCATCGGACAGTTCCTGGAGCGGCATCTGGAACTTGGTTGATGTCGAACGCATAGGCCTGATCGGATTTTCGGTGGGAACCGAAGAACGGCGGCCCCTGATCTTCGAACGCCGCGGATTCGGCTATCGCCTTGTCCGCATCGATCTTAGCGGGGCCGCTCTTCAGTCTGACTGAGCCATGGGTATGACGGGCGAAAACGTGTCGTCGTCACGAAGCAGATGCAGCATGCCATGCGCGACAGCGAAATGCCCACCGTGCAGGCGCAGCCGCCCATCAGCCATGCGCTCCTGGATAAAGGGGAAGCTTTTCAGGTTCTTCAGACTGACGCGCACCGCCTCATGTTCCAGGGCGAGCAGCGCCTCTGCATCGTGACGGCCGTCATGGGCTTTCAGCACGCGATCGCGCGCCTCGTCCAAAAGGGCGATCCAGCTTGCAATGAAATATCCTTCGCCCGGCGCATTCCCCGCGAAATGATCCGTCAGCGATGCCTGGCAACCGCCACAGCCGCCATGCCCAAGAACCAGAATGTCCTGTACTTCAAGCTGGGTAACGGCGAATTCCACCGCGGCTGAAACGCCGTGCAGACCGCCGCCCGGATCGAAGGGGGGCACAAGATTGGCGACATTGCGGACGGTAAATATCTCGCCAGGGCCCACGTCGAAAATCAACGACGGAGAAACGCGGCTGTCCGCACAACTGATAACCATCGTTCCCGGATTCTGGCCCTTCGACAAGGTATCGTAGCGCGCCTTCTGTTCAGGATAGGCAGATGTACGAAAGCGAGCGTAGCCGTTCAGCAACTGTGTAAATTCTGTCATGCGTGACGCCCTACCGCAGTTGTTTCCCGCGCTCCAGCCGCTATCTGTCCCTCATGGCAACAGTACCCGAAACAACTTCCGAGCCTGCCCGGCGCGCCCGCAAACCTGACTGGCTGCGCGTCAAGGCGCCCACAACCGTCGGTTTTGCGGAGACGCGCAAGCTGATGCGGCGGCTGAATCTCAATACTGTATGCGAAGAGGCGGCATGTCCGAATATCGGTGAATGCTGGACCCAGAAGCACGCAACGGTGATGATCCTGGGCGACACCTGCACCCGGGCATGCGCTTTTTGTAATGTAAAGACGGGCATGCCGCAGCCGGTCGATCCGCTTGAGCCGGAGCATGTAGCCGTTGCCGCGGGCGAACTTGGCCTGGAACATATCGTCATAACCTCCGTCGACCGCGACGATCTGCCGGACGGCGGCGCGCGGCAATTTGTAAAGGTTATCGAGGCGCTGAGAAAGAATGCGCCGAACACGACGATCGAGATTCTGACGCCAGATTTTCGTAATAAGGCCGACGAAGCGGTGAAAATGATCGTCGAAGCGCGGCCCGACGTTTACAATCATAATCTGGAAACCGTTCCACGGCTGTACCCCACGATCCGGCCAGGTGCGCGCTACTACCATTCGCTGCGCCTGCTGGAGCGTGTGAAAACCCTCGACCCGACCATCTTCACGAAATCCGGCATGATGATGGGTTTGTCGGAAGAGCGTCTGGAGGTTCATCAGGTGATGGACGACATGCGGTCCGCCGATGTCGATTTTCTGACGCTGGGACAATATCTGCAACCGACGCCGAAACACGCCAAGGTTATGGATTTCGTGACGCCTGATCAGTTCAAATCCTATGGCGACATTGCGCGGGCGAAGGGATTCTTGCTGGTATCGTCGACGCCGCTGACGCGCTCCAGCTATCACGCGGGCGATGATTTCGCGAAGCTGAAGGCCGCACGAGAGGCGAAGCTCGCCAGGCGCTGACCGTTAGGCGGCCAGCACCTGCAGGAACGTTCCCACCCTTTCATGCAGGCCGCCAAGCTGTTCGTCGACGGTGCCGCTGGCGCTTTCCACGCTGGCCATATGTCCGCTCATCGCTTCGGTCGTTTGGCGGATGCTCGCGATGGCGGCCGACATTGAATCAGCGCTAAGCGCCGTTTCGTCAACTGCGCCGGTGATCATGGTGACCGTTTCGGACTGACGGTCCATCGCCTCGCGTATGCGGGCCGCGGAACCGCGTACGCTTTCCACCGTATCGAGAATCGAGCGATTTGCGTCGACGGCCAGCCGTGTGGACTGCTGAATCGCGCCGATCTGCTTGGCGATGTCATCCGTAGCCTTCGCTGTCTGACCGGCAAGGTTCTTCACTTCGCTTGCAACTACGGCAAAGCCGCGTCCGCTTTCGCCTGCTCGCGCGGCCTCGATCGTGGCATTTAGCGCCAGCAGGTTCGTCTGGCCCGCAATGCTGCGGATCAGGCTGACGCAGGATTCAATGGATTTGGCATGATCCGCCAGAGTATCGGCGGTCTGCATGGCACTACGCGCTTCCTCGCTGGCTTTTTCGATGACCAGCGTGGCGCCGTCGACTTCCCTGCGGGTGTCTTCGATGGCGTGGATCAAGCCTGTGGACGTTTCCGCCGCCTCGCGCATGGCCGTTGCCGATTGTTCGGCGGCTGCGGCGACTTCGGCGGCCTTGCCCAGCATACCTCGCGTCTGATCTGCGGCCGAGCCGGCCTGCTGGCGCGCGCCCCGGCTCTGGACAGAGGCGCTCTCCACAACCGTCGCGATCTGCTCGCGGAAGGCGATGCTCTGCTCGGCAATGCGGTGTTTGGCATCGCGCATCATCAACGTTCGCATGAACGTCATGATTACTTCGACCTCCATCATGTTGATTCGCGCAAAGGACTGCACCAACCGCGCCGCCTCTGCGGGGTTTTCCGCCCGCTCCAGCAAATATTGGGTGGCCAGCTGATTCGCGGCTGCGAAGGCGCCGATCATCTCCAGTGGCTCATAGCCGCCCCGGTCGATCTCGCCGCCCAGATTAGCGGTCCGCTTCATCCATGCGGCATCGATGGGCGGCGATAATTTTTGCCGGATATAGGCAATGCTCCTGTCATAGGCGCGTTGCTGTTCGGCCCCTTCCAGATTTTTTCGCAGGGAGGATGAGCGTGCGAAATGCTCCCAGAAGGCCGTGGCGAGCTCTTCCGTGGAATCGATCAGCAGGTCGCAGATGATCGCGAAATCGGCCTGTGCCGCGCCATCGATCTGATAGGCAAGCATCCGTTCGGGCAGGAAGATCTTGCTTCCGAGAATATGATCGGGATCTTCGTGATGGAGATAATCCATATCGGCGGCCATTGCCGTCATACTCCTATTGATGACGCTCGCGTGTCGGTGACATTCGCGCCCTATATGCCTAGGGTTAAGACCATCTAACCAAAGCGGAGGAGCTGATTTTTTGTACGTAGAATGATGCATCCTTTTCAAGTTCATCGTTGCTTCCCGCACGATTGCGGCGCTTTGACGGTTGCGATGAGCCGTGCCCTCGGTAAAGACGGGGCGTTCAAAGTCTAAGGGATCATGTTCATGGCTTCACGGCCGACAGTCGGGGCACGGCCCCGGCCACTTTCGCCGCATCTCTCTATCTGGCGGTGGCGCGTCCACACGGTCACGTCGATCATGCATCGCGCGACCGGTGACGGTCTCGCCATTATCGGCGGCAGTCTTTTCACCTGGTGGCTGGTTTCCGCCGCCATGGGTCCAGAGGCGTATGCCAGCTTTCTTTCGATTGCGACGGGGCCGATCGGTCTGGTGGTGGGCATCGGGCTGACCTGGGGCGTTTTCCAGCATGCGTCGTCCGGCGTGCGTCACCTTGTCATGGATACGGGCGCAGGTCTTGAAATCCATACATCCAAGACGACGGCCACGCTGACCTATTTCGTGTCCACACTTCTCACCGTCGCCCTTTGGGCGTTTATTCTGCTGGGGTAATCATGGCTGTTTCTCGAGGTACGGAACTCGGCCGCGTGCGCGGCCTCGGCTCGGCGAAGGGCGGGGCGCACCATTGGTGGGTGCAGCGCCTGACGGCGGTATCTAATCTTCTTCTGCTCACATGGTTCATCGTGTCCCTGGTGACCCTTCCCCGGCTTGACCATTTCACGATGGTGGAGTGGCTGCGGCAACCGTGGGTCGCGGTGCCGCTCGCTTTGATGACGATCAGCATCTTCTATCATCTGCGCCTGGGCCTTCAGGTGCTTGTGGAAGATTATTCCGACGGTGGGACGCGCATCGCGCTGCTGCTCCTCATCAGTGCTTTTGCCATCGTGGGCGGCGCCCTTTCACTTTTCTCCATCTTCACCATCGCGCTCGGCGCGTAGGATTACGAGACCTTCATGGCCAGCAAGTTTAACGAAACCTATCCCATAACCGATCACACCTACGATGCGGTCGTCGTCGGCGCCGGCGGTTCCGGCCTGCGTGCCGCGATGGGCATTGCAGAAACCGGTCTGAAAACCGCCTGCATTACGAAGGTGTTTCCGACGCGCTCGCACACGGTGGCGGCACAGGGCGGCATTGCTGCCAGCCTGGGGAATATGGGGCCGGATCATTGGACCTGGCACATGTTCGACACGGTGAAGGGCTCCGATTGGCTGGGCGATCAGGATGCCATCGAATATCTGTGTCGGGAGGCTCCTGCCGCGGTTTTCGAGCTGGAACATTACGGTGTGCCATTCAGCCGTACGGAGGAAGGCAAGATCTATCAGCGCGCGTTCGGCGGCATGACCCAGAATATGGGCGAGGGGCCGGCTGCCCAGCGCACATGTGCCGCCGCCGACCGTACCGGCCACGCCATGTTGCACGCGCTCTATCAGCAGAGCCTGCGCTACGACACGGATTTCTTTATCGAATATTTCGCGCTCGACCTGATCATGGATGCCGATGGGACCTGTCGCGGCGTCCTGGCAATGGACATGGAGACGGGCACGATCCACCGCTTCCGCGCTCACAATACCGTACTTGCGACGGGTGGCTATGGTCGCGCCTATTTCAGCGCGACCTCGGCTCATACATGCACCGGTGATGGCGGCGGCATGGTACTGCGTGCCGGTCTGGCGATGCAGGACATGGAATTCGTGCAGTTCCATCCGACGGGAGTTTACGGTGCCGGTGTTCTCATCACCGAGGGCGCGCGCGGCGAGGGCGGCTATCTGACAAACTCCGAGGGCGAACGCTTTATGGAGCGCTATGCCCCCTCGGCAAAGGATCTTGCCAGCCGCGACGTCGTGTCCCGCTCCATGGCGATGGAAATGCGGGAGGGGCGTGGCGTCGGTTCCGAAGGCGACCACATCAACCTTCACCTCGATCATATCGACGCGGATATTCTGGCCGAGCGTCTGCCGGGTATTTCGGAAACCGCGAAGATCTTTGCTGGTGTCGACGTAACGAAGGGACCGATCCCTGTTACGCCGACTGTCCATTATAATATGGGCGGAATACCGACGAATTATCATGGCGAAGTCGTTACCAAACGCGACGGAAATCCCGACAGTGTCGTACCGGGGCTGTTTGCCGTGGGTGAGGCAGGGTGCGTGTCCGTCCATGGTGCCAACCGACTAGGTTCCAACAGCCTAATCGATCTGGTCGTCTTTGGCCGTGGCACGGCGCACCGCATTCACGAAATCACCAAGCCCGGAACAAAGCATGGTGATATCGACACGGCAGCGGACGAAAAGGCGCTGACGCGTCTCGACGGGTTCCGAAATGCAAAGGGCGGATCACCGACGGCGGAAGTTCGGCTGGCGATGCAGAAAACGATGCAGGCCAATTGTGCGGTTTTCCGTACTTCCGAGGTGCTTGAGGAGGGCAAGACCAAGATCAACGCCGTTTATCAGCGGATGGCTGATCTTGCGATTACGGACCGCAGCATGGTGTGGAATACCGATCTGATCGAGACGTTGGAACTCGACAATATGATCGGCCAGGCCGTTCTGACCATGAACATGGCGGCAAATCGTACCGAAAGCCGCGGTGCCCACATGCACGAGGACTTCCCGGATCGGAATGACGACGAGTGGATGGTCCACAGCCTTGGCTGGTTCCGCGATGGTCAGGTGGAACTGAACACCAGGCCGGTGCACAGCTACACGCTGACCGACGACATCGACTACATCAAACCGAAGAAGCGGGTCTATTAAGCTGCGGAGGCCGGGTGCCTCCGTAGCTTAGCCATCCTGACTTCTGGCGCTGCGGCGGGCAGGTGATGCTGTTGCGGGGACGTTGTTTCAATTTAGTTATGGCTTGCGAATGGATTTGTTTCAAAACCGTTAATTCTCAATAATATACCGTTGCCTATGCAATGCCTGCATGGCTGATGCATGTTTAGACGCTCTGCTCAAACGCGGTTGTTGCCCCCAATTAGGCTGCAGTCGCCGCGGCTCTCCCCTCTCTCCCTCCCCGGGCCGCGGCGACATTCGCAAGGAGACGAGATATGCAACCGCAGAACAACCAGACGATCGACGCCGCGACGGCCAGCGTCCGTGTGAAGCCGAGCCGCCGTATGACCACCCCGCGTCCGACGGCGAACATGCCGCTGTTCCACGCATGGCGCCCGTAACGCGGGCCAGCGAAGAGGCGGGCGCTAGCCTGTAGGGCGTGACAGAACGAGAATCGGCCATCCGACGTTCTCGTCTGCGCCCGACAGAACAAGGCCCGCTTCTTCATAGGCGGCCTGTACAGCCGCCGCCTGATCCGCGAGCAGACCCGCCAGGATCAGCGTACCACTATCTGCCAAGGCTCCGGAAATATCCGCTGCCATGTGGATAAGCGGCTGCGCCAGAATATTTGCCAGGATCAGGTCATAGGGCGCCCGTTCCGACAGGGAAGGGTCCTGCAGCCCGTCGGCCACGACCAGCGCAATCTCGCCGGCACCGTCGCCCTCCCGCTCCGCATTGATGTCGATATTTTCCCGTGCCACATCGATGGAGCAGGGATCAATGTCGCTGGCGATGACGCGCGCGGTGGGAAACGCCTTCAACGCGCCCAGCGCCAGCAACGCCGTACCGGTTCCCAGGTCGAGAACGTTCTTCGGTGATGCCGACAGGCGGTCGATTGCCCGCAGGCAACCTGCCGTTGTCGGATGATGACCGGTACCGAATGCCTGACTCGCTTCGATCTGCAGGCCGATGGCGTCGGCGGGTCGTCGATCAGCATCCTTCGCGGCATGTACGAAGAACCGCCCGGCCCGTATCGGGTCCAGCCCGGTTTGGCTGAGCGTCACCCAATCCTCGTCAGGAAGCAACTCTACTACCGCGTCCACATTTGGCGATCTGGGCAGAAGCGTCCGCACCAACGCGACGAAGTCTCCGTCCGGCCTGTGCTCCAAATAGACGTCGAGCTGCAATTTCGCGGGGTCGTTTGGGTCGATCTCCACAATGGTCACGGCTGGTGGCGGGTCCATGTCGGCAAAGGCCGGGATATCCGCTTGCAACTCATCTGCATCGGCCTTTGCGACCGGGAAGGTCAGTTTCCAAGTTTCTGGCATGCCGCGCCTTATCGTGGGGATCGCAGCAGGAAAAGCATGATCAGGCGCGCAGGAAGGCGACCATGTCCTCTGCCAGTTTTTCATGATGGGTGGCGGTCAGGCCATGTGGGGCGCCGTCATATTCAATCAGCTTTGCATTGCTACCGATCATCTTCGCCGTCTGGCGGCTTGACACATCGATGGGGACGATCTTGTCGCCCGTCCCGTGCAGCACGAGTGTAGGGACGTTAAATGCTCTGAGATCGCTACGAAAATCCGTGTGAGCGAACGCATCGCCGCATGCCAGGGTGGCCCTGGGGCTGGCCATCATGGCCATCATCATCGTCCAATCCAGTGCAGCATCGCTAAGCGGGTGCTTGACCATGCCGATGCCATAGAAATCCTTGAAGAAGGAGCGAAGGAAGCCCGGGCGGTCATCCTTCAGGCCGTCGGTAATCTCCTTGAAAGTCTCCTCTGGAACACCATCGGGATTGTCGTCGGTTTTCAGCATGTAGGGAACGACGGAGGAAATCAGCATGGCCTTTTCGACGCCCTTGCCGCCATGGCGGGACATATAGCGGGCGACTTCGCCGCCACCCATGGAAAAGCCGGCGATCGTCGCTCTCGTCACGCCGCATCCGCTCATCACGTCTGCCAAATCGTCCGACAGCGTATCATAATCATACCCCTGCCATGGCTGTTCGGAACGTCCGAAGCCGCGCCTGTCGTAGGAGATGACGCGATAGCCTGCATTGGCGAGCGGTACGGCCTGATACTCCCAACTATCCGCGTTGAGGGGCCAGCCATGGATAAGGACGATCGTTCCTTCTGTCCCGCCGCTATTCCAGTCCTTTACGTAAAGGGAAGTTCCGTCGCGCGTTTCGATCATTGGCATGTGCCATTCCTTCCATCTGCTGGGACATTCGTTAACCAAACGAGCGGGACGCCTGCTTGTTTCGTCCATCGCCCCGATCGTCGCACCGTCCGAGGGGGTTGCGTCGATCTCGTCCTGAATAGATGGTGCCGCCTGAAATCAATTATCCGGGCCTGAACATGAGCGATCTTCGCACCTTCTATCCTCCGATCGAACCGTACGATGCAGGGATGCTGGACGTGGGCGATGGCCATAGTGTCTATTATGAGCGGAGTGGCACCAGGGGTGCGAAGCCGGTTGTATTTCTGCACGGGGGGCCGGGGGGAGGGTTCGCGCCAACCCATCGCCAATTGTTCGATCCGGCGCTTTACGACGTCATGCTGTTCGACCAGCGCGGGTGCGGCCGCTCTCGTCCGCACGCGGAGCTTCGCGCGAACACCACCTGGCGTCTGGTGGAGGATATTGAGCGGCTCCGGCGCCTGATGCAGGTCGACAAATGGCAGGTGTTCGGCGGCTCCTGGGGTTCGACGCTCGCCCTTGCATACGCCGAAACGCACCCGGAACGGGTCAGTGAACTGGTGCTGCGCGGCATCTATCTGCTGACGCCCGCAGAGATGCACTGGTATTATCAAATCGGTGCCTCCGAACTGTTTCCGGCGGAGTATGAGGCGCTGATCGCGCCGATTCCGTCAACTGAGCAGGGCGACATTCTGGGGGCTTATTATCGCCGGTTGACTGGTGATGACGAGGCGGTGCGGCTGAGCGCGGCAAAGTCATGGTCGGTGTGGGAAGGAAAGACGATTACCCTTCTGCCCGATCCGACTCTCGCCGATTCTTTCGAGGACGGCCATTTCGCGCTCGCCTTCGCACGGATCGAAACACATTATTTCACCAATGGCGGCTGGCTGGAGGAGAACCAGTTGTTGAGAGATGCCGGCAGGCTGGCGGATATCCCTGGAGTCATCGTTCACGGCCGGTACGACATGCCATGCCCGGCGTCGAACGCGTTCAAATTGCACAAGGCCTGGCCGAAATCCGAACTGCACCTGATCGAGGGGGCGGGCCACGCATTCAACGAACCCGGCATTCTGGATCGCCTGATCCGGGCAACCGACATGTATGCGGGGAAGGGCGGCTGAAATCAGGCCGCCCTTCTGGGGCTATTTCATGACCCAGCCATGGCTGACCAGAAAGGATTGGCCCGTCAGCGCATTGGTGTCGAAACCGGCCAGGAAGACGGCCATGTCGGCAACATCCTGAACCGTGGTAAACTCACCGTCGACCGTGGCGCCGAGCATGACATTCTTCACGACTTCCTTCTCGGTAATTCCAAGGTCACGCGCCTGTTCGGGAATTTGTTTATCGACGAGGGGTGTTCTGACGAAGCCGGGGCAGATCACATTCGATCGAACACCGTGCTTTGCGCCTTCCTTGGCCATAGTGCGGGCCAGGCCCAAAATGGCGTGTTTCGCCGACACATAGGCGGTTTTCAGGGGCGATGCCTCATGTGAGTGCACCGATCCCATATAGATCAGCGATCCGGATTTTTGCGGATACATATGTTTCACGGCGGCTTTGGTCGTCAGGAATGCGCCGCCCAGATGGATATCGATGATCTTCTGGAACTCTGCATAGGGGAAGTCCTCAATCGGGTGGACGATCTGCACGCCAGCGTTGGAGACCAACGTGTCGAGACGACCGAAGCGTTCAACGGCCGCATCGGTGGCACCGTTCACCTGATCCTCGTTCGTGACGTCCATTTCAAAGGGAGCAGCCTCTCCGCCGGCCTCTTCGATCATCTTCACCGTCTGCGCGGCACCGTCCATATCGATATCACAAATGGCGAGGCGGCCACCGGCCTTTGCCATTTCAATGGCAATTTCTCGCCCGATCCCCGAACCTGCGCCGGTGACGAGCGCGACATTATCCTTCAATTTTGCCATGGTGATGCGTCCTTCTTCAACATTCCAGCTTTTGCGTGCCGGCGCGGCGTTCCTGATGCGCGGGATCGGACAGATCGTAAACAGCAATTGCTTCCTCGGGCGGCGGGGGCGTCCGCCATTCGTCGCTGGCGAGCGTCGTGGCGGCGTCGGCGCGCCCCGCCTCCCAATGCTGCAACATAGACCCGCGTGAGAATTCGAAATCCTTCGACGCCCCACCCCATCCCTGGTGGCGATAGATCAGTTGCACGACAGAGATGGCATTCCACTCGGCCAGCTCCTCCGCTTCCTTGAACTCGGCGGAGGCGCGCACATCTTCGGGCAGCGCGTCCAGCACCCGCCGGAGCGTTGATTTCAACACATGGCGAGTACGAAACGCATCGGTATTCATGCGCGTGCGGCTGGAATAGACGATGTCCTTTCGCCGCTCCTCCACCTCCACCATGGTTTGCGGCAAATGGCCCCGTGCGGGAAACAGGTCGACCTGAAAGATCAGCGTGTCGCGGCGCGACCGGTTCATCACATAGCTGAGCGGGGTATTGGAGACGAGGCCGCCGTCCCAATAAAGCGTTCCATCGACCTCTACCGCAGGCAGGCCGGGCGGCAGCGCGCCGGACGCCATGACATGTTCCGCCTCTATGCGCATGTCGGACGTGTCGAAGAATGCGAAATTGCCTGTTTCGACCTGAACCGCGCCCAGGCTGACACGGATGTCGCCGTCGTTCAGCCGATCGAAATCGACAAATTCCAGCAAGGTCTGGTGAAGGGCGGAGCTGTCGTAGAAGCTGGTCGCTCCCTCCGCTCCAGGTGCCTGGAAAAACGGCGGGACCAGCCTTGGTTTAAAGAAATGCGGCGCGCCCATGACCAGGCTGCTCCACGTCGCGGTCAACGCCCTGATATGCTCGCTGAGTGTGTTGGTCCGGGTGGGGAAAAGTTCTGGCAGGCGGTTGGTGATTGTCTGCCAGAAATCTCGCAGCTTCGCGACGCGCTGGTCGGGTGGATTTCCCGCGATGATCGCGGAATTGATAGAACCGATGGAAATCCCCGCGAGCCATTGCGGCACCATGGCCGCACCGGCCAGCGCCTCATAGGCGCCCGCCTGATATGAGCCGAGCGCACCACCGCCCTGCAGAACGAGTGCTATCTGATCGTGAGAATGCCCCTTTGTCATAACCAGCGAACAGACCGGCGAAGCGATCGTTCCGGCGCTGAACCGCGGCATTTGGTGCCGGCCACGACAGGGGATAGCAGCTAACCGGACACCCGCGTGGCGCGAACCGGACAGACCAGAACCGGACTAACCGCACATTCCTGCGTGCGTGCGCGCGGCCACATGCGCGAATCTAAGGTCGACGATCGGACGGAACAGCAGCGAAAATGTGGAATTATCTCCTATTTCGCAACCGACACCGGCAATCGAACTGTCGATTTATCCTACAGCGTGTTTTTTCGGTACCGCCATCTTCATGCGCCGGCTGGCTCGACGAAGCTGTCCAACACACGCTTGCTGCCGGCCTTGTCGAATGAGATTTCCAGCTTGTTGCCTTCGATGCCGACGATCTCGCCATTGCCAAATTTCTGATGAAAGACGCGCTGGCCGATTTTCAGGTCGGTGCGGGCGCGCTGGCCGACGGTTACGCTGACGGGTTTCGATTCTATCTGATGCGTACCGCGCGGCACTTTTCCCATGGCGGCGGCGCGTTGCCAGCCCGGACCCCTGGTGCCGCGGCGCTCCACCTTTGCAAAGGGGTCCGCATCGTCGAGGGCGGCCCGCCACAGGCTGGCGCCGCCCGACATGGTGGTTTCCTGGTCGACATGATCCTCTGGCAGTTCGGCGACGAAGCGGCTGGGGATGCTGGACGTCCACTGACCATAGATGCGGCGATTGGCGGCGTGGGTAATCTGTGCGCGCTGTTTTGCGCGGGTAATGCCGACATAGGCGAGGCGGCGTTCCTCCTCCAGGCTCTTCGTCCCGCCCTCATCGAGGCTGCGCTGCGACGGGAAGACCCCCTCCTCCCAGCCGACGAGGAAAACATGATCATATTCAAGCCCCTTGGCGGCATGCAGCGTCATGATGGTCACCTTCGGCTCTTCCCGCGCGGCATCGTTTTCCATGACGAGCGCGACATGCTCCAGGAAGCTTTCCATGGAGTCGAAATCTTCCATGGCGCGGGTGAGCTCGTTCAGGTTTTCGACGCGCCCCTGCGCCTCCGCGCTGCGGTCGGCCTGCCACATGGCGATATAGCCGGATTCCTCCAATATGATTCGCGCCAGTTCCGCGTGAGGCAGGGTGCTTAATTGCTCGCGCCAGCGGCGGAAATCCTCGACCAGCTGGGCCAGCGCCTTGCGCCCGGCGCCGGGCAGATCGTTGGTCTGAACGATCCGCCCGGCCGCCACGGATAGCGGGACGCCTTCCGCGCGGGCTAGCTGGTGGACCTTTGCAATGCTCTTGTCGCCCAGGCCGCGCTTTGGCGTATTGACGATGCGTTCAAAGGCAAGATCGTCGGCTGGCTGGGCGAGCACGCGGAAATAGGCCAGCGCGTCGCGGATCTCCGCCCGCTCATAAAAGCGGAAGCCGCCGACGATGCGGTAGGGTAGCCCGATATAGATGAAGCGATCCTCGAACTCCCGCGTCTGGAACTGGGCGCGGACGAGAATGGCCACATCGTCCAGAGAGACGCCGCGGCGTCGCAGGGCTTCTATGTCTTCACCGACGCGGCGAGCCTCCTCCGGCCCGTCCCATACGCCGACGATCTTGACCGGCGAACCGGCGTCGTCCTCTGTCCAAAGGGTCTTGCCGAGGCGTCCCGAATTGCGGGAGATGAGGCCACCCGCCGCCGCGAGAATATTGCCGGTGGAGCGGTAATTCTGCTCCAGCTTCACGACGGTGGCGTCCTCGAAATCCTTGTCGAAGCGCAGGATGTTCGCGACCTCTGCCCCGCGCCAGGAATAGATGGACTGGTCATCGTCGCCGACGACGCAGATGTTGCGGTGTCCCTGTGCCATAAGGCGCAGCCAGAGATATTGGACGGTGTTGGTGTCCTGATATTCGTCGACCAGAATGTAGCGGAAACGCTGCTGATATTCCCGCAGCACATCGGGGTGGCGGCGAAAGATCGTCAGCGGCGCGAGCAGCAGATCGCCGAAATCGGCCGCGTTCAGCTCCCGCAGGCGGGCCTGGTAGGCGGTGTATAGCTGGGCGCCCTTGCCATCGGCATAGGCATAGCTTTCCTCTCGCGGCAAATCGGTGGGGTTGAGGCCGCCATTCTTCCACCTGTCGATCAGGCCGCCGAGCATTTTCGCCGGCCAGCGCTTTTCATCCACGCCGGCATCGCGGATCAGCTGCTTCAACAGGCGCAGCTGATCGTCCGTGTCGAGGATGGTGAAATTGGATTGCAGCCCGGCCAGCTCCGCATGTTTTCTGAGCATGCGGGCGCCGATGGAGTGAAACGTGCCGAGGTATCGCAGCCCCTCTACCATGTCGCCAATCATCGCGCGCATGCGTTCCCGCATTTCGCGCGCGGCCTTGTTTGTGAACGTCACCGCGAGGATCTCGGACGGCCATGCGCGCTGCGTGTAGATGATATGCGACAGCCGCGCTGTCAGTGCCCGCGTCTTGCCCGTGCCCGCGCCGGCCAGCATCAGGACCGGCCCCTCCGTCGTCAGTACGGCCTCCCGCTGGGGCGGATTGAGACCGTCCATATAAGGTGGCTCGGTGTTTTCTGGGGCAGGAACGGTCATGCTGATAAAGTGGGTCCGGTCGGGCACGGGGTCAACTCGGCGGCATAGAACACAGCGCGAACGAAGCGACAATGCGCGAAATCAGGCTGGTGCGCGCAGCAATGTGATCTTTGCCTTGCCGTAGGCCTTTTCAGCGACGGTCGTCAGGTCACCATGTTCCAGAACCTCCGCGCGTGATGTTTCGACTGCGAGCCAGGCATCGGGCGCCAGCCAGCCGCCGGTGGTCAAAGCGTGCAGCGTCGGCGCACTGGCGCCGCTATCATAAGGGGCATCGAGAAAGACGAGATCGAATCGGCGCGGGGCAACCGCCGGACGTGTGGCGTCGCGCTGCAGTACTTGCGCGTCGGCACCCAGGCGCGAGATATTCTGCTGCAGCAGGCGCACAGCCGCGGCATCGCGCTCTACAAACAGCGTGTGCGCCGCCCCGCGCGACAGCGCCTCCAGCCCGAGCGCGCCGGTGCCGGCAAAAAGATCGAGCACCTGCATGTCGGCAAAGGAGCCGATGCGGCTGGTCAGCATGGAAAACAGCGCTTCGCGCGCGCGGGCGGAGGTGGGCCGGGTGGCCAGACCCTCCGGTGCGAGCAGGGGTCTGCCACGCCATTTTCCCGCGATGTTCCGCACGCTGCCTTCGCCCCTCCGTCAGGGACGCCAGGGCGCTGCGGTCGGGTCCACAGCCGAATCGGCATCACCTTCGGCCTTGCCGCGCGTTGACTCCCACGCTGCCTGAACAGCCTGCTGGTTCAATTGCGCGATCTGGCCGACGGGCAAATCCTCCAGCTCGAAAGGGCCATAACCGGTGCGAATCAGGCGCGCGACCTGCAAGTCCAGATATTCCATGACGCGCCGGATTTCGCGATTCTTTCCCTCCGTCAGCGCGACGGACAACCAGGCATATTTGCCCGACTTTCGATCCAGATTCGCCTCTATGGAGCGGTAGCGGACGCCTTCTATAGTGACGCCGTCCGCCAGATGTTCGAGCGAATCCTGATGCACGTCGCCAAACACGCGGACGCGGTAGCGCCGCTCCACGCCGTGTTTCGGCAATTCGAGCGCGCGCTTCAATTCGCCGTCATTGGTAAAGATCAGCAGCCCCTCTGTATTATAGTCGAGGCGACCGACGGTGAGGAGGCGCGGCAGGTCGGGCGGCAGCAAGTCGTACACCGTTTTCCGCCCCTTCGGATCCTGTCCGGTGGTCAGGCAGCCGGCGGGCTTGTGGAACAGCCAGAGGGAGGTATTTCGTTTCTGCTGTAATGGTTTGCCGTCCAGCGTAACGCCGCTTAACGATGTCACGTTCAGGGCGGGGGATGTCAGCACCTTGCCATTGCGGGCGACGCGGCCCTCCGCGATCATGCGCTCCACCTCTCGCCGCGAGCCGGCGCCCGTGCGGGCCATCAATTTTGCAATGCGTTCACCGTCAGACATGATTTGATCCCTACGCCCAAACGCCGTATCACGCCACCTGCCGATGGCAGGCCCCCGTGGCGGAATTGGTAGACGCGCTCGACTCAAAATCGAGTTCCTACGGGATTGCCGGTTCGATTCCGGCCGGGGGTACCAGAATGCGCGGCGCGCCCGTGTCTGGACGAGTGCGCCGGACGTCCTTATTGTCCACCAGAAATCGTGTCCAAGCCAGGGGTGACCCACCAAATGTTGAAATTTCTGACGAAGTCCGTCGCCCCGATCGCGATCGTCGCGGCCCTTGCCGCGTGCGGTGAAGCAAATGACGGCGCCGCCACGGCGCCGACGGCGGGGGGCGATGCATCCGGTAGCGCCGCCGCAGCCCAGACAGGCGCGTCGGCGGAGAAGAGCTGGGTACGGACGATGACGAAGACCGCAGAAGGCGGATATCGCATCGGCAATCCGGATGCGCCGGTGAAGCTGGTAGAGTTCGGTTCGCTGAGCTGTTCGCACTGTGCCACATTCCACGAAGAGGCGATGCAGGAACTGAAGGGCGAATATATCGCGTCGGGCGACGTGTCGTATGAATTGCGGACGTTCGTCCTCAATCCGCCTGATCTGCTGGCGACTCTGCTGGCGCGGTGTTCCACCCCCGAAGCCTTCTTCGCATTGTCAGATGCGTTCTTTGAGAATCAGCAAAGCTGGTTCGAGCCGTTCACCCAGCTGACCGAAGCGCAGCAAAATGAGCTGCAGTCGATGGATCCGAAAGCGGGCCGCGTCCGTTTTGCCGAGATGGGGGAACTGGACGAGTTCGTTCGCGCGCGTGGCATTCCGGCATCGAAATTCCGGTCCTGCATCGATGACGAATCGGGCCTTGAGGAGCTGGATGGTATCCGGCAGTCCGCCATCGAGGACTATGAGCTGACGGGAACACCTACCTTTGTCCTGAACGGTGAGCGCATTGATGCGAACCGCTGGGATCAGGTGAAGACGGCGATCGACGGAGCGCTGTAGGACGGCGAATGCAGGCAAGCCCCCCGATCCCCAGGGCTGACAGCCGGTGAAATTCCGGCGCCTGCGCGTTTCCGGCTTCAAGTCGTTCGTCGACCCGGCGGAACTGCGTATAGAGGAGGGGCTGACGGGTGTCGTCGGCCCCAATGGCTGCGGCAAATCCAATTTGCTGGAGGCGATCAGGTGGGTCATGGGCGAAAGTTCGCCCAAAAGCCTGCGCGGCGGCGGCATGGAAGATGTCATCTTTGCCGGTACGGACCGCCGGCCCAGCCGCGACGTTGCGGAAGTGCAACTGAAACTGGACAATTCGGCCCGCAAGGCCCCCGCCCAGTTCAACGAATCCGATGAAATCGACGTCAGCCGCCATATCGAGCGCGACCTAGGCAGCGCCTATCGCATCAACGGACGCGATGTGCGGCAAAAGGATGTGCAATTGCTGTTCGCGGACGCCGCGACAGGCGCGCATTCCCCCGCCCTCGTCAGCCAGAATCGCATCGGCGCGATCATCAGTGCGAAACCGCAGGACCGGCGGCAGCTGCTTGAAGAAGCCGCGGGCATTTCCGGGCTGCACGTGCGCCGCAAGGATGCCGAGCAGCGCCTGAAGGCCGCGGAAACCAATCTCGACCGGCTGTCTGATCTGCTGAGCACGATGGAGGCGCAGGCCGCGTCGCTGCGCCGCCAAGCGCGCGCAGCCGAACGATATCAGCAAATATCGGAGCGCATCGCCCTGGCGGAGGGGATGCTGCTATTTGCGAAATGGCGGTCTGCCAAGGCGGATGCCGATGCGGCGCGCGAAGAACTGAACGGCCTGGCCCGGAAAGTGGAAAATGCGGTTCGCGATTCGGCGCGGCTGACGGCGCTGCAGGAGGAAGCGAAGTCCGGCTTGCCGGCGCTGCGCGCTGCGGAAGCGCACGCCGCCGCCCAGTTGCAGGCGCTGGCCCACCGGGCGGACACGCTGACTGCGGAACTACGGGATGTCGAACGGCGGCAGCGGGAGACGGGGGTCGCCATTCGTACCGCCGAAGCCGATATCGAACGGGAGGGGGAGGCGCACGCCGATGCACAGTCGGCCATGGCGCGGCTGGTCGCGGAGCGGGGGGAAATCGAGGCGCAGCTGGACGAAAACAGGGCCGCCATTCCAGAGGCCGAGGAGCGGGTTGCGCAGCTGGAGGCGGGCGCCGCCGAGAAAGAGGCGGCGCTGAGCGAGGCACTGACCGCGCATGCGGATGCCCGTGCCCGACGCCAAGCGGCAGTGGCGGCGGCATCGGCGGCGACGGACCGGCTGAAGCGGGCGGACGAGGATGTGGCGAAGGCGGCGGCAGCCTGGTCTGCGCTGGCACCCGTGGAGGCGCTGGTCGCCGAACAGGAAGAGGTCGAGCAGAAGCGTGTGAGTGCGGAGGCGGCGCTTTCCTCCGCTATCAGCGAGATCGAAACTGCTGAGGCCGCGCGGGAAAGCCGGGAAGCCGAAAAAGAGGATGCGCAGGCTGAGCTGGCGGCGGCACGCGCAAAATTGAGCGCGTTGAGGGCGGAACGGGATAGTCTGCAGCGTTTGACCCGCAGCGAGGAGAGTGCCGCGACGGCGCCGTTGATCGATGCCGTCATAGTCGCGGAAGGATATGAAGCCGCCTTCGCCGCTGCGTTTGCGCACGTAGCGCAGGCGGATCTGGAGGGAGACGCGGCGCGGCTGCAATGGCGGTCGCCCGGAAATGCGGCAGATGACCCTGTGTTGCCGTCATTTGCCCATCCGCTGGCCAAACATGTCGATGCGCCGGAGCAACTCGCGCGTCGCCTGGCGCAGATCGGTGTCATCGACGAAGCCCCCGAGCCGGCAATCGTCGCCCAGCTGGCGGCGGGGCAGTCGCTGGTAATGCGCGATGGCAGATTATGGCGATGGGACGGTCTGGTCGCCGCGCCTGACGACAGCGATGACACGGCGAGCCTGCTGGCGCGGAGAAACCGCCTGAAGGTGCTGGAGCAGGCTCTGCCCGGCGCGGAACAGACCGAAGTCGACGCGACCGCGAAGGTAGAAGCCTTGCGGGCCGATCTGGCTGAAATGGCCGATGCAATTGCCGCCGCACGCCGCGCCCGCGTCGATGCCGAACAGGCCCGCAGTGCGGCAGGTAGTCGCCTGGCGCAGCTGGAGGGGAAGATCGAGCGCGCCCGGGCACAGGCCGATGCCGCAGAGGATCGGCACAAAAGGGCGCTGACCGAAAAAGACGAAGCCGCAAATGCCGCGTCGAGCGCATCGGCGGCGGTGGAGGCGTTGCCCGGTCTGGATGGGCTGGCAATCGCCGCGGAGGAGGCACGCCGCGCCTCTGAGTCGCTGCGCGCGAAGCTGGCCCAGTCCCGCGCCGACCATGTCACCCTGCTGCGCGGGCTTTCCGGCGGGGAGGCGCGCCTGAACGCCATTGCCGCGGAAAGTGCCGACTGGACGCGCCGCCTGGAAACCAGCGGCGCGCAGACGCATGCGCTCGCGGAGCGGATGAATTCCGCACGCGAGACGCTGGCAAGGCTCGCCGCACGACCGCCGGAGATCGAGGCGGCGCAGGTCGAGCTGACGGGGGAGCGGCAGGCTGCAGAGGCGCGGCGGCAGCAGGCGGCGGACGTGCTGGCGCAGGCAGAACGTGCGGCATCGCTGTACGATACAGATGCACGCGAGGCGGCCGAGCTGATGGCGGAACTGAAGGAAAGCCGTGGCCGCATCGAGGCACAGGCCGAAAACCACGATCAGCGGCGGATGGAATTCGCGCGTACCGCGGCTGAGAAATTTCGCGGCCCCCCACATATCCTGCCCGCAAAACTGGGGTTCGACGAGGATGAGGTCGACGATCAGGAGACCGTGTCAGCAGCGCTGTCGAAACTGCAGACGGAGCGGGAGCGCATGGGACCGGTCAATCTGCGCGCCGAGACCGAACTGGCGGAGATACGCGGGGAGCTGGACGCGTCCAATGCGGAGAGCGAGGACCTGCATGCGGCGATCGCACGCCTGCGCGGGTCCATCGGGGCGCTGAACCGCGAAGGCCGGGCACGCCTGCTGACCGCGTTCGAAGAGGTCGACCGGCATTTCCGCAGCCTGTTCAGCGGGCTGTTCGGTGGCGGTGAAGCGCGGCTGGAGCTGGTTGAATCCGACGATCCATTGCAGGCCGGCCTGGAAATCATGGCGCAGCCACCGGGAAAGAAATTACAGTCGATGAGCCTTTTGTCGGGCGGCGAACAGGCATTGACCGCCGTTGCGCTGATCTTTGCAATCTTTCTGACCAATCCCGCGCCCATCTGCGTGCTGGACGAAGTGGATGCGCCGCTGGATGATGCGAATATCGAACGATTCTGCGATTTGCTGGACCGTATGACCACGCTGACCAACACGCGGTTCCTGATCGTCACGCATAATGCGGTCACGATGAGCCGCATGCACCGTCTATACGGTGTGACCATGGCGGAGCGGGGCGTCAGCCAGCTGGTCAGCGTCGATCTGGGCGGGGCGGAGACCCTGCTGGCGGCGGAATAGAGCCACAGGCTGCGCCAGCTTGAAAAGGCGCGGAACCTTCCTACTTCAACCACTTGACCGAATAAGACCGGGAAAGCGAAAGATGGCGACGGGTTGGGCGCGCGATGGCGCGGTACAGGACCAGATAGACGATACGGTGAAGGATGCCGTCACCGCTGCGCGCGCGCGGATTGGCGGCGGCGAGAGCCGTGAATTCTGTGAGGATTGCGGAGAGCCGATCCCCGAACGCCGACGTGCCGCCCTTGCAGGCGTTCGCACCTGCGTCGCCTGTCAATCGGTACGCGACAGCGATCGGCGTGCCAGCGGCATCAATCGCCGTGGCAGCAAGGACAGCCAGCTGCGCTAGGTCAGCTGCGCCGTAAAAGCGGGCGCAGGCGGGCAGGTGCCCCCGTACCTATCGAACGAAACTGGCGCCGTTGACGTCTATCACTGACCCGGTCATCGATGCTGGTGCCTCCAGCGCGAGATAGCGGACGAGAGATGCCACCTCCTCTGGATCGGCGACGCGACCAAGCGGGATGTCGGCAAGCAATTTTTCACCGCCGCGCGAGGCAAGATAATCCTCTGCCATGCCCGTCATCACATATCCCGGCGTGACGGTGTAGACGAGGATCTCCTCCGCCGCCAATCCACGTGCGAGCGTCTTTGACAAGCCGACAAGACCGGCCTTTGCGGCGGCATAATGGCCATATTGAATGCCATCGCCGCGATAGGCGGCCCGGCTGGCGATGTTGACGATCCGTCCGCCCACGCCGCGTTCCCGCCAATGGGCGATTGCCAGACGGCAGAGGTCCGCCGGTGCCTGCAGATTGATGGCGAGGCCACGCGCCCAGCCCGTCGACCAGTCGGCATCGTCTGCATCGAGCGGCACCTGGTCGAACAGTCCGGCATTATTGACGAGAACGTCAATCTGGCCGCCGGCGGCGTCGACGGCGGCGTCCCACAGCGACGCCACGGCCTGTGGATCGGTGAAATCCCCCCCCAGGATTCCGTCGCCATCGCGGGTGCCGTGCCGGATGACGGTTTCCGATGCCAGTCCGTCGGCAATGGCGACGCCGATTCCGCGTGTGGAGCCCGTTACTAGAATTCTTTTTGCCATCAGCGTTCTCCTCGGTTCGTCGTTCGCGGGTTTCGGCCCCGGCGCAGCTACAAAGACAAACGCGGGGCGTAAACAGCTGATGTTTTGCGCCGATGCTACCCGAACTCGATGCCGTATGTTAATCAAAGGGGTGCTTTACTGCTTGGTGGCAGGCCGCGTGCGGAACTGCACATGGCGAACGGCTTTGGCAGAGGGCGAGTTTTTGGAAATGAATCTGATCGCTGAGGATGACGAGGAAAGGGGGCCCGCTCTATCAGAGGCCGGGGCAGCGCCGGGCGGTGCCTTGGCTGCGAAGCCTGCCGCCTCTCGCCGGGTGGAGAGCCGCCGCATCGCGCATCGCCGTGACCGGCTGCTCAGCGCCCTGAACCTGATCACCGCGATGGCCCTGCTGCTTGCCCTGCCATTTGCGCTGCAGGCGGGATCCGCCTTTTTCCTGCCGCTGACCACGGGCCTGACGCTGGGGCTGATGCTTGTTCCATTGCAGATGAAGCTGGAGCGTTTTCTGCCCAGCGTCGTCGCGGCAGTGACGAACCTGGTGTTGTGCCTGGGGGTTGTGTCGGCGATCAGCTATATCATCCTGACGCCCGCGCTCGTGTGGCTGAACGATCTGCCGTCGCGCATGTACAATGTGCGGACCAATCTCGATCCTCTTCTGGATCTGTTCGACAGCGTCGATCAGTCCGTGGACCGGCTGTCGCGCGAGTTGGGCGTCAACACGTCTGCAGGGCAGGAACCGACGATGGTGGTGGATGCGCCGCGTTCGGTGTTCGAGGCGGCGTCCACTGCGGCGCCCAGTGCGATCATTCAGACCTTCTTCGCGCTTTTGATCATGGTGTTCTTCCTGTCCAGCTTTAGCCGGATGCGCGGCGCCCTGATGCGCAGCGCCGACACGAAACTGGGCGGCGACACCGCGAACCGGCTGCTTAGCGACGTTGCCAGCGATACCGGCCGCTATGTCGGCATGATTTCCATCATCAATATCATTCTGGGCATCGTGGTGACGGGCATTTTCTGGGCTTTGGGCGTCGAGACGCCGTGGATGTGGGGCGGCCTTGCGGCGCTGTTGAATTTCGTGCCCTATGCGGGGCCAGTGGTGTTCTTTTTCCTGGCCATTCTGGGCGGGATGACGGTTGCGACGGACCCGCTGGCGGGCATGATACCGGCGCTCGCTTATCTGGGCATCAATCTGGCCGAGGCCTATGTCTTGACCCCGCTGATCCTGGGGCGGAAATTTCTGGTCAATCCCCTCCTTATCATGGTGGCGCTCAGTTTTTGGGGATGGGTCTGGGGAACCGTCGGGGCGCTGCTGTCGGTGCCCCTGCTGATCATCACGAAGTCCCTGATCGAGCGCATTGGCGGCCCGAATATTGCAGGCTTTCTGCTGGACCAGACGACGCTGATCCGCGAGAGTCCCGGCCGTCAGCGCCGTAATCTGGACAGGGAGCCGTCATGACAGTTCTGAGAACGCCTGAAAGTCGGTTCGAAGGGCTGGCAGGCTTCGACCATTCGCCGCATTTTACGGAAATAGAGGATGAGGCGCTGGGGACGATCCGCATCGCTCATGTCGCGGCGGGTCCGAAGGACGGGCCGGTTGTCCTGTTGCTGCATGGGGAACCCAGCTGGTCATATTTGTACCGCGACATGATCCCGCCGCTGGCGAAGGCCGGCGCGCGCGTTCTGGCGCCCGACCTGGTCGGCTTTGGCCGCTCCGACAAGCCGGACCGCATTGACGATTACAGCTATGCCAAACATGTCGCGTGGATGCAGGCATGGTTCGACAAGCAGAAGATCGGTAACGTGACGCTGTTCTGCCAGGACTGGGGCGGGCTGATCGGCCTGCGGCTGGTTGCGGCACAGCCCGATGCCTTCGCCGCCGTCGCCGCGTCCAATACCTTCCTCCCGACGGGGGATCGGGAACCGTCCGAAGCCTTCCTGAAGTGGCGGGGCTATTCCCAGAAAATTCCCGAGTTCGATTCGGGGCAGATCATTCAGGGCGCCACCGTGAGCGACCTGAGCGCCGAAATCGTCGCCGCCTATAATGCGCCTTTTCCAGACGATAGTTTCAAGGCCGGCGCGCGCGTTTTTCCGATGTTGGTGCCGATCAGTGCCGATGATCCCGAATCGGCGGCCAATCGACAAGCGTGGGAGGTCCTGGAATCTTTCGAAAAGCCGTTTCTGACCCTGTTTGGCGACAGCGATCCGGTCACCCGGGGCGGCGATCAATTGTTTCGCGCCAAGATACCGGGATGTGCGGGACAGCCGCACCAGATCGTCGAAAAGGGGGGCCATTTCATTCAGGAAGACGCCGCTCCGCAGCTTGCAGAAGCAATCATTTCACTGATGCAGCTGAAATAGGCGTTCGACCGCTTGACAGATTCGGGTGCGCCTCATAGGGACGCGCCTTCGCTTCACCGCCCAGCGCGGTGTATGCGACCCCAGGATGCGCGGGTGTAGCTCAGTTGGTTAGAGCGCCGGCCTGTCACGCCGGAGGCCGCGGGTTCAAGTCCCGTCACTCGCGCCATCCTTTCCCTTTCATTTTGCCGCATTGCCCGCCGCCATGGCGCGGCTAATCGGCATGGCATGAAGCTTGTCTATATTCTCGGCGATCAGCTGACTCGTACGCTTGCGAGCCTGCGGGGATGCCGCAAGGACGACACCATCATTCTGATGGCGGAACTCGACGAGGAAACCACCTATGTCGGCCACCACAAGCAGAAACTGATCTTTATCCTTAGCGCGATGCGGCACTTTGCCGAGGAATTGCGCGCGGACGGCTGGTCGGTGGACTATGTCGACCTGGAGGCGCCCGGAAACAGCGGGACGTTCAGCGGCGAACTGGCGCGGGCGCTGGAGCGGCACCGCGTCGACGAAGTACGTGTCGTAAAGCCCGGCGAACGGCGCGTGCAGGCGGCCATGGATGAATGGTCGGGCAAGTTCGACGTATCCATTCGTTTCTTCGACGATGATCGCTTCGTCTGCTCGTTGGCGGAGTTCAACGACTGGGCGGAGGGCAGGTCCGCACTGACGATGGAATATTTCTATCGGCAGATGCGGCGCAAAACCGGCCTGTTGCTCGACGGGGAGGCCGAACCCCTTGGCGGGCGCTGGAATTACGACAAGGACAATCGCAAGCCCGCCAAGCCCGACATGTTCATGCCGCAAGCGCTGCGCTTTGCGCCGGATGACGCGACCAAGGCCGTCATGGGCATGGTCGCGCGCCGCTTCCCAGACAATGTCGGCAAGCTGGAGCCGTTCGGATTTGCGGTGACGCGCGCCGATGCGGAAAAGGTGGTGGATCATTTCATCACTCATGCTCTGCCGCGCTTCGGCGATTTTCAGGATGCCATGCTGACCGGCGAGGCCTTCCTGTATCACGCGGTCATATCGCCCTATCTGAATATCGGGCTGCTCGACCCGCTCGACCTCTGCCGCCGGGTGGAGGCCGAATATGTGGCGGGCAGGGCGCCCCTGAACGCAGTAGAGGGATTTGTCCGCCAGATCATTGGCTGGCGGGAGTTCGTGCGCGGCATCTACTGGCGGGAAATGCCGGATTATGTGACGCGCAACTTCCTGGCGGCAGACCGGCCACTGCCACCCTTTTACTGGACCGGCGAGACCGACATGCACTGTCTGGCGGAGGCGATTGGCCAGACACTGGATCACGCCTATGCGCATCATATTCAGCGTTTGATGGTCACGGGCAATTTCGCCCTTCTGATCGGCGCCGACCCGCGGCAGGTGCATGAATGGTATCTGGAAGTTTATGCCGACGCCTATGAGTGGGTGGAGCTGCCCAATACGCTGGGCATGAGCCAGTTTGGTGATGGTGGTCTGCTGGGAACAAAGCCCTATGCGGCGTCAGGCGCCTATATCGACCGAATGTCGGATTATTGCACAAGCTGCCGCTATGATGTGACGGAAAAAACAGGTGAAAATGCGTGCCCATTCAACACGCTCTACTGGCACTTTCTGGACCGGAACCGGCAGAAGCTGAAAGGCAACCGGCGGCTGGCCATGCCCTACGCGACCTGGGACAAGATGGAGCCGTCGCGGCGCCGGCAATATTTGGAACGGGCGGAAAGCTTCCTCGCAAGCCTGTAGGGACCGCCCAGGCTTCGTGTCGCCAAGGGTCGATGCCTTGACGCGCGCCATTGCGAATTGGGCAGCGGTAGGTGAAAGGTAGGACAAGCCAAAGAAGGAACGCCCGTGCATCATAGTGCCCCCCTGATAGCCATGGTTGTGGCGGGTTTGGTGGGCGCCTTTATCATGGGAGCGCTCGCACACCGGCTGAAGGTGTCGCCGATTGCAGGTTATTTGCTGGCAGGTGTGCTCGTCGGTCCGTTTACGCCCGGCTATGTCGCCGACATGGGGCTGGCGAACCAACTGGCCGAACTGGGTGTGATCCTCCTGATGTTCGGCGTTGGCCTGCACTTTTCCTTGCGCGACCTGCTATCCGTCAAGAATATCGCCATTCCAGGCGCCATCGGACAGATCGCATTGGCGACGCTGCTCGGCATGGCGCTGTCATGGGCCTTGGGATGGAGCCTCGCCGGCGGTTTTGTTTTCGGCCTTGCCCTGTCGGTTGCAAGTACGGTCGTGTTGCTGCGTGCGCTACAAGCACGGAACCTGGTCGAGACGGAGCGGGGTCGCATCGCCGTCGGATGGCTGATCGTCGAAGATCTCGTCATGGTTATGGCTATGGTTCTGCTGCCGGCGCTCGCCGACATCCTGAATGGCGGCGGCGCCGGGGCGGGATCGGGTGCGATCCTTATTCCCATCGGCATCACCTTCCTGAAGGTGGCGGGCTTTTTCGCTTTCATGCTGCTGATCGGGCGACGCCTGATCCCGCTTCTGTTGCATTGGGTTGCACATACCGGCTCGCGGGAGCTGTTCCGTCTGGCGGTTCTGGCTATTGCGCTAGGCGTGGCCTTTGGCGCTGCATATATTTTCGATGTATCCTTTGCACTGGGGGCGTTCTTTGCGGGCATGATCCTGGGCGAAACGCCGCTCAGCCGCCGGGCGGCAGAGGAGACGCTGCCGTTGCGCGATGCATTTGCGGTGCTGTTCTTCGTATCGGTGGGAATGTTGTTCAATCCGGCGGTCGTGATGGAACAGCCGCTTCCTCTGATCGCGACGGTTGCCATCATCATCGTCGGCAAGTCGCTGGCGGCGTACTTCATTGTCCGTGCCTTCGGACATTCCAAGGGCAAGGCGCTGACCATCGCGGCCAGCCTTGCGCAGATCGGCGAATTCTCCTTCATCCTCGCCGCGCTGGGTACCAGCCTGAACCTGCTGCCCGCCGAAGGACGCGACCTGATCCTGGCAGGGGCGATCATTTCGATCTTCGTCAACCCGTTCATCTTTGCCGCCATTATGCGCCGGCCAGAGGTGGCTGCCGCTGCAAGCGCGGAAGCCGCCGAAGGCGCTGGTCCGGCGGAGCATGTCATCCTTGTCGGTTATGGCCGCGTGGGTCGGCTGATAGCCGTAAAGCTGAAGGCGGGCGGCATACCGTTCGTCATCATCGAGGATCAGATCGACACTGCGCGGCAGGCGGAAGAGGACGGTTTCGATGTCGTGCGCGCAAACGCGCTGGAGCCCGGCGTGCTGCAACTGGCGGGGATTGACCGTGCACAAACGCTGCTGATCGCCATTCCGGAAGGGTTTGAGGGCGGCGCCATCTATGCGCGCGCGCGCTCGCTCAATCCCCAGATCCACGCCATCGCGCGGGCGCATTCAGACGCGGAGGTGGAGCATCTGGAGAAGCTGGAGCTACCGGACGTCGTTATGGGCGAAAGAGAGATTGCGGCACGCATATTGGAACTGCTGGGCCGTGTACAAAGGCGCTCCACGAATGTGGCGGCACATTAAGCGCAGGTGCACGTAAGCTGAATTTAAAAAGGGGTAAGCAAGGTCCCGCGCTCCTTAACGAGAGGTGTCTTCGTCAAAGCGTTCAAATTCGTGCGCAATGGAGCGTTCGACGAGGAGTTCGTAGAGATCCTCGACCAGATTGGTGTCCAGCCCGCTCGCCTCGGCGGTGCGGCAGGCATTTGCAATGACTGCGGCCTTGCGCGCTTCATCGCGCACAAGGTCGCGCTGTTGCTTTACGCGCGCTGCCGCCTCGATGTAGCGCATGCGTTCTGCAAGCAGCGTCACGATATGCTGATCCAGCGTATCAATGCCGTGACGGATGTCCTCCATCCGTGCGCAGTCTTCAGGCGGCACGCGTTCTTTCATCCGGCTTTCCATTGTCCCGTTTCGATCCATCGGATGAGAGGTTTGGCTGGGAATATCCATAGGATGCCAAGGAAAATCCAGATGGGGAGTTGTACCAGAATGGGTAGGCCGGCGATCGGATCGGCAAGGGCGGTTACGATCAGGGCGTAAATCGCAATCAGGACGATCATCAGCAATATGCCGAGCGGCTTTCTGAGCTTTGGGGTAGGGTCCGTCATCGGCATCTATATAGCGCTGTCGGTGTCGCAACGTAATCGAGCGTTTCGTCCCAGGGGTCCGTCGGCAACGCTTCGACGATCTGGCAATCCCAGGCAAGGCCGACCGTCGTCAGCGACCCGCCGGAGCGCAAATCCGCGATGCATCGGTCGAAATGACCCTGACCCTGTCCAAGGCGGTCACCCGCCCGCGTCGCACCGACCAGAGGGACAAGAATCACGTCCGGGCGTGCCAGTGGCGCGGCAAAGGGCGGCTGCTCGACGCCCCACGGGCCGGATTCGCGAAAGTCACCCTCCATTCGGAATTCCATGTTTGTGGACCGGTCGGAGAACCAGGGCAGGGCAACATTTCTGGCCGCGCGCTCAATAGCGGCGGGGTCGATTTCGTTCCCCATGGGTGCATAGCTGGCGATACAATCCATCCCCTCGATTACGGCGGCAATCTGTCCGGCAAGATCATCTTCCGCGCGGCGGCGCTGCTCCGGCGCCAGCGACCCGACATATTCGGAACGGGCTTTTCGCAGGTCGCGCCGCATGCGGCCCTTCGCGCTGAGATCATGCATGAAGGGGGCAGGCTTTCATCTGGTAGTGAGAAGGGTGACGGAACCACCCTGGCCGTTGCCGGAAGATCCTCTGACGCCTAGAACGTCAGGTGGGCGCCATGTGCGTCGGGGCAAGACCCCGGGCAGGGATAGCTCCCTATGTATCCTTATCGCCTCAGGGATGTTCGCTACGCTCGTACCGGGCAGTGTCCGTCGCTCTTCTACTTAGGTACTTGCGTCGGCTTTCTCAAGCGCGGCTGCGGCGGCCTCTACCTTTTCCGTTGCACGCAGCACAGCCTGCGCGGCGCGCGCCTCTGCGTCAGGAGATTCTTTGTTGGCCTGGACCTTCCCGCCCGCTGCCAGTTCGGCATTCTCGTCTGCCAGCATGATTGCCGACATCAGCAGCAGGCGCGTTTCCGGCAAATGCCCAAGCTGGCGTGAAAGCTTCTCTGCCTTTTCATTAACATGGGAGGCGAGGCTCTGAAGCAGCTTCTCCTCCCCATCCTTGCATGTGAGGGAATAGGAACGGCCGCCGACCTCTACGCGAACCTGTGCCATCAGTCGCCACCTGCCGTTGCGAGCAGCCGGTCAAGTTCCTGTAGCGCGCCTTCAGTCTCTCGCACCAGATCGCCGTGCTTTTGCTTAATCAGGTCGCGCTCCGCCATTATGCCGGCCGCATCCGCGGTCGATCCAGACGCAGCATCAGAGGCAAGTGTCTTGCCTGCGCTCTCGAGTCGCGCCAGCGCCGCGTCCAACCGTGCCACAGCCTCGTCCAGGGTAACCGCATCTTCCGCCAACGAAAACCCTCACGAAACAGTGATTTGAAAGGGAACCATAAGACGCCCTGTGACGATTCGTCAAATCCAGCGGGCGCCTGTGGTTGACGCTTTGCGACGCTCCCTCCAGAAGGCGCCGAGCACAGCCGCGAAGGGCCCCTCTTGACCGTCACGAATACCGATCTCGCCAACGCCATCAGAGCGCTTTCCATGGACGCCGTCCAGGCCGCGAACAGCGGGCATCCCGGCATGCCGATGGGCATGGCCGACGCTGCCACCGTTCTGTTCACCAAGCATCTGAAATTCGACCCAAAACAGCCGGACTGGGCAGACCGAGATCGGTTCGTGCTGTCTGCCGGCCATGGATCGATGCTGATCTACAGCCTTCTCTATCTGACCGGCTACGCGCATCCCACGCTGGATGACATCCGCAATTTCCGTCAGATCGGCAGCCCCTGTGCCGGCCATCCGGAAAACTTCCTTCTCGATGGCGTAGAAGCAACGACCGGCCCGCTGGGCCAGGGCCTTGCCATGGCCGTTGGCATGGCGATGGCGGAGCGCCATTTGAACGCTGAATATGGCGATGCACTGGTGGATCACCGCACCTGGGTCATTGCCGGTGACGGATGCCTGATGGAGGGTATTAATCACGAGGCCATCGGCCTGGCCGGCCATTTGCGGCTCGGTCGTCTGAATGTGATCTGGGACGACAATAATATCACTATCGATGGCCCCACTGGCTTGTCGACCAGCGAGGACGTGAAGGCGCGTTTCGCCGCCGCAGGATGGCACGTCGCGGAATGCGATGGGCACGATCCGGAGGCACTGGACGCTGCAATGAAGGCGGCGAAGACGGATCCGCGGCCCAGCCTGATCGCCGCCCGCACCATCATCGGCTATGGCGCGCCGAACAAGCAGGGGACGTCCGGGGTGCATGGCGCGCCCCTTGGTGCCGAGGAAATCGGCCGCGCACGTGAATCGCTTGGCTGGACAGCCGAACCCTTCGTTATTCCCGACGAGATTCTCGCCGCATGGCGAAAGGCAGGCGAGCGCGGCACAGACATGGCGACCGCGTGGCAAGCCAAGGCCGAACGCCAGCCGGAATTTGCCGAATTTTCTGCCCGCATGGCAGGTGAAATCCCCGCCGCGCTGGAAAGCTCGATCGAAACGCATGTCGCCGCCTTGATCGACAGCCCCGTCAAGGAAGCAACGCGTAAGTCGAGCGAAGGCGCACTGAAGGCCATCAACCCGGCGATGCCTGCGACGATGGGCGGCTCGGCAGACCTCAGCGGTTCCAACAATACCAAGACGCCGGACCTGGGCGTTTTCGACCGGGATGATTATTCCGGCCGTTATGTGAATTACGGCATTCGCGAATTCGGCATGGCCGCCGCGATGAACGGCATGGCGCTGCACGGCGGCGTCGTTCCCTATGGCGGCACGTTCCTGATCTTCAGCGATTATATGCGTGCGGCGATCCGGCTGGGTGCGCTGCAACAGGTGCGCGTGGTTCATGTCCATACGCATGATTCCATCGGCGTCGGCGAAGATGGCCCGACGCATCAGCCGATCGAGCAGGTCATGTCGCTGCGCATGATCCCCAATTTGAACGTCTTCCGCCCCTGCGACGCGGTGGAAACGGCGGAATGCTGGCAGTTGGCCCTGTCCACGCCGAAGACGCCGTCGGTCATCGCGCTGACGCGGCAGAACCTGCCGCAGATGCGGACGGAGGGCGCGGTCGGCAATCTGTCCTCGCGCGGGGCATACAGGCTGAAGTCAGCGGATGCCGCGCGGAAGGTCATCTTCCTGGCCACGGGCTCGGAGGTGCATGTCGCCGTGGAAGCGGCCGCGAAGCTGGAGGCCGATGGCATTGGCTGCGATGTCGTCTCCATGCCCTCATGGGAATTGTTCCGTGAACAGCCAGACAGCTATCGCGAAGACCTGCTGCCCAATGTCAATCCCGGCGACGTACTGCGTGTCTCGATCGAGGCAGGTGTCACGATGGGCTGGGCGGAGTTCACCATGGCCAATGGCCTGAATATCGGCCTCGACCGTTTCGGCGCATCCGGGCCGGGGGATCAATTGTTCGACAAGTTCGGCTTTACCGCCGAGGCAGTCGTGAAACGCGTAAAAGATAAACTGAACAAAAGCTAAGCGAGCGGAGTTTTCTATGAGTGTAAAGGTTTCGATCAACGGGTTTGGCCGCATCGGCCGACTGGTAGCCCGCGCCCTTCTGGAACGCGACGACCATGATTTCGAACTCGTCGCCATTAACGATTTGGCGGACGCAAAGGCGAACGCGCTGCTGTTCAAATATGATTCGACGCATGGCCGTTTCCCCGGCGAAGTCACCTCAGACGGTGACAGCATCACGGTGAACGGCAAGAAGATCGCCGTCACGAAGGAGCGTGAGCCGGGCAACCTGCCGCACAAGGCGATGGGCGTCGAACTCGTTCTGGAATGCACCGGCTTCTTCCAGTCGAAAGATGCCGCAAGCCCACACCTGGACGCAGGCGCGAAGCGCGTCCTGATCTCTGCCCCCGCAGGCGGCGTCGACAAGACCATCGTCTATGGCGTCAACCATGACACGCTGACGGCGGACGACATCGTCGTTTCCAACGCCAGCTGCACCACGAATTGCCTGGCGCCGGTTGCGAAGGTCCTGCACGAAACCGTCGGTATCGAGCGCGGCTTCATGACGACGATCCACAGCTATACCAACGATCAGCGCATGCTGGACCAGATGCACAGCGACATGCGCCGTGCCCGTGCCGGCGCGCAGAACATGATCCCGACGACGACGGGCGCTGCGCGCGCGGTTGGCCTGGTCCTGCCGGAACTGAACGGCAAGCTGGACGGCAGCTCTGTCCGCGTGCCGACGCCGAACGTCAGCCTGATCGATCTGGTCTTCACGCCCAAGCGCGACACCAGCAAGGACGAGCTGAACAATGCGCTGAAGGCAGCAGCCGAGGGCGCAATGAAGGGCGTGCTGGACTACACCGACGAGCCGCTCGTCAGCAGCGACTTCAACCATTATCCGGCCAGCTCCACCGTCGACAGCCTGGAAACCGCGGTCATGGAAGGCAAGCTGGCCCGCGTCGTCAGCTGGTACGACAATGAATGGGGCTTCTCAAACCGCATGATCGACACCGCCAAGGTGATGTCGAGCTTCTGATCAGCGCCGGCGGGGTTTTGGACACTAGGCCGTTTCTACGGACGCAGTCAGAACCCCGCAGCCATCAGCATGGCCTTATGAAATTGGCACGGCAGCCTGCTGGAATGCGCTGTTTTCGCTTGGGCGGGACGCCATAGGCGCGCGGCTATTCGGATGTGCCGGTCTTTTCGCAAACTGCGAACTTTTGAGAGAGATGGAATGGCCAACTTCAGGACCCTGGACGACCTTGACGATCTGAACGGCAAGGTTGCGCTCGTTCGTTGCGATCTGAATGTGCCGATGCAGGAAGGGAATGTCAGCGATGACACCCGCCTGCGCGCCGCCATTCCCACGCTGACGGAACTCGCAGACAAGGGCGCGAAGGTTCTGGTACTGTCGCATTTCGGGCGGCCCAAGGGCGAAGATCCGATGCTGAGCCTGTCGCCGATCTCAAGTGCGCTGGAAAAGGTTCTGGGCCGCCCGGTGACTTTTATCACCGATACATATGGCGATGCGGCAGAGCAGATGGTCGGCCTGATGGCCGCTGGCGATATTGCCGTGCTGGAAAATACGCGCTTCAATCCGGGCGAAACGAAGAACGACCCGGAACTGGCGAAAAAGATTGCGGCGCTGGGCGATATCTACGTCAGCGACGCCTTTTCCACCACGCATCGCGCCCATGTGTCGACCGAGGGTCTGGCGCGCCTGCTTCCTGCCTATGCCGGGCGGGCCATGGAGGCGGAACTGAAGGCGCTGGAAGCGGCACTGGGTGACCCCGAACGTCCTGTCGCGGCGGTTGTTGGTGGTGCAAAGGTATCGACCAAGCTGGACGTGCTGACCAATTTGGTCGCAAAGGTCGATCATCTGATCATCGGTGGCGGCATGGCGAATACCTTCCTGGCGGCAAAGGGCGTCGATGTCGGCAAGAGCCTGTGCGAACATGACCTGACGGACACGGCGCTGAGCATTCTTGCCAGCGCCGATGCCGCCGGCTGTACCGTGCATTTGCCCTATGATGTCGTGTGCGCACGCGAATTTGCCGCCAATGCCGATAATCGCACCGTCAATGTCCATGAAGTTGCCGAGGATGAAATGATCCTGGACATCGGCCCGGCGGCGGTCGAAGCACTGGCGGATGTGCTGAAGAACTGTCGCACATTGGTGTGGAACGGACCACTGGGCGCGTTTGAGATCGAGCCATTCGACCGCGCTACGGTTGGGTTGGCGAGGACGGCGGCGGCCTTGACCCGTGACGGATCCCTCGTGTCGGTCGCGGGCGGTGGCGATACAGTTGCCGCCCTTAACCATGCGGGCGTTGCCGATGATTTCAGTTTCGTGTCGACGGCTGGCGGTGCGTTTCTGGAATGGATGGAAGGCAAGGACCTGCCGGGCGTCGTCGCCCTGAGCGCCTGATCCCGACCATCAGCCCTTTGTCTTTAGGCAGCGTCAACCATAGCGGTTAAGGCTGAATCCTAGGCGGACGTTAAACACGCGCGCGCAATAGTGGCGCATGGTGAATCTTGCGCGCATTCCTGCAATTTTATCGGCGATGGCCTGCATGAGCGCTGCGTCCGTCGCGCATTCCACGATCACCGACCGCATGAACGATCAGGCCGCGCAGTGCGCCCTATCTGGCGATGACCTTCAGTCGCTGACGGCGGAGGTCAATCGCCTGCGTGCGCATCATGGTTTGAGCGCGCTGGCGACCGACGGCTCCCTGAGCGAATCTGCCTTTGATCATGCACGCGACATCGCGGCCATGAAACGCCTGTCGCATGAGGGCAATGATGGCGCGACCTTCGATATCCGGGCGGAGCGCCGCGGCTATGACGCCTTTCCGCTGGCCGAGAATATTGCCTATAATCAGCGCGACGTGCCGCATGTCGTTCGGGCGTGGCGTGACAGTCCCCCGCATTTGAAGGCATTGTTGGTCGATGGCGCGGACGATGTCGGTTTCGGACGCGCATGCAGCGACGATGCCGAACCCTATTGGGTGATGGTCGTGGGCGGCTAAGCCGCCGTCTGCATTCTCATCCTTGTTGCGCGTCCTATGCCCGCGCTCGCCGATAGGCGACGGCGGGTATCGCGAAGGCGAGGGCAAGGCCGAACAATCCGATGGTCCCTGGCGCCGATACTGCGGCGTCGGGCAGGACGCAAAGTTCACTGGCGTTGGACTTATTGACCCCCACCGACCCGTCCAGATTCCCTTCTATGGTGCAATAGACCCCGCCATCGGCCTGCCCCGTGAAGGAAACCTCATATGAGAAGCTGCGCGTTATATTCGTATCGAGCTGAAGCGGCGGCAGTTCGCCCGCTATGAGTTCGTAGGAGCCCACCGCAACCACGAAATTGCCCATGGCAAGCAGAATATCGTCGAAACCGACGAAATTTTCATTCGGCATGCCGGGCAGGCTCGCGATCAGGGCGCCGGGCGCGCCGCCCGCAGTAACCTCGTAAAGGTTCATCCCGACCGCTTCGTCAGTGATGACGTCGCACAGACCGCAGCGGGCCACGAATCCGATATCACTGGTCCCGGCGGCTTCGGTCCGAAAAAAGACAAGGTCCACGGTACCCGCATTTCCTGCGGTTTCGATTGTGCCGCCGACGATGGTGACGGCGTGAGCGGTAACGGGAACAAAGGCAAACGCAACAGCACAAAAGGATGTCAGAGCGCGCTTCATGGCGACTCTCCCTGGGGATTGCTGTCTGGCCATCATAGCAAAAACGGCGGGCGCGCGCGAGTCCACGCGTTGTCCTGCGACTCATTCCGTTGCCGTCCGTCGGACAGTTAGGTAGAGGCGCCGGGAACTTAGCACGGCAACCCCGGAGACAGATTCGATGCACGACCCGATCATGATGGCGCAGATTGTCGGCGGCGCAGGCTTTATCGCCGCGCTCGACCAGAGTGGCGGGTCCACGCCAAAGGCGCTGAAGGGCTATGGTCTGGAGGAGGACGCCTGGTCCACCGAGGACGAAATGTTCGATTTGATCCACCAGATGCGCAGCCGCATCGTCACCGCGCCGTGCTTTTCCGGCCAGAAGGTGCTGGGTGCGATCCTGTTCGAAAAGACGATGGACGGCGATGCGGATGGCAAGCCCCTTCCTACATTGCTGTGGGAACGCGGCGTCGTGCCGTTCCTGAAGATCGACAAGGGCCTGGAGGACGAGGCGGACGGCGTTCAGCTGATGAAGCCCAATCCCGGCCTGGAGGATCTGCTGGACCGCGCGAAGGCGAAGGGCGTCTTTGGAACGAAAATGCGGTCCGTCATCAACAGCGCCGATGAAAAGGGCATTGCCGCCATCGTCGATCAACAGTTCGAGGTTGCGAACCGGATCATCGACAAGGGGCTGATGCCGATCGTCGAGCCAGAGGTGAACATCAAGAGCGATACGCGCGCAGAGTGTGACAAGATCCTGCTGAAGGAACTGACCCGCGCGCTTGATGCGCTGCCGGATGGCCGCCGCGTTATGCTGAAACTTTCCATTCCGGCCACTCCCGACCTCTATGCGCCGCTGGTTGCGCATCCTCGCGTCGCGCGCGTCGTGGCACTGTCCGGCGGTTTCTCTCAGGACGAGGCGTGCGCCAACCTGGCCAAGAACCGCGGCATGATCGCCAGCTTCAGCCGCGGCCTGTTGCAGGATCTGCGGCACCAGATGGATGACGGGGAATTCGACCGCACACTTTCGGGCGCTATCGATCAGATCTATTCCGCTTCAGTCGCGAACGGAGTTTAAGTGATCCCGGTCACTCCTCTGCCGCTCTATGCGCTCCACTGGTCGTGTCCGTGGAGCGCTGATGGCGGGATCCGCCTGAAATGACGGCCGTGGAGTTGGACCCGGCATTTGCCGACCGCTTTGGCGGCGCGATGAAGAACAAGGGCGGCGAGGGCCGGCCGCCCTGTCAGCTGTACCTGATTTCTCCCCCTGCTTACGATCCCGGCTTTCCGGAGGTTTTGAAGGCGGCGCTGGATGCGGGACCGGTGGCCGCGTTCCAGCTGCGTCTGAAGGGCGCCAGCGACATGGAAATCCTGCGCGCCGGGGGCGTGCTGAAACCCATCCTGCAGGCTTATGATGTCGCGCTGATCATCAACGATCGTGCGGATTTGGCATCCAGCCTGGAGGCGGACGGCGTGCATCTGGGGCAGGGCGATGGCAGCGTTGCCGAGGCTCGCACCTTGCTGGGTCATGAGGCTCAGATCGGCGTTACCTGTCATGCCAGCCGGCACCTTGCCCTGGAGGCGGGCGATCAGGGTGCCGACTATGTCGCCTTTGGCGCGTTTTACGATACGGCGACCAAGGAGACCGCACACCGGCCGGATCCGTCATTGCTGGGCTGGTGGACCACGATCAGCGAGGTTCCCTGTGTTGCCATCGGCGGCATAACGCCGGGCAATGCCGGACCGCTGATCGAGGGCGGCGCGGATTTCCTTGCTGTCAGCGGCTCGGTCTGGAATGCGGCGGATGGCCCGGCGTCGGCAATTCGTGCGTTCGCAGGGCTGCTTGAGGCGGACCGGGCGGCCTGATAAGGCGGCGCCATATCTCCAACATTCAGGTGACCCCATGAAAATCTCCGGCGTGGACATTCGTCCGGGCAATATCATCGAGTTTGAGGGCGGCCTGTGGCGCGCCGTGAAGATCCAGCATACGCAGCCCGGCAAGGGCGGCGCCTATATGCAGGTGGAAATGAAGAATCTGATCGACGGGCGGAAGACAAATAACCGCTTCCGTTCTTCGGAGACTGTCGAGAAGGTACGTCTGGATACGAAGGACTTTCAGTATCTCTATGCAGAGGGCGACATGCTGACCTTCATGGATACGGAAACCTATGAGCAGGTGACCTTGCCGACCGACCTTCTGGGTGACCAGGCCGCTTATCTGCAGGATGGCATGCAGGTCATGCTGGAAATGTACGAGGAACGGCCATTGTCGGTCCAATTGCCGGAGCAGGTCGAAGCCGAAATCGTCGAGGCGGATGCAGTGGTGAAGGGGCAGACGGCCTCCTCCAGCTATAAGCCGGCCGTGCTGGACAATGGCGTCCGCATCATGGTGCCGCCGCATATTACCACCGGCACCCGCGTCGTGGTCGACACCACGTCAAACGAATATGTTAAGAGGGCTGAATGATGCGCAAACCCCTGATATCCTTAATCGCCCTTGCCGTGTTGTCCGCTCCGGCAGCCGCGCAGGAAGCCACGCCGACACAGCCGACACAGCCGACAAAGGCCGAGGTCGAGGCGGCGACGGCAACATTTTCCCTTATCGCGAGCGCCCTCAATTCCGAGCAGGTGCCCGGCCCGGTCAAAAGCGCGCTGTTCGGTTGCATGTATCAGGCCCCGCTGGGCGAGATCAGCAAGGCGCTGACCGCCGCCACAGAGCAGGCGGATATCGCCGCCGACGATCATAATAAGCGCCTGGTCGCCCTCGCCGCGATCTGCGGCGCGCGTGATCCGTCACAGACGCCCCCGGCAGAATAAGTGCCCGCACGTCCCGCACTCGTTACCGTCATGGACAAGGCGGCGCGCAAGGCTGCGCCGAAACTGCGTCGCGATTTCGGTGAGATTTCGCAATTGCAGGTCAGCCGCAAGGGGCCGTCCGATTTCGTGTCCAATGCCGATCGTGAGGCAGAGGATACGATTGTCGAGATCCTGCAGCAGTCGCGGCCCGAATGGGGATTCGTGCTGGAGGAACGCGGCATTATCGAAGGCAAGGAGGGGGAGCCGCGCTGGATCATCGATCCCATCGACGGCACGTCCAACTTCCTGCACTCGATCCCGCATTTTGCAATTTCCATTGCCGCCGAAATCAGGGGCGAGATCGTTGCGGGCTGCGTCTATCAGCCGCTGACGGACGAGTTCTTCTGGGCCGAGCGCGGCAAGGGCGCCTTCTTGCATAACCGCCGCATGCGTGTTTCCGCGCGCCGCGACCTCGGCGAAGCGCTGATCGCGACCGGCATTCCCTATCGCGGGCATGGTGATTTTTCGGTGTGGGACCGGCAGGTGAATGCCGTCGCCCCGGAAGTTGCCGGCATTCGCCGTTTTGGCAGTGCCGCGCTTGACCTCGCCTGGGTGGCCGCCGGACGCTATGAAGGCTTCTGGGAAAAGGATTTGAGCATCTGGGATGTTGCGGCGGGCGTCTTGCTGGTGCGGGAGGCCGGCGGCTTTGTCACCGACTATCGCGGCGGCGACGCCAAGGTGATGGAGGGTGAGATCGTTGCCGCCAACGGCGCGCTGCATTCGAAGCTGCACAAGCTGGTCGCCGGGGCGCTGCGTAAGGGCTGAGCCTTGATCCCGCGCGGTGGCAACCCCATCCTTGCACCTATAGCCATGGCCTTCTATTAGCGGGCCAGCCTGAAAAATCGAAAGTGAATCCATGGCCTCGGTCGCGGCGGAATATCTGCCGATCCTCATATTCCTCGGTATCGCCGTCGCGCTGTCCTGCGTGTTCGTCGGTCTGCCGGTGCTGGTCAGCAATCTGACCGGCACGAACCGCCCCTATGATGCAAAGCTGGCCGAATATGAATGCGGCTTTCCGGCATTCGAGGATGCGCGGCGGCAATTCGATGTGCGCTTCTACCTGGTGTCGATCCTGTTCATCATTTTCGATCTGGAGGTCGCGTTTCTGTTCCCCTGGGCAGTGTCGCTGGGCGTGACGGGCGTCTTTGGCTGGGCGTCGATGATGGTGTTCCTGGGGATCCTGACCATCGGGTTCATTTATGAGTGGAAGAAGGGAGCGCTGGAATGGGAGTAGACGCACCGGTCATTCGCGTTCCCGAAGATCAGCATGTCATTCCGCACGACCAGTTTGTCGAGGATGTGAAAAGTGAGCTGGACAATAAGGGGTTCCTGACCACCACCACGGAAGATCTGTTCAACTGGGCGCGCACGGGGTCGCTGTGGTGGATGACATTCGGCCTGGCCTGCTGCGGTGTTGAGATGATGCACACCAATATGCCGCGCTATGACATGGAGCGCTTCGGCGCGGCGCCGCGCGCCAGCCCGCGCCAGTCGGACGTGATGATCGTCGCCGGTACGCTGTGCAACAAGATGGCGCCCGCTTTGCGTCGCCTGTACGACCAGATGCCAGAGCCGCGCTACGTGATCTCTATGGGCTCGTGCGCCAATGGCGGAGGCTATTATCATTATAGCTATTCGGTCGTGCGCGGTTGCGATCGTATCGTGCCCGTCGACATCTACGTGCCCGGTTGTCCGCCGAGTGCAGAGGCGTTGCTGTACGGCATCATGGCGCTGCAACGCAAAATCCGCCGCGTAGGGACGTTCGAACGGTGATCCATTCTGCGCCGAAGATGAATCCTGCCGGCGATCTGGCATCGCACTTCGGTGCGGCGGAAGTGGTCGAACATCGCGGGGAGACGACCCTGATCGTCACGCGTGAGGATCTGTACGCGACAATGAAGGCGCTGCGCGACGAGCATCAGTTCCAGCAATTGATTGAGATTGCGGGCTGCGATTTTCCGGAGCACGCGGAGCGGTTTGAGGTGAATTACCACCTGCTGTCGCTGACCAAGAATGCGCGCGTGCGCGTTAAGGTCTCCACGAACGAAAAGACGCCCGTGCCCTCCATGACAAGCCTTTGGCCGGTCGCGAACTGGTTGGAGCGAGAGGTATGGGACCTTTACGGTGTAATGTTCGAGGGGCACCCCGACCATCGCCGCATCCTGACCGACTACGGCTTTTCCGGTCATCCTTTCCGCAAGGATTTCCCGCTGACCGGCTATGTCGAATTGCGATGGTCCGAGGAGCAGAAGCGGGTCGTTTACGAACCCGTCAAGCTGCAGCAGGATTTCCGTACGTTCGATTTCGAGAGCCCTTGGGAGGGGCCGGACTATAATATCTACAACCTTCCCGGTGACGAGAAGGCGGAGGAACAGACGTGAGCGACGACGCGACGCTTCTCGAAAAGACAGCGGCCGAGGACGATCCCAACGTCGGCACCGTGACGTTTGATACCGAGACGGGCGACCCCACGGAGGGTGACGTCGAGATTCAGAATTATTCCATGAATTTCGGGCCGCAGCATCCTGCTGCCCACGGCGTTCTGCGCCTGATCATGGAAATGGACGGCGAAATCATCGAGCGGGTAGACCCGCATATCGGCCTGCTGCATCGCGGCACCGAAAAGCTGATCGAATATAAAACCTATTTGCAGGCGCTGCCCTATATGGACCGCCTGGATTACGTGTCACCGATGTGCATGGAGCACAGCTATGTGCTGGCCATCGAAAAGCTGCTGGATCTGGAGGTGCCGATCCGGGCGCAATATCTGCGGGTCCTGTTCGCGGAACTGACGCGCATCACCAACCACATCATGAACACGACCGCGCATGCGATGGACGTTGGCGCGATGACGCCGATGCTGTGGCTGTTCGAAGAGCGCGAACATATCTGCGAATTTTATGAACGCGCATCGGGCGCGCGTTTTCACGCAGCCTACTTCCGTCCCGGCGGCGTGCACCAGGATGTGCCGCCCGCGCTGATCGCGGATATCGCCGATTGGGCCGATCGCTTCCCTCAAGTTCTGAAGGACTTCGAGACGCTGGTTGTGGGCAACCGCATCTTCAAGCAGCGCAATGTCGGCATTGGCATGATCAGCAGGGACGATGCCATCGCGTATGGTTTTTCAGGCCCCTGCCTGCGCGCCTCCGGCGTCGCCTGGGACCTCAGAAAATCGCAGCCCTATGACGTCTATGATCGGATGGAATTTGACGTTCCGATCGGTACACAGGGCGACTGCTATGACCGGTTCATGGTACGCATGCAGGAAATGCGCGAGAGCCTGAAAATCGTGAAGCAGTGCATCGCCGAACTGCCGGAAGGTCCGGTGATGTCGTCGAATCCAAAGATCAGTCCGCCGAAACGGGGCGAGATGAAGCGGTCGATGGAAGCGCTGATCAACCACTTCAAGCTCTATACCGAGGGCTTCCACGTCCCCAAGGGCGAGGTTTACGTCGGCACGGAAAGCCCCAAGGGCGAGTTCGGCATCTATCTCGTTTCCGACGGCTCGAACAAACCCTATCGCTGCAAGATCAGGCCAACGGCCTTTTCCCACCTTCAGGCGATGGAGTTCCTGTGTAAGGGACACATGCTGGCCGATGCGCCTGCCGTGCTGGGCAGCCTCGACATCGTGTTTGGCGAATGCGACCGGTAATTTCGGCGGTATTATTCGGAAGCATGGCTCTCGCGGCCTGTGACAATGCGGAACCCGGCCCGGCCCGATATGCCGACACGGGTATAGCCCTTCGCGATGTTCCCCCCGCCTTTCGCGGGCCGCTTGCCGCCATGAGCGCCATCGGGCGCGGCGGTATGACGGCCAGCATGGATATTTGCGATGACTTCGTCCTGCGGCACGATGGCGTTCCAGTGGAAGGTGAAGGGCTGACTGCGTTCCGCCGCGACGTGAACCGGCGGCTGGGTGAGCGCGCGGGCGTCGCCACCGATATCTCCGCCATCGACCGCAACCGCGCGACCGTGACCATCCTTTCGCGCGCCATTGGCGGGGACGAGGCCATGTTGCAAACGGACTGGGCCTTGCGCCTTTATGACAATGATCGGCTGAATTGCGTTGCGGGCGTCAATCTGCGCCAGACGGCGTGAGCGCGCCCCTGGCCATTCGTCTAGCGGATAAGCTGGCGAGCTTTTCCGATCATTGGAACCCACGTATCGTCGGCCGCTATAATGACAGCGAGCTGCGCGTCGTGAAACTATCCGGCGAATTCAGCTGGCACGCTCACGATGCGACGGATGAGCTGTTTCTGGTCATTCAGGGCGTCATGTACATTGATTTTCGGGACGGATCCCAAAGGCTGCAACAGGGTGACGCCATCATCGTGCCCGCCGGGGTCGAACATCGCCCGCGGGCGGAGGCGGAGTGTCATGTCCTGTTGATGGACCGTGCGGGCGAGCCGAATACGGGCAACACGCCTTCCGCGTTGACAGCCGGCGACCTCAAGGCCATCTGAAGGCGGCCGTTGCGGCAGGATATCCCAACCGGCAGACTATGTTCGGACTTCTTAAACATGGACGTCTGCGCGATCAGACGTTAGGGCGGCGCCAAACGCCGGCACCGCCCGCTATCGGCGCCGGGCATTGACGCGAAATTACGGAATCGACCCGAATGACATCTGCAACCTATTCCAGCGTTGCCCACACGCACGACCTGGCTCCGGACCGGCCGGATCACAGGGCCTTTGACGGCTTTCGCTGGACGGACGAGAATGCGGAAACGGCAAGGGCGCACATCGCGAAGTATCCGGCGGGGCGCCAGGCATCTGCCGTGATGCCGTTGCTCGACCTGGCGCAACGCCAGATTGGCGCGCAGACCGATACTCAAGGGTGGCTGCCGATTCCGGTCATCGAATATGTCGCGAACCAGTTGGAAATGCCGTACATGAGAGTGTACGAGGTCGCGACCTTCTACACGATGTACAACCTTGCACCCGTGGGCAAATTTCACGTCCAACTGTGCGGTACGACGCCCTGCATGTTGCGCGGATCGGACGATGTCATGCGGATCCTGAACGAAAAAGGTATCCACAAGGGCAAGACGACCCCCGATGGGCTGTTCACGCTGACCGAGGTTGAATGCATGGGCAATTGCGCCAACGCGCCCATGCTGCAGATCAACGACGATAATTATGAGGATCTGGATGCGGAGAGCACGGCGCGCGTCATCGATGCGCTGGCCGCCGGAGAGCAGCCGAAGCCGGGGTCGCAAGTCGGCCGCCGGTCATCCGAGCCCGTGGGCGGTGTGACCAGCCTGCACGAGTTTGCCGCATGAGCGATGTTGTCACCATCGTTGTCGCACTTTTGGCTGTCCTGCTCGTCTGGAAACTGTTGAAGGGGGCTGCGAAGACGATCGCGCTTCTCGTTATTCTGGCCGCAGCTGCGCTTTTCATTTTCGGAGTTGGCGCATGACCTTCCTTGAAGACAAGGACCGCATCTTTACCAACCTTTACGGATTCCAGTCTCCCGGACTGGATGCGGCGAGGAAGCGCGGTGATTGGGACGATACGAAGAAGCTGCTGGCGATGGGCCAGGATGCGATCGTCGATGCGATCAAGGCGTCCGGCCTGCGCGGGCGTGGCGGCGCCGGCTTCCCGACCGGGGTCAAATGGTCCTTCATGCCGAAGGAGCCGACACCGGAGCGGCCCTCCTATCTGGTTATCAATGCCGATGAATCCGAACCTGGATCGTGCAAGGATCGCGAAATCCTGCGGCACGATCCGCATAAATTGCTGGAGGGGGCGCTGGTCGCCTGCTTCGCGATGCGGGCGAGCGCGGCCTATATTTATATTCGCGGCGAATATATTCGCGAGGCGCAGGCAATGCAGGCCGCGATTAACGAGGCTTATGATGCGGGCCTGATCGGCAAGAATGCCTGCAAGTCCGGTTATGACTGCGATGTTTATCTGCATCGCGGCGCCGGTGCCTATATTTGCGGCGAAGAGACCGCGATGATCGAAAGCCTTGAAGGCAAGAAGGGCCAGCCACGCCTGAAGCCGCCTTTTCCCGCGGGCGCCGGACTTTACGGTATGCCGACGACGGTCAACAACGTGGAAAGTATCGCGGTCACGCCCACCATCCTGCGGCGCGGCGCCGAGTGGTTCTCAAGCTTTGGGCGGGAGAATAATAAGGGCACGAAGCTTTTTCAGATTTCCGGTCATGTCGAGCGCCCCTGCGTTGTCGAAGAGGCGATGTCGATTCCGTTTCGCGACCTGATCGAAAAGCATTGCGGCGGCATTACGGGGGGCTGGGGCAATCTGCTGGCAGTGATCCCTGGCGGGTCGTCGGTGCCGCTGGTTCCTGCAAAGGACATCATGGATTGTCCGATGGATTTTGACGGTCTGCGCGAACAGGGCTCCGGCCTTGGCACGGCTGCGATCATCGTCATGGATAAATCCACGGACATCGTGCGCGCGATCAGCCGTATCAGCTATTTCTACAAGCATGAAAGCTGCGGTCAGTGCACGCCATGCCGCGAAGGCACGGGTTGGATGTGGCGCGTGATGGAGCGCCTCGTCACCGGTCAGGCCGAAATCGAAGAAATCGACATGCTGCACGACGTGACGAAAGAGGTTGAGGGGCACACGATCTGCGCCTTGGGCGACGCGGCGGCCTGGCCTATCCAGGGACTTATCCGCCATTTCCGCCCGGAACTGGAGCGCCGCATCCGCGATTATCGCGGAGAGGCGATGCTGGAGGCGGCGGAATAATGGCGCATCCCGTTATCTTGGGCGTTGCGGGAATCACGGTCGTTGGCCTGGCCGCCTTCCGCGTGCTGTTCCCCTCCGATGATTCCCGTCACAGCAATGAATCCAATGGCTGGATGAATGCGGATCACGCCGCACGTCTGAAGGCCCAGAAAAAAGCGGAGCGCAAGGCCGCTCGCAAGGCGAAGGGGCGTACCGATGCCTAAGCTTACCGTTGACGGTATCGAGGTCGAGGTTCCGGCCGGCGCAACCGTGTTGCAGGCGTGCGAGATGGCAGGGAAGGAAATTCCCCGCTTCTGCTACCACGAGCGGCTGTCCATTGCCGGTAATTGCCGCATGTGCCTGGTGGAAATGGAGAAATCGCCCAAGCCCATCGCCTCTTGCGCGATGCCGGCCGCGGATGGGCAGGTGATCAAGACGGATAGCGCGACGACGAAGAAGGCGCGCGAAGGCGTCATGGAGTTCCTGCTGATCAACCATCCGCTCGACTGTCCGATCTGCGATCAGGGCGGTGAGTGCGACCTGCAGGATCAGGCGCTGAATTACGGGCGCGGGCGTTCTCGCTATCAGGAGAATAAGCGCGCCGTCACAGAAAAATATATGGGTCCGATCATCAAGACGGTGATGACGCGCTGCATCCACTGCACCCGCTGCGTGCGCTTTGCCGAAGAAGTCGCCGGCGTTGAAGAAATTGGCGCGGTCGGTCGCGGCGAAAACATGCAGATCACCACCTATCTGGAAAAGGCGGCGACGTCGGAACTGTCCGGCAATGTCATCGACCTGTGTCCGGTGGGTGCGCTGACGTCGAAACCCTATGCGTTCGAGGCGCGGCCCTGGGAGTTGGTGAAGACAAACGGCGTGGATGTGATGGACGCCGTCGGCTCCAACGTCCGCTACGACGCGCGCGGGCCGCAGATCCTGCGCGTACTGCCGCGCGTCAATGACGACATCAACGAAGAGTGGATTTCGGACAAGAGCCGCTATGGCCCCCTCGGCCTGATGAAACGCCGTCTGGACACGCCTTATGTGCGCGAAAATGGCAAGCTGAAGCGGGCGACCTGGAACCAGGCCTTTGCTGCGGTGGAGGCGGGACTTTCCGGTCTTTCCGGCGATCAGATCGGCGCGATAGCCGGCGACCTGCTCGACGTTGAGAGCATGGTGGCCATGAAGGATTTGCTGGGGAAACTGGGATCGAGCCGCCACGATTGCCGCCAGGACGGCGCCCAGCTGGGCGGCGAGATCAGCGGCGCACGGGCAAGCTATTTGTTCAATGTCGGCATTGCCAATTTGGAAACGGCGGATGTCGTGCTGCTGATTGGCACCAATCCCCGCTGGGAGGCGCCGCTTGTTAACACCCGCATCCGGAAGGCGGTTCGCAGGGGTCGCGCAAAGGCTTATTCCATCGGCCCCGACATCGACCTGACCTATCCGGTTGAATTCCTCGGCACGGACCTGACGCAGGTCGGCAACCTTCCGGCGGCAGTGATGGAGGCGCTGAAGGGCGCTGAACGTCCCGCGATCATCGTTGGCCCGGGCGCCTTTGCCCGCGCCGATGGGGCGGCAGTTCTGGGCGCAGCGCAGAAGCTGGCGACAAATGTGAATGCGGTGCGTGATGGATGGACGGGGTTTGGCGTGCTGCACACTGCGGCGTCGCGCGTCGGCGGCCTCGACATCGGTTTTACCAGCAAGGGCGGTGTGGATGCCATGCTGACCGAGGCGGAGAATGGTACGCTGAAGGCGCTGTTCCTGCACGGCGCGGACGAGATTGATACCGGGCCACTGCCCGGTGTGTTCAAAGTCTATATCGGACATCATGGCGATCGCGGCGCCCATGTCGCCGACGTGATCCTGCCGGCCGCAAGTTTTGCGGAAAAATCCGGTACCTATGTCAATATGGAGGGCCGTGTGCAGCGATCCCTGCGCGCCGTGTTCCCGCCGGGCGACGCGCGCGAAGACTGGGCAATCCTGCGCGCCCTGTCCGATGTTCTGGGGCAGACGCTGCCCTATGACGATCACGATGCCTTGCGTGAGCGCATCGCGGGCGAGTGGGCGCATCTCGGCCGGACGGCGCTTGCCGCTGCCGAGTGGACGGATTTTGAAATTTCGGCGTCCGGCACGATCGGCGATACGCCGGTCGCCTATGCCATCGACAATTTCTATATGACGAACCCCGTCGCGCGTGCTTCGGAGGTTATGCAGGAGTGTGCCGCCATCGTCCTGGGCGACGGCGAGACCGTGCGGGAGGCGGCGGAATAATGACCGAAGCCTTCCAGAACAGCTTCCTGGGGCCGATTGCCGGCTATTTGCTGGCGAACATCCTCCTGATCCTGGCCATCGTGCTGCCGCTCCTTATTGGCGTCGCCTATGCCGTCTATGCCGACCGCAAGATCTGGGCCGCGGCCCAGATGCGGCGCGGCCCCAATGTGGTCGGGCCATTCGGCCTGTTGCAGAGCTTTGCCGACGGTCTGAAGGTATTCCTGAAGGAAACCATCATCCCGGCCGGCGCGAACAAGGGCGTTTTCCTGCTGGCGCCGGTCATCATGTTCACCGTCGCGCTGCTGGGCTGGGCGGTGATTCCGTTCAGTGCTGAGATGGTTCTGGCGGATATCAATGTCGGCATTCTCTACATTTTCGCCGTTTCCTCGCTCGGCGTTTACGGCATCATCATGTCGGGCTGGGCCTCGAACAGTAAATATCCGTTCCTGGGTGGCTTGCGCTCGGCGGCTCAGATGGTTTCCTATGAAGTTTCCATCGGCTTCATCATCATCTGCGTCGTCCTCTGGGCATCGTCGTTCAACCTGAACGCCATCGTGCTCAGCCAGAAGGGAACGATCCTCGGTATCGTCAACATGCACCTGTTCAATCCGCTGCTGTTCCCGATGGCGATCATGTTCTTCATCTCGGCGCTGGCGGAAACGAACCGGCCGCCGTTCGACCTTCCTGAGGCCGAGGCGGAACTGGTCGCCGGCTATCAGACGGAATATTCGTCCATGGCCTTTGCGCTGTTCTGGCTGGGCGAATATGCGGCGATCCTGCTAATGTGTGCGCTGATGAGCGTCCTGTTCCTGGGTGGCTGGTTGCCGCCCATCGACTGGGCACCGCTTTATTATATTCCCGGTGCGATCTGGCTGATCCTGAAGATCTGCTTCATGTTCTTCTGCTTCGCCTGGGTGTTCGCCACGGTGCCGCGCTTCCGCTATGACCAGCTGATGCGGCTGGGATGGAAGGTTTTCCTGCCCCTCTCGCTGTTCTGGGTCTTCATCGTCTCCGGCTATTTGATGTTCTTCACCGACAGGTTTTCCACATGAGTCTCGCACAAGCCGCGAAATCGCTGCTGCTCCTCGAATTTATTCGGGGAATGGGGCTGACACTGAAATATATGTTCAAGCCGAAGGCGACGCTGAACTATCCCTATGAAAAGGGTCCGGTCAGCCCGCGCTTTCGCGGCGAGCATGCCCTGCGGCGCTATGCCAATGGTGAAGAACGCTGCATCGCCTGCAAACTGTGCGAGGCTGTGTGCCCGGCGCAGGCAATCACCATCGAGGCGGAACCGCGCGAAGATGGCAGCCGCCGGACAACGCGCTACGACATCGATATGACGAAGTGCATCTATTGCGGCTTCTGTCAGGAGGCGTGCCCGGTCGATGCCATCGTCGAGGGGCCGAATTTCGAATATTCGACGGAAACGCGCGAAGAACTGATCTACGACAAGCAAAAGCTGCTGGAAAATGGCGAGCGCTGGGAACCAGCACTGGCGGCGAATCTTGCGGCGGATGCGCCCTACCGTTAGGGGCGCCACCATTCATGGGGGCGGCTGGCCCGGCGCAGACCGGAAGCCATCTCCAAATCTGAAAAGCACGGAAGAGGCGAGGGAGCGAATTTCCCGCCGCATCCGGGAAGAACGATAGAGAAGAGGACTGAAGTCGCAGCATGGTTGAAGCCATTATCTTCTACATGCTGGCCGGGATCATCCTCCTGAGCGGGACGGCCGTGATCCTATCCAGAAATCCCGTGCACAGCGTGCTCTGGTTGATCCTCGCCTTTTTCAACGCGGCGGGGCTGTTCCTGATGCTGGGGGCGGAGTTTCTGGCGATGATCCTGGTCATCGTTTATGTCGGCGCGGTCGCGGTTCTTTTCCTGTTCGTGGTCATGATGCTCGACATCGATTTTTCGAAATTGCGGGAAGGCTTCGTCAGCTATCTGCCGTTCGGCCTGATCCTCGCGGGCGTCCTGGCGGCCGAACTGATCGTCGCGGCGACGGCAGCCGTGGTCATGGGGTCTCCAGCCGAACCGCTGGCACCCGCCATCGCCACCGTTACCCAGGTTTCCAATACGGAGGCGCTCGGCGCGTTGATCTATACGCGCTATGTCTATGTTTTCCAGGCAGCGGGCATGATCCTCCTGACCGCCATGATCGGCGCCATCGTCCTGACCCATCGCCAGCGTGGCGGCGTCAAGCGGCAGAATATCGGCGATCAGGTTAACCGCCGTCCAGAGGATGCAGTCGTCATTACAAAGCCTGGCATCGGGCAGGGGGTCGAGCTGTGATCGGTCTCAACCATTATCTGGTCGTCGCGGCGATCCTGTTCGTGCTGGGTGTGATCGGCATTATTCTCAATCGCAAGAACGTCATCATCATTCTGATGTCGATCGAACTGATCCTGCTGGCGGTGAATATCAATATGGTGGCCTTTTCCAGTTACCTTGGTGACCTGAAGGGGCAGATCTTCGCGATGTTCATCCTGACCGTCGCAGCCGGTGAAGCCGCCATCGGCCTTGCCATTCTCGTTCTTTATTTCCGCAATCGCGGCACCATCGCCGTCGACCAGATCGACCAGTTGAAGGGGTGATGACGGACATGCGTTGCGATCGCCACATCGTCGTTTCGGCGCAGGCCGGGATTCGGTTCCGGTATCTTCTCGCAGGGGAAGCGGTTTCAAACCGCGCTACCTGTGCGGGCCTGACGGGGGCGCGCGCCTGACATGCTTCAGATCATTGTCTTTCTGCCGCTGCTCGCAGCGATCATCGCCGGCCTCGGCAATCGGGCTCTCGGCAATAGCGTCGCGAAGTCGCTGACGACCGGCGCGCTGTTCATTTCCGCGATTCTGTCCTGGATCCTGTTCTTTCAGGTGGGATTTGGCGACACCAGCTATACCCAGCCCGTTTTCGAATGGTTTCGCTCGGGCGACCTGATCGTCAATTGGAGCCTTCGGCTCGATACGCTGACGGCCGTCATGCTGATCGTCATCACGACGGTCTCGGCGCTCGTTCACCTCTACAGCTGGGGGTATATGGCGGAAGATCCCGACCAGCCCCGCTTCTTCGCATATCTCAGCCTGTTTACCTTCGCGATGCTGATGCTGGTGACCGCGGACAATCTGGTGCAGATGTTCTTCGGCTGGGAAGGGGTCGGCCTCGCCTCCTACCTGTTGATCGGTTTCTGGTATCATAAACCCTCCGCAAACGCCGCCGCCATCAAGGCATTCGTCGTCAACCGCGTCGGCGATTTCGGCTTCTCGCTCGGCATTTTCGGCGTGTTCCTGGTGTTCGGCACAACCGACCTTTCGCTGATCAACGGCACGGCTGCGGAATGGCAGAGGCAGACCTTCGAATTCCTCGGGTATCAAGTCGATATTCTGACGACGCTCTGCTTGCTGCTGTTCGTCGGCGCGATGGGCAAGTCGGCGCAGTTGGGTCTGCACACCTGGCTGCCGGACGCCATGGAGGGCCCGACGCCGGTATCCGCGCTGATCCACGCCGCGACCATGGTGACGGCGGGCGTTTTCATGGTCTGCCGCCTGTCCCCTCTGTTCGAGGCGGCCCCCGCCGCCCTGACCGTCGTGACCTATGTGGGCGCCGCAACGGCGTTGTTCGCGGCCACCGTGGGCACTGTCCAAAACGATATCAAGCGCGTGATCGCTTATTCCACCTGTTCGCAGCTGGGGTACATGTTCTTCGCCGCGGGCGTCGGTGCCTACAGCGCGGCGATGTTCCACCTTTTGACCCACGCATTCTTCAAGGCGCTGCTGTTCCTGTCCGCAGGCTCGGTCATCCACGCCATGCACCACGAACAGGACATGCGCTATTATGGCGCCCTTCGTAAGGAGATCCCGGTCACCTTCTGGGCAATGCTGATCGGCACGGTGGCGATCACGGGCGTTGGCATTCCCTTCACGCTGTTCGGCTTTGCAGGCTTCTTCTCGAAGGATCTGATCATCGAAAGCGCGTTCGCCTCCGGCACGGATGCGGGCACCATCGCCTTCGTTGTTGGCGTGCTCGCGGCGCTTCTGACCAGTTTCTATTCATGGCGACTTATGTTCCTGACCTTCTGGGGCAAGCCGCGCTGGGCGGGCAGCGAGCACATCGCCCATCACCATGACAGCGATCATGCCGACCCAGTGGCCGAGGACAGCGGCCACGCACCTCATGCGCCGGTCGAACCGGTCGTTGCTACGGGCACGGGTGGGTATCATCCGCACGAAAGCCCGCTGTCCATGCTGATCCCCTTGGCGGTTCTGTCGCTGGGCGCGATCTTTGCCGGCTTTGCATTTCATGGTGCCTTTGGCGAACCCGCTGAAGCGCTGGAATTCTGGCGCGGCAGCATTGCGTTTTCTCCCGCTCTTGCAGAGGCGGCGCATCATGTTCCTGCCTGGGTGAAACTGTCGCCCTTCATTGTGATGCTGCTGGGCCTTTTCATCGCATGGAATAATTATATTCGCCGGCCAGAGGCACCGTCCGCCTTCGTCGCGCAGTTCCGCGGCCTGCATAATTTCCTCGCTCACAAATGGTATTTCGACGAGCTGTACCACTATGTCTTCATCGTCCCGTCCATGTGGCTGGGCCGCATGTTCTGGAAGCGGGGCGACCAGGGTACGATCGACCGCTTCGGGCCGAACGGGCTTAGCAGCCTTGTCGTGCGGGGTTCTGGCGTCGCACGCAGCCTGCAATCCGGATATGTTTATACCTATGCTCTCGTCATGCTGATCGGTCTTGCCGCTGCGGCCGCCTGGTTCCTGCCGCAAATGATGGGAGGGGCGTAACCGACATGCCTATTCTTTCCATCATGATCCTGTTGCCGCTGCTTGCGGGCGCGGCTTTGTTGTTCATTCCCGGTGAGGAAGGCGCGCGCGCTGCCCTCGCACGCACGATCGCACTTGGCACCACGCTCGTCATGTTCGTGCTGGGCCTGATCCTGTGGATAGGCTTCGACAATTCGACGGCAGCTTTCCAGTATCAGGAAAATGTGCCGTTGTTCGCGCCCTATTTCAGTTGGGCGCTGGGCATTGACGGCATCAGTCTGGTTCTGATCATGCTGTCGGTGTTCCTGATGCCGATATGCATCCTTGCCAGCTGGGAAAGCATCAAGACGCGCGTGCCGGAATATATGGCGGCGTTCCTGTTGATGGAGGCGCTGATGATCGGCGTCTTCGCGGCGACCGACCTTTTCCTGTTTTATGTGATGTTCGAGGGCGGCCTGATCCCGATGTACCTGATCATCGGTATCTGGGGCGGCGTTGAGCGTATCTACGCCAGCTATAAATTCTTCCTCTACACGCTGCTCGGTTCGGTGTTGATGCTGCTCGCCATGATGTACATGGTGTCGGTTGCCGGAACGACGGACATTCCGACGCTGCTGACCTATGATTTCAGTGAGACGGCGCAAACCTGGCTGTGGCTGGCATTCTTCGCCAGCTTCGCCGTGAAGATGCCGATGTGGCCGGTCCACACCTGGTTGCCCGATGCGCACGTGCAGGCGCCAACCGCAGGCTCGGTCATTCTGGCCGGTGTGCTCCTGAAAATGGGTGGCTATGGCTTCATCCGTTTCTCGCTGCCCATGTTCCCGGACGCCAGTGTCGACCTGACCTGGCTCGTATGGGGACTGTCGATGGTTGCCGTCGTCTACACCAGCCTTGTCGCGCTGGTGCAGACCGACATGAAGAAGCTGATCGCCTATTCATCCGTCGCGCATATGGCGTTTGTCACCGTTGGCCTGTTCGGCTTCAACGCGCAGGCGATTGAGGGCTCCATCGTCGTCATGCTGTCGCATGGTCTGGTATCTGGTGCGCTATTCCTGTGCGTTGGCGTTGTCTACGACCGGCTCCACACGCGGGAGATCGCGAAATATGGCGGCGTTGCCAATGTGATGCCGCGCTATGCGATCTTCTTCCTGCTGTTCACCATGGCGGGCGTCGGGCTGCCGGGCACCTCCGGCTTTGTCGGCGAATTCATGGTCATGCTGGGCGCGTTCCAGGCATCGACCTGGGCGGTCTTCATCATCTGCACTGGCATCATTCTTGGCGCGGCCTATATGCTGTACCTGTATCGCCGCGTGGCCTTTGGCGTCATCACAAATGATGCGGTGCGCACGATGAAGGACCTGTCGTTGCGCGAATATGCGACGCTCGTTCCCATTGCGATCGCCGTGCTGTGGATGGGCATTGCCCCGAATATCTTCATCGACCCCGTCAGGGCGCCTGTAGAACGCATCGTCGCCCGGCTCGCCGCGGCGCAGGCACCGCAGCAGGTCGTCACGATGAATCCAAATCTCCGGCCGGTCGCTGCCGCGCCGGCACCGATCAGCGAAGGGACGGCACACTGATGCAGCCGCTAGCCGACTCAATCCGCATCGCGGCGCCGGAACTGGTCCTTGCGACGGGGACGATGGTCCTTCTCATGCTGGGCGTATTCCGCGGCAATAAAAGCCTTCATGGCCTGACGTGGGGCGCGGTGATCATCTATGCCATTGCGGGCCTGTCGCTGTTGAACGATCCGGCCAGCCGCGTGGCATTTGACGGTTTGTACGTCGCCGACAATTACAGCGCCTTTCTGAAGGTTCTGATCTTTGCCGCCGCAGCCGTGTGCAGCATCATCGCGCTGCCCTATCTGGTGCGTGCGCGTTCGGACAAGTTCGAATATCCGGTGCTGATCATGCTGGGCGCGCTCGGCATGTCGATGATGGTTTCGGCAGCCGATCTTTTATCGCTTTATATTGGCCTGGAGCTGCAGAGCCTCGCGGCCTATGTGCTCGCGGCCTTTCATCGCAATGAAGCGCGCTCATCGGAAGCAGGCCTGAAATATTTCGTGCTCGGCGCGCTCGCATCGGGAATTCTGCTGTACGGCATCAGCCTGGTCTATGGCTTCAACGGCACGACGGATTTCCGCGTATTGCAGGCCGTTCTGATAGAGGCGCCGTCCATTGGCACCGTCATCGGACTTGTCTTCATTCTTGCCGGTCTGGCGTTCAAGGTCAGCGCTGTTCCATTCCACATGTGGACACCGGACGTCTATGAAGGCGCCCCGACGCCCGTCGCAGCCTTTTTTGCCAGTGCGCCCAAGGCGGCGGCCATGGGTCTGCTGGTTCGCGTCTGCATGGATGCGTTTGGCGGCATGGCTGGGGAATGGGTGCAAATTATTGCCTTTGCGGCAGTCGCGTCGATGATCCTGGGCGCCGTGGGCGCAATCGGACAAACATCGATCAAGCGTCTGCTTGCCTATTCCTCGATCAACAATATCGGCTTCGCGCTGATTGGCCTTGCCGCGGCTTCGGCTGCGGGAGTGTCCTCCGTGCTGTTCTATATGGCGGTTTATCTGCCGATGACGATCGGCGCGTTCCTGGTCGTTTTGGGGCTGCGCGATGCGAGCGGACGGCCGCTTGACACGATGGACAGCCTTGCCGGTCTTTCCAAAAGTCGGCCGGGCATGGCCGCCGCCATGGCAATCTTCATGTTCTCACTGGCAGGCATTCCGCCGCTGCTGGGCTTTTGGCCGAAATTCAGCGTCTTCAATGCGGCGATTGAATCCGAAATGTATGTCCTCGCCGTGATCGGCGTGGTGACATCGGTTGTCGGCGCCTTTTATTATCTGCGGATCATCAAGCTGGCCTATTTCGATGAGCCCAACGCACCGCTCGCCCCCTCCGAAAGCCGAGTGAATGGTGTGGTTCTGGCGGCGGCGGCGATCTTTTGCTCGCCCATAGGGATGCTGGCTATTCCGCTGATCGTCCCGGCTGCCCAGGGCGCCGCACAGGCGATGCTCGCCTTTTGACGCTCATCCACCTGGAAGAGGTGGGCAGCACCAACGACTGGATCGCCAGCGCAGCAGCGCGCGGTGAACCGGACGGCCTGTGGGTGCGCGCCGACCGGCAGACGGCGGGCCGGGGGCGGCGGGGCCGTGCCTGGACCTCGGACACGGGCAATCTGTTTACGTCGACGCTGGTGCGTCCCCAGCCGGGCGAAGGCCCGCCGCAGCAGCTTAGCTTTGTGGCGGCACTGTCGCTTCACGACATGGCCACGCAATATGTGGCGGCGGAGCGTCTGGCGCTGAAATGGCCGAATGACCTGTTGCTGGACGGCGTAAAATGCGCCGGCATTCTGGTCGAGGGCAAGGACGGTACTGTAGTGGTCGGCATGGGTGTGAACCTGTCGCACCACCCGGCGGCGACGGAGCGTCCCGCAACCTCCTTTCCGGCAGCAGGCATCGCAGCCCCGCCCCTTGCCGAAGCGGCGGAATGTCTCGTCGCCGCCTTTGGCCGTCGCCGGTCTGAATGGCATCAGAAGGGATTTACCGCGACCCGGGCCGCATGGCTGTCGCGCGCTGCGAACCTGGGCGATGTTATAGAGGCGCGTCTGGGTACGGAGACGCTGACCGGTACCTTTGAAACTATCGACGAAGCGGGTGCGCTCATGCTTAGGCTGTCGGACGGTTCTGTACGCTCCATTCACGCGGGCGAGGTTTTTGCGCTCGCCCTTTGAACGCGTCTGCTAATCGGGAAGGATGACCGGGCATGCTGCTTGCCATTGATGTCGGCAATACGAACACGGTTTTCGCGCTTGTGGAGGAGGGCGAGATCCTTCACCGCTGGCGCATCTCGACGCACGCCCAGCGGACGAGCGACGAATATATGGTCTGGCTGTCGCAATTGATGGAGGTGGCGAGCGCGGACGGACGCCGGATTAATCGCGGCGATGTAAACCGCATCATCATCGCCAGCGTGGTGCCGCCGACGCTGTTCAACCTTGTTCGGCTCGCGCAGACCTGGTTCAACGTGGAGCCGCGGATCGTTACAAAGGACCTGGATCTGGGCATCGGCGTCGACGTGCCGAATCCGTCCGAGGTAGGCGCCGACCGTCTGGTGAACAGCGCGGCGGCCTATCACGAACATGGCGACGGCCTGATCCTGCTGGATTTCGGTACGGCGACGACGTTCGATGTCATTCTGAATGGCAGTTACTCTGGCGGCATTATTGCGCCGGGTATCAACCTGGCCGTCGATGCGCTCTATTCCGCCTCTGCCCAGTTGCCGCGCGTGGCCGTTGCGCCGCCGCAAAATGGCCGCGCCCTTGCCAAGGGAACGGTCGACGCGATGCAGTCCGGCATTTTCTATGGTTACATTGGCCTGATCGAAGGGCTATGTACACGCCTGAAGCAAGAGGCGGGCCGCGACATGAAGGTCATTGCGACCGGCGGCCTCGCTCCCATATTCGATAAACACACAGATGTGATCAGCCTGGTCGATACCGACCTGACCGTGCGCGGTCTGATGCTGATCGAACAGAGGAATCCCTTTTGAAACCTAAAAAAGAACTGATCTTCCTGCCGCTTGGCGGCTCAGGAGAGATCGGCATGAACGTAAATCTCTACGGCTGCGACGGCAAATGGATCATGGTCGACCTGGGCATGACCTTTGGCGACCCCAGCTATCCGGGCGTCGAGCTTGTCCTTCCCGACCTGACTTTCATCGAAAAGCACCGCAAGGATTTGCTGGGCGTCGTACTGACGCACGCGCATGAGGATCATATCGGCGCCATCCCCTATCTGATTCAGGATCTCAACGTCCCCCTTTACGCGACGCCGTTCACAGCAGGGCTGATCGCCAAGAAGCTGCAGGAAGAGGGCATAGAGGACGAGATCGAACTGAACATCATCGAGAATGAGGGCAGCGTTGAAATTGGGCCGTTCCATTGCCGCTACGTCCCGCTTGCCCACTCCATCCTTGAGGGTAATGCGCTGCTGATCGACACGCCCTATGGCAAGATTTTCCATACCGGCGACTGGAAACTGGACGAAAACCCCGTCACGGGCGAGCCGACGACGCCTGCAGAACTGAGCGCCATCGGCGACGAAGGCATCCTCGCCCTGGTCGGTGACAGCACCAATGTCTTCAACAAGGAAGCGAGCGGCAGCGAAACCGGCGTCCGGGAGGGTCTGGAAGCTGTCGTGCGGGAGCAGACGGGCCGGGTGCTGATCACCACCTTTGCCTCGAATGCGGCGCGGGTGAAAACGATCGGCGACATCGCGAAGGCGACGGGCCGCCAGCTGTGCATGGTGGGCAGGTCGCTGCACCGCATTGTCGAGGTCGCGAAGGCCAATGGCTATCTGAAGGACTTTCCGACCTCCATTCGCGAAGACGACGCCATGAAGCTGCCGCGCGATCAGGTCCTGATCCTGTCCACCGGCACACAGGGCGAACCGCGCGCCGCGCTAAGCCGTATTTCCGACCGCAGCCATGCCCGCATTCAGCTGCAGGAAGGCGACACGGTCATCTATTCGTCGAAGCAGATCCCCGGAAACGAAGTCGGCATCAGCGTCGTGCAGAATGCGTTGGCGGAACAGGGCGTCCACATTGTTACCGAGCGTCAGGCACATGTCCATGTGTCGGGCCATCCCGGCGTCCCCGAACTGGAAAAGATGTACGGCTGGATCCGTCCGCAAATCGCCGTGCCCGTTCATGGTGAGCGGCGGCATATGGAAGAACATGCGCGCCTTGCCGCGCGCGTCGGCGTTCCGCAGCAGATCGTCCCGATCAATGGGTCAGCCATCCGCCTGGCCCCCGGTGCGCCAAAGGTGATCGATCATGTCGAACATGGACGACTGGTCCTCGATGGCGATGTCATCGTTCCCGCCGACGGCCAGACGATGGTCGAACGCCGGCGCCTGACCCATGGCGGTTTCATCGGCGTCGTGCTTGCCATGAAGGGCGGCAGGCTGGCCGCCGACCCGCTCATCCAGATTCAGGGCGTGCCCGTCGAGGATGAGGTCGAGGACTTCATCGAAGACTGCAAGGACGCCGCCAAGGCGGCAGTGAAAAAGACCGCTGGCAAGCCGGTACATGCCCTTTCAGAGGCGGTGCGTGTTTCCGTACGCCGGATCGCCCGCGAATGGACCGGCAAGAAGCCCGTAACGAAGGTCGATATTCTGGAGGTTTGACACCATGGGACTGGGCAGCGCCTTTGCCATCTACTTTCTGATCTGGACCGTCACCTTTTTCATGGTCCTGCCCTTCGGAGTGAAAACGAGCGAGGAGGCAGGTCAGGAAATCGGCAAGGGACATGCGGAAAGCGCGCCCACCCATCCCATGCTGCTGAAGAAATTGCTGTGGAACAGCCTGGTTGCGGCGATCGTCTTTGGCATATTGTGGCTGAACTATACTTTTGGCTGGATCACCCCCGCCGACCTGCCGCAATTCTAGCGCGGCGCTTGCCTCTTGGTTGCCGCTTTGTTCTGCCCTAGACAGCACCCATGCTGACGGCGCTGACCATCGACGACGTGCTTCTGATACAGGAGCTCGATCTGGAATTCGGCACCGGCCTTTCGGTGCTGACCGGGGAAACGGGGGCAGGCAAGTCGATCCTGCTGGATTCGCTGGGGCTGGCGCTGGGCGCGCGGGCAGATAGCGGCTTGGTGCGCAGCGGTGCCGATCGCGCACAGGTGTCGGCCTCTTTTCATGTCGCTGTCGATCATCCTGCGAACCAGCTTCTGGTTCAGCAGGATGTTGAGGCTAGCGAGGATCTTGTCCTGCGACGAACCGTAAAGGCGGATGGCGGCAGTCGCGCCTGGATAAACGATCAGCCCGTCTCTGCTGCCCTGCTGAGAGAGGTGGGCGCCAGCCTCGTCGAAATTCACGGCCAGCATGATGAGCGCGGCCTGCTGGATCAGAAGGGCCACCGCGCTTTGCTGGACCTATATGGCGGCCTGCAGCCGCAGCTGGATGAAACCGCCGCCGCCTATCGGGCCTGGCGGCGTGCCGTGGCCGACCTGAATGGCGTGCGCGAGGCGCTGGCGAGGGCTGCCGAGGACCGCGAGTGGCTGGACCTTTCCATTGCAGAGATAGAGGCGTTCGCGCCGGTCGCGGGCGAAGAGACCGATCTGGCAAAGGAACGCTCCGACATGCTGGCGGGGCAGAAGATTGCCGAGGACCTGGCGCAGATTGACAGCGAGCTGAACGGATCGAAGGGCGCGCTAGCGGCGCTGCGTGCGGTTGCGCGCCGCATGGAGCGGGTCGCAGAGGTGCACGAGGCGCTGGCAGAAGCGCTCGCGGCACTCGACAGGGCATTGATCGAAACGGACGAGGTGGAGCGCCAGCTGACCCGGGGTGCCGAGGCGATGCACTATGACGAGGCGCGGCTGGACGATGCGGAGGAGCGCCTGTTCGCCCTGCGCGCGCTGGCCCGCAAGCATCAGGTGGCGCCAGAGGGGCTGTCGGATCTGCTGACGCAGTTGATCGCACGGCGGGCTGCCCTTGATGAAGGCGATGCGAACCTGGCGGCGGCAGAGGCGAAAGCGTCGGCAATGCGGGTGGCGTTCGAGGAAATTGCCACGTCCCTTACCCGCGCCAGAATTGCGGCGGCCGAACGGCTGGATGCGGCAATGGCGTCGGAGCTTCCGCCGCTGAAGCTGGATGCGGCGAAATTCCGGACCGTCATAGACACGTTGCCAGAGGCATCGTGGAGTGCCCAAGGGGCGGATTCGGTGCAGTTCGAAATTTCCACCAATCCCGGTGCCCCCTTCGGGCCGTTGATCAAGATTGCGTCTGGCGGAGAATTGTCGCGCTTCATCCTCGCGCTGAAGGTGGCGCTGGCCGCGACGGGCGCCGCCGGAACGATGATCTTTGACGAAATCGACCGGGGCGTCGGCGGTGCGACCGCCAGCGCCATCGGTGATCGTCTGGCGCGCCTGGCTGCGGACAGCCAGGTCGTGGTGGTGACGCATTCTCCCCAGGTTGCAGCGCGCGGCGCTGGCCATTTCCGCATATCGAAGCGTCAGGAGGAACAGGGAACGTGGACCAGTGTCGTGCCGCTCGCACCGCATGATCGCCAGGAAGAAATCGCGCGCATGTTGTCGGCGGCCGATGTGACGCAAGAGGCGCGCGCGCAGGCCGCCCGCCTGTTGGGATCAATGCCATGAGCAAGAATGGAGGCGCTTTGCAGGGTGCTGAGGGCCGCCTGAGCGAAGCCGAGGCCAGGCGCCAACATGCGCGGCTAAGCGATGAAATCCGCGCCGCGAATATCGCCTACCACGCCGAGGATGCGCCCGAGATTTCCGACGCCGCCTATGACGGGTTGCGTGAGGAGCTGCGCCAGCTGGAGGCGGACTGGCCGAAACTGACGGAAGCAGGCTCGGCACTGGAGGAGGTGGGCGCGATCGCGTCCTCCAGCTTTGCGAAAGTCACCCATGCCCAGCCGATGCTGTCGCTGGACAATGCCTTTTCGGACGAGGACGTGACGGAGTTCGTGGCGCGTGTCCGCCGCTTCCTCTCCCTTGGCGAAGATGAGCACGTGACGATCCTTGCCGAACCGAAGATCGACGGTCTGGCGGTGTTGCTTCGCTACCAGAACGGCGAGCTCGTTCAGGGGGCGACGCGTGGAGATGGCCGCGTGGGCGAAAATATCACCGCCAATTTGAAAGCAGTTTCGGACATTCCGCAGCGGCTGCAGGGCGCCCCTGAAACGCTGGAGGTGCGCGGCGAGGTCTATATGGCGCGGGCGGATTTTATCGCCCTGAACGCGCGTCAGGCGGCGGCGGGGGAGAAGCAGTTCGCGAATCCGCGAAATTCCGCCGCGGGATCGCTGCGACAGCTCGACGTGTCGATCACCGCGTCGCGCCCGCTGCGCTTCTTTGCCTATGGCTGGGGCGAAATGACGGAATTGCCCCGGGAAACGCAGAGCGGGGTCATGACATGGCTGCGCGACCTGGGGTTCAAAACGACGGACAGCCGGTTGGGCGACGCCGGTGCCGCATTGGAATTCTATCATGAGGTGGAACGCCAGAGGGCGGACATGGCCTATGATATTGACGGCGTCGTCTACAAGCTGGACCGGCTGGACTGGCAGCAGCGGCTGGGCAGCGTGGGACGATCGCCGCGCTGGGCGATCGCACATAAATTCGCTGCCGAACGGGCGGTCACACGGCTGAATGCCATCGACATTCAGGTGGGGCGCACAGGAAAACTGACGCCGGTGGCGCGGCTGGAGCCGGTCACGGTTGGCGGGGTCGTCGTTACGAATGCGACGCTGCATAATGAGGATGAGATCGAGCGGCTGGACGTGCGGGTAGGCGACCGGGTTGAGCTGCAGCGCGCCGGCGACGTCATTCCGCAAATACTGGCGCAAGTCAGCGATCCGGACGAACATGCCGCCCTGTCCAAATTCGAGCCCCACGAGACCTGCCCGGTCTGCGATTCGCTCGCGGTACGAGAACCGGGAGAGGTCGACCGGCGCTGTACGGGCGGCCTGACCTGCCCGGCCCAGCGCGTGGAACGCTTGAAGCATTTCGTGCAACGCCGCGCCGTGGATATTGATGGTCTGGGCGAACAGTCGATCCGGCTTTTCTTCGAAAGGGGCTGGCTGGAGGGGCCGGCGGACATATTTCGGCTGAAGGACAAGGCGGAGGAAATCGCTGCACTGGAGGGATGGGGTGAGCAGTCGGCCGCGAACCTGATGCACAGCATCGAGACGAGCCGCAGCGCCCCCCTGTCACGTGTGCTGTTCGGGCTGGGCATCCGTCATATTGGCGAGATCACGGCCCGCGACCTTGCCCGTGCTTATTCGGACTGGCCGGCCTTCTCTTCACTTCTGCAGCGCCTGGTCGACTTGCGCGAGAGCTTTGGGCCCGCTGTCGGCGAAGCTGAGGAGAAGGCTAAAAAGCGGCTGAACGACGCCCTTGCAGCTGAAATTTCCGTGTCGGGCATAGGTCCCGAGGTCGCAGCTGCTCTGGCCGATTTCTGGGCGGAGGGGCACAACAGGTCGGCGGTTGGCGAACTGATGGACCTGATGGACGTCCAGACGGAGGCGTTCAAAACGATCGCCTCGTCCGTTTCGGGCAAGACCATCGTCTTCACTGGCAAGCTGGAGGCGGTGTCCCGCGACGAGGCAAAGGCGCAGGCCGAGCGGCTGGGAGCGAAGGTGGCGGGTTCCGTCTCCTCGCGCACGGACATATTGGTCGCGGGCCCGGGGGCGGGATCGAAACTGAAAAAGGCGGAAAGCCTTGGCATCGAGACGATGGACGAGGCCGGGTGGCTGCGCATCGTCGCACAGGGGCAGGGATAGCGGACCCTCTTGTCCGTTCGTCCGTTCAGGCTGCGGGATGCCAATATAGAAGGATAAGCGGCGGGCAGATGAAAAGACCGGGATTTGTGGATTCACTCGGGGAATCGCTGACCGCCGACGATCCCATAGCGCGTAACCTGTTTTTGTGGGCGCCGCTGGTACTGGCGGGGATCATCGTGCTTTCGGCGCGCTACTGGCCCCCCATCCTCATGCTGCTCCTGTTCGTGCTGCCGCCATTCTTCGTGGCGATCTACGATCTGTTTCAGCGCAAGCACACCTTGTGGCGCCTTTATCCGTTTGCCGCGCGATTTCGTTGGTTTTTCGAGGATCTGCGGCCGTTCTTGCGTTCCTACATGGTCGAGGGCGACCATGAGGGAATGCCGTTCAGCCGTGACCAGCGCGCGCTCGTCTATGCGCGGGCAAAGGGGCAGTCCGACGATCAGCCGTTCGGCACGGAACTGGATGTTTACGGCCCCGAATTCGAATGGCTGTCGCATTCCATGGCACCCGACATCGACGCGGTACACGATCCCCGCGTACAGGTGGGCAATGGACAGTGCAGCCGCCCCTATTCGGCAAGCTGCCTGAATATATCCGCGATGAGCTATGGCTCGCTGGGCAGCCATGCCATTCAGGCGCTGAACCTGGGTGCCAAGGCGGGCAATTTCTATCACGACACGGGCGAGGGCGGCATCAGCCCCTATCATCGCCGTGGCGGCGACCTCGTATGGGAATTGGGCACCGGCTATTTCGGCGCGCGAACGCCGGATGGTGCTTTCGACCCTGATCAATTCGCGGATAAGGCGCAGGACGATCAGGTGAAGATGGTCGAGATAAAACTCTCACAGGGCGCGAAACCGGGAAAGGGCGGTATGCTGCCCGGCCCCAAAGTCACGAAGGAAATTGCCGAAATTCGCGGTGTTCCCGAACAAAGGGATGTCCTTTCCCCCGCCGCGCATTCGGCATTTACGACACCGATAGAGTTGCTGGAGTTTGCCGCGAGGATGCGTGATCTTTCCGGCGGCAAGCCCGTCGGGCTGAAGTTCTGCGTCGGTTATCCGCATGAGCTGTTCGCCCTTTGCAAGGCGATGCTGCAGACCGGTATTCGGCCCGATTTCATCATCGTCGACGGCGGCGAAGGTGGCACCGGCGCCGCACCGCGGGAGATGTCGGACAGGGTCGGAATGCCCCTTCGCGAAGGGCTGATCATGACCCGCAACGCGCTGGTGGGATGCGGCCTGAAGGATGATATCCGGCTCGCCGCCGCCGGGAAGGTCTATTCTGCGGCTGCTTTGGCGATGAACTTCGCGCTGGGTGCCGACTGGTGCAATGCGGCCCGCGCCTTCATGTTTTCATTAGGCTGTGTGCAGTCCCAGCAGTGTCATACCGATAAATGCCCGACGGCCGTGGCAACGACATCTCTTGCTCGTCAACGGGGTCTTGTGATCGACGAGAAGGCGCCGCGCGTCGCCCAATTCCACTTGAAAACGGTACAGGGACTGCGGGATATCATGGTTGCGTGCGGGGTTCGCGAGCATACCGACTTCCGGCCTTTCCATCTGAGGATGAGGCTCAACCCGGCAGAGATGCGCTCAATAGATATGATCTATGAGTTCCTCGAACCCGGACAGTTATTGGCGGAGCCCGGCGGCACCCGCTATGCACGGCACTGGAAAATGGCCCAGGCAGAAAGTTTTCGCCCGGTCGTTTAGGGCGGGGACACGCTATCCGCCGCCAACGTCTTCCCTAGTGCGGGTGTGCACATTAAGTGCCCGTCCATGACCTCAACCAACGATATCCGCGCCAGCTTCCTCGACTATTTTGCAAAGCACGGCCATGCGCGCGTGCCATCTTCACCGCTGGTGCCGCAGAATGATCCGACGCTGATGTTCGTCAATGCGGGCATGGTACCGTTCAAGAACGTTTTCACGGGGCGGGAGACGCGGGATTATTCCCTGGCGACCTCTGCCCAGAAATGCGTGCGAGCGGGTGGCAAGCATAATGATCTGGAAAATGTCGGCTTTACCGCCCGGCATCACACCTTCTTCGAAATGCTGGGAAATTTTTCCTTTGGCCAATATTTCAAGGCTGAAGCGATCGAGCATGCATGGAATCTCGTCACGCGGGAATGGGGCCTGGATCCGGCACGTCTGACCGCCACCGTTTTCCACACGGATGACGAGGCGTTCGACCTGTGGAAGAAGATCACCGGCCTGCCGGAGGAGCGCATTATCCGTATCGCCGGCGCGGACAATTTCTGGTCCATGGGCGATACAGGTCCGTGCGGTCCCTGTTCGGAACTGTTCTACGATCATGGCGATCACATTCCGGGCGGCCCCCCGGGATCGCCAGACGAGGATGGCGATCGCTTCGTCGAGATCTGGAACCTGGTCTTCATGCAATACGACCAGGCCCCGGGCGGTGTACGTACTGACCTGCCTAAGCCCAGCATCGACACGGGCATGGGACTGGAGCGCGTCGCGGCGGTCATGCAGGGCACGCACGACAATTTCGAAATCGACCTTTTCCGCGCCCTGACCGATGCAGCGTCCGAACTGGCGCACACGCCGCGCGAAGGGGAGTTCAAGACGTCTTTGCGGGTAATCGCCGACCATGTGCGCGCAGGTGGCTTTCTGATCGCGGACGGTGTTCTGCCCGCGAATGAGGGACGGGGTTATGTGCTGCGTCGTATCCTTCGCCGCGCCATCCGGCATGCCCATATCGCGGGCGCGAACGATCCCCTGCTGCATCGCCTGGTGCCAACGCTGACGGGACAGATGGGCGCCGCCTATCCGGAACTGGTCCGCGCACAGCCGCTGATCGAACAGACGCTGGAGCAGGAGGAGGTCCGCTTCCGCCAGACACTGGATCGCGGCCTGAAACTGCTCGACGAGCGCGCCGGCGATCTGGGGCAGGGCGACACGCTGGATGGCGGCGTCGCCTTCCAACTATATGACACTTACGGCTTTCCCTACGACCTTACCGAGGATGCGCTGCGTATGAAGGGCGTGTCCGTCGACCGGGCGGGCTTCGACGCGGCGATGGCCGAGCAGAAGGCTGCCGCGCGCGCGGCATGGGCGGGTAGCGGCGGCGCGGTTGAAGAAACGCTCTGGTTCGACATTGCGGATCGGGAGGGTTCAACGGAATTCACCGGCTACGCGTCTGACAATACCGACGGCAAGATCGTCGCCCTGGTGCGCGACGGTGTCGAGGTCGACAGCGCGTCGGCGGGGGACGAGGTGCTGATCATCGCCAACCAGACGCCCTTCTACGGCGAAAGCGGCGGCCAATCGGGCGACGCCGGTACCATCGAAGGCCGCAACGGTGCCCGCGCCGAGGTGTCATCCACGTCGAAGCCGCTGGGCCGCCTGCATGTGCATGAGGCCAAGATAATTGAGGGCACGCTAAGCGTTGGCGACACGGCACATTTTGCCGTCGATGCGGAGCGGCGCGCGCGCATTCGTGCCAATCACAGCGCGACGCATCTGCTGCACGCGGCGCTGCGCCACGCTCTGGGGGATCATGTCACGCAAAAAGGGTCTCTGGTTGCAGAGGAACGCCTGCGCTTCGACTTCAGCCATCCCAAGGCGCTGACTGCCGAAGAGATCGGCGCTGTCGAAGCGGAAGTGAACGCGCAGATTCGCGGCAATGAAGCAGTTCTGACGCGCCTGATGACGCCCGACGCTGCAATAGAGGCAGGCGCAATGGCGCTGTTCGGCGAGAAATATGGCGATGAGGTTCGCGTACTGTCGATGGGCAGGCGGGACACGGGCGACTATTCCGTCGAACTATGTGGCGGCACGCATGTGAACGCGCTCGGCGATATCGGCCTGTTCAAGGTTGTTGGCGAAAGCGCGGTTTCGTCAGGTGTCCGCCGTATCGAGGCACTGACCGGTGAGGCGGCCCGCCTTCATCTGCAGCGGCAGGAAGATCGCCTGCTGGAGGTCGCAAATGCGTTGAAGGCATCGCCCACCGACGTTCCCACGCGCATCGCTGCGCTCGTCGAGGATCGCAAGCGTCTGGAAAAGGAACTGTCCGACGCAAAGAAGGCGCTTGCCCTTGGTGGCGGCAATGGGGCCGCCCCAGGGCCGGAAATTGAGACTGTGGGAACCGTCAAGTTCATCGGCCAGGTTGCGGACGGCCTGGATCCAAAGGGGCTGCGCGGTGCCATCGACGATGCAAAGTCGAAGCTGGGGTCCGGCGTCGCGGCGATCGTCGCCGTGAACGATGGCCGCGCGAGCGTTGCGGTCGGCGTGACAGACGATCTGAAGGGCACTCATAATGCCGTCGACCTGCTGCGTACCGCGGTGGAAATTCTGGGCGGCAAGGGCGGCGGTGGACGACCCGACATGGCGCAGGGCGGCGGCCCGGATGGTGCGAAGGGCGCCGAGGCGCTGGGCGCGATCAAGGCAGCGCTGGCCGCCTGATCCGATCCGGTCAGACCGTCTCGGCGCCGTCGACGTTACCGATGCGGCTGGCAGCCTTTAGCGGGCTCTTGGCCAGGCCGGGGACGGCAGCCTTGATCCGCTCTCGTTCCTGTTCCCGTATTTCATGAATGCTGGCGATGACCGGGCCCATCGGGCGGCCAATGTCCACCAGGACGGCTTCGGCAAGCTGAAGGGAGCTTTCCAGCGTTTCGGGAACCGCGTCGGTCGCGCCCGCCCGATATAGCTCGGCGGCATGGGCAGTGTCACGTGCGCGTGCGACGATGCAGAGATCGGGATATTCCTTACGCACGGCGCGCGTCGTTTTTACCACCTGAACCGGATCATCCATGGTCAGGACAAGCGCTTTTGCAGTGTCGAGGCCCATCAGTTCCAGGATCTCATGCCGTTCCAGGTCGCCAAAGGCAGTTTCATAACCTGCGGCTCGGGCGGCGCGGACGACATCGATATTCGCATCGACGATCGCGAATTCCTCGCCATGTTCGGTCAGCATATCGGCCACCAAACGGCCGACGCGGCCATAGCCGGCGACGATGGTGCGCGGGCGGTCTGGATCGGCGCTCAACATCACCGGCGTCTCGTCCTTCTCGCCCCCCAATTGGCGCTCGGTGTCACGCCCCAGCCGCGCCAGCAATGGTGTCGCGGTCAGGCCGATGGCGGTGACAATCTGCCAAAATGCGGCGGTATCCGAATCGATGATCTGCGCTGAGGCAGCAGCGGCCAGGACGATCAGGGTGGTTTCCGACGGCGATGCCATCAGGATGCCGACATTGGCGGAAATACCCTTGGGCGCTCCGCCAAGACGCAACAGAGCCGCCGTCACCACGGCCTTCAGCGGAATGATGGTAACGACCGCAGCCAGGATCAGCAGCCATTCGGAAAATGAAAAAGCGAACGACACGCTCATGCCGACGGTGATCAGGAATATACCGAGCGCCAGGTTCTTGAACGGCTCCATCAGCATCTCGACCTGCTCGCGATACTCCGTTTCCGCGATAATCAGCCCGGCGACGAGGGCGCCCATGATCGCGCCGATGCCGGCGACGCTCGTGGCGAGACTGGCGGCCATGACGATGACGAGGGTAGCCGCCAGAAACAGCTCCGGCCGCTTCGTCAGTGCGGCCTGATGGAACAGCCGCGGCAGAATGAACCTGCCCGCCAGCCAGATGACCGCCACTGTAATACCGCCCGTGATGACGGCAGACATCAGGCCACCCATGGCGCTGTCCTCGGCCATGGATGTGCCAAGAATGCCGATCACGAAAACAATGGGAACCAGCGCCACATCCTCGAACAGCAGCATGGAAAATGCCGCCCGTCCCACAGGGCTTTTCGTACCGGTCATCGGCAGCACGAGTGCAGTGGAGGAGAGAGCGAGCGCCAGGCCGAGGGCGACCGCCGCAGTGGTTGGATAGCCGAACATGATCAGCGCGAAACCGATGATGCTCGAACCCACCAGCACTTCGCCTGTGCCGAGCAGGAATACGAGCTTTCGAAGCTCCCATAGCCTTGCGATGCTTAGTTCCAGGCCGATGCCGAACAGCAGCAGGATGATGCCGAACTCCGCAAAGGGTTCGATCACCTCGGGATCGCTGATCGTCACATAATGAAGTGGATTGAAGAAGGGCTGCAGCTGGGCCAGTCCCGACGGGCCGAGCAGTAGCCCGACCAGAATAAATCCAATGACCGGGTTTACCTTGAAGCGGGCGAAGGCCGGAATGATCAGCCCCGCCGCGCCCAGAATTAACAGGGCGTCACGAAATCCGGCGGAATCGAGGGAATCAGCTGCCATGTAGTATTATTGGCAGACCGATAGGGATGCGTCAGGCATTTTCTTGACGGATCCCCAACCGGTGCAGCTTCGCCCTGCCACGCAGGTACAGCTCGCCAATCCCGATGCGGATGGGCGGCGGCCGGCGTACCGGACCGCCGCTAGAATGTTCAGGCCATCGCCTTTTCGAGATTGCGGACGATCGCCTCGAAGAACTGCTCCGTCGTCATCCAGCTCTGATCGGGACCGATCAGCAGGGCGAGATCCTTTGTCATCTCGCCGCCCTCGACGGTCTCTACGCAGACGCGCTCCAGCGTTTCGGCGAACTCGGTCACTTCCGGCGTCTCGTCGATTTTACCGCGATGCTTCAGACCGCCGGTCCAGGCGAAGATGGAGGCGATCGGGTTGGTGGAGGTCGCCTTCCCCTGCTGGTGCATGCGATAGTGGCGGGTGACGGTGCCGTGCGCCGCTTCTGCTTCGACCGTGTTACCATCGGGCGTCATCAGCACACTGGTCATCAGGCCGAGCGAGCCAAAGCCCTGCGCGACCGTGTCGGACTGTACGTCGCCGTCGTAATTCTTACACGCCCAGACAAACTTGCCCGACCATTTCATCGCCGCAGCGACCATGTCATCGATCAGGCGGTGCTCGTAGCTGATGCCCGCAGCCTCGAACTGCGCCTTGAAATCCTTCTCATAGATTTCCTGGAACAGATCCTTGAAGCGACCGTCATAGGTTTTCATGATCGTGTTCTTGGTGCTGAGATACACCGGCCATTTACGCATCAGGCCATAATTCAGACAGGCGCGCGCGAAATCGCGGATGCTGTCGTCCAGATTGTACATGCCGAGCGCGACGCCCGCGGACGGGAACTGGAAGATTTCATGTTCGAACTCTTCGCCGTCCTCACCCTCGAACTTCATGGTCAGCTTGCCGGGGCCGGGAATATACATGTCGGTCGCACGGTACTGATCGCCAAATGCGTGACGGCCGATCACGATGGGATCGGTCCAACCCGGAACCAGGCGTGGTACCGATTTGATCACGATGGGTTCACGAAAGACGACACCGCCCAGAATGTTGCGGATCGTGCCGTTCGGCGATTTCCACATTTTCTTCAGGCCAAATTCCTCGACCCGGTCCTCGTCGGGTGTGATCGTCGCACATTTGACGCCGACACCATATTCGCGGATCGCATTGGCCGCGTCGACGGTGATGCGGTCGTCAGTTTCATCGCGCTTCTGAATGGAGAGGTCGTAATATTTCAGATCGACATCGAGATAGGGAAGTATCAGGCGCTCACGTATCCATTCCCAGATGATCCTGGTCATCTCGTCGCCGTCGAGTTCGACGATAGGGTTCTTGACCTTGATCTTTGCCATGGGGGTTGGCTCCTTTATCTTGCAAACGTCTGAATTTTGTCACCGCCCTATGCGGACCGGCGGCGGGAATCAACGCTGTTGCGGTCTGTGATTGCGGTAAGGCGTATGTCCCTGCTACAACGGGACGGATGGATGACAAGACACCCCCGACCGAGCCCGTGCCGCCACGCCCTGCGTCGCCCGCGGTGGAAACGTCTGCCGCTCCTGCGTCTGCGCCGGCGACGTCCGCGCAACGAGATCCGACGGGCGAGATGCCGCCCGCCAATGATCTGCAGGCAGCGAAGTACGAGTTTCCGCGCATGCATCCGGAGGGGACGAAATTCGTCATTATTGCCGCCGCGATCACGCTGTTCCTGTGGTTCGTTGTTGATTGGGACATTCTGGGCTGGCTGATGGCCGGTCTTACCGTCTGGGTATTTGCATTTTTTCGCGATCCGAAGCGCGTGACGCCGGTGGGCGAGGGCATGCTCGTTTCACCCGCAGACGGCATGGTTTCCCATATCGTCACCGTTCCCGCGCCGCGCCAATTGGCGGCAAGCGGCCTGCTGGAGCAGGAAACCTATGTGCGGATCAGCGTTTTCATGTCCGTATTCGATGTGCACGTGAATCGCGCGCCGGTCGCGGGAAAGATCAGCCGCGTTGTCTATGTTCCCGGCAAATTCGTGAATGCCGAGACGGACAAGGCGTCGGAAGATAATGAACGGCAATATTTCGTCATAGAGACAGAGGACGGTACCCGGATCGGCATGACGCAGATCGCTGGTCTGGTGGCGCGCCGTATCGTCAAGTTTGTGCGCGAGGGGCAAAGCGTCGGCGTGGGAGAGCGCATCGGCCTGATCCGTTTCGGCAGCCGCGTCGACGTCTTCCTGCCGCAAGGATATGCGCCAAAGGTTATCGTGGGGCAGCGCGCCGTTGCCGGTGAGACAATATTGGCCGCAAAGGGGGGCAGCGCGCCCGTCGGCATCGTAAATTGAGGATCGACACGCCAGAAGGCCTTCGGCCGGTCCGTAAAGTCCTGCCGATAAGAGCCTTGATTCCCAACGCGATCACGATTGCGGCGCTTTGCACTGGCCTGACGGCCGTGCGCTTTGCGATCACCGGAGAGTTTGAAAAGGCCCTGCTGGCGATCTTTCTAGCCGGCGTTCTTGATGCGCTGGATGGGCGGATCGCACGTTTGCTGAAGGGCTCGACGCGTTTTGGCGCGGAACTCGATTCGCTGTCCGACAATGCCGCCTTCGGCGTGGCGCCGGCCCTGATCATATATTTCTGGATCCTGCAGGAACTGCCGGGTTTCGGCTGGTTGGTGGCCTTGGCACATGCCATATGCGCGGCGCTGAGGCTTGCGCGTTTCAATTCGCAACTGGACATGGATGATCAGCCGCACAAGCGGGCAGGTTTCTTGACGGGCGTCCCCGCCCCCGTGGGCGCTGGACTGACGCTTGCGCCGATGTTCGTCTATTTCTGGCTGGAACCAACAGGTATCAATTACCCGACCATTGGGGCCGGGTTCACGGCAATCGTGGTCGCGGTGTCCGCATTCCTGATGATCTCGAACCTGCCGACCTACAGCTGGAAATCGGTCAGTATCCCACGCAGCCTGCGGCTGTTCGCCCTTGTCGTCGTCGCGCTGGTGCTGGGCGCGTTGCTGTCTGCCCCGTTCATGACGCTGTCGCTGATCACCATCGCCTATGCGGCAACAATCCCGTTCAGCATTCGCGCCTATTCGAAGGTCAAGCGGCGCGAAGCCGCGTCCCAGCAATAGGCATTGCCAGGATGACCGGCCAACGCGGCCCGCGCCGCCGCACAGGCCGCACGGGTGTTGCGGTCGGTCGCAGTTCGGAAAGCGAATCTGACGCGAGCGGAACGAAAGCGGCTGCCATCACGTGACGTGCCTGCCACAGCATGAACATGATCGCGCATGCGGAAAGAGCAAGAAGCAGCAGACTGGCTGCGGAAACGGAAATGTGCATATTGCGAACTCCCTTTGTTCGTTTCATGTTCCACAAATGTTCCAACCTGTCAAGTTGCGGGGTGTGCTCTCTTTGCGCGTTGACCGCTCTCCGCCGGTTCGCCTAGCTGTCGGCAAGAGGATCGGGAGGAGTATATAATGCTGGGAGGCATGCAGGACTGGCCGTTGCTGGTCTGGAAACTGATTGATTTTGCAGCGCTGAATCACGGCAGCAGAGAGATTGTGTCGCTGACCTGCGAGGGCGGCGAGCACAGATCCAATTGGGCGGAGGTACACCGCAGGTCGAAGGGGGTCGCCCAGGCGCTGTCGCGCCTGGGATTGAAGCAGGGGGACCGCGCCGCCACGCTGGCCTGGAACACGCACCGCCATATCGAATGCTGGTACGGCATCAGCGGCATGGGAGCCGTCGCCCATACGGTGAACCCGCGCCTGTTCGAAGATCAGATCGTCTATATCATCAATCACGCCGGCGACCGTGTCCTGTTTCTGGACCTGACCTTTGTCGGTCTGATCGAGAAGCTGGCCCCAAGACTGAACAGCGTCGAGCATTTCGTTCTGATGACCGATGCGGCGCACATGCCGGCAAATGCGAGCGTGCATTTCCTGTGCTATGAAGAGCTGGTGGCCCAATCCGACGGAGATTTCGCCTGGGCGCGGGTCGAGGAAACGACCCCGGCAGGGCTATGCTACACCAGCGGGACCACAGGCAATCCGAAGGGTGTTCTGTACACGCACCGGTCGAACGTGCTGCACACGCTGGGGTCCATCACGAAGGACGCGATGGGCGTGGGGTCGGAGGATGTCGCCCTGCCGGTCGTGCCCATGTATCACGCCAATGCCTGGGGCCTGCCCTATAGCTGCGCCGCCGTCGGGGCGAAAATGGTGATGGGCGGCCCGCATTTCGATGCGCCGACATTGCACAAGCTGCTGATGAAGGAGGGGGTGACGTTCACGGCGGCGGTTCCGACGATCTGGCTGGGAATGCTGCAGCACCTGGAAGAGACCGGCACGGATCTGGGCGCCCTGAAACGCGTGGTCATCGGCGGCAGCGCGGCGCCGCGTTCCATGATCGTGGATTTCAAGGAAAAATATGGCGTCGAGGTCATTCATGCATGGGGGATGACGGAGATGTCGCCCCTGGGCACTGTGGGATCGCTTTCAGCCGAGGCAGCGAAGCTTTCTCAGGAAGAGCAGTTCGACCTTAAAACAAAGCAAGGCAGGGCGATCTTTGGTGTTGAACTGAAGGTCACAGACGATGCCGGCGCGACACTGCCACGGGATGGCGAATCCTTCGGTCATCTGATGGTACAAGGCCCCTGGTGTGTGGGCGAATATTTCGGCGGCGAGGGCGGGCACATCCTGGACGCGGAAGGGTGGTTCGATACCGGCGATGTCGCGACCATCGACCAGGGCGGCTATATGCAGATCACCGACCGCGCGAAGGACGTCATCAAATCCGGGGGCGAGTGGATTTCCTCCATCGAGCTGGAAAATGAGGCAATCGGTGCCGCGGGCGTTGCGGAAGCGGCAGTCATCGGCATGCCCCATCCGAAATGGGACGAGCGACCGCTATTGGTGATCGTGCCAAAGGCGGGTGCGACGCCTCGGAAGGAGGATGTGCTGGCGCATCTGGAAGGGCGAATCGCCAAATGGTGGATGCCGGACGATGTCGTTTTCGTCGACGAAATCCCCCATACGGCCACCGGCAAGATCCAGAAAACCACGCTGCGCGAGCAGTTTGCCGATTATTCCTTTCCAGCGGTGGACGGCTAGAGAAGACGCAACTGGGCGCCCGGCGGCGCGAAGAGGTCGGTCCGAAGGTTGATGGAGCGCCCCTTCAGCCCCAGCCGGGAGGAGGCTTTGTCAAAGCGAGCCTTCAGCATGGCGGCATAGGCCCCCTTCGGTTGATAGCGTTCGAAGAAGCGCGATTCATTGTCCTTGCCGCCGCGCATTTCCTGCAAATGGTTCATCACGCGGCGGGCGCGATTGGGAAAATGGGTGGCCAGCCATTCGCGGAAAATCGGCGATACCTCGTGCGGCAACCGGACAACGATCGAGAAAGCGCCCACCGCACCCGCAGCGGCGGCAGCCTCTAATATCGCCTCTATTTCATGGTCGTTGATGGCGGGAATCACCGGTGACACGGATACGTGGACGGGAATGCCCCGCTCGCTGAGCCGTCGAATCGCCTCTATGCGGCGCGCGGGGTAGGAAGCGCGGGGCTCCATCTTTCCGGCAAGGCGCGGGTCCAGCGTCGTGACGGACAGCATGACGGCGGCAAGGCTTTGTTTCGCCATGCGTGCGAGAATGTCGATGTCGTCGCAGACGCGGGCGGATTTCGTTGTGATGGTAACGGGGTGGGAGGTCGATTCCAGAACCTCAAGGATGCCGCGCGTGATTCGATAGCGTGCCTCTATGGGCTGGTAGGGGTCCGTGTTGGTACCAAGCGCGATCGGGCGGCATTCGTAGCCAGGCCGGGCAATCTCCCTTCGCAGCAGATGCGGCACGGTCGGTTTTGCGGTCAGCCGCGTTTCAAAATCCTGACCCGGAGAAAGGCCAAGATAGGCGTGCGTGGGGCGGGCAAAGCAGTAGACGCAGCCATGTTCACAGCCGCGATAGGCATTGATGGAACGGTCAAAGGGAACATCCGGCGATTTGTTGCGGGTGATCGCGGTCTTCGGGCTTTCCAATGTTACCTGGGTGCGAAGTTGCCGAAGTTGTCGCGGATTCGCATCGCTATTTTCGGCATCGAGAAAATCGCCGTCGGCGTCGCGCTCTATGTGGTCGAAGCGCTGGCTGAGCCGGTTCGCGACCGCGCCACGGCCGGGGGCAAGAGAGGGGGGTGGGGGTGAGTCCATGGCAAGAACATAACACGAACGATATGGCGACGGGAAGCCCGGTACAAGTTCGTGCCAGGGTAAATCGAAGTTGGTTGGGAGCCGCCCCCGGCGCGGTACCCCAACTCAGCTTTCCTGCAGGCGCGGCATCAGTTCGACGAAATTGCAGGGCTTGTGACGATTGTCGAGCTGGTCCTTCAATATGCCGTCCCAGCCATCCTTTACCGCGCCGGTGGAGCCGGGAAGCGCGAAGAGATATGTGCCCGCCGCCACGCCGGCAGTGGCGCGCGACTGCACGGTCGACGTGCCGATCGTCTGATAGCTGAGCATACGAAACAGCTCTCCAAAGCCGGGAATATGTTTCTCGCACACCTGGTCAAATGCCTCTGGCGTGACATCGCGCCCGGTCACGCCGGTCCCGCCCGTGGTAATGATGCAGTCGATGGCAGAATCGTCGATCCATGCCTGCAATTGCTGGACGAGGGCGGGGACATCGTCCCTGACGATTGTTCGGGTGGCGAGAGCATGACCGTAATCCGTAAGGCGCGCCGCGAGAATATCGCCCGAGCGGTCGTCTGCGGCGGTGCGGGTATCGCTGACCGTCAGGATCGCGATGTTGATCGGCGTGAAGGGCAGGGTTTCGTCAATGGGCATGGCGCAGCCTTAGCGCCAATTAAGGGACGATCCCAGCGCCCCCTTGGTTTCAGCCGGGGGCGGCGCCGATATGCGGATGTATCACCCGGCGACTGAGCGCACGGCGTATCGCGGGGCGCAGGCGCCGCCCGACCCGGTGCGTGGCGATGGTCACGAAAATGACGGCGCCATACACGTGAACAAGCCGCGCTATGCTGCCCGCCGGTGCGGGGCTGATGGCAGCAATGAAATAGACGGTTGGGATGTGAACGAGATAGAGTTCGAACGTGTGATCCGCGACTGTGCGTATCCGGCGGACGAGGCCGTCTGAAGGGCGCCAATAGTGGCTGAGCGCCCCGACGCCGGCGATGATCAGGATCGTGAACAAACCAGCCCAATATTCACGCAGCAGGGGGCCATAGGACATCCCCTGGTCAATCCCGGCAATCCACGGCTTCAGCGCGGCGTAGGCAATGGCAAGCGCAGTCCCGCCCAACAGGCAGACGGCGCCCCGGAAAGGCGAAATGCGCGGCCGCTGCTGCCAAAGGGCAACGCCCGCGAACCAGATCGGCGCAAGAAGGGCGATGCGCGGGCCGGCGGCGAGCAGCAGGAGCGCAATTCCAGCCCATGCCAATTTTGGCCGCAGAAAGACGAGCATTCCGAACATGGCGTAATAGGCCGCCTCGTACGACAGTGACCAGAAGGGGCCGTTCGACCCCGGCGTGCGCGGGCCGCTGACCGTCCAGAATTCCTGGATGTGCAGGAGGTTGATGAGGTAACGCCAGGCCGGTGCCGTGGTCAGGTCCGTGCCGCCGCCGGTCGCCTGTGGCGCCGTGACCAGATAAAATTCTGCATTGGCCCAAAGACCGATGCTGTCGAGGAGCGCCGTGACCGCGAGAGCCGGGATCACCACGGAAAGCAGGCGCGAAATGCGCGCCGCCGAATAGGCCGAACCGCCACGCGCGCGCTGCGTGGTTGCCGCAACGACATATCCCGAAAGCACGAAGAAAATCATCACGGCGGCATGCAGATAAATGCCCGCCTGCCAGAAATATCCACCGGTCAGCCAGCCGCCGGACGCATGGCCGACACAGACGACAAGCGCGGCCAAAAAGCGGATGATGTCCAGCGACACCGACAGTCCGGGATCGATGGTCTGCGGCGCTTCGGCTTGGCCTACCGCTTTCTGTCTATTTGGTGCCCCCACCATGAATTGCGGGTGCCCCGTTTCGTGCGCCAGGTCAAGGTTTTGTAGCGACCGGAATCGGCGAGGCGGTCTGCGTGACGATCAGGGCCTTCGCGAATTGCGTTTGTTCCTCGTCGGCGACAGGGGCGCGGCGGGTCATGCGGAACATGGTGAAGGCGAGAAGGACGAGGTGCACCCCCAGCGTCCAGGCGAACAGCGCATCGAGGCTGCTGGCGTTGATGAGAACGGAGGCCGCGATGGGACCGACAACGGCACCAATGCCGTAAAGGAGAAGAACGCCGCTGGCCGTTTCAACGAAGCCGGATGGTTCCGCATGGTCGTTCAGATGGGCGGTGGCCAGCCCGTTGATGGGAAAGCCGAAAAACCCGTAGAGAAATCCGGCGATGAAAACACCGTTGGTGATGAGCGGTGCACCGAACAGCATGAAGAGCGCCGCGCCGATGGACCCGAGCGTTGCGATGATCAGTACCTGCCGTCTGTCGATGCGGTCCGACAGCAGACCGAGGGGCGCCTGTCCGGCAGCGCCACCCACGACCACCACGCTCATGAAAATAGCGACGGATGCGGCCGCGCTGGCGGCGTCGGCCCTGCCGGCGGCATAGATGGGCCCCAATGCCCAAAAGCTGCCATTGGCGAGTCCGACGGCGAGAATGCCGGCCGCGCCGACGGGCGATTGACGGTAAAGCTTTCTGAGATTCACGCGCGTCTCGACAATAGGCGCGGGCGCGTCGGAAGCGCTGAGCGTCAGCGGGATCGCTGACAGGGAAACCAGGATGGAGGCGATGGCAAACAGGGGAAATTGCGCCGGGTCGCCGAGCAGCAGCATCATCTGGCCGAGCGTCAGAACGGTAAGATTGATTACGGTATAGACGGAAAAGATCGCGCCCCGGTTTTCAGCGGTCGCCTTCTCGTTCAGCCAGCTTTCGATGACGGTGTAGAGAATGGCGAAGCAGAAGCCGGTCGTTCCCCGGAGCAGCCACCAGATGACGGGATCGTCAATCAGGGCGTGTACGAGGGTCATTGTGGAGGCGAGCGCCACGGCCGCGGCGAATACGCGGATATGACCCGCCCTGCGCATGAAGCGGGCTGCTGTCAGACAGCCGACCCCGAACCCCAGGAAGTAGGACGACCCAAGGATGCCGATTTGCACCGCCGTCTGCGCATTTATGTCCGCGCGCAGCGGCAGCAGCGCCCCCTGCAGGCCGTTGCCCATCAAAAGCAGCGCGACCGACATCAGGAGCGCCCCGACGGAGGCCAGTGTAGCGCGCATGGTCAACGAAGCTTTTGATGGGCGGACATGCCGCCGAACTTAGGTTGCGCGGCGACGAATTCCGAGGGCCAATGCGCCAATTCCGAAAAGAAGCAGCGCACCGGGGGCGGGAACCTCCTCAGTCAGTCCGACCAGCAGGCTGACCTCGTCGGCCAGCGCCCGATGGATGGGCGCCGTAAAATGCGTGCCGTCGAAGGAGAAAATCCCGGTGCAATCGATATCGCCGTTCACCACCGGGCGAACGTCGATGCAGCTGTCCGTCAGATTCTGCGCCGGAAGGCCAAAGACGCTGGGGTCGGTCATCAGGGTGCCGAAGAAACTGAAATAGTCGAACGAGAAGATTTCTGCCTCCAGGCTGGCGGTCGCAAGGCCGGCGAGGATCGCGCTTTCAAGGTCGGCCGCGACCGGCGTGGTCGCATTGGGAACGCCCATGACGAGAATGTGCCGGGCGCCGGCTGCATCGAGCGCCGCGACATTCGCCACCAGGCGTGTGGCGGCAAGCGCGATATATTCTTCCTGAGTATATGGCCCGGTTTCGCCGCGTCCGATCGCGAAAATGTCATTGCCCGCCGCGCTGATCGTATAGAGCGCGTCGGGGTCGGCATTTCCGCCCACCGCCGCCAAATAAGTCCCTACCTGAAAATCGAGGTCGGGGATGGGGTCGCCGCCTGCGGAGAAACCCGAATTGTTGACGATGCGGGCGCCGCCAAAGGCATAATTATCGCCGCCAAGAAGCGATGGGCTGGTAAAGCCTCCCTCAATCGGGACATTTATCAGGTCGGTGAAATCCGGGCCGTTGGTGAAACGCCCCTGGAAATAGCCGGTCGAGGGGTTCGGAGTCGCCCCGCCCGTAAGGGTGAAGATGTTGCCCGCGTCGACCAGACTGTCGCCAAAGACGATCTGGTTTGAATAGGCCATCGTTGCCGCAGTTGCGGGTAGAGCGAGGGCGGCAGCGCCGAGCGTGCCAGCCGCGCCAAGAAGGCAAAGCTTTACGTAGTTCATCGTTTTCATCCTCCCAAGGAACGGGCAGGATTAGCGCAGTTTCGCCGAATTATGTTAGCTGTTTGTTTACCAAGGTTCTTCTTTGGATCGGGCGGCTTTTTACGTGTCGCGCAATAAGGTCAGCCCTGGTCGAGGGACCTTAGCGCCGACTGGAATGCGAGAAGGTCGATCCATGCAAGTCGTTTCTGTTCCGGCTGCCTGAGCAGATAGGCGGGGTGGAATGTGGGCATCACCCGGTAGCGTTCCCCCTCTATCTCCACATCGGCCCAGCGGCCGCGCAGGCGCATGATGCCCGCATCCGTCCCCAGCAGCGCCTTGGCACTGGTGCCGCCGACGCAGAGGATCAGGCGCGGCCTGTGGATCGCGATGTGCCGGTGAAGCAGCGGCAGGCATTCCGCCGCCTCCTGCGGGCTGGGCGTGCGGTTGCGCGGCGGGCGCCAGGGGCTGAGATTGGTGATGTAAACGCCGTTTTCTTCGTCGGTCCGGTCAAGGCCGATGGCGGCGAGCATTCGGTCGAGAAGCTGGCCGGCGGGACCGACGAAGGGCTTGCCCTCGCGCTCCTCCTGCTGTCCCGGTGCCTCTCCGACGATCATGACTTTCGACCGCGGATTGCCGTCTGCAAACACGAAGGCGGAATTGGGCGCATTGAGGCTGCTTGCAAAACCGCGCGCCTCTGTCGCCAATTCGTCCAGAGTGCGGGCGCTGAGCGGCGCGGCGGGGGCGGTCTGTGGAGCAGGGGACCCGCCCTGAAGTGGAAGGGGCGGGGGCTGGTCCTGGGGTGCGGGTCTTTCCCCTGGCGCCGGCTTTGCCGGCCGTGGGGACAGGGAAGGGGCGGGCGCCTGCAGCCAATTGCCCGGCCGGTCGGCAATCAGGGCGTCGGCACCGGCATCGACAAGCCAGGCAAGTGTGGCTGCGGCCTGTTGAGGGGTAAGGGAAGCAGGACCAGTCATTGCCCCCCCTTATGTGCGACTGTGCACCATCTGGCAAAGTTCGCCGGGAACCCCTAGGTAACGTGACTGAATTTTATAAAGGGGACTTGGGCGTGAGCGAACCCGAACGCGAATCGATGGAATATGATGTCGTCATCGTCGGCGGCGGACCAGCAGGCCTGTCAGCGGCCATCAGGCTGAAGCAGCAGGCTGCCGCCGAGGGAAAAGACATTTCCGTCTGCGTTCTGGAAAAGGGGTCCGAGATTGGCGCCCACATCCTGTCGGGCGCGGTCGTCGATCCGCGCGCGCTGGACGAATTGCTGCCCGAATGGCGCGAGGAGGACGGCCACCCGCTGACCGTGGAGGTCGAGGACAACCACCACTGGGTGCTGACGAAAAAGGGCAAGTTCGAATTTCCCCATATCCTGTTGCCGCCGTTCATGGGGAATGAGGGTTGCTATACGCTGTCGCTGGGCAATTTCTGTCGTTGGCTCGCCGAAAAGGCAGAGGCGATGGAGGTGGAGATATTCCCCGGCTTTGCAGGCGCGGAAGTGCTGTTCAACGAGGATGGCAGCGTCCGCGGCGTGGCAACCGGCCCGTCCGGCATCGCAAAGGATGGCGAGAAGAAACCCACATATGAAGACGGCATGGAGCTGCACGCGAAATACACCCTGTTCGCAGAGGGCGTGCGCGGACATCTGTCGAAGGAGCTGAAGCGCATCTTCAGCCTGGATACCGATTGCGAGCCGCAGATCTATGGGCTGGGCGTGAAGGAATTGTGGGACATTGACGATGACAAGCACGTCCCCGGTACCGTCATCCACACGCAGGGCTGGCCGCTGGACGATGCCAATGGCGGCGGCTTCATCTATCATCAGGACGACGGGCAGGTCGCGCTGGGGTTCGTCACCTGGCTAAGCTATAAAAATCCGCACCTTTCGCCGTTCCAGGAAATGCAGAAGTGGAAGACGCACCCGGCGATCGCCGAACTGCTGAAGGGCGGCAAGCGCGTCAGCTATGGCGCGCGGGCGATCAACGATGGCGGGTTCCAGTCCGTGCCCAAGCTGGCATTCCCGGGGGGCGCGCTGATCGGCTGTTCGGCAGGCTTCGTCAACGTGCCGCGCATCAAGGGCACGCATACGGCCATGAAGTCGGGCATGATGGCGGCGGAGGCGGCGTTCGAGGCGGTGATGGCGGGTCGCCAGCATGACGAGCTGACCGCCTATCAGACCGCTTATGACAATAGCTGGGCGCGCAAGGAATTGTCGAAGGTTCGCAATACCCTGCCGCTGGTGAAGAAATTTGGCGAGGTCTTTGGAACGGGGCTGGCCGGGTTGACCATGTGGCTGGAGCATCTGAACATCAAGATGCCGTTCACCATGGGCCACAAGCCGGACCACGAGCAGATTGGTCGCAAGGAACATTATAATCCACCCGTCTATCCGAAGCCGGACGGCGTCCTGACCTTTGACCGTCTATCCTCTGTTTTCCTGTCGAACACCAATCACGAGGAGGATCAGCCGCCGCACTTGGTGCTGAAGGACAAGTCGATCCCGATCGAACATAATCTGCCCCTCTATGACGAGCCGGCGCAGCGTTACTGTCCGGCGGGCGTCTACGAAGTGGTGGGCGAGGAAGAGGGCAACCCCCAGTTCGTCATCAACGCGCAAAATTGCGTGCACTGCAAAACGTGCGACATCAAGGATCCCACCCAGAATATTAACTGGGTCGTGCCTGAAGGCGGCGGGGGACCGAACTATCCGAACATGTAAGAAGGGGTAGGGCGCGCCGGTCTGCGTGCCGCCCCTGTCCAAGTGGAGTCAATATGCGCGGTCTCATCTTCCTTTCTCTGCTGGCGGGTACAGCTGCGCCCGCGGCGGCCTCGACGATCATCGTCGAGGAACGCGGCCTGTCCGATTATGTGCAGGGGCGTTACGCCGCCGCGACAGGCGAACTGGAACAGGCCGCCGACCTTTACGAAGGCGCGCTCGGCTATGCGCCCGAAGATCCCTATTTGCTGAAACGAACGTTCGACCTGGCTGTCGAGGCGGGTGACGAGAAACTGGCGGTCGGCGTGGCACGGCGGCTGGTCGATGAAGCGCCGTTCGACAGCGCGGTTGCCATGCTGCTGACGGCGGATGCGCTGCAGCGTAAGGACTGGGACGATTTGAACAGCCGGCTGGACGGGCTGGCATCGTCTGGATTTGGTTCCCTGGTCGCGCCCATCGCACGGGCCTGGGCGCTGGAGGCGCGAAGCAAGGAAAAGGACGCGCGCGCGGCGCTGGCCGGTGCGTCGCCGGAAGGACTTGCAGAAAGCTATTGGGTGGAACATCGCGGCCACGTCGCGCTGGCGACAGGCAAGGAGGAAGAGGCGATTGCCGCCTATCAGCCCCTGATCGAGGGGGATGAGGGTGCCAATGTTCGGATCCGCCTGGCACTGGCCGAAGCCCTGCAAAAGGACGGGCAGGATGCCGAGGCGAAGGTCGTGCTGGATGCGGCGCTGGACCATCCCGACGTACTGGCGGCGCGAAAGCTGCTGGCCGATGGCAAGAAGCTGCGCTTCGCGCCTCAAGATGCGCGCGAGGGGGTGGCGACCATGTTGCTGCGGATCGCCGCCGATCTGTCGAACCAGCGGACGGTGCCCATCGCGTTGACCTTTGCGCGGATCGCCACCTGGCTGGCGCCAGATAATTCAACCGCCTGGCTGATGACGTCGCAATTGCTGGCGCGTAGCGAAGAATTGGCACCGGCGCTTGCCGCCGCACGGCAGATCGATGACGAGGATCCCTCCGCCGGTATGGCACGCGGACAGGAAGCGGCCCTGCTGTCCGGGCTGGACCGAAAGCCCGAAGCGCTGCAGATGCTGGAACTGGCCGCATCGGCGCCGGGAGCGACGGCGCGCGATCACATGCTGCTGGGCGATGCCTATCAGGATGCGGACCGCTTCGACGACGCGCTGGTGGCGTACCGCACGGCGCAAACCATGCCCATCGAGAGCGACGATGTTCGCTGGCAATTGTTTTTCCTGATCGGCGCGGCGGAAGAGCAGCGCGGCGACTGGCAGGCGGCAGAAGTGGCGCTGCGGCAGGCGCTGGCAATTGCGCCCGACGAAGCGATCACGCTAAATTATCTGGGCTATACCCTGCTGGATCGTGGCATGAAGATGGACGAGGCCGTTGCCATGATCGAGGAGGCGCACCGGCTGGAGCCGAATGACGGTCATATCACCGACTCTCTCGGCTGGGCACAATATCGCGTCGGCGATTATGAGAAGGCGGTTGCGACGCTGGAAGAAGCGATTCGAAGCGTACCGGGAGACGCGACCATCAACGACCATCTGGGCGATGCCTATTGGCAGGTGGGCCGTCGGATCGAGGCACGCTTTCGCTGGCAAGCCGCGCTGGAGGGCGAGCCGTCGGATAAGCAGATCGCGGCCATCAACGCGAAGCTGCGCTATGGCTATGAACGCGGGGTTGCGCTGGCGCAGGCGGACGGCGAACCGCGTTTGTGACGCGCGGGCGTGACAGCTCTTTGCACGAGATAGCCTATGCAAAGCTGAACCTGGCCCTGCACGTCAGGACCAGGCGCGAAGACGGATATCATGACATTGAAACGCTGTTCGCCTTTTGCGCGGACGGCGATGTGCTGCGCGTTTCCCCCTCAGACGATCTGACGCTGGACATGGAGGGGCCGTTCGCGGCCGTGCTGGCAGGCGATGCAGACAATCTGGTACTGCGCGCCGCGCATATTCTGTCGGAGGCATGTGGCGAACGTCGCGGCGCGGCGCTGACGCTCGACAAGCGCCTGCCAGTCGCCAGCGGCATTGGCGGAGGTTCTGCCGATGCGGCGGCTGCGCTGCGATTGCTGAACCGGCATTGGGGGTTGAACTGGTCATTGTCGCGGCTGGCGGAGATCGGCTTTTCCCTGGGCGCCGACGTGCCCGCCTGCGTCCATAGCGTCGCCGTGCGGGGAGAAGGCGTCGGAGAGCGGTTGGACCCCGGCGCCAGGCTGACGGATTTGACGGACCTGCCGGTGCTGCTGGTGAATCCGCTGACCGAGGTTTCGACAGCAGCGGTGTTCCGAAACTGGGACGGCGTGGATCGGGGGGCGCTGGGGGGCGGGCCGGCGCTGCCGACGGCGCTGGCGGGGCGGAACGACCTTGCCGCCCCCGCCAGAAAGATCGCCCCTGTCATCGACGATGTCCTGAACATGCTGGAGGCGGCGCCCGGCGCCACGCTGGTCCGCATGTCGGGGTCGGGGGCGACCTGTTTCGCGCTGTTCGAGTCCGGCGCCGCACGCGATGCGGCACAAACAGCAGTTCGCAGCCAGGCGCCGGAATGGTGGTCAATGGCCAGCCACCTGCATAATTTTTGCGAATGAGTTGCAGCAAAAGCCGCGTAAAGGCCAAAAGCTGTATGTAGATCGGATTGTGAATGTCGCGTAAAATTAAGGCGTTAGGGGCGGCGCTGCTGCTGGGCTCCGCGCCCTCCGCCTGGGCCCAGGAAGTCGACGAAGTCGTGGTGCCGGACGATTCCGAAACCATCGTGGTCAGGGCCTATAGCTCTCGCGGGACAGTGCGCGGAAATATACCCTCCGAACTGGAACTGGATGCGGAAGATATCGCCGCCTATGGCAGCAGCTCCATCGACGAGCTGCTGGAGGCGCTGGGGCCGAGCGTTTCGTCGGCAAGAGGACGCGGCGACGGCGGAAGGCCCATTATCCTGATCAACGGCCAACGGATTTCGGGCTTTCGCGAAATCCGGGATTTGCCGCCGGAGGCAATCGAGCGTGTGCAGGTATTCCCGGAGGAACTGGCACTTGCCTACGGATTCCGGCCCGACCAGCGCGTGGTCAATTTCATCCTGGTAGAGAATTACCGCTCCATCGCAGTAGAGGGGGAGCATGGCGAATCCACCGCAGGCGGCTATGCCGTCAGCGAGATCGATACCACCCTGACGCGGATCAGCGATGCGGGACGGCTGAATCTGGATGTCGAATATCAGCGGTCCAGCGAGTTGACGGAGGCGGAGCGCGATATTGTGCAGCCGCGAACGTCAGATTTCGGCATTGTCGACGATGGGCAGTTCCGGTCCCTGATCGCATCGTCAGACCGGCTGGAGCTGACTGCCAGCTGGTCCAGCAAGCTGTCCGATACAACCAGCCTGTCGTTAAGTGGCGAATTTCAGCATCAGGAAAGCGAAGACCGACTGGGCCTGACCGACGTAGACCTTCTCGTGCCCGCAGACAGCCCGTTTGCGCAGGGGGCGCAGGATCAATCGGTCTATCGATTCCTGCCCGCCGCTGGTGCGTTGCAGCGTAACGTGTCGCAGGACGGCGGCGAACTGGGCGTGACGGTCAATGGCCTTCTGTCCGACTGGGCATGGACATTAACGGGAAATTATACCCGCAATGAAACCAGAACCCGCACGGATCGCGAGCCCGATACCAGCGGCCTGGCCGCCGCCATTCTGGCCGGGGATGCGGCGGTAGACCCGTTCGATCCTGCACTGGGCGCCGCGCTGGTCCCGGATCTCGATACGGCGCGGAGCACCAGTCAGACGGCCGACGGAGAGCTGACCGTGTCGGGATCGCCGCTGATCCTGCCGGCGGGCGAGGTTTCGGTATCGGCGACGACGGGCGTGGAATGGCTGGCCGTGGATAGCCGCGCGGTCCGAAACGGCATCGAGACGAGCACCGATCCGGAGCGGTCCCGCGCCTTTGCCCGGGGCAATGTCGACATTCCCCTGACCAGCCGCCGGGATGACGTGCTGGCCGGCATTGGCGACCTGTCCGTCAATGCCAATGCGGGCTATGCCGAGCTGAGCGACTTTGGCGGGCTGACCGAATATGGCTATGGCCTGACGTGGGAGCCGACGGAAAGTCTGACACTGATCGCCAGCGTCATCGGAGAGGAAGTCGCGCCCAGTGTACAGGATCTGGGCGGTCCGCTGATCGTGACGCCGAACGTGGCGACGTTCGATTTCACCCGCGGCGAAAGCGTGCTGATCGACCGGATCAGCGGCGGCAATTCCGCACTGATTGCGGAATCGCGCAAGGATCTGAAAATCTCTGCAAGCTATGCGCCCGGTGGATCTCGTGATCGGCGCTTTTCCATTGAATATGTGAGCAATCGCAGCGACGATGTGACGAGCGCGTTTCCTGCCCTGACCGCCGAAATCGAGGCGGCCTTTCCGGACCGGGTCGTGCGCGATGCGGGGGGCGGGCTGGTATCGGTAGATGCGCGGCCGGTAACATTCTCTGAAGTCCGCAGCGAGCGGTTGCGTACGGGAATCGATTTCAGCGGACGTATCGCTGGCGGCGGAGAGAACGAACGGAGCAGCGGTGCGGCACGCCCTGGCCGGACGCGGGCGGCACCCCCCACGCCCCCGCAGCGATCAGCGGCGGCAGCTGACGGAGCCGACGCGACACAAGACGAAGAACCGCCGACCAACCGCGGAAATCGGGGAGAGGGCACCCCCACCGAACCTGGCAGATCGTCCGAGGATCAACCATCCTCCGATGGTGCCGCACCCGCTGCGCCTGCACCCAATCCGCGGGCCGCCATGTTCGGCGGTGGCGATCGGGGACGGGGCCGCTGGCAATTGTCGCTGTATCATACATGGCGCCTGTCGGAGACAGTGTTGATCCGTCCCGGAGTTGCGGAGCTGGACCTGCTCGGCGGATCGATTACGGACGGCAGAACACCGTTGGCCGAACATTCGGTGGAGCTGACCGGCGGCGTGTTCATGGACGGTTTCGGCGCGCGGCTGTCGGGTAATTATACCGGATCGGCGCGCATCGACGGCAGTGAGGTAACGGGATCGACCGACCTGTCGTTCGGCGACATATTCACCATGGATCTGCGCACTTTCTACACGCTGGACCGCGATCCGGAGTGGGTGGAGAGATTCCCGTTCCTCGCAAATAGCCGCATCTCCTTGAACATAGAAAATATATTCGGCGGCGTCAGGCGCGTCGAGGATGGGGCCGGCAACGTGCCGCTGAATTTCCAGCCGGGATTTCTGAACCCCGAGGGGCGCTTCGTGGAACTGAGTTTCCGCAAGCGATTCTAGCCTGCCACCTGTTCCGGCTGTGCCAATATGGCACAGGAGAAGCGGGGCGGGCCGCGCCGGCGGGAGGGCCGCACCTCGGGCAAGTCCAATTGGCATAAGGATTGCTAAGTGATTGTTGCGGCTGAATCTCCGCATACACGTTGGGGATTTGGCGTCGCGCCGGTCACGTACGTCCGTCAGGACGTGACGCATCGGCGGACTTGCGGCGGCGGACCCAGGCGGGCGCCGCCGCTTTTTTTATCTAGTGTCGGCAGGCGGGCAATATCGCTATAGCGTGCAACATGACTAATGTGATGGAAACCCAAACGCCCCCGCCCGCAGCGCCGCTGGAAAAAAGCCCCGCCTTTGACTGGGCGGACCCCTTTGGCATGGAAGAATTGCTGACCGAAGATGAGGTGATGATCCGCGACACCGCGAGATCCTTTGCACAGAAGGAACTGGCGCCCATCGTGCGGGAGGCGAACCGCAAGGAAAGCTTCGACCCCGCACTGATGCAGGCGTTCGGCGCGGCGGGCCTGCTGGGGTCTACCATAGAGGGCTATGGCTGCGCCGGGGCCAGCTATGTCGCCTATGGCCTGATCGCGCGGGAGATCGAGCGGGTCGACAGCGCCTATAGGTCCGCAATGTCGGTGCAGTCGTCATTGGTGATGCACCCGATCCACGCTTATGGCACAGAGGAGCAGCGGCAACGCTATCTGCCGAAGCTGGCGTCCGGCGACTGGATCGGCGCCTTTGGCCTGACCGAACCCGATGCAGGGTCGGATCCCGGCAGCATGAAGGCTCGGGCACGCAAGGATGGTAGCGGTTATATCCTGAACGGTGCCAAGATGTGGATCACGAATTCACCGATCGCACATGTCTTTGTCGTGTGGGCCAAGGATGATGAGGGCGATATTCGCGGCTTTATCCTGGAACGCGGCGACGAGGGACTGAAAACGCCGAAGATCGAGGGTAAATTTTCCCTGCGCGCCTGGGTCACGGGCGAAATCGTCATGGAGGACGTGCGTATCCCCGCCGACCGCCTGCTGCCCGGAGTAAAGGGCCTGAAGGGGCCGTTCGGATGCCTGAACAAGGCGCGCTACGGCATCGGCTGGGGCGCGATGGGCGCGGCGGAATTCTGCTGGCACGCGGCGCGGCAATATGGGCTGGACCGCCATCAGTTCGGCAAACCGCTGGCGGGAACGCAGCTGTTCCAGAAAAAGCTGGCCGACATGCAGACGGAGATCACGCTGGGCCTGCTTGGATCGTGGCGTGCGGGCAAGTTGATGGACGAGGGCCGGCTGGCGCCCGAGGCGATCAGCATCCTGAAACGCAATAATTGCGGCAAGGCGCTGGCCATTGCGCGGGAGGCGCGCGACATGCACGGCGGCAATGGCGTTTCCGACGAATATGGCGTTATTCGCCACGTTATGAACCTGGAGGCGGTGAATACCTATGAAGGGACGCACGACATTCATGCGCTGATCCTTGGGCGGGCACAGACGGGGTTGCAGGCGTTTTTCTGATGCGGAAGATTTTGTGCGTTGCGTTGCTGCTGGCTGCCTGCGGGAACGAGCCGGATTCCGAAGAGGCCATAACGCCGGAGCCTGAGCCGTCGCAGGATCGCCTTGACCCCGCGCCCATTCCCGTGGAGCCCGAAGGCTGGACGATGATCGGCATTGGGGCTGTCGCGGAACGTATAGGCTATTCATCCGGTACCGGCGGCATGGCGATGGAGCTGAGTTGTCTGTCCGATCCCGCACGGCTGGAGGTGGAGGCAACGGCCCTGACGCGGGTTGGCAGCGAGGAACGCCTGGTCCTGCGGCTGGGGAGCCGGCAGGTGCCGCTGACCGCCGTGCTGGAAGACGGGGCACCGGTCGCCGCGGATGTGCCCCTGACCGCCGATCTGATCGCCGCGCTGGAAGCTGCGAACGAGATCACGTTGGGCTATGGGGCGACCTGGAACGACCCACTGCCCGCCCCGCCAGAGGATTTGATGGACAGTTTCGCGACTGGCTGCTCCGCCGCAATGAATGATGGCGCGGCAGAGGCGCAGCGCGAGGACCTCTAAGGCCGCGCGACGGCTTCGAACTAGCCCAGGCGGCGTTCGAACTCCGTCCAGTCGAAAGCGCGTACCCTTTCCAGCTTGTCCGTGCCTGAATCCCACAAATAGATCGACGGCAGGGGAACGCCGTTGAACGTCGTCGTTTTCACCATGGAATAATGCGCCTGGTCGAGAAAGGCGAAGCGCACGCCGGGTTCAGGGGCCTGCGCGAAGGCATAGTCGCCGATGACGTCGCCCGCCAGACAGGACGGCCCACCAAGGCGATGCACCTGTCCCGATGTCGCCTCCCCCAGCATGGCGGGACGATAGGGCGCCTCGATCACGTCGGGCATGTGGCAGGTCGCGCTGATATCCGTAATGGCGATGTCGGTATCGCCGTTGCGGAATGTATCGAGCACCTGGCCAACGAGGATTCCTGCGTCGAGAGCGACCGCTTCGCCCGGTTCCAGCCAGACCTGTAGATCATATTTATCGGCAATGGCAGTGAGCAGGCGCACGAGGCCGTCACGGTCATAATCGGCGCGGGTAATGTGATGACCGCCGCCCAGATTCAGCCAGTCGAGACGCGCGAGATAGGGCGCGATCTGCGGTTCCAGCCGCTCCCATGTTTCAAGAAGCGGCTCGAATCCCTGCTCGCACAGGCTGTGCATGTGAAGACCGCTGATCCCGGAGAGATGCTCCTCCCGCAGCTGGCTGACCGGGAAGCCAAGACGGCTGCCGGGGCTGGCCGGGTCGTATTTGGGAATATCGCCGGTGGAATGCTGGGGGTTGATGCGCAGGCCCACATCGAAATCCTCGCCCGTCCGGGTCAGCAGGTCGCGGAAGCGGGCATATTGCATCGGCGTGTTGAACACGATGGTATCCGACAATGCGGCGATTTCCGGCAAATCTGCGGCCTTATAGGCGGGGCAGAAGGTTTCAACGTGGCCGGGATAATGTTTGCGGGCGAGGCGCGCCTCCCACAGCCCCGATGCGCACGTACCGTCCAGCGCGGCCTGCGTCAGCGGCGCGGTCTGCCACATGCTGAACGCCTTCAGGGCAAGAAGGATTCTGGCGCCGGAACGTGCCTTTATATCGGAAAGTATGGCGAGGTTTCGCCGCAGCGCTGCTGCATCCACCACGAAGGCGGGGGTTTCGACACGCGTAAGGTCGAAGCGAGCGAAGGCGGCGGGATCGCCGGCCTGAGTGGCCATCATCGCGGTCATGGTCAGCTCCCCCGCGAGCGCGAGAAGGAGAGGGCGGAAGACATAAGAAAAGAACGCATGCGGAGAGTGTCGCCGATCATACGGGAAGAAGAAAGCGCTTTCCTGTCGTCAGTCATGCCTCTGGTGGGTCGATCGCGTGACGGCGGCGAAGAATATAGGCACCGAGGGAGAACAGGGCGGCCAGTGCGGCGCCGACGCTCCAGCCTGCAAGAACGTCACTGGGATAATGGACGCCCAGCCAGACGCGGGAAATGCCGATCAACAGGGTCAGGGCAATGGCAGCGCTGAGAATATAGATACGCTCAATGAAGCGGGCATGGGTACCGGCGATGATGGCACCCAGTGTCAGATAGACAATGGCGCTGTTCATCGCATGGCCGCTGGGAAAGCTGGCCGAACTGACCTCTACCAGATGCGGGACCACATCAGGCCTGGCACGAATGAAGATGTCCTTCAGAAAGGCGCTGGACATAGCGCCGGCGACAACGGCGAACACCGTGTAGAGTGCGGTTGCGGCGCGGCGTGTGACGAGAAGGTAAAGCGCGCTCCCCATGGTGATGAGCGTCAGGAGAGACACGCCGCCAAGTGCGGTGACGTCGATCATCGCCCGCGTCAGCCAGCGCGGGCCGATCGGCGTACCGGGATCCGCGACGCTGCGAAGTCCCGAAAGGATTTGCCGGTCGAGCGCCAGCGTGTCCCCCTCTGCCATTTCGGAAGCGAGTTGCAGGAATGCGAGCGCGGCAAGCATCACGACCGTCAGGAGGACAAGCAGACGGCTGTCGCGGCGCGCGAAGGCGCGGAGTCGCGTGATAAGCGGCGTGTGTGAATGGGGCAGGGTAGGCAGTCTTTCGGCCGATGAAACTGACCCCCGCGCTGTCACGACAAAGGCCAGGGTGCAAGGGGGGACGTCGCAAGTGGTAGGTGCGCTGGTTCGCCTTACGGTCAGGCAGTTATGCTGAGCGCACCCTGAAAGGCGGCGACAGCAGGATCGTTGAAGCAGACGAACAGGATGCGGTCGAACGGATCCGGATCATCGTGGACCGAATCCATAACTGCCTGCGTTGCGACCTGTGCCGCCTGGTCCAGGGGATAGCCATAGACGCCCGTCGAAATCGCCGGGAAGGCGATGCTGCGCGCGCCCACCTGCCGCGCGCAATCCAGGGCGTTCCAGTAACAGTTCGCCAGCAGATTCGGCTCGCCATGATCCCCGCCCTGCCAGACCGGACCGACCGTATGGATCACATGGCGCGCGGGAAGGCCGTACCCCCGCGTCAGCATCGCCTCGCCCGTCGGGCATCCGCCCAGCAACCGACATTCCGCGAGCAATTGGGGTCCGGCCGCCCGGTGAATCGCTCCATCCACGCCGCCGCCACCCAGCAGAGAGGAATTGGCGGCATTGACGATGGCGTCGACGGAAAGGGTCGTGATATCCGCTTGAAGGACTTCGAGTTGGGGGCGCGGGCGGGTGATCGTCGACATCCGGAATTGTGAGGGCAGGATATTAATCCAATCCCCGACCATCATTGCAGTTCCGTCAGCTGCAATTTTAGGATCACTGCGGCGCCGAGGACCGCCTTCTGTGCGAAGATAGCGCGCTCAGAGGGAAAGAGCCGCTCCAGCCCCGCCCGAGGGCGAATTAGCCGGGATGAAATTCGTCGAGCCGCCAGCGTGCCCACCCAAAGCGGTTCTAAAACTCCAGCGGTCCGTTCAGCTCTACCAACTGCCATGGCAGGCCGTGCCGGTTCAGCATTTGCATGAAGGGGTCCGGGTCGAACTGTTCCATGTTGAACACGCCCGCGCCCGACCAGTCGCCACGCAGCATCATGGCGGCACCGATCATGGCGGGGACACCGGTAGTATAGCTGACTGCCTGATTGCCGGTTTCCCGATATGCTTCTTCGTGGTCGCAGACATTGTAGAGGTAGACCGTCTTTTCCGCCGCGCCGTCCGCCTGCTCTCTGGGTGTGCCGGTCGCGATGTCGCCGATGCAGGTCTTGCCCTTCGTCGTGGCGCCGAGGCCCGCGGGTTCGGGCAGGACCGCCTTCAGGAATTGCAACGGGACGATTTCGCGCCCCTCGTACATGATCGGCTGAATGCTGGTCATGCCGACATTCTGCAGGACCTCCAAATGGGTCAGATAGGCATCGCCGAAGGTCATCCAGAAACGCGCGCGCTCCAGCTCCGGCAGGTGCTTGGCGAGGCTTTCCAGTTCCTCGTGATACATCAGGTACATGTTGCGGGCGCCGACTTCTGGAAAGTCGAACGTCTGCTTGTGGCTGAGGGCGGGGGTTTCTACCCATTTGCCGCCTTCATAATGGCGCGCGGGGGCGGTCACTTCGCGGATGTTGATTTCCGGATTGAAATTGGTGGCAAAGGCCTGACCGTGATCGCCGCCATTGCAGTCGAGAATATCGAGCGTGCGGATGCTCTCGAGATAGTGTTTCTTGATATAGGTGGCGAAAACGGACGTTACGCCGGGATCGAAGCCGGAGCCGAGCAGCGCCATAAGGCCGGCCTTTTCGAAACGGTCATGATAGTCCCACTGCCAGCTATATTCGAACTTGGCGGTGTCGAGCGGCTCGTAATTGGCGGTATCGAGGTAATTGGTGCCGATTTTCAGGCACGCCTCCATCAGGTTCAGATCCTGATACGGCAAAGCGAGATTGACGAGGAGGTCGGGCTTTACCCGGTCGATCAGCGCGCTGGTCGCGTCCACGTCATCAGCGTCGATCGCGTGGGTTTCGACGGTCTGGCCGGTGCGCTCGTGGACCGATTTCGCGATCGCGTCGCACTTTGAAATCGTGCGGCTCGCCAGCGTGACCTTGCCGAAAATATCAGGGTTCATCGCCATCTTGTGCACGGCAACGGAGGAGACGCCGCCCGCGCCGATGACGAGCGTGTGACCGGGAATTGGCATTGGAGGGCTCCTTTGTCTTGCGCCCCTCTAAAGGAGGGGGCGGGGTGGGGCCATGCGGCCATGACCCGTGTTTTGCAACGCGGGACGTGCCGTCCACGGGGGAACCCACCCCTGCCCCCTCCCCCGAAAGGGAGGGGAGGTTCTAGTTTTGCCCGAAAATGGGAACCACGTCGCCGGTTCCGGGCCGTTCGGTCAGGTCAACGTAGAGACTGGCCATCGGTTCATCCTCGACCTCGACAGTTTCGGAATCACCGAAGCCGTTAAAGGCCGTGCGCATGGCCGCGCCATATGCGCCCAACATGCCGATTTCGATATAGTCGCCTGCGCGAACATCCTCTGGCAGCAGGAAGGGACCCGCCATGAAATCGATATCGTCGCAGGTCGGGCCGAAGAAGCTGAATTCCGCCTCTGGCGCGTCGCCGCCCTCAGGCCGGATCAGCCGGGTCGGGAAACGCCAGTTCACATGTGCGGCATCGAACAGCGAGCCATAGGCGCCGTCGTTGATGTAGAGGATTTCGCCCTTCTTCTGCTCCACGCGGACCAGAACGCTGGCATATTCGGCCGAAAACGCACGGCCGGGTTCGCACCAGAGTTCCGCCGAATAGCTGATCGGCATATCTTCATATTCGCGCTCGATGACGTCGAAATAATGCTGCAGCGCCGTCGGCTCCATACCGGGATAGACGGATGGGAAACCGCCGCCGACATCGACGACGTCGACGGTGACCGCCGCTTCTGCAATCGCCTTCCTGACGGTGCGGATCGCATCGACATAGGCCTGCGGTGCCATTGCCTGGCTGCCGACGTGGAAGCAGACGCCGAGCGCGTCGGATGCCTGGCGCGCAGCCATCAGAAGCGGTGCGGAATCCTCTGGCCGGATGCCGAATTTTGATGCCAGGCTGAGCTTTGAATGTTCCGAAGATACACGCATGCGAACGCAGAGCCACAGATCGTCGGCGGCCACGCCCTCAGCCGAACTGGTGGCGGCTACGATCTTGTCGAGCTCCTCCTGGCAATCGAGCGAGAAGGTGCGAACGCCATGTTCGAAATAGGCCTCTGTCACAGCCTCCGCCGATTTGACGGGGTGCATGAAGCACAAAGTCGCCTCTGGCAGGACAGCGCGAACCAGGCGCACCTCGTTGATCGACGCCACGTCAAAATGCGTGACGCCCGAGGACCAGAGCGTGCGCAGCAGGTCAGGCGACGGATTCGCCTTTACCGCATACAGGCACTTGCCCGGGAAGCGTTCGGTAAAGAAACGTGCTGCGCGCGCCGCCGCGTGCGGGCGAACGAGCGTTACTGGCGAAGTCGGCCGCGTCGCGGCCGCTACACCGAGTGCGTTATGAAACTTTCGCAAGGCAAGGGACCTCCAAGGGGCGTAAGGGAACATGTACGCCGCCTTGCCGGAGGAAAGGCCCTTGAGGCAGCGAGCGCGATATAGGAACCAACGAGGGGCAGGTAAAGATGCAGAATGATGCAGACGTGCAGGCGGCCGCCGCCCGAATTGCGGGAAAGGCCGTTCGTACGCCCTTGCTAAGGTCGGACATGTTGGATCAGCGCACCGGCGGGCGCATATTCCTGAAGGCGGAATGTCTGCAGATTACCGGGTCTTTCAAATTCCGTGGTGCGTACAACCGTTTGTCCGCGCTTTCCGAGTCGGAACGCGAAGCCGGCGTGGTCGCGTTTTCGTCCGGCAATCATGCCCAGGGGGTTGCGCGCGCGGCGCGGATGCTGGGGATGCCGGCGGCCATCGTGATGCCCGCAGATGCCCCCCGCGTGAAGGTGGATCGCACCCGCGCCGATGGAGCGGACATCGTCACCTATGACCGACTGTCGGAGTCGCGGGAGGATATAGCGCGCGGTCTGGCCGCCGCGCGGGGGGCGGTGCTGGTCCCATCCTTCGACGATCCGTTCATCATTGCCGGGCAGGGTACGGCGGGAATGGAGATCGTCGAGCAACTGTCCGCGTTGGGCGAGGAAGCAGACCTGGCGGTGGTGTGCTGCGGTGGCGGTGGGCTGTCGAGCGGGATTGCGCTGGCCATGCCGCGCGCGGAAATCGTGCTGGCGGAGCCTGAAGGCTATGGCGATGCGGGCGAATCGATGCGGACCGGGCGAATCGAGCGCCTCACCAATCCGGGGCCAACGCTGTGCGATGCGCTGCAGACATTGGAAATTGCGCCCTCCACCTTCGATATTCTGGCCAGCAGAGGCGCACGCGGTGTGACCGTCAGCGATGCCGATGCCCTCGCAGCCATGCGATTCGCGTTCGAGGAGCTGAAGCTGGTGGTGGAGCCGGGCGGCGCTGCTGCACTGGCGGCGATCCTGGCGGGGAAGCTGAGCGTCGAAGGGCGTACCGTCGCGGTGACGCTGTCGGGGGGTAATGTGGACGCGGCGATATTCGCAAAATGCCTGGCGTGACCGCTGGTTAGCGCCCCCCGCCTAAAAGCCCTTAGTCCAGGGAGTGTTGCGGCTCGATCTGCATGAGAAGCGCGCCCTCGGCGACCTGATCGCCCTTCGCAACCGCGATCTTCGTGACAGTGCCCGCGAAAGGTGCGGACAGCCGGTTTTCCATCTTCATCGCCTCCAGCACGCAAAGGCGCTGCCCGGCGGTGACGCCCTTGCCCTCTGCCACGTCCAGCGACAGGATGCGACCGGGCATGGGCGCGCGGATGCTGCCGTCACCGCCGCTGCCGGCTGCAACCGCGTGGTTGGACAGGGCAAAAACATAGGTTGCACCCGACAGACGAACCTCGATCCGGTCGTCTTCGCGAATGACGGCGGCGCGGATGGGGGTTTCATCGACGACAGCGTGAAAGAGCGTTTCGCCGCGCCATTCGCCGCTGGCGGTAAATTCCTCCCCCAAGCCGCCGATGAGCCAGGTTTCCCCTTCGCGGCGCAGATGCAGGGTACGGATGTTTCCGCCCGCATCGAACAGGTCCACATAGCGAATCGCGGGCAGGTTCATGCGCCAGCCCGGGAAGCGCCCGAACATGGTTTGGGGGGCGGAGGGTTTCTGCGCGACGACCTCCGATAACGCGGCGATCACGACCGCCTGTGCCGGGATGCGTGCGGGCGGCGCGATGTCGTCGGCATGGTCATCTATGAAGCCGGTAGTGATGTCGCCCGCACGGAAAGCGTCGGTGTCGAGCAGCCGGGCAAGGAAGGCGCGATTCGTTTTGACGCCCTCCACGACCGTTTCATCGAGAGCGGCAATCAGCGTGTCGATCGCATCCTGTCGAGTCGGCCCATGCGAAACGATCTTCGCAATCATTGGATCGTAATGGACGCTGACCTCGCCCCCCTCGATCACGCCTGCATCGATGCGCAGACGGGAGGTTTGCGATGGTATGCCAAGGCGCGAGAGCGTCCCGGTTGAAGGGAGGAAGCCGGTGTCGGGGTCCTCCGCATAAAGCCGCGCCTCGACGCTATGGCCGGATAGCTCGATCTGGTCCTGCGTAAGGGGCAGGGGCTCTCCGCGGGCGACGCGAATCTGCCATTCGACGAGGTCGGTGCCCGTAATGAACTCGGTCACCGGATGCTCCACCTGCAGACGGGTGTTCATCTCCATGAAGTAGAAAGGATGATCGCCACTTTCATCGGTGGCCTCTGTGTCGAGAATGAATTCGATGGTCCCCGCGCCGCGATAGTCGATGGCGCGAGCGGCCTTGACCGCGGCCTGACCCAGCGCCGCCCGCGCGCGTTCGCCAAGACCGGGGGCGGGCGCTTCCTCGATCACTTTCTGGTGGCGCCGCTGCAGCGAGCAGTCGCGTTCGAAGAGGTGGACGACATTGCCGTGATTATCGGCAAATATCTGAACCTCGACATGGCGGGGGCGCCGGATCAGCCGTTCGATCAGGATCTTTTCATTGCCGAAGCTCGCTTCTCCCTCTCGCTTTGCAGCGATCAGTGCCTCTGCGAATTCGGCAGGCGAATCGACGCGGCGCATGCCCTTGCCGCCGCCGCCCGCCACAGCCTTGATGAGAAGCGGATAGCCGACAGCCTTCGAGGCCTGTTCGAGACGGGGTAGAGACTGGTCGTCCCCCTGATAGCCGGGAGTTACGGGAACGCCCGCCTTTTTCATCAGGACCTTGGCGGCATCCTTCAGCCCCATGCTGCGAATCGCGGCGGCGGGCGGGCCGACGAAGATTATGCCTGCATCCGCAAGTTTGCTGGCGAAACCGGCATTTTCCGACAGGAATCCATAGCCCGGGTGAATCGCGTCGGCACCTGTCTTGCGCGCAGCCTCTATGATGCGGTCGGGCAGCAGATAGGATTTCGCGGCCTCCGAAGGGCCGATGTGGATCGCCTGCGTCGCCTCTTTCACATGCGGGGAATGGGCATCGGCGTCGGAATAGACGGCGACGGTTTCTATGCCCATTGCATGCGCGGTGCGGACGATGCGGCGCGCAATCTCTCCGCGATTGGCGATCAGGAGTTTGCGGATCGGTTTCACCACCGGGGTCGGCGCTTCTCGAAAAAGGCGGTCAGCCCTTCCTTCCCCTCATCGTCCGCGCGGCGCGCGGCGATGCGACGGGCGCTGTCGGTGCGCAGATCCTGCGTGATCTCTCGGCCAGCATAATCGAGCACCAGCGCCTTTGAATCGCGCACGGCACCCGGTGCCGCCTCTATGATCAGCTTTGTCCACTCGGCAATCTGTTCGTCGGCCTCTGCCTCCGTCATCACGGCGGCGTGAACGAGGTCGATACGCAGCGCCTCAGCAGCGCCAAAGGGTTCGGCAGCCGTGAAATAACGGCGGGCATGCCGCGCGCCCATGGCCGCGATCACATAGGGGCTGATGGTGGCCGGCGTCAGGCCCAGGCGAACCTCTGACAATCGGAACGTCGCGCCCTCAATCGCCATCGCCATGTCGGCGCAGGCGATGAGGCCGACACCGCCGCCATATACGCCGCCCTTTGCCACGGCGATGACCGGGACGGGGCAGGTGGCGATGGCGTTCAGCATGTTGGACAGCCGCTCTCCGTCGGCGATGTTTTCCTCCGCCGACCAGCCGCCCGCCGCCTTCATATAGCCAAGGTCGGCGCCCGCGCTGAAGCTCTTGCCCGCGCCCGTGAGGACAACGGCGCGAACGGCGCGCATATCGGCAATGGCGGTAAAGGCAGCATGCAGGGCGGCGATCAGTTCCGGCGTAAAGGCATTGTGCCGTTCCGGACGGTTCATCGTCAGGCGGACGACATTATGTTCGTCAATATCCGCAAGGAGGACGTCGGAGGTCGGTAGCTGGGCAAGGTCATTGTCGTTCATGATTACATCCGGAACACGCCGAAGCGCGTCTTCTCGATCGGTTGTTGCAGGGCTGCGTCGAGGCACAGGGCGATAATCGTGCGCGTATCGGCAGGGTCGATGATGCCGTCGTCCCATAGCCGCGCGCTGGAATAATAGGGGTGGCCCTGCGCCTCATATTGGGCGCGGATCGGCGCCTTGAAGGCTTCGCGCTCTGCTTTGCCGGCAAAGCCGCCACGCTTTACCTCGGCCAGGACGGATGCTGCCTGTTCGCCGCCCATTACGCTGATACGGGCATTCGGCCACATGAAAAGGAAGCGCGGTTCATAGGCGCGTCCGCACATCCCATAATTGCCGGCGCCATAGCTGCCGCCGATGATGATCGTCAGCTTCGGAACGGCGGCGCAGGCAACGGCGGTGACCAGCTTTGCGCCGTGCTTCGCGATCCCTTCATTTTCATATTTGCGGCCGACCATGAAGCCCGAGATATTCTGCAGGAACAGCAGCGGGATCTTTCGCTGGCAGCATATCTCTATGAACTGGGCGCCCTTTTGCGCGCTCTCGGAAAAAAGGATGCCGTTATTGGCCAGAATGCCGACGGGCAGCCCCTCAATATGGGCAAAGCCGGTGACCAGGGTTTCGCCGTAGAGCGGCTTATATTCATCGAAGGCGCTGTCATCGACCAGCCGGGCGATAATCTCGTGCACATCGACCGGGTGGCGCGCGTCGGTCGGAACCAGACCGTAGAGATCCTCGGCGGGAAAGCGGGGCGGCTGCGGTGCCTGGCGGTTCACGCCGGCGCCGGGGACGGGGGGGAAGGTTGCAACGATCTCTCGCATGGTACGAAGCGCGTCCGCCTCGTCGCGGGCGAGATGATCGACCACGCCCGACAGCCGCGCATGAACGTCGCCGCCGCCAAGATCCTCTGCCGTCACCTCCTCGCCCGTCGCCGCCTTTACGAGCGGCGGGCCACCCAGGAAGATCGTGCCCTGATCCTTCACGATGATGGACTGGTCGGACATGGCGGGAACATAGGCGCCGCCTGCGGTGCAACTGCCCATCACGGCGGCGATCTGCGGAATATCCTCTGCGCTCATCCGCGATTGGTTGAAGAAGATGCGGCCGAAATCGTCCTTGTCGGGAAAGACTTCGTCCTGGTTCGGCAAATTGGCGCCGCCCGAATCAACCAGATAGAGGCAGGGCAGGCGGTTTTCGCGCGCGATTTCCTGCGCGCGCAGGTGCTTCTTCACGGTCAGCGGATAATAGGTGCCGCCCTTCACCGTTGCATCGTTGCAGACTATGACGCAGGTGCGCCCTGCGACCTGTCCCACGCCGGTGATGATGCCTGCGGCGGGAACGTCCCCATCGTACATGTCATGGGCGGCGAACAGGCTGAGCTCTAGAAAGGCACTGCCCGGATCGAGGAGGCGTTCGACCCGCTCCCGCGGCAGCAGCTTGCCGCGTTCCACATGGCGGCTGCGCGCATTCTCCGACCCGCCAAGCGCGATGGTGGCGGAACGGTCTCGCAGGTCCGACAAGAGATCCGCCATTGCGCTGGCATTGGCCTTCGCGTCGGTGTCGGTCTGGGCAAGGGGGGTGCCGATATGGCGTGTCATGGGGGGTGCATAGGTCGCGCCTGCGCGCGCCTCAAGCATGTTACGGGCAGGATCTCTGCGCCTTGCGTCGGGACGGCTGAACTTGCATCTGCCCGCCCAGCGGATTATGGGGCCGCCATCTCGCAATTACGCGATCCATTTTGGCTGGCCGGTCTGCAATCGGCGGGCGCACGGAGAATATTCACGCCATGAAGACCGACATTCATCCCGACTACCACCTGATCAACGTCGAAATGACCGACGGCACCACGTATCAGACCCGCTCCACCTGGGGCAAAGAGGGCGATACGCTGAAGCTGGAAATCGATTCGGCATCGCACCCGGCATGGACCGGCGGCAATAAGAAGTTGCTGGATACCGGTGGCCGCATGGCGCGCTTCAACAAACGTTTCGGCAATATCTCGCTGGGCAAGAAGGGCGGCTGAACCCCGTCCTTGCTCCCGCTCGACACGGGAAGCGGTACGCGATTTTAGGGGAGTGTCGGCGATCCAGTCGACGCTCCCCTTTATCTGTGTGCGTTCAGATATGATCCGGCATGAAGCTGAGGTCAGTGTCGTCGGGCGTCATTCCGAAAGAGGTCAATATCGCGTGCGCCTGACCGCGATGATGCGTCTGGTGATTGAAGACATGTGCCACCACGATCCACATGGGCTTTGAAACGTCACGCTTCAGAATACCGGAATACCAGCTGAGATCGCCGAGAAGATCGGCGTCCTCCAGCCTGTCCGCCCATTCGGCGATGCGCCGGTCGGCCTCTGCCCGCGCCGCCTTCAGCCCCTCCCAGTCCAGCCATTGCTCTCCGTCGGCGGGGCCGGCTGCCGGCTTTTCCCAACCGTCCAGGCGCGACATCCACATCATGTCGCCCCAGAGGATGTGCGCCAATGTGGCGTGGAGGGAACCGAAAAAGGCACCGCGATTGGCCCGCCTTTGATCATCGTCAAGGCGGTTGGCCTCGCGATATAAGGAGCGGTTCTGCCAGAGATTGTAGCGCGCCATCGTGCGGGCATATTCAGAATCGATCATGCGCTTTAACCTTATGAATGGGACCGCGACCCAAGGGGCGAGTCAGTCCTTTCGTTCCAGCAGATACATCTGCCGCCCGCCATCTGCCAAGGAAGTGACGATGATACGTTGGCCATCAGCCGCCGGGTAGGGATGCAGGTCACAGCGAAATGGCCCCTTCTTGGGCTGGTGCCCCGTGAACTGCGCGATCTTACGCCTTGTCCCCTGTCGGCTGTCGAAGAGGATAAGGTCGATGTCTTCGCGGTATGGCGTGTCGAACACATAGTGCCCCTGCGTGCCGGGGACAGGCTGTATATGAACATTGTCGCGCGTAAGTTCCGGCGCGATTGTCTCAATGGCTTTCCCCTCCGGCGCGCTATCCTTGTAAATGCTGACGCCGCCGGGCTGCCAGAGGCAGGCGCTGTCGCCGCTCAGCCAGATAACGTGCGATGCACCGCGCGCCAGCAGGCGAAGATCGCCGCCATCGACATCGGCGGTCAGGCTGACCCCCATTTGGTCATTCCAGGATTTCGATAAATCCGGTGAACGGAACCGCAGCTTTACCGTGAAGCGCCGTCCGTCTGGCGATATTTTGGCGTGATTGAACCAATAAATGTAGCGCGAGACGGCATGCTTCGCCCGCTGGCGCAGGGAAAGCCGCGACAGCAGAAAACGCTTGGCATCGTGCAATGACAGGACGAGGCGCCGTTCCCCGCTATGGAAATCGTAGCGCCACACACCGTCATCATGTGGCGCGCGGCTTTCGATGCCGCCGCCATGTACTGCATAGCCATAGCCAGGACGTACCGTCTGCAATCGCGCCATGTTGAGCGAAAGCGCGAAGCGTCCGTCCGGAGAAAGCGCGTAGAGCGGGATCGGAATGGTATCTGTGGCGCCCGTTTCCACATCGAACAGGCGGGCGACGAAGCCGTCGCCGTCGCCCGCGCGGTCGTTCCATACGGCCCTCAGAGAGGGGCCGGGCAACCATTGGCTCATCGCGCCCTGTTGCCAGCTCCAGGCGTGGCTGCTTCCCAATGGCCGCCACTGGCGGTCGCCGTCCAGATCGATCATGCCAATTTCCAACGGATCATTCGGCGTCGGATGCCGACCCTGAAACCCGACGCGATGGCCGATCAGGAAGCGGCCCGATGCGTCCAGTACCGGAATGTCGTAATAGGCGTGGGAATGAAACGAGCCGTCGCCGGATCCGTGGGTCAATTGATGGCATTGCCATTCGGTCATGTTGAAAACCCCAACCTTTTTCGCGCCGAGCGCACCTTGTCTACGACCCCGGCGAGAGCCCGCAAAATGCATATGCGGGTGTGCCACGGTATCGGGCGGAGCGCGGTGGTGCGCCGCGCCGAGGACACCACGTCGAAACGACCCTTCGACTGAAACAGGTCGATAAGTTGACGGCCATAGGCGCTGCCAGCCGGGCTGGCCCCTGGCGTCGCCAGCCGGCGTTTCGATGAACGTAACATTGCGTCGGTCCATTTATAGTGGTGGACTGCGGTCGGCAGGGCAAAGCGCATCGCAAGCCGGATGATGAACGGCAATTCAGCAAGCGGGCGACCATAAAGGTAAGCCGGTTCCTGCCCGCCACCCTGTGGATGATGACCGCCGCGGCTGGGGAATATGTCGCCGCGCATTAGCATCAGTTTCACCGTTCCGTACCACCAGCCAGGCGCGGGGTCGCGGCTTCGCGTCGCACAGATGACGTCGGTCTGGATTGGAAATTGTTCATTGATGGGGGGCGAGGGCATGACTGCGGCAAGGCTGCCATCCGGGCTGAGCCGATCGATGAAGGGCCCCTGGACGCAGTCGACCCCGCGTTTTTCGCAAGCGCGGATGAAGTCGAGTAGCGGGAGAGGATATTCATGAAATTCGTCTATATCCGCAGTGACGATCCAGTCCGCTGGCGCCGCGACGCGCGCCTGCACTTCCCGGCGCTTCTGCCACATTGCGTCGCTCGTATAGGGTTCGATCCAGACCTCAAACGGCTCCACGCCGAATTCGCGCAGGGTTTCAATAGCCGTTGCGATTTCAGGTTGATCCTGCCGCGGTGCGTTGATGATGATGTGGATGTGTTCCGGGCGGAGGCCGAGCGCCAGATAATGGCTTAGGAAATGTGGCAGGACGGGCAGGTCGAATTCCGCACCCAGGCAGGAAATGAGCCGAATTTCCTTCGCGCTTTCAATCGTTTTCGGCATAGGCCCTCAGGAAAGAAAAACGCCGCGTCATTGCCGCCACACGCGTTTTTTGCTGCGCAGACCAGACAACGTCGTCACGACTGCGGCGACGGCTTTCTCTGACGATCGACGCTGCCGATGTAACGAAGGTGGGGTCCGCGTTCAGGCCAAGAAAGGTAAGAAGATCCTCGATTGCGCCAAAAGGGTGTTTCGTGAAGCGTTCATAGACGATTTCATGCCAATCGCCGTCTGGCAGGCGCGTTTTCATCTGTTCCGTCGTCTCGCACAGCGTCTCGTAATCGTCGATCATCTCGTCCAGAGCCGAGGCCGACACTCGGCCCCTTTCCTGGGCCTCCCTCAGCGCACGACGAAAAGTGTCAGCAGAGTTTGCAATGCGCAGCCGATCATACTCACGCCCCTTTCGAAGCGACATCGTTGCGATATTGTCGAAGGGATTGCGTGCAACGAGGATCCATCGACACCCAGAGCCGAGAAGGCGCTGCGCGCGATCAAGAAGGCCGGGGTCCTCCGCACACCAGCGAACGGCCCAATCGCCCTTCTTGTCGCCAACGACGAGGGGGCGGTCCTTTATCCCGTGGGCGTATCCGGGAACTTGATAGCGGAGGCCATTCCAATAGCGCCCCGCTTCACTGAAAGCGCGGCTGTTGTCCGCGACCATGGCATGCAGGAGCGACAGGGGAACACCCTTCCTGATCAGACCCATCGCATCCAACTCGTGCGAAATGACCGCCGATGGATGCGCATCTATGATCGATCCGATCAGGGAATGGCCGGAGCGGGGAAATCCGGCAAACTGCACGAAGGAGCGCACCTGCGAAAAGGCACGAGGACTGGCCGTCAGGGTTGGAAGAGAATTCCATGCAAGCCGCCAGAGCGGTACGTCATGGTGGCGGCGCGACCCCTCCCCCTCGAAGCGCGGCACGCTGTGGGTTGCGAACGGCCTCACGCGGTTGTCCTCCGCTTGCCCAGATACATGCTGGCCAGGCGGACGAGGACAAAGCGGCGCATCTGCCAGGACAGGGAGGCGGCGGTATATTGCCTGGCACGGGCCAGGCTGGTTGAGCCGCTGAATTCCGCCTGACGGAGAAGTGCGTTGGCCGTACGTTGACGCAGATAAGAGACGATGGCGGGCGATTCACGGCGGCGCGCGACCTGCAGCAGGCTGCGAAGATCGCGTTCGCCGGCAATGATATCTTCGAAGACCAGCGCTTCATGCCCCTGATACAGGCGCACCATGGGGCGGACAGACTCCGGCGTGAAGTTCACGCCCAGATATGCGGACAATTCGCGCGCGGGAACCTTCAGGCTTATGCGTTCCCCCTCGCTGCCGCGCCGCCGGGTTACGGATCGTGGATGCACACGATAGCGAACCAGTTCCGGCGGCAGATTTTCCATTCGCGACGTCATCCGCATCCGCGCCCACAACTCGCTATCCTGCGCGTTGGGAAAGGCCGTGTCATAGCCGCCGGCCGCACGAACCGCGTCAGCGCGAAACATCACCCCCGGGTGCAACAGACAATTGCTGAGCAGCATTTCGAACCGGATCGTTTCAGAGCCGGTCACGAGGCTGGTGGTCTTCGCAAGGGGCTGGCCCGATGCGTTGATTCGCCCAAAGGCACAGGAGACCACGTCGACGTCTGGCGTAGCGCGCATGAAGGCAAGTTCGGCCGCCAGCCGTTCAGGGTGGTGCAGATCGTCGGCGTCTGCGCGCGCGACAAGAGGCGCCCGGCAGGCTGCAAGCCCACGGTTCAGACTTTCCGTCACGCCGATGCCTGCATCGTTCCTGAGGACCCGAATCCGGGCGTCGTGGGCCGCTGCGGCGTGGAGGATTTGCGGGGTTCCGTCGCGGCTGCCGTCATCAACTACGATCATCTCGAAGTTGCGCTCTGTCTGGGCCTGCAGGGATGCAAGCGTTTCAGGCAGGAAGGCATCGCCATCCCGCACCGCCATCAGGACACTGATTTCGGGATGTTCGGGCCAGTTGCCGCTCATTGCGATCTCGTCAGGTACGCAGAGACGTTCCGGCGCATGTCAGGGGCCGTTCGTTGCAGGGCCGGTCATCGCCGACTGCGCTTCCCAATGATGTTCGACAAGAACACGCCCGTGCCGACGTGGGGGTGTCTGGCCACCGGGGAAGAAGGTCGACCCGTCGACGGAAAATGCCAGCGCATTTGGCATCGCATCGCTGAGATCGTGCGACATCGTGATGACGGCGACCGCAACATTGTAGCTGCCCGGCAGCAGGGGCAGTTTCGGAACGATTGCACGCACCACGCCCTCGCCCCCGAAGTCCAGGCTAGCGCCCGCTATGCCGGAATGCAGTGCGAACAGTTCGATGCCATCGCTGTCCCGGATGATCAGGCGTACGCGAAAGGATGCAGGTGGCCCCTTGTTGACGAAGCCGAATTCGAAGCGGGCTTCCTCCCCGGAGACCATGCTTTCGACAGGTGATCCGTTGCCGTCGAGACAGCGACCGAATGTCAGGTGGATCGGGCCCTTTGTCTGCCGATGCTCATTTTCCTTGGTGAAGGCGTCGCTGCCGGCCTGTGTGAATGCGGCCAGGTAGTTGCGCACGACAGTTCTTGGGTCACCGTCCTCTACCATCCGGCCGTCACGTAGCGAAATGACGCGCGAACATAGATTCTGCACCGCGCCCATATTATGGCTGACAAACAGCACGGTACGACCGCCGCCCGCCACGTCCTGCATCTTGCCGAGGCAGCGACGCTGAAACTCTGCGTCGCCGACGGCCAGCACTTCGTCGATGATGAGAATTTCCGGTTCGAGATGGGCAGCGACGGAAAAGCCGAGGCGCACTTTCATGCCTGACGAATAGCGCTTTACCGGCGTGTCGAGGAATCGCTCGACGCCGGAAAAGGCAATGATTTCGTCGAACTTCCGCTTTATCTCCGCGTGCGACATGCCGAGCACAGTGCCGTTCATGTAGATGTTTTCGCGGCCCGTAAGCTCCGGGTGAAATCCGGTGCCAACCTCAAGCAGGCTGCTCACGCGGCGCTGAATGCGGATGCGTCCCTGTGTCGGCGGCGTGATCCGCGACAAGAGCTTCAGAAGCGTCGACTTGCCCGCGCCGTTGCGGCCGACAAAGCCGACCACTTCACCCTCCTTGATGGTGAAGGACAGATCTTTCAGCGCCCAAAGTATATCCGCGCCGTCCGTGTCTGACCCGAACGTATTCAAGCGGCTGAGACTGCGAAACTTCTTGAACGGCTTCGACAGCGATCCTGCAAGCGCCCCGACGAACGTATCGGAGCGTTCCGCCTCCTGCCCGATGCGGTAGGCCTTGCCCAGATTTTCAACGCTGACAGCAACATCGCCCATGGACTAGCCCACATCCGCGAACAGATGTTCGCGCCTGACGAAATAGGAAAGTCCGAGTGCAAACAGGACCGTGGCCGACACCGCACCCATGGCGATATAGTCCCACGGCATGGGCGAATCGGCGAAGAGGGCCGCCCGGAACCCCTCCACGACGCCAACCATGGGGTTGATCGCGTAAAGGAGGCGCCACTCTTCTGGCACCAGGGTGATCGGGTAGACGATCGGTACGGCGAATTTCAGCAATTGCACCATGAAACCCACAGCATAATTCACGTCGCGATATTGGATTGCCAACGCGGCCAGCCCCAGTCCCACACCCAGCCCAGCGACCATCAGAATGAGAATAAGGAGAGGAAGCCAAAGGATATTCAGCGATGGGACGACGCCATAAGCAAGCAACAGCGCAATGAGGATCACGAAGGCGATGGTAAAGTCGACAAGCCGGGTTCCGACGTTGGAGATTGGCAGGATGATGCGGGGGAAATAGACCTTGCTAAGCAGGTTTGCGTTCTGGCTTAGACTTTCCGTTGCCTGGGTCAGCGCGTTTGAAAAGAAGGTCCACGGCACCAGACCGACGAAAACGAACAGGAAATAGGGCTGCTCCGTCGCCACGCGCACGCCAATTACGTAGCCGAATATCAAGGTGTAGATCAGAACCTGCGCCAGCGGCTCCATGATGGCCCAGCCGACGCCGAGCGCACTTTGCGCATAGCGGACTTTGACGCCGCGCCAGATAAGGAAACGTGTCAGGTCGCCATAGCTTCTCAACTCTCTCAAATCGAGAGAGTGCCGGTGCTTACCTGCTTCTATAAGGATGGTTTCGCTGGGGTCGGTCATCATCTGATACCCTTGCGAAAAACCCCGAAAAACCAATGCTGCATTGCAGTAAAGAAGATAAAATCATCGCGCTAGGAAAAATTACAAATTGTTTCTGGCTGCCATGGCGGAGCGTTGAAGCAGGCTGCGGAAGGACGTCCGCCCGGCGGAACGACAGCCGCTGCCGGCACCCGTGAAAATGGGGGGCTTCGCAAAGATGTAGCCGAGCCACTGGCGGGCAGGGTGGGATTCGAACCCACGGAGGGCTTGCACCCTCGACGGTTTTCAAGACCGTTGCCTTCAACCACTCAGCCACCTGCCCGGAGAGCGGGCCGGTCCTTTAGCGGGCGCCGCGCGCCGCGCCAAGGTACCGGCGCATGCCAATTGCAACGAGGCCGAGCAGGATGAGCGCGACGGGCGGCGGTGCGGGGATCGGCGTTGGCGGGATATCGGGGCCAGGGGGCGTTTCCCCGCCCGGCGTGCCGGGTGTTCCGGGTTCCCCGGGCGGGATCGGCGGGAAAGAGCCGCCGGGGCCGGGCATGCCCGGAACTCCGCCGTTGCCGGGAATACCGGGAAGAAGCGGCAGAGGGCCGCCGCCGAAGCCGCCCGGCCCACCGGTCGCGGGAATGGTCAGTGCGGGACCAATGCCGTTCCATATGTCGTTCGTCGCCGTATCGACGACATTGTCCAGAAGGGCCGGCGGCGTGCGGGTTGCGGACAGCACGTCCTCAGAAACAATGGGGCCGCCATCGCGAAAGGGGCGCTCGGCCGCGCGAATGGCGCTCGCCACAGCCTCCTGCTCCTTGTCCCAGCAGTCCTTGGCGCAGGTTACGCCCTGATCGGAGAGGTCGTGTTCCTTTACGTCGACGCCGCCGCCCCTGGCGCCGTCAATCATGGACCAAACTGCGCGTTGCGGAATTTGCGAGGCAAGCGACGTCGATAGCATCGCGACCCCGCAAAGTCCCACAACCAGGACCCCGCAGATCATAGCTAGTGAACGGGTGAGCCGCGGACGACGCAAAAACAAAACCCCCAAAGTTGCTTAAGCTATCACCAAGTTACGTATGCCTCCCCCCGGAGGTTGCCGTTCGTTCAGCGCCGATGCACAATACGCGCCTTAGATTTCGGGCGTTAGCACGAGAATCGTTAAAAGTCAGGAAGCGTTGCGATGATCCGTAAATATTGGTTCGGCGGGATGGTTTCTCTTGCAATTTTGGCAGGCGCGGTTCCGGTGCAGGCGCAAAGCAGGGAAGATCCGAATCGTGCCGCGCGCGCCGATGCGGCGACGGGTTTTCAAAGCTGGCTGCAGGGTTTCCGTGCCCGCGCCATCGAGGCGGGTGTCGCGCCGGCAACGCTGGATCGCGAGCTGGACGGCCTGACCTATAATCCCCGCGTCGTGCAACTGGACCGCGACCAGCCGTCCAGCCGTACATCGTCGGGGCCGATTCTGCCCGGCTATCTGGAGCGGCGGCTGGTGCCATCCCGTATCGAACCGGGGCGCAGGCTGGCCGTGTCGCTGAACGATCAACTGCTGCGCGCGGAGCGTGAAACCGGGGTGTCGGGCGACACTATTCTGGGCATTTGGGGCATGGAAACCAATTATGGCGGCTATACTGGCGATTTCGACGCCGTTCGGTCGCTGGCGACGCTGGCGTTCGATGGCCGCCGCGAGGAGCTGTTCACGGATGAATTGCTGGCCGCACTGAAGATGATCGACGAAGGCCGCGCGCGGCGCGATCAGATGATCGGGTCCTGGGCCGGCGCGCTGGGGAATCCTCAGTTCCTGCCCACCAGCTATTTGCAGCATGCAATCGATTACGATGGCGATGGACGGGCCAATATCTGGGGCAGCCGCGCCGACACGATCGGGTCGATTGCAAATTACCTGAAGGCGCATGGCTGGATCGCGGGCGTGCCCTGGGGTGTGCATGTCACTGTGCCGGCCGGTCTGGATCGCGAGGCGATCCGCGAGACGACGCCGCCATCAGAGTGTCCCGCCGTTTATGCAAAGCACAGCCGCATGCTGCCGATTTCGGAATGGAAGGCGATGGGGATAATGCCTGCGCCGAATCATGAGGGCGCACAGGGATTCCCATCGGACGATGTTCTCGCTAGCCTGGTTGAAGTCGACGGACGGGGAACCGATGCCTATCTTGCCACACAGAATTATCGCGCGCTGCTGGGCTATAATTGCTCCAACTATTACGTCATCAGCGTGGGCACGCTTGGCGATATTGTCGGGACTAGCCGCCCTTAGCGCCTGTGCGGGTGCGCCGGACCGGGGCATCCAGACGGCGTCGGGGGCTGGGACGGTAAAGATCGGCAAGCCGTACCGGATCAACGGCAGGCTCTATACGCCGCGCGACGAACGCAATTATCGGGAGACGGGGACCGCATCATGGTATGGCCCGAACTTCCACGGGAAGCCCACCGCCAATGGGGAGCGCTTCGATCAGAACGGCATCAGCGCCGCACACCGGACGCTGCCCCTGCCGAGCTTCGTGCTTGTCGAAAATCTGGACAATGGCCGCCAGCTGACGGTGCGAGTCAATGATCGGGGGCCGTTCGCGCATAATCGCATCATCGACCTGTCGCGCCGGGCGGCGCAGCTGCTTGATATGCAGCGGGCCGGAGTGGCGCGCGTCCGGGTGACGCGCATTTATCCCGATGGTGAGGACCAGCCCGGGCCGAAGCCGTTGCCGCGCGTGACGATTGCGGCCGCCCCGCAGGCCAAAGTGCGATCTGCGCCGGTGAGGACTGCTGCCGCGCCAGTGCCTGTGCCAGTACCAGTACCGGCCGCACCGCCCGCCTTGCCGGAGCGGATATTGTTGGCCCAGTCTGAGATGGGCCCGGACGGGCCGATCCCGTCCACCCTTCCCGACACCAGAAAGACAATTCGTTCGGTCGATGTGCCGCAGCCGGGGGAGGCACCGCAGACGGACGGTTCGGCTGATTGGCTGGATGGCGGGGTAGACACGGCGGCAGAGAGTGCGCCGCCCGCCAAGGACCAGGGGGTCGCCGCCGGGCGGATGATACAGGTCGCCGCCCTGTCGCAATCGTCCAGCGTTGTGCGCCTGAGCGCGGCCCTGGGCAACATTCCAGGGCTGGGCCCTGTCAGCACGGAAATGACGGCCAGCGGACTGATCCGGGTGCGCGTCGGACCCTTTGCCACGGCAGAGGAGGCAGAGAGCATGCTGGCGAAGCTGAAGGCGGCAGGCTATGAAGAGGCGCGCCTCGTCGGCGATCCAGTTTCCTAAAGACTCCCTTAAAGACAGAAGGCAGGTTTTCATGCGTATCGCCGCCATTACGGCCCCCCTGACCGCTATCGCCCTTATGCTCTCCACCGCTGCAGGCGGCCAGAGCCTGGAGACGGCGGCCCCCTTTGCCTATGTAAAGGACCTCTCGTCGGGTCTGGTGCTGTTCGAGCGGGGCGCCGATGAGCCGATGCCGCCAGCGTCCATGGCGAAAATGATGACCGTGCTGGTTGCGTTCGATCTGATCGACAAGGGCAAGCTGTCGCTGGACCAGAAGATTCGCGTGCAACCCGACACCTGGGCCAAATGGCATTCCCAGGGCTCGACGATGTTCCTGTCTGCAAATGAAGAGGTGAGCGTCGAGAATCTGCTGCATGGCATCGTCACGGCGTCCGGCAATGACGCCTCCATCGTGCTGGCGGAGGGAATTGCGGGAACGGAAAGCGCCTTTGCAGATGTGATGGATGCGAAGGGCAAGGAAATCGGCCTGACCGGTTCCAATTTCGAGACGGCGAATGGCTGGCCGCATGAAGGCGAACATGTGACGCCGCATGACCTGGCCGTCATCGCGGAACGAACGATCCTGGATCATCCGAAGCTGTACCAGAAATTCTATCCGCAAAAGGACTTCACCTGGGGCCGCACGCTGGGGGGTGGTGATCCCATCACGCAGCCCAACCGCAACCCCATCCTGAACACCGTCGAGGGCGCGGACGGCCTGAAAACTGGGCACACAGAGGCAGCGGGCTATGGCTTCACCGGGTCGGCAGAGCGGGATGACCGCCGCATCGTCGCCGTTATCTCCGGCCTGACCAGCGAGGGCCAGCGCAAGGCCGAGGCCACGCGTATCATGGAATGGGCATTCGGTGCATGGGAAGGAAAGGCGCTGGACGGCGCCAAGGCCGTCGCGGAACTGCAGGTCGCCAACGGCGATCAGGACACGATTGCCGCCGTTCCGGCCGAGGGCGCGATGATTACCGTGCCGCGTGCCATCGTTTCCGAGGTCAAGGCAAAGGCGGTCTATAAAGGGCCGGTCGTGGCCCCGATCGCGAAGGGCGATCAGATCGGTGAACTGGTGGTGACCGTCGAAGGCCTTCCGGAGCAGCGGGTGAAGCTGGTCGCGGCCCAGGATGTCGGCGGTGCCGGATTCTTCTCTCGCGTTGCGGCCGGATTCTCGCGGCTGCTCAACTGAACCATGGCGAAGCTGGTGCCAAAGGTGGGGACGGAGTGAGAGGCAGGTTTCTCTCGTTCGAAGGTGGTGAAGGGGCGGGTAAGACGACGCAGATCGCGCGACTGGCTGCGCGTCTGCAGGCGGAGGGCGAGACCGTCATCGCCACCCGCGAACCGGGCGGCACGCCGGGCGCCGAGACGATCCGCGACCTGCTGGTCAGGGGCGAGACCGACCGCTGGCACGGCAAGACCGAGGCCCTGTTAATGAATGCCGCGCGGGCGGACCATGTGGCGCGCCTGATCCTGCCGGCGTTGCAGGCAGGGCAATGGGTGATTTCCGACCGTTTCGCCCATTCGACACTCGCCTATCAGGGCGTCGCGCGCGGTATGGACCTGGAGGAGCTGATGGCGCTGCACAATATCGCGACGGACGGCCTGTGGCCGGCACGGACGATATTGCTGGACCTGCCGGTGCGCGACGGGCTGGCGCGGGCAAAGGGACGCGGTGGCGAGGATGCGCGGTTCGAGGGGGAGGCCATCGCCTTTCACGAAAAAGTGCGCGCAGGGTTCCTGGCCCTCGCGAAGCAGGACGCGTGCATGACCGTAATCGATGCGGCGCAAGATGCGGATCGAGTGGCCGCCGACGTCTGGCGCTTGGTCGAACCGATGTTGCGGCCGCTGCCATGACGGCGCTGGTGGGCCACCAAGAGCAGCGCGCGGCGTTCGAGGCGGCGTTTGCGTCGGGAAAGATGCACCACGCCTGGCTGCTGTCCGGGCCGCGCGGCATTGGCAAGCGAACCTTCGCAACCGCCGCGGCGCGCATGGTGCTGGCGGGTGCCACCAGTTTCGATGTGGACAAGAGCGATCCGCAGGCGCGCGCATTCGATGCCGACGCCCATCCGGATTTTCGCAAATTGCAACGTGGCCTGACGAAAACCGGCGACAAGCTGGCGCAGAATATCGTCGTCGATCAGGTGCGCGCATTCCTGCCGGTGCTGAACCAGACGCCGTCACTGTCCGAATGGCGCGTCGTCCTGATCGATTCCGCCTGCGAGATGAATACGGCGTCGGCCAACGCCTTCCTGAAATCCTTGGAAGAGCCGCCAAAGCAGACGATTTTTCTGCTGGTCTGTCATTCGCCGGGGCGGCTGTTGCCGACGGTCAGATCGCGGTGCCGGACACTGACGTTCAGGCCGCTGCCCTCTTCACAAGTGCGGGAAGTGCTGCAGAGCGAGCTGGACGATCATTCCGATATGGATGCCCTCGTTCAAATAGCGGACGGTGCGCCGGGCCGGGCACTGCGTTTCGCAGGCCTGGAGGTCGCCGAGCTGATGTCGACGCTCGCCCGGCTGGAGGCGGTGGACGATAATGATGCGCGTGACCTGGCCCTGACCCTGGGTCAGCGACTGGCGCTGAAGGCCGCGCAACCGCGATTCGAGGCGTTTCTGGAACTGGCGGTCACGCATCTTGCCGATGCCGCGAAACGCGCGCAACCGGATCAGCTTGCGGCGCGGCTGGCGCTGTGGGATGAGGCGCGGACATTGGCTGGCGACGCGCTGGCAAAGTCGCTCGACCCCAGTGTCGTCGCCTTTCAGATCGCGCGTCTTGTCGGCCGCCTCTCTACAGCGGAACAGCGGGCAGCATGACGCAGAATTATTATATCACGACGGCCATCGCCTATCCGAATGGCGCGCCGCACATGGGCCATGCCTATGAGGCGATTGCGACGGACGCGCTGGCGCGGTTCCACCGCCTGACCGGCAAGAACGTGTTTTTCATGACGGGCACGGACGAGCATGGATTGAAGATCGCTCGCGCCGCCGAAAAGGCCGACCTGACGCCGAAAGTCTATGTCGATGGAATGGTGGCGCAGTTCAAGGGAATGTGCGCCGCGCTGAACATCAGCAATGACAGGTTCGTGCGCACGACAGAGCCGCTGCATTATGAATGTGTGCAGGATTTGTGGCGCAAGATGGCGGCAAAGGGCGACATATACCTGGACCGCTATGAAGGCTGGTATTCGGTCCGCGACGAGGCCTTTTATGACGAGAAGGAGCTGAAGCCCGGTCCCGACGGTACCAAATTGTCGCCGGAGGGCACGCCGGTCGAATGGACCGTCGAGGAAAGCTATTTCTTTCGCCTGAGCGCGTATCAGGACAAATTGCTGGCCCTGTACGAGGCGCAGCCGGACTTCGTGCAGCCGCAGAGCCGTATGAATGAAATGAAGAATTTCGTGGCGGGCGGTCTTAGGGATCTGTCGATCAGTCGGACGAGCTTCGATTGGGGCGTGCCGGTTCCCGATGCACCCGACCATGTCATGTATGTATGGCTGGACGCGCTCGCAAATTATCTGAGCGGTGTTGGCTATCCTAATGAAGACTATAAGAAACGCTGGCCCGCAGATGCGCATGTCATCGGCAAAGATGTGGTGCGGTTCCACGCGATTTATTGGCCCGCTTTTCTGATGTCCGCCGATCTGGAGCTGCCGAAAACGGTATTCGGCCATGGTTTTGTCCTGCTGGACGGGGAACGCATGTCGAAATCCTCCGGCAATGTGGTGGATCCGCTAGCGCTGGCGGAGAAATACGGCACCGACCAATTGCGCTATTTCCTGCTGCGCGAAGTACCGTTTGGGGGTGACGGCTCCTATTCCGAACCGGCCATCGTCACCCGCTCCAACGCCGACCTTGCCAATGATCTTGGCAATCTGGCGCAGCGCTGCCTGTCGATGATTGCCAAGAATTGCGACGGGATCCTGCCCGAGCCCACCGCCGCGACCGAGGCAGACAGCGCGTTGCACGCGAAGCTGTCGGCCTTGCCCGGCGACTATAATCGGGCCTTTGACCGGATGGCCATTCACAATGCGCTGGAAACGCTGTGGAAGGCGGTCGGCGAGACAAACCAGTATTTCGCCGGGCGCGAACCCTGGGCGCTAAAGAAGACCGATCCTGCTGCAATGGGGTCTGTGCTGTATCGCACCGCAGAGGCCGTCCGCCAGCTTGCCATTCTGGCGCAGCCCGCCATTCCGGAGGGTGCGGCCAAATTGCTGGATCTGCTGGGCGTAGCGGAAGATGCGCGTGACTTTGCGGCGCTGTCGACGCCGCTGTCGCCGGGGGCAGCCCTGCCTACACCGCAGGGCGTCTTCCCGCGTTTCGAGATGCCCGCCGCGGCCTGAAAACCGGCGGGATCGCGCCCCTTCCAGCTTTACAAGCGAGCGACTTCTCCTATTCATGCGGGGGCTTGGGAAGAGGAGAGTGCAGGCGTGATCCACATCGCGATTATCGGATCGGGTCCGGCGGGATATTACACTGCGGAAGCCGCTCAGAAAGCGTTCGGTGAAACCGCGCGAATTGACATTATCGACCGGCTGCCGACTCCGTTCGGTCTGATCCGTTCCGGCGTGGCGCCAGATCATCAAAGCCTGAAGGCGGTAGCGCGGCGCTATGAAAAGACCGCTCTGACCGAGGAGGTGCGTTTCGTCGGAAATGTCCCCATCGGCGATGACGGCGTGACCATCGCCGAGTTGCAGGACATTTACGATGCCGTCGTGCTGGCGACCGGCGCACCGCATGATCGCAAGCTGGGTATCCCCGGTGACAATCTGCCCGGCGCGTTCGGCTCCGCAGCCTTTGTCGGCTGGTATAATGGACATCCCGATTTCGTCGCCGCCCAGCCGCCGCTCGACCATTCCACGGCGGTCGTTATCGGTAATGGCAACGTCGCCATAGACTGCGCCCGGATTCTTGCGAAGACGTCTGACGAGCTGGCCAGCAGCGATATCGCCGCGCATGCCGCCGAGGCGCTGGGCACGTCCAGGATTACACATATTCATATAGTTGGGCGGCGCGGACCGCATCAGGTAAGCTTCACGCCCAAGGAACTGGGCGAGATGGGGCGGCTGGAGCGGGCGGCGGCGGTCGCCAATCCGGTGGCGTTCCCGCCGGAAACCGAGGACGAAGCCCTCGACCCCGGCCAGCGTAAGGTCGTCGGCTTCCTCCGCGAATTTGCCGGCAATGCGGCGGACAAGCCCGTTACCGTCAGCTTTGATTTCTTCACGCGGCCGGTTGCCATCGAAGGCGATCTGGCGGTCGAAGGCATCGAAGTGGAAAGGACGCGATTGACCGATGATGGCCGCGCCGAAGGCACGGGCGAGATGCGAACGATTCCCTGCGGTCTGGTCATCAGCGCCATCGGTTATCGCACCAGCCCCATTGCGGGCGTCCCCTATGATGAGGGGCGCGGCCGCTTCGTCAATGAGGAGGGGCGGATCGCCCCCGGCCTGTACTGCGTGGGGTGGGCGCGTCGCGGACCGACGGGCACGATCGGCACGAACAAGCCGGATGGCTATGCCATTGCGGAGTTGTTGCAGAGCGACCTGTTCGACACCGGAAAGTCGGGGCGGAAGGGCCTCGATGCCTTGATCGAGGAGCGGGGGCTGCAGGCTGTCCGCTTTACCGACTGGCAGAAGATCGATGCGGCGGAGGTGGCGCGGGCGCGCGTAGGGGCGCCGCGAGAGAAGTTCGTCCATGTCGAAGAAATGATTGCCGCCGCCACAACGCCGTGACGAAATCGGGTGATCACGACGCTTGCCGCGTGGTGGCGCCACGGCTATATGCGCCGCTCGCCAGCGCGTCGGAGAGTAGCTCAGCCTGGTAGAGCACTGTCTTCGGGAGGCAGGGGCCGGAGGTTCGAATCCTCTCTCTCCGACCATTGCGCCTCATTCAATGGAGAGCGCCGAATGTATCGTCTGTTCATTCTCGCCAAGTGCGATCTGGGTCATGCGGAGGAATGCGGTAACGCGATCGCCCAGTTGGAAGACGTGAGCGAAGTCTATTCGGTCACTGGCGAACACGATCTGCTGATCAAGGTAAATTTCGACGATCTGCCCTCGATCAGCGATTTCGTGCAGGACCATCTGCATCGCATTCCGCACTTGAGGGAGACCGTCACGATGACAAGTTTTCGTGTCTATGGTCAGGATATTGGTGACTTTGTGAATTAAGCTGGCCGCGGCTAACGAGCGGTGGCGCCGAGGTGGGCAGGGCGCTAAAGTCCGGCGCTTCCTTACACAGTCGATTGTCGTCCCTTGCCCAGCCTGTTCGATCATTATCTGACCGCCGTTCACACCGCCCTCGACACCCTGCAAGCGCGCGGCGATTTGCACGCCGATCTGGATTGGAGCAATGTGACGGTGGAGCCGCCGCGCGACGCGTCGCACGGGGATCTGTCCACCAACGCAGCAATGGTGCTGGCAAAGCCTGCGCGGATGAACCCGCGCGCGATCGCCGAGGCGCTGAAAATTGAGCTGGAGCGCGCCGACGGCGTTGCGTCCGTCGACGTGGCGGGGCCGGGATTCCTTAATCTGTCGCTGACCGACTCCGTATGGCTGGAAGAGCTGAAGTCTATCGAGACGGCGGGCAATGAATATGGGCGCTCCGACTTTGGCGCGGGACGACGCGTCAATGTGGAATATGTCAGCGCCAATCCGACCGGCCCCATGCACATGGGGCATTGCCGGGGCGCTGTCATAGGCGATGCCCTCTCTAGCCTGCTTGCCTTTGCAGGGCACGAGGTTACGCGGGAATATTACGTCAATGACGCAGGTGGCCAGGTCGATACGCTGGCCCGGTCGGTGCACCTGCGCTATCGCGAGGCGTTGGGCGCGGACATCGGCGAGATTCCGGAGGGGCTTTATCCGGGTGACTATCTGGTCCCGGTAGGGCGCAAGCTGGCCGAGCAATATGGCGACGCCTACGTCAATGCGCCGGAGGCGGATTGGCTGCTGAAATTCCGCGCGGAAGCGGTCGCCGCCATGATGGACCTGATCCGGTCGGATCTGGAAACGCTGGGCATCCATCACGATTTGTTCGCGTCGGAGTGGGAACTGCAACAGGCGGGGGCGGTCGACCGCGCGGAGGCGACGCTGCGGCAGATGGGCTATGTCTACGAAGGCGTGCTGGAGCCGCCGAAGGGTGAACTGCCCGACGATTGGGAAGCGGTCGAGATGACGCTGTTCCGGGCATCCGAATTCGGCGACGATGTCGATCGTCCGCTGAAAAAGTCGAACGGTACATGGACCTATTTTGGCGCCGACGCCGCCTATCATTTGCAGAAGTCGGAGGCGGCGGATGAACTGATCGACATCTGGGGCGCCGATCATTCGGGGACGGTGAAGCGGATCAAGGCCGCGGTAAAGGCGCTGACCGGCGGTGACGTACCGCTGGACGTGGTGCTGGTGCAGATGGTGCGGCTGTTCCGAAACGGTGAGCCTGTCAAAATGTCAAAGCGTTCCGGTAACTTCGTGACGCTGGCTGAAGTGGTGGAAGAGGTTGGTAAGGATGCCGTCCGCTTCATCATGCTGACCCGGCGCGCCGATGCGCCGCTCGATTTCGATTTCGCCAAGGTCGTCGAACAGTCGAAGGACAATCCGGTCTTTTACGTTCAATATGCCCATGCCCGCATCCAGTCGATGCGGCGCAAGGCTGCCGAGGCCGGGATCGGCGATGCCGCGGCGACGGCCGGAATGATGGCACATCTCGACACGACGGACCGCGCCCTTTTGAAGCAGGCGGCGCAATGGCCGCGCATTGTCAGGCTGGCCGCAAGCGCGCGGGAACCGCACCGGGTTGCCTTCTACCTGGGCGAACTGGCAGCGGCATTTCACGCGAACTACAATCGGGGGAATGACGATCCCGCGCTGCGCTTCTTCCTGCCGGAGAAGCCGGAACAAACGCAGGCAAGGCTGGCCCTGGCGCGCGCGGTCGGGCAGGTTATCGCCAGCGGGCTGCGTGTCGTGGGAGTCGAGCCGGTGGAGGAGATGTAGGAGGATGGCTCGTATACGCGACGATGCCGATTTCGAAGAGACGCCAGGCGAACATCTGCCCTGGCTGGAGCCCGCGGAACTGGAATATACGGAGACCGGCGGCGGCTTTCTGAACGGCCGTACCATCCTGATCGCCGCGCTGGTCATCATTGCGGCGGTGGCCCTCTTGTGGTGGCTGGCCGAGTATCTGGGCGGCGGCGACATCGAAATACCGGAAGGCGGCACGATTCCCCTGGTGGAAGCGCCCACGGGACCGTATCGAATTCCGCCCGATGAAGCCGGTGGCAGGGAGTTCGACCTGGCCGAGGCAAGTGTGCATGCGCGCGCATTGGGCGAGAGCCGCCCGGGCGAGGTTGATTTGTCGAAACAGCCGGAAACGCCCGTCCCGGTAGTCGGACCGGCAGGCACTGGCAGGGCGGATGGCCCGCCACGCAATTTGATGCCTGGCGAGGCGGCGCCCGATGACGCCGAGGAAGGGCAGGCAAAAGCCGCATCGGAAGAAGCGAACACCAGAGCACCAGCCGCCGCCAAACCAGAGGCCGACCCGGCACCTGCGCCCGCACCGGCCGCGGGCGGCAATGCCGCCGTGCAATTGGGCGCCTTTTCCACGCGCAGCAAGGCGAATGAGGTTTGGGACACGATATCGGAGCGCTACGATTATATCGGCGCGCTTTCCAAGTCGGTGGAATCGGTCGAGGCAGGTGGCAAAACCCTGTACCGGCTGCGCGCCACAGGCGCCGGCAGCCGCGCAGCGGCCAATGATTTGTGTGCACGCCTGAAGCTGGCCGGCGAAAGCTGCGTCGTCCCGTGAGGCAGCATTGACGCCCTTGATCCTGGGCCTTTCCGGCCCGTCGTTGACGGAGAACGAGCGCGCCCTTTTCAGGGATATGCAACCGGCAGGTTATATTCTGTTCGCGCGCAACATTCAGGATCCGGCGCAACTTATTACACTGACGACAAGCCTTCGTGATCTGTCGGGGCGCGAGGATGTGCCGATCCTGATAGATCAGGAGGGCGGGCGCATACAGCGCATGGGTCCGCCGCATTGGCCGCAGCATCCCCCCGCCGCCACATTCGGTGCCGTGTGGCAAACGGCGCCAATGACTGCGATAGAGGCGGCGCGTTACCACGCCATCGCCATCGGTCAGGAGCTCCGCCACATCGGCATCTCGGTCGATTGCCTGCCGTTGATCGACGTGCCGGTGGCGGGCGCACATGACGTCATAGGCGACCGCGCCTTTGGCAGCGAGGCGAATATGGTGGCGTCACTGGGCGCAGCCGTTCTGACCGGCCTGCGTGAGGCAGGGATCTGCGGCATCATCAAGCATATCCCGGGGCACGGCCGAGCAGAGGCGGACAGCCACGAGGCGCTGCCCGTTGTGTCGGCGAGGCGGGACGAACTGGAGCAGGATTTCGAACCTTTCCGGAAGCTGGCGGAGGCGCCGATGGCGATGACCGCTCATGTCACCTACACGGCCATCGATGCCGCCCGCTGCGCATCCGTGTCCCCGGTGGTGGTGGATGCCGTCATCCGTCAGGAGATCGGTTTTAAGGGCCTTTTGATGTGCGACGACCTGGGTATGCAGGCTCTGTCCGGTTCGCTCGCAGAAAGATTGTCGGCAACGTTGAATGCGGGTTGCGATGTCGGCCTGCATTGCTCCGGAGATTTCAGTGAGATGCAGGAACTCGCCGAGGCTGCACCCGAGATAAGCCCGCCTGCATGCGAACGGCTGACGGCGGCGATGGCCTGGCCGGTGCAGTCCCCTGAAATACTGGCAGAGGCGGCGGTGCGCCGCGACGAACTGCTCGCTGCGGTGACGTGACTGACCTCGTTGATCTGGTAAGGCCCTCAACGCGAGAGGAGCAGCTGAACCTCGACATAGAGGGCTGGGAAGGGCCGCTCGACCTGCTGCTACAGCTGGCGCGACAACAGAAAGTCGATCTGACGCATATTTCCATCCTGCAACTGACCGAACAATATCTCGATTATATCAATGCCGCGAAGAAGCTGAGGTTGGAGCTGGCGGCGGATTATCTCGTCATGGCGGCGTGGCTCGCCTATCTGAAATCGGCGCTCCTGCTTCCCAAGGAAGAGGGGGAGGAGCCGTCCGCCGAGGATTTGGCCCTACGCCTGCAACTGCGCCTGCAAAGGCTGGAGGCGATGCGGGAAGCGGGCGCGCGCCTGTTTGCCCGCGACCTGATGGACGAGGATGTCTGGCGGCGCGGCATGCCGGAGGGGCTTGCCTCGATCACGCGCGCGGAATGGGATTGTACGCTTTACGATCTGATGCGCGCCTATGGCGGGCTGGCGGGGCGAGGAAAAGCGATCAGCTATGCCGTTCACCGACGGCCGGTTTTTTCGCTGGATGAAGCGATCTCCTGGCTGGAGGGGGTAGTCTGTACGGCGGTGGACTGGGCCGTCCTGCACAGCTTTCTGCCGGCGACGCAGGATCCTCAATATCGCCGGTCGGTCATTGCCTCCAGCTTTGTGGCGGCGTTGGAACTGGCGCGGACGGGCAAGCTGCAGCTGGATCAGGCAGATGCGGATTCTCCGCTGCGGATCAAGGCGCTGTGAACGAGGCACTGCGCATGTTGGAGGCGGTGCTGTTCGCGGCGGAAGAACCGCTGGGGCTGGACGCCTTGGCCCGGCAATTGCCCGATGACATGCCGGTGAAGGCGTTGGTTGAAGAGCTGGCCGCAAGCTATGAAATGCGCGGCATCAATCTGGTGGAGCGGGGCGGAAAATGGCTGTTTCAGACCGCCCCCGACCTGTCGCATATCCTGCGGCGGGAGGAGAGCCGCCCCCGCAAACTGTCGCGTGCGGCCATCGAAACACTGGCGGTGATCGCCTATCATGAGCCGGTGACGCGCGCCCAGGTCGAGGAGATCAGGGGCGTGTCGCTGTCAAAGGGTACGCTGGACGTGCTGATGGAACTGGGCTGGGTGCGCCCGGCGGGCCGGCGGGAGGCGCCGGGGCGGCCGCTGCTTTATGCGACCACGAACGGATTTCTGGTGCATTTCGGCCTGACCAGTCGCCGCGATCTGCCAGGTATTCAGGAACTGAAGGCCGCTGGGCTGCTGGACCCGATGGCGGAGGCGCTGGAGGCGGCCCAGCAAGACGCGGGGCAGGGTGATCTGCTCGCGATAGAGCCGGAAGCCGAGTCCGAACCGGACTGAGGCAAAGAACGCTGGAGCGGGTGAGGGGAATCGAACCCCCGTCATCTGCATGGGAAGCAGAAGCTCTGCCATTGAGCTACACCCGCGCGAGAGATCATCTAGCGGAAGCCTGATTTTCTAGAAAGCCCGAATTAACGGGCCGACGGATCAGGCGCTCATATCGCGCGAACAGGTCCGTGAAATGATCTTCGAGTGTCGGTACCGGAAGCGCGCGGGCAGCACGCCGCGCAGCGCCGAGATCTTGACATGCGGCGATGATGGCGTCGGCTGCGCTGTCCGTGTCGCCTGTACGGTAGGTGAAAGAGGCACCCGGCTGGGCGAGGTCGACGACGGCGCCCTCGTCCGGTGCGATCAGTGGCAGGCCGCTGGCAAGCGCCTCGGCAGCGGCAAGTCCGAATGTCTCGGCATTGCTGGCGTGCAGAAGGGCATCGGCGCTGGCGATGAACCGGGCATATTCGCTGCGGTCCGGAATCGGCGGCTGCAGCAGGATGTGCGGCGTCTGGCCGATCAAACGTGTGACGCGTGCATTTGCGTGGCCGCCGCCCAAGGCGACGAGGCCGAGCGGCAGGTGTTGGGCCGCTTTCAGCGCGGCCCCTATGATGACGGGCCAGCGTTTTTCCGCGGTCATGCGTCCGATTGCGATCAGAAGCAGGGCGTCAGGCGGCAGCTTCATGCTGGACAGCAGCCGGGCGCGCAGGGCCTCGTCGCGATTCGCGGCTGAGAAGATGCCGTCCTCGACACCCATTGGAATGGTCGCTGTGTTGGGAATGCCCGCCTGTTGCAGGCGCGCTGCGACGCTGGGGGCGGCGCAGACCAACTGATCGAAATGGCCGTAGAGGCGCTTCAGATGGCGCCAGAACCACGGTACCACGCGGCTGTCGATCGTCGCTCGTTCGAACCAGCGGTCGAAGATGCCATACGCCCATTTCATTACGGGCTCTTCGTGCATGAACATCGTTTTTGGCATGCGTCCGGGATAGGACGCGACCAGCCAGGCGCCGCGCCAGGGCGAACTCGCCTCTATGATGTCGGGGCTGACGCGGTCGAGCGCGGCATGGACCGGCGCGGCGCTCCAGAAGATGTGATAGCGCGGGTCGACGGGATGGCGGGGCGCCTTTACCTCGACCAGCTCGCCCCCTTCGCAGGGGGTGACATGATCCCGGTGGCTGGGTGCGATGACGCTGACATGATGGCCGGCGGCGGCGGCGGCACGCCAGCGGGCGTTTACATAGGTTTTCACCCCGCCGCCGTCGGGTGAATAGAATTCGCAGACGTCGGCGAGGCGCATCAGGGCCAAAGGCCGGCGGTCACGCGCGCCGCTGGCCGATGAAATCCGTTCCCGTCAACAAAATGCCGAGGGCGAGATTGGTGGCCAGGAACAGACCCGCGCTCATTGCGACGACAGCGCCCATGGCGTCGCCCTTGTCGGTCAGGAACACGGCAGCGGCGGCGAACAGCAGGTCCTTTGACGGGATCAGCGGCAGGCGATTGATCACCATCCTCAGGGCAGCGAACAGCACCCAATATTCGACCCCGACCTGAGGCAGGGCGAAATACCACGCGATGGCAAGGAACAGCGTGGAAATCATGCTGCGAAGCATATGCAGGGAAAAGGTGGCACCAAGATCGCGGCGTGAGAGCGAAAATATCCGCTTTCCGAACAGCAGGATGGCGAAGCTGATCCCGATGATGATCGCGCCCGATCCCAGCAGCAGCTGCGGTTCGACGGCAAGCGTAACGCCTTGCAGCATGGGCCAGGCGAGGAGGAGCAGTACCAGTGTCATCACATTGCCCGCCAGTGCCGACAGGATGCTGACATCCTTGATGGCTGCAAAAGGCCGCGCGGTGAGGGCGGGACGCTCCCGCACCCACAGGTAAAAATATGCCTCGCCCGAATAGCCGAACATGACATCATTCGACACGCGCTTTTTCAGCAAGGGGATAAGGCCCGCAAAAGGGAGGCCCCATAATCGCCGGAAAATGATCCAATCAAATAGTGGCAGGACAATGTAGCCGGCGGCAAAGGCAAGATAGAAAGCCGGCATCGAGGGTAAAGCGCGCGTCAGGACGTCGAAACCGCCGTCGTGAAGCTCTACCACGATGGCGATCAGCAGCGCGGTCGAGAAGGCCAGCGCTGCCCACCGCTTCCACCCGCGCGCGGTCGGCGCGAGAGAGGAAAAATCATCGCGGGGCAGGGTGGCGGCTTCGGTCGTCATGCAAGCGCCCGTTTGGCGGTCTTGCGAAAATCCGCAAGCCCCTCGAACAGGCGAATATAGGCGGGTGCCGCCTCCTCTGCGGTAAAATGAAGCGCGGCGGCATACATTGCCGGCCTGTCGGGCCGGAATGTACGGAGCCGTTGCAGTGCCCCGGCCATCGCCTGAACGTCGTTTACGGGCGTCAACAGGCCAAGCTGCTCCTCGTTCAGCAAGGCAGTGACCGCAGGGGAACTCGCCGTGGCGGCGATAGGCAGTCCAACAGCCAGCGCCTCGATCAGGACGGCGGGTAAGCCTTCGAAATCAGACGTGCTGGCGAAGGCGTTGGCGGCGGCAAGTTCCGCAGCCGGATCGGCACGGAAGCCGGGCAGGCGGATGTCGAGACCCGAAGCATTGGCCTGCCGCTCAAGACGGCCTCGCTCTGGTCCCTCACCCAAAACGGTGAGTTGGTCGGCGGGAGTTGCGATTTTGCAGAAGGCCTCGATCAGCAGGGCAAAATTCTTCTGCGGGACGAGGCGACCGATTGCCAGCAGACGCAAGGGACCAGCGGCGGCGGGCTTGATTGCGTGCAGATGCGACAGGTGGCCGCGTTCAGCGGCTGGGTTGGCGACGAACGCAAACCGGTCGACGGATCCCCCGATCATCCGGTGCAATTCATCCTGGCTGGCACGGTCCGGAGCGACCATCTTCGTTGTCCAGCGCTTCTGCAAGGACAGCCAGTGCAGCGCCCACCGATCTGCCGGGCTTGGCATATTGCTGATTTTTGTGACGAGTGGGGGGGCATGTCGATGCCCCGGCCGCGCCAGGACGTGCGCAAGAGCGAAGGGAAGGGCGTAGGTTTGACCGGGGGCGAACAGAATGTCGGGAGGTCCCTGGTGACCGTGCCTCACAATCTGGCGGGCAAGGGACAGCGGCCGCGCGGCGCCGTCGCCTGCTTCACCAAGAACAGTCACCCTGTGCCCCAGATCGCGCCAGGCGGCGACCAGCCGCAGGGCCGCGCGCTCGGAGCCGCCCCGGGCGGGGCCATAAATCGCTGTCAGAATGTCCATTCGATGCGCGGGTTAGGACGCCTGCGCACTCACCTCAAGCGGAACGCTGGCGGGATGCCGCGCGTAGACAGCGAGACCCAGAGTTGAAATGGAATTCATATGTCGCCTTTGCTTACTGCCCCTTTCCTTGCCCTGTCGCTGATCGCAGCCCCGCTCGCAGCCATGCAAAGCCAAAGCGGCGACGAGAACCCCGCCGTCCGCAATGGGAAAATATCCGCCGCGATCTTTCAGGAGGAGCGGACGCCGCAGAAATTGTCTGCGCAGATTCTCCTTGATCGTGCCGGCTTTTCCCCCGGCGTAATTGACGGCTATGGCGGCGGAAATACCGAGGCGGCAGTCAGAGCGTGGCAAGAGGCCAATGGCAAGACTGCCGACGGAAAGATAACGACGGACCTGCTGAAGGCGCTCCGCGACGACGATTCCCGATCTTACCTGAGAAAAATTGAATTGTCGCAGGAGGATGTCGGTCGCAATTATGTGCAGATCCCAGATGGTATGGCCGCGCAGGCGGAAATGGACAGCCTAGGCTATTCCTCCGTCGAGGAGATGCTGGCCGAACGCTATCACATGGATGTCGACTTTCTGAAAGCGCTGAACCCCGATGCTGATTTTTCGAGGGCGGGGGAATCCATCATGGTCGTTCGCGCCGGTCCAGCCAAGCTGGACAAGACGGTTGCGCGCATCGAAATCTCACGCAGCAATAACCGGTTGCGTGCCTATGATGACAATGACGAGCTGTTGGCGGTATATCCCGCCACCGTTGGATCATCGGGCATGCCCAGCCCCAGCGGCAATATGAGCGTACGCACGATTGCGCCGGAGGCGACCTATCATTTCGACCCGGAGACGAACGACTGGGGTGGCGACGAGGCGCTGACCTTGGCGGCCGGGCCGAACAACCCCGTCGGCGGAGTGTGGATAGACCTGACCAAGGATACCTATGGCATTCACGGTACGCCGGACCCCGCCCTCATCGGAAAAACCGCGAGCCACGGGTGCGTCAGGCTGACTAATTGGGACGCCCGCGAACTGGCTGCGGCGGTCCGTCAGGGCACGAAGGTCGCCTTCGTCAATTAGCCGTTTTCTGCTCGAACGCCGCCTGCAATGTCAGCTCCACTTCGTCGCCCAGCGCAGGAAGGAAAGTGGTCAGGCCCCACTCGCTGCGGTTGATGGTGGTGGTGGCTGTGAAGCCAAGGCTGGGTGCCTTGCTCATCGGATTTTCGCCGGCGCCGAACAGCGTCACGTTCAGGGTGACGGGCTTCGTGACGCCATGCATCGTCAGATCACCGGTAACCGTCGCCTTTGCACCGTCCACTGAGACGTTGGAGGAAACGAAGCGGATATTCGGGTGATTGGCCGCATCGAAGAAATCATCCGACTGCAGATGTTCGTCGAGTTCGGAACTGGTCGTCGACACATCGGCAACCGGAAAGGTGATATCGACGCTGGCCTGCGCAGGATTGGCAGGATCGATCGTCAGCGAACCGGACGGGTTCCCGAACTGGCCCGTATAAGAGCTTATGCCGAGATGATTCAGCGTGAATGATGCCAGGGTATGGCCGGGATCGACACTATATGTCCCGGACGCCATGGACTGGGCAGTTGACAGGGTCTCGCTCGCGGCGGCTACGGCAGCTTCGCTATCGCCCTCATGGTGATTTCCCTGTGCAGGAAGAGCGAGGGTAAGCAGGATAGCGGCGCTGGAGGCGATGAAGGCGCTGCGCATGTTGCGGGACTCCCGATTTCTAAATGGAAGCCGAACAATGAGGGAGATTTATGCTTTCCGCAAGAGGGCGTAACGGCACAGGCACGGACACTTCCTGGGCCACCATTCACCAATCCTGGAGAATAGCGGCCCAAAAAGGAATTAGACATGACGGTCTTAGTTGACGTCCTTGTCCACCAGCTTGTTCTTGCCGATCCAGGGCATCATGGCGCGCAAGCGGGAGCCGACCTTCTCGATTGGATGCGCTTCCTGCCGCTTGCGTGCAGCCTTCATCTCGGGGTTGCCGACGCGATTGTCGCTAATGAAATCCTTTACGAAACGGCCTGACTGAATGTCGTCGAGGACGCGCTTCATCTCCGCCTTGGTTTCCGGCGTGATGATGCGTGGACCGGTCTTGTAGTCGCCATATTCGGCGGTGTTGGAGATCGAGTAGCGCATGTTCGCGATGCCGCCCTCGTACATCAGGTCGACGATCAGCTTCACCTCGTGCAGGCACTCGAAATAGGCCATTTCCGGCGCATAGCCCGCTTCTGTCAGCGTTTCGAAACCCGCCATGACGAGTTGCGTCACACCACCGCACAGAACCGCCTGCTCACCGAAAAGGTCGGTTTCGCATTCTTCGCGGAAATTGGTTTCGATGATGCCGGAGCGGCCGCCGCCAATGGCGCTGGCGTAGCTGAGGCAGAGGTCGTGTGCATTGCCGGACGCGTCCTGTTCTACAGCCATCAGGCAGGGAACGCCTCCGCCGCGCTGATACTCACTGCGAACCGTATGGCCCGGCCCCTTGGGCGCGATCATGATGACGTCCAGGTCGGCGCGCGGTTCGATCAGGCCGAAATGCACGTTCAAGCCATGGGCGAACGCAAGTGCGGCCCCCTGCTTCATATTGGCGTGCAAATGATCATTGTAGATGCCAGCCTGATGCTCATCGGGGGCAAGCATCATGATGATATCGGCCCATGCGGCCGCTTCGGCATTGGTCATCACCTTGAAACCGGCGCTTTCCGCCTTTTTCGCGGTGGAGGAACCTTCGCGCAGCGCAACGGCGACGTCGGCGACGCCGGAATCACGCAGGTTCATTGCGTGAGCGTGGCCTTGCGAACCATAGCCGATGATGGCGACCTTCTTGCCCTTGATCAGGCCGATGTCCGCATCGCTGTCGTAATAGACTTTCATGGCTTACTTTCCTTGAGGCTGTATTTGTTCGAATATCGCGGAGGCAAACGGCGGAGATATTCCGTCCGTTCGGTTGTAAATTCGGACAGGCACGTGGGCGCGCTGAGCGCTCTGCCCGCGCTACCATGCTGTTCCATGTCGTAGAACCGCTCGCACACCGTGTCCTTATGTGCGATCCACGCCCGCTGCTCCTGCAACAGGGCATTGCCGATTTCGGTCTTGCTGCCACCGGCGGCGCGAAGCGCTTGCTTCCAGGCCTGGGTCAGTTGTTCGGTATCGCGCGTCAGCTGTGCGCCCGTGCATGCGCTCATATCGCGGGTAGTGTCGGCGGTCTCCAGACACTGCTGAAGGTCGTCGGCAGCCGATGCGGGCGCTGCCAGCGCGAAAAATGCGCACGGCACGCAGAGCCGCAGAAACCGAGAGAGTTTCATCATCCCGCCTCGCTTCCGCGAGAAATGGCGACAATGCCGGACTTGCCGATTTCGACGAGCCCGATCTGGCGCATCAGGGCGATGAACTGATCGACCTTTTCTGCGCTGCCGGTGATTTCGAAAACGAAGCTTTCCATCGTCGCATCGACGACGCGCGCGCGATAGATTTCCGCAAGGCGCATGGCCTCTACACGGTTTTCGCCCGCGCCTGCGACCTTCACGAGCGCCATCTCGCGCTCCACATGATTGCCCGCCGCGGTCAGGTCAGTGACCTTGTGCACCGGAATCAGCTTTTCCAGCTGCGCGGTGATCTGTTCGATGACGTGCTGCGTGCCGCATGTCACGATGGTAATGCGGCTGACGTCGTGCTGTTCGGAAATGTCGGCGACGGTCAGGCTTTCGATATTATAGCCGCGCGCCGACAGAAGGCCGACGATACGCGCGAGGGCGCCCGATTCATTGTCGACCGTGATGGCCAAAGTGTGGGGAAGCGGCGTCTCGTCCACCATCAGACCAATGCCTCCGCCTGCTTGTCAACGCGACCGATCGTCTCCTCGGTCGAGAAGATCATTTCCGTGTGGGCTGCACCCGACGGGATCATGGGGAAGCAGTTCTCGATCTTGGAGACGAGGCAGTCGACGAAGACGGGACCGTCATAGGCCAGCATTTCCTCTATGCCGGCATCGAGATCTTCCACATTTTCGATGCGTATGCCCTTCCAGCCATAGGCTTCGGCCAGCCTGACGAAATCGGGAAGGCTTTCCGAATAGCTGTGGGAGCGGCGCCCCTCATAGGTCAGATCCTGCCACTGCCGGACCATGCCCATATGACCATTGTTGAGAACGAAGACCTTCACCGGCAGATTGAACTGCGTACAGGTGGCCAGCTCCTGTATGTTCATCTGGATACTCGCCTCGCCCGCAATGTCGATGACAAGCGATTTCGGCATGCCGATCTGTGCGCCGACGGCAGCGGGAAGACCATAGCCCATGGTGCCGAGGCCGCCGGAGGTGAGCCACTTGTTTGGCGATGCAAAGCCGAAATATTGCGCGGCCCACATCTGATGTTGGCCTACCTCAGTCGTGATGATCGGCTGCTGCTTGTGCGTCATGGCGTGCAAGCGGGAAATCGCATGCTGTGGCAGGATAGCGCCCTTCGCCGGCTGGTCATATGACAGGCAGCTCTTTTCGCGCCATTTTTCGATCCTCTGCCGCCATTCTGTGTGGGTGGCGGTCTTGTGACCAGCCGCACGCCAGACCTTCAGCATGTCCTCAAGGACGTGGCCGACATCGCCGACAATCCCGAGGTCGACGCGGATAGTCTTGTTTATGCTCGATTTGTCTATGTCGATGTGGATTTTCTTCGACTGCGGCGAGAAGGCGTCGGTGCGGCCCGTGACACGGTCGTCATAGCGGGCACCGACGCACAGCATGACGTCGCACTGGTTCATCGCCATATTGGCTTCGTAGGTGCCGTGCATACCCAGCATGCCCAGCCAATCGGGATGATCATACGGAAACGCGCCGAGGCCCATCAGCGTGGATGTCACGGGCGCCCCCGTGACGCGTTGTAACTCGCGAAGCAACTGGCTCGCCTGCTTACCCGAATTGATGACGCCGCCGCCGGAATAGATGATCGGCCGTTCTGCCCCGGCCAGCATCTCGACAGCTTCCCTGATGGAATCGAGGTCGCCCTTCAGCGTTGGATTATAGCCGCGGTGGCGGGACTCATTCTGCCGGTAGGGGGCGTCGTGAACCTGAATATCCTTGGGAATGTCGATGACGACGGGGCCGGGGCGACCGGTCGTCGCGATGCGGAAGGCCTCGTGCACCGTGTCGCCCAGGCGGTCGCCATGCTTCACAAGATAATTATGCTTCGAACAGTGGCGCGTGATGCCGACGGTGTCGCATTCCTGAAACGCATCGGTGCCGATCAGTTGCGAGGCGACCTGGCCAGAAATGACGACCACGGGAATGGAGTCCAGCAGCGCGTCCGTAATGCCCGTCACGGTATTGGTGGCGCCGGGGCCGGAGGTGACCAGCGCAACGCCGCACTTTCCGGTCGCGCGGGCATATCCCTCGGCCGCGTGCACGGCGCCCTGTTCGTGGCGAACGAGGATATGGCGAATTTGCGGATGCTCGAATAGGGCGTCGTAAATGGGAAGGACGGCGCCGCCCGGATATCCGAATACGGTGTCGACGCCCAGTTCGATGAGGGCGCGTACGAGGTTGTCGGCGCCTGAAGCGCGTGCATCTGCCATAATAAGCCGTCTCTAGCGTATGAAGACGGCGCTGTTAATGGCGGTTAGATTTCAATACAAGCCATTTCTGTGTTATTTTATGTCGTTTTTGGTACTTTTCAAGAAATTTAACACCCGCCCTAGTGTTTGCCTCCACTGAGAAACATATCTAAAGGCACTTGGGATGCGGGCGGAACGAGAACCCAGGACGGAACGGCTTTGGCTGTGGGCTCTTGCCTTCGGCGTATTGTCGGCAGCCTTGTTCGGCGTTGCCCTGATGGCCGCCGCGGCCTATCGCCAGGCGTTGGGGACGGACCACGAACGAACCCAGGCCAGCGATCTTTACGCGGAAAGCTACCAGACGATATTGGCGGCCGAAGCGGTCTACAATGCGCTGCAGGATGCGGAGCGAGGTCAACGCGGCTACGCGTTGACACAAAATCCTGTGTTCCTGGACCCGTATAACGAAAATGCCGCGCATGTCGGGCCGCGTCTCGCCGAGCTTGAGGGCTTTGCAGCAAGAAATGAGGGGCAGGCTGCGCGCGTTGGAGCGCTGAAGCGCATCTCCGACCTGAAACTGCAGGAGATGGCGGACGTCGTAACCATGATCGACGCCGGGGAAACAGCGCGCGCCGAGAGGGAAATCGCGTCGGGCTATGGCCGACGGCTGATGAACGACATTCGCGACCTCATGGATGAGGTAAGGACCGAAGAACAGCGGTTGCTCGACGAGCGTCGCAATGCGGTGCAACAATCTGCGGCGGAGGTAACGGCGTCCATCTCCCGGCTGGCGGAACTCGGCATTGCGCTTTTGCTGGTGGCTTTCATTGCGACGATCAGCGTTGCCATCATGCTTCTGCGTGCTCGCCAGTCATTACAGCGGGAACGCGTCGTAGAAGAGGAAAATTTCGTGCTGGAGGAGGCTGTGGCGGCGCGTACCCGCGAACTCGTCGATGCCAACCAGCGGCTGATTTCCGAGGCGCAGTCGCGAGAAAGCGCCGAGAACCGTCTGCGCCAGGCACAACGTATGGAAGCCATAGGTCAATTGACCGGCGGCATCGCGCACGATTTCAACAATATGCTCGCAGTCGTCATCGGCAGTCTCGATTTGTTGCGGCGGCGGACGAAGGAGGAGCCGAAGCTGCATCCTCTGATCGATAATGCGCTGGAGGGCGCAAACCGGGCGGCGACCCTGACGGCGCGCCTGCTGGCCTTTTCCCGCCAGCAATCGTTGAAGCCGCAGGTCACGGATCTGAACGAATTGATTGCCGGCATGGATGAGTTCCTGCGCCGCACGCTGAACGAGGCCATTCGTATCGAGACGGTGCTGGCGGACGATACGCCGAAGGTCTTCGTGGACGCGGCGGAGCTGGAAAACGTCATCATCAATCTGGCCGCCAATGCGCGCGATGCCATGCCGAACGGCGGATCGCTGCAGATATCGAGTGGGCGCCGTGTCATCGCACAGGAAGAGCATCATCACGGCCAGACGCTTATGCCCGGTAACTATGCCGTGGTATCGCTGACCGACACGGGTGAAGGAATGCCGCCGGAAGTTCTGGCGAAGGTTTACGAACCTTTCTTCACCACCAAGCCGGTTGGCAAGGGGACCGGCCTTGGCCTGAGTCAGGTTCACGGCTTTGTGTTGCAGTCCGGCGGCTCCATCGAAATCGATTCCACCGTAGGCCAGGGGACACGCATCGACCTGCTGTTGCCGGAGGGGGCGGAGGAAACCCAGATCGTGCGTCCGGAAACCAGTAATTCCGGCGACCTGCCGGAGGCGCGGGAGGGTGAAACCATTCTCGTTGTAGAGGACCAGGCGCAATTGCGGGCGCTGACCGTCGATGTGTTGCGTGATCTGGGGTACGAGGTGCGGCAGGCATCTTCTGCGGGGGAGGCGCTGATCGCGCTGGACGAGAAGCCCACGCCGGTATTGCTGTTCACCGATATTGTGATGCCGGATCAGTCGGGCGAGGAACTGGCGCGTATTGCGCGCGGTGTGATGCCGGGCCTGAAGCTGCTTTATACCAGCGGCTACACCCAGGCGGCCGGAGTCGACGCGGCAAAGCTGAACCCGTCGGCGGAGCTGTTACGCAAACCCTATACTGTGGAGGCTCTTGCCCTGGCGGTTCGGCGCGCGTTCGACGGCTAGGGCGGAGCCGTTAAGGCACCTGCGTCAGGGCTGTGCCGCCCGCCACCTCCGTCACATAATGGCGCGCAATTCTGCCAGAGCGCGCACCGCGCTGCGTCGCAAAGCGTATCGCGGCGGCATCGTCGACGGCCACGCCAACTTCCCTCGCAAGACTGTGACAGATGGCCAGATAATCGTCCTGACTGCACGCATGAAAGCCCAGCGACAACCCAAAGCGTTCGGCGAGCGCCAGCTTGTCGTCCAGGGTATCGCGTGGATTGACGCTAGCCGCAGCTTCGTTTTCAGCCAGATCGCGTTTCACCAAATGGCGGCGGTTGGACGTGACGATCAGGCGGCAACGGTCGGGCCGCGCCTCTACCCCTCCGTCGAGGACAGACCGCAGCGCGCGGAGGCTGGCCTCCTCATCGATACCCAGGTCGTCAATAAACACCAAAAATGCACGCTCGGCGCCGTCAAGCAAACGAAATAGCTCGGGCAGATCGGCAATGCGGTCAGCGTCCACCTGAACAAGGCCCAGCGACAGCTCTGCCGCTACGGCCCTGACCAATGCGCTTTTGCCCATCCCCCGCGCCCCCCACAGCAACACGTCATGTGCCGGTGCGCCAGCGGCGAGCCGCCGGGCATTTTCGAACAGCGCAGTTTTTTGTATCTCGATTGCCGCAAATGCCGACAGCGGCATGGCATCCAAGCGGTTGATGCCAGTCAGACCACCGGCCGACCAGTGATAGGCGGGAAAGGCGGCCAGGTCTGCCCGCGCCGGCGCCGGCGCCAATCTCTCCAGTGCCTCGGCGATACGCGTCAGGGTCGTCGAATTCATGGTCTGCATTGCACCTCCCGTACCGGGCGCCTAAGTAGCGCCCGCACGATCATAGCCAAGAGATTTTCATGTTTTCCTTTCCTGCATATGCCCAAGCCGCCGGAGCCTCGGGTGGTGCTGGTGGTTTTTTGAACGCCATCATGCCTCTGCTGCTGATCATTCCGATTTTCTATTTCCTGCTGATCCGGCCTCAGCAGAGGCGCATGAAAGCCCATAAGGCCATGATCGACGCCGTAAAAAAGAACGACACGGTCGTGACCGGCGGCGGGCTGATCGGCAAGGTGAAACGCGTTACCGAAACCGAGATCGATGTCGATCTGGGTAATGGCAACGTCGTCAAAGTGGTCAAGGGAACGCTTTCGGAGGTGCGCCAGCCGGGAACCCCGGCCGCAGCCGCGAACGATTAGACCGCGTTCATGCTGAACTTTTCAAAGGCTAAAATCTGGTCCATTTTCGCGGTCCTGATTGCGGGAGTGGTATTCGCGCTGCCAAACGCGTTTCCGGAAAATCAGGTTGCTGCGTGGCCGGATTTTCTGCCCAAAGCCCAAATGAACCTGGGCCTGGATCTTAGGGGCGGTAGCCACATCCTGCTGGAAGCGAACTCGGACAGCCTGTTCGAAACGCGCCTCGAAACGCTGGAAACGAATGTCCGCGAAGAAATGCGCCGCGCCGAAGGTGGCCCGATTGCAATTGGCGACGTGTCCCTGCGCGGCGGACAGCTGCGCTTCATGGTACGCGACGTCACCCGCGTGGATCAGGCTGTCGACATTGCACGCGGCCTGACCACCGCCGTCGGCGTCACGGGGGCACGTGATTATGATGTCACCGTTCAGGATGGCAATCGCATCGTCTTTACGCCGACCGAAGCAGGGCAGGCCGATGCCGTGGACGCCGCCATGCTGCAGGCGGTCGAGGTCATTCGCCGCCGCATCGACGAAATGGGCACGCGCGAACCGACGATCATCCGGGAGGGCGTGGACCGCGTCGTTGTTCAGGTTCCCGGCCTAGATGATCCGCAGGCGTTGAAGGACCTCCTCGGTCAGACGGCAAAGCTGGAATTCAAGATGGTGGATGTGGAGGCCGATCCGGCGCGCATCGCCGCTGGCCGTGCACCGCCAGGAAGCGAAATCCTGCCGGATGCCGAAACCGGCCAGCCTATCGTTGTGAAGCGGCGCGTCATTATTTCGGGCGACCAGCTGACCGATGCGCAACAGACCTTTCAGCAGGGCTCGGCCGTCGTCAGCTTCAACTTCGATTCGACCGGGGCGCGCCGTTTTGCGCGCGTGACCCAGCAGAATACCGGCAAGCCCTTTGCCATTATCCTTGACGATGTTGTCATTTCGGCTCCGCGTATCAACGAGCCGATCTTGGGCGGCGCGGGCGTCATTTCCGGGAATTTCACAACCGCGAGCGCCAACGAACTTGCCATCTTGCTCCGTTCGGGCAAGCTACCTGTTGAACTGACCGTCATCGAAGAACGCACCGTGGGTGCCGACCTGGGCCAGGATTCCATCGATGCCGGCATCTATTCTTCGATCCTCGCCGTAGCCCTCGTGATGGTTTTTATGCTCGTCACCTATGGCAGGTTCGGCTGGTATTCGAACGTTGCGCTGGCATTCAACATCATCCTGATGGTGGGCATAATGAGCCTGCTTGGCGCGACGCTTACCCTGCCGGGCCTTGCCGGTTTCGTCCTGACTGTCGGTGCGGCGGTGGACGCCAACGTGCTGATCAACGAACGAATACGCGAGGAATTGCGAAAGGGCAGGCGTGTCATGGATTCCGTGGCGACGGGGTACAAGGAGGCGTCGACGACGATCTTCGACGCGAACATCACGAATATCATCGCCGCCATCATTATGTTTTGGCTCGGGTCCGGTCCCATCAAGGGATTTGCCGTCGTCCTGACGATCGGCATTGCCACGAGCGTCTTCACGGCCGTGACGGTGACCAGGATGTTCGCGCATTTCTGGTTTGAGCGTCAGCAGGGTCGCGTGCAGGAGATTACGATATGAAACTCCTGAAGATGGTCCCTGACAATACCAATATCGGCTTCGTCCGGTGGCGGTTTGTCGGTGTGGGTGTCACCCTGTTGCTCGTGGTTCTGTCGATCGTCGGCCTGCTGACGCACAATCTGAACTATGGCGTCGACTTTGCCGGCGGGCTGAAAATGGAGGTGGGTTTTGAAGAGCCTGCTAATGTCGACGATATTCGCCAGCGTATCGATGCCCTCGGGATCGGTAGCTCCAGTATTCAGGAATTTGGTTCCCCCGAAGTCGTGTCCATTCGGCTCCCCCTCAGCGAGACGGAAAATCCGGACGAGGCAAAGGCGGTCGAGGAGCAGGTGCTGGCGGCGATTACAGAAGGATATCCAGAGGCAAACCTGCGCAGTCAGGACGTCGTATCGGGGAAAGTTTCCGATGAGCTGATCCGCGATGGCACATTGGCCGCGGTCATCGCGATGATCGGTGTTGCGGGCTTTATATGGCTGCGTTTCGAATGGCAGTTCGGCGTCGGCGCACTCATCTCCCTCGTGCATGACGTGGTCATTGCGTTGGGGCTATTTGCCTGGACCGGGCTGGAATTTAACCTGAACATCATCGCGGCGCTGCTGACGATTATCGGCTATTCCCTGAACGACACCATTGTGAACTATGACCGAATTCGCGAAAACCTTCGCAAATATCGGAAGATGGACATGACGTCATTGCTTGACCTGTCGATCAACGAGATGTTGGCGCGGACGGTCATGACTTCCGTCACGATGGCGATTGCGTTGCTCGCGTTGATCTTCTTTGGCGGGGAGGTTCTTTTCGGCTTTACGCTCGCCATGCTCGTTGGAGTCGTAATTGGCACATATTCCTCCATCTATGTCGCGGGCCCGATCCTGCTGTGGCTGGGCGTTGGGCCAAACAGCTTCCTGACCGATGACAAGCCGGGCGCGGAGCGGGTTTCCGCCCGTTCCTGACGTGCACTGATGGCCTTTGAAGAGGTCCGAGGTCCTGAAGGCGCGCCGCGTATCGAGGCGGTTCGCGACAACCGCTTCGTCGTGGCCGGCGAACGGCGCGACGGCGCCTTCCTGATCTGGCCCGACGGCGTCGAGGCCGTCGATATTGAAAAGGTCGATGACCTGTCTTTCGCCGATTTTACGTTGGCAACAAATCTCCAGCCGCCACGGGACGTGCTTCTGATAGGCAGCGGCGCGAAGATGGCCTGGCCGGATTTCGAGATGCTGGAGCACCTGCGCGAGCGCGGCCTTGGGCCGGAGGTGATGGATTCGCGAGCCGCCGCGCGAACCTATAATCTGTTGCTGGCGGAGGAGCGGATGGTGGCCGCCCTTATCCTGCCGCCTGCCTGATCAATTTCGTCCCGCCAATCGGACCAGGTGCGCATAGAGCGCATCCGTATTTGCCTGCCACGAAAATGGCAGGACCGCCTCTCGAATCTTGGCGCGATCTGGCGGCGACGCCAGCAGTTCCTGAACCGCATGAGCCATGGCGACGGCGCTGCTGTCTTTGGGGAGGAGCGCGCCCGTTGCGGGGGTCACGACCTCTGCCGCCCCGCCCACATTGGTCGTAACGACCGGAGTCCCGCTCGCCATGGCCTCTATCCACACATTGGCAAGCCCCTCGCGTTCCGATGCGTGGACCAGCGCATGCGCCGCAGCGAGCCGGGCGGGAAGTTCATCATGCGGCAATCGCCCCAGCAGCCTGACGCGGTTGCCAAGGTTCAGCCGTTCGATACGACGCGCGATGCTGTGTCGCTCCGGCCCCTCGCCAATGATTTCCAGCGCCACATCAGGTAAATGCACCATCATGTCGACCAGTAGATCATGCCGCTTCAGAGGAACGAGATTGCCGACGGAGATGAGCAGGGGCCGCTCCGCCTTTGGCGCAGCATTCGGCGAAAATCGCTCCAGTTCGACACCGGTATAGTGAACGTCGATCCTCTCTCGTGACAGGCCGAAACGGCTCATGTCGCGCTTCAGGGCAGAGGAGACGGAGAGAATGCCATTGGCGTGTCGTCCGGCGCCGATGATCTGCCGCCGGGCGCGTGTACGTGCTCCCCAGAAATGAATGTCGGACCCGCGCGCTTTCAGCGAATAGGGAATATGCAGCGTCCGGCTGATCTGGTGCGCGGCCACCGCGTCCGGAAACATGAATTGGCAATCGACCACGTCAAACGGACGCTCAGCATGCAATTGCCGGGCAAGCGGCAAGACGGCGCGTGCCATTGCCTCGGCGCTCCAGCGCCAGCCGACCACCGGTACGTTGGTGAAGCGCGGATGATGAACAGTAAGGCCGCCTCTCTGTTCTTGAAGGGGAACCGACCGTAGGGCGGAATAGGGCGCACCGGGCAAGGATAGCGGAAATTTCGCGACCGGCGAAATGACCTGCACCTCGACATCCGGGCGGGCGCCCAGGCGCTCCGTCTGGCGCGCGCAAAAGCCGCCCAGTCCGGGCTGCACGGGATTGGGATAGAGGGTGGAGAGTGTCAGAACGCGTAACATCGCGGGCGAGATTAGCGGGGGAGAACGGCCACCGCCAGCGTAGGCGACGTGTCGACGCATTGAGGTTGGCGAAACGGCGGCCAGAGGCTAGATCACCGATATGAACACACGCTATACTTTCGTACGCCCGCTGGCGGCGGCCACGGTTTCCGCCCTCCTTCTGTCTGCTTGTGCGGGGGGTAATGATAATGGCGTGATCGATCGCAAATATGTCGCCCGCGACGTCTCGACGCTCTACACGCTGGCAAAGGACACGCTGGACCGCGGCCGCGCAAAGCAGGCCGCGGCCATCTTTGACGAGGTGGAGCGGCAGCATCCCTATTCGGTCTGGGCACGCCGCGCCCAGTTGATGAGCGCATTCAGCTATTATTCCGCGCGCGAATATAATGACGCCATTTCGGCGGCGCAGCGGTTCCTGTCGCTGCATCCGGGCAATAGCGACGCGCCCTATGCCTATTATCTGATTGCGCTAAGCTATTACGAGCAGATCGAGGATGTGGAACGCGACCAGCAGACCACCTTGCAGGCGCTGTCCGCCCTGACGGAGCTAACGCGTCGTTATCCCGACACGAAATATGCCGCCGATGCGCGGCTGAAAATCGATCTTGCCCGGGATCATCTGGCGGGTAAGGAAATGACGATCGGCCGTTTCTATATGGAACGTCGCCAATTTATCGCAGCCGTGAAGCGCTTCGAAAACGTTATCGAGACATATGAAACGACCAGCCACACGCCGGAAGCGTTGCACCGGATCGTGGAGTGTTATCTGCTGCTCGGAATCCCGCAGGAGGCGGAACGTACCGCTGCCGTTCTGGGTGCAAATTACCCCGGCTCGAAATGGTATGAGCGGTCATATGACCTGATACAGAAGCACACCTGAGCTTCTGCCGCGGGGCTACCTGGCAGCAACCCCTGAAGGTAGTCATGAAGACCCGCCGTGGGGTTCCACGGTTCCTACCTCTTTTTTGCAGCTTTTCACTTTTCGAGGCGTTGGTTCAGTGCCTTCCTTTCCACGGAAAGAGAAGAACTGAAATAGCTGGGAAGCATGCATGAAAGAGCAAAATGACTCGCCAGACCGAACGTCCGTATCAGGCCGGGATGCGCGCGGCGCAGAGATAATCCTGCGCACGAAACGCAGGCGTGCGGTTTTCATGGCCGGACTTGTGGCGGTGGTGTTGCTGGGTCTCGTCCTTTCGCTGGCCGGCTTCGCCTGAGCCTTAGCGCCGCGCTGTCATCTTCACTGACCTCATGCGTGGCGACTGCACTTTCAGGGACGATCTGTAGGAAGATCGCCGTTCGTTGAAACGGTCCGTCTGCACGCCCCAGCTGCCTGGGTGCGCTGCTGCCATCGTCCATGCGCGTGTTGACCTCCCGCATCAGTCGCGCGGGCGGAAATCCTGCAAAGTAGGATAGAGGAGAGTAGAAAAGGCGAAGGCAGACCGTGGCAGCCTGTTTGCAAGAGCGCCGACAACCATACGGCCTGCTACGGCCCGTTCGCCAGCGCCCTTGCCCGAACAAGCGGGTGCTCAGGGCCGCGTCTGACCCTGTCCGTGTACCTGATATTTGAATGTTGTCAGCTGTTCCAGACCCACGGGGCCGCGCGCATGGATCTTGCCGGTGGCGATACCGATCTCTGCGCCCATGCCGAATTCCCCGCCGTCGGAAAATTGCGTCGACGCATTGTGCATGACGACTGCGCTGTCGATGGTGGCGAGATACCGGTCGGCGGCGGCCTCGTCTTCCGTCAGGATCGCATCCGTGTGGCCGCTGCTGTGCTGGCTGACCCAGTCGATACCGGCGTCGAGGCCTGGGACGATCTTAACCGACAGGATGTTATCGAGATATTCCGTCGTCCAGTCGGATTCGTTCGCAGGGATGATCCTGTCGTCGATGGCACGTGCAGCCGGGTCGCCGCGCACTTCACAACCGTCAAGCGCGTCCAGCAGTTTTGGCAGCAGGGCGGATGCTACGGCCTCGTCCACAACCAAGCTCTCTGTCGCGCCGCAGACGCCGAACCGGCGCTGCTTCGCATTGGTGACAATATCCACCGCCTTTTCCAGGTCCGCCGCTTCGTGGACATAGGTGTGGCAATTGCCATCAAGGTGCAGCAGCGTCGGCACACGCGCTTCGTTACGGACCAGTTTTACAAGGCTCTTGCCACCGCGTGGGATCACGAGATCGATCACTTCAGTCGCTCTCAGCAGCGCGCCTACCGCGGAACGCTCTGGCGTGTCGATCATCTGCACGGCGCTTTCGGGCAGGCCGGCCTTTTTCAGGCCGGACGCTACGCACTCCACGATCGCGCGCGAACTGCGCCGACTGTCGGAACCGCCCCGCAGAATGATGACATTCCCGGATTTCAGGCATAGCGCGCTCGCATCGGCGCCGACATTGGGACGCGATTCGTAAATCATGCCGATGACGCCGATCGGAACCGCAACACGCTCGATGTTCAGCCCATTGGGCCGCTCGAACTGCGCCAGCTTGCGTCCAACCGGGTCGGGCAGGGCGGCGACGGTGCGCATACCCTCAGCCATGCCGTTAATACGCGCTTCGTCCAGCATCAGGCGGTCGATGAATGCGTCGGGCTTGCCTGCCTCGCGCGCTTCGGCGACGTCTTCTTTATTCGCTGCGATGATTTCGTCTGTACGCGCAAGCAGCGCTTCGGCGGCGGCCTCGATTGCGGCGTTCTTGTCTGCGGTACTGGCGGTCGCGATGATACGAGCGGCAGCGCGCGCCTGTTGTCCCAGCTCGGCGATATATTTGTCGGCGTCGAAGGGTTCGGTGTCAGCCATATATTTGTCCTCTATTTCAAATTCGTGCATTCCTTCACGCTGAAGGTCAACGCAGTTCGCAGGCGCGGCGATACGCGGCCTCAGTGGTCTCGCGCAGAAGATCCGCAAGGTCCCCGCCGCGGCGGAGAACGTCCAGGCCAGCCTGGGTCGTGCCGTTCGGGCTGGTGACGTCATCGCGAAGATCGGCCAGCGCACGTTCGTCGTGGGAGGCCATATGGGCAGTGCCAAGCACGGTTTCCACCGCCAGCATGCGGGCCTCCTCCGCATCGAATCCCAGTTGCGTGGCGGCCGAAGCAAAGCTGTTCATGAATTCGAACACATAGCCCGGCCCGGATCCGGCAATCGCCGTAAACCGGTCTATGCGATCCTCTTCCTCCACCGTGATGAACTTGCCCGTCGCCTCGATCAGCGTTTCGACATGGCCCGCCTGCGCCTTTGAAACACCCTTTCCCTTATAAATGGCGCTCATGCCAACGCCGTACGCGGTCGGCAGGTTCGGCATTACCCGAACGACTGGTCTGCCGCCGAGAAGGGTTGCGACATGGTCCGCCGGAACGCCTGCCGCGATCGACAGGGCAAAGCCGTCGTCGGCCATTACAGATTTATATTGCGGCAGGATATCGTTCACCATCTGCGGCTTGATGCCAACGATCAGCAGATCGAATTTCTGATCTTCTACGTCTGGAAATCCGGCATGAAGCCGAACCCCCTCCGGCGCGCGTTCCAGCGCTGGGTCGACGATGGTAAAGCTGTACTTTTCAAGATCTTGCCAACGGCGCAGCATCGAGCCCGCCATTTTTCCGCATCCGATCATCAGGATGTTCATCAAAAGCTCCCTCGCTGCTTGTCATGAAACGAACAAGCAAACTATCTACAAATTATCATGTGAGGGCGAAGGTAACAAAAATAATATTGCAGCGCAACCGGATGAAGTTCAATAATAGTTTTCGGAACGTCACAGCCGGTATTAGAATAAGGTCCGATTATAACGTGAAATTAACGCTCCATTGCAAATAAGCATGTAGCTGTGCTTTATCATGGATCAATGGATATATGTTGCAGTGCAGCAGGTTTGGTCTATGTAAGGCGCAAAACAGAAAGCGGAGTTTATAGTGAGCTTGGAAAAGCGTGTTGTCGTTAAGGTTGGAAGCGGATTGATCGTCAATCAGCAGGATCTGAATTTCAGATATGCGTTCTTGCACGGCCTGCTGTCCGACATCGCCGACCTGCGAAGAGAAAATTATCAGGTGGTTCTCGTCTCCTCGGGCGCGGCGGCCATCGGGCTTGGCGCTCTTGGCATGCGGCCGGAAACGGCGGGCGTGCAGGACAAACAGGCCGCAGCTGCCTGCGGACAGCCTCTCGTCATGAACATGTACAAGCAGATCTCGATGGAATTCGGCATGAACATCGCGCAGGTGCTGCTGACGTCGGAAGAAATGGAAAACCGCAGGCGCTATCTCAATACGAAGAACACAATTGAGAAACTGCTGGAAAACAACATTCTGCCGATCGTGAACGAAAACGATACGGTGACGACCGAAGAAATTCGTGTCGGCGACAATGACCGTCTGGCCGCGAAGGTTTCCCAGATGGTCCGTGCCCCGAATTTCGTCATGCTGACAGATATTGACGGTCTTTACGATCGCCCGCCCAGCGAGCCGGGGGCAGTATTCGTCGATGAGGTTGAGGATGTCAGCGTCTATCTGGACGCGACGAAGAGCAAGGGCGCGCTCGGTAGTGGCGGTATGCTGACCAAGATGCAGGCCGCCAATATGGCGCAGAATGCCGGCGCCACGGCTTTCATCGCGAAGGGCATTGTAGAACGCCCGATCAGCTCCATCCTGAAGAACGAGCGCCGTCATACGCGTTGCATTGCGATCGGTGATCCAGAATCATCCTGGCGCGTATGGCTGACCGACCGCCTGCAAATGGCGGGCAGCCTGGTCGTTTCCGCCGAGGCCGCAGAAAAACTCGTGGCCGGTGGCCGGGGCGTCGACGCAATGGACGTGGTCGCCAGCCATGGCGAATATAGCAAGGGCGACGTCCTCCACATTTACGACGAGGATGGCGTGGAAATCGGTCGCGGTCTGACCAATTTCTCTTCCAAGGAGACCGTCTTGCTTGTGCGGTGTCCGGAAGACGAGGTGACGGCCGTACTGGGCTATCACAGCAAGTCCGATCTTATCGCCGCCGACAATTTCGTCGTCCTCGGAAAGCATCATCTCCTTTGGGATCAGCCGACGCCGGAGCCCATGGAGCGCGCTGCGCAAGCCGCAGACTAAACCGGACGCAAAGATGCTTTATAGGGCAGGTCGCGGGCGCGCGGCCTGCCCTTTTGCGTTGTCGTTGCGGTTTGTACCGAAAATTCTCGCACATTGCCATTTTCGGTCAAATACGGGATATGCGGGCGCAAAGGGAGAATATGCACATGAAGAAAATGCTGTTGCTCGCATCCGCAGTGCTGGCGCTGGCCGCGCCGGCGCACGCCGTGGCTCAGGAACCTGCTACGCCCGCCGTTACCGCTCCTGACGCCAGCGGGCCTCTGGCAACGTATGAGACACCGGAAAACTGGACGACAAACACGTCCGGTCAGGTAACCACCTTGACCGCACCAGAAGGAGATTTGAAAATCGCGATCGTCGACGTTGGCGCGGCGGCAGACGCCACGGCAGCGGCCACCGCGGCCTGGTCTCTCTTCGGTGTCGCGGAGCGCCCGGTGGCGCTGGTTGTGCCCGCCGCTGCACGAGATGGCTGGGACGAACGAAAGAACATCAATTATGAAGTGTCGCCCAACGAGGAAAAGGTGGCGCGCGCCACGACACTGCGAAAGGGTGACGACTGGACGGTTTTGATCGTTGAGGGCGCCACCTCGACCGCTGTGAAGCGTTCGGCCGCTGTCGGGCTGGTCGGCGAGACCGTCCGACCTGTCGGCTATACGCCTGAAACTTTCGCGGGTCGCGAAGCCAATCAACTGGATGAGGCGCGCATCGCCGAAATGCGGCGCTTCGTTGAAGAGTCCATCCGGCAGCTGGGCGTTCCGGGCGTTGGCTATGCACTGATTGACGATGGCAAGGTCGTTTATGAAGGTGGCGCCGGTGTGCGTGATGTGACCACCAACGAGCCTGTGGATGCAGATACGCTGTTCATGATCGGTTCCAATACCAAGGGCATGACAACTCTGCTGTTTTCCAAGCTGGTCGACGAAGGTCGTCTGGAGTGGGATCAGCCGGTCACCGAAGTTTATCCGGAATTCCGCCTCGGCGATGACGAAACCACGAGGCAGGTGCTGATCCGCCATCTGGTTTGCGCGTGCACGGGCCTGCCGCGAAAAGACTATAACTGGATCTTCAACACCAGCCGCGAAACGCCGGCTGAAGAGACATTCACGCAACTGGCCGACACGATGCCCACCAGCGGATTCGGTGAGGTCTATCAGTATAATAATCTGGTTGTATCGGCGGCTGGCTTTATCGGTGGCCACATCGTTGATCCTGATATGGAGCTGGGCGCGGCCTATGACGCCGCGATGCAGGAAAAGGTGTTTGATCCTCTGGACATGTCGGACACGCTGTTCGACACGACGGAGGCCATCACGCGCAATTACGCCGCCCCGCATGGTTTCGACGTGGATGGCAATATGGGCGTCAGCGATATCGATATCGAATATATCGTCGTTCCCTACCGGCCCGCTGGCGGCGCCTGGTCGAGCGCACATGACATGGCGAAATATGTCATGAACGAATTAACTCTGGGCGTGTCCCCCGATGGTGAACGCCTCTATTCAGAAGCCAGTGTGCTGAAGCGGCGCGAGCCCAACGTCTCCGTTGGCGAGGACAAAAGCTATGGCATGGGACTGCAGGTCGACAATTCCTACGGTACGCCCATCGTCTATCACGGTGGCGCCATGCCTGGCTTCCTCAGCAACTGGTATATCTTGCCGGAAGCAGGCGTGGGTGCTGTTCTTTTGACCAATGCCGATGCAGGCGGCGCGCTGTTCCAGCCGTTCCTGCGGCGCCTTCTGGAAATCGTATATGACGGTAAGCCGGAAGCCGCAGAGGATGTGGCTATGACCGCCGAGCGTATGAAAACGGCTCGCGCGGCCCAGCGGCAGAAGCTGATGGTGCCGCCCGAAGCGCAACTCGCGGATCGTTTGGCACCATCATATACCAATGATGAATTGGGCAAACTGACCGTTCGTCGCGATGGCGACCAAGTGGTCTTGAGCACTGCGAGTTGGAGCACGCGCTTGGCATCGAAGGAGAATGCCGACGGCACAAGCTCCTTCGTTGCGATCGACCCGGCGCGGTTGGGTTTTGAATTCCTGGTGGGCCAGGAAGCAAACCCGGCGACGCTGACCGTACGCGATGGCCAGCATGAATATGTCTTTACGCCTGCGTCGTAACGACGAACAAAGAATAATGTGGCGGCCGCGGGACAAGGAGTCCGCGGCCGCATGTGTTTTCGGAGTGGGCAGCGCCACTAACTGGCCACTGAAAAGAGACTGAAGGTTAGCGCGGCAGATCGTCTGCGACGCGCTTATGCTGGGACGGCTATCCCGGGCTTAGCGGTCATGTCTGCACTGATCGTTATGCCCGAACAGGCGCTTGGCATCGGGTAACGAACGGGGAGCGGGGAAGGGAAAACCCCAGCCTTGGCGCCGACGTTCTGCCGCTTCTTGAGCAGGTCAGGCGCCGATGCAGCCGGACCCGGGCATTGCTGGCGAGACGCCGCACCCGGATCCGGTTGTCTGTAGAAAAATTAACGCTTCGAGAACTGGAAGCTGCGGCGAGCCTTTGCCCGGCCGTACTTCTTACGCTCCACCACGCGGCTGTCGCGGGTCAGGAAGCCAGCGCGCTTAATTTCGCTGCGCAGCTCTGGCTCCATCCGCGTCAGCGCCTGTGCGAGACCGTGCAGAACCGCGCCGGCCTGACCGCTGAGGCCGCCGCCGGAAACCGTTGCGACGACGTCATACTGACCCTTGCGCTGTGCGACTTCGAACGGCTGGTTGATAACCAGACGCAGCGTCGGACGGGCGAAATACTTGCCCTGATCCAGGCCGTTGACGGTGATCTTGCCCGAGCCCGGCTTCAACCAGACGCGCGCGACGGCATCCTTACGGCGACCGGTCGCATAGGAACGGCCATATTCGTCGACCTTCTTCTCGCGAAGGGGGGCGGCGTTGACGTCGTTCGGATCGCTTGCCGGGGCAGCGGGAGCGGCGGTCGACTGCGCGGCGTCATTGTCCGTCGCGGCAGTGCCTGCCTGTGCCGTCGGGGCAGCAGCCTTCTGTTCGGCTGCGGCTTCCTTCTGCAGGTCCTTCAGGTCCTCAAGACCCTTTTTCTCTTCTGCCATCTTACTTGCCTACCTTGTTCTTGCGATTCATGCCGGCGACGTCGAGCACTTCGGGCGACTGCGCTTCATGAGAATGTTCCGTGCCGGCGAAGACGCGCAAATTGCGCATCTGCTGGCGCCCCAGGGGGCCCTTCGGGATCATGCGCTCGACGGCTTTCGTCAGCACGCGCTCGGGGAAACGGCCCTGCAGCACCTTTTGCGGCGTCGTTTCCTTGATGCCGCCTGGATAGCCGGTGTGCTTGTAATACACCTTGTCGGTCATCTTGTTGCCGGTGAAGCGCACCTTGTCCGCATTGATGACAATGACATTGTCACCGCAATCCATGTGCGGAGTATAGCTGGCCTTGTGCTTGCCGCGCAGGCGCAGCGCGATAATGGAGGCGAGGCGCCCGACGACCAGATCCTGGGCGTCGATCAACACCCACTTCTTGTCGATCTCGCCCGCCTTCAGCGAAGGGGTCTGTTTGCCGTACATTCGGGAAATTCCTTGTTTAAAAACAAAAGGCGGACAGCCGAGGCTGCCCGCTTTGTTGCGATGATGTGCAGGAATGGCCGAAAAAAGTCAAGGATTGAGGAGGCTTGCCGATGTGGTAAACTGTTACCACGAGCTAAGAACGATCGCTGGGTCGACCGGCCGATTAATTTTACCTAGACGAACTTGAAACGGAGGGTTGCGGAAATTGCAGTATCGGCGCGAGATTGACGGCTTGCGAGCCTTGGCAGTTATGCCAGTGATTTTTTTCCATGCAGAGCTGAGCAGCTTTTCTGGCGGATTTATCGGGGTAGACATTTTTTTTTAATCAGCGGTTATCTAATTACATCAATTCTGGCACGCGATCTAGATCGGGGGAACTTTTCTTTTATTGACTTCTATGGACGGCGTTTAAAACGTATAATTCCTGCACTAATCGTAGTTGTCGGCTGCTGCTTTCCGTTGGCTTGGGCGACCATGCTCCCCTTTCAACTTGTCGACTTTTCAGAAAGCGTTATAGCGACTGCACTTATTGTATCAAATATTCTATTTTTTAGTGAAAGCGGATACTTTGCTGAAGCTTCTGAATTAAAACCATTATTGCATACATGGAGCTTGGCAGTTGAAGAGCAGTTTTATTTAATATTTCCATTAATATTATTAATCATATGGAGAGGGTCATCTCGTCAGAGATGGAGGAATTTGGTTTTAATATCAATAGTAAGTTTTATTTTATGTGAGTATGCGTCTGGCAGGTTTTCGTCCGCAAACTTTTTCTTACTTCCTACTCGCGCGTGGGAATTCTTAATTGGGTCTCTCTGTGCCTTGCATGAAAGGACCCGTGGGCGCCAGAGCCGTGGTGATTTCACTCTATTAGGTTTAGTTATCATTATAACAGGCATCTTTTTATTCGACGAGGCAACAAGATTTCCATCCATTTATACGATAGTGCCGGTTTTTGGTGCAGTTTTAGTAATTATTTTTGGGGGCGAAGAAGGTTTTGCTGGTCGCATACTAAGCAACAGATTAACCGTTGGTATTGGTCTTATAAGCTATAGTGCTTACCTTTGGCATCAGCCTGTTTTGGTATTTTCTCGATTAGGATTTGGACAGAGCCTGTCTTCCTCAACGATATTTGTTTTGAGCATGATGTCGTTACCACTCGCATGGTTGAGTTGGCGATACATTGAGCAACCATTTAGAAATGCTAGTTGGTCGCAATTTCAAGTATATTTCATAGCGTTTTGTGCGACAGGACTTCTTATCATATTTGGTCTTCTTGGTACTTTAACTTCCGGGGGATTATGGCGATATAAGAAGGAAGATCAATATTTAGTTTCAATGAATGTGGCTGATATGGGCGAGTATACGAGAGCTCTTTTTACAGAATTTGAAGGACAGGAATTTCCTGATAATGAAAAGAAAAATGTGGTAATTATTGGAGATAGTTTTGCGCAGGATTTGACCAATATGATATTTGCGTCGCAGATTCATGATAAAGCGAATGTTTCAACATTTTATATATCAGCGAATTGTGGTAATCTAGATATCAGTAGTGATATGTCTCTGCTGATAGAACCGATTGATCGAAGAAAATGTGCTTTTTCAGAGCGATACAATCGTCCTTTGTTGCTTAATAGAATGCGCGACAGCGACGCCGTTTTGTTGGCATCGTCTTGGCGTGATTGGCAGATACCGCTATTAAAAGAAAGTGTCGATAATATTAGGCGAAAAACAAAAGGGCGTGTTCTAATCTTTAACCGGAAAGCTTTTGCGGAAATAGACCAGAGAGCTTTAGTGGAGGTGCGACCTCACGAACGGCCAGACTTTAGAGCGAAGGCGGACCCAATCAACGTCGAGTTGAACCAGAAAATAGCAAATATTGAGGGAGTTGATATTATCGATATATATGCGAATCTCTGTGGCGTGGAGGATTGTCCAGTTTTTACTCCTGCAGGAAACTTGATAAGTTACGACGGAGCCCATTTGACACCGGAAGGCGCTGCTTGGGCGGGACGGCGCTTAGCGCAAGATGCGAAAATGAAGTTTCTATTGCAAGCGCGTTAGGTGTCTTCTTCGTCAACCGCGTGGGCCTGCAAATGACCGAGTTGCAGAACTTCCAGGGCGCGCTCGTGTGTCGCCTCCAGCCGTACCAGCGGCGCCGCGCCGCCGGCACGCGCCTGTTCCCAGCGGGCGGCGCAGATGCACCATTGATCTCCGGGTTTCAGGCCCGGAAACAGGAATTGTGGTCGGGGCGTCGACAGGTCGTTCCCCGCCGCCTTTGAAAAGGTCAGAAATTCATCGGTCATGACGGCGCAGACGCTGTGATTGCCGACATCGTCGGGTACGGAATTGCAGCAGCCGTCGCGATGCCATCCGGTCTTGGGATCATGGCTGCAGTCGACGAGCTCGCCGCCCAGAATATTTTTCACGTGCGCTCTCCGATGGCCGGTTCTCCAATCCGGTGCGCGCAGGCTGCGGCGTACCAGACGATCAGGGCCGCAACCCCTTGGTGTGTCGCGGCAATCCACAATTCAACGCCAGACAACAGGGTCATGACGCCCAGAACGATCTGCGTTACGATCAATAGCTTCAACGCAATGGGCGTCCTTCGGGATCCACGCTTCATGGCGGTAACGCCCAGCCAGACCAGCAGGGCCGCCGCGACAAAGGCCCACCAGCGGTGAACGAACTGAACGATGACCGGATTATCGACAAGGTTACGCCAGGCGGGTTCGATCCACTCAGGATAAGCCGGAAAGAAATGCCCGCCCATTGTGGGCCATTCCGCATAGGCATAGCCGGCGTCCATGCCGGCAACGAAGGCCCCCAAAATGGTCTGAACGAACAGACCCAGCAGCGCCACTCTGGCAAGTGCCGTCAGCCGTGCCCGGCCGCGGAGCAGGTCGCTGGCGGTCCAGATCAGGGCGGCGATGATGAAAAAGGCCAGGTTCAAATGCACCGCCAGCCGAATGTGCGAGACATCGGGAACGTCGGCCAGCCCGGACGTCACCATCCACCAGCCGATAACGCCCTGCAATCCGCCAAGTCCCAGCAGGGCGACTAGCCGCGGCTTGTAACCGGGGGGGATCTGACCTCTGACCCAGAACCACAAGAGCGGCAGTGCGAAGGCAAGGCCGATGATCCGGCCCAACAGCCGGTGTGTCCATTCCCAGAAATAGATGTTCTTATATTCAGACAGGGACATGCCGGCATTCTTGTACCGATATTCGGGCGAGGCCTGATAATCTGCGAATTCGGCGCGCCACGCCTCCTCCGTCAGGGGCGGCACCGCGCCGGTCACCGGTTCCCAGCGTACCATGGAAAGGCCGCTTTCGGTCAGCCGTGTAATGCCGCCGACGACCACCATCAGGACGACGAGAGCCGCGACGGCACTTAGCCATATGGCGATAGGGCGCGCTGCTGCGGGCTGTGATGATTGGGTCATGGGCAGCGTCTATCCCTTTGCGGCCCGCCCTCCAACCCGCAGACGGTCGCACGCGCGTGCGACATGGTTGCGCGGAATGAATCGCTTGTCCGGCAGTTCATGTAACACTATATCCTTCTGCGTGATGGCGCACAAACTCAACTCCATGTTCGACAGGATCGCGATCGGCCTCAGCGGGCTTTGCTTGGTGCATTGCCTGTTCGGGGCGTTGTTCGTTGCAATCATGTCGGCATCGGGATCCGCCTTTTTCGGCCATGAGGTTCATCGATGGGGCCTGGCAATTGCGGTGCCTCTCGCGATCCTCGGCCTTGTGGGCGGAGCGCTCGGCCATGGTCGTTGGGAGGCCGTAGCAATCGGCTGTTTCGGCGTGGGCGCGATGGGTGGCGCATTGATCGCGGGGCATGGCGCGCGCGAGGTAGTTCTGACGGTTCTGGGCGTAATTCTCGTTGCGATCGCACATGCGCTCAACATGCGTTGGGCCACCCGCCGCCACGCCTGAACCTTGCGGATCGGATGAAAAAGACCGATATTCGATGGATGACCGGTCACCATGAGTATCAGGGCCAGGCGCTTGCCGAGGCCGCGAAGGGCGCCCTTGTTAATGCGGGCGAGCAATGGACGGAAATGCGCGCGCAAATCTTTGATGCGCTGGCGCAAGCCGGCGGTCCGGCGAGTGCCTATGACGTCGCCGATGCCGTTTCCAAAAATCGCGGCAAGCGTGTGGCGCCCAACAGCGTCTATCGCATTCTCGACCTCTTTGTCGCGAACAACATTGCCAAGCGTGTCGAAACCCAGAATGCCTATATCGCCAATGCCCATCCCGAATGTGTGCATGACTGCATATTCCTGATCTGTCAGGATTGCGGCGGCATCACGCATCTGGACGATGACGATTTGGCGAATTCCATGCGCGCGCGCGCGGCCGGTACGGGGTTCCGTCCCGACAATCCGGTGATGGAGGTTCGTGGTACCTGCGAAAGCTGTGCGGCATAGGCCTGAAACGGGAAGCCCCCGAACCGCCTGCACCCTTTCGCCGCACATGTCGCGTTCGACAAAGCCGCCAGTCGCGGATAACTATAGCATAAACATTTGGGGAATTTTGTGACGTCCCGTCCCGATACGCCGCTGCTCGACACCGTCGACACGCCGAAACAGCTTCGCCGGTTGAAGTCCGAACAACTGCGCCAGCTTTCCGATGAACTGCGCGCGGAAATGATCGATGCGGTCAGCCAGACCGGCGGCCATCTTGGCGCCGGCCTGGGCGTTGTGGAGCTGTCGGTCGCGCTGCATTATGTGTTCAACACGCCGGATGACCGGCTGATCTGGGACGTCGGCCATCAGGCCTATCCGCACAAGATACTGACCGGTCGGCGCGACCGCATGCGCACCATCCGCCAGGGTAACGGCGTTTCAGGATTCACCAAGCGGTCGGAGAGTGAATATGACCCGTTTGGCGCAGGACATTCCTCGACATCGATCTCCTCGGCGCTGGGCTTTGCCATTGCGAACAAGCTGAACAATCAGCCGGGCAAGGCCATTGCCGTTATCGGCGATGGGGCGATGTCGGCCGGCATGGCCTATGAGGCAATGAACAATGCCGAACAGGCCGGCAACCGGCTGGTCGTCATCCTGAATGACAATGACATGTCGATCGCGCCGCCGGTTGGCGGGCTTAGCGCCTATCTGGCGCGTGCGGTTTCCTCCTCGGAATATCTCGGCCTGCGCAATCTGGCGAAAAAAGTCGCGAAGAAGCTACACAAGCGCGTTCATGCCGCCGCTGAGAAGGCGGAGGAATATGCCCGCGGTATGGCAACCGGCGGAACTCTGTTCGAGGAACTGGGCTTTTACTATGTCGGCCCCATCGACGGCCACAATCTCGATCATTTGATTCCCGTTCTGGAAAATGTCCGCGACAGCGAGCAGGGGCCGATCCTGGTCCACGTCGTCACGAAAAAGGGGCACGGCTATGCGCCGGCAGAGGCGAGCGCCGACAAATATCACGGCGTCACCAAGTTCGATGTGGTGTCCGGCGAAATGGCGCCAAAGAAAAAGGGGCCGCCCAGCTATACCGGCGTCTTTGCGGATGCTTTGATCGCAGAGGCGACGCGCGATCCAAAGATTTGTGCGATTACGGCGGCGATGCCGTCGGGGACGGGTCTGGACAAATTCGGCCGCGCCTTTCCCGACCGAACCTTCGACGTCGGCATTGCGGAACAGCACGCGGTGACGTTCGCGGCCGGGCTCGCCGCGCAGGGGATGCGCCCCTTTGCGACGATCTATTCGACCTTTCTGCAGCGGGCCTATGATCAGGTCGTACACGACGTCTGTATCCAGAATTTGCCCGTGCGCTTTGCGATCGACCGTGCGGGTCTGGTCGGCGCCGACGGCTCGACACATGCGGGCTCATTTGACGTGACGTATTTGTCCACTCTGCCGAATATGGTCGTCATGGCTGCCGCCGATGAGGCCGAGCTGGTGCACATGACCCACACGGCGGCCCTCTATGACAAGGGGCCGATCGCCTTTCGTTATCCACGCGGCAACGGGACCGGGGTTAACCTGCCAGAAACGCCGCAACAGCTGGAAATCGGCAAGGGCAGGGTGGTCCGGGAAGGGCGCCAGGTGGCGATCCTTTCGCTCGGCACGCGCCTGGGCGAAGCTCTGACTGCCGCAGACGAACTGGAAACCAAGGGGCTGTCAACGACGGTGGCCGATCTGCGTTTCGTAAAGCCGCTTGATGAAGCGCTTATCCGGAAACTTGCCACCACGCATGATGTGGTGATCACCATCGAGGAAGGCGCGATTGGCGGGCTTGGGGCGCATGTGCTGACCCTGGCGAGCGACACCGGCCTTCTGGATACGGGTTTGAGAATTCGTACCATGCGGCTGCCCGACGTTTTTCAGGACCATGACGATCCTGCAAAACAATATGCGCAAGCCGGGCTGGATGCGGACGCTATCGTGCGAACAGCCCTGACGGCGTTGCGTCACAACAGCGTTCAAGTGGAAAACGCACGCGCCTGACAGCGCGTCGGCTGTCCTGTCTTGGCCCCGATTGTGTCGGGAAATTTTACATTTTCGCGTCCATATCGCTGACGTAATATTCATTTTGGTTCGAATTTTGGATTGGGATTCAGGCAATTGGGAGAGCCATTTAAATAGTGGCACGGGAATTGCTTAACTTCGTCTAACTGTCTGTTGCGTATCCGTAAGTTTTCTTACTTTTGGAGACGTAAAATGAAACCGACAATGCTCGCGGGGGCGATGCTCGCGCTGATGGGCGGTACGGCCGCCAACGCAGCCGCCCTTTACTTCGACTTTAACCGGAATCTCGTGACGCCAGACGCCTCGGTATTTCTGTTCGGTGCGCCCGGGCAGAACGCAACCATTATGAACGCGGCTGGTTTCAACGAGAATGTCGTTCTGAATGCGGACGGCTTTTTTAATCAGGCTCTTAGCAACACATTTCAACAATCTGGCACGGCAACCGTTAACACCGGTTTTCAGATTACGTCGGCAGGCCCTCTTGGGGCGTATTTCGTCAACCGTGCCAATGCCAGTACCGACATGTCGTATCTTTTGGAGCGTGAGTCCCTCGGCACCGATTATGTCGTGGCCAGCCAGGGACAGGGGTTCGGTGAAGGCAGTCAGGTGATGATCCAGGCCGTGGAAAATAATACCACGGTTACCTTCTCGCCAAAGGGCGGCGCACCGATCAACGTGACGCTGCAGGCGGGGGAGACCTATAAATATTCCGGCGGCTCGACCGACCTGACCGGTTCCTTTGTTTCGGCGAACAGGGACGTGGCAGTGTCCGCGGGCCATGAATGCGCGCAGGTACCCGCAGGGCGTGTCGCATGTGACACCTTGATCGAGCAGATGATCCCCACCGATCGCCTTAGCCAGGATTATTACGTAACTGCGTCGGAGGCTGCAGGTGGCCTCGTCGGACAGGACCTTGTGCGTGTCATCGCGACGACCGCCAATACCCAGGTTCGGGTGGATGGGGTTCTGGTCGCAACGCTTGGCGCGGGCGACGTCCATGAATTCAGCGTTGTCGGGGGATCGGGTGCGCGGGTGCAGACCAGCCAGCCCGCTGCCGTCGCCCAATATCTGATCGGAACCGGCAGCACCGGACAATTGACCGACCCCGCCATGTCCCTGGTGCCTGGTGCCGATAGTTGGCTGGCGGAATACCGTCTGGCCACGCCAAGCGGCGGACAGGCATTCAGCGTGAATTACGCATCCATCGTCATCGACCTTGGCGATCTGTCATCACTGGCATTGGACGGTGCTGTGGTCGATCCGTCAGGCTTCACTCAAATCGGTTCATCCAGCTTCTACAGGGGCATTCTTGACTTGCCGCTCGGTTTGTTCGACCTGACGGCCGCTGGTGAATTCCTCGTGATGCTGGGCGGTGGTGATCAGGCCGACAGCTATCTGACATATGGCGGCGCCACCTTCGCACCAGGCATTTCCCCGCCACCACCGCCGCCGCCACCGCCGCCGCCTTTGGACATTCCCGCCCCTGGAGCGATCGGACTTCTGGGCCTCGGTGTTCTTGCGCTCAGCATGCGGAAACGCCGTTCGCAGGCCTAGGCGCTAAAGAGAGAGGGGGCGGGCCGAGGCGAACGGCCTGGCCCCCGATCTCTGCGATTATCGACATGTTCAAGGCTTGAAAGCGGGATCAAATATCGGTGTTGGCCCAGGCTATCACCAATATTGAAAATCTAGGCGGTTTTCTCGACCCGTACCGGTACGCCCTTGCTGGCAGGAGTCTTCGATAATTCTTCGTGGTACCAAAGCGGAATAAGCGGGTTCAGTTCAGGAAAATAACCGGCCAGCGTTCCGCGGGGCAGGTCGTAGGGCACGACACGAAACCCGCTCACGGCGCGACGTGAAACATCCGCACTTTCGTGATCAGTGGGAACGTCGGTAATCAGATCGATACGATCATTTTCTGCCAGCCCTTCCTTCACCATGTCTTCGGGCCGCATCATGATGATCCGCCGGTCGCCGGACAGGCCGCGCAGCCGGTCGGAATGGCCATAGATGGTCGTGTTGAACTGGTCGTTCGACCGCAGGGTCGCGAGGTGATAGCGCCCCTCCGCATCTCCGATCCCGCAGGCGTTCAGAACCGTGGGGTCGGTAAATTCGGCCTTGCCGCTGTCTGTCTTCCAGATCCGTTCCCGCGCGGCATTGCCGCGGTAAAAGCCGCCAGCCTGGTTCATGCGCGCGTTCATATCGTGAAATTCCGCCGGAAAAGTAGCGGCGATCAGATCGCGGACGCGTGAATAATCATCCGCCCATTCGTCCCATACGAGCGTAGGATTCTCGCTACCCAGCGTTGCCTTTGCCAGGGCGCAGACGATTGCGGTCTCGCTTTTCAAATGTTCGCTTGCGGGACTGCGATGGGAACGGCTGCCGTAAATATGGCTGAAACTGTCCTCCATACTGACCCACTGGCTGCCGCTTCCCTGGAGATCCTCTTCCGCCCGCACCAGGCAGGGCAGGATCCAGCTTTCCTTGCCGGGCATGCAATGCGTGGTGTTCAGCTTTGTGGCGACGTGAACGGTCAGTTCCATGTCCCCCCAGGCGCGATGCACCTGCTCGTGGTCCGGTACCGCGTGGGCCAGATTGCCGCCAAGGCCGATATAGCCCTTGTTGGTCCCCGCGATCGTCGCCTCCAGAAACTCTACCGTGGTGTGGCCGTCCTCCTGCGGGGTTTCGAGGTTAAACAGCTCGCGGTATTTTTCGACGGGCGCGAGGCTCACTTTTTCTGTGATGCCGACAGTGCGCTGGCCCTGTACGTTGGAATGTCCGCGAATGGGTGAGCAGCCAGCGCCCCTCCGCCCGATATTTCCGCCTAGTAGCAACAGGTTGACCAGAATGCCGATGGTCTGTGCGCCGTGGACGTGCTGGGTGACACCCATGCCGTAAATGCCCATCACATTGTCGGCATCGGCATAAATATCGCCCGCTTGTTCCATTTCCGCGCGCGTGATGCCGCTGGCGCGCTCAAGCTCTTCCCAGTTGGAAGCGCGCACTGTTTCGATGAAGGTGTCGAAGCCATGGGTGTGTTCTGCAATGAACGCCGTATCAAGGATGCGGTCGGCGCCGGATGCTTGGGCCTCCGCGTCACGCTGCAGTACGCGTTTGCACACGCCCATCAGCGCCGCAATGTCGCCGCCTGCGCGAACCTGGCAATACATGTGGTCCAGCTTGGTGGGCGAACCCACTGTCATCTGCACTGGATTCTGGGGATTGATGAATTCGCGTAAGCCCTTTTCCTTCAGCGGGTTGAACGCCAGGATCTTGCATCCGCGCTCTACCGCCTTCTGCAGCGTATGCAGGATACGCGGGCTGTTCGTGCCGGGGTTCTGGCCCATGTAGAAAATCACGTCGACATGGTCGAAATCGTCCATCTGACAGGTGCCGACGGATGACCCAATGACCTTTTTCAGGCCGACCGACGTCGTCTCGTGGCACATGTTCGAACTGTCGGGCAGATTGTTGTGGCCATAGGCGCGGGCGAACAGGGCATAGAGATAGGATGGCTCCAGCGCCGCCTTACCGCTGGCGTAGAAAGTAACCGCTTTTGGCTCCATCCTTTGCAATTTGGCGCCGATGGCGGCGAATGCATCGTCCCAGGACGCGCGCTCATATTTATCGGTTTGCGGATTGTAACGGACCGGCTCGGTCAGCCGACCTGCCTTTTCCAATTCGTAATCGCCCCACTCCCGCAGCTCCGACACGCTGTGCTGCGCGAAAAATTCCGGGGTGCAACGTGCCGTGGTCAGATCCCACAGCGTCGCCTTCGCGCCATTCTCGCAAAATTCGAAGACATGCGGATCCTCGGGCTTTGTCCACGCACAGGACGAACACATATAGCCGCCCGGCTTGTTCTGCGTTTTCAACGTCAGCGCCGCGCTGGGGCTGGCCTTTGCAGTTAGTTCGACGCGGGTAATGCCCTCCAGAGACCCCCATCCGCCAGTGGCGCGTTTATAGCCTTTTGGTTCGGGCAGATCTGCAGCCATGTCAGGGCTCCTTCGATAACAGATGCGAATGTTCGTTGAACGCCCGAAGCCGTTCCAAGTCTGCGAGGGTATTGATATTACTCAACTCGCTGGGAAGCGTAACCCCGCGCGCGCCGCACGCGTCGGCAAAGTTGCGCACAGACCGGCGTCCAGGGCCGGTAAGGATCACTTCGAGCGCAGGTAACGCGGCGGTGCGCCAAAGGCCCGCCACGGGAAGGTTCAGCAGATAGGCAGGGGCGGGGCTAAGCTGCTGCCGCAAATCGGGCGGCAATTCCACGACGTCGACCGGGATGCTCAGTACCTGGTCGAAATCATGGGAAAGGGCGTAACGAAGAGCGCCGGCCATGCCGCCCAGGGGGCCGCAGTCCGCCTGGGGCCAGTCAGCGATTGCGGTCACCGGGGCATCGCTCCTGCCCACGACGCAGATGTCGTCGCATTGCGGGCGCAGAGCGGCGATCGCCCCCTCCATCAATGTGCGCCCGTTCCATTCTGCCAGCGCCTTGTCGCTGCCAAAACGGCTCGACCGTCCGCCTGCAAGCACAGCGCCCAATATCCTCATCCCAGCACCCCGTGCGGGTCGTTCATGATCAGCGCGCCGTCATCACGCACCAGCGCCACCAAAGTGAGGTTCGCCTCGCGCGCCCGCGCCGCCGCCAGATCGGTCGCCGCCGAAACCGTCGCCAATGCAGGGCAGCGCGCCCGCACCGTCTTTTCCACCAGTTCATAGCTGCTGCGTGAGGAGAGCAGGATGAACCCGTCCGCCGGGTCGATAGCTTCACGCGCCAAATGCCCGATCAACTTGTCCAGCGCATTGTGGCGCCCGACATCTTCTCGTGCGGCAATGATTGCGCCGTCCGGTCCGCAAAAGGCGGCGGCGTGCATTGCACCGCTCGCCCGGCCCAGCGGCTGATGATCGCGCAACGCGCCCGCCGCCGCCGCCAATGCCTGCGCGTCCATGCGCGGTGGGGCCGTCAGGACGGGCAGGGGGCGCAGCACCTCCTCGATGGATTCCAGGCCGCACAGGCCGCAACTTCCCTCAACCAGCCGCAGGCGCAGGCGCTCTCGCAAGGGCTCGGCGCGTTCGTCTGGCACCATGGCGCGAACAACGGTGCCGTTTTCGACCGTCGCCACGTCGATCGAACGAAGGTCCTCGGCGCGATCTGCAAGTCCTTCGGCGAGCGCGAAACCAACCGTGAAATCTTCCAGATCTCTGGGCGTTGCCATCATCACCGCATAGGCGAGGCCGTTGAACTCGAAAGCGACCGGCCGTTCTTCCGCGAGTGCCCGGTCATATGACGCTGTACGCATAGTGGCGACATTAAGCCGGGTTGCGGGGGGCGGAACAGGTTGAACCATCATTACCTTCTTAACGCGCTTCGGCCTCGCCGCCCATTCGCCGAGCCATCTAATTCAACGGGCCAGCGAAATGCGCATCGTCGTACGCAGGCCAACATATGGGCAGGACAGCTGCTGCCTTGTGCTGCAATATGCGCTCTGCCAGATTGAGCAGCATAGAATACATGAACGATGTCAGGACTGGCCTTGAAAAAATTGCTCATTTCCGCCGCCTTTTCCGCGCTGCTGCTGTCCGCCTGCGCGCCTGAGGAACTGCAGGAGGATGCCGCAACCTCGCCGGAGATCGCCGTGCCCGATCTATCCGAACAAACCATGAAAGACGTAACGCGTCAGTTGGCCTCCGACGAATTCGAGGGGCGGGCACCGGGCACTGCCGGTGAAGAAAAGACCAAGGCGCTCCTGACGCAGAAATTCGCGGCGGCAGGACTGCAGCCCGGCAATGACGGCAGCTGGTTTCAGGAAGTACCCCTGATCGAGATTACCGCCAGCGAGTTTTCCCCGCTGACGATCAGCGGCGGCACAGAGCCGCTAAGCTATGATTTCGGCAAGGACTATGTGGCGGTAACCTATCGTGAGACACCCGCCATCGACGTTGCGAACAGCGAAATGGTGTTCGTCGGCTATGGCGTGAATGCGCCAGAGCGGGGCTGGAACGATTATGAAGGCGTCGACGTCAAGGGAAAGACCGTGGTCATTCTGGTGAACGACCCCGATTTCGGTACGGAAAGCCTGGAGGGAGATTTCGGGGGTCGCGCCATGACCTATTATGGTCGCTGGGCCTATAAATATGAGGAGGCGGCACGCCAGGGCGCGGCTGCCGCCCTGATTATCCACGATACAGCACCGGCCGCCTATGGCTGGAACGTCGTGGAATCGAGCTGGAGCGGACCGCAATATCTGGCCCAGTCGGACGATAAGGGTGCCGACCAGACGGTGGCCAATGGCTGGATTCAGAAGAACGTAGCCACAGAGATTTTCGCGGCGGCGGGTCAGGATCTGGACGCGATGATGACGGCGGCGCGGCGCCCGGATTTCCAGGCCGTACCGCTGGGGCTTAGCGCGTCGCTGTCTTTCCAAAATGACTTCGAACGCACCGTGTCGGACAATGTCATCGGCATATTGCCGGGCGCGGAACGCCCGGACGAATATGTGCTCTATACCGCACATTGGGATCATCTCGGCAGGTGCAAGGCGGCGCCGGATGGTGACGACATCTGCAATGGCGCGGTGGATAATGCCACCGGCACCGCAGCGCTCGTCGCGCTTGCCGAGGCCCATGCCAAGGCGGGGACGCCCGATCGCTCGATCGTCTTTCTGGCTGTGACAGCCGAAGAAAGCGGCCTGCTGGGTTCGCAATATTACGCCGACAACCCCGTCTATCCGCTGGCGCGTACCGTCGGCGGCGTCAATATGGACGCGTTTTCGATGGCCGGCCCAGCCAGCAATCTGACCGTCATCGGCATGGGCAAGAGCGATCTTGACGCATATCTCGCCAAGGCCGCGGAAGCCGAAGGGCGCATGCCAGAACGGGAACCCACGCCCGAAAAAGGCTATTACTACCGCTCAGACCATTTCAGTCTGGCCAAGAAGGGCGTGCCCATGGCCTATTTCAAGGGTGGCGAGGATCTGATCGAGGGCGGGCGTGAAGCCGGAAAAGCCGCCGCCGCCGATTACACCGACAATCATTATCACGGCCCCAAGGACGAATTTGACGAAAATTGGGACTGGTCTGGTGTGATGGCGGACCTGAGGCTCTACTATCGCATGGGCCGCGCCCTCGCCATGAGCAGCGATTGGCCCAATTGGAACGAAGGCGACGAATTCCGTGCGCTCCGCGACGAAACGGCAGACCAGCGAACCGGGGACGCGACTGGAACACAGTGATGGAAATGGTGAGGTCCTGAGGAAAGGAATTCATTCCCGCCCACACAGGCATTGGCCGCTAATCGACCGGACGCCGCCGTTGGTCGACGCGCGCGCTATTCCGCCGGAGCACGAGCATTCGAGGTGCGCCGCCGCGACAATTCGCGTGCATATTCCTGAAGATCCGGCACCTCATCCAGTTCGTCGATGATTTCGAACCCGAAGATCGTTTCCAGCACGTCCTCCAACGTGACGAGGCCGAGGAACGTGCCATATTCGTCCATCACTGCCATGATGTGATGACGGTCGGTAATCATCTTGTGGAACAGCTTGTCCACGGGCAGCTTGTTGAGAACGCTTGGGAGCGGGCGCACCAGATTTTCGAGGCCCTCGTCGGCGCGGCCGTCAGAAAGTTGTCCCAGCACCTCATGCTTGATGACGAACCCTCGGATTTTTTCCGGTTGGCCTTCGAAGACCGGAATTCGTGTGTGAGGGGCTTCCCTGATCTTCGCAAGATCCGCCGGCGTGGCCCGTATAGGGATTGAGAAAACGACGGTTCTGGGCGTCATCACGTCGGATGTGGCGACGGCGTGCAATTGCAGCATATTCTTCATGAAGCGGACTTCGCCACTCTCGATTTGGCCGGAATCCAGCCCCAAATTTGCGATTGCCAGCAATTCCTCCCTGTGACGGGGACGGTCGGCGGGCTTTCCGCGGGTGATCAGGCGGGTCAGTTGCCGTGAAGCCCATACCAGCGGCGCCAGCGCCTTGATCAGAATTGGCAGTACCCACGTGGTAAAGGGCGCCAAGCTGCCGGCGTAGCGCGCGCCGATCGTCTTCGGGATGATCTCGGTAATCACAAGGATGGCCACTGTCAGTATTGCCGCGAAGATCGCCTCGCCGCCCGCGCCGTAAAGCTTCGCATATTGCGCGCCCGCTCCGGCAGCGCCCATCGTGTGCGCCACGGTATTGAGCGTTAGAATCGCCGCCAAAGGGCGTTCAACGTCATTCTTCAACTTTTTCAGCTGTGGTGCCCACGCAGCACCCTTTTCCTCGGCCGAACGAATTGTGGAGGGGGTGATCGTAAGAAGGGACGCCTCCAGCAGTGAACAAAGGAAAGAGATAACGAGCGCAAGCGCGACGTAGAAAATGAGTAAGGTCATGATCCCGATCTATAGACGGCTCTTCAGGATCGGGAAACAGCTCCGCCGCATTTGCTGCGCGAAGGACTCGATCGCTTAATCGATCAGAATATCAGGACTAATAGTCCGCTCACAATCAGAAGGCCGATCAGGAAGATCACGCCAATGGTACAGCTTAGAACGTCAGCCTTGTTTTTTTCCCTCTTCACCAAGGAGAATTGTTAAGCCGCGTGTGAGTTCTCTCGATGCCTTACGGGACGGTGTTTTCTCAAAGCGGATGTTCAGGACGCCTTGATTGACGCACCTGCGGCAGGCCTTACCAGGATGATTGTGTCAGGCTGAGGGCAATACGCTCCAGGCCCACGGCCGGGCGGTGCGATCCGCGCTTTCATGTGCGGTGATCGCAGGTTCATCGCGCAGTGTAAGGGCGATGGGGTCGAGGCCCTCAAGCAGCATCATCTTGCTTTCGGGATCGATCTCAAAGGTCCATTCGTGATCGTTCGCGCTGACAGTTTGCGAGGCGAGGTCGATTTTCACGACCAGCCCCGCTGCCGCAATCGGCCCGGGCTCCATCACGATGGGAAGCATGCCGTTGCGCACGCAATTGCCATAAAAAATCGGGCTGAAACTGGGGGCGATGACGGCACGAAATCCATATTCGGCCAGCGCCCATACGGCATGTTCGCGGCTTGAACCGCTGCCGAAATTGCTGCCACCCAACATGATCTGCGCGCCGTCATACTCGGGGCGGTTAAGAGCAAATTCCGGGTTGGGCACACGCGCATCGACATCGGTGTAGCGCCAGCCGGCAAACAACCCGTCCGACAATCCGGTCTTGCCGACCCCCTTCATCTCGCGGGAGGGGATTATGATGTCGGTGTCGATATTATCGCGGATCAGCGGCACCGCGATAGAGCGAAGGGTCGTGAACGGCTCCATCAGGCAGGCTCCTCCTCCAAGGGCGGAAGCATCGCGGGCGCGGCGATTGATCCGGCGATGGCGGATGCGGCAACGGTTGCCGGCGAGGCGATATGGGTGCGTGTGCGCGGGCCCTGCCGATTTTCGAAATTGCGGTTGGTCGTGCTGATCACCCGTTCCCGGTCGCCAAAGCTTTCTCCGCCAGCAAAAAAGCACATGGAGCAGCCGGCCTCGCGCCATTCAAATCCGGCATCGCGGAACACTTGGTCCAGTCCTTCTTCCTCGGCCGCAGCCTTCACCATGGTAGATCCGGGGACACAGATTGCGCGAATTCCGGGCGCTACCGTCCGCCCCTTCAGGATTTCGGCTGCCGCACGAAGGTCGGAAAGGCGGGAATTGGTGCACGATCCGATGAAGGCAGCATCTATGGGGAGGCCGACGATCTCCTCGCCTTCGGACACTCCCATATACTCGCTGGCCCGGCTGTGTGCTTCGTCGCTGGTCTCGGCGGCCCCTGCGGGCATTTGGTTCCGGCTTGGCACGGCGGCGCCCAACGCCACCGATTGCTGCGGACTGGTGCCCCAGCTGATCATCGGGCTCACGTCGGCGGCATTGATGTGTACTTCTTGCGCAAACGCCGCATCGCTGTCGCTGCAGAGACTTTGCCATGCGCTGACGGCCGCGTCCCAGTCCGCGCCTTCGGGTGCGTAGCGCCGCCCTTTCATGAATTCGATCGTCTTCTCATCCGGCGCGATTACCGCGGAAAAGGCGGCCAGTTCCGTCGCCATGTTGCACAAAGTCATTCGTTCATCGATGGACAGTGCGGCGATCGTCGAACCGGCATATTCAACCACATGTCCGCGCGCGCCGCCTGAACCGAGCCGGGCAATAATATAAAGTGCCAGATCCTTGGCGGTTACCCCTGTTTCAAGGACCCCGTTGATGGTGATGCGCATTTCTGCGGGACGCTTCACGCGCAAGGTGCCGGTTGCCAGCGCATGTTCCGCTTCGCTGGACCCAATGCCCCAGGCCATGGCCCCCAGCGCCCCCTGTGTACAGGTATGGCTGTCGGGGCAGATCAGGGTCAGGCCGGGCAGCACGATCGCGTTTTCAGGTGAAATTACGTGCACAATTCCCTGCCGTGGATCGCCCAGGTCGAACAAGGTGGCACCGGCCCGATTGGCTGCATCGCGCGTGACGGTGATGAAATCCCGCCCGGTCGGCATGATGGTCTTGTCGGTTCGACCGGGTAGCGTATCGACGACATGATCCATGGTGACGAACACGCGCGAGGGATCCCGCACCGGAACGCCGCTTTCCTCCAGCGTCTTCATGGCGATGCCGCCGGTGCGTTCATGCAGTAAGATCCGGTCGATCAGCAACAAGGCGGCGCCCTCGCCTAGGTCGCGAACCTGATGCTGATCCCAGAGTTTCGAAAAGAGCGTGGAGGGCATCGCTATTTTCCGGCTTTGGCGGTCTGATCGCGTATTTCGGATCCATGTTCGTCGATGCCGGGAAGGTCGCGGAACAGGCCCGGCCTGCTGCCGTTGATTTCCAGCGGAAGCGCGGGCAGGCTGGCAAGTGTGCCATCGGCCAGGTGCACATTCACCATGCCGCCTGCAGCATTAAGGTGCGCGTCGTCGACCAGCTCGTCGGGCCTCACGATGGGGGCAAAGGGCAGGCCAATCTTTTCCAACTTGGCGACCAGCGCGTCGCGGTCCATGGTCTTGAATAGGGCAGACACGGTCGAGATGATTTCGTCCCGTGCCAGTACGCGTTCATTGTTTGTGGCCCATTCCTCGCGCGCGGCGAACTCGACCAGGTCAAAGGCATTGCAGAAGGTCTGCCACTGACCATCGCTGACAACGCCGACGAACAGCTGCTCGCCTTCGTTGGCGGTTTCAAAGACGTCGTAAATCGCCCAGGCCGATACGCGTACCGGCATTGGCCGTGCCGCCTCTCCGGTTACCGCCTTTTGTGCGATATGTTGGCCGACCAGGAACGCGGTGGTTTCATAGAGGCTGCACTTGATCTCGCTGCCCTTTCCGGTGCGGTGCCTTTGTTCCAGTGCCGCCAATATGCCGATGACCCCGAACATGCCGCCGGTAATGTCCACCACCGACGATCCAGCGCGCAGCGGACGTCCTGGCGGTCCCGTCATATAGGCGAGGCCCCCCATCATTTGCGTGACCTCGTCCAGCGCAGTGCGGTTTTCATAGGGGCCCTTCAGAAAGCCCTTCGCCGAACAATAGATCAGCCGTTCGTTGACCTGGGATAACTCTTCATAGCCAAGCCCCAGCCGTTCCAGCGTGCCCGGGCGGAAATTTTCGATTACGATATCGGCATCGGCACATAGATCCTGGGCCGTCTTCAGTCCTTCGGGATCCTTCAGGTCCAGACAGATGCTGCGCTTGTTGCGGTTGAACATCGGGAAATAGCCTGATCCCGACCCCAGCAGCGTGCGTGTCTTGTCGCCGTTTGGCGGCTCCACCTTTATCACGTCCGCGCCCAGGTCTGCCAGGATGACACCCGCCGAAGGCCCCATGACCATGTGGGTAAATTCGATCACCCGGATGCCATCCAGCGGCGCGGGAGAATCTTCGATATGCGGATTTGGCGTGTTCATCATGATCCCTGCTGCGAAAGCCGTCCGGGCCAAGGCGCGACGAATGACGTCGAAACAAATGGCTTTGCGGCATATTGATATAGAGATAATACAAATGGTCCGAATTGCGCAACCCGCAGTTCTCTGGACTGATTCAATCCATCCGCTTGGTGATCAAACGCTCTTGCTTGATTGAAAGGCTGGAGGCCCGGCGGACAGATGCTGGATGACATGAACAAAATGGCGATACGGCAAGAAGAACCAGCGGATCCGCCGCGCACCCGCGCAGGGGCCATTCCGCTTTATCATCAGATATATGTGGGTTTGCGGGACGAAATCGTCCGCGGCATTCGCGCCCACGGTACTTCGCTTCCGACGGAAATGGAGCTGGCCAAGAATGAGGGTGTGTCACGCATCACCGCCCGACGCGCGCTGGATGAGCTTGCGGCAGGTGGCTTCGTCGAACGACGACGACGACATGGCACGCGCGTTACGTATCGGACCCCAAATACGTTGGTGGAATCCGACATCGACCAGGCGGTGGAATCGCTCATCGCGTTCGGCCAGAATACAAAGGTAAAGGTGCTCGAGGTCGCATTGGTTGCCGCTGGTGCGGCGCTGGCGACCCAGCTCGGCGTAAAGGAAGGGGATCAGCTGATCCGCGCTGTGCGCCTGCGCTTCAGCAAAGGCGGACCGTTAGGCCTAATTGTCAGCCATATGCGCAGCGATCTCGGCATAGAGGTTACGCCGGAAAGACTGATGAAGGCGCCCATCCTCTCGCTTCTGGTCGACGCGGGTCTCGGCATCGGGGGCGCGGTGCAGACGATTGAGGCGACTGTGGCCGAAAGTGACATGGCAGAATTGCTCGAATGCGAACCGCTTGATCCGATCCTCATCATCGAACGACAAGTCGAGGATGGTCAGCAGCGGCCAGTACTCGTCACCCGGGCGAGTTATCGCGCTGATCGTTATCGAATCACGCTGGATATGCATCAGCATGGACAGTTTTCTCCCCGGTTCAGCTGATCCCTGGATTTGCAGCCTTCGCTGGTGTCGAGAGAGATGGGAGCTGTGCTTGCGTTTCGTCTCATTTGATATATTTGTAGTACAAATGGAGTGAAGTGGAGTCAGGTCAGCGGTCATGGATATTCTCGTCAGCGAAGTGGGGCCGCGAGATGGCCTGCAGAACGTAAAACGTACTATGCCGACGGAGGCGAAGAAGGCCTGGGTCGACGCCCTCGTCGCGGCTGGCGTCGCAGAGATCGAGGTCGGCAGCTTTGTGCCGCCCAAATTAATCCCACAACTGGCTGACACCGCGGAGGTGGTGCGCCATGCGTCCAGACATGATGGACTGGCCGTGGCGGTTCTCGTGCCCAACAGCCGGGGCGCGGCCGATGCCATTGCTGCGGGCGCGGATAAACTCACCCTGCCGCTTTCGGTTTCGGAGACACACAGTCTCGCGAACCTGCGAAAGACGCACGATCAGGTGATTGAGGAGGCAACGGCTATCGCCGCACTGATCCGCGAATTGCCCCATGACCGCCGCCCTCATTTCGAAGGCAGCCTTTCGACGGTGTTCGGATGCACGCTGGAAGGGGCGATTCCCGATCGTCAGATTCTTACCCTTGCGGAACGGCTGATGAAGGCCGGCTGCGATGAAATCGGCATGTCGGATACCACCGGCTATGCAACGCCGGGCGAAGTGCGGCGGCTCGTGAAGCTGGTACGGGGGGTGGCGGGATCGGACGCGGTCACTGGTCTTCACCTTCACAATACACGAGGGCTCGGCCTCGCCAATGTGCTGGCTGGGCTGGATGTCGATATCACGACGTTCGATGCCTCCCAGGGCGGCTTGGGGGGATGCCCCTTTGCCCCCGGCGCCAGTGGCAATATTGCCACTGAAGATCTCGTCTTCATGCTGGAATCCATGGGCCTCTCCACTGGTATCGACATCGGGAACCTGATCGCGGCGCGTACCATCGTGGAACAGGCTCTGCCGGAAGAACCGCTTTACGGCTTTGTTGCTGATGCGGGTCTGCCGAAGGGCTGGACCCCGGCGGTGGAAAATATCGAAAAGACAAGGATGGCCATATGAGCATTGTCGGCACCCGCATGACAGAAGACAATCGAACCGCGCGGCAGATTTTTGAAGACGTAATGGCAAATCCCGCGCGCGCGCGTTTTGGTTTTGGCCAGAAGGTGGCGATCGTGAATGTCGATCTACAGAATGTCTATACGCGGATCGACCGATACAAGACCGCCTATGAAACCGATCCGCGCCAGATCGAATATGTGAATATGATCTCCGCAGCCGCGCGCGAAGCGGGGATGCCGGTGATCTGGACCCACGTTGCCTTTATGGACAGTGCTGCCGATGCAGGCGTCTGGGGCACGCGCACCAACACGCCCGACAGCCTGCAGAATATCAAACTGGATAGCGACCGCCACGCCTTTGACGAGCGCTGCGCGATCGATGAAAGCCGGGACGCGATTTATACCAAACGCATGCCCAGCGCCTTTTTCGAAACGCCTCTGCAAAGCCTTTTGGTCTGGCACAAGGTCGATACGGTTGTGGTAACCGGCGGGTCGACCTCGGGCTGTATTCGCGCCACCGCGGTCGATAGCCTGAGCCGGGGATACCGCACAATCGTCCCCATTGAGACCTGCGCCGACAAGCATGAAAGCTATCACTTCGCCAATTTGACCGACCTGCAGCTTAAATATGCCGATGTCGTACCGGTGCAGGAGGTGATCGACTGGTTCGCGAAATCGGGGGATTCGGCATGAGGGAAGGAGAGCGCGATCCCGGGCTCTATGGCTTTCGTCCCTGGCGCGACCGCCCGGAAATCGCTTGGCCCAGCGACAAGAGAGTGGCGGTCTGGGTATCACCCAACATCGAATATTACGAGATAGATCCGCCCGCCAATCCGCATCGGAAGGCATGGCCCAAGGTTCATCCCGACATAATTGGCTACGGCCACCGCGATTATGGCAACCGCGTCGCCCACTGGCGCATGGCCGATGTCATGACGAAGCACGGCTTTCCCGGTTCTGTTAGCCTCTCGGTTGCGATGTGCCAGCATCTGCCCGAAATCGTGGCGGATGCCGATGCGCGGGGCTGGGAGTTCTTTAGCCACGGGATTTACAACACGCGCTACAGCTATGGCATGGATGAGGCGCAGGAGCGTGCGATCATAGAGGATTCCATCCGCACCGTGCGCGATGCGACCGGCCAGACGATAAAGGGTTGGTTGGCCCCGGCGCTGACCCACACGCCGCGCACCTTGGACCTGATCTCAGAATATGGGCTTTCCTATACCTGCGATCTTTATCACGATGATCGACCGAACCCCGTAGAGGTCCGGAACGGAAAGCTGATCTCCATGCCCTATAGTCTGGAGGTTAACGACCATTACGGCTTCTTCGTCTATAATATGAGCCCGCGCGAATATGCCGATACGCTAATTCGCCAATATGACCGGCTTGCTGCGGAAGGAGGCACGGTCATGTGCATCCCGCTGCACGCCTATCTGATCGGCCAGCCCCACCGCATTGGCCCGTTCGAGGAGGTGCTGCGCCACATTGCGGCTGACGGGCGCGCATGGATTACCCGCAGCGGCGACATCGCCGATCATTTCATGGCCAGCGGTCAATATGAAGAAGCTATGGCCGACGTCGCGAAGTACGAAAGTGCGAAGGCATGACCATCGTTCCGGAATATCTAGAATATCCTATGCGACGCAAAGGGATGGATCACGACCTTTATCCGTGGTCCGCAATGAAGGACCGCCCGTCGCTTGACCTGCCGGGCACGTCGAACGTCGCCGCGGCGATTCTGGTAAGCCTGGAATGGTTTCCCATCGTTCCGGGCAGGGCCCCCTTCACGGCGCCTGGGCACATGCAAACCGCCTATCCCGACTATCGTCACTATACTGCCCGCGAATATGGTACGCGCGTCGGGTTTTATCGGCTGCTGGATGCATTCGATCGCTTCGGGGTCAAGGTGACCGTGGCGGCCAATGCCATTATCGCGTCCCGCTATCCTGCCATTATCGACGATATTCTTGCGGCAGGGCACGAGATCGTCGCCCATGGCTATGATATGGATAGCACGATCGACAGCACCGTTGCGGAGGCAGACGAACGGGCGATGATCGTGAAAAGCCGTGATCTGCTCGCCTCTGCCATCGGCAGCGTGCCGCGCGGATGGATGTCGATCGCCCGGCAGGAAAGTTTCAACACGCCGCGCCTGCTGGTGGAGGAAGGCTTTCATTATTGTTTGAACTGGGTGAACGATGAACTGCCCTACCGGCAGAATACGCCGGCGGGTGAACTGATGGCAATTCCCTATAATCACGAATTGTCGGACCGGCAGATCATCACGGTTCAGCAGCATTCGGCGGAAAGCTATGCCACACAGATGCAGGACGCCTTCGCATGGCTGGAAAGCGAAAAGGACCAGCGCGTTCTGCCGCTCCATCTTACGCCCTATATTATGGGCCTGCCTTTCCGCATGAACGCATTGGAAGAACTGATCGCCTGGATGGCGCATAGGGGCGCAGGCTTTGTCACGGCCGCCGATCTCTACAAGGCCGCTGCGCGCGACGCTGGTCTCTGACCAGACCCCACATCCTATCAGGGGCGAATTATATGGCCGCACGCAGCGTTGCGCAGGAATTTTCGGACGATTGGCCTGTGGTCCTTCTTGCCGCGCTGGCGATCAGTGTCGGCATGATGGGCATCGGTTTTTATTCGCTAGGCCTTTTCGTCGCGCCGCTGCAGGCGGAATATGGGTGGAGCAGGGCGGCCGTGTCGGGCGCTGCCACGTTCGAGCAGCTGGGCATTTTTCTATCTGCTCCGATCGTGGGGCGTCTCGCGGACCGGTACGGCGCACGGCCGATCGCCATTATCAGTTACATACTAACACCCGTGGCGTTCGTGGCACTCTCGATGACGGGACCGTCGGTCGTCGCCTGGTACGGCCTTTGGTTGCTCGCCGCGATGGCCGGGTGCGGCACGACTCCTGCCATTTGGGCACGGGTCGTGTCGGTGCGGTTCGATGCGGGACGCGGCCTTGCGCTGGGGCTGATGCTGGTGGGGACGGGGGTGGCCTCGATCCTTGCGCCGGCTTTGCTGGGGCAGGTAATCGCGGAGCATGGATGGCGTTCGGCAATGCTCGTGATGGGCGGGGCGATCCTCGCCATCGGCCTGCCGGTAAGCCTGTTAATGCCACGCGACGACGTCAGCGCCGGGGCCGGTGATGCGACCAGCCCTCGTAAAAAGGGACGGTTCGAGGCGAATAGATCATCAGTCCTTTTGACCCTGATCGCATTTCTGCTGGGCTTGGTCGTCGCGGGTTTGATCGTCCACCTTGTTCCCATGCTGATCGATGGCGGCATGGATGTCCGGGGCGCGGCCAATGTCGCCGCGCAATTGGGCGTGGCGATTCTGGTGACCCGGATCATCGCGGGATATTTGTTCGACCGTTTCCACGCGCCTTATGTGGCCGCGATCCTGCTGCTGTCTCCGGTGGCCGCCAGTCTCATTCTCCTGAACGGCGGACCGGTAATCGTTGCTGCCCTGCTGCTGGGTGTGGCGGCAGGGGCCGAAGTGGACATGCTTGCCTATCTGACGGGCCGCTATGTCCAGATGGAAAATTATGGCGCGTCCTATGGCACTATATTGGGATTGTTCTGCCTTGGCGCCGCGATCGGTCCGATGCTGTTCGGGTGGACCGTCGACATAACGGGCGACTATGACCTGATCCTGACGATCTCGACCGGGGTCCTGCTTCTGGTCGTTTTCGGCATCGCAGTGCTGGGCCCTTACCGATCGCAAGACACTGGGTTCGCGAAGACGCTATAGGCGACTTTCTTGCGGGCATGTCTGCCCAACCCCTGGCATTCTCGGTACAGCGCGTTCACTCTAATAATATGAACTTATGGCGGCTTGATGGGGCGTTCGTTCACGGAAGGCGGAACGACACAAACAAGCCGCTGGCGGACACGGAGGGATTCGAACCCTCGGTACGGGATAAACCGTACGGCGGTTTAGCAAACCACTGGTTTCAGCCACTCACCCACGTGTCCGCGCTTGGCCGTGCCCTTCGGAAAAGGGCCAGGGCGCGCGCTATACCGGACGGCTGCCGGGGTTTCAACGGGGTTTCGGTGGATCTTCTGTTTCGCGGCGGGCGTCCGCCTTCAGCCGCTCGACGATCTTCTTCACCTCTTGCGCGCGGGTGCGGGGCAGGGCGACGACTGCATCCTCCGTTGCGACCAGCACGATATCGTCCAGGCCGACTGCAGCGGCCAGCGTTCCTTCGGCCCAAACGAGCGTGTTGCGGCAATCCTCCACCATGGCGTCGCCGATGACCGCGTTGCCGTCCGCGTCCTGTGGCAAGACGGCGTGCAGTGCTTCGAAGCCGCCAATATCCGACCAGCCCATGCTGACCGGAACCACGGCCTTCCTGTCGGCTGGCTCCATGACGGCATAGTCGATACTTTGTGACGCGCAGGCAGAAAAGCGCTCCGCATCTGGACGGATGACGCCCTCGGTGGTGGTTGCGCCGCTCCAGGCGGCGGCGGCGTCTTCCGCAATATCCGCCGCGTTCGCGCCGAGCGCGTCGAGATAGGTTTGGGCCCGCATCAGGAATATGCCGGCATTCCAGTAATAGCCGCCGGCCTTCACATAGGCTTCCGCCTTTTCAAGGGCCGGCTTTTCGTGAAATTTTGCCACACGCATGCCCCGCTCGGACAGTGCCTCTGCCGCCTCGATATAGCCATAGCCGGTTTCCGGTCGATCAGGTTCGATCCCGAAAGTGACGAGCCAGCCATCCTCCGCAAGCGGCGCCGCCGATGCGACGGCAGAACGAAACGCATCCTCGTCGGCGATCAGATGGTCTGACGGCATCACCAGCATCAGATCGTCGGGGGCGCTTTCGGCGATCATATGGGCGGCCAGCGCGATGGCGGGGGCGGTATTGCGCGCCGTGGGTTCCAGGATCAGCGCCTGAAGGGCAGTTCCGGCCAGCGCATCTTTCACCAGGACTTCATGAGCGTCGCCGGCCACGATGATTGGGTCGGCAAAATCCGACCCCGACGCGCGGGCGACCGTGGCCGCGATCATGCTGATGTCCTGGCCCAGATTGAGCATCTGCTTCGGGCGACGCGTCCGTGACAATGGCCATAAACGGGTGCCACTGCCCCCGGACAGGATGACGGGCCAGATCTTCTTCATATCGCAGCTATCCTATTCGTGGTGTCGATGCCCCAATAGCAAGTTCATCGCCAGCGCCAAGCCAACGCATGGAAATCGTAACCTTTGCAAACTAGGGGACGGATAAATCGCTTAACCCTATAACGCCCAAACCCGCGTCAAGATTCAGCCAGGGACCTCCCCATTACGTGATTCGCCTGTTTAAACATTATCTGCCGCGGCCATTGCTGATCCTGGGCCTGTTCGAGATGGTACTGGTGTTCGCCGCCGCGGTGCTCGCCTGGAAGGTCGCGTGGAACCTGGCCGATGCGGATATGCCGCCGATGCGCGACCATCTGCTGGAAAGCCTGATCTATACCATCACCGTCTACATGATGATGCTGGGTTTTGGCGCATATCAGCTTTCGTCTTTCCGTTCGTTCCGTATGACCGGCGCCCGCCTGAGCGCGGCGATGCTGATGAGCATCGTCATTTTGTCGCTACTGCTTCTGGTGGCGCCCACATTGGACGTCTGGCGCAGCGTTCTGTTCTTTGCAGTCGTCTTTTCGTTTTTATTCATTGTCCTTACGCGGATCCTGTTCCTGGCCATCATCGGCTGGCGCAGGTTTCGGGAGCCTATCATCGTGATCGGCACCGGCGCACAGGGCAGGCGCATGGTGGAGCGGTCCGAGGACCCCACCGCCGGGTTTCGAATCGTCAAGCAGCTCAGCCTTTCCCGGGTAAATGCGGAAGAAGGATCCGAAACGCTTCAGGATATTCCTTCGCTGGCCGATTTTTGCGCGCGCAACGAGGTGGAAGAAATCGTTCTCGCCCTCGATGAGCGGCGCGGGTCCTTGCCGACGGATACGCTGTTGAAGGCGAAATTGTCGGGTGTCCGCGTGACTGATATGTCTACCTTTCTGGAGCGGATGACGGGCAGGGTCGATCTTGAATCGGTGCGACCGTCCTGGCTTATTTTCTCGGACGGATTCCTGGGGTCTTCCACCGGTGCGGTCGTGTCGAAGCGGCTGTTCGATCTGATCGCGAGCGGCCTCCTTTTGTTGCTTTCGTCTCCGATCCTGCTTGTCAGCGCGCTTGCGGTACGGCTCAGCAGCCCCGGACCGATCTTCTACCGGCAGGAGCGGGTCGGCCAGTTCGGCAAGGTGTTCGAAGTCATGAAATTCCGGTCCATGGTTCAGGACGCGGAAAAGGATGGCGCCGTCTGGGCGCAGAAGGGGGATGCGCGTGTCACCTCTGTCGGCCGTATCATTCGGGCCACGCGCATTGATGAAATTCCGCAGATATTCAATGTGTTCAAGGGTGACATGAGCTTTGTCGGGCCCCGACCGGAGCGCCCCGTTTTTGTCGAACAGCTTAGTCGCCAGATCCCCTTTTACGATGAACGCCATGTCGTGAAGCCGGGTATTACCGGCTGGGCGCAATTGAATTATCCCTATGGGGCGAGTGTCGAAGATGCTCGTCACAAGCTTGAATACGACCTATATTATATCAAGAATTACAGCCTTTTCCTGGACATTGTGACCCTGATCCAGACTGTCAGGGTGGTCGTCTGGCAGGATGGCGTCAGATGACAGGGCGTTCGCTGCGGAGTGATGGCCCGTGACGGGCGCCGGCGCAGCCCTCAGCCACTGGGTCGCGGCGGGTGCGTTCGCATTCATGGCGATCATGCTGCTGCTGTCGCGCAAGGCCGTCGCCACATGGTGGCTGGCGTTCGCTGCCGCGGTCACGGCCCTTTGGGCGGCGGCCTTCGCCAACGGCGCAGCCACCGGCCAGTTTTTCGCCCTGACGCTGTCCCTTGGCGAAACCCTGCGCACGGGCACCTGGATCGTCCTGATCGCCGTGCTGATGCGGCTGGGCTGGCAGGACGAGCAGCAGAATCCGTCGCGCAACGTGATCCACGTTATGCTGGGCATCGTCGTAGTTCAGCTGGCGGTGGACATTGCCCTGGCGGGGGGCCTGGGTCTGTCGGGCGCACTAGGATTTCTTGCGGGCATGTGCCGCGTTGCCATTGCGATTGGCGGCCTTGTCCTGGTGCACAATCTGTTCGTGTCCAGCGCGCCCGCCAACCGCTGGAGCCTGAACCTTCTCTGTCTCGCTTTGGCGGGGATTTTTGGCTATGATCTCAACCTCTTCACGCTCAGGCTGCTCGATGCACCGCTGGCTGCCGATTTCTTCGATGCGCGCGGCTTTGCGAACGCAGTGACGGTGCCGCTGTTTCTGATCTCGACCCTCAGGAACCGAAGTCTCAGCATGCAATTGTCGCGGCAGGCCGCTTTCCAGACCTTCGCGCTGGGTGCGGTCGGTTCCTATCTGGTCGCCATGTCGCTGGCAGCGTGGGGCCTCGGCATCGTCGGCGGCGATTGGGGCCGTCTGTTTCAGATCGTGCTCATATTCGGCGCCATGCTGGCCGGTGCGGTGGTTTTGTTTTCCGGTCGTGCGCGCGCATGGCTGCGCGTCAAGATCAACAAGCACTTCTTTGCCTATAAATATGATTATCGGGAGGAATGGCTGCGTTTCATCGCCACCGTCTCGCGCTCGGGACCCGGCTTTGGCGAACTGCCGGCGCGCGTTGTGGAGGCGGTTGCTTCAATCGTCGATTCGCCAGGCGGCGCGCTCTATGTGCGTCGGGAGGGAAATAATTTCGTTCCGGAGGCGCGGTGGAATTTCCGCAGCCTGGATCTGGCGGCTGTCGATCTGGACCCGGCAATCATCGACTCGCTTGAAACGACCAGCCGAATTGTCGAATGCGAGGCGACGTCTGACCTGCCGCGTCAAATCGCCGCCAATCCGCGTGCCTGGCTGATCGTGCCTTTGGGCCATGTGGACGCACTGACCGCCATTATCCTGTTGGAGCGGCCGCGCGCGCCGCGAACGCTGAATTGGGAAGATTACGATATTCTTCGTACGGTGGGGCGGCAGGCGGCCAGCTATATCGCCGAACAGTCGGCGCTGGAGAGCCTGGAAGAATCGAAGAAATTCGAAGAATTCAACCGTCGCTTCGCCTTCATCATGCATGACATAAAGAACCTCGTTTCCCAACTCAGTCTCGTTGCCCGCAATGCGGAGCGGCACGCGGATAATCCTGACTTTCGCGCGGATATGGTCGCGACGCTGCAAAGCTCGGTTGGAAAGATGAACGACATGCTGGCGCGGCTTTCTCAGGAGACAGCGGCACCTCCGGCGGCTCACGAACGTGATGATAGTTTCGATCTCCGCGCGCTGTTGCAGGAAATTACAGACGACAAGAACCGAACCGGTGCCAATGTTCGGCTCGATGCAGACAATTATCCGCTCGAGATCGGCGGAACTCGTGCCAAAATGGAGCAGGCGATAGGACATCTCGTGCAGAATGCGATAGACGCGAGTCCGGCGGGTGCGCCCGTTGACCTGAGGTTGAGGAACGAGGCGGGGGCGGTGAAACTGATTGTGGATGATCGCGGCTGCGGCATGAGCTCGGAGTTCATCGAGCGCGAATTGTTCAAACCGTTCAGGTCCACCAAGGTTTCGGGCTTTGGGATCGGTGCCTATGAATCGCGCGAGATCATTCGCGCGGCCGGCGGTCGACTCGACGTCCAGTCGACGGAGGGAGAAGGAACCAGCTTCATCGTTCACTTCCCAGTAAGCCCAACACGTCAGAGACGGGGCTGAACAGATGGCAGATACACGAACCCGCAAACTTCTCGTCGTTGAAGATGACGAAGGCCTGCAGCGACAGCTGAAATGGGCCTATGAAGACTATGAAACCATAATTGCCGGCAGCCGTAAGGAGGCCGTGGAGGCCCTGCGACTGCACGAGCCCGATGTGGTTACCCTGGACCTGGGGCTGCCGCCCGATCCCGATGGAGCGACCGAAGGGTTCGCGACGCTGGAAGATATCATGCGGATGAAGCCCGATACGAAGGTGATCGTCGCCTCGGGTCATGGTGCGCGTGAAAGCGCGCTGAGGGCGGTATCCATGGGCGCCTATGATTTCTATCAGAAGCCGGTCGATATCGACACATTGGGTCATATCGTCGGCCGTGCCTTTCACCTTTACGATATCGAAGCGGAAAACCGCGCGCTCGCCACGAAGCAGGCGACGACGGAGCTTGGCGGTCTCGTCACGGCGGCCGATTCGATGCAGAAAGTCTGCCGCATGATAGAGCGTGTGGCATCGACCGACGTTTCCGTGATGCTGCTGGGCGCGTCCGGCACCGGCAAGGAACTGCTTGCCCGTGGACTGCACGACGAATCCAATCGTTCCGACCGTCCGTTCGTTGCGATCAATTGCGCGGCTATCCCCGAAAACCTGCTCGAATCCGAATTGTTCGGTTATGAAAAGGGGGCATTTACGGGCGCCGCGAAGACGACCGAAGGCAAGATAGAGTTGGCCGAGGGCGGGACACTGTTCCTGGATGAGGTTGGCGACATTCCGCTGCCTCTGCAGGTGAAACTTCTCCGCTTCCTACAGGAGCGCGTGATCGAGCGCATTGGCGGTCGCAAAACCATCCCGGTCGACGTCCGCATTGTCTGCGCCACGCACCAGAACCTTGAAGAGATGATCGCTGCAGGGTCCTTTCGCGAAGATCTGTGGTATCGGGTTGCAGAGGTCGTCGTGCGCATCCCGTCTTTGGCGGAGCGGGCAGGCGATCCAGTACTGCTTGCAAATTTTTTCCTGCAGAAATTCGCGGCCGAGCTGAAGCGCCCGTTAAAAGGCTTCGACGCGGCGGCGCTGGACGCCATTGAAAAATGGGAATGGCCGGGAAATGTGCGTGAGCTGGAAAACCGCGTAAAGCGTTCCGTTATCATGGCCGACGATCGTTATGTCAGCGCGGCGGACATGGATCTGGAAGAGCCGGAAGACAGCCAGCCCTTCAACCTGAAGCAGGTACGGGAAAATGCGGATCGCCATGCGATCAAGCTCGCACTCGCAAGGACCAAGAATAATGTCTCCGGCGCATCGAAGCTGCTGGGTGTGTCGCGTCCAACGCTCTACGATTTGATGAAGCAATATGATATTGAGACATAGCAAGCGACGTTTCCCAGGCGCTGGTTCGCGTGGGACAATGGAGGGAACGATATGACAAGCCGAAAAGACTGCACTGCCCGCGCGCCGTTTTTGCGCAGCCTGAAGACGGCTGCCGCTTTTGCCATCCTGACGCCGCTTGCGGCAACGCCGGCGTTTGCCGACGCGGAAAGCGATTCAAACAGCGCATATGTCGAGGCCTTCAAAAGCTTCTACGGCGGCGATTACCGCACCGCGCGCATTCGTCTGCTGAACGCGTTGAAGGAAAATCCCAATAACAGCCTCGCTCGTGTGCTGCAGGCGCGCGTCGCGCTGGAGCTTGGCGGCGGCGTAGAGGCGCAGACGGAGCTGGAACGTGCCGTGCAGGCGGGCGTGGCGCCGGAAAAGGTACGCCATTTGCGGGCACATGCCCTGCTGTTGCAGGGCAAGCCATCAGAGGCGGCCGACCTGCTGGAACCGTCCACAATCGAACCGCAGTTCGAGGCCTATGCCGCGCGTCTTCGCGGCCTCATCGATTTTCAGAATCGTGACCTGCAGTCCGCGGAACGCGAATTCAACCGCGCGCTGGCGCTGGCGCCGAACGATCCGTCCACCGTCAATTCGGTCGCGAAGTTCATGGGATCCATCGGACAGCATGAGCAGGCACGCGGGCTGGTGGGTGATATCCTGGAGAAGCGCCCTGACCATGTGAAGACGCTTGTCACCATGGCCGACCTGACCCGCAGCGCCAAGGGACTTGAGGAGGCGCTGCCTTACCTCAATCGGGCGCTGGAGGTGGATAAGAACAATATCGAAGCGCTGCTGGAGCGCGCCGCGACGCTGGGCGATCTGCGCAAGGAGAAGGAGGCGCGTGTCGACATCGCGCGCGTCAACAATCTGGTCGAGAAGCACCCGCTCGCGCTATATCTGGAGGCGGTCCTCGACACGCGCGAAGGCAAGACGGATCAGGCACGCTCCCTGATGACGGAAACCCGCGGGGCTCTGGACGATTTTCCCCCCGCCATCATGCTGCAGGGGCTGCTTGCGCTGGATGCCGGAAACGTGGAGCAGGCGAACAGCTTCCTCGGCTCTCTCGTAGGCAAGGCGCCTAACAGCATCACGGCCCGTAAGCTTTATGCGACTGCACAGTTGCAGAAGGGCGATGCCGAAGGTGCCTTCGCAACCCTGAAGCCGATCATTGATGCCGGGGCCGCCGATGCGCGCGTCTACGCCATTGCCGGGTCCGCGCGCGCGCGGTCGGGCATGCCGTCGGAGGCGCAGGAATATCTGCAAAAGGCGCAGGAGGCCGGTGGAGAGCCCGCCATCCAGAACCAGCTGGCCATGACGCAATTGCTGCAAGGCAAGACGGAGGCTGCCGAGGAAACCGTCAGCCAGGTACTGTCGGATGATCAGGATTCGCTGAGCGGCCTGATGATGAAGACGCTGATCGACATGAGGCAGGGGCAGTTCAAGGGCGCGCTTGCCTCCGCCACGCAGATCGCGAAGAAATATCCCGACCTTCCCATTGGCTGGAACTTGCGCGGCGGGGCCTATTTGGGCCTTGGCGACAGGGACAAGGCGGAATCCTCGTTCAGGTCCGCTCTCAAGCGGAAGCCGGATTATGCCGAGGCGCGCCGAAATCTGTCGCAATTACTGATCGCAAAGGGTGACGCCCGGGGCGCAAAGGCGCAACTGCGGCGGGTAATCGCTGATAATCCCAAGGATACTCAGGCGCTGATGGTGCTGGGTGAGCTGGCGGGTATGGAGGGGGACCGAAAGGAGCAGCTGGAATGGTTGCGCCAGGCAGCCACGATTGATCGTGGCGCCGCCGGTCCGCGCATCGCCCTGACGGAGGCCTACATGGCCGCGAATCAGGAGAGCAATGCCTCTAACGAAGCCAATGCGCTGCTGCGTGATTTTCCCCAAAATGGCGACGCCTTGCTGACCGCGGCGCGGGTCTATGAGGCGACCGGTCGCCAAGCACAGCTGGTATCCCTGTTCGACCGGATGGTGTCGGTGCAGCCAAACGCTCTCCTTCCCCGGGTTCTGCTGGGTCGGTCGCTGCAGGCGAATGACCGCATCGACGAGGCGCGCAATACGTTCCAGCGTGCGCTGACGATAACCGGTGAACCCACGACGCCCGCCTATCTGGAACTGATCGCGCTGGAGGCGCGCCAGGGCCGCATGGAGCAGGCACGCGAATGGGCGATTCGTCTGCGTAAGGAAACGCCGAATTCGAACGTCGCCGAAAACGCGCTGGGCCGGGCATATTTGCTTGCCAACCAGCCACAGGACGCGCTCGCCTCCTTCGCGGCTGCTCGCAAGAAAAGCTTCGATCTGGCGACCGCGCGCGGACTGGCGGATGCCTATGTGCGGCTGGATCGCAAGGCGGATGCCATCAAGGTCCTGCAGGCCTATCAGCGTGAAAACAAATCCGATGCAGGTGCGCTTGCGTCGATCGCCGAACTGCAACTAGGCGAAGGGCAGTATCGTCAGGCGATCGCGAATTATGAGCGTCTGCGTAAAGTTGTCGGCAATCGCGACCCGTCGATTCTCAACAATCTGGCGTGGGCCTATATCCAGCTGGAGGATCCGCGCGCGATCCCGGTTGCCCGCATGGCATATAATTTCTCGTCCCGGAATCCCAGTATCGTCGATACTTATGGTTGGGCTTTGCTAAAGGCTGGTGGCAGCAAGTCCGATGCGCTGAAATTGTTGCAGCGTGCATCGAAAACACTGCCTAAAAACGCAGAGATCCGCTACCATTTGGCAGAAGCTCTGCTGGCCAATGGCAAGCGTGCCGAGGCGCTGAAGGAAGTGCAGAGGTCATTGCAGTCCCGCGAACAATTCGCCGAGCGTACACAGGCGCAGGTTTTGTTGCGGAACCTCAGCGGCGGTTGAGTTTCGGCAAGCCGGCTTCGAACCGGCTTGCCTTGTGGCGGGGCGCCGATTAAGGCCCCCGCCACGGTCGGAGCGTGGCGCAGCCTGGTAGCGCACTACACTGGGGGTGTAGGGGTCGCAGGTTCGAATCCTGTCGCTCCGACCAGCTTATTCAGGCGCAGCGCCGTTCCGGCGCCTTGCGTCCTTTCCCAAAATACAAATGAAGTCGCCTTGAGAAGCGCCATGCAAAAATATGCCGACACGATTCTGCTTGCGGAATAGGAATTTTCCTGTCTTCTAGTCTGGCTCCTAAAATGAAGGAGCGACAAGAATGGCAAATTCGATCGACCGCCTGCTGGACGAACTGATCCAGCGTGAGGGCGGCTTCGTCAATCACCCCGACGATCGTGGCGGCCCAACCAAATTCGGCATCACCCGCCAGACCGCTTCTGCAAATGGATATAATGGTGCGATGCGTGATTTTCCGCGCGCCCTGGCGCTGGAAATTTACACACAGCGCTATTGGGAGGCGCCGCGTTTCGATCGCGTCGCAGAGATCGCCCCGCATGTCGCGGAGGAACTGTTCGACACCGGGGTCAATATGGGCCCGGCCGTCGCCACGGCCTTCCTTCAGCGGGCGTTGAATGCGCTCAACCGCAATGCGCGCGATTGGCCGGATATCAGCCTATCGCGGCATGTCGACGAGGCCACCCTTGCCGCGCTGCGGTCGTTTATCGCACGTCGCGGCCAAGGCGGGGAACGGGTACTGGTTCGCGCGCTCGATGCATTGCAGGGCGCGCGCTACATCGAACTGGCGGAGGGCAGGGCCGCCAATGAAAGCTTCGTCTATGGCTGGCTGGCGCATCGACTGGGCAACGCGATGGAGGCCACGGTATGAGTGTCATCGGAACCCTGGTCGGTCCTCTGGCCGGCCTGATCGATAAGGTTATTCCCGATCCGGAGGCGCGTGACCGCGCGAAGCTGGAACTGCTGCGTCTGGAGGGTAGCCAGGAGCTGGAATCCGTCCGCACGCAACTGACTGCCATCGTTGCGGAGGCGCAAAGCAGCGATCCATGGACCAGCAGGGCACGCCCCAGTTTTCTTTACGTCATGTACGTGCTGCTGTTGTGGTCGATCCCCATGGGGATGATCAGCGCAGTCCGACCGGAAACCGCGGCGGCGATTGCCCGGGGCATGACGGCCTATCTGAGCGGTATTCCAGAGCCACTCTACATGCTCTTCGGCACGGGTTACCTCGGCTACACAGCCGCCCGTAGCTGGGGCAAGGCGAAGGGAAAGGACTCCTGAACCATGGTGGCCGGGGTGGGGGCTGCAGCATGTCCTCCACCCCGGCACTCGGTCTGTCGTTCTTCACTGGCAATTAAGGTGCTTCCGGCGATAAAGCAGGCGGATGCCGGAAGAGATCGACGAACCCACCACCCGCCGCCCGTGGCCGCGCAGGCTCGCTTATGCGCTTGGCGGCTTTGCGCTTGTGGGCCTGGCCGTTCTTGTGGGCGGCTATTTCTGGCTGGCCGCAGGCTTGCCTGACGCCGCAAAACTGTCGGAATATGAACCGCCGCTTCCCAGCCACGTTCGTGATATTTACGGACAGCCCTTTGCCACTTTCGCGCGCGAACGGCGTATCTATGCGAATTTCGAGGATCTGCCGACACCGTTGATCGAGGCGTTTATTTCCGCTGAGGACAAGACCTTCTTCGATCATGGCGGCATCGACCTGACCGGCTTCATCAATGCGGTGGCCGATTACACGTTGAAGATCGGATCGGGCGACCGCGCGGTGGGCGGGTCGACGATCACGCAGCAGGTCGCGAAGAACCTGCTTCTGTCCGACGAATATTCGGTTACGCGCAAGCTGAAGGAGATGATCCTCGCTACGCGCATCGAGGATGCCTTTACGAAGGAACGCATCCTCGAATTATATCTCAATCAGATATTTCTTGGCCGGAACGCCTACGGCGTTCAGGCGGCCAGCTTTGCCTATTTCGACAAGCCGGTAACCGAGCTGAACACGGAGGAGGCGGCGTTCCTCGCTGCCCTGCCAAAGGCGCCAAGCAATTATAATCCCGGAACGGACGAGGGGCTGCGACGCGCCACCATCCGCCGTGACTGGATCCTCGGGCAGATGGCCGCCAATGGCTATATCACTGCGGCAGAGGCGCAGGCGGCTCGTTCCCGGCCCATTTCCGTGATCGACCGCCGACGCCAACTTGCCCCTTCCGGTACGTTGGGCAATTATTTCGTCGAGGCGATCCGCCGTGACCTGATCGATCGCTATGGCGAGGAGGGCAAGAACGGCGTCTATACCGGCGGCCTTTGGATACGCTCCACCATCGATCCCGATTACCAGGCGGCGGCGGAGACTGCGGTGCGCGACGCGCTGGTGCGTTATGACCGCGGCCGTGGCTGGCGCGGTGCCACCGATACGATAGAATTGGGCGATGGATGGCAGCAGCGTCTGATCGCCATCAATCTTCCCGTCGGTTATGATGACTGGCGGGCTGCGGTTGTCTTATCGAAGGGGTCAGGCCGCCTCGATTTGGGGTTTGAGGATGGGAGCGAGGGTGTGCTCGTTTCCGGCAATGCGGAGCTTCGCGACGCCGGCGGGGCCGGGACCGCCTATAACGAGATCACGCCCGGTGACGTCATCCCGGTAAAGAATGTTTCCGGCGACGAATATACGCTGCGCCAGATCCCTGAAGTTTCCGGCGGCATGGTCGTGCAGGAGGTGGCAACGGGCCGCGTCCTTGCCATGGTCGGCGGCTTCGATGCGCGCAAATCCTCCTTCAATCGCGCGACTCAGGCGAAGCGGCAGCCGGGTTCGACGATCAAGCCGTTCGTTTATGCAGCAGCGCTGGAAAATGGCTTCACGCCCGCATCCATCGTCGTGGACGCACCCTATTGCGTTTACCAGACGCGCTCACTCGGGCGAAAGTGCTTCCGCAATTTCTCCGGCCGTTCGGCGGGTGCGCAGACGATGCGCTGGGGCCTTGAACAATCCCGCAATCTGATGACTGTTCGCCTCGCGTCCAAGACAGGAATGGAAAACGTCGTCGAACTGATCGAGAAGATGGGTATCGGCAGCTATGAACCGTATCTCGCCTTTTCCCTTGGCGCCGGTGAGACCACCGTCATGGACCTCACCAATGCATATGCCATGCTGGCAAATCACGGAAAGCGGCAGCGGCCCATCCTCTACGATCTGATCCAGGATCGCCGGGGCAACGCCATCTACCGCGCGGACGATCGGGAGTGCGGCGGCTGCAATCAGCAGAGCTACGATCCGGACCGGCCCATGCCGACGCCCGCCGACCAGCGCCCGCAGGCGATGGATGCGCGAACAGCCTATCAGGTCGTGCATATGCTTGAGGGGGTCGTGGAACGCGGAACCGCCGTGGCGCTCAGCCGTCTGGGCCGACCGATGTTCGGCAAGACCGGCACCAATAACGGACCGACCAACGTGTGGTTCGTCGGCGGCACGCAGGAAATTGTCGCCGGGTTTTATATGGGATTCGACCAGCCCAAGAACATGGGTGGTTATGCCCAGGGCGGCACTCTGGCTGCTCCTGCGGTGCGGGAATTTTTTGAACTTGCACTCGACGAGGACGAACCCTCGCCGCCATTCCGTATCGCGCCTGGTGTGCGGATGGTTCGTGTCGATCGCCGGTCGGGCAAGCGTGTCTATGGCGCATGGCCCGGCCCCGGCCCGAAGCCGGCCGTCATATGGGAGGCGTTCAAGCCCGAGAACGAGCCTCGCCGTGTCATCGCAAAGGCAGAGGATCCGTTCACGCAGCGACCGGCGCGAGAAGTGCGGTCGGATGCGGACTTCCTGCAGCAGGAGGGCGGCATATATTAGCCCTTTGCAGGCGCTCTTTGATGGCGACCGCTTTGGCTAGACGCACATAATGCTGAAAGAGGGGGAAAACGTCTGGAAGGTGGCGCTGGCTGACCGCGCCGCGCTCGTCGTAGACGCGGAAAATTATTTCGTTCATGCCCGGTCTGCCATGTCGCAGGCTACGAAGTGCATCATGATGGTGGGCTGGGATTTCGATGCACGCATAGAGTTGGTTCCAGGCAGGGACGATATTCCCGATGAGAAGCTTGGCGACTTTGTCTACCGCCTGGTGAAGGAGAACCCCGACCTCGACATCTATCTGCTCCGCTGGCGGTTTGGTGCATTTAAGGTGTTTGCCCGCGGGACGACGATCTTCACGATCATCAAATGGCTGTTGCATCCGCGCATTCATCTGCGCCTCGATGGTGCGCATCCTTACGGATCCAGCCATCATCAGAAAATCGTCGTTATTGACGACAGCTTCGCCTTTTGCGGCGGCATCGACATGACCGGCGACCGCTGGGATACCCGGGATCATGCCGACGAGGATCCCCGCCGCCGTCGTGCCAATGGCGTAGCCTACGGTCCATGGCATGACGCAACGGCTGCGCTGCACGGTCCCGTCGCCAAATTACTGGGCGACCTGGTGCGTTTGCGCTGGCAAAGGGCAGGCGGCCGCACGCCGCCACCAAAGGTCGAAAAGGATAATGACTGCTGGCCAGAAGAGCTGGAGCCGCAATTTAGGAACGTCCAGGTAGGCATCGCCCGGACTTTGCCCGCCATGCCCGACTGGGACGGGGTTCACGAAATCGAGGCGCTGTTCCTGGATCAGATCGCCCGCGCCAAAAGCCATATCTTTATGGAAAGCCAGTATTTTGCGTCTCGCGCCGTGGCTGAGGCCATGGCGGAGCGGCTGGAGGAGCCGGGCGGACCTGAGATTGTCATCGTCAACCCGCTGACCGCGGAGGGATGGCTGGAGCCTATGGCCATGGACAGCGCGCGTGCGCGTCTGTTTCAGGCATTGAAAGCTGTGGATTTCGAGGATCGGCTGCACCTCTACCATCCCTACACGGCGGGTGGCACGCCAATCTACGTTCACGCCAAAATTACGATCATCGACGACGAGCTTGTGCGGGTCGGATCTGCCAATCTGAACAACCGTTCGATGCGCCTCGACACCGAATGCGACATCGTGATCGACGATCTGCAGGACGGCAATGACGATAATGCAGAGACAATTTGCAGGATGATGTGTGATCTGATCGGCGAACATCTGGGCGTAGGGCCGGACCGGGTGCTGGAAGAGCGTAATGCCGCGGGTTCGCTGATCGCCGCGATTGAAAAACTGCGTGTTTCAGAGCAGGTCGGCGAACGCACACTCCGACCCTACAACGTTCCGCAACTCGATACGGTAGAGGCATTTCTAGCAGACAATGAAGTTCTCGACCCCGAAGGTCCGCAAGACATGTTCGAGGATTTTGCGAAGCGGCAATTGCTGCGCGGCTTTGTATCCCGGGTCAAGCACCGCGCAAAGCGGGGCAAACAGCGGCTGAAGGATCGGCGCACGGCACGGCACGAACGCAGAGGTCACTAGCGGGCAGACCGGCGCCGGCATTTAATCCCAGCGCCGGTCCGCAGTTCAAGGTGAAAGGGGGGACGCTACTGTCTTCAATATCGCTCCCCCGGCATTTGAATCAGCCGTTCATCTTCGCCTCGCGGTCCCAGAAGCGCAGGTCACCGCAGCTTTTCAGGAACGACTTCGCATCAGCCTTGCTGCCGAGCTTTATGAAGCCATCGTCCATCCGCGATGCCACACCAGCACCTTCCAGCAAGGGCTTCACTGCCGGATCGTAGCCGATGAATTTTAGATGCGCGAAAGCGTCGGATACAAAATCCAGGCTCGGCTTGTTCAAGGCAAGCTTCTTGGCGCTGGCTTCTGACATGACGAGCGCGACGGCATCGAAGACCACCGACGGACCGCCATCGATCTTTTCGTCGGCCTCCATCATCTTGCCGTCGGACAATTTTGCACCGGCCACGTGCGGCGCGACGATGGCCACCATCGCACCCACTGCCTCCGCAGCTTCCTTCAATGCTGCCACCAGATCGGCGTCGCCACCTTCGGCAATGTAGATGCCAAGCTTCCTGCCCTTAAAGCTCGAAGGGCCATTCTTGATGATGGACAGCGCGGGCGATTCCTTCAGGTCCATGATCGGCTTGCGTGCGGCCGGCACTTTCTCCGGTAGCTCGGGCAGCCCGATGCCATCCGCCACTTCCTGCGCCAGCCCCTCGTCAATATTGCGGAGATGACCGACCATTCGTTGGCGAATATCCATGCGCTCGACTTTCGAGAGCTCGAAGGTGAGGGCGCTCGCCATATGATCCTGCTCATTGGGCGTCTGCGAAATATAGAATTGCCGCGCCTGACTATAATGATCGGCAAAGGTTTCCGAACGCACACGTTCTTTGACGCCTTCAACTGGCTCTGGATAACTGGTGAAGCCCTTCTGGGGGTTTTCGCGCGGACCTTCGCCATGGTCCCAACTGTTTGGCTCGTAATTGACGCGGCCCTTCGGGTTCGTCATCGCCATATGGCCGTCCTGTTGGTAGTGCCGCACTGGGCATTTCGGCGCATTGATCGGGATATGGGTGAAGTTCGGCCCGCCCAGACGTTTCAGCTGCGTGTCGAGATACGAGAAATTCCGGCCCTGCAGCAGCGGGTCGTTTGTGAAATCGATGCCGGGCACGACGTTCTGTGTGCAAAACGCGACCTGCTCGGTCTCGGCAAAGAAATTGTCGACATTGGCATCCAGCGTCAGCGTGCCGATGATCCGCACCGGCACTTCTTCCTCGGGAATGATCTTCGTCGCGTCCAGAATGTCGAAGTCGAACTTGTCGGCAAATTCATCGTCGAACACCTGAATGCCCAGATCCCATTGCGGGAAATCGCCGGCGTCGATTGAGTCCCACATGTCGCGCCGGTGGAAATCGGGATCCATGCCGTTCACCTTCAGCGCCTCGTTCCATACGACCGACTGCAGGCCCTGCTTTGGCTTCCAGTGGAATTTGACATAGTGCGATTTGCCTTCGGCATTGACGAGCCGGAAACTGTGGACGCCGAAGCCTTCCATAAATCGGAAAGACCGCGGGATGGTCCGGTCGGACATGATCCACATGACCATGTTCATCGATTCCGGCGACAGCGAGATGAAGTCCCAGAAATTGTCATGCGCCGTCTGGGCCTGAGGAAAGCCACGGTCGGGGGCGGGCTTTGCGGCGTGGATCAGGTCGGGAAATTTGATAGCGTCCTGGATGAAAAAGACGGGAATATTGTTCCCGACCAGATCCCAATTGCCCTCTTCGGTATAGAATTTGGTCGCAAAGCCGCGAACGTCACGCGCCAGATCCGGCGACCCCTTATTGCCGGCCACCGTTGAAAAGCGCGTAAATGTGGGCACCTTCTTGCCCACTTCGTTGAAGATTTTCGCGCGGGAGAGTTCCGGGATCGCCTCCTTCAGTTCGAAATGACCATGAACGCCATAGCCGCGGGCGTGGACGACGCGCTCAGGGATCCGCTCATGATCGAAGTGAAAGATCTTCTCGCGCGCGATCTGATCTTCCAGCAGGGAGGGGCCGCGCGGTCCTGACTTCAACCAATTCTGATCGTCGGCAACCGGTGCACCCTGCGCCGTCGTCATCGTGTCGTCGTCGCCCTTGGCGGTCTGGTGCGGCGCGCCGCCCTTTGAAAGATTGAGGTCGGTCATTGTGCGGCCCTTTGATGATGTGCAGTTCCTAGATGAACGTGCACAGGCCGGGATCGTTGCAAGCCGCTGATAAAAATGAAGTCTTAACATAGATTACAGGGTTAATTCCCGCTGTAGTCAGGATGGTACCCAAATTATTTGTTGCAAATGCTATTGCGATCCATTCTCACCGGGCTTACAAGATGAGGTGTGAGGGAATCGCATGTACGTATGTATCTGTAACGCCATTAAGGAAACCGATCTTCGCGCCGCGGCCCGGCAGTGCCGCAGCGACGCGGAGACGATTTATGCGTCCATGGGTCGACCGCCGCAGTGTCGTCAGTGTTTGGACGATGCCGAAGAAATCCTGGCCGAGGCACGCAGTCCGCAGAATCCACCGATCCGTCCCGCATTCGCTTGTCCTCGACTGGCACTATCTGCATAGTCGCCGCTCACAAGAGCAGGAGACACGCGCCATGAAGGGCGACCAGCAGGTAATCCAATATCTCAACAAGGCTCTTTTGAACGAGCTGACGGCCATCAACCAATATTGGCTGCATTACCGTATGTTGGATAATTGGGGAATCTCCAAGCTTGCCGAATATGAACGGCATGAATCCATCGACGAGATGAAGCATGCCGACACGCTATCGGAGCGTATTTTCTTTCTCGACGGGCTGCCAAATTTCCAGGCGCTCGGAAAGTTACGCATCGGCGAGACTGTCGAAGAAATCCTGAAAGCCGACCTCGCTTTGGAGGAGGAGGCGATCCCTCTGCTGCGAGAGGCGATCGCCCATTGCGAGCAGGTAAAGGATTATGTCAGCCGAGAGGTTTTCGAGCGTATTCTCGAAAATGAGGAAGAGCATGTCGACTGGATCGAGAAGCAGTTCGACCTGATCGAACGGATGGGCATCCAAAATTACGTCCAGTTGCAGAGCCAGGCGGCTGGCGAGGGCAATTAACGCCCGCCGGAGCCGCAGGGGAGGGGCCGCGCCCGTCGCCCACCCCCTCCGTACCGCTAATCTGCGTCCTCAACCTCCACGGTTTCGCCCGTGACGCGCTGGGCGAGGGCGGCGGCCATGAATTCGTCCAGGTCGCCATCCAGTACCGCAGTGGGATTCCCTTTTGTTATCCCGGTCCTCAGGTCTTTCACCATCTGATAGGGTTGCATGACATAGCTGCGAATCTGGTGCCCCCAGCCAATGTCCGTTTTGGCGGCGTTGGTCGCATGCGCCTCTTCCTCGCGGCGCCGTAATTCCGCTTCGTAGAGCCGCGCCTTCAACTGTTGCATCGCCTGCGCACGGTTCTTGTGCTGCGACCGCTGGTTCTGGCACGCGACGATGATGCCGGAGGGGACGTGCGTGATCCTGACGGCACTGTCCGTCGTATTGATGTGCTGTCCGCCCGCGCCAGACGCCCGATAGGTATCGATCTTCAGGTCGGATTCGTTGACCTCGATGTCGATATCGTCGTCGACGACGGGATAGACCCAGACCGATGCGAAGCTGGTATGCCGCCGCGCTGCCGAATCATACGGGCTGATCCGAACCAGCCGGTGAACGCCCGATTCCACCTTGGCATAGCCATAGGCGTTCTGCCCCTTCAGCATCAAAGTTGCCGATTTGATGCCCGCCTGTTCGCCGGCATGATAATCGACCACCTCCACCTTCATGCCACGCTTCTCGCCCCAGCGCGCGTACATGCGCTGTAGCATTTCGGCCCAGTCCTGCGACTCCGTGCCGCCGGCACCGGCGTTGATCTCGATATAGGTGTCGTTGGGGTCGGCCTCGCCCGACAGCAGTGCAGCGACCTTGTCGCGGTCCGCGCGAATGGCGAGCTGTTCCAGCGCCTTTTCGGATTCCGTGATCAGGTCCGCATCGCCCTCTGCCTCGGCGAGCTCGATCATCTCCGCCGCGTCCTCCATCTCGGACTTGATCTCACGCGCGGCGGTCACGGCCTCCTCCAGGCGGCCGCGCTCCTGCATCAGTGCCTGTGCGTTCTTTGGGTCGTCCCACAGGGAGGGGTCCTCGGCGAGCGCATTCAGCTCGTCGAGGCGCCGGGTTGCTACATCCCAGTCAAAGAAACCTCCGGATCAGGGCGAGTGCTTCGTTGATACGGTCGATGTGGGCGAGGGCTTCAGCGCGCATGGGAACTCCGCAAGAATGAAAACACGATTTTGGGGACCATGTAACGCCTGGCTTCATTTTTTGCGATAGGCCCGTCCGGCGGGCTCAGCGTTCGATCACATCCTCCCGCATGGGCGCCAGCTTCGACAGGAAGCGGTTCTGCAGGCGAAAGGGCACGCCCTCCGCCGCCATGGCCGCCTGCAGATTTTCGACGAGAGCGTTCATGTCCGCATGCTGCAGACCCATATGCTCATGCGCCGCCTTCATGTCCCGGCCGCTATAGTCGCAGTCGCCCCCCAGAATATAGCAGAACTGCTCCCCCAATGTCCGGTGCAGGCGTACCATGTCCTGACCCCGAAAAATGTCCGCGACGCGTGGGTCCTGCTGGTTGCGAGCGACCAGATCGGCGACGATGCGTGTGATCCCTGGCTTGCCGCCAAACGCCTCGAACATCCTCTCCCCTTCAAAGGGGTCTGTGCCCGCATTGGCATTTGACTGCGTATAAGCGTCCACCGGCAGTTCGCCGGGTCCGTGCACCTCTTGCGGCGGTTCCGCACCGGCCAGCAGCAGCGCGCATAGTGAGATGATCATGCGGATGATCCTTGTCTGATTAGAAGGCGGTCTGAATCTGGAACAGGGCGCCGCGTTGTGGTTCCGACGTGGCGATCGATCCCAAATCGACATAGGCCGCCGTCACCGTCAGATGATCCGTGACGGCGTAGGCCGCGAAAATGTCGAACCAGTCGGATTCGGCGGCAAAGCCTAGCCGGTCGGGCTTGGTTCGGAACTCGCCCCCGACAACCAGACCTCTCGACAGCTGATAGGCGGCGGAGCCCTCGAACTGGACGCTGCGATCTTCGTCATGGCCCAAGAGGCCGGTTTGATTCGCGCGGGTCAGGCGTACTGTCGCATCCAGCAGCAGGCTATGGGCCAGGAACAGCTTCGTCGCGCTCAGATATATATCGGTGCCTTCGGTCCGGTCGGCGCCGACGGCAGTTACCAGGGCGTCATTGGCGCTTTTCTTATGTTGGATGCCGACAGCGATCTGCGGCTTCAACGGCGGCCCATAGACAAGATCGCCGGTCAGGCGGACCTTTGCCGAGAAGACGTCCTGGCTAAAGACATAGCCCCTGCCGATCCCCAGCGCTTCGCCAAGCTGCTGCGTGTCCAGATTCTGCCGCGCATAGGAAAGCTCTACACGGTTTCTGACACCGATGGCGGCACCATAGCTGTGCCAGTCATAGTCGGGCAGGGCGATCGCGGTCAGATGGGCGGACACGCCAACTCCGTCACGGGTTTCGTTGCCGGCAATGACCGACCAACTGGCCAATCCACCGCCGGAGCTGCCCTCGATGCTCGTGATGCCATTCGTCAGCAGCAATTTGCCGCCATTGCGCAGATCAGCGGCCTGCGACGTGCCAGCGGCGGCAGCGGAAAGAGCGGCAAGCAAGAAGCGCACTGTCTGTCTCATGCAGACAGTGCCTAGACAGTGAAAACGAAAAAAGCGTTTACAGGATATTCACGAGATCGGTTCAGATGTTCCGTTATGTTCAGGATGGTGCAAATTTGCGTCGGCATATTCTTCGCCGTTTCGGGCGTACCCGCAGCGGCCGCGGACTTTCAGGCGCGTATCGTTGATCAACAGGGCCAGCCGGTTCCGAATGCGGTCGTCATGCTCTACCCTGCCGATTTCTCAATGCCGGCGCGGATCGATTTCGACTGGCAATATCAGGTCGCGCAGAAGGATCAGCAGTTCCAGCCGCATGTCCTGATCGTGCCGGAGGGGGCGACAGTCGCCTTTCCGAACCTCGATCGTGTGCGCCATCATGTCTATTCCTTTTCGAAACCAAATGATTTCGAAATGAAGCTTTACGGTCGAGAGGATAAGCGGGGACAGAAGTTCGATACGCCGGGCGCTGTCGCCATGGGTTGCAATATTCATGACGAAATGCGCGGCTTTGTACGCGTGGTCGACACGCCCTTCGTTGCGAAGTCGGACAAGCAGGGCGCCGTGTCTGTCGACAATTTGCCGGTCGGGGCGGCGCGGCTGGTCGTATGGCATCCGCTGTTGCGCGCGAAGAAGAACGAGCTGCATCTGGAACTGTCGCTTCCCGCGAATCCGAAACAAATTAGTGTGAAGATGCGACCACGGGAATGACGCGGCTCGTGCGGCTTCCAAGCACGCTCTCCGGGAAATTGACGGCAACCTACGGCGCCATGTGCGCCCTTGTGCTGGTCTCGCTGTACCTGATCCTGCGCATCGGCATCATTACCTACGCAGAAGAGGTCGCGACCCGCGACATGGCGGTCAGTGCCGATGCCTATCAGAATGAACTGCGCAAAAGCGGCGAACGCATGCAGGCCAGCGCGGATTTGCTTGCGCGCGATTTCGGCTTCCGCCGCGCTGCCGCGACCGAGGATGGCCCTACCATCGTATCGGCGCTGCAGAACCTATCGTCCCGCAATGATCAGCCTCTCGCGCTATATATTTCCGATGCCGGATTTGTCGTCGGCACCGTTTCCGTAACGCGGGGTGAGGCACGGGCCTTGCAGCACGCACTTGCGGAGGGCAGGTCTACGGAAATCCTGACGATTGGCGGGCGCACCTATCGTTTCGTCACGGTGGGCGTCTCGGCGCCCACCCATATTGGCACCGTCATCTTCGGATCGGCGGTAGCGGACGGCGAGTTGCCATCGGTGCGGGAGTTCCACAATCAACATCTGACCGCCCGCATTGTCCGAATGGATAGCCTGCCGGCACAGCTTCGCAGCCCGGCAGCGGCGGCAAGGACCGTCCAAGCGCCATGGCCCTTTGACGAGCACGGTAAGGAGATGTTGCGCCGCGTGATTCCGCTCCCCGATCTTCTTGAGGGCAGCATCACGCACGCGCTCGTCATCGATTTTTCCCTGCACGAGGCGACGGCGGCTTACCGCAAGCTTTTTCGCATGATCGCACTGATCGGGTTTGTGGGCCTTCTTCTCCTGTCGCTCGGCTGCTGGCTTGCAGCGCGTTCCCTGACGCGTCCGATTGCCGTGCTGGAGCGTGCGGTCAACAAGGTGTCGCAGGGCAGCAGACAACCTGTCGAACTGCACAGCAGCGACGAAATTGGCAGCTTGGCCAAAAGTTTCAACAGGATGGTCGGCGCCATCGCGACACATGAGGCCGAAATCACCCATATGGCGCTGCATGATGCGCTTACCGGCCTGCCCAATCGGCAGGCGCTGCTCGACCTGCTCGACCGGCACATTGCCGAGCAGCAGCCCGTCGCCGTTCTCGCGCTCGATCTGGACAATTTCAAGGTCATCAACGACTGGCTTGGCCATAGCATCGGTGACGGCCTGCTATGCGCTGTGGCACAGCGGCTGAAGACCGTGTTCCCCGACCGTATGATTGCGCGGTTTGGCGGCGACGAGTTCGTCATGCTGGTCGGCGGTGAACCTGTGGCCCGGCATGCGGTCGACGCCGCTCAGCGGATCCTTCAGGCGCTGGAGCAACCGTTCGATGTGGACGGACACAGCATGACCGTGGGCGCCAGCATCGGTATCAGCCTGACGCATCAGGATGGGCATACGGCGGGCGCGGTGTTCAAGAATGCGGATCTTGCCCTTTATTGCGTGAAGGAGGACGGCCGCGGCGCCTTCCGCTTCTTCGATGTCTCAATGGATGCTGATGCCCAGGAACGCCGGCGTCTCGATACGGACATGCGCACCGCTTTGGCGGACGGTCAATTATTCCTCGCTTTCCAGCCTTTCCTGCATCTGGAGGAAAACCGCATTACCGGAGTGGAAGCGCTGATCAGGTGGCAGCATCCGGAAAGGGGCCGTGTGCCCCCCGATCAGTTCATCCCGCTCGCGGAGCAGAACGGCATGATCTGCGAAATTGGCGAATGGGTTATCGAAGAGGCGCTGGCACGGTTGCAGGAATGGCCCGCGCCGCTCAGCATCGCGGTCAACGTTTCGCCCGTGCAGTTCGGCAGCCCGACCTTCCTTCCCAAAGTCGAGGCGGCGCTGGTCCGGTCGGGCGTTGACCCGAAGCGGCTGGAACTGGAGGTGACTGAGTCGGTCTTCATCGCGGACCTCGACGAAACCCTGCGAATATTGAAGGGGTTGCAGGCGCTTGGGCTTCGCATCGCGCTCGATGATTTCGGTACCGGCTTTTCCAGCCTCAGCTACTTGCAGAAATTCCCGTTCGACAAGCTGAAGATCGACCGCAGTTTCATTCAGGATCTCGGCGCTACGGACAGCGCCACCGGAATCTTTCACGCAATTACCGATCTGGCCACGGCGCTTGGGATGCAAACGACGGCGGAAGGCGTCGAGGAGGAGGGGCAATTGGCGCTGATCCGCGCACAGGGATGCACCCTGATACAGGGCTATCTGTTCAGCAAGCCGCTGGCGGCCGATCAAATTCCAGCGATATTGGCGACCGTGAATGGCAGTTCGGATGACCTCCGCTCGATGGTCGCGGCCTAGGCCTGATTGACATCCTCTCGCCGCTGCCCGGCGGCATTGAATATCCCTCCATCGGGAAGGGATTTCAGGTGGATATCCCGCTGCGGGAAGGGGACTTCGATGTCGTTCTCCTGGAATAGGTCCCATAGCTTGTTAAGGATGGCACTTTTGACATTCCCGACGCCTTCCTCGGCATCGGCGATCCAGCACAATATGTCGTGATCGAGGCTGTAATCTCCATACCCCTTCAGCCACACATTTGGCGGCGGCGTCTCCAACACGCGGGGCACGGACTTTGCTGCCTCCAGCATCAGTTCCTGCGCCTTGCGGATGTCACACCGGTAGCTGACGCCCACGGGTATGTGGATGCGCACATTGCGGCTGGAATAACTCCAATTTTCAACCTGTTCCGTCATCAGGATTTCGTTCGGGATCAGATATTCAATACCGTCGCGCGTTATGATGGACACTGCGCGCACGCCGATCTTGTTGACCCATCCGAACGTATCGTCGACCACGATGACGTCGCCGGGTTTGATCGACCGGTCGATCAGCAGGATCAGGCCGGAGATCAGATTGCCGAACGTCTTCTGCATGCCGAAACCGATGGCAATGCCCAGGCCGCCGGAGAAAAAGGCGAGGGCGGTAAGATCGATTTGCAACAGTTCGATGCCTAGGAAAAATCCAATCGCAATGACCGCAATGCCGGCCAGCTTTTGAAACAATACCCTCTGTGACAGGTCTAGCCGCCGCGAATTTCCGATCCGGCTCGAGATAAGCTGCGAAATGAATTTTCCACCGGTGTACAGCGCGACGACAACGATGATTGCGTTCAGGAAATCCAGAACGCTGACGCGCCGTGAACCAATACGAAGCGCGGCACTGTCCAATGCGTTCACCAGCGGTTCCAGGCCGCCTAGACTGCTCGCCACGGAGACGATACCTATGAAGACGCCAAGGATGACGGAGAACAGCCAGTTCACCTTTATGATGCGGGCGAAGATATAGACGAGGCGACCCAGAACGACGCCAAGCACGAAAGCGAGGATGAGGGTGCCATATATTCCGAAAACCGTGATCGCCCGCCCGGCAATTAACACGATCGCTGCGGTGGAGGCGCCCAGTGCGCGTGGCGCCCACTTTGCGATGTGCTGAAATGCCTGGGCGTCGCGTGCGCTCAGGAAAGTGCCGACGCGTGGTCCGATAAAACGCTGAACCAAGCCCCCCAGCAGGATTGCGACTGCGACGACGAGGCCTGCGAAGATCAATGCTTCCTGGCGAACGACATCATCGAGCGGCAATCCGAAAAGTATCGCCAGCTCGCGGAGGTCGTCGATCACGCGGCGGCCTTCTGAAAGCGATCGAGTCCTGCCATCAGATCGGCGATGAGGTCGTCCGCGTCCTCCAGGCCGCAATGGATGCGCAGCACGGGCCCCGGCGCCGACCATGGCGTGGCGCTGCGAACCGTACCCGGACTGACAGGCAGGATGAGACTTTCAAATCCGCCAAAGCTGAAACCCATGGAAAACAGCCGTAGATCGTCGACCATTGCCGCCAAATGATGCCGTTCGCCGCCATTCAGCACAACAGAGAACAGGCTGGAATAGCCGAGAAAATCTCGCTGCCACAGGTTGTGGTGCGGATTGCCCGGGATTCCGGGACAAAGAACGTCCGCAACTGCCGAATGGGTCTGCATGGCAGCGGCGGTCTTCAGCGCCGTTTCGCCATGGCGGCGCAGGCGCATCGACAGAGTCCGGACGCCGCGCAGCGCAAGGAACACGTCGTCCGGGCCCGCGCATTGGCCCAGTCTTAGCGCTGTCGCCTTCACGCGCGGCCATAACGCCTTGTTTGCGGTCACACTGCCCATCATGGCGTCGGAATGGCCGACGATGAATTTCGTCAGCGACTGAACCTCTATATCGACGCCGTGCTGCAGCGACGGAAACAGCAGCGGCGTTGCCCAGGTATTGTCGATGATCGTGACGACATCACGCTTCTTTGCGGCGGCGACGATGGCGGGAACATCCTGCACTTCGAACGTCAGGGAGCCTGGGCTCTCCATGAATATGGCGCGCGTATCGTCGCGGATCAGCCCGGAAATATCGCTGCCTATCAGGGGATCGTAGAACTCGCACTCCACGCCCATCCGTTTCAGGACACCGTTGGCCAGAACACGCGTAGGCTCATAGGCCGTGTCCGCGATCAGAACATGATCGCCGGCCCTGCAGACGGCCAGAAACGCCCCCGCAAGCGCCGCGACGCCGGACGGGAACAGTTTCGTGCCCGCCGCGTCCGCGTGCATCCCGGTCAATGCATCCTCAAGCGCCCATATCGTCGGCGTCCCGCGGCGGCCGTAGTAGAGGCCGTCATCGGGATGCTTCAGCCGCTCATCGAATTCTGCCAGCGTTTCGAACGTGCAGGTGCTGGCGTGATAGACGGGCGGATTGACGACCCCCTGGGTGTAGCGCGCGTCGCGGCCCGCATGGATCAACTGCGTGTCGCTCGCGAACTTCTCCGGCGCGCCGTCGCTCACGCGGGACCCGTCACCTTGTTGGTATCCTCGCGCGCGCCCCATTCGGCCCAGCTGCCATCGTAAAGAGCAGTCTTTTTCGCACCGATCAGATGCAGGGCAAAGGACAGCGCGGCGGCCGTCACGCCGCTGCCGCACATGGTAACGACCGGCTTGTCAACGTCGATCCCCGCCTCTTCAAAGATGGCGCGCAGTTCGTCCTGCGATTTGAAAGTACCGTCCCCATTGAACAGTTCCGAATGGGGTACGTTCTTTGCACCACGCATATGGCCGGCGGCGACGCCGCTGCGTGGATCTTCCTCGGCGCCTGTAAAGCGGGCCGAAGGTCGTGCGTCGACGATCTGTTCGTCCTTCGATTGCTGGTTCGCCTTCATCTGTTCCAGATTGCGGATGCCGCTTTCGTCTTTCCAGACGGTGAAGTGGCGATGCCGGACGCTGGCCTTGCCGCTTTCGACGGGCCGGCCCTCGTCCTTCCACTTGGCGAGGCCGCCGTCGAGGATGGCAACCTCATGAGCGCCGAACGTCTTCAGCATCCACCAGGCACGCGCGGCTGTTTTCAGCTCGCTATCGTCGTAAACGACGATGCGGCTACCGTCGCCCAGGCCGAGGGATTGCATGCGGCTGGCGAATTTTTCCGATGACGGAACCATGCCGGGCAGATCGCTCTCCTTGTCGGCCAGTTCTGCAAGGTCGAGAAAGACGGCGCCAGGAATATGGCCGTTTTCGAATTTCGCCCGTGCGTCCCGGTCCAGGAAATAGGTCGCATCGACAACGCGCAGGTCGGTCTTGTCCAGTTCCCCTGCCAGCCATTCGGTCGTCACAAGCGAATCCATGCGCGTCTCTCCAAGGAAGATATGTTGATGCCTGATAGATAACGCCCCCCACTAGGCAAGGCTAGGCCGAACCATGTAGGCCTCATCAAATGCAGCAGCCTCCTTTAAACCCCGCCCATCTGGGCCAAGCGAGCGTTCTTCCCGAAAGTCCGGATGCGGCGGTCCTCGATTATCCGGCCAATCCGCGCTTGGGGGAACGCTATCTGGTGCGCTTTTCCGCGCCCGAATTCACATCGCTCTGTCCGGTTACAGGCCAGCCGGACTTTGCCCATTTGGTCATTGATTATGTGCCTGCCGAGACAATCGTGGAGTCCAAATCGTTGAAGCTGTTCCTTGGCAGTTTCCGCAACCACGGTGCCTTTCACGAGGATTGCACGGTCGGCATTGGCAGGCGTCTGATGGATGAGATGAAGCCGATATGGCTGCGCATTGGCGGCTATTGGTATCCCCGTGGGGGCATACCCATCGATGTCTTCTGGCAAAGCGGAAAATCCCCCGAGGATGTGTGGATTCCCGATCAGGGCGTCCCCGGCTATCGCGGGCGAGGGTAAAGACCCCGTCGTTCAGGCCCGGATCAGGCGCAGATCAGGCAATGCCGATCATTTTGTGGGTCTGCAGGCTTAGGCGCCATTGCGGATGCGCCAGGCAATAGCGAACGGCCGCCGCAGTATTTTCGGCGGCGTTCGGCCCATCCATGGGCTGCAGGAAAAAATTGCGAAATGGCAGAGACGCGAAATCCGCCGGGTCGTTTTCCACCTGCGGATAGACCAGCTTCAGTTCATCGCCGGACCGCTGCACAAGCGGCTGCGCCGCCTTGGGGCTGACGCAAATCCAGTCCAGGCCCGCCGGCGCAGCGATGGTACCATTGGTTTCGACCGCGATGCGAAAACCATGTCCGTGCAGCGCAAGGATCAGGGCGCTATCCAGCTGCAATAGTGGTTCGCCGCCTGTGCAGACGATCAGGCGGTGATCGCGCGGCGTGCCCCAACATTCCGCCGCCGCCGCCGCCAACAGGTCGGCATCCGCGAATTTTCCGCCGCCAACGCCGTCCGTGCCAACGAAGTCGGTGTCGCAAAAACGGCAGACCGCACTTTCCCTGTCCTGCTCCCGCCCGCTCCACAGATTGCATCCGGCAAAGCGCAGAAATACGGCGCGGCTGCCTGCCTGCGCGCCTTCGCCCTGCAGGGTCAGGAACAATTCCTTAACGGCATAGCTCATCGTGGCGGTTTCAGGCCGCGTAGCGCGTGGGATCGGGCAGGGCGGCTTCCTCAAAGCCCTTCTTGCGCAACCGGCAGGCGTCGCAGCGGCCGCAATGCAGCATCTCCGATTTCCCCGGAACCGGATCGTAACAGGTCCAGGTGGCGCCCGCATCGACACCCAGGCGGTTCGCCAGCTTTGCAATGCCCGCCTTGTCCAGATCCAGAAGCGGCGTGTGGATACGAAATGCGTCGCCCTCGATCCCGGCCCGGGTCGCCTTTGCGGCCAGTTCCTCGAAAGCGGCGATGAAATCGGGGCGGCAGTCCGGATAGCCGGAATAATCGAGTGCATTCACGCCGATGAATATGTCCCGCGCGCCTGCGGCCTCGGCCCAGGCCAGCGCGACGGACAGGAAAACCGTATTGCGGGCTGGCACATAGGTCGGTGGCACGATGCTGTCGTCGACGGCGCCGTCTCCCTTGGGAACGTCGATATCGGCTGTCAGCGATGATCCGCCGAATGCGGAAAGGTCCAGTGGCAGAACGACATGCCGCTCTGCGCCATATTTCTCCGCTGCAGCGCGTGCAGCCTCCAGTTCGACGCGGTGACGCTGGTTATAATCCACGGTCAGCGCCAGCAGCGCATAGCCCTCCTCTCGCGCCACGGCGGCGCAGGTGCTGGAATCCAGCCCGCCGGATAGGAGGATGATGGCCTTCGGTTTTGGCATGGTCCCGGACTAACTGCGGCGGCATGCGGGGGCAAGGTGCCGCTATGGTCCCGCCTCGCCAAAACGGTGGCGATTGGCGGCCCTGCGTATTATGGCGCATATTATGAAACGCACGCTCCTTCCCCTGAACGGTCTTCGCGTATTCGACGCGGCGGCGCGGCATTTGTCGTTCACAAAGGCGGCGGAGGAACTGCACGTGACGCCCGCTGCGGTGGGGCAGCAGATTCGCACGCTTGAAGAGGTGCTGGGCGTCGTCCTCTTTCGACGGCTCACCCGAAACCTTGAATTGACGCCGGAGGCGGAGGCGGCTCTGCCCGCGCTGCGGGACGGCTTTTCCCGCATCGAAACAGCGGTCGACCGGATGCAGGCGGGGCAGGGGGACCGTGTTGTGACGATCGGCGCCTCGCGCGCGATTATCGGCAAATGGCTGGCACCGCACCTCGCCGCCGTGGGTGCCGCCGCGCCGGACCAGCGGTTCATTCTGGTGCCAACCGACGAGGGCGCGGACTTCACGACAGCGAATATGGATTTGGCGATCCTGTGGGGCGCCATGCCGGCTGAGGAGGAGCTGTCGGGCGTCCGTCTGGCCGAGGAGCAGGTCGTCGTTGTCGCTTCGCCGCAACTTGCGTCGGAACTCGCCGATCCGGCGGCGCTAACAACGCGCAGTCTGATCCATCATCCCAGCCAGAGCTGGCAAGCCTGGTTCGACGCCCAGGGTCTCAGCCATGATGAAATCGACGGGGGGCTCAGCGTCGCCGATGCGGGTCTTGCGATAGACGCCGCCGCCGCCGGTTACGGCGTCGCGCGGGTGCCGCTGACGCTCGCCCAGGGTGACATCGCTGCGGGGCGGATCACGCAATTGTTCGATGGTACGCCCAGCGACGAGCATTTCTGGCTCGTCGCGCCATCGCAAAGCTGGCGGCAGGCAAAGGTGAAAGCAATCGTAGAGGCGCTGACCGCCGCTTAGCAAGGCGGGGCGCCAGTTCCGCAGCCCGTCACCGCCATCACGCAGTCTCTCAGGCGTCGATGGCTTCTTCGTCCAGTTCGCGGGCATGTTCCTGGATGAAGCGGAAACGCATGGCCGGATCTTTTCCCATCAGCCGTTCGACCAGGTCTGCGACCGGCGCGCGGTCCTCATATCCCTGCGGCAGCGTGACCCGGATCAGGGTCCGCTTCGCCGGATCCATGGTTGTCTCCTTCAATTGCGCCGGGCTCATTTCGCCCAGGCCCTTGAAGCGGCTTGTCTCGATTTTGCCCTTGCCGGTAAATTCCCGCGCCATCAGCTCTTCGCGGTGCGCGTCGTCGCGGGCATAGGCCACCTTGCCGCCCTGCGCGATCCGGTACAGCGGCGGCTGCGCCAGATAAAGCCGCCCGCCGCGAACAAGACCGGGCATTTCCTGAAAAAAGAAGGTCATCAGCAGCGTCGCAATATGCGCGCCGTCGACATCGGCATCGGTCATGATGACGATACGATCATAGCGGACCGCTTCGTCGTCATAATTCTTGCCCGCGCCAGCGCCGATGGCCAATATCAGGTCGGCGATCTCGCTGTTTGCGGCGATCTTTGCGGTTGTCGAACTGGCAACGTTCAGGATCTTGCCGCGAATGGGCAGGATAGCCTGGGTGCGGCGATCGCGCGCCTGCTTGGCGCTGCCGCCCGCCGAATCGCCTTCGACAATGAACAATTCGGTTTCGGCACTGCCGCTGCCCGCCGCGCAGTCCGTCAGCTTGCCGGGCAGGCGCAGGCTGCGCCTGTTCGTCGCGGTTTTGCGCTTGATCTCCTTCTCGGCTTTCCGCTTCAGCCGTTCGTCGAGACGCTCCAGCGCAAAGCCCATCAACGCCTTGCCGCGATTCATGTCGTCGGACAGGAAATGATCGAAATGGTCCTTGATCGCGACCTCGACCAGGCGCGCCGCCTCCGGACTGGTCAGGCGGTCCTTCGTCTGCGACTGGAATTGCGGCTCGCGGATGAACACGGAAAGCATGATCTCCGCACCATTGACCATATCGTCCGCGGTCAGCTGCGAACCCTTTTTCGTGCTGGTCAGCTCCGCAAAGGCACGAATGCCCTTGGTCAGCGCGCCGCGCAGGCCGGTCTCGTGGGTGCCGCCGTCCGGCGTGGGGATCGTGTTGCAATAATAGCTGGTCGACCCTTCGCCGTATAGCGGCCAGGCGATTGCCCACTCGACGCTGCCCTGACCGTCGGGAAACTTCGCCTTCCCGGCAAAGGGCTCGGTTGTGGCGCATTCGCGATCGTCGACAAGAACGGCGAGATGATCGGCCAGCCCGCCGGGAAACTGAAACACTGCCTCCGCTGGCACGTCATCCGACGCCAGCTCCGGATCGCAGGACCAGCGGATTTCGACCCCGCCAAACAGATAGGCCTTCGATCGGGCGAGCCGGAACAGGCGCGCCGGCTTCAGTCGCGCCTTTGCACCGAAAATATCGGCATCGGGCAGGAAAGTGATCTTCGTTCCCCGGCGATTCGGCGCCTGGCCCGCCTCTGCCAGCGGCTCCACCACTTCACCACGAGAGAATGTCGCGCGGTACAGCACCTTGTTGCGCGCCACCTCGACATCCAGCCGCTCGGACAGCGCATTTACGACACTGACACCGACGCCGTGCAGCCCGCCCGACGTTTCATAGGCCTTGCCGGAAAACTTGCCGCCGGAATGCAGCATCATGAAGATGACTTCCAGTGCGCTACGACCCGGATATCGCGGATGTTCGTCGACAGGAATGCCGCGCCCATTGTCGGTGACGGACAGGCTGCCGTCGGCGGACAGATGCAGTTCTATGCGGGTGGCATGGCCCGCCACCGCCTCGTCCATGGCATTGTCGACGACTTCATTGGCAAGGTGGTGCAGTGCGCGTTCGTCGGTACCGCCAATATACATGCCGGGTCGCCGCCGGACCGGTTCCAGACCCTCCAGAACCTCGATCTGGTCGGCATTGTAATCAGTGGACTGAGGCCCGCCCCCGGTAAAAAGATCGCTCATGCGCGAACCTATAGGCGGCGGCGCGCTCGCTCGCTACCTTTGTCGGATACGCGCTCGCGGATTCACTCCTCCCCTGAGGCAGCAATCGCAGAGCCTAACATTCTTGGGGGTTGAATCATTTATGCTGCATTGCAATATACAGGGTGCTCCAAAGAGCGATCCTCCCCAAGGATTGACTGGGCCGGCCCGGCAACAGGTCGGCCCTTTTTTTTGTTAACTATACTGTTGCGTAACTGCATCACTTTTAGGCTTTGTGTTTTTGTGCCCAAAAAATAGACTTGTGCATCGCAATGTAATCGGCAATGTAACGATCAGGCGGTCGAACAAGAACCGCCAACCCCTTCCGGGCGAGCAGCTTCTGGCTGAACATAGAGAAGGGTTAAAGCATGAAGATCTTCGGACATCCCACAGGGATTCTGGCACTTGCACTTGTTGCAGGCGCGGCGGGTATCGGCACTGCAGCGAGTGCGCAGGACACGGGCCTGGAGGCCGCCACAGATACCTCCATTCCCTCCGACTGGTCGCTATCCGGAAATGTCGGCTTCGTGACCGACTATCGTTTCCGCGGCATTTCTTTCTCCGATGAAAATCTTGCGGTGCAGGGCGGTCTCGACGTCGCCCATTCCTCCGGCTTCTATGTAGGTACCTGGGCATCCAGCCTGGGCGGATACGGCACATATGGCGGCCCCAATCTGGAGGTCGATCTTTACGGCGGCTATGGCGGCTCCCTCGGCGGGGTTGGCACTTATGACGTTGGCGTCATCTATTACCTCTATCCCGGCGGTGCAGGTAATAATGACTATATCGAATTTTACGGTTCGCTGGGTGCAGAGGTTGGCCCCCTTGCCGCCACGGTTGGCACGGCATGGAACCCCGATCAGGATTCGCTCGGCGGCGATAATATCTACGTCTACGGCGATTTGGGTGCCGACATTCCGGGAACGCCGTTCAGCCTTGCCGGCCATCTGGGATATAGCAACGGATCGATGGGCTTCGGCGGTTCCGGCATAGCGCCCGACGGCACGTTTGCTTCCTATGACGATGATTATCTGGACTGGTCGGTCGGCGTGTCGACGGAGCTGTTCGGGCTCTCTCTCGGCCTTACCTACCTCGATACCAACATCAGCAAGACGCGCGAAAATGTCGTGGGTACGCGCGTCACTGGGTCGGGCAGCCCCTATGTGGCCGATGATCAGTTTGTCGCATCCCTGGGCTATAGTTTCTAGCACCAGGTATCCGCGGGGGTGGGGGACGGCGCGCGGGAGGGCGCGACGTCCCCCAATTTCTGTTCCTGTTTCCGCGCGCGACATTGACGTCGCCTCTGGCGTCCTGCGAAGAGCGGAACCATGACATCCAACATTGCTCCTGTTCGGGCCGACCAGATGCCGGATCCCACCGAATGGCCGCGCGTGCCGACCGTGCAGCGCAATATGTGGACGACGATCGCCATCGCGGTGATCGCTGCTTTGGGGTCCGCCGCTCTGGTGGGTTACGCGCTCGGGATCTGGGAATTCGCGGCCTTGTTTGCCGCGCTGGTGGTCGCCAGTGGGGCCATCGGCTATTTCGCCGCACTCGGCCGGTCGCGCAGGGGCGGTGGCCGTATCGACTGGGCGCTTGTGCGTGCAGCGCTCGAATCTCAACAGGTGGCACTCGCAATCACCGACAGGGAAGGGCGCCTAGTCAGTGCCAATGCCGCCTATGGCGCCCGTGCAAATGGTTTTCCCGCGCCGACGGAGCTTGCCCTGCGTGAAGGCGTGGGGGACGCGGCGGTGCTTGCCGCCGCCAATGCTGCACGACGCGACGGTAGCGGCTTCGCCGATATTTCCGTCACCGGCGATGACGGGATCAGCCGGCGCCTGCGGATCACCGTTCGTCCTGCCGAGCAGGGCCGGGATTATCTGCTGTGGACCCTGCGGCGCGATCGCACCGACAAGGCGCTGGATGACACGAGGGAGATGATTGAGGGGCCGCTTGGCGGCTGGTTCGGCAGTGCGGGTATTCTCGCGGCGATGGCAGGCGGCGATGGGCGCGTTCTCGCCAGCAATCATGCCTTCATGCAATATATTGGCGAACAACCGGCCGGGACGTCGTTAAATCTCGGAAATCTCGTCGATGTGGATGACGAGGGGGATCATTGGCTGATTTGCCGCTCGGGCACGGGGGACCCAGATCGTCTGCCCGTCCTGGTCACTCGCCTGCCATTGACGGCCGAGGCGGCGCGAGTGGCGGAGGGTGCACCGACCATTGCCGAAGGAGAGGACGATGTTGAGCCCGATGCGGGCGCCTTTCTTTTCCTGCTGCGGGAACGGGAAACACCGCAGGTGGCCGCCGCCGCCATACCGACCGATCTGCCGGCTTTGATGGGCGTTTTGCCGATCGGACTGGCGCTGACCGATCGGGATGGCCAGCTGAAATATATGAACGATGCGTTCCGCGCGGCGGCGGGCGTGACCGAGGATATGAACCGCGGCTTGTTATATCCCAGCGATCTCGTTGGAAAAGATGACAAGTCGGCGGTCGCCGATATGGTCCGCCGCGCCGCCTCCAGTTCCGAGGGCGTGCGGGATCTTCGCGTTCGTCTGAAGCACCGACCCGACGAACCGGTGGTGCTGACCATCGGTCGCGCGCCGTGGCAGGAAGGGCCCGCCGTGGTCCTGTCTCTAAAGGACAATCGCGAACAAATGCGTCTGGAGCGCCAGATCACCCAGGCGACGAAAATGCAGGCCGTGGGGCAATTGGCGGGCGGCGTTGCGCACGACTTCAATAATATCCTGACGGCGATCATTGGCTATTGCGATTTGATGATGATGCGCCACAGCCCTGGCGATCCGGATTTTGACGACATCAATCAAGTCCGTCAGAACGCCAACCGCGCGGCAAATCTCGTGCGCCAGCTTCTGGCCTTCAGCCGTCAGCAGACCTTGCGGCCGCAGCTGTTGCAGGTGTCCGACATTGTCGGCGAGCTGTCCCACCTCCTGAAACGGCTGCTGGGCGAACGTGTCAAATTGACCGTCGATCATGGCCGCGGGCTTGCCCCCGTGCGCGCCGATCCGGGCCAGATGGAGCAGGTGATCGTAAACCTCGCCGTCAACTCCAGGGATGCCATGCCTGACGGCGGCACGCTCACCATCCGGACGTTCGCGGTCACCCCCCAAGAGGCAAAGCGCCTGGCGAGGGAAGGCATGCCGCCCGCGGATTATGTCGCCATTGCCGTGTGCGACACCGGCACGGGCATCCCTGCCGAAGCGCTGCCAAAGATCTTCGAACCCTTCTTCACGACGAAGGAGGTTGGACGCGGCACCGGACTAGGTCTTTCCACCGTGTATGGCATCGTCAAGCAATCCGGCGGCTTTATCTTCGCCGATTCGCGCGAAGGCGATGGAACGGACTTCACGATCTATCTTCCTGCGCAGGAAGCCTTGGTGGAACCCGCATCGGCTACGGCAAGTGTAAAGCCGCGCGATACCAATTTCGGTGAAGGGACGATCCTGATTGCCGAGGACGAGGACATGGTGCGTGCCGTGGCGGAGCGGGCGCTGACCCGAAAGGGCTATGACGTGGTCTGCGCCTCCGACGGAGAGGCGGCGCTCGAAATGCTGATGGCGATGGATGCGCCGCCCGACCTTCTCATCACCGACGTCGTCATGCCGGTCATGGACGGACCTGCCCTCGTCGCGGCGGCGCGGGAGAAGTTTCCGCAGCTGAAAATCGTCTTCATGTCGGGCTATGCGGAGGAACAGCTGCGATCATCTCTGGAAATCGAGGACGCCGGATTTCTCGCCAAACCGTTTTCCGTCAACGATATCACGGAGAAGGTCTATCAAACGCTGAAGGGATGACCTCTTCCAACCCGAACGTCGTCCAGGAACATATAAAGAACTTTATCTTGTGAAGGTAGAACAAATGCGGTACGAACGGCTTATGTTGAACGCCCCGAGGGGCAGGGCTAGGGAGGCTGATCATGGCCGCAGCGTTAAAGATAGTGGACTCGGGAATGGATAAGCAGAAGGCTCTCGACGCAGCCCTGGCGCAGATCGATCGCGCCTTCGGCAAGGGGTCCGCGATGAAGCTGGGCCAGCAGGAAAAGGTTGAGATCGACGCGATTTCGACCGGGTCCATTGGCCTCGATCTGGCGCTGGGCGTCGGCGGTTTTCCGCGGGGACGCATCATTGAAATCTACGGCCCGGAAAGCTCCGGCAAGACGACTTTGGCGCTACACGCCATTGCCGAGGCGCAGAAGGCAGGCGGCACGGCGGCATTCGTCGATGCGGAACATGCGCTCGACCCCATTTATGCGAAGAAGCTGGGCGTCGATACGGCAGAGCTGATCGTTTCCCAGCCGGATACCGGCGAACAGGCGCTGGAGATCGTGGATACGCTCGTACGTTCCAACGCGGTCGATATTCTCGTCATCGATTCCGTCGCGGCCCTGACGCCGCGGGCCGAGATCGAGGGCGAAATGGGCGACAGCCATGTCGGTCTGCAGGCTCGTCTGATGTCGCAGGCATTGCGCAAGCTGACGGGGTCCATCAACCGTTCGCGCACGACCGTGGTCTTCATCAATCAGGTACGCATGAAAATCGGCGTCATGTACGGCAATCCGGAAACGACCACGGGCGGCAATGCGCTGAAATTCTACGCCTCCTGCCGACTCGATATTCGCCGCATCGGTCAGATCAAGGATCGCGATGAAGTCGTTGGCAACACGACGCGGGTGAAGGTCGTCAAGAACAAGGTGGCGCCGCCGTTCCGGCAGGTGGAATTCGATATCATGTATGGCGAAGGAATTTCAAAGACTGGTGAAATCCTCGATCTCGGCGTGAAGGCCGGCATCGTCGAAAAATCTGGTGCATGGTTCAGTCATGATTCCACGCGCATCGGTCAGGGACGTGAAAATTCCAAAACCTTCCTCAACGACAATCCCGAATTTCTGGCCAAGATCGAGGCTGCCATCCGCGGTAAATCGACGGAAGTCGACGGCGCACTGCTGGATGGTAAGGACGAAGAGGCTGAGGACGCCTGATCGGCACTTCCATCGGATTTCGTTGAGATGGTGAATGCTTACGGGGCCAGGTCCAGGCGGATCTGCCCCGTTTGTGTTTGTAGTCTCGACGATCGTCCTGCACGGCTTTAAGTGCCGCTCGAATGGCTGATATACCCACCGCCGATTTGCCGCCGAAGAGCCGTAAATTCTCGCGTCTCAAGATCGTCTGGGACTTTGCACGCGCGTACCCAATGCAGATCGTGGTTTCGTTGCTGGCCCTGATCGTCGCGGCCAGCGCGACGCTTGCCATACCGCAGGGACTGAAGCTGGTCGTCGACCGCGGCTTCGGCAATGAAGACCCTGCGGCTATCGCGCCATATTTCCTGGGTCTGATTGCCATCGTCATCGTCATGGCAATCGCAACCGGTGTTCGGTTCTATTTCGTTTCCTGGCTGGGCGAACGGGTGGTTGCCGACTTGCGCGTTGCCGTCCATCGCAACCTTCTGTCCCTCGACCCCGCCTATTTCGAGGAGAACCGCCCCTCGGAAATAGCAAGCCGGCTGACCGCCGACACATCCGTCATCGAACAGGTAGTCGGAACCAGTTTTTCCATTGCGCTCAGAAACACCTTCATGGGGCTGGGCGGGATCGTTTATCTGTTCTACCTCAGCCCGAAGCTGACTGGTCTCATCCTTCTCGTCATCCCACTGACGATTGGTCCGATCATTCTTCTGGGTCGTAAGGTGCAGAACCTCAGCCGCACCAGTCAGGATCGTATCGCTGACGTCGGGGCGATCATTTCCGAAACTCTGGGCGCGATCAAAATCGTTCAGGCATTCACGCAGGAATCGCGGGAAAGCCGCAGGTTTGCCAATGCAGTCGATGACGCTTTTGCTGCCGCCCGCCGCCGCATTCGTATCCGTGCGCTGCTAACAGGGGTGGTCATTCTGCTGATCTTTTCGGCGATCACCCTCGTCTTGTGGCAGGGCGCGGTGGACGTCATTACCGGCCGCATTACCGGCGGTACGATCACCGCCTTTGTCTTCGCCAGCGCGCTCGTTGCGGGTGCGTTCGGCGCCCTTACCGAGGTTTATGGCGACGTCATGCGCGGCGCGGGTGCGGCGGGGCGACTGGCAGAGCTCCTGGCCCAGATTCCCGCCATCCGCCCTCCCGAAACGCCAATTGCCTTGCCTGCCTCTGGAATGGGCAGGGTGGAATTCCGCGACGTCACCTTTCTTTACCCGACGAAGCCGGGTGTCGCGGCGATCAAAAATTTCGATCTGAAGGTAGCGGCGGGTGAAACCGTTGCTGTAGTCGGACCCTCAGGCGCTGGGAAATCCACGCTGTTTCAACTTGTTCAGAGATTTTACGACCCGCAGGAGGGCAGCATCCTTGTGGACGGCGTCGCCATCGACGAAGTGAGCCCGCTCGACCTCCGTTCGCGTCTCTCGGTGGTCCCGCAGGAAACCGTCGTCTTCGCCGCGACGGCGGGACAGAACATCGCCTATGGCCGTCCCGATGCCAGCGAAGAACAAATTTGGGAGGCGGCGAGAAACGCGAACGCCGATGGCTTTCTGCGCGCTCTCCCTGAGGGGCTCGACACATTTATGGGCGAGGCCGGCACCCGCCTGTCGGGCGGCCAGCGGCAACGAATCGCCATTGCGCGGGCGATCCTGCGCGACGCCCCCATTCTGCTTCTCGACGAGGCGACCAGCGCTCTCGACGCTGAGTCCGAACGGGATGTCCAGCTTGCGCTGGAGCGTCTTATGCAGGGACGCACCACGCTCGTTGTTGCGCACCGGCTTGCCACCGTCCGCAATGCAGATCGCATCGTTGTCATGGATGAGGGGCGGATCGTCGCAGAGGGAAACCACGACCAGTTGATGCGCCATGATGGCCTTTATGCCCGCTTGGCGAGGTTGCAGTTCGACGACGCCGCCTGAGGCACCCGACGCCTGCAACCCGCGCTAATAGCGCTTCGGCCTATGCGCTTTTTGCCGTGGGCATTCTGTCTGTGTCGGGCAGCCTGACCAGTTCGCGGGCGGCCTCCGCCGACATGGGTTTTCCCGTCAGATAGCCCTGGATCTGGTTACACCCCATTTGCTGCAGGGCAGCCAATTGGCCGGGCAGTTCGATGCCTTCTGCGACCGTCACCATTCCCATGTCGCGCGCCAGTCCGATCACGGCCTTGATGATGGCATGGCAATTCTTGTTGTTCTGCATGTCGATGACGAAGGATCTGTCGATCTTGATCTTGTGGAACGCGAATTTCTGCAGATAGCCCAATGACGAGAACCCCGTACCGAAATCATCCAGAGAAAACCGGATTCCAAGCGCGCGCAGCCGCTCGAGCAGAGCGCGCGTCCGGCGGCTTTCCTGCAGCAGCACCCCTTCCGTAATCTCGATCTCCAACCGCGATGGCTGCAGACCGGACGTGCGGAGCGCCTCGGCAACGATATGTTCCAGCCCATCGCCGCGCATCTGCAGGGGCGACACGTTGATTGCGACGCTCAGATTGCCCGGCCATCTCGCCGCCTCCGCCGTTGCGGAGCGGATGACCCATGCGCCCAGTTCGTTGATGAAGCCGCTTTCCTCGGCCAGCGGAATGAATTCCGCAGGAGAGACAAAGCCGCGTGTAGAGTGCGTCCAGCGCAGCAGCGTCTCAAAGCCTTTTACCTCCAGCGTCCGGGAATCGACCAGCGGCTGATAATTGAGGTAGAATTCGCCCCGTTCCAGACCCTGCTCCATCTCGGCGATCAGGGTTCGCCGGGCCGTGGCGCTGGCATTCATTTCCTTGTCGAATTTCTGCCAATTCTTCCGGCCGGCCTCGCGCGCTGCGCGAAGGGCTGTTTCGGCGTTTTGCAGCAGAGTCGGGAATGTCTTCGCATCATCCGGCGCCGTGGCGATACCGATGCTGACCGACATGTGCACCAGTGCGCCCGCGCCTCTGATCGGCAGAGACATTTCTTCCAGAATCTTTCCGGCAAGCGTCTCCAATTTGGCGGATACCTGGACAGAGGAAACCAGCAGCGCAAACTCGTCGCCACCCAGGCGTGCGACGATGGCGTTGCGGCCTGCTATCATTTGCAGCCGGCGCCCCGTCTCCTTCAGGATGGCGTCGCCGGCACGACTGCCATGCTCCTCATTCAGGGATTTGAAATGGTCTATATTAATGAGGAGAAGGCCGGTTTTCCGTGATCCTGCCGCCTCCGCCAGATACTGGATGGCTTGATCTTCGAAGGTCTGGCGATTGGAAAGGTCCGTAAGGGCGTCGTAATGCGCCAGGCGTGATACGCGTTCCTCGGCCCGCATCTCGCTCGTCACGTCGCTGATGACCCCGCGAAACGCCGGTCCCCCCGGCTCCTCTACCGGCCGCGCCGTCAGTGACCACCGCCGCTGCTCGCCGCGTGTACCCAGCGTCACGACGAGCCTTTGCACGGGCTGGTGGGTTGCGAGCTTATCGGCCAATTGCCGTTGCGCCTCATCCGGTACGAACAGAGACAGGAAATGGCGTCCCTCAAGATCCCCCACCCGCATGCGCGCAAGCTGCGCGAACGGGGCGGTGACGTTCAGCAGGTGGCCGTCCTTGTTCAGAGAGAACAGCCGGTCGGAACCCTGCTCCTCATATTCGTTCAACAGATTTCGCGCGATGCCGCCCTGCCACTCCGCGCGCACGCGACGGGCCAGGCTGCGGCTGGTATCCTCCATGATGTCCGCCAACAGCCAGGCGATCAGGATGGCGGCATTGCCCAGCCACCAAGCGCTCGTCTGCTGGATCGCGTAGCATGCGGTCAATAACGCCAGACCGACGCAGACAGCGGCCAGTTTCGGGCCATTGGGCAGAAACCTGGCAGAGGCGGTGGCGATAAAGGGCAGGGCGGAAAGCATCGCCAGCAGCGACATCTGCAACGACGTCGGCAGGTCCGGCAGCACAAGATAGGTGACCGTGAACAGCGGAATGATGGCAAGGCTATATTCGGCGACGATGCGCCCGATCGCGACATCGATGCCCTTGTCGCTGGCCAAGCGGGCCGCGGCGGTCAGCAGCAGAAGCCCCGCGACCGAAATCCCCGCGCCCCAAAAGGGCGCAAATTGGGGCAGGGCGGCCCAGAACAGCAGGCCATAGGTCGCCAGCGCGACCAACGCCAGGCTGCCCCTTGCGGTTACCAGGCCTGCGCGGTGTGCCTCTATCTGGGCGGCAAGGATGGCGGCGGGTGGGGGGGCGCCCGTCTGATCCTCTTTGATTGTCCTCATTTTTGACACGGGGGGTACTTGTCTCCGTCGGCCATCCGTCCCCTTGGTTATCGGCCGCAAAACCCTTCAAATCCGTTTAAAAAGCCCCGCTATTATGGGCAAGAAACATCGATTATGGCTTGTTAATCAGCTCAGCATCGGCGTCATGCCGGGCTCGGCCTTTGCCATCGCGGCGCGGTAAGCATCCCGTTGACCGATGCGCTGCAGCCATGCGCGAATATTGGGAAAGGGTTCGACGCTTGTCTGGCGAAATGCCCGCCCAGTCGTCAGGGCATAGCCCATATTTATGTCCGCCAGGGTCAGGGATTGGCCGCCGAAATAATCGGCCTCGCCCAGACGCGCTTCGATCATGGCCCAAGCCTTCGCATTGCGATCGCGGCTAAAGACCTCGGCGGGGTTCCCTTCTGGTGCGTTCGCGATGGTCAGCATCAGGGACAGCATGGCCGTGGCCATGAACGTGCCGTTTGCCCAATGAAACCAGAAAAGATGATCCGCATGATCCGGACTGTCCGGCCCGGGTGCGAAGCTGGCGCGCTGGTCGGGGGTGCCGTGGGTGGCGAGGATATATTCCAGGGTCGCGCCCGATTCACCCAGAACCAGATCGCCGTCGGTAATAACCGGCGCAACGCCCATCGGCGACAGGGCCTTGTATTCGTCGGGTGCCAGACGATTGTCGGACCGCCGCTCATAGACTTTCAGTTCGTAGTCGAGGCCCAATTCCTCTGCTAGCCAGACGATACGCTCGGACTGCGACAGGCGCAGGTGATGAATGGTCAACATTTTCTGTCTCCTCCCGAACCTTATGTCCGCTGGAAACTGAAAAGTCGATCAGGCCGTCTGGTCCATGGCGTTGGCTGATACGGCGATCACTCCAATGTCACCGACGCCTAATCCTCGTTGGTTTCTTCATTCAGCTCTTCATAGTCCACGGGCGGGGGCAGGGTGCAGCCGCGTTCGATGGCGCGACCTTTCAAATAGCTGCGTCGCGCAACACCGGCCAGGATGGCCGCCCTATAGGCGCGTTCGCGGCCCGCGCTACCCGTTACTTCCCGCACCACCCCGCGAAACGGGATCAGCATTCCCGCCCCGAATTTCCCCGCAAGCCCAAGAGCGGCATTGCGGCGCTTTTCGGTAAGTGACGGGTCGTCCGTAACCGTGTCGAAATCCGGGCCCAGCACTTCGTTCATCTGCGTGATTTCGGCACCCAGACGCGCACAACTGGCGGGTTCGGGCAGCCTGTAAGGATCATCCAGAATACGCTGGATCGCATCCTCCACCTTTGGCTGAACGATCCCGACGTCGCTAAGCGGCTGTATGGCGGCATCCCGCGCCCGTTCACCGGTCGATGCGCCGCCGGGATCCCTGCTGACGGCGCATGCCTGCAGGCTGAGTGTCGCCAGCGCGCCAATTATCACGAAACGAGCGCGCATGGCGACAGGTCCTTATCTATTTTCGAGCCGGACATAGTCGCGCTGGACCGGCCCGGTATACAATTGGCGGGGGCGACCGATGCGCTGGTCGGGATCCGCGATCATCTCGTTCCACTGGGCGACCCAGCCGACTGTGCGCGCCAGCGCGAACAGCGCCGTGAACATGGACGTCGGGAAACCGATGGCGCTCAGGATGATGCCGGAATAGAAATCCACGTTCGGGAACAGCTTCTTCTCGACGAAATAATCGTCGTTCAGGGCCATTTCCTCCAGTTCCAGCGCCACGTCGAAAACGGGATCATTTACGCCGAGGGCGCCCAGAACTTCGCGCACCGTTTTGCGCATCACGGTCGCGCGCGGATCGTAATTCTTGTAAACGCGATGGCCGAAACCCATCAGGCGGAACGGGTCGTTCTTGTCCTTGGCGCGCTCAATATATTTCGGGATCTCGGAAGGATGTCCGATTTCCTTCAGCATGTTCAGCGCCGCCTCATTGGCACCGCCATGGGCAGGGCCCCACAGGCAGGCAATGCCGGCCGCGATGCAGGCAAATGGGTTTGCACCCGACGAGCCGGCCAGGCGGACGGTCGACGTGGACGCATTCTGCTCATGATCGGCATGCAGGATGAAAATGCGGTCGAGAGCACGCTCCACCACCGGATTGACTTCATAGGGCTCGGCCGGAACGCCGAACGTCATTTTCAGGAAATTGCCGGTGTAGCTCAGCGAGTTGTCAGGGTAGAGCGTCGGCTGGCCGACGGCATATTTATACGCCATCGCTGCGATCGTTGGCATCTTGGCGATCAGGCGGTGCGACGCGATCTTGCGCTGTTCCGGATCGTTGATGTCCGTCGAATCATGATAGAATGCCGACATCGACCCGACGACGCCACACATGATGGCCATCGGGTGGGCGTCGCGGCGGAAACCGCGGTAAAGTTCGCGCAGCTGCTCGTGCACCATCGTATGAAGAGTGATCGTGCGGGTGAAATCGTCATACTCGTCCGGCGTCGGCAGTTCGCCGTTTAGCAGAAGGTACGAGGTTTCCATGAACGAGGAATCTTCCGCCAGGTCCTCGATCGAATAACCGCGGTGCAACAGGACGCCCTTCTGCCCGTCAATATAGGTCAGCTTCGATTCACATGAGGCGGTCGACGTAAAGCCGGGATCGTATGTGAACCGGCCCGATTTGCCATAAAGGGTGCGGATATCGACGACATCTGGACCGATACTGCCCTTGTGGACCGGGAATTCTATGTTCTCATCGTCGAGGGTCAGATTTGCCGTCGTGTCGTTCATGTCTACTCCGTTCCGGTTCGGGCGGCCCTTGTTCAGGACAGCCGGTCGTCAATACGTGCGAGGCTTTCCTCGCGGCCCAGTAGTTCGAGCATCTCGAACACGCCAGGCGACTGCGTTCTGCCCGTCAGCGCGGCGCGCATGGGCTGGGCGATCTTACCGAGACCAACGCCTTCCGCTTCCGCAAGCTCCCTTAGAAGATCGCCAAGCGGTTCCACCGCCCATTCATCCGCCTGGGCGAGCGTCGATCGCGCCTTGCCGAGAAGCTCGCCGCCATCCTTCTCTAGCACCGCAGAGGCCTTCTCGTCGAGATTTAAGGGGCGGGTGCGAAACAGGAAAAGTGCACCGTCCGCCAACTCATTGATATTCTTTGCGCGGGGTTTCAATTCTGGCATTGTGCGCAGCAGCAATTCGCGTGAGCGATTATCAAGATCCCGCCCCAGCTCGGCACAAATGGTGGGTTCCACCAGCTTCGCCAGCCGCTCGTCATCAGCCTGGCGGATATAGTGTGCATTCAGATTTTCCAGCTTCTTCGTATCGAAACGCGCCGGGTTGCGCCCGACTCCCTTCAACGAAAAAAGCTCCAGAGCGCGCGGCCGGTCGACGATGTCCTCGTCGGCATGTCCCCAGCCGAGGCGCAGCAGATAATTTTCCAGCGCTTCTGGCAGAATGCCCAGGTCGCGATAGGCCTCCACGCCCAGCGCGCCATGCCGCTTCGACAATTTCGCGCCGTCGGAGCCGTGAATCAGCGGGACATGCGCCCATTGCGGCATGGGCCAGCCCATCGCTTCTATGATCACCCGTTGGCGAAACGCATTGTTCAGATGATCGTCGCCGCGGATCAGGTGCGTGACGCCCATGTCGTGATCGTCGACGACGACCGCCAGCATATAGGTTGGCGACCCGTCGGAGCGCAGCAGGATGAAGTCGTCCAGTTCCGCATTCGGTACGGTGACCGTGCCCTGCACGAGGTCGTCAATGGTGGTCTCGCCTGTCTGCGGCGCCTTCAGCCTTATGGTGAAGGGCGCACCCTCCGGCGCGTCTGCCGGGTCGCGGTCGCGCCACCGCCCGTCATAGCGGATCGGACGCTTCTCGGCCTTCGCGGTTTCGCGCATCTCCGTCAGCTCTTCGGGCGTCGCATAGCAGCGATAGGCTGCACCCCGTTCCAGCAGGGCATGGGCGACCTCGGCATGACGGTCCGATCTTTGCGATTGATAAACGGGGTCGCCGTCCCAATCGAGGTTCAGCCACCGCATGCCGGAAAGAATCGCGGCGATTGCATCATCCGTGGACCGCGCCTTGTCGGTATCTTCGATCCGCAACAGGAACTTTCCGCCATTCGCGTGCGCGAACAGATAATTGAACAGCGCCGTGCGGGCTCCGCCAATATGCAGATAGCCGGTCGGTGACGGCGCAAAGCGCGTCACGATATCGCTGGAGGCTGCGCCTCTTTCCATTGGGTCCCTCTGGGCTAAAGGTGGTGACACTGGCGGGAAAGGGGGCCAGCTTCGCGCCATGCCTAGCATCGCCGTTCGCGCCGTTCAAACGATTGCCGACCGGCATTTTGCCGCTTTTGAGGATTGGCTGGCGGCAGAACGTCACCAACTGCCCTTGTTCATTCCGATCGCTCTGGGTGCCGGCATTGCCGCCTGGTTCGCCATTGCCGCTCCTGCCGGCTGGATTGGCGCCATCTGCCTCGCAATGGCCGTCGCTGCGGCCGGCTTGTTTCGAGAGGGGCTAGGTGCGCGGCTGGTTATCATCGGCGGCATTTTGGTTGCGGCAGGCGTCGGCATCGCCTGGTGGCAGGCGGAACGCGTCGCCGCGCCGGTACTGGAGCGTACGCACTTCGGCGTAGAGCTGGTGGGCACGGTAGCAGCCGTTGAACATCTGCCCGCTCGCGACAGAACCCGGCTGCTGGTCGGACAGCTAGCGGGCTTTCCGCCTGACATGGCCGTTCGCCTGAGCTTTCGCACCGTACCAGAAGATCTGGGGCCGGGTGCGCGTATCGCCGTGAAGGCCACGATATCGCCGCCACCGGGGCCCAGCGTTCCCGGCGGCTATCATTTCGCACGGCGCGCCTGGTTCGAGGGGATTGGCGGCACCGGCTATGCGCTGGGCGATGTGACGGTCCTGTCGCCTGCGCCGCCGCCGACGGGATTTTCCGCCTGGCTGGCAAATTTCCGGGCGACGCTGACCCGCCAATTGCAGCAGGGGGTCGGGGGCCGTGCCGGCGGCGTTGCTGCCGCGTTGGTGACCGGCGACCGCGGCGGCATCGAGCCTGAAGTGACCGAGGCCATGCGCGACAGCGGTCTTGCGCATCTGATCGCCATCTCCGGACTGCATATCGCCGTCGTCGTTGGCGGTACGCTTTGGCTCGTTCGGCGTATATTGACCCTCTGGCCATGGTTCGCTCTGCGATTTGACGCGCGGATCGTTGCCGCCGCCTTCGCCGCACTGGCGGGGATTGCCTATACGCTGATTGCCGGGGCGGGGGTGCCAACGGTGCGCGCCTGCATCGCCGTTCTTCTGGTCCTGATAGGCCTGGCCGCCGGCCGCGAGGCGATCAGCCTCCGGCTCGTCGCGGTAGGTGCGACCGTCATTCTGATTTGGCGACCCGACTATCTGCTCAGCCCCAGTTTCCAGCTCAGCTTTGCCGCCGTCACCGGCATCGTGGCGTTGTATCAATCGACCTGGGGAAAGCGCTGGAGCCAATCGGACCGCGAGGGCGGATGGCCGACCCGATTTCTGCGCGGCATTATCGCCCTGATACTGACCGGCATCGTCGCGGAACTGACGATCGGTCCGATTGCCCTTTACCATTTCAATCAGATGGGTCTGTTCGGGGCGGGCGCCAATTTGATCGCCATACCGCTTACCAGTTTCCTGATCATTCCGCTCTTGGTCCTCGCCGTTCTTCTTGGCGGGTCGGTCTTGGTCGCACCGGTATACACAGCGCTGGGTGCGACCATCGACATTCTGATCGGGCTTGCGGAATGGGTGTCTGGCCTGCCGGGCGCGGTCGCTATGGCTCCGGCCATGCCCGTCAGCGCGTTTCTGCTCATCGTGGCGGGCGGGTTATGGATATGTATCTGGCAGGGTCGGCGCAGGTGGGCAGGCATTTTGCCGGCTGCGGTCGGGGTCGCAATCGCCTTTGTCGCGCCGCAGCCGGATTTATTCGTCAGCCCGGATGGAAAGCATTTGGCTTATCTCGATGGCGACAGCATCGCAATGTTGCGGCCACGCGCGGGGGACTTCATCACTACCATGTGGTCGGGGGCGGCAGGTTCCGATGCCGTTGCGCGCCTTGAGGATCGGGAAGATGCGGATTGTACGCCCGCTGCGTGCCGCCTGTTGTTGCGGCACGGCCCGCGCCGCTGGGACATTCTGGCGACGCGCAGCCGCGACCTGATTGCGCGCCCGCAGTTTGAAGCTGCATGTCGCGAAAGCGATCTCGTTATCAGCGACCGCTATTTGCCACGCTGGTGCCGTCCGCGCTGGCTACGATTGGGGCGCCGCGAATTGAACAGGCTGGGTGCGGTGTCGATCGATCTGGCGAGCGGGCGGGTGCGCAGCAGTGCCGCCGAAGACGGCGCGCATCCATGGGCCCGAGGACACGAAAAGAGCCCATGACCGCCCGCCTCGACGATCCGCCCAAGATACCGGGCTTCACCGGGCTTTGTCGAAAAAAGGCAGCCACGTTCCCCAACGGGGAGTGACTGCCTTTTTTCCGGGCCAGGTGCGACCGGGGTTTAGCCGACTTCGCCTTTTGCTGCCTGTCCGGCGCTTTTGGCGGCTTCGACTGCCTGATCTTTCATCTCACTCAGGTGCGATTTCGCCTGGTCTTTCAGGCCCAGTTCGTCAACGCGCTCCAGCCCGGCGGTTTTCGCCGCTGCCGCTGCCGCCGCCGCCTGATCGAACAGGCCGTCGCGAATGCCGCCGATCGCCCTGTTTTCCTGACGCGTGCGTGGCAAGAGAAGGCCGATGGCTGCACCGGCCAGAAGGCCCAGACCCGCCGCCGTCAGCGGATTGGCTTCGACTTCGCGGGCGGTACGTTCCCGTGCGGCGGCTGCACTTTCCTGCGTTCTTGCCCAGCTCTCACCGCCATATTCGCGCGCTGCCTCGTACCTCTCCTTGGAATAGTCGCGCGCCCGTCCATAGCGGTCGGACGAATAGTCCTTCGCTTCGGCGTATTTCTGCGCCGTATAGTCCTTGGCCGCCTTTGCGTGGTCGGTGGTGTAATCGCGGGCCGCGCGTGCATGCTCGGTGGTGTAGTCCCGCGCCGATGCTGCGGCGCCCTTCACGCTGTCTGCGGCACCGGAAACGGTGCCCTTGGCCTTCGCCATTTTACTGTCGCTGGTATTCCGGTCGTTCGTGTCCATGTTATCAAACTCCATTCTAATCGTTATCGCTCAAGCGCCACGCGGCGAAGAGCCCCAAAAGTCCCCCGAGGAAGCCGACGGCAACGGGATATTTTTGCACGGTTCTCCGCGCTACCTCGACCTGGTCTGCGATCTCGCCCTTTGCCGCTTCGGTCGCATCGTGGATCAGGCGAGCCGGGGACAGGCGTGTCTCCATCGCGTCGATGATCTCACCGATCCGCTGCCGCGAGACTTGTGCCTCTGCCCGGTAATGGGCGATTGTGTTCTTGCCTCCGCCCTTCATTGCGACTTCGCCAATCCTGTCGGCGTACCCCCAAAGATGCGGACAAAGCGCTTTCGTCCGATCTGAAAGAGTACGGCTCCCAGAACCACGCTGACCAGCGTGACGATGGCTGCGGCTGCGACCGTGCTCATCGCCGTCGCCAACAGGGCGCCCAGGGTAAACATCAATGTCAGCAAGGCGATGAAACCGAACGCCCCACCCGCGGCGATGAACAGGACAGAAGTGCCTGCAATCGTCAGACGGCGCGCCAGCTTGGCCTCGACCAGGCGGATCTCAGCAGCAACCAAATCGCTGCCGGCTTCCGCCAGGTCGTGGACCATCTCGCCAAGACTTGGCTCCTTGTTGTACCCCTCAGTCACTTAGGCGTCGTAGCGTGTCGTGCTGGTGGTATTGTTGGCCTCGGTGTCGCCGGCCCGCTCGCTCGCTTTGATGAAGCGAGAGATCATGAAGCCGACTGCGGCGGCGGCCCCGATGGCGATCGCGGGTGAACGGCGAACGATTTCCCGCGCGTCGCCGATAATCTCGTCGACGGATTTCTGGTCCAGCGTGTCGCCGAACCTGTCGATGCTGTCTGCGGCCGTGTTTACGTATCCGCTCAGCATCGATGCCTGTGTTCCCTCGAACTGCTTCGCGGCGTCACGTGTCGACTTGGCCAGCGACTTCACGCTTTCCGCCGCTTTTGCCTTGCCTTCTTCTGCGGCACCGCGGGCCCTGCTGCCGGCGTCGCTCGCCAGCCGTTTCGCCTGACCCTTGACTTCGTCGCGACGGCGCCCGCCGGATTGTTCGTCCTGCGAGGACTCGTTCTGGGCAACATTCTGGTGCTGGGAAATGGTCGGATGCGTGGTTGTGGCACCCATGGGAGCGGAGGGGGTGCTTACGACGGTTTCGCCGGGAATATTGTCAGGCATGGATATGGGTCCTCTTTTTTCCTTTGTATTACCATGGCAACGCCGTGCCGTGCCTGCGGTTCCGCCGCCGTTGAGCTTCGATGCTGCACCCGCTAACAGCGCCGCAAACCACGCCTTCGGATAAAGGATCATTCATGACCGCAATCATCGATATTCATGCCCGCCAGATCATCGACAGCCGGGGGAATCCGACGGTCGAAGTCGACGTCCTTCTCGAAGATGGCAGCCAGGGCCGCGCGGCCGTCCCCTCCGGCGCGTCGACCGGCGCTTACGAGGCTGTTGAAGTGCGCGATGGCGACAAGAGCCGCTGGCTGGGCAAGGGCGTCGGCAAGGCAATTGATGCGGTCAATGGCGAAATACTCGACGCGCTTCTGGGCGCCGAAGCAGAGGATCAGCTTGAAGTGGACGCCGCCATGCGTTCGCTCGACGGCACGGAAAATAAGGGGCGGCTGGGCGCGAATGCCATTCTGGGCGTCAGCCTAGCCAATGCGAAGGCGGCGGCGAATGCACGCGGCCTGCCGCTTTATCGCTATGTCGGCGGCACGGCGGCAAACGTCCTGCCTGTGCCGATGATGAACATCGTCAATGGCGGCGCGCACGCGGACAATCCCATCGACTTTCAGGAATTCATGATCATGCCCGTGGGCGCCGAGACCTTTTCAGAGGGGCTGCGCTGGGGCACTGAAATCTTCCACACGCTGAAGGCGGCGCTGGCCAAGGACGGCCTCGCGACCGCCGTGGGGGACGAGGGCGGCTTCGCTCCAAATCTCGCCAGCGCAGAGGCGGCGCTGGATTACGTCATGGCGGCCGTACGTGATGCCGGTTTCGAACCGGGGAAAGAGGTCATGCTGGCCCTCGACTGCGCGGCGACCGAATTTCACAAGGACGGCGCCTATCATTATGCGGGCGAGGGCGTGACGCGAAGCGTCGATGAACAGGTCGCCTATCTGGCCAAGCTGAGCGCCGACTACCCCATCCTGTCGATCGAGGATGGCATGGACGAGGACGACTGGGACGGCTGGGTCGCCCTGCAGCAGCGCATCGGCGACAAGGTCCAGCTGGTTGGCGACGATCTGTTCGTGACCAATCCCGCGCGCCTGAAAACCGGTATCGAGAGAGGGGCCGCCAATTCGATCCTGATCAAGGTCAACCAGATCGGCACGCTTTCCGAAACGCTGGATGCCGTGAATATGGCGCACCGCGCGGGCTATACCTCGGTCATGTCGCACCGCTCGGGCGAGACGGAGGATTCGACGATTGCCGACCTCGCCGTCGCCACCAATTGCGGCCAGATCAAGACGGGCAGCCTTGCGCGGTCGGACCGGCTCGCGAAGTACAACCAGCTTCTGCGGATCGAGGAAGAACTGGGCGAAGCCGCGCATTATGCCGGCCGCGACATTTTGCGCGCAAAATAGGCTCTCTTATATGTCGCGGCTGGCCCCTCCCGGGTCGCCGCGACATCTAGAATCGGGTGTCCTTTCGAGCGCCTTGAGGCTAGCATGACGGGATGAGCGCAGCGCCGATTTCCTCGCCTTCTCCCGAAACTCCCTACGTCCCCCTACGCATACAGTCCGCCTATTCCATGCTGGAGGGCGCAATGTATCCAAAGGCGATTGCGGAAATCTGCGCTGCGCACGGCATGCCGGCGGCGGCGCTTACCGACCGCGACGTTCTGTTCGGCGCCATGGATTTTTCGCAGGCACTCGCCGCTGCCGGCGTTCAGCCGATCCTGGGAGCGCTCATTTCCGTCGAACGGCCCGGCACGCGCCAGATCGGTGCGCGCGCGCCAATAGATTCGCTCGTGATCCTTGCGCAGGACGAGGGCGGCTATGCCAATCTGATTTCGCTGGTTTCCACTGCTCATCTGGGCAGCGAGCCAGCCGAGGGGCCGCATGTCACGCTTGATCAGCTAGAGGCGAAATCTGCGGGGCTGATCGCCCTGACCGCTGCCGCCGATGGCGCGCTGGCGCGGCTGCTGGCAGAGGGGCAGGACAAGGCGGCAACCGATTATCTGGCGGAACTGGAGCGCATCTTTCCAGACCGCCTCTATATCGAGATCGCGCGCACTGGCGATGAGATAGAGCGGCGATCGGAACTTGCCCTGATCACCCTCGCACACGAACGGAACCTGCCGCTGGTCGCCACCAATCCGGCCTGTTTCCCGGAGGAGGCGTTCAGCTCCGCCCATGACGCAATGCTTTGCATCGCCAGCGGGGCAAAGATCGCCACCGCCGACCGCCGCCGTTCCAATCCCGGCTGCTGGCTGAAACCGCCGGAGGCGATGCGCCGGGCGTTCGAGGATCTGCCGGAGGCGATTGCCAATACCGCGCTGATAGCGCGCCGCTGCGCCGTGATGGCACCGCAGCGGTCGCCGATCCTGCCCAGCGTGGCCGGAGATCTGCAGGGGGAGGTGGCAGAACTGCGACGGCTGGCGCGGGAGGGGTTGGCAAAACGCCTGGAGCGCAGCCCCGATGCCGACCGGGAAGTCTATGAAAAGCGGCTGGACTATGAACTCGGCATCATCGAATCCATGGGATTTCCCGGTTACTTCCTGATCGTTGCCGATTTCATCCAATGGGCAAAGGCGGAAGGGATCGCCGTCGGTCCGGGCCGCGGCTCGGGTGCAGGCTCGGTCGTCGCCTGGGCGCTGACCATCACCGATCTCGATCCTATCAGGCTCGGCCTGCTCTTCGAACGCTTCCTCAACCCCGAACGCGTGTCGATGCCCGACTTCGACATCGACTTTTGCGAAACCCGGCGCGGCGAGGTCATTCGCTATGTCCAGCGCAAATATGGCGAGGGGCAGGTGGCGCAGATCATCACCTTCGGAAAGCTGAAGGCGCGCGCCGTTCTGAAGGACGTCGGCCGTGTCCTGCAGATGCCCTTTGGTCAGATCGACCGTCTGGCCAAGATGATCGACAATAATCCGGCTAATCCACAGGACCTGAAAACGGCGCTGGAGGAGAATCCGGACCTGCGGCGCGAACGGAAGCAGGATCCAGACGTTCGCCGCCTGATCGACCTTGCGCTGAAGCTGGAGGGCATGCCGCGCCATTCGTCGACGCACGCGGCGGGCGTGGTCATCGGCGATCGTCCGCTGGCGGAGCTGGTGCCGCTATATCGCGATCCGCGCTCCGATATGCCGGTCACGCAGTTTGACATGAAATATGTCGAGCAGGCCGGCCTGGTCAAATTCGACTTTCTGGGCCTGAAGACACTCAGCGTGCTGCAGCGCGCCAAGGAGCTGATAAAGAAGTCCACCGGCGAAGACATAGACCTAGACGCCCTGACCTGGGACGATCCAAAGGTCTACGAGCTGATCACCCGCGGCGACACGGCTGGCGTGTTCCAGCTGGAATCCCCCGGCATGCGTTCCGCGCTGGCGCAGGTAAAGCCCGACAAGTTCGAGGATATCATCGCGCTCGTCTCGCTCTACCGGCCGGGTCCGATGGACAATATCCCATCCTTCGCACGGCGTAAGCACAAGCTGGAGGAACCGGATTATCTGCATCCCCGGCTAGAACAGTATCTGACCGAAACCTACGGCGTCATCATCTATCAGGAACAGGTGATGCAGGTCGCGCAGGAACTGGCCGGCTATTCCCTGGGGGAGGCTGATCTTCTCCGCCGCGCCATGGGCAAGAAAAAGAAGGAGGAAATGGATGCACAGCGCGTCCGCTTCCTGTCCGGCGCAAAGGAACGCAGCGTCGACGCGGACCAGGCGGGCCGGATCTTCGATCTGGTCGCGAAATTTGCTGGCTATGGTTTCAACAAGTCCCACGCCGCCGCCTATGCGCTGGTCAGCTATCATACGGCTTGGGTAAAGGCCTATTATCCGGCGGAATTCTATGCCGCTTCCATGGCCTTCGATCTGGCCCTCACCGACAAGCTGTGCATATTCCTTGAGGATGCGCGCAAGGGCGGCATTGAATGCCGCCCGCCGAACATCAATAAATCGGGTGCCGACTTCACTGTTGAAAAGAACGAGGATGGCACGCGCAGCCTGCGATGGGCGCTCGCCGCGCTGAAGGGTGTCGGACTCAGGGCGATGCAGACCATCGTGGCAGAGCGGGAGGCCAACGGCCCCTTCGCCTCGCTGGGCGATTTTGCGAACCGTGTCGATCCGCAACTCCTTAACAAGCGGCAGATCGAACAGTTGATCGCCGCGGGCGCATTCGACGATCTGGAACCGAACCGCGCCGCCGCACATGCGATGGCCGAATCCATTCTCGCTGCCGCAAACAGCGCTGCGGAGGCGCGCCGCACCAATCAGGGGGCTTTGTTCGGCGGCGATGGCGGTGGCGGCGGCGGCATCGCTCTCATGGCCCCTAAGGGTGTAGAGAAATGGTCGCTGGCCGAAGCAATGGCGCGGGAGCGGGAGGCTTTCGGCTTCTTCTTCGCCGCGCACCCGCTGTCCGCGTGGCAGCATGTCCTCGATGCACAGCGGGCGCGCACCTATTCGCAGCTTCTGGAACGCGGCGGAGCGCCGGGTTCCAGGGAAGTCGTGACCATGGGCGCGATCGTCGATTCCTTTCGCTGGCGCATGCCGCAAAAGGGGGGCGACAAATATGTATTTGCGACGCTGTCCGACCAGGGCGGGCAATATCTCGCCAGTGCCTATGACGATGACGCGAAGGCGGCGCTGCAGGAGGCGGCCAGTTCCGGCGAATGCTTGCTTGTCCGCGCGCAGCTTAGCTGGGGCAGCGACGAGGGGCCGCGTCTGGCCATCCGCAGCGCGGTGCCGCTCTCATCCATTGCCGGCGGCAACACCGCCTGCATGCTTGTGACGCTGGACGATATCGCCGCGGTGGATTCGCTTCCTGCGGCATTGCCGAAGGAGCACGGGCAGGGCAGTGTCCTGATCGACCTGCCTCTGGAGCGCGGAGGCGTTGCCCGTATCCGGCTAGGCGGTGGCATAAAGACCGACACGGAACTTGCCCATCGCATTATGGACATTCCCGGTGTAGAGACGGCCAGCCTGACCGCATGATCGCGGCCGGGCGTTGCCGGGAAACCACGATCCGCTGTTGCGGCGCAGGGCGAATACGGGAACAGCTTGCGCACTTCACGCGTCATTGGTATGTCGCGCGCGCTCTGCTGGCGGGTGTGCCCGGCGGCCAAGGTACGCTTTTGTGCCGATCAGATAAGAATTTGGAGTGACGACCTCATATGCAAATCATCGTTCGCGATAATAATGTCGATCAGGCGCTACGCGCACTGAAGAAGAAGCTGCAGCGCGAAGGCGTTTATCGCGAGATGAAGTTGCGTCGTCATTATGAAAAGCCTTCGGAAAAGCGCGCTCGTGAGCGTGCTGCCGCGATACGCCGCGCCCGGAAGCTGGAGCGCAAGCGCGAGGAACGCGACGGCATCCGCTAGGCGTCCCTGAAGTTCGACATTGAAGGCTGATGCGTAAGATGGCCAAGCGTTCGACGATCGCCGATCCGGCGCCCGAAAATAAGATTCGGCAGCACGGTGCCGGTTTCTGGCTCGGCCTGCTCGCGCTGGCGGCGGTGGCCATGGCGCTGTTTTCCTGTGTCGGCACCTCCTCCATGCTGCGCACGGAAACGGACAGCGGTCTGGAATATCAGGTCCTGCGGGAAGCGCCCGCAGGTGCGCAGAAGCCCACGGCCGACGACCTGATTCTGGTGCATTATGAAGGTCGCCTTGCCGATGGCACGGTGTTCGATTCCAGCTATGCGCGTGGCGAGCCGGCTCCCTTTGCCGTCTCGCAGGTGATCCCCGGCTTCGCCGAGGGGCTGCAGCTGATGGGTGTGGATTCGAAATATCGCTTCTTCATTCCGTCCGAACTTGGCTACGGCGCGACCGGCGCGGGCGACACCATTCCGCCCAATGCCGATCTCATGTTCGAGGTTGAATTGCTCGGCATCGCGCCAGAGGAGGTTCGCCGCGCCAGAGAGATGGGGCTATCCGGCATGGGCGGCGCCCCTGCCGACAGCGGCCCCGAGTCCCTGGATGTCCTGCCTGCCGAATAGTTTTTGCGGCGCGGCCCCGGCCGCGTGACGCCGGTGCAGCGCACTTTCCTGCTGGCCCGCGGCGTGGCAGCCGTTCGCCGGGACCGGCTCCTGTTTCGCAACCTAGACATTGATCTGATGCCGGGCGATGCCATTCGCCTTGAGGGGGCAAACGGTTCGGGCAAGTCCACCCTGTTGCGGATATTGTCCGGCCTTCTTCCGCCCTATGCAGGTACGATTGACCGGTCGGGTAGCATTGGCTGGGTAGGCCACGATAATGGCTTTTCGACAGATCACACGCTGCGGCAGGAATTGACGTTCTGGCTGGGGCAGGTTCCCGGACCGGACCGCCCCGATTTCGGGCTGCGCCCGCTTCTCGACGTCCGTCTCGGTACGTTGTCGCAGGGACAGAAGCGGCGTGCGGCCCTTTGGCGCCTCGTGGGACAGCGGACCGCAATCTGGTTGTTGGACGAACCCGGTGTCGGCCTTGATGCCGGCTCCCTCGCCAGCTTTTCTGCCGCCATTGCTGAATTCCGGCAGGCGGGCGGTATGGTCGTCATGGCAACGCACGGCGAAACTATTCTGAATGATGCGCAAATCCTTCGCCTGGGCGATGCTGCGTGACGATTGTCCGGTTGATCCGTCGCGGCATTCAGCCGGCAGAAGCGCTGATCCCCGCTTTGTTTTTCATCATCGTCATCAGCCTGACCGCCTTTTCCGTAGGACCCGATGCGCGACTCCTTGCACGCATTGGGCCCGGCATGCTGTGGGTCGCCGCCCTGCTGGCCAGTCTGTTGCCGGTCGGCACCTTGATCGAACAGGACGTCAGGAACGGCACCGTTGATCAGCTAAGGATCGGCGGGCTCAGCCTGGAAGCGATCATGGCGGCGCGCATCCTGTCGCACTGGCTGGGTTTCGGGCCCGCTCTTCTTGCGGCGGCGCTTCTCTCGATGGGCCTCATCGGCGCGCCCGTATCACTGCTCCTCATCCTGGCGGTTGGCAGCATTGGGCTGGCAGCTGTGGGCGTCATTGCTGCCGCGCTGATCTCCGGCGCGCGGGGCGGTGCAGCAATCGCGGGTATCCTCGCCCTTCCGCTGACGCTTCCCATTTTGATCTTCGGCTCGGGCAACGCCGTACGGCTGGTGGCCGCCGCCAGCCTTTTCCTGACGGCACTCGCTCCGTTCGCCGCAGCGGCCGCCTTGCGGATTCGCGAACGCTAGCGCGGCTCGGCCGCTGTCAGGGCCGCAGGTTCAACAGCCTCTCGACTTCGTCGACCAGGAACTCGGTCTGCACCGGCTTGTTGCACACCGGCGCGTCCGAGAAGCGCGCCCGAAGCCGCTCCGCCTCCCCATGGCCGGTATGGAACAGAAAGGGTATCCCGCGCGCCACCAGCACTTCGGCGATCGGATAAACCTCCTTGCCCTGCAAATTAATGTCCAGAATGGCTACGTCGACATGCTGGTCGCTATCCGCGACAATCGGCAAACCTTCGCTCAGCCTGGTTACAGGACCGCGGACGATAGCGCCGCGCTCCTCCAGTTCTGCCTCGATATCCATCGCAATAAGTATCTCGTCTTCGACGAGAAGAACCGTTCTACCTGTCAGGATGATGCTTCCCCCGCATCGCATTTACAATAACCCACATGAAAGACGCCCGGCGACCGAAATGGTTGCATGGTTTTAACATGGACCAGCGCCCACGCAGTCGCTAGCGGCTCCTACCATGTTGAGACGGCTTTACCACTGGACGCTTGCAAAGGCGGCGCACCCCCTTGCGGAGCGCTGGCTGGCCCTGATTTCCTTCATGGAATCAAGCTTCTTTCCTATTCCGCCAGATATACTGCTGGCGCCGATGGCGTTGTCGCGGCCCCACCGGGCGATACGCTTTGCCCTCATCGCGACACTCTCCTCGGTGGCAGGGGCCGCGCTCGGATGGATGATAGGTGCCAGTTTTTTCCAGACGGTCGGCGTTTGGCTGCTCGACGTCTATGGCGTGCGTGATCAGTTTGCGACGATCAGTGCGGAATTCAACGAACGCGGCGTGATGATCGTGCTGCTTGCCGGATTCACGCCCATCCCGTTCAAGGTCATCACCATCGCCAGCGGTGCGACCGGGCTGTCGATCTACACAATGCTGGCGGCCAGCCTGGTCGCGCGCGGCGCGCGGTTTTTTCTTCTGGCCGGGCTGCTGAAGTATTTTGGCGAACCGATGAAGGCGCTGCTCGACCGGCATTTCGGTTTGATCACCATGGCCCTCGGCATATTGTTCGTTGGCGGGTTTCTTGCCGTGCGTCTGCTCTTCTAATCGGGAACCGGACGACGGCTTCGGGCTTTCCTTTGGCAGATACATAAAAAAGGAATAGAATATGCTAGGGAAGATTATCGGCGCCACGATCGGACGTAAGGCTGCCAGCGCGGTTGGCACTTCGGTGGGTGGCCCGGTTGGCGCCGCATTGGGTTATGGCCTCGCCTCCCGCCGCTTCCGGGGTGCCGCTATGGGCGGTCTTGCCCTGATGGGCGGCCTTGCACTTTACCGCAAAATGCGCGGAAAATCCCATTCGCAGTCACAGGCTGCATCAGACCGGACGCACAGCGACACGTTCACCGGCGGGCCGCACCCCTGATCCCGCAGTTTCAGTCGCGCTGAAAGCGGCGAACGACGTCCGCCGCCACGCGGGCGGGGCGGTGTGACTCGGCATCGACAGAGCACCAGGTGCTGTCGATCTCGGCAAGCACCTCCTCGCCGCGTTTGATCGCCGTCCGGTAAAAGGCGCGGACCCCCTTAACCTTTTCCAGTGCTACGCTCGCAATCAGATTATCGCTCAGAAATGCCGCTTTTCGATATGTGATGCTGTGTTTCAGGGCGACCCACAAATACCGTGCCTGTGCATCGTCAGGCGCGAATTTTTCCCAGTGCTTAATCACTGCTTCCTGCACCCAGTTCAGGTAGACGGCATTATTGACGTGGCCCATATGGTCGATATGCGAAGGTTGAATGGCGAGGGGGTAGTCGATTTGCGCAAAGTTCATGATGGCTACCCTAAGGCAATTAGCACCGATGCCAATAAGGATTCGTAAGACCCGCCGTGCGGCAGCGGAAGTGCGCGCCGATGCAATAATTGCCGCCCGTGCCTTGCTGATCGCGGAGGGTCCGCAGGCCGTTACGTTGCAGGCGGTGGCCAAGGCTCTGGGCATGACGCATGGCAACATAACGCATCATTTCGGTTCTGCGGGCGGCCTGCACAGCGCGCTGATCGGCGATATGACGAGGGAGCTAACCGGCATCGTCGAGCATCTGGCGGCGGAATTACGCGATCATCGCGCGACCACGCGGGAAATCGTCGATACCGTGTTCGACGCGTTCGGCGGCGGCGGGGCGACGCGTCTTATCGCGTGGGTAATGCTGTCGGGAAAGCCGGCCGACCTTGCACCCTTTCACGCTGCCGTGGGGGAATTGGTCGAAGCTCTGACGGGCGAAGTACCCGGACGCCGAAAGATAGATTCGGCGCGCGTTACGCTGGCAGTGATGTTGCCCGCATTGGGACACGCGCTGGTGTCGGACCATCTGGAGGCAGAACTCGGCATCGACGACGACGCCGTTCGGGCGCAGGTGGCGACGACTCTGGGCGCGCTATTGCGTCTGGAAAGAATGGGCGCCCGCCATCCGCAGGCGGGCCCCGCCAGACTCAGTGAACCTCGCCGACCACATCGACGAGTTGAAGCATGAGAACGGCGCGTTCCACCTGGCGCCACCGTGCAAAGCTGGACGAATCCCCGGCGTTCAAGTGGCGGTCTGCGATGCTCGCCGCCTCCAGGACGGCATCATCGCCGAAACGCTCGACAAGAAGCGCTGCCTCGTCAAAGGAATGGCGGTCGTTTACGGCTTGCAGGTGCATGGCTCTCGTCCCCGGCGAAAGTTCGGATATGCGAAGCCGTTGCAAGCCACGTGCCATAATAGTAAGTATATGAAAAACGGGAAGAACGCTCAGTGAAAATGTCCGAACAGGCGCTTCAGCCGTATCAATTTGGGACAAGCGGAGCAGCGGCCCGCGGTGCGGGGAGATTCGTCCGATGAGCGCGGCCGGAATTCTTCTCGCGCTCTGTGTCATCATTGGCGCGGCCATCGGCATCGCCACTTATCAGCCGTCGGCGGGCTTTCTCATTGGTCTCGGCGTCGGAATCATACTTGCCATTGTGGCGACGATCCGGGAACGCCGCCGCAATGCAAGGCTGCGAAAAGACTGACGATTACGGTAAGCGGGCCTTGCTGAAGCCGTCCCAGCAGGCGTCGTAATCCGGCTGCAGCAGCGGTGTTTCCATCGCCCAAGTCGTCGGGCGAAACGGGTATCGGCTTTCGAACATGAACGCCATCGTGTCGTCGATCTTTTCAGGCACCAGATCTTTCGCGACGGCCTTGCGATAGGATTCCGCGTCCGGGCCATGCCCCGACATCATATTGTGAAGGCTGGCGCCGCCGGGGGCGAAGCCGCCCGATTTCGCGTCATAATCGCCATGGATCAGGCCCATGAACTCCGACATGATATTGCGGTGGAACCAGGGCGGGCGGAACGTGTCCTCCGCCACCATCCAGCGCGGCGGGAAGATGACGAAATCGCAATTCGCCGTCCCTTCGGTATCGGACGGGCTGGTCAGGACGGTAAAGATGCTGGGGTCGGGATGGTCATAGCTGACCGTCCCCATCGTGTTGAACCGGCGCAAATCATAGCGATAGGGCGCCAGATTGCCGTGCCATGCCACCACGTCAAAGGGGCTGTGGTCCAGCGTCACCGTCCATAGACCGCCTAGATATTTCTGCACGATTTCAAAGGAGACGTCGCGATCCTCGAACTCGGCCTCCGGCGATTCGAAATCGCGGGCATTGGAAAGTCCGTTTGATCCGATCGGTCCCAGCTCGGGCAGGCGGAAGGGGGCGCCGTAATTCTCGCAAATATAGCCCTGTGCCTTGCCATCGGGCAGCGATACGGAAAAGCGGGCGCCGCGCGGGATCACGGCGATCTGCAATGGCTCGACATCCAGAACGCCGAATTCCGTGCGAAGGGAGAGACGGCCTGCGCGCGGCACGATCAGCATTTCGCCATCGGCATTTACGAATGCGCGGTCCTTCATGTCCCGGTCCGTGCCATAATGATGCACCGCCAGGCCATGCTGTGCGTCGGGCGTGCCCGATCCGGCATAGCTGGTCAGGCTGTCGACAAAATCGCCGCCGACCGTCTCGATCGGATCCCAGCGCAGCCTGTTGGGACTGACCCGCGCCTCGGTGAACGGTCCCGAGGCCAGCCGGTCAGCGCCGGTATAGGGCGTGTAGGCGCCATGCGACGCACTCGGCCGCATGCGATACAGCCAAGACCGCAGATTTTCATGTCGGGGCGCCGTGAAGGCCGTCCCCGACAATTGCTCTGCATATAGTCCGAACGGCACCTCCTGCGGAGAGTTGCGTCCGACCGGCAGCGCACCTTCAATGGCTTCAGATGCGTGATGATTTCCGAAGCCGGTCAACATTTTAAGCGTTCGCCTTCAGAACGCCGCGCTCCATCTGGTCGCGCTCGATGGATTCAAACAGGGCCTTGAAATTGCCCTCGCCAAAGCCTTCGTCCTTCTTGCGCTGAATGATCTCAAAGAAGACCGGTCCCATCAGATTGCCGGTGAAGATCTGCAGCAGCAGGCGCGGATCGTCATTTTCCGTCGATCCGTCAAGCAGCAGCCCACGCGCTTTCATCTCGTCCACTGGTTCGCCATGCCCCGGCAGGCGGTCGGCCAGCATCTCATAATAGGTTTCCGGCGGCGGCGTCATGAAGGGCAGGCCATTTTCGCGCAGCTGATCGATGGTCGCGTAAATATCCGGGGTTGCCAGCGCGATGTGCTGGATACCCTCGCCATTGAAGTCCATCAGGAACTCCTCGATCTGGCCGCCGCCCTCCTTGGATTCCTCGTTCAGCGGGATCTTGATCTTGCCGTCGGGCGCGGTCAACGCCTTCGACGTCAGGCCGGTATATTCGCCCTTGATGTCGAAAAAGCGGATTTCACGGAAATTGAACAGCTTTTCATAGAAATCGGCCCAGAATTTCATGCGGCCGCGATAGACGTTGTGCGTCAGATGATCGATGATCTCCAGCCCCGCGCCCTCGGGATTTCTGTCGACGCCGTCGAAATAACGGAAGTCGATGTCGTAGATGTTCGCTTCCTCGCCATAACGATCGATGAAGTAGATCAGGCTGTTGCCGATGCCACGGATGGCGGGCAGGCGCAGTTCCATCCAGCCGGTTTCCTGCTCGGCCGGCTCCGCTCCATTGGCGAGCGCGTGCTCATAGGCGGCGGCGGCATCCTTCACGCGGAATCCCATGGCGCAGGCGCCCTCATTATGTTCCTCCGCGAAATAGGATGCGGGGGAGCGCGGCTCCGCGTTCAACAGGAAGTTGATGCCGTTCTGGCGGTACAGGGTCACATCCTTCGACCGGTGCTTGGCGACCGCTGTAAAGCCCATCTGGCGGAACATCTTGTCCAGCTTTTCGGACTCGCCTGCGAATTCCAGGAATTCGAAACCGTCGAGACCGGCGGGGTTGGCGTGTATATCGGACATGGGCGGCTCCTGAAGAATGACGTTTGGAAAACAGGTTTCAAATGTAACCAAAATGCCGCTTCTTGTCAATCCGGTCTCTATGCTAGCCCTCGCTGGATGACCGATGGCCCCGATCTGCTGCACCTCAAGGATTTCCTGCCCTATCGGCTCTCTGTCGTCTCAAACCTTGTCAGCCGCGTCATCGCCTCCAGTTACGAAGGCGACGGCCTGAAAATGGCGGAATGGCGTGTTCTTGCCGTCGTTGCCGAAGAAGACGGCCTGCCACAAAGAGAGGTCGTCGCCCGTACCCGCATGGACAAGGTGACTGTCAGCCGCGCGACACAGGCGCTGCGGGAACGCGACTTTCTGAAAAGTACGCCCAATCCCAATGATGGCCGTTCCCAGCTTCTGACCACCACGACAGCGGGCAGGGCGCTCTACCAGCGTATCATGCCGCAGGTTCAGGCGCTCGATGCGCGCATCGAACGTCATGTGGGCGATGATCAGGTTCGCGAATTAAAGGCACTGCTCGATAATGTAGAGCGGGCCGCCCTCTCTGTCCTGCCGCTATGACGTATCGTCCGCTGTGGATCGTGGCGGGTCTGATCGCCTTCACCGTTCTGCGGCTGATCCCCGCTCCTGCGGGCCTTTCGCCAGAGGCATGGACGGTTGCGGCGCTCGGCGTCCTCATGCTGATCTGGTGGGTGACGGAGGCCGTTCCGATTCCGGTGACCTCCTTGCTGCCGCTGATTATCCTGCCGCTGTTCGGTGTGATGGATTTCGCCGCTGCGGCGCCTGCCTATGCCAGCCCCATCGTCCTGCTGCTACTTGGCGGCTTTATTATCGCGCAGTCGGTCGCCGCCTGGAATCTGCATGCGCGCATCGCTCTTGCCGTGGTTTATAAGGCAGGCAGCAGCCCGGCGGCCATGGTGGGCGGCTTCATGCTGGCGGCCGCCCTATTGTCCATGTGGATATCGAATACCGCCACCGCCATCATGCTGACGCCCATTGCCTTGTCGGTGGCACAGCGCATCGGTGGGAAAGGGTGGAATACGGCGCCAGCGTCGATCGCCCTGCTGCTTGGCGTCGCTTATGGCTGCTCGATTGGCGGCGTCGGCACACCGATCGGAACGCCGACAAATCTAATCGTGCTGGGTTACATCGAAAATGAATTCGGCCGCACGATCGGTTTTACCGACTGGATGAGCTACGGCGTTCCGGTCGTTGCCACCGTCCTGCCGCTCGCCTGGCTGGTTCTCACCCGGATATCGCTGAATGTGGGCAGCAGTGCAGAGGCGCCCGCGCGCGACGTCATTGCAGAGGAGCGGCGCAAATTGGGGCCGATCAGTACGCCGGAACGCCGGGTCGCGCTCACCTTTGCGATTATCGCGCTCGCCTGGATTCTGCGGCAGCCGATGAACGAACTCGAATTGTTCGGCACCAGGCCGCTGGCGGCAGTGACCGATCATTGGATCGCCATTGCCGGCGCGATCCTGTTCTTTCTTGTGCCCAGCGGCACGGGGGAGGGGCGGGCGCTGCTGACCTGGCCAGAGGCGGAACGCATTCCCTGGGGCGTCCTCCTGCTTTTCGGCGGCGGGCTCAGCCTTGCCGCCGCCATCACCGCAACCGGTCTCGGCGACTGGATGGGCGCCCGGCTAGAGGTGGTGAACGCCCTGCCGCTCATCCTGCTGATCGGCGTGATGGTCGCATTCGTCATTTTCTGGACCGAGGTGACCAGCAATGTAGCGACGGCTAGCGCCCTGATGCCTGTCATCGGTGCCGTGGCGTTGGCGGGTGGCGACGACCCTCTCTACCTCGCCTTACCCGTGGCGGCGGCGGCCAGCTGCGCCTTCATGCTGCCCATGGCGACCGGTCCGAACGCGATTGCCTATGCCTCGGGGGCGATCTCCATTTCCCGCATGGCGAAGATTGGGCTCGTGCTGAACCTTCTGGTGATCCTTGCTATTTCAACACTTTCTGCCTGGATATTGCCACATCTTCTCGGCTGACGGTTTCAACCGGCAGTCTGGTTTGGATCAGATCGCCACGACAAACTGCTTCGCGCAGAATTCGCAATCGACGCGAACCTTGTCGTCATCGTCGCGCAGGTCGGCGCGGTGATCCTCCGGCAGTGCGCCCAGCCGGTCCTCTATATGGCTGGCGGAGCAGCGGCACCCGCGCGACAGCGGCGTCGGCGGCAGCAACCGAACTTCGTCCTCATGGAACAGCCGCCACAGCAGCGCTTCCAGCGACAGGTCCGGGTCGGTCAGTTCGGCGGCGGAAACGGTCGCCGTGATCGCGTGCAGATGCGTCCAGTCCTCGCGGTCATCGGCGACATGCAGGCGCTCGCGGTCCTGCTCTCCGCGCGGCAGGTGCTGCACCAATATGCCGCCGGCATGCCAGGCGCCTGTTTCGTCCTGCCGCACTCCGGCGCGCAAGACCGTCGGGATCTGTTCGGAGGATTCGAAATAATGCTGAAAGGCTTCGCACAAATTCGCCCCTTCCAGCGGGACGATGCCCTGAAAGCGTTCTTTCCCCTCGGCGGGATCGATGGTTACGGCCAGATAGCCTTCACCGAATAATTGCGGCAGGTCCGCGCCATCCGACAATTGGGTCAGCGCCTCGGCGTCGAACTGCAGATAACCGCGCAATTCGCCGGCGCGATAGTCGCAGACGATCAGGCCGATGGCGCCGCCATCCGCCTTTGCCTGCACCGTTGTCTGCGCGCCTTCGCCTTTCAGCGCGGATCCGATCAGCGCCGTCAGAATCAGTGCCTCGCCCAGCGCTTTCGCGGCAACAGACGGATAATCATGCGCGGACAGGATAACGCCCAGCGTATCGCCCAGCCGCATGGCGCGGCCGCGCCCGGAATGGGCGGGAATGGTAAATCCCAGAACGCGATTGTCTTCGGGTGAGGGGGCGTGCACGGCGGCGGTGATCGTCATGCCCTGCTATTTAGGAAGGGTTGCGCCGCAATACAGCCTTAGAGTTTTCCGCCCGAAAGTTTCCCGCCCTAAAGTTTCCCCAGGCACCACAGCAGCACGGCCTTCTGCGCGTGCACGCGGTTTTCCGCCTCCTCGAACACGCGGGATTGCGGCCCATCGATCACTTCGGCGGATACCTCCTCACCGCGATGGGCGGGCAGGCAGTGCAGGAATATGGCGTCGGGCTTGGCGCGGGCCATCATTTCCGGCGTCACCTGAAACGCGCTGAAGGCGACCAGTCGCTTCGCCGAATCCGTGTCGCCCATGGATACCCAGGTGTCGGTCACGACGACATCGGCACCCTCCACCGCCTCTTCGGGGTGCCGGATCACTTCGATCTTGCCGCCACGCGCTTCGGCTGCCGCGACATAGCGGGGTTCGGGGTCATAGGCCGGCGGCGTCGACAGGCGCAGCGTGAAGCCCAGCAGGCCCGCCGCCTCGATCAGGGAATGGCTGACATTATTGCCGTCGCCCAGCCACGCCCACACGGTCCCGTCGACCGGGCCGCCACGCTCCTCCTCCACTGTCATCAAATCGGCCAGGATCTGGCACGGATGCGTATTGTCGGTCAGCGCGTTGATAACGGGAACATCGGCCAATGCCGCGATCGTTTCCACTTTCTCGTGCAGGTCGGTGCGCAGGGAAATCACATCGACGAACCGGCTCAGAACGCGCGCCGTATCCTCGATGGTTTCGCCACGGCCCAGCTGCATGTCGGCAGACGAAAGCGTCTGTACGGAACCGCCCAGCTGACGCATGGCCATTTCCATCGAAATACGGGTGCGCGTAGAACTTTTTTCAAAGATCGAGGCCAGTTGATAACCTTCCAATGGCCGGTCTGCGTCGACTGCGCCCTTCGGCATGCCCTTGCGCGCGGCCTTGCGGCGCAGCGCCTCGTCCAGAATGGCGCGAACGGCGTCCGGGCCCAGGGGATCTAGATCGATGAAATCTGGCATGGGGTTGCCTGCCTCCTGTTTGTCCCAGCCGGCGAAGTCGTGCCGGCGGGAATATCCGTCCTAGGAAATTTCGCCATTCGCCTTGGCGGTGCGATAGGCATTCGCGGCCTCGGTCAGCTTGCTCGTAAATTCGGCAATATGGCTCTCTTCGATGTTCAGCGGCGGCAGCACGCGAACGACATTGTCACCCGCCGCCACGGTCAACAGACCAAATTGCCGCGCAAAATTTACGAAGGGGCGCGTGGCTTCGGTCATTTGCAGGCCCAGCATCAGTCCCGCGCCCCTTACCCCGACGAACAGATCGTCATGATTGGGGATCCACTGCGTCAGGGCGGCGGTCAGCCGCTCGCCCGTATCGCGCACCTGCTGCAGGAATTCCGGCTGCGCTACGATATCCAGAACCGCCATCCCTGCCGCCATTGCCAGCGGATTGCCGCCATAGGTCGATCCATGCGTGCCTACGGTCATCCCGCTGGCGGCTTTTTCCGTCGCCAGGCACGCCCCCAGCGGAAAACCGCCACCGATCCCTTTGGCGATGGCCATGATGTCGGGTTTGATGCCATATTGTTCATGGGCGAACAGCGTGCCCGTCCGCGCGACGCCGCACTGTACCTCGTCCAGGATCAGCATCAGGTCGTGCTCATCGCACAATGCCCGCAGGCCGCGCAGGAATTCCGGCGTCGCGGGCAGGATGCCGCCTTCGCCCTGAATGGGCTCCACCATGATCCCTGCCGTCGCATCGGTAATCAGCGCCTTGGCCGCGTCCAGATCGTTGAACGGCGCGTAATCGCACCAGTCGGGCAGTGGCTCGAACGGGGTGCGCAGCTTTTCCGAAGCGGTGGCGGAAATCGCCGCGATGGAACGGCCATGAAACGCATTGTGAAAGGTGATGATGCGGTTGCGCTCAGGATGGCCGTTCACATGCTGATAGGCCAGTGCGGTTTTCGCTGCGCATTCGAATGCCTCGACCCCGGAATTGGTAAAAAACACCGTGTCGGCAAAGGTCAGGTCGACCAGCCTTTCCGCCAGCTCCCACTGCGCCGGAACGGAATAAAGATTGCTGACATGCATCAGGGTCGCCGCCTGATCCTGGATTGCCTTTGTCAGGTGGGGATGGCTGTGTCCCAATATGTTGACCGCGATGCCGCTGGCGAAATCCAGATATTTCTTGCCGTCCTTGCCAAACAGATAGGCGCCCTCGCCGCGAACCGGCTCCACCTCACAACGTGCATAGGTCGGCATCAGGGCGGGCATGGTCATGACGGTCTTCCTTGAAAGGCAGCTTTACGAAGGCAAAAAGGCGGCACGAGCGGCCACCTTTCCCGGTGCCGAATTAAGGGGTGGGCCATGGTCAAGTCAAACCGCGTCATATCGGATGGGAGCCGAAACATATGTTGCGCGTTCACTACGGCATGAAACAGATTGCCGCACTCCTCCTCTCCGCCGCACTTGCCGCCTGTGCGTCGCCGTCGCCAGAGCGCGGGGTAGAGGCTGCCACTGTCGTTCCAAAGGCTGGCACCTGGCAGGCGGTCATCCTTCCAGAAGACAGGCAGAGGCTGGAAAATCTCGACTCCACCTGGCAACGCGCGCTGGAGGTAACGGCCTACGCCAATGCCGATCTGGTCGCTCAGGAGGGCGCGCTCCTGCAGCCTGGCGACGCTACGCGCGCTGTTCCTGAAATCGGCACTTATCGCTGCCGCACGATCAAGCTCGGCATGGAGCAGCTTGGCGGCATCGCCTATGACTGGTTCCGCTGCCGCGTGTTTGACGATGAGGGGCAGGTCTGGGTGGTGAAGGAAACCGGGTCACAGCGCCAGACGGGCCGCATCTTCGCCGACGGCGTTTTTCTTGGCGGCACCCTTCTGGGTGAGGAGCAGGGCGGTATCGCCTATGGCGCGATTACGGATCGCAATGTCGTCGCAGTGGTCGAAAGGCTAGGGCAGGGGCACTACCGTCTCGTACAACCGCAACCCTATTATGAATCGGCGCTCGACATATTGGAGCTGAAGGCAGGCTAGGTCTTGATCCGCCAGCCGCTTTCCAGCGCCCAGTAACAAATGCCCAGCATCAGGATGTTGATCGCGGCCAGGACAATGACCCCTTGCATGATCGGTCCGTCGGCAACGCCGAGGAAGCCATAGCGAAACCCGTCAATGACATAGAAGAACGGATTGCCCAGGCTGATATCGTGCGCCAGCGGCGGCAACCTGTCGATCAGGTAGAATGTACCGGACAGCAGCGACAGCGGCTGTACGATGAAATTGGACACCGCCGCCGCATGGTCGAACTTATCCGCCCACAGACCGACCAGAACACCCAGAAGCGCCAGCATCATCATCCCGCTTATCGCGAAATAGGCGACCGCCCAGGGTTCGCGGATGAAGGGCGTCACCCCCGGCCAGGCCCACATGGCGCCATAGACGGCGAGGCCCACGAGAAACCCGCGTGTCAGCGCACCGGCGATAAAGCTCGCCAGCAATTCCCCGGTCGACAGGGGCGGCATCAATATGTCGACGATGGTCCCCTGGATTTTTCCGATCAGCAGGCTGGACTGGCTGTTCTGGAACGCGTTCTGGATCATCCCCATGACGATCAGGCCGGGTGCCAGGAAGTCGTTGAAATGAAAGCCCAGAACCTCGCGATCGCCCCGGCCCAGCGCCACTGTGAAGATGGCCAGGAACAATAATGTTGTGATCGCCGGTGCCCAGATCGTCTGGAGCTGCACCTTGAAGAAACGCTTCACCTCCTTCATGTAGAGGGTCTGCAATCCCCGCCAGTTGATGAACGGGATCAGTGGCTCTCCCGGTTCCGGGTGCTTCGTGGTCGTGATGGTGTTGGCCGGTTGGTCCATGCCCGCCCGACTAGTGAGGCGATCCGGCGCCCGCAAGCCGCGTGTAAAGATGAAATTGACCGAAGGCTATTCATGTCCTGGACCGAAGACCGTATCGCCATTCTCTCCAAGCTTTGGGAAGAGGGGCACCCCGCATCGAAGATCGCCGAGGAACTGGGCGGTGTCAGCCGCAATGCCGTTATCGGCAAGGCGCACAGGCTGGGTCTTGAAAAGCGTCCGTCGCCGGTAAAGACCGACTCGAAACCCGCCCCGGACAAGGCGAAGGCAGAGGCGAAACCGGTCAAGGCCGAGCCGCCAAAGCCGCCCCGCCCCGAACCGCAGGCAGCACCCGCACCCGCGCCTGTAGATGTGGCGGCCTCTGTCGCGGCGCCCGATTTGCAATCCGCTGATTTCGAAGAGGCGGAAGATGGCGAAGACGATATCCCTATCGTGCCAAAGGTGCCGCTCAGCGCCCGTTCCGACGTGGACCAGTCGACCACGGCAGCGCCGCGCATTCAGATCCACGATCCACGACCCGCGCCCCGTCCTGCGCCAAAGAAGCCGCTGCGTCCCGCCCGAATTTCGGAGGCGGTCAAGGACAAGACGTCACTCCTCGATTTGAACGAGCGCACCTGCAAATGGCCGATCGGCCATCCGGGCGAAGCGGAATTCCACTTTTGCGGTGATAAGTCCGAGCCCGGCTTCCCCTATTGCAACGCACACTGCGCCATCGCCTATCAGGCGCCGCAGGCGCGCAAGGATCGGCCGGGCCGTACCCCGATGCCCAATCTTCCCCGGCCTCGCTAAGCGACAAGGTTACGGTTGGGGAGCGGCCGATCCGCTCCCCACCGCACACTGCCATCAGATGAGGCGCTGCTTCACATAGCTGCCCGGCGCATCCTCGATGGCCTTCAATTTGCGCTTACCCGGTTTGCGGGCCTCGACGTTCTTGCCTGACTGCGGCGTCAGCCAGGCAATCCAGTCCGGCCACCAGGAGCCCTTGTTCTCTTTCGCCAGTCTTTCAAACTCGTCGACTGTGTCCGGCAATTCGCCGTCCAGCGTCCAGTGTTGATATTTGCCGAGAGCGGGCGGATTCACCACCCCCGCAATATGGCCGCTACCGGCCAGCGTGAACCGCACCGGCCCGGAAAAATGCTTCGTCAGCTTCCACACCGACCGCGCCGGGGCAATGTGATCCTCCTTGCCGGCCTGAATATAGGCAGGCGTTTCAACCTTCGACAGATCGATCGGGGTTCCCAGGATCGAGATACCGCCAGGCGTTGCCAGCTTATTATCGCGATAAAGGTCCTTCAGGTAATTTTGATGCCATTTCGCCGGCACATTGGTCGCGTCGGAATTCCAGAATAGCAGGTCGAAGGGGAAATAATCCTTTCCAAGCAGATAGTTATTTACGACATAGTTCCAGATCAGGTCGTTGGACCGCAGCATGTTGAACGTCGCGGCCATTGCCCGCCCGTCCAGATAGCCGCGCTCTCTCGACTGCTCGTCGGCCAGTGCCAGTTCGCCCTCGCGGATGAATACGCTCAGCTCGCCTGCGTCCTCGAAATCGACCTGCGCGGTGAAGAAGGTGGCTGTCCGTACCTTGTCCGCTTCGCCGCGCGCCGCAAGCAGCGCCAGTACCGCCGATAAAGTTGTCCCCGCCACGCAATATCCGATCAGGTGCGCAGCCTCTGCTTTCGTATCCGCCAGCACCTGATCAAGGGCAGTCAGGAATCCTTCCTCGACATAGCTGTCCTGCGTCACGTCCGCGGTTGTCTCATCCGCATTTTTCCAGCTGACGACATAGACGGTCAGGCTTTGTTCAACGGCCCAGCGGATGAAACTTTTTTCCGGCGTCAGGTCCAGAATATAAAATTTGTTGATCCACGGCGGAAAGATCAGCAGCGGTATTTCATACACTTGCGGTGTTGTCGGCGCATATTGGATCAGCTGGAACAGCCTGTTCTGAAAGACGACCTTGCCGGGCGTCACGGCGACGTTACCGCCCACTTCAAAGGCGCTTTCGTCGGTCATGCGCATCCGACCCTGTTCCAGGTCGTGCAGCAGGTGTTCCGTCCCCTTCAGCAGGTTCTCGCCGCCGGTCTCCATGGTCTTTTGCAGAACCTCGGGGTTCGTCAGCAGATAGTTTGATGGCGACATAGCATCGACGAATTGCTTGGTATAAAACTGGATTTTCTCGCGGTCCTTGTCCTCGATACCGTCAAGCTCCTCGACCGTGTCCATGATGTACCGGCTGGTCAGCAAATAGGCCTGCTTGATGAAGGAAAAGGCCGGAGCGTTTTCCCATGCGTCGCCGGAAAATCGCCGATCCTGCTTACCGGTCGCGGCGGTTGGCGTCGCCTCTCCCCCCAGCATACCTTGCCACAGCTGCACCGCCTCCTGCACATAGTCCATCTGCATCTGGGCCAGCTTTACGGGGTCCGACAGCGCGGCCTGGGTGATGCCTGTCCACATGTCCATCATGCCGAACGGGTCCGCCGTCAGGTTCATGCCACCTGATGTACCGCCCGCGCTCTCCTGCCGGGTAATAAATTCCAACATCATCTGTTGCGCCTTGCCGCTCAGATATGTCATCCGCTCAAAGGTTTCGGCGGGGTCGGCCAGTTTATTATCGTCCGCCATTGCGTACCTCCCTAGGTTTTTGGCTCGCCAAGCCGATTCTCTCACGCTTATAGCGACCGCGTCTCCGACAATGCGTCGGGACCTGCTTTGTTCAACAATCGGAAACCATCGTGACTGAAGAATATTACCGCATAAAGCGCCTGCCTCCCTATGTCTTCGCCGAGGTGAATGCGGCCAAGGCGGCCGCGCGGGCGCGCGGTGTCGATGTCATCGATCTTGGTATGGGCAATCCCGACACGCAGCCGCCGCAGGCGGTGATCGACAAATTGGCAGAGGTCGCCGCCGATCCAAAGGCGCACCGTTATTCCGCCAGCCGGGGCATTCCGGGCCTGCGAAAGGCGCAGGCACGCTATTACAAGCGCCGTTTCAACGTGGACGTGAACCCGGAAACGGAAATCTGCGTCACCCTGGGGTCAAAGGAGGGGCTGGCCAATCTCGCCCAGGCGATCACAGCGCCCGGCGACGTGATCCTCAGCCCGAATCCGTCCTACCCCATTCACGCCTTCGGGTTCATCATTGCCGGCGCGACGATCCGGTCGATCCCGGTCAGCCCGGGGCCGGAATTTTTCCAGTCGCTGGAATATCAGATGAAATACACCATCCCGCGCCCAACGGGGATGGTAATCGGCTATCCGTCGAACCCGACGGCAGAAACGGTCGATCTGGACTTTTACAAGGACGTGGTGAAGTTTGCGAAGACCCACGATTTGTGGGTCATCTCCGACCTTGCTTATGCGGAAATCTATTTCGACGGAAATCCGCCACCCTCGATCCTGGAGGTGCATGGCGGACGCGACGTCGCGGTCGAATTCACGTCCATGTCGAAAACCTTTTCCATGGCCGGTTGGCGCATGGGCTTCGCCGTCGGCAATGAACGCATGATCGGCGCCCTGACACGGGTGAAATCCTACCTCGATTACGGCGCTTTCACCCCCATTCAGGTGGCTGCCGTCGCCGCGCTCGACGGGCCAGAGGAGGAGATCGCGAAGCGCCGGGAAATGTATAAGCGCCGCCGCGACGTCCTCATTGAAAGCTTTTCCCGCGCAGGCTGGGATCTGCCGGTCCCCAATGCCAGCATGTATGTCTGGGCTCCGGTCCCCGACAAGTTCGCCCATCTTGGCGCGGTCGGTTTCGCGAAGAAACTGATCGAGGAGGCTGGGGTGGCGGTCTCCCCCGGCGTCGGCTTCGGTGAACAGGGCGAAACGCATGTCCGCATCGCTTTCGTTGAAAACGAACAGCGTATCCGGCAGGCAGCGCGCCAGGTGAAATCATTTTTCCAAAAAGCGGAGACGGAATGAGTACCCCCTTGCGCATCGGTATCGTCGGACTTGGCACTGTTGGCGCCGGCGTCGTCAAACTCCTGACGGACAATCGCGACCTGATTACCGGCCGGGCAGGGCGGCCGATCAACATTATCGCCGTCAACGCCCGCGACCGGTCCAAGGATCGCGGCGTCGATCTCAGCCCTTATCGCTGGCAGGATGATGCCAGTGCTATGGCTTCGGCGGACGATATCGACGTGGTCATCGAATTGATCGGCGGCGCCGACGGGCTCGCGGTATCGCTGGCGCGCAAGGTGCTGGAAAACGGCAAGGGGTTCGTCACCGCCAACAAGGCGATGATCGCGCATCATGGCGGGGAGCTTGCCCGCGCGGCTGAGCGTTCCGGATCCCCTCTCAAATATGAGGCGGCGGTCGCTGGCGGCATTCCGGTTATAAAGGCGCTGGGCGGCGGCGCGGCGGCGAACGAGATCAAGAGCCTGTTCGGTATCCTCAACGGAACCTGCAATTACATCCTGACCGAAATGGAATCGAAGGGGTCCTCCTTCGACGACGTGCTGCAGGCCGCGCAGGCGCTTGGCTATGCGGAGGCTGACCCGACCTTCGACATCGACGGCATCGATGCGGCGCACAAGCTTGCCATCCTCGCCAGTCTCGCATTTGGCACCGAACTCGATTTCGATCATGTCGAAACGCGGGGCATCAGAGAGATCGAAACCGCCGATGTGGAGCGCGCGGCGGCGCTCGGCTATCGCATCCGTTTGGTGGGGGAGGCGCGTCTTGACGGCGATCGCCTATTGCAGCGCGTGCATCCGGTGCTTGTGCCGCTCGACCATCCGCTCGCAAAGGTCACGGGCAGCCTGAATGCCGTGGTCGCGGACGGCGATTTCGTCGGTCGCCTGACGTTCGAGGGCGCTGGCGCCGGCGCCGGTCCGACGGCCAGTGCCGTCGTCGCCGACCTGATCGATATTGCGCGCGGCGAGGCTGTTCATGCCTTCGGTGTGCCTGTCGATTCCCAGATCAAGATGCAGCCGGGCGATCACGAGCAGGGTATCGGTCGTTCATACATTCGCGCGGCGGTGGCGGACCAGCCCGGCGTGATGGCCGACATCACCGCCATTCTGCGCGACTGTGGCGTATCCATCGAAAGCCTGATCCAGCGCGGCGACGGCAGTGATGGCGGCGATGTCTTCATTGCGATCATCACGCACGAGACACAGCTGCACCGCACGGCGCAGGCGGTGGAAAAGATTGCCGCTCTCGGCAGCGTCATTCAGCCGCCCATGCGAATGGACCTGTTGAACTAGCGGCGACGGTCGTCGTCCGGCGCCTTCGCGCGGGCGACGATTTCGCGGTGGAAATCCTGCACAAAGGGTGTTCGATCGATGATTCGGTCGAACAGCCATTGCAGCGCCTTGCCGCCGCCGTGCAGCGGGCGTTTCACATGGACCAGCAGGTTCAGCCGTGGCTGGCCCGTACGGTTCCACGCCTCGTGCCGCCGGGTATCGTCAAAGATGAACCATTCGCCCGCGCGCCATTGGTGCACATGATCCTCCACACGGATCGCGCAATCACCCTCGGGGACGTCCAGGCTCAGATGGCAGGTCAGCATGCCCTTCGTGACGCCGGAATGTTCCGGCAGATGGGCGCCGGGCTGATGCACGGAAAACATGGCTGACACGAGGCCGGGTATCTTCTCGATCACTGCTGCGGTTCGGGGATAGCGTGCATAATTCGCATCGATCCTGTGGCCATAGCCGTGCAGTACGGCGCTGTGCCATTTCTCCTCCCGGTCCAGCCCGACATGGTCCGGCGACAGCTGGCCGATGGGGATGAAGCTCTCATCGCCCACGGACTGCGCGGCGAATTCCTCGCGCATCGCCTGCCATTTCTTTTGCGCCTCCGCCGGCCAGCTAAATTCCTCTGCCGGAAAGATCGCCTTGTCGGGGATCAGCGAATGGCGCCCGACATAGTCGTTCACGCTGTACCTTAGCGGATACAGGTATTTTTCAAGAAAGAAGCGCGCGAAACCGGCCATTTGTCGACAGGGGCTCCGGTAGGGGGCAGGATATGGGGGGGAGGAAGGGCAGCAGGCGCTATCGCAATGCTGGAAGCCTTTGGAAAGCTAAAAGTCACAATGCGCCGCTGTCAGCGCTTGCTCTTGTCCTCCAGCAATTCGCGCGTCCCCCGTCCCATCAGTCGCGAAATCTTGTCGCCCATTGCGGCCAGCAGTCCCGTCAGGCGGACCGATACCCGAACCTTATCGTCAAAGACCTCCAACTGGGCATCGGCGCTTTGCCCCAGCGCGCTGTAGGACAGGAACATCGTATCGCCCGCCCAATGGTGCTCCGCCTTGCCGCCGGGCAGCATCTCCAGCAGTTGCGGCAGGCCGTCGGCCATGCGCCGCCGTGCCTCTTCGCGGCCCAGGCTGTGGGGGACTTCTTCTGAAAATGTCTGTTCTGCCATGCGGCCTCATTGCCGCAGCTGTCTTAGCATTGCAAGACGGCTAACTGCCTCCGCAGCCCGTAAAGATGGGCTCGAAGCCACCCCAGAACATCCGCATCCCGTCGAACGGCATTTCCATTCCTTCCGGCATGCCTTCCTCCTCCATGGCCTTCGATGCCGCATCGCAGGTCGCCCGGTCCGGCCAGGTAATCCAGGAAAATACGATCTCCTCGCCTTCCTTCGCGTCGGTCGCGCGGTAAAAGTCGGTTTGCTTGCCCTTCTGCACATCGACGGCTCAGTTTTCCTGGATCGTCAGCGCGCCTTTTTCACGAAAGCTGGGCCAGGCGGCCTCCGCCATCTTGCGATAAACGTCCTTCTTGTCGGCGGGAACAGCGAGGACGAAGCCTTGAACATAGGTCATGCTGACATCTCCTTCTCGGTGGCTTCGAAAACGCGCAGCTGCGCCTGAAGTGCCGTCTGATAGGCCGGGCGCCCACGACCGCGATCGCGATATGCGGTCAGACGCGGAAAGCCCTGCAGGATCTCGGAATGGCCCAGCGCGTCGAGCGCGTGGACGAACAATATGTCGGCGATGGAAAATTCACCGGCCAGCCAATCCTTGTCGCCCAAGGCGTCGCCGATCTCGCGCAGGCGTTTCTCGACCATCTCGACGATTTGCGGGCGGCGTTCCGCGGTCCACCCTTCGCCCTTGTGGAATATATCGGTTGAGGCGAGCTGAAATATGTGGGGCTCCAGCGTGTTCAGGATCGCCATCATCCAGGTGATGACAGCCCATTTTCCGCGCTCTCCGTCGCCCAGCAGGCGGCCATTCTCTTCGGCAATGCGCAGCAGGATGGCGCCCGATTCAAACATTCGCACCGTGCCATCATCATAGGCGGGAACCTGGCCAAACGGTTGCCAGCTGCGATATTCGGCGCTGTCCGTCTCGCCCCGCTGCAGCAGATGCACGTCATAGGGCAGGCCGATTTCTTCGAGGGCCCAGCGAATGCGGAGGTCGCGCACCAGACCGCGCGCAAATTCCGGAACCCAGGGAAAGGCGGTGATGACGGTCATTTCGTGTCGTCCTCGCACAGCTGCGCCAGTTGCTCGACAACTGCACCCCATCCCTCATGAAAACCCATGTCTTCATGTTGTTTCATGGCCTCTGCGGTCCAATGGCGCGCCGCCGCCGTATAGCGGGTGCCCTTTCCTTCCGGTTCGAAGGTCGTGATGGCGACGATGAAGGGCCCGGCTGGCTGCCAGTCATCGACAAACGCATCCGTGGAGACGATGCGCCGGTGCGGAACGACTTCCAATATGGTGCCGTTCACTTCGTTCTTCTCCCCTTGCGGGCCATACATGTTAATGCGGGATCGCCCACCCGCGCGATGATCTTCCTCGACGACTTCAGCGCGCCAGGGCTTGGGGCAAAAAAACTCGTCCTTGCGGGTCGTATAGACCTCCCACACCTTTTCAGGCGGTGCATCGATATAGCGCGTGACGGATAGCTCGTGCGGATCGGTCATCTGTCGTCCTTTCAATCGCGGTCGGGGGCGCCGAGGGGGAAATAGTGGCGGTATGGCCGCGCATCCTCGACACAGCGGGCCACGGACGGCCGCGCCAGCAGCCTGCGTCTGTAGGCTGTCAGCCTTGGCCGCATGTCCCCGATTTCATGCACCCAGTCGGCGTAGAACAGCGCCGGGGCGGCAGAGATGTCGGCCATCGAAAATGCGCCGCACACCCAGCCCTCGGCGGGGAGTTTCGCGTCCAGATAATCGTAAATTATATCGAGGTCGGCTTTCGCCCGGTCGACGATCGGCTGGCAATGTCCATCGGGCCCGCGAAGGGCATCGTTCACGACATGCTGGGCAATCTCCATGACGTAATTGTCGAATACCCGGTCCCAGCGCCTCACCTCCAGTGCGGCCATGGCGTCGTGCGGCAGCAGGCATATGGTACCGGGAAAGGTGAGGTCGAGATATTCCACAATTACAGAGGTTTCGAACTGCACCTGGTCGCCATGTACAAGCAGTGGAAATTTCCCGCGCGGCCACAGCGCTTTCAGCTCCTCGGCATGGCCGGGGCAGGATGGATCGACATTGCGAAAGTCGAAAGCCAGTTCCTTCTCGTACAGCGCGATCAGCGCCTGCCACGTGTAGGAAGAAAAAGGATGCCCATAGAGGATCAATTCTGCGCTCATTCACCCCTCGCCGCCGCTTCCAGCTTCGCCAGATCCAGTTTCACCATGTTCGTCATCGCCTCAAATGTTCGTTTCGCGACGTTCGCGTCGTCGCTCGCATTCAGCTCCAGCAGACGCTTCGGCGTGATTTGCCACCGCAGGCCATAGCGGTCGATCAGCCAGCCGCACGCTACGGGTCTGCCGCCATCGGCGATCAGGCCATCCCACAGCCTGTCGATCTCCTCCTGCGTGTCGCAGGTCAGCAGGATGGAAACGGCGTCGCTATATTCCGCATGGCCTTCCGGCGCGCCGCCGTTCATGGCGATGAAGGGGGCGCCATTTATGGTAAAATCCACGGTCAGAACGTCGCCCTGCTTCGGTCCCGGCGTATCCCCCGGCGCGCGCAGGATATTTCCCATTTTGGAATTCGGTATCAGGGACGTGTAAAGTCGTGCCGCTTCTTCGGCGGTGCCGTCATGCCACAGAAACGTGACCGGTGCGGATATGGCCATATGCTATCCCTTCGGACCGGCAACCAGCGCGAACATGGCGCCTTGCGGGTCCTTTGCGTTGATGATCCATGCGCCGCCCGGCACCTTCATCTTCTCGCCGACGGTGGTGCCGCCGCCCGCCTCGATGCGCGCGCGGCCTTCGTCTATGTCGGGAACGGAAAAATACAGCAGCCACAGGGGGCGCGGCATGTCCGGGCTCGTGAAGATCGCGCCGACGCCGCCATCGGCCGGCGCTCCGCCAGCAGGGCGAAAAATCTGGTAAATGCCCATTTCGCCCATATCCATCGCGTCCTGCTCCTGCCAGCCAAACTGCTCCCTGTAGAAGGCCCATGCCGCCTTGCCATCGGTGCTGTGTAGTTCGTGCCAGCCGACATGGCCGGGTGTCATCGGATGGGGCCGGGTATCCATCGGCCCCACAGGCGTAAACAGGGCGAACGCGGCGCCCTGTGGGTCGGTTACCATGGCAAAACGACCGACGCCTTCAATATCTTCCGGTTCCTTGTGAACCGCGCCACCCGCACCTGACAAAATCTGCGCTGCCTCGTCGACATCGGATACGCCGATATAGGAAAACCAGAATGCGCCTGCGCCTTCCGCGCCGGGGACGGGCGGCATGATGCCGGCGATGTCGGCACCGCCCTTTCTCATGATGCGATAGTCCAGGTCGGGCATTTCGATCGTGCGCGCGTCCCAACCGACCACGGGCCGATAAAATTCGGACGCCCCGGCGGGATCGGGCGTCATCAGCTCGTGCCACAGGAATTCACCGATCATCTTTTCGCTCCCGACTCGGTCAGCCGTCAGGTTGTAAAATTGAACGGAGTAGTTATCTTTTGCAACCATGAAGTTTATGAAGCTTTTCCGACATGTCTGATCGCCACGGCCGGCGTGCTTACCGCGATGGCTGCGCCGCCAGTCATGCGCTGAATCTGGTGGGTGACCGCTGGGCGCTGCTGATCGCGCGGGAACTGATGCTGGGTCCAAAACGGTTTTCCCGGCTGAGACGCGATCTTCCGGGCCTCAGCGCCAACATTCTCACCCAGAGGCTTGAGGAAATGGCGAACGCGGGGATTGTGCAGCAGCAGCAATTGCCGACGCCTGCCGACGTGCCGGCCTATGTCCTGACGCCATGGGGCAGGGATCTTTGGCCCGTCATTGCCGAACTGGTGCGCTGGGGCATCCGGTCGGCGGATTTTCCGACTTCGGCCCCGATGAGCGCCACGTCTTTCCTGCTGTCGCTGCGCGCTTTCTTCGATCCTGATCGCGCAAAGGGCCTGGCCGTCACCATCGGCCTGAACATAGGCGCAGATTCCTTTGGCGCGCAGGTCGAAAAGGGGCGGATAACGGTTTCTTCGGCTGCGCCCGACGCGCCCGACGCGGTCATAGCCGGCGATACCGGCCTTCTGAAACGGCTCTTCTACGGACGGGAACCGGTCGCCAGTCTGCAACAGGCGGGCCTGGCGCTCAGCGGCGATGTGGGGGGCGTCGAGGACCTTGTCATGGCCTTTCCTGTTGCGGAGTTGCGCGCTGCATCATGAACACCAAGGGGCCGGAAAAGTCCTAGCGCCAAGCGGACAGCGAACCGGACAGCAAACCGCACAGTTTTGTTCCCCGATTGTCACGCTGTAGGAAAAATCGACCGGATCCCGCTAAAAATATTTTGAAAAATAGGATTTCGGATGAGACCTTCCGATCGTTCTTTCTCATCGCAAGGAGGCTGGGGCCCCCGGCGGGCAGTCACCGCGGCTGACAGGCGCGAGCCCGCCCCACGCACGCGCGCGCATGCGCGCTGAGTGTGCGTTTTGTCCGGTTCGCCATGGTCGGCGCAGGTGTCCACTTCGCGCTTGGCGCTTCAGAACGGGTGATCGCCCAGCCGCGAAGCTATCTCGTAAATTGGAACTGTTCGCCGGTTAGCCGTCGAGCGCCTTTTTCAGCAATTCGTTGACGACCGCCGGATTGGCCTGGCCCTTCGTGGCCTTCATCGTTTGTCCGACGAAGAAGCCGAACAGCTTGTCCTTGCCGCCCCTATATTGCGCAACCTTATCGGCGTTCGCTTCCAGAACCCTGGCGATTTCCGCTTCGATGGCGCCGGTGTCGGACACCTGTTTCATGCCGCGTTCTTCGACGATCTTTCCGGGATCGTCGCCGGTTTCCAGCATGATCGCAAACACGTCCTTGGCCAGACGGCCCGACAGCGTCCCGTCGGCGACCAGTGCCAGCAGCTCCGCACCCTGCGCCGCCGAAATGGGGCTCTCGGTGATCGACTTGCCTTCGCTGTTCAGGGCGCCGAACAGGTCGGAAATGACCCAATTGGCGGCGGCCTTGCCGACATCCTTCGCGTCCTTGCCCTGTTTCAGCGCCGTCTCGTTCAACAGCAGTTCGAAATAGGCGGCCGTCTCCTGCTCCGCCGTCAGGACTGCGGCATTGTAGGGGCTGATCTCCAACTGTTCGATATAGCGCATGCGCTTGATATCCGGCAGTTCCGGCAGCGTCTTGCGGCATTCCTCGACATAGGCATCGTCGAACACCAGCGGCAGCAGGTCGGGGTCGGAGAAGTAGCGATAATCATGCGCCTCTTCCTTCGAACGCAGCGGCCGCGTTTCCATGCGTGCCGGGTCGAACAGGCGGGTTTCCTGATTGACCGTACCACCGGATTCCAGAACCTCGACCTGCCGCTGTGCTTCATAGGCAATCGCGGCCTCGACGAAGCGCACGGAATTGACGTTCTTGCACTCGGTTCTCGTGCCCAGCGCGCCGCCGGGTTTACGCACGGACACATTGACATCGGCGCGCATCGAACCCTGGTCCATATTGCCGTCGCAGGATCCGACATATCGCAGAATGGATCGCAGCTTTCGTACATAAGCGCCTGCTTCGGCAGGGGAACGCATGTCGGGCTTCGACACGATTTCCATCAGGGCGACGCCGGAGCGGTTGAGGTCGACCAAGGAAAATTCCGGGCTCTGATCGTGGATCGATTTGCCCGCATCCTGTTCCAGATGGATGCGTTCAATGCCGATGGTTGCAGGCTCGCCGCCCTCCGGCTCGACCAGAATTTCTCCTTCGCCGACGATCGGATGCGCGAACTGGCTGATCTGGTAGCCCTGCGGCAAATCGGCGTAGAAATAATTCTTGCGGTCGAAACGCGACCATTTGTGAATTTCGCAGTTCAGCGCGACGCCGGTCCGCACCGCCTGCCGCACGGCCTCGCCATTGATGACCGGCAACATGCCGGGCATGGCTGCATCCACCAGGGATACCTGCGTATTCGGCTCCGCACCGAAGTCGGTGGCGGCGCCGGAAAACAGCTTGGCCTTCGTTGTTACCTGCGCGTGGACCTCCAGGCCGATTACGACCTCCCACTCGCCCGTTTCGCCCTCAATGCGATAATTGCTCATCTTACCACCATTTCTCAGGTTGGGCGGAGAACCCGGCCGCGCGTTCCAGCGCGTAGCCGGCGTTGAACAGTCCCTCCTCATCCAATGCGTCACCGATCAGTTGCAGGCCGAGGGGCAGGCCATCGGCGTTAAGGCCGACCGGCACACTCATGGCCGGCAGACCGGCGAGACTTGCGGGAACGCAGAACACATCGTTTAGATACATGGAGACGGGATCGTCCATCTTCTCTGCCAGCGGAAAGGCCGCGCTGGGCGCCGTCGGCGTCAGGATGACGTCGCATTCCTGGAACGCCTGCTCGAAATCGCGCTTGATCAGCGTCCGCACCTTCTGCGCCTGCAGATAATAGGCGTCATAATATCCTGCCGACAGGACATAGGTACCGATCATGATGCGCCGCTTGACCTCGTCGCCGAACCCGGCGGAACGGGTCGCCTCGTACATGTCGATCAGATTGCCGCCATCCGGCGTCTCGCGCTGTCCGTAGCGAACACCGTCATAGCGGGCCAGATTGGACGACGCCTCTGCCGGCGCGATGATATAATAGGTCGGCAGCGCATATTTGGTGTGGGGCAGGGAAATGTCGACGATCTCCGCACCCGCGTCGCGCAACATGGCGCGGCCTGCCTCCCACAATGCCGTGATGTCGGCGGGGGTGTTTTCAATGGCATATTCCCGTGGGATGCCGACGCGCTTGCCCAGCAGATCGCCGGTCAGCGCTGCTTCGAAATCGGGGACGGGCAGTTCCAGGCTGGTCGAATCCTTGGCATCGAACCCCGCCATCGACTGCAGCAGGATGGCGCAGTCGCGCACGTCGCGGGCCATCGGCCCCGCCTGATCCAGCGAAGAAGCGAAGGCGACCGTGCCCCAGCGCGAACAGCGGCCATAGGTCGGCTTGAAACCGGTGATGCCGGTAAAGGCGGCGGGCTGGCGGATCGACCCGCCCGTATCCGTGCCCGTCGCGCCCGCCACCAGCCGCGCGGCAACGGCGGTGGAGCTTCCGCCCGACGAACCGCCGGGCACCAGATTGCGTCCATCGGCTGCGCGCCACGGATTGATCGTGTCGCCGCAGGCACTGGTTTCCGTGGAGGACCCCATGGCAAATTCGTCCAGGTTCAGCTTGCCCAGCATCCCCGCACCGTCGGCGAACAGCCTGGCGCTGATCGTCGATTCATATTGCGGAACGAAGCCTTTCAATATGTTGGACGATGCACTTGTCTCCACACCTTCGGTGCAGAACAGGTCCTTGATGCCCAGCGGAATGCCGGACAGGGGCTTGGCGGTCCCAGCGGCAAAATCCTTGTCGGCGGTATCGGCGGCGGCCAGCGCCCGTTCCGGCGTTTCGACGGTGAAGGCATTCAGAGTGCGCGCACCTTCTACTGCCCGAATGTGCGTTTCCGCCAGTTCTTTGGCCGAAAAATCCTTGCGGTTCAGGCCGTCGCGCATCGCGGCGATGGTCAGGTTCGTCAGGTCGCTCACTATTCGATCACCTTCGGCACCGCGAAAAATCCGTGCAGCGGCTTGGGTGCGTTGGCGAGCACCTTTTCCTGCACATTCCCGTCGGTCACTTCGTCTTCGCGCCAGCGCAGCCGGTTGGCGATCACGGCGGTCGTTGGCTCAACGTCCGCCGTGTCGACTTCGCGCAGCTGCTCAACCCAGTTGAGTATGTTGTTGAGTTCGTTCATCATTGGCTCGACCCGTTCATCGGGCAATTTGATGCGCGCCAGATGGGCGATCTTGCGTACGGTATCGGCGTCGACGGACATTCGGGCTCCGGTATTTTCCTGGGAAGCTGCGCGATAGCAGAGCAGGTCGCTGTGCGGCAATGGCAATGACGTAGGCTTTCCGCCCGACCTCGGCCGGGCGAACCCACCGCCAGGTCAGGCCACCTCTCCCGCGGCGACGCCGCTGGCCCAGGCCCATTGAAAATTATACCCGCCAAGCCAGCCGGTTACATCGACCGCTTCACCGATGACATACAGGCCGGGAACATTTTTCGCCTCCATGGTCTTCGATGACAGTTCGGCGGTAGAGACGCCCCCGGCGGTCACCTCGGCCTTGGCAAAGCCCTCCGTTCCGTTCGGGCTGAATGCCCAGCGGTGCAGGCGCGTAGAGGCTCCCGAGAGCTTTCGGTCGGGCATATTGGCCAGTTCGCCGGTCAGGCCGATGCGTTCCGCCAGGACCCCGGCCAGCCGATCCGGCAAGGCGCTGCCCAGCACGCTGGCCAGATGGGCGCGGGGACGCTCCCGCTTTTGTTCGACCAGCCAGTCGACGGAGCGTCCGGGCAGAAAATCGATCGCCACGTCATCGCCGTGCTTCCAATAGCTTGAAATCTGCAGAATGGCCGGCCCCGAGAGACCGCGATGGGTAAACAGCGCAGCCTCGCGAAAGCTTGTCTTTCCGCAGCTGGCAATCACCTCTGCACTGACGCCGGACAATTCGCGAAACAAAACCTGGGAGCCGCCCAGGGTGAAGGGCACCAGGGCAGGGCGCGGCTCCACCACTTTCAGGCGGAATTTGCGCGCCAGTTCATAGGCAAATCCGGTCGCCCCCATCTGCGGGATACTGGGCCCGCCCGTCGCCACGACAAGGGAGCTTGTGTCATAGCTGTCCAGCCCCACACGAACGCTGAAGCCGTCATCGGTCTTGGCGACCTCTCCCACTGGCCGACCGAGTGACAGCGTGACGTTCGCATCGGCGCATTCCTGCATCAGCATGTCGACGATCTGGCGCGCACTGGAATCGCAGAACAGCTGCCCCAGCGTCTTTTCATGCCAGGCGATCCCATGACGGTCGACCAACTGGATGAAATCGCGCGGCGTATAGCGAGCCAACGCCGATTTTGCGTAATGGGCATTGGCAGACAGGAAGCGATCGGGAGCGGTGTGGATGTTGGTAAAATTGCACCGTCCACCGCCGGAAATAAGGATCTTTCGGCCGGGTTGGTCGGCATGATCGATCAGCAGCACCCGCCGTCCTCTGCGGGCCGCGACGGCGGCGCACATAAGACCGGCGCCGCCGGCACCCAGAATGACGACATCGAATTGTTTTTCCGCTCGCATGCCGCGCCTATCGCAGCTTCCCGCCGAGACGGCCAGTCGTTAAGGGGCGCCTCTGAACTCCCCGAACCTATGAGCTAGACGTCAATCCATGGCTGCGCGCCGCTTTCTCACCGTCATTGCCGTCCTCATCATGATCGCGCTGCTGGCCGTAGTGGCCTGGGCCGCGTTCGGCGATGAAATGATGAAATTATATATGCGCCCGACTGTCACCTTCGCGGAAAGTCCGAAGCCGACGCCTGGTATTTATGACCGGCCCGACGCCTGGATAGCGCGGCCCGGCATACCCTCAACGGATGTCCAGTGGACGCCAGACGGATATCGGCCCGCTCCTGAAACGCAGGTCTCCGTCTTTTATGTTCACCCGACCACCTATTTGCGTTCAGACCGGTGGAACGCGCCGCTGGAACCGGATGATGAAGGAGCACTTTATCGCCGCGGGATATTCACGCGCAGCCAGGCCAGCGTGTTCAATGGCATTGGCGAGATATGGGCGCCGAAATACCGGCAATCTGCATTCGGCGCCTTCCTTTCATTCGCAGAGCCGGATGCCACGCTGTCATTCGCGCTTGCCTATGACGACATTGCCAAGGCGTTCGAGACATTTCTGAAGTCCATCCCGGAGGACCGCCCGATCATTCTGGCAGGGCATAGCCAGGGATCCTTTCATCTGGTTACCCTGCTGGCGCAGCGCATTGCCGGGACCCCGGTTGCCGACCGCATCGTCGCCGCCTACCTGCCGGGCTGGCCGATTTCTATCACCGCCGACTTACCCAGTCTCGGCTTGCCGCCCTGCGTATCGCCCGAACAGAGCGGCTGCATCCTCGCCTGGCAAAGCTTCTCAGAACCTGCCGATCCCGGCCTGATTTTCGATGCGTTCGACCAGACCAACGGATTTGACGGTGCGCCGCGGGCAGGCACCGACCTCCTTTGCACCAACCCGCAGACCGGCGGATTGCCCGGCCCTTCGCCGGCAGAGGGAAATATCGGGGCATTGATCCCCGATGACACATTGGCAAATGCTGTGCTGGAGGCGGGACTGGTCTCTGCGGAATGCACCGGGCGCGGCTATCTCAGCCTGGGGGAAAACGCGCTTTCCATGGGTGAATATGTCCTGCCCGGTAATAATTACCACGTTTATGATTTCGCGCTGTTCTGGGCGAATCTGCGCGCCGATGCGGAACGGAGGGTGGGCGCATTTCAGGCCCGCTGACGCCGGAACGTTTTCGTGAGGCCCTGCCCGCTGGCGGTGCCCTTGCCGGTGTGGATCTGGGCACCAAGACCATAGGGCTGGCGATCAGCGATGCGGAGTGGCGCTTTGCCGGCCCCGACATCGTGGTGCGAAGGCGCAAGTTGGCAGACGATCTGGAGGCAGTCGGCGCGCGCCTTTCCTCGTATCAGGTCAGGGGTCTCGTCGTGGGCCTGCCGCTCAATATGGACGGCACGCCGGGCGCCTCTGCGCAGCGCAGCCGCGCTTTCGCCCGCACGCTGGAGGGGGCATTTGGCTTGCCTGTGCTATTGTGGGACGAGAGCCTTACGTCCGTCGCTGCGGAGGAGGCGATGTTTGCCGCCGGCATCCCCCGCGCGCGCTGGGCAGAGAAAATCGACGCCCACGCGGCGGCAGTCATTTTGCAGAATGCAATTGACTGGTTTGCGCGCGAGCGGCGATGACGACGCGCTATTCCTGTCCCTTTTGCCGTAGCGGCGGAGTTGCGCGCATCGGCGGCAATATTTAAGGCCTCGGTTTCAATGAAAGCGCCCCACACTTCGCGAACGCCCGTCCCGGACGGAGCGCACCCGTTCCCGCACGACCATCTGCTTGCCATTGAGGGTATGCAGCCATGGGAAATCGGCTTCCTGCTCGACGAGGCCGAGCATTGGACGACCCATAAGCAGCGCGGCAAGCAGCTGAGAGGTCTCACGCAGATCAATGCTTTCTTCGAGAACTCCACCCGAACGCTCGTCTCCTTTGAAATTGCCGGCAAACGCCTTCGCGCTGACGTCGTGTCGATGGCGGTTGCAGCATCGTCGGTCAAAAAAGGCGAAACGCTGCTCGACACTGCGCTGACGCTGGATGCGATGCACCCCGATGTAATCGTTATCAGGCACGAGGCGGCAGGCGCCGTTCAGCTGATAGCGTCGAAGGTCAGCTGCCCGGTGCTGAATGCGGGTGACGGTCGCCACGAACACCCAACCCAGGCCCTCCTCGACGCGCTGACCATTCGGCGTCGAAAGGGCAGGCTGGAGGGGCTGAAGATCGCGATTTGCGGCGACGTACTGCACAGCCGCGTCGCCCGGTCGAATTTTCACCTGCTGAGCGCCATGGGGGCTGAGGTGCGGGCGGTGGCGCCGCCGACCCTGATGCCGCCGGCTGTTGATCGTCTGGGCGTCATTCCTTTCACGGACATGGACAAGGGGTTGGCGGGCGCGGATGTCGTCATGATGCTGCGGCTGCAGCAGGAGCGCATGACAGGAGCTTATCTGCCGTCCCCGCGTGAATATTTTCACTTTTACGGCCTGACGGAGGAACGACTGGCTGCGGCTGCGAGCGACGTGCTCGTCATGCATCCGGGGCCGATGAACCGGGGCGTGGAGATCGCCACGTCGGTCGCGGACGATATCCAGCGCTCCGCCATTACGGAACAGGTGGAGATGGGCGTCGCGGTGCGCATGGCGTGTCTCGACGTGCTGACGCGCAAGCGGCGGGGCATTTCCTGGAATGGAAGGGTATGGGCATGACCAGCTTGCACATCGCAAATGCCCGTATCGTCGATCCGGCGCAGGGTCTGGATATTACCGGCGACATCCTGATCGAGGGCCGGCAGATCGTCGCGACGGGGCAGGTCGAAGCGCCGGCAGGCGCCCAAATTATCGACGCCAAGGGAATGGTCGCGTCGCCCGCCTTCATCGATGCCGGCATATTCCGCGCCGATGCGGCCGCATGTCTGGCGGGGGGAATCACCCGCGTCCTCTTGATGCCGGATCAGTTTCCGCCTCTCGACGATCCTGCGCTGGTCGAACGCGCCATGCGGATCGGCAAGCCGCACGTGTGGGTTCATCCCCTTTCCGCCGCGACGAACGGACTTGCGGGCGAAGAGCTGGCCGAGATCGGGCTGATGCGGGAAGCGGGCGCTGCCGCCGCCGCGACGGGACGCAGCGGCATTGCGTCCACCGCTGTCATGCATCGGCTGCTAAGCTATTCGCGGGCGTTCGACATGACCATCGTCAGCCACGCCGAGGATGCCGATCTGGTCGAGGGGGCGAGCGCCAGCGATGGCGAGACCGCCACACGCCTCGGCCTGCCGTCCGCGCCCGCCATCGCAGAAAGTATTGCCGTCGCGCGCGACACGCGCCTGGCCGAGGACACCGGCGCCCGGCTGCATATACGCTGCATCAGCACCGCCGAAAGTGCGGCGATCGTGGCGCGCGCGAAGGAGCGCGGGGTGCGCATTACCTGTGGCACGACCCCGGCACATTTGCTGCTGAACGATGCGGAAGCAACGAATTATCGCAGCTTCGCGCGGTTATCGCCGCCCCTGCGCAGCGAAACGGACCGCCTGGCCATGGTAGAGGCGCTGAAGGACGGCACGATCGACGTCGTTTCGTCCGGTCACGACCCCCGCACGCAGGAGGAGAAGCGCCTGCCGTGGACGCAGGCCGCCCCTGGCATGGCGGGTCTGGAAACGCTGTTACCGCTTACCCTGATGGCGCTGGGCGGGGACAGTGCATATTCACGACTGGTGGAGGTTCTCTCCAGCGCCCCGGCGCGCATTTTTAACCTTCCGGGCGGTACGCTGGCTGAGGGAGCGCCTGCGGACGTCACGCTGGTTAAGCCCGACAGGGCATGGCGTATCGATGCGTCGGCGCTGGCGCATCCTGCTGCAAATACACCCTTCGACCGTCTGCCGGTGACGGGGAAAGTATCGATGACGATCAAGGGCGGCGAGATCGTCTACAAAGCATAATGAGAGCGAAGCGTTAGCCTTGTCCCGGCGCGCTCGGTTCGTGGCTCAGCCGCGTCCGATCAACTCACGCGCCATCTGGTCGGCGACGCGATTGGTCGCTTCGCCCTCCTGATCTGCGCGGGTGAGAATTTTCGCGACCCGATCCTCGATTTTCGCGATGCGGGTTTTTACTGCCTCGGCATCGCCGTCGCCGAAATATTCGGCCATGACATTGATGATCCCGCCAGCATTCAACGCATAATCCGGAACGTAAAGCACGCCGCGCTCCTTCAGACGGTCGCCATCCTCCGGTCGCCGCAACTGATTATTGGCTGCCCCGGCGACGATCTCCGCGTTCAAGGCGGGGATGGTCTCCTCGTTCAGGACTGCGCCCAATGCACAGGGCGCCAGGACGTCAGCTTCGGTGAACAGGATTTCTTCTGGCGCCACGACGTGCGCCCGCAATTCGCCGGCAAGCTGTGCGGCCTTCGCCTCGTCGATATCGGCGACTGTCAGGCGGGCGCCGTCCGCCGCCAGATGCCGCGCAAGCGCGATGCCGACACTGCCCAATCCCTGAATGGCCACGTGTACGCCCTTGAAACCTTCACGACCCAGACGGTGCCGGACCGCTGCGCGCATACCCAGGAAAACACCCTCCGCCGTCCAGGGCCCGGGATTGCCCCCGGCCTTGCCGCCTGCGACCGGCAAGCCACTGACATGCTTGGTGCGCCGCGCGATGACTTCCATGTCGGCATCGCTCATGCCGATGTCTTCTGCGGTGACATAATTTCCGTTCAGACTGCTGATTGCGCCACCTAGCGCTTCCAGGATGGCGTCGGATTTTGGAAATGCGCTGCGCTTGAACAATACAGCCTTGCCGCCGCCGGCTGGCAGGCCGGCGAGTGCGTTTTTATAGCTCATGCCGCGCGAAAGACGCAGCGCGTCGACCAGGGCCGCCTCACTGTCGGCATATTGATGATAGCGGCACCCGCCGGCGGCGGGCCCCAGATGGGTCGAGTGTATGGCGATGATCGCGCGCATGCCGCTTTTCACATCGTCGAACACGTGAACCGCCTCGTGATCGTCGAAGGCGGGCAGATCGAACACGGACATGCGAGGGCTTTCGCGTAAAGAAAAACGTGGGGCGACCGACGGGGTTTGAACCCGCGACCTCTGGTACCACAAACCAGCGCTCTAACCAGCTGAGCTACGGTCGCCACAGACAAAGGGCAAAGCCCCCGTTCAGGCACGCGCACATATGCGCGGTGTGAAGGAGCGTCAAGGCGACTGGCGCGTTGAACAGCAGCTAAACGAGAACATGGGCAGGCCGCGCACCCCCTCGGCGCATATCCGCCATGCCGCCCGACTAGGCAGGTGCCTGTCGATTAGGCACGTCCCCGGCCGCGACGCGGTGGTTTTCCCATGGAAAGCTATCGGTTTCCTCCTTGGCATGAAACGTGCTGGGACGCGCGTAACAGAAACCAAATTCCTGTGGGGCAGGGACGACATGAAAATCGAGGGCGCATGAACAAGATCGAGGCGATCATCAAACCTTTCAAACTCGACGAAGTTAAGGAGGCGCTGCACGAGGTCGGCGTCCAGGGGCTTACCGTCACCGAGGCGAAGGGGTTTGGGCGGCAGAAGGGCCATACCGAACTTTATCGCGGCGCCGAATATATCGTCGACTTTCTGCCCAAGGTGAAACTGGAAGTGGTCGTCGAAGAATCGCTGTGCGACCGCGTGGTCGAGGCGATTGCCAATGCTGCCAAAACCGGCCGCATCGGCGATGGCAAGATCTTCGTATCCCACATCGCACAGGCCTATCGCATCCGGACCGGCGAACGCGACGCCGACGCCGTCTAGCGCGCTGCCGGAACCTACCCTCAAACATACCAACCGAAAGGACGAAAAATGGCCAATCAGGCTTCTGATATTCTTAAACTGATCAAGGACAAGGAGATCGAGTGGGTGGACATCCGCTTCACCGATCTGCGCGGTAAATGGCATCATCTGGGCATGGTGTCGTCCGTTGTTGACGAGGACATGCTGTCCGAGGGATTCATGTTCGACGGGTCCTCCATCGCAGGGTGGAAAGCGATCAATGAATCCGACATGATCCTGAGGCCCGACCTGGACGCGGTCTATTTCGACCCGTTCAGCGCGACGCCGATGATGATCGTGTTCTGCGATGTCGTCGAACCCTCCACCGGCGAACTGTACGACAGCGATCCGCGCTCCGTCGCGAAACGCGCCGACACCTTCGTCAGCCAGCTCGGCATTGGCGACAAGGTGTTTATCGGACCCGAGGCGGAATTCTTCTGCTTTGACGATGTTCGCTTCGACAGCGGCTATAACAAGTCATCCTACGAGATTGACGATATCGAACTGCCGACCAATACCGGCCGCAAATATGACGAGGGCAATTACGCCCACCGTCCGCGTGCAAAGGGCGGCTATTTCCCCGTCGCACCCGTCGACCCCGCCCATGATCTGCGCGCCGAAATGGTCTCCACCATGCTGGAAATGGGCCTGCCCATGGACAAGCAGCATCACGAAGTCGGCGCCGCCCAGCACGAGCTTGGCCTGACCTTCGGCGAATTGGTGGAAACCGCCGACCGCATGCAGATCTACAAATATGTCGTGCACAATGTGGCGCATGCCTATGGCAAGACGGCGACCTTCATGCCGAAGCCGATCGCACAGGATAACGGATCGGGCATGCACACGCATATTTCGATCTGGGACGGCAAGAAGAACACCTTTGCCGGCGACGGTTATGCCGGCCTCAGCGAGACGGCACTGCACTTCATCGGCGGCGTCCTGAAGCACGCCAAGGCGGTGAACGCCTTCACCAACCCGACGACGAACAGCTATAAGCGGCTCGTTCCGGGCTTTGAGGCACCGGTTCTGCTGGCTTATTCCAGCCGTAACCGCTCCGCATCCTGCCGCATTCCCTATGGTAGCGGCGAAAAGAGCCGCCGTGCGGAATTCCGGTTCCCTGATGCGCTTGCCAACCCGTACCTCGCCTACACCGCGCTTCTGATGGCGGGCCTCGATGGTATCGAGAACCGCATCCATCCGGGCGACCCGATGGACAAGAACCTGTATGATCTGCCGCCGAAGCAGCTGAAGCGCGTCCCGACCGTTGCCGGTTCCCTGCGCGAGGCGCTGACGCAACTCGACAAGAACCGCAAGATCTTCACGCGCGGCGGCGTATTCTCCGACACGCTGATCGACAGCTATATTGATCTGAAGATGGAGGAAAACCTCCGCTGGGAGATGGCACCCAGCCCGGTCGAATTCGATATGTACTATTCCGGCTAAGGCGCGCATCGCCGCCTCGGCACAGGAAAGGGCCCGGACAAATGTCCGGGCCCTTTTCATTTAGCGCCTGGGGAATGCATCGGCGGCACCGCCGCGCTGAACCGTTAAAATGCGGCTGTCAGAAGCAGGCCAAGGGCGAAATCGCTGGCACCTTCGTTAAGGCCCACCGAGCCATATCCGGTCCAGCTGAAGCGATCGTTGATCGACCCGCTGACGGCGGAAAATAGCTCGTGGCCGTCATCGACCAGGGGGCTGGGGCTTTCATCATATTCATAAGCGAGCAAAGCCACCGTGTCGCCGCGTTCGCCCAGCGGGACGGAAAAGCCGCCGGCCAGATGCAATGTGTTGTTCAGGTCGAAGCCGTCTGGGTCGCCCAGAAAACGGTAGCCAGCGGAAACATAGGGAACGATGCCGCCGATGGGCTTGGCGATGTCGGCCGCCAAGGTAACGTCCGTTTTTCCCGTGCTGAGGCCACTGTCGTTGGATGCGGTCGGGAGTTTTACGCGGGTCGTCACGTCCACGTCGAAACCATCTTCGGCAGAACGGGTCAGCGACCAGGTTCCCCCCAGCGTCAGATCGGCCAGTCCATCGCGAACGCGCGCCTGGCCAGGCGAAATTTTAGCGCCCGCCACGATGGGGCCGCCGTCGGTTCCGGCGAATAACAGTGCATCGCTTTCTACCCGCATATAGGGCAGCGTTCCCCACACCCGCAGATCGCCGAAATCATATTTCAGGCTGAACGGAACGACGAGCAGGTTGGACCGGGTCGGCAGGCCAAAATCGCCCTGCCAATAGGCGACGCCGGTCGACGCGCTAAACCCCGACAGACTCGTCACGTTGTCCAGCCGGGGGTTCGGCATTGGGCCCGATTCCGCAGCCTCGATCGCCGCAGCGCCGAAGAAGCTTGTCCCGATCAGGGCGCTGACAAAAAATCTCGATTTCATGACTACCTCTTCAGTTTCGCATGGCGCGCAGGCGATCACGCGCCTCTCGCGTCGCCTTTGCAGCGCGATCATCAGTTTCCGGTGCGGCATCGGCAGCCTGCGCCGGGGGAGGGCTGGAGGGGGCCTCGGCGACCAGCAGCGGGAGAGTATCTTGTGACAGGGTTAGAGGTTCCAACTGCTCGACAAGGACCGCAGGCTCGTCCGCTTCGGCTAGCACGGCTATTTCCGCAGGAGGTTTGCGAGTCTGAGGCGCAGGCGATGGCGGAGGGCTGCTCGATGATGGGGCGGTGGACGTGTCGGCGACGGAGGCCGAAGCCCTCTCACCTGCGAACAACGGCTCCGTAGGTTCGGAATAGGTCAGCGCGCCGTCGATCCGCGTGGCCGATCCCTCACCTGATCCAGTATTACCTGATGCCGGCTCCCCGGAACCCGCGACTTCATGCTGCGACCTGTTCAGAGCGGCGACCTCCTGCTGCCCTGTTGCGGTGGCCGAGCGGTCGCCTATCTCGTCAGCCCCGTTGAGGGGCCTGATCGGCTGCGGCGCCAGGAACAGGACATAGGATGCTGCCAGGCCTGCGATCAGTGCCGCGCCCGTACCGAACGCCTTGCCCCGGCGTGATTTCGACACGCGGCCTTCCTCCTGCGGGCTGATGGCGGCAATGGCTGGACCCTGCGGGGGGCCGTCGTTTTCGTTCCGCTCGACAAGTGAGATTTCGCTTTCGCCTCTCGGCCGCGCGAGGGGGACGGATGCGTGCGGAGACATTGCGGGATCGTCCGTCGCCATGCGTCTCTGATTCCTCAGCGCCAGTCGCGCGGCGGCCAGATCGACATGGTAAGGCTCGACCGTCTCTGCATTTTCCAGTGTCGCCTCGATGGCAGCGGATCGCAGCAGGGAGCGCACCAGACGCGGCCGTCCTTCGGCATGCAGCGAGATCCGCCTGAGGGTGCCCCCCGACAACTCCAGATCACCGCAAAGCGCCGTAGCAAGCCGTGCAACCTCTTCCGGGGTTAGCGGGTCGAGACGAACGATGGTGAGTTCTGCGCCGGGGGGCAGGGCGCGGACATCGTCTGGGCGCGCGGCGACGATGATGCTGGGCCGACCGGCGGTTACGCGCTCGCTCAGGCAGTCGCGTCCCGCATCGTCCAGATCCTCCGCCTCGTCCACCAAAAGCAAATCAGGCGTCTGGCATTCCATGCCGCCAAGTGCGGCGCCCCGGGCAGCGAGCAGGATCGCGCCAAAATGGGTCGCCCAGTCCCTCTCTATGCGGCGCAACAACGCGCTTTTTCCGACACCCGGAAAGCCCGCCAGCAGAATGAGAGTCCGCCCCGCCGCCACATGATCGAAAATCGTTGCAGACGCAGCAATCTCCGCTTCGGAACGCAGATAATTGTCCGGGCCCGCATCCACCGTCGACAGCAATGTCATATCAAGAGGGGCGCTGCCCCCTTCGTTGGGCGTATTGGCAAAGCTGGAAGACGGGCGGTGCACCGCGGACCTCGTTTCATGGCTGCGGGGGACGAAATATGGAGATGATCGGAAAGAAGTTTGCAGCGCGTACCGTATGAAATATAGTTAATTTTCGTTCGAAAGCAACAATGGCGCAGTGGCTACTCAATGACAGGCGGGGACGATCCAGCCTGCAACGGCGCACGCTTCAGCAGGAATACGAGCGGGATTGCCGCCATGCTGAGCCACATGATTAGCCAGAAATCGTCCAGATAGGCGATCATCAGCGCCTGGCGGCTGATTTCTGCGTCGATCAGAGCGAACAACTGGTTCCCCATTTCACCGAAACGGGTCGCTTGCTGGGGATCGAACGAAAAGATGCTGTAGCTGGTGACGTGCGCCGACAGATCGGCATGGCTGACCTGCAGGTTGCGGGCCAGAAATGTGGATACTACCGAAATGCCGATGGAGGCACCGACGCTCCTCAACAGGTTGAGCAGGCTGGAGCCGTCTGTGCGGGCGCTGGGTGGCAGTGTCGCAAATGCCAGCGTGTTGAGCGGGATGAAGACAAAACCCATGCCCAGCCCCTGCACGAACCCGGACGTAACGATGGGCCACCAGCCCATTTCCAGGGACCAGGTGGTCATCCACCACAGGGATACCGCCGCCAGGATCATGCCAAAGCCGATCAACCAGCGTGAATCCACCCTGCCCATCAACTGCCCTGCCAGCGCCATCGATATCAGCACCCCAATTCCGCGCGGTGCCAGCAACAATCCGGTATCGATGACCGGATAGCCATAGAGCTGCTGCAACATCGTCGGCAGCAGGGCCATGGTCGCAAACATCATGACGCCAATGACGATCATGAACAGCAGCGATGTCATCAGATTCCTGTCCGTCAGCAAAACGCGACTGAACATCGGAGATTTTGCTGTCGCCATGTGGATGCCGAACACCCAGAGGGCAGCCACCGCAACGCCGATCTCGATCAGGATTTCCGTGCTGTGCAGCCAGTCCTCGCCCTGACCGCGATCCAGCAGCAATTGCAGCGCGGCCAGCCCCAGGGCGAGCATGGAGAAGCCGAAAAGATCGAAGCTGCGCCGGCTGGGCGGCCTTCGCGGCAATAGCCACCACAACAAGGCAACGCACAGGATACCAATCGGCAGATTGACATAAAAAACCCAGCGCCAACTGTAATTTTCAGTGAGGAGCCCGCCAAGCACGGGACCGGTGATCGGGCCGATCATGACGCCCATTCCCCAGATCGACATGGCCTTGCCGTGGCGCTCTGGCGGATTGATGTCGAGAAGGACGGTCTGGGACAGGGGGCCGATAAAGGCGCCGGCGATTCCCTGCAGCACACGGAAGGCGACCATCTCCTCCAGGCTGGTGGCGATGCCGCACAACATGGAGGCTCCCACGAAACCGATCGCCGAAAACAGGAACAGATTCCGCGCACCGACCCGGTCGGCCAGCCAGCCAGTGATGGGAATGGCGATGGCACTTGCGACGATATAGCTGGTCAGCACCCAGGTAATCGTGTCGACCGTGGCACCCAGACTTGCCTGCATATGGGGCAGGGCGACGTTGGCAATCGTCGAATCGAGCACCTGCATGACCGTGGCCAGCATGACGCCGATGGTAAGGAGGCCTCTATTGGTGACCGGCGTATTGGCCTGTCCGACGATGGACCGGTCAGCGGCTGGCATGATTCGTGCCTTCGATGTCCACCGATACATGCGCCGAAAGGCCGGTGATCAGCGGTCGAGGCGAGGGGGAGTCGAGTTCCAGGCGAACGGGCACGCGTTGCGTCACCTTAACCCAATTTCCATTGGCATTTTGGGCGGGAAGAAGGGCGAAGCTGGACCCCGTGCCGGCGCCGACGCTGGCCACATGCCCGTCGAGTTCCAGCCCGTCATAGGCGTCTATGGAAATCTTCGCCGGCTGGCCGGGGCGGATCTGGTTAAGATCGGTTTCCTTGTAATTCGCCTCGATCCAGCTCTCGCCGCGAACCACGAGGCTTAGCGCCGGGACGCCCGAAACCATCACCTGACCAACCTGCAGGCGATCGGCCTGACTCACGGTGCCGGCGGCGGGGGCCAGGACGGATGTACGCTCAAGGTCCAGGCGCGCCTTTTCCACCTTTGCCAGCGCGGATGCCACGGCCGGATAGGTGCTCGCCCCGCCTTTGGACAGTGATGCCTGCGCCCTCGTGCGGGCGGCGAGGGCGGCATTCAGTTTTTCCCGCGCGACGGCGACGCCATGTTCTGCCGCCTGGAACCGGGTTCGGGTCGTGAAGCCGCGGTCCATCAATTCGCTCTGCCGTTGATAATCGTCCTGCGCGAATGCCAGATCCTCTCGCGCGGCGGCGATATTGACTTCGGTGCCGCCAATATCTGTTTGCAGGCCGCCCACATCGACCTTCGCGGTCGCCAAATCGGCCTCTGCCGCTGCCAGCGCGATGCGATAGGGGTCGGGATCGATACGGAACAGCAGGTCGCCCGCCTCGACCTCTGTATTTTCAGCGGCGGCAACCTCGACGATCCGGCCGGTGACATCGGGGCTGATCGATACGACGTTCTGATGAATATAGGCATTGTCGGTGCTGACGGTCTTGCCGGATATCAACCATAAATAGGCCCCGATCGCCAGTAATAGCAGTGGCACGGACAGCATGATCAGCAGGCGCGATGGACCGCGCTTCCCGGGGGTTTCGGCCGCCACGGTACGTTGCTGGGCAGAGGACGGGAATTGCGGATCAGCCTCAGCCATGAGCGCGGTTTCCTTCGCTCGCGGGACTCGTCAGACCGTCCCGCACCTTATTGAGCAGATGGCCCAGCTGTTCGATCTCGTCGGCCGACAAATTGCCCGTCGCGGCGGCGGAGACACCGGCGCCAACATCGCGCAGCTGATCGATCAGCGGCCGGGCGGGCTCCTTCAAATAGATCAGCCACGCGCGCCGGTCGTTGGGATCGCGGCGCCGTTCAACCAGCGATGCCTCTGCCAGGCGGTCGACCATTCGGCACAGGCTGATCGGCTCCACCTCCAGCCGTTCGGCCAGACTGGCCTGTTTTATGCCCTCCTCGCGCGAAAGGCTCAGAAGCACACGCCACTGTGCCCGCGTGACGCCCAGCGTACTGGCGTCCGCGTCGAAACGCCGGCGAAGCAGACGACCGACGTCGGAGATCAAAAAACCCAGGTTTTCGTTCATGAGCGCAAATATAATAAGCACGCTTATGAATTCAACATGAGTGTTCCTTGCGCAGGGCGAAGGGCCGCTGGTGCGTCAGTCTAGCGCTATGTCCGGTGCGTCTTCCTGCTTCATCCCGACGGTATGATAGCCGGCGTCGACATGGTGAGTCTCGCCGGTAACGCCGCTCGCCAGATCGGACAGCAGGTAAAGGCCCGCGCCGCCGACATCCTTGATGGTGACATTACGGCGCAGGGGACTGTTCAGTTCATTCCACTTCAAGATATAGCGGAAATCGCCGATTCCCGACGCCGCCAGCGTCTTGATCGGCCCGGCGCTGAGGGCGTTCACGCGGATCCCTTCCGGACCGAAATCATTGGCAAGATACTGCACGCTGGTTTCCAGCGCTGATTTGGCGACGCCCATCACATTATAATGCGGGACAACCTTTTCGGCGCCATAATAGCTCAGCGTCAGTAGGCTGCCGCCATTTGGCATCATGGCAGCCGCGCGCTGTGCGCAGGCGGTAAAGCTGTAAACCGAAATGTTCATGGTGTTCAGGAAGTTGTCCAGGCTCGTGTCGGCATATTTGCCGCGCAATTCGCCCTTGTCGGAGAAGCCGATGGCGTGAACCAGAAAGTCGATGCTGTCCCAGCGTGCCTTTAATTCGTCAAAGGCGGTGTCGAGCGCGTCCATCGACGAAACATCGCACTCGATCAGGAAGTCGCTGCCCACCTGCTCGGCAAGCGGAGCCACGCGCTTCTTCAGCGCCTCGCCTTGATATGAGAATGCAAGGTCGGCGCCGTGTTCATGCAGCGCCTGCGCAATGCCCCAGGCCAATGACCTGTCATTGGCCAGCCCCATGATCAAGCCGCGTTTTCCCTGCATCAGTCCCGACATTTACAAGCCTTCCAATTTCAATTGGTCTTCCTTTAGCTTCGCCGTGGCGGTCAAGGCCAGCGCCGCGTTCAAATGAGCGCCGAGAACGAATCCCAGGCCGACGATGAAGAAAAAAATCAATGTGACCATGACCCCGGCGAGGGGGCCGTAAAAGCGGTCGGTATTCGCAAAATTTGCGAGAACCCACGGCAGGATGTTGGTGCCGCCGATCCAGACGCAGGTCGTGGCAAGCGCGCCCGGCCATTTTGGCCAGCCTGCCCGATATTCTCGCGGGGTCAGGCTGGTGAACAGGATGTAAAGCGCCAGAAACAGCGCGACCATCGGCCCCAGGCGCAGGCTTTGCAGCATCCCGATGTCCAAATTGGGGATAAGCCGTTCCACCAATTGCTCTACACCCACCAGCAGGAACTGGCTGGCAAATGCCACAAGCATCAGCAGAACGCTGCCCAAAATGATTGCGAAGCTGAGCAGTCGTCGCTGCCAGATCGGTCGGATGGCCTTGAAACCATAGGCCTTGTAAAGGATCAGGCGGATGGTTTCGACATAGCTGGCCGTCGTCCACAGCGCCACGACGATCGACAGCGTGATCAGCCCGCTTCCGCCTTCTCTCAGGATGGCAGCAATGGGTTCGGCAAGAAGATCCGCCACGCGGGGCGGCACGGTTTGCAAAAAAGTGCGCACTGCGCGCAGGCCGTCCCCCGACCGGCCAAGAAAGCCGGCGATGGACCCAATCAGCACGAAAAAGGGAAACAGCGTCAAAAGCGAAAGATAGGCGAGGTTTCCCGCATGCAGAAACCCCTCGTCGAACACACCGACAAGCACGCGTTTCACGACCTCGACCGGTCGGGTGCCGGACGCCAGGATCGTCTTTGCTGACCGGATAAGGTCGTTCAGCAAAACCGGGCTACAAATCCGCGCGGGGATCTCTCGCCCGGTCCGCGTCCCAACCCTGCACAAACGCTTCCAATGCCTCGTCGCCTGCGGGTATGTCGATTTCAATTGTGACCAGCAGGTCGCCACGACCGGACGGCTTTTTCGAAAACCCCTTTCCCTTCAGGCGCATGACGGTTCCGCCGTTCGTGCCCTTGGGTATTGTCAGCATGACGCCGCCCGACGTGGTGGGCACGCGAACCTTCGCCCCCATCACCGCCTCCTCCAGACGGACCGGCAGGTCGATACGGATGTCGTCGCCATCCTTGCGGAAATATCTGTGCGGCTTGATTGACAGGGTGACACGCGCATCGCCCTTGCCACCTGGGCCTTCCTCGCCCTGGCCGGTCAGCTTGATGGTCTGGCCGTCCTCGAAACCCTGTGGCAGCTTCACTTCGATCGTCTTGCCGTTGCGCAAGGTAACGCGCTGGGGTTTCAGCTCCGCCGCCTCCTCAAACGGGATGGGAAGTCGATATTGTACGTCGGCGCCCTTTTGCGGCGGCGGCTGGCTTGCGCCGCCGAACGGGTTGCCGCCCGGACGGCCACCGCCCATTCCGCCTCCCATGCCGCCGCGCCGGCCGAACAGTTCGTTCAACAGGTCGTCGGTGCCAAATTCCTGCGTACCGGCACGGCCGCCACCAAAACCACCGCCAAATCCGCCTCCTCCGAAGCCGCCATTTTGGGCAGAGCCGGGCCGCGCGCCGCCGCGTCCGAAACCGAAGGGCGCCTTCTGATCGCCATTTTCGTCAATCTCGCCACGATCATATTTGGCACGCTGTGCCTTGTCGGAAAGAATGTCATAGGCTTTCGTGACGTCCGAAAACCGTTCCGCCGCGCGCGGATTGTCCTTGTTGCGGTCGGGGTGCAGCTCCTTCGCCAGCGTGCGATAGGCGGACTTGATCGCCTTCTCATCTGCGCCGCGCGGCACACCCAGTCGTGAATAAAGATCAGCCATTCGCGTTCCGTCATCATAAAGGGCGGCGCGAATCCACACCGGATCAAACTGCCCTATTCCACTAAGACAGCGAAATAAGAGGCCGCACAAGCCTTCGCAAGCTACTGCGAACCACCTGCAAAGATCGCGGTTGTCTGCCGTGGGGGCGCTGCATAGATCGCAATCATGGACCTGCCCGACGACCCCTTCGCCCTGTTCGACCGCTGGATGGCGGAGGCAGAAGCCTCCGAACCGCACGATGCCAATGCCATGGCGCTGGCGACTGCGTCGGCGGCAGGAGCGCCTTCGGTGCGAATGGTATTGCTGAAGGATGTTTCGGAAGGGGGCTTCGTCTTCTACACGAATCTCGACAGCCGGAAGGGTAGGGAACTGGCCGACAATCGCGCGGCCTCACTGCTGTTTCACTGGAAATCGCTACGCCGCCAGATCCGCTTGGAAGGACAGGTCCAACCGGTCGGCGCCGAAGAGGCTGACGCCTATTTCGCCAGTCGCCCGCGCGCATCGCAGATCGGCGCCTGGGCCAGCCTGCAGTCGAGTGAACTGGATAGCCGCTCGACGCTGGAGGATCGGGTCACCGAATTCGAGCAAACCTATGCTGACCGGGATGTTCCCCGCCCGCCAAACTGGTCCGGCTGGCGACTGATCCCCAAGGCCTTTGAATTCTGGATCGACAAGCGCAGCCGCCTGCATGAGCGGTATATCTACACCCGCGCGGGGGCAGGCTGGTCGACACATATGCTATATCCATGAGCGGCGTTCCAACGCGCGGCACCCTGATGCGGCGGGCGGCCATCGCCTCGGTCGCGGCTGCGCTGCTGTTGCTTGTTGCAAAGGTCTGGGCGCATGCGGAAACGGGATCGGTGGCGATTCTGGGGTCGCTCGCCGACACGGGTCTCGACCTGATCGCCTCGCTCGTGACATTCTTCGCGGTTCGCGTCGCTGCCGAGCCTGCCGACCGGGAACACCGATTTGGCCATGGCAAGGCAGAGGCGATCTCGGCACTGTTTCAGGTCATGCTGATCGGGATCAGTGCGCTGGCCGTTGCCGTACAGGCGGTCCGCCGACTGATCGATCCTCAACCGGTTGCGGCGCCAGAGGCCGGAATCGGCGTGTCCCTGTTCGCAATTCTGGTCACCCTGCTGCTGGTCGTCTATCAGCGGCGGATCGCCCGCGCGACACAGTCGCTGGCGATTGAGACCGATCGTCTCCATTACCAGTCCGACCTTGCCCTCAATGTGGCGGTCATTGCGGCGCTGGTTCTTGCGGGATTCGGACTAGAGGGCGCAGATCCCGTTTTTGGCCTCGCGATTGCCGCCTGGTTCGCCTGGACGGCCTATGGCGGCGGCAGGCGCGCCGTCGACATGCTGATGGACCGTGAATGGCCCGAACTGCAACGCCAGCAATTGCTGAACATGGTGGCGATCATGCCTGATGTGCACGGCGTGCATGAACTGCGCACGCGTCGCGCGGGCGACCAGGACTTCGTTCAGTTCCACATGTGGGTCGACCCCGACCTGACCGTGGCGGAAGCGCACGAGATTTCCGACAGGGTGGAGGCTGCCGTGCTGAAGGCCTATCCCGGCACCGAATTGCTGATTCATGTCGATCCGCGGGGCCATATGGACGACAGCGAAGTAGAGGAGGACCATTTTTGTCAGATCGATCCAGAAGCGCAGCTTCCTTCCGCCACATAGACGCCTTCGCGACAGAGCCGTTCGAGGGGAACAGCGCAGCCGTCTACCGCCTCGATGCCTTCCCGCCGGACGACCTGATGCTGAAGATCGCGCGCGAACATAATCTGGCGGAAACCGCGTGGGTCGTGCCCGACGATAGTGGCGAGGCGGATTATCAATTGCGCTGGTTCACGCCGGCGGTCGAGGTGGAGCTGTGCGGCCATGCAACGCTCGCCTCGGGCCACGCCATTCTGTCGGATGACCCTGACCGGGAGGCGGTCCGCTTTCGCACGCTGAAGGGGGCGGGCGTTCTGACCGTCGCGCGGCAAAAGGATGGTTATTCGCTGGACCTGCCGTCGTGGGAAACGCAGCCAACGGAATATGATCGTCTTGCCGCTGCATTCGGCGCAGCGCCGAAGGAATTGCGTGTCACCGATAGCGAGGGCGAGGATAGTTTCCTTGCCATCTATGATACGGCAGCGGACGTGCGCGCCCTGCGGCCCGACTTCAACGCCATGGCGCCTCTCGGCAATTATCTGATCATAGCGACCGCCCCAGGCGACGAGCCGGGGATCGACGTGGTCAGCCGCGTTTTCGCACCCGGCGCGGGGATCAACGAGGATCCCGTTACCGGCTCCGCCCACGCGATCCTGACGCCTTATTGGGCGGACAGGCTGGGTCGCGATGAATTCCACGCCTATCAGGCCAGCGAGCGGGGCGGCCACGTTCTATGCCGGCGCAGCGGCAATCGGGCAGTTCTGACCGGCAGTTGCGTTGACGTTATTCGGGGTGAATTGCTGGTCTGACGGCACATGAACACTTCTGCGTGCGTTGGCGCGCATATGATCACCGTCGCCAGCTACAACATACATAAGGGCATCGGCCTCGACCGGCGCCGCGACCCCGAACGCATTCTTCGCGTCATCGCGGAAATGGACGCCGACATCGTCGCCCTGCAGGAGGCGGATCGCCGCTTTTTTGAGCGGCGTGCCGTGGTCGACGCCGGCCTGCTGAAGGAGGGCGTCGGCGATTACAAGCATGTCGGTTTCGACATGCGTCCCAAGAGCATTGGATGGCACGGCAACGCCATTCTGGTACGCGAGGGGACGGAAATCCTGCACGCCGAGCCCCTGTGGCTGGAGACGCTGGAGCCGCGAGGTGCGGTAATGGCGGAGGTCGATATGGGGCAGGGGCCGTTGCGGATCGTCGGCATGCACCTGGACCTGTCCGGCCTGTTTCGTGTGCGGCAGCTGCGTAGCCTGCTCGACCTGATAGAGCGGCGAAAGCCGATGCCGACCATCCTGATGGGTGATACGAACGACTGGAATCGCGGGCGCAGGGCGGCGATGCCAACCTTGCCCGGGCAATATCGGATCGCTCCCTGCGGCCCCAGCTTTCACACCCGCCGGCCGACGCTTGCGCTCGACCGGATCATTCACAGCCTGGATTTCGACTGTGACGGTTGCGGCGTCCACATGACGGCGACGTCGCAGCGTGCGAGTGACCATTTGCCGATATGGGCGCGCTTGAAACTCAGTTGAGCCGGAGAGAGTCTAGGCCGCGAGGTCCGCCAGCGCGGGTTCGGTTGCCGCGATCCATCCTCCGCCCAGGACACGGTCGCCATCATAGATGACGCCCGCCTGTCCCGGCGCCACGCCATATTCGGGCGCTGCGAAGTGAAGTCGTTCACCGTCGAACAGCGCCGGGGTCGGCTTTGCCATTGAGCGGATCTTCGCGCCCACCGGCAAGCCGCCCTCGGGTATGTCTCCCCCCAGCCAATTTATGTCCGACAGGGCGACGCTGGCGACGCCCAATGCTTCACGCGGCCCCACCACCAGTCGATGTGTCTCGGGCTCCAGCCGCACGACGTACAGCGGCGCTGGCTGCCCGCCGACGTCGATGCCCTTGCGCTGCCCAACCGTGAAATGGACCAGACCGTCATGCCGACCGAGGGTTCGACCGTTCAGGTCGACAATATCGCCGGGCATTGCCGTTTCGGGCCGCAGTTTCTTGACCAGACCAGCATAGTCGCCGGTCGGGACAAAGCAGATATCCTGGCTATCCGGCTTGTTCGCGATGGCAAGGTGCAGGCGGCGGGCATGTTCGCGCACCTCTGCCTTGTCCATGCCCCCCAGCGGGAAGCGCAGAAAATCCAGTTGGGCGCGGTTTGTCGCGAACAGGAAATAGCTTTGGTCGCGGGCGGGATCGATGGCGCGGTGCAGTTCCGCGCTGCCGTTCCGTTCCACCCGCCGCACATAATGCCCCGTCGCCAGCGCATCCGCGCCCAGATCGCGCGCCACCGTCAGCAGGTCGCGAAATTTGACCGTCTGGTTACAGCGCACGCACGGAATAGGCGTTTCTCCGCGCGCATAGCTGTCCGCGAAATCGTCTATCACGCTGTCGCGAAAGGCGCTTTCATAATCCAGAACGTAATGCGGGATGCCGATGCGATCCGCGACGCGCCGCGCATCGTGAATGTCGCTGCCCGCGCAGCAGGTTTTTGAGGAGGGGACCGCGGCGCCATGATCGTAAAGTTGCAGGGTGACGCCGATCGTCTCGTACCCGGCTTCGGCGACCAGCGCCGCGACCACGGAGGAATCGACGCCGCCTGACATCGCGACGACGATGCGTTTCCCCTTTGCGGGGCCGGGAAGCTGCAGGTCGAGGGCCATTAAAGCGCGGATAACATGGCACCGACCTCTCGCGCCACCCCGCCCACGGGAATGACACGGTAAAAAAGACAATCGGCGGTTAGCTAATTTCTAACCGTGTGGCGCGATAAGACTGAATCCATGGAGCAAGAAGATCCAAACGAGTCTGTATGGGGCAAAGATCCCGGGAGTAACATGTTAGAAAATCAAGACTTCAAGCCAGCCTCCGTCATTGGTCCCCTGGGCGAACCGATCACGATGGACGATCTGCCACCCCCTTCGACCCGTCGCTGGGTCGTGCGCAGAAAGGCCGAAGTGGTCGCCGCAGTGAAGGGCGGGATGATGACGATCGACGAGGCATGCGAACGCTATGACCTCAGCCTGGAGGAGTTCACATCCTGGCAACGGGCGGTGGACCGTGCGGGTCTCGCGGGTCTGCGCGTGACGCGTACGCAACATTATCGCGCGCTGTTCGAGCGTCAGGACGGGTAGGTCGAACCTGCAATTCGACTTCCGATTCGTGGAGATGGAAATGATTGATTAGGGCCTGCCGCCGCGCCAAGAGCGGCCCTCATGTCATTTAATACATTCGGACGCGCATTTCGCTTTACCAGCTGGGGGGAATCCCACGGGCCTGCCCTGGGGGTCGTCATTGATGGGTGTCCCCCCGGCATCCACCTGGGCGAAGCGGACATTCAGCCCTATCTGGATGCGCGCAAACCGGGCCAGTCCCGCTTCACGACGCAGCGGCAGGAGGCGGACGAGGTTCGTATTTTGTCGGGCGTATTCGAGGGGCGCACGACCGGCACGCCGATCAGCCTGATGATCGAAAATACCGACCAGCGGTCGAAGGATTATGGCGACATCGCCCGGAAATACCGGCCCGGTCACGCCGATTACGCCTATGACGCCAAATATGGCTTTCGCGACTATCGCGGCGGGGGCCGGTCCAGCGCGCGGGAAACAGCGGCCCGCGTGGCGGCGGGGGCCGTCGCGCGCAAGGTGATTCCGCACGTGGGCATTCTTGGTCATGTGGTCGAATTGGGCGGCGACCGCGTCAGCGGCTTCGACGCAGCGGAAATTTCCCGCAATCCCTTCTGGTGCGCGGATGCTGCTGCCGCCTCCAGATGGGAGGGGGCGCTGGATGCCGCGCGAAAGTCCGGTTCCTCGCTAGGGGCGATCGTGGAAATTCTCGCCGACGGCGTTCCCGCCGGATGGGGCAGTCCGATCTACGCTAAGCTGGATAGCGAACTGGGCAGTGCCATGATGTCGATCAACGCGGTGAAGGGCATGGAAATCGGCGATGGTTTCGACGCAGCGCGCCTGACCGGAGAGCAGAACGCCGACGCGATGCGCCCCGGCGACCCGCCCTTGTTCGACAGCAATCATGCGGGCGGTACGGCGGGCGGCATTTCGACGGGCCAGCAGATTGTCTGCCGTATCGCCCTGAAGCCGACATCATCCATCCTGACACCGGTGGAAACGATCGACCGCGACGGGGCGGCAACGGAGATCCGCACAAAGGGGCGGCATGATCCCTGCGTGGGCATCCGTGCCGTGCCCGTGGCAGAGGCGATGATGGCGCTGGTGCTGGCCGACGCGTTCCTGATGCATCGCGCACAGGTGGGCTAGCACAGCACTCTGTTGCCGCAGCGCAGCATCCTTGGCAGAGGGCGATTCATGACCGAAATCCCCAAAACCTTCGACCCCGCCGAAATCGAATCCCGCTGGTATGCGCAGTGGGAGTCCACTGGTGCCTTCCGCCCCGAACGCCCGGGCGCCGAACCGTGGACGCTGGTGAACCCGCCGCCCAATGTGACGGGCAATCTTCATATCGGTCACGCGCTTGATAATACGCTGCAGGATGTGATGGTGCGCCATGCCCGCATGCGGGGGCGGGATGCCAAATGGGTGGTTGGCACCGATCATGCCGGCATCGCCACGCAAATGGTGGTAGAGCGGCAGCTGAATGCGAAGCAGCAGAAGCGTACCGACTTCACGCGCGACGAGTTCATCGCGAAGGTCTGGGACTGGAAACAGGAATCCGGCGGCAACATTACCGGCCAGTTGCGTCGCCTGGGCTGTTCGATGGACTGGGCGAACGAGCAGTTCACCATGGACCCGCATTTCGCGGAAGCGGTCACAAAGGTGTTCGTCGACCTCTATAATGATGGCCTGATTTATCGCGACAAGCGGCTGGTGAATTGGGATCCCGGCCTGAAGACCGCCATTTCCGATCTGGAGGTGGAAACGGTCGAGGTCAGCGGTCATTTCTGGCAGATCAGATACCCGTTGGCGGACGGAGCGACGCTGGCGGATGGCGGCGATCATATTGTCGTTGCGACGACCCGCCCGGAAACCATGTTCGCTGACATGGTGGTTGCGGTGCACCCCGAGGATGCCCGCTACGCATCCGCCATCGGCAAGGAGATCGAACAGCCCCTTACTGGCCGTCGGCTGAAGATCGTCGCCGACGAACATGCGGACCCCGAACTTGGCTCTGGCGCGGTGAAGATCACTCCGGGTCATGATTTCAACGATTTCGACGTGGGCAAGCGCGCCGGGATTTCGCCTGCCGATATGCTCAACATGTTCGACGCCGATGCACATGTCGTGCAGACGGCAGACGGGCTGATTCCCGACGAGTTTCTGGGCCTTGACAGGTTCGATGCCCGCAAGCTGGTTATTGAAAAACTGAAGGCGGAAGGTGTCCTGATTCCTCACGTCGTCACGACGAAGGAAGGCGAACAAGAGGAGCACGACGCCGAACCGCGAAAGATCCAGACGCCCTATGGCGATCGATCCGGCGTGGTGATCGAGCCCTGGTTGACCGACCAATGGTATGTCGACGCCGAAGCGCTGGCGAAGCGACCCATTGAGGCGGTGCGTTCGGGCGATATTCAGATCGTGCCAAAAACCTGGGAAAAGACCTTTTTCAACTGGATGGAGAATATCCAGCCTTGGTGCGTGTCGCGGCAATTATGGTGGGGGCACCGCATTCCCGCATGGTATGACGAAAATGGCAAAGCCTATGTCGCCATGACGGAGGACGCCGCGCAGGAACAGGCGGGTTCCGCACAGCTTCGACGCGACGACGATGTTCTCGACACCTGGTTCTCATCGGCTCTGTGGCCGTTCGCGACGCAGGGCTGGCCGAAGGAGGATGTGAAGGGGCAGGGGCGTTATCCGAACGACCTCCTCATATCGGGGTTCGACATTCTGTTCTTCTGGGATGCCCGCATGATGATGATGGGCATGCATTTGCTGGGGGAGGTGCCGTTTCGGCAGCTTTATCTGCATGGGCTTGTCCGTGCCGCGGACGGCCAGAAAATGTCGAAGTCGAAGGGCAATACCTCCGACCCGCTGGAACTGATCGACCAATATGGCGCGGATGCGCTGCGCTTTTTCATGACGGCGATGGAAAGCCAGGGTCGCGATATCAAGATGGATGTCGCCCGGATCGAGGGCTATCGCAATTTCGCGACAAAGCTGTGGAATGCCGCGCGTTTTGCACAAGGATATGGCATCGGTGCCAGTCAGACGCTCGCGCCGCCCGCCGCGACCAGCGCCGTCAATAAGTGGATTATCGGCGAAACGATCCGGACAGCCCAGCAGATCGACCTCGCCATCGCCGACCTGCGCTTCGACGCCTATGCCGATGCGATTTATCATTTTGCCTGGAACCGCTTCTGCGACTGGTATCTGGAACTGATCAAACCTGTCCTGCAAGGGGAGGACGAGGCAGCGAAGGAGGAAACCCGCGCCGTCGCCGGCTGGGTCCTGGATCAGATTCTGGTGCTCCTGCACCCTGTCATGCCCTTCATCACGGAGGAGCTGTGGCACAAGATGGGCGCACGGCCCTACAGCTTGATCCACGCCAAATGGGTGGAGGCAGATAGTCGTTCGATCGACAAGGAGGCGGCAGCAGAGGTCGATTGGCTGATCGACCTGATCGGCGCCATCCGCTCCAGCCGCAGCGAGCTCAACGTGCCTGCAGGCGCGAAACTGCCCCTGTATGTCCGGGAAGCCGATGCAGAAACGCAGGCGCGCCTGACGCGTAACGGCGACATGATCGAGCGCCTTGCCCGCGCAGAGGGGATTTCCACCGATCCGGCGCCCGAGGGGGGATCGGCCCAGATCCTCGTCGGCGAGGCGACTTATGTCATTCCGCTGGAGGGGGTCGTTGACCTTGCTGCCGAAAGGGCACGCCTCGCGAAAACGGTCGATGCCGCCGAAAAGGAGATAAAGAGCATCGAGGGACGCCTCGGTAACCCCAATTTCCGCGAAAAGGCAAAACCGGAAGTCGTGGCGGAAACAGAGGAGAAGCTGGTTGAGCGGCAATTGGAGGTGCGACGTTTGAGCGCAGCTTTAGATCGCCTCGCCTAGCAGGCGGTCGGCCGGCCCGTCGGATCGAAAGGTGGAGGCATTAGGGACGCTTGGACGCCACGCTGGTGGGTTGGGCCCGGCGGGTGGACTAAAGTTCCGTTTCTTGTACGAAACATTATCCCATGTTATGCAGGCGGCAATACGGAAACTTAATCCGTAATATGTTTAATCTGCGGGTGATCTTCGTGACGGGGATTGCCTGATGGGAATGGAATAAAAATGTCTCGCGTGCTGATCGCTTCGCTCGTCGGCCTTGCTGCCGGCGTATCTACTACCGCCACCGCCGGACCGATCGAGGGTCTGGAGGTCATGCGCACATACAATCTGGTCACTCTCGGCAACCTGCAGAATTCTTCGGAGGTCGAGGGCCGCACCCATGTTGGCGGCAATCTTTCCGGGTCGTCGAACTACAATGTCGGCGGCGCAGGCTTTCAGGCCGCAAGCGACGCGCCGAAGCTGCAGGTCGGCGGCAATATCGGCAGTGGTTGGCAGAATATTCAGGGTGGCGGTTCGGTCGTCGCCGGCGGCAATATCAGCCAGATCAACCTGAATGGCGGCTATTACACGGTAAAGGCCGGCGGCACGATCAGTGGGGTCAATGCCAATGGCAACAGCCTTCAGTCGAATGCGGCTGTCGACGTGCCCATGTTCGACGACGATTTTCTGTCCCTCTCGACCGCGCTCGCCTCTCTCTCTGACACGGGTGGGTCCACCACCATTCAGGGACAGAATCGTATCTTCAACCCCGTCGCGGATCAGAATGGCGTCGCCGTTTTCAACGTTGACAGCCTTACCAATTTGCTCGCCAGCAATGGCAACGACATCGTCAGCGGTCTGGGTTTCGGCGCGGGCAGCAGTGATCTGGACACGATCGTCATCAACGTCGCGGATACGGAATTTTCCCTGCAGGACAATTTCATCAACGGTGCCAATGAAGCCCTTGGCTCGACGATCATCTGGAATTTCGTCAATGCGGAGCGTCTGACGTTCAACCGTGAATTCTGGGGTTCCGTACTCGCACCGAAAGCGTTCGGTACGAACAACAGCCCGATCAACGGCAGTGTCGTGTTCGGCAGTGCCAATCTGAACAGCGAGATTCACCTCGGCACCTATTCCGGCAATAATCTCAGCTTCGAAGAGGAACTGCCGCCCGGCGAGGTCCCCGCACCCGCCGCCCTCGCCCTTTTCGGTCTTGGCATCGCCGGTGTCGCCGGGCTGCGCGTTCGCTCAAAGCTGGCCGCATCCTAGGACGCGCAGACATGGCGATGATCGTCAGATCATCGCCATGCCGCCGTTCACATGCAGCGTCTGGCCGGTAACGTAGGCCGCTTCGTTCGAGGATAGGTAAACCACGGCAGCCGCGACATCGTCGCCGGTGCCGAGCGATCCCGCCGGAATCTTCGTCGTCAACGCCTCTTTCTGCGCATCGGGCAGTGCATCCGTCATTGCCGATTGGATGAAGCCGGGCGCCACGCAATTTACCGTCACGCCGCGGCTTGCGACCTCTTGCGCCAGCGCCTTCGACATGCCGACCAGTCCGGCCTTCGATGCGGCATAGTTTGCCTGTCCGGGATTGCCCGTGGTTCCGACGATGCTGGTAATAGATACGATCCGTCCGAAACGACCCTTCATCATGGGGCGCAGCGCGGCGCGTGCCAGCCGGAAACTCGCCTCAAGATTGACGCTGATGACGCTGTCCCATTCCTCGTCCTTCATGCGCATGGCGAGGTTGTCGCGGGTAACACCGGCATTGTTCACGAGAATATCGAGCCCGCCCATCGCTTCCACCGCGCGGCCGACCAAGCCGTCGACGGCCGCCGCGTCGGAAAGATCGCAGGGCAGTTGATGGACATCCCCACCCAAGTCCTTCGCCAATGCCGCCAGTTTATCTTCGTTCGTGCCGGATATGGCAATGACGGCACCTTGCGCGGCAAGGGCGCGGGCGATGCTGGAGCCAATACCGCCGGATGCGCCGGTTACGAGGGCGCGGCGTCCTGAAAGATCGAACATGGAAATCTCCTAAACTAAGGGGCGGGGCCTACAGCCGCTTCGCCCAGCTTTCGATGTCTGCCATTGTGACGATGCTGATCGGTTCGGCATCCGGGGTGATACGCTTCACCATCGGCCCTACGACCTTGGCGCCCAGTTCGACGAATTCCTCGACGCCCGCGGCCGCCATGGCCAGAATGCTTTCCCGCCAGCGTACGGTGCCGGTTACCTGTTCGACCAGCAATTGCTTCAGGCGGTCCGGATCCGTTTCCGGCGCTGCCGTCACATTGGTGACGACGGGAACCGTCGGCGCATCGAATGAGGCGGCGGCCAGTGCCTCCTGCATCTTGTCGGCGGCAGGCTGCATCAGGGGCGAATGAAAGGGGGCGGAAACGGGCAGCAGCATCCCGCGCTTCGCCCCTTTTGCCTTCGCCGCCTCAATTGCGCGTTCGACCGCCGCTTTGTGACCGGAAACGACGACCTGGCCGTCGGCATTGTCATTGGCGGCGACGCAGATTTCCTCTGCCGTCGTCGCTTCCTTGGCCGCCGCCATCGCGTCTTCGAATGACAGGCCCAGAAGGGCCGCCATCGCGCCTTCGCCGACTGGAACCGCAGCCTGCATTGCATCCCCGCGAACGCGCAGCAGCCGGGCTGTGTCGGCCAGGTTCAGACTGCCTGCTGCACACAAGGCGCTATATTCCCCCAATGAATGGCCGGCGACGAAGGCCGCGCGTTCGGAAAGCACCAGGCCGGCTTCCGCTTCCATGACCCGCAAGACGGCGAGGGAATGTGCCATGATCGCTGGTTGTGCGTTGGCGGTCAGCGTCAGCTCGTCTGCGGGCCCTTCGAACATCAGCGTCGACAGCTTCTGTGAAAGCGCATCGTCGACTTCTTCGAAAACCGATTTGGCGGCGGCGCTCGCCTCTGCGAGGGCCTTGCCCATTCCTGGCGACTGGCTGCCCTGGCCGGGGAAAAGGAAGGCGCGCATAGGCATTTCGGGGAACTCCTCATGATGAACTGGCCGTGCGCGCATAGGCCGGGCCGCCACATGCTTGCAAGGCCGGGGGCGCCAATATGGCTCGCGCCCTTGCAAGCGGCGCCTTTGCCGCTAGTGTCCGCGCCGTCGGCTTCATGCAGGCCAAACCGGATTTCGAGGGCAGGTGGCGTTAAAGAGTGGGAAACCGTTCGCAGCCTTCGTATATTAGTTTACATTACGAATATTGGGAGTGAGACCTAAAACCTATGAAGACCATCCGTACTCTGGCGCTGGCTACCGCGCTGTCCCTTTCCATTCCCGCCGGTGGCGCATTTGCACAGGCTCTGTCTCGCGATGTCGGCGTGCCGCTTCAGGAGGCGCAGAGCCTGGCCTCTCGTGGTCAGCTAAGTGCGGCTGCGGCAAAGGTTCGCGCCGCGCGGTCCGCTGCGGACACTTCGGCCGAGCGTCGCAAGGTCACGGAAATGTCGGCCTATGTGAATACTGCCGCAAGAAATTACAGCGCGGCTGCCAGCGACCTGGCGAGCATTGGCGCACCCGCCTCGCGTCTGGCTCCGCTTTATTATCAGGCGGAAAATTATGACAAGGCAATCGAACTGGGGCGCCAGATGGGCGGTACCAACGGTCTGAAGATCGTTGCCCAGTCCTATATCAAAACGGGCAATAGCGCCGAAGCCGCGAAAATCTATCAGGACCTGATCGATCAGAACGGTCCGCAGGTCGAATATCTGGAAAACCTTGCAAGCGCTCAGTTCAAGATGGATGACAAGCAGGCGTATCTGCAGACGATCGAACGCCTGATCCGGGCCGATCCGCAGCCGATGCGGTGGCGTGCGCTTCTCAACAATCTGAAGGGTGAATCGCTGACGCGCGACAGCAAGCTCGCGCTCTACAAGCTGCTTGCGGAAACCGACAATATCACGCGGCCAGAAGATTATGTCGAATTTGCGAAGTTCGCCACCGTGGCGCAGGAGCCTGGCGTTGCGCGCAACGTCGTACAGGCGGGCATCGAAGGGGGCGAGCTTTCGGATGAGGACCCGCAGGTCCGCTCGCTCCTAAATGCCGCTGACAAGCGTCACGCGCAGGTGGTCGCGGAGTTCCCGACGCTGAAGCGCGGTCCGGAGGGGTATTTCCGTGCAGCGAACGCTCTGTTCGGTGAGGGCGACTATCGTGCGGCTGCCGTTGCCTATTGGCGGTCCTACAAGATGCAAAAGGACATCGCGTCGTCGCCTTATTCGAACCAGGCCCTCATCGGAGCGGGGATCAGTGCCCTTCGTGCTGGCGATCCGGCGATGGCGAGAAAAGCCTTTGCACTCGTGGAGGACAACAGCGCATTCCGGGAAGTCGCCGCCTTGTGGTCGCTCTATGCGGAAACGACGGCCAGCTGATTAGGACCGGGAGGGGGCTTGCGATTTTCGCAGCCTCGTATATGTGACGAAGCATGCGAGGTGGGAACCATGGTTTCCGCCTCGTATGTTTTTGGAAGGCCGGAGGGGCGTTGCGATTGCCGCACGTCAGCGATCGGCAAGATAGAAGAGAGATAGCGAGATGGGGCTCTACGAGCACACCTTCCTGGCGCGCCAGGACCTCTCGACAGCGCAGGTAGATGCGCTGGCGGAGGAATTCACCAAGATCATCGAATCGAACGAAGGCGCGGTCAAGAAGACCGAATATTGGGGCCTCAAATCCCTCGCCTACAAGATCAAGAAGAACCGCAAGGCACACTTCGTGATGTTGAACATCGATGCGCCGCCTGCCGCCGTGAAGGAAATGGAGCGCAACATCTCCATCTCCGATGATGTCATTCGCCACCTGACCATTGCCGTTGAAGAACTGGAAGAGGGCCCCTCTGTCCAGATGCGCAAGGCAGACGAACGTCGCGAGCGCCGTGAGCGCCGCGAGCGCGACTAAGGGAGTATAATATTATGGGTCGTCCCTTTTTCCGCCGCAAGAAGTCCTGCCCTTTCAGCCGTCCCGACGCGCCGAAGATTGATTACAAGGACGTGAAGCTGCTTGGCGGTTTCCTGTCCGAGCGTGGCAAGATCGTTCCCAGCCGGATTACGGCTGTTTCCGCCAAGAAGCAGCGTGAGCTGGCCAAGGCGATCAAGCGCGCCCGTCATCTCGGCCTGCTGCCGTACATCGTCCGCTAAGGGGAGATAGAAACATGGCAAACATGGATATTATCCTCCTCGAGCGGGTGGAAAAGCTCGGCAATATTGGTGATGTCGTTTCGGTAAAGCCCGGCTTTGCACGCAATTTCCTGCTGCCGAAGGGCAAGGCGCTTCGTGCCAATGAAGCGAACCGCGCCACGTTCGAGGCTGATCGTGAGCGGATCGAGAAGGAAAATGCCGAGAAGCGCAGTGCCGCCGAAAAGGCAGGCGAGCAGCTTTCCGGTACGCAGGTCACCATGATCCGTCAGTCCTCCGACTCGGGTCAGCTTTATGGTTCCGTCAGCGCGCGTGACATCGCCACTGCTCTGGTCGAGGCCGGTCATGAGGTGGACAAGAACCAGGTGATGATCGGTTCGCCGATCAAGAACCTCGGCATCCATCAGGTCGATGTCGCACTTCACCCCGAGGTGATCGTGCAGGTCGAGGCGAACGTCGCCCGTTCGAAGGAAGAGGCCGAAATGCAGGCCGAGGGCATCGACATCTTTGCCGGTGACGACGACGATGACATGATGTCCGCGTCCGAACGCGCCGCCGCAGAGGCACTTGCCCGCGCCGAAGCGCAGGCGGATGCCGAAGCGCGTGGTGAAGTCTTCGAAGAAGGTGCCGGCCCGGCGACGGATTCGGAAGATGATGAAGAAGCTGCTGCTGACGAAGATGACGCCGCACCGCGCGCCGAGCCTTCCGAAGATGCAGGCGAAGAGGCTGACGAGAAAGCGTAAGCTTTCCGAACAGTTTGAAAATAAGGGGGGGCTGCGCGCGATACACATCGTGTGCGGCCCTTTCCTTTGCGGTCCGGAAGACCGTCGGCGAGACCTTCGTCTGCCGTAACCTAAAAATGTTGAAATTCTCTGCCTTTCGGACGGAACGAAGAGATAGCTTCTCCGTTTAGAAAATGAACATATATTAAAATCAGTTGATCTTATGAGACAGAAACTACCGATTTTCGTTAGTCTCGCCGCTCTAGCACTGGCCGCCTGCGGCGATACCTCCGATAATTCCGATCCCAAGATGGAACCTGGCGATATCGTGATTGTGGACCAGAACGGTGTCCCCGTCGACGATGCCCCTACCACAAACGCAATGGCAAGTGACTGGTCGGCAGATTCCGGCCGTGAAACGGCGGATGGCGCGTCTGCGGTACAGGAAGACGGGGATAGCGCTGTTACGTTCAGAAAAACGCTCTAGAGGGGGCCGTCCCTTCTGAAAGCGTAGGCAAGCGATTCCAACGCGCCTCGACGGACCTCGGGCCATAGCACCCGATTATTCAGGCGTGACCTTTGCGACCTGCCTAAAAATCCGGTTCCGCGCACCCCGCTTGTTGATATGCAAGGCGCCAGCCATGCCCGACCTGTTTGCCAGCGACGAAAACCCGAACGAAGCGCCCGACGCGGCTGCGCCGCTGGCAGAGCGGCTTCGTCCGCGCGCTCTTGATGAGGTCGTTGGCCAGGATCATCTGACTGGCCCCGACGGCGCAATTGGCCGCATGGTGGCTGCGGGCAAGCTGTCGTCCATCATCTTCTGGGGGCCGCCGGGGACGGGGAAGACGACGGTGGCGCGGTTGCTGGCTGATGCTGTCGGGCTTCGTTTCCATTCCATCAGCGCGGTATTTTCTGGCGTTGCCGATCTGAAGAAGGCTTTTGCCGAAGCGCGCACGGCCGCGAGGGCAGGGCAGAAAACACTATTGTTCGTGGACGAGATTCACCGGTTCAACCGGGCACAGCAAGACGGCTTTCTCCCCTATGTAGAGGACGGGACCGTCACGCTGATCGGTGCAACGACGGAAAATCCCAGTTTTGAGCTGAATGCGGCGCTTCTTTCCCGCTGTCAGGTGTTGCTGCTCAACCGGCTGGACGAGGCGGCGCTTGCAAAATTGCTGCAGCGGGCGGAGGCGCTCTATTCTTCCGAACTGCCCCTGACCCCCGATGCGCGCATGGCCCTGATCGGCAGCGCTGATGGTGATGGCCGTTTCCTCCTTAATCAGGTGGAAACGCTGATGAACATGGATGTGGCCCAGCCGCTTGAGCCGATCGACCTGCGTGGGCTTCTGCATCGGCGCGTCGCTGTCTACGACAAGGATAGGGAGGGGCACTACAACCTTATCAGCGCCCTGCATAAATCGATGCGCGGCAGCGATCCCGACGCGGCGCTTTATTATCTCGCCCGCATGCTGACAGCGGGGGAGGAGCCGCTCTACGTTCTGCGCCGGATCGTCCGCTTCGCTTCGGAGGATATCGGCCTCGCCGACCCGCAGGCGCTCGTGCAGGCGCTTGCGGCAAAGGACGCCTATGATTTCCTGGGCAGCCCAGAGGGGGAGCTGGCGATTGTTCAGGCATGCCTCTATTGCGCGACGGCCCCCAAATCCAATGCCGCCTATAAGGCGCAGAAGCAGGCGTGGAGAAGTGCCAGGGAAACCGGCTCGTTGATGCCGCCGATGAACATCGTCAACGCGCCGACAAAGCTGATGAAGGACATCGGCTATGGCAAGGATTATGCCTATGATCATGATGCGGATCAGGGCTTTTCGGGCGCGAATTACTGGCCCGAGGAGATGCAGGGCCAGTCCTACTATACGCCGACCGAACGCGGCTTTGAAAAGCGTCTTTCCGAACGCTTGGCCTGGTGGGCCGAGCGTCGAAAGGGCCGTCGCGACTGATCGTCCGCTCTGGACGCTGGCCGGCATCATCGGCAGAGATGCGCGGGAGGGAGAGCAAGATGATCAAACACGCCGCCGTCCTTACCATTCTGATCACTATGGGCACGGCGCCAGCCGTCGCCCAGGATGCGGACTATATTCGCGCTCTTGCAGCGGGTTACGAGGCGGCGTTCACATGCTCCGCCACATTCAATGCCGGCCAGACCCCGGCCGAAATCGATGCGAACGAGCTGAACCGAATTTACGATGAATATCGGAAGGACGTGGGCGAGTTGTCGTCGGTCGTCGACGAGGATGCAAGGACCGTGTCCGTCAGCTATTCAGAAAACATGCCGCCTCGCGTCGCCGCCTGGCGCCCCAATCTGGGTTGCTCACAGCTTCCCATCGGCGCTGATCCCTCCCTGGCGGCCAGCCTGCCGACCGTCGATGGTGGCCCGCCGCAATTCGTCCGTGCGCCCGATTGGCCCTGGGGCGATGCGGGGGCGGAACGGCTTTCCAAAGATCCGGACCTGACGACCCGCGTGGAGGCGGCCTTTGATGGCAGGACCTATGGCGCCGGTTCGAAAACCTCGGCTATCCTGATCGTGAAGGACGGCCGGATCATTGCGGAACGCTATGCCCACGGGGTGGACGCGGACACGCCGCAGCGGACCTGGTCCGTGGCAAAATCCATCGCCGGAACGGTGCTTGGTATTGCGGCCGCGCAGCAGAAGATCGACCTGCTCGCCCCGGCACAGGTGCCGGAATGGCAATCACCGCTCGACCCTCGCCGCCAGATCACGACGGATCATTTGATGCGGATGGCATCCGGCCTCACCAGCGATTTTGCCGGCAACCGGACCGACGCCATTTACATTGGGGGCACCAGTGTTGCCGATTCCGCACCTGGTCAGCCGCTGCTGCACGAACCGGGTTCGACCTTCCGTTATTCGAATAATGACATTTTGCTGTCGCTCTACGGCCTGCGCCACGCCATGGGCGATGACGATGCCTATCGCGCGCTGCCCTTTACGGATCTGTTCTGGAAAATCGGCATGACGCACACCTTTCCTGAAACGGACTGGCGCGGCGATTTCGTGATGTCGAGTCAGGTCTGGACCACGGCCCGTGATCTGGCGCGACTGGGGCTGCTCTATCTCAACGATGGGGTGTGGGAGGGCGAACGCCTTCTACCGCTCGGGTTCGTGAAGCGCGTGTCAACCATGGGCCCGGCCCAGCCGGACAGGGAATGGGGCTATGGCGGCACCTTCTGGGTGGCGCAGCCACAGACCGGCCTGCCGCAGGGGACGTTCGCCGCCTTCGGCAATCGCGGTCAATATCTGGTGATCGTGCCGGATCGTGATATCTTGGTCATTCGGCGCGGTTACGACCCGATCGGGGAGGATGGCGGCTTTGATGTCACGGCCTTCTCCCGCGATGTGGTTGCGGCGCTTGAGGGCATGTGAGCGGCGACGACGCGGCCCCCTTTTCCTTTCAGCGTTTCGTCGCCATCGACTGGTCCGGTGCCAGGGGACGGCGGCACAAGGGCATCGCCCTTGCCGAATGCCGCCCCGGCCGTGCCGCCCCGCAACTGATCCAGCCGGGCCGTGTATGGTCTCGTACCGACGTTCTGGACTGGATTCGGCGGACCGCTGCCAGTGACGAGGCGACGCTGATCGCGATGGATTTCAGCTTTGCACCGCCGCGCCATGAACGGGGCCATTATCTGCCCGGCACCGATGCTCCTGCGGTGGCGCGGCAATTCTGGGCGTTTGTGGACAGTCATTGCGACGATCAGGATCTTGGTGCCGCCAGTTTCCTGGAAAGCTCCTTCCGGGAACATTTCTATCTGGGCGCCATCGACGGCACGAAGGCGGACGATATGCACTTCCGCCGCTGTGAGAAGCTGTTCAACGAACAGGGCGGCGGCAAGGCATCGACCGTCTATGACGCCATTGGCGCGGGGCAGGTGGCAAAGGCCAGCTTTGCCGGCATGCGCCTGCTGCATCATCTGGACGGCGCGGTCGCCATCTGGCCGTTCGATTTTCCTGCGGCGACGTCACCGCCCACCGGCAACGGCAGCGTTCTGGTGGAAATGTATGCACGCAGTTTCATCCGCTTGGCCGCAGGAGGAGGCCGGGGGCTGAAACTGCGGACGACAGCAGACCTGAACACGGCTCTTGCCGGTTTCGATACCGATCCCGCGGCGAATGCTAACTATACCGACCACGAAACCGATGTGCTGATCGGCGCGGCCGGCTTGCGCCACATTGCTCCCTGCGCCGGATATTGGTTTCCGCCGCAGCTAACCCCGGAAATCGCCATGACAGAGGGATGGACGTTCGGCGTCCGCTAGCACCCTTCCGCAGCCCCCAAACCGCCGCTATGCACGCACCATGCTTCCCGTTCCCCTGTCTCATATCGCTCTGGTTGCGCTCGGCGGCGGTCTGGGCGCTGCGGGCCGCCTGATCACCACCCACCTGGTCAATGAATATATCATGCGGCCCCGGCTTCCGTGGGGCACATTAGCCGTCAATTTGATCGGCAGTTTTCTTATTGGGGTCATCATCATGTTGACCATCGAACACGGTGGCACCAGCCGGACGCGCCTGCTGTTTATTACCGGCCTGCTGGGCGGCTTTACGACGTTCTCGGCTTTCTCGTTCGAAATTTCCGAAATGCTGATGGATCGGCGCGTCGGTCCTGCGGTCATCTATGCGGCGGGTTCGGTTGTTCTCTGCGTTCTGGGCACACTTGCCGGTGCCTATCTGACGCGCTTGCTCGCACGATGACCACGACCGACGTACGGCAGTTTACCGTCGCGCCCGACGATGACGATATCCGCCTGGACCGGTGGTTCAAACGCCACATGCCAGAGGCGAGCTTTGGTACGGTCTCTCGCTGGGCCCGTACAGGCCAGCTGCGCGTCGATGGGAAGCGGGCAAAGCCGGGCGACCGCATCGCCGCGGGCCAGATCATCCGCGTGCCGCCGCTGGAGGCCGGGAAGGTCAGTCCGCTGGCGCAGAAGCGGGATCGCCCCTCCCTGACGGACGACCAGATCGAATTCGCGCGCAGCCTGGTGATACACAAGAGCGCGCACGCCATCGTCATCAACAAGCCCGCCGGCCTCGCGACGCAGGGCGGCACGGGCATTCGCGAACATGTCGACGGTCTGCTGGACGCGCTCAGGTTCGATCGCGACGACCGGCCAAAGCTGGTGCATCGGCTGGACAAGGATACATCGGGGGCGCTCCTGATCGCGCGCTCGTCGCGTGCGGCGGCACATTTCGCGAAGGCGTTTTCAGGGCGGACGGCGCGCAAGCTTTACTGGGCAATCGTCATGGGCGTTCCAGAGGTCGCCAATGGCCGCATAGAACTGCCCATTTCGAAGCAGCCCGGTTTCAACGGCGAACGCATGTTCATCGACAAGGAGGAGGGGCAGCGCGCGGTCAGCCGCTATCGTCGCATCGACCGCGCCGCAGGACGCGCCGCCTGGCTGGAACTGCAGCCGCTGACCGGTCGCACGCACCAGCTGCGCGTGCATATGGAGGCGATCGGACATCCCATTGTCGGCGACGGCAAATATGGCGGCAAGGATTCCTTTCTTACCGGCGGCATTTCGCGAAAGCTGCATCTTCATGCCCGCCGCCTGCGTATCGAATTGCCCGGCGGCGGCATGCTGGATGTGAAGGCGGATCCCGCCGAACATTTTGCCGCCAGCCTCGAAAATCTGGGCTTCGATCCTGAAATCGGCGACCTGCCGCTGGAAGAGGACATTGACGATCCCGGCGCAAAGGCGCGCCTTAGGAAGCATAAATCGCGTGATATCCGCCGCGAGCACCGCGACGCTACCCGCGCACGCCGGGGCGGGGGAAAGGTGCCGAGGGGCAGGAAACGGTGAGCGTCCGGCTCGCCATATTCGACTGCGACGGTACTCTGCTGGACAGCCAGGCCAACATCGTCGCGGCGATGGATGCCTGCTTTTCGGAAAATGGCTTGCCGCCCCCCGCTGCCAACGACACGCGGCGGGTGGTGGGTCTTTCCCTGCCGCAGGCGATGGCCACTCTGTTGCCGGATGCGGATGCGTCCGACCATGACCGGCTGGCAGACCATTACAAGATCTGTTTCCGCCGCATGCGGGCCGAGTCTCGGCTGGCGCACGAGCCACTTTATCCGGGGCTCATCGAAGCGCTTGATAGATTGCAGGCAGCGGGCTGGCTCTTTGCCGTCGCGACCGGCAAATCCGACAAGGGGTTGGAACACGCGCTCGACTATCACGGCATGCGGCACCGGTTCGTCAGCCTGCAGACAGCGGACCGGCACCCGTCAAAGCCGCACCCTTCGATGATCCATCAGGCGCTGTCCGACACGGGCGCGGACATTCTGAACACCGTCATGATCGGCGACACGATTTTCGATGTGGCCATGGGCGTGAATGCCGGCGTCCGCGCGCTGGGGGTTTCCTGGGGCTATCACGCACCGGAAGAATTGCTGGGTGAGGGGGCGGAGATGGTGGCCGATGATTATTCCGCACTGGCAGACTATATCCTGTCGCAATGATCCATATGCCTGACGAACCCACCGCCAAGTCCCGCTTTCTCCGCATGAGCGCCGTCCGCATCTTCGGCATGGTTCTGGTGATCCTGGGCATGCAGATCTGGCTGAAGGATGCGTTTGGCTATCAAGATGAAATGACGGGAAAGCTGGTCGCCGTTCTAGGTGTCGCCTGCATGTTCCTGGTTCCCGCTATGCTGCGCCGTCACTGGCGCCAGCGGGATGGACGATGAGGCGGTTTTATAAACAGGCCGCCGCCATTGCCGGTGAAGGTGGATATGCAGTCAATCTCGATGGTCGTCCGCTGAAGACTCCGAAGCGCAACGATCTGATCCTGCCGACGCAGGCCATGGCCGATGCGGTTGTCGCGGAATGGGCGGGGCAGGGCGACGTGATCGATCCCGTATCGATGCCCGTGACGGGGCTCGCCAATGCCGCCATCGATCACGTGGCGGCCGACCGCCGCACCTTTGTCGCCGGAATTGCCGCTTATGGCGAGAGCGACCTCCTCTGCTATCGGGCCACGAATCCCGAACCGCTCGTGGAACGGCAATGCGCCGTCTGGAATCCGCTCGTCGAATGGGCGGGGCGGCGTTACGACATCGCTCTTACCCTTGTGGACGGGATCATGCACGAGGCGCAGCCGGACATGACCCTGCAGCGGCTTGCCGCCGCGCTGGACGGGTTCGACGATTTCGCGCTTGCCGCCGCGCAGCCCCTGACGACGATTTCCGGCTCTCTGATCGTGACCCTCGCCCTTCTTGAGGGAGAAATCGATGTGGAGACCGCATGGAATGCCGGGCATCTGGACGAGCTGTGGCAGGTCGAACAATGGGGCGAGGATCAGGAGGCAGCGGTGATGCGTGCGCACCGGCGACAGGCATTTGAACATGCGGCGACTTTCCTGACGCTGCGCTAGCCGCTAGGCATCGGCCATGAAGAAGAAAATTTCGATCGCCGCCGCCGCTACATTGACCTTGCTTGCCGCGCCCGGGGCCGCCGCCCGGCCCCTGTCCCCCGAAGACCTCGTCGCCCTGCAGCGTATTTCAGACGCGGCCGTGTCGCCGGATGGTTCGCTTGCAATATTCACCCTGCATACCACGGATCTGGATGCCAATCGCGGCCGTTCCGATCTCTTCACACTCGATCTGACGGGTGGCGATGCCGCGCCTGCACGCTGGAACGGTCATGCCGAAAATGACGGCAGCCCTGTGTTCTCTCCGGATGGCAGACAGATTTACTGGCTATCTGGCCGCAGCGGCAGTTCACAAATCTGGACCGCGCCGATCGATGGTGGAGAGCCAAATATGGTCCTCTCGGTCGAAGGCGGGGTAGGCGGGTTTCATCTGGCGCCCGACGGGGAAACGCTGGTCTACTGGACGGATGTAACGCCAGATTCCGCCGATAGTCCGGGAGAAGGGCGCGTCTACGACAAGTTGTTCGTACGCCATTGGGACAGCTGGGATCGGGGCGCCCGCTCGCAATTATTCTCCGTGTCCACGAGCGGCGAGGGCACCCCCGTTGCGCTGACCGCGCAGATGGATGGGGATGTCCCGACCAAGCCGTTCGGCGGCCCGGACGACGTCGCGATTTCCGCAGATGGCGCCAGCGTTTACTTCGTTCTGCGGGAAAAGGGCACGTCGGAGCCGTGGTCGACGAACCTCGATATCTGGAACGTTCCGACCGATGGCAGTGCGGCGCCCGTCAATCTGACTGCCGACAATGCGGGTACCGACACCGCGCCCAGCCTGTCCCCCGATGGCCGCTACATGGCCTATGCGTCGATGGCGCGCGCGACCTATGAAGCCGACCAGCTGGTGTTGAAGGTGCGCGATCTTGCCACCGGCGAGGTGGATGCTTTCCCCGACCTTCTGCCCAACGGCGTCGGCCATATCGAATGGGCGCCGGATTCCCGTTCGATGTTGATCACGACCGCAGACGGCTGGAACGATGCGCTGTTTCGCATCACGCCCGATGGCACGTCCGAACGGCTGCCCGTCCCGGGGGGGAGCTATTCCGTCCTGTCAGTGACGGAGCAGGGGGCATTGGTCAACCGCAACTCGCTGACCGAACCGGGTGACCTGTATTGGCGTACGGATCAGGGCGAACGCCGCCTTACCTCCATTAATGCGGACCTGCTGGCCGACATCGATATGGGGGAAATCAGCCGTTTCTCTTTCGCGGGCGCGGAGGGGGACGAGGTTTTCGGCTATGTCGTCCGTCCCCCTGACCTGGCGGAGGGGGCGACGGCGCCCACCGTCCTATGGTCCCATGGCGGTCCGCAGGGACATTGGACGAATGCATGGTCCTCGCGCTGGAATCCTCAGGCCTGGGCTGGCGCGGGATATGCCATCATCACGGTCGATTTCCACGGCTCCAGCGGCTACGGGCAGGATTTCACGGACTCGATCAACAATGACTGGGGCGGGAAGCCGCTTCAGGACCTGCAGCTTGGGCTGGCGGCGGCGCGCGACCAGTTCGATTTCATCGATGATGAGCAGGCCTGCGCGGCCGGCGCCTCCTACGGCGGCTACATGATGAACTGGATCGAGGGGGCCTGGCCGGACGAATTTGCCTGTCTGGTCAATCATGCCGGCCTGTTCGACATGCGCAGCTTCTACTATTCGACCGAGGAATTATGGTTCCCCGAATGGGACTTCGGCGGACCCTATTTCGAGCGTGTCGAGGCCTTTGAACGTTGGAATCCGGCCACGCGTGTGACGGATTGGAAGACGCCGATGCTCGTTATTCAGGGGCTGCGGGATTATCGCGTTCCCTACACGCAAAGCCTAATGGCCTTTACCGCACTCCAGCGTCAGGGCATCGACAGCCGCTTGCTGGTGTTCGATGACGAAAATCACTGGATCCTGTCACCGGCAAACAGCCTGCAATGGCATTCCGAGGTGTTTCGCTGGCTGGATGAATATTTGAAGAAATAGCGGTTCTGGGGGGGCAGGACGGCGGCCCCCCAGCACGGTTACGACCAGCGTTCTGCTGCCACATCGTCGCTGCGCCGCGCCTCGACCCAGCCGTCTGCATCCTTCTTCCAGAACGGCGCCTTTACCTTCAGCCAGTCCATCAGGAAATTTGCCGCCTCGAACGCTTCACCGCGATGACGGGCGGCAATCAGCACCAGCACGATGGGGTCGCCCACGGACAGTGTGCCATAACGGTGGACGACCAGCCCGCCGGAAAGCGCCCAGCGCCTTTCGGCCTCCGCCGCTATCTCCTGCAACATACGCTCCGTCATTCCCGGATAATGTTCCAGCGTCAGCGTATCGCCGGCATCGCCACGCACCAGCCCGGTAAAGCTGACCAGCGCGCCGATGTCCCTGCTTCCGCTGGTCAGCCGGGCGGACTCGGTGGCGACATCGAAGGTTTCCGCCTGAACCCTGGTATTGATCATCCGCCGGTGACAGGCGGAAAAATGCCCAGCTCCGCTCCCCCGTGCAGTTTCGCACTTACGTCGACGAATTGATGATCGAGGGCGAAACGCAGCTTTTCGGGCTCCTGAAATGCGATCCGGTATGTTTCGCCCTCTGCCCTCAGCGCGGTAAGCGCTTCGGCGACACAGGTGACGCTGCTGTCAAACTCGCGGGTTTCGCCATCCTTGCCGATCGTCTCGCGGACACGCGCGAAATAAACCAGCCGGATGTTCATTTCATATGCCTCAGCCCGATGCGCATATAATCATATCCGGTGATCAGGGTCAGGATCGCCGCGATCCACAGGCCGACTTCCCCCACCTCCATGGCGGGGAGGGCAGGCCATACGCGCATCGCGAATCCCTCCAGGATCAGGGCACCCAGCGCGATCATCTGAACCGCAGTCTTCCACTTTGCCAATTTGGACACAGGCACCGACACCTGCACGCCGCCCAGGAATTCCCGCAAGCCGGAGATGATGATTTCACGCAGCAGGATGATCAGGGCGGCGATCGTCAGCCAGCCACTGACGATGCCGTTTTCGATCAGCAGAACAATGGCGGCGGCCACCATGATCTTGTCGGCAATAGGGTCCAGGAACTGTCCCAGCTTCGACACGGTCCCCTGCGACCGTGCCAGATAACCATCCAGATAATCCGTCGCTCCGGCGACGCAGTACAGCGCGAAGGCGGCGAGATAGCCGGCCCATCCTGCGTTCCACATCAAAATCATGATCAGGGGCACCGCCAGGATGCGCGAAAGTGTAAGAAGGTTGGGAAGGCTGGACATTGCAGCTTCCTCCTAGTCCAATGGCAGGGGAAAGGGCAATGAAGGTGCCGCCCTGCATGTCCATTGTTTGCCGCCGGACATCATTGCCCTCACGTCCGTCTCCCGTCGAATGGCGGCGTCATTATCCTGCGGGATGAAAATGATCATATATGCGCCGGGCCACCGCCTTTGAAATTCCAGGCGCATCCAGAAGCGCCTCCAGCGCCGCGCCGCGCACGGCCTTGGCAGTGCCGAAATGCATCAATAGCGCGCGCTTACGGGATGGCCCAATACCGGGAATTTCGTCGAGGGGATTAGCCGATATGTCTTTCGACCGCTTCGCGCGATGAGCGCCAATGGCGAATCTGTGCGCTTCGTCGCGTAGACGCTGCAAGTAGAACAGCACCGGATCGTTGACGGGCAGGGTCCGCTCTCGCCCATCGTCCAGATAGAATGTCTCGCGGCCCGCATTGCGGTCCGGCCCCTTGGCAACGCCCACCATGGGGATGTCGGCAACATCCAGTTCCTCGGCAATTTCGCGCGCGGCGGACAATTGCCCCTTGCCGCCATCGATCAGGATCAGGTCGGGCCACATTCCCTTTGACCGGTCGGGATCTTCCTTCGGCAGACGTGCCAGTCGGCGCCGCAGGACGTGCTTCATCATGCCGAAATCATCACCGGGCACGACGGCGGCGTCCTTTATGTTGAACTTGCGATAGGCGTTTTTCTGGAACCCGTCGGGACCTGCGACGATCATCGCGCCCCCGGCATTCGTCCCCTGGATATGCGAATTGTCATAGGTTTCGATCCGCCGCGGCGTCTGTTCCAGCTCGAACAGGTCCGCAACCTGCCGCAGCAGCTTCGCCTGCGTCGTTGATTCCGCCAGTCGCCGGTCCAGCGCTTCAGTGGCATTACGCTCAGCCTGCTCGATCAGGCGGCGCAGGGGGCCGCGCTGGGGCCGCTTCACGATCACTTTGCGATCTGCGCGCTCGCACAGCGCCTCGGCAATCAAGTCTTTCTCGCTTAGATCCCGGTCCACCAGAATTTCAGGTGGTGCCGGCATATCTTCATAGAATTGCATTAGAAAACTGGACAGAATTTCGTCCATGTCCTCGCCGGTCACGTTTTGCGGAAAAAAGGCACGGTGCCCCCAATTCTGTCCGCCGCGAATGAAGAAGGCCTGGATGCAGACCTGATTGGCCTTTGCCGCCATGGCGATTACGTCGGCATCGCGCGCACCCTCCGCCGTGCCCGCCTGACCCTGGATATAGGTCAACGCGCGCAGCCGGTCCCGATAAATGGCGGCCAATTCGAAATCCTGATCCTCGGCGGCCGCGGTCATGGCGTCGCCCAGCTTTCGCTGCACTTGCTGGCTCTTTCCCGCCAGAAAATCCTTCGTATCAGCTACCAGATCGGCATAGCCCGCCTCTTCGATCTTGCCCACGCACGGGGCCGAACAGCGCCGGATTTGATACAGCAGGCAGGGCCGCGACCTGTTGTTCATATAGCTGTCGGAACATGATCTTAGCAGAAACACTTTCTGCAAGGCATTAAGAGTTCTGTTCACGGAACCGGCGCTCGCGAACGGTCCGAAATAAATACCCTTGCCGCGCCGCGCCCCGCGATGTTTGCGGATTTGCGGGAAATCATGATCTTCGCGCAGAAAGATGAAGGGAAAGCTTTTGTCGTCGCGCAGCAACACGTTGAACGCAGGCCTGAACCGCTTGATCAGCTGGACTTCCAGCAACAGGGCCTCTGCCTCCGTCGCGGTGGTGACGATGGTCATTTCCCGTGTCAGCGAGACCATTCGTTGCAACCGCTTTGGCAGCCTGGCAACCTGCGTATAATTCGTGACGCGTGCCCGCAAGGACCGCGCTTTCCCAACATACAGCACGGTCCCCCCGGCGTCCTGCATGCGATACACGCCTGGGCGGGCAGGCAGCGTTTTCAACACATTGCGAATCGCGGCTACGCCGGTGTCTAAATCGGGTTGCTCCGTGCCTCTTACCGTATAGGCGGATGTTTCCTCGGAAAAACGGTCATGCTGTTTGCCTGTCGCCATGGCATTGGATGTAAGGTGTCTGGACGTCGCCGCCAATGTACCGCTATTCGCCCGGCATGACGTTATCGAGCAAATCCTCCCTGCAATTGCAGGTTCGCGATGTCGACCTGATGGTCCTGACTGGCATTTATTCCGAAGAAACCCATCTGCCACAGCTGCTGCGCGTCTCGGTGCTGGCTGATCTGGAAGCGCCGGATCATTTCGGACCGGATGCAAAGCTGACCGATTCAAAGAATTATATGGATCTGAAAGAGGCGATTCTGGAAACCTGCCCCCAGGGGCAGCACTATGTTCTGGTAGAGGCCGTCGCGGACGCCATCATCGACCGGCTATTCGATGATTCCCGCGTGACGTGCGCGTCGGTCACGATCGTCAAAACCGCACTAACGGAAAAGAACGAAACCATCGGCATAGAGCGGACACGCCGCCGGTGAACCTTGCACTCGTCACTGGTGGCACGCAGCGCATTGGTGCCGCAATCGCGGCGCGCCTTGCCGAGGAAGGCTGGGCATTGGCGCTGCACTATCACACGCAGGAAGAGGTGGACGAGGATCTGGCACATGCGCTGGCGTTCAGCGGCGTGCGTTACGAACGTTTTGCCGCGGACCTTTCGCAGCCAGAGGCGCCTGCCGATCTTTTTTCCGCGATAGAGGCCTGTTTCGGTTCTCCCGTCACGGCCCTCGTTAACAGCGCCTCCATGTTTGGTACGGACACCTTGGCCACCACTGACGCATCCGCAATCAGCGAGCATTTTGCTGTCAACGCAACGGCGCCCGCTCTTCTGTGCAAGGAATTCGCCGCCAGGTTGCCAGATGATCAGGGCGGCGTCATCGTCAACCTGCTGGATCAGCGGCTGCAGCAGCCACATGGCGACAATTTCGCATATACATTGTCAAAATACGCGCTGGCCGGATTGACGGAAATCCTCGCCCGCAGCCTGGCGCCGCGCATTCGTGTCAATGCCGTGGCCCCCGGCCTGACATTGCCGACGGAAAGCTACGATGCCGCCATGATGATGAAGGCCGAGGCGGCCATGCCGCTGAACCGCCTGCCGGATCCGGAGGATGTTGCCGACGCCGTGGCGTTTCTGCTGGCCGCCCCGGCTGTCACAGGAGAGACGATTCACGTCGACGCCGGAGCGCGGCATGTCAGCTTTTCTGCGGATTTCGACCGCTTGGATTGATCGGCCAGCGTGCCGGCGGCTCGATCAGAACCGCCGCTCGCACTCACCCAATTGCTCTCTGACAAAGGCAAAGTCCTTCTCCAATGCCGCCCGCTCCGATGGGCTTTTTTCCTCCAGTACGTCGTCGGGCAGGGCGACCGGCAGATCGCATGCCATGCCAAGCGCTACGACCGACCCTTTGGCCGGCGCCCCGGCATTGGGATCGATGATGTCGCCAGTGGCAACGGCGTAGCGCGGCGTTTCGCCGGGGCGGTTAAGGATGACCAGCGACATGGGCTGTCCGGATTCCGTTTGCAGGAAGACCTGGCTCTCCGATTCTCCTGGCAGCGACCCTGGAACATGAAACGCTGAAACCACCTCCGTGGGCGCCAGTGCGTTCAGCTTCGGATCCGCCAGTTCGGTCACGAAGCGCCGCACGTCTGTTTCGCGTTTAGAGGTCCATGGCTGCTGACCATATTTATGCGCCAGCGCGAACTCGCCAGGTCCATATTCGCGCCCCAGGAACAGCAATACGCGTTGCTCGCGGATATTGGCCGCGCGGCCGCGGGCGTCTTCCGGCAGGTCGACCAGATATTTTATTTCGGCAGGCACGGAGCCGCGCGCCGTCAGCAGCGCGTCCACTTCCGCATCGACCAGCAATCTGCGGTATCCTGGTGCCAGACCGGGTGACTTGTCCTGCGGAATTGTACGGGTCTTTGTTACCGTTGCAGATAGAATCGTCTCGGCGTCTACCGCCATATCAATCAGGTCGACGCGGCCGGCAACAGGTGATTCCGTGCCCGGAACGGCTTGCGCCATTCCCATTGCGGTGAACGCAAACAGCATTATCGCAAAGCTTTGGGGCGCTTTTATCATTCTGTAATTCCTTGTAAAATCCTAGTCGCTTGCATGCTTATGCCATAGACATGAGCGCGGGTGAACAGGCGCTGTACCGGATTCTGCGCTTGCGGGGGCGGGAACGCGCTGTTAGCACTTTTGAAAGGGAAGGGAGTCGGGCCGTCGCGGCGCACTTAGTGTGTCTGGGGCCAACGGTTCTCTCTTCACATGCGTTCATGAAACGGTTGGCGCAGTTCCGCGTTAGCCCGAGAAATGTCAGGGAGTAATTGGGACAACCATGGCTTCATATGTTGACGAACCTGGGATGAGTAACAAGCGGCTGGTGTCGCTGATACTTGTCGGTTTGATCCACGTTGCTCTCGGCTATGCCGTGATCAGCGGTCTCGCCTTGAAGGCGGTGAAGGTTGTAGCCGGTCCGCTGGAAACCTTCGAAGTTGAAGAACCGGTGGAGCCAGAAGAAGAGCCGCCACCTCCGCCAGAGCAGCTGGATGAAATTCCGCCTTACGTCCCGCCGCCGGATATCGTGGTGCAGAACCTTCCGCCGCCGCCTGCGCCGGTGACGACGGTTCGTACGCCGCCACCGCCGGCACCGCCGCCGCGGGTCCAGATTCCGGCGCCGCCAGCGCCTCCGGCGCCACCGCCTGCTCCTGACTTGTCGCGTCAGGCCGAACCACGCCGCGGGTCTGACTTTGGCTTTGGCCAGGATGACTATCCTTCCGCTTCCCTGAGGAACGAGGAGGAGGGTACCGTGACGATTACATATCAGATCGGGACCAACGGGCGCGTCGTGAATGGCAGCTGCAGGGTTGTAGATTCCAGCGGGCACTCGCGCCTGGACGATCAGTCCTGCCGGCTTGCAGAACGGAACTTCCGCTTCAATCCCGGCCTCAACAGGGCTGGCGAAGAGGCCGTGACGTCACGTACCGACAGGTTTCGTTGGGAAATTCAATAGCGTCGGCGGTCCGACGTGTGTGAACAGAAGTATCTCTTAGGGGACATAAGGAAATGAAAATGCGTATCTCTAACCTTACCGCCAAGGCATCGATCGCCGCCGGCACCCTTCTCCTGGCGTCTCCCGCCATGGCGACGGCAATCGAAACAGAAAATCCATATGGTCTTCTTCCCGCTCTGAAGCAGGGTGGACCGATCGCGTGGTTCCTATTCGGCGTGCTGCTGATTATGTCCCTCGGTACCTGGTATCTGCTGTTCACGAAATGGTGGGACCAGAAGCGGATCATGTCGGAGGCGAAGGACATCGACAAGAAGTTCTGGACGGCTCCCAGCCTCCGCGAGGGCGCATCCAAGCTGCCGAAGAACTCGCCTTATCGCCTGATCGTCGACGATGGCATCCGTGCATCGGAGCATCATGAAGGTCGCCTGACCGACAAGATCGACGAGCATGAGTGGGTGACGATGTCGCTCGACCGTTCGCAGGCAGCGATCTCATCGAAGCTGGGCAGCGGCCTGTCGTTTCTCGCATCGGTCGGTTCGACAGCACCGTTCGTCGGTCTGCTGGGCACCGTTGTCGGTATTTACCGCGCTCTGATCGGTATCGGTGTCGCTGGTCAGGCGTCGATCGACAAGGTCGCGGGTCCGGTTGGTGAGGCGCTCATCATGACCGCGCTCGGCCTGTTCGTCGCCGTTCCCGCCGTGCTTGCCTATAACTGGCTCCTCGGTCGTAACCGCGACGTGCTGAAGCACATCGGCAACTTTGCCGACGACGTGCACGGCTTCCTGGTTTCCGGTGCTCGCGTCAGTGCTGCTGGTGCAGCAGCAGCAGCGAAGCCTGCTTCGGGCACTGCGGGCGTTCGTCCGGCCGGTTCGGCAAGCGTTGGTTCCACGACGACGACGGCGACCAACACGCCCAAGAAGTAGTTAGGTGGTGAGGGCGGCGTTCTTTCGCCGCCCTTGTGCCTGTCCTGTAAGGGTTACTGAAGGAAAGCCGCAACATGGCAATGAAAGTCGGGGAATCCGACCCCAACGCCCCGATGAACGAGATCAACACGACGCCGCTCGTCGACGTTATGCTGGTTCTCCTGATCATCTTCCTGATTACTGTTCCGGTCGTTATTCAGACCGTACCGTTGACACTGCCGAATGTTCGTTCGGTGGCGACAACGACGAAGCCGGAGAATGTCAGCCTCTCCGTCAACTCACAGGGCGATGTTTACATCGGTACGGATCGCATCAACGATTATGACGAACTTCGCGAGAAGCTGTCGACCAGGCTGCAGGATTATCTGGACGAGAAGGAAGCGGCTGGCGAGACGGTTACCGAATTGCCGGAGGTTCACATTCGCGGAGACGCTGGCGTCGAATATCAGAATGTTGGCGGAGTGATATTCACCGTTCAGCGCGCCGGATACATCAAGATCGCATTCATCTCCGAACCGCCTGCTGGCAACGTCCAGCGCGCAATTTACTAGGAGGCTAGACAATGGCCATTTCAATGGGCGGGGGCGGTGGCCCCATGGTGGAAATGAACACCACGCCGCTGATCGACGTGATGCTGGTCCTGTTGATCATGTTCATCATCACAATTCCGATCCAAACGCATGCGGTGAAGCTGGATCTTCCGATTGACGATCCCAACGCTCAGCCGCCTGAAGTCGACCCGGTCGTCAATCGCATCAGCATCGACTTCCTGAACGACATCTACTGGAACGATACGCCGGTGACACCGACCCAACTGGAGGCGTATTTCACGCAGTCCGCAAGTCTCGATCCACAGCCTGAGATCCACGTGCGTCCCGATGCGCTTGCGCGGTACGAAGTGGTCAGCGAGATCATGGCCAGCGCTCAGCGTAATGGCGTCTCGAAGATCGGCTTCGTGGGCAATGAGGCCTACGCCGGTCTGAGATAATTTCCGATGTTTCGGCAAGAAGAGGCGGTCCTGTACGGGCCGCCTTTTGTTATGGCTGACGTTTCCGCGCGCTTCGGGAAACATCTTTCCGGGTTGCGCGCGGGCAACGGGTGCTGTCCTGCAGGCATGGCGACCGCGATGATCGCGGATTAACCTTATTACGATGCTGACCTTATGGATACCTTCACCAGGTTAGTTCCGGCGACGGCAGTCGTCTCTGGCCGCATCCGCACGGACAGCCCGACCCTTGGGGCATTACACCGGCGCGCGTGACGCGAATACCATCCAGCCGGTGATGAGGCCAATTCCGCCTAGGTCGTCATCTGCTAGCCGTCATGCTGTTTGATGAACTCTTCCAGCACCGGAGCGATGCGGCTCCTCCATTTGCTGCCGTTGAATATGCCGTAATGACCGACGCCCTTCGCCAGCAAATAGCGCTTCTTCTCGTCCGACAAGTTTGTCGCCAGCGAGAGGGCCGCCTTCGTCTGGCCAAGGCCGGAGATGTCGTCGCGCTCTCCTTCGATGGCCAGTAGGGCGACGTCGGTGATTTGCCCAGGATCCACCGGTTCACCCCGGCGCGTCATCTGGCCCGTCGGTAACAGGTGGCTTTGGAACACGGTGTCGACCGTTTGCAGGTAGAATTCGGCCGTCATGTCGCACACCGCGCGATATTCGTCATAGAAGCTCTTGGTCGATTCGGCGCTCTCGCCATCGCCCGCCACCATATGTTTGAACATCTCCCAATGGCTCATCATGTGTCCGGCCAGGTTCATCGACATGAACCCAGCCAACTGCATAAAGCCGGGATAAACCCGCCGCATTGCCCCGGGATAAAATGGCGGCACGGTAGCGATGGCGTTCTGTTCGAACCAGGCGTGCGGCTTGTTGGTCGCCATGCCGTTCACGGCGGTCGGCGCTTCGCGTGTGTCGATAGGCCCGCCCATCATCGTCAGGGTGGCGGGCAGGGCGGGGCTCTTTTCGGCGGACATCAAGGCCACGGCCGCATAGACGGGCACACTCGGTTGGCAGACGGCAAGTACGTGGCTGCCGCCCCCAATATGCTCCAGATATGCCTGAACATAATCGATATAATCGTCTAGATCGAAGGTCCCGTCGCTCATTGGCACCATCTTCGCGTCACGCCAGTCGGTGATCCAGACATCATGATTCGGGATCATGCGCTCGACCGTGCCGCGCAGCAGCGTGGCATAATGGCCGGACATGGGGGCGACAATCAACAGGCGCGGCTGGGCCTTACCGTCGGCATCCACATTCCCGCCCTCTTTGACGAAGTGCTTTAACTGGCCAAAGGCAAGCCGCTTTTCGATTTTTTCCGTTACATGATAGGCTTTGCCCTCGAGCTCGACCGTCTCCAGACCGAAATCTGGCTTCCCACGCGGCTCCACCGCGTGCGCGAAAACGTCGAGGGCTGACGCGACGACGGGGCCGGCGGGGGTATAGGCCAGCGGGTTCGTCGCGTTGGACAGCAGATTGGCGCCCGCCTGCGCGGCCGCGCCGACTCCTGCCAGCATGGCTCTCTGCATCTCATAAGCTTGGTAAAGCATAAGCACTCCCGGTTAGATGCTGTATGTTGCACTGCAGCATTAACATTTCAAGAAGGCATGTGGTTGCATGCCTCTTATCGACGGGGGCAGGGCGGGTCTTGACGGAAAAGCAACGCGACCCTGCCGGGAAGTGCGGGCGGGCGCATGGGCCGGACGAAATTTTCTGATTTGTACACCGTTCCCTACTTTCCACGTGCAGCAAACCGTTGACTCGGGGCCCATGACTTTCTAGTGCAGGCCTCGCTTCGGCAGGGGTTCTACACTTCGCGCCGGCGCTTTGCCGTATCCGTGGCGCCCATCGCATCCAGCGTGGCGCGGGAGAACTCTGGTCTTGACCGATTCCCGCTCTTCCGAGTCTCTTGAGGCCCGGCTTGCTGCTGCAAAGGCTCGCGCCAATCCGGAGGCTGATCCCCGCTCCGTTGCGGGGAATGCCTTTGCGCAAGGGACGCGGTTGGCGCTGGAGCTTGTGGCGGGCATTCTGGTCGGGGCGGCACTGGGGTATTTTCTTGATCGCTGGCTGGGCTCTTCGCCCTTCGGTATGATTGGGGGATTTCTTCTCGGGCTGGTCGCCGGGTTCATGAACCTGATGCGCGCCGTAAACCGGGAGGCTGCCAAAGTGACTGACGCTGAACTGGCGGCTTTGCCGCGTGTCGAAGATGACGACGACGAAGAAAGATTATTCTGACGTGGCCGGACCGCTCGAACAGTTTGAAATCAAGCCGCTTTATCCGATTGAGATCGGCGGCTACGACCTTAGTTTCACGAACGCTTCGGCGTGGATGATCGGCATTCTTGTCGTCATCTGGGCCTTCATGTTCTTTGGCATGCGAAAGGCTGAGCTGGTCCCTGGGCGCTGGCAGTCTGCGGTGGAGGGACTGCACGAATTCGTCGTCGGGATGGTGGACGAAAATATCGGGCCGAATGGACGCGCCTATGTGCCGTTCATTTTCAGCCTCTTTATCTTCATTCTTGTTGCGAACATGGCGGGCCTCCTGCCTTATGCCTTTACCGTGACCAGCCATATCGCGGTTACCTTCGCTTTCGCTGCGTTCATTTTCCTGATGTGCATCCTGATCGGTCTCGCGCGGCACGGTTTGGCATGGTTCGGCTTCTTCATGCCCCCGGGCACGCCTTGGTATCTGATGCCGCTGATCATCCCCATCGAGATTATCAGCTTCCTGGCACGTCCTATCACGCTCAGCGTTCGTCTGTTCGCGAACATGACGGCCGGGCATATCCTGCTCAAGATTTTCGCCGGCTTCGTGATCTCATTGGGTCTCGCCGGCGGTATCTGGGCCGCGGTTGGCGTGCTTCCCTTTGCGATGAACGTCGCTCTCTACGCGCTCGAACTGATCGTCGCGGTCGTACAGGCGTATGTTTTTGCCCTTCTCACCACTGTCTATCTTAACGACAGCATCAATCTCGAACATTAAGTCCCTCGAAAGGTTAAATATCATGGACGCAGTAGCAGCAAAGCTCCTCGGTGCAGGTTTCGCGGCAATGGGCCTCGGCATGGCCGCAATCGGTGTGGGCCTGATTTTCGGCCTCTTCCTCCTCGGCGCGCTTCGCAACCCGGCCGCAGCCAACTCGCAGCGCCCGAACCTGCTTTTCGGCTTCGCCGTGACCGAGGCTCTGGGCATCTTCGCCTTCCTCGTCGCGCTGATCCTGCTCTTCGTCGTCTGATTTTAAAGACGGTCCAGGAGTAAGACATGCCTCAGTTTGACATTGCCCGTGTGGCACTGCCCCAGATCGTGTGGCTGCTCATCAGTTTTGGAATCCTGTTCCTGCTGATGCGCTCCATGCTGCCAAAGGTCGTGGGCGTCGCAGAGCGGCGCTCCGGCACTATCGGTGGTGATCTGGATGCGGCGGACAAGGCGCGCCTCGATGCAGAGGCACGCCGGGAGGCCTATGAGGCGTCGATCGCAAAAACCCGCGCCGAAGCGCAGGACGTGATCAACGCCGCAAAGGCCGATGCCGCTCGCGAGAACGAGGCAAAGATGAAAGCGGCCGATGCGGCTGCTTCTGAAAAGATGACGGCGGCCGAGGCAGAGCTTCGTGCCGCCAAGGATTCCGCCCTTCAGAAACTGGAGGCGATTGCCGCCGATGCGACACAGGACATTGTCGAGCGTCTGACCGGCAACCGTCCGCCCGAAACAGAAGCAGCGACAGCAGTCGCCGCGGCGAGAGGCTGAGGCCATGCAGGATACCGTTCGCTCCGTCGATGTACCGGCAAGCAGCGCCCGCGATGCAACCGACCAGAACGAAGTCGTTTTGGACTCGGTCGGCGCTGGCACGGAAGTCGCCCAGTCGGAAGAAGTCGTCGCTGCCGAAGATGGCGAGAACCACGAATATTTCCTTGGGCTGGACAGCTATGGCTGGGTCGGGGCGAGCTTTTTCCTTTTCGTTGCGATCCTTCTTTATCTGAAGGTTCCGGCCAAGATTGCCGATGCGCTCGACTCGCGCGGAACACGAATCCGCTCGGAGCTGGACGAGGCCAAGGCCTTGCGGGCAGAGGCGGAAGCGCTTTTGGCAGAGCAACAAGCACGCGCCGCCCAGAGCGCGCAGGATGCGGAAACGATCCTCGCCAATGCGCGGGCCGAAGCCGGCACGATCATAGAAGATGCCGAAACGACAGCCACGGCGATGGTGGCACGGCGCCAGCAGGCGGCCGAAGGCAAGATCGCTGCGGCCGAACGCGCAGCAGAGGCCGATATCAAGGCGCGCGTTGCGTCCCTCGCAACCGCTGCCGCCGCCACGCTGATCGAGCGCCAAACCGACGCCGCAGCCCAGCGTGATCTGACCGACCGCGCCATTGCGGACCTCGGAACGCGTCTCAACTAATTACTCGCCTCAATAAAATTCGTTTGCGCGGGAGGGTGGCGATGCGCACCCTCTGGCCCTTCCCCTCTCGACCGGTTAGGGCGTGACCCTCACTTGCAGGCATTGATGGGGGGAACCATAAATGAATAAAGCCGACGTATTTCGTCCGAGCAGGCGCTCTGTTTTGGGGGTCGGCGCCGCCGGCCTGTTGGCCTCCGTGCTCCCAACGGCAGCACGCGCTGGCGAATGGGACCAGATCGACTCCACATTGGAAAATCTGGTGTGGGACCGCCATACGCCCAGTATCGCGGTCGCGATCGCCAAAAACGGTGTCATCGTCCATTCGCGCTATATCGGCACTGCAAATCTCGAAACCGGTACGCCCTGTAGTGCGGCGAGCATCTACCGTATCGGGTCGGTGTCGAAGCAATTCACCGCCGCCGGGCTCCTCCTGTTGCAGGAGGATGGCAAGCTTTCGCTCGACGATTCCCTGTCTCGCTACATGCCGGAGTTCCCGCGTGCGAACGAAATAACCCTGCGGCAGATGGCGACGCATACGAGCGGTCTGGGAAATTACACCGATACTGAAACGCCGCAGGAATTTCTGCAGCGCAGCCGCATGGACCTCGACGATCCGGCCCTCTTGGAGTGGCTCGGCGAATCCGATCCGCTCTACACCTCCGAGCCGGGCACGGAGTGGGCCTATAGCAATACCGCCTATGTCCTCCTTGGAATGGTCATGACGCAGGTCAGCGGCATGGAATATGGCGACTTTCTGAACAGCCGTCTGTTTGCACCGTACGATTTGCGCCAGACGAGCGTCGACAATGCGGGAATGGTCGTGCGCGATCGCGTGAACGGTTACACACCGGCCCCATCCTCGCCCACGGGCTTTGCCAACGCATCCTTCATCAGCATGATGATTCCCGGCGCTGCGGGGGCGATGACGTCGAGCGTTACCGACCTCTGCCATTGGCACCAGCTTTTGATGGCGGGAAAGATATTGAAGCCGCAAAGCTTTCAGCAGTTCACGACTCCTGGCCGCCTGTCCAACGGCGCCTTGCCCATGCGGGGCAGCGGCGCGGACGCCACGCCCATCAATTACGGCCTCGGCGTCAATGTCGGCGAGGGTGACTATGGGCGCACCATATCCCATGGCGGCGGCATTCAGGGTTTCATATCCCGCTTGGCCAGCTACCCGGATGCGGGCCTGACGATTGCGATGACGACGAATTGCGACCCAGGCATCGTAGACCCCAATCTTCGCCTGCCAGAGGGAATGTCCGCTGCGCAAACCAGCTTCGAGGAACGGGTGAAAGCGATCCGCTCAGCCGCCTAGGGCTGCGTCTGCATTAGTTCAGGCCTTTGCGCTGGGGCGTTGCATCATGGCGGCGTTCCAGCGCTGCAGGTTCGGCGCGTCATCTGGAATGCCTACCTCGACCCAGCGGGCGAAACCGATTGTACAAAACAGCGTGATATCGGCGACGGAATAATTCCCGCCGGCGACATATTCCTGATCTGCCAATTGCGATTCGACCATCTGGAAGAAACCGGGCAGCAGCGCTCTGCTTCGTTCCGCCAATTCGGGTATCTGCTTCATGTCCGGGGCGGCGCCGGGGGCGGCACGTTCCGCAAGGTGCGGAGCGGTATTCCTGAAAACCCCGGCGACATTATAGAGGCCGTCCAATTCGATACGGCGCTGCCATTGTTCCACCCTTGCCTGCTCCAGCGGGTTGCGGCCGAACAAGGGCGGATCCGGATGACGGGCTTCGAAATACCGGCAAATGGCGATCGATTCGTCGATCAGCGTGCCATCATCCAGTTGCAGCACCGGCAGGGTGCCTCTGGGGTTCGTCGCCAGAAACTCAGGCGCGCGGTTTTCACCGCTAACGATGTCGACCTCGACCATCGGCACCTCGATGCCCTTTTCGGCCAGAAAGATTCGCACGCGGCGCGGGTTCGGCGCCCGCTTCATATCGTAAAGTTTCATGGCGGCCATGGTGCCCCGTTATCGTGGCCGCTGCAATGCCTGTCGCGGCAATCCCCCTTCTGAAAGGGGGGAGGAGCCCGTGGGATCATCTGCGCTCCCGCCACCAGCTAAACGCCAGAAGCGAAGCAAGCGCGATCAAGGCTGCCCATGCCGGGATCAATGATCTGGTTTCGACGGCGACCAATGCGCCGCCTCCGCGCCTGACGACCCCGGCCCAATCGTTGCCGGCGGCATCGTCCCCCGCATCGACACGGCGAATGCCCGGCAGGCCTTCGTCAAGCCAGTAGACGCCGCCGCCGCTTGCGGTCGCGCTGGCCTCCAGCGGTTTGGCGCGTGGGCGGATCTCTGCCAGTTCCTCGACACCGCCGACCAGGGCAAAGCGCCGCCGCTCGCCGCTAATGACTTCGTAAAGACCGGGCTGTGCGGCGGGAACGGTGGTGCTGCTGCCCGATTGCCCCGCGTTCAGGGGCACACTATCCTCTCCGCCATCCGGTCCGCGCACGACTGCCTCGGAAATATTGCCCATGCTTTGGCTATCGATCGTCAGGCTTTGTTCGCCGCCGCTTACGGCCAGTTGTTCTTCCTCCAGATCAGGTTCCTGCATCAACCAATGCGCTGTGCGGCGCAGCAGTTCGTCACGCGGCCCAGCGCCATCGACGGCGCGCGCCCACCACCATATGTCGGTGGAGCCGATCAAGCCCACGCGGCCATCGCCGACGCGGTTCAAAATCAGGAGGGGGCGCTCCTCCGGCCCCTCCATCAGCACGTTGCCCTCGACCGACGCCAGTTCGGCAATCATACTCCAGCGGCCCCAATCTGTGCCGCCCCAGCTTTCCGGCAGGGAGCGCGTGACCGGGTGACGCCGTCCCGTTTCCGTCAGGGCTGGCCGGAAGGGCGTGCGGTTGCCGGCACCGGCAGGCACCGCCGGCAGGATACGGCGCAAATCCGTGAACGCGACGCTCGACCGCTCGGCATATTCAGGTCCTGCGACCACCAGCAGTCCGCCGCCCTGTCGCACACGATCCGCCAGATTCTGGAAATATAGCGGCGACATTAATTGGGTCAGCGTGAACCGATCAAAGATGATCAGGTCGAAATCACCCAACCGCTCCTGAAACAGTTCTTCCACCGGAAAGGGAATAAGCGCCAGTTGGTCCGGCGGCGTCTGATCGAAGCTGGAGGGAAGGCGCAGAATGGTGAAATGCACCAGATCGACATTCGGGTCCGACTTGAACAGGTCGCGCCACACCCGCCCGCCCGGATAGGGGACGCCGGAAACCAGCAGAACGGACAGACGGTCGGTGACGCCGTTCAGACGTGCCAGCGCGCGGTTGTTGACCAGGTTCGTCTCGCCCTCTGCGGCGCCGACGGACAGCGCGACGTCCAGCGGCCCGCGTCGTTCGATGGGGATATTTACCGTCACCGATTCGTTGGTGGCGACGATCCGCTGCTGATCCGTGCCCGCACTCGTCCTGATATCGACCTCGACCCGCTCCGCCGAGGAATCCTCGATGCGAATGGTCAGCTCGGCGGTTTCGCCGGTGACGGAGTAGGGCGGAACACGCTCGACGATCAGGCGCCGGTCGATCAGGTCGCGGTCGCCCGCCAGCAACAGATGCAGCGGTACGTCGGCGGGCAGCAGTCCGGCGGGCGGTTCGTCCGAACTAATGCCATCGCTGACGACGAACACCGCGCCCAGCCGTCCCGACGGAATGCTCGCCATGGCGTCGTTCAGGGCAGCACCGAGGGCGGTTGCCTCGCCCGCTTCTCCGGGTACGTCCACGACCTGCCATTCAATGCCTTCCCGTTCCGCCTGCAGGGCCGTGACGGCGCGCTCCGCCACCTCTTGGCGGTCGTCGACCGACATGCTGTCCGTTCGATCTCTCAACAGCAGGGCGACATCGTCGCTCGCTTCCCTGACTTCTTCTCTCGTCACGGGATTCAGGGCGACAACCGACAGGATTAGTGCCACCACCAGACGCGGCCACAATGTGCGCGCCGACCGAAACGCTGTGAAGAGAAGCGCGAGGAGGATGGCCCCGCCACCCAGCAACAGCGCCCATCCCGGCAGTAGCGGCGCAAATCCGATCACTCGCCAATGCGCCCCAGCAGGGTCTTGGTATGCACCTGGTCCGCCTTATAGGTGCCCGTCAGGGCGTACATGACGGCATTGATGCCAAAGCGCAGGGCCGATTCGCGCTGGGAGGGAGAAGCACCCGCCGTGCCCGCCCACAGCGCGGCCCAGTCGCCGCCGCCGATCAGGGTGCCGGACACGCGACCGCTCTGGCCGTCGGTTCCGGATTCGACCCACAGTGCGCCGCCGCCCGCCTCGCGCAGCAGATAGTAACTGCGAAACAGCACATGTTCGTCATCGGCCTGCTGCAGCGATGGCAGGCCCAGCGGCGACAGCAGCGCGCGCGCACCGCTGCCCGAACCCAGGGGCGCGCCAAAATCGAACAGGATCATGCCGCCCCGGGCCAGATAGCCACGCAGGTTGGCCGCCTCTGCCGCCGACATGCGCGGTTTGCTGGCGGCGGGCCAATAAACCAGGGGGTAGCGGCCAATGCCCTCTGCTGCCGGATCGACACGCGCGACCGGCCCGGGATCGACGGAGGTCCGCCGCCGCAGGGCGAGGGACAGGCTTTCCAGACCGCGCGCGATCTCGGTATCGGCAGAGGTGCCGCCGACATAGGCGAGCTGTAATTTGCCCTGTTCCTCCGCCTGGGCGTGGCCCGGGGATGCCAGGAACAGGGTCGCCATTACTGCAACCGCTGCGGTCGCGGTCGGAGCGCCGACGGTAAAGCGTCGCAAATTGCCGCGCAGGGCGAGCGCGACCAGAATATCCACCGCGAACAACAGCCCCGCCGCCAGCAACAGCCAGCGGCCTAGTTCGACCGGCGGCACTGCCTTGCTCGCGGGGCGCAGGCCCTCGGTTGCTAGCGGTTCAAAGGTATAACGTGGCCCAATCAGGCTGGTCAGGTTCAGTGCGCGGCGCACGTCGCCGCTCCGCCATATGCCGGGTGGGGTTTCCGGGCCAGCCACGGCCTCTTCCCACGCGTCCGCCTCGATGGTCGCGGGCGATGGCGCCGGTGCCAACGTGCCTGCGGCGGACAGACCTCGCTCCAGCCGCCAGGGTTCCTGCGCGGCAATGTCGATCGCGGCGGGATTTCCGGCCAGCGGCAGCATCCGCACCAGCATGGCCTCGAACAGTCCGGACAATGGCAGGTCCGACCAGCCGGGGTCCGCGCTCGTGTGAACCAGAATCAGCAATCCGGCGCCATGACGACGGGCACTCACCAGCGGCGTACCGTCGGCCAGCGTCGCCCATGCCTGCACCTCGTCATCGACTCCGCGCGCCAGCAATTGCTTCGCTATGGTTGCGTCCTCCGGCGTGGGCAGGCCTGCCAGCGGTGTTCCCTCGCTAAAATCGGCCACTTGCTGCGGCTCCTGCCAGGACATGACGCCGCCCAGGGCGCGGGCGCCGCTGCGCAGGGCGACGGGTGACAGGGCAGAGCCGTTTTCTGCCAGGCGGGGCCCAGCGAAACTTATCGCAACAGCGCCCTTTTCCACCCTGTCCAGCAGGGGTTCTGCCGCCGTGCCGCTAATGCCGACATCGGGCAGGAAGAACATGTTCGCCTCCGCCTCTGCCGCATCGGCCAGACTTGCCGATATGATCTTTGCATGGGGGTCCAGCGCGCGCCTCAGGTAGAATGAACCCGATTCCAGCGGCGGCGCATTGCCGCCCGGATCGACGATCACCACCTGCGGCCTCGCTCCGCTGCCATCGGCAAGGAACAGCGACGCCGGACCGCGACCCACGCGCAGCCGTGACACGGAGTCCCGCCGCGCAGGAGGGACGTTCAGGCGTACCGACGTCGCCTCGGAATCGAACAGGGCGAGGTCGCTGGCCAGCGTTTCCCCGTTCTCCGCGACGACGTCCACGCGGGCGCGCTCGATGTCCTCGGATGGGCGAACCACCTGGACTGCCCATCCGGACGCTGTCCGTCCCGCGACACGGATAACTGGCTCCGGTGATGGAAAGGTGGCAATTTCCGCGCCCGCAATACGCGCGCGCATCTCATCGCTGCCCTCATCTGCAACGCCATCGGCAATCCACAGCATGTCGCTGCCGGCGGGGATGCGACGTGCGGCGGCGGCGCGGTCCAGATCCCAGGGCATGGGCTCCAGCGCGTCGAGGGCGCTCTGCGCGGTACCGCCATCCATGAACCGAACATTGTCGCCGGGCGGCTCTGCGGTCGCGGCGGTGGGGGTGATTGCAAAGCGGGTTCCGGAACCCTGCAATTCCGCAATGCGGTCCTGCGCCGCCTCCCTCATTTCCGGCCAGCGCGTCGCGGCGGCCCAGCCATTGTCGATAATGATGGTCAGGCGCGCCGGCGCATCGTCCAGAATGCGCGCCTGCCAGCGCGGGCCCGCCAGCGCGCCGATCAACAGTGCGACGATAAGCAATCTCAGCAATAGCAGCCACCAGGGTGGCCGCGCAGCTTGTGGCGGCGGAATATCTTCCGGGTCCAGCAGTTTCAGACTGGGCAGCCGTACCCTTGCAGGTGCCGGCGGCGACTGACGCAGGATGAACCATAAAGCCGGCAATGCCACCAGCGCCGCCAGAAGGAAGGGGGCGGCGAAGCTCAGGCCGCCCACGGTTCCCGCCCGTCTCTAAGAAAGCCAGCAATCGTCTCGAGCGCAGCGGCCGCAGCGATATCGGTGCGGTGCATCACTTGCGTCCAGCCCGCCCTGCCGCCCGCAGCTTTCAGGCGTTCGCGATGCGCCGCCCATGCGGCGCTGTACCGGTCGGCGATCATCTCCGCGCGTCCGACATCCGTCTCTGGGTCGTGCGGCTCGCTCCGCTCGAAGCGGACATGTCCCCTGAATGGAAAGTCGTCCTCTGCAGGATCGACGACGGTCAGAAGGACACCGCCGATTCCCTGGCCGGAAAGGCGCTCCACAAAATCGAGGCTTCCTCCGTCCAGAAAGTCGCTGGCGATGACCAGCATGTCGCCCGGCCGCACCCGCGCCGGATCGAACCGCTGGTCCAGCCCGATCAGCGCCTGCGCGATTGCGGGCACGGTGCGCGCGTCCGGCGAGCCAGCGACGCGCACATGCTCCTCCGCCTCCTTCGCCGCGATGGCGAGGGCGACCAGGATCTCATGGGCTCTGTGGAATTTTTCCGGGACCTGTTCCCCTGAACGGAACCTCATCGAGCCCGACCCGTCGACCCACAATAGCAGCCGGCCCGGCTCTTCCCGTTCGCGTTCGCGCACATAGAAATCGTCGCTGCGCGCGGACCGGCGCCAGTCGACGCGCGCATGTGCTTCCCCGGCGGCGAGGGGCCGATATTGCCAAAATTCCGTGCCGCTGCCCGCGCGCCGTTGCGCATGCTGCCCCGCCTGGATGGAAAGCCGCGCATGCTGGCGGCCCAGGCGCAGCGGGCCAATCGCGGCGGCCAGCCGCTCCGCCTCCGCCAGGCTATCGCTCCCTCTACCGCTCACAGCCGTTCGGCAGCCTCCGCGATCACGGTCTCGACGCTCAGGCCATCCGCGCGCGCGCCATAATCCAGCGCCATGCGGTGGCGCAGTACCGGCGCCAGCAGCGCGGCGACGTCATCCAAAATTGGCGCGCTGCGTCCCTTCAGAAAGGCGCGCGCACGTGCCGCACCGATCAGCGCCTGGCCCGCGCGCGGTCCCGGTCCCCAGATCAACGGCACGTCGGTTTCCTGCGGCCGCAGGCGGCGAACCACACGCAGGATACCCGTCATCACATCCTCGGACAGGGGCATGTGCGTCAGCAGTTTTTGCGTTTCCATCAGTTCATCCGGCGTCAGGACCTTCTTCGCCACGGCGTCCTCTGCGCCCGTCGTCATCATCAGCATGCGGCGTTCATCCGCCTCGGAAGGGAAGCCGACATTGATCTGCAGAAGAAAGCGGTCCAGCTGCGCCTCTGGCAGCGGGTAGGTGCCGTCCTGCTCAATGGGGTTTTGCGTTGCCAGCACGTGGAAGGGGCGCGGCAGGCTTCGCGCGGCGCCGGCCGCCGTGACCTGCCGCTCCTGCATCGCCTCCAACAGGGCGGACTGAGTACGCGGGCTGGCGCGATTGATTTCGTCCGCCATCAGCAATTGCGCGAAAACAGGCCCTTCGATGAAACGAAACATGCGCGATCCGTCGGCGCCGGTTTCCAGCACCTCGGCACCCAGAATATCCGACGGCACCAGGTCGGGCGTGAACTGTACCCGCTTCGTATCCATGCCCAGCGCGGTGCCGACCGTGTTCACCAGCCGCGTCTTTGCAAGTCCCGGCAGGCCCACCAGCAGGGCGTGGCCACCGGCCAGCAGCGTGATGATAACCTGCTCGACGACCTCTGTCTGCCCGACCACCACGCGTTCGATATCTTCGACGACCGTACCGAATCGTATCGCCAGGGCGTCCAGACGTGCGACCGCTTCGGCTGCAGAGGGTTCTGGTTCGTGCCGGTTCATAAAAATCCTCTGAGGAAACTGTCGGATTGCCGTCAAACACCGCACCCCATAGGGATGTTACGCATGACCTCGGACGAAGCCCTTACCGCGCCCGACACCGGGACGCCAATCTCCCTCTCGGAGGTTCTGAAGCTTGCTGCGGCAGAAAAGTTGCCGCCCGTTGACACTTGGCACCCGGACCGTACGGGCGACAGCGAGATGCGGATTGCGTCGGACGGCACCTGGTATCACCAGGGTGATCCGATCCGTCGCAAGCGTCTTGTTCGCCTGTTCTCGCGCATCCTGCGCCGAGACGGCGACGAATATGTGCTGGTGACGCCTGCGGAAAAATTGTCGATCATTGTGGAGGATGTTCCCTTCGTCGCGGTGGAGGTCGCCATGGACGAGGGCCGCGTGGTTTTCCGGCTGAACACTGGTGACTTCGTAGAGGTCGATGCGGAGCATCCGCTCACCATGCGCGGCGACGTGCCCTATGTGCATGTGCGTTCGGGGCTGGACGCGCGCGTGGCGCGGGCGCCATGGTACCGCCTTGCAGAGGCGGTGGTGGAGCGTGGCGGCAGCACCGGCATTGTCGCGAACGGTCACTTCTTCCCGCTGGCATGATCACACCTGACGAAGTCCGCAGGCGGCTGGCCGATTACACGCCGGGCGCGTTTTCCGACCGGCTCTCCGCCGATGATTATGGACAGGACCGCCCGCTAGAGGCGCTAAAGCCCGCAGCCGTGCTGATCCCCATCATTGCGCACCCGGATGGCGCTACGCTGCTGATGACTGTGCGAAACGAGCGCATGAACCGCCATGCGGGGCAGGTGGCCTTCCCCGGCGGCCGCGCGGATGCGGGCGAGACGGCGGTGCAAACCGCCTTGCGAGAGGCCGAGGAGGAGGTCGGCCTGTCCCCCCGCTCCGTAGAGGTCGTCGGACGCATCGACGATTATACGACAGGAACCGGCTATCTGATCACCCCCATCGTCGGCATCGTCGCGCCGGGTCAGCATCTGACGCCGCACGAGGCCGAAGTCAGCGATATGTTCGAACTGCCGCTGGAACGCGCGCTGAACGGCGATTACCATATCGAAAACAGCGCCGAATGGCGGGGCAGGGTTCGCACCTATTACAGCGTGGATTGGGAGCCGCAGAACGTATGGGGCGCCACCGCCGGCATCATCGTCAATCTGTCGCGCATCCTGGCTGCGCGCGCATGATTCTGCCGCCGCAGCAATGGACGCGCGGCTTGTCTGCGACGACCCTGCTTCAGGCGCTGGATGCGAACAGCGGCAGAACGCGGCTGGTGGGCGGCGCGGTCAGGGATGCACTCCTGGGCCTGCCGGTCAGCGATATCGACCTTGCCACCGAACTTCCCCCGCATGAGGTTATGGAGCGCCTGCAGGCCGCAGGATTAAAGGCGGTACCGACCGGCATCGCGCATGGAACCATCACCGCCGTCGCGGGCGATCTGGTCGCAGAGGTCACGACCCTGCGCCGCGATGTCGCCACTGACGGCCGCCACGCGGAAATCGCCTATACCGATGATTGGCAGGAGGATGCGGCACGTCGCGACTTCACTATCAACGCGCTGAATGCAACGCTGCCGGCGGGACAAGTCACCGACTTTTTCGGCGGGATCGACGATCTGGCCGCGCGGCACGTACGCTTTATCGGCGATCCGCTGATTCGCATTGCGGAGGATCATCTCAGGATCCTGCGCTTCTTCCGCTTCCACGCGCGCTTTGCTGAGGGGGAGCCCGATGCAGCCGGACTTTCCGCCTGCATCGCCCGCGCCCGCGACCTTATGGCACTCAGCCGGGAGCGGATCGCCATGGAGCTGCTGAAGCTGCTGGAATTAGAGAATCCGCTGCCAACGATACGCCTGATGGTGGAAAATGGCATCCTTGCATCGGTCCTTCCCGAAATTGGCAGTGCGGGCGTCGATTCGCTCTCGCACTTGATCGAGCGGGAGGGTCGCTACGGCATTCCCCCTGACGCCATTCGCCGCCTCTCCGCGCTTCTCCCGCGCGATACGGAGATGGCGGAAAGCGTGGCCCAACGCCTGCGTCTTTCGCGGGCGCAGCGCAGCCGCATGATCGCCGCCGCGTCGCCGCCGCCTTCACCGGACGAAGATATACGCGCCCTCGCATTCCGGCAGGGTCATGTGACGGCGACGGACCGCCTGCTGCTGGGCGACGGAGAGGCACGCGCCGCGCTTGCTACCCTGGCGGAGTGGCACAAGCCGCAATTGCCGATCAGCGGCAAGCACCTGATTGCACGCGGCCTGACGCCCGGCCCCGTGGTCAGCGAACGGCTGCAGGCGTTCCAGGACCTCTGGATCAGCGAGGGTTTCCCTACCGATCAGGAAATCATCGACGCGCTGATCGACCGCATATTGGCGGGCTAGCATCGTTGCGGGGCGCCGCTTACATTCGCGCCATGCTAAAGTCGCTTCGCTTAACCCTCTCCGCCATCGAACCGCGTCAGTGGATCGGGGCGGGAATCGCCATTGGTGCGGTGGGCATCATCGGTTCGCTGTTCTTTCTCGAATATCTCTATGGATATTGGAAGCCTGAGCCAGAGATCGTCTATTTCCAAAGCTGGGAGGCTGACCGCTCCGTCGAGGATGCGCGCGGCGTCCAGATGGAGGAACGTCGCATACGCGAACAGACGGAGGCGCTGGCCGACCAGCTGGCGGCTGAGGCGAGGGAGGGGCTGGACACATCGCCCGCCGCCACAGAGGCGCCGCCCGAATGACCCGATTGGGTGCCCCGGACCCTCGCCGCATGCGCGCAGCCGTCGCGCTGGCAGCACGCGGCAGGGGCCTGACGGCGCCCAATCCTTCCGTCGGATGTGTCATCGTACGGGATGGTGTCGTCGTCGGCGCGGGCTGGACCCAACCGGGCGGTCGCCCCCATGCGGAGGCCGTTGCGCTTCAACAGGCTGGTGACCGGGCGGAGGGGGCCGACGTCTATGTGACGTTGGAACCCTGCGCGCATGACAGCGACCGTGGCCCTGCATGCGCCGACCTTCTCGCCGCCGCCCGGCCGAAACGGGTCGTGCTTGCCATGCAGGATCCCGACGCCCGCACGTCCGGGCGCGGCATCGCCAGGCTGCGGCAGGCGGGGATAGAGGTGATCAGCGGACTGTGCGGTGATCTCGCAGCGCGCGAAATGAACGGCTACCTCGTTCGGCAACAAAAGGGGCGGCCGCGTATCACGCTGAAAATAGCCGTCTCCATCGACGGCCGCGTGGCCCTTCCTTCTGGTGAAAGCCAATGGATAACGGGGCGGGAGGCGCGCGCGCATGTCCACCTCGTTCGGGCGGAGGCGGATTTGATCGTGGTCGGCCGCGGTACGCTGGAGGCCGATGATCCTTCCCTCGATGTGCGCCTGCCGGGGCTTGAGGGACGCAGCCCGAACATTGCCGTCATGTCGGCTACCCTTGCCGAAATTCCACAGGCGACGAGAATCGCCGCCCGCGACCCGGTTCTGCTGCGTACCTTCGCGGATTTCGACGGGCTGCCCTATAATGACATCCTTATCGAAGGCGGTGCCGGAATGGCTGGCTCGTTGCTGGCGGAGGACAGGATCGACCGGCTCCTTGTCTATCGTGCGCCCATCCTGCTGGGCGACCAGGCACCGGGCATCGGCCAACTCGGTCTGAAGAATCTGGCGGAGGCGCACGACCGGTGGCAGCTTTATGCGACGCGGCCTCTTGGCAAGGACCGGCTGGAAATCTACGCCCGGCTTTAGAAGGCAAAAGGGAATCTCATGTTCACCGGCATCATCACCGACATTGGCACCGTCACGCGCGTCGAACAGCGCGGCGACCTGCGGCTGTGGATCAGCAGCCGCTATGACCCCGATGGCATCGACATCGGCGCGTCCATCGCATGTTCCGGCGTATGCCTGACCGTTGTCGAAAAGCGCGATGACCAGTTTGCCGTCGATATTTCCGCTGAGACAATCGCCAGAACCGCACGGCACCGCTGGCAGCAGGGTGCGCGCATAAATCTGGAGCGCGCGCTGAAACTCGGCGACGAACTGGGCGGGCATATCGTCACGGGCCATGTCGACGCGGTCGGCAAGATCGTCGGCATAGAGCCTGTCGGCGACAGCCGGGAGTTTCGGATAGAAGGGCCTGCCTCGGTCGCCGCCTTCATTGCGCCAAAGGGGTCCGTGTGCCTGGACGGCGCATCGCTGACGGTTAACGAGGTTGAGGATGTGGCGGACGGGGTGCGCTTCAGCATTAATTTGATCCCCCACAGCGCCGAACAAACGACATTCGGGTCGCAGAACGAACATCGCGGCGCCCAGGTCGGCGACGACATCAATATCGAGATAGACACATTGGCCCGTTATCTGGGCCGCATGAAGCAAGTGATGGAGAAACGCTGATGGCCCATATCCTGTTGGTAGAGGCGCGTTTCTATACGGGCTTTGCAGACGCACTCCTTGATGGCGCGCGCCATGCGCTTGAGGCTGAGGGGCATACGCATGAGACGATCACCGTTCCCGGCGCGCTTGAAATTCCTGCGGCCATCGCGCTTGCCGACGGATCGAGCCGCTATGACGGCTATGTCGCGCTCGGCACGGTCATTCGCGGCGAAACCTATCATTTCGAAATCGTGGCGGGGGAAAGCGCCCGGGCGATCATGGCGATGACGCTCGACGGCCTCGCCATCGGCAATGGGATCATCACGGTAGAAAACGAGATTCAGGCACGCGTCCGCGCCGAACGCGGGCAAAAGGACAAGGGCGGGGAGGCTGCAAAGGCGGCGCTCGCGCTTCTCGCCCTGCGGGAACAATTCGGAGAGTAGCCCGCTTCGTCGTGGGGCGGGCGGAAAACTGTGGACCGCGCACGAAAGCCGCTTGGGTTCGCAGGTCCGCTTCCCTACATAGCGCGGCATGCCAGCAGTAAAGCTCTCACGACCGCCCCGTCCCTCACGCGCTGCTGCCAGGCTGGCCGCCGTCCAGGCACTATACCAGCGTGACATGTCGGGCGCGCGCGTTCCCGATCTGCTGCGGGAATTTCACGAACATCGTCTGGGCCGCGAGATAGAGGGCAATGAATTTGCCGATGCGGACGTCGATCTGTTCGACGAAATCGTTTCCGGCGTCGCCTTGAAGGAGGCGGATTGCGACGCGGTTATCGCCGCTGCGCTCGTTACCGGTTGGACCATCGACCGGCTCGATCGTCCCTTGCGACAGATTCTCCGCTGCGGCGCATTCGAACTGGCGGAACGTAAGTCGACGCCGACTCCCGCCATCATTTCTGAATATGTTGAGGTGGCAAAGGCTTTTTACGATTCGCCGGAGCCTGGCTTTGCCAATGGCGTTCTCGATACGATCGCCAAACGCGTCCGTTCGAAGAGCTGAGGCGAACGCAGGAGGCCTGATGGCGGACCAGCGCCTCCCCGCCGAATCCGATATCATCGCACGCCTGCGCAGGATCGCACCGCACCCCGCCGCCCGCAGCCTTTCCGATGATGCGGCAGTCTGGCTGCCGCCACTTGGGCGCGAACTCGTCCTCACCCATGACGCCATTGCGGCGAATGTTCATTATCTTCCCGACGACGATCCCAGCGACATCGCCTGGAAACTAGTGGCGACGAATCTGTCCGACCTCGCCGCAAAGGGCGCCACGCCCCGCGGCGTTCTTCTCGGTCTAACCTTCTCGCAAGAGGATGATCGCTGGACGGAACGGTTCTGCGATGGCCTGGCGCGCGTCCTTGGCGAATATGACACGGCTCTCTTTGGCGGGGACACCATTCGCGCGGATTCAACGACCCTCGGTTGCACGGCGATCGGCGATGTACAACCGGGAACGAGCCTGGCGCGAGGTGGGGCGAGGGTGGGCGATGACCTGTATGTCACCGGCAGCATTGGCGATGCGGGCCTCGGTCTTGCGGCGCAAAGGGGCGATGCGCCGGCGGACAAGTATCTCCAGCGGCGCTACCGCCTGCCCATGCCACGGCTTGCCATGGGGCAGGGCCTTTTCCGGGCCGGCGCGACTGCCGCCATGGATGTCAGCGACGGTCTGCTGATCGACGCGCGGCGGCTGGCGGAGGCGAGCGGCATTGCGATCCGGCTGCATTTGTCGGACGTGCCCCTGTCGACCGAGGCTGCTGCAAGGCTACCGTCCGGTACGGAGGGAAGGCTGCTCGCCGCGACCGCGGGTGACGATTACGAGCTCCTTTTTTCGGCGCCGCCGTCTGCTGCCGACACTCTCCACTCCCTCGGCAAAGCGACTCGCACCACGCTGACCCGCATTGGCGGCATCGTGGCAGGTGCGGGGCTTTCCATCGTCTCGGACGATGGCAGCGAAATTCGTCCGGAACGTCTCGGTTTCGAACATTAACAGCGCTACTTGACGCGTTCCCAATTCGGCTTAGCAATACGCAAATAAACGTCGGGGAGGGATATCTCGGCGACATAAGGGAACTTGGGGGGACGAAACAGACATGACCATTGTCGTTGCTGCGCTGCTTTGCGGACTTGCCGCCGTACTTTACGGCATCATCACATCCCGATCACTATTATCTGCCGACGCTGGTAATGCGAAGATGCAGGAAATCGCTGGTGCCATTCAGGAGGGCGCGCGCGCCTATCTGGGGCGGCAATATACTGCCATCGCAATCGTCGGCGTCATCGTCGCCGTCCTTGTCTTCGTTTTTCTTGGCACTGTTCCCGCCATAGGCTTTCTGGTCGGCGCCATCCTTTCCGGTCTCACCGGCTTCATCGGCATGAATATTTCGGTGAAGAGCAATGTGCGCACCGCACAGGCCGCCAGTGTGTCGCTGCAATCCGGACTCAGCGTCGCTTTCCGCGCCGGTGCCGTCACCGGCATGCTTGTCGCTGGTCTCGCCCTGCTGGCGGTCGCCGGACTCTTCTACGTGCTCGTCACCCTCAGTGGCCTTGCACCCGATGATCGCACCGTGATTGACGGCCTCGTCGCCCTCGCATTCGGCGCATCGCTGATTTCGATCTTCGCCCGTCTTGGCGGCGGTATCTTCACAAAGGCCGCTGATGTCGGCGCCGACCTGGTCGGCAAGGTAGAGGCGGGCATCCCCGAGGATGACCCCCGCAATCCAGCGGTGATTGCGGACAATGTCGGCGACAATGTGGGTGACTGCGCGGGTATGGCCGCCGACCTTTTCGAGACCTACGTCGTGACTGTCGGCGCCACCATGGTGCTGACCGCGCTGCAACTGGGATTCGGTGTCGGTGACGAGACGCTGGGCGCCCTGATGGCCCTGCCGCTGATCGTCGGCGGCGTCTGCATCCTGACGTCGATCGTCGGCACCTTCTTCGTGCGGCTGGGCAAGTCGCAGAACGTCATGGGCGCGCTCTACAAGGGCTTCCTCGTTTCTGCGCTGCTCGCGGTGCCCGCACTCTGGTTCGTCACTCAATGGGCCATTCCTGAAATGGGCACCAATATCGGCGAATATGCGGAGGCGAAGGAGGCGATCCTGGATCTCGGCGCGGCAGAATCCGACGCCAGCCAGTCTTTCCTGGCGGCTGCGAACTTCTCGGGCACCGATATTTTCTGGTCGATGATGGTGGGGCTGGTCGTGACCGGCCTGATCGTCTGGATCACGGAATATTATACTTCGGTCGCCTACCGTCCGGTCAGATCGATCGCGGCGGCCTCCGTAACCGGCCATGGCACCAATGTCATTCAGGGCCTCGCGATCAGCCTGGAGGCGACCGCCCTGCCGACTCTGGTCATCTGCGCCGGCATCATCGTCTCCTACAGCCTTGCCGGCATTATCGGCATCGCCTTTGCCGCGACCGCGATGCTGGCGCTTGCCGGCATGATCGTCGCGCTCGATGCCTATGGCCCCGTAACCGACAATGCCGGCGGCATCGCCGAAATGGCGGGTCTGGACGAAAGCGTCAGGGGGAGGACCGATGCCCTCGACGCCGTCGGCAATACGACAAAGGCCGTGACCAAGGGCTACGCCATCGGCTCCGCTGCCCTTGCCGCCCTCGTTCTGTTCGGCGCCTATACCGAGGATCTGAAATATTTCGGCGAAGCGCTCGGTCTGACCGGACCCGTCAATTTCAGCCTGTCCAATCCCTATGTGATCGTCGGATTGCTGCTGGGTGCCTTGCTGCCCTATTTGTTCGGCGCCTTCGGCATGACGGCCGTGGGCCGCGCGGCGGGGGAGGTCGTCAAGGATGTACGCCAGCAGTTCAAATCCAACCCCGGCATCATGGCGGGCACCAGCCGTCCCAATTACGCCTCAACCGTTGATCTGGTAACGAAGGCGGCGATCAAGGAAATGATCATTCCGTCGCTGCTGCCGGTACTGGCGCCGATCGTGGTCTATTTTCTCATCGCCTGGATCGCCGATCCCGCGCAGGGCTTCGCCGCTCTCGGCGCGCTGCTTCTCGGTGTTATCGTTTCCGGCCTTTTCGTCGCCATCTCCATGACGTCGGGCGGCGGCGCGTGGGACAATGCCAAGAAATATATCGAGGATGGCAATCATGGCGGCAAGGGGTCGGAGGCGCACAAGGCAGCCGTCACCGGCGACACCGTCGGCGACCCCTATAAGGACACCGCAGGCCCTGCCGTGAACCCGATGATCAAGATAACCAACATCGTGGCGATCCTGCTGCTGGCGGCGCTCGCGCACTGATTTCGGGAAATCCGGTGCGGTGATCCATCCTTTTGGATCTCCGCACCGGAGCCCCCTTGCGGTTTCAACTGTCTTGCGCGAATAGGACAGCATGGCGTTGTTCCGGCGAGACAAAAAAGCAAGTGCGGCTGTGGACGACGATCCCTGGCCGGCGGCGGACCCCCATGCCGATGCCCCGCCGGAGCATATACCCTTCCGGCAGCGTAAATGGCCGCGCCGACTGTCCAGAGCGTCCGCCGTTTTCCTGCTGCTGTTCGTCATTACCGTCGCCTGGCTGGCGTGGACCGCCCCGCTCGGCAAGGCGCTGGAGCCGCTGGAAAGCCCGGCCATCGTCATCGAGGCAGCCGACGGCACCCCCATTGCGCGCCGTGGCCAATATAAGGATGAGCCTGTCGATATAACGGCCTTGCCCGATTATGTCGGAGAGGCGTTCATCGCCATTGAGGACAGGCGGTTCTATGAGCATTGGGGGATCGACCCGCGTGGCATTGCCCGCGCCTTCTTCGCGAATATGCAGGCAGGCGGCGTCGTTCAGGGCGGATCCACGCTGACGCAGCAACTGGCAAAGACCAGCTTCCTGTCGCTCGACCGTTCCTACAAGCGCAAGGCGCAGGAGGTCCTGATCGCCCTGTGGCTTGAGGCGTGGCTGACGAAGGAGGAAATCCTCTCCCGCTATGTCTCCAGCGTCTATTATGGCGACGGGGCCTATGGCTTGCGCGCTGCCTCCCGCCAGTATTTTTCAAAGACACCTGAGGAATTGACGCTGGGCGAGGCCGCCATGCTGGCGGGTCTGATGAAGGCGCCCTCGCGTCTGGCACCAACAAAAAATTACGAGGCGGCGCGCGCACGCGGCAAGCTGGTCATAGCCGCCCTTAGGGAACAGGGCCTGATCACCGAGGCAGAGTGGCAAGCCGCCGAGCGCGCCCGCCTGAACCCCGGCCGCTCCACCCTTCCCACTGGCTCCTATTTCGCCGACTGGGTCTATCCTGCCGCTGCCGACAGGGTAGGGGTTGCCTATGGCGAGGCGCGTGTACGGACGACGCTTGATCCCGCCATGCAGAAAAGCGCGGAGCGCATCCTGCGACAGCGGCTCGCAAGTTCTTCGGCCACGCAGGGCGCGTTGATCGCCATGCGTCCCGACGGGCGCATCGTCGCCATGGTGGGCGGCGTCGACTATTCGCAATCATCGTTCAACCGCGCCGTCCAGGCGAAGCGCCAGTCCGGCAGCGCGTTCAAGCTGTTCGTATACGACGCCGCGCTGCGCCAGGGCATGTCGCCCCACACCATGATCGAGGATACGCCTGTCACCATCGGTGACTGGAGCCCGGAAAACCATGATGGCCGCTACGCCGGCTCCATAACGCTTGCCGATGCCTTCGCCCGCTCCAGCAATGTGGCCGCCGCACGGCTGACGGAAAAGGTGGGTGCCCGGGCGGTGCGCGGAGCTGCCCGCGATCTGGGGATCGAAAGCGACCTGACCGACGATCTCACCATTGCTCTTGGAACGTCCGAAACGTCACTCTTGGAAATGACGGCTGCCTATGCCGCCTTTGCCGCCGGCGTCCGCCCCATCCAGCCCTATGGCGTAGAGCGCGGGCCAGAGGGCTGGACTGACCGCCTGAGCGGTATATTTGGAAGGCTGCAGGGAATACCCGAACGCCGCAAGATGCTCACCCTCCTGCAAGGCGTCGTCGATCGCGGCACGGGCAGCCGCGTGCGCCTGCCGATCCCCGCTTATGGCAAGACCGGCACCACATCGGATTACCGCGATGCGCTGTTCATCGGCTTTGTCGAGGATCTGGTCGTCGGTGTCTGGGTCGGAAATGACGACAACAGCCCGATGAATGGCGTCACCGGCTCGAACGTACCGGCCGACATTTGGCACAGCTTCATGCTTGCAAATTCAGACGCTGTAAGGGCAGCTCAATCCCGCCTCGCGCGGGCAAACGCCCAGGCCGAACGGCAGCAGCAGGAGGAATCGGAGGCTCTGGATATTGGCGAGCTGATCGGCATCCTCGATGAGGATCTCGGCGAACTTGCCGCTGGCGATGCCGAGGCGGCTGACCGGCTTGCGCAGCGTGTCGAAGACGGAGACTTCACCGCAGAGCAGATCGAACGGCGTATCGAAGAGGCCGTCGGCGATTCGCCGCAACGGATTGAGGAACTGGACGCCGCCCTGGAAGAAGCTCTGGAAGAGCCGGCCCCCTAAGCGACAATTCCGGTTTTATGGGCCCGTCGGGGCGCCACCGCCGCCCGGAACGCTCGACACGCGGCCGATATTTCCAAATATATCTTCGAACAGGCTGTTGTCGCGTCCGAATACCGGTGTCTTGTCGCCTGACACGTCAACATTGGCAATCTGTTCAAGTCCGGTCTGGCGATCAACTGCGGCCACATTGCCATTCGCATCGAAACGTATGGTGACGACCTCCTGGTCTGTCGGCTGCGGCATCAGAAATGCCAATTGTTCGGTGCTGCGGGCGACATAATACCAGGTGTTCTCGTCCCACCTCGATACGAAGGTCGCACGTCCCAGCGTCTTTTCCACCGATTCCCGGTTGTCGACCCCTGGGGAGATCGCGGCCACCAGTTCCTCATCCTCAACATAGCCCTGATGATCGCGCAGCCTCGTGCAGCCGGTCGTCAGAATTAGTGCCGCGGTCAGCGCGATGGCGCTCGCATATGTCTTGCCGTTTGTCATGCCTGTCTCAATATGGGGTTCACTGCTACGCGGCAATCCCTGCCGCTCCCCCATTTTGCTTCACTGCGGAGGCCCATGTTCTTTCGAAAACGCAAAGCCGATCCTTTCGATGTAAAGGCGAAACACCTCTACGATGGTGTAACGGCACGCGCACGGCAGCCTGACTGGTATCTGGCGGGGCAGGTGCCGGACAGCGTCAATGGCCGTTTCGACATGGTGGTCTTGATGCTCTCCTTGCTGTCGGTTCGTCTGGAGCGGGTCGACACTGCGGCGTCGCGTCGCCTGATCGTCCAGATGCACGAATTGTTTGTGGAAGATATGGATATTTCGCTGCGCCAGGTCGGCATCGGCGACATGGTTATCGGCAAGAATGTCGGAAAGGCCATGTCCGCATTTGGCGGCCGTCTCGGCGCCTATCGCGATGCGTGGAACGATAGGGATGCGATGCGGGCCGCGCTCGCCCGCAATCTTTACCGCGGCGAGGAGCAGCCGGAGGCTCTCCGCTGGGCCACGGAGCGGGCGGTGGAGGAGATTGCCCGGCTCGATGGCATGACGGAGCAGGAGCTGTTGCCATGACGGAATTTTCGCGGCCACTTCGTCTCGACGAGATCGGGCAGGGTGCCCGGCGCGACATCGCGGCAACTGAGCAGGAATGCGCGGCCCTGGCCGATCGCTTCGGCCTGGTCTCGATCAAGGGTCTCGCCGCCTCTCTCAACATCGTGCCTGACGACGCCGGTTTTCGTGTCCACGGCACGCTTTCGGGGCATGCGGTGGCAGCTTGCTCCATATCGGCCGAGGATGTTCCGCAGGAGGTTCGGGAGGAACTGGATTTGCTCGTCACGCGGGATAAACCGGCCGTTGGGCCTGATGAGGAAATAGAACTCGACGTCTCTGCCCTCGACGTCATTCATATCGAGGGGGGAAAGATCGATCTCGGGGAAATCGCCGCGGACAGCTTTGCGCTGGCGCTGGACCCGTTCCCTCGCGCCGACGAGGAGACGATCGCTGCCGCGCGTGAGCATCTCAAGAGCGAAGAGGAAGCACGAGCAGCTTCCGAAGCCCTGAAGCAGCAAAATTCGCCTTTCGCTGCACTGAAGGAGGGCAAATAGGTCGGGCCAGACTGATCGCCCCAGCACCACCGGCCTTTAAAGGCAGGCCGATGGTGCTTGAAAAATCCGGGACTGGGAGGCGCGGACGTTAAAACGGAACGTCGTCGTCCAGATCCTGGTCATATGACGGACGCTGCCCGCCACCGCCGCCACCGCCGCGGTCGTCGCCTCGGTCGCCGCCATAGGATGAACCGCCAGCGCCGCCATAATTGCTACCGCCGCCGCCGCCGCCATAGGAGGAGCCGCCCCCTCCTCCGCCGCCGCCGTCGCTGCGGCCGCCCAGCATCACCAGCTCGCCGTTGAAGCGTTGCAGGACGACTTCGGTGGTATATTTGTCCTGGCCATTCTGATCCTGCCATTTGCGCGTCTGCAGGGATCCTTCCAGATAGACCTTGTCGCCCTTTTTCAGATATTCACGGGCGACGCGGACCAGATTCTCGTTGAAGATGGCAACCCGGTGCCATTCCGTTTTCTCGCGCCGTTCGCCCGACTGCTTGTCGCGCCACGTCTCGGACGTCGCGACGGACAGGTTGCAGACCTCTCCGCCGTTGGAAAAGGATTTGAATTCTGGCTCATTGCCCAGATTTCCGACCAGAATGACCTTGTTGACACTGCCCGCCATGGCGCGCTCCTGCTGATTTCAATTGCCGCCATTCAGCATAGCGAGGCGGACGCGTCGAGGGGTGACACAGGACGGACCGTGACTTTCCCCGGTCTTCCCCCGGCTCAGCCGCCCATCAGCCATACTGCCGTCCAATATGTCAGGCCGGCGCCCACATAGGCCATGACGAACAGATAACCGAACATGAACGCCGGCCATTTCCAACCATTTGTCTCCCGCCGGGTAACGGCGAAGGTGGAAATGCACTGCGGGGCGAAAACGAACCACGCCAGAAAGGCCAGTGCGGTCGGCAGGGGCCATGCCGCCCGCAGGCGATCCGCCAGTTCCGTCTCCAGAACCTCTTCATCGTCGGCATCGATGGCGTACACCGTGCCCAGCGCAGCGACAGCGACTTCACGCGCCGCCATCCCCGGAACCAGCGCGATGGAGATTTCGCGGTTGAAGCCGATAGGGGAAAATACATGTTCTAGCGCACCGCCGATACGGCCCGCCACACTATAATCGACCTGACTTTCACCCGGCGGCGCTTTCGGATAGCTGGCGAAAACCCACAACACCATCGTTGAAACCAGAATGATGGTGCCGGCCCGGCGCAGGAACGCCCATGCGCGTTGCCACAGCCCGATGGCGAGATCGCGGATCACCGGAAGCTGATATTTCGGCATTTCCATAAGGAATCCGCCATGCGCGCCCTTCGTTACCGTCATGCGCAATGCCCATGCGGCGACCAGCGCACCGATCACGCCAAAGGCATATAGCCCGAATAGAACGAGTCCCTGCAGATTGGCGAAGCCGCCGACACTGCGATTTGGAATGAAGGCGGCGATGATCACGGCATAGACGGGCAGCCGCGCCGAACAGGTCATCAGCGGCGCGATCAGGATGGTTGTCAGCCTGTCCTTTGGATCGGCGATCGTCCGCGTCGCCATTATGCCCGGAATGGCGCATGCAAAGCTGGACAGCAGCGGGATGAAAGCCCGGCCGGAAAGCCCCACGCTCGCCATCAGCCGGTCCATCAGGAACGCGGCACGGGTCATATAGCCGGACTGCTCCAATAGCAGGATGAACGCGAACAGGATGACGATCTGCGGCAGGAAGATGACCACCGCGCCAACGCCCGCCAGCAGGCCTTCGATCAGAAATGCCCTTATGGGGCCGGGGGGCAGACCCTCGGCGACGACACCCTGCAACCAGCCTATGCCGTTCTCGATCATGTTCATCGGCAGTTCTGCCCAGGCGAACACCGACTGGAACATCAGGAACAGGATCGCCGCCAGCAACAGCGGCCCGATCAGCGGATGCAGCGCGATTCTGTCCACCCGCCGGGTAAAGCCCCCGGCCGTGCCACCGCCGCTGACCGCCGCATCGGCGATCCTGCGTGCCTCCCGCTGCAGCGCGGGCAGGTCCAGCGAGGTGGACGGGGCCACCGCGCGAATGTCCAGCATCTTGCGGGCAGCCGCGTTCAGTTCATCGAGGCCGCGGCGCCTGACGGCGACCGTCGGTATCACGGGTACGCCCAGTTCCTCCTCCAGACGCTCCGCATCGACGGTCAGGCCGTCGCGCGCAGCCAGGTCCATCATGTTCAGCGCGACGATCAAGGGACGCCCCAGCGCCTTCAGTTCCAGCACGAAGCGCAACTGGCTGCGCAGATTGGTTGAATCGACGACGGCGACGATGGCATCGGGCAGCCGCTCCCCCGCCTGCTCGCCCAGCAGAACGTTGCGCGTGACCGCTTCGTCGGGGGAACGCGGGTCCAGGCTGTAGGCACCCGGCAAATCGATCAGGTCAGCGCTCGATCCGTCGGGCAGGCGCAATATGCCGGCCTTCCGCTCCACAGTGACGCCGGGATAATTAGCGACTTTTTGACGGGCACCCGTCAGGGCATTGAAAAGACTGGTCTTGCCGGCATTGGGATTGCCGACCAGTGCCAGCATTGGCGCCACGGCGGCATCGCTCATTCCGCGGCTTCTTTCGGGGCGTCCGCGAACTCGGTCAGTCTGACACGAACGGATGCCGCCTGTGCGCGGCGCATGGCGATGCAGGCATTGCCGACGCGAACGGCAATCGGGTCAGCGCCAAAGGCAGCCCTGTGCAGTAACTCCACCTCAACGCCCTGGTCCAGCCCATGTTCGCGCAGCCGTCGCTCATCGACGCCATTGGCATCGATGCTGTCGATATAGGCGCGGACGCCAGGGGTTAAATCGTTGATATACATGTAAATCGATAAACTCGCAAAATGTTATTGCGAGTGATTATCAGACAAGTGTGCCGCTGGCTAGCGGGCAGGTGGGGGGAAGGGGCGTCAGGCCTCGACCAGTTTCACCAACCGTCGTTCAATTGGCGCCAAAAGGGCGCTCAGGTCGCCGCCGCGTTTCAGCACCTGGCCATGTTCGCCCATCAGCGCGTACATACCCTGCTTTCGCGCCAGCGCTGGGCGCTTGACGACGGTGATCTCGGGCCGGTCGGCGGCGCGGCGAAAGGCGGCAAACCGCGCCTCCTCCTTTTCCATGGATAGGGCATAGTCACGCCATTCACCCGCGGCGACCATGCGTCCGTACAGGTCCATCAGGCGCATCAGTTCCTGTCGATCCCACGGCGTTTGCCGACTCTGTGGACGCGCCGGGTCGAACAGCGGCGTTACGCTCGCCATTCAGGCACGCCGTTCCTGCTGAGCCTCCGGGCCCCTGCGTTCTGCCTCCAAACTATCGAGGCGCTTCTGCAGCGTCGCCAATTCGCAGCGCAGGATTTCCACCTGCTGCGTCTGGGGGTCGAACTTTTCGGAACAGGGCGTGCCATAGGGCACGAAATCCTGGCTGTAATTTTCTGCCGCGACAGGCACCGGCCTGCCGGGAATGCCAACCATGGTGGCCCCTTCGGGAACTTCGCGCGTCACGACTGCATTGGCACCGATCCGGGCGCGCTGTCCCACATCGATCGGTCCCAGGATCTGGGCGCCCGATCCGACGATCACGCCGTCGTGCAGCGTCGGGTGCCGTTTGCCGGGAACACCGTTCGCGGGGTTCGTGCCGCCCAGGGTGACGCACTGATAGATGGTGACGTCATCGCCAATATGCGCCGTCTCGCCGATCACTGTAAAGCCGTGATCTATGAACAGGTTGCGGCCGATCGTTGCGCCGGGGTGTATGTCGATCGCCGTAAACATGCGTGAAATATGGTTGACCAGCCGCGCAAGCAGGAACAGCTCCCCGCGATACAGGAAGTGCGCTATGCGGTGCATGCCCAGCGCCCAGACGCCGGGGTACAGCAGCACCTCCCAGCGCGACCGGGCGGCGGGGTCCCTGTCTTTAACGCTGTCCAGGTAGCGAATGAACGATGCGAACATGGGCGGGGGCACTCCTAGCGCTTCAAGCTTGAGTGAAACCTAGTATGCCCGCCGCCCCGGTGCAAATCCGCGTCAGGTTCAGGCGGCGGCGAGTGTGCGGCCCAGCGCAAAGACCACAGCAGCCATACGCACGGCATATTGAATGGTTTCACCGTTGACGCCGGCCTTCAGCAGGACTTTTTCATGGCTGTCGATGCACATGCCACAGCCATTGATGGCGCTGACGGCCAGCGACCATAGTTCGAAGTCGACCTTCTCGACGCCGGGATTGGCCATTGCATTCATGCGCAGCTTCGCCGGCATTTTCGCATAATCGTCATTACCGGCCAGATGGGTAAACCGGTAATAAATGTTGTTCATCGCCATCAGGGACGCTGCCGACTTCGCGGCGTTCAGCGCCTCTGGCGTCATGTTTTCCGCGGCTTCTTCTTCGGCGGCGTCGATCAGCGGGCCATATGATGTGGCATGGGCGCAGGCGACCAGCAGGCCGTATTTCTTCTGATCGTCGATCATCTGATCGTCGAGCAGGGACGAGATGTTCAGTTTCGTGTCCTTCGCATAATCGGGAAGGGTGCGTGCGAGATCCTTGACGGACATAGGGAATTCCTTTCTTTGGATATAAAAAGGGCGGCGACGGCCGAGGCCAGCGCCGCCCTTATCGTGAAGCAGACGCCAGAATTTAGGCGGCGGGCTTCAGCGTTTCCTCGCCCTGATCCCAGTTGCACGGGCACAGTTCATCGGTCTGCAGTGCGTCCAGGATACGGAGCGTTTCCTTCGGGTTACGACCGACGTTCAGGCCATTGACCGTGATGTGCTGGATGACATTGTCCGGGTCGATGATGAACGTGGCGCGCAGGGCGACGCCAGCTTCGCTGTGAACGATGCCGAGAGCGTTCGCCAGTTCCTTCTTATTGTCGGCGATCCACGGGAAATCGCAGGCTGCCAGACGCTCGTCCGACTTGCGCCATGCGAAGTGGACGAAGTCCGTGTCGGTGGAGGCACCGATCAGGACGGCATCACGATCTTCGAAATCGGCCTTCAGATCGCCATAACCCATGATCTCGGTCGGGCAGACAAAGGTGAAGTCCTTCGGCCACCAGAACAGGATCTTCCACTTGCCGTCGAAATCCTTGTCGGACAGCGTCTCGTCGGCGGGCAGAGCAGAAACGCCCTGCTGGACGGGAACGGTGAATTCGGGAAGTTTGTCGCCAATAGTAAGCATTATAAAAGTCTCCTTTATCGTGGTGGATGATTTGCTACCGAACCGACGCGGCATGCGCCGTTGGGGGGAGTGGCGAATGTGCGCCGGCCCGGCATTTGCTTAACCAAGGCTTTCCATGTGGTCTTGGTTCCGTTATCGTGCCAATGAATTTTATTTTACGGTATGATCGACTGAAGCGATGATGCACCTCCCGACTCTGAAGCAGCTTCAATATCTGGTTGCCTTGCAGGATCACGGCCATTTCGGCCGCGCTGCGGAGGCAAGTTTTGTTACGCAATCCACTCTGTCTGCCGGTCTGCGCGAACTCGAAACGCAATTGGACGCGAAGCTGGTCGAACGCACACGGCGCGTGGTGCGCTTCACGCCCCTGGGCGAACGTATCGCGGCCAAGGCGCGCCTGATCCTGTCGGGCGCGGAGGAATTGACGCATCTAGCCCATGCGGAATCGAAACCGCTGACGGGCGAACTGCGTATGGGCGTCATTCCGACCATCGCGCCGTTCCTGCTGCCACGCATCTTGCCAACCCTGCGAGAGAAATTCCCCTCCCTTCGCCTTTTCCTGCGGGAGGAGCCGAGCGCACAAATCTGCGAGGCACTGCACAAGGGGCAGGTGGATTGCGTCCTTCTTGCGCTGCCATGGCATTGCGGCGACGTGGCGGTCGAACATCTGTTCAACGACCGTTTCTTCGTCGCCGCCCATGTCGACGACCAGCCGGGCGCGCGGGAGAGCGTCGAGGCGGGGGAGATCGATCCGCACCGGCTGCTATTGCTGGAGGACGGGCACTGCCTGAAGGAACATGCCCTCGCCGCCTGCCGAAGGCCGGAATTCCGTTCGGAGGCAAGCGTCATCGGTACATCGCTTCACACGCTGATACAGATGGTGGACAACCGGCTCGGCCTGACGTTGGTGCCGGAAATGGCTATCGAGGCGGGCCTCCTCGATCGCACCGATGTTCAGGCGCGCCCCCTTGCGGGAGATTCGGCGACGCGCGACATTTCCCTGGTCTGGCGCAACTCCAGCCCTCGGGAAGACGAATTTCGAATGCTGGCCAAAGCGCTAATCGACGCCCGCGACGGCGTCGCTTAGGCCTGACCGAAACTGAAGGAGACGGATTCATGAAAGCCCTGCTCTGTGTCGAACACGGCCCCCCCGAAAACCTGGTGGTGAAGGACGTCGACCTGCCCCAGCCTGGTAAGGGCGAGGTACGGCTGAAAGTGAACGTCGCTGGCGTCAATTTCCCCGACACGCTCATCATTCGCGACCTCTATCAGTTCAAACCGGATCTGCCGTTCAGTCCGGGCGGGGAAGCTGCCGGTGTTGTCGATGCGGTGGGCGAGGGGGTGACCGGCCTTCAGGTGGGGCAGCGGGCACTCGCCATGACCGGACATGGCGCATTCGCGGAACATGTCGTGACGCAGGAATCGCGCGTCGTACCGATTCCCGACAGCATGCCGGATGATATCGCCGCCGGTTTCACCATGACCTATGCGACCTCGCACCACGCGTTGAAACAGCGTGCCGAATTGCAGCCGGGTGAAACGCTGCTCGTGCTTGGCGCCGCGGGCGGCGTCGGCCTTGCTGCCGTCGAAATCGGCAAGCTGATGGGCGCAAAGGTCATTGCCGCCGCCTCCACTCAGGAGAAGCTGGACCTTTGCCGCGAATATGGTGCCGACGAAACGATCAATTATGCGGAGGGAGACCTGCGCGAGGGGATCAAGCGCGCCACCGGCGGAAAGGGTGTCGACGTCATATATGATCCTGTCGGTGACAAATTCGCCGAACCCGCCTTTCGTTCGATTGCGTGGAAAGGGCGCTATCTCGTTGTCGGCTTCGCCGCCGGAGATATTCCGAAATTGCCGCTGAACCTGGCGCTTATAAAGGGCGCTGCCATTGTCGGCGTGTTCTGGGGCGCATTCACGCGGCAGGAGCCAAAGGTGCACCAGGCGAATATGGAGGAACTGCTCTCATGGCTGGCGGCAGGCAAGCTGAAGCCGCACGTCTCGAAGCGGTTTCCCCTCGCCGATGGCGGGAAGGCGATCCGCTGGATGATGGACCGAAAGGCGATGGGAAAGGTTCTGATCGAAATCTGATTTATCGGCTTTCACCGCTCCACGCGGAAGGCACAAAGCGCCCCTTCATCCGTTGGACGATCTCAGTCACATCAGCGGAGTAGCACCATGGGCATTTTCGACTTCTTCAAGCGCGACAAGGGCAAGGAACTGTTCGACGAACAGACGCCGGCAGAAAAGAAGGCGGAGAAGATCCGCGACGAAATCGAACGGATGGGTCTGAAGGGCGACATCAAGGTTCGCGTGGAAGGGAACAAAGTCAAACTCAGCGGCAAGGTGCCCGATCAGGCCACCAAGGAAAAGCTGATGGTGCTGGCTGGGAACACCAAGCATATCGAGCAGGTCGACGATGATGAAATGGATACCGAGGGCGCCCCGTCGAGCGCCCCGGCCAGCCGCTTCCACACGGTTGCAAGCGGCGACAATCTGTCGAAGATCGCCAAGGAATATTATGGGGACGCCGGGAAATATCCCGTCATCTTCGAGGCGAACAAGCCAATGCTGACCGATCCCGACAAGATTTATCCCGGCCAGGTTTTGCGCATCCCCGCCGACGGCCCCTCTGGCGCGAGCGCCTGAAATCTCGGCGCGCGGGGTAATCCAGACCCTGCGCGCCCACAAAAGGCCGAGCCAGCGCGTACGCCTAACCGGACAGCAAAACCGCACACCAAACCGCACAGTTCTGTGACCGCATGATCACAGCGTCGGAGAAATCGACCAAAGATCTTTGAAATTTTTTGAAAAATAGGATTTCAAATGAGATCGTTAGGGCTGTTCCTTCTCATCGACACAAGAGCTCAGCTACGCCGGTGGGGGCGTCAGGGCGGGTTGTCCGCCCGTAGCTCGCAGGCACGTACGCGCGCGCGCACATGCGCGCTGAGTGTGCGTTTTGTCCGGTTCGAAAATTCCGAGGGGCTGTCCGGTTTGCCTGAATCGCGCCGCTCGCCCGGCTTATTCGGCGCGTGACCGCTGCTGTGTGATCCACGCGGACAATGTCCGTGGATAAAGCTGGTGCTCGGCAAATTGAACGCGGCGGGCCAGACTGTCCGGCGTGTCTCCCGCCGTAATGCGGACTTTCGTCTGCCCCAGCACCGGGCCCTCGTCGACTCCGGCTGTCACGACGTGGATGGAGCAGCCCGCAAATTCGTCACCGGCCTCCAGCGCCCGCCGGAACGTGTCCAGCCCCTTATATTTGGGCAGCAGTGAAGGGTGGATGTTCAGCATGCGGTCCTGCCATTTCGCCACGAATTCCGGCGACAGCAGCCGCATATACCCCGCCAGGGCGACGTAATCCGCTCCTGCCTCTGTCAGTTGCTCGTCGATCAGGGCATCGAACGCGGACCGCTCCATCCCCCGATGGCTTTGTGCCCAGACCGGGATCCCTTCGGCCTTTGCGATTTGCAGACCTGCGGCGGCAGGATCGTTCGACAGGACAAGTCCGATTTCATAGGGGCAATCGTCCGCCTTCGACGCATAGAGGAGGGCGGCCATATTGCTGCCGGTGCCGGATATCAGCACGGCAACCCGCGCCCGCTCAGCCATCGTAGCGGGCCGTCCACGCTTCTGGGTTGCCCCACGATCCTTCCGCGCCAGTGACGATGGTGGCGCGTTCGCCCTCTTCAATCTGGCCGATCCGGTTCACTGTCTCTCCCGCTTCGGTCAGCATCTGGGTCAGCCTGTCGGCGTCGGCCGCGGCGCAAATCACCGCCATGCCGATGCCGCAATTGAACGTGCGGGCCAGTTCGGCGGGCGCGATGCTGCCTTGGTCGCGAATCCAGTCGATGGCCGACGGCAGCGTCCAGCTATTTGCGTCCAGTACCGCCCGGTGCGTCTTGCCCAGCACCCGGGGGATGTTCTCCAGCAGGCCGCCGCCGGTTATGTGCGCCAGCGCCTTGATCCCGCCGCTGCGCACTGCAGGCAGCAGCGATTCGATATAGATGCGGGTCGGTTCAAGCAAAGCTTCGCCAAGGCTGCGCGATGCGTCGAAGGGCGCGGGTGCGGAAAGATCGTGGCCGAAATCATCGACGATGCGGCGCACCAGTGAATAGCCGTTGGAATGAAATCCGTTCGAGGCAATGCCCAGTATGACGTCGCCAGCCGCAATCGTCTCTCCGGTCAGCTGGTCGCCCCGCTCCACCGCGCCCACGCAAAAGCCCGCAAGGTCGTAATCGCCTGCGCCATACATGCCGGGCATTTCCGCCGTCTCGCCGCCGATCAGCGCGCAGCCCGCCTGGCGGCATCCTTCGGCGATGCCCGCGACCACGGCTTCCGCAACGCCGGCCTCCAGCTTGCCGGTTGCAAAATAGTCCAGAAAGAACAGCGGCTCGGCACCCTGAACGATCAGGTCGTTGACGCACATCGCCACCAGGTCGATGCCGACGCTCTCGTGCCGGTTCATGTCGATGGCCAGCTTCAGCTTCGTACCGACGCCATCGGTCGCCGCGACCAGCAGGGGGTCGTTGAAACCCGCCGCCTTTGGATCGAAGAACGCGCCAAAGCCGCCAATATCGGCATCGCTGCCGGGCCGCTTGGTCGCCGCCACAAGAGGCGCGATGGCGCGAACAAGGGCGTTTCCGGCGGCGATCGAAACGCCCGCCTGCTCATATGTATAGCCGGTCTTTGTCATATGACCCGCGCGCTTAACGCCTCGCCGGTCAGAATCCGACTCCCAAATAGCCTCTTGGGTGCGCTAGGGGCGAGCGCATGATGTTTCGAGGTTTCCTTGTCCTGGCCGCGCTGCTTCTTGGCGCGCTGATGTTGAACGCTGCCGACGCGCAGCAGGATGTGGAGGGCAGGGGATCTGCGAGAGAGGCAGAGGCAGACTCCGCCGCCGCGGGGGCAGGCGTCGCCTTTGCCGTGGACGGCATCCAACTCGATGTGCGGGCCGCAACCGTAGAGCAGGCGCGCGACGCCGCCTTTCGGGAGGCACCCCGACGGGCCTGGCCGCGGCTCTGGGCGCGCATGACCGGCAATGAGATCGACGAGGCCCCTGCCATGACCGACGCGGCGCTGGATGCGATGATCGAGTCGATCGAGGTGGAGGCGGAGCGGTTTGGCGATGGTCGCTATATCGCGACCCTCGGCGTCATATTCGAACGAACCCGCGCAGGGCGCCGGTTGCCGGCCGGGGCGCGGGTGTTGCAGTCCGGTCCCCTGCTGTTGATTCCCTTGCTGACGGATGCGGGCGCTGCTTCGACACTGGATCCTGACAGTGCCTGGTTCGCGGCGTGGCAGGAATTTTCCACCGGCGCCAGCGTCATCGACTATGTCCGGCCACAAGCGACGGTCGCCGACAGGATCCTGCTGGGCAGTTGGCAGGCGCTTCGGGATGACCGCGCGCTATGGCGTGCTGCGCTAACCAAATATGATGCGGACAATGTTTTGGTGGCAGAGGCGCGGCTGATCCGCTCATACCCTGGCGGTCCTGTCACGGGCCAGTTCGTGGCCCGCTACGGTCCCGACAGTACCGTGTTGCAGACATTCACGCTCAGTGCGAACGGCACCGCTGGCATTTCCGACATGCTGGCGGATGCGATCAAGCGCATCGATGGTATTTATTCCCGCGCATTGCAGGACGGAACGATAGTGGCCGACGATTCGCTTAGCGTCGCCCTCGCTCCGATCGAGGCCCCCGCCGGGCAATTGGACGACGGATTCACGGCCGAGCAGGCGTTGACGGCGACCGTGGTGACGCCGGAAGCCGACGACTGGACCCGCATCAGGGCGGTGCTCGATCAGGTGCCACAGGTGGCGGGCTTTACTTTGGAAACCTTGAATATCGGGGGTACCTCAATCGTCCGCATTGCCTATGCCGGGGAGCTTGCCAACCTTCGTTATTCCCTCGACAGTCGCGGCCTTCGGCTGGAACCGGGCGAGGTCGGATATCGCTTGCGCCCAAGGATTGAGGGCGAGGCACCTTTGCCGCCCCCCGCCATCCCCAGCCCATCGGCATCGCCCATCCCTGACCCTGCCAACACGCCGCCGGGTTCTGGTCCGGCGCCGCCGCCCGGATCTCCGCCATCGCCGGCCACTCCTGACGCTCCTGACGCTCCTGACGCCGAGAACGCACCGGAACCGCTGCTACCTGACATTGATGGATGATCTCGCATTCCCCGGCAGGTCGATCTCCCTATCGGAACCGGCGTTCGAATGACTGGGCAGATGCCCTTGCCGCTCTCCTATCGGGGCGGTCCCGGACAGAGCAGGTTCTTCGTTTCCGATGCCAATCGAAGCGCAGTCGCCCAGATCGATCAGTGGAGGGAGTGGCCTGAAGGCGGGGCGGTCCTCCTTGGTCCGGAGGGATCGGGGAAATCCCACCTCGCCCGCCTGACGAGCCAGCGTGCCGGTAAATGCCTCGTCGTTGTAGAGGATGCCGATCAAGACCGGGATGAGGCAGGACTTTTTCATCTCGCAAATCGTGCCAGGAATGGCGGTGCCGCCTTGTTGATCACGGCGCGTACGCCGCCTGCATCCTGGACCATTACGCTAGCCGATCTCGGCTCCCGGGTGCGGTCTTTGCCGATTCTACGGATAGAAGAACCGGACGAGGCGTTGATGCCCGAACTGCTGGCAAAAGCGCTAAGGGCGCGGGGCGTCGTCGCTCCGCCGGACGTGCTGTCCTATGTCGCGCTAAGGCTGGAAAGGCGTTATGCGGCAATACACGATGCCGCCGCTCGGCTGGATGCCGCTGCGCTTGCCATGGGTAGAAATCTGTCCGTTCCCCTCGCCAGGAGGACGTTGTTCGACCAGGAGGATTGAGTGGAATTGATGTCGACTGGAGCCGGGGATGCCAGCGAGCGCTATTTCAACCGGGAGCTTTCCTGGCTGAAGTTTAACGAGCGAGTTCTCGAAGAGGCGGTGAACACCGCGCATCCGCTGTTGGAGCGTCTGAAATTCCTGGCGATATCAGGCGATAATCTCGACGAATTTTACATGGTTCGCGTCGCCGGCCTGCGGGGGCAGGTGGAAGAGGGGGTTGAAAGCCGCTCGCCCGATGGGATGTCACCCAAGGAAGCCTTGGCCGCTGTTCTGGTGGAAGCAGAAAAGCTGATGCAGGATCAGCAGGACATCTGGTCCAGTCTCAGACGCGACCTTGAGGCGAGCGGCGTGGAAGTGTTGTCTCCCTCGACAATCGATTCGGCGGAACGCGAATGGCTGTCGGATTATTATCTGGCGCAGATTTTTCCGGTGCTCACCCCCCAGACGATCGATCCCGCGCACCCCTTTCCGTTCATCGGCAATAAGGGCCTTGGCCTCGTCATGGCGCTCGAACATCCGGAGACAGACGAGGACCTGATGGCGCTGGTGATGATGCCGCCGGCTCTGCCCCGATTTGTGCGACTGCCGGGTGCGGATGCGCGTTACATCGCCATCGAGGATATCATCCGGCTGAACGTGAACGAGTTGTTCCCCGGTTATGCCATCGAGGGCGACGGCGTATTCCGGATCCTGCGAGACAGCGATATCGAGGTAGAGGAAGAAGCGGAGGATCTGGTCCGCTATTTCCAGACCGCGATAAAGCGGCGGCGGCGCGGGGAGGTCATTCGTCTGAAGGTCGAAACCGCCATGCCGGGCCGGGTTTGCCGCGTCGTGCGAAAAGCGTTCCAGATCGGTGAACAGGACGTCGCGACTGTGGAAGGCATCATAGGCATTGGCGATTTGATGCAATTGTACGACGAGCCGCGGCCGGACCTGAAATTCCCCCCCTATACGGCGCGTTTTCCTGAAAGAATCCGAGAGCATGGCGGAGATTGCTTCTCCGCCATAGGAGAGAAGGACATTGTTGTTCATCATCCCTATGAAAGTTTTGAGGTGGTGATTGCATTCCTGCGGCAGGCGGCAGCCGATCCCGATGTCGTCGCGATCAAGCAGACCCTCTATCGCGCCGGCAAGCAGTCCTCCGTCATTCGCGCCCTGATCGATGCTGCCGAGGCAGGAAAATCGGTGACCGCCGTAGTGGAGTTGAAAGCAAGGTTCGATGAGGAGCAGAATCTCGCCTGGGCGGCGGAGCTTGAGCGCGCGGGCGTTCAGGTGGTTTACGGTTTCATCGAATGGAAAACGCACGCCAAAATATCGCTGGTTGTGCGGCGGGAGGGGCAGGGACTGCGCACCTACTGTCATTTCGGTACCGGCAACTATCATCCCGTCACAGCGAAAATTTACACCGACCTCAGCCTGTTCAGTGCGGATCCCGTGCTGGGCAGGGACGCTGCGCAGATTTTCAACTATATTACTTCATATGTTGAGCCGAAGCGCTTGGAAGCGATGGCAATTTCACCGCACAGCCTGCGCCAGCGTCTGTCTGGCCTTATTCAGCGCGAGATAGAGAATAAGCAGGCCGGCAAACCGTCTGGCATCTGGATGAAGATGAACGCACTGGTCGATGCGGAACTGATCGAGCGGCTTTACGACGCGAGTGCCGAGGGGGTGTCGATTGACCTGGTCGTGCGCGGTATTTGCTGTCTGCGTCCCGGTGTGCCGGGCATGTCCGAAAACATCCGCGTTCGCTCAATCGTCGGGCGCTTCCTGGAGCATAGCCGCATCTACGCCTTTGCCAACGGAGCGGAGCTGCCGTCGGATAAGGCGGATTTGTTCATTGCCTCGGCTGATCTGATGCCGCGCAATCTGGACCGCCGTGTCGAGGTGCTGGTGCCGGTTCGCAATTCGACGGTGCACGATCAGATCATCGATCAGGTCATGCTGGCGAATCTGAAGGATACCGAGCAAAGCTGGGAATTGGCGCCTGATGGCACGTATCACCGCATCCAGGCCACCGGGGAGCCGTTCAACGTGCACCATTATTTCATGAACAACCCCTCGCTTAGCGGACGTGGTACGGTAATCGAGGATGCGCCCGACGTGCCCAGCCTCAACCTCACAAGCTCCAAAAACTCAGCAGGTGCATCTTGATGGCGGATCGGATCGCCGAAACGCCAGTTCTGCAAAGCGCCATGACGGTCGAACCCGGCGACCGGATTCGTGCGGTCATCGACATTGGATCGAACTCGATCCGCCTTGTCGCCTTTCACAAGGACCGGCGCACTCCATTCACCCTGTTTAACGAGAAGGTGATGGCTGGTTTAGGGACAGGAGTCGCCGAAACAGGGGCGATGGACGAGGCCCGCCTGGCAGAAGCTTACGCAACTCTCGAGCGGTTCGCGGTCCTTTGCAGCGATATGCGGGTGGGAAGTATTGAGGCTTTTGCGACCGCCGCCGTGCGCGAAGCCTCCAATGGGCCTGAATTCGTCGCAACCGTCAAGAAGCGCACCGGCATCGACATTCGCATCATCGACGGCAAGGAAGAGGGCGAATATGCCGCCCTCGGCGTTCTTGCCGGTATCCCGGATGCTGACGGGATCGTCGGCGACCTTGGTGGCGGCAGCCTGGAGCTGGTGCGGCTGAAACGGGGGGAGCCGCGCAAGGTGATGTCACTCCCGATCGGTAGTTTGAAGCTGGCCGAAGCCCGCAAGGGCGGCACCGACAAGATGCGCCGCATCGTCAAGAAGGCGCTCGACAAGGTTGAGTGGGCCGTCGAAGGTGAGGGGTTGCCGTTTTACATGGTGGGCGGTTCGTGGCGCGCTCTGGCGCAGCTAGAAATGCATCTGACCAGTTACCCGCTCCATATCGTTCACCAATATGAATTGTCGACGAAGGCGGTGGATCGCCTTGCCCGGGCCGTTCCGAATCTTCGTCAGAAGCGGATGCGGTCCATCACCAATGTGTCGTCCTCCCGCACGCCGCACTTGCCGGGTGCGGCGCTGCTGTTGCGCGCGGTCATGAAGCGGCTGGGGTCGAGCCATGCAGTCGTCAGTGCCTACGGCACCCGCGAAGGCGTATTCTTCGATACCTTGCCACAGGAGATCGCGCGCCGTGATCCCCTCATTTCCGCAGCGCGCGAGGAGGGGGCGGCCATGGGGCGCTTTCCCCAGCATGCCGGTGCCCTGATGAGCTGGATGGAGGGGATGTTCGAAGGCGAAGATGCGGAGTCGACCCGTCTGCGCCGGGCTGCGGCGGAATTGAGTGACATCGCCTGGCGGGCGCACCCGGATTTCCGGGCGGAGCGGGCACTCGACCTCGCTCTGCACGGTAATTGGGCAGGGATTGATCAGCGGGGCCGGGCCATTCTGGGCGCGGCGCTCTACGCGCTTTATGGCGGCAATTTCAACGAACAACTGCCTGCACCGTTGAGCCTGCTTGCGGGCTACGAGGCAGTGGAAAGGGCGACGTCCTGGGGGCTCGCTCTGCGTCTCGGCCAGCGCCTTACTGGCGGCACTGCGGAACCGTTGTCGCAAAGCGCGCTGAAACGGGAGGAGGGCAAGGTCGTGCTCGAATTGTCGAGCAAATATGCCTGTCTGTGGTCAGGCGCCGTGGAACGCCGCCTCAGTCTTCTGGCGGCTCACCTCGCCATGCCTTATGAACTACGGGTGATGTAGGTATGCGTAAGCTCGACTTCCGTGTGAGAAGATTCGGCGCGGCTAGATTTCCGTCATCACCATCTTGCCGTCCTTCACGGCGAAGCTGAGCCGTCCTTCGACCAAGGCCAGGGCATCCCTGCCAAAGACTTCATAGCGCCAGCCTTCCAGCAGCGGAATATCGTCGCGTTCGCCTGCTGCAAGTTGCTCCAAATCCTGCGCACGTCCGATCAATTTTGCTGCAACATCAGCTTCCTTTGATCGAACCTTTAGAAGAAGTTTTAACAGATCGGCGATCAGCGAAGAGTCGGCGCCAAGGCGCGGCCGGCCGCGCGGCTTCTCCGGCATTTCGGACTTGGCCATCGGCTTCGCCCTTTCCAGCGCATCCATCAGCCGCGCGCCAATATCATTGTCCGCCCAGGTGCGGGAAAGGCCGCGTACACGCGCCAGTCCCGCCTGCTCGGTGGGGGGGTGGCCGGCAAGGTCAGCCAAGGTTTCGTCCTTGATGATGCGTCCACGCGGCAAATCCTTGTTCTGCGCTTCACGTTCGCGCCACGCTGCAAGCGCCTTAAGGCGCCCCAGCGCCTCAGGATTTCGTCCCTGGAATTTTACCCGGGACCAGGCCTTTTCCGGATCGTTCGCATATGTCTCCGGATCGGTCAGGCGGGTCATATCGGCATCCAGCCATGCCCCCCGGCCCAGCCGCTTCAGTTCAGACAGCATCTTTGGAAAGAGGTCTGCCAGATGGGTTACGTCCGCAATCGCATAATCCAGCTGACGCTTGTCGAGGGGACGGCGTGCCCAGTCGGTAAACCGCGCACCTTTATCCAGCGCGATTCCCAGCATCTGCTGAACCAACCCGGCATAGCCAAGCTGCTCCCCCATCCCCAGTGCCATTGCGGCGATCTGGGTATCGAACAGCGGCCACGGCGTCTTTCCGGTCAGGTGATACACGATTTCCACATCTTGTCCGGCGGCGTGCATAACCTTCAGCACATCCTCATCGATCAGCAGATCCAATAGCGGGGCGAGATCGATATCGGCCTTTGGGTCGACGGCGGCAGCCCTGCCATTGCCTGCCAGCTGGATAAGGCAGAGTTCGGGGTAATAGGTACTCTCGCGCATGAACTCCGTATCGACGGTGACGAAATCGGCGGTACGCAGATGCTCGACGAAGCTTTGAAGGGTGGCGGTATCTGTGATCAGTTGGTAATCGCTCATTACGAATTCATAGGGTGCGTGCGCCGCTCGCGCCAGCGTCCTTTCCTTATACCTTCTGGAGTTTCGACCCGATGCACGCCTATCGTACGCATGACTGTTCCGCGCTTCGAAAGGCCGATGTCGGCACAGAGGTGCGCCTGAGTGGCTGGATCCACCGCAAGCGCGATCATGGCGGCCTGCTGTTCGTCGACCTGCGTGACCATTACGGCATTACGCAGATCGTCGCGGAGGAAGGCGAGGGCGATTTCGCTACGCTCGACGGCCTTCGTGTGGAAAGCGTCGTCACGATTACCGGCAAGGTGATCGCCCGCTCCGACGAGACGGTGAATGTCGACCTCCCTACCGGCGAGATAGAGGTGCGGGCAGAGGAGGTCGAGGTCCAGTCGGCTGCCGCAGAACTGCCGATGCCGGTATTCGGCGATGCCGAATATCCTGAGGATATCCGTCTAAAGTACCGTTATCTGGATCTGCGTCGCGAAAAAATGCATGCGAACATCATGCTGCGATCCAACGTGATCTCCTCGATCCGCCAGCGCATGATCGGTCAGGGATTTCAGGAATTGCAGACGCCGATCCTGACTGCGTCCAGCCCCGAGGGCGCACGCGATTATCTGGTTCCCAGCCGCGTGCACCCAGGGAAATTCTATGCGCTGCCGCAGGCGCCGCAGATGTTCAAGCAGCTGTTGATGGTGGCCGGATTCGACCGCTATTTCCAGATTGCCCCCTGTTTCCGGGATGAGGATGCGCGGGCGGACCGCAGTCCCGGTGAGTTCTACCAGCTCGACTTCGAGATGAGCTTTGTGACGCAAGACGATGTTTTTGCAGCGATTGAGCCTGTTCTTGAGGAGGTTTTCAAGGAGTTTTCCGACAAGAAGGTGACGGCGGCCCCGTTCCCACGCATTCCCTATCGCGAAGCCATGCTGAAATATGGCAGCGACAAGCCCGACCTGCGGAACCCCATCGAAATCAGCGATGTGTCGGGTCATTTCACCGATTCAGGGTTTGGCCTTTTTGCAAAGCTAGTCGCCACAGGTAATGTCGTCCGTGCAATTCCCGCGCCGGGGGCGGGGTCGAAAAGCCGCAAATTCTTTGATGAGATGAACGACTGGGCACGCAGCGAGGGGCATGCGGGTCTGGGCTACATAAAGATCACCGATGGAGAGCCTGGCGGCCCAATTGCCAAGAACCACGGAGCTGAGGCCACCGCCAAGCTCGTCGAGGCGCTCGGCCTGGGCGACAATGACGGTGTTTTCTTTGCGGCCGGTAAGGCCGATGAAGCGGCGAAGCTGGCGGGGCTGGCGCGCACGCGGGTGGGAACGCAGCTTGACCTGATTGCGGAAGACCGTTTCGATTTCTGCTGGATCGTCGATTTCCCCATGTTCGAGCGAGACGAGGAAACCGGCCAGACTGTCTTTTCGCACAATCCCTTCTCAATGCCGCAGGGAGAGCTGGAGGCACTGGAAACGAAGGACCCGCTCGACATCCTCGCGTGGCAATATGACATCGTCTGCAATGGTGTCGAACTCTCGTCTGGCGCCATTCGTAACCACCGACCGGACATCATGTACAAGGCATTTGAAATTGCCGGATATTCCCGGGAAGACGTGGACCGCGACTTTGCTGGCATGATTGGCGCTTTCAAGTATGGCGCGCCGCCGCATGGCGGGTCCGCGCCTGGTATCGACCGCATCGTCATGCTGCTGGCGAACGAACCCAATATTCGCGAAGTCGTGCTATTTCCCATGAATCAACGCGCCGAAGACCTGATGATGAACGCTCCCTCGCCTGTTTCTGAGCGGCAGTTGAAGGAACTGCATCTGAAGCTCGACCTGCCAAAGGCGAAAACCGCGCCCAAAGCTGCGGAGACGATGATCAAGCCACGGGATGACGGTGGGATACAATAAGGATCTAAAAGCTTTACAAGAACGTCTTGTTGCCGTTCAGTCCGCCTATATGCGGACCGGGCGGCGCGCGATCATCGTGTTCGAAGGTCACGACGCCGCAGGGAAGGGTGGCACGATCCGCCGCCTGACGGCTTCATTGGACCCACGCTTTTATAAGGTCTGGCCGGTGGCGGCGCCGGACGAAGAAGAACGCAGCCACCATTATCTGTGGCGTTTCTGGCGGCGCATGCCCCCGGACGGCACCATGTGCGTCTTCGACCGCAGTTGGTACGGCCGCGTCCTGGTCGAGCGAGTCGAGGGTCTCGCCAGCGAAACGGAATGGTCGCGCGCTTATGGGGAAATAAATCATTTCGAGGCCTTGTTGGCGAGCGATGGCGCCCGCGTCGTAAAGTTGTTCATGGATGTGGACGCCGAAACCCAGGACAAGCGTTTCCTTGCGCGCTTTGCCAATCCTGCAAAGCACTGGAAGCTGTCGCAGGACGATTTCCGCAACAGGTCGCGTCGCGCCGACTATGAGGCAGCGATCGACGATATGTTGGCGAAGACGGGCTGTTCGCAAGCTCCTTGGGTCAGGGTGGATGGCCGCAAAAAGAAGAAGGCGCGGCTGGCCGCCATCGGCGCTATCCTTCACCACCTTGAAGATGATGTGTCACTGGAACCGCCGCCGCTCGACCAGGAAATTGTCCGATTGGCGACCGAGGCGTTCGGTACCTCGCCCCTCAAGAATGTGAGGCGCGAGCCTTAACGGGCGGTTCAAACGGGATGGTTAGAGCTTTCCAGAGGACAGTGGGACGCTGTCGAGGAGAAATCACATGACACGAACCTATGTGAGGTGGCTTGGGGCCGGTGCAGCGCTGATGCTGCTGGCCGGATTACCCACCGGGGCCAATGCTCAAGAAGGGGGCGACCGCTCACGTTCCGAACGTTCGGCCGAGCGTGGAAACTGGGGCGATAGTCGCGATAGAGGACCCCGGGCCGATGGCGACCGCCGGGATAGGGGCCGCTTCGAGGGCGGGCGCGAGCGGTCCTGGCGCGACGCTCGCGGGGGAGACCACCGCGATGACAGGGATCGCTACCAGAGCGGACGTCATGACAAGCGCGGCGATCGCAACGATAACTGGCGCGGCAAACATTACGATCGCGGCCCGCAACGGCAATATTTGCCCCCCAGGGTCATCGTGCGCCCGCGCCCCAGTTACATCTATCGGCCGCATTTTTGGGGATCGGATGTTTTCCGCTGGGACGACCGCTACCGCGATTATGGCTATGTGCGCGATTATCGTCCGGGATATGGCTATTTCGGACCCACGTCCGCCAACGGCTGGCGCGTGCTGCATCCCTGGCTGAAGGACGACCCCGCTGGCAGACACTGGGTCATGTGGCAGTTCGACAATAATCGCGATGGGCGTCTGACCGAGGCTGAGGCTGGCCGGGCGAACCGGGCCTTCGAAAGATTAGCCGACTATGATCGCGACCGCCAATTGTCGCGTCGGGAGATCGATGAGGGGCTTTATGAACTACGAGACGAATACCGCTATGCATTCCGCTGACGCGTGAGCGCAAAGCGTCGCCTTGGCTGAAAGCCGTTTTTCGATTGTCCGCTATCCCCTGTCATTCTTCCCCAGATACCAGCTCAATCTCGCCTCCTGTGGGCCGCCTCGGCGCATCTGGGGCTGGATCTGGTCATAGATTACCGCGTTTTCCAACACGTTCCGAACATATGTCTTGGTTTCATAGAAGGGGATTTCCTCGATCCATTCCAGAACGTCGACGCCAGACATGCGGGGGTCTCCATGCTCCCCAATCCACTTACGGACATTGCCTGGCCCAGCATTGTAGCTGGCAATCGCGAGTACGTGGCTGCCTGCCCAATAATCCACCAAATTGGCGAAATAGGCGCTACCCAGCTGAATATTATAGGCCCCATCACTGGTAAGCGCTTCGGGGCGATAGGGCAGTCCGATCTTCCCCGCCGTTTCCTGCGCTGTGGGCCGCATCAGCTGCATCAGGCCGCGTGCGCCTGCCGGACTTACAGCGTCGACTTCGAACTGGCTTTCCTGACGGGTGATAGCGTGAATCATCGTCCACTGTCCCTCGGTCTGGCGCGGCAGGTCGATTGTCCGCCAGCTAATGTCGACCACGGCGTCGGGCCCGGTCGAATCGGCGCCGCGGGAATTCAGGATGGCATATCTTCCATGTCCCCATTGCCGTGCAAGCTGTGCATATAGCGGCAGCTGTTCCCGGGTGAGCGTTCCCGCCAGGGCGCTAAGAAATTGCTGTTGTTTGCCGGATTCGTTTTGTTGGCCGTAGATTTGTACCGCCCGAACGCGCGGATCGGCATTCCAGGCGCTGACCGTCTGTGGCGACGGCGTCGGTGTATCTCCCGCTGCGATCTGAAGGGGCCGGCCCAATTTCTCGTGGGCTAATTGGCCGTAAAAGGTCAGCTCGTACTTAGCCGCTTCTTCAAAGAAGGCGTTGGCATCGGCGCGTCCCGCCGCTTCCGCCGCACGTCCCGCCCAATATAACCCACGCGAACGGGTTGCCGCAAAATTGGCGGCGTTGGAAAAATTCTGAAAGTGACGAATGGCGTCCGCCGGCCGGTTGAGGTCGTGCAGTGCAGTCCAGCCGGCAAGCCATTCCAGACTGGTGAACGTGTCTCGTTCCGCGCCATTATTGTCGAGGAGCGGGGTGGCGAAACTGAGGCCGCCATGATGCGCAGAGATTTCATAGGCCAATTGATACTGTCGATCCGCGACGGCGGACTGCGCGGCGCTGAGGTGCGCCTTCATCCAGCGGTCCGGGTCGGCGGCACTGCCGGGGGCGATACGGGTCTTTGCAAGCAGCGCTCTGGCTTGCCCGCTTTGGCTGTTCGCGCGGTAGAATTGATAAAGATCCTCAATGAACCCGGGATGCTGTTTCAGCCCCTCGGGAACATTTGCGATGGCGGCATAGGCGGCCTCGACATTGCCGTCCGATTTTGCGCCGCGTTGCAAAGCGATACGGGCGGAGGTCAGAACACGGTCATCGGTGCCCAGCAAGGAGATCATGTTCGCCGCGCCATCAAGATCCTCTCGCCACAACATCATGTCGACGCGCTGCGCATGATCTTCCGGACGCATATCGCTGCCAAACCGAGCGAGGAACTCGCTGCGGGTGTCGCGATCCAGATAGCCTGATCGCCAAGCCTCTCTGGCCATGGCGATCGCCTCTTCGCCGCGGCCGCTTTGGCGCAGCGCTTCGGCGTAGCGGAAACGGCCGGCCGCTGTCGACGGTTCGGAAACGGCAAAAAATGCAAGCCTTTCCGCTATGGGTGTGGAAGCTGTCATGGCGGTTTCGGCGCGCTGGCGGACGCCAAGTTCGTCGGGGAAATTTGGATAGTCGCGCAGAAAGGCGGTGTATTCACCCAGCGATGGCGTCGCTCGTGCGTCGAGCAGCCGCTCCCAACGCGCAACGATCAGCTCGGCGGGCAAAGCGGCCGCGGCGGCGGCAGCCTGCGGCGGCGGCGTTTGATTGGTTTCGGCCGTTGTCGCCGCTACAGGCGTCGGCTCTTCGTTCTGGGATGTGGCGGCAAGGGATCCGGAGGCCAGCATGGCGCCAATTCCGGCAGTCGTGAGCAGACGGGCAGGGGTGGACATGCGGTTCCTCGTGTTCATAGAGCCATTCATATAGTATCTTGCGTAACGGCGCGGTGGTTTCACCTGCGTGAACGCATGAGCAGTTTAAAAAGTTGGTCTGTTGAAAAAAGAGGCCAAAAAAATTGGAGCATATTCTTGGCACACAGGTTTACCGGCTCGATGCCCGCGCTGGTCACGCCGTTCAAGGGCGGCAAAGTCGATTTTCCAGCGCTGGAGCGCCTCGTGGAATGGCAGATTGCAGAAGGGTCGCGCGGACTGGTTCCCTGCGGCACCACGGGTGAATCTCCCACTCTAACCATCGACGAGCATCACAAAATAGTCGGGCGCGTCGTGGAGGTTGCAGCAGGGCGCGTACCCGTCATCGCAGGCGCAGGGTCGAACGACACGGCGACCGCATGCCTGCACGTGCAGGAGGCAAAGAAGTCCGGCGCCGATGCAGCGTTGGTGATCGCCCCCTATTACAACAAGCCCAATCAGGAGGGGCTGTATCAGCATTTCCGCACGGTTGCGGAGGCCAGCGACCTGCCTATCTTCCTGTACAATGTGCCGGGGCGCACGGTGGCAGATATATTGCCGGATACGGTCCGGCGACTTGCGCAACTGCCGAACATCGTCGGGATAAAGGACGCGTCGGGCGATGTCTCCCGTACCGTGCAGGCGGGTATAGATTGCCCAGACGATTTCTGCGTTCTGTCGGGTTCAGATGAGTTGACATTGGGTATGATGGTGTCGGGCGCCCGGGGCGTCATTTCCGTTACCGCCAACGTGGCGCCACGCCTCTGCGCTGAATTCGTTGCCGCCTGCGAGAGGGGCGACTGGGGCGAAGGTCTGGTGCTTGCGAAGCGCCTTCACACCCTGCACCTGGCCATGTTCGCCGCACCAAGCCCCGCGCCTGCGAAATATGCGATGGCGAAGATGGGAAATCTGGCGGATTCCGAGGTTCGCCTGCCGATCGTTCCGTGCACCGATGCGGAAAAGGCTCTTGTGGATGCGGCGCTGGAATTGGCCGGTCTTTCCTGATGGCCCCCGCTGCCGACAAGCAGAAGATGATCGCTGAAAACCGCAAGGCGCGGTTCGAGTTTAGCATCGAAGATGTCATGGAGGCAGGCATCGTCCTGCATGGCACCGAAGTGAAGTCTCTGCGAAGCGGCAAATCGACCATCGGCGAGAGTTATGCCGAGGTGCGCAACGGCGAGGCGTGGCTGGTGAACGCCAATATTCCCGAATATTCCCACGGAAATCGGCAAAATCACGAGCCGAAACGGCCGCGAAAGCTGTTATTGAAGCGCCGCCAGATCGACCGTCTCGGCGGAGCGATCCAGCGCGAGGGGATGACGTTGGTGCCGCTGAGTATGTATTTTGATTCTTCCGGCAGGGCGAAAGTCGAGCTTGCGCTAGCCAAGGGCAAGCAATTGCATGACAAGCGCGCAACGCAGAAGGAGCGCGACTGGAAACGCGATAAGGCGCGCCTGCTGCGAGAGAAGGGATGAGCGCGCGCGAGTGATATCACTCTCGTCAGCCGCCCTGTAAGGCCTTGCTTTTCTTCGGCCGCGTTCACAAATTGGTTATAGTTGGGTGAGATAGCCTCATCCGGCAGACGGGAGGCCAAAGAATGTCGGTGAAGCGCATGGGGCGCTGTCTGAGACGATACGCGCCTTCGAAGGAGACGCTGGGTGGCAGCCGCCTGCTGCAGCCAGTGGCTCGCTATATCGGAGACCCGAACGTCTGGCACTTCAACCGCCGCAGTATTGCGCGGGGGGTCGCGCTCGGTCTTTTTCTGGGCTTTGCGATCCCCATGGGTTTCCAGATTTTCCTCGCGGCGCTCATCGCCGTTTCGGCACGCGCGAATATCGCGGTCGCCGCCCTCTTCACATCGGTTTCAAATCCGGTCACGATCGTCGTGCTTTACCCAGCCACGGTGATGACAGGCGATTGGCTGCTGGGTAGAGATACCAACCTGCTGCCCGCAAATGCAGATGTCCTGCACGCTATAAAGGATATGCCAATCCCCTGGTTCATCGGGGGTATCTTCCTTGGTACGATCAGCGCCACGGTGGGCTTTCTGACCATTCATTTCCTGTGGCGGTTCTGGGTATCTCGCCGCTGGAGGGCGCGACTTGCGAGGCGGCGGGAGTGCGCCTAATCCTGACATCATGACCGAAGAATACACCGAAGGGTACAAGGCGAAGCTCGTCGAAACGAAACAGGCCTGGGCGCGGGCCGGTCGATTGCTGACCGGAAAGACTGGAGAACATGGCGTCGACCGTTTGCCACCGGGTCAAAGGCTGGTCGAAAACTGGCCTGTTCTGGATCTCGGCATACAGCCGGATGTGGCGCCAGCCGATTGGCGGCTGAAAATCGACGGCATGGTGGCCCAGGATCTGACCTGGGACTGGAACAGTTTTCTTGCGCAGCCGCAGATCGAGATCGTTTCTGACATTCACTGCGTTACCCAGTGGTCGCGCTACGATAATCGATGGACCGGCGTTTCAACCAGGCATCTGTTCGAAGCTGCCGACGTGGCAAAGGACGCTACCCACGTGCTGCTGGCCAGCTACGACGGCTATACGACTAATCTGCGCCTCGAAGACTTCCTTGATGAGGACTGCGTGCTCGCCCACAGGCATGACGGGCAGGCGATCAGCCGGGAACATGGGGGACCGGTACGGCTCGTCGTGCCCCGCTATTATTTCTGGAAAAGCCCGAAATGGCTGAAGCGCATAACCTTCAGCGCTGAGGACAAACCCGGCTTTTGGGAGGAGCGCGGCTACCACAATGTGGGCGACCCCTGGCTAGAACAGCGCTACGAATAATTTCCTGAATTCATAGGCTAGACAGACTGCCTGTTCCCACAATCGGCCCGGTAGGCGCTCCTGTAGGCGAGCCCCCCTCAGGTTCGATGGAGATAGCCAGCGTTGCGGCGTCATCGAAATCTTCCGCCAGTTGCAACGTTACAGTCTGGCCTGCCTCTATTGTGCCGAGGGACCGCGGGACGCCATCGCCGGGGATAAACCACAGTTGCGGCACCGTGTCCGCATCTGAGGGAATTCCTACGGGCGAGACAAAAAGACGCTTATTGGCCGGATCATAGGTGAGGACCGCGACTGGTACGCCTTCCTCTGGCGCCAGCGTTGCCGATTCGAGCGTCACGGGTTCGATGCCGGTCAGTTCAGGTTCCGCGGGGGCCGAAACATCCGGCGCAACTGCCGGACGTTCCGGGATTGTCTGCCGCTCGGTCAGAAGGGCGGCGACCAACACTGCCGCCGCCGCAGTCATCGCGCTGCCGTACAGCCGCCAGAAGCGTAGTTTGCCCGGACTATTCATGACGTCCCCCGGATCTGAGTTTGCGGCACGGCGACCTTGTAATTCGGTTGCGATGCGAGCCCACATATCATCTGGGGCGTCCACAGGAGCGGCCTCGTCCAGCAGGGGGGCGAAGCGCTGCTCCCACAGATCGACTGCGCGCGCAAAGGCAGGGTCGCTTGCCCGCCGCGCTGCAAGCTGCGCAATCTCGGCGGCGTCCGGCAGCCCGAGCACGAATTCGGCAGCGGCGAGACCGTCGCCATCAAGGGGGATGGGGGCATCCTCACTCATGGACAAGGCAATCGCGAAGCCGGGCGAGGGCGCGCCGCATGCGGCTTTTCATCGTGGATAAGGGCACGTCGACTTTTTCGGCCAGCATTCTGTAACTAATGCCGCCCCAGAAAGCACTTCTTATGGCCGCCGCTGCCGCCTGGTCGAGCGTATCGAGACATTTTTCTAAGAGTTGGGCCTCTTCCTTGCGCTCCAGAGATTGCAGCGCCCCCGGCGACGGGTCTGCGCTTTCGAGCGCGACGGCGGGGACGGAGCCGGAAGGGACGATCCGGTCGGACCGCCTTTGCCGAAGGCGATCAAGCGCGCGGTTACGCGCGATTGTGCCTAACCAAGTGATAGGACTTGCCTTTGCGGAGTCGAACTGACCCGCCCGGTCCCATACGGTGATATATACTTTTTGCAGGACGTCCTCGGCTTCGCTGTGCTCGTTCAAAATACGCAGCACGATACCAAATAGCTTCGCCTGGGTTCGCCGATAGACTTCTGCCATGGCTTCGGAATTGCCAGTGGCGACGTCGTGAAGCAGTGAACTGAGTTCTTCCCGTGCGTTCACAAGCTCTCCGACAAGTTACTTCGCTACATATCGTTCAATTTGCTTGACCATCGGCGAAGGAACAGACTGCGTCAAGCGTATCTCCGCCATAGCGCGGAACCCGTGGGGTCCCTGCCATTGCGGTGCCGGCACGCACCCATAAAAAAATTTTGTCGCGCATCCGCGCATAATGGCGGCTCGTAGCTGTCACGACAGCTAGCCTTGCAATAGCGAGCCACTTGACGGCTGCTAACTCTCTAAACCGTCGATTTACAACGGGAACTAACAGACTCGGGGTCTTGTTGGGGCCTCGTTCGGGAGGATGCGTGAGAACGCGATGGCCGGACGAGCCTAGGGAAGGACAATCAATGCATCAGCCATTTTCATGGGCTCTGGATGTTCAGCGAAAATGCCTTCGATCTCCCGAAACCGACCGATTCGGTCACCCGGGGGTCGGAGCCGGCATATCGTTTGCGTTGAACTTGCCCTTCCACGTTTTTTTCGAATGAAGTTAAAAAAGAGGGAAGACGACATGACCAGAATACAGAAAAACAGCCTGATGCTAGCCGCAACAAGCGGCTTCGCGCTCATGCTCGCGCAGCCCGCGCTGGCCGACGAAACGGCGCCGTGTAACGAGGCCGCCGACGCGAATTCCACAGAATGCGGCGTCGACAGCGCGGCAGATGCCGAGGGTGCGACGGCCGTCGGCGCGGGTGCAGTGGCATCTGGTACGGACGCAGTGGCAGTCGGCGGCGACGATGCCGGGGCGGAACCCGCCACCGCCTCCGCTGCGTCGACGGTCGCGGTGGGCGGCGAGAGCGATGCGACGACGCCCGGCGCAACCGCCCTTGGGTGGCAGGCTCAGGCAACAGGGGCCATGGGAACCGCAGTCGGTCACCAGACGGTAGCATCCGGCGATCAGAGCTTTGCTGGTGGTGAGGATGCCGTGGCGTCCGGTTCCAATGCCGTTGCCATCGGCAATAAATCGGTTGCGGAGGGCGGCGACGCCATTGCCATTGGCGGCAATCGCGACTTTGTCGACTCAGACGGAAACGGAATTGCCGACGTCAACGAAGATGCCGACCCCGACAATGATGTCCGATCAACCACGGCTACTGGCCCATCGACGACGGCCGTAGGCGGCCAGGCCAATGCTGAGGGACCGGGAGCCACCTCCTATGGCTGGCGTGCCGACGCCGCTGCAGAGCGCGCCACGGCGCTCGGGCATCTGACCACAGCCCAGGGTGTTCGTTCCACTGCGGTCGGCGAGAATGCGGATGCACAGACCGACCTCTCCACGGCGATTGGCAATGAATCGATCGCGAACGGCGAAGATGCTCTTGCGATTGGTGATTCTGCCAATGCGCAGGGGGCATCGACAACGGCAGTTGGCGGCGAGAGCGTAGCCTCCACACCCGGTTCCACGGCACTTGGCTGGCAGGCCGAAGCAACCGGCGCAATGGCCACCGCGGTCGGCCACCAGACCGAAGCATCCGGAGACCAGAGCTTTGCAGGTGCCGAGGATGCGGTCGCATCCGGCAGCAACGCGATTGCGATTGGCAATAAGTCGGTAGCCTCTGGTGGAGACTCAATCGCCATTGGCGGCAATCGTGACTTCGTTGACGCGGACGGGGACGGCGTCGACGATAATGGAAATCAGGCCGCCGTCGCCACGGGGGCATCCACCACTGCCGTCGGTGGTCAATCCAATGCAAATGGCCCCGGCGCTACTGCTTATGGGTGGCGGTCCAATGCCAGTGCCGGGATGAGCACCTCGCTGGGCCATTTGTCAGAAGCATCCGGGACGGCATCGACCGCTGTCGGCGAAGGTGCGACCGCGTCTGGCGAAAATAGCGTCGCCATGGGTAATCAGGCGTCCGCTTCTGGCACGAATTCGATTGCCATCGGCAATGGCGCCACGGCAACGATGAACGAGCAGGTGGTTATCGGCAGTCTGGACGGTTCCACCAACAGCCAGACCGGCAGTATCAACTTCGTCACGGCGGATTCCAACGGTACGCTCGGCCTGTCGAACGTCGGTACGCCCGGCGGGCTTGCCAGTGCCAATGACGTAATGGCGAACACCACTGCCATCGCCAATAACAGTCAGGCCATTGGCGCCAACTCTGCAGCGATCAACACTCTGCAGGGGCAGACCGCCACGCTGTTCGACATGTCCGAAGAGAACCGCCGGGGCGTCGACCGGGCGACGGAAGGCGTCGCGCTGGCGATGTCGATGGAGACACCCGCCATCCCTGCTGGTGCCAAGTTCGCGCTGTCCGGCGGTGTCGGCTATTATGACGACAAGGCCGCCATCTCCTCCGCGATCAGCGCGGCCGTTGGACAGATGTCGTCCGTGTCCGCCGGCGTGGGCGTTGGGTTCGACAGCGGCAAGGTAGGCGCTCGCGCCGGGTTCCAGGTAGCTTTCTAAGCCCGGTTGGACAAAGCGATTGAATGGAAAAGGGCGGTCCTGTGCGGGGCCACCCTTTTTGTTTGCAGATCCCGTTATTTTTTCCAGAAACTCGGCAGAAACAGCATCAAGACGGTGAAAAGCTCCAACCGGCCCAGCAGCATTGAAAATGAGAGGAGCCACTTCGCTGCCGCTGGCAGGCCGGAGAAATTGCCGGCCGGGCCGATTTGGTCACCCAATCCCGGGCCGACATTCGCAAGAGCACTTACAGCGCCGCTCGCGCTGGTCAGAAAGTCCAGGCCCATCGCCATCAGCGCGATGGTAACCATCGAATAGCATACGAAGAAAATAGCGAAGAACACGATTACGGAAACGGCAACGTCCTCCCCCAGGGGCCGGCCCGCATAGCTTCTTGGAAAAACGCCGCGTGGGTAAAGCAAGCTGCGAAAATGACTTTGCAGTAGCTTCCAGAGAACTTCGAAGCGAAAAATCTTTATGCCGCCAGTTGTGGAGCCGGTGCAGCCCCCAACGAAAGCAAGGCCGAAGAAAACACCAACAGCCGCGCCGCCCCACAGCGTGTAATCCGTCGTCGCATATCCCGTCGTTGTGACGACCGAAACGATGTTGAAAGCAGACAGGCGTAAGGCATCCCATAATCCGAACCTGCCGGAGAGGAACAGATAAAGGGTCGCGCACACTATAGTGACGGCAAGGAAGCCCAGAAACGTTTTGACCTGTGTGTCCCAAAGCGATTTCCGATCGCCTGCGATCAGACGGACGTAGAGAACGAACGGCACGGAACCGGAGAGCATGAAAAGGATGGCGATCCACTGGATCCCATTATCGCTCCAGGCGCCAAACGACCTGTCGGATGTCGAAAAGCCGCCTGTAGCGACGGTCGTAAGCGCATGAACGATAGCATCGAACGGCGCCATCGCCGCGAGCCAATATGCAATCGCCGCCAGCGCCGTGAGGACAATATAAACCGAGCCGACTGCTGACGCGATGTGGCGAACGCGCGGCATTACCTTTTCCGAGCGATCCGAGGATTCCGTACGAAACAGCTGCATGCCGCCAATGCCGAGCGCGGGAAGCACCGCGATCGCCGTGGCGATGATCCCGATCCCTCCTACCCATTGCAGGAGCGCCCGCCATAAAAGAAAGCCAGGAGGCGCGGAATCGAGGTTGGTGACGACGGTAGCTCCGGTCGTCGTGAGCCCGGACATGGATTCGAAAAAGGCGTTCGTGATGTTGCCGCTCGTCTCGCCAAAATCGGTCATGAAGAACGGCAGGGCGCCGAACGTGACGGCTGTTAGCCAGGCCAGAGGGGTCAGAAGGAATGACTGTCGGACACTCATGCCACGTGCAAGGTCCTCAGGGGATGCCCGGCGGAAAAGCAGACCGATGAAAATGCAAAGGGGGCTGCTGAGTGCAAATGCGACCCAATCATTGTTTCCGGCGAAGATATCCACAAGGAGTGGCAGCGTCATGAGGCTCCCCACCGCAATCATTAAGAGACCGATGAGGTGAAGGACCGGCGAAACGTCGAACGTCCTCCGTTCGCCGGAATCCAGCAATGAACTGAGCGCCGTCACCCAAGAAGCCCCTTGCGCCCGGCGAACAGGGTTTCCGCGCGCTTCAGTGCATAATATTCTACGACTGCCACGACACGATCACCGGCAGCCAGCTGCGTTTCCGGCCGGGGAATGATCAGTTCATCGTCCCGCAAAACGGGCCCTAGGAGTATGCCCGCTGGGATGTTGACGTCGCGCAGAATACGTTGGGCAAGGGGCGATTTCTCGCCGAGCGTCACTTCCACTACCTCGCCGAAGTCGCCGCGTAGTGTATGAAGCGCGTGTACCGCCTCCGACCTCACATGACGAAGGACCGTGGAAATCGTCGTCGCGCTGGGACTGACCACCGTGTAGAGGCCGAGCGCGGGCAGTAGCGGCTCGTAAGACCGCTTGTTCACCAGCGTTATTGCGCGCGGACACCCCAGTCTTCTTGCGAGCACCGAGACAAAAATGTTGGTTTCGTCATCATCGGTAACCGCGATGATGGTTTCCGCTGCACCAACCTGGGCGTCCTCAAGAACCTCGCTCTCCAGGGCGTCGCCATGCAGGACAATCGTGGCATCGCCAAGCTCTCGCGCGATATATTCTGCTCTTTCCTTTCCGAATTCGATCATGCGGACGGCCACTTCGGGGGCGTCACGTGCCAATTGCCGGGCGAGGTGCAGACCAACATTTCCGCCGCCCACGATGGTCAGTTTTCGGGCGGCATGCTCCCGATGGCCAAAGCAATGCAGCACTTCTTTCGTCCGATCGGAGGGAACAACGACGTAGACGTCATCATCGGCACGAACCGTCTCCTGCATTGTCGGGAACTGAGCGACCCCGTCGCGAAAGAGCACGAGGAAGGCCGCACCGTCAAAAGGCGATCTCTTGTAGAGCTCGAGATAACGCTCGCCGATGATCTCCGCACCCTCGTCGCAATGCACGCCGATCAGTTGCAACCGTCCGTCGCCCAGGGTCTGCATATCGAAGGAGCCAGGCGTTTTCAGCCGACGAAAGATGGATTCGGCGATCTCAAGCTCGGGCGCGATGATCACGTCAATGGGCAGATGCTCTGCCGCGTAAAGTCCCTCGCGAACGGGCGTGATATAGCCGGTATGCCGAAGGCGCGCGATCCGCCGCTTCACGTTGAACAGCGAATAGGCGACCTGGCAGGAAACCATGTTCACCTCGTCCGAGCGGGTGACGGCGATCAGCAGATCGGCATCGTCGGCGCCTGCCCGTTCCAGGATGCGGGGATGGGAAGCGTGGCCAAGGATGCCGCGAACCTCGTAGCTTTCGTCGACTCGCCTCACCTGATCCGGATCGGCGTCGATGACCGTCACATGCATTCCTTCGCGAGCGAGTTGACGCGCGATGGTCGAGCCTACCTGTCCGGCTCCACAGATGACCACCTTCATAATTTATCCCCCCGCCAGCAGACCCAGCCGCCGCATCTCGTTTTACGTGCGGGCAGTAAATTTGAAACGCCCGATGCATTCATCCCAATTTCGTTATCGCATATGGCCAGTCTGGTGAACCTTTGGCTGGAAAAGGCCGTGGCCGGACTGGACACTTCCCCCCCAGACTGCGCTATGTGATCAATCATGGCTGCCACCCGGAAAAAGACATCCACTCTGCGGGCCGAGCCTGCCTCGTCCATTACCCTGCGGCGCCGATCTCCGCGGCCAGCCTGGATGACGGTTGGCTGGCGCGCCCTTGCCTTGGTGGCCCTGCTGCTTTCGATCATTACCATTCATTGGATAGAAAGGGATAAGTTCGTCGACGAATTGGACGGTGACGTCAGCTTCGTCGATGTGATCTATTTCACCATGATTAGCGCGACGACGACGGGTTATGGCGACATCGTTCCCGTCACAGACAGCTCAAGGCTGTTCGACGCCCTGGTGGTAACACCGATCCGAATTTTTATCGTGCTGCTGTTTGTGGGAACAGCGTATACTTTTGTAATCAGACGGACTTGGGACAGGTGGATTATGGCGCGCCTTCAAAAGCGACTATGCGATCATATCGTCATTGCCGGCTATGGGACCAGCGGTGCCGACGCAGTCGCGGAGCTGATTGCGCGGGGCACCCCGCCTGAACGCATCGTGGTCGTGGATTCCAATGACGACGCCCTTGTTCGGGCAGAGGGGCTGGGGTGCATTGTCGCGCAGGGGGATGCGACGCGCGACGAGACGCTGCGAGAGGTCCACGTTGCCGATGCCAAGGTAATGATCGTTTCCGCAGGCCGGGACGACACATCCATCCTTATCTGTCTTACAGCGCGGCATCTGGCACCGAATGTGCGGATCAGCGTTTCGGTTCGGGCGCAGGACAACGAATTGCTGGCGCGGCAAGCGGGCGCAACCACCGTGATCAACCCGGTCAGTTTCGCCGGATTATTGCTGGCGGGTTCGGCCCATGGCGCCGACACGTCCGATTATATGGCTGATCTCGCGTCAACCCATGGTCGTGTACGGCTGGTGCAAAGAGACGTGGAGCCGAATGAAGTCGGCGCGTCCCTGCGCGACATCACGTCCGGCCTGGGCGTACGCATCTATCGAGATGGCAAGCCGCTTGGGTTTTGGGAAATGGAGGTTCAGGAACTGAGAGCCGACGACAAAATCATCGAAATCGTGCCCTGCGTTGCCACCGAAGCCGAATTCCGACCGCAGGCACCGGCAGTGCCGGCAAAGGGCTGATCGGCTTTACCCGGTCGACCACTTATATTGCTGGATAGCCACCATTCACGGCAAGAGTGGCGCCCGTGATCCAGCTGGCCTCCTGCGAAGCCAGAAATAGCGCGGCCGATGCCACGTCTTCGGGTGTGCCCAGCCGACCACAGGGGATCTGCCGCACGATTTCACTGGCATAGGGTTCGCCAATCGTATTCATGTGCCCCAGGCAGAGGGTATTGGCCGTCACCCCATATTCGGCGGTCTCCAGCGCGATGTGCCTCATGAAATGAGCTGCTCCCGCCTTAGCCGCGCCGTAGACCGAGACCCCCGGCACGGCCGCAATGCGTCCTGCATCAGAGGATATCGTAACAATCCTGCCCCAGCCCCGGTCGCGCATTCCCGGCAAGAGGGCATGCGTGCAGTTCAGGACGCCCCTCATATTGACTGAGAGAAAGGCATCCCAATCTTCAGGCCGCATGTCGGCGAAAGGGGTGGGCACAAACTGACTGCCTCCGGCATTTCCAGCATTGTTGACCAATATGTCGATGCCGCCATTATCCCGTGCCAGCTTTTCGCAACTGTCGCGTACCGCGGTAAGGGACGTTATGTCGAACGCAGCCGCGATTGCCTGGCCGTCTTCACGCAGGATGCTGGCAGCCGTCTCCTCAGCGCGCTCCGGTACGAGATCGTTGACGATAACCCGCGCGCCCTGCCGCGCCATCATCGATGCGATGCCTGCGCCCATGCCGGACCCCGCGCCGCTGATGAAGGCGACTTTGCCGTCTAGACGAAATATTGGTCCACCGCTCATCGAAACCCCCGTCCCATCTGAGGCCCGTCCCATCTGAGGAATGCCTCGCACCGCGCCCATAAGCGCTGAGCGTCGAAGGTCAATCAACCGAGCTGTAAGTGCGGCAAGGGCAGGGGAGCAGGGCGCACTGGCCACAAGGACCACGTATCTGCAAATGCACCTTGCTTGCGGCGCGGCACCTGCCTAGAGGCGCGGGTGTCGGGGAGTAGCGCAGCCTGGTAGCGCATCTGTTTTGGGAACAGAGGGTCGCAGGTTCGAATCCTGTCTCCCCGACCATTTTATTTTCGGCTCACGACGGAGATACTCCGTATTTCAGCGGGTCTCGCCAATCTGCTGCCGATTTCCTTTAGACTTTGCCTGCTGGGCAACTCGTTCTCTTCTGGCGTGTCGCCCCCACGATGTCGTAGGCTGGGCATATGAATTTACATCTGCCTGTCGAACAAACTACCATTTTTGAGGAAATGTCGCTTCTGGCGCGGCAGCATGATGCGATAAATTTGGGGCAGGGCTTTCCGGACAGGGATGGTCCGGCCGAAATTCGGCAGGCTGCGGCCGATGCGATCATGGCTGGTCCCAATCAGTATCCGCCCATGCGCGGCTTACCCCTGTTGAGGGAGGCGGTGGCGACGCATTACGCCCAACATCAGGGGCTTGGCATCACCGCTGAAAATGTTCTGATCACGTCGGGGGCTACGGAGGCGTTGGCGGCCTCGATATTGTCGCTGATCGAGCCTGGCGACAAGGTGGTCATGATCGAGCCGATGTACGACGCCTATTTGCCCTTGGTGCGGCAGGCGGGCGGTGTTCCGCATTTCATCACGCTGCGTCCACCCGAATGGCGTCTGGACGCCGAGACGCTGGATCGTGTCATCGACCCGACCACAAAGGCAATCGTCTTCAACAACCCGTTAAATCCCGCTGGGCGGGCGTTTACTCGTGAGGAGCTGTCGCTGCTGGCGGATGTCTGCATCCGTAACGATGTAATCGTTATTTCCGATGAGGTGTGGGAGCATATCGTCTTTGACGGACGCACCCACGTTCCGCTGCACGGCCTGCCGGGTATGGCGGAGCGCACGATCAAGATCGGATCGGCCGGCAAGATATTTTCCCTGACGGGATGGAAGGTGGGTTTCGCCATAGCGCCGCCGCCGCTTCTGGCCGCAATGACCAGGATGCACCAGTATCTGACGTTCAGCACGCCCCCGGCGCTGCAGATCGGCACGGCACATGGCCTGACCATGTCGCCGTCATATTTCACTGGAATGCGTGAAGGCTTTGCGCGGAGCCGCGATACCCTGGCGAAAAGCCTCGCGGCAGAGGGGCTGAGCGTTCTGCCAAGCGAGGGAACCTATTTCCTCTGCATCGATCTCAGCGCCTCCGGGATCGACATGGACGACAGATCCTTCTGTCTGAAGATGGTTCAGGAGGCTGGAGTGGCGATGATCCCCTTGTCGCCCTTCTATGCGTCTCAGAAAGAAGACCGTATTGTCAGGCTCTGCTTTGCCAAGGCCGATGAGCTGCTGATCGAGGCCGCTCTCCGCCTGGGCCAGAGCATTATGCGCCTAAGCTAGGGATCGCTGTTGTCGTAGAGCCGTCGCCATCCAGTGTTCGGATTTCATGCCGTTGCAGGTAAGATGGGTCGAACTCGGCAATATGACATAATTCGGGGAAGTCGCGGATAAGCAATGTTTTGTAGGAGGTTTCGATCAGACCTCTTTCACGCAATGCGGACACGGTTCGATTCGTATGGATCTGGGTGATTCCAATCGTATCCGCGATTTGAACCTGCGTCAGTGGCAGCTTAATTTCAACGACATCGTCGCCCTTTACTGCATTAAGGCGTATAGCGATTTCGCAGAATAGATGCGCTACGCGCTGCAGCGCTGGTTTCGCCCCCAAACACTTCAACCATTCAGATATGCGGGCATTTTCAACCAGCGAAAGCCAGAGGAATGTATTGGCGATGCCCGGCATCTGCATTTTCAACGCGCAAAGCCTGGCGCGGGGAAAGGAAATGATACTGCCATCGGTGATCATCTGAACGAAATCACCGGATTCCTGATCGATCAGTGCATCAAGGTTGATGACGTCGCCGGGAAGATAGAGGGTGGAAATTGGCTGCTTTCCGGACTCTGTTGTCGCCGCACGGCACGCCCAGCCTTTTACCAGCAGATGGACGTCGGATTCCTTGCTACGCGGAGTATGAAGCTCTGTGCCTGCTTCGACGGCTTTTTCGCCTTTTGCGATGTCGTTCAGCGCCTGCCATTCGGCCTCACTCACATAATTGGGATAAGCGATAAGGGAGTTTGATAGGGGGCTGAATTCCGGATGCGGCTCGCCATGCAATAACGACCTCACAGTACCGCTACCAAGCCGCTCAGGGTCCCCCTCTTGATTGTGCGGCAAGGGCATTCTGCTCTCCATCAATGCGGGCTTTAAGAAGGGCTGCAAGAAGGCTTATCAGCAAGCCAGCTAAGTTCTGACCTTGGTAAAAAACCGTACCATCGGTGAACTGCCGAGAAAAAACTAAACCAAAAGCATTCGATGTTCCGAAAGGGCACATTTCTCGCCGACGCGACAAAAAAAGTCACAGAATGGCGATCAATAGTCGCTTTCGCTGTCGAAACAGCCGGAGGCCCACGTCTTGACTTCGTCCAAGGACGTAAACAGCATCGGCCAATCAAATTCGACGCCGAATGTCTCCTCAACGTACCAAAGCCCCGTGAGATCCCCATGTGCTTCAGAATCCAGTCGTACGAGGACCGCCACGAGCCGGTTGTCGACGAAAACCAGTTGGCCAGTCTCGTCTTCGCTGCCGGTCGCGAGTAGAATCGGTTGATATGCGAGTCTAGCCATGAACCGCCTTAACGCGCTGTCCGTGTGCGGCGCGACGTAATAGGTTAGCTTTTTCAAGAATCGTGGGATTTCGCCTGATAATTGTCTGCGTAAAGATAGGCTGCATCAAAACCAGCCATGGTGCATAGCTGCTCCGCCTGAACAACTTGCAGCTTGCCATTCTGCAGAATGATGATGTTCTGCTGCCGTAACCGTTGAATGATGCGGTTGACGGTTACCGGCGTCAAACCGACCGTGTCTGCCAACTGTACCTGGCTGACAGGAAAAGACATCACGTCGCCATCAGCATTGCCGATTATCGCCATTCGCTTCCAAAGCTCGCAGAGCAAATGAGCCACCCGGCGTTCGGGCGAGCGGCGTCCCAGATTGGCGATCCATTCCTGCAGCGTTGCCCTTTCGACACACGCCGCCCACGCCAGCGCTATGGCAATCCTGGGGTGATCGCGTTCGGTTTCCAGCAGTGTTTGCTTGGATATTTGGCAGACCGTCGCATGTCCGATCGCTTCCATCTCGTGATCGAAGCCGCCAAACACATCCGTATCTCTTTCGGACATATCCCCGGGAAGCAAATATGCCAGGATCTGGCGGCCGCCATCGGGCAGGATTTTGTAACGCTGAGCCCACCCGTCGACCAACAGGTACACGTCGCCCGGTTTTCCAAGGTCGTTACCGAGGCCATCGCCGGACAGGCGCTGGACGCCATATTCCCCCAGCCGGGCGAGGGCGCGGCGCTCGGCAGTTGTGAAATCGCAAAAAGCCAGCAGCTTTCGCGTCAGGGGGTTGAGCATATTTCCGCTTTATACGCTCGATAAAAGCAGACGCCTTAAAGCGGTATAAGGCAGGCCTCATGGATCGGTCATAGCAATAGTCGTGGCTCCCCCGTCAATATAGTGGGGCTTCAGGAGCGGGCCGTACCGCCTCCTCGCTCTAAAACAGGGAATAAAATGACCAACCCATCGCAAGATTCGGTGCGGAATTATCTTCTGCGGCTGATGAGCCCCGATGATTTCTCGCTGATCTGCAGTAACCTCGTGCCGTTTAAAGCTGATCAAGGCACAATATTGTACAAAAATGACGGCCCCATCGAACAGGCTTACTTTTTCGAAGCGGGGGCGGGTTCCCTTATCACTATGTCCAGGGAAGGTTAGGCCGCAGAAAGCGGGCTATTCGGTCGCGATGGTTTTTGCCCGACCGCCCTCATCATGGGTTCCGACCGGTCCGCTTGTGACTGCGTCGTGCAGGTACCTGCCGAGGGACACCGGATGCCGGTTGATTTTCTTGTAGCTGCGGTGGAAAGCCGTGCGAGTTTACGCAATCTTCTGCTGCGCTATGTGCAGGCGCAGAACGTTCAGACGGCCCACACCGCATTGTCGAATGCCGTGCACCATGTGGACCAACGGCTGGCACGCTGGCTGCTTATGATTCACGACCGCATCGATGGACATGAACTGCAGGTCACACATGAATTTCTATCGCTGATGCTGGCGGTCAGAAGGCCCAGCGTTATGACGGCATTGCACACGCTTGAGGGAGAACTGCTCATCCGGTCAGAGCGCGGTTGCATCATTGTGCGCGACCGCCCGGCGCTGGAGGCTTACGCCCGCGGCGCTTATGGATCGCCCGAAGCCGAATATGAACGGCTGCTGATGCCGGTAAGGCGGCAAGACTAGGGGCATTTGTCTCTTGTCGCAGCCGTGCTGACCAGGCTGCTTTCGATCCGATTCTGATTCGGCCTGCGTCGGCAGGGAAAATACGCTTCACCCCCTTTCATCCGCTCGGCGCGCCGCGACCGCCTGCGCGCCCTAATGCTGGTTCCGATACATAACGGCTCTATAGAGGTATGATTTTCGTCCATATCGGATAAAGAATTTGACCAGCTATCAACAGCATCGGCCCCGTGTTCAACTGGCCTTATCGCAGCGGCTTACAGCGCAGATCGCAGCGCATTTGCAAGAATGGGAGGTGGTGTTCACCTCTAGTGACCCTGCATCCATCCTGAACGCCGATGGCCCGACGCGATTGATGGGAGCCAGCGCGCTGTTGGTGGAAATCAACGCCGCGAGTATTGCGGACAATTACACCCAGCTGCAGGATATTCTTGAAAAGCTGGCAGTTCGTCGCCGGGTTGTCGCCGTTATGGACCCAGCTTCATTGGACGAAATTGGCCCCCTTATGGATGTTCCGAACCTCGAATTCCTTGTCTGGCCGGGGAAGAAGGAAGAATTAATGGGGGTCCTGCAACCGATTGATCTGTCCAAGCGGGTGGCGGAGCATGTGAAGCGAGAAGGCCAGATCGATCTGGATAGTCTGCGCGGGGAAATCGAGCGGATTGCCCAGGCGCTAGGCGCCCTCGTCAGTGCAAGCGGCCAGCCGCGCGAAACTGCCTCAGCGAATGAGAGGACGCCGATCGAAAGTGCGCGGCTGATCCGTGGCATTATCGACAGCCGGCGTGCCCGAACGGATTTTTTCCCCCCCGATTTGTTTGCAGACCCCGCCTGGGACATACTTCTGGATCTGGCGGCAGCAAGGCACGAGGGGGTGCCGGTTTCCATCTCCAGCCTTTGTATTGCCGCCAATGTTCCAACCACCACCGGGTTGCGATGGATCAAGGGCCTGACCGATTCCGGTCTGCTGGTTCGGGAGGCTGACCCAGAGGATGGCCGGCGCAGCTTTGTGACCCTGTCCGATGACACGGCAGCCCTAATGGAACGCTATCTGGACGTGATCGCCTAGAACGGCAGGATTTGCCGCTCTTCCGAAAACTTCAGATAGCCTACATTCGCGCCGACCCGCCATCCCACGCCCAGCTTCACGGGGACGACGGCAATATTGTCGCGTTGCAGATAATTAGCCGTGAAACCGCCGACGACGTAAACCTTACCCTCGACTGCGGGATATCGCCGGTAGAGGTCTTCCGTATCATATAGGTCGTAGATCAGCGTAAAGACACGGTTGGCATCTCCGCCGACGTCGAAACCTATGGATGGCCCGGTCCAGTAGACGTCGCGTTTACCTTCCACCCGGTGGTAAAGCGTTCCCGCACCATAGCGGAGGCCTACGCCGATGGCGCCAGACCCCTCTCTTCCCACGATATAGGCATTTGGCCGGCCACGATCATTGACCACATCCTCAATCAGCTTGGCCAATCCCTCCGCGCCCTTGCCAAAGACGCCCTCTGCCGCAGCAACGAGTTCCGCCTCATCAAAGCCTTCTTCTGACGTGGGATTTTCGCTGGGTGCAGTTTCGACGGTGTCGGCGGTGGCGCCCGTTGGCGGCGGAACATCTCCGCCAGACGTCGCGCAGCCGCCGAGCATCAGGAGAGAGCTGATCGCCCCCAGGAATTTAAGCCTGCACTCCGACATATCATACATCCTCGCATACGCCGCCCGTTCCCTGCCGCCTAACGACACTTGGCAGAACGGATCAACCTTCATGAGCTTGTCGCTTGCTTTCGAGGCAGGTTCGTGATCAAACCTATGAAAAGAGCTATAAGCTTATGTAATTAAGTATATTGGGAGGATGGGCCAGCGTGCGTAGTCTGGACGAGATGATTCAGCGGGTCTCTATACGAAGTGCCGCCGACATTCTTCCTGCGGCGCAGGCACTGCATAAAGAGTGTAGTCGATGGCTGCCCGGCTGGTGGTTCGTTCCGACGCCGAACATCGCGTCAAAGGCGCCAATGGTGGATGGCGACGGGAATATTCTGGTTCTGAGCGTCTTCGGTTTCTCGGAGGAAACGGAGCAATCCTGGGAGGAAAGCCGCATCGCGCTTCATTCTCCGCTGCATCGTGCCTGCCGGTACGAAAGCGAGCCTTTCTGGGCGAACGAACAGGGCTTTCACACGGCGCAGCACAACCCGTATCTGGATGACATTGACACCAGCAACTTTGAGAAGCGGGCGCAGTGTCCAGCGGCCGTGGCAATTCCGATTCACCTGCCGTTCGGCGTTATCGGTGCGCTTTTCTTTGGACCGAAAGACCCGGAGAAACTCGACCTCTCTGCTGAGTTCGCCGAACATTCCGACGAATTATCGGTTTATGCCCACAGGCTGATCGCGGGTTATCAAAAGGTCATGCGGAAGCGCCAATGGTTGCCGGCCAATTGCCAGCTGACGAAGCGTGAGGTCGAATGCCTAAGGTGGGCTTCGATCGGCAAAACGGACAAGGAGATCAGCATTATCCTGTCCCGCAGCCACGCCACCGTACGTTTTCATATCCAGAATGCGGGTGAGAAGCTGGATGCCGTCAATCGCAGCCAAACCATCTTCAAGGCGGGGCAGCTTGGGTATCTGGGCTTAGCGGCCTGACGATACGAGCCACGAACACGACGGAGGAACGCCGCTTCATTTGCTTCCTGCGCAGATATCGTTAGATTCTGTCGCTGAATGGCAACACAGCTACATTTGAGCAACACGCGCAGGCACCCGGGCAATAGGCTGTCGCGCATGGCCCGCGTCCGCAAGCGGCTGAGCCGCATGTCCGGCCGCGTAGAATTTTATCCCCGCTTTGAAATTACGCTGGGTCTGTTGGCGCTCATTGCGGGTTTTGTCGGCTATCTGTCGTTGACCGGCGAAATCGAGACCGCTTCCCTTGGGCCGACCGGGCGTACGCTCCTGCTCGTCGGCGTCATGGTACCGCTGATGGGATTGTTCATATTGATCGCCCGCCGTCTGGCGCTGCTTTGGTTGGAGCGTCGCCGAGGTTTGCTCGGCGCGCGTATGCATGTGCGTCTTGTCGGCTTGTTTGCGGGCCTCGCTGCCGTGCCCACCATCCTAGTGGTCGTCTTTGCCTCAATCCTCTTTCAATCGGGAACGGCGTTCTGGTTCTCCGACAGGGCGCAAACGGTGTTGCGCAATGCGGAGGAGGTGGCGCAGGCCTATGTCGAAGAAAACCAGCAGCGGATCATTGGCGATATCGTCGCCATGGGAGGGGATCTGGACGGCTATGCCCGCGATTATGGCATAGCCGACGAGACCTTTGCCGATGGTGTCGCCTGGCAGATTGCGGCGCGCGGGCTCAGCGAAGCGATCGTTTTCCGGCCCCGCGCCGGGGGCGGCTTCACTGTATATGCGTCTCAGGGCGAGACCGATGCTCTCGGCGAACGCCAGGTGCTGGAACAACGCATTCTTCCCGGTGACCTTATTCGGGCAACGGGAGGGGACACAGCGATCCTGGGCGGACGCAACGATCGCGTCGAGGCGATCGTGCGGATAAATCCTGGCGATCAAACCTATCTATACGCCAGCCGCACAGTGGACCCCGGTGCTGTGCAGGCAGCTGACCGGGCGGCTGGTGCTCGATCGGAATATTCTGATCTGCTCGCGAACAGCGCTGGCCTGCAATGGCGTTTCAACCTGATGCTGGGCGGCGTGGCGCTGCTTATCCTGGCAGCGGCAATTCTGTCGGGCCTATGGCTCGCCAACCGGCTGACCTCTCCGATTGCCCGGCTGGCCGAAGCGGCCGAACGATTGGGGGAGGGCGATCTGGCAGCGCGGGTTCCCGTGCGCGGCAGCCCGGATGAACTCGGTACGCTGGCACGAAGCTTCAATCGCATGGCAAGGCAGTTGGAAAGTCAGACTGGTGCCCTTGTGGGCGCCAATGCCGAGGCAGAAGAGCGCCGCCGATTCATAGAGGCTGTCATGCAAGGCGTCACTGCGGGCGTCATCTCTGTGGATGCCTCTGGCCGCATCGCCCTGGTGTCAACGGCCGCCGAAGAATTGCTGGCGACGACCAGAGCGGCTTTGCTGCAGCGGTCGCTGGCGGATGCGGTGCCGGAATTTTCCGAACTGCTGGCCCGGGCCCAAACCGGGAATATCGCGCAGGGCGAAGTGCGCATTGCACGCGACGGGGATACGCAGATCCTGCTCGTGCGGGCAGGGGCCGTTCCAGGAGGTACGCTTGGCCACGTCCTGACGTTCGACGACATAACACAACAACTTGCGGATCAGCGACGTGCAGCATGGGCGGACGTGGCGCGCAGGATCGCGCACGAGATTAAGAATCCGCTGACGCCGATCCAATTGTCGGCGGAGCGGCTGCAGCGGCGCTATGGTAACAAGCTCACCGCCGACGCCGACATTTTTGAGGCGTTGACCAGTACGATCGTCCGGCAGGTCGGCGATTTGCGCCGCATGGTGGACGAATTTTCTTCCTTTGCGCGCATGCCCAAGCCGGTGTTCGAGCGAGAATCTCTGGCAGAAATCGCGCGCCAGGCATTGTTTCTGCAGGAGGTGGGTAATCCTGGCATATCCTACAGCCTGGAGGTCGAGGAAGGACTGCCCGATCTGGTCTGCGACCGGCGACAAATCGCTCAGGCGTTGACGAACTTGATGAAGAACGCGGCGGAGGCCTTGCAAGGAGATGAGCGGACCGTGCCGTCCAAGATCGAGACGCTTCTTTCGACGCACGACGAACAGATCAGGATCGACGTTTGCGACAATGGTCCGGGCTTGCCAGACGCTTTGCGCGAACGAGTTACCGAGCCGTACGTCACGACGCGCGAAAAGGGAACAGGACTGGGGCTCGCGATCGTCAGCAAGATCGTCGAGGAGCATGCGGGAACGCTTTTGTTTCTCGACCGGGATTCCGGGGGAATGTGTGTCAGGATGACATTCGACATCAATCTGCTGGCGCGCCACTTGGGCGAGGGCGACGACCAACCATCTCAAATTGTTGTGGAGGGCTAAGGAAACATGCCGCTCGATATTCTTGTGATCGACGATGAGAAGGACATTCGTGAACTCGTCTCCGGCGTACTGGAAGACGAGGGGTATGAGGCCCGAAGCGCCGCTAATAGCGATGCGGCCCTCGCCGCCATCACCGAGCGCAAACCCTCTTTGATCGTCCTCGATGTCTGGCTGCAGGGGTCGAAACTGGACGGCATCGAATTGCTGGACGAAATCAAACAGCGGGACGCAACTATCCCCGTTGTCGTGATTTCCGGGCACGGCAATATCGAAACCGCGGTCGCAGCGATAAAGCGCGGCGCCTATGACTTCATAGAAAAGCCGTTTCAGGCCGATCATCTGTTATTGACGGTTGCCCGAGCGACGGAAGCGGAGCGCCTGCGCCGTGAGAATCAGGAACTTCGGGAGCGGGCAGGGGTCGACAATGAATTGACGGGCAACAGTCCGGCGATTGCCAATGTCCGTGCCACACTGAAGCGCGTGGCGCCAACAGGCAGTCGCGTCTTGATCGACGGGCCACCGGGGTCCGGTAAGGAGGTGGTGGCACGCCTTTTGCACGCGGGGTCGAGCCGCGCCAGGGGAGCCTTCGTAACCGTATCTTCCGCGCGGCTGCATCCCGATAGGGTAGAAGAGGCATTGTTCGGCGTGGAAGATGCCGCCGCCGCTACGCGCGTAGGCCTGTTCGAGCAGGCGCACGGGGGGACATTGTTCCTGGACGAGGTGGCTGATATGCCATTGCCAACGCAAGGAAAAATCCTGAGGGTATTAACCGATCAGGTGTTCACGCGTGTGAAGGGAACATCACCTGTGGCGGTGGACGTGCGCGTGATTGCGTCAACGTCGCGCACCCTGAGTACCGAGATTGCCGAAGGTCGCTTTCGCGAGGATCTCTATTACCGCATCGCAGTGGTGCCGCTCAGTCTGCCCTCTCTCGAGGAACGGCGGGAAGATATCGTTCCGCTCGCCGAGCACTTCCTGGCCCGCTATGCGGCGGAGCGAAATGTCCCCACGCCAAAACTGGGCGAGGACGCTGCCGCATCGCTGCAAGGTTATGACTGGCCGGGCAATGTGCGTCAGCTGCGAAACGTGATCGAGCGGGTGATGATCCTGACGCCGCCCGAACAATTGAAAACGATCGGCGTTGCGAGCTTGCCGTCGGAGATTGTCAGCGGGCCTGCTGAAATCGTACCTGGCGAGTCAAACCGCGCCATTATGGGGGCGCCTCTCCGGGAGGCTCGTGAAGCTTTTGAACGGGAGTATCTGCGCGTGCAGGTCAGGCGTTTTTCAGGCAATATCAGTCGCACGGCTACGTTTGTGGGAATGGAGCGGTCGGCGCTCCATCGGAAATTAAAGGCTCTGGACCTGAGCGAGGCTGCAAGCGAAGAAAGAAAAGAATAAACTGTTTCGAGCGATCTCCACGCTTCCAATGCTGCGGTGCAGCGCTAGGGTAGGGGGTTCAAATTCATGCCAAACAGGAGTGGCCGCATGGCAGAAAAGTCGAATAATCTTCAGGATACCTTCCTCAACGCCATCCGGAAGGCGAAGATGCCGGTCACGATGTTCCTGGTCAACGGCGTGAAGTTGCAAGGGAACGTTACCTGGTTCGACAATTTTTGCGTCCTGCTGCGGCGGGAAGGGCAATCTCAGCTTGTCTACAAACATGCCATTTCGACCGTTATGCCGTCGGGCCCTGTCCAATTATTCGAAGAAGAGGACGTTGATGGCGAGTGACCGCTGCCTACTTCTGGTGCTGTTGGTCGAACCAATGAACGGATTGGCCAATTAGCACCATCACGGAAGAGGTCGCGGGCCGCGCCTATGGCGCGCGTACGCTCGTCATTTTGCCCGACCTTAGCCGCGCCGCGAACCCGCGGGAGCCTCTTGCGCGACTGGAAGAGGCGGTAAATCTTTCATCCGCCATCGCACTTGAGGTGGTGGACAGCGACGTGGTGCGCGTACGCGCGCCGAAACCTGCCACATTGTTCGGCAGTGGTCAGGTAGAGGCGCTGAAGGAACGCGCAGCCAGCAAGGATGTCGAGCTGATCGTTGTGGACGGATCGCTCAGCCCGCTGCAGCAGCGTAATCTGGAGAGGGAGACCGGTATAAAGGTGATCGACCGCACCGGTCTTATTCTCGAGATTTTTGGTGAGCGGGCGGCGACGCATGAAGGCCGGCTGCAGGTGGAACTTGCGCATCTGGAGTACCAGGCAAGTCGGCTCGTTCGGTCCTGGACCCACCTGGAGCGGCAGCGCGGAGGCTTTGGCTTTCTGGGCGGCCCGGGCGAAACGCAGATCGAAACGGACCGCCGCCTGATCCGCGACCGCATGGCACGCATCCGCCGCGAATTGGAACAGGTTACACGAACCCGCACATTGCATCGGGAACGGCGGCAGAAGGCGCCCTTTCCGATCGTCGCGCTCGTGGGCTACACCAATGCAGGGAAATCGACCCTGTTCAATCGTTTAACGGGCGCGGACGTCATGGCGGAGGATCTGCTGTTCGCGACGCTGGATCCCACCATGCGAGCCGTCGAACTGCCCGGCATCGACAAGGTCATCATGTCGGACACGGTGGGCTTTATCTCGGATTTGCCGACCCAGCTCGTGGCTGCCTTTCGTGCCACGCTTGAGGAGGTGCTGGAGGCGGACGTGATTGTCCACGTACGCGACGCCTCGCACCCCGACTCCGCAGCGCAAGCTGAAGATGTGTACGCCGTACTGACCGAGCTCGGCATTGAAAGAAGCGGCGATGTTCCGATCATGGAGGTGCTTAACAAGATCGACCTGATCGACGATGAACTTGCCTTACCAGATGACGAGTTGCACGTTCCCTTGTCAGCGGTAACGGGTGAGGGCATTGAAGCATTTCGCGAGCGCCTGGCAGCCATTCTTCTCGCTGCGTCCAAGATATATGAAATTTCGGTCCCGGTTACCGATGGCGAGAGAATGGCGTGGCTGGAGGCGCATGGCCGCGTGCTTGATCGGACGCTGAAAGGTGAAACGATGCTGATGTCGGTACGTCTTGGCGAGCGCGAATATGCACGGTTTCATGCGCTTTAGGACCATTCGCCGCTGACCGACCATGCTAGCGCTCGCCGGTCCGGTGTTTTTCGGCTTGCTTTGCCTCGGCCCATAGGGCGTCCAGGTCGTCGAGCGACATCGCCTTCAGCGGTGTCGCAGCCTGTGTTTCGACATAGCGGAAACGTTTTTCAAAACGGTCATTCGCTTCCCGCAAGGCAACTTCCGGATCGATTTTCATATGCCTTATCAGGTTCACGGCGGAAAAAAGCAGGTCACCGGCTTCATGCCGACGTTCGGCATCGCTACCGGCATCTTCCAGTTCGGTCAGTTCCTCCAATATTTTCTCGCGCGGACCGCTAGTATCGGGCCAGTCGAAACCTTGTCGTGACGCACGTTTTTGAAGTTTTTCGGCCCGCATTAATGCGGGTAGGGCGCGCGTCACCCCCTCCAGGGCGCTGGCACTGCCACGTTCTGCGGCCTTCATATCTTCCCATGCCTGGGTTTGCGACGCTGCATCTTTGACCTCAGCACCGAAGACGTGTGGATGACGCGCGACCATCTTATCCGCGATGCCCGTGACGACCTCCGCCAGATCGAAGGCGCCTTCTTCTTCCGCCATTCGGGAATGATAGATTACCTGGAGCAAAAGGTCGCCGAGTTCGCCGCGCAACTCGTCACGATCCCCAGTGTCGATTGCGTCGGCGACCTCGTACGCTTCCTCGATCGTATAGGGTGCGATGGTTTTGAAATTCTGCTCAAGATCCCAGGGGCATCCTGTATCCGGATCGCGCAAAGCAGCCATGATTTCGCGCAGGCGCACGATCTCCGTTTGTAATTTTTGTTCACGTGTCATCTTTCACCCTCGACGATAGCCATAGGCCACCAATTCATGTCACAAGGGGCAGGTGCAGGCCAGCGGTTCGGATGCCCAGGCACAACCGTATCTTTGGTCGATAATATATATTATGTTAAATTATGGGAGAGATTGAATGGATGATGAAGCGCTCGTGCCGGTACCTGCCGCTGCCCGTTCGGCGACGAATTGCACCGACACAGACTATAAGAGCCTTCATAAGCAATCGTTGAGCGATCCTGAGGCCTTTTGGCTGGAACAGGCACGCCGCTTGGATTGGATGAAGTCCCCGACGGTTGCCGGCAATTGGCGCTTTGCACCCAAGGTCGACATCAAATGGTTCGAGGACGGCGAACTGAACGCGTGCTGGAATGCGGTCGATCGACACGCGCTTGCCACACCCGACAAGACTGCCATCATCTTCGAACCCGACGATCCCGCAGCCGACGTTCGCCGGATCAGCTATGCTGAGATGAAGTCAGAGGTGGCGAAGTTCGCCAATATTCTCTTGTCCATGGGCGTCACGCGCGGTGATCGCATCACCATATATATGCCCATGGTGCCAGAGGCTGTTATGGCGATGCTGGCATGCGCTCGTATCGGAGCCGTCCACAGTGTTGTATTTGGCGGGTTTTCACCTGAGGCTTTGCGGGGTCGCATAGAGGATTGCGACAGTCGCTTTGTGATCACCGCCGATGCCGGCAAACGCGGTGGAAAATCTATTCCGCTCAAGGCAAATGTCGATGCCGCACTCGCGGGCGGCCGCCGTGTCGACGGTGTACTGGTCGTCCGGGTCACCGGCGATGATGTCGATATGGCTGCGGACCGGGATCAGTGGTTTCACGAGATGCTGGCGACCGTTGATGACGATTGCCCCTGCGCCCCGATGAATGCTGAGGATCCTCTGTTCATTCTTTACACATCGGGTTCGACAGGTCGGCCCAAGGGCGTTGTGCATACCACCGGCGGCTACATGGTGTGGACCGCGATGACCTTTGCGGTCGCATTCGATCAGCGTGAGGAGGATTTGTTCTTCTGCACGGCAGACGTGGGATGGATCACGGGACACAGCTATGTCGCCTATGGTCCGATGGCGAATGGCGCAACGCAGCTGATTTTCGAAGGCGTTCCGAATTGGCCCGATGAGAGCCGGTTCTGGCAAATCGTCGAGAAGCATAAAGTGTCGATTCTCTATACTGCCCCGACCGCAATTCGCGCGTTGATGCGAGAGGGTGATGGACCGGTGACGAAATATGACCGTTCGTCGCTGCGCGTTCTTGGCACCGTAGGAGAGCCAATCAATCCAGAGGCCTGGCGGTGGTATCATCGCGTGGTGGGTGAAGAACGCATTCCGGTCGTCGACACCTGGTGGCAGACGGAAACTGGCGGCATCATGCTGACCACCCTGCCCGGCGCCCACGATATGAAGCCCGGATGGGCGGGCCTGCCCATGTTCGGCGTGCAGCCGCTGCTGGTCGATAATGATGGTGCAGAACTGGCAGGCGAAGCGGAGGGGAATTTATGCATCGCCACAAGCTGGCCCGGCCAGGCGCGAAGCGTTTATGGCGACCATGCGCGCTTTCACCAGACCTATTTCTCTACATATGAGGGTCTTTATTTCACGGGCGACGGCGCGAAGCGGGACGCAAATGGATATTACCGCATCACCGGCCGTGTCGACGACGTGATCAATGTCAGCGGGCACCGTATGGGCACCGCGGAGGTTGAAAGTGCACTTGTCCTGCACTCCGATGTCGCAGAGGCAGCCGTCGTGGGCTATCCCCATGATATAAAGGGACAAGGTATCTATTGTTACGTTACACCCAATTCCGGGGTCGATATGTCGCCAGAGCTGGAGGCTGAACTGCGTCAGCATGTTCGAAAGGAGATTGGGCCTGTTGCCACCCCCGACCATATTCATCTGACGCCGGCGCTGCCAAAAACCCGCTCTGGAAAGATCATGCGGCGGATCCTGCGAAAGATTGCCGAGGGTGATACGTCGAGCCTTGGCGATACCTCGACCCTGGCCGACCCGGCTGTGGTGGATACATTGATCGAGGGTCGCCGCGGTTAGGGACCGATGCCGCTGACGTCGAAACGGATGCCCCTTAACAATCCGGTTCGGGGGCGTCCTTCCGCGTGGCGGTCGAGGCGAATTCGGCGGGCGTCAAGGTGCGACTGGAATCACAGTCCGAATTGTCGAAGCGCTCCCTCTGCTTCACGGAATATTCCGTAAAATCAATGTGTCCGTCACCATTCTCGTCCATTTTGTCAAAGCTTCGCTGGCGGGAATGGAGATACTCCTCTTTCGCCACGACGCCGTCCTTGTCTCGATCATTGCGATTGAACCGGCGTTGTTCGCGCAATGCCGGGTCCGCCTTTGGCGCGGGCGGAGGCGAAACCATGGGCTCGCAAGCCGGTGTGGGGGGGCATGAGTCCTGCGTCACCGCCGCCACCTGACCCGGGACATCCGTCATGGGGGGCGGCGGTGGAACACCGACCGGATCGGGTTGCCGCAGCCAAGCGATGACGGCGGTCGCCACCAATATTGCGATCAGCAGCAGCAGTGCCGCGCGTTTCCACCCCTTCATGTGAAGCGCCCCAATTAATTATGGCCGGTGATGATGTGCCATGTCATGGCCAGTTGACGCCGCAAGAGCGAACGCTCCTTCATTCTGTCTGCTATGCGAAGAGCGGTCATGGATCTCAACAGGCGGCCGTGCCCCAGGGTCGCGGCCGCCGCCCGTTCGCGCGCCGCAACCACTGCATCCGCGTCGCCATGTTCCACGCGATCCATATGAGCGTCCGCAAGGGCCGCCCAGTCTTGAAGCGCATCCGCGGGTATGCGGTCCTGGATCGCGCCCAGTAGCGGTTCCCCCCGCACAGCTTGGTGCCCAAGACCAGCGATCGCGTCGCGCCACCATGCCAATTTGATCAACGCGGGATGGACTTCGCCTCCGGCTGCTTGGACCGAGAGCAGGCGCAGGTCATACATATGCAAGACCGCAATCTGGCTGCGCAGCGGCGCGGGCAGGAACAAGGTCGCGAAATAACGCGCCGGCGCCTCGGCGCGCAATTGGTCCAGCATTGCGTCACCAGAAGATGCCGTTTTGTCGTTAACCAATTGCCTTAACCCTGTTCATGAAGCGCTCCTTAGCCTTGTTCGCGTAACGCTGCGGCGAAATGGGTGCAATTGCCGTCTTTATGGGTCCGGGCGGCACACCGGGGCAACAGGACGAAACATGAACCGAAAGACGGCGAGGCCTGCGGGATCAACGGGGATATTGCGCCGTCTGGCCCGCGATGAGGCCGGCAATGCACTCGTCATCGTCACGGCGGCGGTTTTTCCGCTGCTGGGGGCCATCGGTGGCGGCATAGACCTGACCCGGGGTTATATGGCGGAGGCCAGGCTCGCGCAAACCTGCGATGCTGCCGCACTTGCCGGACGAAAAGTCATGGAGGGCGACGACGTTCCCGTCATGGGAGGCGATGATGACGGCTCCCGCGAGATCGATAATTTCGTTGATTTCAACTTTCAGGACGGCCTTTTCAACTCTGAAACTGTAAATTGGGAAGCCTCGCTCGACGACACGTCTGGCGAGCTATCCCTGACGTTGCGTACCTCTATCCCGACAACCATGATGAGAGTCGTGGGCGTCGAAAATCTGCCGATTTCTCTAAGCTGTTCGTCTGTGCGCTCAGGAGGCAATGTAGATGTCGTCCTCGTGCTGGATACTACAGGTTCCATGCAATGGGATCTCGACCGCTCATACGGTTCTAATAATGAACGCATTAACGAGCTGAAGCGGGCAGCGAAGCGATTTGTTTCCATTATGGGAACACTGAGGGATCAATTAAACAAAGCAGGATTACGCGTAAGAGTTGGCATTGTGCCATACAGTCAAACAGTTAATATTGGTCACCAACTAATGGATGAAAATGTTGAATATGTCGAGCAGACAAATTCTCATTACTACTCCTTAGAATACACCCCAAGAAAATGCGATTATTGGAATTATTACTGCTCGAGCGGAAATCGAAATTATGATCAGCAGTGGCGCCGCGTCAATCCCCGTTTTGGCAAACAGACGTTCGATCTGACAAATTTTATTGCGCGGGGACGGGACGGTTCGATCGGACCTTACGATTGGAAGGGATGCGTCGAAATGCGGACGACGATCCAAAGTATCGATGCTGGGGACCCCTACGGCTCTATTCCCGCCGGTGCTTGGGACATTATCGACGAGGCTCCCGGCAATGGAGTGCCGAAATGGCAACCTTATCTTGTCACGCCAAATTCTATTTCTTCTCAGGCGACGTACACATGGCCAAATTCTGGTGATCCGCTGAGAAACGATCCGGTCTTCGGCGTATATACCGACGACACGAATTTGGATCGCCGAATTGTTTATACGGTGCGAGATAATCGCACAGGACCCCAACCCGGTGTCCTTAACGAAGGCTATTATAACGCGTCTTACTATCCGGCTGCCTCTACGGATCCGAAAAGACCGGGACCCAATAGCGGTTGTCCCTCGCCCGTCGAATTGCTGGACGAGCATCCTCAGTCCCATTTGGAAGCTGCGATTGATACGCTGGTGCCGGCAGGCGGCACCTATCACAATATCGGCATGTATTGGGGCATAGCGCTTCTTTCGAACGAAGCGCCGTTCACAAATACTGATACCTGGCCTGTGGGCGGCGCCGGGGGTCGACCGGGCCGACCCGTTGCCAAATACCTCATATTCATGACCGATGGTACGATGGACACCTCAGGCCATTCTTACTCAGCTTACGGCATCGAATTCGCATCAGATTATCGAAATCATGTTCGGCCAGACACCGGCTCCAGCACCGGGAACCAACATCGCGCCCGTTTTCGTATGCTTTGCGAATATGCGAAGCAGCAGGGGATCCAGGTGCATACTGTAGCCTTTACTAGAGACGTGGGAGACACGGACGAAGAAGCATTGCGCAAGTGCGCCAGCAGCACCGACGATTATTATCAGGCAGACAGCGGGCGGGCTGGTGAACTGGAAGAGGTTTTTGAGAAGATCGGCCGCAACATCGGCTATTTGCGGGTGTCTCAGTGAAGCCGCTTCTGCGCCGCGCCCGTGGCGATCAGAATGGCAGTTATCTGATCGAATTCGCAATTCTTGTCCTGCCCATGATGACGTTCATACTGGGCGCCATCGAAATCGGGTATTTTTCTTATGCAAAAGCCCGTGTGGAGGGGACTTTGCGAGAGGTTTCGCGATTGTCGGCAACAGGTTATTTTATCACCGACGAAGTCACAAGCGATAGTGACGACGATATGGAAGGCGGTCAGGAAAATGATGAGGCACCGCCCGCCTCCCTGAAGTTAATCTCTGACTATATCGCTGCGGAGTTGCAGGGGATTCCGGGGGCGGATTTCGACGTGGATGTACGATCTTACCAAGACTTTCAGGATATCGAAAATCCCGAGCCCATCACGCGGGACGCCGAGCCGCTGGGCGGGGAACCAGGCGACGGCGACTGTTTTGTCGATGTTGACGGCGACGGCGAATGGACACGTGATATCCAGGGAATCGAGGGTGTCGGCGGTGCCGAGGACATCGTCTATTTTGGACTGCAGGTGAAATATCCGCCCCTGTTCAGCCTCTCACGGACATTCACGGGCGACTATCTGGTCATCGACCTGAATGCCGGCGTGAAGAACGAGCCGTTCGCCAACGCCGCCCAATATGCAAGGTCAGAGATATGCATTTCAGACCATTGACGCTCCGGTCCAGGCGAAAGATCCGGAAGGCCGCTGCCGATGATGGCGGCGTTGCATTCATGGAGTTCGCGCTCGCCCTGCCCTTTCTGTGCGTGACCTTCCTTGGTGGCTTGGAACTTGTGAATTTGGCGATTGCGCATCAACAAATTTCCCGGGTCGCGACATCCACTGCGGATCTTGCTGCCCGCTTCCGCTCCTCTATCGATGAAACCGATGTGGAGACGCTGTTTCTGGGTTCGCGTTTGGCGCTAAGGCTGGCGGATTTTGATACCAGAGGACGAATTATCCTCTCATCGGTCACCGCGAACCAACCGATTCCAAGCGGTACGGGCGGTGACCCCGTGCCTAACGGCCACGTCATTCGTTGGCAGCGTTGCGAAGGCAATTACAACAGCACCAGCAGCATCGGCGGCGAAGGCGATGGCCTCTATACGGACGGAACGCCCTGGAACGAGATCCCCACCGTCGATGGGATGGAGGTGCTATGGCCGAATACGGTCATGTTTGCGGAAGTGACCTATCAGTATGAGCCTATTTTCGGAACGGGCGGTTCGCTGATGCAATCCATTTCCTCTTTATTCGAAACGCGCGAAATCAAATATCGCGCCGCCTTCATCGCGCGCGAACTGTCGCTGCAAACGATTACGAACACCACGGAAATTCCCGATGGCGAGTTGTCGCGCTGCCCCTGGACCGGTGATGAGGATTCGCCGCCGGGCGACGGCGGGGGTCCCAATGCCGGGACACCAGACGGTGAACAGGTCGAGGTGCCGGGCGGCGGCGGCCCGGGGGCCTAGGCTGCCGCCCTGCCCCCTCTATCTGGTCAGCTTGCGATAGGTCATTGCGCTTGGCCGGTCTGCGGCCTCTCCCAGACGGCGGCGCTTGTCCTCCTCATAGGCCTCGAAGTTTCCTTCGAACCATTCGACATGGCTGTCGCCTTCAAAGGCGAGAATATGCGTTGCAAGCCGGTCGAGGAAAAAACGATCATGCGAGATCACCACCGCGCAACCGGCGAAGTTTTCCAGCGCCGTTTCAAGCGCGCGCAGGGTTTCGACGTCAAGATCGTTGGTCGGCTCGTCAAGCAGCAGAACGTTGCCGCCCTTTTTCAGCATTTTGGCGATGTGAACACGGTTGCGCTCACCGCCCGATAATTGCCCTACGACCTTTTGCTGGTCGGAGCCCTTGAAATTGAAGGCGCCGACATAAGCCCGGGTTGAAATGCTCTGCTTACCGAATTCGAAATGGTCCATCCCGTCGGAGACTTCTTCCCACACGTTCTTCGACGCATCGAGATGATCCCGGCTCTGGTCGACATAGCCCAGATGAACGGTGTCGCCGATCTCGATCTTACCCGAATCGGGCTCTTCCTGACCGGTGATCAGTTTGAACAGGGTCGATTTACCGGCACCATTGGGGCCAATAACGCCGACGATGCCGCCGCGGGGCAGAATGAAGTTCAGATCCTCGAACAGCAGCTTGTCGCCATAGGCTTTGGTGAGACCCTTGGCTTCGATCACCTTGCCGCCCAGTCGTTCGGGATTCTGGATCAGAATTTCCGCGGATCCGACCTTGCGGTCCTCCTGCGTGGCTACGAGATCATCGAATCGCTGGATGCGGGCCTTTGATTTTGATTGCCTGCCCTTGGCGGATTTCTTGATCCACTCCAGCTCGTCGCGGATGGCCTTTTGCTTGCCCTCGTCCTCGCGGCTTTCCTGCTCCAGGCGCTTCGCCTTCTTTTCCAGATAGCCGGAATAGTTCGCTTCGTAGGTGTAATAACGGCCGCGATCCAGCTCCAGCACCCAACCGACGACATTATCTAGGAAATAGCGATCATGGGTGACGAGGATGACATTGCCCTGATAGTCGACGAGATGCTTTTCGAGCCACGCGACGCTTTCGGCGTCCAAATGGTTGGTCGGCTCATCAAGCAACAGAATGTCGGGCTTCTGCAGAAGCAGCCGACACAGCGCCACGCGCCGCTTTTCACCGCCGGACAGATTGACGACGCTGCTGTCCGCGGGTGGACAGCGCAACGCCTCCATCGCGATATTCAGCGTTGTATCGAGGTTCCAGCCATCTGCGGCATCGATTTCTTCCTGCAGCTGGCCCATTTCCGCCATCAGTGCGTCGAAATCGGCATCTGGCGGCGGGTCGCCCATCAAGGTGGTGATTTCATTGAAACGAGCGATTTTATCGGCAACGCCGCCAATGCCGTCCATGACGTTCTCTTTGACGGTCTTCGATTCGTCCAGTTGCGGTTCCTGTTCCAGATAGCCGACCGAGACGTTCTCGCCTGCCCAGGCCTCTCCTTGGAAATCCTTGTCCCGACCCGCCATGATCTTCATCAGGGTGGACTTACCCGTACCGTTGGGGCCAACGATCGCGATCTTCGTCCCCGGATAGAATTGTAGCGTCAGGTTGGAAAACACTGGCTTTGGCTGACCTGGATAGGTTTTGGTCAGCTCTTTCATGACAAAGGAATATTGGCCTGCGCTCACGGGGCTCAGCTCCAGAAATCTAGGTGAAATTATTGGACCGCAGATAGGGGACGCTGCCGCCCCGCACAAGGCATCCGAATCTTTCCTTATATCGCCCTGCGTAATGAATCTTGCATGAACGGACAGCAATGGTAATGGGGGAATTGCGGTAGGGGCGGCGAACGCGCCAATCCATCCGAGTTGCTCTGCCGAGGGAGGCGATTTGAAGGCGTTTTTACCCACCGTTTCCAAATGGTCCTGGCGCCCCAATCCATTACCCTTCCGCAACGAACCCGACCGGAAGCCGGAACATCACACCATATCTATCCGTTCGGCTACCGAATAACCCAAAGGAGAGTACCCATGAAGAAGTTTGCAATCGCATTTGCTGGTGTCAGCGCTCTTACGCTCGCAGCTTGCGGCCCCCAGGACGCCGCTGAGGACCTTCAGGAGCAGCAGCTGGAATCGCAGGAAGATATCCTGGAAGAAGAAGCTGATCTTGCTGACGAACTCGGCAACGAAGCTGAGGCCGACCAGCTCGACGCTGAAGCCGATGCAATGGGCGAAATGGCTGACGAAGTCGACGGCAACCTGGTCGACGACAGCGGCATGACCGAAGGTGCCACGGGCGACACGCTCGACGATGGCATGGTCGACGATACCGCCGAAGAGATGTAATCTCTCGGATTATCGTATTGAGAAAGGGCGTCCCGGCAACGGGGCGCCCTTTTTTTTGACATTCGTCTGTTGCTGCTCGGAACACGAGTAGGTCCCGAAAAAAAAGAGGTCGGACACGACCGTCGAGCGACGACCGTGTCCGACCCCACGGTAAGAGTTACCTTATTTGCTGAGGCGGCGATGCTGCCGTGCGCCCAGGATCAGGGCACCGAGGCCTAGAAGCGAGAGGACGCCCGGCTCCGGAACTTCGCCGATAAGGCCGATTGAAAAACTGTCGCCGGCAACGAAATTCGAAATATCGATGCCAAAGTTCATGCCGCCAAATCCGACGTCGCCGAGTTCGACGCCGGCCGGCTCGCCACCTTCGCCGAACATAATGTCGATTCGCTCGTCGCCAGCAGCGCCCAGCACGGTTTCACCAAGTGAGAAGAAAGGGATAACTGATCCTACAGCGCTGAACGTCGTGCCGTCCAGGATCAGGGTGAATGACTTGAGGTTCTCGAAAAAATTCCCATTCGTCATGACGCCATTGAAGTCGAGGCTGGATCCGAGATCCTCGGCTTCGAGCGTGACATCGAGAATGACCGATGCCGCGCGTCCGGCAAACGCCGAGAAATCCACGTCGGCAGCAAGAACGCCGGGGCCGCTGAATGACGTGTCGACCGAATTTCCGTTGGTCGTCGCGTTGATGATGAGTGCGTTTGCCGGGCTGGCAAGGGTCGTCAGCGCAGCCATGGAGGCCGCAGCGAGGAGGAGGTTTTTCATTTCATGATCCTTGTTGATGCTGATGAATGTGAAAAGATCGCGGCGTAGCGTGTTGGCGCCACGCCGCGACAGGGACGGGCACGTGATGCCAAACCCGTTACAGCGTACCGCGCTGCCAAGGGCCGGAGATCGCAAAGGTAATGCCCGGGGTTTGCGTGTTGGCGAAGAGGATGCGGCCCGTCGGATCGAAGCAAGCGCCCGCCCATTCTATGTTACGGTAATCGCCCTCGCTGATCAGCGAGGTGGACTTGCCGGCCTTCGCGATATCGCTGTTCGACAGCTGGATATTGTTCTTTGCGAAGGGATAGGCCTGCCCGTTGGGAAGAAGGCCGAGCAGACGCTCGCCGAAGCCGAATTCGTCTTCGACGCCGCCGCCATCTTCGCACAGCAGGACGCCGCCGCGCGGGCTGACGGTGATGTTGTCAGGGTTGTTGCCTGCTACCTTTGCCTGCGATGCATAGATGCATTCCAGGCGTTCCGAGCGTGGATCGTAAACCCATACTGCACCTTCGCCCTGACCGGGGCGCCCGCTGCCGTTCAGACCCGCGCTTGTGTCGACAAAGTACATAAGGCCGTCCGGACCGGTCCATGCACCCTCACCGCGGCTCATGACGAGGCCGCCCTTTTCATAGCCCTGTGCAAAAGGACCGGATGCGCCGCCGGAATAGCTGATGCTACCCTCGCTAACGCTGACATTCGCGGGATCCGCGTCCGGCTCGTCGATCTCGACCCACTCCAGTTCGTATGAGTCGCCCAGGTTTGGAGCAATCAGCAGCTTGCCGTTTTCGCCGACTACCTTCGCCATGAAGAGCTTGCCGCCCTGCTCAAGGCTGCCGATCCGGCCCGACGTGTTCGTAGGCTCGAATTTATACAGGCCAGCAAAGTTACGATTGTCCTCGGTTTCATAGACGAAGCCGGTAATCGGATCGACTGCGACCGCTTCATGCGACAAGCGGCCCATTTCGATGATCGGGTTGCCGCTGGTCTGGTTGGGGTCCGCCGCAACTTCGAAAACATAGCCATGCTTGATGCCGCCATTTGAATTGACGTCGAGCGTCTCTTCACAGCTGAGCCAGCTGCCCCAGGGGGTCAAACCGCCTGCACAGTTGCGGATCGTGCCGCCGAGCGATGGCTGCGTTTCGATGTACCGGCCAGTTGCTGATACAACGACGTTCGAGTTGCCACCAGAGTTCGGAACTGAGGAGCCGCCTCTCACATTCGTATCGTACGTGCCCGGAGCATCAAGCAACCCAAATTCCCGGACGGCGCCCAACTCGTGGTTGCGAATCAGAATCAGCCGTTGATTGCGACCCCTGCCGATGGCGACGCAGCCCATGCCGTCATGCCCCGGGAAGACCGGCTGGCCATTGGTCATCATGTCACCGCGCCAGCTCATCGTGCGATAAGTGAAGTCACGCGGCAGCTTGAGAAGGGGGAGGCCCGTTTCCAGGTCCAGCGTCGGAAATAGTGGGCCGTAAGGGCTGGCACCAAGTGTGCCGGCGGCCGACGCATTCTGCGCGAACAACATGCTGAGCGGTGCGGCAAGCATTGCCGTTGCGGCAAGGCCGCCCGTGCCCTTCAGCAGGCCACGCCGTCCGATTGAAAACGATTCTGTTGTCATAACCCGGTCCCTTTGCTTGGTTAATTTCCAAGAAGGGATATGCTCGCGAACCGTGACTCTACCGGGTTAGAATTCTTAATTTTTCGTAAATTACATTGGTGGGTTTTGCGACAGCGAGTCTTGTCAGTGTCATAAATGGCGTACGGCCAAATCGACTAGGACGCGGTCCCCCATGTGCGGTTTACGACACGCACCCTGCCCTTCGTCACCTCAAACAGTATGTTCGCTTCGCTGACAAATCCTGCATCGTCGATCATCATGTTGATGGAGAACAGGTCGCTTTTCACGTCCACGCTTTCGCTCGCCCCGCGTGGAAGGGCCAGCGCCGAAAGCGTGGGTTCATCCCAGAACGCATCCGTACTTTCCCATCCCGCTTCCGGTCGCGCGCTAATCGCGCGACGTGCCTGCTGCAGGGTCAACTGTCCGGGAGCCAGCATCGCCAGCAAAGGCGCCTCCTCTTCTTGCAGAGTATTGACGTTGATGCGAACCATGTCGTTCGAAGGCAAAGCGCAAAGGTGGGGTCGCAGACGCGACAGCCTTTCGACCGTCATTCCTTTAACCGCTGCCAATTCGCCCGGGTCGGCTAGCAGCGTGTTGGCCGTTCGATGGCTGTCCTCACCATCCTTGTATATTTCATCCTCGCCACCGCCTGCCTGGGGCACCATGTCACTGTCGATGAAATCGGTGATAGAAAAAGCCAGATCGCGCGCATTCTGTTCGTCAATACCGACCGCACGGGCCAGCCCGATAAAATGCTCAAGACCAAGGGGATCGATGATGCGGCGGCCGCCCTGCTCCGGCCCCACGAGTGCATTTATATTGAAGCAATGAGAGCCATCGGAAAGCTGCAGGACGACATTCCCGTCCTCTGTCGGCACGGGAATCGGCGTATCCGCCCATCCTCCCGCAAGGGTAAGGCGGTCCGGATATTGTTCCCGCAGCGCCATCAGGCGCCGACCGGCAACATGTTCCATCGCGCGAACATGATGGCGGGCCTGCATCGCACTGCGACCATTATTGGCCATCGCGACAGACCGGTTCATGATTTCCAGTGAGGCGGCCGTCACCGTTCCCATCACCGCGACGAGCAGAAGAACCGTGATCAGCGCCATACCACGTTCGCGGTGAGAGCGCTCGGTCACCCTTGCTTCCACGGTGCGCGGTCGCATGAAAATGTCTCCGTTGGAACGATAGGTGCTGCAGGAAGCATTGCGCCACTTAGGCGTGCTCCATGTCACTTTCTTGACGTTTTTCTGGCAGTTTCCCCTCTGCATCAATTGGCGCTGGCGCCGGCGAACGCGTTCGTTAAGTTTCCAATCATGCCCATGCACTTCCTGTCCCGCCTGTCGCAACGCGAACGGCGAATGCTGATCTTCGGCATGCCGCTCATGCTGCTGATCCTGGCTATGATGCTATTTTCGGGCGCTGAGGATGAAGGGTCGCCCAGCGACGCCGCACCAGCGCTTCAGGCGTCGGCTCCGCAACCCTCGCCGCCCGCCCCCGCCCCCGTCGCGGCCTCTACCCAGGCGCCTTCGGCACCACAAAGCTCGCAGGCGTGGCCCAGCGATATCGTTCTGAAGGGAATTTCAGCACGGCCGGGCGGAGGCGCGATATTCGTCTCCATCGCCGATGACAGGCAACGTCGCATAAGGATCGGACGCCAGATCGTACCCGGTTGGACGTTGACCGAGGTTGCACGGCGCTCCGCGACCATCACCGGCACGTCAGGCGAAACCCGTGAACTGAGCCTTCAAAAGCCGAACGAGTCCACTCCCGTCCGCCGAACCGCGCCCGACACAACCGAAACTGCTGAGATTGAGGGACGAGAATCCGTACTGACTGCGATGAACGTGAATATGGAAGAAGACGAGGAGAACGGTATGCGTGGCTATCGCCTGAAAAGCGTGCCAGCCATTCTACAGCCTTTTGGACTGCGCGCGGGGGATCTCGTGGTGAAATTCCAGGATGAGCCATTTGACGGTCCCGGACGGTTACAGGACCTTGCTGGCGATATTGCGGCTGGGCAACGCGGAACGCTTGTTTATCTGCGTGACGGAAAACAGCAGACGCTCACGATCCCCTAAGGACTCGCGTCTGGCTGGGGCGGCAGGAATCGTAGCCATGGACGAAACTTATATATTATTATCATATTCATAGAAATTACTGACTCTTAGTGAAACGTGTGCTACAAATTGTGCTACAAGGTTTGCTACAGAGGCTTCATGCTAGACAGATATCTTACTAAACGAGCTAAATCCCCTTTTTGGCAATTGCGCGTGCCGGTTCCGTCTGATGTTCAGGAGCGGTTCGGCAGGAAAGAGGTAACAAAATCCCTGCGCGAAAAAGACAAAGACAAAGCTGCTCGCAAGGCGTTTGCCATTTTAACCGGGTTAACTGACGAGTGGGCGCGTTTACGATTTGAGGCCCATGATCAAACGCAAACACCAGCGCTAGTGCTAAGAAGGCAACCTTCTGAACATGCTCGACAGGCTGCAATTGGCGAGGCTTTTGAGAAAATCAACCGATCGATTAGACGCAAAAGGATTGAAGATCCTAGTCAAAAAGGCTCCGGCGTTGCGAATGGAAAAAGACTGCAGCGTAAGTTGGTCCGAGCAATTGATTCCGGCGACCTAAAACCATTCGAGGATAGCGCAGAGAAATACTTAAAAAATAAAGGTTACGACGTCGACCGGAATAGTGGATGGTTTCCCGAATTTTCTAGCGACTTAGCTGAGGTGGTAATTGAAGCTCTTTCAATGAATGATCGACGTGATGAAGGCGATTTAAATGATGAACCGCGCAGCCGTGTGGTACGAGAGGCGACGCGGGTTGCTAAATTTAAGAACATTTCTTTTGATGATTTAGCACATATTTATATGACCCAGTGGAAAGCCGATAGCAGCTCGACGAAAAAAACCAATACGGAGCAACAGAAGAAAGCGACTTTTAATTTATTTAGTGGTTTCTGGAGAAATCAACCAATCCGCGAAGTTAGAATGGAAGACGCAGCTGCCTTTCGCGATATCTTAAAGAGACTCGACCCGCACTGGGCACGTTCGGCAGCATCAAAAAAAATGGATTGGGAAAGCCTGTGCCAATGTTACGGAGATCATGAAACTGGCCTTTCAGATGCCACTATGAATCGGCACTTAGCTACCCTCCAATCACTATGGGCGTGGGCACAAAGAAGAGGACACTGCGAAGGAAACAATCGGTTCGAAGGTTTTCACAAGAAACTGCGTCCCGGCGTGAATGTTCAGCCGTACCTAGCTTGGGAAAGCCACGAGCTGCACCAGCTTCTTAACCCGCCCCCGCGCCGGACGGACCTTTATGAGCTAATCCTTGTGGGAATGTTTTCCGGCATGAGGATCGATGAGATAGCGTCGCTGAAATGGCACCAACTTCGTATCTCCGAAACTCGGAACGGCGCAATTTTGTACTTCCAAATTGAGGATGCAAAATCACCTGCGGGTGTGCGTCAAGTGCCGATTCATAGTTCCCTGTCTTGGTTGACTGAAAGGAAGCGCGGTCCGGACACGCAGCGAATTTGGAATAAATTCAATGAGGAGGGGCCTGGAAAAAAGCCAGGTGCTGACGCTGGGCGAGAGTTTTCGAGATTTAAGGCTAGCCGTGGGTTCTCTTCTCGCGCAAAATGTTTTCATTCCTTTCGGAAGAACGTTACGCGGATCATTGAGCAGTCTGGCGTGCCTGAAAATGAGTGGACTCAGGTCTTAGGCCATGAGCGGGGGTTTACATACTCTGTATATAACCCAGATGGAATTACGCTTCACCGGAAGAAGGAGTTAATCGAGCTAATTTCTTATCCTGATGTGACAATTGCGGAACCGTATGCCGGTTCAGCGCGCGACGATTAGTGCGAGAGGAAGGGACAAAGATATCTTCTCGGCGAACTATGTCGAATTCTGAGTTCGCAGCAAGGCGAATGAGGATGTGCGCTGATGGTGGTAGCGTTGATACGACCGTCACGGTGATGAGCGCGAGTTATCGCGTGCAGACCCCATTTAAGCTACATATTTGGACATCTAAGCTACTACCTGCAAATATCTGGGAACATGCCGCGCCGGCCCAAAGTGGGCATCAAATTTCTGAACCTATAAGCGCCGCAATGTTGGACGATTTAGTCCCCTTTGGAGATCGAAAAGGCTAAAAGCTGCTGTTTACGACGATGGGCGCCAGCGTCAGCAACGCACCCCAATGTCGGTCATTGGGCCGCACGCTTTGTCGGCCCGATAGCGGACTTCAGTTTGCTTGACCCGGATGGCCTCGCTTAAGCTCAGCGACTACCGACATGGGAGGTGGCCCCAGCAATCAAATCGTCGCCCAAACAGGCATGCGCTTCGGTGGTTAGCGGACGTCAGGTTGGTCTGGAATTCTATGCAGCCCGTCCCATGTATAGCCAGTTATTTGCCAATTGGTACGAAGGTGATGGGTGAGCGAAGACAGAGACTATGTTTCTGATACTCATGCGGCCTTGGCCACCGATGAGCTACTGTCTCATTTGGCAGAAGTCCCTTATGGTGAAGTCGAAAATGTCGCATCCGCTCTTGTAAGCCTTGTCCAAGATGGTGAGTTGGGCTTCACGACCGAGTTCGCGAGCACTCTTTCTGGGCTGACCCGAGCAACGTCCCGTCGGATTGAACAGATTTTGGCAGTCGTGTTGCCGCAGATTGATTGTGAGCCCTCCGTGGTATTGGACATAAGTCATGCGTTGATAGATCTGTGCGAACAGCCGGGATCAGAGCACACAGCCATTTCGATGTTCGAGAAATGGTTAAGGGCTCATGATGCCAAAAGCGCAGAAGTCCTCGGCGCTTTGGAATCCGACTCGCGTGATAGCCCACTCCTGCTAGGCACTTTGCTGGCGTTCGCCAAAGTGGACGCTGATAAAGCGGTGAGCCGAGCTGTTGCAATCTGCGATGACCCGCGTCCTGTCATGCGCCGCCACGCAGCAATGGCGCTGGGCTATATGGAGCTGACCGGCGAACATCTGCAATCGGCCAATGACTTTCTTGTGAAGCGTTCTGGCCCTGCATCTCTGGGAATCGATCGTGTGAATGCGATCAGCGCTATCCATCGGCGTTTGCAGAGCATCGAAGACCCCAAGGATGAACCCCAGCAATTGTTTGAGGCTTTACAAGCAGCGTGCGACAACCCGCCGCCTGCGGTCCTGAACGAGCTTGTCCATGGGTTGATACTCGACAAGATCAAGCACCCCACCTCTCTCAAAGAGAGCATCTTTGCCCTCATGCCCAATGTCTTGGCGGATCAGCCGCAAACTATCGATCTGATCGATATGGTACTCTACGGGCTTGATCTTGATACTGAGCGTGACTTGGTGTTGCGCGTCATCAAGGGGATGCTGACCGGTGGCCCCCGGGCCATCGGAATTGATGCACTTGACTCGACGAAGCACAAGTTGGCAGCGGAACCTTCGACTATTCTTGGCTGGTATATCGTCGAGCTTTTGCTTGATGGGCGCCAAACTTTAGGCGAAGCGGCTTCGAGAGTTTTCCCCCCGCTCGATGTAAATCTATATCCCTTAGATCTAGATCCGCATGACCTTTCAGAGGATGAGGTCTTCTATCTCGTTCGGAAAGTCTTTGCGTATTTGATGCTTGATCGCGGTCCAGCGGTCTCCTTGCTCGCGGCGTGCCTAAAACTTCTTTCAGGAGGGGCGCTCAAGGCAATGGAGGATGAGATCGCATCATTCTGGCTTGGGAATTACCCCGGCGACATCGCCTTGTTCGAGAGTGTGCTCGACACGTCACCGGAATTGAAGCCGTCAGTGAAGCGGCTCAAGGAGGCGAGAGATACGTACCTGAAAGGCCTGTCTGAGGGTCGAGGCAATGATGCCTTCAAACCGTCACCACCTGAGCGTCAAGCCCAATGGGATCGTAAGCGCAAAGAGCAGCATCAGATCGCAAAGCAAGCCCACAAATCGTCGATCTTCCTTTCTTTGATCCAGACCAAGACGATGCTCTATGGGCGGGGTGCAGTTTCCTATGTCTATGGGCCTGGGGCGGATGAACCGACCAGGCATGAAATGCTCTATCAATCACACGAGACGTCGACTCCCATTCCCCGGATGGAGGTACATTGTCCTGAGAGATTGGCCTTTCTGCGATATCGATTCAGATTGGAGGAAAGGCCTCAATGAAGGCCCTTCTCAAGCAATACCTAACGTCGCTCAAGGAACGCGCTGAGCTGGATGTCATTCTGCCCGACATCCTGAGCGAAGTCGGATTCAACGTGATCTCTCGTCCCAAGAGAGGGACGAAGCAATATGGCGTCGATGTTGCCGCTATCGGCACTTGGCCAAAGACCGGTGGCAAGGCGCTTTTCCTGCTTTCAATTAAATCGGGTGATCTGAAGCGCACAGATTGGGATGTCGGCCAGCAGGCACTGCGCCCGTCTCTCAACGAAATACTTGATTACTACATCCCGAAACACATTCCGAAACGCTACCAGGACCTCCCGGTCGTTATCGCCATGTGTTTTGGCGGCGATATCCATGAGGATATTCGTCCTACGGTCGATAGCTTTGTCGACAAGCACACCGTTGCCCAGCAGATCGAATTCGAGGAGTGGAACGGAGATTACCTTGCGGACCTGATCGCAACGGGGCTCTTGCGTGAGAAGATTTTCCCGGACGAAGTTCAGTCGAATTTTCGCAAGGCAGTCGCATTTGTGGATGAACCCCAAGTTTGCCTCACACATTTCTATGGCGTCATTGCCGAGCTAGCTTATCAGGATTTCAAGACAAAGGCCGCCCGCCTATCTGCGGTTCGCCAAATTTACCTCGCAGCGTGGACTATCTTTGTTTGGTGCCGCGATGTGAAGAACTTGGAAGCAGCCTACCTTTGCAGTGAGCTCGCGGTGCTTTGGACATGGCATTTGACTCGCGATCAGTTTCGGAAGCGGTCTAAGGTCGCAACGGAGTTAGAGAGCGCGGTCAACAAGATCATTCAGCTCCAGCGGAGTATTGGCGCGGCTTACCTCGAAGAGCACGTTTATCCTCTAACTGAGGCCAGAGATGCTCTTGCATCCTCAGTGCCATCCTCGTCGCCGCTGGATGTTAATCTGAAGCTCTTCGATGCAATGGGAAGAGTGGCGCTGCACGGATTCTGGATATTGCTGACGCGAAATCGACTTCCAGAAGATACCGCTGATGAGGTCCTTCAACAGTTCAATGCGGAGATAGAGCGAGTTGAGCGAACGCTCATCAATATGGTTGAGAACAACCCTGTCTATTTCACGCCGATCAAAGATGACCACGCGATCGAAATCATGCTGGCATGCCTGTTTCTTGCTCAACAGGGTCGCCACGATTTCATCCATAAGTGGGTCGAACAGATCACTTACGCGACGATCATGGCATACCGGCGTGGCGGGTATTATCCATGCACTTTGCAGGAATACGCCGACTTTGCGGAGCACCCGCAGCCATCCGAAGAGTACCGAAGAGAAGTGACCGCCGGTTCAATCCTCTATCCTACCCTTGCAATCTGGTTGGCGATTGTGCGCCACGAGCAAGCCCTCAGCGACCTTGCTGATTTCAGTGCTAAAAACATGGAGCATTGTACATTTCAGCTTTGGCTTCCTGACGCCGCGACCGAAGAACACCTATACCGGAACTCCGCGCGGCATGGCGTTGGCCTGGATGGCTTCGATCTCGAAAATGGGTCTGAGAAGGTGATCGAGCTGATGGAGAAAGAAATCCAAGCGAGTCAGGCATTTTACGAGCTGTCAGCATCGCGAACCAACCTTTGGCCGGTCATCATGATGGCATGCCGGCAGTACCGTCTTCCATTGCCCCCGCACTTTTGGACTCTGGGTCCGGCTCAGTTGGATCAAGGCGATTAGGCCTAGGATCTGCTAACTGAGGCGCATCTGATGGTGTCGGTCTTTCGATAGACTGTGCGTGCCGGGGCGGAGCGACGATCAGGGTGGTGAGCCGAACGGCAGCTATCGCCACTGAACCCCCGAAAGCCGGACAGTCTCCTTCCGGCCCATGAGCTGCTGGTCGGGTTTCAGGAAGAGCTGCCAGGCGGCAATGCGCCCCAATCCCGGCCATTCACGCTTCTCCGTCGCGTTCCTAAAAGCGGACATCAATTTAGCCCGCGCGTCCTGCGGAGGAGCCAACATACCGCTCACTGCCCAAAATCTGCCGATCAGCGGCTTAGAGACACTAAATTTCGATGTCGGCACTACATGCGCCATTCTAGCACAGCGTCGTTCCTCATGGCTGACCGGCATTCCGTTCTCAGGGAAGGAGGATCGAGCAGCCCAGAGTGTCTCCAATAGTGCATTCACTTCTTGTCGGACTTGGAGATAGAGATGTCAGCCGGTAGTTCGGCTCCGATGACCACCAAGCGCACCACACCTGATTCCCGGAGAGTTCCGGAATATTTACGCTGGTTCGCAGCGCAATTCGAAAGAGCGGCAGCGTTTCTAAACGAACGCGCAGCATTGACCACGCCCGCTTCCCAGTTCGTCGATCTCGCACCGACCGACGAGGCGGACCCGAACGGCGTCTACGCGGAAGCGTTGCAGACCGCGATGGACAACCCGGATGTCTCCAACATCGCACTCACCGGGCCTTACGGCTCTGGGAAGAGTAGCATCATTCGGACCTTCCTCAAACGTCACCCTCGACCGACCTTGCATATATCCCTGGCCGCTTTCCTGCCCGAGGCGGGCGACGCGGAGCCTGCTGATCGCTTGCACGCGTCGGGGCAAGGAGTGAGTGCGGTTTCCAAGCAGGAGATCGAGCGCAGCATCCTGCAGCAACTCCTTTATGGCGCAGATGCCGACAAACTGCCGTTGTCGCGGTTCAAGCGCATTAATTCGCCTGATTTCTGGTCGAAACTGCGGTCGCTCTACATCCTCCTCGGACTCATGGCGCTATGGTATGTGTTCGCCGAGCGGGCGGCCATACTGTCCGGAGCTTATTTCAAGCCATTCGCCCTAACGAACTCGTTCGACTACGCGATGTTCGGCTTTGCTACCGTCTTCGTCTACACGGTCGTCCACTACATCTATGTCGCCAGTCTGGGTGTGTCGCTGAAGAGCATATCACTGAAGAACGTCGAGCTGGGGCCCGCCGCGACCGACCAGTCGTCGATACTGAACCGTCATCTCGACGAGATCGTCTACTTCTTCCAGTCGACCGACTACGAGCTCGTCGTCGTAGAAGATCTCGACCGGTTCGACGACTCCGACATCTTCGTGACGCTCCGTGAGATCAACAGCCTGGTGAACGGCTACGTCGGCGTGAAGCGTCGCGTCCAGTTCCTCTACGCGTTGCGGGACGATATGTTCGCGAACACCGATCGAACGAAGTTCTTCGAGTTCCTCATTCCGGTGATCCCGATAATCAACAGTTCGAACGCGATCGACATGGTCCTCCGCCAAGGTGAGCGGCTCGCCCTCCAGGACCGGCTAGATCCGGATTTCCTGCGCGAAGTCTCGCGGTATCTCAACGATCTGCGCCTCATCCAGAACATTTTCAACGAGTATGCCATCTACGTCGCGAACCTCGAAACGGACGATGAGAACTCCCTCGATCCCAACAAGCTGCTCGCCGTGCTCATCTACAAGAATACCTATCCACGCGACTTCGAGCGGCTGCATCGAGGCGAAGGTCACCTGGCCACCATCTTCGACCAGAGGGATCAGCTCATCGCGGATGCCGAGCGCGCATATCGATTGGAGATTGATGAGTTGCAGCAAGGCATCGAGGCCGCGGAGCGACAGATCCCGCGAGATATCCAGGAACTACGTCGCAGCTATGCAATGGCTCTTGTCCAGAAGCTGCCCGCTGATCTCCGCAGCGTCGGCACCAGCAGGCAGGCTATGGTCGCGGTCAACCAATTGGTCGACGACGACAGATTCGACGAGATCGTCGGGATGGATCGGGTGCATGTCCAAGCTGGCTATCACGGCGGTATAAGTCAGCACGACATTCGTGATCTCCAGTCCGATGTCGATCCGAATATGGGCTACGCCGCCAGGGTCGGACTGATCGAGAAGAAGTCACGCGAGAGCAAGGATGAGGCGCATGGTCGGATCGCTGAACTGCGCGCAAGGATCAAGACGGTCCGCACGAGCAAGTTCAACGTACTGCTGAGGAAGGACAGTGCAAAACTGAGCGAGGCCTTCGCGAAACTTGGCGATGGAGGCGAACTAGCTCGCTTCCTTCTCCTGGAAGGCTATCTGGACGACAGTTACTACCAATACACCTCACTCTTCCATTCAGGCCGCCTTTCGCCGAATGACAACAAGTTCCTCCGTCATATCCGAGGGTTCGTGACTCCGGAGCCTGACTTTCCGATCGACAACGCCGAAGAGGTGATCGAGAATATGCGGGCCGAGGACTTTGGCCAATCCTTCGTCCTGAACGTAAAGCTCGTGGATGTCCTGCTCGGTGAGCCTGGTCAGCTCGAGCGTAGATCGAGGCTCTTCACGTTCCTCGCAAACGAGTTTTCCAACCACCAAGATTTCTTTCGGGCATACTATTCGAACGGCGTGCGCGTGGACGAGCTGCTGACTGGCCTGTCGGCAGCTTGGCCCGTGCTCGTCCCGGCGATGCTGGAAAGTTCGATGCGCGACGATCACCTAGCGCGTTTGATCGAGCAGGTGCCGTCCGAGCTTCTCGGCAAGCTTGCTAGCGAGCACCCGAAACTCTGCGAGTATCTCTCCAAGGCGCTTCCCGACGTCCTCGCTCTCACCGAAGGTCTCGAACCTTCCAGGCTCGAGCCTCTGAGTCTCGCCGTCGATGACCTATCCACGCTCGAGGATCGGCCCCAGATCGTCCGTTCGCTATTTGAGGCGGGGCATTACCGCCTCACGATCGGAAATCTCGATTTCATCCTTTCGTCTGTCCTCGACCGAGCCGACGTCGATGCACTACATCGTCGGCACCTCTCGACCTTGCGCGAGGCTGCTAGTCGACCGCTGCTCGAACGTGTCGAGGACGGTTTCGAGGAATATTTCGAGAATGTCCTCATGCGGCTGGACGAGAACGAGCAGGAAGACGTCTCGGCCATGCTGCACGTTCTCTCGCATGACACGCTCGAAGCCGAGAAAGTCGAGACCTTCATCTCCAGACAGCGTGAGGTCTTCCCCTCTCTCGAAGGCGTCCCGGATCATTGGTGTCCAGCTTTGTTCCGTCTCGCAAAGATCGAACCGACCTGGGCGAACTGCGTCGCATTCCTGTCCGACGAGACCTTCGAGGCGGCCGCTCTGGTCGAGTTCCTGTCCGAAGACAGCGTGAGGGCGTCCCTCCTCGAGGCCGAGGTTCCGGCGGGAGACGAGGCTCTGGCACTACGGAACTTCCTCCGCGACACCAGCGACCTGCCGGACGACGTCTATAGGGAATTCGTTGTCGCCTTGCCATGGAAGGCGAAACGCTTCCCGAGTGCAATCGATGACGCGAAACGCCGAATCCTCGTTGAGGAGAACGCGGTGACCTTCGGCGATGAGAACTTCGCTGCGCTCGCCGACGATGCGGATATTCAGGTTCTCTTTGTGGCCAGGAATATCAGCGCCTATCTCGAAGACCCGGCTACCATTCCGGTCGACGACGCATTCCGGGAAAAGCTTCTCCGCTCCGACATCGCGGACGACGTCAAGCGAGCGGTGATCGGTCTTATGAATCTCGGCCAGATAGCGGAGATACCCGAAAGGGCTGCCTTGGTTGCGCCAATTTTGGCAAGGACTGATGTGAGCCTAAGAGGCATGACCTTCGAGGTGGCCAGAGCGTTGATTCTCGCTGCTGAGCAAACACCTCTACGGATCGAGTTGCTCAACGGACTGCATCAAACCATGGATTTGTCGCAAGTCCGTGAAATTCTCGGTCTGCTATCAAGGCCCTACAGCGGCATCACGGTGGGATACGCTCGGCCGAGACTTGCGAATACCGAGGAGAATCGCACCTTGGTGAGCTGGCTGGACGACAGGGATGTGATCTCATCCTACGGCGAGGCGGTCTGGAGCGACGACATCGTGGTCTACCTTTATCACAGGCGGTAACGAGAATTTTCCGGTCGCCGTGCTGTGTCCATCATGTCTGAATGGATCGTTGATCATCAGCTTGGAATTGCATCCGGAGAGCGTCCGCTAACCCGTCAAAGTGGGACCCAATTTTGCGAGGCGCAACGGCCGCTTTCGCGGATCCGGGCAGTGAGAGCAGTCAGTCCGCAACCGGCCCAGAAAGAGTCATAACTTGCCGCGCGAACGAACGGCCTCTTTCGAGGGCCAACGGAAACACCGCGAATGTCAGCAATTCGGGCGGCTTCAGACACCCGCGGTGGTTCAGTGATTTCGCCTCCCACTACTTGGTGTGAAACGGGAGGGTCAGGGACGAGCTAAAGAGCCAAGAAAGCCCCGGCTCTCAAACCACGTCAAAAGTGGATGGGTTGGCGTGTTTATTTCACGGCTGATTGGCTCGACCCGGATCAGACCGTCGGACGGCCCTTAGGACATCGCTTCGAGCAGCATGGCCAACCTCCCCTCCGTCAAAAGCAACCTAAATCGATTGGTCGGCGACACGGTAGTTCGGTACACAAGTAGTCGCAAAGAGCACGTTAAGCTTCCAGGGATTTTCAAACGCACGCAGCCGATCACTCACAGACGGCGGATCCGGGCCAACTGCAACCGGGACGTACCGAAGCTGGTAGAACGCCCTTCTTTGCGCGGCAAAGGGTGCCCGTGGGGTATTGTTTGCGCACTTAGTTCGTTAGTCATTGCGATGGTTGCGTAGCGGAAAAGATCGCTCCTAAACGGGTTCGCCAGACACCACGGCAAACATGTCGGCCGGCCTTCTCGGTGGGGTAAACGCTGTCCGCTGCGAGGCTTTGAATGATCCTGCTCTCCCTTCTCCTAAGTTCAGTTCCAATAATCCCCGAAGGTACTAGCTTCACCTGCACTCCGGCGCGCGTCTGGGATGGGGACGGTCCGGTGTGGTGTGAGGAAGGCCCCCGCCTGCGCCTTAATGGCATTGCTGCGCGCGAGACGGACGGATCCTGCAGAAAAGGCCATCCCTGCCCCACCGCTACTTCGGAAGAGGCCACGGCCGCCCTCGTGCAGGTCCTCCAGCCTGTCCAGGCGCATCTGCTCTCGAGCGGCCATATGGCGCTTGCCGGCGCCCCTTCCCTATCCTGCGTGTCGGGTGGCAGCGCCGGTGGAACGCGGACCGCAGCGAGATGTTGGCGGCCGGACAAAGTTGAGGTCAGCTGCGCGATGGTTGCGACCGGGACAGTGCTCGAGTGGGAGCGGTTCAGTGAAGGAGCTTATCGTAACTGCTATGTATCGCCGGGACACTGGGGCGACCGATAGCCAAAAGCCCCCACGGATGTCCGCTTATTCACAAGATTGTTTAAGGTAGGCCGACTGAGCCAACCGGTCGATGCCCGCTCATGCCGCCTCTTAGCCATGCTTGCCCGTAGATCTTTCACATAGGGACACTGCCGAAACGACTTGGTATGCAAGTTCCGCGAATCGTCGCGAAAAGGGGGAAACATGAAACGTCTAATATGGGCAGCATTCATCATGGCGCCGTACCCGGCCCTTGCACAAGACTCAGCAGATCACGCGCGGCATGACGAAACAGCCGCGACAGTTTCTTTGAAAACAGAACGGCCAGATACTCGTCCCATTCTCTGGGAGAAGGTTCGGGCCGACATGACCATCGATGAGGTTCACGCCCTGTACCCGCAAGATGGGAAGAAGGTTAAATGGCACGGCGAAACGCAAACCGAGGTGGAAGATGTAACGGTCATCGATGGCTGTAATGCCGAAGTCGAAATCCAGCATGAGACCGGCAAGGTGGAGGCCGTAAAGGTCAAAGGACGCGGCTCGATAGCGGGGCGCTGCTCTGACAACGTATTCTCTGCTCTTGCTGGGAAGTATGGCCAGCCGTCGGGCACAACCCAGTCCCGCGGTTCCTTATTCAAGCGCGGCGGAAGCACTGCAGTCTGGAGCCGTGACAACGTAACGATGCGTTACAAGTGGTTCGATGACAATGGAATTGGCGGGGGCGGTCTTGGGCAAGCCTCGTGGGAACTTACCTACACCGGCACAACCGGCGATATAGCGCTCTAATTTGAAGGGGACACTGCCAAGGCGTCCCCTTCACCCATATGATTACCGACCTACCCTGCCCCAAATGCAACCGCGACATGAGCGAGTGCGAATGTGAACCAGCGGGCGGCGACGGTTGGATATGGGCAACCGCCGCGGTGCTCGCAATCGCGGCGGTGTCACTGATCTTCTAAGGGCATTCCGCCTGGTCCGTGCTTCGGCCCCCGCTGGCGCTCAAGGTCGGCCCAATGTGAACAGCACGCCCCGCATTGCTGATCGATGGCCAGTTCGAGGTTGCTGCCGGCGGCATAGTTCATTGCGAAGATCGTGATCGGTCGAGCGTATTGCTCAAGCCCCACAGCTATTCGGAAGCCGCCCATCGACTGCGGAATGATCTTGATGTTCACCGCCCCACCTTCGGTTCTGGCGCGGCGAATCAAGGCGTGCAGACTCATGCCGCACAAGAGAACGAAAATGGAACATCGGTCAACCAAATCTAGGTGAATGTCGGTAGCCGAAGGGACGGTAGACATCTGGGGCGACTCGGTAACGGTTCCCACCTGTTCCCGTGACAGCTAGGGCTTGTTCCCCGACTCTCCTGAACAGGCCCTAGCTCGCAGCGATCATTTGTGCCTGAGTGTTGCAGCACGGGAGCGAAATAGAAAACTGGGTGCAATTTGCATCCAGATTAAGGTTGCGAAAATCTCTGGCAGGCGCTTTCTGGCGTAACTCGTCGGCAGGAACTTTTCTGCTTACGGGGCGGCTAGGGTTAACTGTCCCCCAACGGACCCTAGTCGCATTTATCTACTCTGCCGCCATCCTCATCCGCTCGTCGGGAACTGGAGCCACAAGCCTCTGCGCCTCGCTCCAATCAGCCTCCAGCCAAACGGAAGCAATCTCAGCGGTAAGCAGCACCGGCATGGCCTTAGGATGCACGGCACCGACGATTTCGTTCGGATCCGTGGTCAGGAAGGCATAGCGTGGCCTCTCGCCTTCCACTGGTCGCCAGATGCCCGCGAAGGCGAACAGCGGTTCGTCGGTCAGTTCGAACCACACCTTGCGTTTGGCTCCCTTCTCGCCAGTCCATTCGCAGAATGACGTGACCGGCACGAGGCATCGGCGATCCGGGCGCTTCAAGGCAGACAGCCAGAAGCTGCTGCCGAGATTTCGCACATTCGTGATGGGCCGCTTCACAGCGCCTGGCGGCGGAAAGCCCCAGATGAACGTTTCGATGACTGGGCCGTCACCAGTACTGCGAACAACGGGAGCGTCCTGATCCGGGTAGATCTCCGGCAGTTCGGGAATGTTGCCCGCGGCATTCTTCGCGCCGAACAAGGTAGCGATCTCACTCGCGTTCGACCGCATGCGGTAGAGGTTACACATCCGACCTTAGTGACGCTGCCCGTATCCCAAGTCCAGACGGGCTTTAGCGTCCGGCGACCTCTTCCAACCTCCCGAGAACTGCTTCCCAGACAGCTACACGGTCGAGCTCCCCCTCTTCCTCAAGGGCCGCGATCGCGCGCCGGACGGCTTCCGCAGCTCCAGCACCATGCACTTCCACAGCACGGCCGTGCATCATGGTGACCAAAGCATCATCTTCAGCGTCCATCAGTTCAGCATTCCTAGAGGCTCCGCCTGTAATTCCTTGATCCTGTCCAAAACACAGATCCAGGTGCGCTGGCCATCAAGATCATTTCGTTCGAACATCTCATCTACACGAAGGGCAGCTTCGATGGCCGCATCTGGTCCGTGATCAACCATCAGGCGATTGGCGATTGCCCAGAGTTCCCAGTCAGACAGCATACCTTAACCTTTAACGAATCAGGCCTTTGAAGGAAGGCGCTGCTCAGGAAGGCTCCCCCCCTGATGACATGTGCGCATCTAACATGTCCGCTTCGCGCGCTCATGCTGTGGCAGAAGCATGTCGCTGCTGGAAAGCCTCGGTGTTGCACTGCCAATTTTCTAGGCGACAACGGCAGGCATGCCATTGGCAACAGTCCGCCGGCCGTCCTGCCATAGAATTTTGAGGGTCAGGCCGCCGTCACTCGCCTATCGAATGCTATGTGGAGTTCCTTGAACCCATCCATGAATATCGAACGGGCGTGCCGCGGTTCCCCGATCACGCGCGGGTTGTCGATGCGGCGGGCGATCTCTTCCAGCATGACTGTGAGGTTCATCCGTGCCTGATGGATGCCCAGACAGTGATGCGGGCCGGAACCAAAAGTGCGCGTGTTGCGCCGCGAATTTGTCAGCGATCGCCGGATGTCGAACCGGTCCGCCTCAGTGAAAAACGAAGGGTCCCGATTTGGGGAGCCAAGCACGCAAACCACTTTGTCTCCCTTTGCTATCAGCTGTCCTGCCAGATCAAGGTCGCAAGTTGCGGTACGTCGCAGGTAGACCACAGGGTTGTGAAAGCGCAGCACTTCCTCAAGCGCATTTGGCACCAATGATAAATCTTGTTGAAGGGCTGTATATTGGTCGGGATGGCGCGCGAATTCATACATTGCCCAAGCCAGCGTGTTACGGGTGGTTTCGATCCCGCCAACGATCAAATTGTTGAAGAACCGCCCAAATGCCCGGTCGCTTAAGGTTTCACCATCAAGTTCGGCATTCAGCACCTCCATCGTCATGCTATCACGCGGGTGAACACGGTGATCGGCTGCGAGCGCTGTGCCAAAGTCGATTAGCTCTATGGATGCGGCAAAACCGGCCTGACGGTTCTCTGCAAAGTCGGGGTCATCAGCCAGTGCAAGCGTATTGGTCAGATCAACGACGTAATCATGATCCTCTGGTTGCACACCGAGCACATGAAACATCACGCGCATCGGCAACTGGATCGCAACTTCGTTTACGAACTCGCAAGTACCGCGATCGATCACCCCGTCTATAATCTGCCGGGCCAGTGTTCGCATAACCGGCTCGCGCGCCTTCAACGCCTTTGGACGAAACGCCCCGTCGACCAGTGAGCGGTACTTCCGGTGCTGCGGCGGATCCATGAATGTCATGCTCTGTTGTTGATCCGCGAGCACGTCCGCCGGGAAGTCCTCGAGCAAAGGGCCTTCGCTATTGCTGAACAGCTCGGGCGTCTGAAGGACATGATCAATGTCTTTCTGGTGGAACACGAGCCAATGACCCCCGGGTGCGAATGCGTCGGGCTCCCAAAGAATACGGCTGCGGTCACGCAACTCGTTCAACTGTGCGCGCGGCGTGCCGTTGGCAAAGTTATCCAAGTCCAGAAACGGGCATTGCATCGTAGAAGACTCCAGTCATCCAAACATTGGCGATGTAGAGTCTATGCCGCGTTTTCGCTGAGAGGCAATGCTGAAGGCTGGCAAAAGGGCGCTGCTGAAGAAGCATGGTGTATTCATTGTCGCCAGCAATATCTGGCAAGCCTATTCGCGCGCGATCAAGCTGGAACATCGCTGCCGGATCGCATGGCATTTTGAGGTGCTTGCCAAGGGCCCGCCTATCACCACTCCTGAGAGCCCGCGCGTCGTGCCGAAGGCAGATCAATTGGTGTCCCTTTCCATTGGCAAGCTTTGGCCCGCCGCGAGATCCATCTTGATCGATAGCTGCTTGGCCAACAGCATCAGGCCGCGTCAGGTGTGCTAGACGTTTCCATTCCTGAGATGACGGAGCCCACTATAAGTAATTGCATTAGAAAGTTTTTATTAAAGCGCGCGCCCGGTCCGTAGGATCATTTTGACTGCCTGCGCGACTAGCTATTGCGGCGTCACGGAACTAGTCATCCCGTGCAACACCACCTTTCTAGATCAAAGGAATAATCGTCGCTGGTACGAATTGTCTTGTGCCCGCCCATCTCTTATCCATCTCCAAAATGGAGGAGAGTTCAGATGGATCGGCCAAAAACCTGCAAGCCGCACAGGCGCCTCGAGATCTTTCGCCATAAGGATGCGACCCATCTCGATGATGCTACCATGCATTATGCGCCAATGGACGAAGAGACTCTGGCCGGCATGCAGAAGGTCGCCGCCGTGGGCGCGCAGGAAGGTCTGGCAGAGAAGACCTTGGTTCTATTCAAGGAACCGCGACCCGACGGGATGAGCATAATGTATGCCTGGTTCAAGAGCAATTATGTCCTGCCGCGCCATAACCATGATGCTGACTGCGCATATTACATCCTCGCGGGCAGCCTGAAAATGGGTAGCCAAACCCTCGGCAAGGGTGACGGCATGTTCGTTCCTGCCGGTGCGGGCTATACCTATGAAGTCGGGCCGGACGGACTCGAATTGCTTGAAGTGCGCAACGCCGCGCATTTCAACATCGACTTCAAGGGCAATAACGAAGGCCATTGGGACCGCATTGCGGAAGTGTATCGAACCAAGAGGTCCGACTGGCAGAGCGAAACGCCGCCGTCGAAAAATGTCGAGCCCGCCTGAGCCGGGACCGGCTGCTGACCGCCCCCCCACCCAGGGTCCAGCTTGAGCGCTAGGGCACCTGTCACCTCAAGCGCTTGGCGTTGGCGCTCAAGTCCAGCGTTGGTTTGCGGCTTTTGACCCCTGATCGGGGGCCGGCAAAATTCTGATCCGGCGAGATCTTCCGCCGGGGTCAGATTGCCAAGAGTCATATGAGCTCGACTATTGTTATCGCCCCTACTCCAACGGCAGTCGTCAAGGTCGCACCACTTGACGTCTATGCGCCGAATTGGCGCGAAGCTTCCGTCTGGGAGCAACTGAACGAACGGCGGCTCCCGCCGACGTCATTCCCGGTACTGCTCGGTTTATTAAGAGCTGTCTTTCTTTGACGAAGCGGCAGCCGTCGCCCAACGCTCGACTGACAAATCGTGACCTGCCTCGCTTCGATGTTGGGAAAAGGGGAGCTTGGCTGGCCCGCGGCCCTTACGGATCGCTACAACGCAATGGTACACTAAGGAACCTTAGAGCCGAGCGCCCTCTTCGCGCGTCAGAGCGGGTAAATGATCATCTGCGTGCAGCGAAACAAAGCAATTTTCTTGCTGGTTGCCTCGTTGATCGCCTCTGCGTCCCACACTTGCGTGCTTTTGCCGCCATGGACGAGGCGAGCTTCACAGGTGACTATTTCGCCTAGCTTCGCCGTTCCAAGGTAATTTGCTTTAAGTTCGATGGTGGTGAAGCTTGATGCCCGATCTGGGAGTGATGCCAAGCATCCGTAGCCGCAGGCGGAATCGGTGAGCGCAATGATCGAGGCTGCGTGCAGATAGCCGTTCGGTGCGAGATGCCGCCGCGCTACGGTAAAGCATCCACTGACGCGTCCCTCGCCGACTTCCTTCCACTCAAGGAAAAGTTCACCGGGCAACATCCCTTTTTGTCGTTCTGTCATCTCTGCGGTAAGACTTTTCGCCATCGTCATTTTCATCCGTCCGTTTCCCCGCGGCTCTACATATGATGCCTGACGGAAGCAGAAAGGTTAAGAGAACTTGCGATGTCGTCTTTAACGGCGATGCCGGTCAGGCCGGTTGTCCGAGCAGTGCGCGAGAAGTTGTCATTGCCCTCTTTTGCCTTTCGGGCAGCCGCCGCGAACCAAGGCAACATTCACAAAGCCTCTTGGCCGTTAAGACCGGCCGTTCATTCACGTGACCAATTATTGCGTCTTCTGGACCGGTAGCTGCCGGTCTGCAACTACGAGGAGACGGGTGTAAAGCTGACGTGAACTGGAACTCAAATCTCGAACCTCCGCTATTCGCTCGTTTGATCGTGACTAATCGCCAGTAACTTGCACTCTCGTGCAGCCGAGGCGATCACGAGGAAACGGACAAAAACGGATTTTCTCGTGGCGTAGCTCTTGCAGCGCCGGGTCAGTTATACGTTGCAAAGACGCTGCGGCCCTCAGGGCCGAAAGCGATCACCTCGTAGGGCTGGCGGTGGTCACCATGCTCCATCCCCGGCGAACCCATCGGCATGCCAGCGACCGCCAAGCCGGTGACGTTCTCAGGCCGTTCACTCAGCAGGCGTGAGATATCCGCTTCCGGCACATGGCCTTCGATTACATAGCCGTCGGCGATCATAGTGTGGCATGATCGCAGGTCAGCCGGGACCCCGCGCTCTGTCTTCACTTGCGCCATGTCCGGGTGATTGATTGCGGTCACCTTGTTCGTGCCACCTTGTTCGACATGCTCAGCCCAGTCGAGGCAGCATCCGCAGTTCGGATCACGGTACATGGTGTAGGTGGCAGCCTGCGCAGCGCAGGCGCTCAGCGCAGAACAAAGTACCAGTGACCCGGCTAAAGTTCGGCGAAAAACGACAAGTCGAATGGCTGCGATCATAAGAAGTTCCTTTGGTTTAGTGCGCACGCGGTCTTTGCAGACGAGCCGGCTCGTTTAGTCTATCGAACCTGCTGCTCGGCTGCAGTCCCGCTCGTGATAGCTCCGGCAACGCAGCGGAGCGCTATCGATTTTTTGTAAACGGCAGAGTTCGTGACTTGGTCAACCACGATCGCGATTTCGTGCAATTATTATGCTTCCCGTTCGCCTGCAAGAAGAGGTCGGAGGGTCTGCACAGTCGGTCAGTGCCCTCCCAACCGTAGCGAAAGCCTTCGTTCAGGATGAACCCTTCCAGCGGGCCAGGCATCCACGCTCCATCGCACGCTGGCGCCGAGGCAGCAATAAAGGACCTTAATTCGTCTAGCGGAAATCGAGCAGGTTCTCCGCATCTGCAAACAAGCTGATTTTCTCTAGCGTCACTTCGTCTAGAATATAGACATGGATTTTTAGGGGTAAGCGAGTGCGGTAGGGGTTCTCTTCCAGCGCCGGCTCGCCGCTGTAGTAGGTCCCTATTCCGGTGCGTCCCTTGCCATGCTTTCCCACATACCGACTTGCCGTGGCGTCAGGGGGAGCTCGCGTCGACCAAGGTCTAAAAGATCGGGTTCGTCTGCATCAACGAAGACACAGCTATCGTCATCGTGAAACGTTCCTGCCGGATTTGCAGTAACAATTCTGTCCCCCGCACACGCGTGATGCCGTCGCCGAACGATCCCCGCACCCTCCAATTGCTTGGTCGGAAGAGCGCAAAAAGGAGCGACTGAACTACGTGCCGAACGCGCTGTGGAAATCCACGTGGACGCTCGCCGCCAAAGTCAGGACGAGAGAGGCTTCGTACTCGACCTGGGTGAAGACCCCGGGGACTCTGTAGGTGTAGTCGAAGGCGGTAAAGGTATCGGACCGTAAGCCATCGGACTGGAACGCCAAGCCGCGGAGCTACGCCATAGCGCCGCGCGACCCCGAAAGGGGAGTCTCGCCGAACAAATTAGTGTGCCAGTCGTCCTCCATGCGCAGACCTGCAAACAGCGTGGCGGTCTCTTGGTGCCCGTGCGGGAAGCCCACTCTTAGCCGCTCGCCTTTCGGACAGCGGGCATGACTACAGGTCATCTTGGGGGCGGTTCAGGTTTCAGCGGTGAACACGAGACGTTCGGGTTCCAGATCGATCTGGCCGTCGAACCATGCGTGGCGCTGCGGCAGGAGGTCGGGGCGGCCCTGCTCGGTCGCGTGCCCGGTCTTTTTTGCGCGTAAGCCCGAGGGCGCGCTCTTGCCAGCGGATCGCGCTCGGCACTGACCCCAAAATGTGCAGCAGCCGCGTGGCAACCCCTGATGTCCTCAATCGCCGCAACAACCCTTTCCCGCAGGTCCTCTGAAAGCGTTCGTGCTATCCATGCTGGCTTCCCGCCACCAGCAGGAAGTCTGAATCACAACACAGCCACAAAGTGCTCCGACCAGCCAATTCTGTAGAAACTGCTCCAATAGCGCATGCGCCTCTTAAGGTTGGGCGTCCGGGCGGGAGATGAATGCGTAGCTATTAACATGAGAGCTTCCAGCCTGCGCGTCATATACGTCGGGGAGGCATCGCCGCGCGCAGTCAAAATATACGTAAGTGTCGGTAATATTTACGTATTCCTCGGATATCCATTCCGGTCGTTCCCTAAGCTGCTGAACGTAGGCACAAAACCTTTTCTGGCACGCTACATGCTTTGGTCAGGCTGCCGTTAATTTCTTTTTTTTTCGACGGCGGAAAGGCTTACTTATGAGAACCTCCCTCTCTCTCGCCCTGATCGCTGGCACGGCCCTCGGCATGGCCTCGGCAGCGACGGCTAATCACGTCGACTTCATTCAGGATGACAGCGATCCATCCAACGGCATAATGAATGCGAATTTTTCGCTGACCAGCAATGGCGCCACCGTCACTGACACGCAAACAGGCGAACCAGCCGATATCCTTGGCGGCACGCGCACGGCAACACTCACCCGGCGTGGCTTCGGCGGCAGCGCCAGCGCCGAAAATGCGGCGGGTTCGGACGTTATTGAAGTTCGCAATGGCAACGTTGCCAACAGCCTTCTTCAGCTCGACTATTTCGGTTTTGAAAATTCGAACTTTGCTGCGGCGTATGACAGCGTAGCGGTCAACATCGATCGGCTCTTCATGTCTTCCGGAATCGGCGACGCGGAAGTCGAGATTGGCGTTACGTTCTATAGCGGCGTGACGATGGAAACCGTTACCGCGACGCGGCTGGAGGCAAGCCTCAACGGCGGCCCGCAAAGCGTCTTCTTCAACTTCTCCGACTATAGCAGCATCGATTTTACAGACATTGATGGATTAAGTGTCATATTCGACTCGAAGATCATCGGGACAGATTTCGACATCGCATCAATAACTCGGGAACTGGTCAATGCACCGCCTCCGGCTGACGTGCCGGCACCTGCGGCAGTGGTACTGTTCGGGCTGGGCCTGGCCGGCGTGGGCGCATTCCGCCGCCGGCGGACTGGCTAACACTTTGGGCTGATAAAGATGCGGCGGCGGATGTATTTTCGCCGCCGTATGACCACACACTGTCGTTGCTGCGATCAAGCCGCGCGAAGCAGAGAATGCCTCCCTGTGCAGCGATGGACCTCGACGGTAACGTGCGCATATTCCTCATGAACAGCTAGGCGTTCTGCATACTGTCTCGGGGACAGCGGGTTCGCCGCCACTAAAGAGACGATCACGCTGTAATGACCCGGACCAACCCGCCAGATGTGAAGGTCTGTGAGGGACGCGTCGCCATCTTCAATAGCCTCACGGACTTCGTCGTAACGATCAAAGCGTACGTCTGCATCGACCAGCACCGCAGCGGTGTCGCGCATCAAGGACCAGGACCAGCGGGCAATGACGATCGCGCCGACAAACCCCATTGCAGAATCCATCCACCCCCAGCCGAGGTAACGACCTGCCAGAAGCGCCGCGATCGCGAGAACCGAGGTCAACGCGTCCGCCAGAACGTGTAGATAGGCTGAACGCAAATTGTTGTCGGCATGAGTGTGGCCCGACGCATGATCGTGATGGTGGGAATGGTCACCCCCGTGACCATGATGATGATCCCCGCCTAGCAGCCATGCGCTGGCGAGGTTCACTGCGAGGCCGAGAAACGCAATCCAGATCGCTTCAGTATACGCTATGCTCGTGGGGGTCAGCAGGCGCTGAAAAGATTCGACCGCGATCCCGATCGCAAACATTGCGAGCACCAGGGCGCTGGCGAAACCGGCAAGATCGCCAATCTTGCCGGTACCAAAAGTAAAGCGCGGATTTCCGGCATGTCGTTTGGCAAACCAATAGGCGAAGGCCGCAACGCCGAGCGCGCCCGCATGCGTTGCCATGTGAATGCCGTCCGCCAACAGCGCCATTGAGCCGGTCCATAAGCCCGCTGCGATCTCAACAACCATCATCGCCGCAGTGAGCGCGACGACCCAGCGCGTGCGCCTGGCGTGGGCGTCGTGCGAGGCTCCCAGGAAATTGTGGGAATGAACCGAAGGGTGTTTGATGTCGTGATGCATGGTCAGCTTTTCTCGGTTTGGCCAGACACAGTCAAATCATGTCGAATAGAAATAGCCTGAAAACGTCGGATCCGTTCACAGTTCTTTGAGTGCCCATTTGCGAAATAGACCGGTTTTCATAGCGTTAACAGCATGGCATGATTATTGCTTATAACAAAGTTGTCGGGATGGTGGGTGGCCCGAGCGTTCCCTCTTTGATTTGTGGACACACTTCATGATGACCAAGGCAATCATTCTGACTGCTCTCCTTTCGACGGCAGTCGTTACCGGTGCCAATGCGACGGTGGTTTCTTACACTCTCGACCAAACAGTGGAGGGTGATGCCCCTAGCGGCGCGCCCACCCTTCTGTTCGATGATGGTGATACGCCCGGATCGGTCCAGCTAACCGTCGATGCGATGGGGCTTTCTGGCGGCGAGTTTATCACCGGCCTCTTCTTCAACTTCGCCGCAGCCGGCACGAACCTGACGTTCACCTATGTGAGCGGCAGCGCCCCAATGCCCGCGACCATATACCAGAGCGCGGATGGGCGTAACTCGCCGGGTAATCAGGGTCTCTTCGATATCGAGTTTGAATTTTCGACCTCTAACAAAAATAGTGGCGCGCTCCGCTTCAACGCCGATGAAATCCTGGTGCTGAATATTACCGGGGCGAACCTGGTGGCAACCGACTTCTTGCTGGACAGCGCTCCCGAAGGGCCCAACGCGGGCAGCAATTATGCCCTGGCGCGCATTCAAGGCATCTCTGGCGGCCTCTCTGCCTCCGTGGCTCCGGAGGATCCGACCGACATTCCGCCGCCGTTGGAGCAGGTCCCCGAGCCGGCGGCACTGGGCCTGTTTGGACTTGGCCTTCTGGGGCTCGGACTTGGCGCGAGTCGCCGTCGCCGGAGCAAACGGACCGCATCGCATCGCTAGCAGGTGACCAGAATATAGAGGAACTCGGCTCTTGGAGCTGATGCGAAACTAAAGCCCGGCCTATGGGGACAATGCCGGGCTTTAGTTTTTCACGGAGGCAGGGAATTCTACCGCCGCGTCGCCGTATCGAAATATCATTCTCCCCACGATAATCCACCCTCCAAATACTGACTATGCGCTGCAGTGCTCGTGCGTCAGCAGCGCCTGATTGCACGGTTTGTTGCGTTGCAGGAGAAGCCGAACGCGTCTGACTAAAGCGGGCGAGAGTCAGCAGACGCTCCGCCGCCGTGCTCGACGAGGAACATGGCAGCGTTTAAGATCAAAGCAGCCACCCCCATCCTCACGCGCACCCTCTAAAAGCTGCCGTTGGTTCAGCCCGTCCTGGCGACCGTTAATAGGCTGACGCGCTCGAACTAGATGACAAGAGTGTTATGGGAAGGGAACCTAGGCCCCGCGCATCTGAGGTGCAGCTTCTCGCATCACGCGCAGTGCCGAGCGCAGGAAAATCAGCGCCATGAGGGAACCGATAAAAATGTCGGGCCAAGGCGAGGCAAACCACCACACCAGCACCGCGGCAAATAGCACGCCGCAATTATTGATCACGTCGTTGCGGGAGCATTCAAAGGTGCTCGCCATATTGACGTCCTGGTGGCGGAAGCGGGTCAGAAGGCGCAGGCAGATGAAGTTGGCGCCGAGTGCCAGTCCGCCAAACGCAAGCATCAGGGTGGAAGACGGCGGTACCCCACTCTGAATCTTGAATACCACGTTGACTGCGATCCCGATGCCGAGGGTGAGGATCACCACCCCTTTGAGCATCGCAGCCCCCGCCTTCCACTGATCGGAGCGCGTGAGTGCATAAAGGCTGACCGCATAGACTACGGCGTCGCCGAGCATGTCCGACGCATCGGCCATCAGCGCAGTGGACCCCGCAACGACCCCCGCGCCGAATTCGAGCACAAACATAACGGCGTTGATCGCCAATACGATAACCAGCACGCGCCGCTGGTCACGCTGGCGGGCGAGCTTTTCAAGTTCGGTAGACTTGGCGGAACAGCAGTCGGCGGACATATGTCCTATGTGGCGGTGAAAGTGGATATCCGCAATTGAGTCGTGCTTCAGAGGGCCGCTGCAGTTGCAGAACTGCCTAATGTGGCCATTCCTGCGCGCCTTAGAACTCCGACTCATGCCGCCAACAAAGTCGTAAGTCCTGCTTCAGTTTGCCTGTCGACAGCTGCCAAACATTCAGGCACCCGCCGCCAATGGCAATGGGCCCTTAATGGACAATCCGCTACAACGGGCGAGCGCGACAAAGCCGCCGTTTTGAAGGCAACATATGGGCGGAGACATAGCCAAATTTACCTGTGTCGCGCTATGGAAATCGAAAACGCCTCATCCGACGCGCTAGACCTCTGGCGTTCTGGAATGGGGTATCAGTCGAAGATATCGAAAATCGAGCTGCGTTTCTTGCGATAGCCCCCATGCCCGTGACCATATTCTCCTCGTTCGCCACGCTCACCCCGCTCTCCTCGTTCGCCATACCCTGCGCTCGAGGGCTGCTGAGGTGATGGGGCGTGCTGGATATCAGCTTGTCTCGGCGCCGCGGCGTTCTCAGCGCCAACGGACATCAGCTTTTCGAGTTCGCCCCGATCCAGCCAGACGCCGCGGCAGGTCGGGCACATGTCGAATTGAACGCCGTCACGGTCAACCGTTCGCATAGAACTGTTATCATTCGGACAAAGGAGAAGAGGCATTGGGGCTTCCTTTCAAAACGTGCCACTGCCCGCGAGCGCGAGCTGTTCAAAAACGACCGGCAGCAGCGCAGGCGAAGCCGGCTGAAGGCACCGATCTGTGAGCTTTAACGTGTGGGAGAGATAGGCGGGATGCTAAGGTGCCACAAGGACAGTCGGAAAGTGCTAGTGTCCCTTCCCCGCAAAGAATTTCTCACTGCCGAAGAAATTCGGCAGCAATGAACGGAAGCCCCCCGTGATTGTCATACTGGAATTACTGAGTTTGCAGGAAGTGCTTTCGATCCGCGAGGACCTGGCGATCGCTCCTTTTAGCGACGGATCAGCCACTGCGGGCAATGCTGCTGGTCAGGTCAAGAACAATGAGCAAGCGCGAGGTGATGATCCTGAGGTGATCGCCCTCTGCAACCGACTACAGCTAATCCTCGAGAGCCATCCCCTCGTAAGTTCCTGGGCCAGACCTCTTCGCTGGTCGCGCCTTATCCTCTCCCGTTACGGGCAGGGCCAGAGCTATGGTTTACACACTGACAACGCGGTCATGCGCGACCGATACGGGGGGCCTCTCAGAACGGATATAAGCTTTACGGTATTTCTCTCAGACCCTGCTGCATATTAGGGCGGCTCGCTGCTCATCAAGAACGCAGGTGGGTGCCACGAGTTCAAACCGAGCGCCGGCTCTGCGGTATTTTATAGAACCGGTGATCTTCATGAGGTTTGTCCCATCACGCGAGGTGTTCGTCTCGCTTGCGTGGGCTGGATTCAAAGCTTTATCCGTCGGGGCGATCAACGCGAGCTTCTCTATGATCTCGAGCGGCTTCGCACAGGCGTGCCGAATGGAGAGAACGGGATTTTATTCGACAAAACCATCGGTAACCTCATTCGCATGTGGGGAGAATAAGGAGACATTTGATCAGGCCTGCTTTTCGCCTAGACGCCGTACTAACCGTTCAGTGGCCCATTATTCCTCCCTCTCCATATCGGAAGCCGCCTTGCCAATCCTGATGCTTGCTCTCCTGGGAGTCCTCGAAGGCCTCACTGAGTTTTTGCCGGTCTCATCGACCGGGCATTTGATTCTTGCGGGGGCACTGATTGGATTCGAAGGAGAAGCCGCCAAATCTTTCAAGATTGCAATTCAGCTTGGCGCAATCCTGGCGGTGATCGTCGTTTATCATCGACGCTTTGCAGACGTGGCATTGGGAATGTGCAGAGGCGATGACAATGCATGGAAGTTCGCCAGAAACGTTTTGATAGCTGTCCTTCCGGCCTTAGCAATCGGCGCAGTCGCTTACCCGCTGATCCGCGCCCTCTTGGGGAGCCCAAGCGTCGTATGCGTTGCACTTATCGCAGGCGGGGTTGCAATCCTGCTCCTTGAAAGAACGGTGAAGACAGTGCGCTTCCGTTCTGTCGAAGCGATCAGTGCCCGCACGGCGCTTCTGATTGGCGCCGTTCAGTGCCTTGCGATGATCCCTGGCGTGAGCCGCTCCGGCGCCAGCATCATGGGCGCACTCGGTGCAGGGGTCGAGCGCAAAACTGCTGCTGAGTTCAGCTTCTTTCTCGCAGTACCGACGATGATTGCGGCGACGGCCTATGATCTGTTTCAGAATCGGGCAGCTCTCGATGCAGATGCCCTCGCGAGCATTGCCGTCGGGTTTACCGCAGCCTTCTTCACAGCGCTCTTGGTGGTGAAGGCGTTTGTCGCAATTGTCTCCCGCTATGGTTTCAGTCCTTTCGCGTGGTATCGCATTGTGATCGGTTTGGCGGGTCTCATATGGCTATGGTAATAAGCGCATGGCGAAGAACTCGGGCCAATTGCGGCCGACGAGGAATATAGCTCGACGACAAGCATCGAATTGCGCACCTCCCCAATCAGGCATCCCCTCTTTTTGAAGACCCGCTTACGGTAGGTGAACGCGTATTCTGGCCCCTTCTCAGGCTTCCCGATGCACCGTCCTTGCCGCTTCGGTGGACAGGGCGTGCTACAATTGCAATAGTTTACCCTTTTTCGGGCAGAGAATGGCGGAATCACTCCAGAAAGTCGGCAAAGCGCCGATCCAGCGCACCCAAGACAGCCTTGTTGCAAGCGTTGAGCGGCGCGTCCTCACTCGGATCTGTGGTATCCTGCCTCAATGGGTGACGCCGGACAAGTTGACCTTCGCCGGCATGATGGGCGCAGTGCTGGTTTTTGCAGGCTATCTAGCAAGCAACGTCAACTCCGACTGGCTGGCACTTTCCATCGGGGGATATGTTCTCCATTGGTTCGGGGACTCGCTGGACGGGAGCCTCGCACGGTTTCGCGCTATCGAACGGCCGCGATATGGGTATTTTCTCGATCACAGTTGCGATGGGTTCGCCACGGCGCTTGTGGTGGTGGGCATTGGCTTAAGCTCGTACGTAGAGCTTGAAGTAGCGCTGATTGCCCTCGCCGGATATCTGTTAATGTCGATCCACGCGTTTCTATCGGTGCGCGTTATGGGCGAACTACGCCTGTCCTACTTCAATGCTGGTCCTACTGAACTGAGGATCATTCTGATTGGGCTAACGGCGACAATGTGGATCGTCGGACCAGAGGAACCAATCGTCTGGCAGCTGAATGGCTTCGATTTGTTCGTTGGCTGCGCAGGCTTCCTGCTCATTGGGCTGTTTGTGACGCAAACGACGGCAACTGCTCGACGGCTTGCGCGCGAAGATCCGCCCGTACGCCGTGACGGCAGTTCATAATCCCTGCGCCGGGTATGGATTTCCTGGCACTCATCGCCGGCATGAAAAATACTAGGCGTCCGTTCCAAAATCCCCCTGAAAATTCGGGGGCGTCGAATACGAAAATCCCAAACCGCGCCGCTTCAAGTGCGAGGATCACAGTTTACACAGATGAGGTGTTAGAAGGATGGCGGCATCCGCCTGAACAGCAGACGTTCGGGGGCGTTGATCCGAGCTTTGCAAGCTGCCGTTCGTTTATGTACAGCTGGCCAACATGGCGCGATAATCGGCCACCCCGCCACGCTATGTGGACGGTTATTGGCTCTAATTATAAAAATTTTCTCTAATGTCGAAATGTAAATTTTCGATAACGTGTGCGCACGGCAAGGTATTTTTGGGGGAACATGAAGTACGAGATCAACGCCGATTGTAGAAGCGGAGACAAGAGGTACGAATCTTGACCACGCATTCTTGACCGATCTCGCGTTTTCGTTCCCAGCAAAAGCAGGAGCCTGTCCGCCCTTTGTCGATTTACTGCGTTTAGCTCGCAAAGCTGGATCAACCGCATCGGTTCATACCAGACTTGGTTCAGCTGCAGCTAAACATGTCCCGAACTCCGCAGAGTCATCGTTTGCGGCGGCGGATGCTAGCTCAGTGACAATGTGCCGAAAAGATCGACGATAATTCTCGGCTCGTCTTGAAAGCAGCGCAAGGTCAAGAAGCTGGGTGGAAAAGTGTTGGTCCGAACCAGAACAGCTTGCGGTCTTAACTGACGGCTTATTCCAACAAACCATTGGTTAGATATTGTCAGTCTTGCTCCGCAAGTATGCTGTCGATCATCGTCTGCCAGACGCTACTGGTTCGACTCTCGGTAATTGCGTCGGCAGTGTCCTGACCGGCGCGGGTTTGGGCGTAGCTCGGTATGCGGATCGCCTCGAGAACGGCGCGGACCTGGTTTTTCAACGTCTGCTGCAATCGCTTGTCCAGCGATTCCCAATCACTTGTGCTGCTTTGCGCTTTCGCTAGTGCGCGAGCTGCTCGTTCGATTTGCGTCACGGGCCGCCCCCCAATCGCGTATCTGACCCACACGGATTGCATAACAGATCATTTCGGATATGTCACTAACAATGCATTACTTTGCGCTGAAAGGTTCCAGGGACTACCGACCGGTTCGGTGTAAACGAGATTTTCTGAATACACTCTTCTCGCGGCCTGGGGCCCAAGGTTCTGTTTTTCTCCACCTGGGACGTAACATTTCAAAGGCCGTTAAGTCAGAAGAAATGGCGTCGGCGAGATCGCGCACACTGAAGGGTTTCGCAGGACGATGGACGCCCCCCCACCGTTCCGCGGGGCAGATCGCACATCCTGAGGCAACGATCACCTTGAGATCTGGCTTACGCGCGCGCCCTCTCGATCAGTTCCGCACCGGTCAAGCTGGGCATAGCGAAGTCAGTAATCATCAGATCCCCATCTTTATCGAGGATCTCTAAAGCTGATCTGCCAGAATGGACCTGCGGGACCTCGTGACCCCTCTCCACAAGAATGGTTGACGTGTTGAGCAGGATGATCTCATCATCATCCACGGCGAGAATGCGGAGCATTTCGGCCGCGACGGAGGGTGGCTCGTCCGAAGCGCTGCTAAAGACTTTGACGCTCGTCCGCCGTCAACACACGGATTTGAGGTTGTGATTCAAGAAGGACTTGGGCTTTGTCGAAGTGACGGAGCCAAAATCGTCCTCGAAAAAACCGCCGGTGAGGGTCTCTGCGGAGCTTGTCCTGACGGACATTCGCCGCGCGACGCGGCGGCACTTCTCGGCCGAGGACAAGATGGCGGGCCGGAGGCGCTTGCCGATCGGCCGTCGTCACCAGGCCGTGTGTGGAACCGCATCCCTGATACCGAACAGGATCAGATCATGGAGCGGGCGCTGGAGCAGTCCGAACTAAACCCGCGCGAACTGGCGGTGCGGTTCACGGATGAACGGCGCTACTTCGTATCGGAAGCAAGGGCTTATCGGCTGTTGAAGGCCCATGATCTGATCACTAGCCCCGCGTATGTCGTGATGAAGGCCGCCGATCGCTTCCATACCCGAACGACCAGGGTGAATGAGATGTGGCAGACCGACTTCACCTACTTTAAGATCATCGGCTGGGGCGGAGCCTGCCAAGGTTCCGGCGATGCGTAGCATCGTTGGAAAGCAGGCGGAGGGTGGATGTATCTGTCGACCGTGCTCGACGACTTCTCGCGCTACATCATCGCCTGGAAGCTGTGCACCAATATGCGGGCCGTGGATGTCGCCAATACGTTGGACCTCGCGCTGAAAGCCTTGGGCTGTGGCAGCGCCACGGTGCTGCACAAGCCCCGGCTCCTCAGCGATAATGGTCTCAGCTACATCGCCGACGAACTGGCAGAATACATCGAGGTCCGGAATATGAGCTATGTGCGCGGCGCTCCCATGCATCCGCAAACACAAGGCAAGATCGAACGCTGGGACTAGACACTCAAGAACCGCATCCTGCTGGAAACTACTTCCCGCCTGGCGACCTTGAGGCCCAGATCGAGGCGTTCGTCGAACACTATATTCACCGGCGCTACCACGAGAGCCTGCCAAATGTTCTGAAGACGGACACCATCGAAGAATAGTGGCGACCCGATCTCTCCAGACACCATGGAGCGTCTATTTGCGCCGTTCTCGAGGGGTGAAGTCAGATCAAGCCTTAAAACCCTCGGTCTTGATCTCTACATCTCTTCTTAGATTGCCAACGCGCACGGGGGGACCCCTATCTGCTCATTCGATTGGCAGCGAAACAGCCTTTGTTTTTCAAATGCCTGCTGAACAAGCGTAGTATGCTGTCCGACTTACGTCGCAAGCCCGAATTACCTGAGCCTGTGGTCTATCCCGCCTGAGAGGAAAGGCAGGATCTAGGTTGATGCCGTAGATTCTGTTTAGAGTTTCGTTAAGACTCGTCTTTATTGGCCACCTCAATGAATTGCTGCTTTTGCGCCTGCCTCGGGTGTTGAAAATGCAGGGGCAGATTGCGGCTGGGATCCTTTTCATGCGTAGCTCTTTATCTAACGGCGCCATAGCGACGTCGCATGAATTGCTGGGATCCAGCGCGGCAATTCAGGCCGTCCGCTATTTCGTCCGCGAGGTTGCGGCATCGGACGCCACCTGCCTGATCACCGGGCCGTCGGGTTCGGGGAAGGAAGTGGTGGCGAAGCTGCTGCACCGGCAATCGCCGCGTGCAAAGGCGCCGGTCGTCTCGATCAATTGCGGTGCCATTCCGCGCGAGCTTATCGAAAGCGAGCTGTTCGGCCACGAAAAGGGGGCGTTCACCGGCGCAACTGCGGCGCGGCTTGGCCGGTTCGAGGCGGCCGACGGCGGAACGCTGTTCCTGGACGAAATCGGCGACATGCCGCTCGACATGCAGGTCAAGCTACTGCGGGTTCTGGAAGAGCGCGTGTTCGAACGGATCGGCGACAACCGCACCCGCGCGTTCAACACCCGCGTCGTCACGGCAACACACCGCGATCTTCCCGGCCGGATCGCCGACGGCGAATTCCGCGAAGATCTCTATTATCGCCTGAACATTTTCCCCATCCACCTGCCGCCCCTCAATCAGCGGAAAGAGGACGTCGCCGAACTGGCGGAACATTTCGCACATCACTTCGGCGACGGCGCGCCGGCCTTCACCCTGACGCCGGATGCTATTGACCGGCTGACCGATTATGACTGGCCGGGCAATGTGCGTGAGCTGAAAAACTGGGCGGAGCGCGCGTCAGTCCTCTATCGCGGCAAGCAGGTCGATGCTGCCGGCGCCGACTTTTTATTGTCGCTGGGGCGTATGCGCGAACAGATCGCAGCGGGCGACCAGGTTTCGCCGCTGCCGCGCGCGGCCTTTGCGCCGCAACCGATGGCGCCTGCGACTCCGCCTGTGCCGTTAAATAATCCGGAGGGCATGAGCGAACAGGATAGCCCCTTTGATCAGATCGCGCGCGGGAACGTCAATCTCAAGCAAATCCTTGAGGATATCGAAATGAAGTTCATCGAATCGGCGCTCGCCAAAACGCATCACACCGTCGCTGATGCGGCCCGCCTGCTGGGGCTGCAGAGAACGACGCTTTCGGAAAAAATTCGCAAATACAGCATACATCGCGACGTTGCTTAGTTTCGTGTGGCGGCAGTGTATGCGCCGGGAGCGGCGCTCCCCATGCTAAATGGTCGCGAAGAGCTGTCTTCGTGAGACGGTGTCGGCGTGACCCGACGGCTTCCCTCCGGCGCAGACGCCGGATGTCCTTAGCGCTCCGATGGCTGTTCGGAGTAGCGGGTCACAACCCTTCCGGCCGCACTGCTCCAGTGCCGGCAATTATAACGTTCGGACGTCACGAAACTTTGCGTTTAATCGACACGATCCTCCGCACGGGCTTATCCTGACCTGCGTCTTTTCCAAGTTCGATTGTCGAAATTCATTTGACAGATTGCTCGTCTAAGCTGTTGGTTTTCCTTCTCCAGCTCCTTAATTCGCCGCGCCTGGTCCGTCGTCACCTGTTCCTGCTCTTTTCGCCAACGGTAATACGTGTGCTCGCTGACCGGGATCCGACGACAGGCTTCCGCTGTGGATAGACCGTTCGCCAATGCCATCTCGATTTCCCGCAGCTTGCTGATGATTTCGTCAGGTGAGCGCTTTGTCGGCATTCAGCTTTTCCTTCGGAGGGCTAATAGCAAAAATTTGGAGCAGTGACGGCGGCACGGCTAGCCACAAATGGTATTCATGCCACCTTTTCCGGGGTGCATACCGTTAACTGTAGTGACCGCAATCATAACGCCAACCTGACGCAAGGCGCAATTACACGACAGACCGATTGAAATGAGATGGCCAATTATTTGCGGCCTTATTGGTCAGCCATCGCCTGGCAGCCTTTATATTCGGTAAATCAAACGGAAGCGAAGACGTGCAGCATTCTTTTCGACGAATAGACTGTCAATGTGCAGCGGAACTGCCAATTCCGCGCCGAGGTCGAGATCGCCCGTCAACCATCTTGCGCCGACGCTTGCCGAAGAAAGTGACTGTGCGGGAAGCCCGCTTATCATCCGATAATCGGCAAGACCGGCCTCCACGAGGGCTGAAAGAATCAGATAGTCTTTGCCGCCGCTAAGGGATTGTACATTGCTGACTTCGGCGCTTCCTCCAATCCCCATATCACCCGCGATATCGCCATCATCGAACGCATGTCCGAGCACTGCGCCGCCCAAAAAGAACTGCTCAGAAGACAGGAGCGGTCCACTTGCCATTTGTCCGGTGCCCCCGATCTCGACGCGCCACTCGGGCGACAAGCTGCGACGATAGCTGGCGTTCATGCGGAAAATAGTGAACGCGGGTTCAGCATTAATGCGCGAGCTCAACTCATCGCCCTCAACAGAGGCGCCCAATATGGGTAGCCCCTGGCTAAGAGCGACGTTAGCGCGAACACGGTGCTCTTCCGTCTGTTTATATGTAAAGATCCCGATCCGGGCGGCACGGATCGAATCCTCCCGAGCCATACGTCCGTCCCGCTCAAAGTCATTATCGCGCAGGTCGAGACCAAGGTTTAGCCAGGTGCCACTTTCTCGCTCCCGCGCCAGCGGCATTTCCCAGCGCACACCGCCGCGCACGCTTCGGCCGACGCCGTTCACTCCTTGAGGTTCGATGCGGCTGCTGCCCAGATTGAAGCCGATGCGGTTTCCTTTGCCATCCGCTGCGAATGCTCCGTCAATTTCTGCAGAGAGGAACTCGTTTGGTCGGTCAGGTACAGTTACCAATCTTAGCTTCCACTCGTCGCCGGGCAAAAGCAGGCGGTTAGCTGAAAACAGACCATATGCGCGCAGCGGCCCCACGGACTTCGAGCCATATCCGTCCAGCACGACGTAATTGCCCGCATCCTGTGGTGTGATCTCGACGTCGAGCCGGTAGACGCTTTGCAAGACCGCGTCTGGAACGAGCGTCGCGTCGACGGCATTTACTTCCGGTAGATCCTCCAGAGCAAGCACAGCGCTTTTGAGCTGTTCTGCCCCCAGAGGTCCCTCGGCAGAGGTTGAGCGGAAGAATCTTGCATATTCCGGTGCAGCTTGCCCATCGCGAGTAATTCGGAGTTCCCCGAGGCGACCCTCCTCGACCTGCAGGCGTAGAATGCCTGACGATAATGTCTGCGGCGGAATATAAACTCGCGTGAGGGTATGCCCGGCTGCCTGATATGCCTCTCCGACGGCTGAGATGATTTCGGATAGTTCCTGCGTCCCAACCAGTGTCGCGAGATAAGGCTCGTACGCTGCCGCAACTGCCGCTGGATCTAAAGCCTCTCTGCCTAAGACCTGCACCCCGCTAAGGATGAAGGGAGCTATTTGCAGGTCTGCCGCGCGCATATTTTGACGAGGCGGAGGCGAGTTCAGCTGCGACTCAAGCTCGGCAATCCCTTCCTCAATGCGCATCGGGTCCAAGGCAGAGGGATCTTGAGCATAGGCGGACATAGACCAGCAGCCACTGAACATGAGAGCCAATCTGATCAGCCTGGTGCGGCACTGAACTGAAGCACGCGACATGGAAACTCCGCTTAAAAACTGGACCAGCGGCGCCTCTACGGCAGCATCTCTAATAAAACGTTGAGAAAAACAGACATTTCTGGGCGTTAACCGCAAAACGATACGGACCGTTAATGAGCTAGTGCCACTCTAAAGGTTCTGCGCTCCTCGAGGGGCGGTGGCACTCACGCCAAAAAAGGGTTCGCTCATGTCTGTCGCACGCTTGCTCAGCTTTCTTGCTGTCATCTTCCTCTGGAGCGCCGCGGCTCTCGCAGCGCCTAGCTGGAAGGTCACCGAGATGTCGGGAGACGTCGTACTGACGCGCCCTGGGATGCAGAACGTCGCGCTCTCACGTGGTGCGTCCTTGCAGGCGGGTGACGCCATCCAAACTGGTAAGGGTGGCCGTGCAGTCCTGACCCGCGACCAGGAATATGTAATCCTGGCGCCAGAATCTCGTCTAAGGCTTCCCGAGGTGCAGGCGGAGCGTTCGCTAGGACAAGTATTACAGGATTTCGGCACCGCTCTCTTTAAGATCGAGAAGAAGGCGACGCCGCATTTCGAGGTGCGCACGCCTTATCTGGCCGCCGTCGTAAAGGGTACGAAATTTTCTGTGACCGTAGGTGCCGCTGAGGCCTCCGTTCAGGTGACGGAAGGTGCAGTATCGGTGGAGGCGCTTGACGGTTTGTCTCAGGTTCTCGTCACTCCTGGTGACATAGCAATGGTAAGAGCCGGTGGAAGCGTGGAAATCCTCGATCCCAGTGCACCTGTAGCACCGCCCGCAGAGCCTGCCAGTCCAACGGAGCGAGCGACCCCCAGTCAGCAGCAAGCCGCCCTCGAAGAAAGCGTCGCTCCAGCTGAGCAGCCAGTTGTACAGAAGGCCCAGGTAGCCCCGGCTCCGCGGATTGAACGGGTGATCTCAGCTCCGCGCGTGGATATTGCAAGTGCAACCGACGGACTCATCACCGAGATATCGCCAACAACAGGCCCAGAAGCATTCGTGCAAGCAGCGGCACTCGACGCCGCAGCCACAAAGGTGGCTGTAGAACCGCGTTCTGTCGTCAACCCTGACACTGGAGGAGGGGAGCGTTCTGAGACTCCCGGCTCGAATGAGAGCAACGGCAATGGCGGCGGTAAGCCTGACGTCGCGCCGGGCACTCCCGGCAATGGAAATGGCAACGGCAATGGCGGCGGTAAGCCCGACGTCGCTCCGGGCACTCCCGGCAATGGGAATGGCAACAGCATTGGCGGCGGCAAGCCTGACGTCGGACCAGGCACTCCCGGCAAGGGGCCTGGCAATGGCAATGGCGGCGGTAAGCCTGACATCGCGCCGGGCACTCCCGGCAATGGAAATGGCAACGGCAATGGCGGCGGTAAGCCCGACGTCGCTCCGGGCACTCCCGGCAAGGAGCCTGGCAACGGCAATGGCGGCGGTAAGCCCGACGTCGCTCCGGGCACTCCCGGCAAGGAGCCTGGCAACGGCAATGGCGGCGGTAAGCCTGACGTCGCGCCGGGCACTCCCGGCAATGGAAATGGCAACGGCAATGGCGGCGGTAAGCCCGACGTCGCTCCGGGCACTCCCGGCAATGGAAATGGCAACGGCAATGGCGACGGTAAGCCCGACGTCGCTCCGGGCACTCCCGGCAATGGGAATGGCAACAGCATTGGCGGCGGCAAGCCGGACGCCGGACCAGGCACTCCCGGCAAGAAGCCTGGCAATGGCGGCGGCAAGCCCGACGTCGCGCCGGGCACTCCCGGCCAGGAGCCTGGCAACAGCAATGGCGGCGGTAAGCCTGACGCCGGACCAGGCACTCCCGGCAAGGAGCCTGACAACAGCAATGGCGGCGGCAAGCCGGACGCCGGACCAGGCACTCCCGGCAAGGGTGAGGGCGGCGGCAAGCCCGACGGCGCGCCGAACGCTCCCGATAATGGCAATGGCGGCGGTAAGCCCGACGTCGCTACGATCGCGCCTGAATTTAACGACATTTCGACGACGCCTTCCGCACCTCAGCGGCCAGACGCGGATGCTCGAATTGACACCCTACCTGAATCGGTGGGTAACGGCCGCTCAGGACGACCATCGATGCACGTCAGGTAATTATGGTCGCCAGCTTTGTCGGTCATCCCAAGTATGCTCGTGCGATGCTCCTCACCATGCTGGGTGTCGCTATCGTCGCCGGGCTCCTTGGCTTCCTTGCACCCTTCGAGCGCATGCTACTCGACGTCCAGACCCGCTTGGGTGACACCCCGGCATCTGGTGAAATCACAATCGTTGAGATCGATGCCAAAAGCATCGAGGCATTAGAGCAGTGGCCCTGGCCCAGGAAGTTCCACGCGGAGGCACTTACTAAGATCGCTGCAGCGGATCCTCGCCTGATTTCTTTCGACGTCGATTTTTCATCAAAGCAGTCATCTGTAGACGATGCCGCATTGGGAGCCGCCTTGGAGAAGACGTCAGCAACGGTGATTTTGGCCGCCTTTGAACAGGATGTGGAAGGGGGATCGCGGCGTACGGCATCGCTCCCGTTGCCCGCACTGCGAGCCAGTAGCTTTGTCGGCAGTGCGAACGTGATGCCTGATCCCGATGGAGCGGTTCGGACCTATCCAGTCGCCACTGAGATTAATGGAATTTTGCGTCCCTCGCTCGCGACACTGACGGCGGAAGCAAATCTGCCTGATACAGAGGCCGTCGTCATAGACTACGCCATTGACCCAGACACTATAGGACGCTTGTCATTCGTCGACGTGCTAAGAGGCGACTTTGACCCCTCAGCTATCTCTGGGAAACGCGTACTGATTGGCGCTACGGCAATCGAGCTTGGTGATCGCTATCACATTCCGGGCCATGGACTCCTTCCTGGTGTCGTCGTCCAAGCTCTAGCAGCGGAAACGTTGCTGGATGAAACTCCCCTCGTTCCCCTGTCTCGCCAGGCCTCGGCACTGCTGGCGCTGATCGCCGCGCTGCCATTGGTAATTATGTTCGGGCAAACGCGCCGCTTTGTTGCAGTGGCGGCGGCAGGAGCTACGAGCGCTGTCATCGTTGTCACCTTTTTACAGGGCGAATATGGCCTCGTTCTCAACATGGCGACGCCGGTGGCAGCATGGGCTATCGTCTTGATCGCGGGCCTTGGCATAGAAGGTCGTTTGCAGTTTCGTCGGCGGGATCTCCTCAACCCATTTACTCAGTTGCCCAACAGACGCTTGCTGGAACGAGAGCTCGCAACAGATGGGTCCAGCGGAAAGGCACTCGCGCTTGTTCGGGTGCAGTCATATGACAAAATATCTTCTGCCTTTGGCGTGGAGGCCTCACAGGGGCTTATGCTCAGAGTGTCAGAGCGTATTTCTTTCCGAAGTGAAAACGCAGCCGTCTATCAACTAAGCAGCAATCTTTTTGCTGTTCTGGTAGATTCTGTTTCCTGTGACCCAGAAATATGGTTCGCAGGGCTTGAGCTCGACCTTGTTCGGGTGACAGAGCAAGGCGATGTTCATGCCGATATCCGCGTTAACGCTGGCTTTGATCTCCCCGCTCAAAGCGCCGATCCGTTCTCATCACGAATAGACCGCGCACTTCTTGCGCTCAGCCAAGCAGAGGAAGGTAAACGGAGGCTAAGTTTGTCGGGCCAGCAAGACCGAGATAATGAGCGCTGGCGAGTTGGTCTTGCGAATACGTTGCGAAAGGCCATTGAGGTTGGCCATCTGCGCTTGGTCTATCAGCCGAAGATGTGCATCCGCAGTGGAGCGATCGAACATGTAGAGGCACTTGTGCGATGGCAGGATCCTGAGCGAGGGCCGATCTACCCTGACCAATTCATTCCTTTGGCGGAAGCGAATGGAAGTATCAGCGATCTCACCCGTTTCGTCATTACTGAGGCTGCCGGGATGGTCGCAATCCTGCGCCAGCGCGGTTTGGAAGTGGGTGTAGCAGTTAACATCTCTACCAATGATCTCGCTGATCCAAAATTCGTGTCGTTTGTCGCCGAAACCTTACGGGAGGCCGCCATTCCCCCTGCCCTTCTCACGATGGAAATCACCGAAACGGGTCTTATTGACGGGCGGCATGAAGCGCTTTCTGCAGCGCGTGAACTAAAGGCATTGGGCCTACGTCTTTCTATCGATGACTATGGCACGGGCCAGTCCACCATGGCCTATGTAGAGCAGTTCCCGGCCGACGAGCTGAAGATCGACATGTCTTTCGTCATGAAAATGATTGGCGACAGATCCAACTCCATCCTCGTCAATTCTGCTATAGAACTTGCCCATGCCTTAGACATGCAGGTCGTCGCGGAAGGTGTGGAAAACGAGGAGATTCTTGCTGCGTTAAGAGCTAAAGGCTGCGACTATGGACAGGGCTATCACATTGCGCGCCCGCTAGAAGCGGAAGCCATGATGGCATTTCTGGCTGAACAGACAAATGAACCCCAGCGGCGCGTTGCCTGAAGAAGTAAGGCTCCTTCTTGGTGCTCAGCGCTCTCTACCCGGTGGGTGTGGCATGATTTCCAAAGCTCATTGAGCCAAGTTCTATAATTGGGGAAAATACGCCCTCCCCGAACAGACGCTCCTGTTCAGCTTCGCTCCACCTCCCGGCGGCCGTGGCGCCGCAGGCAATAATGCACTAACAATCCACCCGAACCACTCGGTGGAGACCGGTCAGCTTTTTCAACTTTCTAATAATCCGTTTTGTGACGAGGTGTCGTGACACGGGCGTCTACTTTCCAGGTTTCATGGACAGACTCCAGAAGGCAGCGATCAATAGCAATGCACCAAAAATAACGAGAAAACTCATCGTACGAATACGGAAGGTCTTTGGCTTCTCGATAGCATGCGCGGATAATCGCTTAAACGCACTGCAGGCGCGCAGCTGCGCTAAATATACTATTATGCAACCAAGAAGTATGAACAGCGTAGCAATCGCTTTGGGGACCCAAGCGGGTTCGAGCCTGTCAAAGAGGGCGTTGAACCCAATGCCGATACCGATCGCGGCAAAAGCTGTTCGCATCCATCCCGCAAATGTTCGCTCATTTGCCATTGCCGTACGGTCCTCGGCCCAGTCCGTCCGGTTCTCTGCATAATCAGTGCGCTCCTCAGCGAGGTCTTCGCTTCCTTCGCTGGAAGGTGTTTGTGATCGCACCATCCTGAACCTTTGAAATTGAGTGCCGCTGCTTACGGCTATTGATGACGCGTGCCGGATACTCAATACCGGATCAGCTAGTCACGTGGTCTGCCCAACTTCCGCCTGCCTCGATGAGCTTCGCACGCACGGCGTCGATGTCATCGGTCCACCAAGCGAGATGTGTGAGACCTATCTGATTGAGCTTGCGCCGCTCTCGCGGTCCGAAGCTGCCAGGTTCGTAGACCTCAAGTAGTTCGATGGTATTGCCCTGCGTATCGCGTACCATCTGCGCGCGCAGCTTAATGCCCGCAACTTCATTGATCTTGGCGAGCCAGTCGAACCCGCCGTCGAGGACGTAGTTCTCCGCGGGCTCGAAGCCTAGCGCATGATAGTAGGAAAGCGCAGCATCAACAGACTCGACGCAGATACCAGAATGCGAGAAGCGGCCCGGTGTTCGGGGATCGTGCATCAGTTCGATGCGTATCCCATCCGGATCCGTGCAGTAGAGCATAGTCGTCCGATTATCGGCGAAATGCGCGCGGCTTTCCTCTACGACGTGGCCGCCCGCCTTGCGAAGCCGTTCCGCTGTGACGTCTATGTCATCCACGTAGAAGCTCAGGTGAACTAGTCCATACTGGTTGGTAGCGCGCCTTTCGCGCGACCCAAATGCGGGTGGGTTTTCGAAGTGGAGTAGCTCAATCTTTATTCCGTCGGGATGCATCAGCATAATCGGATGCAGCGCAATATCCGGGATTTCTGTGGTGAGCGCCATTTCCGCACTCGCCATCACGCCATAATCCATCTCCTGCTCGAACCCCAGGCCATCTGTATAGAAGCGGAGAGACGCGGCGAGATCACTCACGCATAAGCCACGGTGTGAGAAGGTAAGGGGCATCGGGCTCTCCTGTTGTCCTTGATCGTCGCCGCGATAACTAACAGCGTGCCGTTTCCCTGTCAGCAGCCGCGGCGGAACGCGGCGCATGCTTCAGCTCAACCGACTCAAATACCATAACCGTGAATCCGGCGAAGCGCGGCGGAGGTTCACTGCGGCTCGAAATCTAACCGCCGCTGATACAAGGCGATCAGCCGCTCGTGTCGCTTGGCTGGCGTTCGAGCAGCGCCCAGGCGCAGGCCGAACAACTTCAGGAGTCCGCGCAACTGGTTGCCCATCGCTAATCGGGTTGTAATCAGTTGCGTGCGGATGCGTAGCGCAGCACGATCAATGTGCGTTGCTGACGCCTTCATATGCACGCGCTTGACCCAGCCTGTGCGAGCAAGTTGGGCCAGACCTTCGGCGTCGTGCACATCACTCTCGTTCACGCAGGCCGCCAGCACGCCTTTGGGATGACGGGAGCAGATGCAATCAACCGGCACGCTTCGCTCGATCAGGCCATGGTACAAGAAGGTCGTAATGGGCCGGTCTCCAGCACAATACGGACTATGCCAGGACAGTGCTTGCCGATCCACTTGGCAAGGAGGTCTGGATCGCTCGCCACGACGTCGCGTTTGAACACAACACCGTCCGCATCAGCCACGCGCACGTGACTGGTCTTGTCGCTCACATCCAAACCGACAAAAATCGTCATGGGTTACCCTTCTGCATTGAAGTGCCAAGGCGCTTCATACCATCCAGGATCGGTGGCTAAATCAATTACGCGTTGTCCAACCATGCAGACATTCGGCTTCAGAATTACCCGTCGGGGTTCGCCAAGGTTCGCGATCGAGCTCTTCGATAGGGTTGAGGCGCGAAGCTGCCGCACCGGCATTCACACCGCCTGTGGATGGGTTCGCCCTTAAAAATAGCGGCTAATAGGCTCCATCCGGATGGACGATCTCGTCTCTGGTTAGGACATCCATTATATTGCGCACTGAACATAGTGTGAATGATAGACCACACCTTCAAACCGCCAAATCGTGCGGATCACGGCCGCTCCACGTGGCTGGGATAAATCAATGAGGACGGCTTTTAGTTTCTTCGAAAACCGCAAAATCTATCAACCTACAGTCAACTTAATGAAACTTACGAGGGGAAAAGCGTTTAATTACAACGACCGGAAATTCACCTTATCGAGGCATAGCTTGCTCCTTTGAAGAGGGAAAACAGGTCTTCTCGGTTTGGAGTTATAAGCGTTCTGAGTCCCTACCCTTTTCTGACACTCCGGCTTGCAATCAGCCTCTTTGATGTCCTTCAAGAAACAGATGCACTATCCCCATGATGATGCTCAAGCGCGTTCCCATGGGCAGAGGCGAAGACGCACGATCGTCAGTGTGCGAGGTAGCAAACCAACTGCCCCACGTGCTCCTGCGGACCTCAGAACGCCGGAGATCGCTAATCCAATTTTCATACCCCATCTGCTAAGCGTACGCGCTCAGTAGCAATGCGGTGCAGTAATGTTAGCGAGTACCCCATCCTTTTCGAAGGAGAACCCGAGCTCGATTTTCGAGCGCGCACTGGATGCGCTGCCGGATGGGGTCCTTCTTGTCAGCGCGGATCGGGAGATCCTATATTCGAACGCCGCTTTCGCCCGCTTATGGAATATGCCGCCAGGTGCAGCCCATCGCGACGACAGGAGGACGTTGCAGTCGATTCTGGACCAGCTTGTCGATCCTGACGGGTTCCGCGCCGAAGTGGAGCGGCTTCACCGCACGCTGGAATCATCCGAGGACGAGGTCCTGTTCAAAGACGGGCGGATATTTTCCCGACGCAGCGTACCCTTTCATGGAGAGGGCGATGCCCATGGCCGCATCTGGATCTTTACAGACGTAACGGAAGCAAGGAACGCGGTTGTCGATCCACTCACCGGCTTGGGAAATCGGTTGGCATATCAGCGTGAGTTTCCACCGTTCGTGGAAGGGGATCGTAGCGGGCAGGTACGTTCGGTCGCCCTTATGGATGTAGACAATTTCAAGAAGTACAACGACATGTATGGCCACGCGGCTGGCGACGAGGTTCTCCGGCAAATCGGCACCATCTTGCGTTCGCATCTTCACCGGGCTGACGATCTGCTTTTTCGGATCGGAGGAGAAGAATTTCTGATGGCGATCCACACTCGGCGCGACATAGATGCCCACCGTCTTTTTGAAGCGATCAGGACCAGCATCGCCGTGATGAACAGGCCTCATTCGGGTAATGACCCGCATGGAATTGTCACTGCGTCATTTGGGGCCGTGTCGTTCGTCGGGCCAGGATCATCTGATGATGTTTTCCAGCGCGTCGATAAAGCTCTCTACCGGGCAAAGGACCAAGGCAGGAACAGGGTCGCCTACGCAGAGGCTGTTTAGCGGAACGGCTTCTGCGGTAGTTTGGTCCACGGTCATCTCAAGAGCTTAGAAACGTGCACAACAAAACCGCCGAGAAAGAGCGCTCTATCGTTTGGTAATCGCGGGATTGAACCTCCAATCGCTTAGAACCCGCTCGGGTTTCCATTCCGATACGAAATGCGACACCTCCGGACCGGGAAGCGGGCGTGCGAAAAAATAGCCCTGGCCGATATCACAGCCCCGGCGGCGTAACATAAACGCCTGTAGTGGCGTCTCAATGCCCTCAGCCACAGTCTGAATGCCGAGGTTTTTTGCCAGATCAATCAGGGCTCCGACTATAGCGGCATCTCGCTTATCATCAGATATCAGGCGGGACACGAAGGTCCGGTCTATCTTTAGCACGTCTATCGGGAACTGCTTGAGGTGGGTCAGGGACGCATACCCGGTACCAAAATCGTCCAGCGCAATTGTAACGCCCTCCTTTCTGAGAGCCCGCAGCGCGGAGCCGACCTCTTCCACATGCTTGCCAAGGAAGACCGTTTCCGTGATTTCAAGTTCAAAGAGATCTGGGGGAACTTTCGTAATGCCAAGTCCATCCAAGATGCGGTTCGCCAGATCTCCGCGGCGAAAATCCTCGGGCGATCCATTCATCGCAATTCGCCCGAACTCTTGTCCTTGATCTAGCCATATTGCCATGTCGGAGGAGATCTGCGTCAGCATCCGATCAGTGAGCTCGGGTGCGAGGCGCGGATCTTCAAATGCCGCCTGGATTGACGATGGTGGCTGAATCCCGCGCTTAGGGCAGCGCCATCGCAGGAGCGCCTCGAATCCGACGATTCGCCCTGTTCTGAGACAGATTTTCGGCTGATAATATGGTATCAGTTGCTCACCAAGCAGGGCGTCCCGCGCATTGATACGCATGCGCTTCTCCCGCTCCGCGGTTTCGCGCATCGAAGGCGTGAAGCGACGCGTGTTTCCCGTTCCTTCCGCTTTCGCAGCATATAGTGCGAGATCGGCGCTCTTGAGCAGGCTTTCAGACCCCTGTCCGTCAGCGGGAAAGACAGCGGCTCCCATACTGAGGCTGATCTCGATCTCTTGACCGTCATAGGTAATATGTTTGCTGGTCCCCTTCAGGATTTGCCCCAAGGCTCCCGATTCTTTGTCCACTTCGGCAAGGTCCGAGATTATCAGTGCGAATTCGTCGCCTCCTAGTCGCGCAATGGTTGTATTCGGGCCAGTCCCATCCGAAAGAAGAGCGGCCACCTCCTTGAGTGTGGCATCACCCGCGGCGTGACCAAGTGTATCATTGATCGTTTTGAACCCATCAACGTCCACCACGATCAATCCCACCTTTCCGCCGGTTTTCGTTGCCTTTTCAAGTGCAGCGTCAAGCTTAATTGAGAAGAGCTTCCGATTTGGCAGGTGCGTTAGTGGGTCGTGATGCGCCGCCCAGCGAAGTTCGTCCTCGCCGCGCTTACGGGTGGTAATGTCCATAAGAGATCCGACCATACGCAATGGCTTCTGGTCCTCATCGCGAACCACATGCCCGCGGCTTAACAGACAGACGTAACGTCCGTCTTTTGCCCAGAACCGAAACTCCTGCGTCCAGGAATTAGCGCCTGAGTGTAGAATGGATTCAAGTTCAGCGAGCACACCCGGCCGATCCTCTGGATGTACTCGGTTAATCCACCATTTCCTGTCCGTCCCAGATCTCATTTCCGGATAGCCGAGGACGTCTTCGACAGCGCCGGCCCATTCAATGACCTCACAGTTCGCTCTCACATCCCAAATTACATCATTGGTTGCGAGCGAAGCTAGACGGTAGCGTTCCTCACTCGCTCGAAGCGCAAGCTCGGCATTTACCTGCTCATGAATATCTTCAAGGCTACCGTACCACAGGACAATTTCCCCATGTTCGTCGCGTCTCGGTCGCGCTCGTGCACGAAACCATCTATAGGATTCGTCCGCCTGTCGCAGACGATACCGAACATCGGCTTTATCGGCGTCTCCGCTCAGAATTGCTGCTTTCCAAACCGAAAGCACGGTAGGAAGGTCATCAGGATGAACTTTGTTCGCCCATCCAATGTCGTTCGCATTCTCAGCAGGTTCGCCTACGACCTCGCTCCAGCGCGGACTTATCTCGATAATCCTGCCGTTCGCATCTGCAATCCAAGGTATCTGGGGGCTGAGTTCCACAGAATAGCGGTGATGCTCCTGACTTTTGAATAGGCGCTCGCGATCCACTGCGGTCGCACGAGCCACTTCGAGATCGTGCAACGCTAATCCTGCTCCAACCGCTAGGATGAGCGCAGAAGTGACTATCACCAGAAAAGTGAGGCCATCGAAACCAAGGTCGAGATTTGTGAAATTAGTCTGCCCCGTGGGGATAATTCCCACAGATGACATCGCCACCATGTGGAGTGTTGCTGTGCCTGCGATAAGGCACACCGCTGCCCAGGGCAGACTTTGTGGGTTTCGATTGCGCGCTAGCATCCCAGAGAAAACACAAAACGGAAAGCCTAAGCCTATCGCCACGGCTATAAGCACTGGGTCGTAAAAAATAATGCCGTCAACTCTCAGCGCGCTCATGTCGATGAAGTGAGCAGCAGATAAGGCAAGTCCAATAAAAGCCCCGCCTAAAACGCCCCGGCGACGACCGTCGACCGACAGAATGAACCAAGCGCACGTGGCCATGAGCACTGCCAAGCAGGCCGAACCAAGCATTACCGGCGCATTGAAGCGAACTTGGACTCCGGGTGTATAAGCCAGCATTGCTGAGAAATGCGTCGCCCAGACCGTAAGGCCGGTCGAAAGCCCCGCGAGATAAAGTCTGTACCGTCGCTGCGGCCCCTGAGACTGAATTCCACGCCGACCAACGGAGAGCGAGATGACCGACCCGAAACCACAGATCAGGAGGGCCACCAACAAGACTGCTGGGTCGTGGTCATACCTGATGCAGGTGTATACTTTGTACATATCTGCTCTTTAACGCGGGGTGTCGTTTTAGCGTCCAGCGTCAGGCCTACCCTGGGAGAAAGAAGACTTTGTTAAGGCTACTGCAACTATGTTCTATGGACGCGCCGTCCCAGATTGCAGCGGTCTAGACCAAGCTCCTGTAGGCTCACACCCGTTAACCTGTTCTGGCCTTCGTGATATATAAAGGCGGAAAAGCATAATCAGGGGAATGGGGCTGCCTAAGGCAGACAGCCCCTCCTCATCTATCTCCTGTTCTTAAGAAAAACCAAATCTTCTATCCGCCCGCCGGACGGAATGATTTGCCAACCACGCTTCTCGTCGTACCTCCCGATGCCGGAGAGATTCCTTGAGAGAGCATTTTTCAGGCGCTTTCTCTTCTGCGGTTCAAATTCGTCCGGAGAAACCGGTCCGATCCGATATCCGAAGTTCCGAAGGCCCAAGCCCACGTGAACGGCAGTGAAAAGAGATCCTGCCCTTATAGTATCCGGAGAAAACACATAAGCCTCCGAATTCAGTACCTCCCTGGTTTTTGCGTCATGGACCATGCTTACGCGATACAGCTTCATTTGCCTTCCTTTCGCTCGAGTTTGCTGTGGTATGAGCAAGCTAGAGCGACCCGTCTTGGGATGCGGGTGGGAAAACTTTGGAAAATTTGTGAGACTCGTCTCCGAAATCATTCTCTCGAAAAACGCTTAAGGGCACCTATCTGAGCCGGGCGCGTAACTATCCCCTCAGAGCGGGCGGAGGTCGCTCACCAGCTTTCAACAAAAGTGGACCAAGTTGCTAAACACAATGGTAGATCCGGCACGAAAATCTCAACACCTGACAAAACTTTTTGAAATGGACGCTGACAAACGCGTCCGGTACTGGTCACAGAAAAATCCTTGGCGAATTCTACCTAATGATACGTTGCGCCTAAAAAACGTAAAAATAGCTTATTCTGATATCGAGACTGATGGCAGAGGCAACGTTAAGAGGATGCCAGCTAATGCCGAATACCGCCCCTGCTTTGGCGAAATTGTGTGTTATCTTCGCTTCCCCCAAGAAGAGATTAGAATAGTGATGGGTCGTCCGCAGGTAAAAAAACTAGATGCGGTAGATGCAATTCCTTCAATGCGTGCCGGCTTTTAGCGCAGTCCAGGATGACACGCTTGCCTTTGTCAGCTAAATCTGCGATAAGTAACTGGCAGTCTTTAGGTGGCCGAGATCTATTTCAACAATTTAACTCTGACGAGGAAATTAGAAGCTCGTTACATCCATTTCCTACAAGTTGGTTGAAATTACTTCGCGAGTTAGAAACACACTCTGCGTTCACCAATGCAGCCGATCCACGCATGGCGGCGTATTGGGCCAGTTCACAGGAGCGGCACCTTGAAAAGAACAGAAAGGCCGTTGCTGCGGCTCGTCAGCGCCGACTTCGTCGAGGAGAGAAGGACGATCGTTTCAACGAAAGGCTATTAGAGCAAGCGAAGATACGACAAGATGAGTTAAAGCGCCTTTGCAATCTACCGAACCGGCCAAGGAGACTTCGGAATTTAGATAGCAAAGGCATTAAATTTACATGCGCCGCTTGGGTGGCGAAGGTAGATTTAGAATTTGCGGGTAACAAAGTTAATCCCTCCTCTGTTGCAAGGCGACTAGTTAAGCACTTTGGTAAAAATCATAACACCCTTAGAGACAGAACCGAGAGGGATTTGATCCGCGTAGACTTTCTAGAAAAACTCCATCACTCAAGTGGCGGTAAGGAAGGATGGGCGCCCTTTGACCCATATGGTGACTGAGGCGATCTGAGTGACCGGGAGTTTGCGTTGAAGCCGGATTCGAGACTGCTACCTCGAAACTGAACGTTGAACAGGAGGAGCCAAGCTCAGGATACAGCTTCGTGAGCTGCGCGGTAATCGCCCCAAAGATTAATAAGCTGTTTCCCGCCGCAGACGCGTGGCTGCGCACTTACGATCATCCTAGGTAGAAATGTCCGGAGTGCGCCAGAGCCTAGAGCATTTATAAGGACGGCACACCCTGTTGTACCCCCTACAAATTATTCCACGTCAATCTCCTACAAAATGGATGGAAATCACATCACTCCGGTGATTTTCTAATTTCCTGTGACTTAAAATAGTATTAGAGTTTAAGGGGTTAACTATCTACAAAATCTGTCGTTGGAATTGGTAGAATACTCTAAATATTCTACCATTCCGAGACTGAGACCGGAACGGATGGGAAAAAGAGTGAATGCGGTGTTCCCCGGTCCAGGAGACAAATCACGGCTCTCATAACTTCAGCAGACTGAGACGCCCCAGCATGTCTTATCTCTCATCCCGGCGGGATTATTCGTATCCATCCCGTGAGGGCCGCGACGTAGCCCAATATGCGCGGTGATGGCGGTTGATCGCGGCGCCCAGTTCCATGGCAGTAGTTCATCGAGTTCGCTGACCGGGTGATCGGCGAGTCCAGCTTGGACCGCCGTCGTTGTGCAAGGTCCACATCTAAGAGTCTAATCACTGGACCGGCCATCTTCACGGAGGTGCCACTGCTCAGAACCGATATAAAAGGTCGGCGGATACAGACATTCGATCGAACTCATAAAAGGCGAGCGTCGAATGGCGCTCATCATACCGAAAGCTAATTGCTGGAAAAAACCTCCACCACGGCCTGTTGCCGATGATCGTTGCGGCACCGGTGACATAAACTTCCTGCCTCCGCCCCGAAAAAACTGGATCATCTCCTTCGAAAGCTCGCCTTTCCAGGGAGGTTTCGAGAACGGCATCAACCCCGATTTCGGGCATGGATCTTACAAGCTGTGCGGTGAGGGCCATCGCGGCCTGATGGTAGCCGCTATCTTTCGCCCGCGTTATGGAGAGTGAGCCTCCCGGCAGGACGGATGTTTTGGAACCAAGATCGAAACCGTATTTGCCGGCAGCGCGAACCTGCCAACCGTCAAGATAGTCGGCTTGCCGATAGTCCAAGTGCGTTATTGAGAGGTCTGTAAAAAGCGTGTTCCCGTTTGAGAACCTTTGTCGGTACGCTCCGCGCAAAAAAGGTGACGTAATCTGCTCCTCCCCCTGCGCATAGAAACCACTGCCCGCGAGTACGGTAGTCGCGCCGTTAGGGCTTTCCAAACTGACCGCCAAATTCCCGTTTCGGTAGGACGCGCTCGTCCTATCGTCCAGAATTCCGTCAATAGTCCCTAATATGCCAATCCTGCCTGTAGCCGCCAGAGGAAGCTTCCCTTCTGCAGAATAGTGAAGGCCTAGAGCTGACGTCGGTGTCTCCTGTTGAAGTTCGACCGGCACGCCGAATACGATGAATTCTGTCTCATCCGTCACAGCACTGGGGTTGGTCCGGTAGGTAAGACCGAGCATTGGTCGGAAATAGCCGACGCGTCGGTCGACTTGTTCCAGATAGAAATTGATAGAACGCCGAACGGCGTAGGGGAGCTCTGTTTGGTAGTATACCTGCTGAAAAACACCCTTTGCCTCGGAAAATCGACCGGACAGAAACAGCGCGCGACCAAGTTCTAACTGGACGCGGGGCTCTTCCGTGAGCTTTCCTAACTCCGAAAAAATATAGATCGCTCGATCATACTCGCCAGAGAGCATGGAAAGTGTGCCAGCGCGAAAAGCACGCTGAAAGGACTTTTCTCCGGAGGCAGAAGCAGAAGCGGCCGCACTCAGTAAGAGTGCGACCGCAATTGCGAGAAATGAAGAAAACCTCACGGGGAGACGGCGCCGAAGCCTCCGCCAAAGCTCTCCACGCCGGTGCCAGACACGGGAGTGAGAGCAAATACTCCGCCGATTTCCTGGGCACCCGGTCCATAAAATTTAGCTGTCGCTTCGCCAGTGAGAAGACCGTTCTGACTCGCTAGCGTTCCTGTCAGGCTATTTTCGCCGCTCGCCCAGGTAAGTTCTCCCCCCAGGTTCAACTCATTGTAGCTAGCGCCGGATATTACATCCATCGTACCGAATGAAGCTAACTCAGCCGAACGAGAGGCAAAATCAACTACGACCTGCACATCCGCGCCGACGAGTACGTCGAGGCCTTCCGGCGATAGATAGACGCCGCCGAGTAGGCCCGAAAATGTCGCCTCGCCAGTTGTTGGGACCGCATTGGCGGAAGTGGAATTGCCGATCGACACCGCGCCCGCAGTGCCGCTGCCCGTGCCTATGCCGGATTCCCACACGCCGAAGGACTGGTAGTTCCATCCGGTCTGATAGGGATCGACCGCAATGATGATGTCCGTTTCCGCTTCATTTACCGCTGCGAATAGACCTGCGCCGAGATCCGCTACCTCATCACTTTCCGAGACGGAGAATCGAAGGTCGGTGCCGGCTGTATCGAGATCGATATCAGTTGTTACCCGGTCCCCGTCAAAGCGGGTGGTGTAGGTAGCGTTATTCACATTGGAGGGCGCCGATACCGCTGTTACGCGCGTGGCGTTCGCCTCATAGCTGAACTCCTGCGCAATCCCGCTGATTTCCACCTCAGTGTTGGCCTCAATATCTGAAAAGCTCGTGAAAGCATTGGACGCTGGCGGAGGCGGGGGCGGGGGCGACGTTCCTGGACCGTTGACGTCAGATCCACCTCCTCCACAAGCCGAGAGAGCCAGAGCGCCGGTGCAGCTTGCGAGTAGCGCAGCGTATTTAATCATAAACAGTCCTCTCCGAACGACGGCCCAGGAAGGTAGAGCACCATGTCGGATTTAAAAAGTGTGAAGCACTCGGGCTTATTTGCCGATTTGAACTTGAAGCCTGCGCCTGTCATTACCTGTCCTGGTGAAATAAAACTTTACCTTGTCTAGAAAAAAAGTTTTAACGATCAAAGTATTTAGGCGAGGGTCTGCGAATTTGCAGAGCGAGAAGCCTTGCGGGATGCAACAACGCCTACCCCCAAAACGCCTAACGTGAAAAGCGCAAAAACAGCTGGTTCCGGGACATCTGCGTTGACGATGAAAGTTCCCGAGAAATTCGCAACGTCGGTTGCGCCGTCAACAGTGAATTCGTAATCTACCCCGCTGGCGTAGAAATTGATTTCTAGCTCGTCATATATATCGCCGATGTCATGACCGTCGTACAATTCCACGCTAAATGAGTAACTTATGACGTGAGCTAGCGTCCCTGACACAGTTTGCCCGTCAGCCACAGGGCCAAAAGGATCGTCCAGTTTAAAAATAGATGGGCCGGACGTTATTTTGTAACCGCTAGCGCCACCCGGCTCAATCAGCAGGTATCCGGCGAAAGGGTAGTAGACTGCGCCGTAGCCGCCGGTGCCCGTCAGCGTTGTCGTAATGGAATGAACACCAAAAAGCTCTATGTCGAGGCGATCTACCGGATTATCGCCCGTGAAGAACTCGCTAACGTTGAGGACAGCGGTGCCAATCGGGGCGTATCCTACAAAAGCAGGTTGACCGGTGATGAGTACGGGCTGCGTAAATAATACTGCGGCTTGGCCCGCACTAGGAATGAAGGAAAGCCCGAGCGCGCTCGCGAACAACGTGCCGTATTTCATAAAAAGCCCCCCCGCCGGTTGTGATGAGTTCCTTATGGCAACGAAATGGATTGTCAAAAGGTTTGTTAACCACAATATATGGCCCCCGCTCTGCGCATCGCGGAGTGTCAGCTCCCACCTGGAGAGACAGGGCAGGAGGTGTGGTTGACTAGCATTGGTAGAAAGTCGGTAGATCGCCAGGGAGGGTTTGAACTTCCTATTCGTTCGAAATCGCGGCATGCATTGGCTACAGCGTTTAAAGGCGCCCTTGCTGTGGGTTCGTTAACCCCTCTATACAATCGTTCTAATCCTGGGCTGCTATCCAAAGCCTGTACAGTAAGAACAATCGCGGATTGGGTATCTAAAGCGAGGGAAATAGGGAAGGGCTGCCCAAGATATACAGCTCCCCATCATCTATCTCCTGTTTTGAGGAACGCCAAATCTTTTAACCTCCTGCCGGACGGAACCACACGTCTCGTCGTACCTCACGATGCCGGAAGGATTCCGTGAGAGAGCATTTTCAGGCGATCGGCTCGGCACCGGGCGTAGCTTCTGGTGCTCAACGTCGTCGATGATGTAACCCGAAGGTAACATCGAGCAGTCGTCGATACGTCTATCTCCGGCCGGTGTGGTCGCTAGCTGGCCGATCTGATCGCCGAGCGGGATGCACCTAAGATGATCGTCAGTGGCAACCACACCGAACTCACTTCGAACGCTGCGCTTGCTTGAACCGGCGATGTCGACGTCGAGTGGCATTACATCCCCCTCCCCCCCGGCAAGTCGACCCAGGATCGGTTCGTCCAGAGCTCAATGGTAGCATGCGCGACGACAGCTCCACGATGCGCTGTTCTTCACGATGGGTCAGGCGGGGCAAGCCTCACGGGCTGGGTCGATAACTACAACACCCAGCGTTCGCTCTCGTCGCTCGGCTACGCCCCTCCCAAGGCCGTTCGCCGCCGATCTCGAAAAGCAACGGCCGGGCTTAAGCCCGCCCGTTGCCTCACCTGCGCTCATGCGCGACAACAATGGAGGTCTCTGGTTACCGCGGGATGAAAGGCGTGGGTCACGTCGTCTCCGATAAAGCAAGGAGCAGCCTATCTTCCCAATCCATCAGTGCGCGAGTGTCTCGACGTTCCTGTTGCATGCTAGGTTTTCTTGCCTGCGGCCCTCAAATATCGGCAGCGCGCCGACCTGAGATTTTTCGTACGGGATGCGGTTTACGCAAATTTACGCGCTGCCTGCGTTGTGGGCATTCGAAGAATCAGGCAACTTCCACAACCTTTGCGGATTGCGAGCAACAAGTGCTACACTGACTGCTACTGAACTTTTTAAACGCATTCCTGTAAATGTTTGAATTAAATATAAAGTTTTTCGCTGGCTGGGGCGGCAGGATTCGAACCTGCGAATGGCGGCACCAAAAGCCGCTGCCTTACCACTTGGCCACGCCCCAGCATGCGAGTCTCCGAATCCTGCTGACGCAGCGCCGGATTGGAAAGGGCGCTCTAATATATGGAGGGGCAGTTGAAAAGGGTGGTTGCCCCCTGCCCCCGGCCCCGCTACCTCGCACGCAGATTTGCACTTCGGAGACTTTGACGCATGACCTATCTGGTGACGGGTGCCGCCGGTTTTATCGGTTACCATCTGTCGGAAAGACTGTTGGCGCGCGGCGAAACCGTCCTGGGTATCGATAACGTAAATGATTACTATTCGACAAAGTTGAAGCGGGACCGGTTGGAAGATCTCCAGCGTCGGCACAATAATTTCACCCTTATCGAAGTTGATTTCGCTGACCAGGCAGCTTTAGTGGACGCGCTGGCTCAATATAGCCCAAAACGTGTTGCCCATTTGGGGGCACAGGCGGGCGTCCGTTACTCGATCACGAATCCGCACGCCTATATTCAGTCGAACTTGGTCGGTCATATCAATCTGCTGGAATATTGCCGCCATTCAGATAGCGTCGAGCATCTGGTCTACGCATCATCCTCGTCCGTTTATGGCAGCAACAAGACCCTGCCCTTCAGCGTGGAAGACCGCGTGGACAAGCCGATCTCTCTCTATGCCGCCACGAAAAAGGCGGACGAGTTGATGAGCGAAACCTACGCCCACCTTTATCGACTGCCACAAACGGGTCTGCGTTTCTTTACGGTGTATGGGCCTTGGGGTCGACCTGACATGGCCATGTGGTTGTTTACGCAGGCAATCATGGAGGGACGCCCGATCGAGGTATTTGGGGAAGGGAATATGCAGCGCGACTTCACCTATATCGACGATATCGTTTCAGGCGTCGTGGCTTGCCTGGATAACGCGCCTGCCGATGATGGAGCGGTAAAGGCTGGCGGGTCGGTCGGCCCGCACCGGCTTTACAATATTGGCAACCATCGTTCGGAAGAATTGTCCCACATGATCGGCCTCATCGAGAAATCCCTAGGCAAGGAAGCTGTCAAGATCATGCTGCCCATGCAGCCGGGCGATGTCCGAGCCACTTATGCGGATATCGATGCGATAAGTTCTGATCTGGGATATAAGCCGACAACGACCATCGACGAGGGTATTCCTCGCTTTGTCGATTGGTACATGCGCTATCACGGTCACCGTTAGGGCCGCGGCGCGTGAACTACGCGCTATGGGGGCTATTTGGACCGGTAAGCTGGCCCTTTTGGTTGTCGACGGCGGCGCTGCTCTTCCTCGCAAGGGGCCAGCATTTTCTTGCAAAGACAAGTTTGGCTGCAGCGGCAACGCTTTTCCTGCTATTCGGACTTTTGCCAACCGGAGAGGTGCTGGTCCGCCTGCTGGAAGATCGCTTCGAGCAGCCCGCATTCTTGCCGCAGGTCGATCGCATTCTCGTTCTCGCCGGCGGAGAGGATAGTTTCGCATCGGCACGAACAGGCCAGGTAGAATTTGGCGTACATGGTGACCGCAGCGTCGCGGCCGGCCTCCTCGCAAAGCGCCACCCCTCGGCAAAACTCTACATCGCAGGCTATGGCCGCATGGGGAAACTGCCCACCAGCGATACAAGGATTTCTGCAAGATACTGGGCCGAAAGCGGGATAGCGGCAGAACGTATCATAGAGGTCGAAGGTACATCGGACAGCTGCGCCAATCTGTCCGGTTACGCCGCCGCCGCGCCTTCTGGCCCCGTCGTCCTCGTCACGTCGGCATTCCACATGCCGCGCGCCATGGCCTGTGCCCGCTCAGCCGGCGTCAACGCGATCCCCTATCCGGTAGACGTGCAGGTGGGCAGCCAAATTCAGTGGCGCCCCCAAATCGAACGGAACCTGTCGCTACTCGATCTCGCTCTGCACGAATGGATTGGGCTTGTGTGGTACAGGGTGCACGGCCGGATTGCGTAACAGGCTCTAAAGCTGCCACCGTTTCACATCACCGCTAAAGCTACGGTGCCGCCATGCCCCCTTGATATCCGCTAGCAAACCACCTGATTTTACGAGAGACGTTAGCTTCTCATCGGGCATTGCGACATATTCCTCATGCGCAACCGCCATGATCACGGCGTCATACTGCTTCCCATTCAGCGCCGCAGGGTCTATCCGGAGGCCGTACTCCTCCTCCGCTTCCTCGGCATCGGCGAGGGGATCATGTACCGTCACCTCATGGCCCAGCCACTTCAGGCGCTCAATCACATCGACGACCTTGGAGTTGCGAAGGTCTGGTACGCCCTCCTTGAAGGTAAGGCCCAGCACAAGAACATCGCCTGCTTTTCTCAAATGATCGTGCACGCGATCCGCGACGAACGCGCCCATACCGTCATTTATGGATCGGCCAGCCAGGATGACGCGGGGAAGGTGCCCCAGTTGTAAGGCCTTGTAGCTCAAATAATAGGGGTCCACCCCGATGCAGTGGCCGCCAACCAAACCGGGTGAAAACTGCAGGAAATTCCATTTGGTGCCGGCAGCTTCCAGAACATCGTGAACCGACAGGTCCATCTTTTGAAAGATGACCGATATCTCGTTCATGAAGGCAATGTTGATGTCGCGTTGCGCATTTTCAATCACCTTCGCGGCTTCTGCAGCCTTTATGGAGGCTGCGCGGAACGTGCCGCCGCTCGTAACACGACCGTACATTTCGCACAGCATGTCGGCAATTTCGTCGTTTTCTGCGGATACGACCTTCATGATCTTGTCGACGGTGTGAACCTTGTCGCCCGGATTGATGCGTTCTGGCGAATAGCCCAGGTAGAAGTCTTTCCCCTGCTTCAGGCCTGACACTTCCTCGATCAGGGGACCGCAGATTTCCTCGGTTACGCCGGGATAGACGGTCGATTCGTAAACGATCGTGCGTGGTTTTGCGGCATCGAGAATAGTTGCCAAAGCGCGCGTTGCGCCTCTGACGGGACCCAAATCCGGCTGGTTCGCGACATCTACCGGTGTTGGCACGGTCACGATAAAAATATCCGCGTCGCTGGCATCGGCGATCTGGCTGGAATATTGCAGCGCGCTTGCCTGTAGCGGCTCATCATCAACCTCGCCCGTCGCATCATGGCCACCGCGCAGCGCAGCTACGCGTTCCTTATTTACGTCGATACCAATCGTGTCGAAATGCTTGGCAAGCTGGACCGCCAGCGGCAGCCCGACATAGCCCAGTCCGATTACGGCAATCTTCGTGCCAGAACTCAAAGGGGTCAACGCAGCACCTTTCCTGTAAGTAGAGCGAGCATGCTTAGACGGAAATGGTTTAATTCCTGTCAGCAAGAATGAGGGTTGTCGCGATTGCCTGTGCAACGCCGCCAAAGATGCCCGTCACCGTTTGCGCGATCTCAAGGCCGAGCAGCGGGGTGAGATCCCGCGGGACGAAGATGGTCGACCCGGGTGGGACAACAACATCGGACCGGCGCCAGAAACTGCGACGGATCGGCTGGGCGGCCCCATTTGGAAATACGACGAAGATCCGTCCGTCATCGCTTTGCGGTTGAGTGCCGCCGGCATCTTCCAGATATTCGCTGATCGACTTATCCGCTTGGAACTGCAAAGCTCCTGGATTGAGGACACTGCCGAAAACATAGACGCTCGTCGGCCGGTTCGGAACGTAAATCGCATCGCCACCTTCCAATAGCGGGTCAAGATCGGGGCGTGCAGCCAGGGCTGTGAGGTCGGCCTCCACCACCATGCGCCCCGGCACATCGGCAGAGCCAAGCGTTTCAATAATTTGAGAGGTGGCACCTACCGCTTCGGCATCGACTTCGTTTCGAGCCGCCAGGGTCAGCACTGTTTCCCTTAATTCCCTGGCTGCTCGCTGCTGTGCCGCACGTTGGGATTCCTTCACGTTTTCGCGTGTGAGGACGGCTCCATAGGGATAGGCGTGTTCGGAATAGCCGCCGGCGCGCGCTATGACTTGGGACAGGCGTTCTCCCGGTCGAATGGCGTAAAGGCCGGGACTTCGAAACTCACCCGAAAGTAGTACCGTCCCATCTTCTGCGTTGCGCAGCGGGGCGGTGATACGAATTTCGTCGCCCGGTGAAAGGATGATGTTCTGCAGACCGGCAAGCGCTCGGCCACTCGGCAGATCGAAGCGCTCGAAATCCCTGTCACGCAATACTTCGAGCGTGGCAGCATCGACCGATGCCAGGATGCCATCGGCCGCCCCTACGATCATCGCGGCATCTTCGCTGCGCGCGATTGGATAAGCGCCTGGCCGACGGACGGCGCCGCTTATGCTGACCGTCTGCTCCAGAACAAAGGTTAAAAGGTCGGCATCTTCCTCAAACAATTCCGGACAAATTGATTCTTCGTCCTGATCGTCGAGCAAACCATTTTCATCTACCTGCGCGGGGCGCGTCGTGCGCTGGTTGCCCCGCGAACTTCTGTCGAGCAACTCATCGTTCGAAAGTGCGGTGCCCACCGCAGCGACGTCATTGTCGCCTTTGAAGAAGCTATTTCGTAAAATGGTGTTGAAGCGCGGAGACTGGGTATCCGCAGCGATCGCTTCCAGAGCGAAAAGGGATCCGCAGCCGTTAATCGATTTCCCCTCCAGAGCCTCCCAAGCGGATTTTCCAGCGAGAACTTCCCGCACGGCAGAGCTGTTAATGAAGGCAATATCTTCACGACTAAGGATTGTCAGCTCATCATCCGCCCGAAGCGCGACGGGGCTGGTGCCATTGAGCGCGCCGACAAGGTCGATAGCTTCGAACTCGGCCAGGCCTGTCGACGGACTGCGGCGTTGCAAAACAGCCATCGGGAGGTACGTGCCCAACTGCAAATCCTGATAAGGCCCGATTAATTCTGCCACGGTTCTGGCCTGCCCCAGAGAGCGTGGTCCGGGATTCGCAACGTAACCGGAAAGCGTCACGCGGTTCAATGTGCCACCGGCGCTACCTCCGACGATTGTGACGCCATCCCCGGCGAAAAGGGGCGTGGAGTTGCTCTCAGACGGCACCAGACTAAGTTGGCCATCCTCTTCGATACGACTGATCACAGCGCGATATCCGCGCGGCGGCACTGCGCCGCCGGCATAGGACAGCAGTTCGCCCAGGGACGTTTGCCCCCGGATCTCATAGATACCGCGCCGTGCAACGCCGCCGGTAATCGCGACCGTCGGCCCAATAACGGGCACCACGATTCGATCCCCGTCCTGAACTGATACGCTGGGCGGTGCGCCGATGCCGAGCAGTCCGTACAGATCGACCTGGCGCGAGGCACCGCGTCGATACACCTGAACATTGCGCAAGGAGCCACTTTTGCGGATGCCACCAGCCCGCGCGAGCACCGCTGCGATGTCGGCCATTGAAGTGACTTGATATTGTCCCGGTCGCTCGACCTCGCCGCCGACGAAGACCGTGATAGAACGGACACCCCCGAGTGAAACGTAGACATCAGTGCCAAGAAGATTGCCGCGCGTTACGGAGGCAATCTGTTGTCGTACAACCCCGAGGGACCGCCCGGCCGCTTGGATTGGTGGCAGGGAATCCACAATCAGGCGTCCGTCACGCGCGACCCGGGCGGTGGAGCTGCCACTATTCGCGCCGGAGAAGGTGACGAGTAGTTCATCCCCAACGCCGAGTATATAGCTGTCATCGACGCTGCCGGTTAATGCGGGAGCGTCGCCGGACGTATTCGTGAAGAGATCATATCCAAATTGACGGAGGGTCTTATCGTCGAGCCGCTCGCGATATTCCTCTTCGATCTTGGAGGCTCGCTCAAGCGCAAGCAATTGTTGGCGAGAACGAAGCCGCCGAACCTGAAGCTCTTCCTCGGTAAGGGGGCGCGTACTCGTACTGAATGGATCATCAATGTCGCTATCTCGTCCAGACGAACGATCGCGGCTCGCCTCTCTGGAACGGTCGATCTGATCCGCCGGGTCTCCGCCAGGAACCCCTGCCCGAGAGCGGTTCTGAAGCTGCTCTACAAGTTGCGGCGATAATTGTGCTTTGGCAGCATTAGCGGGCAAAACAAAACAAAGCGCAAATATCACAAACAGGCGAACTGCCCGCTGTCGGACCCGATCGGTCGATACCATTATTTCAAAATTCCCCGGACACGGCCCTGTCTATGGCGGCCTGATTAGCGGGACGGTATTCCTCAGGTCAACCGAACAGCGTTGTTTCTAGTCGATGGAAATACGCCCATTGACGAGGTTCAGATAGTCTTTTCTGAGGTCCAGCGACATATCGCCGACCTCGAACGACCAGGGTCCGATTTCTGAGACGGGGGTCACTTCGGCGGCGGTGCCGGTGAGGAAGCATTGTTCGAAGCTTTCCAACTCTTCCGGCCAGATGGCGCGTTCGACGATGTCGATGCCCTTGTCGCGTGCCAGGCCCATCACGGTGCGGCGGGTGATGCCGTCAAGGAAGCAGTCGGGCGTCGGCGTGTGGAGGGCGCCGTCCTTCAGGAAGAAGATGTTGGCGCCGGTCGCCTCCGCCACCTGGCCGCGCCAGTCCAGCATCAGCGCATCGCCATAGCCGCGATCGGCGGCAGCGTGCTTTGCCATGGTGCAGATCATGTAGAGGCCCGCCGCCTTCGCCGCCGTCGGCGCGGTATAGGGCGCGGGGCGGCGCCACTTGGCGATGTCGAGACGCACGCCCTTGCGGATCGCCTCCTCGCCGAAATAGGCGCCCCATTCCCAGACGGCGATGGCAAGGTGCGGCTTCGACTTCTGCGCCGCCACGCCCATCTGCTCGCTGCCGCGCCAGGCGACCGGGCGCTGATAGCAGTTCGTCATGCCGTTCTTCTGCATGACCTCGATGCAGGCAGCGTCGATCTCCTCTCGTGACCAGGGCAGCTCGAAGCCCAGGATGCGGCCGGAATCGATCAGGCGCTGGCTGTGTTCCGACAGCTTGAAAATCTCGCCATTATAGGCGCGCTGCCCCTCGAACACCGAAGAACCGTAATGCAGCGCATGCGTCAGCACATGAACATTCGCTTTGCGCCAGGGCACCAGCTGTCCGTCAAACCAGATCCAGCCGTCGCGGTCGTCAAATGTGGGCTCGGGAAGAGGTTCTTTGGACATTGAAAGGCTTTCTGTGGGTGGGCGTTTCGAACGGCGCCCTCCTTGCCGAAAATAGCGTTGATGTGCAAGAATAGTCAGCATGGTTGACCTTCCGCAAACGAGCGTTCCTTCTGCGTCACCGCTGTTCCTTAGAGAAAGCGAGGTGCGCCGGGGTATCGAGCTGCTATATTTCGGCTATTCCGATCTCATCAGTATTGCCGATGCGCGTCTGGCGAACAGCGGCCTTGGCCGCGCGCACCATCGGGCGATGTATTTTATCGCAAGGCGTCCTGGCCTGTCGGTCGGCGAACTGATCCGGCTGTTGAATGTTACGAAGCAATCGCTCAGTCGCGTCCTTGGAGATCTGGTGTCACGGGAACTCGCGACATTGGCAGTTGGAACGAAGGATAGACGAGAGCGGCGCATTACCCTCACGGATGCGGGTCTTCGGCTCGAACATGAGCTTTTCGAACTACTGCGCCAACGCATGGCAGGGGCCTATGCCGCTGCCGGGCAGGACGCGGTTACCGGATTCTGGAAGGTGCTGGCCGAACTTCTGCCAGAGACGCGAAAACCGGAAATTCTCAGGATGCAGGCAGAGACCTAATCCTCATTGGAGATTTCGCGGGAGCGCGTGGCTGCCGCGCGCACCGCGGCGCGTATCACCGCCGGCAAGCCTGGATCCGCATCCAGTGCTTCCAGCCCCGCCTCTGTCGTCCCATTGGGACTGGTCACCGCGGCCCGCAATTCCCGTGCCTCCCGCGCGTCGTCCGCCAACAGGGCGCCAGCGCCGATAATCGTCTGGCGGGACAGCAGCCGGGCAAGCTCTGGTTCCAGACCCACGCCCTCGCCCGCCGCCGCCAGCGCCTCGACCATGCGAAAGACATAGGCCGGGCCGGACCCGGAAACCGCCGTTAGCGCGTCGAATTGGACTTCTTCCGACAGCCAATGAGTGGCGCCGGTTACATCGAAGAGAGCGCTGATATTGGTCCGCTCAATCCCGGAAAGTTGTTCTGTGAACAGACCGGTGACACCTGCGCCCACCTTGCACGGCGTATTGGGCATGGCGCGAACGAGTTTCCCCGTGGAAACATGCTTTGACATGGCGGGAAGCGGAAGGCCGGCCATGATTGAAACGATAATCGTGTGTTCGGTAAGAAGAGGCGTCAGTTCTGTCAGCACATCGGCTGCCAAATCAGGCTTTACGGCGACCACAACCACATCTGCAGTGCCGTCAATCCCGGCGAAATCCCTGACATGAGAAGCGCCGTCGGGGGCGTCGACATCCGCTGGATCGATCAGGAATATCTTCTCGGCGATGCCGGCCGCGCACCAGCGGGAAAGAAGCGCCCCGCCCATATTACCGCCGCCAACGACACACAATGTTCCGATTTTGTTCGTACTCATGGGGCAGGCAGATAGCCGCGTGGTTGATCGCTATCAATAAGCAGAATCAATTCTTATCGGGACATGTCCACGCTTCCTCCGGGCATGCGCAGCACAATTTCGCGCAGCTGCTCCGTTGCCATTAACTGACAGGAAAGGCGCGACTGCCTGGTTGCGCCATAGGCAAAGTCGAGCATGTCCTCCTCCTCCTCGCTGGGTGGGGCCGGGGCTTCGCCGGCGACAGACATCACGAGCACGTGACAGGTCGAACAGGCCATCTGGCCTTCGCAGGTACCCTCCAGGGGCTGACCCGCATTTTGGGCGGCCTTGAGCACCGGTTCCCCGGCAGGGACTTCAACCTCGGCAGACATATGCCCATCGGAATCGAGAAAGCGGACCAGCGTCATGCCGCCATTTTCCGCTGCGCCTGAACGGCCTCTGCTATCATCCTGCTTGCTTCCTCAATGTCCTCTTCCGTTGTGAACCGCCCCCAGCCGATGCGAAGGCTTGCGCGGGCGAGGGCCGGGTCCGTGCCGATTGCCTGCAGAACATGACTTTTGCGGCCCGCCGCGCTGGCGCATGCCGCACCCGAGGAAATCATGAGGCCACGCAGATCGGACAGCAGCCGCGATCCATCAATGCCGGGAAAAGCGATGTTCAAGTTTCCGTACCAGCGATGCACGATACTGCCATTTACCTGAAAGGGTTGCGGAAGACGCCCAAGCATCAGGTCCCACAGCCTGCGCGCGTGGTCAGCGTCCTCCTTCATCTGCTCCGATGCCAGCTTCGCTGCAGCCCCCAATCCCGCCAACAGAGCTGGTGGCAAGGTGCCGGAACGAAGACCCCCACCCTCTTGCCCGCCGCCGTGCATCTGCGGCGAAACTGACGTTCCTGGCCTTATGAGCAGAGCTCCCACACCTTTTGGCCCGTAAATCTTATGCGCAGATATGCTGAGAAGGTCGATTCCCACATCATTGATGTCGATAGGCATTCTTCCAAAGGCCTGCGCCGCGTCCGAGTGGAACAAGGCTCCGACTGATTTCGCGAGGCCGCCAATCTGCTTCAGTGGCTGGATCACGCCGATCTCGTTATTGATGGCCATCACCGACACGAGAGCCACGTCTTCGTCGAGTGCGTCCTGCAAGGTGGCGAGATCAATAAGGCCATCCGACTCCACCGGTAGAATGGTCAGATCAAAACCTCGTGCCTCGAGAGCACGCGCGCTTTCCAATACGCAGCTATGCTCGGTGGCCAGGGTTACCAGGCGACGGCGGCCCTGCGGGGCAGCCTCCATCGCGCCCTTTAGCGCCAGATTATTCGCCTCGGTCGCACCCGACGTGAAGATGCACCATTCGGCCGGTGCGCCGACGAGAGCGGCGACGTTCTCGCGCGCCAGATCGACGGCCGCCGCCGCCTGCCAGCCGCTGCGGTGCTGCGAGTGCGGATTGCCGAAATGGGTATCCCAATAGGGCTGCATAGCGGCAAGGACCCTAGGATCGACGGGCGTCGTGGCCTGATAATCCAGATAGATGCTCATGCCGCCACCCGGCGTGCCGCAAGGTCTTCCCATGCTGTGCAGAAATCGTCGATGTCCGAATCCGTTGTTGTCCACCCGGTGCTGATTCGGATCGCTTCGCCAGCCTCTTGCGGGGCCACCCCCATGGCGGACAGTACATGACTGGCGCCAACCTTGCCAGAGGAACAGGCGGAGCCAGCGGATACGGCGAAGCCTTGCAGATCCAGACTAATCAGCTGCGTCGTTGCTGCCACGCCAGGCATTCTAATCAGACTGGTATTGGGCAATCTTTCCGCACGTTCGGCAAAGACACGGCCACCGGCCGCTTTAAGGCGGGCTTCCATCCGATTCTGCCTTGCAGCCGCCTCGACGAGCCAGTCGCGGTCGCTGTTGGCAATGGCCGCAGCAAATCCCATGATGCCGGGAAGATTTTCCGTTCCGCCCCGCAATCCCCTTTCTTGACCTCCGCCCTTCTGAACTGCGTGAAGGCCAGTCGCGCAGCGGGCGATGACAGCCCCTATTCCGGGTGGGCCACCCAGCTTGTGCGAGGAAACCGCCAGGAAGTCGGCGGGCGGCAAAGGCCGTTTCCCCGCAGTCTGTACGGCATCGACGAACAGGGTTCCCCCCGCCGCCTGCACCAGTTCGTAAGCTTCCTCGATCGGCTGCAATGCGCCGGTTTCATTATTCGCGTGCATCAGGGCGACATGCGCTGGGTCCTGCCCGTCCCCCAAAATATCGCGGAGGGCGTCGAGATCGATAATCCCGTCCTGCCCTACCGGCACCAAGGCCGCGTCAGGCGCACTCATCAACACGGCGTCATGTTCGATCGCGGATACGAGCCGCCGCGCCGCCGACATTCCCCGCATGACCAATGTCGCCGCCTCTGTGCCGCCGCTGGTGAAGACAAGCTGGTCGGGAAAGACCCCAAGGCCGGTGGCGATCCGTTCGCGCGCATCCTCGATCATGGCGCGCGCAGCCCGACCCGGTCCGTGAACGGAGGAGGGATTGGCCCATAGACCGGCGGCATCCGCCATGGCCGCCACCGCCTGCGGGCGCATGGGGGCCGTCGCGTTCCAATCCAAATAAATCAGTCGTTTTTTCGTCAAGCTGGTTTCCGTTGAGAAAAGCGGAGTTCATCCTATATAGGCGCGGCCTCATTTCAAAGTTTCGGCCCTGAAAGTCTCATCCCATGCCCGAAGTCATAATTCCCGGCCCCGAGGGCCGTCTGGAGGGCCGCTATACGCCAGGCCGTGCCGCGCGCGTTCCAGTTGCGATCATCCTGCATCCGCATCCCGGAACGATGAACGACGCCCTGACAATGGCGATGTACAATAGCTTTACGCGCCGCGGTTTCGCCACCCTGCGTTTCAATTTTCGCGGGATCGGCAAGAGTCAGGGCGAATTTGACAATGGTATCGGCGAATTGTCCGATGCGGCCAGTGCGCTTGACTGGGTGCAGCAGTTCAACCCCGAAGCGCCGTTTACCTGGGTCGGCGGCTTTGCCTTCGGCGCCTGGATCGGCATGCAGCTATTGATGCGCCGACCGGAGATCCGGGGCTTCCTGTCGCTGGCGCCGCCCGCCAATCTTTACGATTTCGGCTTTCTGGCTCCCTGCCCCTCATCCGGGCTGATTCTCAACGGCGGAAGTGATGATGTTGTCACGCCCGGCGGCGTGCAGAAGCTGGTCGACAAGTTGAAGACGCAGAAGCACATCACCATTACCCACAAGGTCGTCGAGGGGGCCACCTATGGCTTTCCCGGTCGTCATGAAGAGGTGATGGCGGTGGTCGATCACTACGTCGACATGCGTCTGGCGACGGACCTGGCACGATAGGGTCGGGAGCCCGACGCGATGTCGGGCTACTTTCCAACATTCCGGTTCTGCCGTCGACATTGCAGGTTCCATAGGCCTTTAACTGGGCGAGTGCAGGGTTCCACATACGACGGGACGGTCAGGGCCGCTGATTTCCGGAAAGCTTGTCGGCAAGCCGCGCAGGTGGCGGACCGCGAACCAGGCAAAGCCTTCTGCTTCCATCGAATCGCCGTTCCAGCCGACGTCTTCGACAGGGAGAGAGGTGATGCCTGTGCGCCGGGCGATTTCCTGCATCAAGGTTAAGTTGTGCCGTCCTCCACCGGTGACGAGCAGGCGCTGGGGCCTTTTCGGGACATGGCGCATCGCCTGAACAACGGTCATGGCCGTGAACGCCGTTAGCGTCGCGGCGCCATCTTCGGCAGCGAGGCCCCGAACCGCGGCGAGTGAGAAATCCTGCCGGTCGAGCGATTTGGGCGGTGACCTGTCGAACCAGTCAATATCGAGCATGGTTGCCAATATTTCCTCATGGGCGGTGCCCCGCGCCGCTAGTGTGCCATCCTGGTCATAGGATGCGCCCGTCGCCTCCCGCACCCAGTCATCAATCAAGGCATTGCCTGGCCCGGTGTCGAAGGCGATGATCTCGCCGCCCTGCCCCAGCCACGTCAGATTCCCCACGCCGCCCAGATTGAGGATACCCAAAGGTCGCTGCTGTCCCGTTGCGAGCGCGCGGTGGTAGGCAGGCAGGAGCGGCGCCCCCTGCCCGCCCGCGGCGACATCCGCACTTCGCTGGTCGTCGACGACTTCTGTCCGTAATAATTGTGCCAGCAAGGCACCGTCGCCGATCTGCCATGTCCAGCCTCTATCAGGGCGATGTGCGATCGTGTGGCCGTGGAAGCCGACAATGTCGGCGGCGGCTCCCAGGGCGCCAACAGCTTCGGCATGAATCATGGTCAAGCGCCGGGAAAGGGCATCGTAAGGCGCACCATGACGGGGCACATCCTCCTGCAATGCCTGGGCCACCGCGTCACGAATGCCAGCGCGGGTTTCCTCGTCATAAGCGCGGGAGGCATTGGCAAGCGGCCTGATATGCGCTTCCCCATCGGTTTCGATCAGCGCTGCATCGACGCCATCCATGGATGTGCCCGACATCAGTCCGATGGCGCGGTAAAGGCGGCTACTCATATCATCTCCCTCGTGCTAGGGGCGCGGCCGCCATGACGACGTACAGCTCCGATCTTCTACGCCTGCTCTCCGAGCGCGGCTATATCCACCAGATAACCGATGCCGAGGGGCTGGACGAGAAGGCAGCCGCCACGCCGATCGCTGGGTATATCGGCTTTGACGCCACCGCTGCATCCCTCCATGTTGGAAGTCTGGTGCAGATCATGATGCTGCGCCGCCTGCAACAGAGCGGCCACAAGCCGATCGTGCTGATGGGCGGCGGTACGACGAAAGTCGGGGACCCCTCCGGAAAGGACGAGATGCGCCGCGTCCTCGATGACGACGCGATCAACGCCAATATAGCGTCCATCAGAACGATATTCGAACGTTTCCTGAGATTTGGCGATGGCCCTTCAGATGCCATAATGGTGAACAATGACGACTGGCTGTCAAAACTGGAATATATTCCGTTTCTGCGGGACATCGGCCGGCATTTCACCATTAACCGCATGATGACATTCGACAGTGTCAGGCTGCGGCTGGATCGCGAGCAGCCGCTGACATTCCTTGAATTCAATTACATGATCTTACAAGGATATGACTTCCTTGAGCTGTATCGTCGCGATGATTGCGTATTGCAGATGGGCGGTAGCGACCAGTGGGGCAATATCGTTAACGGCATGGAGCTGGTCCGCCGTGTGGAGGGAGGACATGCGTTCGGTCTTACAACCCCCCTCCTGACCACTGCCGACGGCAAGAAGATGGGCAAGACGGAGGCGGGCGCGGTCTGGCTGAACGAGGAGCAACTACCCTCGTATGACTACTGGCAATTCTGGCGCAATACACAGGATGCGGATGTTGGACGGTTTCTGCGTCTCTTTACCGATCTGCCTCTCAGCGAGATTGAGCGGCTGGAGGCCCTGGAAGGCGCCGATATAAATGGCGCCAAGGAAGTCCTTGCAAATGAGGCAACTGCGATGTGTCGGGGGAAGGCTGCTGCCGATGCAGCTGCGCAAACGGCTCAGAAGACTTTTGCTAGCGGGGGAACCGGCGAGGACCTGCCTAGCCTGACCGTCGATGCGCCTGTCTCTATTCTTGACGCGCTTGTCGGAATTGGCTTTGCTGCATCGAAGGGCGAGGCTCGCCGCCTGATAAAGGGGGGCGGCGCGCGCATGGATGGCGAAGCGATTTCCGATGAGACTGCCCTGATAGGCACGGAGTCCGAAACCCGCCTGTCAGCCGGGAAAAAACGCCACGGCATCGTACGCCGCGCGAAATAGAAGCGAGCGTTATCATGAGGTTTACCACGGGCGCTGATATCCCGTCCGCAATAGGCATGTGGCCCGCCCTCATCCTTATCGTCATCGCGGCCATTTTCACCGCCATGGCAACCCGCGCCGTTTTGCCGTGGTTGCGGCGGAAGGCGATCATGGATGTGCCGAATGCGCGGTCGAGCCATCATACACCCACCCCGCGTGGCGGTGGCCTGGCGGTCGTGCCGGTATTGCTGTTGCTAATGATCGTCGGATGGATGGCCTACTCCGATGTTACGCTGGGGCATCTGGCGTTACTGGCGGGCGCGGTGGGTCTGGCGATCATCGGCTTCATGGATGACCGCTCAGAACAGTCTCCGCTTCTTCGGTTTTTTGTCCAGACTGTCGCCGTTGTGGTCGCATTGCCCTTCCTTGATGGGCCGGTTTTTCAGGGTGTTATGCCATTTTGGCTGGACCGTATATTGACGATTGTCGCGTGGTTGTGGATGGTAAACGCCGTGAACTTCATGGACGGGATCGATGGCATCACGGTCAGCGAGTTAGGCATGGTGGGCGCGGGTATTTTTTTACTCGGCATTATCGTTCCCGCGATCGGGGGTGATCTTGTGGTTGCCGGCGCCGTGACTGTTGGCGCGATGGTGGGGTTCGGCATCTGGAACTGGCATCCGGCACGCCTGTTCATGGGGGACGTGGGCAGCTTGCCCTTGGGATTTCTTGCCGGTGGACTTTTGCTTGTGCTCGCGTCGCGTGGCTTCTGGCTGCCAGCGATCATCTTGCCGCTTTATTATGCGGCGGACGCTACGATTACGTTGGTGACGCGCCTTCTGCGTGGCGAAAGGATATTTGATGCGCACCGCTCTCACTTTTATCAGCGGGCCGTCCAGGGGAAGTGGTCCCATGCGCACACATCGTCGGCAGTGCTCGCACTGAATGCGGTGCTCGTTCTGCTGGCCCTGCCGCTTCTTCATCTAGGGGAATATGCGCGGCTGTTGATGGCAGCTCTGGCTACTGCTCTGTTGCTGCTTGCGATGACCCGCGCGGCGAAACGGGCATGATCGTCGCCGTAACCGGCTCGACCGGGTTCGTCGGACAACATCTGACGAAATATCTTGAGCAGACCGGGATCCAAACAATCCGCGTCGGTCGTGCGAGCGGGCCGTCCGTGGATAGAGCCGTAGGCGACTTCGCCCCAGCCACAGATTTTGCGGACGCTCTTGCCGGTGCCGATGCCGTGATCCATCTGGCAAATCGTGCGCACGTAATGAACGAAACGGTCGCCGATCCCGAGGCGGAATATGATCGGATCAATCATTTGGCCACCGCAAAGCTGGCGCGCGATGCAGTTCGTGCGGGGGTGAGGCGGTTTGTATTCGTCAGCTCCATCAAGGTGAATGGGGAGACAGCGACTGAAGCGCAGCCTTTTCGCGCGGATGATGAACCGGCCCCGGCGGATGCTTATGGCAGATCCAAGCTGGCAGCGGAGCGCGCACTGGCGAAGATAGCCCAGGAGACAGGTCTGGAGGTCGTCGTCATTCGACCGCCGCTCATTTACGGTCCAGGCGTGAAGGCAAACTTCGCTGCGCTGATTGAATCAGTGTTGTCGGGATCGTCCCTGCCGCGGCTGTTTGGTGCGGCGGAAAATCCGCGCGCCATGATTGACGTCGGATTATTTTCCGAAGCGCTGGTGCGGACGGTACGACACCCGAAAGCGTCCGGGCGCACCTTTTTGGTGGCAGATCCCGTCATATTGCCACTGAATCAGCTGATTCGTGAGCTATTCCGAGCGTCTGGGCGCGACGAACCGTTATTCCCCGTACCCACGGTTCTGCTTAGAATGGCGGGTCTGCTAACGGGCCAGGGCGAACGGATCAGGCGGCTGTTGGACCCGCTCAGCATCGAACAGTCGGAGTTCTTCAGGTTTATGCAATGGCATCCCGATAAGGGACACGATCTGGAACGAACAGTGGCGTGGTTTCGAAACCATATTTCCGGTACGGGGATCCGCAGCGCCAGACAAAAGGTAGTATGAGTATGGAGTCACGGCGAAAGCTTTCCCGGTCAACCTTAGCGCTTCTGCATGACATCTTCATGGCAGCCGCGAGCTTCGTCATCGCGTTCGCGGTACGGCTGGAACCGGAAAGTCTTTTGGGCAACGGGTCGCTGATTCTGCAGACGGCTTTCTGCGCGATGGCGGTCGGCGGCGTCGTCTTCATATTGATGGGTCTTTACCGGGGGATATGGCGTTATGCGTCGATCGCCGATTTGTCTCGCATCGTCCAGGCCGCGTTCGTTACGACAGCGGGCGTTGCCATCGCTCTGTTCTTCCTGAACCGGCTCGAAGATTTCCCGCGCATGATCCTTATCATCGCCTTTGTCCTGATGGTGTTTTTGCTTGGCGGAACGCGGTTGGCCTATCGCAGCCTGAAGGACAGGGGTTTACGCGGCGTCCTCCGGAGTAAGCACGGAAAGGAACCGATCATTGTGATCGGCGCGGACGCGGAGGCCGACGCCTTTATCCGCCGTCTGAAGACAAGTTCCGACACCCCGTATACGGTGGCATCGCTGGTTAGTCTTGACCCGCGCTCGAAGGGCAGTTCCATACAGGGCGTTCGCGTCGACGGATCGCTACGCGATCTGCAGAAGGTGATACACAAGCTAGTTGCTCGCGGGATCGAGCCCAAGCGATTTGCGCTGTCGCCATCAGCTCTGGAGGCCAGCGACATCGACGAGCTGATCGCGATGGCGGGTGAACTCGGCATGTCGCTGGACCGCATTCCGACATCGCTCACCCTACAATCCGGTCTGGACGAGGAAGTGCGGCTGCGTCCGGTGGCGATCGAGGATCTTCTGGGCCGTCCGCAAACCAAGCTGGACCGATCTCCGCTACGGGAATTTCTTGCCGGCAAGCGGGTTCTGGTAACGGGCGCCGGAGGGTCGATCGGCAGCGAACTCGTGCGGCAGATTGCGAGCTACGGCCCCTCGGAGCTGACGCTGTTAGATGCCAGCGAATTTGCGCTCTACAAGATCGATATTGAAATAAGCGAACGCTACCCTAGCCTTAACCTCAATTCGATGATTGGTGACGTGCGGGATACGCAGCGGATAGAGGATGTTTTCGGTCGGGCCGCTCCGGAAATTGTTTTACACGCCGCCGCCTTGAAGCATGTGCCGCTGGTAGAGGCGAACCCCAATGAGGCGATCCTTACCAACGCAATCGGTACGCGAAATGTGGCAGATGCCTGCCTGCGCCATCGCACCAAGGCAATGGTCCTTATTTCCACCGACAAGGCCGTGAATCCGGCAAATGTGATGGGCGCGACGAAGCGTTTGGCGGAAAGCTATTGCCAGGCGCTGGACCTGCATTCGGAGCGTCGCAAGCAGGATTTGCGCTTTGTCACCGTCCGGTTCGGGAATGTGCTGGGCAGCACGGGGTCAGTCGTTCCGCGGTTCCGTCAGCAACTGGAACGCGGCGGCCCCCTCACAATCACGCACCCGAATATCACGCGCTACTTCATGACGATCAGTGAGGCCGTCGAGCTGGTCCTGCATGCGGGCGAAATCGGCAGCCGTGGCAGCGCGGCGGCCGGCAAGATATTTGTGCTCGATATGGGCGCGCCCGTGCGTATCATAGACCTTGCCAAGCGCATGATCGAACTGTCGGGCCTGAAGGTCGAGCGCGACATCAAGATTGAGATTACCGGCCTTCGTCCAGGTGAGAAATTATACGAAGAACTTCTGCATGACGGCGAGGAAGCCGTTCCGACGGAGCGCGCCGGCATCACACTCGCTCAGCCCCGAACGGTGGATTACCGGGTGCTGGAGGCCGCATTGAAGAAGCTGCAAGACGCCGCCCAGCGCAGGGACAGGGTCAGCACGTTGCGCCTGTTGAAGGAGCTGGTTCCCGAATTCACCCACGAGCATGAGGTGCCGCAAAGAGGCGCCAAAATCGTATCGCTGCCCTCGTCAGCCTGATTGTAGCAGCGGGACAGCCGTGTCGCGCTCGAACATGTAAAGTAGCGCGCGCATCGCATCGCGGCGGGAACTACCCTGAAACCCGCCCTCATGCTCAAGGAACAGTTTTGCATCGGCGCGGGCACGATCGGCGAGGTGCATGATGTCGTCCGGCCGTGCCACGCGATAGCTACCCTCCCCTGACTGTCTCGTGCCCAGCAATTCACCGGCGCCACGCAGCGCTAGATCCTTCTCTGCGATTTCAAATCCATCGTTAGTGCCACGGATCAATTTCAGGCGATCGCGCGCCGTTTCGCTGATTTCCGGCGCGCGCAGCAGCAGGCAGACCGATTTCCCCCCGCCCCGGCCAACGCGACCGCGAAGCTGATGCAGCTGAGCGAGCCCAAACCGTTCCGCCTGCTCGATGATCATCAGGGTAGCCTCTGGCACGTTTACACCAACTTCTATGACCGTAGTCGCCACCAGAAGCCGGATATCGCCTGCGGCGAATGACGCCATGACGGCGTCTTTTTCGGGACCGGGCATCTGGCCGTGAACCATGCCGACAGCATCATCGCCGAAGCGCTTCTTTAGGAGTGCAAAACGGGTTTCAGCGGCTGCCTGCTCACCAGCGCCGTTGCCCTCCTCTACCAGCGGGCAAACCCAATAGGCGCGACCACCGCTGTCCAGAAGACGCCCAGCGGATTCGACGATTTCGGACAGGCGGTCCTGGCTGATGACGCGCGTTTCCACGGGGACACGGCCCGGCGGCATCTGGTCCAAACGCGACTCGGCCATTTCGCCAAACTGCGTCAGCGTGAGAGTGCGCGGAATCGGTGTGGCCGTCATTACAAGGACATGTGGCGGCACCCTCGCCTTCGACATGAGGGCCATACGCTGATTCACGCCAAAGCGGTGTTGCTCGTCGATCACCGCGAGGGCCAGATCCTTGTACGTGAGAGCGTCCTGAAAGATTGCATGGGTTCCGACCAGAATATCGATCTGGCCCGCAGCGAGTTCCGCATAGAGCGCCGTCCGTTTCGCGCCCTTTTCGCGGCCCGTCAGAATCGCGCAGCGCACGCCCAAACCGGTGAGCATATCAGTGAGAGTGGCATGGTGTTGACGTGCGAGCAGCTCTGTTGGTGCCAGCATAGCGGCCTGCCCCCCCGCCTCCACGGCGCGCAACATGGCGGCCAGGGCCACGGCAGTCTTGCCGCTGCCGACATCGCCCTGCAGCAAGCGGAGCATGGGCGCATCTGCGGCGAGGTCGCCGATGATTTCTGCGATCGATCGTTCCTGTGCGCCGGTCAGCCGGTAGGGAAGCTTCGCCCGGAACTGGGTGATGAGACGGTCCTCCGCTTTCAGGGCGCGGCCACGCCGTTTCCGGGCCGCCTCGCGCATGGCCAGCAGGGCAACCTGATTGGCCAGCAGCTCGTCATAGGCCAGCCTTGTTCGCGCGGCTGCGTCATTGTCAGCAGCGTGCGCCTTCTCCAGCGCATCAGCCCAGCAGGGCCATTGCTGAGACGCGATGAAATTTCCGTCCGCCCACTCGCCAATGTCGGGAATTCTCTCCAACGCATTGGCTATCAATCCGCCCAGCCGTTTATTGGTCAGACCCTCGGTAAGCGGATAGACCGGCTCTCGCTCGGGTATTTCGTCGCTATTCTGTTGCGTTACGACATGATCCGGATGAACGATCTGAAGTTGATCGCCGTAGCTTTCCAATCGGCCGGAGATAATGCGCGTCTCCCCGGGGGGAAGAATTTTACGCGCATATCCACGATCGTGAAAATAGACGAGGGTCGCTGGTCGCCCTGCCGCGTCCATCACGCGGACGCGGGTAGGCCGGCGCCCATCGCCATCGTCAATTTGGGAGACCGTCACCTCCGCGATGATGACCTGACCCACCATGGCGGACTCAAGGCGGGCAACGCGAATGCGGGGAATATGCTGGACCGGAAGATGGTAGATCAGGTCGAGAACTCGCTCGATGCCAAGTTTCGCCAATTGCTTTTTCAGGCGCGGCCCGACCCCATCAATCGTGTCGCAGGGTGCGAACAGGGGGTTGAGGAGTTCCGGGCGCATATCTAGGTCACCTTATGTGAATGACGCCCCAGAATCACAACAGGATCCACTTGCCGCCCGTCGCCGGAGGCTGAAGTTCCGTGCCTGGCATCGGGGTACGAAGGAGGCCGATCTGCTGATCGGTGGATTTTGCGACCGCCACCTCGCAGCCTGGGATGAAGAAGCCATCGCCTGGTACGAGACCCTGTTGGAAGAGCAGGACGTAGACATCATGGCATGGGCCATTGGAACGCAAGTCGTCCCCGAACGCTTTCAGGGCGAAACCATGCAGGCAATGCAAATTCTTGACTATATTCCCAGCCCGGAAAGAAGCACCCGAACTTGAACAGGATTGAGACGATTGCCGCGGCATCGTCGCCGCTGGCAATCGGCGGTGCGCCCAGCGGATATCTGCCGCTTTTCATGACCCAATTGGCGACGCAGGCGGCACGCACCGGTGCGCGAGCGGTCTATATTGCGCCGGACGACTTGGCCGCGACGAACCTTGCCGACGCAGCGGCATTTTTTGCCCCGGATGCGAGAATCATTTCACTGCCTGCCTGGGATTCGCTGCCCTATGACCGGGCGTCACCCTCGCTGAAGGCGAGCGCAGACAGGGTTGCAGGGCTGGCCGCTCTGGCAGACCGCCCGCAAGGCGCCGAACTCGTCGTGACGACCGTGAATGCTTTGACGCAACGTGCGCTGCGACCAGAGAGAATTCGCGCGCTGACCGTCAGGATAGCAGCGGGTGAGGTCATTGAACCCACGGAGCTTGCCCAGCGACTGGCCGCGAACGGCTTTACGCGCACCGATACGGTGCTGGAGCCGGGCGAGTTCGCGGTTCGGGGCGGCCTCATTGATCTGTTTCCCGGTGGACGGGAAACCGCCTTGCGACTGGATTTCTTCGGCGATGAGATCGAATCGGTCCGCGCCTTCGATCCCGGAACGCAGCGAACGGTGGGCGACGCGGATGCGTTCATCCTGCAGCCGGTCAGCGAACTGCTGCTGACCGACGATGCGGTAACGCGATTTCGGCAAACCTATGTCGAACGCTTTGGTGCGTCTGCCACTAGCGACCCGCTATATCAGGCGGTCAGCGAACGGCGCCGACTGGCAGGCATGGAAAACTGGCTGCCGCTGCTGGAGGGAGAATTGGGCACCGTCTTCGACCTCCTGTCTGAAAATGACGTCATTGTGGCTGATGAGGGCAGCGCCCTTGCCGCGGACCAGCGTTTCGAAGCCATTCAAGATTATTATGATAACAGAATGCAGGCGTTGGAAAAAAGTGCTGCAAGCTACCGGCCGCTCGCCCCGGATGCATTGTACCTGACCCCGGACGAATGGCATGAGCTGAAGGGCCGCTTCGGCGTTCACACGGCCAGCGCCTTCGAGCAGCCGGAAGAGGAAGGACGCAGTGTGGATTTGGGCATCCGCCCTGCCCGCAATTTCGCGCCAGAGCGCAAGGGGGAAAACAGCATCTACCAGGCGCTCGGCGCCCATGCCGAGACGCTGCGAAAGGATGGCAAGCAGGTGATCCTCGCCAGCTATACCGTCGGCGCGCGCGACCGGCTGAAGGGTTTGCTGGAAGAGCATGGGCTAGGGCCACTGAGCGAAGTGCCAGACTGGCAAAGCGCGCGTTCAGGTACTGACAGCATTGCGCTGGCGGTGCTGCCGCTGGATCATGGCTTTACCGACCACGACATCGCCGTGATCAGCGAGCAGGACATGCTGGGCGATCGGCTGGTGCGGCGGGCCAAGCGGGCGCGGAAGGCGAATGCCTTCATGGATCAACTGGCAATGATGACGCCGGGTGATCTTGTCGTGCATACCGATCATGGCATCGGTCGCTATGAGGGGCTGACGGCCATCGATGTCGGCGGACAGCCGCATGACTGTGTTGCGCTGACCTATGCCGGGGATGACCGGCTGTTCGTGCCGGTTGAGAATATGGATGTGCTGAGCCGGTACGGCGCCGGCGAGGATGTCGCCCTCGACCGGATGGGCGGTGCCAATTGGCAGGCGCGAAAAGCGCGCGCCAAGGAACGTATCGGCGAAATTGCTGCCGGGTTGATCCGTACAGCAGCGGAACGATCGTTGCGCGAAGGCAAGAGGCTGGACGTCGATCCTTCGCAATTGGGCGCTTTCGTTGACCGCTTCCCCTATGAGGAGACGGAGGATCAGCAAAACGCCGTCGACGATACGCTGGCCGACCTGGCGAGCGGCAAGCCAGTGGACCGGCTGATTGTCGGGGATGTGGGGTTCGGAAAGACGGAGGTGGCGATGCGTGCTGCCTATGTCGCGGCATTGGAAGGGCAACAGGTCGCCGTCGTCTGCCCCACTACCTTGCTGGCGCGCCAACATGCGCGAAATTTCCAGCAACGTTTTGAGGGTTTGGGGATAGAGATCGGCCATCTGTCCCGACTTGTCGGCCAAAAGGACACGGCGCGCGCGAAGGCGGGCATTGCGGATGGCAGCATCGACATCGTCATCGGCACGCACGCGCTCTTGGCGAGGTCGATCGAGTTCAAGCGTCTTGGCCTCGTTATTGTCGATGAGGAGCAGCGGTTCGGCGTCACGCACAAGGAGCGTCTGAAGCAGCTGAAATCTGACGTGCACATGTTGACGCTGACTGCCACTCCTATCCCGCGCACGCTGCAAATGGCGATGTCCGGCATGCGTGACATGTCGCTGATTGCCACGCCTCCAGTCGATCGACTGGCGATCCGAACCTATGTGATGCCGTGGGATCCGGTGGTCGTGCGCGAGGCGCTGCTGCGTGAACATTATCGCGGCGGACAAAGTTACTTCGTGACGCCGCGGGTAAAGGATATTCCTGAGCTTGAGGCGTTTTTCCGGGAATACGTGCCAGAGGTCAAATACATCGTGGCGCACGGACAGATGAGCGCGACCGCGGTCGAGGAGCGCATGAGCGCCTTCTACGACAATGAATATGACGTTCTGGTGTCGACCACGATCATCGAAAGCGGCATCGACATTCCGAGCGCCAATACGATGATTATCCATCGGGCTGACATGTTCGGCCTCGCGCAGCTGTACCAGCTGCGCGGAAGGGTCGGACGGTCGAAAACGCGGGCCTATGCTTATCTGACAACGGCGGAGGATACACCGCTCAGTCCCACTGCGCAGAAACGGCTGCAGGTATTGTCCAGTCTTGATTCACTGGGCGCCGGATTTCAGCTTGCGGCACAAGACCTCGACATACGCGGGGCCGGAAACCTTCTTGGCGACGAACAGTCGGGTCATATCAAGGAAGTTGGGTTCGAACTTTATCAGTCCATGCTGGAGGACGCGATGTTGGTCGCGAAGGCCGACGCGGCGGGCATCGACAAACCGCGTGAGGCCTTCAGCCCACAGATCAACGTGGACGCCGCCATCCTGATCCCGGAGGATTATGTCGGCGACCTCAATCTGCGCATGTCGCTTTACAAGCGGCTTGGCGACCTCACGTCACGCGAAGAGATAGACGCGTTCGCTGCGGAGCTTATCGACCGTTTTGGCCCGCTGCCAGACGAGGCGAAGAACCTGATGCAAGTCATAGAAACGAAATCACTTTGCCGCATCGCGAACGTCGAGAAGATCGAAGCCGGCGCAAAGGGTGCCCTCATCACATTCCATGAAAATGAGTTTGCGCGGCCGGAGAAGCTGGTGGGATTCCTGCAGCGCAATGCGGAGGTGGTGAAGCTGCGCCCGGACCAGCGCCTGTTCATCAGTCGCGACTGGCGCAGCCCACAGCAGCGCCTGGCTGGTACGGTCAAGATCGCGCGTTCGCTTGCGAAGATGGCAGGCTGAACCGTTGGCGCTTTGCCCCGCACAAGGCCGTAGGCTAGGCGGCGCGCACCCGGATCAGGAAAGCGTCGACTTCCTTTTGCAGCATTTCTGCCTGCGCGGATAATTGGCTTGCTGCCGAGAGCGATTGTTCGGCAGCAGAGCCCGTTTGCTCGATCCCCTTACGTACGCGGTCGATATTACGCGCGACCAATTGGCTTCCGCTGGCAGCCTGCTGAGTGTTGGAGGCGATCTCGCTTGTAGTTGCGGATTGCTCCTCCACCGCCGCCGCCACTGTCGCGGCAATCCCGTCGATACCGCTGATGGATGCGGTTATCGATTCAATCGCCGCGATGGCATCGCGGGATACAGCCTGAATGCCCCCTACCCGCTCGGCGATTTGGGTAGTTGCCTTGCCGGTCTGGCTAGCGAGAGCCTTGATTTCGCCGGCTACCACCGCGAACCCACGACCGAAATCGCCGGCGCGCGCCGCCTCGATCGTCGCATTCAGCGCGAGAAGGTTGGTCTGCTCGGCAATATCGTTGATCAAATCGACAACTTCACCAATTTTCGTCGCGTCTTTCGCAAGCCCTACCACGATCGTGTCCGTGGAACGGGCTAGGCGAGCCGCATTTTGCGATTTCGCCGAAGACTCGACGACCTGTGCCGAAACTTCTGCAATGGAAAGCGCCATCTCCTCGGATGCATGAGCAACGGCAAGAGCATTCTGGCTCGACTGCTGAGCCGCCACGGCGGCTTCCGCGGAAACCCGCGCACTGTCGCCTGCAGCGCCCGCAACCTGCCGCGCCCCGGCTTCGATCTGGCGAGCAGCCATGTTGACCGCGCTTGCAACGTTTCGGACCGAGCTTTCGAAGTTGTCTGCAAGTTCCGACAAAGCCTTGCGTTTTTCCGCCTCAGCGAACAGGCGTTCGGCTTGCCGTTCCTCCTCGCGTAGGCGCTTGGCCTGCGCTTCGCGCTTCTGGGCATCATCGGCGGCGGCGCGTTGCGCTGCGACCTCGCGCGCATTTTCGTCAAACACCAGAATCGCACGCGCCATATCGCCGATCTCGTCCTTGCGATCCAATCGTGTCACGACAACGTCGCGCTCACCGGCAGCCAGTCGCTGCATCAGACTGGCCATATTTTCTATCGGCGCGGCGATCAGTTCCCTGCTGACCAACCATGCAATGATCACGGAAAACAGGCCAACAATCAGAACGGTGCCCAGGATCATGAGCAATAGGTTGAGAAGTCCCCGAACCGAGGCGATTGACCGGCCCGACATTTCGGAGATTGTCCGCCGCAGATCCTCCCCGTCCGCTTCAAAAGCAGGCCCCAACTCGCCGACCAGTTCCGCGACGCTGGCGTTGCGCGCGCGGGTCAACCGATCCACCTGCCCAAACGCAAGGTGGTATTGGCCCACGTTCCGGGCGAGTTGATCGGCGGCCTGGCTCATTGCCGTTCCGGCAACGGCGGTCACCAGGCCGTCCATCGACTGGTCCAAGCGTCTCAGATCCAGGCGCGCGGCCTCCGCCGCAGAATTGCTGCCCGTAAGGCGGAAAGTATCGACTTGGTGCCGCGCGGCTGAATAATCACGAAGCGCCTGAGCTGTCGATCTTGCCGCCACTAAACTGCCCGTGCGGAAGGTCTCCTCGATCATCGTTTCGAATTGCTCGTCGAGGGTGGGCGTCAGTTCATCAAGCGTGGCCCCTGCCCCGGCTTCGATATTTTCCTGCGCGCTCACGATGCGCGCGAAATTCGCCTCCAGCGCGTCAAGACGTCCGTCCATCGCCTGATTGGCATGAATAAAGTCGGTCTCCTCAATATTGGCGGCTGCGCGTTCCAGGGCGGCTCGGCCTTTCGCGATCTGACCACGCACCTTCCTTTCGGGAGCATCGCCGGGCGCGATGACATAATCCTTGATGCTGCTTTGTGCGCTTCCTACCGCGGCCTCTGCAGCGGTCACCGCCTGTGCTGTCTTCGCGATCATGCGCGCCGAGCGGGCTGCGTCGGCCATCATCACAACGCCAATGCCGATCAGCAAGGCTGCCGCGCTGCCGGCAATAGCCACGCCGCCGAACGCTGCCAGGACTTTCTTCGTTATGGGCCAGTTGCCCGTTCGCCGCCGCAGCCAATCGACCAGGGAGGTCTTCATGTTTCCAAGCCTGTTCATCCCGGTCGACCCCGATGTTCGAGCAGCAGTTCGAGAGATTCCTAGAACAGATGGACTTGCAGGAGGGTTAATATCGGCGGGCGGGGACCAATCCGCCTATGACGTCAAGACGCCGTGTGGGATGGATGAGCATGGCTATCCCTAAGATCAGGCGTGTTCCAACTCGCCTGCGTGGTTCCAGACCTTCACAAAGCTTTGCAGATTTTCGGAAGAAAGCGCCTCGGAGCACAGATAGCCTTGGTACCAGTTACAGCCCTCGCGCACGAGAAGGTCCAGCTGCGCCTGTGTTTCCACCCCCTCCGCGATGACCGTCATGCCAAGGGAGCGAGCCATGTCGACAACCCCGCGCACGATGATCTTGTCGCGCACTTCGCCCTCAATATCGGCAGCGATCGTTTTATCGATCTTCAAATAGTCGAGGGGAAGCGATTTCAAATAGGCCAGCGATGAATAGCCGGTGCCGAAATCGTCAATGGCAATGCGAATGTGGCGGGCACGCAGACCCGACAGCATGTGGGCCGTACGCTCAAGGTTTTCGACGAGCCCGCCTTCGGTAATTTCCAATGTCAGCCGCTCAGCGGGAAAACCCGTCTCGTTCAGGATCTCGATCAGGTTAGGAACGAAGTCGGTGCCCCGCATGTCCGCGGCGGTGACATTGACGGACAGACGAATATCCCCCAACTCGTCAGGCCATGCCGCCGCCTCCCGGCAGGCCTGGCGCACGATGTTGCGCCCCAGTTCCACGCCAAATTCAGCCCGTTCTGCTGTCGCTAGCAATGTTTCGGCCGGCAGCAGGCCGTAGATCGGGTGGTCCAGCCGCACCAATGCCTCGACGCCCGAAATCCGTCCTTCGAGCGCGTCGACCTGAGGCTGGTAGCGAATGTCGAGCTCGCCATCCCGCGCGGCATCCCGCACAACCTGCTCCAGGCTTGCAAGACGCGCCGGATCGTCTTCCCGCCCGGTCAGATAGACCTGGAAGCTGTTCGGGTCGGCGTCGCGGGCACCGGCAAGCGCAGAACTGGCGCGATGAAGGAGTTCATCCGCGCGCTGTACGCCACGATCGGCGGCGGCAATGCCAATACGGCAGGCGACGTGGATAACGCGCCCCTCAATGACAAAAGGCCTGGAAAAGAGTTTGGCAATAGACTGACTTAGAAAGACGGCTTGATTCAACATGACAGGCCCGAAAGCCACGATGGCGAATTCTGCCCCGCCCAATCTTGCGGTGATTGCATTGGGCAGTGCGCTCTCCTCCATAATGCGGGTAAGGCGACGCGCGACCGCCTGCAAAAGCGCGTCGGCGACCACGCGCCCATAGGCCGCATTCACCTGATCCAGGCGCGAAACACCCAGCAAAATCGCAATCGCCGCAGGATCGTAGCTGTCCGCATGTGTCAGCGCTTCGTTCAGCCGCGCGCGGACGTGGGTCAGGCTGGAGAGTCCAGTCAGCGAATCATAATGGATAGAAAGCCGCTGCTGCGCCGCCGTGGCATCGATGTCCTCGACGGTGGCGGCAAGCCCGGTGACCGTGCCACCCTCGTTCGTCAATGTCCGAACGTGATGAATGATGCGATGGGCCTCGCCCTCCACAAGGATCCTATGCGAGACTTCGCCAGAAATGCCGGCTGCGAGCAATGATTCCATGGAATTTCGCACATGCACGCGCTCTCGGCTGGCCAGCATCCCCAGCGCTGCGTCGACATCCAGCCGCGTTTCCGAGCGGGAAATGCCGATCATCTGCGCAAGGTCTGCGGATATTTCGATATCGCACTTGCCCCGTTCCCATCTCCAGCTTGGGGAGAGAGATAAATTCGCCTGTGCCTCGGCCACCGCCGCCTCGGTCCCGCTCGCCCGCATGCGCCGTATGGACCGCTCAACGAACTTCAACGCGGTGCCAAGTTGGTCAGCGCCAAACGGGCTGACCAAATAATGGGTGGCGCCCGCCTCATATACATCGGGCAGTGCAGCAGCGTCCTTGCGCGACAAAAGGACGAGCAGGCCGCCCCGCCGTTCACCGACATGTCCTGACAGCGAGCGCGTGGCCTCCAGACCCGTCGCAAGCGCCCCGCGTGCATCAACCACGGCAATGAAAGCTCGTGATGTCCGATAGCTGCGGCCGGGATTTTCGGTGGACCCGCAGGAAATCACCTCACGGCCCGTCCCCGCGATCGCGCTGGTCGCTTCGCGGCGATAGCGCGCTGAATACAGAAAGACGGGCGTCCGTTGCATGGCGAGAGTGACGGTCTCCTGCTCGAACCGCATTATGCCGGAACGATCCATTCCGTTCCTACCCGAATGTACCCGCAGGTGGCCAGTGCCCGTTTGCCGCGCTTGCCCTGAAGGTGCGCAATGGATACGCACTAACGAATAATGTCGGCACTTCCCCCTCTTGTGGATAAATTCGGTCGCCAGGTCACCTATTTGCGGGTGTCGGTTACGGACCGGTGCGACCTGCGATGCACCTATTGCATGGCGGAGGACATGGAGTTCCTTCCCCGCAAGGACGTGCTGAGCCTGGAGGAGATCGATCGGATCGCCAGTGCCTTCATCCGCCGCGGCGTGCGTAAACTACGGCTGACCGGGGGTGAGCCGCTGGTCCGGCGCGGGATAGTGGGCTTGGCGGAGCGCCTTTCCCGGCATCTGGATAGTGGCGCGTTGGAGGAGCTGACCCTTACGTCGAACGGCAATCAGCTTGCGAAGCATGCGGCGGGCCTGGCGAATGCGGGGGTGCGGCGCATCAATGTCAGCCTAGACACGCTGGATGCCGACCGGTTTCGCAGCATTACACGCTGGGGAGATATTGAGCGGGTGAAAGAGGGGATTGCGGCGGCGCAAGCAGCCGGCATCTCCGTCAAGATCAACGCCGTCGCGCTGCGCCATGTGAACGAGGACGAACTCGAATCGATGATGCTGTGGGCGCATGGCGCGGGTCACGACCTGACGTTTATCGAGACAATGCCCATGGGCGATACCGGCGAGGATCGCGCGAATCATTACTTGCCGCTGTCCGTCGTGCGCGGCCGCTTGGCGGAACGCTACGAACTGACGCCGCTGGCTTATTCTACGGGAGGCCCGGCGCGTTACTTTCAGGTCGAGGAAACCGGCGGGCGGTTGGGGTTCATCACGCCGCTGACGCATAATTTCTGTGAAGGGTGCAACCGGGTTCGCCTGACGGCGACGGGTCAGCTTTACATGTGCCTGGGTCAGGAGGATCGCGCGGACCTGCGGGCCGTGGTGCGCGCCAGCGAGGATGAAGGCATGCTGGACGCGGCGCTTGACGAGGCGATTTCGCGAAAGCCGAAGGGGCATGACTTCGTCATTGAACGTGGCGCCAGCTCGATATCGACCCCACGCCACATGAGTTTTACTGGCGGATGAGCTTTCCTCGCGCTGCTCTTGCCGTGTCGCCGACGCAAGGGGGGCGTGACGCGGAACAGGTCGTCCGAACGTTGCATGACTGGGTTCCCTTGGAGGAAGCGGACATGGTCGTTGCGTTGGGCGGCGATGGGTTCCTGCTGCAATTGTTGCACGGAATGCTCAATCAGGGTCGCACCCTTCCCGTATTCGGTATGAACCGGGGAACGGTAGGCTTTCTGATGAACGAGTTTCGTACCGAAGGTCTCGCCGACCGGCTTCGTAATGCCAAGAGTTTTCGCCTGCACCCGCTGAAGATGGATGCGCGCACCATTTCTGGCGAGCATGTCGTCTCCCCCGCGATCAACGAGGTGTCGCTGCTGCGCGAAACCCGCCAGACGGCAAAGCTGGAGATCAGTATCGATGGCCGTGTGCGTATGTCCGAACTGACGTGCGACGGCGTACTGGTGGCCACGCCCGCAGGATCGACTGCCTATAATCTTTCGGCCAACGGTCCGATATTGCCGCTTTCGAGCGATCTGCTTGCCCTGACGCCGATCAGCCCGTTTCGGCCCCGGCGGTGGCGCGGGGCGCTGATTCCCGCGGCAGCGCAGGTTACGTTCCGCATGTTGGAGGCGGGCAAGCGTCCGGTATCTGCGGTTGCCGATCAGCGTGAGGTGCGCGACGTTGCAGAGGTGACTGTGTCCTCGGACCGCCAGGTTGGTTTGGACCTGCTGTTCGACCCCGAATATGCGCTGGACGACCGCATCGTGATGGAACAGTTTTTGACGTGATCGCGTGTCTTTTCAGGAATGCCAACATATCGGGTTGGCAGGCTGTCACACCGTTGGTATAGGCCCGCCTTCAGTGTTCCCCGGTAGCTCAGCGGTAGAGCAATCGACTGTTAATCGATCGGTCGTCTGTTCGAATCAGACCCGGGGAGCCACTGAACCTTTTGGCAGGTTCCTGCGCATCGCCGGATAAGCCTTTTTCCATATTGATCAGTTGTTTGTCGGGTACATCGCCATAGGGGCGAGCTTGTGCTGGCAGCTACAGTTGAGGCTTCCACGGCGTGGTCGCCAATATGCTGCCACGGCGGACCGTTACATCCCGTCCCATATCGCGATCATTGCTGATCGGAGGACGGGCGGTGTGTGCAGGAGCGACCACGCTGCGCTCATGAGCAGACGCCCATGGTCGTCTGCGCATGAAAGAAGGGGTCGGCGTTACAGGTTTCTGGAACGAGAGGCCTTAAACTTGCCGCTCGACCACCATCTTCTTGATTTCCGCAATGGCCTTTGCAGGGTTCAGACCCTTGGGGCACACATTCGCGCAGTTCATGATCGTATGACAGCGGTAGAGCCGGAACGGATCCTCCAACTGGTCCAGACGCTCGCCCGTCATCTCATCGCGGCTGTCGGCGAGCCACCGATAGGCTTGTAGAAGAATGGCGGGACCAAGGAACTTGTCCTGATTCCACCAATAGCTGGGGCACGCCGTCGAACAGCAGGCGCACAGGATGCACTCGTAAAGACCGTTCAACTCGTCGCGCTGCGCCTCCGACTGGATGCGCTCCTTGCCGGCCGGAGCGGGCGTTTTTGTCTTCAGCCAAGGTTCGATCGAAGCATATTGCGCGTAGAAGTGCTTGAAATCAGGAACAAGGTCCTTGATCACTTCCATGTGCGGCAAAGGGGTGATGCGAATCTCGCCCTTAAGCTCATCAATTGGCTGCGTGCAGGCCAGCGTATTCGTGCCGCCGATGTTCATTGAGCAGGATCCGCAAATCCCCTCGCGGCACGACCGGCGGAACGTCAGGGTCGGATCGATCTCGTTCTTGATCTTGATGAGCGCGTCAAGCACCATCGGACCACAGCTTGCCATGTCGACATCATAAACGTCGTAGCGTGGATTCTCGTCATCATCTGGTGACCAGCGATAGATGCTGAAAGAGCGAACCTTTTCTGCGCCTTCGGGCGCCTCGAACCGGCGGGTCTTGCCGGTGATCTTGCTGTTTGCAGGCAGGGCGAATTCGGCCATGGTCGAACCTTCGTAACATTCAATTTGCAACGGTCGATAGCGCCTCGCTAAGCGAACGTCACGCGCCGTTTTCCTTATTTCCGGTGTCAATGTGTCGCTTCAGCGACCAGGCGAGGGCTACCCCGGCGATCAGCGCGCCGCCGAGAATGGCAAATGCGATGCCGATCGCGTCCCAATATGCACCGAGTATGGCCATTGCCGCGACGGCGAGCGCGGTGGTCACGACGCGTACCTTCACCGCCGCCATCTCTCCTCCGCTGGCATAGAGTGCAGGTTCCAGCGGCACAGTCGCGAGACTGATCGCCGAGGCAAGCGCGATGAGAACGAGCAATGGATAGGCCGATGCGAACTCCGGCCCGGCGATGCCTGTAAGAGCGAATCTGCCGAACAGCACCACGACCAACAGAACGACCGTCCCTGCAATGGCGCCGATCGCGAGAGACGAATTTAGCAGGCGCCGGAACGCCTGCTCGCCATTCTCGATTGCGAATGTTTTGGCGCGCATGAGTTCGGGCAGCAATGTCTGCACGGCAAGCGCGCCAACCTTCGTCAGGGCGTTCCCCAGTTGCAACGCGATCTGGAACCCGCCCGCGGCCGCCGGCCCGACAAATAATCCTGTCAACAGCACGGGAACCTGCTTGCCCGCCAATCCCACCATTTGTGCAATGTTGGTTATCACCGCAAAACGCCCAAGACCGGGTGTGTCCTGAAGCACCTGACGAGGGTGCGCTGGTACTTCCGACCAGCGAAGCGACCGGCTGGCACGAAGGGCCAGCGCCCATGAAAGCGCGCACGCGGCAAATTCGGCCAGCGACCATACAAGGATGAAGCTGCCGATCGATGGCGTGGCCAGCCACACGATGACCGCACCGACCAGCCGCGCGGCCGTCACCGCAGCCTCAACATTGGCAGCGACGGCAAAGCGATCATAGAGGCGAAGGATACCGTTGGGCGTCGATTTTACGAACAGGAGCGAAGCTGCAGCGAAGATAAGCGCGTAACGGACCAGCTGATCCGACCAGCCGAACACCGGCGCGAGACTGAGTACGAGAATCACGGCCAGCACAGCACCGACCAGGGCCCCGGCGATATCGAGCAGGATGCAGAATTTAAGCAAGGCAACGAGATCCCCCTCCCTGCCCGCCCGGAGCCGGTCCATTCCAAAGCGCACGACGACCTGCCAGGTCTGAAAGGAGACGAATGCGGTGACCGCCTGCGCCGTGCCGATGATCAGCGCGAACTGACCGTAATCCACCGGCCCCAGCGTGCGGGTAAGTATGGCAAGATAGATCAGGCTGAAAACGGCCGCGGCGGTGCGACCGCCGAGTAGCCAGGCGAAATTAGCCGCCAACCCTCGCAGACTGCCGGAACGTTGGCCGTGATAAATACCGTCGCTCATGAGCCAGCGCCTAGCCCGACACCGTGCGCCGCGCCAGCGGTTGGCGATGCGCTTCATCGGGTGTAGCAGGCCCTTCTAGAACAGTTTTTCTCCGCAGGTGATTATCAATGCCCGATCGTGTCCGCTTCACGGGCGAAAACAAGACAAGATTGTGGGGCCTGACCGCAGAGGAGCGTGCACGCCGCCTGGCAACGAAACATGAAGAGAAGAACGGTGCTCTATCCGGCGACAGTTACATCGAGGTCGATCGCCGCTTTGCCTTTGACCCGCAATGGTATGCCTATGTCGCTGAACGTCCCGGACTTGTCCTCACCCTCGGTGGCGAAACCGTCCTCGCTCATCGCGGCGCGCCGGAGCGCGTCGTCGCCCACGAAAGCGGCCGCACCATCTACAATCATGAACTGAGAAAACGGGAGCGCCCATTTCTCGACCGCTTGACGCCAGAGACAGTCCCGACTCTGGAGCGTGCAAGCTACTATTCCGCGTATAAGGGCGTCACAGATGCCTTGACCAAATATCTATGGCCCGAATGGGCGCTGTTCCTGACGCGCATTGCCGCTCGTCTTGGAATGACGCCGAACATGGTGACGTCGATCGGGGCCATTCTGTGTGTGGCGACGTTCTTTTTGTGGATGCACGGCTGGTATTGGACCGGCATGGCGAGTGCGTTCATCTTCATGGTGCTCGATACAGTCGACGGGAAACTTGCGCGTTGCACCATCACGTCCAGCTGGTGGGGAAATATTTTCGATCATGGTATTGACCTGGTCCACCCGCCCTTCTGGTGGTGGGCCTGGGGTGCGGGCCTTGGCGCTGTCGGCCTCTCGATGGATCCGACGCTGTTCTGGGGGCTGATCGCTCCGCTTGTCGCGGGTTATGTCTTGCAGCGCCTGATTGAAGGCTATTTCATCCGAGTGGCCGACATGCATATCCATGTTTGGGAGCGCGCGGACACCCGATTTCGCCTTGTGACCGCACGCCGGAACCCCAACATGGTCATCCTGTTGCTCAGCCTGCTTTTCGCCCGGCCCGACTTGGGGCTATGGGCTGTCACGATCTGGACCGGCCTGTCACTCGTCTTTCATTTCGTTCGGCTATGCCAGGCTGCGATGCGCCGCCGCAGCGGCGAAGAGCTGACAAGTTGGCTGGTTGGAACCGACATGAAAGAACCTGAATGAACGATACGATCGAGAAATTCGGATATCCAGCCACTCTGATCCACGAATATGATCATTGGGTGGTGCTGTTGCGCCCCGCCCAGCCGACCCTGGGCAGTCTGGTTCTCGCGGCAAAAAGCGACGCGCTTGCCTTATCGAAGTTACCAGCCGAAGCCTTCGAAGAGCTTGCTGATGTGACAGCGCATATCGAAGCTGTCCTGTCGGAGGCAGTGAAGTTCGAGAAACTCAACTATCTCATGCTGATGATGGTCGACCCTCATGTTCATTATCACGTCATTCCGCGTTATGAGGGAGATCGCAGCCGGGCCGGACGAGCCTATGCGGACGCAGGTTGGCCCAAGGTGCCGCAGTTAGGTGAGGCTGTGAACCTGTCCGAAGCCGATATTGCCGAGCTCACCGGCTGGCTGAAGAGCCTGTGGCCGCGATAACAACCCTTCCGTGGCGATAGCTGTGGGTCAGCTGATCCAGCTTTTCGTAAGGCTCCGGCCCGATTCCACATCTCTGGGAAAATCCACTTCACCCCATTCATGTCCCACGATTGGGGTCACGAAAACGGGGCTTTTGGGATCGAGCGCGAGGTAATGAATGACACGCAGATACCAGTTTCTAAGCCCCTCGTCCGTGGCCATCATTTCCTCGACCTTGTCACGGAATCGTTTCGCGCCGTCGTCCTGAAAACGCAGCAGCCCGATGGATTCGGCATGGCTTCGTTCCACCGGCAGGCGCTTGCCAATGTCGAGAAGACGTTCGCCATCTAGTTCAACGCGCATGTCGTCACTGTCATATCCCTGCTTCTTTATGTCCACTGTCACGCGGATGGGGGCAGAGGGAGCGGCCAGAACGAGGGCGATCAATTCGCGCGAAACCAGCGTATCGCCGTTCAGCAGCAAGAATCCGCGGTCCATATATTCGCGCGCCAGCCAGACAGAACCCAGATTGTCTGCAACATTGTAAAATGGATTGAAGATGGTCTGGATACGCACGTTTGCCGGATCGGTTCGTGCCGTCAGCTCGGCATCGATCATGTCCGCCCGAAAGCCCGTGACCACGAAGATTTCTTTCATCCCATTAGCGATGAGCATGTCGAGCTGCCATGACAGCAAGGTCCGACCGTTGAAATCGATCAGGCACTTCGGCCGATCTTCTGTCAGCGGCAGCAATCGCGACCCCTGCCCTGCGCTCAGTATGATAGCTCTTTCAATCACGTACGCTCGGTTCCTCGCGTTGCTTCAGAATAGATGTAACCTGCAGCAGGTCGGATTCGGTATCCACGTCGATAGCGGCCTCCGCTTCGTCAAGAATAACGGCCTCCACCGTGCATCCCAATCGCCTGCCGGCAAAGCGGAGCGCCTGCTGCAGCGAAAGCAGCCGCATTACGACCCCTAGCAGAAGGAGCGGACCAAAAGCAGCGACAATTGCGCGACTGGCCTTTCTGTCCTGTTCCACGGATTGCCATAGGTCTACAGCGGCTGCGGCGCTGGGATGTGCAAGAAAGAAGAGGTTGGCACCGGAATAGGCGCCACCCCGAAATTTCAACCAGGTTCTCTTCGATTCAGGAAACCGCGCCATCAGCGTCTTGCGCTCGACAACGGCAAAGCAGACGTCGGCTTTGCTGGCTCTCGCCGCGGCCAAAAATGTTTCCAGCAGTGCCGGCGTCAGAAGCGCGTGATCCGCCGTCGTCACGAGATACGGCCAGCAGCCGTCCAGCTCTGCGCGCACGGCGGCACTGACCGAGTTGCCACTGACTTTCGCCTCGACGCCCAAGGTCCCCAAGCCTGCCTTTTCGACCATCTCGTCTGCGCGTTGGGAGATTATGCGTGTGGCCCCAATCGAGGGCGTTTGCAGCAAGGCATCGACGACACGGCGCAGCATGGAACGTCCGCCAATCTCAATGAGTGGCTTTGGAACATTCCCCCGCCCCAAACCGCGTTCGGCATGCGCCGGACGGGCGCCGGCAAGAAGCAGGGCCGTCACCAGTTTGTCATTCTTCTTCACAGGATCGGCCTATCCGTCCCGATGAAGAGTGTCAGCCCTCTAAGGGCAATTCGAGAATGAACACGGCACCATTGCAGGGCCCATCTGCGTCAGGGTCCTCCACATAAAGCCGCCCCCCAAGCTCGGTCGCATGTGCTCGCGCGATCGCCAGCCCTAGTCCCTTCCCTTCAATCTCGCTCTGCAGTCGTTCGAATCGGGAAAAAATTCTTTCACGATCCGCAGGCGGGATCCCAGGTCCGGAATCGCTGACCCGGATGTAAACCGGATCGCCGGCCTGCAGCGCCACCTCGACCGTTCCGCCATGCTCGCTGAATTTGATGGCGTTGGACAGAAGATTGATGAGGATCTGCCTAAGCCTTTTTCGCCCTGTACGTGCGACGATTGCCGGGCCCTCACCGCCCTGCAGCAGCAAGGTCGCACCAGCGGCATCGGCGGCGGGCAGGAACATGGCCCAGACTTCCCTGACGATGCGCCGAACATCTCCCCGCGCGGCATGAATTTCCGTTTCTTCTTGTTGGTCAAGATCGACGAGCACGCGGCCAAGATGTTCGCACGCGTGTATTATGTCGGCGGCAAAAGCATCGTAGGTGCCGTGATCGCGAATCAGGCGGGCTTGGCCCAGCATTGCGGACAAGGGTGAGGACAGGCGCTCTCCCAATGTCTGACGCGCCGCCTGCCGCGTCTTGCGCGGGGGGCGAACCAACATGGTATCATGCCCGAACACGTGCAGCAGGTCATCGGCCGATACCGGCGTGACATCAACAAGCATGAAATGGGTCCATCGTTGCGTAGCCGTAACCGACTGGCGCACGAAAGGGAATATCATTCCGAAGCTGAAACGTCCATCGCCGCCCGCATGGCTGGGTCTATGCGCCAATAGCTAAGCAGATCTTCGCTGCCCCGGTTCGACAACAGATCCTCGATCGCAATCGCGGCCTCGGCGACATCTTCCTGCACAGCCTCCCTCGCCGTTGCTGCAAATAGCTGCCTCGCAATAGCGGCGATCTGCGTTTGCGGCAGCTTCATCGCGGTCAGCAGCGCCAGCGTCGCGTCGATCTGGACGCGGAATAACAGGCTCCACGCAGTTCCCAAAGAGATGCTTGCCTTTGCCGCCACAGCCGCCGTTAGCATCAGAGGGTCGCCGGCAGCGATCAGACGACGCAGCAAAAGCGCGTCAATCTCACCGCGTTCTTGGAGGCGAGCGGCGAGACGCATGGCGCGGTGCTGGGCCGAATCGGAAACATCCCGGCGGGCGTTCAGCCGTTTCGCTGTCAGGCTCCAAAGAGGCAGACGAGCAGGCTCGTCGCTGCGGGCAAGCGCGGCGGCGGCAGTCCAACACAGGATGTTTGCCAACGGGGGCGGCAATTCCTCTGCATGCAATTGCGGCGCGCCTTCGCGATTGAGCCGTGAACGCATGATGTCCTGATAGGCGATTGCGGGTGTCGACAATGTATCGTCTTCCGACGCGATAAGTCCGTCGAGGAGAGACCCGTCCGCTGCATCGACCTGTTCAGTACCATAGGCGCCCGCCCTGAGCCGCCGACCGAGCCTGTGCTCCTCAGCCCGGTGAATTACTGCGGAGGCCACCTCCGGCTTGCGCAGGGTACGATCCGCTTCGAGCGCGGCGATGACCGGTTCGAGATCGAGATCGGGCCGAACCGCCGACGCCGCGAGATCATCCACCAAACCGCGCAAAACGCTGGAAAAGGCGAAAAGGGCCAAGGAACGCTGCTCGTCACTGAGCAATGGCAGCACGGGATCGAATAACGCATCTACATGCTGACGGGAGGGCCGCGCAGCGCGTGAGGGCGCTGCAGCCAGATGCGCCAGCCGCGCATCGATCCCCCAGCCTGCCGTTTTCTTCACTCGACTCGCCTGCCCTTAATCTGGCCGTGGATCCATAATCCCCACCGGTCCGACGACCTTAGCTGCGCAGTGCTTCCAAAATCTTAAATTTGCCTCAACTTCAAGGCGTTTTTGTTTCTGGTGGAAAACGACTTCGTTCAAAAGAAGCTAGAACCGCGTTCGCCAGCCGATCTCTGCCGATATGCGAGCGGACGACCGGTCGGGCGTGTTCGGGCGGTCGTCCTGCAGACGAAGCTCTCCGCTGAGATCACCGAAGGAGGTTGGGATAACGGCGCCCGTCGTCAGCATGTTTACCCGCTCCCGATTGCGCGACAGCGCCATGTTTCCGATCCGATCCGGGCTATTGAGTTCGGCCCGCCGATATGCCGCATAATAGCGCCTGTTGCTGGTATCGGTGATTGAGCCCTGGAGGGTGATCAATTCGCTGTCACCGCCAATACTGGCACCCAATATATCGTTACGGTAGGTGAACCCCTCTCGATAAATGCTATTATTGTAAGCACTTCCCGGGAAGGTTATCGGATTCAAAAATGAGTTGGCGTCGAAGAAACCCTTTAACAGGGTGTTGGTATATTCGACATTTGCGGTCCAGCTGGCTCCTTGTTCGCCGAGCGCGCCGGCTGCCGTTGCGCCGTACATGCGCACGAAGCGATCCAGCAGGAATATGCCTGCCTCATCCTCTGCTTCCCATTCCATGTAGGTGCTGGCCGCAACATTGCCCGCCATGAACCTGTAGGTCAGGTCGAAGCCCCCCAACTGGTTGCCGGGCTCGTCTAACGTGCCCGTGTTTTCCGCGTCGCCAAAGGGGAACAGGGCATCGAAGACCGTGCCGGCACCGCAGGGGCGATTACGCCCGCAAAGCTGCAGCGCGCGATTCAGCCCAATTTCGAAACCATCGGCGGGTTCGAAGGATGCGCGAAAACCTACGACCGCGGGATTGTCATAGCCGGTCGATTCGCGCTTTTCGGTCAGTATTCCGGCGAAGGCGTCGAACTTAAAGGGGCCAAGCCAGCGCAAAACCGGCAAGTCGATAGGCGTCGGTTGCAGCCGCTTTATGCCGATTTGCGGTATGGGCCGCGCATTGTTTGAGAACAGCAGGGCACTATCCTGCCCCGGCCCCCACCAATGCTGCACATAGCCGGCATAAAGTGCCCAGTTTCCGGCGGCATAAGCGGCATAGCTGTTTTCGGCATGGAAGTCCCTGCCATCCTGACCGTCCCGATAGCCGCCACCCAATGATAGCGTCAGCCGACCACTGTCGAATTCATAGCGAAAGCCGGCATCTACCGTCTCGCGCGCTGTGTCCTCAAAGTCGCGCAGCAGATCGGGATCTGTTGTCGCCTGAACCCGGGCCTCTACCCTGGTGGATTGCAGGTCACGAGCGGATAGCCTCTCAAGCCGGCGCACGGCGGCAAGTATATGCGGTGCCGGCGCACCTTGCCTTGCAAGCGCCAGTCCTGGTGCCACCTGCATCCACGGCAGCGGCCAGCTACCGAGGGGGCCTTGGATAAATCCCGCAGCGGTCAAAAGCTCTACATCCTCGCGCACCTGGCGATCGCCTGCCGGCAGCCAGGGACCGGCATGCAGCGGCGGCGCACCGGCAAAAAGCAACAAAGTCATCGCAATCTTGACGCTAATTCGCACTTATCAACCCCGCTGGATCGCGCCTCGCCTCAGGGAGCGCAGTGATGATCGATTAGCCCGGTTACGGTGCGCTGCAACCCTTCATCCGCGCCCCCTGCCGCCAGAAAATGCTGCCGAGCGTGATCGCGCAGCTCCCGGCAAGAGCGAAGACGACGTCCCCCGATAACAGCCAGATCAAGGCGGCCAACGCTGTGCGGACGAGGACACCCGCACCTTTTGGCCATCCTCCGCCCGCCTGGCCTGAGGCGAGGACGCGCTCCCGTCGGTCAAGAACGATCAGCATGCACAATCCTCCGGCGAGCGCGATAACATTGGGGAATGGCCACGCCAACGCAGCCAGCCAGCCGAATTCGAGATGGCCGGCCCTGATTCGGGCCAGTCGGCTGCTCACTAGGCCGTGGTGCGTTATCCGGCCGAGGGGCAGCGCGAGCGGCGATGTGAGCGCGGACAGGAGCGCCAGCACAAATCCTGCCCTGGGCATGGCAAACAGGAAAGCGGGTATCGCGAAAATCCCACAAGCGATGACAGCCATCGCAAACCAGCCCGGCTCCACACGCAAAGCCGTCAGACCTCTTAGAATAGGCCGGAGCGCGCGCGCAGTGTGGCGACCGGGAAGCTGCTGGATGAGCCAGCGTTCCGCCGCAGCGTTGTTCGCGACCTCGTGTCTTTCGGTTGCCGGGTCGAGAGGAATGAAATGCGGTGCGCTGCGCGCCTGCATCGCCCGCGGCATGGCAAGCTCGATGTCCCAATCGGCAACCTCTTTCAACGCATCGCTAACGTTCTCATGCGCGTAGACGGCGAGGCCTGCGCTCAGCATCCCGTCGCCAATCAACTGGTCGCTGGGCCCGGCATCCGGCGACCGTTCATAACTGGCGATGAAAACACCTTCGGCTTGCCTAGGCGGCAGTCGTGCCTGGATAGCATCCGAGAAAAGTACGCCGTCACGAACAAGAATCGCGGCATCGACATCATCCAGATGCGCGGCGATGTCGCGCGAATCCCGCAGCACGGTGACAGACGCTTCCCCCCTCAGGCATTCGAGCGCTGCGGCAAGTCCTGGCGGCATCCGGTCGACGAAGATGATGAATTTTTCCGCGCCCAGATCACGACACAGCGCTGCTTGCCGCTCAAGAAGAGTGGTGCCGAGAATCTCCCGCTCCGCGAGACAGCCACCGTGAGCGTCCGTGGCGCGTGCGGAAAGGATGGCGAGGCGCAAAAAACAGATCTCCAGGAAGGTTCGGCTCCTCAAGCACAGGGCGGGCCTGTGCCGGAACCCCCTTACTCCGGAAATTCGGCGGCGAAGGCCTCGTCGATCAACTTCATGCAGTCTGCGCGGGGTATCGCGCCGCTTTCCGCATCGGCGGCAATGGCGGCAAGGTGATCCGCTCCGATTGCGAGTGCGCCGCCCTTCAACCGATGGGCGCAATCCCGCCACTCCCGCTCCGCGGCCGTCGCCTTCATATCTTCAATCGAGCGCAAGATGGCGAGCCGGAACTCCCGGATCAGCGCCTGCATTTGGACAGGGTCACCCCCGGTAATATCGTAAAGAGCGCTGGAAACCATAACTGCCCTCCTAATCACCTGAACATTAAGCGAGGATGCACGCAGACCCAATAGGCGACTGTCCAGCGCGGGGGTGTGCTGCTACAACGCGGATACCTGTTAACCGAGACGGAGCCCCGGGCCATCGCCACGCAGCCCTTAGACAATCAAGAGGCCTCGATGGCCCCGGTCACTCAGCCGCCCATGGACGCTGCCCCACCCATGGATGCCGCCACCGCCTGGTACCATGACGATGAGGACCCGGCACCCGCGCGGACGCCGCGGATCATCTGGATCGCGGCGATTCTCTCGATCATCTGGCTTGCCGCTGCGGCTGCGCTGATCTGGCTAATCCAGCAAGACCTTGACCCTGCCGATGTTCCGTTGACCGAGTGGGCAGCGATATCCGCGGGCACCTTTGCACCGCTGACGATGTTATGGATGATGGCCTATTTCATGTCGCGGTTCGATCCGCGGCGCGCCCCCCAAACGTTGGCGCGCATAGAGGCCGCAGAGGCACGTTTCGAAGAAAGCGCCACAATGGTGCGACGCCAGGTCGAAGGCGTCGACGGGCTGATTGCTGCCGTCGCTGCACGGATGGATGATCTGGGGTCTGGGCTTGATCAGATAGGTGCGGACCTGGAGCGTGTGACGAACCGCGCGGCGGAAACGACGGAGGCCGCGTCGTCCACCATGGCGGCGGATCGCGAACAGATCGAGATCCTGATCGCGCAACTGGCTGAAAGGGCGGATCAGACGCATGCACGAATTGCCTCGCTCGGCGAAATTCTGCCTGAACTGACTGAACGGACGACCAGCATTGGCGACGCGCTTTCCGGGCATGCCGAGGCCGCGACGCTGCGCATCGACGAACTGACGGCTCGTTTTCAGCAGATAGACCAGCAGGATAATGAATTGTCGTCCACGGCGCTGCGCCGCGCGCGGGAGGCGGATACCCTGCTAGCGCATATCGATGCCACGGCGCGGGATGTGGAAGCGCAAATGCAGGAGCGAGGAAACGAGCTTCACGAGCGTATAGACAGGGCGCTTGAACGTACCGCCTCTGCGTTGGAAGAGATGCGAAGCGGCGTCGGCGCGCAGACGGACGTTCTGAATGCCGCAATCGAGCGGGCCAATGTTTCGCTGGACGAGACCGGGCGCAGTGCGGTCGAAAGCATAGAAGAACGCCTTAATATTCTTGTCGAAAGATCGCAGGCGCTCGCCACGGGATTTGTCGAACAGGACGAACGCAGTGCCGCCCTTTTCGAGCGCGCCAGTGGCGGTTTTGCTGGTCTCGACAATCGCCTGAAAAATACGCGCCTGGCGCTCGAGGGACTGATCGAGACGCTGGAGGGGCGGCTGATATGGCTGCAAGGCGAGGCAGAGGCAGCGGGCGCGCCGTTGGCACGACATGGGGCGCTTGCCGACAATCTGTCCGAATCAATCAGCACGACACGGAGCGAGATTGAAGAGGTTATCGGGCTGATGAATGCTCGTTTGCCGGAAGTCACCAGTGGCAGCGCTGCAGAGGTAGAGCGGATGCGTACGGGCGTTGCCGAACTGCAGGCCGATTTCGACCGGCTGTCCGACGCCGCCGCGGCCCTTTCTTCGCCAGTGGCAACCACTCGCGCGGAAATCGGCGAATCGGTCGCCGCGATTGAGACTGCGCGGCTATCCTTGGTGCAAACCACGGACGAGTTGAACGACAATCTACGGCAGGCGCACCTATCGCTGACCGAAACGCAGCAATTGGCGGAAGGCACGGCGCTGGGATCTGCAAGCCAACTGATCGATGCGCTTGGCCGCGTGCGGGAGGTTGCCGCCCAAGCCTCCGAATCGGTCCGGGAGACGCTGGCACGCGTCGTCGACGAGGCGGTCGAAGCCCTGAAGCGGGCGAGTGACGATGCCGTCCGCGACAGTGCGTCCGGTCCGTTGAGGGAGCAGATCGGGGAGATTGAGGCGGTCAGCGCGCGTTCCGCAGACGCGGCGAATGCTGCCGCCGAGCGTTTATCGCGCGCGCTCGTGTCTGTTGCGGAGACGGCCGCGGCGGTGGAGGCCCGGGTCAAGGACGCGGATGAGCATCTGGACCGGGCGCAGAAGAACGACCTGTCGCAGCAGGCGAATCTCCTGATCGAAGCGCTGAATTCGAATGCCATCGACATTACCAAGGCGCTGTCCACCGAGGTCACCGAGGCCGCCTGGAAGCAGTATCAGTCCGGTGACCGTAGCGTCTTCACGCGCCGCGCCGCTCGTTTGGTAGAAGTTGCAGATTCGAAGTCGATCGCGCGCCACTTCGAGGAGGAAGCGGAATTCCGCGATGCCGTGCGCCGCTATATCCACGATTTCGAGGCAATGATGCGGCGGGTCATGACGGACCGCGACGGCGATGCCTTTTCAGTTGCTCTGCTATCGTCGGATGTTGGGAAGCTGTACGTTGCCCTGGCGCAAAGCACGGAGCGTTTGCGTAGTTAAACGCGCTAGGGCGGATTTATCCGCCCGCCAGCCCGGCGATCTTCAGTCCGGTTATTCCGCGGCGACGACATGTGCGTCAACGGGTACCGCGACGTCCGCCAGAATGCGCGCGAGAATACCGTCATCACCCTCGACCGCATTTTCCGCCTCGGCCTTTTGCAACGGGCTTGAGAGCGCGAGCAGCAAGGTCCGTGCGTTCGTGATCGTACGCTTCGACAGGCTGATCGCCTCCGCACCCCTCTCGTCGAGCATGCCGAGGCAACGGCGGTCGTCTGCTGCAGTCAGGGCCTCGTCAATGTCGGGTCCCTGCTTCAGCCCGATCACGCCACCGTCATCGTCCATCGTAAGAACGACGAGATCGAATGGCCAGTTCAGCGCCTGCAGGCGCGCATCGGCGTCGGCGGCGGCCCGCTTATAATCGTCATTGGCCGCCGACAGGGGCAGGACGCGCGCGCCCTTGGGCATGAAAATTCGGGCTAGAGTCGCAACCTTCGACGTAGGATCGTCAATGGCAACGATACCGTCATGCGTCGGAACGATCATGACGTGGCGCCAGTCGCGCTTGCCCTCTGCCAGACGCGCATAAGCATCCAGCAGAAAATCTTCGGCGGGAAGAGCGATGATCGCCTCTCGCCTGGCATCAAGAGCCTGGTCGATGATGAAGCCGATATCGCCTGCCACGGAAGAGGAGAACTCCTCCGCATCTTCGGCTTCCCAAAGTTCGAATTCGTCGACGTCCATTGGGACAAGCCTCCCGGCGTGAAACAAGAGCGGAGGGGAAGATGGTGGGCGCAGGAAGGTTCGAACTTCCGACCCCTGCGATGTCAACACAGTGCTCTACCACTGAGCTATGCGCCCACTCAGGAGGCGCGATGTAGCGGTGCGCTTCGCAGACTGCAACCGCCAATTACGCGGCAAGCATTCTTTCGATCTCTCCGGTCAATTCGCGCAGGTGAAATGGCTTCGACAGAACCCGCGCGCCCTCTGGGGCGCCGCCGTCTTTCGACAGCGCAACCGCCGCGAAACCGGTGATGAACATGACACGCATGCCGGGGGCAAGCGCCGCCGCGCGCTGCGCGAGTTCAATGCCGTCCATTTCAGGCATCACAATGTCCGTCAAAAGGAGGTCGAAGCCCCCGGCGGTAATATGCGGCAGTGCCGTGGTACCTCGATCAACGGCCACGACATCATATCCGGCGCGCTGGATCGCGCGCTCCAGAAAGGCGCGCATGGAATCGTCGTCCTCGGCGAGCAGAATGCGTCCGCGTCCCGCGCGGCCTTCCGGCTGATCCGTCATGCTTTCACCTGATTATCTGATGTTGCCACGCGCATAATGCGCCTACCTTAAAACTCTATCAAGACGTTCTGGACAGGCGGCGACTTTCCGCCCCTTGTGGAACGCGCTACTGTTGGCGCCATGCTGCCCTTCCACCTTCGCGACATAGCCGGCGAGCGTGTGCCGCCGATTGTGCTGGCATCTCCGCACAGTGGCACACATTATCCTGACAGCTTTCTGGCGGACGTCGCGCCGGGGCGGCTTGCGCTGATGCGGGCGGAGGATCGCTTCGTCGACATGTTGGTATCGCGAACGGCGGAAGAGTTGGATCTGCCGCTTTTGACGGCCGTTTTCGGGCGGACCTATATCGACTTGAATCGTGATCCGACAGAATTGGACCCCCTGATCCTGACCGGCGCCCCCCGCTTCAAGCTGAGCGAGCGGGTAAGAGCGGGCCTGGGCGTTCTGCCCCGCGTCGCAACTCCGGGCGTGGCCATCTATCGGGGACCACTGCGACTGGAGGAGGCATATCGGCGGATTGTGGAGGTTCATGAGCCCTATCATCGTCAATTGGCAACGCTGTTGGCGCGTGCCCGCGGAGCCAATGGATATGCGGTGCTGATCGATTGCCATTCAATGCCTCCCCTGCCCCCACGGCAGGGGCAAGCCGGCGCCGCAATGGTGATCGGCGACAGAAACGGGATGAGCAGCGATCCGCGCATTGGGGATTGGTTACAGGCTTTGCTGGAACGCGATTTCCGCACTGCACGCAATGCGCCCTATGCGGGCGGCTATTCGACCGAATATCACGGGAATCCAGCGCTGGGAACGCATGCGGTTCAGCTGGAAATCGACAGGTCGCTATATCTTGATCCCGCTTCGCTGTCGCCGAACGGAAATTTTACCATAATAGAAACCACCATACGCGCGGCGCTTACCCGGCTTCTGTCGCGTTTGAAAACTGACTTCAGCTCTTTACGGCAGGCGGCGGAATAAAAGGCCGCCGGGTGGCGGAGGGGGGTATCCGGCCCGGCGGCAGTGATAAAGTCGCCCGCACAAAGGGGGAAATGCGAGCGATCTGACCAAGAGATGTGATGTTGATCGATCAATTCAAGGAGCGTGACAATCCGCCACGTTATGATTTCTCGCCCTTTCCATTCGTACGCCGCCGTTCTCGGCAGGCTTTGCCATTCAGCGCCGGCGAGCCGCAGGAAGCATGCGAGCGAGGACATCGTCCCTGTCCAGGAACTGATGCTTCAACGCGCCCAGAACATGCAGAACGAACAGAATAATGAGCGCCCAGGCGCCCAATTCGTGGAACTGGTGTGCCGCATCAGCCAGTCCGCCAGCAGGCAGGGCCGGCACCGGGAAAATTCCGTACCAATCCAGTCCTCGGTCCGCCGAAATGCCGAACATCCAACCTGACAGCGGCATGAGCAGCAGGAGGGCGTAAAATGCGACATGGGTGCCTCGTGCCAGCACGATTTCCCATCCAGCCATGTGCTGCGGCAGTGGAATGAACCCGCGGCGCAAGCGGATGAACAACCTTATCAAGGTCAAGGCCAGGATCGTCAGTCCGGTGGACTTGTGGATCATGTAAACCGTCGCCATGGCAGGGTCTTCGCGGCTCAGCCCCTCGGCATATTGAATGCCCAAAAACTGGCCTATCACCGCGAGGGCAATCAGCCAGTGCAGGGTTATCGCCGCACGAGAATAAGAACTGCGTCTGTCGATCGCCATAGCCATAGCGGCGTCCTCCCTCCCTAAGACAGTGCCGTATCGTCGCCTCCCCGCGACGATACGGCAAATATTTGGCCGGAAAACCTCAGCCGTTGGTAACGGTTCCGTCGTCCGTGGGAACGCTCAGCGGCGTTTCCGGCACTGGAGTGCCCTTTGCGAACAGCTCACGAATGATCTGAACGGACAGGAGATGCGCGTAAACCAGCGGCAGGGCACCGTTCTGTATCAGCTTGCGTGCCTGATCGCCGCGCAATTCCTTCAGCTTCTCCTCGTTGACCATCTGGAAACCGCGATAGATGGACGGCTTGCTGTCACCCGGAGGCTGAATGGACACCTCTCCATCCATCAGAAGCTCCTGAGTTGAGAGCTCCTGAACGAACGCGCGTGTACGCTGGATGGATTTTTCATATTCTTCGCAGAAGTTTAGAACGTTCTTCGTCACCTGCGACGGCTCGGTTCCGTCGAAAAACGCCTGCTCCTTCCCTTCGCCGATTTCATCGCAAGTATCGTCGAAGCACAGCGAAAGATCCTCCGATTCCTGACGCAGGCGGGCCAGCATGAAGGGATAGCGGCGAATATAGGCCGGCACGTAAACGCCCTCCTGCCAATTGCCGTCCTCCTTGACGAAGAAATTCTGGCCTTCCTGCAGACCAAGAAGGACGAGAGGAGCAGGCGTTGCGCCTGTCGAAAAAATAATGGGAAAATGGCGGCCCGCCGATGCGAATTCGTCCACCGTGATTGGAACGGCGTGAACACCCTTCACAAACTGCAGATTCTCACGGCGGTCGATACCATAATTGCCGTGCAGCTGCGATGATAGCGGCGTCAAGGACTTGTAAAACAAGGGCAGTTGCTGGGCGGCTGCGGCCGCGCCATTTGAAGGAGTGGTTGCCATGAATTTCCCTTTGGGATTTTAGTCGAGGATAAGCGAAATCTGTGCCGCGGGACTTAGACGCTCGCCGTCTTTCTCGCAAGGCGACACTCATTGCGTTTCCGCAGCGGCAGGCATAGCAATCCGCTGATGCAGGACATGAAAACCTATTTAGCCGTCGATCGCGATCAGGGCGCCCGCGCCCTGACCCCCGTCACGACCTCCGACTTTGAGCCATGGAAGGAGGAACTGAGCCCGCGGGCGCGCGCGGCGGTGGAGGCGGCACAATTTACGGGCGAGGCCTTTACCCAGGCCATTCTACCCGGCAGCGATGCCGACGCCTGGAGCGTGGCCGTTGGCTTGGGCGCCGCCGGAGAGGCAGACATGTGGGCGCTCGCCGCCTCGGCAAAGGCGCTGCCGCAGGGAACGTACCGCCTGGACGGAGAGGCGCCGCAGGGTGCGGCGCTTGGCTGGGCGCTGGGGCAATACCGCTTCGACCGCTATTTGCGTGGCGACGCGCCTCAGCCGCGGGTCCTCCTGGTCGCCGATCAAGACATCCTTACCGAAACCGCCATGCTTGCAGAGGCGCAGGCCCTCGTCCGCGACCTCGTCAATACGCCTGCGGAGGATATGGGGCCTGCCGATCTTGAGGTGGCTATTCGGCACGAAGCCGAAACTTTCGGAGCGGCGATTAAGACGATCACGGGCCCCGCGCTTCTGTCGGAGAATTATCCTGCCATCCATGCCGTAGGCCGCGCCGCTGCGCCGGGGCGGGAACCACGCCTGGTACGGCTGGACTGGGGCGATGCAGACGCGCCGCAGCTGACACTGGTCGGCAAGGGAGTATGCTTCGATTCCGGCGGACTGGATGTGAAATCTGCCGCAGGGATGCGGCACATGAAAAAGGATATGGGAGGCGCGGCGCATGCCATTGCCCTCGCCCGGCTCGTCATGCAGTCGGCCCTGCCCGTCCGGCTGACCCTGCTGGTTGCGGCGGTGGAAAATTCAGTCTCTGCAAATGCGCTGCGCCCCGGTGACGTCATGGCGACTCGCAAGGGGCTGTCGGTCGAAATTCATAATACGGACGCAGAGGGCAGATTGGTATTATGCGACTGTCTTGCGCTTGCCGAAGAGGAGGAGCCTGACCTCCTCATCGACTTCGCCACTCTGACGGGCGCGGCGCGGGTCGCCCTGGGGCCGGACCTGCCCGCCATGATGACGCGCGACGACGATATTGCCGACGCCCTGCAATTGGCAGGCTCCAAGGTCGACGATCCGATATGGCGGTTGCCGCTTTGGTCCCCATATTTGAAGATGTTGAAGTCGGAAATCGCCGACCTGTCCAATGCGGCGAGTGGCGGCTTTGCCGGCGCCATCACTGCGGGACTGTATCTTTCCCGGTTTGTCGAAGCGGACACGAAATGGGTTCACTTCGACACCTTCGCCTGGATGCCCGCAGCCCGGCCCGGACGGCCGCTCGGAGGTGAGGCTCTTGGCCTTCGTGCAAGTTTTGCGATGATCCGGTTGCGCTACACGCCAAACTGATGCATCCATTTAACTATGTTTGCAAAGAGTGCGTTAAACTTCCCTAATCAATTGTGACCTTTCGACTTAGCGAGAGGGACCGGGGCGAGATATGACAGACTATCGCACAAATCGTGCCGCCTCCGTTACAAGTGGGCTGGCCAGTTGGATGCAGACGCTGATTGGTTACGTGCGTTCGGCAAAGCCCGACCTGACGAATAGACAGATGGCAATATTGTTGCTGGTCTATCTGGAGCGCGGTCCTCATACGGTTCGCGGACTGGCTGCGCGCCTGTCCGTATCGAAACCGGTGATCACGCGGGCGCTTAACACGCTGGGTGCCTATGGCTATATCCGTCGTCAGAAAGACGAAAGCGATCTTCGCAACATCTTCGTGGAGCGCACGGCATCCGGCGAAGATTTCCTTGAAAGTTTTGAGGACCTGATCGCCCGTGAGGATGAAAATGACCGCGACAGCGACAGCCGATACAGCCGGGACCAGCCCGCTACCCATTGATGCGCTGGATCCGCGTATTGCCGCCTACCGGCCGGAGGTGGCCGACGCGGCATTGACGGGTCATGTCGATGCACAGCGGTATGAAATGCCCGTCCCCCATCGCTTGGTGGATGGCGTTAGTGAGATGGTGCGCGAGGCGCCCCTGCAAAGTGCAACCGCTGTCAGCGAATTGCTGCCGGGCGAACGGTTCGACATCATCGATGAGGCCGAAGGGTGGGCGTGGGGCTATTGCCATCACGATCATTATGTCGGCTACATCGCTTCCGAGCATCTGAGGGCCGATGCGCCGGAGCGCACGCATCGTATCATTGCGCCGACCGCGCTCTGCTTTTCGCGTCCCGACATCAAGTCCGATGTTTCCCATACACTCCCGATGAAGGCAGAGATTGCTGCAGAGCCATTCGACGAGGCGTTCCTGCGCCTGAAGAACGGCACCTTCGTTCACCATCGTCATGCCAGCGGCTTCGCGGATTATCGCGACGATCCCGTATTGGTGGCAGAGGCGTTCCTGGGCTCTCCGTATCGCTGGGGTGGGCGCACGAGGCGAGGTATCGACTGCTCCGGCCTGGTCCAGATCGCTTTTGCCGCCTGTGGGATCGCGTTGCCCCGGGACAGCGACCAGCAAATGGCGGCCGTTGAAATGCAGGTTGAGAAACTATGGCTAAGGCGCGGCGATCTTGTCTTCTTCCCCGGCCACGTGGGGATCATGGTTGATGCCATACGCATGATACACGCCAACGCATTCTGGATGACGACCATCATCGAACCGCTGGATGACGTGATCGATCGCCTTCGGCCGAACTATGATGTCCCCTTTACGGGTGCGCGACGCATTGACGGGCTTAATTTGGGCTAGAGCGAAGCCCCCGCTGCGTTTCCTATCAAATTCCCTGTTCACGGCGGAACGCGCGCCATTTGCGAACATTTTCATTATGTTCCGCCAGAGTCTTCGCAAAAACATGGCCGCCGGTACCGTCGGCTACGAAATAGAGGGCATCGGTATCAGCAGGGTTCAGCACCGCTTGCAGCGACGCGCGGCCTGGATTGGTTATCGGCCCTGCGGGGAGCCCATCCATAGAGTAGGTATTATAGCCGTCGACCCGCTCTATTTCCGATCTCAGTATTCGGCGACCCAGCGGTTTCCCACGTGTCTGCAGATAGATGATGGTCGGATCAGCCTGCAGCCGCATACCTTGGCGCAGCCTGTTTGAATAAACGCCCGCCACCATGGTGCGTTCTTCGGGCGTTCCCGTTTCCTTTTCCACGATTGAGGCAAGGATGATCGCCTCTTCCGGTGTCGTCACCACCGTATCGGAGCTGCGATTCTGCCACGCCGCCGCCAGTTCATCGGTCATTGCCTGCTGCATGCGTTGCAGCACGGCTGCACGCGTTTCATTTCGTTCATACTGGTAAGTGTCCGGCAAAACCGAGCCTTCCTCGGGTACGGGCACGGAACCGGTCAGAAAATCGGCAGCCATCAAGCGCTCGTGCACCAATATGGACGGTAGTCCCTCAGGGACGGTGATGCGCCTTTGCACCGGTTCCGCCGTCTGCATGATATTCAGCGCCTGAGAGGGACTGACGCCCGCAGGAAAGCGAAACTCCCCAGCCCTGATTGGCATGTCGCTGCCCAGGAATCTGGCTAGCAAGGTAAATCGCTGCGCATCCGCCAGCACACCCTGCTCTTCCAGCAACTGTGCCGCTGCTGTCTGGCTGCTGCCACGCGGAATAACCACGTTGCGCCCTTCCGCGAGCGGCCCCTCATCCGTCCATGACGAGACGACAGTGAAGGACCAGATCGCGCCACCGGCGACGATGGCGAACAGCAGGATCAGCAAAAAACGGCGCATCGCGGCACCTTACGCATATCAGCAGGGTTTCACCACGCTGTCTCCCGCATATTCGTCAGTCGCTCATTCCAGGACGAAGCGGGGGCCAGCGGTTCAAACCTTCTGCATGACCAGGCTGGCATTCGTGCCGCCAAAGCCAAAGCTGTTGTTCAGGATCGCCTCGATCTTGCGCTCCTTCGGTTGCAGAGGCACGAGATCCACACCTTTGCAGCCTTCGGAGGGATTATGCAGGTTGATCGTCGGCGGTGCGACCTGATCTCGCATTGCGAGCAGGCAAAATATCGATTCGACGGCGCCTGCCCCGCCCAGCAAATGCCCGATCGCGCTTTTAGTCGAGGACATGCTGACCGTGTCGAGCGCACTGCCGAACAGACGACGGACGGCGCCCAGCTCGATCTCGTCGCCAAGTGGCGTCGAGGTTCCATGCGCATTGATGTAATCGATGGCGCTGGGGTCCAGGCCCGCGCGTGCCAGGGCATTGCGCATGGCACGAAAGCCGCCATTCCCCTCCGGGTGCGGCGCGGTCGTATGATAGGCGTCGCCCGTCAGGCCATAGCCGGTCACTTCGCCGTAAATAGTGGCACCGCGTTTCTTGGCGCGTTCCATTTCTTCGAGGATGACGATGCCAGCCCCCTCACCCATGACGAAGCCATCGCGGCCCTCATCATAGGGGCGACTTGCCGATTCCGGATCGTCATTGCGCGTCGACAGAGCCTTAGCCTGGGCGAATCCCGCGATCCCCAGAGGGCAGATGGCGCTTTCCGCGCCGCCCGCCACCATGACATCGGCATCATCGAGCATGATCAGGCGCGCGGCGTCGCCAATGGCATGAGCACCGGTCGAACATGCCGTTACGACGGCGTGGTTCGGTCCCCTGAAGCCATATTTGATGCTGACCTGGCCCGAGACGAGGTTGATCAGGCGGCCGTGAACGAAGTGCGGGCTGACACGGCGTGGGCCGCGCTCGTGAAGGACGATTGATTCCTTCTCAATGCCGGGTAGCCCGCCAATGCCAGAGCCGATCAGGCACCCAATCCGCTCCGATTCCTCTTCAGAGACGTTGGTGAGGCCCGCTTCTTCGATCGCCTGGCCGGCTGCGTCGATGCCGAACTGAATAAACAGATCCACCTGCCGCTGGATCTTGTGATCCACGCGCTTGTTCAGATCCAGCTGACCTTCGCCCTCGCCCATGGGTACTTCGCAGGCGATGGTGCAGGCGTGGCCGGTGGTGTCGAAACGGGTAATCTGCCCCGCGCCCGATTTGGATGCGAGAATATTCTTCCAGCTGGTCTCTACATCGCCGCCGAGCGGCGTATTGAGGCCAAGTCCGGTAATAACGACGCGGCGCATAGGGTACTCCTGAAACGAAAGCGGCGGCCCCTCCGCCTCGAGGAGGACCGCCGCACTCTTATCCGGTGAATTCGGGTCAGCGGCGGCGGTAGCTCAACCGTTCTGATGCTCATTGATGTAATTGATGGCGTCCTTGACCGTCAGGATCTTCTCAGCCGCATCGTCGGGAATCTCCACGCCGAATTCTTCTTCAAAGGCCATGACGAGCTCGACAGTGTCGAGGCTGTCGGCGCCTAGATCGTCGATGAAGCTGGCGTCCTCGGTAACCTTCTCGGGTTCCACACCCAGATGCTCGACGACGATCTTCTTCACGCGTTCGGCGACATCACTCATTCTGTTGATCCCCTTGGGTCTGTTGTTACGGCGAATGACCTAGTGCGTGGCCGGAACGCTGGCAAGGGCAAGAGCAGGGATTACCGGACCCGAAAGGCAAACAAGGCGTTAGAATAAAGATCCATTCCACAGGAGGAACCAGAATGCGCTTTCGCGGAAAGACCGTCATCGTCACCGGCTCGTCGAGCGGCATTGGCGAGGAAATCGCTCGTCGCTTCGCAGAAGAGGGGGCGAATGTTACGCTAAACAGTCGGAGCCGGGAGCGGCTGGAGCGGGTCGCCGCAAATCTGGAGGATGACCGAACCCTGATCGTCGAAGGCGATGCCGGAGAGCGCGAAAGCTGCGATCGCATCGTAACGGAAACAGTCAATCGCTTTGGCGCATTGGACATTTTGATCAACAACGCCGGAGCCGCTGTCGCCGGGCCGCTGGAAGACGCCAGTGATGAGGATATCGACAAGGTGATCTCACTTAACGTGAGGGGCGTCCTTTATCTTTGCCGCGCCGCAATACCGCACTTGAAGAAAAGTGGCGGCTCGATCGTCAATATCTCCAGCGTTTCAGGCAGCGGCGGCGACTGGACCATGCCGATCTATAATGCGTCGAAGGGAGCGGTCACCAATTTGACCCGTTCGCTGGCGCTTGGACTTGGAAAAGATGGCGTACGCGTGAATGCCGTCCTTCCCAGTCTGACGCGCACCGAACTGAGCGCGGATCTGATGAAACAGGAGGAACTCGTCGACAAGTTCAAGGCACGTATCGCACTAGGCCGTGTTGCGGAACCGGACGATATCGCGGGCCCCGTGCTGTTCCTGGCATCGGATGAAGCCAAATTCGTCACCGGAGTAAACCTGCCGGTCGACGGCGGTGTCAGCGCCTCGAATGGGCAGCCCAATCTGCAAAGAGCGGAGTAGCGATGGCGACCACGCGATGAGGGAATCGCGCTCTGGACTCGTCAGCCACGGTCTCGGAAGTCCAAAGCCTCTATCTTGCGACTTTCCAGCCTGCTTCTCAGCGTGTTACGATTCATACCCAGGAGCGCGGCGGCCTTGATCTGATTACCCCCGGTGGCGGCAAGCGCAGCGCGCAATATGGGTGGCTCGACCTCTGCCATGATCGCTTCGTAAAGCCCCCCCTCCCCGCTTGCGACGAGGCGGGCAGCTTCCGTTTCTACCGCCAGGGCGAGGCCCTGCGCCTCTCCCTGAGTTGGTGTGCTGACCCTCATGCCCTCCATGGCCTGCCGGACAGCCGCAGTGCCAACCACATCCTCGCGGGCGAGTGCGGCCATCCTGCGAACGATATTTTGAAGCTCGCGCACGTTTCCGGGCCAGTCATGGGCGGCAAGCTGATCGATTGCCGGCTGACTGAGTTTCTTCTCTGGCAGGCCTTCCGCCGCCGCCAGCTTCAGGAAATGCGCGGACAGTTCGGCAATATCGTCCTTGCGCGCGCGTAGCGGTGGCAGCGCGATGGGAACGACGTTCAGGCGGTAATATAGGTCCTCGCGAAACTCACCTGCCTCTATCGCCCCTTCAAGGTTTTGGTGTGTCGCGCAAATGATGCGAACATCCGTCTTGATCGTTCGCGCGCCGCCAACCGTCGTGAATTCACCGGACTGTAGTACACGAAGCAGACGCGTCTGCGCCTCGAAAGGCATGTCGCCGATTTCGTCGAGAAACAGGGTTCCGCCCTGCGCCTGTTCGAAACGGCCAGTAGAGCGGGCCTGTGCGCCGGTGAAGGCACCACGTTCATGGCCGAATAATTCCGTTTCAATCAGATCGCGTGGAATGGCAGCCATGTTGACGGCGGTGAACGGACCCGTGCGACGATGTCCGAGATCGTGGATCGCGTGCGCGACAAGCTCTTTACCGGTTCCGGATTCACCGAGAATCATAACGGTCAGCTCGGTGGGAACGACCCGCGCAATCAGCCTATAGACATCCTGCATCGCTTGACTGCGACCGATTAGGGGGAGCCCGTCGCCGGCGGCCGGTGGCTGCGCAAGGGGCTCATTGCCGCTACGCTGAAGTGCGCTCTCAACGGCTGCGGTTAACTCATTCAGATCGAATGGCTTTGGTAGATATTCGAAAGCGCCTTGCTCGGTTGCGCGCACTGCTGTCGCAAGCGTATTCTGCGCGCTGACCACAATTACCGGGAGTTGGGGCCGCCGCGCGAGGAGAGCAGGCAAGCTGTCCAGCCCGTCCCCATCGGGCAAACGCACGTCTGTAATAACGACATCACCGATGCCGTCGTCCATCAGGCGCGCGAGGCCGGCCAGCGTATCGGTGGTACGAACCTCATGACCCGCGCGCTGCAGGGCCTGGCGCACCACCGTGCGGATGGCGGCGTCATCATCGGCGACGACGATGGTGGCGGCCGTCCTCATGACGGCGGCGCCATAGGCAGCAATACGCGCATTATCGTACGGCCCTCCCGCTCGTCTCGTTCATATTCCACGTGCCCCTGATGGTCGGAGGCGATCTTCGCGACAAGTGCGAGGCCCAGGCCGCCAAGCCCCCTCTTGGACGAAACAAATGCATCGAACATATCCTCGACAATGTCGGCGGGAGCGCCCGGGCCATTGTCGATAACGCACACCTCTATGGGAACCTTCACCCGCCCCCTTCCGCCCGGTACGCCGATTTTCAGGCCATGCCGATAGGCAGTGGTCAGGGTGACGGTGCCGCCCTTGCCTGCGGCCTCCTGCGCGTTCTTCACAAGGTTCAGGAATAGTTGAACTAGGGCGTCGCGATCGGCCGCAACGGGCGGCAGGGATGGATCGTAGCTTTCGGCGATCTGGATGCCATCCGCCTGCGCAAGCTTGCGTACATGGCTGAGGATCGAGTGGATATTTTCGCGCCCCAAAATTGGCGGCCGGGGATCTGTGAATCGTTCCATGCGCCCAATGAGAGCGGAAATCCGGTCGACCTCTGAAATGATAAGGTCCGACAGTTCATCGCGATCCTCTCCGCCCAGCAATTGCGCCGCGCCGCGTATGCCCGACAGGGGATTTTTGATCTCATGCGCAAGCATGGCTGCCAGCGCGGCTGCTGACCGGGCGGCACCTCGATTGTCGGACTGCCGTTCGACGAGTGCGGCGACCGAGCGCCGTTGAAAGGCCAGGGTCATATGATTGCTTTCCCCCGTAACGGGAGAGATCAGAACGTCGGCGACGAAGGAAGGCGCGTCGATCAGGGCAATGCTGACATCATAGGCGCTGATGCCGTTAAGGTGGGTCGACGCTTCATGCAGCAGCGCCCGCACCGGGCTGTCCGCAGGTAGCAAGCCGGCCCACCCTTTCGTCGCCAAGGCGTCTTCCGATCGGCTGAACAACATTTCCGCCGCCGGATTAGCCTGAATTGGGTGACCGGAACGGTCCACCAGAATGATGGGGATCTGAAGGGCGTTTAACAGTTCCGCCGGCAAGGGCACTGCGCGTCGGCGGAAGCGCAGCGGCACGCGTACGCTCATGCAGCGAGGGCGTTCGGTGCGTAATCGTCGCCGGCATCAAGCCGCGCGGAATAGAAATCCGACATCATCGCCTTGACGGTCGAGGAATCGGGTTCCTGGTTGACCTTGTTGCGAAATTCCGCCGATCCGGTCAGGCCTTTTGTGTACCAGCCAATATGCTTGCGGAACATGTTGACCCCATTCATCTCGCCATATTGCTCTAGAACAAGGTCGTAATGCTCGCAGATCAGTTCATATTGTTCAGCAAGGGTGGGGTCCGGCACTTTCGCACGACCGGATAATGCCGCCATCACCTGATTGAGCAGCCAGGGCTTTCCATAGCATCCGCGCCCGATCATCACAGCGTCGGCACCGGATTCCTGAAGCGCGGTTCGCGCATCCTCGACCGAACAAATGTCGCCGTTTACAACGACGGGAACGCTGGTCGCCTCCTTCACGCTGCGCACAAAGGACCAATCGGCAGAGCCCTTGTACATCTGACAACGGGTGCGGCCGTGAATCGTGATCAGCTTGATGCCCAGCGATTCCGCCTTCGCCGCCAGTTCTGGCGCGTTCAGATGATTATGGTCCCATCCCATGCGCATCTTCAACGTCACCGGCAAGTTCACGGCGTTTACCGTTGCCTCCATCAGGCGTGCGGCAAGGTCGGGTTCGCGCATCAGGGCGGACCCGGCGTGTCCGTTGACGATTTTCTTCACCGGACAGCCCATGTTGATGTCGATGATCGCGGCGCCGCGCTGTTCGTTCAGCTTTGCCGCCTCTGCCATCACCGCAGGCTCGCATCCCGCCAGCTGCATTGACACAGGATTCTCGATGGGATCCCAGGCGACCTGCTGCAACGACCGGCGGGTCTCACGAACCGCTGCCTGGCTCGCCAGCATTTCTGTCACCGTCAAACCGGCACCGTAACGCTTCACAAGTTTTCGAAACGGCCCATCGGTCACACCCGTCATGGGGGCGAGAATGACCGGCTGCTCGATCCGGACAGGACCGACATCTATCGGATTCAATTCAGGCATATTGCTATCGTGCATAATAAGTCGGCAACATAGGGCGCACAGGGGGTGTTCGGCAAGAAGGCGTGGCAGTAAGGGGCGCTGCGATGAAAACCGTCGCCCTGATCGTTGCCGCCGGTAGCGGCGCCCGTGCCGGCGACGGCCCGCCGAAACAATATCGACTTTTGTCAGGAAAGCCCGTGCTCCGCTGGTCGGTTGAACGGCTGGCAGCTCATCCCGCCATTGATGAAGTCCGGGTCGTCATCGGATCGGACCAGCGCGACGCATATGATGCCGCGGTCGGCGATTTGTCGCTCGGCGAGCCTGTCATCGGCGCGGCCACCCGCCAGGACTCGGTCCTCGCCGGCCTTCAGGCGATTGGCGCGGCCGACCGGGTTCTGGTCCATGACGCGGCGCGACCGCTGGTGACCGCGCCTGTTATCGACCGCTTGCTCGCCGCGCTTGACGAACATGACGGAGCCGTCCCCTCCCTCCCCGTGGTCGACAGCCTGAGAAGGGGAGAAATCACCGTAGAGGCAGAGGTAGATCGAGAAGGCCTGCACCGCGTACAGACGCCGCAGGCATTTCGCTTCGCCCCTCTTCTCGCCGCGCACAGAGACGCACCTGCGGGGGCAACGGACGATGCAGAGATTGCGCGCGGCGCCGGCATGTCGATCGCTCTCGTCAAAGGCGACGAGCAGCTCTTCAAGCTGACCTATCCAGATGATTTTTCCCGCGCCGAACGCATGCTGGGCGCCGCCGGGTTTCGGACCGGCATGGGGTTCGACGTGCACAGGTTCGCCCCGGGCGATCATGTTTGGCTCTGCGGCGTCGAAATTGCCCACGATCACAGCCTTGCCGGTCACAGCGATGCCGATGTCGCGCTCCATGCGCTGACCGACGCGCTGTTGGGGACGATTGGCGAAGGAGATATTGGTGACCATTTTCCACCCACCGATGAAAAATGGCGGGGCGCCCCGTCGCACAGGTTTCTCTCGCATGCGCGTGACCTGGTTACCGCAGCAGGGGGAACGGTGGAGCACATCGACGTGACCATCATTTGCGAACGACCCAAAGTAGGCCCGCACCGCCTTGCCATGAAGCGCCGCCTCGCCGAGATCTTGCGGCTGCCAATGGACAGGATTAGCGTGAAGGCGACCACCACCGAACAGCTTGGCTTCACCGGCCGTGGCGAAGGTATCGCCGCGCAGGCCGTCGCGACAATCAGGATTTAGGTTCACCACCTGAGGAGACGAACGGATGGAATTATTTCCAAGCGATCTGACCGATCTCGCACGAAAGGTCATTGAGGAAAACCGGGCCGCCGGAAAGCTGATTGCGCTTGCGGAGAGCTGCACCGGGGGGCTGGTGTCGGGCGTCCTTACCGAAATTCCCGGCAGTTCGGACGTCGTGGGTCGCGGATTTGTTACCTATTCCAACGATGCAAAGCGCGAATTGCTGGGTGTGCACGAGGATGTGCTGGAAACCTTCGGCGCGGTTTCCGTCGCCACCGCATGGGCCATGGCGCTCGGCGCGCTGGAGCGCAGCCATGCCGACGTGGCAGTCGCCGTGACAGGCATTGCCGGCCCCGGCGGGGGAAGCGAGCAAAAGCCTGTCGGCACAGTCGTCTTTGCGCGCGCGCGACGCGGAGAGGACCCGGAACAGGTCGTGGCGGACACCAAGATATTCGCCGATGAGGGACGCACTGCCGTCCGGCTTCAGGCGGTCCGTTGCGCGCTGGAACTATTATTGCCGGATGCGCCCGCCCCGGCATCGGACGGCCCGTAAATTTGGGCGGCGCGCTTTTCAAAGGCTGTCACCATACGGCGAAACGCCTCGTGAAAGAATGTACCGGCCAATCGTTCGAAAAGTTTTTGCCGAAATTCGAAATCGACGCAGAAGTGCACATCGGTTCCGCCCTTTCCGTCGGGCTCGAACCGCCAGTCATTCTTTAGATATTTCAGAGGCCCATCCAGATAATCGACATGCAGCGATTGCGGTCGATCAAGCCGTACGCGGCTGGTGAAGGTCTCCCGCACCATCCGAAACCCGACGATCATGTCGGCGACCAGTTCGGTATCCGTGCGCGACTTCACACGGGTCGCCACGACCCAGGGCAAGAACTCGGCATAGCTTCCCACGTCCGCCACCAGGTCGAACATCTGGTGCGGGGTCCATGGCAGGTTTCGCGTTTCGGTATGTCGCGGCATGATGTCCTTCTACTTCGGCGGCGCTCGTTCGTGCTTCAGAGAGCGCAGAGATAGGTGCGACGCCCCGCCTTGCCCACCATTTTCAGAATCGCTCGAAAGCGCGGCGGGTGGTGACCCCGGCAGGATTCGAACCTGCGACATTCAGATTAGAAGTCTGACGCTCTATCCAGCTGAGCTACGGGGCCGTTTCCGCATGCCTACTGAATCGAGGCTGGCCGCATGTCAACGTGGCAAGGGACTCGGGCCTCGCGAAAGACATTCGCCGTATCTATGACGGAAGCAGCCTTAACCGCGTCTTGCCTTTTTCAGAAGCTCGCTCGTTACCGGATAGCCTAGCCCATCTGGAATGCAAAGATGCGGCAGTCCATCGATGTCACGAATTTCTGGCGAGATCAGGCGGATGGCCGTTGCTTCGGCATGCGCGAACAAAGAATCCACATCGCTAAACTGAGCAAGCCGTTCCAGATTCCGATGGGTTGGAAAGACGACCTTGCCATCACCGCGGGCGGCGCTTTCCAAGGCATCCGTTGCCGTGGTCCAGAGACTGGTGACCGCTTCCGTCCCGTCATGTCCAGCCACCAGTTCGCCGGTCGCGCGCGCCAGATAGAAGCGGGTGTCATAACGGACCGTCTCGAAACGCACAGGCGGACACCAGCGCGACCACGGTGTCAGACGATCTAGATCTATGCTGTGGCCGAGCCTTCGCAGGAATTCGCCGAAATCGAGGCTGCGATTGGCAATGCGCGGGGCTGCGTCCGCGAGCATATCCGGCTCAATGGCGGGGCCGCTCGTCAACAGCACGCCGGCCTCTTCGAAACATTCCCGCACCGCTGCCACACGCGCGGACGCGTCGGCGGGATCCAGCATTGCGGAAGGGTCCGCCGCGCGGGCGAGTCGCTCATCCGCCGGGTCCACCTTGCCGCCGGGAAAAACCATCATCCCCGCCGCAAAGCCCATGGTGTTCGCCCGCTTCTGCATGAAGACCAGTGGCGGACCGGCGGAATTTTCCTTCACCAGCACCAAGGTTGCCGCAGCCATGGCTGGATTTTTCGGATTCTGGGGATGCGCCGGATGCGAAAGATCGTCCATGCCCCCGGTCATGGGGTGGCGGCGGGCAATTGCCAAGCCGTCTATTTAGTTTCCCGCATCATCCCGCTGGTGGGCCCGGAGGGACTCGAACCCCCAACCGAGCCGTTATGAGCGGCCTGCTCTACCATTGAGCTACAGGCCCCACCCGCGAGATAGCGGCGCTTAGCCTGCCGGTTTCCTCGCTTCAACCGCGGGAAGATCGCGGACCGATTCGGCGGCAGCAATAACTTCTTCGCAGGACACCGGTTTGACCCCCCGCCGCTGTAGCGTCCCGAGAACCATGTCGAACCAGTTGAAGAATCTCGACAGGTCTTCCGCATCGCGAACATAGGGCGTGTGCCCGGGCTCCACGGACGGAGAGTGAAAACTGATGGAAATCACCGGGACGCCCTGGTCCAGCATCTGTTCGACCGCCTGCACGGCGTCCCCTGCGGGAATCCCTTCTGGCGTGAGGGCAATGCGGCTGAGCAAGCCGCCCCGGGAGAGGATGCCGTTCAGATGCGGGATGCGACTGGCGAAGCGAAAGGCTGACTCGCCGAACCCGCGAAAACCGCCGGTGAACGCGCTGGACAATGGCAATTCCAGCAAACGCTGCTCAGGCCCGGTCCAATACGGCGTAGGTTGAATGCGGCGAAAACAGGGTCCGCCCTCTTCCGTATAGTCAAAATAGGGCCGCACCGACACGTCCATACGGTACCCGAATTCGTCCAGCAGCGCCTCTGTATTCGGGCCAACGCCATATCGACCGGCGCGATAGACAAACGGGCGTTCGCCAAAGCCCGCCGCGATCGCGTCACTCAGGGCCTTCATTTTGGCGCGTTCTACGGAGCGCGGCAGGTTGCCTGGAAAGCTGTTCTTCTCGACCACCTGTTCGATAAAGGGGGGATTGACCCAGGGGTGCAACTGGGCGCCAATCGTCGCGCCCCCCTCATCCTGAAATCTGCGAAGAACCTCAATGGCGTCGGGGTCGGTCGCCACAGGATAATCGACCAGATAAGCGGGCTTTGCGCCATAGCCGCGCATCAGTTCATGGATAGCGGGCAGGGCGCGGACGGCCTTCACGTCTGTCGCATCGCGCCGCCGCGGCTGCGACCAGTCAAATTCCTCCTCCGTATCCACAAAGATCAGGAATCTCTGGCCAAAATCTTCTGAGAACCGGACATATTGTTCGGGGCGCGGAGCAAACATGGCAGGATGGTAGCTCATGGCCTCTTAACGAATACCCTACCTGGTGATTTCACGAATGGTAAAAACTGGCGTGAACAACCGATTGATGACATCGACCAACTTCGACGGACGGTTCGCGCTGGCAGTAGCCACATAAATCAGATCCTTGTCACGCATAAAAAACCGCTGCGCGAGGAAGTAACCGGACGGACGCAGCAGGTCCACTCGATAGATGGCTGGCCCTGCCGGATCGTCACGGAATACGAACACTGCGCTGGGGTCCGCTATGGCCTCGGACGGCCCGCCTGCACGTGCTACCGCCTCTGCAAGCGTAACGGTTTCGGTCTCGAAGGGGATTTCGCGAACGCTGTTCAGTCCTCCAAAGGCGGTCAGGGATCGCCGGTCGGGCAGCAATTCAATCCGGTCGCCCGGCATCAGGCGCAGGTCGGCGGTCGAGCCGCTGGAAAGGGCGGAAAGCGGAACTTCGACGGTTTCATTGTTTCTGGTAAACCGCAGGCGCACTTGTTCCGCCGGCGCGGTGGGGGCACCCGTTAGTGCCAGTGCATCCGACAATGTTTCTGCCGCAGCCGACAGATCCAGGCGGCCGGGCCGACCCACGAGACCCGAGATCATTACCGTATTCGTCAAATTGCGGCTGATCGTTACCTGAGCCTGCGGCTCCTGGCTCAGGCCGCGATATGCCGCTTCTATCTCTTTCGCCGCCTCTGGCTGTGTCAGTCCTCCAACTTTTATCTCTCCAGCAAAGGGCAGCGGGATAGTGCCGTCGGCGGCTACTTCCAGCGCCCCCAGCGGGCGCGCCTTCGCGGACGAATCGAAACCTGCTGCCGGAATCCCCTCCTGGCGGGAAAACAGCGCAGCGCCCACTTCGTACAATGTCACCTGCAATATATCGCCTTGGCCGATCCGTTGCGGCCCAGGCTGACCAGCCGCCAGCGCTGCGAGCGAGGATAAGTCGGCGGCCCTGTCGGGCGGGGGTGGCATAGTTGCCGTATCGAGGTCGATGATGCGATAACCGATGCTGGCTGCAGCAGCGGCTTCTTCGTCCAGGACCTCCTTCGCGGTGGGTCCGGCCGTTGGCATGGTGGCGCATGCCCCCAGCAGCAAGGCTGTAACAAGAAGGAGGGGGCGTGCGGGAATGGTCATTTTCAGTGTCCGGCCCTAAACCTGCCTACGATGATTCGGCTACAGAATGTCACCAAGGGCTACCGGCTTCGGGGCTTTAACAAGTCCGTTTTGGCGGGCGTCGATTTGCTCGTGCAGCCCGGCGAGGCAATCGGCATCTTAGGCGCGAATGGCGCAGGAAAGTCCACGCTGATGCGCATCATGGGCGGGGTTGAGCGACCTAGCTCGGGCACCGTGGAAAGGACCATGTCCGTCAGCTGGCCCCTCGGCTACGGCTCCTGCTTTCAATCCAGCCTGACGGGCGCAGACAATGCGCGCTTCATCGCCCGCATCTATCGCAAGGATCCCGACGCCCTGATCCGGTTCGTCGAGAATTTCGCGGAATTGGGTCCGTTCATGCGCCAACCCGTAAAAACCTATTCCGCCGGCATGAGCGCCCGGCTGGCATTCGGCATCAGCCTGGCCATCGACTTCGATTGCTATCTGGTCGATGAAATCACTGCAGCGGGCGATGCGCGTTTTCGCGAACGCAGCCACGCGGCGTTGACGGAGCGGTCACAGAACCGCACCCTGATCATGATCAGCCATGACCCGGAGACGCTTCGAACCTATTGCCGCACGGGCGCGGTTCTGGATGGCGGGCGGCTGCATCAATTCGACAATGTCGACGAGGCCATTGAACGGCATTTGCATCTTCAAGGCGCCTGACCCAATTGCCGTTCCGAGCGTCGGCAATCGCTGCAAATCAGCCGTCTTGGTCGAGCGGTTCCGCCTTCACCATCCCGTCGATATCCATCAGCCGCTTCATCAGATCCTCCAACCTGTCCAGCGGCCAGCTATTGGGACCGTCGGACAGCGCAGCATCGGGATCGGGATGCGTTTCAAGAAAAAGCCCGCTGATGCCAGCGGCAACGGCCGCCCGCGCCAGAACGGGTACAGTATTCCGGTCGCCGCCTGATTTCGTTCCTAGAGCTCCCGGCTGCTGGGCGGAATGTGTCGCGTCAAATATGACCGGACAACCGGACGCCCGCATGGCAACGAGCCCCCGCATATCGACCACCAGGTTATTATAGCCGAAGGCCGTGCCCCGTTCCGTCAACATCAGCGCGGCATCTTCGCCGCCCGCAGCACGTGCCTTTGCCACCAGAGGTATGGTGTCAGCCGGCGCCATGAACTGGGCCTTCTTAATATTTACCGGTTTTCCGCTTGCCGCCGCCGCCTCGATCAGGTTCGTCTGACGTGAAAGAAATGCAGGAATTTGCAGAACATCCACTATTTCTGCCGCCGCCGATACCTGATGCACCTCGTGCACATCGGTCAGTACGGGTAGGCCGCAATTCGCCCGCACCCGCTGCAAGATGCGCAGCCCCTCCTCCAGCCCCGGCCCGCGGAAGCTGTCATGCGCGGTGCGGTTCGCCTTGTCGAAACTGGATTTGTAAATGGCGAAGATACCCAGCCGCTCGGCAATAGCGGCGATTTCATCCCCGGTTTTCAGCGCCTGGCTCTCGCTCTCGATGACGCAGGGGCCGGAAATCAGAAAGAGCGGTCGCGATAGCCCGACATTCCTGCCGCAAAGTTGCATTATGAAATTCCTCGCACCTTAAGCGCGGCTTCGACCAGAGGGACGTCGTGGGGATTGTTGACCTCCCAGAAATCATCCTGTGGCTCGATATCGAGAATGTCGACGCGCGTTCCAGCATTCAGGAACCGCAATTGTTCCAACCCCTCGGCGCCCTCCATTGGGGGAATAGGCAAGTCAGGATATGCCGCCAATGCGGACCGCCGATATGCATAAATGCCAAGGTGTAGCCTCAGCGCGATTGAAGGATCGCTTTCAACACCGAAGGGCAGCAATCGTTTGGAGAAATAGAGCGCCCGCCCTGCGGCATCAATAACGACGGAGGTGCCCCCCACGCGCCCTTCTTCCGCGTCCGCGATCAATCGGCTGCGGACGCTGTCCGGCGCGATGAACGCCGCGCTTACCACGTCCGCTTCCGGATGGTCCGCCAGATACCGCGCAAGTCTGCAGGCGAGACCCCCAGGAGTAAGCGGCGAGTCGCCTTGCACATTGACGATGATGTCCTTGTCCGGCAGCGCAGCGAGCGCGGCCGCACAGCGTTCGGTGCCATTACGGCATGACGGTGGCGTCATCAGCACCCGGGCGCTGAAAGCCTCCGCCGTTTCCCGAATACGTGGATCGTCCGTGAGAACGCAAACGCTGTCAGCCATCCCCCCGGCTGCTGCCGCCTCCCAAGTGCGCTGGATCAGCGGTTTCGCGGCACCGGTCGCCCCTCTCAGCAACGCAAGCGGCTTTCCGGGGAAACGCTGCGACTCATATCGCGCGGGTATGAGAATTACGGCCTTCTCTGGCAGGGGGGAGAAGACGTTTTCCATGCGGCGATTCCGATCTCTCGCCTCTCGGGCGAGCGGCATTCGCCCTATTCCCTAAAGGCGCGTTGTTGCAAGCGCGTGATGGGCCGCAGAATATAGCTGCCGATGCTCCGCTTTTCACCAATCAGGCTGACGTCGGCGGTCATGCCCGGGCCGATCGGCAGTCTGCGACCGGCCTTGTCGATGATCGCCTGGGAGTCGGTCTGCACACGGACTTCATAGAAGCTTTCGCCCGAACGCTCATCAAGGGTGGCATCTGGGCTGATCGTGACGACCTCCCCGCTCAGCCCGCCATACACCGTAGGGTCATAGGCGGTGATGTTCACCTTCGCATCCTGGCCGATCGCGACCCAGCCAATGTCCTGCGGACGGATCCGTGCCATGACGACCAGCGTCTCGTCGTTCGGCACCATCTCTACAAGCGGTTCCCCTGGCCCAACGCTGCCGCCGACGGTTGTTTTCAGGACCCGGTTGATGCGGCCGTCGAGCGGCGCGCGCACAATGGCACGGTCGACACGACCCTGCAGTGCAGGGGTCGCTTGCCTCCGGGCGCTCAGATCGCTTTGCGCCTGAGCCAGTTCGGTTGCGGCGCGCGCGCGCCAGTCTTGGCGCTGCTGATTCAGGCTGGCACGGGCTTCAGCCACGGCCGCCTGAGCGCGCGTAACCCCGGCTGCTGCTGCGGCGGCGTCTGCGCGAGAGACGGCGGCGGTGTTTTCTGCCTGAATAAGGCTGAGGCGGGGCTCGATGCCCCGCTCGACCAAGGGACGAAGCAAGGATAGCTCGCTCTCAGCAGCGTTCGCAGCACTGGTCCGCGCCGCAAGCGCCGCCTCAGCTTCTGCCACGCTGCGTTCCGCCTGATTTACACGCGCCACCGCCGCATTCGTCAGGCTGGATAGGTCCGCCATTCGGCTGGCGTAGAGGGAACGTTCGATTTCCACCTGTTCGGCGAAGGAACCGCCCGTGCCACCCGGAAACACGGGATCACGGCCGGCGACCTCTCCTTCCAGGCGCGCGATCTTTGCGCGAAGGGCCTCGACGGACACCCGGTTCGAACCAAATTCGGAACCCGTCTCGACATCGTCTAGGGTGATCAGCGGGTCGCCTTGGCTCACCACCTGACCGTCTCGCACATGAATGCGCTCGATGATGCCGCCCTCAAGATTCGATATCGTCTGCAATTGCTGCGACGGGATTACCCGGCCCTGCCCCCGCACGGTGACATCGAGTTCGGTAAGCGCCGCCCAGATCATGAAGATAACCACCGCACCGGCGATGACGAACAACAGCAGGTTCGCCGCCTTTCGCGGCTGAATCCGGGATACACGGTCTTCCAGCATTCCGGGCATCAGGGCTTCATCCGCGTGGTAACCAGACCGCCGCCATTGCCAGGACGCTGGTCCGATTGTCCGGAGGTTTGGGCTACGCTGCCCTGACGTTTCCTAAGCAGCTCCATAACCTTTTCTTTCGGGCCGTCGGCCACGACCTTGCCACGATCCATCAGGATGATCCGGTCGACGAGTTTCAAGAATGGCGGTCGATGCGTGATCACGATCGTCGTGCGATCGGCAACCTCTTGCTGAATGCGTTGCAACACTTTTTCTTCGGTCTGCGCGTCCATCTGGCTCGACGGTTCGTCGAGTAGAAGGATATTCGGTCGCCCGGCAAGCGCGCGAGCAAGGCCGATGGACTGGCGCTGGCCGCCCGACAACCCCTCGCCCCGATCCGCCAGCCGGCGATCATAGCCATTCGTCACATGCTGCATGAACCCGTGGGTGCCCGCCATCTTTGCGGCGCGAAGCATCTCTTCGTCATCGATATGCTCGCGACCAAGGGTGATGTTGTCGCGAACCGTGCCGGACAACAGCACCGTTTCCTGCATCGTGGTGCCGATCTTCGTCCTCAGCGTCATGGGATCGATCTGCCGCACGTCCAGACCGTCGACCAGAACCGTCCCTTCCTCCGGCTCGTACAGGCCAAGCACAAGTTTTGCGATCGTCGACTTGCCGGAGCCTACGCGCCCCAGAACCGCGACATGTTCCCCCGCGCGGATGGTAAAGCTGACGCCGTCCAGCGCCTTTTCTACCGTATTAGGATATTTGAAGCTGACATTACGAAACTCGATATCGCCGCGCGGGTTCGCCAGCTGCAGCGCCTCGCCCGACGGCCCTTCCCGGCGTGTATTCATCAGGCCGTTGATCTGTCGATATGCCGCACGCGTGGTCGTCAGGCGCGAAAGCAGATTGGCGATCTGCGCCAGCGGTGCGACGGCACGACCGGCGAGGATTGAGCAGGCAATCAGGCCGCCCATGGACAATTCATTCTCGGCTATCCGCCCGACGCCCACAATCACGACCCCGGCATAGCTGATCATCTGCGCCGATTGACTAAGCGTAATGCCGATATTGCCGATCAGGCGCTGGCGCAGCGACGTTTCCGCATGTTCGTCGATGGCGTCGACCCAGCGCCCCGTCAGCATACGCCCGGCACCCGCGACCTTGACGGTTTCGAGGCCGCCAATGGTTTCGACGAGGACAGTCTGCTTCAGAAGCCCCTGCCCCATGCCCTTTGCGCTCAGCCGATCCATCGCCGGGTGAGTCAGATACCCAGCCAGAATGACCAACGGCACCATTGCGGCAGGAACGAAAACGACAGGTCCGCCAATGACGGCGATAACGGTGAGCGTCAGGAGAATGAACGGCACATCGACGATTGCCGTCACGGTGGCGCTGGCGAAAAAGTCGCGCAAGGTTTCCAACTCGCGCATCAAACCGGCAAGGGCACCTGTCGACCCCCGCTTCGCGTCCAGACGAACGGAGAGCAATTGTTCGAAAACCCGGCTGCCGACGTCGCGGTCGATACTGGCGCCGGCAAGATCGGTGAAATAGCTTCTCAGCAGTTTCAATATGAAATCGAAAATAATGACGATGCCAAGGCCGATCGAAAGCGCGATCAGCGAATCGACCGCATTGTTCGGCACCACGCGGTCGTAAACCACCATCGTAAACAGGCTGGAGGCGAGTGCAAAAATATTGATGAACACCGCAGCGAGCGCGACGCGGTGATAGACCGAGCGGTTCTCACGCATCGGCTCCATCAGCCAGTCGGCGAACCGCGGCGGTTTTGCCGTGAATTCCATGTCGGCAGACGCGGCCGTTTGCATGCTCACTCCAGATTTCCTCTTGTGTCGATGCCCAGCGCCTCGAGCAGGCGCCCGGTTCGGGCCAGCAGCACATAATGAGCGGCGTCGCGCTCGGTCAGTGCCTGCACATAGCGCCCCGCGACCGCGAAATAACTGTCTTCCGCCTGCAATACGTCAAAAAGACTGCCACGTGCGACGGCAAACCTTTCGGCCAGCACATCGCGGGTCCGGCGGCTGGCAAGATAATTGTTTTCCAGCGCCTCAAGCTCTGCCTCCAGCGCATCTACATCCGCCCAGGCGATGGCCGCCTCTCTTGCCGCCTCCTCCGCTACTGCGTCGGCGCGCGCGCGAAGTGCCGCCGCCGCCGCCTTTTGCGCATCTGCCCGCGCGAAGGTGCCGGCGAAAAACCGCTGCCGGACATTGATCGTCGCCCGGATGTCGTAATCAGTCGAGCCGTCGCGGTCGAACACGCCATAGCGCCCGCCCTCCACGCCGGCGGAAACGGATGGCAGGCGGTTGGCATCGACAGCGCGACTTTCATCATAACCCGCATCTGCCTTTTGCCGCGCCGCCTCGACCGAGGGCGATTCGCGCGCCAGAAACTGCGCCATGTCTTTCGTTATCGCAGGAACGTCGGGTGCCGGAGCGCGCTGAGTGCCCGGCGGTGGCGGCGAGCCGATCATTTCTGTGTAGCGCGCCTCCGCATTCGCAGCGAGCCGACGGTATTGCGCCAGGCTGGCGCCAGTGGTCGCGAGGGAACTTTCAACGCGGGCGAGGTCGCCCTCCGCGTTGACGCCACTTTCGATGCGGCCTGAGATCGCCTCCCGGAACTCCTGCTGATTAGCAAGAAACGCTTCCGTCAGGTCGACCAGCGCGCGATAGGCGAATACGTCGTACCAAGCCGCCACGGCGGAAAGTGCGGTGCGTTCGGCAGCCGCGTCAGTTTCCAGGGCCGCAGCGGTCAATTCGTGCTTCGCCGCCTCGATGCGCGCGGAAGTGGCGCCGAAATCCAGGATCGTCTGTTGTACGATGAACGACGCGTCGAGGCGCCCTCGCGCCCGTGCGCGTTCGACCACCGTATCGACGTCATTGCCGAAATTGCGCGTAATGCTTTGCCGACCGGCGATGCCGAGTTCGATGTCGGGAACGAGGCCCATCTGGGCCTCCCGCCGCTCGGCCCGCTCCCTGTCTACATTCGCCTCTGCTTCTGCGATGCTGGGATGGCGCGCGACGGCTGTCGCAATGACGGCCCGAAATACTTCCTGACTTTCCGTCTGCTTGGACAAGTTAAGAAGCGGGTCATTCTCGGCGGTGATCGAAAGCGGCGCGCCGGAGGGTAGCGGCAGTCGTGGCGCGCCGGCTGTTTCGTCCTGCGCCCCCGTATCGACGATGCGTTCCGACGGGCTTTGAAAATAGGCAAGCTGTACGGGCGAAGCGGTATGTTTCGCAGGACCATCCGGGTTTGATCCGGAACTGGGGGGAGACGGAGTTTGCGCTGGCGTGGTCGCAATGCCGCTCGATCCGCTCTGCACGCGCGGGAGGTTGGCAGGCCTTAGCTTCGTTAAAGCCGCAAACGCTTCCGCGCTGGTTTCGGAGAGGGAAATGAGCAGCTTCCCATCCCGGTGTTCGCTGCCACTGATCTGCATGGGTTTTATCAAATCAAGGGCGAGCCGTGCCGTGTCGGGCTTATACTGGCCGACGCGCATGGATGCGATCGCCCCTTCGCCGTTGATTTTGCGATTTTCCGTGCGGATGCCAGGCAGGTCGAGCACAAGACGAGCGGGATTATTAAGCGCGAGAAATCTTGGCTCGCCGTGCGCCCCGCGCACCGACATTGTGACCGTTCCGCCGTCTTCGGTGCGTTCAAAGGCAAGGGTTTCAATGACTGCCTGCCCCGCCGCAGGAACGGGAACAGCCAAGGTTATCATCAGAAAGATCATTGACTGGTGGCGGATCGCCATCAAACACCTCGGATAAACAGTGGGCCGCCGCCCCTTAGACGGTTAACGGCGCCGGGACCAATGCCTAGGGCGGACAGGTTAAGGAAGCGTTTTGCCTAGCAGGCGCGACAGCCAGTGCCTGGCAGACGGCAAGCCGCGCGTTTCCGCTACCATTGCCTCGGAGTCGATGAATCGAAGGCCGACCATATCCCCTTCACGCCAGACCAGCCGAGCGGGACGACTTCCCATACGTACACTTTTGAAGGTCAGCACGCCATCCCCGGAAATTTCAGCACTGAGCTGAACTCTCGCACCAGTCATCGTGACATCCAGCACACGAACGTTCAGGGTCTTCCCATCGACGTCCAGTGCAGCAAGATGATCGGTGTCGGCGCGGACCTGGCGGCGCGGGTCTTGGTCCTTCGTCATGGTTCGCATATGCCGCAGCGAACTGTATGAGACAAATTATGCCACAGCCTGTTCTTAGCGTCCGTATCGAGCGGTTCCCCACCGAAGGAGCCTTCACCATATCGAGGGGGGCGAAAACCCATGTCGATGTGGTGGTGGCGGAGATATCGGTCGGCGATGTGCGGGGACGCGGCGAATCTACGCCCATCTACTACCGGGGCGAGACGGCGGAAGGTGTTGCCGCCGAGTTGTTTCGCATGGCCGCTGCGGTCGGTGGCTCCATCTCTCGTGAAGACCTGCTCACGGAAATGTCGGCGGGGGCAGCGCGAAACGCGCTCGATGCGGTGCTGTGGGATCTGGAATCAAAATTGACGGGTACGCGGGTCTGGCAACGCCTCGGTCTGCCGCGTCCCTCCCCAATGTTGACGGCCTATACGATCAGCGTCGGTGAGCCGGAAGTGATGGAGGCGGCGGCCCGCAAGGCGGCCAATCGGGAGTTGCTGAAGGTCAAGCTGGCGGGCGAGGGAGACGAAGATCGTATCGCCGCCGTGCGCCGCGCCGCACCCCATGCCCGCATTATCGCCGATGCGAACGAGGCGTGGGGCGACATAGACATACCGCGTATGGTGGCATCATTGTCCCCGCTCAGGGTGGAACTGATCGAGCAGCCCCTGCCGGCTGGGCGAGAGGCCGATATGGAAGCCCTGGGCGGAGATATCCCGTTTTGCGCCGATGAGAGTGCCCACGATCTGGCGACGTTGGACGACTGCCTGGGGCGCTTCGATTTCATCAATATCAAGTTGGACAAGGCCGGTGGCCTGACAGAGGCCATGCGGATGATTGAAGCGGCCAAGGCCGCCGGTGTGGGGATCATGACGGGCTGCATGCTGTCGACTTCGCTGGGGATCGCCCCGGCTTTTTTCGCCGCCATGAAGGGCCAGTTTGCCGATTTGGATGGGCCGCTGCTGTTGGCCCGGGACAGGGAACATCCTCTCACGTTCGAAAATTCGGACGTTCACCCGCCCGCGCCGGAATTGTGGGGCTGAATTGGGCGTCTTGGGACAGGTTTGGGATTTCAGCCCGTCAGGCTGATGACCGGCGGGTCGTAGAAAAAAATCTGCGGAGAGGCTGGTCTGCACCAGCCTCTCCGAACTGACATCAGGCTGCGAAGCGGGTTTCGCGCTGATGCTTGCGTCCTTGTTCGTGGGCGCTCTTGTTGAAGATGGCGCTCGCCATTTCCTTCATGAACGATCCGGTGCCGGCTTCCCAGAATTCAGCGCGGCCGAGATCCATGCGGATCAGTGTCACTTGAGGATCGTCACGTCCTTCTTCGAACCAGGCAGCGACCATAGGCGACCAGAATTTGTCGATCTTTGCTTCGTCATTGTCGATCGTAAGAAGACCGTGAACGCTTGCGAAGAAATCATGCCCCTTCGATGAAAAGCTGACTACGGCGTCACGCTCGCCAGCCTGCGCGGCCTTGACGAAGCCATTTTGGCTGGAGGTGAAGAAATAGAGGTCGTTTGGAAAATCATCGTCGAACTGAGCAGTCATTGGCTGGCTGTGCGAATGATCATTGCCACTGATGGCCAGCATTACGAAGGGACTGTCGTCCAGATGCTTCCAGAATTTTTTCTTGAAATCGTCGTCGGTCATATGTGCTTCCTCTCGTAAATCCAGTGCTTTTCCAGACGAGAAGGCAACGAGAGACCCGGCGTCAATGTTCCGCATAAAGCTGGACGAAACGCCGCAGGACGGGACGCACCCGTGGAAGCGCGCTGGTCCGGGGATTGGGAACACCCCGGACCAGCGCGTACCGGTTACAGAACCTCGAACAGGCCGGCAGCACCCATGCCGCCGCCGACACACATGGTGACACAGACATATTTGGCGCCGCGCCGCTTCCCTTCGATCAGCGCGTGACCAGTCATCCGAGCGCCAGACATGCCATACGGGTGGCCGATCGAAATGGCGCCGCCATTCACGTTCAGCAACTCGTTCGGAATCCCCAGCTTGTCGCGGCAATAGAGCACCTGCACCGCGAAGGCCTCATTCAACTCCCAAAGGCCGATATCGTCCATCTTGATGCCGGTCTGCTTAAGCAGTTTCGGTATCGCGAAAACAGGCCCGATGCCCATTTCGTCTGGCTCCAGTCCGGTGACCGCCATGCCGACATACCGGCCCAGCGGAGAGAGGCCGCGTCTCTCCGCCTCCTTGGCCTCCATCAGAACGGAGGCGCTGGCCCCGTCGGAAAGCTGCGACGCGTTCCCGGCCGTAATAACCTTGTCCGGCCCCATTACGGGCTTCAGACCCTGCAGACCCTCCAGCGTTGTCTCGGGCCGGTTTCCTTCATCCTTGTCCAGCGTAACCTCGTGCTCGCTGACGTCACCCGTCTCCTTGTTCTTCATCAGCATTGTGCGGGTAAGGGGAACGATCTCGTCATCAAACTTGCCGGCTTCCTGAGCGGCGGCGGTTCGTTGCTGCGACTGCAGGCCATATTCGTCCTGCGCCTCGCGGGAGATGCCGTAACGTTCCGCAACGACTTCCGCCGTTTGCAACATTGGCATATATATGTCGGGGTGCATCTCGACGAGTTCGGGGTCGGCGCCGACGCGCATCTCTGGCGTCTGGACCATGGAAATGGATTCCACGCCGCCGCCAATTGCAATGGTCATATTGTCGACCATGATTTGCTTCGCTGCAGTGGCGATGGCCATCAGGCCGGACGCGCACTGACGATCCAGCGACATGCCGGAAACGCTAACAGGCAGTCCTGCGCGAAGCAGTGAATTGCGGGCTACATTGGTGGCCTGAACGCCCTGCTGCATGGCGGCGCCGATGATGACGTCATCAATCTCGGCACCCTCAATGCCGGCGCGCTTCACTGCATGTTCGATTGCGTGGCCAGCGAGCGTTGGCGATGGTGTATTGTTGAATGCCCCGCGATACGCGCGGCCAATAGGCGTCCGGGCGGTGGATACGATAACGGCTTCCCGCATTTAAGTTTTTTCCTTTCGGTATTCTTTCGTCCTGATTTTTGCAGGACGCATTTAATTTCGGTTGTTTATCCAGATCCGGTCAGGTGTAGACCAGGTTGATCCACTCGGCCTTCAGGGCGGGTTTGGTCTCACCCTCTATCTCTACCGTGACGTCATAGGTTGTCTGTATAATGCCGCGGGCGCGCTCGCGGACCTCTGCCATTACATAGCGGCCGCGCACGCGCTTGCCGCTTTTTACCGGTGTCAGGAAACGGACCTGGTTCAGGCCGTAATTGACGCCCATCTTGGCGCCCTCAACCATCGGCATGACGCCAATGCCCATTCCGGCAATCATGGAAAGAGAGAGAAATCCGTGTGCTATGGTTTGGCCAAAGGGTGTCTCTGCGGCCGCCTGCGGATCGACGTGGATGAACTGGTCATCCTCAGTAGCCTCGGCAAATCGATCGATCCGGTCCTGGGTTACCTCAAACCAGTCGGAAATACCCACTTCATTCCCGGTTAGCCCTAGAAATTCCTCTTTTGACATCATTCTTGGCGCCACATGGCACTCCTTGCATTGATTTGAGTTCTAGCTTCTCTATGCCTTCCCTCATGAATATGCACCCTATGACAGACATGAGCCCCGACCCCTTCCTTCAGGAGATGCGCCGACTGCACCGTGCGCCCGAACCTGAGGTTCTTTCCGAACTTGTTGATTCTGCGCGACTTACACGAGCGGAGCGTAGTCGCGTCGAGGGACGTGCCTTCGGCCTGCTCGCGGACCTGAAAGCCGCGGAACGCGACAGCTGGGTCGCGAAATTCCTTCACGAATATCGACTTAACACCGATGAGGGGATCGCCTTACTCGCGCTTGCCGAGGCATTCCTGCGGGTACCGGACGATTCGACGCGCGACCTGCTGATTGCCGACAAGCTGGGCGATGCGAACTGGAACACACATAAGGGAGCAAGCGACTCTCCCCTTGTAAACAGCGCCACTTGGGGCCTCGTTGTGACCCGCACCCTGGTAGGCGACAGTGCCAAGAAAACGGCGCTTTCCCGTCTGATCGGTCGAACGTCCGAACCTTTCGTCCGCAGTGCCGTGGCCGCCGCGATGAAGATAATGGGCCAGGTGTTCGTGATGGGCCGGAGCATAGACGAGGCACTCGTCCGCATGGACAAGCCAGAGCATCGTGGCTTCACCGCCAGCTTTGACATGCTGGGCGAAGCCGCCCGAACAGAGGCCGACGCCGAACGCTATTTCGAAGCCTATGGCAAGGCAATCGACCGTCTGGGCGCCAGGCAGGGCGCGGATCGTCACTCCATTTCGGTCAAGCTGTCGGCGCTGCATCCGCGATATGAAACGGCGAAAGCGGAAACCTGCGTCCCTGCCCTTTCCGAAATGCTGCGTGCATTATGCGTTCGCGCAGCGAAGGCGGGCGTGGGCCTCGCCGTTGATGCCGAAGAATCCGAACGCCTGAAAATATCCTTGGATATCATCGCCGAAACGGCCCGGGCGCCTGAACTGAAGGGCTGGGACAAATTGGGCATGGCCGTCCAAGCCTATGCCAAACGCGCACGCACGATTGTCGGCTGGGCCGAGGCGCTGGGCGCCGAGACGTCGCGGATCATTGCGGTGCGTCTGGTAAAGGGCGCCTATTGGGACACAGAGATAAAGCATACGCAGCAACAGGGCCTCGAGGACTATCCGCTCTTTACCCGCAAGCCTTCGACGGATGTATCCTACCTTGCCTGCGCGCGTGATATGCTGGATTCCCCCCATATCGAGCCTGCCTTCGCCAGTCACAACGCGCTGACCGTCGCCACCATTTTGGAATGGGCGGGCGACCGCCGCGACTTCGAGTTCCAGCGTCTGCACGGAATGGGCGATGGGCTGTATAACAATTTGGTGCGGGATGAGGGCTATAAATGCCGCATTTACGCCCCCGTGGGCGGCCACAGTGACCTGCTCGCCTATCTGGTTCGGCGCCTCCTTGAAAACGGTGCGAACTCCAGTTTTGTGCACCAATTGGCCGACGAAAGCGTCAGTCCGGAGGATCTTCTGGCCGATCCGGTTCGGAAAGTCGAAAATGTAGATCTTAGCCGGCACCCTTCCATTCCGCTGCCAAAAGACGTCTTCGAGCCTGCGCGTTCGAATTCCATCGGTATCGATCTGGAGGACAGCCTGATCCTTCGTGAGACCGAAGCGGCAATCCGTGAATATAAAATGCCCTCCGCGCCTGCCGAAATCTCAGCAGCCGAGGTGGAGAGCATGATTGCGAAGGCGCAGGCGGTTGCCGGCGAGTGGTCGCGGACGGATGTCGAAAAACGCGCGATTGCGCTGGAGCGCCTTGCCGACCGGATGCAGGAAGAGATGATGCCACTGATCGCACTGTGCGTTCACGAGGCAAAGAAGACCTATGGCGACTCCGTTGACGAGGTTCGCGAGGCGATCGATTTCTGTCGCTATTACGCCCGCCGCGCGCGCGAGGACTTCGCGACAATCGAGCTGCCCAGCGTGACGGGGGAAACGAACGAACTGACTCTGGAGGGGCGCGGCGTCTTTGGCTGCATCGCGCCGTGGAATTTCCCGCTGGCCATCTTTACAGGCCAGATGGTGGCGGCCCTCGTTGCCGGGAATACCGTCATCGCCAAGCCCGCGCCGCAAACGCCCCGCATTGCGAAGCGCGCCGTCGAACTGGCGCATGAATGTGGCATTCCAAAAGACGTGCTGCACTTCGCCTGCGGTGGTGCAGAGCCGGGTCAGGCACTCGTCAGCGACCGCCGGGTAACGGGCATCGCCTTTACCGGCTCGACCGCCACAGCGAAGGGTATCCAGCGGACGATAGCCGAGGATGACGAGCGCCCTATCGTGCCCCTGATCGCGGAAACGGGGGGCTTGAATGCGATGATCGTCGATTCGACCGCACTGCCGGAACAGGTTGTTTCCGACGTCGTGACGAGCGCCTTCATGTCGGCCGGGCAACGCTGCTCCGCGCTGCGTTTGCTGGTGCTGCAAGAGGAGGTCTACGACCGTACGATCAAAATGCTGATGGGCGCCATGGATCTGCTGCAGGTTGGCAATCCGCTGGACCCCAGAACCGATATCGGACCCGTGATCGACGCCGATGCGCAGGAACGGCTGGAAGCCTATCGTCAGTCCGTTCGGGCGCAGTGGGTCCACACGATCCCGGTCCCGGACGACGACACCTATGTCGCGCCTACCATCATTCGCGTTGAAAGCCCCGAGGATCTCGGGCGCGAGTGGTTTGGCCCTCTTCTGCATGTCACGACGTGGAAAGCCGGTCGTCTCGCGCATACCGTTGAGCGGATAAATGCGCGCGGCTATGGCCTGACCATGGGCCTGCACAGCCGAATTGTGGACGCGTCGGAGGAGGTGGCTACCCTGGCGCGGGTGGGCAATCTCTATGTGAACCGGTCGATGATTGGCGCCGTCGTGGGATCGCAGCCTTTCGGCGGGGAGCGCATGTCCGGAACGGGGCCGAAGGCAGGCGGGCCGCATTATCTGCCCCGCTTTGCGGTCGAACGCACCGTTACCGTGGATACCACCAGCGCAGGCGGTAATGCGAGCCTGCTATCCATCGACGCAACCTGACGTAGCAGGGGTCGATCCCGGCTCCTGCCGCGCGGCATAAGGACGAGGGTATTTCATCCCCCTTGAGTTCGATAGGCTGCATCACGACCTAGTCATCGCGCCGCGCTCTTCTGCCTGCGGGTTTCGTGTGGCGCGGATGCAGCTGAAAGAGGACAGATTTCATGGCCGTCGATAGCCACTGCCACCTGAATTACGAAGGCGTCGTGGAACGGCAGGCCGAGGTCATCGAAAATGCCCGCAACGCCGGCGTCACCGCGATGCTCGGCATCTCTACCCGCGCCTCCGAATGGGATGAGGTCGTGGCACTGGCGGAGCGGGAGCCAGATGTGTGGGCCTCGGTCGGAATTCACCCGCACGAGGCCGACAGTCATGAGGAGATTTCCACCGCCCGGCTTGTCGAGCGCGCCGCCCATGAACGGGTCATCGGAATTGGCGAGACGGGTCTCGACTTCTACTATGACAAATCGGATCGCGAACGGCAGCGCGGCAGCTTTCGCCGTCACATCGCCGCATCGCGAGAGACGCAGCTACCGCTGATCGTGCACACGCGCGATGCTGAGGAAGACACGCTGAATATCCTGCGCGAGGAAATGGCGGTTGGCCCCTTCCCCGGCGTCATTCATTGTTTTACGGCCAGCGAGGCGTTCGGCTATGCCGCGCTGGATCTTGGTTTCTATATTTCCCTGTCGGGCATCGTCACTTTCAAGAATGCGGCCGACCTTGCGCAAACCGCGGCAAAACTGCCATCCGATCGCATATTGATCGAAACCGACAGTCCGTTTCTCGCGCCGGTTCCAAAGCGCGGAAAGCCATGTGAGCCTGCATTTGTAATGCACACCGCCGCGTTCCTGGCTGAAAAGCGCGGTGTCTCGATTGCGGATCTTGACGAGCAGACCACCGACAATTTCTACAGGTTGTTTACAAAGGCCGCCCCCGCATGAAGATCACGATGCTGGGGAGCGGCACCTCCTCCGGTGTCCCCAGAATTGGCAATGACTGGGGCGCCTGCGATCCGGCAGAACCCCGTAATCGCCGCCGCCGCGTATCGATCCTCGTCCAGACTGACGAGGCCAATATATTGGTGGATACCGGTCCCGATTTCCGGGAACAGATGCTGGACGCGAACATCCGCCACCTCGATGCGGTGTTGATTACACACAGCCATGCCGATCATACTCATGGTATCGACGACCTTCGTCAGTTCTTTCATCTGATGGGGCGGCCAGTGGAATGCTACGCTGCGCCGGGCACCTGGGACCACCTCTACGATCGTTTCAAATATGTCTTTGAGGGGAGGGAGGGGTATGAACCCACCGCCAGGGCCAACAGCTTTGGCCCGGGAAGCCTGACGATCGGCGATATACAAATCACGGCCTTTCCGCAGGTTCACGGCTATATCACCTCTTGGGGATTCTGTTTTGAACGGGAGGGGGAGCGTGTCTGCTATTCCACCGATTTCAACGAGATAACCGAGGAAGGTCGAAGTCGGGTCAGAGGCTGCGATCTGTGGATCGTCGATAGCCTGCGTCGCCGGCCGCATCCCACCCATGCCCATCTCGACCGCACGCTCGGATGGATAAAGGAGCTGGGCGTAAAGCGCGCCGTCCTTACCCACATGGACAATAGCATGGACTACCGCACCCTTTGCGCCGAACTGCCGGCCGGAGTGGAACCTGGATACGACATGCTGCGGATCGACCTGTGAACAGCGAATGGCAGACGATGAATTTCGTCTATCTGGCAGGATTTCTGATATTTATCCTCCTTGCGTTCATTCCCCGTCTAAAGAGCGTAGGCTTCTCAAAAAGTGTCCAGATGGCGCTGGTTTGGGTATTGATTTTCGGTGGCCTGCTCCTCCTGGTGGGCGAATGGCCGCGCATTCGCGCGGCGCTCGACCCCTCGCAGCCAAGGATGGAGGGGGTCGAGATGCGGGTCCGCGCCGCTAATGACGGGCATTTCTACATTCGGGGACAGGTTAACGGCGCGCCGACAAGCTTTCTGGTCGATACAGGCGCGAGCGATATCGTGCTCAGCCCCGAAACGGCAGAGCGCGCCGGACTACCTGCGGAATCGCTGAACTTCGACGGTGTCGCCATGACCGCCAACGGCCCCGTCCGCATCGCCGCCGCCCGCCTCGATAGCTTGCAGATCGGCCCGGTCAGCCGGTCCGGCGTAGTGGTGTCGGTTAATGAGGGCGCTTTGGACCAGGACCTTCTCGGAATGTCCTTTCTGAACCGGCTTTCCGGCTGGCGCGTAGAGCGCGGCGAACTGATACTCACCCCTTAACGCCTGCTGACGACTTATCAGGCAGGGGCGGCGGCAATCCACGCGTTCATGTCTTCCAGCGCGCGCCGGGCATAGCCGGCCTTCCGCTCCTTCTTACCGTGCGCATAATCCAGCATGGGGAAGAGACCGAAATTAACGTTCATCGGCTGGAATGTATCTGCCTCCGCGCCGCCGGTGATGTGCGAAAGCAGCGCGCCGTGGGCGGTCGTGACGGGCGGCGTCTGCGGCGTTTCCCCCTTTGCCTCTGCCGCCGCATAGCGTGCCGCCATCAGGCCAATCGCAGCGCTTTCGATATAGCCTTCGCAGCCGGTAATCTGACCGGCGAAACGGATGTTCGGCCGCGCCTTCAGACGCAGGGTCTCGTCCAGCAGCACAGGGCTTTTGATGAAGGTGTTGCGATGCAGACCGCCCAGGCGCGCAAATTCCGCCTGCTCCAGTCCCGGGATCGTCCGAAACACCCTCACCTGCTCGCCATGCTTCATCTTGGTCTGAAAGCCGACGATGTTCCACAAGGTGCCGAGCGCATTGTCCTGCCGCAGTTGAATCACTGCGTGCGCACGTTTTCCGGTAGCGGGATTGGTCAGCCCGACCGGCTTCATGGGCCCAAAACGCAGAGTCTCACGACCGCGTGACGCCATCACCTCAATCGGCATGCAGCCTTCGAAATAGGGGGTAGAAGCCTCCCATTCCTTGAACTCCGTCTTTTCTGCCGCCAGCAAGGCATCGATAAACGCCTCATATTGGTCGCGATCCAGCGGACAATTTATATAATCCCTGCCATCGCCCCCCTCCGACGCCTTATCCCAGCGCGACTGGAACCAGGCGGTCTCCATATCGATGGAATCGAAATGGACGATGGGCGCGAGTGCGTCGAAAAACGCCAGCTGATCCTGTCCCGTCAGGGTCGCAATATCCTCCGCCAGCGCCGCGTGAGTCAGCGGACCGGTCGCGACGATCCATTGTCCATCGTCTGCGCCCGGCAGGCGGTCCACGATCTCTCGCCTGATTTCCACCAGCGGCTCCGCCTCCAGCGCAGCCGTCACGCCTGCCGAAAAAATATCGCGATCTACCGCCAGAGCGGACCCGGCCGGCACGCGCGCGGCGTCCGCTTCTCGCATGATCAGCGATCCCAGGCGGCGCATCTCCTCATGCAGGACGCCGACCGCATTGGCGGTCGCATCGTCGCTGCGGAAGCTGTTGGAACAGACGAGTTCTGCTAGGCCGTCAGTTGCATGGGCGTCGGTTCGTGCCACCCCGCGCATTTCGTGCAGGATGACGGGGACGCCGGCCTGCGCCAATTGCCAGGCAGCCTCGGAACCGGCCATCCCGCCGCCGATGATGTGTACGGATTGTGTCATGTGCAGACAGATATGCAGGCGCCGGGCCAGCGTCCACCTTGTCTGTTAAGGTGCGCCCGCTAACAGGGGCACATGCGTATCCTGATCATATCCGGAATGTTCCCCCCCAACGCGCCGACAGCCACGGTCCGTGCGCCCAAATTCGCTCGCTATCTGACAGAACGGAACCATGATGTCCGTGTGCTGGCCGCGCAGAATTTGCAATTTCCTGCCGCCGTCGATCCGGAAATCCCCCGCGACAGAATTACCCATGTGCCCTATGTACGTTTCGGCAAGTCGGCGCCCCTGACCGAGGCAGACCAAAGACGCCCGGCCCCGTCCGGTAAGGCGCGAGCCTCGCAGGGTTCACCGTCACTTCTGACGCGGCTCAAGCAGAGCTGGTGGCGGCTGCGGCAATTGCCCGACGCCCACCGCCCATGGGTAGAACCCGCCATTGCGGCTGGCCTGAAGCTGATAGAGGAATGGCGGCCCGACATTCTGTTTTCCACCGGACCGCCCGACAGCTCCCACATGGTTGCCGCAGCGCTGAGTGAAAAGACAGGCGTTCCCTTCGTTGCGGAGCTTCGCGACCTGTGGGCGGACAATCTTTATGCCGACAGCCGCCCTTTCGTAGAATGGGTGGAAATGCGGCTGGAGCGCAGGGTGCTGTCAAAGGCATCTGCGATCGTTGCCGTTACCGAAGGTGCGGTGGAACGCCTGTCCGCGCGCTATGGCGTTCCGGTCGTGCAGGCGGCGAACGGATATGACCCTGCTGACTTTACTGGATTGGAGACCGTGTCGCCGCTGGATCCCAAGGCGCTGACGATTGTCCATGCCGGGTCCACCTATGGCGGTCGCCGTTCGCCACGCCCCCTGTTCGCAGCACTGGGGACGATGGGCGCGGCGGCGAATGATATACGCGTATGCCTTTACGGGGAAGACGCAGAAATCGGCCTCGAAATGGCGCAGGAGGAAGGGGTGGCGCATCTCGTAGAGACGCACCCGCCTATCCCCCGCGCCGAAGTTCTGCGGATCGAACGTGCTGCCGACATTCTGCTCCTGCTTCGTTTCGACACCGAAGGAGAGAAGCACGTCGTCGCCGGGAAACTATATGAATATGCCGGCGCCCGTCGGCCCATCCTCTGCCATGGCCAGTTGGAAGGTGAGGCAGCCGATGTGATCCGGCGGAATAAATTAGGCCTCGTTTCTAACGATCCCGCAGAAATAGCCGCGTGGCTGTCGGAAAAGACCCAGCAACGTAAGGCAGGCAGGCTCCCTGACCTGCCTGATGGTCCCGCACTCGCCCTGACGCGCAGCGAACAATTTGCGAAGGTGGAAAGATTACTGAACGACGTCGTCGGTTAAAACATGGTCGGACGATGCGGTGGGGTCTGGTGGAGCTGAAGGGATTCGAACCCTCGACCTCTGCCTTGCGAAGGCAGCGCTCTCCCAACTGAGCTACAGCCCCCCGAAGTTTTGCGGGACTCCAGACCGGCGCGCGCTATAGGAAAGCAACGCGGTTTGGGCAAGCGCCTTACTCCGGCGCATTGGTGGGCTGCTCTTTCTTCTCTGGCTTCCCGGTCACGGCCAGATCCTCGTTCAATTGCTCGTCGGCAATCAATTCCCCCTTGTTCTTGATCGTCTTGGCCAAACTCTTGGGGTCCATTCCGTCTTGAGCGGGCGTTTTCATTTCAGTCCTTTCGGCGCTACCTCCTTCGACAACGGAGGACGCCCGAAAAAGTTCTAAAGCGGCGCGGTAAGCAGCCAGATGTTCACCACCGTCACGGCCGCGACGGCAATCATCAACAGCCCCTTCGTTCGTTCCGTTCGGGGACGGCGGAGGACGATAAAAATTCCCGCTGCTGCCAATATTACGGCGAACACCACCGCCAGTGACAAGGCAATCTGAACCACGCTTCCCATTCGATCCCCTCTTATAATTCATTGAACAAAGCCGTGCCGGTCATGCCGAAAACGGCCCGCTTGAAACCCGCATCATGCACATCAGGGACGGGTTAGTACGGCGATCACGACAGCAGCCACCGCTTCCGATCAGAGCCCTGCCTGCACTTGGGCAACCGCCTTTTTCCACGATGCGCGGCGCTCATCGCGGGTCGCTTGCGACCCTTGGGGGGCAAACCGGCGTTCAACGTGGCGCATATTCGCAACCGCATCTTCCAGCGAGGCAAACAAGCCCGAACCCACCCCTGCCAACATCGCGGCACCCAGCGCAGTCGTCTCAATAATCTCTGGCCGTTCCACCTCGATATTCAGCGTATCAGCGAGATCCTGGCATAGCCAATCGTTCCGCACCATGCCGCCGTCGATTTTCAGAATGCTTGGGGCTATTCCGTCGGCTGCCATAGCGTCCAGAACGTCCGCCGTCTGGTTTGCCATTGCCTCCAGACAGGCGCGCACGATGTGGGCCTTTTTTATGCCACCTGTCAGCCCCGAAATGACGCCCCGCGCCTCTGGCTCCCAATATGGCGCACCGAGACCGGCGAAGGCAGGTACGAAGACGACTCCGTCGCAATCCGGCACGGAACGCGCCAGGGATTCAGTTTCGGCAGCGCTCTCGATCAGGCCCAGACTGTCACGCAGCCATTGAACCGCACTGCCGGCGACAAAGATGCTTCCTTCAAGGACGTAGACCGTCTGATCGCGCAGCTTCCAAGCGAGCGTGGACAGCAATTTATGATTCGAGATTGTGGGCTGCGACCCCGCATTGGCGATCAGAAACGCTCCTGTCCCATAGGTGGCCTTCACTTCCCCGGCCACAAGACACCCCTGCCCGACCGCCGCGGCATGCTGATCACCCGCCGCGCCGGTTATGGGCACCATCAGATCGCCAAGGCGTGCCTCGCCCAGAAGGCCAGCACAATGGCCGATACTTGGCAACAAATCCTCGGGCACACCGAGCAGACTGCACAATTCGGGCGACCAGGATGCTTTCGTCAGGTCCATCAGCAAGGTACGCGACGCATTCGTGGCGTCGGTTTCAAATATGTCGCCGGCCGAAAGACGATAGCGCAGATAGGTATCGACCGTTCCAACACACAGACTGCCCGCATTGGCCGCCGCACGCACCTCTGGCCAATTATCCAGCGCCCATGATATCTTTGTGCCGGTAAAATATGGGTCCAGCAACAGGCCGGTCCGCGCCTGAATCTTAGGCTCATGCCCTGCCTTTTTCAGCTCGGCGCACAGGGTGGCCGTGCGCCTGTCCTGCCATACAATGGCGGGGGCCAGCGGCCGCCCGGAGCGGCGGTCCCAGAACACGACCGTTTCACGCTGGTTCGTGATGCCGATGCAATGGATGTTCTCAACGCCGATGCTGGTCGTAACGGCCTCTATACATGCCTTGGTGGCCGTCCAGATCTGTTCGGCATCATGTTCAACCCAGCCCGGACGGGGGAAACTTTGCTTCAGCGGTTGCGCAGCCTCCGCCGCGATGCGCCCATCCGAGGTAAACACGACCGCCCGCGTCGATGTCGTACCTTCATCTATAACAAGAATATGTTCACCCATATCGCTTCCCTAGCGCGCAGCGGGCGTTAAGGAAAACGGCATGCCCCCCACTCCCGACAAGACTTTTCGCGACACGTGCGACCTCCTCGTGATCGGGGGTGGCATCAATGGCTGCGGCATCGCCCGTGATGCGGCGGGACGCGACCTGAATGTCGTACTTGTAGAAGCAGGCGATATTGGCGGCGGCACGTCCTCCGCATCGACGAAGCTGATCCATGGCGGCCTTCGCTATTTGGAATTCTACGAATTCAAGCTGGTCAGGAAGGCGCTGGCAGAGCGGGAGGTTCTGTTGAACCTGGCGCCGCATATCAGTTGGCCCCTGCCCTTCGTCCTGCCGCTGTCGGAGGATACGCGGCCCGGCTGGCTCATTCGTATTGGCCTATGGCTTTATGATCGTCTGGCCAAGCGAACCTCCATCCCGAATTCCAGCAAGATCGACCTTAGGCGTGATCGTGCCGGTTTTGTCGTCGCGCCCAAGTACAAGCATGCCTTTCGATATTGGGACGGGTGGGTCGATGATAGCCGCCTGTGCATCCTGAACGCCCAGGACGCGCTGGCACGGGGCGCCGAAATCGTCACGCGCGACGGAGTTGAGAGCGCCTTTCCGTCGGACGATGGGTGGCTGGTCGTGCTGCAATCAGGACGGGAGCTATACGCGCGCAAGATCGTGAATTGCACTGGCCCTTGGGCAGAACAAGTCGCGCAAGATGTGCTGGGCGTTGAGGATGCGCCGCGGTTGAACCTCGTTCAGGGGGCGCACATCGTCGTGCCGCGCATCGGCCGACAGGAAGACGCGCTTATGCTGCAACAGCCAGACGGGCGCGTGGTTTTCGTTCTGCCATATCATGACCGTTATAGCCTGATCGGTACCACGGAAACGGCGATTGCCAGTCCCGACGAATCAGCGACCACGGATAGCGAGGTCGATTATCTGCTGGACGCGGCGAACCGCTATATATCCCGCCCGATTGCTCATGACGACATCATCGCCGCGTTCGCCGGCGTGCGCCCGCTGGTTCTGGAGGAGGGCAAGGACGCGCGCGAAACCAGCCGCGAATGGCTGTTGCACGACCATGCCGGAACTGAGGCTCTGACGGTGATCGGTGGCAAGTTGACGACATATCGCTTGCTGGCGGAGGCGGTACTGAAAAAATTATATCCCGAAACGAGGCCATGGACGGCGACGACGCGCCTGCCCGGGGGGGACATTCCGGTAGTCCGGGGAAAATCGGCGCGGGACGCCTTTCTGATCTGGCGAGCCACACTTGTGGAGCGCTTTGCAGATTACGATCCCGACATCGTGGTGCGACTGGCCAATGTCTACGGAACACGCGCGGTGTTGATGCTGGAACAGGGGCTTGGCCGCAACCTGGGCGGGATTTTTGAGACCGAACTGGATTACCTTAGCGCGGAGGAATGGGCGACAAACGCGGAGGATGTTTTGTGGCGCCGCACGAAATTGGGCCTGAGCGTGGAAATGGCCACCGTCACCAATATTGAAAGCTGGTTCGCGAAAAGCTTCGGCGCATCATATACGTCGCCTTAAGCCTTTAAGTTCTACTATTCCCCGTTGACCACGGGAGACCAAAGATGGACAGCTTGCCGTCCAGGATTAGCGAGAGTGCAACTGCCTGCGACTATGCGGTAGAAACCGTGATTGGGTTTCTGGACGCGCTGAATGACGCCATGACGCTGGCCAGGCCGGGAACGGATGCGTCGAGATTTGCATCCGACCTGAGGCGGCTGGGCGATGGTGCAGGTTTTGTCGCTCGGGAAATCGAAGCGATCATGCATGGCGCGGCGCAGGCCGCCTCCATTAAGGAAGCCAGCCCAGAACCTCTAAGAAAGCGCGCCTTCCCGTCGTGATCGCCCGCGGCGTCGGCCGGGCAGAAAAGGCGCCAGCTTCTTCATCGCCAATACGCTGAAGAAGCTGGCACCCCGAATTGAGACTTACTGAGCGGGCGGCTGGGCAGCGGCCGGGGCCTGCTGCTGCGGTCGTGCTGCGCGCATGGTATCACCGGGTTCCCAGTCTGCCGGAGGCTGCACGGTAACGCTTTGGATACGGCGGTTAAGTTCGGCGACAACCTCGTCGGTCAGGTTCGCATCGCCGCCCGGCGCCATTGCCACGACAGCTTCCGGACGCAGCACCAGGTCAACATTCTTCGCCGTCATTGCGGCGCGAACGGCCTCGTCCAGATGAACCTCGATCTGTTCGGTTGCATAGGAATTTGCGAGCGCGATCGGCTGCTGAAGTTGCTGCTGTTCCTGCTGCGCGCGCGCCTGCAGCTGTTGTAAAGCCATTGCCGACGGCCGGACGCTTTCATCCGTGGCGTTCGGCTGCGAGCGGGCGTTTTCGAAATTTGTCCTCGCCGTCGTCAATTCCGCCTGCAGCGCCTGAACCCGCGTTTCGAGGTTTGATATTTGCGACGCATAGGTCGTGCGAATGGCGGTCTGCGCATTCTGGAATGCGGTCGTGCCCTGGATCGCGCCTTCCGGGCTAATGATGGCAACGGCCTGTGCTTGCGCTAGGGCCGGAAAGGCCGGAGCAGTCAATACCGCCATGGAGAAAGCGGTGCCGGAAAGAAGAGCTTTGAATTTGGTCATCAGAAAGACGTCCCTACATTGAATTGGAAGACTTGGGTGTCATCACCCGGCTCCTTTACCAGAGCCTTTGCGATATCGAACCTGAACGGTCCGAATGGTGAATTCCAGGATGCACCGATACCCACGGAAACACGCGGCTTGGCGCTGTCGCCAAAAAATTCCTCGCGGAACACAGGCACGTCGGTCGTCAGCGTGTCGTCCTCATCATCGGGGTTGGTGAATGTCTGCTCCTGTGTGAAGATTGGCGTGATATCATTCACCGGATCGAAGTCGACATCGAACAGGGCGCCAGCATCTACAAAGATTGACGGGCGGATGCCCAGTTCCGCAACGCCTTCGCCAAGCGGGATCTGCAATTCCGCGCGCGCCAGATAATAGGCCTGGCCGCCGATGGCGTCATCCTGCCGGGCATTACCTTCCTGCCCCAATTCGACGAAGTCGTCCTCCCCGTCGAAATCGATGTCGCCAATGTTGACGGCATTCGGTCCGTCTTCGGTGCCTGTGACATAGCGTGTGCGGATAACGCGGGGGCCAACGCCCCGAATGTCAAAGCCGCGCATCCTTGGTTCGCCGAGGAAATAGCGGTCGTTGATGCGGATATCATCGCCACCGAAGCCGCGAATATAGCCGCCCTCGACCCCGACTCCGAGTACAAAGTTCGTGCGGCCAAAGCGGAAATATTTGTCCGCGTCCAAGCCTGTACGGATATATTTCACACCGCCAAGGCCGGCGACGTCCTGACTGAAGACGACGCGCTGCCCGCGAGTGGGGCGAATCCGGTTGTCGGTATTGTCGAAGGCGATGCTGTAGCCCAGCGCCGACGTCGTTCGCTTGCCGATGGCATCGCACAGGAACCGTCCCGCTCTAAGCGGGTCACACACTGGCTCCAGAGGGCCCGAGGCACCATCCGGGTCTGTGAAGAATGCCCCTTCGTCCAGAAAGATGTCGTCTAGCTGCAAATTGTATCGCAGCGATGCGGACCAGAATTCCGTAATCGGGAAGCCGGTGCGAAGCTGGAAACCGGTCGAAACCTGCTCGTACGTGGTGTCGCGATTGCCACTGCCGTCGAAGCGGAAATTGTTGAAATCGCGGCGGAAGACGTCGAAACCAAGCGCAAGGTTCCGGTTGAACAAATAAGGCTCGGTAAAGCCGACGTCCACGGACCGTGAATAGCTGGACAGGTTCGCCGATGCGCGCAATTCCTGCCCCAGACCTCGGAAATTTCGCTGACGGATCGACGCCGAAACCAGAAAGCGTTCAAGCGAGGAAAAGCCCGCAGACAATTGCAGCTCGCCGGTCGCCTGTTCCTGTGCGTTAACCTCCAATATTACCTTGTCCGGACCGGAACCGGGCTTCTGCTCGATTTCCAGCCCTTCCTGGAAGAAGCCGAGGCTCTGGATACGCGCCTGGCTGCGCTGCACCTTAAAGGTGTTGAAGGCGTCACCTTCGAGAAGACGGAACTCTCTGCGAACGACCTTGTCACGGGTGATGACGTTGCCGTTAATGTCTACGCGCTCAACGTAAACGCGCGGTGCTTCGCGCACGACGAAGGTCACATCCATGGTCAACGATTCGCGATTACGCACGAACTGAGGCTGAACATCAGCAAAGGCATAGCCAAGCAGGCCGGCAGTTTCCTGCAATACGGTAATCGTGTCTTCGATCCGTTTGGCGTTGTAATCATCGCCTTGCTGAATCGAAATCAGGTTACGGAAATTTTCTTCATCGATATCACGAATTTCGGATTCGAGTGCCACCTCACCGAAATTATACTTCTGCCCCTCTTCGATGACATAGGTTAGGACGAAATCCTCATTGTCCGGCGTCAGTTCCGCAACAGAGGACGCGACACGGAAATCGGCGTAACCCTCAGTCAGGTAGAACTGCCGCAGCACCTGCTGATCATAGGCCGAGCGGTCAGGATCATATGTATCGTTGGAGGTAAACAGGCGATACCATTTCGCTTCGCGTGTCGCGATTTCGCCACGCAGCTTGCCATCGCTGAATTCGGTATTGCCGAGAAAATTGATACGGCGGACCTTCGATTTCGGTCCTTCCTGAATCTCGAACACGACATCGACGCGGTTCTGATCCAGTGGCACGATCAATGGCTCGACGGAGGCAGCGAAGCGGCCCTGGCGACGATAAAGTTCGACGATACGCGCAACGTCGCTCCGCGCCTTGGCGCGGGTAAAAATCTGGCGCGGCGCGAGGCGGATTTCAGGAGAGATCTTGTCTTCCTTGACCCGCTCGTTTCCTTCCAGAACGATGCGGTTCACGACCGGGTTTTCCTGGACCTGAACGACCAGATTTCCCGTGTCGGATCCAAGGATGATAACGTCCGCGAACAGGTCTGTGGCGTATAGCGCCTTCAGTGCCTCATCCAGCCGATTGCGATCATACGCTTCGCCAGCCGAAAGACCGACATAGGATGCAACGGTTTCCGCCTCCAGTCGTTCATTGCCCCGTACCGTAATAGAGCGGACACGCCCCGCATTGTTGGGGTCGGTGGCTGTAACGCTGGCTTCGGGATCCGCCTCGGCTGCGGATGTTTCCGGTGACACTGGAGCGGCCGCGTCGGATGTTGGCACTGCCTCTTCCGCCGCTTCCGCGTCGAGAGGATTCACTGCCTCGGTCTCTTGAAGTGGCGCGTCCTGTGCAAAAACAGCTGCCGGGGTCAGAAGCGTCGTGCTGCCCAAAAGCAGCCCCGTCACCAGACGCTGGCGCGCCGCGGAAAAAGCTGACATCTAACCCCTTACCCTTATCATTTTGCGTTCTACGCATGCCGTACGCTGCGTCACCCGCCGCAAGTCTAACCTATTAGTGAGAGGGCATGACGCCAGAGCCCGAAAGAAGCAAGGTCGTTGAATGTCACCACCACCATGAACGAGACCACCAGTGCAAAGCCGCCCATGAACGCCCATTGTTGCGCACGTTCCGGCAGCGGCTTTCCGCCCCTGATGCCTTCGGCTGCATAAAGCGCAAGATGGCCGCCGTCGAGCATTGGAATGGGCAGCAGGTTGATGAAACCCAGGTTGATGGAAATAAGCGCCATAAAGCTGATGAACGCTTCTGGCCCCAAGCTGCCGATCTGCCCCGACATCTGACCAATTTTCAGCGGTCCGCCAAGTTCTGTGACAGACCGTTCTCCCATGATCAGATGGCCAATCAGGTCGAACATGGAACGGACCGTCCGCACTGTTTGCATCGTGCCGATCTGCACGCTTTCGAACAGACCGACTTCGCGAACTTCGGGTGTGGTCGCCGAGTAGACACCCAATTGCCCGACCTTGCCGCGATTGCCGAAGCGGTCGACCATCTCGACGACCTTGGGTGTCAGAACGACGTCGACAGGACGACCGGCCCGCTGGACCACCAGGTCCATGGGAGCGCCGGGGTTCATGCGCACCTCCTGCACCAGCGTTTCCCACTCTGAGATTGAACGACCGTCTATTTCCACGATCCTGTCATCGGGAAGAAGGCCTGCCTCCGCCGCCGCACTTTCCTCCACGACGCCGCCGACGACTGGCGGCACGGTCGAGTGGCCCATGGTAAAGGCAAACCCGGCAAAGATCAGAATGGCGAACAGGAAATTGATCATCGGGCCAGCAAGCACGATCAGGGCGCGTTGCCACAGAGGCTTGAACGCAAAATACTGATCCCGCTCCGTCGCCGGAATGTGGTCGAGGCCCTCCGACCCGGCGCCGGCGGCATTCGCATCGCCCGCGAACTTCACATAGCCGCCAAGCGGCAGCCAACCGAGTGCCCACACCGTCCCCCGTCGGTCCGTCCAGCCAGCCACCTGCTTGCCGAAACCAATGGAAAAGCTGTCAACCTTCGTACCGAACAAGCGGCCCATCAGGTAATGACCCATTTCGTGCACGAACACGAGCGGGCCGATCATCAACACGAACATGATGATGGTAAACAGAAACCCTGGCTGCTCGAAACCGGTCTGCACTCTCTTACCTCCGCTGCCGTGCCGACACGGCGTCCCCGGCCAGTACCCGCGCAGCGCTGTCCGCTTGCTGAACGTCTTCCAGAGTCGCGGCGGCGGCGCCGCTCATGCGGCCCATCACCTCTTCGTTGATGGCGCAGATGTCCAGGAAGCCGATGCGCTTCTTCAAAAAGGCCTCGACAGCGACTTCGTTTGCGGCATTCAAGGCGATGGGGGCACCGCCATCCATCTCCAGCGCTTCTCGGGCCAGACGGAGCGCTGGAAAGCGCTGCGGGTCAGGCGCCTCGAAATCGAGCCGGCCCGCAGATACCAGGTCCAGACGCTCGACCGGGGTGGATATGCGTTCTGGATAGGCGAGCGCATAGGCGATCGGCGTTTTCATGTCTGGCGATCCGAGCTGCGCCAAGACGGAACCGTCTATATATTCCACGAAACTGTGGACGATCGATTGCGGATGAACGACGACGTCGATCTGGTCCGGGCCGACCGGGAACAGCCGCGCCGCTTCGATCATCTCTAGACCCTTGTTCATTAAGGTCGCACTGTCGACGCTGATCTTGGCGCCCATTGACCAGACCGGATGTGCAATGGCTTGGTCCTGCGTCATCGTGCGCATCTGTTCGCAGGAAAGCGTACGGAACGGTCCCCCGCTCGCAGTCAGAATGATGCGCGCGACGCTTTCGGGTGCATCGAAATCGAAGACTTGGAAAATCGCATTATGTTCGCTGTCGACCGGCAGCAGTCGCGCGCCGGACGCTTGCGCCGCAGCCGTTACGAGAGGCCCTGCGCAAACGAGTGTTTCCTTGTTCGCAATCGCGATGATACCGCCCTGCTCCACTGCGCGCAAAGTGGGAAGAAGCCCTGCCGCCCCCACGATGGCTGCGAGCGTGACGTCGGCAGAGCGCATCGCCGCCTCCTCCAGCGCCGCTGCGCCTGCGGCACATTCTATACCGGTACCGGATAAGGCATCTTTCAGCTCCGCATAGGCGCTGTCGGCGGCAACGACCGCCATATGCGCGCCGCAGGCCTTTGCCTGCCGGGCAAGTAGTTGCGCGTTGGAATTCGCCGTCAGAGCCTCGACCGACCAGCGATCCGGCTCGTGCGCGATCAGTTCCAGTGCGGAAACGCCGACCGATCCGGTGGCGCCAAAGATGGAGACGCTGCGCATCAGTTGCCCAGCAGCCAGACCGCACCCGCGACCACCACCGACACAGGCACCAATCCGTCCAGCCTGTCCATCACACCGCCATGGCCGGGTAGCAGATGACCGCTGTCCTTGACCCCGGCCTGGCGCTTCAAGTGGCTCTCATAAAAGTCGCCAGCCTGAGCGATCACTGCGAGACCCGCCCCGAGAAGTGCGGCCTGCACCGCATCGAAGGGGAGAGAAAACAGATGATCGACCAGAGCGCCGATGGCGCCGGCGGCAACCATGCCGCCCGCCAATCCGGCCCAGGTCTTCGACGGGCTGATGGACGGTGCGATCTTTGGGCCACCAATTGTACGCCCGCTGAAATAGGCGCCGATGTCGGTCGCCCAAACCACCGCCAACGTCCACACAATCAGGCCAAATCCACTCTCCTGGAATCTCAGCCAAATTAGCGATATGACGGGAATTCCTGCATAAAGAACGCCCAACGCCGCTCGTCTGTCGCTGAACAGATACCATAAGGCCGCAACAGCAAGTACCACGAAGCCGAACGTCGTCATTGCCTCGTCACCCAGCACGACTGCTGCCGCAATACCGACGAAGCCTACCATCCGCGCATTCCCGCGCGTGGTTCCCACCATGCGGGTCCATTCCCGAAAGATCAGCATGGCGGCGACGCCCATCAGGAAGTTGAAAAACAAGCCCCCCTGCCAGCCGCCGAACAGCGCGATCGCGATCAGCAGTGCGCCGACGATCGCACGCGGCAACAAATCCTTGTAACGAACCTTCAGTCGCTGACGTCGCGTGTCCTGCTGCATATCAAAGGCCACCATAGCGGCGCTCGCGGGCGGCGAAGGTCTCGCACGCCTTTGCCAGCTCTTCCGCGCCGAAGTCGGGCCAAAGGGTCGACGTGAATACGAATTCGGCATAGGCCGACTGCCACATCAGGAAGTTGGACAGGCGCTCTTCGCCCGAAGTACGCACGATCAGGTCGGGCGCCGGCAGGCCCGCCGTGTCAAGCCGCGCCTCTATCGCTTCTTCGGTGACCTCATCGTCAGAAAGGCCATCGGCAAGGCACGCACGCGCGGCACGTACAAGTTCATCGCGACTACCGTAGTTGAGGGCCAATACCAGCGTCAGCCCCTCATTATTCCGCGTTCGATCTATTGCGCCATCGATCAGCTTTACCAGATCGGCGGGAAGCAAGCGCCATTGTCCAATGACCCGGATGCGCACGTCTTTCGCATCCAGTTCGGCGATTTCCGCATGAAGATAGGTTTTGAGCAGGCCGAAGAGGAAGCCAACCTCCTCTTGGGGCCGCTTCCAGTTTTCCGAGGAAAAGGCATAAAGCGTCAGAACATCGATACCGAGGTCCGGCGCAGCGCGAACGACCGCGCGCACCGACTCCATGCCCGCCTTGTGGCCCGCCATGCGAGGCAGGCGGCGCGCCTTAGCCCAGCGGCCATTGCCATCCATGATGATGGCCACGTGCCGTGGCACACTGGCAGCACTACCCGCTAGATCGCTGGCGGGCGCTACGGTCACTGGCTCATAATTTCCTTTTCTTTCGACGCCATGACCGTGTCGACTTCGGCGATCTTGGCATCGGTCAGCTTCTGCACCTCTGCTTCGCCCTTCTTCTGCTCGTCCTGGCTAATATCGCCCTTCTTTTCGGCAGATTTGAGCGATTCCATACCGTCGCGACGCACGTTGCGGACGGCGATTTTCGCTTTCTCACCATATTGCGAGCAAAGCTTCACCAGTTCCTTGCGACGATCCTCCGTCATGTCCGGCAGCGGCAGACGGATATTCTGGCCGTCAGTCACGGGGTTCAGTCCCAGGCCCGCAGCGCGGATTGCCTTTTCCACCGGCTGCAGATTGGACTTGTCCCAGACATTCACCGCCAGCATGCGCGCATCCGGCGCAGTAACCGTCGCGACCTGGTTCAGAGGCATTTTTGCGCCGTAAACCTCAACGACGACAGGATCGAGCAGTGCCGTATTGGCGCGACCAGTCCGCAGACCACCCAGATCGCCCTTCAGGCTTTCCAGGGCGCCTTCCATGCGGCGTTCGATATCGGCTTTGTCATATCCGGCGGACATAGGTCTATCCTTCGATCAATTGCTGACTGTTGTGGAAACGCCGTTGCCGGCAAGAACGCGGGCCAGATTGCCCCGTTCGCGAATGTTGAAGACGACGATCGGGATATTGTTGTCGCGGCACAAGGCCACCGCGGAGGCATCCATGACTTTCAGATTGTCGCTGAGAACCCGATCATAGCTGAGCGTATCGTAGCGGGTCGCGTCATCGTCCTTCTTTGGATCTGCGGTATAAACGCCGTCTACACTCGTCCCCTTGAACAGTGCGTCGCATTCCATTTCTGCAGCACGCAGCGCCGCGGCGGTGTCGGTCGTGAAATACGGATTGCCGGTTCCGGCGGCGAACATGACGATCCGGCCCTTTGACATATGCCGGGCGGCTTTGCGGCGGATATAAGGTTCGCAAACGCTTGCCATTGGAATGGCGGATTGGACGCGCGTATCAACGCCCTGCTGCTCAAGGGCGTTCTGCACCGCCAACGCGTTCATGACGGTCGCGAGCATGCCCATATAATCGGCATTGGCCCGGTCGAATCCCTGTTCGGCAGCCGCCAGGCCACGAAAAATATTTCCGCCCCCCACTACCAGGCAAAGTTCGAATCCCGCCTCGCGTGCCAGTCGAATCTCAGAGGCAATGGCAGAAACGGTTTCGCTGTCGATCCCAAACTGACCGTCGCCCATCAGCGCTTCGCCGCTGAGCTTCAGAAGAATACGCTTATACGGTCGGGACGGCATTTGGCCGGATTGCTCCTCTGAAAGGCGAAGTATGTGGGGGTCTTAGAGCGACGCGCGCACAGCGGCAAGCGCGGCTGCAAGGTCGAAGTTGACCCCGCAATAGCAGGATAGAGAGGTAAAAATCAGCGAATGACCGCAGATGCGCAGCAAAATTCGCCCACGCCGACGAACATTGGATCAGGTCACGCCAGCCGCATCAGGGGCTGGCGTGACCTGACGCAGATCAGCCTCCGACTGCTGCGGCGACCTCTGCCGCAAAGTCGCTTTCCTCGCGCTCAATGCCTTCGCCCAGTTGAAAACGGACATAGTCGGCGATCTTCACCGGCGCCCCAAGTTCCTTTGCCTTCGCGGCCACGACGTCGCTGACGCGGGTTTTGCCGTCGATGACGAAAACCTGGCCCAGAAGGGTGTTTTCGCTAACGAATTTGCGGACCGAGCCTTCCACCATCTTCTCGACGATATTGTCGGGCTTGCCGCTTTCCTTCGCCTTTTCGGTGGCAATAGCGCGCTCGCGCTCTACCGTTGCCGGATCGACGCCGCTTTCGTCCAGCGCCAGCGGCGCGGCCGCGGCGATGTGCATGGCCAATTGCTTCGCGAATGCATCCAGCTCGTCCTTGTCGGCAGGCGATTCCAGCGCGACCAGCACGCCGATTTTGCCGAGGCCCGGTGCCGCCTGATTGTGGACATAGGGCGTTACCACCCCCTGCTCCACAGAGATTGTGGCCGCACGGCGCAGCGACTGGTTTTCACCGATCGTGGCGATATTGTCGGTCAGGACGTCCTCGACGCTCTTGCCATTCGCCATCTGGTCGGTCTTGATCGACTGAATGTCGCTGGTGCCCTTTGCAAGGACCAGATTGGTGACTTCCTCGACAAAGCCCTGAAACCTCTCGTTCTTGGCAACGAAGTCCGTCTCGGAATTCACTTCGACCGCAGATCCCTTTGTGCCTTCGGTTGCGACGCCGATTAGGCCCTCCGCTGCGGTACGCGATGACTTTTTCGCCGCCGCGGCGAGGCCCTTCGTGCGCAGCCAGTCGACCGCCGCTTCGAAGTCGCCATTGGTTTCATTCAGCGCCTTCTTGCAGTCCATCATTCCCGCGCCGGTCTTGTCGCGCAGGTCCTTGACGAGTTTCGCCGTGATCTCGGCCATGGTAATCATCCTTCTCTAAATGCCGGGAGGCGCCGACGACTATGTGCCGCCTGCGCCTGCCACCGGTTTGTTACAAGCGCGTTGGGCAGGTCAGGCAGTCGCCTCCGCCGCAGGTTCTGCGGCTGTCGCTTCGCCTTCTTCACTCGCTGCAGCCTTGGCTGCCATATCGGAGCCAAGATCAGCCTGACGACCGTCGGACCCGCCAGCGCAGGCATCCGCAACCATGTCGCAATACATACGGATGGCGCGCGCCGCATCGTCATTGCCCGGAACCGGGAACGCAATGCCGCTGGGGTCGGAGTTCGAATCGAGAACCGCGATCACGGGAATGCCGAGGACGTTGGCTTCCTTGACGGCGAGGTCTTCCTTGTTCGTGTCGATGACGAACATCAGGTCAGGCAGGCCACCCATGTCGCGAATACCGCCCAAAGACGCCTCGAATTTGTCGCGCTGGCGCGTCATCTTCAGGACTTCCTTCTTCGTGAAGCCCGACGTATCGCCCGCCAGTTGCTCTTCCAGTTCCTTGAACTTACGGATCGATTCCGAAATCGTCTTCCAGTTCGTCAGCATGCCGCCCAGCCAGCGGTGATTGACATAATGCTGGCCTGCACGACGCGCAGCTTCCGCGATCGGCTCTGCGGCCTGCCGCTTCGTGCCGACGAACAGCACCTTGCCGCCCGCCTTTGTCGTGGCCTCGACGAAATCGAGCGCGCGCTGGAACAGCGGCACGGTCTGCGACAGGTCGATGATGTGGACGTTATTGCGGTCGCCGAAAATATACGGCTTCATCTTCGGGTTCCAGCGGTGCGTCTGGTGTCCGAAATGGGTGCCAGCCTCAAGCAGGGCCGACATTTGCACGACGGGTGCAGCCATGGATCAATTCCTTCCAGTTAAGCCTCGGCGCAAGGGAAAGGCGATCACCTGACCGCCCACCGGATATGTATCTCACGCCTGTGGGATGGCGCGCCGACTAACGGCACGCCCTTCTAATTGCAACCTGTCATCGCACGAAACGTGCGGCCAGTTCCACATGGGTGGACCAACGGAATTGCCCTACCGGCCACAGCTCGGCAATGCGAAAGCCGGCTTCAGCCAAAATCTTCGCATCGCGTGCGAACGTGTTCGGATTGCACGAAACATAACAAAACCCCTGCAGCTTTGAGGGGCCGATCATGGCAATTTGCTCCTTTGCGCCTGCCCGCGGCGGATCGAGGACAATGCTGTCAAACTTCGAAAGCTCTGCGGCAGAAAATGGCCGCCGAAATAGATCTCGGTGCTGGGTTTCGATACGAAGCTTCTTCCGCTTGGCCGCCTTTTCCAGCGCCTGGATGGAGGCGCGGGCGGCATCGGCGGCAACAACGCGCGCCCGCTCCGCCAGCGGAAACGCAAAGGTTCCCAGCCCCCCGAACAGGTCGGCAACCGACTTCGCACCTTCAGTTGCAGAAAGAACCGCTCGCACAAGCGCGGCTTCGCCGTCTTCCGTCGCTTGCAGGAATGCGCCAGGCGGAAAGTCGACCTGAGTGCCGGCAAAACGCACGGCCGGCACCGCACGCTGCACAACAGGATCAATGCCGCCGGGGGTTTCCAGCGACACGCGGGCAACGCCTGCGGCCTTTGCCCATTCCGCCAGCCGGGCAATCGTATCGCTATCCGCTTTCACATTCGTCAGCAGCGCATCGAACCCAACGGGCGTCGCCGTCAGGGTAATGCCGCTGACCCACCCCTGCGGCAGCAGGTCAGCCAGATAGGGCCTCAAGGATTGCGCGCAGAAGAACAGGTTCGGCGTCAGGACATGGCATTCATGCAGGTCGACGACGATCCGGCTGCCCTCCTCGTTGAAACCCAGCTCTATTCCGTCAGGCGTCCGTACGGCGCGCAGCGACGCACGCCGCCGCGACAAGGGCGGCGAAAGATGAACGTCGTGCACATGTTCCGGCGCGATCTGCGCGCTGGCCAGCGTGCCCAAAATCCGACCGCGGGCAAATCCGGCCAGCACCTCCTCGTCCGCATGCTGAAGCTGACAGCCGCCACATATTCCGAAATGCACGCATGGCGGAACGACATGATGCGGTCCGGCAGTGATCGTCTCACCCTCGACAATGTCGCCGGGCACGGCGCCCGTAATGAAATCGCCGTCGGCCGAAACACCGTCACCGCGCGCCGCCAGCCTCACGATCTCCTTTGCCATCAGCGGATCAGTTCCAGCAGATCCTCGGCAATCATGCCATCGCGCGCCTTCAGTCCCCCGTCGCCATGCCGCCAAACGCCGGCAGAGGCGGCATCGAACGGCGAGCGGCCCCGGGCGATCTCCGCCGCGATAATGCCTGCGAGAATGTCACCACTCCCCGCGACCGCCAGGCGGGGATGAGCATGATCGTTGACGGCCACATCGCCTGTCGGAGATGCGATCACCGTATCGGCACCTTTAAGGACGATGACATTGCCGCTGCGCGCCGCTGCGGTACGGGCCCGGTCGATCTTCGATCCGGAAAGGTCGCCGAAAAAGCGTCCGAACTCGCCTTCATGCGGCGTCATGACGTCACCTCGGCCGAATAATTGATCAGGCTTGTCAGCAAAGATTGAAAACATGTCGCCATCGATCACCAGCGGCACGCCAAGGTCCAGGAACGGCGCAACCAGTGTCTCCGCCATATCGCCGGTGCCCAGCCCAGGGCCGATGACCCCAGCATCAGTCCGGCGGGCGTCGAGGTCTGTGACTTCCCGCATGACGAGCGAGGAGGGCGGAAAAGGTGAGGTATTTCCCGCCAGCGTGACAAACCCCGCCCCCGCCCGTTGGGCCGCGCGGGCAGCAAGGCCCGCGGCCCCCGGCATGTCACCTGCGGCGACGGCGACCGAGCCACGCTGATACTTATGGGCGGTGGGGTCGACGCTGATCCGTTCGGGCGCGGCAAGAGCGAAAGTGCGGGCATTCGAAGGGTCTATGTCGATCGGCACCACATCGACCCGGCCGCAGAATTGCGCGGCAGGATAGAGCAGGTGTGACGGCTTCAATGCGCCAAATGCGAAGGTGCGGTGGAATTCCGGAACGGATGACAGACACCGTCCAGTGTCGCTGTCCACCCCACTGGGAAGGTCGAACGCGATCCGCTGCTGGCTCCCCTCTGACAGACGCAGAAGTGCCGCATAGGCCGCCCCCTCCAATGGTCGTGACAAACCGGTGCCGAACAGAGCATCGACAAACACCGCGCCGGGATCAGCCCATTCCGGGGAAATGGTTTCGCCGTTCCAGTAATTTGCAGCGGTCTTTGCAGGCTCCCTCTCAGGTTGGCCGAATGCAGCGACACGAACATTGCATCCGATACGGCGCAGGGTTTCGGCAGCGACATAGCCATCACCGCCATTATTGCCGGTTCCGCATAGAACCAAAATCGGCAACCCGTTCGCTGAGGCGGCCATCGCCTGCCCCGCACCCCTGCCCGCCTGCTGCATCAGCACCCATTCCGAAATGCCGTTCTCGGCGGCCTGCTCCTCCGCCGTGCGCATTTCCTGGCCGGTCAATATCGTTCGCTGCCGGTTCATCGCACGGATTTATCTTTGACTGGCGATGTCGGTCGTGAATGTGATAGCTGCGCGGCATGCGTACGATATTCCTGTTGGCTGCGGCCAGTCTCGCAATTTCCGCCTGTGCACCCTCCCCGAACTATGCGGGCGGGCGCTCGCTTACGCCGGGCGAGGTTCCACGCAACGAATATGGAGCGCCTGTGTTCGAGGCGATGGGAGAGGCTCCGCCTGCGGAAGTACGCGCAACCGCCCTTCCGCCTGAAATGCTGGCGGACATTCCGCCGGCAAAGCCACTGCCGACCCAGCCCGATCGCCCGCTGCCTTAGCCGACGGGAGTCGGACTTACGTATCGGCATAAATATGCGTCTCTTGGCGCGCGCCGGGGTGCGTGCATGCTCCAGTGCGGGCGGGCCCAACCCCTTGCGCATATTTCCACAGCGCGCCCGCCTGATAGTCGTTCATACGCGGTTGCCACTCGGCGCGCCGCTGGTCCAGAACCGCCTCGTCCACCAGCAGGTCGATAGTTCCCGCCTGGGCATCAATGGCAATCAGATCGCCATTTTCCACCAGCCCGATGGGTCCGCCGTCCGCTGCCTCTGGCCCGACATGACCTATGCAGAAACCGCGCGTGCCGCCTGAAAAACGTCCGTCCGTGATCAGCGCAACCTTGTCACCCATGCCCTGACCATAGAGCGCTGCCGTCGTGGACAGCATTTCGCGCATACCGGGTCCGCCCTTCGGACCTTCATATCGGATGACCAGGACCTCGCCCTCCTTATATTCGCGCGCCTCGACCGCGGCAAAGCAGTCCTCCTCGCAATCGAACACACGGGCCGGGCCTGTGAACGTCAGTCCCTTCAGACCGGCCACTTTCACTATGGCGCCATCGGGAGCAAGCGACCCCTTGAGGCCGACGACCCCTCCTGTCGGAGAGAGGGGCGCCTTCACGTCGTAAATAACATCCTGATCGGAGTTCCAACGGATCTCCTCCAGATTTTCCGCCAGCGTTTTTCCGGTAACCGTCATGCAGTCACCGTGCAGCAAATTGTTCGCCAGCAACGTCTTCATCAGCATGTAAATGCCGCCTGCGGCATGCATATCCTTTGCCACATATTTACCACCCGGCTTTAGGTCGGCAATATAAGGCGTTGTTTTGAATATCTCTGCGACGTCGAACAGGTCGAAATCAATGCCTGCCTCCGCCGCCATGGCGGGCAGATGCAGGGCGGCGTTCGTCGATCCGCCCGTCGCCGCGACGACACGTGCAGCATTTTCAAAGGCTTCACGCGTGCAGATGTCACGCGGCCTGATGTTTTTCTCCAGCATGTGCATGACTGCCTTGCCGGCCGCGATGGCATAATCTTCCCGGCTTTCGTGCGGGGCCGGAGCCATGTTGGAATTTGGCAGCGAAAGACCAATCGCCTCCGCGACGCATGCCATTGTATTCGCAGTGAACTGCCCACCACATGCGCCATGGCCCGGACAGGCAACCTTTTCCAGCGCGATCAATTCCTGCAACGGGCAGCTGCCGGCGGCATGCGCGCCCACAGCCTCGAAAACGTCGACCACGGTGACATCCTTGTCGTGGAAGCGCCCCGGCAGGATCGACCCGCCATAGACAAAGACCGACGGTACGTTCAGCCGCAACATGGCCATCATCATGCCAGGAAGGCTTTTGTCACAGCCGGCAAAGGCAACCAGCGCGTCGTAACAATGGCCGCGAACGCTCAGCTCGACGGAATCGGCAATGACCTCGCGACTGGCCAGAGACGCCTTCATGCCCTGATGTCCCATGGCGATGCCGTCCGTGACGGTAATCGTGTTGAACCGGCGTGGCATACCACCCGCGGCATTGACGCCCTCCCGACACGCATCGGCCTGCACGTCGAGCAGCGTGTTGCAGGGGGCGGAATCATTCCCGGCAGAAGCAATCCCTACGAAAGGCCGCGCGATTTCTTCCTCGGTCAGACCCATCGCATAATAATAGGAGCGGTGCGGCGCGCGCTCCGGTCCAACGGAGACGTGGCGGCTGGGAAGTTTCGATTTATCGATCACGGAGCGGTCTTTCCTTCTGTCGTGCCGTCGTTCTGCAGCACCTTCTGCGTGTGACGGATCAGCCTCGCAACCCTGTCCGCCCAAATCTCTATGCTGTCATCGTCCTGCAGATGATCGTTCCTCACCTCCAGAAACAGCGACGGAATTGCGTTGTTCTCCGCGTGGCGGATAATGGTGTATCCGGTCAGCGCACCGGAATAGGGCTGATTATCGCCGACCGTCAGCCCCTCGCCGCGCAGGAAATCAATGCCAATTTGAGCGGTGGCGTCATCCTCATTGTATAAAAGACCCGCGTCCCACGGCCGCTGAACTTCGGGGTCGGTCTTCAAGGACTGCGTAAAACTGTGCAGCGACACCAAAAGAGCGGGTCGGCGTTCCGCGATCAGCCGCTCAATCTCCGCATGATATGATTGGTGAAAGGCGATCCTCGCCTCGCGCTCTGCCTCATTCATCGCGCGATTGCCGGGCACGGAGGTTCCATCGCTGATTTGAGGTATCAGGCCCGGTTCGCCCAAGGACCGGTTGGGGTCCACGACAAGGCGTGAAAGAGTGGCAAGGACCGCGCGCGCACGAATCAGCTTTGCCACCCGTTCTGTCAGGGCCGCGATGCCGATGTCCACGGCGATGTGACGCCGCATCTCTTCAACGGACAGACCCAGATTCACCTGCGGCGGCACAGAGGTTCCCGCATGGTCGGCAACGATCAGGGCGTCGCCCGCTGCGTGCAAAGTTCGAAATGCCTTCATGGCGCGCCTGATGGCATGGTGAGCCGCGAGAAAAAAGGCCAGCTGTCATGTCAGACCTCGAACTCAGGGGGCGCCGGGATGCGAAAGGGTTGGTATCGTAGGGCCCCTCGGCTAGTCAGCCGCCATGAGCAGCACCATTCGAATCGCGGTCCTCGGCGCCTCTGGATACACCGGCGCGGATCTCGTGCGTCTTGCCCTCGGCCATCCCAATATCAGCATTGCTGCACTCAGCGCCAATGCCAAAGCTGGAAACAAGATGTCCGACATCTGGCCGCACCTGGCGATGTTTCCCGACCTGCCGCCGCTTCAGCGAGCGGATGAGATCGACTGGGACGGCATCGATGTTGTGTTCGGATGCCTGCCGCATGCCACCAGTGCGGAGCTTCTGTCCGGCCTGAATGGCCCCAGGATTATCGATCTCAGCGCTGATTTTCGTCTCGATGACGCGAACACATATGCAGAATGGTACGGCACGGCGCATCCCGCCCCCGGCCTGATGACGGAGGCCGTCTACGGGCTGACCGAATTTGCGCGTGACGCCTTGCCGGATGCTAAGCTGGTTGCCTGCCCCGGCTGCTATCCGACCGCAGCGTTGCTCGCTCTCCTGCCGCTTCTGGAACGCGGCGATATTTCTGCACGTAATATTACCATCAACGCCCTTAGCGGAGTGAGTGGTGCGGGTCGCAGCCTGAAGGAGGCGAACCTGTTCCCCGAAGTGGCAGAGGCGGTTCACCCCTATGGTCTTGGCGGACATAGGCACATGCCGGAAATCGAGCAGGAGCTTGGTAAGCGCGCCGGGACCGAGGTCACGATCAGCTTCGTGCCGCATCTCGTCCCGATGAACCGTGGCGAGTTGGAAACCATCACAGTTGAACTTGGCGAAGGGCGGTCGGTCTCCGACCTGAGAGACTGCCTTGCCCAAAGCTATGCGACCTCTCCCTTTGTGCACATTCTGCCCGAGGGGATTGCCCCTGCCACACGCATGGTGCGAGGGTCGAACCATGTCGTCCTGAACATATTTGCCGATCGTATTCCCGGCCGCGCAATCATCGTTGCCGCCATCGACAATCTGGTAAAAGGGTCCAGCGGACAGGCGATCCAGAACATGAACCTGATGTTTGGGTTGGATGAAACGGCGGGTCTGACACAGGCGCCCCTGTTCCCGTGATCACGACCGCGCGCCTCGTCTTGCGCGATTGGCGGGACAGCGATCGTCTCCCGTTGAACGCCATCAACAATGATCCCGAGGTCATGGCGCATCTGGGTCCGCCGCAGAGCCTGTCCGAGACCGACGACCTGATCGCAAGGCTGCAGCAATTTACCCGTGAGATGGGGCATAGTTTCTGGGCGCTGGAACGATCCGACACGGGCGAGTTCCTGGGCTTTTGCGGCCTGAAACGCTGCGAACACGGGCCGCCCGCCGGAAAGCTGGAAATCGGGTGGCGGTTGAAGCGCGATGCTTGGGGGCAGGGCTATGCGCGCGAAGCCGCCACAGCCACGCTGGAATGGGCGGCGGAGCGCTATCCGGGCCAAGCTGTTATGGCGCTGACCGTTGTCGGCAATGAACGAAGCTGGGGCCTGATGGAGCGGCTTGGGATGCAGCGCCGAACCGATCTCGACTATATTTTGCCAGACCCCGATGGACGGCATGAGGCGCGCCTTCGTAACATCATCGTCTACTCGACCCACCCTGCCTGAGACCTTTTATGCCGCTACACAGCTTCGACGACACGTCGCCCCGCATCGCACCAGACGCCTTCATCGCACCGGGTGCGCAGATCATCGGCAATGTCGAGGTGAATGAAGGCGCCAGTATCTGGTACAACTGCGTCCTGCGTGGCGACGTGCATTCCATCGTGGTGGGTGCGCGAACCAATATCCAGGATGGCAGCATCGTTCATGTCTCTCGCGGAACACATGGGACATTCATCGGCGCCGACTGCCTGATCGGCCATATGGCAGTTGTGCATGGCTGCACATTGAAGGATCACAGTTTCGTTGGTCTAGGCGCCATCGTCATGGATGGCTGCGTCATCGAAACCGACGCAATGCTGGCGGCAGGCGCGCTACTGACCCCCGGCAAGACGATCCCGTCCGGCGAGATATGGGCGGGCAGACCCGCAAAGTTCTTCGCCAACATGACATCCGAACAGATCAAGCAAAACCGGGCTGGCGTTGACGCCTATGTCGGTCTGGCACAGCGGCACCAGCAACAATTCGGCTAACCCGCTGCGCCCTCAATTTTTGGCCGCATCGCACCGGTGGGAACAAAACTGTTGTAGAAGCGCTGTCCGGGCACTCGTTCACAGAAAAGGCTTCAACGATGCTTAAATGGGCAATCATCCTGCTGATCGCAGGACTTATTCTCGGCGCTCTCGGCTTCGGCGGTATTGGTGGTGCCTTTGTCGGCATTGCGAAAATTCTATTCTTTATCTGTATCGCCCTGTTCGTGATCTTCCTTGTTTTGGGCTTGATGGCAGGAAAGAAGGTTTCCGACTCGCTATAAATTATTGACCGGGACGACCTGTACAGGTCGTCCCGGTCTCTTCTCCAACAGCGTTCAGTTAGACCTTTGGGGTTTCGGCAGAGGAAGTGCACTGCGGTCGATAGATATCGGTGACCAGCCGAGCCCGTCGCTACCTGCTCCCGCAGGCAAATGGCGCAAAACCTCGCCACTTGAAAAATCGATTTCCGCTATCTGCGCCTTCGCTGTTTCCGCCGCAAACAGACGCTCGCCATCCTCTGACCATACCAACGTAACCTGACCGCTTTCTTCGCTGCCGGAAACCTGGATGGTCCGCACATTCTCCCGCTTCTCGACGTCGATGACCGAAATCGATCCGTCTCGCATGTTGCTCGTCACCGCCCACTTGCCGTCTGGCGAAATGGCGAGGCGGATGGGCATGTTGCCCACGTCCATACTGTCCAGCCGTGCGCCGCTGTCGGGGTCGAGGACATAAACCGTGTTCGACGCTCTGTTCGCGACCCATAATTCGCTGCCGTCCGGCGTCAGGTCGATGCCCTCCGGCTCCTCCGCCGCATTAAAGTCACCGATCTTCTTCCCTGATGCGAGGTCCAGCGCAGTGACGCTTTGGTCCTGCAGATTGGACACGTAGGCGCGGTTACGCGCTTCGTCGACGACCAGCATGTGGCTGCCCTTCTGACCTGTCGCAACGGAGGAGGCGCGGCCGCAATCGGGCGTTACCAGTGTCACCGTGGAGCTGCCCTCGGTTGTCGCCAGAATGGCGTTCGATTTCGTCCACACGATGCCGTGCGGGCGCTCATTGGGCGCAAGGGCGCACGTGCCGATCTTCTTCGCCTGCCTTATGTCGAACAGGTCCAGCGTCGTGCCGCCATAGGCGACCACCATCGCACGCGTTCCATCCGGCGAAATCGCCACCTCGTGCGGCTTGGGGCCGGTTTTCACTTCGGCAAGTTCCGTGCCGCTGGCCAGGTCTATGAAGCTGACCGTGTCGGCCTCCTTATTGCCCACGACCAAAGTCGCAGCGGCGGCGGGGGCGGCCAAAGTCGCGGCCATGACGAGCGAGATGCATGTTTTCATAGCGCCATTCATACGCGGCTCCGCCGGCGGCGTCATGGTAATCTTGCCGCCGGTCCTGATCTGAACTTGGCTGCGCGGCAAAACAGCTTAGACGGCACCCCGTGAGCAAACATCCCCACCCCCTTCGCATTCCGAATTACCGCGCCTACTGGTTCGCCCGACTGTCGATGACCCTGGCGCAATATGCCATGCTTCTGATCATCGGCTGGCAGACGTACAATATCGCGCGCGACAGTGGCATGTCCGTCGCCGGAGCCTCCGGGCAATTGGCGCTGATCGGCCTGCTGCAGTTTTTGCCGCTATTCTTCCTGACGCCCTTTTCTGGCCTCGCCGCTGACCTGCTGGATCGCAGGACCGTGGCGAAGGCGACCGTGGCGTTGCAGGCCTTGTGCGCGCTTGCCCTGGCAGGCACCACATGGTCCGGGGACATGGGACTGCCGGTACTGTTCAGCATTGCGGTGCTGCTGGGCATCGCCCGCGCATTCACCGGCCCGGCAGTCAGTTCCCTAGCGCCCAACCTCGTTCCCAAGGCGGTTCTGCCGAACGCGATCGCGCTTGGGTCGATCGCCTGGCAGGCGGGCATGATCGTCGGTCCCGCAATTGGCGGCTATTTCTACGAGGTTGAGCCTGCCCTCCCCTATGGAATCGCATTTCTTCTCTTCCTGCTCAGCTTCATCGCGCTCAGCCGCATCGGCGAGGTTCCGCGCAGCACGATTTCCGGCTCCAAACGGCCCATTGGGCAGATCATCGAGGGACTAGCCTATGTTCGCCATAACAAGATCGTTCTTGGGTCGATAACGCTTGATCTGTTTGCGGTATTCCTGGCGGGCGCAACGGCGCTGTTCCCGGTTTATGCGCGTGACATTTTGCAGGTTGGCGCCCCCGGGCTCAGTCAGCTTGCGGCCGCCCCTGCCATCGGCGCGGCCCTGACGGCCCTGTGGTTCAGCTTTCGCCCGCTGCAGACGGGTGTCGGGCCAAAGATGCTGGCCGCGGTCGCGGCATTCGCGGTTGCCACGATCATCTTCGCCTTTTCGCGAACAATGCCGCTCTCGCTTGCCGCGCTGTTCATTATCGGCGCTGCCGACATGTTCAGCGTCTATATCCGTGGCAGCCTCATACAATTGCACACTCCCGACGAAAAACGCGGCCGTGTCTCCGCCGTGTCACAGTTGACAATCAGCGCCTCTAACGAATTGGGCGACGCATTTTCCGGCGGGCTTGCGGCGCTGTTCGGTCCGGTAGTCGCCGTCGCAAGCGGCGGGGCCGGTGCGCTGGTCGTGGTTGCCGCCTATCTGGGCCTGTTTCCCGAACTCAGACGCGCACGGACCTTCGACCCGCCTGATGAATTGAGTATGACAGACATTGAGCAAAGGGAGACCGCACCATGATCGCCGACAGCATTCTCGACACCATCGGCAATACGCCGCACATCCGCCTGGCCAGATTGTTTCCGGACCACGATGTGTGGGTGAAATCCGAACGCAGCAATCCCGGCGGCAGCATCAAGGACCGCATCGCACTCGCCATGATCGAGGATGCGGAAAAGTCAGGAGCGCTAAAACCCGGCGGCACGATTATCGAACCGACGTCGGGAAATACCGGCGTAGGCCTCGCCATGGTCGCCGCGGTTAAAGGGTACAAGCTGATCCTCTGCATGCCCGAGTCGATGTCCATAGAGCGCCGCCGGCTGATGCTGGCCTATGGCGCCACATTCGATCTGACGGACAAGACAAAGGGAATGAAGGGCGCCATCGAGCGTGCCGAAGAGCTGAAGGCCGAAACGCCAGGCGCGTGGATTCCGCAACAGTTCGACAATCCCGCCAATGTCGAGGTCCATAAGCGTACGACCGCCCCTGAAATCCTGAATGATTTCGACGGGAACCCGCTTGATGCCATCATCACAGGCGTCGGCACCGGCGGCCATATCAGCGGCGTGGCAGAGGTTCTGAAGCCAAAATGGCCTGACCTGGAAATCTGGGCGGTCGAGCCCTCTTTGTCGCCGGTCATTTCCGGCGGTCAGCCCGGCCCGCACCCCATTCAGGGCATCGGCGCAGGGTTCATCCCCGATAATCTGCACACCCAGTCGATCAACGGAGCGATCCAGGTCGATCCGGAAGACGCCAAGGAAATGGCCCGCCGCGCCGCCAGCGAGGAAGGCATGTTGGTAGGCATTTCGTCAGGTGCGACGCTGGCCGCAATCCGGCAGTATATTGAAAAGGCGGAGGGCAAGAAGCGCATCCTCGGCTTCAACTACGATACCGGTGAGCGGTATCTTTCCGTGCCGGATTTCCTGCCGACGGAATAACAAGGATGAAGGACTGCACATGAGCGATTTTACCAATCTTTTTTCAATCGAAGGTAAGGTCGCTCTTGTGACAGGGGGTTCGCGCGGGATCGGAGAGATGATCGCTGCCGGGTTCCTGGCAAAGGGGGCAAAGGTTTATATTTCTTCGCGGAAGGCCGATGCCTGCGAAGAGACGGCCCAGCGCCTGTCACAGAAATATGGTGCGACATGCGTCGCTCTTCCCGCCGACCTGTCGACGGTTGCAGGGTGTGACAGCCTTGCACAACGCCTTTCGGAGGCGGAAGACAAGCTAAATATCCTTGTCAATAATGCCGGCGCGAGCTGGGGGGCGCCGCTTGGTGAATTTCCTGAACAGGGGTGGGACAAGGTGATGGATACCAATGTAAAGGGTGTCTTTTTCCTGACGCAGCGTCTGCTGCCTCTCTTGCGCGCCGCCGCCAGGGAAACTCCCGCGCGTGTTATCAACATCGGCAGCATTGACGGCCTGAAATCCTCTCAGTTTGACGCCTTCAGCTATGGCGCCTCAAAGGCGGCCGTCCACCATCTGACCCGCTTTCTTGCGACACATTTGACGGGGGAACGCATCCTCTTCAACGCCATCGCGCCCGGCCCCTTCCCGACATGGATGCTCTCCACCGGCGTGGGCTTTGGCGGCGAGACGGAGGATGTCGACTGGGATAGCGTGGGCAAGGGCAATCCATCCGGACGTGTCGGCACGGCGGAAGATGTGGCGGGCCTCGCTATATTTCTGTCGTCGCGCGCCGGAGAATATGTCGTGGGGCAGACCATTGCCCTCGACGGAGGCATTGTCGGCACCGCATAGAGCGCAGGCGTAAAGCGACCCATGATCCCTGGGCCTTATTGCGCGGCTGTGCCACCGCTAACGCGAGCGAAGAGCGTCGCGCGCCAGGGGGACGCCCAGCACCAGTCCGGCCAGGAAGCCGCCTACATGCGCCCATATGGCGATTCCGCCCCCTGCCCCGCCGGAATTGAACACAAACCCGATTGCCAGTTGCAAGCCAATCCAGACCAATGCCAATCTCAGCGCCTGGCTGCGTTCAGACGCGTGATCGGCGCGGCGTCCGAATATCATCGCATAGGCAGCAAACACCCCGGCAATCGCGCCGGAGGCGCCCACATGCGGAACGGGTGAGCTTGGCGACAAAGCCACCTCCAGCAAGGCGCCGGCAATACCACTGACCAGGTAGAGCGCGATAAACCGACCCGGGCCGAGCAGCCCCTCTACGAAACGTCCGATGAAGATCAGGAACACCATGTTCAGGAACAGGTGCCCAATCCCTGCATGCACGAACTGCATCGTGACAGGCGTCAGAATGGCGGGCGCGGCGAAGCCCGGGACATAGGATTGGCCCGTCAGGCGTGCCGGGATCAGCGACAGACCGTACCCAAGCTCTGGCCAGACAAGATCGGCAAGCCACAGAATAACGCAGGCCGCCGCCAGCATTGTGGTCGCAGGGGCGATCCGGGTCAGCGGTGGGGAGGGATTACGCATCGAATCTATTGCTTTCCCGCACAGGGCAGGACGACCGATAAATGTTCACCCGCCGACCATCGAACGTCCATGGTCGAAGCGAGTGAACACCATTTCTGAATAGCGTCGACCTGACCTGGCAAACTATTTGAATTCGATTTCGGCAATCTCGTAATATTTCTCACCCGACGGGGTGGAAACCTCGATCTCGTCACCGACGCGCCGACCGATCATGGCACGGCCCAAGGGCGAGGTATAGGAAATCCGGCCGCCCTTGGCGTCCGCCTCATAGGGGCCGACGATCTGATAGGTGACGGGCTTGTCATCCTCGTCGAGCAGCTTCACGGTGGCGGCAAAGACCACCTTGTCGCCGCTCAAATCCGCGGGATCGATGATCTGCGCGCGGCTGATCTTGTCCTCCAGATCGGTGATCTGTGCCTCGATCTGGCCCTGGCGTTCCTTCGCAGCGTGATATTCTGCATTTTCGGAAAGGTCGCCATGAGCGCGCGCCTCCTCAATGGCCGCAACGACCTGATGGCGTTCGGTGGATTTCAATCGCGTAAGTTCGGCGGTCATGCGATCATAACCCTCACGCAGCATTGGCGTCTTTTCTAGCGTTGCCATGCGCTTATCATCCCTCGCAAATATGAACAGCGAAGCCACCGGTGCAACCCACACCGCATTCAGGGCATCGACTGTCGGAAAACCTCAGGTCGCTGAATAATAGGATTGCAGAGAGCGGACTTCAAGAGGTCCCGCGCGCAGGGCGGCGATCGCGCCCACTGCGGCGCGGCTGGCGGCAGCAGTGGTGTAATAGGGGATCTTCCCATAAACCGCTGAGGATCGGATCGATTTTGAATCAGCCATGGCCTGCGCGCCTTCGGTGGTGTTGAAGATCATCGCAATCGCGTCATTCTTGATCTCGTCGACGATATGCGGAGACCCTTCCAGCACCTTGTTTACCGCCGTGACTGCGAGGCCAGCCTCGCGCAGGAATGACGCTGTGCCACTGGTGGCAACCAGGTCGAAGCCCAGATCGAGAAGCTGCCGCGCAGCGTCCAATATCTGCGGCTTGTCTGTATCCTTTACCGAAATGAAGACGGAGCCGCTGTCTGGCAGTTTGGTGCCAACGGCAAGCTGAGACTTTGCGAAGGCGATCGAGAAATCCATATCGATTCCCATGACTTCGCCCGTCGACTTCATTTCCGGTCCCAACACCGGGTCAGTGCCGGGGAAGCGCCCGAATGGGAAAATAGCTTCCTTCACTGCGATATGTGGCGTCGCGCGCGGCGGCATGTCGAAATCGGCCAGCGATTCACCCGCCATCACGCGCGCGGCAATTTTCGCCAGCGGCGTTCCCTTCGCCTTTGCCACGAATGGGACGGTGCGGCTTGCGCGCGGATTCACCTCGATCAGGTAAACGTCGGTGTCCTTCACCGCATATTGCACGTTCATCAGTCCGCGCACGTTGAGTGCCCTTGCCAGTGCCTCGGTCTGGCGCTCAATCTCCGCAATCACCTCGTCCGTCAGGGAGTAGGGCGGCAGTGAACAGGCACTGTCACCGGAATGGACCCCCGCCTCTTCGATATGCTGCAAAACGCCGGCAATGTGGACATTTTCGCCGTCGGACAGGGCATCCACGTCTACCTCTATCGCGTCGCGCAGATATTGGTCGACCAGGACTGGCAATCCGTCTTCCACCAGCATGGCGGCCTTCATGTAGGTTTCCAGCTGGCGGTCGGAATCGACCACTTCCATGCCGCGTCCGCCCAGGACGTTTGACGGGCGCAGCAATACGGGGAACCCCACCGTGGCGGCTTCACGCTGCGCCTCCTCCAGCGTGCGGGCAATGCCATTGGCCGGCTGTTTCAGGTCCAGACGGCGAACGAGCGCCGCAAAGCGTTCGCGATCCTCCGCCTCGTCGATGGCGCTGACCGCCGTTCCCAGGATAGGGATCCCTGCCGCCTCCAGCGCCGGGGCCAGCTTCAATGGGGTCTGGCCGCCATATTGCACGATGACGCCTTTCAGCGTCCCCGCCTGCTGCTCGCCGTGCAGGATCTCCAGCACATCTTCCGGAGTCAGCGGCTCGAAATAAAGTCGGTCCGAGGTGTCATAGTCGGTTGAAACCGTCTCCGGATTGCAATTGACCATGATCGTCTCATAGCCTGCATCCGCCAGCGCAAAGGCGGCGTGACAGCAGCAATAGTCGAATTCGATCCCCTGCCCGATCCGGTTTGGTCCACCGCCCAGAATAACGACCTTCTCCCGGTCTGTCGGGGCGGCCTCGTTTTCCGGCTCCCCGAAGATCGGGGCTTCGTAGGTCGAATACATGTACGGCGTTTTGGCTTCAAATTCAGCGGCACATGTGTCGATGCGCTTGAAAACGGGCCGCACGCCCAGGGCGCGGCGCTGGCGAGCTACCTCGCTCTCACTCGTGCCGGTCAGCGTGGCGAGCCGCGCGTCGGAAAAGCCCATGGCCTTTAAAGCCCGCATTCCAACCGCGTCGCCTGGTAGGCCTGCCTCGGCAATCCGGGCCTCCGCTTCAATGATTTCCCGAATGCGGGCCAGAAACCAGGGATCATAGAAGCTCAGCCGGTGAATCTCTTCATCGGGAAATCCGCGCCGCATCGCCTCTGCAACGACCAGCAGGCGATCTGGCGTCGCATGTGCCAGACGCGCGGCAATTCCACCATCTCCCTCGCCTTCTAGCTCCGGCAGGGGATCGAGCCCGGTAAGACCGGTTTCGAGGCCGCGCAGCGCCTTTTGAAAGCTCTCCGCGAAGTTACGGCCAATGGCCATCACCTCACCCACCGACTTCATCGCGGTCGAAAGGCGATTGGATGCGCCACGAAATTTTTCAAACGCAAAGCGGGGAATCTTCGTGACGACATAATCGATCGTTGGCTCGAACGATGCCGGCGTAGCCCCCGTAATGTCATTCTCGATTTCGTCGAGTGTATATCCGACGGCCAGTTTCGCGGCGACCTTGGCGATGGGGAAACCCGTCGCCTTCGATGCCAGCGCAGAACTGCGCGACACCCGCGGATTCATTTCAATGACGATCAGCCGGCCTGTTTTCGGATCGACGGCGAACTGCACGTTCGATCCCCCGGTTTCGACGCCAATCTCGCGCAGCACAGCGATGCTGGCATTGCGCATGATCTGATATTCCTTGTCGGTCAGCGTCAGCGCCGGGGCGACGGTTATGGAATCGCCGGTGTGCACGCCCATCGGATCGACATTTTCGATACTGCAGATGATGATGCAATTGTCGTTCTTGTCGCGAACGACCTCCATCTCATATTCTTTCCAGCCGAGAACGGATTCCTCGATCAGGACCTCGTTCGTGGGGGAGGCGTCGAGGCCGCCGCGCACGATGTCGAGGAAATCTTCCTTATTATACGCGACGCCGCCGCCTGTGCCGCCGAGCGTAAATGAAGGACGGATGATCGCGGGCAGCCCCACCGCCTCAAGCGCCTCCAGCGCCTCCTGATCCGAATGGGCAATGGCGGAGCGCGGACTCTCAAGTCCGATCTTGTCCATCGCCGTGCGGAATTTCAGTCTGTCCTCGGCCTTATCGATCGCCTCTGCATTGGCACCGATCAACTCAACGCCGTATTTATCCAGCGTGCCGTCCTGCGCGAGAGCGAGCGCGGTGTTGAGTGCCGTTTGGCCGCCCATCGTGGGTAGAACGGCCAGCGTCTCTCCCGGATGAAGATCGCGCTCCTTAGCGATCACCTTTGCGACGATCTCCGGTGTGATCGGCTCGATATAGGTGGCGTCGGCCATATCCGGATCGGTCATGATCGTCGCCGGATTGGAGTTGACCAGAATGATCCGGTATCCCTCCTCCTTCAACGCCTTACATGCCTGCACGCCCGAATAATCGAATTCGCATGCCTGCCCAATAATAATGGGACCGGCGCCAATGATGAGGATCGAGTCGATATCGGTACGTTTAGGCATGAAGTTTCCGGTTACTGAAGCCTTGCCCTGCCCCAAAGGGAGGATTGGCGTTGTCCATCAATGTCAATTCTGCTCGGGCCTGCAGGTCAAACCAACCCACCGACAAATTTCTCGAACAGATAGTCGCTGTCCATCGGACCGGGGCTGGCCTCCGGGTGATATTGCACACCAAATGCCTTTTTGCCGGTCAGTTCGATCCCGCACAGCGTGCCGTCGAACAGGCTGGTATGCGTCGACACCACGCCCTCCGGCAAAGAGTCGGCATCGACGGCGAAGCCATGGTTCATGCTGGTGATTTCCACGCGCCCGTCACTCAGTCGCTGCACGGGATGGTTCGCGCCCCTGTGGCCCTGGAACATCTTTGCGGTTTTTGCCCCTGCAGCGAGGCCGAGAAGCTGATGACCCAGGCAAATGCCAAAGACCGGCACGTCTGCATTCAATAGCTGCTTGATGACCGGCACGGCATATTCGCCTGTCGCTGCCGGATCGCCCGGACCGTTGGACAGGAAAACCCCCGCCGGTTCCAGCGCCATGATCTGCTCGAATGTCGCCTTTGCCGGAACTACCGTGACGCGCGCGCCGGCGTTCACCAGCCGACGTAGAATGTTCTTCTTCGTGCCATAATCTATCGCGACCACATGCGGGCCGTCACTGGGGCCGATGCCGAAGCCCTGGCCCAACTGCCAGGGGCCGTCGTTCCATCCGCCCGTTTCTTCGCGGGTCACGTCCTTCGCAAGGTCCAGCCCTTCCAGGCCGCTCCAGTCCCTTGCGGCGGCCAGCAGCGCGTCCATGTCGAACTTGCCATCCGGGGCATGGGCGATCACCGCATTGGGCGCCCCCTGCAGCCGAACCTTGCGTGTCAGCGCACGGGTGTCGACGCCGGAAATGCCGATGCGGCCGTTCTTCGCCAGCCAATCGTCGAACCGACCGACAGAACGGAAATTGGAGGGAGCAGTGACGTCCTCGCGCACGACGCAACCGATGGCGTGGGGGGTGTCCGCCTCCACATCCTCCTCGTTGACGCCGACATTGCCGATATGGGGAAAGGTGAAGGTCACGATCTGGCGCGCATAGCTGGGATCGGTCATGATCTCCTGATAGCCGGTCATCGCGGTGTTGAAGCAAACCTCCCCCACCGCATGACCCGCCGCGCCAAAGCCGCGACCCCAGATCACCTCTCCCGACGCCAGAATCAGCGCGCCCGTTGCTCCGGATGGGGGACGCGCAAAATCGTTTGTGGCCACGCCGGGGGCGCTCCTTCAGGGTTTAATCAGGCTGTAAGCTAAGTGGGCGTGCTACGCACCGGATGGATTCGCGTCAATTGCTGTTAAACGGCGTCCACCCGCATTATCTGGCGTGCGACGCATTCAGGAGAGACATTATGATCGCCGAAAAGGTGAAGACTGCCCAGATCGCCGCCATGAAATCGGGCGACAAGGACAGGGTGGCGGCCACGCGGGCCATTCTGGCCGCCATTAAGCAGAAGGAGATCGACGAGCGTCTCGAACGCGGCGGCGCCACTGACGAACTGGCGGCAGGCGTGCTGACAAAAATGGCGAAGCAGCGGCGCGAATCGATCGACATGTACGAAAAGGGCGGCCGCCAGGAACTCGCCGATGCCGAGCGTGACGAGTTGACCGTCATCGAGGAATTCATGCCCCAGATGATGGCCCCGGCAGAAGCGCAGGCGGAAGTTCGCAAGATCGTTGAAGAGCTTGGCGCCGAGGGACCGAAGGATATGGGCCGGGTCATGGCGGTGTTGAAGGAACGCTTCGCGGGACAGATCGACATGTCGCAGGCCAGCGCCATGGTGAAACAGGAACTGGCACCGCGCGGGTGACGACGGCACGTCAGGATAAGGTCGCAGCGGCGCCACTCGTTGCGGCATTGTCGTGACGATCCCGCCCGCCTTTCTGGAGCAGCTTCGCGCCCGCGTACCCCTCAGCGAGGTGGTCGGGCGGCGCGTCAAGCTGATCCGCGCGGGCCGGGAAATGAAGGCATGTTGTCCCTTCCACAACGAAAACACGCCCAGTTTCTATGTGAACGACGACAAGGCATTCTATCATTGCTTTGGCTGCGGCGCCCATGGGGACGTCATCGAATTCCTGATGGAACAGGGTGGGCAGGATTTTCGCGGAGCCGTTGAGGAACTGGCCGGCATGGCAGGACTCGACCTGCCAGAAGAGAGCCCGGAACAGCGGGAGCGGGCAAAGGCCGCCAAGGGGCTCCACGATGTCGCCGCCATGGCAGAGGAATGGTTTCGAAAAAAACTCGGTTCGATCGAAGGAAAGGATGCCCGCGCCTATGTCGAGCGGCGCGCACTGACCCCCGAAACCGTCTCGACCTTCGGAATAGGTTTCGCACCGGACAGTCGCGGCGCGCTTGCCAATGCAATCGACGCGCCTGTGGAAAAGCTGGTCGCGGCGGGCCTTTTGGTTCAGCCGGACGACACCGCACGCGATTCCTATGACCGGTTTCGTGGTCGGCTGATGTTTCCCATCCATGACATGCGCGGCAGAACCGTTGGTTTCGGCGGGCGCATTCTGGGTCAGGGGGAGCCGAAATATCTCAACTCCCCCGACGGACCTTTGTTCGACAAGGGGCGCCTTCTTTACAATCTCAACCGCGCTGCTCTGCCCGCGCGGAAATCCGGTCGGCTGGTTATTGTCGAGGGATATATGGACGTCATCGCACTGGCACAGGCGGGCCTTCCAGAGGCGGTGGCCCCCATGGGCACCGCCATGACAGAGGCGCAAATGCAATTGGCGTGGCGAACGGTGCCGGAACCCGTGCTTTGCTTTGATGGCGATGCAGCGGGCGTTCGGGCATCGCATCGTGCGGCGCTGAGGGCATTGCCGCTGCTGGAGCCGGGCAGGTCGCTTCGCTTTGCCCTGCTACCGCAAGGCAAGGACCCGGACGATCTGATGCGCGCGGAGGGCCTGAGGGCCTTTGAGACCTTGATCGACGGGGCGGCCACGCTGATCGATCATCTGTGGCAAATGGAAACCGAGGGGGTGGATCTGACCACGCCAGAGCGCCGCGCGGCCGTTCGCCAGCAACTTGGTGAACATGCTTCAGCGATCCAGGATGGCAGCGTTCAGCAGCTGTACCGCAGCGAATTCAAAACAAGATTCGACGCTCTTTTCGTGGCGCGAAGCGGTTTCCGGCCCGATGCGAAACGGGCGCCATGGGCACGCACGCAGGTCGGCGCCTCCGCGGGTGTCAGGCAATCGGCCGAGCGCTCCCCCCACCAGCGCGAGATCAACGCAATCCTGGTTGGCCTGCTTACCTTTCCGCAGCTTGTCGACACTTGTGGAGAGGCGGTGGCGCAGCTGCACATCGCCGATCCCGAACATGCGCGCCTTCGCGCGGCCATTTTTCGTGCTGTTTCAGGCAATCCGGCGCTTGACAAATCGCAGCTGGCTACCGACTTGACATCCAGAGGGCTCGGTCACCTCGCGGAACAGGTCACGGTATCGAACCGGTTGGACTTTTCATTCACGCGATCCCGGACGCCCAGTGCCCGTGCGGCAGAAGACTTGGCTTGTGTGGCCGGCCATCTTATGGCGCTGGCTCACATTGAGCTTGAGGAAGCGGATCTGCGCGCGCGCTATGACACGCTTTCTCAAGAAGAATTCGACCGCCGCAGCGCGCTCACCTATGAGAAGCTGCGGATCGAGGACGAACTAAGGGCACTCGCGCTGGGCAGGCGTATCGAGGCCGAGGAAGCTGCAGCAGCAGTTGAGGCGGCATCACAGAATTGATTTCTCAAGACGGTTTTGGATCGAGAACATATGGCAACGGCGGCAAAGAACAGGGAAGCGGACGACGGCACACCCCTTATCGACATGAATGATTCGGGTGTAAAAAAGCTGATCGCCGCGGCGAAGAAGCGCGGATGGATCACCTATGAGCAGCTGAATGAAGCGCTGCCGCAGGATCAGATGTCGTCGGAACAAATCGAGGACGTGATGGCTGCCCTCAGCGAAATGGGGATCAACGTCACCGAATCGGACGAGGTCGAAGAGGATGACGGCACCCCTGCCCCCGCCGACATGAAGACCAAGGACGATGGCACTACGCCGGAAAAATTCGTCGCGTCCCGTTCCAAGGAAAAACTAGACCGAACCGACGACCCTGTTCGCATGTATTTGCGGGAAATGGGCGCCGTAGAGCTCCTGTCCCGCGAAGGCGAGATCGCTATCGCGAAGCGTATCGAGGCCGGGCGCGACATGATGATCGTCGGCTTGTGCGAAAGCCCGCTGACCTTCTCCACAATCATTTATTGGGCCGAGGCCGTGAAGGCCGGTGAGATGCAGCTGCGCGAGATCCTGGATCTCGACACAATGCTCAACCAGGGCCCCACCGACGAGGAAGTCAAATCGGGCGGCAGCGAAAGCGATCTGCCCAAGGGCGTCGAACTTAAGGAAGACGACGACGCGGTCGAGAACGAATCCGCCGACGATGATGATGACGAGGACAATCTTGGGCCCCGGTCGGCAAAATCCGCATCCAAGGATTCTGACGATGATGACGATGCCAACGTCTTGTCCCTGGCCCAGATGGAAGAGCAGCTGACGCCGCAGGCGCTGGCTCAATTCGACGAAATCCAGAACGTATATGCGAAATTCGCAAAGCTGCAGGATGCCCGCCTTGAGGCGATGCACGCCGGCGAAGATTACGACACCAAACTGGAAACCAAATATCAGAAGCTACGCGCCGACCTGACCGACAAGGTCGAGGCCGTTTTCTTCAACAATGCCAAGATCGAATTCCTGGTCGAGCAGCTTTACAGCTACAATAAGCGCCTGATGTCGCTGGGCGGCCAGATGCTGCGGTTGGCGGAGCGGTACAAGATTCCGCGTCGCGATTTTCTGGAAACCTATGTCGGCAACGAGCTTGATGAAAACTGGCTGGACGAGGTGAAGTCGCGCGGTCCGAAATGGGCCAGCTTTGCCGAGGGCGAGACGCAAGCGGTTGAGAATATTCGCATTCAGGTTACTGACATTGCGGCCCAGACGGGCGTTTCGCTGAACGAATTCCGTCGCATCGTGAACATGGTGCAAAAGGCGGAGCGCGAAGCGCGCATTGCCAAGAAGGAGATGGTCGAGGCGAATCTGCGCCTGGTGATCTCCATCGCCAAGAAATACACCAATCGCGGGCTGCAGTTCCTCGACCTCATTCAGGAAGGCAATATCGGCCTGATGAAGGCGGTGGATAAGTTCGAATATCGCCGCGGGTACAAGTTCTCCACCTATGCGACCTGGTGGATTCGCCAGGCGATCACACGCTCGATCGCCGATCAGGCGCGCACCATCCGTATTCCCGTGCACATGATCGAAACGATCAACAAGCTGGTGCGTACCAGTCGCCAGTTCCTGCACGAATTTGGGCGGGAGCCGACGCCGGAGGAAATGGCCGAGCGCCTCGGCATGCCGCTCGACAAGGTGCGCAAGGTGATGAAGATCGCCAAGGAGCCGATCAGCCTTGAAACGCCGATCGGTGACGAGGAAGATTCCCAGCTGGGCGACTTTATCGAGGACAAGAACGCGATCATTCCGGTGGATGCGGCCGTTCACGCCAATCTTAAGGAAACCGTTACGCGCGTCCTCGCTTCCCTGACCCCGCGCGAGGAGCGCGTGCTTCGCATGCGCTTCGGCATCGGCATGAACACGGATCATACGCTGGAGGAAGTCGGCCAGCAGTTCAGTGTGACCCGCGAGCGTATTCGTCAGATTGAGGCAAAGGCGCTGCGCAAGCTTAAGCATCCCAGCCGCAGCCGCAAGATGCGCAGCTTCCTGGACGTATAGATCCGGTCATGGGCTGGGGCCCGCTTGGGCGGCCCCTGCCCCACCGCCCCTCCGATCGAGCTCAGTCGGCGCCGGGAACGTATCCCTCCAGGCTGTAGACCGCTGCTGAGGCAGCGATGGGATCAAGCCGCACCCAAAACGCAATGGCCAGCGCGACGAGAAATAGCATTGCTGCGATCGGGAATGTCAGTCTGCGGGACAAGGATTGTCCGGCGATGGCAGGCCACAAGCTGACGGCTGCGGCGAACAGCGGCAGTGCTGCCACATAGGGATGGTCTTGTCCCACAGCCTGGAAAAGCTGATGGCCGAACATAAACATATATCCTGTCACCAGAATTGCTGCGACCGAGGCTGCGGCCCGCCCCGCTCTCCCGTCAAACAAGAAGGTACCCACCATACCGATACCGGTGAGCAGCACGGTCAGGACCAGCGGGTATGCTGCGGTTGGCGCCAATATCTTGGCAAGCAACGTGACCAGCATCAGCGGCACGGCCGCCCCGACGCACACCGCCGCCGCTATCTGACGCCGCCCGGAGAAAGTGCCTGTAATTGCCAGAAAGCAGGCGCTGCAGATCAGCAACGCCTGCACCTCCAGCCGTGGTATCGCGGCCAACCGATCATAATAATTGGTCGCCCCACCGGCGCCGGACAGCAGGTTCGCGCCATATAGTGCCGCGGCGGCCAGATGCGGCAGCGCGATGCCAGCGCTCAGGCCGCGCAGCAGATCCCGTACCGAAGCTCCCCCCGCCGCGATCCCCGCATAGCAGCCTATGCCGATGGCCAGCATGATCCACCCGAATACCGGCGCGTATGTCACCATGAAGAGTCCGAACGCGTCGAAGAAAACCACATCGGGCATCGGGGCGGGCAACGGCTCGCCGCCGCTCAGCGAGCGGACCAAATCTAGTGTCTGATCACCCATGTCCTGCAGAGAACCCCGGTCCAGCCGATCGGGCGTCGCGAAGGGTGAATGATAGAGGCCGGGCCGGCCGATAAATGCCAGATTATAGGCCGCATAACCCTTCTGAAAGGCCGGAGTGAGATCGGTATTGTTCGGCAGAACACGATAGATGAACACGCTGAGCGACGTCCCCGCCGGGCGCTTCACGGCATCGGCGAAGCGTTCCGCCGTGGCCCCATTTGCCTGGGAAGTCTCGAAAAGCGAGACACGACCGCCGCCACCGCGCGCCTCCATGTTGACGATGGCACCAATGCGCGCACTCAATGGATGGTCTCGGAAAAAGCCCCGTGCCCCAATAAGGCCGGCCTCTTCGGCATCGGTCAGCAGCACGATTATGTCTCTCTGTGGGATACCCCTTGCGTTTACCGCGCGCAGGATCTCCAGAATGGCGGCAACACCTGTTGCATCGTCGGATGCACCCGGTGATCCCGGCACGCTGTCATAGTGCGCCATCAATGCCACCGCAGGCAGGCTGCGATCCCGCCCTGCTAAGACGCCGAGCACATTTACTGCCTCCGCAGGTGCGCGCCCCTTGCCCAGCCAGGTTTCAAGGCCCTCAACAGCGTCGTCGTCGAGCGTGATCCGGGGAGTCGTTACGGTCAGGCCCAGATCGCCCAGTCTGCCGACAAGATACGCGCGCACCCTATCGTTTTCAGCGCTGCCGCTGGGGTGAGGCGCCCTCGCTATCTCGCGCACGTCATTCATCGCCCGCTCAGCCGAAAAATCGTTCGCGGGTGCATCCGCCGCCACTGGCGATGGCGGCGTCGTTCCGATGATCGCAAGAGCGACCGCAGCGGCCAGTATCAGCAGCAATTTCAACCAGGCCGCCATTCTACACCCCCAATGTCGCCACTGATATCGGCTCTCACCCGGGATCTTGCGCGGAAGGCGCCGTAAAGACAACTCAGCCAAGCGCGTCAGAAGTCTCTTAACGGTTCGTAAGGCGGCACGGCGTATATTCCCGCCACGACCCTCGTGAGGAACATGATGCTCGCACCCGCACCTTCTGCCCTACGGCCAATCGAAGCCGCCGACGTGCGTGACCTGCTCGGCATCGTGCAGGCATCACTGACAACGGCACGCGCGCCGCTGCATTCTACCGTCGAGGGCGATAATAGCGAACCGGATGCGCTGGTCGCCGACGTCGCGCATTTCCTGACCATCATACATGGTGAACTGCCAGGCCTGATGGACCTTGTGGCGAAAGAGGTTCCGGCATTCCGGCTGCCGCTACAGCCTGCCATCGCCGCGTTTCAGGATGACAGGCAATGGCTCACCTCCCTGTGCCTCGAAAGCGGCCCCCGCAGGGATCGTCGTGGCCTGACGGAGGCGGAGACGGTCGTACGCGGTCTGCGCGAGGCCATGCTGACACTGGCGCGTTCCAGTCGAGAAGGATGCGCGGTCGGCGCCGTTCTTGCTTTCCTTTCCGATTGGCCCGGGCTTCGCTCAACACTGAATGACGCCGGCAGGCTTGCCTTCGCGGCGCGTTGGCCCGCCGCCAGGCCGGGCACATGGCCCACCGACGTCATGGCGGCGTGCACAGCCTCGGCCGACCCACTTTATCAGGATCGCTCCGGTGCCCGGGCAATTGCCTTCGGCGCTCAGCAATTCTCGCTGTTCCACGCGCAGCTATTCGAAATGATCGCAGCGCGGGCGAAGGCCCGCCACCTCGGCGCCCGCTAAACCCCCGCCAGGCGACAAGGCGCTCATCCCGGTAAAAGCGACTGGTTGCCCCTGGGTCCAGCGGGCTTTAGCGTGTCCCCATTCTCCCTCGATAAGGATGATTCAGGATGCGTTTCGACGGCACGCGGGATTATGTTGCCACCGAAGATTTGAAAGTTGCCGTCAATGCCGCCGCGACGCTTCGGCGCCCCCTTCTGATCAAGGGCGAACCCGGCACCGGCAAGACCGTGCTGGCGACCGAGGTGGCAAAGGCAATGGGCGCGCCGCTGATCGAATGGCACATCAAATCCACGACAAAGGCGCAGCAGGGCCTCTACGAATATGACGCCGTTTCCCGGCTGCGCGACAGCCAGTTGGGCGACGAGCGTGTGCACGACATTTCCAACTACATAAAACGCGGCAAATTGTGGGAAGCCTTCACCGCCGAGCAGACCCCGATTTTGCTGGTGGACGAGATCGACAAGGCGGACATCGAGTTTCCGAACGACCTGCTGCAGGAACTCGATCGCATGGAGTTCTTCGTTTACGAAACCGGCGAAACAATCAGGGCGAAGGAACGCCCGATCATCATCATCACGTCGAACAATGAGAAGGAATTGCCCGACGCATTTCTGCGCCGCTGCTTCTTCCATTATATCCAGTTTCCTGACGCCGAGACGATGCAGGAAATCATCGACGTACACTTCCCCGACATCCAGAAGGAATTGGTGAAAGAGGCGCTGTCGATCTTTTTCGATATGCGCGAAGTGCCCGGCCTGAAGAAAAAGCCCTCGACCAGCGAACTTCTCGACTGGCTGAAACTCCTGATGCACGAAGACCTGCCGCTGGAGGTATTGAAATCGCGCGATCCCAAGAAGCTGATCCCGCCGCTACATGGCGCGCTCCTGAAAAACGAGCAGGACGTGATGCTGTTCGAAAAGCTCGCCTTCATCAATCGGCGCGAAGGGCGGCAATAGCGATCAAGCGAAGGAATTAGACAAACGAATTTAGCGCCGGACACTCATCCATGTTTCTAAACTTCTTCACAGAATTACGGGCGGCGCGGATTCCCGTATCTCTAAAGGAGCATCTGACGCTGTTGGAGGCGCTGAAGTCCGACGTGATCGGCAAGCGCGTGGAGGAGTTCTATTATCTGTCCCGTTCCACCTATGTGAAGGACGAGGCGATGCTGGATCGTTTCGACCAGGTCTTTGGCAAGGTGTTCAACGGACTGGAGACGAGTTTCGATCAGGAAGCCGCCGAAGTTCCGGACGAATGGTTGAAGCAACTCGCGGAGGCAGTTTTCTCGGAAGAAGAGATGAAGGCCATTGAGGAAAAGGGCTTCGACGAGATCATGGAGGAGTTGAAGAAGCGCCTCGATGAGCAGGAAGGGCGCCACGAGGGCGGCAATAAGTGGATCGGAACGGGAGGCAAATCGTCCTTCGGCAATTCCGGTTATAATCCTGCCGGCGTTCGTATCGGTGGCAAGGGCGGCCAGGGCCGCGCAATCAAGGTGTGGGAAAAGCGCGCCTTCAAGGATCTGAACGACGATGTCGAAATCGGCACGCGTAACATCAAGGTCGCGCTGCGCCGATTGAGGAAGTTCGCGCGCGATGGCGCGCAGGAAGAACTCGATCTGGATTCGACCATCCGCGGCACCGCGAACAAGGGCTACCTGGACATTGTGATGCGCCCGGAGCGGCGTAACGCTGTAAAAGTGCTGATCTTCTTTGATATTGGCGGATCAATGGATGGGCACATTCGTACCTGCGAAGAATTGTTCAGCGCCGCGTCTTCAGAATTCAAGAACATGGAATATTTCTATTTCCACAACATGCCCTACGAGGCGGTGTGGAAGGACAATAGGCGCCGCTGGTCGGAGCGTATCCCCACCTTCGACATTCTGCACAAATACCCGCACGACTATAAGCTGATCTTCGTCGGCGACGCCTCCATGAGCCCCTATGAAGTCAGCTATCCCGGCGGCAGCGTGGAACATTGGAACGAAGAAGCGGGCGAAGTCTGGCTGCGCCGGATGACCGACGTCTATCACAGCGCGGTCTGGTTAAATCCGATCCCGGAAAAGCACTGGCAATATGGCCAATCGGTGCAGATGATTAAGACACTGATGGAAAACCGCATGTACCCGCTGACCCTCGGCGGCATCGAGGAGGCGATGAGGACCCTGACCCGGTCGCACTAAGTGATCGGATCATCTGCTGCGAGACCGATCAACTGCCCGGCAGCAAGCCCAGGGCGACGCTTTCGCCCTCATAAGAGACCAGAATGTCGGCATCGTCCGACAAATTTATGGTCGTGGGGCCGGTCAGGTACAGCACCTCCCCCGCATCGGCCGCGACCCCATCCGACGAAACAGAGCCCGCCACCACGGTCAGCCAAACCGGTCGCCCCGCCTCCGGCGCGACAGCTTGATCGCCGCGACGTAACAGCCGCTCGACGACGAACTTCTTCCCCTCGCAAAGGACCGTTCGCCCCGGCGAAACAAGCCGAGAATGGTCCTCTATGCTGAACGGCTTCGCCTCCGCGACCGCCACGCCCTCGTCAAGATGCAGTTCCCGGGGTCGTCCATAATCATAGAGCCGATAGGTCAGATCGACATTCTGCTGCACCTCGATCAGCGTCACGCCGGGGCCGATGGCGTGGACCGTGCCGGCAGGCGAATATATGAACTGACCGGCCTTGGCAGGCTTCCAGTCGATCAAATCCTCTATCGATCCATCTAGCGCGGCGGCGCGCAACTCTTCCGAGGTTAATGGCCGGGTCGTGCCGATTCCCACCGTCGCATTCGGCTTTGCATCGAGGATCAGCCATGCCTCCTCCTTGCCGCGCGCATGGCCCGCTGCGCGCGCTGCTGCGTCGTCGGGGTGCACCTGCACACTCAGCTTTTCGCTGGTGAACAGATATTTGATCAGCAGCTCGGCGTCCGAACCGTCCGGCATCTGGTACCATATCTCGCCCAGCTTTTCGTCGCTGTCCGGTACATCGGGAAAGAAGGGCTGCAAATCGCGGCGACCCCACACCTTGTCGACACGGTGGGTAGTGAGTTTGGTGACGGACATTGCTGAATCTCCGGTGGAAAGGCCACTTCACGCGGCCTCTACGCGATTAGCTGAAATTTACGAACGGGTCATTCCTGGCATGTGAGGTCCTTATAATCCCTGCTAGATGCCAGCAAACGTTCAAGGATGAGCTATTTCGCCACGGCATCTATCCCTGACAGGCCAGCCGATTAAGGTGCGGATTTGCGTATGCGTACCGTCATTCACCTCCTTCTCTTTGCCCTGCTGATCGTCGGCGCATGGCAGGCAAAGATTTACGCAGAACGCGAATTCCCCGAGGACCTACCGTGGACACCTCTTGTTATCGAGCAGTCCGTCGGGGCGGCGACGCAGACGAAAATCTCGCAACTCGCCGGCGACAAGCCAAGATGTCTGGCGCTCTTTTCGGAAAGCGAACTCTCCGTAGTTCCGCGCGACGACGAACGCGTGAATGAAACCTGCGCACAGGTCGACTCGGTCAGCCTGGAGCAGATGACCGCAGGCTATGCCCCCGGAACGGTACGGCTCGCATGTCCTTTGGCCGCTGCGCTCGCCATTTGGGAAACAAACTTCGTGCAGCCTGCGGCCGAACGAACGCTGGGCAGCGCGGTTGCGCGGATAGATCATCTTGGCACTTATAGCTGCCGCCGGATGTACGGCGCGGCAGAGGGCCGCTGGTCGAAACACGCAACGGCCGAGGCAATCGATATTGCCGGGTTCAGGCTGGAGGACGGACGGCGGATTTCGCTCATCGAGGACTGGGGGGCAGACTCGGACGCGGGGGCGTTCCTGGAAGAAATCCGGACCGGAGCGTGCGATATCTTCGGCACGCTTCTCGGCCCGGATTACAATGCCGCTCATCGCGACCATTTTCACTTGGAGGCGACAGGCTTCGGGACCTGCCGCTAGCCAAAGCTAGGCATTCGTTGAAGGGGGTGCCTTTTTCGGGTCCTTTGGCTGGGGCTGCGTCTCTGATGGCACGTCGCTCGCTGGATAGGTTTCTTCCAGACCCTCTTCCAATTGCGCTTCATCGTCGTCCAGCTTTTCTGGAACATGATCCGCATCCTGCGCGGGGCGCATTTTTGAAGGAGTCGTCGGTGGCGTGTCAGCCTTCGTTCCTGCGGTTTTATTCTGTTCGGTCATTCTGACGGTCCCTTCTTGATGTTTCCGCGTCAACCGATGAGCGTGCGCGGCGTTCCCCTTGCAGCCGCTGTCTTATACAACTAAATCACCAGCAGAGGAGAACGGCGCCATGACAAAGCTCAAAGACGATCATTCCGACAAGAAGAAATCGAAGCGGAAACGCGACCGGGACGAGATGGAGCTTGAGCGCGCATTGGCAAAGGCTGAAAAAAAGCTGGCGAAAGCGGAGGCCGCGTTGGCAGCGACGAGACATGATGCCGCCGGGGCAGACCCTGGTGAGACCGGAAAAGAAACCTTCGCAGAGGAAAAGGCACCGAGGCCCGGTCTTCCGCCGGAACTCTCTCAACTTTTGAAGGCCACCGGCAAGAGCTGGCAAGGCAAGGTAGAAGCCTCCCTTGCCCTATGGCTGGATGAGGCCAGTCTCGCTCTGCGGAAAGACGGCCTCGATGGTCTTTCCAACGTTCTGAAAGCAAAGACTGGCCGGGCCAAACTGAACGTCACCTCCGGTGCTTCCGAGGCGCGCATCGAATCCGCCGTCCGCACTGCCGTCGACGGTATCGGTCGGGATATTGCCGGAGCAGCCCTTGCAGCGGCCTTTGCCACATTCACCGCCGGTAAGGGCGCTGCACCCGGCGAAGGAAAAGCCGCCGGGAAGAGTGAAAACCCCGATAAGCCGAAAGGCAGTGAGGGCGGAGGTCCCGTCGCTACGCAGGCGCCGGAACGCGACATGGAAAACAGCAACTCTTAATCCAGAACGCTGAGAGCGGTAAATTCCAGCAGGCTGATTGCATTTCCTTTCCCGTCGACGCTTTTGTCGGTGTTCGTTCTCACGATCTCGATCAAAGTTCCTCCGCCGAATTCAAGATCCGCTGCGGAAAGATCGCCTTCGACAGCGGCGGCAAGTGCATCCACGTCGGCCTCCCGCCCGCTGATCGAAAGGCAGATACGGTGCTGCGTTCCTTCAAACGTGGCGCTTGCCCAGGGTGAGGAGGTGACATCGACCACATCCATGACAGGAAAGTTCCTATCTCCACCGCGCGAGCGGGTGATTATGTGGCCGTCTCTGGATCGATCGGGTACGCTGCGAAGCACGGATGCGATAGACGCTGGTACGATTTTGCGGCGTCGCACCATTACTCCCCCTGCCCCGCCTGGCTTTCGACCGCGCTGAGATAAGTGAGTAATTTCTTTTCAGTGTGTGGCCTTAGTTCACGTCCGCGGCGAATATCGGCAATCAGCCGGGGATCCCCCAGTGCCTCCCTACCAATGCGCGTTGCGCTGACACCTGTTTGCTCGATGCACCGATTTATGAGCGTTAAAAGAGTCATTGTGTTCTCCTATTATCGTAGGCACATAATGATCCCATCCCAAATCCTACATTGAAAGGGGAAAAACGATCGCGTTGATTATGTTCCTTTTTTGTTCTAATGTGGCGCAGCGAATCGGGAGTGAAATGTGAACGACTCGACCATGGTCAGGGAGCGCCTGGACGCGCTGATCCGCGCTGGCGGCGGCGATTACACGTCCTTGTCGCGTCTATTGGGACGCAATCCTGCTTATATTCAGCAATTTATAAAGCGCGGCGTACCGCGCAAACTGGATGAAGAGGACCGGCGCAGGCTGGCAGCGCATTTCGACGTCCCTGAGTGGCAGCTGGGCGGGCCGCGCAGCTTTGCCGGGCGCGCCGTTCGGGCCGGCGAAGCGCATAGCGCGGACGATTATGTTCTGGTGCCGTATTTCGCTGCCATCGGTGCGTCCGCAGGTGCCGGTGCGCTGACGGAGGAGGAGGAAGCGGCAGAAAGCTCCCTCGCGTTCCAGGATCGGTGGGTCAGAAGCATTTCGTCGAGCGGCCCTGAACTGTTGTCGGTCATTAAGGTTCAGGGAGATTCCATGTTGCCCACGCTGGGCGACGGAGATCCGATCCTCGTCGACCGGGGCGATGGCGTCGATCGGCTGCGGGACGGAATTTACGTCATGCGGACCGAAGATACGCTGATCGTAAAGCGTGTGACGCGCAGCCCCGCATCGCGCAATATACGCATCACCAGCGACAATAATATGTATCCGGACGTCGGCGATTGCTCACCCGACAGTGTCGACATCATCGGTCGCGTGATCTGGGTGGGGCGGAAGCTGAGGTAGCGTCCGGCAGGCCGGGCTTGCCCATCCGGGCGCCTGTCATCCGGCTTGTACGGGACTCCTCAATCGTGCCCACCCGGCGCTTGCTTGTCGCTCTGCCTCCTCGAAGCGGCGACGCTCGATATATCCGTTAAGACGAACGCCAAAGCCCACGGCAAGGAAGCAATTCAGCGCAACAGAGGGCGGGCCCCACGCATAGGTGGCAACGCCCGTCACGACGCATATGAGAGTAAGTATCGGGAAGGCGCGGCAGTAGAATGCGTCGCCCGTGGTAAAGCCGGTCATATCCAAATCTCGATCAACGTGCCCCTGATCGCCGCTAACTAAGCACCGACAAGGTTAATTCCGCGTCAGGGAACAAGGTAAACGCCGCCGATTGTCATGAGGATTTGTCCTCAAAAAGAGCGCATATTGCCGTCCCGCAGAAGCCGCGAAGAGAGAATAGCGGCGAGCACCAGCTGCGCCTGATGATAAATCATCAAGGGCAACAGCAATTCACCCGCCGCCGATGCCGCGAACAACAGGCTGGCCATGGGCGCTCCGGCGGCGAGAGATTTCTGCGTGCCGCAAAACAGCATCGTTACGCGCTGATCGCGCGGAAGGCGCACCGATACCAGCCAGGCAAGTGCGTTCATAACCGCCAGTAGGACCAGGCAAATTGCAATCAGCATGAAAAGGCTGACGGGCCCCAGCTTCGTCCATATCCCCTGCAGCACCGCGGCGGAGAATGCCGTATAGACAATCAGGACGATCGCACTCTTGTCTGCCAGCCCCAGCAGCCTTTTTCGCTTGGCGGCCCAATCGGCCAACCAGCGCCGCGACAGATGCCCAAGCAGAAACGGCGCCAGCAGCAGCGCGACGACCTTCATCGTCCCGTCGGCGCCCATCCCCGCCCCATTTGCCCCCAGCAGCACACCCACTAAAAGCGGGGTCAGCCCAACGCCCAGAATGTTCGACGTCGCCGCCGATGCGACACCCGCTGCCACATCGCCTTTGGCGACGGCGATGAAAGCGACCGACGACTGGATCGTCGACGGTACCAGCGAAAGATACAGTAAACCAGCCGCAATTCCCGCTGGCAGCCAATATGTCGCTACACCGGAAATCAGCAGGCCGACGATCGGAAACAGAACGAACGTCAGCACCAGGATCAGGCCATGCAGGCGCCAGTTGGTTACCGCGCGACGGATGGCGTCGAACGGCAGCCGTACGCCGTGAAAGAAGAACATGAACATGATCAAGGCGTAAGCGAGAATGTCCATCGCATCGGCGAGCGCACCGGAAACCGGCAGCAGCGAGGCGGCGACCACCGCGCTGGCCAGCGTCATGACGAAGGGATCTAACTTCGGAATGTCAGCTTCCTTCACTTAGGGCTGATGGACGACGGCAGCAGTTCGACAGTGCGGCGGACAGCCGCACTGTTCCGACATGGACCAAGGGGACGGTCGATAAACCGACGTAAGAGGCTATGTCACGTTCATCCTTCTCCTGTTATAAGCAGAGCCTGTATTTTTCCGGAGGCTAATTCGCCGCTATGAAACACCGCATCCTCTATGCGTTCCTGCCCATTGGCATGGCCGCGCTCGTGCCCACTCAAACGAGTGTACAGGCCGCCAATACATCATCCGAAACTTTCCGGCAGCTGGACCAGCTGATGGATATCTTCGAACGCGTGCGTACCGAATATGTTGATGAGGTGACGGAGGAGCAGCTGATCGAAGGCGCGATTGACGGCATGCTGGCCAGCCTTGATCCGCACTCCAGCTTTCTCGCGGCCAGCGACTTCGACCGCATGCGGACGCAGACCGACGGTGAATATGGCGGCCTCGGCATGTCCGTTTCCCTGGAGGAGGGCGTCGTCAAGATCATCGCGCCCATGGACGACACGCCGGCTCAAAAAGCCGGGATCAAGGCGGGCGACTACATCACCCATATCGACGACGAGCTGATCTACGGTCTTTCGCTGGAGGAGGCCATCGAACTTATGAAGGGTCCGCCGGGAACCCCCGTCAGCATGACGATCGTCCGTCAGGGCGAGGAAGAACCCCTGGAGCTGACCCTGACCCGCGCGATCATCGAATTGAAGCCGGTGAAATGGGAAACGCAGGACAATGTTGGCGTCATCCGCATTTCAACCTTCAACAAGCAGACCGGCCCGGCCACGCGCGACGCCATCGACGCGATCGAGAAGGAACTGGGCGACAATCTGCTGGGCTTCATCGTCGATCTGCGGTCCAATCCGGGTGGACTGCTCGATCAGGCCATAGAGGTCAGCGACGCATTCATGGACGATGGTGGAGAGATCGTTTCCCAGCGCGGCCGCGGCAAGGATAATATACAGCGCTATTTCGCGCGAGATGAGGACATGACCGATGGAAAGCCAGTGATCGTTCTTGTCGACGAGGGGTCGGCTTCGGCTTCGGAGATCGTCGCGGGAGCGCTGCAGGATCATCGCCGCGCGCTCATCCTTGGGGCACGCAGCTTCGGCAAGGGTTCGGTGCAGTCGCTTATCCCGCTGTCGACAGACACGGCCCTGCGCCTCACCACCGCGCGCTATTATACCCCGTCCGGCCGATCGGTTCAGGAAGCGGGCATCGAACCCGACATCATCGTGCCGCAATTGTCGGACGAACATGTTCGCGACCGCCGCGTCGTGCGCGAAAGCGACCTTCGCCGCGCACTTCGTAACGAGAAGCTGGACGATGACAGCGTGATCGAGAGCGACGACAAGGACAATCCGCGGTTCGATGTCAGCGCCGAGGAATTGGAAAAGCAAGGCGTTGAGGATTATCAGTTGGACTATGCGGTGAAGATGCTCGGCCGACTGGGCGGCGCTGAGGTAAAGACGGCCAGCGCGGAACGCTGACCCTTGCCCGCACGCCGTTCACCTGCGCCCGGACGCGTGGCCCTGATCGTGCTGGGCGGCGGAATATTGTTTGCCGGTTTATCCGCGTTGTTCGTGCAATTGTTGCAGCCCTTCCCTCTCACCGCTTCGGAAGGTGCAGGGTCGCGTGACTTTCTCGCTTCGAATGAAGAGGCGCCGGTGCCAGATGTGCAGTCAGATGCAGGCCCCCGCGCTTTAGACCAAAACGCCGTTAGCCAAGGCACGCGCGCAGCCGCTGGCACGTCGGCACCGGCGGCGGACCCCATGGCAGAACCTCTGCCCGAGGGCGCGCTGGTTGCTATCGTGATGACTGAACTCGGTCCCGATGCGGCCGCCTCTCGCCGCGCCATCGAAGATCTGCCGGAGGGCGTCACATTAACCTTCTCGCCTTATGCAGAAGTGTCGCCAAACCTCGCCGTGAAAGCACATGCGGACGGTCACGAGGTTTTCGTGTCAGTCCCTATGGAGCCACAGCGTTATCCGCGCATCAATCCGGGTGAGAACACCCTGCTGCGGAATTCAGGCGCTTCGGAAAATCTCGAGCGACTGGCATGGGCGCTTGACCGGTTCGACGACATGGACGGAACGACCGGAATGATGGGCAGTGCCTTTACCCAGGATGCAGCGGCGCTGCGGCCTGTCATGAAGGCGCTTCACATGCGCGGCCTGACCTATATCGATGCCCGTGCATCGGCGCGCAGCGTCGCTGCCGAGACTGCGCGCGACGCTGGCGTACCCGCGCAGTCAAATGACCGGTTTCTGGACGAGCCGGCGACTTCCGCCAATATAGAGACGAACTTGTCTGCATTGTTCGCCACGGCAAAGCGCCGTGGCTATGCCATTGGCTATGCACGCCCCACCGCCGCGACGATAGATGCGCTGTCAGATATTGACGCGCGCGCCGAGCAGGCAGGCATAAGCCTGGTGGGGGCATCCCGGCTTGCGCGCGGATTGCAGGATCAGCCATGAAGCGCGCCGCTGGCGATACGGCCAGACGCTGAACGGTCAGGTGCAGGCGCTTCCCATCTTCGTTACCGTGCGCGATCGCCCCGTCCTGATGCGCGGCGATGGCGATGGCGCGGGCCCCAAACGGCGCCTGCTGGAGCTTGCGGGTGCGCTTATCGTGGACGAACCTACCCCCGCGACCAGACTGGCGGTACTCGCCATCGACGATCCGGAGGAAGCTGCCGAGGCGGCGGCGAAACTGCGTGACCAGGGCCTGCTCGTGAATGTCGTCGACAAGCCAGCGTTGTGCGACTTCAGTTTCCCCGCGATTGTCGATCGGGCGCCCGTTACCGTGGCCATCGCAACGAACGGCGCATCTGCAACCCTTTCAAAGGCCGTCCGCGAACGGCTGGAGGCCTTGTTGCCCTCTACCTTGGGCGCGGTTGCCGCTGCGGTGAAGGCGGCGCGACCTGCGGTAAACGCACACCTTACCACCGCTTCCGCCCGGCGCCGCTTCTGGGACGCATTGATGGCACCCGGCGCCGCGCTGGACCCGCTGGCCCCTGTCACGGATCCTGCCGCCGCAATCATGGGCCACCTGGCGGGTGAAACCGGTGCAGCCCCCACCCCATATTCCCTGAAGCCGCTGTCCGACGATCCCGACGATCTCACCTTGCGTGATCTCAGGCATTTGTCGCAGGCAGATCGGATCTATGTGCAGGACGGAGCCAGCCGACTGATCGCCGAACGCGCGCGCCGCGACGCGGAGGTCGTGCACTTTTCCTCCGACACGGATATCCAGCCCACAGGCAGGTGCGTCATTCTCTATCGACGGATTTGAGCGTCAGGCGGCGGCCTTTTCTCCCACCGTCCAGGCGATGAACTGCTCTTCGGTCATGGGGCGTGCGAGACCATAGCCCTGCATGGTGTCGCAGCCCATGATGGTCAGCACGTCCTGCTGGATGGTAGACTCAACTCCTTCCGCAACGCTTTGATAGCCGAGGCCCCGCACCAGGCCGATAATGGCCTGCACAATGGTCCGGGCGCTGCCCGACACCCCGATGTCACGTACAAGCGACCGATCGATCTTTACGCGATCGATGGGCAGCGTTTTCAAACGCGCCAGATTGGAATAACCGGTGCCGAAATCGTCGACGGCGATGCTGATTCCCAGGGAGCGCAGATAGGCCAGTTTAGGGGCAATATCTGACAGATCCTCCATCACGAGGGATTCCGTAATCTCGATCTCCAGGCGCCGTGGATGAACCCCATGTTTCGTCAAGGCATTTTCAACAAACTCGAGGAAATCCGGGGCCTCCATCTGTCGCAGGGACACATTGACCGACAGCCGGAAATCGGGGCCGATACCGTGCAGGCGACCGATCATCGCCAGCGATTCCTCCAGCACCCAGCAACCGACATCCAGAATCATGCCCGTATCTTCGGCAACGGCGATAAATTCAGCCGGCGACAGCAGGCCACGCTCTGGATGGTTCCAGCGGATCAGCGCCTCGGCACCGCTCATCTCGCCCGACTGACAATCGATCTGCGGTTGCAGATGCAGGACGAACTGCCCCGCTTCCGATGCCCCGCGCAGGCAGGTTTCCAGATCCAGCCGCTGGCGGGCGTCCTCATGCATCGTCGGTTCAAAGGTCTGCGCCCGGTTTCGCCCCAACGCCTTTGCGCGGTACATGGCGGCGTCAGCATTTCGCATCAGAATGTCGAAATTGTCGCCGTCTCTTGGCGCCTTGCAAATGCCGATACTGGCGCCGATCGTCAGTTGATGTTCGCCGATACGAAACGGGGCGTGCAGCGCCTGTAATATGTTTTCCGCCACCTCCTCCGCCGCGTCTACGCCCGCCATCCCGGGCAGCAGGATGGTAAACTCATCCCCCGCAAACCTGGCAAAGATGGCATCCTCCTGCGTCAGCAATTTTCTGGTGCGGCGCGTGAACGCACGCAGCAGTTCATCGCCCATGGCATGCCCCAGGCTGTCATTGACAGATTTGAACCGGTCAAGGTCAAGGAACAGCAGTGCGCACCCCTCCCCGTCCTGGCAGGGCAGATATTTGCTTGCTAGGTCAACGAAGTGAAGCCGGTTCGGCAGGCGGGTGACTGTGTCGGTCCAGGCGGCACCCATCATCTGCACGTAGGAACGACCGATGCGCTGAACCGCCCGGTCAATCGCTGCGGTCATTTCCGGCAGGATCTTGCGCGTGCCGGCACGGAATTCCGGTGGGTGGATTTTACGGCCCGCATCTCTGATGATGCCCTCGATATCTTCGACGGCACCGCTCATTCGTTGCGACCATTTCCCGATGATCAGGTAGGACGCTATTGCCGCAGAGAGGCCAGTGGCCCCCAGCCCTGCCAAGACAGACCAATAGGCAATAGAGGGGTTCGCCGGCGCGTCAGCCATTACTGCCGCGGTGAAGACAGCCGCCAGGAATATGCCCTGCAGCAACAACAGGCGGAGTTTCAGCCACTTTGCGAACACCAGCTATTGTCCCGTAAGCCCCCCTTGTGGAAAACCCGTGGATCGGCCTTTCCTCCGCCCGCTCTTCGTCCTTATGAGTAAAGAAGCAGTTAGTCTCAACGACCGGAAAGCGCAGCAATGGATGTTTCGGGCCGAAAAGGCGAAGCCACTTTGCACGCGGATCAAGAGAACTCCGCGCATGAACGTCAGGACGATGCGCTGCGACTGCTGCACGACGGCCCGGCCGCTTATGATGCGCTGATCGAGTTGATCGAGGGCGCTCGCGAAAGCCTGAAGCTGCTATTCTACACATTCGCCAGCGATAAATGCGGGAAGCGTGTGCTGGAGGCTCTCGTCGCTGCGCAAAGACGCGGCGTTGCGGTCGAATTGGCCGTCGACGATTTCGGTAGCCTGGAGACCGACGACGATTTCTTCGCGCCGCTTGATGATGCCGGCGCACGCTTCAACGAGTTTCAGAGTCACTTGCTACGCGCCTACCTCCTCAGAAATCATCAAAAGGTCGCTATCGCGGACGGGGCACGCGGGATCGTCGGCAGCTTCAACGTCGCAGACCCTCATCTTCTGGGAGAGGAGAGCGGCTGGCGAGATATTGGCGTCTATATCGAAGGCCCGGCGGTTGGGCGGCTGGCGGTCTATTACGACCGGCTGATGAAGTGGATGTGTTCGGAAAAACCACGAACGCGCGAGTTGCGCGAGATCTTGGAGGATTGCAACGAAACCTCGGGCAAGGTGCGCTGGATTCTTGGCGGGCCGGCACGAGGCGACAATCATTACGTTCAGGCGATCGAAGGCGCTTTTCGGGAAAGCAACGCCGTCGACATGATCATGGCCTATTTCTCACCCCCCGGCCACGTCCTGAAAGCCGTTCGCGCCCTGGCAGCGCGGGGCAGGTTAAGGCTGATCGCAGCCGGAAAAACAGACGTAGGCATTTCCCGCCTGGCTGGGTGGCACACGTTCGGCCGTCTTTTGAAATCGGGCGCCGAGGTTTGGGAATACCAGCCGTGCAAATTGCACACGAAACTGATCGTTACAGACGACGCCGTCTTCATCGGCAGCGGCAATTTCGACGTGCGCAGCCTTTATGTGAATCTGGAAATCATGCTTCGCGTTGAAAATGCCGATTTTCGCAAGCAGGTTTGCGACATGTTCGACGAGGAACTAAAGGAATCCACGCGCGTCGACATGCAATTATACAAGTCGCGCGATAGCCTCCTGCGGCGCGCGATCTGGGGTGTCAGTTACTGGGTGATGGTATGGCTGGACCGCAGGCTCTCGCGCTTCTTTGCGCAATAGCCCCTTGTCAAAGTCGTAAAGGCACCCGCGACCAGCCTTTGGTCACCACGGCCCTCCAACCGCCTAACTCTCGTAATAGGGCTCGACCGTGCCTTTCAACTTTATGGTCATCGGATTGCCCTTGCGATCGCGGCTGTTGCCGGCGGCCACTTTGATCCAGCCTTCCGACACGCAATATTCCTCTACATTGTGCTTCTCCACCCCATTGAAGCGGATGCCGATGCCACGCTGCAGATGCTCCGGTTCATAATGATCGCTGCCCGGGCTGACCGACAGGCGGTCCGGCGGCGTGTCCGTCTGGGCGGCGGTTTCCGCCCCCGTCTCTGCTGCGGTCTCGATTTCGCTGTCTTCGGTCATCTTACTCTCCTGTCCTGTCAGTGCGCCTCGCCCCAGGTCGTGCCGGTGCCGACGTCAACCACCAAGGGGACATCCAGCTCCAGCACGGGGGCACAGGCCGTTTCCATCGTCTTCGCGATAATCTTGCCGGCCGCTTCTGCATCGCGTTCCGGAACCTCGAATACCAGTTCGTCATGCACCTGCAACAGCATCTGCGCGCTTTCCAGCCCCGCTTCGGCCAAGGCAGGTTCGATGCGCACCATGGCGCGGCGAATAATATCCGCGGCCGTTCCCTGAATGGGCGCATTGATCGCCGCGCGCTCGGCAAAGCCCCTCTCATTCTGGCGAGCGGACTTGATGAAGGGCGTATGTGTGCGGCGCCCGAACAGGGTTTCAACATATCCCTTTTCGCGCGCATGCAGCTTCGTTTCGTTCATATAGGCTTTAATGCCGGGAAAGCGTTCGAAATACCGCTCGATATAAGCTGCCGCCTCTGACCGTTCGATGCCGAGATTGCGCGCCAGTCCAAAGGCTGAAATACCATATATGATGCCGAAATTGATCGCCTTGGCCTGTCGCCGGATCAAGGGCTGCATGCCCTCCACCGGCACTCCGAACATCTCGCTCGCCGTCAGGGCGTGAATGTCGATCCCGTCTGCAAACGCCTGTTTCAGTTGCGGTATGTCCGCAATGCAGGCCAGCAGCCGCAGCTCGATCTGGCTATAGTCCGCCGCCAGCAGAACCTTGCCGTCTTCTGCGACGAAGGTTTCGCGGATCTTTGCGCCCTCCTCCGTCCGAATGGGAATGTTCTGCAGGTTCGGATCGGACGAGGACAGCCGCCCTGTCGTGGTCGCGGCCATCTGAAAACAGGTGTGAACGCGATTTGTGTCCGGATTGATCGCCGCCACCAGCGCGTCGGCGTAGGTTGACTTCAGCTTCGACAATTGGCGCCAGTCGACGATCTTCTGCGCGATGCCGACGCCCTCGGCCGCCAGACGCTCTAGAACATCAACGTCTGTTGAGTACGCACCGGTCTTTGACGACTTCTTGCCACCCTCCAGGCCCATTTCACCGAACAGGATTTCTCCCAATTGCTTGGGTGAGCCGACGTTGAACTCCCGGCCGGCGAGCTCGTAAATTTCCTTCTCGAAACCCGTCATCCGCTCCGCATAGTCCGTGCTGAGGCGGGACAGGGCCGCGCGGTTCACGGCAATGCCGCGCCGTTCCATACGCGCGATTACGGGAACGAGGGGGCGTTCCAGACGCTCGTAAACCTTCGTCAGGCGCTCTCGCCACAAGCGGGGTTTCCAGGCGCGATGCAGGCGCAGTGCCACGTCCGCGTCCTCGGCGGCATATTCGGTCGCGCGGTCCAGCGGCACCTTGTCGAAGGTCACTGCTGATTTTCCGCTTCCTGCGACGTCCTTGAATTTCAGGGTGGTATGATCGAATTCGCGTTTCGCGGCAGCATCCAGGCCGTGGGCACCGCCGATATGGCGTCCAGCCTCCAGCGCATATCCGATCAGCATCGTGTCCTCGACCGGCGACAGTTCCACGCCCTCCCGGTTCAATAGGACAAGCATGTCATATTTCAGATTATGACCGATTTTCAGGACCGATGGGTCCTCAAGCAGCGGTTTCAGCCGGGCGAGCGCGTCCGCCTTGGCAATTTGCTTCGGCGCCTCCCCCAGCAATCCCTCATCGGACACATGGGCGATGGGGATATAACATGCCTTGCCCGGCGCAACGGCGAGGGAAAGCCCGACGAGTTGCGCCCGCATGGCGTTCAGATCGTTCGTCTCTATGTCGAAACCCACCTGCCCCGCCTCGCGCGCGGCAGCGATCCAAGCGTCCAGCGCTTCCACGGTTGTCACGGTTTCATAGGCACCAAGGTCGAATGGCACCTGCTCGACCCGCACCGGCGCCTCGGGAGAGGCAGGCTTTGGCGTTCCGGCGGACCTGACGCCCAGCTTTGCCAGCATGGTCTTGAAGCCGTGATGTTCCAGGAATTCCTGTAACGGCCCCGCGGCGGGTTCGGCAAGCGCCAGCGCGTCAAGCGGCTGGGATAATTGCCAGTCGCAATAAAGCTCTACCAGCTTGCGGGAAATGCGAATGTCCTCGACGGAATTCTGTATGTTCTCCCTCAGCTTGTTTTGCTTGATATTGTCGGCATTGGCGATGACGCCTTCGACGTCGCCATATTCCACGATCAGTTTTGCCGCCGTCTTCGGACCGACGCCCTTCACCCCGGGAATATTGTCGACACTGTCGCCCATCAGCGCCAGCAATTCGCCGATCTTCGCCGGCGGCACGCCGAACTTCTCTTCGACCTCCGCAGGGCCGATGCGGGCATTCTTCATGGTATCAAGCATGTCGACATTCTCGCCGTCGACCAGCTGCATCAAATCCTTGTCGGACGATACGATGGTGGTTTTCCACCCTGCCCTTGTCGCGGCATGGGCGTAGCAGACGATGATATCGTCGGCTTCGATACCCTCCTGCTCGATACAAGGCACGGAAAAGGCGCGCACCGCATCGCGGATGATGGGAAACTGGGGGACCAGGTCTTCGGGCGGATCGGGCCGCTGCGCCTTGTAATTCGCATACATGTCATTGCGAAAAGACCGCGACGAATGGTCCAGGATAACCGCCATATGGGTCGGCCCGTCGGCATCGTTCAGCTCGTCGATCAGCTTCCACAGCATGGACGTAAAGCCGTAGACCGCCCCTGTCGGCTGCCCATGCTTGTTCGTCAGGGGCGGCAGACGGTGATAGGCACGAAAAATATAGCCCGAACCGTCGACCAGATAGAGATGGTTTTGCTTTGAGGTCGCCATGTCAGGTCCCTAGCCGCCCGGCGGGAACTACCCAAGAGCGAAAGTCGGGGTGGAGACCGTCGGAATTCTTAACACATTTTAAACTTTCGAATTGGCTGGTCAGGAAATTTGTCATAAATTCTTCTGATTACGGATTTGGCATGCGTCGTGCATGGCGTCACCCGGCAGCAGTGTTTCGCTGAACTCATCCCCAGTTTCATACGAATACAAAACCGGGAGCATCATCGTGACCAAAAAAATCCTTCCTTTTCTGCTTGCATCTGCGATTGCCGTGCCAGCAGCCGCCGTTCCTGTGGAAATCGGCAGTTTCGACGTAGATACCCAGTCTTCCGATCCGGGTCTCGTTATTCAGACGGCGCCACTCGCAACTCCTCTGCCATATTTTGTTGGCAACCTCGCACAGGGTGAAAGCACAGTTGTCGAACTCTTTGGTATCTGGACCGACGAAAGCTCGATCAGCCTCGACGATTACTTGCCTGGCAGCGCCTCTTTTAGCATTACGCTGAGCCAGCCAGGTGGTTCGGGTAGTATTGGTGGCACAAGCCTCGCCATAACGATCCCGTTTTTGTTTTCCGAAGGCGTCCTGACGTGGGACAACAACGGCATTTTTGATATTGCTTACGGTAATGGTGGCATAATCCAGGTCGACCTGACCGATGCAACGTTCAACCGGCAGGCTTGCAGTGGCTTCTTCAACCTCAATTGCGGTGAGCTCAACGAGGGTGAACTATTTGGCGATATCGTCGACGGCAAGTTTACCAATCTAATCGACGGCGGTCCGCTCGAACTGGTTCCCGCGCCTGGGGCGCTTGGTCTCCTCGGCGTTGGCCTTCTTGGCCTCGGCGCGGCTCGCCGACGGCGCGCATAAGTGGCTTTTTAGTGGCCAAAAAGGGCGGCTCCTTCGGGGTCGCCCTTTTTATTTGTCGTTCACCGTCGAAGCGCGGTGAAGCCGGTCGTTTATAGCCAACCCTAACCCCTGCTTGGGCACAGACGCTACGGCAATTGCCGCCCGCTCGCTGGCATCGGCCGTGTGAAGGGCGGCGAAGAGTACCGCTGCCGCTTCAGTAAGGGAGCCGGCCACGCTCAGGTTAAGATCTCCCGCAACCTCTCCGAACCCGATGTGAAATTCGTCATCACGCGCAGTCGTTGCGTCCAGTCTCACCGGCTTGGCCGGGGCATAATGGCTCTTCAACTGCCCGGGCGCGGTGATCGGATCATGCTTCGCGGCAAGGCTGACCGGAGCAAAATTGGCCAGTTCTTCGAAGGAGACGCTGCCAGGGCGCAGCAGCCGTATACCTCCGTCCGCCACGGCGATAATCGTGGATTCCAGGCCGATCCCGCACGCCCCCCCATCCAGGATCAGGGGCACGCGCTCACCCAGGCTCGCCGCCACGTGCGCGGCCGTCGTCGGGCTTATCCTGCCAGATGTATTGGCGCTCGGCGCCGCCAAGGGACGCCCCAGCCGCTCGATCAATTGTCGCGGTACGGGATGATCTGGGGAACGCAGCGCAACCGTCGCCAATCCGGCGGTCACGATGTCCGCTAAATTACCGCTCGTCCGTTTCGGCACGACCAATGTCAGCGGTCCAGGCCAAAACCTCTCCATCAACAGGGATGCCAGATCATCAATATGAGCATAGCGCGCCGCCATCTCGGCATCGTAAACATGCGCGATCAGCGGGTTGAACGACGGGCGCCCCTTCGCCGCATATATCTCGGCGACCGCTTTCCCATTGGTCGCGTCGGCCGCCAGACCGTAAACCGTTTCTGTTGGAACAGCGACGAGGCGGCCCTGTCGCAGAAGCTCGACGGCGTCATCAAGGGCAGAAGTGTCGGGAAATCGAATTTGCGGCATGTTGCCGGTCTAGCCCGCCCGCCCTTGTGGGGGTAGTACTTCGCGCATGACCTATTCCGCCCCTATCATCGAACAGCGTTTTGCCCTCGAAACCGCAGGTCGGATGTCGGAGCTTGCGGCGCTTCCAAAATTCTCGTCCGTCGATGACGATTTGCTGGACGCGATCCTGACGGAATCGGGCAAGTTCGCTGCCGAAGTGTTCGCGCCGCTGAACAGACTGGGTGACCAGCAGGGGGCCGTGCTGGAAAATGGCGTGGTGACGCTGCCCGAAGGGTTCCGACAGGCGTATCAGCAATATGTGGATGCCGGTTGGGGCTCCCTGGGTGCCGACCCCGAATTTGGTGGCCAGGGCCTCCCCTTTGCGCTCGCCACTGCGTGTCAGGAGCAGCTGACCGCCGCCAATATGGCGTTTTCGCTGTGTCCCATGCTAACCCTCGGCGCGATCGAGGCATTATCGGCTCATGCCTCGGCGGAGTTGCAAGAAACCTATCTGACGAAACTCGTTTCCGGCGAATGGACCGGGACCATGAACCTGACCGAGCCGCAGGCGGGATCCGACGTGGGCGCGCTGAGGACGATGGCCGCCCCTGCCGACGACGGCACGTGGCGCATCAAGGGGCAAAAAATCTATATTACCTGGGGCGAACATGACGTCGCCGATAATATCGTGCATCTGGTGCTGGCCCGCACCCCGGACGCGCCCGCCGGTACGAAGGGCATAAGCCTGTTTCTCGTACCCAAATTTCTACCCGCTGACGATCGCGCCTTTACCGTTCGGAACGACCTGCGCTGTGTGGGCCTTGAGGAAAAGCTGGGGATTCACGCCAGCCCCACCTGCACCATGTCGTTCGGCGACAATGACGAGTGCGTCGGCTTTCTGGTGGGTGAGGAGATGGCGGGAATGCGCGCCATGTTCACCATGATGAACCACGCCCGCATCAATGTCGGCCTACAGGGGCCCGCCATTTGCGAGCGCGCATATCAGGCGGCGCTCTCCTATGCGAAGGAGCGCGTGCAGTCGGCAAGGATCGGCGGCACACGCGAAGCGGTTGCCATCATAGAACATGCCGACGTTCGACGGAATCTGATGGTAATGAAGGCAGTGACGGAAGCGACACGCGCCTTGGTTTATGCCAATGCCGCCGCCGTCGACCTCGCGCATGGCGCCACCGACGAGGCAACGCGCCAAAACGCACAGGGCCGCGCCGATCTGCTGACACCCATTACAAAGGCTTATGCCACCGATATGGGCGTCGAGATCGCCTCTATCGGCGTGCAAATCCACGGTGGGATGGGTTTTGTCGAGGAAACGGGCGCTGCCCAGCATTATCGCGATGCCCGGATCGCGCCCATCTACGAGGGCACGAACGGCATTCAGGCCATGGACCTCGTCGGGCGCAAACTCCACATGAGAGGGGGGCAATATTGGCGCGCCTTGGTGGCAGAGATGCGCAGCGACATCAGCGCCCTGCCCGCCACCGGCGATTTTGCCGCGATGAAAGCGCCCCTGACGGAGATTGCCAATGCCGTCGCTGCAGGCGCAAACTGGCTGTCGGAGGCGAGCCGGGATCCCAACGATGCCGCCGCCGGCGCGCAACCGTTCCTCAGGATGTTCGGCATTGCCATAGGTGGCTGGCTGCTTGCCTCTCAGGCGAGAGAGGCGCAGTCGCGCCTGGCGCTGATGAAGGGCGACGCCGAATTTCTCCGGGCGAAAATTGCCACGGCACGCTTCTTTGCCGAACAGATAGTCCCACCCGGCGCCGCTCTGCTTGCGCCGGTTATGAGCGGGCAGGAAACGCTTTATCTGATTGCCGACGACGCGATGTGATCGGCTGCTGATCCCCGCCCGGATCAAGCAGAGATAAAAACCTTAGATCGCCTTGCCGATTTCGCGGCATTTGGGCGGCTACCTCATCGGCATCCTTAGCAGACGCAGGCAGATCGTTACGGCGTCGGAAAATCTTACACTCTCGAAACGATGGCCCGACTGTTAACTAATATACTGCCTGTCTTTGCTGCAAAATTATTATTTGGCATGGCCCATGCATGGTATTTTTCGAGAATTTAAACATCGCTTGATGGAGATTAACGTGAAAAAATTGTTTGTTGGTGCGCTTGCTACCGCAATGGCTTCGACCGCTGGACATGCTGTCGTCATTACAGAGGGCGGCACCGCTGATGCAGCCTCTGGTCTGACCACGTCGCAGAGCGGCCCGAACATTTCGGTCGAGACCTTTGATCTTGGTGGTGGCGCTGGCTGCGGCCCGACGCTGGGCGAGACAATCTCCGGCGATTTTTCGATCTCGAACACGAGCGTAAGCGGTGTCCGCGCTGCACCTGCCGGTGACTCGACCTGCTACTTTGCCGTTCCCAGTGCCGCTTCGTCCGGCCAGGCATCCGTGGATTTCACGCCGACTTTCAATACTGGAACGGAACGCGTTTCCTATCTGGGCCTTTATTGGGGTTCGATCGACCTCTTTAACGCCATCGACTTCTATGATGGATCGGATCTGCTGCAGACGATTACTGGCGCAGACGTGCTCGACGCCCTGTCGCTGTCGGGCAACCAGAGCGCTCCGGGATCGAACAAGTATATCAACCTGTTCTTTGAGGATGGTGAAGAGTTCACCAGCTTCACGGTTCGCAGCACGTCCTACGCTTTCGAGATCGACAATGTCGCCCTCGGCGTGATCGAAACGCCGGAACCTGGCGCGCTGGGTCTGCTGGGTCTTGGCCTTCTCGGCATCGCTGGGTATCGTCGCCGCAAGGCCTGATCCCAGACCGCCTTACTGGCACAGAGAAAGGGTCTGTCCTCTGCGGCAGGCCCTTTTTTGTTGCCTGCTTGGGCCGACTGGCAACTCAGCCGGACCTAAGCGGCAAAAATTTTCCCCGGATTCATGATACCGTGTGGATCGAGCGCTGCCTTCACTGCTCGCATGGCCGCAAGTTTCCCGGGATCTCCCAGCCGTAACAACTCACCGGCCTTCAGCGTGCCGATGCCATGTTCGGCGCTGATCGAGCCGCCGAAACTCGCAACCTCATCATAGGTGAATGCAGCGACCTCGTCCTTCAATTCCATCAGGCGATCTCGTGGCAGTCGCTCGTCAGAACGGACATTGAAGTGAATATTGCCGTCGCCCAAATGTCCGAAGGCAAGAATCCGTGCGCCCGGCCAGCGCGTCTCGATGCGCTTCGTCGCCTTGGCCATGAATGCCGGCATGTCGGTCACGGAAACCGAAACGTCGTGTTTCAGGCTTAGGCCGTCGGCCTTTTCCGCCTCGGCTATTGATTCCCTTAAACGCCAGAATTCTTCGCGTTGGCCTTCCGACTGCGCGATCGCCGCGTCCTGAATACCGCCCTTCTCCAACTCCTCCGCAAGCGCAGATTCAAGTGTTTCGCGCAACTGCGTGCCAGCGACGCTGCTCGTGGTCTCGACCAGCACATACCATGGCTGGGCCTCTTGCAGGGGATCGCGCGCACCGTCGACGTGCCGGAGGACGAGGGTAATCGCATCGCGTGGCATCAATTCGAAGCTGTCCAACTGGTCACCCGTGGCCTGCCGCAGCCGGCTCATCAGCGGCAATGCCGCAGCCGGACTTTCTAGCCCGACGAGTGCGGTCGCAATTTCGCGGGGGGCGGGCAAGAGCCGCAGGCTTGCAGCAGTTACGAACCCCAATGTTCCTTCCGCACCGATCAGCAGCTGCTTGATGTCATAACCGGTATTATCCTTCCTCAATGGCGTCAGCTGGTTCAGAATACTGCCATCGGGCAGCACGGCCTCCAGCCCCAGAACCTGAGCTCGCATCGTTCCGTAGCGCAGCACCTGCGTCCCTCCCGCATTGGTGGAAATCAGGCCGCCAATTGTTGCGCTGCCCTTCGCGCCCAGCGACAAAGGGAACATGCGATCCTCTGCGGCGGCGGCTTCGTGCAATGCCTGCAGGATAAGGCCGGCCTCGACCGTCGCTGTGTTGCCCGCCGGATCGATGCTGCGGATGCGATTCATGCGCTCCAGGCTGACCAGAACGGCGCGGCCGTCGGCCTCCGGAATTCCGCCGCCGACCAAGCCCGTATTGCCCCCCTGGGGAACGAGCGGCGTACGGGTTTCCCCCGCCAGCTTCACGATGGCGGCAAGGCTGGCCGCACTTGCCGGTTGCAGCATCAGGCGCGACGCACCGCGAATCCGACCGCGCCAGTCCGTCAATTTTGGTGCCAGGTCGACAGCATCGGTGACGGCGCGATCATCGTCGGACAGCACGTCCTTGAACAATTGAACAATCTCGTCGGAAATCATGCCTGCCCCCTGCCGGATATTCCAGGATGTTGCAAAAAAATCACGGGAGGGCGGCGAATTGCATTCCTTCCGGCGGATATGTTCCTTGCGCTCTGGACAATGCCATATTTTGCGGCTCTTATCCCCTTCTTCCGGGAGCGCAAAGGGGGGTTTCCCGGACAGGTCCGCAGCGGCCTGAATCAAATGGCCGCACGGAATGCATAGTCCTTTGGGGAGGATCGCATCTTGAAGGTGGCACGGGACGCGCGCGACGTCCGTGCCACCTTTTCCCCTTTTTTACCGACATTTGCTGCATATCGCTGCCGGTGACTTGCTTGGAAGCAAACCCATCACCGCCGCTATCTGCCGCTTTGTCGTTCATGTGGGTGCAAGTGACACTGCTTTAGGTTAGGGCAGCATCAAACAATCTCTTCGAATGGCTGCCTTCATGAAGCTTCTTGCCGCCCTGTTCGCTTTTCTGCTCGCCGGAAGCGCTTTTGCTCAGACAACACCTTCGCCTGCTTCGCCTGCCGGTGATGCGGAAAATATCTGGAACCTCGACTTGTCGACGGGGGGGCGCGTGACGATCCAGCTTCGCCCTGACATCGCCCCCAATCATGTCGAGCGCATCCGTACACTTAGTGAACAGGGCTTTTACGATGGCCTGATCTTTCACCGTGTCATCCCCGGCTTCATGGCGCAGGGTGGCGATCCCCAGGGAACGGGCCAGGGGGGCAGCCAATTGCCAGATTTGGAACCCGAGTTTACCAAGACCCCGCATTTGCGGGGGACGGTTTCGATGGCACGCGCCCAGACGCCCAACAGTGCCAACAGCCAGTTCTTTATCGTCTTTCAGCCACGCACGCAGCTGGATGGCGAATATACTGTTTTCGGCCGGGTAACCGGCGGCATGCAATATGTGGATGCGATCAATGTGGGCGAGCCGCCGGAAAATCCCAGCCGCATCATAAAGGCGCGGATAGGCGCCAACGTCCCCCTGCCCGACTTCACGCCTGAGAATGACGCCATTTCCGAACTGCAATCACAACTGCCGCCGGGCGCAGCAGCAGCAGCGACCTCGGGTGAACCCGACGAGGCAGCAGGAACCGAGAGCGAGAACACCGCGCCGATCGAAGGCGACGCTGAGCCGGCTTCACCCCTGCCCGATACGCCGCTCGATGCGCCGACCGAGGACGTGTCGCCCGAGGATGTACCGGTTGACAGCGAAGTAGACATGCAGTCCCGCTAACGCGATAGGCACGCCATGCGTGTCTCAGATTTCGATTTCGACCTGCCCGAGGCGCGCATTGCGCTGCGCCCCGCCAGTCCCCGGGATTCCGCCCGCCTGCTGATCGTCGGTCCGGACGAAATGCGCGATGGTGTCGTCTCCGATCTTCCCGCCTGCCTTTCTCCCGGCGATGTTCTCGTCTTCAATGACACGCGCGTTATTCCCGCGCAGCTGCACGGTCGCCGGGGCGACGCCCGCATCGGCGTGACGCTGCACAAGCGCGAGGGGCAAAGCGAGTGGCTCGCCTTTGTCAGAAATTCACGACGGCTCCGTGAAGGCGACCGGGTCGGATTCGGCGCCGGACTTTCGGGCGAGGTGCTGGCGAAAGGCGAAGGCGGCGAAGTCCGCTTCGGCTTCACAGCCGATCAGCCCATAGAAGCAGCGATCGCAGCGGCGGGCACCATGCCGCTGCCTCCCTACATCGCCTCCAAACGCCCGACCGATGAACGCGATGCCGAGGATTATCAGACGATGTTCGCGCGTGAGGATGGCGCAGTCGCCGCCCCCACCGCCGCCCTGCACTTCACGGACGCGCTGATGCATGCCCTTTCGGAAAGAGGCGTCGCGACGGAAACGCTGACCCTGCATGTTGGCGCTGGCACCTTCCTGCCCGTGAAGGTGGAAGATACCGACCAGCACCGTATGCACAGCGAATGGGGGCGCATCGATGCTGCGGCGGCAAATCGCCTGAATGAAGCGCGCGCTGCGGGCGGTCGGGTGATCGCCGTCGGTACGACCAGTCTGCGCTTGCTGGAAAGCGCGACGGGCGAGGATGGCATTATTCGGCCATTCGCCGGCGACACCGATATCTTTATCACGCCCGGCTACCGTTTTCGCGCGATCGACGGCCTGATGACGAATTTCCATTTGCCGCGTTCCACGCTGTTCATGCTGGTCAGCGCGCTTATGGGCCGCGATCGTATGCAGGCCGCTTATGCCCATGCGATCCGGCAGGAATATCGTTTCTACTCATATGGTGATGCCAGTCTTTTACTGCCCCGCTGACACATGCTTGCGAAGGCGGCATTGCGCCCCCTAAGAGCGCGTTCATGCCCCCACGCTTTTCCTTCTCGATTGCCGCAACGGACGGCGCCGCCCGCACAGGAACGATCGCCATGCGGCGCGGCGAAATCAGGACCCCGGCCTTCATGCCCGTCGGCACCGCTGCGACGGTAAAGGCGATGAAGCCCGGCGATGTTCGCGCCCTTGGCGCCGACATCATCCTTGGCAATACCTATCATCTGATGTTGCGTCCTGGGGATGAGCGCATCGCCCGGCTGGGCGGACTACACGAATTCATGCGCTGGGATCGTCCGATCCTGACTGATTCCGGCGGTTTTCAGGTGATGAGCCTGTCGGAGCTAACCCAGCAGAGCGAAGAGGGTGTCGCCTTCAAATCTCATCTGGACGGTTCGCGTCACATGTTGTCACCCGAACGGTCGATGGAGATCCAGCGCAATCTGGGCAGCGACATCGTCATGGTTTTCGACGAATGCACGGGCTGGCCGGTGGAAAAGGATGCCGCCGCCGCCAGCATGCACCGCTCCATGCGCTGGGCGCGGCGCAGCCGCGATGCCTTCGATTCCGGCGTGGAACATGCAGCAGGCGCCGCCCTGTTCGGAATTCAGCAGGGATCAATGTGGCAGGATCTGCGGCAACAAAGTTCGGAGGCGCTGCAAAATATAGGTTTTGACGGTTACGCCGTCGGCGGCCTCGCGGTGGGCGAAGGGCAGGAGCAGATGTTTGCCGTCCTCGATTACGCCCCACAAATGCTGCCCGAAGACCGGCCGCGATATTTGATGGGCGTGGGCAAGCCCGACGACATTGTCGGCGCAGTTACGCGCGGTATCGACATGTTCGACTGCGTCTTGCCAACGCGCAGTGGCCGCACTGGGCAGGCATTTACCCATGACGGTCCGCTCAACATTCGCAATGCGAAGTTCAAGGAGGACACCGGCCCTCTGGACCCGGATTGTTCATGTTCGGTTTGTGGTGAATATAGCCGCGCCTACCTGCACCACCTCATCCGCTCTGGCGAAATCCTTGGCGCCATGCTGATGACAGAACATAATCTGGCTTTTTATCAGCAGCTAATGGCGGCGTTGCGCGGCGCAATCAGCAAAGGCCATCTCGCGAAATTCGCTACGGAGTTTGTGTCGCGCTATCGCCGAGAATAAAATACCGGGCATCCTGCCAGCCCGGCTAAGCTCCTGCCACAATGAAAAGGCCCCGGTTGCTTTGTTAACGAACCGGGGCCTGTCTTGGAGAAGGGAAAAGGCGCCTCGCGACCCCGCAGCGCGCTTCCGCTCAGTTATTCGCCGCCGTCACCTTCCGGCACTTTCACGCGCACGGTCTTCCCGTTCATACCCGGAAAATCGGTGAACATGGCGGTCACGAGGTTGGGCACCAGTTCGGGCAGATTATCGTCTTTCGAGTTTGCCTCTGCGCGGCCTTCGAAAACCGGCTGTCCGTCAGGACGCTTTATGTCCATGTCGAGGTAGGCATTATAGACGGTGTAGCTGTAAACATCGTTATTGAAGCCGCCGCCAAAGCCGCCGAACCCACCATATCCGCCGTAAAAGAACGGATCGTAAAAGGCTGAGCGGCGATAATATCCGCCGCCATAATAGGGGAAACCCCATCCGCTAAACGCGCCGAAACGGGTTCCGGGGCGGCTTGCGATCTTTTCGCGCCCGTCGTTCACGCCATAGTCCAGCGACACGATCAGCGTGGCTGCGGCCGGATCGGAAACCTCCGTATAGCCCTGCTCATTCATCTGCGCCGCCACGTAGCGGGCATAATTCTGAAATTCCAGGCTGTTCGTTTCGCCATTATCCATCGCGACGATGGAATAGCTTTCGCCTTGTGGCGCGGGCAGCTGCTGAAAGCGGCTAACGTCCGCAGTGAAGGGCGTCGTGCACGCCGCCGTCAGTAGGAGGGCGCCGGCTGCGAAGGTTACATTCAAAAACTTCATGGTCTAATTCCCTTACGTCAGGGATATAAACGCTCGATCCCTGTCCTTGGTTCACGGGACATTATGCGAACATCGCTGAATGATCGCTGAATGTACGCGCTAACCTAAATAGAGTGCCGGGATGACAATTACATCCACCCTACGCTTTCAGAAATCCGACAGCGCGTTTGGCATCTTTCAGGATCGGTTCCGCAATTGCGTTCGCTCGCTCCGCACCCTGGTACAAAATGCCATCGAGCATGGTGCGGTCGCCTTTCAGCTCGCGGAACCGCGCGGCGATTGGGGCAAGCTTTTCGACGGCAAGATCAGCAAGTGCAGGTTTGAAGACGCCGAACCCCTGCCCGCCAAAGTCGCGCAGCACGGTCGGTGCATCGCTGCCCGACAGGGCGGCATAAATGTTCACCAGATTGGCAGCCTCCGGCCGACCGGCCAGCCCTGCCGGTTCGGACGGCAGGGCATCCGCATCGGTCTTTGCCTTTTTTATTTTCCGCGTGATCGTATCGGCGTCGTCCGCCAGATTGATGCGGCTCATTTCCGACGCGTCCGATTTCGACATTTTCGCCGTTCCGTCGCGCAGGGACATGACACGCGTCGCGGCCCCCTGGATCATCGGTTCCGGCAAAGGGAACAGCTCCTCGCCAAAGGTGCGGTTGAATCGCTCCGCAATGTCACGGGCCAGTTCCAGATGCTGTTTCTGGTCCTCACCCACGGGCACATGCGTTGCCTTATATCCCAGAATGTCAGCCGCCTGCAGAACAGGATAGGCATATAGGCCGACAGACGCGCCTTCCTTGTCCTTGCCCGATTTGTCCTTGAACTGCGTCATGCGATCCAGCCAGCCGACGCGCGCCACGCAATTCAGTATCCACGCGAGTTGCGCGTGCATCGGCACGGCGCTCTGGTGGAACAGGACCGCCTTGTCCGTTTCGATGCCGGAGGCGATCAGGCCCGCCGTCAGCTCTCGTGTCGCCTTTGCCAGCGCCTTCGGATCATGCGTCATGGTAATCGCATGCATGTCGACGATGCAGAAAATGCACTCATGCGTCTCCTGCATGCGGACCCAGTTGATAAGGGCGCCCAGATAATTGCCCAGATGCAGGTCGCCCGTCGGCTGGATGCCGGAAAAGACGCGATTGGAACTGTTGGTAACTGTCATGTGAACTCCGGGGTCAGGCGGCGGGACGCTTGAACTTTGCGATCTGCGCCTTGTCAAATCCACCGATCAGGAAAAGCGCACCAAAATAGACGAGCGCGCCCGTCCCTACCAAAACGGCAATGCTCCAGATACGGGTCAGCACCCCGGCGGCGAAATGTCCATCGAACTGCTCCGTCACCCACCAGAGGGCCGCCCCCATGATCAGCGCAGCAATGATCTGCCGTGCCACACGCTGCGCCGACGCGCCTTCGATACGAAAAAGCTTCGCGCGGGCGAGGCCGATATAAAGGAGCGCGCAGTTCAACCAGGCGGCAATGGCGCTGGCCAGCACCAGACCGACAATACCAAAAGCCTCGATCAGCAGGAATATCAGCGCGACATTGACGATCAGGGAAACCAGCGCAGTTTTCACAGGCGTCTTGGTATCGCCGCGGGCGAAATATCCGGGGGTGAACACCTTGATGAGAACATAGGCCGGCAAACCGAGGGCAAGCGCAGCCATGACGTTGGAGGTAATGGCCGCATCGCCAACATCGAACCGGCCGCCCACAAAGAACGCCGTCACAAGCGGGCCTGCACAAATGACAAGGCCGACGGCGCTGGGGATGGTCAGCAACATCGAAAGCTCGAGAGCAGTTCCCATCAGACGCTGTGCGCCCTCATGATCATCGCGCCCGATCAGACGGCTGAGCGCGGGCAGGATCGCCGTGCCCAGCGCAATTCCAATTACCCCCAGGGGCAATTGGTTCAGCCGGTCGGCATAATTGAGGAAGCTCATCGCCCCCTCTCCCAGCCTCGTCGCGAAAAACACGTCCACCAATTGGCTGATCTGATAAATGCCTGCGCCGAACGTCGCCGGCAGAATGATGGTCAGCAGCCGCTTCACCTGTGGCGTCATCCGCGGGCGCGACACGCGCAGCACCAGCCCTGCACGATGAACCGCCCATAGCAGCCACAGAAACTGAAGAATGCCCGCGACACTGACAGCAACGGCAAGGGCGCGCGCGGTCGTAAAATCCGGGTCTGGATCGGTCGATCCAAATATGACGACCGCCGTGATCAGGCAGATATTCAAGAGAATGGGTGCCGCCGCCGCCGCCGCGAAACGGCTGAGACTATTGAGGATACCGGCCAGCAAACTGACCAGGCTGACCAACATCAGATAGACGAACGTGATCCGGCTTAGGTCGACGGTCAGTTCGAACTTGCCGGGCACCTCGACATAGGCAGAGGCCATGGCGCTGACGATCCACGGCATGAAAATTTCCGCAACCGCCGTAAACAGGAACAGGATCGGCAGAAATACCGAAAGCACCTGACGCGAGAATGTCAGCGCCGCCTGACGTCCGCCCTCACCATGATATTCCTTCGAAAACATGGGCACGAAGGCGGCGCTGAACGCCCCCTCCGCGAACAGCCGCCGGAATATGTTGGGCAATTTGAACGCGACGAAGAAGGCGTCCGCCCCGGTGCCCGCCCCCAGGAAACGCGACAGCAGCATATCGCGGGCGAACCCGAACACGCGGCTGACCAGCGTCAGGCCACCAATCGTGCCGACGGATTTTACAAGGGACACCGGTGGTTGCTGCCCGCCTTACCGTCGCGCACTTGGCCTGTGTCAGTTCGGCAGGATGATGTTCGGCGTATCGCCGTCGGTCTCGTTCGGCTTTGCGTTACCCTGAGCCTGCTGCGCCTTCTGCTGCTGCGCCATGTACAGCTGCGCGAAGTCGATCGGATCGAGCATCAGCGGCGGGAATCCGCCGTCGCGCACGGCATCGGCAAATATCCGCCGCGCGAAGGGGAAAATCATGCGCGGCGCCTCGACGATCAGGAACAATTGCAGATGCTCCTGCGGCACGTTCTGCAATGCGAAAAGGCCGCCATAGGCCAGTTCCGCGATGAACGCCGTATCTTCGCCTGCCGTGGCCTTGCCGGTCAGGTTCAACACGACCTCGTAGACATTGTCCTGGGACTGCTGATTGACGGAAACATTCACCTGCAGGTCGATATTTGGCTGCGGCTGACCCGTCTGCAGGCTTTTCGGTGCATTCGGATTTTCAAAGCTCAGATCCTTCACATATTGTGCCAGGATATTGATCGCGATCTGTCCCTCGGGGCCTTGCGCTGCGCCGGTCTCGGGCGTTTGTTCTTCTGCCATATCTGCACCTGTATCATAAGGAAGTGGGTCGTTATGCGAAACGCGGGTAGCAGGGGTCCCCCCCGCCGCGCAAGCGCCTCACTCATGGATGCGCCTTGTGAAAGGCGCGGCGCAGCCTATGTTGGCACTTTAGCGGGATTTACGAGTCCCCCGTAATTGTGAAACTCGCCCCCAGGGAGGCAGAATTGGTCGAAATCGTCGTACTGGCACTATTGGCCGGATTCATCGCGCTGAGGCTCATTGCGGTTCTCGGCCGCCATGATGAATCGTCTGAGCCCGCCCAGCCGATGATGCGCCGTGCGGATGCCGCTTCGGAAGGATCCAACGTGGTCCCCCTCGTACAGGCGGAACGGCCTCCCCTCAGCCTGCCTGACAATCTGAACGACACGGCGCGTGGCGGGCTTGAGGAGATCGCCGAGGCGGACCCCTATTTCGATCCCCCCGCTTTCATCGAGGGCGCGCAGGCCGCGTACCGCATGGTGCTGGAGGCGTTCTGGTCCGGCGATAAGGATGCGCTGAAAGAGCTGGTGTCCGACGATATCTATGACGATTTCTCTGCGGCGATCGACGCTAGGTCGGCAGATGAGATGAGTTATGACAACAGGCTCGTAAGCATCCATGATGTCGAGATTCTTGGTGCCGAACGTCGTGGCCATATGGCGGAGGTCACCGTGCGGTTCGACGCTGAATTGATTACCGTCACCCGCGACGCGAATGGCGCTGTCATCGACGGTTCGGAGGACGAAGCCGCCCAGACGCATGACGTGTGGACATTCAGCCGCCATCTCGGCTCCGACGATCCCGCGTGGCTATTGATCGAAACGGACGGCGCCGACTGAATCGCCGTCCGCGCGGCACCCCGCGCGCAAAATCTCGACCTGGAGCGTGGGCGGGCCTAGACTGTCTCTCGTCACCGGCAGAGGCGAGGCGCTGTTATGGCTGAATTGATTGTGGCGATGGCACTATTCGTCGGCACGCATTTTCTGATGAGCCACCCATTGCGCGCGCGCCTGGTCCGAAGCCTTGGTACGAACGGCTTTCTTGGCGCTTATTCGCTTATATCAATCGGCCTCTTTGTCTGGGCGATCCTGACCTATGGCAAGGCGCCGGATGCGCCACCGCTCTGGTTCGTCTATTTCCCTACCGTGATCGCCGCCCACATCCTCATGTGGCTTGCCTCGATCCTCTTCATCGGCAGCTTCCTGGTGCGAAATCCCGCACTGGTGGGCGCGGAAGGCACGCTGTCGCGGGTTGAAGGGCCCAAGGGCGTGTTGCGGATAACCCGCCACCCCATGATGTGGAGCTTTGCCCTTTGGGCTGTCGCCCATATCGCCGTATTGGCGACCCCGGCAACTATCGTCCTCGCAGGAGGCGTCGGCTTTCTCGCGCTTGTCGGCGCATGGGCGCAGGACCAGAAGAAGCGGGCATTGATTGGCGAAGCATGGGCCGCTTACACCGCGCACACCACCTATTGGCCCCGTCCCCGCTGGCCAGGCCTCGCGGCTATTGCGGCGGGCACCCTGCTCTACATCTTTCTGGTCTGGCTGCATCCCCTCGCCTTCGGGGCTAGCACCAGGCTGTGGACATATATTCTTTAGGCAAACTGAGCAGCAACCGCCCCACCCTCAATCGTGCCGGGGCAGCGCGTTCTCATCCGTAACCTTGTCGCCGTATATTTCGCCAGACCGAACTGCCGCCAAAAACCCGTTCACCTCTCTCCTCAGTACGGGTGCCAGCAGGAAAAGACCGACGACGTTAGGCAGGACCATCAGGAAGAAGACGCTGTCGATCAGGTTGACGACCGCATCCGCGGTCAACACGGACCCCACGGGGGTCAACAGGCAGAAAAGGATACGCGCGAACAGGTCACGCTTTGGACCGTGTCCAAAGACATAGCCGAACGCGCTGGTCAGATAATATCCCCACGCCAGCAGCGTCGAATAGGCAAACAGCAGGACCGCAACCAGCAGCACATAGGGGAACCAGTTGACGACGCTGGCAAAGGCGGCGCTTGTCATCGAGATGTCGTCATATCCCTGCGTATGAACGCCCGTGACGACGATCATCAGGGCAGTCGCCATACAGACGATCATCGTGTCCAGCATGGGTTCCAGAAGCGCCACCATTCCCTCGGACGCCGGATGATGTGTGCGCGCGACACTGTGTGCCATAACCGCGGTACCGATTCCCGCTTCTGAAGAGAATACTGCTCTTCGCATACCCACGACGAAAATGCCGACCGCGCCACCGGCGACGGCATCGGCTGAAAATGCCCCTGACACTATCGTGGCCAGGGCGGCCGGCACTGCATCCGCATTGACAACCAAAATGACGAGCACTGCAACGAGATAAAGCACGCACATCAGCGGGACGATCTTGCCCGTGACGCGCGCAATCGACTTGACCCCGCCAATGATGACCACGGCCAGCATGGCGCCGAGGACCAGGCCATAAATCAGGCCGCCAGTGGGCGTCGCTTCGAACCCGCCGACCTCGGCTAGCGCGACGAAACTTTGGTTTGCCTGCATCATCGGCAGTGTTCCGCACAACGCCAGGATTGCATACAGCGCCCCAAGATTCCGCCCCGATTTTGGCAGGCCGATAGAGGCCAGACCGTTCTTCAGCGTATACATGGGACCGCCGCGCACCTCTCCGTCCGGTGTGAACTCGCGAAATTTCAGGCCCAGCGTGACTTCGGCGCACTTCAACGCCATGGCGAAAAAGCCGATCACGAACATCCAGAAGGCGGCGCCGGGACCGCCCATGCCGATGGCGATGGCGACGCCGGCTATATTGCCCAGCCCGATCGTCCCCGACAACGCCGTCGACAGCGCCTGAAACTGGCTGACCGAGCCCGGTGCCGTCGGATCGTCATGACGTCCCTTCAGCAGCTGCAGACCGATGCCAACGCCGCGCAACTGCGGCACGCCCAGCCAGAATGTGAAGAACAGCATCGCAAACGCCAGGAAGATGACGACCACCTCTACCTGGACACCGAATATGGCGACCTGCGCGAACACTCCGGCGCTCAGCGCCTCTATCCAGCGTGTCATGGTTTCCAGCAAAGCGCGTCCCCCGACTTGCCGCGCGACACCCCCAGGGGCTAAAGCGCGCGGAATATTGTAAGAACGTTCAGGCCTTCGCGCCGAACGCCACAGTGTCAAGGGCGGAGAGGTTATGGGTCGATCCTATTTTGGAACCGACGGTGTTCGGGGCCTGACGAATACCGGCGCATTGACGCCGGATATGGTGATGAAGCTGGGACAAGCTGCGGGGGCGAAGTTCCTGCGCGGCGATCATCGCCACCGCGTCGTCATTGGCAAGGACACGCGCCTATCCGGCTATATGTTCGAATCGGCCTTGATCGCGGGGTTTACCAGCGTTGGCATGGATGTCGTCATGGTCGGGCCGCTGCCCACACCTGCGGTGGCGCTGCTGACCCGTTCCATGCGCGCCGATCTCGGCGTCATGATCTCAGCCAGCCACAATCCTTTCCATGACAATGGCATAAAATTCTTCGGACCCGACGGCTTCAAACTGTCCGATGATGATGAAGACGAAATCGAAGCGCTGCTGACGGCGGACCCGCAACTGGCCCGGCCAGAGGAAATCGGCCGCGCCCGCAAAATCGAGGATGCGCGCGGACGTTATATCCACGATGCAAAGATGACTTTCCCGGAACATTTGCGCCTCGATGGCCTGAACGTCGTTCTCGATTGCGCCCACGGCGCATCGTATACCGTTGCCCCCTCCGCGCTGTGGGAATTGGGCGCTGACCTGACCACCATCGGCGTGTCGCCTGACGGCTTCAATATCAACGCCAATGTCGGATCCACCTCGCCACGGCTGATGCAGGAAATGGTGAAGGATACCGGCGCGGACATCGGCATCGCCCTTGATGGTGACGCCGACCGGCTGATCATCAGCGATGAAAAGGGGCGGATCGTCGATGGCGACCAGCTGATGGCGCGCATCACGAAAAGCTGGGCCGACACCGGCCGTTTGAAGGGCGGCGGCCTGGTTGCGACGGTGATGTCGAACCTCGGGCTGGAACGCTTCCTGGAGGGCGAGAAGCTGAAGCTTGAACGCACAAAGGTCGGCGACCGCTATGTCGTCGAGGCAATGCGTGCCAAGGGCTATAATGTCGGCGGCGAACAATCGGGCCACCTCATCATGTCCGACTATGCGACGACGGGCGACGGGCTGATCGCGGCGCTGCAGATCCTCGCCTGCCTGGTGGAAAGCGGCAAACCGGCATCGGAGGTGCTGAACCTGTTCGAACCACTGCCACAGATTCTGAAAAATGTTCGCTATAACGGCGGCCAGCCCCTGGAGCAGGAAAGCGTCCAGGCCCAGATTGCGGCAGCCGAAAAACGGCTTGGCAATTCCGGTCGTGTGCTGATCCGGAAATCGGGAACGGAGCCGCTCATTCGCGTCATGGCGGAAGGCGACGACCCGGCATTGGTGGAATCGCTTGTCGACGATATCTGCGACGCCGTTTCAAAGGCGGCATAGCCAGACCGTGACACCCCGCATACTTGCCATTGCAGGTTCCGATTCATCTGGCGGTGCCGGTATCCAGGCGGACATAAAGACGATCACGATGCTGGGCGGATATGCGATGACCGCCATCACTGCGGTGACCGCGCAGAACACGAAGGGCGTACGGCGCATCGACGCCCTGCCTATTGAGGGCGTCACCGCACAAATCGCCGCCTGTGTGGACGATATCGGCGTCGACGCCATCAAGACCGGCATGCTGGGCGACAGCTTGCTGATCGACGCCATCGCCACGGCCGTAACGGATTGCGGCGTGCCCCTGATCGTCGATCCCGTGCTTGTTGCCAGCAGCGGCGACCGCCTGGTCGCTGACGAGGCGGTGGCAACGCTGCTCCGCTCATTATTGCCGCTCGCCACGGTCATCACACCGAATTTGCCAGAACTTGAAGTGCTGTCCGGCAGGAGGATTGCCGACGAGAATGCGATGCTTGCAGCGGCGGTGGACTGTTCGAAGGAATGGAACGTCGCTGTACTGGCAAAGGGCGGCCATCTGGGCGGGGAACGCGTCACCGACTTCGTGGTCATGCCCGACGGCACCTCCCGACGCTTCGGCGGTTCGCGCATCGACACTAACCACACACATGGCACAGGCTGCACGCTCGCATCGGCGCTTGCGACCCATATCGCCCGGGATATGCACTTGTTCGACGCGGTGGAGGCCGCCCGTACTTATGTTCGCAGCGCGATACAGGCCGCACCCGGCTTTGGCGGAGGCCACGGCCCGCTGGGCCATTGGTGGCCACTCACCCGATGATACCCACCTATGAGGAGGAAAGCCGGGGACCGCACCCGGTGTGCGGTGTCGATGAAGCAGGGCGGGGTCCGCTGGCCGGACCCGTGGTTGCCGCAGCGGTGATCCTCGACGCCGATGCCCTGCCCGACGGAGTGGCAGACTCAAAGGTGCTGACTGCGGCCCGTAGAGAGGCATTGTTCGACCTGATCATGACGCGGGCGCATGTGGGCGTCGGTCGCGCCGAGGTGGCTGAGATAGACCGCCTGAACATATTATGGGCCACCATGCTGGCGATGGAGCGCGCGGTGGCCGCCCTTCCCCGGCAGCCGACCATGGTCCTGATCGACGGCAACCGTGCGCCGAAATGGCACCGTGCGTGCCGCACCATCGTTAAGGGGGACGCGAAATGCATTTCGATCGCCGCCGCCTCCATCGTGGCAAAGGTAACGCGGGATCGCCTGATGAAGGATCTGGCGCGCCATTACCCGGCCTATGGGTGGGAAACGAACCAGGGCTATGGCACGCCGCCACATCACCGCGCGCTGACGGCGCATGGCGCCACCATGCATCACCGCCGCAGTTTCGCCCCTGTCCGGGCGGTTTTGAATAAGGCCTGTAGTTGAGTCTTTTGGGCAACACCCACTAGGGGTGGTGTTTATCTTCGCGGCGGCGACTCCATAAATTGTGCCCGCGGTTTTTGTTTCCTTAATGTTTCAGCGACTCAGCGCAACACACTGGATTCGCGCGACTTGACCTGCCGAGTCCGGTCGACGCAGGGTCCGCTCCATCAGATAAAGGGGCGAAGAAAACGATCATGTCAGCAGCAATGGACAGCGAGCCGACCAGCCGCATCATCAAGGGCGACTGCATAGAGCAAATGGCGTTGCTGCCGGCGAAATCGGTCGATCTGATCTTTGCCGACCCGCCCTATAATCTGCAGCTGAACGGCGACCTGACCCGGCCAGAGGGCAAGACGGTCGATGCAGTAGATGACGCCTGGGATCATTTCGACAGCTTTGCCGCCTATGACGAATTCACGCGCAACTGGCTGGCGCAGGCCCGGCGCGTTCTGAAGGACAATGGCGCCCTGTGGGTGATCGGCAGCTATCATAATATATTCCGCGTCGGCACCGCCGTTCAGGATGCCGGACTGTGGATTCTGAACGATGTCGTCTGGCGCAAGTCGAACCCCATGCCCAATTTCAAGGGGACGCGCTTTACCAATGCGCATGAAACCCTGATCTGGGCGGCGAAGAGCGACAAGGCGCGCTATACGTTCAATTATCACGCGATGAAGGCCATGAACGACGACCTGCAAATGCGGTCCGACTGGCTGATCCCCATCTGCAACGGGGCGGAGCGCGCCAAGGTCGACGGCGCGAAGGCACATCCAACGCAGAAACCCGAGGCGCTGCTCTATCGCATTCTGGCCGCATGCAGCGTGCCGGGGGCGGTGGTCCTGGATCCTTTCATGGGGTCTGGCACCACCGGCGCGGTCGCGCGGCGTCTCGGGCGCAGCTTTATCGGCATGGAGCGGGAACAGGGCTATATCGACGTGGCACAGGCGCGGATCGACGCTGTCGAGCCGCTGCCCGCCGACGCGCTGGAGGTCAGCCAGGGCCGCCGCGCCCAGCCAAAGGTGCCGTTCGGGACGCTGGTCGAAAACGGCTTCATCAATCCGGGAACGGTTCTTACCGATCCCCGCCGCCGCTGGCAGGCCCGCGTTCGGGCGGACGGTTCGCTGGCAATCGGCCGGGAAACCGGGTCGATCCACAAGCTGGGTGCGCTGGTGCAAAAGGCGCCGTCGTGTAACGGCTGGACGTTCTGGCATACGGAAAAGGGTGGCACGCTACAGCCGCTGGACGCGCTTCGCGATGCCTATCGCAGCCGCGCCGCTGCCCACTGAGCCGGTGACGCAGGACAGCTATTTGCGGCCCACGGGCTTCGTCGATGCTCCTTTCGGCTTCGACGGGCTGGTAGCCCGGTTGGCAGGGGGTGCGCTTTGGTTCTCTCAGATCGAGATACTGTCTCGAAATGAGCCCGCGCGGCTCGTTCCCGTGGCAGAACTGGGCGCTCTTCAGGATCATCCGGACTGGGCGCGTCTCACTGCCCCGCGCCCTCCCCTATTGCTCGGCCCGCGCACATTGCGTTTCGAGGAACCGCAGGTGATGGGCATTCTCAACATGACGCCGGACAGCTTTTCTGACGGCGGCGCTCATGCAGACCCGGCTGCCGCGGCCGGGGCCGCGTTCGATATGGCGGCGGCGGGTGCGGCGATCATCGACATTGGCGGCGAATCCACCCGTCCGGGCGCGGAGCCAGTCTGGGAACAGGACGAAATCGCCAGGGTCGCGCCGGTCCTCGATCACCTTGCCCATGCCGAGATGCTGATCAGTATCGACACCCGGAAAGCCAGCGTCATGCAGGATGCACTTTCGCGCGGAGCACGCATCGTCAACGACATCAGCGGCCTGACCCACGACGACCGCAGCCTGGGTGTCGTTGCCGACAGCGGTGCACCCGTCATCATCATGCACGCACAGGGCGATCCGCGCACGATGCAAAACACCCCGCGCTACGATCACACCCTGCTCGATATTTACGATTGGCTGTCGGAACGCATCGCAATTGCGGAGGCGGCGGGTATTCCCCGCGCGCGCATCATCGCCGATCCCGGAATCGGCTTTGGCAAGACGGTACGCCACAATCTGGAATTGCTTAACGGCCTCGCCCTGTTTCACGGTCTCGGCGTTCCGCTGCTATTAGGTGCCAGCCGCAAGCGATTCATCGGCGCGCTGGCTGGCGAGGCGCCGGTTGAACAGCGGCTCGGCGGTTCGCTTGCAATTGTCTCTGCCGGTCTGACCCAGGGCATTCAATTGTTCCGAGTTCACGACGTGCCGGAAAGCGTTCAGGCCGTGCGCGTCTGGCGCGGCCTGCGCGATGCTGCACTCTCCCCGCCGGGGTCTCCGCACGTCTGATCGACGCGGGCACCGGAAACCATATACCGGACAGCAATGCTGGGATATGGCAGCGCCGTGATCCGCATCCTCTTTCGTTTGTCGCTGTTCTTCACAGCAGCCCTTGCCTTCCTGGGGGCGAGCCTGCTCTCGTCGCAGCCCATCGCGTCGGAAACGCCGGCACCGCGCGCCGTGGACGTGGGGGCATCCCGGATGCTGGCGATCAGAAGCATCTGGGCGGTGCGTCAGAACAAGCCGACTGACGTTTCCATCCGCAAGGAGGAAATTGCCAGCGCGGCACGGCTTATTTCCCACAGCGCGCCCGAACTGGACTTCAATGCTGCAATTCTCGCCGACCGGCTGCGTGCGCAGGCGTCGCTCAGACTTGCGGAGCACACTTGGCTGAATCTGTCTGCGCATATCGCTGCGCAGACCCCCGACGGCACGGCCCGCATCCATGCCCGCGCGGGTAAAGTGGCCCTGCCCCCGCAACTGTCGGAGGCGGCAGCGAATTTTCTGCTGGCATGGCTCTGGGCGGATCAGCCGCAGCCTCCGCCAACGCTGGACAGCATGTTCACGGGCGTGCAGTTCGATCCGAAAAAATTGCAGATGACGGTCGACGTCCCGCAGGAACTGACCCGCGCGCTTCGCCGTCTATCGGGCCATGCGTCAGAGGTCAGCACAGAGGCTGCCTGGGACACCTATGCGCAACTAACGGAAAAGGCGGATTTCCTGGCGGAGCAGCCGACCCTCCCCGCCCTTTATCGCATGACTTTTGCGGATTCACCCGTCGCTGCGGAGGTGGCTGTTGGCCGCACGGTGGGAATGGCAGCGGCAATTGTAGGACCGGGTGTTATGCAAATGGCCGGTGCCGCATCCGCCACGACACAGGTCGACGCTCCCACCATATTGATGGCACAGCTTGGCGGGCGGAACGATCTTGCCAAGCATTTCACACTTTCCGCGGCGCTCGCGACCAGCAATTCAGGCCTGGGATCGGCACTGGGCGAATGGAAAGAACTGGATGACAGCCTACCGGGTGGCAGCGGCTTCAGCTTCGTCGATCTTACGGCCGATCGGGCAGGTTTGCGCCTGGGCCAGGCCTTGGCGGACCCGGCACGGACGGCACGTGTTCAGGCCCTCCTCGCGCGTGCAGAGCCAGGCGATTTGCTGCCCCCAACCGCACTTCGGAGGGTGGAGGGGCTGACGGATTCTGAATTCGAAGAAGACATGGGCACGATCAACAGCGAACGATTTCGGGCCGTTAGAGAGCAGATAGATAAGGAGCTGGATCAGCTGCCACTCTACGCCGAATAGCCTGTCAGCCGCAGCTTCCGCCACCCAGAACGCAGAATTGCGCGCACCATCGATGATTCAGCGCGACACTGCCGCTGGCGCCGCGAATGGTCGGTCCCAGATCGAACTCCGGATCATAGGGCAGCAGCGTACAGGCGGCGAGCGTCGCCTGCTCCGCGCCCTTGCGGCGAACCAGCATTCTCTGGCTGGCGCACATCAGGTCGTCCGGATTCTTGCCCAGGATTTGCCAGCAAGCAGTGGTGATCTCGGGGACCTTACTGCTATCGTCCATTTCCGGGAACAGGACCAGACGCTCAGGATCGTACGCGTCTATGTCGATCGACTCGCGCGCAAACATGTCGGCATAGCCTGAACGCATTCCCGCTTCGTCACCACTGTCGAACAGGCGCCCGGCAACGGCAACTTCAAATCCTTCGTCGGACAGCCATTTCAATCCTTCCATGGCAGGGCGAAAGGAACGCGGCCCCCTCTCCTTTTCGTGTCTCACCGGATCATAATGGTCCAGACTGACCCTTAGCGTCAGCCGCGGCGAACGCATCCGCCTCAGTGCATCTCTGTGATGGCGCATCGGCGTCATGGCGTTGGTCAGGATCAGCACGTCGACACCCGTGCCCAGACAATCGGCGATAATATCGTCAATGTCAGGATTCATGAATGGCTCGCCGCCGGTAATGCCGATCTCGCTTAGCGGATGGCCGCCTGCCGCGACCTCGTCCAACATACGGCGGACGTCGCTGCGATACAGATACACCAGCCGGTCATTCGTGGGGGAACTTTCGATATAGCAGTGCTCACAGGCAAGGTTGCAAAGCGTACCCGTGTTCAGCCACAGCGTATCCAGGCCACGAAAATCAACTGAGGCGCGCGCCTCTCCACGCGCCGTGACGGCAGGGCTCGTGAAGGGCGCCGGTGCATCCATGCCCCGATAGCTACGGTCGCCGGTCCCGCCTGGCAATGCAGATGCGGATCTACCAGTAGCGTACGCGCCCCGTGTCCACATGGATGAACTGGCTGCTTTCATAATAGCCGACGCCACCCGCCTTCATCGCCATGGCGGCATTGCGCAATTTCGGCAATTCCGTCCCCGGCAGGCGGATGTCGATCGCCTTTCCCTGCTGGTGCAGGCTCTTCTTCGCCACGCCGGATGACTTGCCCCGCAGCATGTTGTTGGTTTTCGGACTGCGATAGCCCGAAATAATGTGCAATTCCTCCTCTGCGCGCCCTACTTTGGCCGTCAGGCCATGCAGCAGGTCCAGAAGACCCCGGTCCATGATCTCTACATCGCCGGTGCGCCAATCCCGCAGGATGTGATCGATCTCCTTCAGGCCCTCGGCAATCGGCTGGCCGTCTGCCCAGAACAGCGACCGTGTCTTTTCCGAGGTATGTGTATTGAAAAAGCTCAGCCGCTTTTCACTGGCAGCGACCACATCGGCCCGTGCAATATGCGGAAATGACAGCACCGCCGCGCTGCCGGCCAGCGCCTTCGCCCCGGTTGAAAATATTTGACGTCGATTGATCATAAAAACCCCAAATCTATTCCGCGCCATCCTTTGATCGCGCTTGCCTTCGCGCAATCATAAGAAATTACGCCTGAAACTACCATGAACCATGGGTACCGCTCATCGCAGCGCGTGCACGGGACGACTTGTGAAGCGCGCCATTCGGCGGCAGACATCCCGCCATGCGTACGTTCGGTATCATTCTCGCCACAGCCATTCTGACTGCCTTGGCGACCAGCGCAGCCTGGCTGTTCCTGTATGAGCGCACAGACCGCGCGGCACCGCCCCCGCAAATGGTCGACACCCCGACTAATGCTATTCCGCCCGAAGAAATCGCCACCGACCCGCCAGAAGATATCGTGTTTTCGCCTTCTCCATCTGCGACGCCGGAGCTTATGGCGAAGGAACTGACACTCCCCGTGGCCGGCTACGATCTGTCCGACCTGACGCCGCAGTTCGACGATTCCCGCGGCGAGGGGCGTGCCCACCAAGCCCTGGACTTCATGGCCGCGCGCGGCACGCCCGTGCGCGCTGTGGACGATGGCGTTCTTGTGAAATTCTTCGATTCGGATCAGGGCGGCATCACCATCTATCAGTTCGATCCCACCGAAAGCTGGGTCTATTATTACGCCCATCTGGATAGCCGCGCCGACGATATCGAAGAGGGCGATGCCGTGCGGCGGGGGCAGGTGATCGGCACCGTGGGCTCAACAGGGAATGCCGACGACGACGCCCCGCACCTTCATTTCGCAATCGAACAACTCGGCCCAGAAAAAAACTGGTGGCAGGGCGAGCCGGTCGATCCCTACCCGGTCTTTGCCGTGCAATGATACGAATCGTGGTCGATGCCGATGCCTGCCCGGTAAAAGACGAAATCTACAAGGTCGCGTGGCGCCACGAGGTTCCCGTGGTGATTGTCGCGAACCAATATCTTCGTCTGCCCGATCATCCGCTGATTTCGCTAAACGTCGTCAGCGACGGTTTCGACGCCGCGGACGATTACATTGCAGAGCAGGCAGGCGAGAATACCATCGTGACCACCGCCGATATCCTGCTGGCGGATCGCTGCATAAAGGCAGGCGCGACGGTTATCGGAAATAACGGCAAGCCCTTCACCAGCGCGTCGATCGGCGGCGCTATCGCGACCCGCGCCATCATGGCCGACCTCAGGGCGGGCGCGGAAACGACGAATATTGGCGGCCCCCCGCCCTTCCGAAAGGAAGACCGGTCACGCTTCCTGTCCGCTCTCGACACCGCCATCACGCGGTTAAAGCGCACAAATTAGAACGCGGTCCCCCGCGGAAAACAAATGCCAAACCCGCCAATACGCAGAGGGGCCGCCTGCCCCCTCGGGAACAAGCGACCCCTCTAACATGGTCAGCGGCCGGACGTACGACCCGGAAGACCCGAATGGCTACCGTTCAGGCAGCGATCCTCCGAACAGACTGAACCGACCTCTTTTCTGAACCATGAGACATCGGATCACCTCCCTTCGCTTACGTTGAACTTGCCCATATATATGAATCGGCGGGGGCACAGCGTCAACCCTTCGGCTAGGTTTTCGGCACAACACCATGACGGCACGCTTTCCGGGTGCTTAATCAACAGGGAACCGCGCTCCATTGTCGCGCGTCATCCTGCAAAAGGGAGGGCATTCAAATGAAATGGCGCGGCCGCAGACAGAGCAGCAATATAGGCGACCAGACGGGACGCAGCGGCGGCTTTCGCATGGGCGGCGGCGGCCTTCCCATCGGCGGCAAGGGCGGCCTCTCAATCGGAACCATCGTCATTATCGGCATCGTCATTTGGGTGATGGGCGGCAACCCGCTTAGCGTCCTGGGCATGGGCGGCGGTGGCCAGCCTGTTGCCGACCCCGTAGCAACCGCCGGAGCTGGCACAGGCTGCGACCGCAGCGATATCCACGCGTTCACCTGCGTGGTCCTCGCCGATACGGAGGATGTCTGGAATGCCGAATTCGCGCAGGCTGGGGAAGATTATCCCGAACCGACGTTGATTTTTTACGCCGGTCGGGGGCAATCCGGATGCGGCGCCGCGCAATCGGCCACAGGCCCCTTCTACTGTCCCGCTGATCAGCGGATCTACATCGACACTAGCTTCTTTGACCAGCTGGCGCAGATGGGCGGCGTCGGCGATTTCGCCGCCGCTTACGTCGTCGCGCACGAGGTCGGCCATCATGTGCAAACGGTGACCGGCATGTCGGAAGAAATACGCCGTCAGCAGGCGCGCGTGGGGCGCAGCGAGCAGAATGAGTTGCAGGTACGCATGGAATTACAGGCCGATTGCTACGCGGGCGTATTTGCGTATGGCAATCAAGAGAATCTCGATCCCGGCGATCTGCAAGAGGCTCTGGCCGCCGCGAATGCTATCGGAGACGACCGCCTGCAGCGGGAGGCGCAAGGATATGTGACGCCCGACAGCTTCACCCACGGTACGTCGGCCCAGCGGCAACAATGGTTCCAGCGTGGCATGGAAACGGGCGACCCCGCCGCATGCGATACGTTCCAGACCTGAGGAACGGCCTGTCAGGCGTTGGTGGAGGACGCGCGCGACGCCCAATAGTCAAACGCACGTTTCTGCAGGCGCTTCACATGCCGCTTGGCCGCCGGCCCTTCCCACGGCCCCGCATGTCCCTCTGCGCCGCCGGACGCCCACCAACCCTGCCCCGGCAGACCGTCGGATTGCCGTACCACCAGCACGGCCAGCTCCGGCTCTCCTCGTGCGCGTCCTCCGGCGTCCAGGTCACCAAGCAGGGCGCAAAGCGCACGCATCTTCGGCCGTGTGAAGGCGTAACCCTGACTAGCCAGCGTCTCGGAATAGGTCACCGGTTGCCGCGCACGCGCTGCGGCGACCAAAAACGCATGAAGCTGGTCGGCGTCCATAAACATATTCATGCCTTGCAACCTCCTCACCGACGTCTAAATAAGTGTATTGCATAACCAATACAGCCCGGAGCCGACTTTATGTTGAATATGGTATCGATCCTGCTCGGTCTCGTCGCTCTGTCTGTTGCCATTCTTGGCCTGTTCCCCTTCATCGGCATCGTCAATTGGCTCGCGCTTCCCATTGCGGCGCTGGGTGGCGCGATAGGCGCGATGTCCAGTTCCAATGCCGGGCGGAACCTCAACATTTTCGTCCTCATTCTGGCGGCCTTGCGCCTTTCGCTCGGCGGGGGCATCCTCTGAAATATGAACGCGCGGTTTTTCCTGCCTGCCCTCACGCTTCTGGCCGCCTGCTCCGCTCAGGAGCCCGGCGCCGAGCCAACGGATGAAGCGGTCAGGGCCGCTTCGACAGGCCCCGGTGCGGTCGTAGAGGCATATTACGCCGCCATTTCCAGCCGCGACTATGCAACCGCATGGCAATTATGGGGGCAGGAGCCGGAGGAAGACACCGACGCCTTCGAACGCTTCAAAAGCGGATTTACCGACACCGAGCTCACCGCAGTTGAAATTGGCCGCATTTCTCCCCACTCGGTCAGCAACGGCGTCGCGACAGTCTCGGTTGATGTCGAAGTGGACGACCTGCTGAGCGACGGCACGGGCCGCTCATATGACGGTATCTACAGACTTCGTCGCCCCGTCGATGGAACCGGCGATTGGCACATCGTATCCGGCGATCTGGGCGTAGTCCCCGCCCGCGATTAGACGGGTGCACTGCGTTGCCGGCATGGTCTAGCCAACCGGCAACGCAGCGGAATCTCAGAAATTAGCCCTTACACCGAACGTGTAATAGCGCCCGATCAAGTCAAAATAGGCAGAGCTGACCGCAGCCAGCGGCGGATCCCTGTCGAATAGGTTCTGCACATTCCCGAACACCGTAAAGCGGTCACCGTCGCCGAACGGCACATAAGCCCGCACCCCCAGATCGACGTAGGTACGGCTGGAAATATCATTGTCGCCTATATTGGCCAGCACTTCCGCCGGAGCATAACCTCCACCATCGATATAGCGCACCCGGGTATCAAGGCCGATATGATCAGATTCAAAGGTCGCTGTCAGCGTGCCCCGCCATTTCGGCGCCAGGAATGGTGCCTGCGAACCCAGGAATCCCGATCCGTCAATTGTGATGATGCCATTATCGGTTTCCAGGCGGTCAACATAATTGGCGAGGGCACGCAGATCGAGCTGCCCCGGGATCCCGAGACCGTCCGTGCTTGTGCGATACGAAGCTTCAAAATCCAGGCCGGTATTCTTGAATTCAGCCACATTGATAAATGTCGCTGTAATTTCAGAAATATCGCCTGAGCTGCCTCTGCTGATTTGCGCGCACGCAGCATCATTACCCTGCAAATAGCAGCTGTTCACGATCTGCTGCGCATTCAGCGTCGTGATCACATCCTCAATTTCGATGTCGTAATAATCGACCGAAAAGGCAAATCCAGGCATGAATTGCGGCGTTAACACGACGCCAGCAGTCAATGTATTGGCGATCTCCGGGGCAAGATCCGGATTACCACCCGTGTAGAGAATGATTTGCCTGGTTGGCTTGTCACCCTGCCCCTCGTCGACGACGTTGGTGAAGAACGTGGATTGATTGCTGAACAGTTCGTTCAACGAAGCGGCGCGGATGTCCCGCGAGCGAGTTGCGCGAAACTTTATGTCATCGCTGACCTCCCAGACACCCCCGACTTTCCACGACCAGATTGATCCGCTCGTACTATAATCCGAGACACGTGCGGCACCATTCAAGGTAACCCTTTGCGCAAACGGAAGGTCGACAAGAACAGGAGCGGCGACTTCGACAAAGCCCTCCTTCACATTATTGCCGGTCTTTTCAATATTCACGCCATTAATGGTCGTGAAGTTGCCAGCTAGGGAATTCGCATCGTACAATGTCTCGAACGACTCTTCGCGATATTCCACACCAGCGGCGAACGCGACCGGCTCATCCCACAGATTGAACAAATCACCGCTTACCGATGCGCCCGCATTATCAAGCCAGTTCGTAGTAACCGCGTTCCAATTGTCGGTGACGTAATCCTGAGCGGCAGCCGTCGCATTGCCCGATCCGAACAGGTTGAGCGGACGGCAATCGGTGCCCGGATTCGTCAATGCCACCCTGCACACGATCTCCCCCGAAATGGGGTCACGCACCGCGTCCACTGCGCTGAAAAAATTCTCGCGCAGCGTTAGACCGATCAGCGTCTGATCCTGCTCCTGCTCACCATGGCTGTAGTAAACATTGTAGCGCCATGTGCCGTCAGCGAAGTTCCCGTCCAATCCCACGGTTCCCTGGAAAGTCTGGCGGGTGAAATCATACTCGGTCAACGATACGTCGGTAACCGCACGGCCAAAGGTGAATTCCGTTTCTCCGGCGGCGGCAAGCTGGGACTGAATATTCTGGTTCAGATAGGGGTTGGTGGCCGATACCGTGATTTGATTGATGGCCAGATCGGGGAAATAAACGCGACGGTCGGACACTTCATTGAAGCCCATTTCCGCCCAGATTTCCAAATTGTCCGAGACCTCATAGCTGACCCGGCCAAAGACGTTCGCACGTTCGATCGGTGCGGACAGCGACCTGAACTGGTCGATATTATAACCTTCCCCGCCCTGCATCAGCGTGGGCGCGCCCGGGCGGCGAATGCCGTATTGGAAGGGACGCAGCGTGCCATCATTGTTGAACGTCTGGCCTGCCAAGACGCCGGTATTGATCAGGCCCGTCTCGTTTCGGACGGCATCGCGAACATCGGCGGTGGGATAAAGTTGTCCATCCTCACCAGGAAAGAAAAGCGCCGACCCTATAAGGGGACGGGCATTGCCTGGAATAACGCCCTCATCCTTCAAATAGTCGCCACCAATCATAAAATGACCGCGACCATCTGCGAAGTTCAGACCAGCCGATGCTTCAAACAACGACTTCTTGCCATCGCCGCGAGAAGAAATGCCTGTCTGAGCGCCGAGCTCGAATCGTTCCAGTTCATCATCCAGAATAAGATTGACGACGCCGGCAACTGCACCCGAACCGTAAGCAGCAGAGGCGCCGCCTGTCACGATTTCGATATTCTTGACCAGAGAATAAGGAACCGTCTGCAAATCGTTCGAACTGACATAGCGTCGGCTGTTGATCAGCACGAGAGTGCGCGCATTTCCCAGACCACGCAAATCGGCGGGCGACTGGCCGGAAGACGTAACCGTATTGGTCGACGTGGCACTTTGCGTTCTGCGGAATTGCGGTAAGTCGGCCAGGGTCTCGGAAATATCCGTTCGGCCCGCCTGTCGTAACTCATCCTGGCCCACGACCGTCATCGGCGTGGGGGCGTCAAAGCCGGAACTGACGATGCGAGACCCCGTAATAACGATTTCTTCGGGCATATCCGATCCCGCATCCGTCTGGGCAGCGGCTGGCACCGATGCGGTCAGGATGGCCATGCCAAGCGCCAGAACACTTCCGCCGGAAAAATCGGCGCGACTCATTTTTGACGTGAAAAACATCTAATTCCCCCTCCTGTGCTTACGAATAGGATCCCCGGTCCTATCGCCTCGACACTCTGCTCCACCATTTTTGGTGGCCCTCATGCAAGAGCGCGTCCCGCAAACGTAGACTGTACGCTGTATAAGTCTAGAAAAAATTTCTATTTGAGACTTTTTCGGCGGATTTCTCTTATTAGAGAATGACCTGCCTGGTGTGCGGAGTGTCTTATCGAACGCGATTGGACCTTGTGCCTTGCCCCTTCGTATCGTTCGCCGGCAACCATGAAGGCCCCACATGCGTATGCAAGGGGAAAGCGAGGCCCTTCCATGACGAAACTCAACCTTTCCCGCCCGGATCTTCTTCGCGAGGACTGCTACCTTGCCGGCGAATGGACGGGCGCGGATGAACGCATAGCAGTTACCAATCCCGCCACGGGCGAAACGATTGCCAACGTCCCAAAAATGGGCGCTGCCGAGACGCGAAAGGCGATAGACGCCGCGCAAAGGGAGATGAGGCTCTGGGCCGCCCGAACAGCAAAGGATCGCGCTGTTGTCATGCGCAAATGGGCCGACCTGATGATGGAGCATCAGGAGGATCTCGCGCATTTGATGACGGCGGAGCAGGGCAAGCCGCTGGCGGAATCACGCGGCGAGATCGCCTATGCCGCCAGCTTCATCGAATGGTTCGGGGAAGAGGCAAAGCGCGTTTATGGCGACATGATCCCGGGGCATCAGCCGGACAAGCGCCTTCTCGTGATGAAGCAGCCCATTGGCGTCTGTGCCGCCATCACGCCATGGAACTTCCCCGCCGCGATGATCACGCGAAAATGCGGTCCTGCCCTCGCCGCTGGCTGCGGCATGGTCATAAAGCCCGCCACCGCCACCCCGCTCAGCGCCTTCGCCCTCTGCGTGCTTGCGGAGGAGGCTGGCATCCCAAGGGGGCTGCTGTCCTGCCTGACCGGCAGTGCCGGAGAGATCGCCGGCGAGCTGACCAGCAATTTTGCCGTTCGGAAACTGTCCTTTACCGGCTCGACCGAAATCGGCCGAAAGCTGTACGAACAGTGCGCCGGTAACATCATGAAGATCAGTCTGGAACTGGGGGGCAATGCGCCCTTCCTGGTGTTCGATGACGCCGATCTGGATGCCGCAGTCGAGGGCGCCATTTCCTGCAAGTTCCGCAATGCCGGTCAAACATGCGTCTGCGCCAACCGCATTTACGTGCAGGATGGCATCTACGACGCGTTCATGGAGCGTTTCGAACGCGCGGTCGGAGACCTGACAGTCGGCGACGGCATGGCGGAGGGGACGGACATCGGCCCGTTGATCGATGCCGATGGCCTGGAAAAGGTTAAGGCGCACAAGGCAGATGCGGTAAAGAAGGGCGCACGCGTTGTCGTGGAGGGCGGTCCGTCTGACAAGGGAGACCTGTTCTACTCACCCACTCTCCTTGCTGACGTGCCGACGGACGCAATCGTCAGTCACGAGGAAACATTCGGCCCGCTCGCCCCCGTATTCCGCTTCAAGACCGAAGAGGATGGGATCCGACTGGCCAACGACACCATATTCGGCCTCGCCGCCTATTTTTACGCGCGCGATTATGCGCGGATTTTCCGGGTCGCAGAGGCGCTGGAATATGGCATCGTCGGCCACAATACCGGCATTATTTCTACCGAGGTTGCGCCCTTCGGCGGTGTCAAGCAGTCCGGCCTGGGCCGCGAGGGCTCAAAATACGGTATCGAGGATTATCTGGAGATCAAATATCTTTGCATTGGCGGGGTCGAACCTACCTCCTGACAGGCGGGATCACGCATTCGAACAGCGCTCGACCTGAGGGGTCATCCGCCGAAAAACTGGTGGCGAATAAAAATATCGAGGCCGAGGAGAATAAGCACCGCCCCGCCAAATAGTTCCGCAGGCGTGCCCAGACGTGCGCCCATCAGTCCGCCTACCCGCACACCAATGGCGCAAAGCACCGTGGTGGCAACACCAATGACGAGGCAGGTCAGGAGTATGGGAAGTCCCAAGGTGGGAATGGTAATTCCTGCAACCAGCGCATCGATGCTTGTGGCGATCGCCGCGGTCAGCAACGTCCAGCCGGAAAGGGCCGGTGGAACCTCCCCTTCGTCCCGCGTCATGGCTTCACGAATCATGCGCAATCCCAGGAAGGAGAGCAGGATCAGCGCGATCCAATGATCCACTGTCTGGATCAGGGACGCAAAACCCGTCCCCAGCAGCCATCCGATCAGCGGCATTACGGCCTGCGCCACACCAAATGCCAAACCCAAGCGGACCGCCGTCAGGCTATCCGTTCTGCCGGATGCCCCCTGCGCAAGCGCGACGGCGAACGCATCCATGGCGAGCGCAAGCGCGAGCGCGCTCATTGCGATGAATATTTCCATGGTCGGCCCTCTCGCGCCTCAGGCGCCGGAACGCAACGCCATCGATCCTTGCTATCAGACAATTTGCGGGGCCCTCTTACGGCAGGCAATCGAAACCGCTGATCATTCGGGGCCGTATATAATTAACGACCTGAAAGGGTTTCTTCCCTGTTCCCAATATTGGACCATTTTTATGATCTGTAAGACCCTCATCTCCTCCGGTGCCGCGATAACCGCGCTCCTCCTGACGGCACCTGCCAGTGCTGCGCCCCTGCAATTCGAGCTGACCGGATCGCGGCAGGCCAGTTTTATTCTGGATTCCATGCCGACTCCCGACCGGGCGAACAGCAGCACGCTGATCGGTGATCAGATTTTCTTTGACGATTTTGCGGGCGTTTTCGGCGGTGTGCCGGGCACAGCCGATATCAGCTTCGGAACCGGCGTGATTGCTAGTCTGAATATCCAGTCCCCAGACCTTGGTTTCACTCAATTTGCCGGACCCGACCTCTTTACCGGCGGCGCCGGTGGACCAGTCTTCTCGACCGGCACATTCAATCTGACCAGTCTCGTATCGGGGGCAAGTACGCTCACGATCAGCGAGATCATGCCCGGAGAGCAGGTGTCTGAACCTGCGACGCATGGCCTTCTTCTTGGCGGCCTTGGCTTCACCGCCGTAGCGATACGGCGGCGCAAATCGGCCGCCGAAAAGGCCACGAACGCCTAGGACTTATCCTTCGTGAGGGTGGAGTTTAACCCTCTTCAGAGAACGCAAAAGGGTAGAGCCGGATCAGGAATCCGGTTCTACCCTTTTTCAATTCACGCACGCAGAGCTTGCGACGCGTCGACAGCTCAGTCTTCAGCCTTGCGCGAGGCCTTCTTCCGCTCGTGCGGATCCAGGTGCCGCTTGCGAATACGGATTGCCTTCGGCGTTACCTCGACCAGCTCGTCATTCTGGATATAGGCGATCGCCTGTTCCAGCGTCATACGACGCGGCGGGGTCAGGCGAATGCCGTCATCCTTGCCGCTGGCGCGGAAGTTGGTCAGCTGCTTCGACTTGAGCGGATTGACCTCCAGGTCCTGCGGCTTCGCATTCTCGCCGATGACCATGCCCTGATACAGCGCCTCACCAGGGCCGATGAACAGAATGCCGCGTTCCTCCAGCGTGTTAAGCGCATAGGGAACTGCCTGTCCCTGCTCCATCGAAATCAGGACGCCGACGGGGCGGCCGATAATCTGGCCCTTATAGGGGCCGTATTTTTCGAACAGGCGGTTCATGATGCCGGTGCCGCGCGTGTCGGACAGGAATTCGCCATGATAGCCGATCAGGCCGCGCGACGGCGCACTGAACGTCAGGCGCGTCTTGCCACCGCCCGACGGGCGCATGTCGGTCATCTCTGCTTTCCGCAGCGCCATTTTTTCGACGACCGTACCGGAAAATTCATCGTCAACATCGACGACCACGGTTTCATAGGGTTCTTCACGCCCCTCCGGCCCTTCGCGGAACAATACGCGGGGACGGCTGATGGACAGTTCGAAGCCTTCGCGGCGCATCGTTTCGATCAGGACGCCCAGCTGCAATTCGCCGCGCCCCGCCACTTCGAACGCGTCGCGCTCGTTCGATTCGGTGATGCGAATGGCGACATTGCCTTCCGCTTCGCGCTCCAGACGTTCGCGGATGACACGGCTCTGCACCTTGTCGCCATCCTTGCCGGCAAAGGGGCTGTCATTGACGGCAAATGTCATGCTCAGCGTCGGCGGATCGATTGGCTGCGCGTCCAGCGGTGCGGAAACTTCGGGATCGGCGATGGTGTTGGAAACCGTCGCGGTGGTCAGACCGGCAATGGCGACGATGTCACCCGCCTTCGCCTCATCCACGGGGACACGGTCCAGGCCATCAAACGCGAACACCTTCGTCGCGCGCCCGGTCTCGACGATCTTGCCGTTCACGTCGATCGCCCTGATCGGCATACCGGTTTTCAGCGTACCCGATTCGATACGTCCGGTCAGGATACGGCCAAGGAAATTATCGCGGTCCAGCAGCGTTGCGAGCATTGAGAATTTGGCGTCGATGTCCAGGCCCGGGGCCGGAACATGATCGCGGATCAGCTTGAACAGCGGTTCCAGCGTGCCCTCATGGATGGTGGGGTCTTCATTGGCGAACCCACCGCGGCCAGAGGCGAACAGGTGCGGGAAGTCCAGCTGCTCGTCGGTCGCTTCCAGCGCCATGAACAACTCGAAAACTTCGTCCAGCACTTCGGCCGGGCGTGCGTCGCCACGGTCGATCTTGTTGACGACGACGATGGGCTTCAGGCCCAGCGCTAGCGCCTTGCTGGTGACGAATTTCGTTTGCGGCATCGGCCCTTCAGCGGCGTCGACCAGCAGGATGACGCCGTCCACCATGGACAGGATGCGTTCGACCTCGGCCCCGAAATCGGCGTGGCCCGGCGTATCGACGATGTTGATGCGGATGGCCTCGCCGCCCTCATTGGTCTCGGCATTGCCGGTCCAGACGACGCTGGTGCACTTGGCCAGAATCGTGATGCCACGTTCCTTTTCCAGGTCGCCCGAATCCATCGCGCGTTCCTCGACGCGCTGATTTTCGCGGAACGTCCCGGACTGCTTGAACAGTTCATCGACGAGGGTGGTCTTGCCATGATCGACGTGCGCGATGATGGCCACATTGCGTAGCGCCATGGGCGGGGCATCCTAGAATATGGGAAAGTATCGAATGCTCCCATATAGGCATTTGTGCAGCGCAACAAGGTGGCAGCGACTTTTCCATTGGCTGCCAATGCAAGGCCTGGAATACGGATCCCCGGCAAATTCCCCCGCTGGGCAGGGGTAATTGCACCTAATTGCCGGGCCCGACCCTTCCCGGCGCGTCCGCTACAGCCCAACCCGCGTCAGTAGATCCCGGCTCGACGGGTCGAGATCGCCCAGATCTCCGTCGGCGATTGCACGGGCGACATCCTTGCCCAGTTCGACCCCCATCTGGTCGAAACTGTTGATGCCAAGCAGGGCACCAAAAGCAAATGTGCGGTGCTCGTAAAAGGAGAGCAGTGCCCCGAGCGTACGCGCGTCGAGGCGATCGAGCAGAATCGTCGAGGATGGCTTGTCGCCGGGAAACGTCTTGGCATGCGCCAGTGCATCGTCGGCACCCTTCGCCTTCGCTTCTTCAAAACTGCGCCCGCGCAACAACGCCGCCCCTTGTGCGATACAATTGGCAAGAAGCTGGGCATGGTGATCACCGCCGATGGAATGCCCCGGCTCCTTCACCGCCAAAAATTCTGTCGGGATCAGGTGCGTGCCCTGATGCAGCATCTGGAACACGGCATGCTGCGCATCGGTACCGACCCCGCCCCACACTACGGGCGCGCTACCCCTCTCAAGCGTCTCGCCGTCCCGGTCGACGCGCTTGCCGTTCGATTCGGTCTCCAATTGCTGCAGAAAGGGCGACAACAAAGCCAGTCGCTCGTCATAGGCAAAGACGGCGCGCGTTTCCGCCCCGATGACACTCGCATAAAGCAGGTCCATGCACGCCGCCACGAAGGGTACGTTTTCGGTCAGGTCGGCGTCGGCGAAATGACCATCCATTGCTGCCGCACCGGACAGCAGCGCCTCATATTCCTCCCAGCCAAGCGCAAGCGCGGCGGCAAGGCCAACGCCGGTCCACAAGGAATAGCGCCCACCGACCGTCTCTGCGAAGGGAAGGACGTTTGCGGCGTCCACGCCAAATTCCGTCGCCTTGTCGGGGGCGGCAGTGACCGCGATCAGGCGCGATTTCGCGTCCTGCCCCAGCGCCTTCAACGCGCTCTCGGTGTTCATCATCGTCTCAAGCGTCGTGAAGCTCTTCGATACGGTCACGATCAAGGTGCGGGTGCGGTCAACATGCATCAGCGCGCGTTCCAGGGCGCGCGCGTCGATATTGCTGACGATCTGCACGTCATAGCGCGGCTCCTTCGGCAACAGCGCGTCGATCACAAGCGCGGGCCCCAGAAACGAGCCCCCTATGCCGATATGGATGATGTGACGGACGTCACCGAACGCGCCGCCCTCGATCTGGTCATATAGCGCGCGCATCTGCCGGCGGGCCTCGTCGGCGGCGTGGACGTCTGCCTCCGCGCCCATGCCACGCTCCGCCGTGTGAGAGGCTGCCCGGCCTTCGGTGGGATTCACCGTGTCTCCCGACAGAAGGCGCGCGCGCAGGCCCTGAAAATCAGTCTGCTTGGCCAGCGCCAGGAAAGCATCGACCACGCCAATATCGAGATGCGTCCTAGAAAGGTCGAAATGCATGTCGGCCACATCGAACGTCAGGCGCTGCAGTCGGCTCTTTTCCTGATCGAATTTTGAAACCAGCGCGGATGCCTTCGCCGCCTCCACCGCTTCTTCAACCGCCTGCCATTCAGTCTTCATCGATGTCGCCTTTCGAAAGAACGCGCCTCGCTTGACACTGTTACGGCGCACTGAAAAGTGCCAAGACGAATGATGACCGCGCCCCTCACCCTGGACACTGCAACTTCGCAAAGGATCAGCCGCGCGCCGACATGGCTGGCGGCGCTGCGCACGATCCTTCTGGCCGTGCTCTTGGCCCTCGGCGTACGGACATTTGTGGCGGAGCCCTTTTCGATCCCGTCTGCGTCCATGCAGCCGACATTGATGGCGGGCGATTTCATTCTCGTGGCGAAATACCCCTATGGCTATAGCCGCGCGTCATTCCCCTTTCGAATTGCGCCGATAGAGGGCCGCATCGGTGCGACCCTGCCCAGCCGCGGCGACGTCATTGTCTTCACGGATCCCGCAGGTGGCGAAATGAACTTCGTGAAGCGGGTCATCGGACTTCCCGGCGACCGGATCAGGATGGCGGCAGGCGTTCTCTTTCTGAACGACGAGCCCGTACCGCGGCGGCGCATCGCGGACAGCGTCGTACCCATCTCTCCCAACACCCCCTGCGAGGCAGGCCGTCAGGTCGGCGACGAATGCGTTTTTCGGCAGTATGTCGAGGAACTGCCCGGGCATGGGCCGATCCGCACATTGCATGGCCCCTACATGGCCGCCCTAGATGATACCGACACCTTCATCGTCCCCGATAACAGCCTGTTCGTAATGGGTGACAATCGCGACAATAGCGAGGACAGCCGCGCACCGCAGGGGTTCGGCATGGTGCCGTTACAGAACCTTGTCGGGCGCGCCAGCATTTCCTTTCTCTCGTTGGACGGTTCCGCTCGGCTCGATGATCCGGGCAGCTGGATACCGGCGGTGCGCTTCGATCGCATCGGCCGCCGCCTGTGAACGCGCTGGCCCAATGGGCGGAGCGCGAATTGGGCCACAGGTTCACAAATCCCGACCTCGTCCGTACCGCCCTCACCCATTCCAGCGGCGGCAGCGGGCGCGGCGACAATTATGAAAGGCTGGAATTTCTCGGCGACCGCGTCCTCGGCTGTGTGATGGCCGAATGGCTGTATCGGGATTTCCACGAATCCGAGCGTGACATGGCCCGCCGCTTCGCGACGCTCGTCGACAAGAAAAGCTGCGCTGCCGTGGCCCGCCAGATCGGTGCGGCCGACCATGTCCTGATCGACGCGTCGGCACGCAATGCGGGCGTACACCAGTCCGACAATCTTCTGGGCGACGTGTGCGAGGCGCTGATCGGCGCCCTTTATCTGGACGGCGGCATGCCCGCCGCGACGGCATTCGTCCGCAGGCAGTGGACGGGCAGGATCGGGGAGGACAAGGCGCCACCCCGCGACCCCAAATCGCAATTGCAGGAATGGGCGCAGGGTCGCGGCCGTCCGCTGCCGACCTATCGGGTGACATGGCGGGAGGGGCCGGATCACGCGCCCAGCTTTCGCGTCGAGGTTGCAGTGCGCGGCGTCGAGCCCGTAGAGGCGCAAGGGTCAAGCAAACAGGAGGCGGAGAAGGCAGCCGCGCTCGCAATGTTGAATCGAGAAGGCGCACTATGAACAGCGAGACCGAACAGCGTTGCGGCGTCGTGGCCGTCGTCGGGGCCCCTAATGCGGGTAAATCGACCCTCGTAAACACGCTGGTGGGTCAGAAGGTCGCCATCGTCAGCCCAAAGGTTCAAACCACCCGTGCCCGCCTGATGGGCATTGCCATCGACCGGAACGTGCAGGTCATTCTGGTCGACACACCAGGTATCTTTGCGCCGAAAAAACGGCTGGAACGCGCGATGGTAAACGCGGCGTGGGAGGGGACGTCCGGCGCGGATATCGTCCTGATGCTGGTCGACGCAAAGCGCGGCATGACGGATGACGTCGAGGCGATCATGGAAACGCTCGCCAAACGGAACGAACCGCAGATGCTGGCGCTGACAAAGGTGGACATCGCATCGAAGCACGGCCTGCTGCCGCTTGCACAGCAGTTGAATGCAAAGATCCCGTTCGTCGAAACCTTCATGGTGTCCGCCGAAACCGGCGACGGCATTGACGACATAAAGAAAACGCTGTCGGCGGCGATGCCGCGGGAGCCGTGGCACTTCCCTGAAAATCAGGTGTCCAACATCACCAGCCGCCTGCTTGCCGCCGAAATCACGCGAGAAAAGCTGTTCCTGCAACTTTACCAGGAGGTGCCCTATGCCTCCACGGTTGAGACGGAAAGCTGGACCGAGGGACCGAACGGCATTTCCATCCACCAGACGATCCTTGTCGAACGGGAAAGCCAGAAGGGCATTGTTCTGGGCAAGGGCGGCGCGCGCGTGAAGCAGATCGGATCGGAATCCCGCGCCGAACTTGAAGATATTCTGGGCGAACGCGTACACCTCTTCCTGACCGTGAAGGTAAAGGAAGACTGGGCGGACAGTCGCGAAAGCTACGACCAGATGGGACTCGATTGGACGAAGTGACCATGGGGGCGTCTTTCGTCGTATCCGGTGGATAGCCGAAGCGGTCGCCAGCCATGCATCTGACCACTACCGCCATCATGTTGACCGCCCGCGCGCATGGCGAGCATGGCGCGGTCATACGCATGCTGACGGAAACCAACGGCCTGATCGCCGCCTATGTCCATGGCGGCCGGTCGCGAAAGTCCAAACCGCTTCTGTCGGCTGGCAATATGGTGATGGCGCAGCTCGACAGCCGCGGCGAGACCCAGCTCGCGACAGCACGGATAGAGCTGATGGCCAGCCGCGCCGCACTGGCGCTCCATCCCCTTACATTGTCCCTTACCGAGTGGCTGACCATGCTGGTGGCCGACGTCCTGCCTGAGGGGGAAGCCTTTGCTGAGCTTTTTGAGGCGCTGGCCGCTTGCCTGGCTCTGATGGAGGCCGACGCCGACGCTTTGCAAATGGGGCAAGCGCTCGCTCGTTTCGAACTCAAGCTGCTTCGCGATCTGGGTTTCAGGCTCGATCTGGACAGCTGTGCGGCGACGGGAGATTGCGACGATCTGATCTATCTTTCGCCCAAATCCGGCCGGGCCGTCAGCGCCAGTGCTGGCGCGGCGTACAAAACCCGCCTGTTCGCCCTGCCCGCCTTCATGAAGGATCCCGCCGCCGCCACGGGCGGAGACGACATTCTTGCGGCCTTACGCATCACCCGGCACTTCATCGAACGCGATCTTTTGCCCCCGCATCGTGCGGAAAAGACGCTTTTGGCGAGGACGCGCGTTGACGTGCAGCTCCAGAAGCGGTTCTAGGGCGTTATGCTCGACGAGAACGATCCCCACATTATCGACCGCAAATTCGCCGACGAGCTTAGCGAGAAGTATCTCGTCTATGCGATGTCGACGATCACCGCCCGCTCCCTGCCCGACGTGCGGGATGGGCTGAAGCCTGTTCATCGCCGCTTGCTGTGGGCGATGCGCCTTTTGAAGCTGGACCCGGGTTCCGGCTTCAAGAAGTGCGCGCGCGTCGTCGGTGACGTGATCGGTAAGTATCATCCACACGGCGATCAGTCCGTTTATGACGCCATGGTCCGCCTCGCGCAGACCTTTGCCCTGCGCTATCCGCTGGTCGACGGACAGGGCAATTTCGGCAATGTCGACGGCGATAATGCAGCGGCGATGCGCTATACCGAGGCGCGCCTGACCGCCGCCGCCGCCGCGCTGATGCAGGGCCTTTCCGAAGGCACGGTCGAATTCCGCGAAACCTATAATGGCGAGGATGAGGAGCCGGAGGTCTTTCCCGGCCTGTTCCCAAATCTGCTCGCCAACGGATCTGCGGGTATTGCGGTCGGCATGGCGACCAACATCCCGCCGCACAATGTTGCCGAAATCGCCGACGCGGCGAAAATCCTGATCGACAATCCCGACGCGACCACCGCGCGCCTGCTGAAGAAGATCAAGGGGCCGGACTTTCCGACCGGCGGCGTCCTGGCAGAGGACGAGGACACGATCCGGCGCGCCTATGAAACCGGGCGCGGTTCATTCCGCGTGCGCGGTAAGTTCTCCGGCGACAAGACCGCGTCGGAAGGCGAACGGGATATTCCGTACGAGGATCTTGGCGGCGGGCGCTGGCAATTGGTCATTTCCGAAATCCCCTATGGCGTGCTGCGCTCGAAAATCATCGAGCAGTGCGCGGCGCTGGTGAATGAAAAGCGTCTGCCGATCCTCGAGGATGTGAATGACGAAAGTGCGGAGGATACCCGCATCGTCGTCACGCCGCGGTCGAAAAACGTGTCGAAGGCGGTGCTGGTCGACAGCCTCTTCAAGATGACCGATCTGGAGGTTCGCTTCGGCCTCAACATGAATGTCCTCGACAAGGACAGGACGCCCGGCGTCATGTCTCTGGCCGAGGTGCTGAGCGCCTGGATACGGCACCAGTTCGACATGCTGCAGCGGCGCACGCGCTTCCGCCTGGGCAAGATCGAAGATCGGCTGGAGCTCGTCGCGGGCTATCTGATCGCCTATCTGAATCTTGATCGCATCATCGAGATCATCCGCACGGAAGACGAGCCGAAGGCCGTGATGATGGACGAATTCGCGCTGAACGACCGCCAGGCCGAGGCAATCCTTAACATGCGCCTCAGGAGCCTCCGTAAGCTGGAGGAAATGCAGCTTCGCACCGAGGATGCGGAACTACGCGCCGAAAAGGACGAGCTGACGGAATTGCTTGGATCCGACGATCTGCAAAGGCGCCGGCTGAAAGATGACCTTTCCGAGTTGAAAAAGGCATTCGCAGACGGCCGGCGGACGCTGATCGAGGCTGCGGGGCCCACGCAGGACATTCCGCTGGAGGCGATGATCGAGCGCGAGCCGGTCACGATCGTCGTGTCGAAACGCGGCTGGGTGCGTGCCATGAAGGGGCATATCGACGCGGACACGCTGGCCGCACAGAAATTCAAGGAAGGTGACGAGTTCGCGCAAGGCTTCCCCGCGCAAACGACCGACAAGGTGATCGTCGCGGCGGATAATGGACGGTTCTACACGTTGGGGGCCGACCGGCTGCCCGGCGGCCGTGGGTTCGGCGAGCCGGTACGTGCGATGATCGACATAGACGCGGACGCTGGCATTACCTCCATGTTCGTCGCCAGCGAGGCCTCATCATATCTTCTGGCCGCCAGTGATGGCCGTGGGTTCGCCGTGGCGGCCGCCGATCTTGTCGCGGAAACCCGCAAGGGCAAACAGTTGATGAGCTTCAAGCCCGGCGCAAAGCTGAAGGCGGTGCGCCCGATTCCCCCGACCGACGATCATGTCGCCATTATCGGACGGAATCGAAAACTCCTGATATTCCCCCTCGTCGATCTGCCACAGATGCAGCGCGGACAGGGTGTGATGCTGCAACGATACAAGGATGGTGGTCTGTCGGACGTGACAACGCTCAGAAAAGAGGATGGCCTCAGCTGGGCGATGGGCGGTGACAGTGGTCGTACACGGTCGGAGCCGGACCTGACGCCATGGCTCGGCAGCCGTGGGTCCGCCGGGCGTCTGCCGCCGATGGGTTTCCCGAAATCGAACCGATTTGACGGATAACGCGGCCTTAAAGGTAACGCGTTCTTAAGCGCCGGCGGGCTAGGCGGGTGCAATGGCAGGTGCACTGATAAGAGGCGGATTGGCGCAACTGGATGCGCCCGCACCCGAAATGGGTCTGACTCTTGCTGACCGCGACGTTGCTGACGCCCTGCCATTCGGCCTTTTGCTGTTCCGCACGGGTAGCGGCGGTACACCCGTCTGCTCGGAAGTGAATGTAACGTTCACCCGCTGGGCAAATCGGTCTGCGCAGAGCCTGACTGGTGTGCCAATTCCGGACGTGCCGCTGCTCAACGAATGTCGGATCCTTGTTCGCTACATAGCTTCCTGCCTGGCCGGGGGTGCCGTCCCGACGGGCGAACTCGCCTGGACCGTAAAACCCGAGGACGAATCGACAGGCGGGGACCGTTATTTCTCGGCAAAACTGGCCGTCCGCTCCGGATATGTCCTGGTCAGCGTCCGCGACCGTTCCAGTGAGATAAAGGCAGAATCCCATCTTCGCATGACGATGCTCAGCGATGATCTGACAGGTTTGCCAAACCGACTTCAATTCAGCGAGTTGGTCGAAACGGCTCTGACAGAGCGCGAAGATAGGGAGGTGGCGGTCCTTCTTCTCAACATCGACCGCTTCAAACGTATCAATGACAGCCTCGGCCACACCGTCGGCGACGAATTCCTGATCGCGCTGGCGCGGCGTCTCAGTTCATGCATTCGCGGGTCGGACCGCCTCGCCCGCCTGGGCGGTGACGAATTCGCCATGCTGCTGACCGGCCTGACGGACGAAATGGACACCCGCGACATCATTGCGCGTGTTCAACGCCGACTGGTCGACCCGTTCCAGCTGTCTGGCGGAGAGGTGCACGCCAGCGCCACCATAGGAATCGCCACCACCATCTCGTCAACGACGAAGATGGAGGATCTGATGCGCGACGCCCATTTCGCGCTGACGCAGGCGCGCAACGCGGGTGCCAGCGGCGTCGAACTTTACAAGGCGCAGGACCATTCGAAGGCGCGCGCGCGCTTCGCCATGGAGACGGATCTGCGCCGCGCACTCGACGCAGGAGAGCTTAGCCTCGCCTTCCAGCCTCTTGTCAGTTTGCGCGATGGCATGATTTGCGGGGTGGAGGCACTGTCACGCTGGAAATGCCCCAAACGTGGCCTTGTCCCGCCCGACGAGTTCATTCCCATTGCCGAGGAGAGCGGCCTGATCGTCCCCCTGGGGCGTTGGGCGCTGCAGGAGGCCTGCACGCAAATGGCGAAGATTCGCGGCGACTTGTTGGAGGCGCAGAATATCCACCTGGCCGTAAATGTATCCGGTGTTCAGTTGCTTCGCGACGATATTGTAGAAGCGGTCTCAACCGCCCTGGCCACTTCGGGCCTGCCCGGCACTGCCTTGAAGATCGAACTGACGGAAAGCGCCATTGTCGGCAATCCCGAACGGGCGCGCCATGTCTTTGCACGGCTGAAGGCGCTCGGCTGCATGATTGCCATGGATGATTTCGGGACCGGCTATTCATCCCTCAGCTATCTGCAAACGCTCCCCATCGATATTCTTAAGATCGACCGCAGTTTCGTCGATGGCATGCTCGAATCGGCGGACAGTCAGAACATCGTCCGCGCCATCCTGTCGCTTTCCCGCGCCCTCAACATGACCACCGTCGCGGAAGGAATCGAAACGGAGGGACAGAAGCAGGCGCTTGCACTTGCCGGCTGCGAAGTTGGCCAGGGTTTTCTCTTCGCCCGCCCTCTCGACGCCGACGGCCTCGTTGCGCGGCTCAGGGAGAAGAAGGGGCGTTAGCGCCGCGCGCGATCGCCGCCACGTCCGCCAGGCGCCCCGCTATTCCCTTGCCCGTCATCGCGGCGTTGGCCGCGGCGACAATTTCCGGGCGCGCAGTCTCGGGCGTTCCGCCACCCAGCGGCGCCGGATCATATTCCAGCGCCAGTTGCACCATTTCCGCTACGTCGCGCCCTCTCAGCCGTTCTATGATGCGAAACCCGAAATCTATCCCCGCCGTGACGCCCCCGCCGGTGATGAACTTGCCATCCTCGACCACGCGTTCAGCCACCGGGATGGCGCCGAACAGCGAAAGGCTGTCACGCCACGCCCAATGGCACGCCGCGCGCTTCCCCCGCAACAGACCCGCCGCCGCCAGAATCAGGGAGCCGGTGCACACGCTCGTCACCAATGTGGCCGTCTCCGCACGCTCGCCCAGCCAGTCGAGTACCGCCGCATCCCGCATGACCTCAGTGCACCCAAAGCCGCCGGGAACGCAGATCATATCCAGCCGGGGGCAGTCTGCAAACGTGACTGTCGGCACGAACGCCAGTGTCAGATCGCCGATCACCGGATCCAGCGTCTTGCCGATGAAATGCAGGCTGGCACCCGGCATCCGCCCCAACACCTGAGCGGGACCGGTCATGTCCAATTGAGTCATGCCGTTGTAGGGCAGGAAACCGATGTGGAAGCTGTCGGCCATGAAGCTCGTCTCCTATTCGCCGTGTGGTTTTACTGCGTTTGCACCTCTTCGGCGCTCGTCGAATAATATCCCTGCAGGAACTGTCGCACTTCCTGCGCGGCGGGATGGTCGAACGCGGCATATTTTTGCAGCAGCCGTTCGCGGTTCAGTCTTTCCCGGCCCGCATCCTGCAGGCTCAGCAGGTCCGCCATCAGCGCATCGCCTACATCCTTTGGATATAGAAGGGCTGCAGCGGCATGGGTCGCCGCCAGATAGTCGTAGGTGTCGCCCTGTCGGTACGCCATGGCGAGCGTCACCGCAGGCAATAATGACAGGTTCGGCTGCAATGCCGGGTTTATGAAATGCCCCGCACATAGGGCCCCTATGTCGCCGCGCCCGGTAAATCCGCGCAAGTGCAGATGGTTCGACATGCGCGGGCCGTCGTTCACCGGGTAATTATCCCACAATAACGGCTTCCGGCCCATCTCGCGCGCGACGCGGTCCATATGGCCCACGGAAATCTCCCGGCTGCAAACCTCCGGCCCCGTCCAGAACAGGCCAACATCGTTCGGCAGTCCATGCCCCAGGCCGCGCAGGTAATTTTCCGGACGCTGGCCAAACACCCGGTCCAGCACGGGATCGTCGCTGTAATAGCTGGGACATATGCTCATGCGTACCTGATGAGTTTCCGCGACGGCAGCGGCCATGTCTGCCTGCACCGCCGCCAGATCCTCGAAATCGCCGCGCATGTCATCGAACAGCAGGGCGATGTGTACCGCCCCCAGATCCAGCAGCCTTCCCGTCCGCTCGATCAGCTTGCGGCGGCCAGCGGCATTCCAGTCAGCATGAAGTTCGAAGGGGGTAAGACCAATGCCGAACTCGACACCCAATTGCTGGCATAGTTTGGCAAAGGATCTGATTGCGGCTGCCTCAGACGGAACGTGGGGCGCCATCCAGTCGCGACGCAAATGGGCGTCGCCCTTCGGCGCATAAATGAAACGCGAATAGCCATGGGGTGAAAGGGTCCGCACGACATGCGCCCGCTCGTCCCACGACCAGGGCTTGCCGAAATATCCTTCCACGATGCCAAGCGGCGGGCTGACGTCATCCATGGCATGGCTATGCGCCAGCGGGGCGGATCATGCCAACCCTCCATCCGATTTGCCGCACCGGTCTCGACCGACGGTATCGGAGCGCTTATCAGTAGCGCCATGATTTGTAATCGCGCACGCCAATGGGCCCTTCCCTTCGTTCTTTCTCTCATATCGTTCGCCGGCCCTGCGCATGCACAGGCCACGACTGAGGTGCCGGGCGAGCCTGTCGAATGGTTTTCGCAAAAAGTGGAGGAGGCATCGTCGCTGGCGCCCACCCTTGCCGACCTTCAGGAAGAGGCGCTGCTACGCGCGCGCTTTTCCGTGACCACGCGGGTTTGCGATAATCCCCCCAAGACAATGCGGCTTTACGGTCTGCAGCCGGCTGTCGCGGACCGCACCGTTGCGAACGGTATTCTGGAGGAGGCGTTCGTTGGCGCCTGGACCTTCTATGCGGAAACGGATTGCCCCCAGACGCCGCTCCTTCGTTACCTGTACGTGCTGGAGGCGGATGGCGGCCACATCATGCTGATCGTCAACCGGGGTCAGTCCATCGCCACCCCGACGATGATGCAGGAAACGAGCGAACTGGCCGCGACCGAAGCTTTCGACAAGGCGCGGGCGCGCCAGCCTGGCTGCGACGTGTCCAGCGTCGGAATGCGCGCGACGCGTATCGAGGCGACCGACAATGCGCTCGGCCCCGACATTGGCGGCGCCCGCTTTACCGGTGGCTGGTCGGAAATCTGGAATTTCCGCGCCTGTCAGCAGGATGTCGAAGTCCGTATCCGTTTCGATACCGATGGCAAGGGCGGCACGAACGCCCGCATTCTGGATACCCGCATCACCAGCTAGGAACATCGCTCGGGCCTCCTGGGGAGGAATAAACAAAGTCCATGGATTTCCTGTTTGCCCATGTGACCGCCGTCATCGTGACCCTGGGCGTGGTGATGGCGACCAGCCTGCTCCTCAGGCAACGGCGCGCGCCGCAGGCATCCATGGCCTGGCTGTTGTCGATCCTGCTGCTTCCCTATGTTGCCCTACCGCTTTTCCTTCTCTTCGGGCTCAGCCGGACAGCACAGCGAAAGATGCTTCCGGAAATCAGCAGGAGCCAGGTTCCGTCCGGCCTGCCCCCCGGCCCCGCTGCCGCGCTGCTGTCCAGCTATCGCGTCCCGCCCGTTTCCGGCGGCAACCGGATCGTCTTTCACGGCGATGGTACCGCAACGTGGGATGCGCTGATCGAAATGGTCGAGGGGGCGGAAAAGTCCGTCTGGCTGGCAACCTATGTCCTGCGCGACGGACCCGTCGGCGGCGAAGTATTGAAGGCGCTGGGCCGTCGCGCCGAACAGGGCCTAGACGTCCGGCTGCTGGTCGATGCCGCCGGCTCACTCTTCCTGCCGGAAAAATCGCTTGCCCCGCTGCGCCGCGCGGGCGGTCATGCGATCCGCTTCTCGCCCATCTGGCGGTTGCCGTTCCGCGGTCGTCCGAACCTCCGCAACCACCGAAAATTGCTGCTTTGCGACGAGCGGCAGGTTCTTGCCGGCGGCTATAACATCGCCGAGGAATATCTCGGCCCCGGTCCCGACGAGGCACGCTGGCGAGAATTGGCCTTCCGCCTGGAGGGGCCGGCGGCGCTCGATTATGCCGCCATGTTCCGCGCCGACTGGCAGGATGCGAAGGGTTCACCCCTCCCAGCCCCGTCCCCGCCCCTTCAGCGGATGGGCAGCTCCTCCGTCCAACTCGTGCCATCGGGACCCTATGCCGAAGATCAGGTGCTTTTCGATTTGATCCTGTCGGTCATCTTCGCGGCGCGGGAGCGGGTTTGGATCACCACACCCTATTTCATTCCGGACGAGGCAATCGCCCGCGCACTGGAGCTCGCTGCGCGGCGGGGAGTAGATGTCCGCATTCTCGTCCCCTCCAGATCGAACCACCGCATCGCCGATTTCGCGCGCGGCGCCTATTTGCGAGAGCTCGAAAAGGCCAATGTGCGGATCTATCGCTACGCTGATGGCATGGTGCACGGAAAAGCGGTGATCGCGGACGATGCCGCGCTCGTCGGCTCTCCCAATCTCGATTTTCGCAGCCTTTTCCTGAACCGGGAAGCGACCCTCGTCCTCTACAATCCGGACGACGTTGCGATCGTGGCTGACTGGACAGCCGCGTTGCAGGCCAGGTCCAAGATCGGACCGCACAGGCCCGGCGTGGTTCGCGAACATTTGGAGGGCGTTGCCCGCTTGGCGGCCCCGCTTCTCTAACTCGCCGAAACTGTCCGGCCCCTCGGGCGTTAACCCTTCACACCCTGCCCCCGAAAAAGGATCACGCCCATGACAGTCAACACCGCCTCCGCACGATATGAGGGTCTTGGAAAGTCCGGCAAGGGCCACATCTCGACGGAGTCCGGCGCCCTCGACGCACAGCCCTACGGCTTCAACACCCGCTTCGAAAACGCGCCCGGCACCAACCCCGAGGAACTGATTGCCGCCGCGCACGCAAGCTGTTTTACGATGGCTTTATCTTTCAAGCTGGCCGAGGCCGGGCATGAAAACGGCCGGCTCGACACCAAATGCGCCGTGACTCTTGAACAGGGCGACGACGGTTTTTCGGTAACAAAGTCCGACCTGGCTTTGGTTGCCAGCGTCCCCGGTATTGATGCGGACGAATTCGAAAAGATCGCCGCGGATGCAAAGGCGAATTGCCCCATATCCAAACTGCTCAACTGCGAAATAAGCTTGAAGAGCGAACTAAACGGCTAGGATACGGGGCGCGATGCTACGCGAGTACAAGACGTTCGGCGAATTCTGGCCATTTTACCTGCGGGAACATTCCCGGCCTCGCACACGCGCCCTACATTATTTCGGCACCAGCCTGGTCGTCATCCTCGCCGTCGCGGCGGTGGCGACAGGCACTTGGTGGCTTCTGATCACCCTCCCGCTCGCCGGGTACTTCTTCGCCTGGATCGCCCACTTCGGCGTCGAGAAGAACCGGCCCGCTACCTTCACATACCCGCTTTGGTCGATCTACGCCGACTTTCGCATGTGGGCACTCTGGCTAACGGGGCGGTTACGCCCTGAACTCGAAAGGGCGGGTCTCACGAAACCGGAACGGGCCTGAGCATTCCGGTTATAGCGTGTTTAATGGAGCCCAGGCGCGTTACAGAGATTCAATTCTGCGGGGCGGTAAACAGAAAATAATCATGGGCCGCGCGCGCAACCTCGGCAATTGCCCGCTCGCGATCCGCCGGCGGCATTGCGCTCTCCTTGACGAACGTCACGATCACCAACTGATCGCCACGGGGCAAAGTGATCACGCCAACGTCATTTACCGTTCCACCGATCGTGCCGGTCTTGTGCGCGACAACCGTCTCCGGCGGCAATTGTCCCTTCAGCCGCCCGGCGCCGGTGCGACACCGTTCCATGATCCCCGCAATGACCTGCGTGCTTTCCGCGGATAGCGCCTCACCATTGAAAATGCGCGTCAGCAAAGTCGCCATGGCGGACGGCGTGGAGGTATCGCGCGGATCCGCATCGAACGCCGGATTGGGCAAATAGGCTTTTTCTCCCATTTCTTCCTTGTCCGGTGCTGCCTCATACGCCTCCATGAACGTACCGGTTGCGGGCAGGCTGTAGAATTCGCGCAACAGCCCCGCCGTATCCCGGTCGATCCGCTGATCCATGACCCCCTGGTCGCGAACCCATTTCGTCACCGCGGCGGGCCCGCCCGCGGCGGCGGTCAGGACGTCAGTGGCCGTATTGTCGCTCTGCGTCAGCATCAGCTCCAGTAGATTATAAACCGACATGGACAGGCCGGGATGGACGAACCTGTCGGCGATGACTTCCGAGGCGACATGCATCCCGGGGTCCACCCCGATCATCTGGTCCAGCGTCAGCTCGCCTTCATCTACCATTTCCAGAATGCGTCCTGCGACAGCCACCTTGAAGGTGCTGGCCATGGGGAACGCCTGGTCCGCGTTCAGCAGCAGCTTCGGACCGGTGCCGTCCAGCCGCCATGCCGCAACCCCCATGACGCCACCCGCGCCTGCTGCCAGTTTGGTCACTTCCTGCATCAGCGCCGCGCTTGACGCACTCGGCACCTCCGCCGACTGGGCCAAAGCGGCACCAGGCGAGCCGGCGCCCGCAAGCAGAAGCGCAGCGATTCCCACGGCACGAACGAACATATTTCTTCCCCATTAAACGCGAGCTGCCCTTGCAGGCGGCGGCTGTCTCCGAAACTCATAATGCCGCCCGTTCAGAAAACCGCAAGCTCGTTAGGGAAATTACGTCCTATCCGGCAAACTACATTGGCCGGGATCCATATATCCACACCTGCGCCATCTCCGCTCCCCAAGGCGAACATCAGCAGCGGAGATGCCAGTGGCCTCCAAAAATCTTCCGCCTCCCGCACCTATCCCAGGCGGGCCGTACCTATCAAAGTGCCTTTGGCACCCCCCGTGTCCAGATGAAATTCGACACCCGGGTGGTCGCGGCGCCACCTGCGCGTGATGATCCGCTCGCCGGGCCGCGCCGCGTCGTCCAGCAGCAGGGTGCCATCGGGGGCAAGCCGATCGAACAGTTGCTCCGCCGCTCCTCTTACATAGGGGTGGACGGTCCAGGGCGGGCCGTCGACGATCAGCAGGTCGATCTTATCGGGAACCCCGCTCAAATCGTACCATCGACCTGGCCATGGTGAGGCGCGCACACCGAGAGGCGCATGAATAAAATCCGCGTGCAGATCATATTCCCCCAGCCAGACCGACATCTCTGCGACGAAGGGGGCGTGCTGATCATAGCTGACCAGTCGGCCGCCACCATTCTGCTTCAGCGCCTGCGCGATCACGAGCGAACTCGCACCTGACCCTAGTTCGACGACAACCGCCGGTCTGTCCCTGATGATGATGTCGACGACGGTGTGCAGGAAAAACGTATCCGCTTTCCAGCTGCCCAGATGCGGCAACGCAGTCTCCGGCAATCCAATCTTCTCCAGCAAGGCCGCCTTGCTGGCCTTCGTACCACCGTAAAGGCTCTTTAAGAGCCACGGCCACTGAACGAGGGCGAAAGCCAATTGGAACAGTCGCTCGCCCAACTGATCAGAGGCCGTGTCGGTACCGGCAGCCTTAAGCGGCAGAAACGCAGTCTGATTTCGTGTGGTCACACAAATGTCTCTCGAACCGTGGCCCTGTCCCGCCTGACATAAAGACAAGCTGCGCAGATGACAGACCTAAAGCGGCGTCAGGCATAGGCGCTGATCCAAAATTACACGCTAATCGCTTTTATAGATTATACTGATGAAGTTTCATTCGTAGAATAAATCAGCGTCAGAACTTAGAAGAAGCGTGGACCCCAAAAGGTCCGAAAAAATAACAGGAGGATAAATCATGACCAAAGGCCACAAGCGGGTGATTGCAGCAATGCTGCTGGGCAGCGCGATTTCGACAATGTCGGTTTCTGCGCACGCTCAGGTAGAAGCCGAAACTGTCAGCCAGTCCGGCGAACCTACAGGGGTGAAACCCGGCGGCATGACGAATGAGGACTGGTGGCCGCAACGCCTGGACCTGACGGCCCTGCGCCAGCACGAGGCTCAGTCAAATCCCTATGGGTCGGATTATGATTATGCGGCAGAATTTGCCTCGCTCGATCTCGATGCCGTGAAGGAGGATATCCGCACGGTTCTCACGACCTCGCAGCCCTGGTGGCCGGCCGATTATGGTCATTATGGCCCCTTCTTCATCCGCATGGCGTGGCACAGCGCAGGCACCTACCGCGTCGGCGACGGTCGCGGCGGCTCCGATGGCGGCGAGCAGCGCTTCGATCCGTTGAATTCCTGGCCGGACAATGTCAGCCTCGACAAGGCGCGGCGCCTGGTATGGCCGATCAAGCAGAAATATGGCCGCAAACTGTCCTGGGGCGACCTGATGGTCCTGGCCGGCAATGTCGCGCTTGAGGATATGGGCTTTAACACCATTGGTTTTGCCGGCGGCCGCATCGATGCGTGGCAGCCCGACATGGTATTCTGGGGTCCTGAAACAAAGATGATGGCGTCTGAACGCACGGGCGCTGACGGCAACATCAAAGGGCCATTGGCAGCTACGACGATGGGCCTGATTTACGTCAATCCAGAGGGGCCGAACGGCAATCATGACCCCGTCTCGGCTGCTGCCGCCATCCGCAAGGCATTCGGCAATATGGCCATGGACGATGAAGAAACGCTGGCCCTGATCGCCGGCGGCCACACTTTCGGCAAGGCCCATGGCGCGCGCAAGCCCGACGAATGTCTGGGCGACGAGCCGACGATAGCCGGGGTGGAACAACAGGGTCTCGGCTGGCAGAACAAGTGCGGAAAGGGCAATGCCGAGGATACGATTACCTCCGGCCTTGAGGGTGCATGGACTTCCGCCCCGACCCAGTTCACCACGCAATATGTCGATAATCTGCTGAACTTCGATTGGGTGACCACAAAGAGCCCGGCCGGCGCCACGCAATGGATCCCCACGGATCCGGCCGCGGCCAACATGGTTCCGGACGCGCACATCCCCGGAAAGACGCATGCACCGATCATGTTCACCACCGACATCGCCCTGAAGCGCGATCCGGAATTCCGCGCAATTCTGGAACGGTGGCAGGATGATCCCGACCTGTTCGCCCAGGCTTTTGCCCGCGCGTGGTTCAAGCTGACGCATCGCGATCTGGGACCGGAAAGCCGCTACCTTGGTAAGGACGTACCCACCCAGTCCTTCTCCTGGCAGGATCCGCTGCCACAGGCCGATTATGCCGTCATTGACGAGGGCGACGTGGCGACCTTGAAGAACGCCATCCTCGCCTCCGGCCTGACGACACCGCAATTGGTACGCACCGCCTGGGCCTCTGCATCGACCTTCCGCAGCACGGACATGCGGGGCGGCGCGAATGGCGCGCGCCTGCGTCTTGAACCGCAACGGGATTGGGCAGTGAACGACGGGGATGAACTGGAGCAGGTCCTGTCCACGCTGGAAGGCATTCAGGCTGACTTCAATCACACCGCAACGGGCGGCAAGCGTGTCTCCATGGCCGACCTGATCGTGCTGGGCGGCAATGCAGCGATTGAACAAGCCGCTGGCAAGGCAGGGCACAGCGTTACGGTGCCCTTCACCCCGGGCCGCGTCGACGCCACACAGGCCGAGACCGATGTGGCGTCCTTTGCCTATCTGGAGCCAAAGGCCGACGGTTTCCGCAATTACTATACGGAGGACGCTTATTTTCCTCCTGCGGATGCCTTGGTGAACACGGCCGACAATCTGAACCTGACGGTCCCGGAAATGACCGCGCTGGTCGGCGGTATGCGCGTCTTGGGTGCCAATGCGGGCAATTCCGCACATGGCGTGCTCACCGACCGCCCCGGCAATCTGTCCAATGACTTTTTCGTCAATCTGCTGACGATGGACACGGTCTGGGCGAAGTCCGAGGGCACTCCGGGCCTCTACGAGGGGACGGACCGCGCCACCGGCACGGCAAAATGGACGGCGACGCCTGTCGATCTGATCTTTGGATCGAATTCCGAACTGCGCGCGGTGGCGGAAGTCTATGCCTCTGCCGATGCGGATGAAATGTTCGTCAGCGATTTCGTCGCTGCATGGACGAAGGTGATGAACGCCGACCGCTTCTGAACGGCGACACCCTTACAATGTCCGGCGGCGGGACTTCTGCCGCCGGGCATTTTCGCGATGGTAGCGGAGGAGGGATTCGAACCCCCGACACATGGATTATGATTCCTAAAAACGCCTTTGTAAAAGCTAGGAAATGTTTCCCTATGCAGCACCTATGTTGCGTTTAGCTCCCCAGACCCGCTTCCATCGCTGCCGCGACGGCCTGATCTTTTACCTCGTCGCTGAACAGGTGCCCGTATGTATCGATGGTCACCTGGACCGATGAATGCCCCATCCAGATTTGCAGGCGCTTTAGGTCGAGGCCCTGCTCGATCCAGAGCGACGCAGCAGCATGGCGGAGAGAATGCAGGCCATATGACTGCGGAACCTCGGCGAGCTTTTTGAGCGGGCCGAACTGGCGGCGCACAAGGTTGTTATGCGCTACTGGCCGCCCTGCCCCGTTGGGAAATACCAGATCCAAATCTGAAGGCCGGCATGCGAGCTTCCAGACCTTCAGCGCCTGCACTAAGCCGGGAGGCATCGGAAGCTCGCGCGCGCCCGCATCGCTCTTCGGTGAACCTATCACACCCCATTCGTCGGCACGCTGGGTGACGCGCAGTCGTCCTTTCTTCAGATCGACATCCCGCCAGGGCAGCCCGCGCAGTTCCGATGCCCGTAGGCCGCAATATATCGCCACCATGACAAGCGGCTCCATCATCCCGTCGGCTTTGCTGATCAGCGCCCGCAAATCGTCCTTGGACGGAATTTCGATGCGTTTGCGATCACGCTTCGGCTGACGCACCTTAACGTCTCTGGCGACATTCTGGGCGACCAGTCCGAGACGCTGAGCATTATCCAGTATGGATGACAGCGCACGTAGCGCCTTCGATGACATGGCGCGGGTGCGGGTCTCTACCAGACTATCGCGATACACCTCGACGCGCGGCCGGGTCAGTTTGGATAGTTTCTCCGCACCCAGCAGAGGCGCCACATGGAGGCGCGCGGCGGAATCGTAAGCACGAATAGTCGAGCGTTCCAGATCCTCGGCGCGGCAGCGGGCGAGCCATAGGTCTATTGCTTGATGCACAGTCACTGTTGCGCTGTCCGGCGTGTGGATGCCGTGGGCCACCTCCCAGGCGGCAGTGGTCATCCAGGCTTCTGCATCACGCTTCCGGCTGAATTGTTTTGAGCGTCGATTGCCGCCGCTGTCCCGATAGTCCACGACCCACGCGGCGCGCGTCTCGCCCTTGGTGGTCCAGGATCGCTTGCGGATGCTCACGACTCTTTCAGTCGCTTCCACTCAGCAGCATCATCGGTGTCTAGATGATGCACAACATCTTCATGCAGCGCATCGATAAACGCTCCAGTCCCGCTAAAGCCGAATACCTCATCACAAAGATACATGGCCTCATTAATCAAATCTGTAGCATCAATTAGAAGGCGGCGACGGAATTGGAACAGACGCAAGTCTCCTTCCGCGTTTTTACTTACAACTCGATCTTGATCAATATCCTCTACGAGATCCAGCATAGACACGGGCAAAATCAAGGGGCTCTTGAAATCTTTGTCTCGCGAGTAAAGTGTCATGTCGTGAAGCGAATTAGGCTGAGAGATGAGGAAAAGGCGGTCTTCGCGAGCAACATAAATGGGATGGTGCCGACAGACTTCTGCCGCCATGCAAACGCTTAGCGATATCGAAGGCCAGCCCTCCTCAACAGCGGCGGCAGCAACTGATGGGGTAATGCCTACCTGTAAAAACTCCACCGCAATCGCCAACTTTAAAAGATGCACGCTGGTGTAAACCGCGGCTTTCCCTCGCCCTGTATTTGTTCCTTTCGGAAAGCCAATGCGCTGAAAGTTCTTCAAACGGTTCGTGAATGCCGAGCGACTGCTCGGTTTGATCGCGTTCAGGCGCGCGATGATTTGGTCGGTCTGGGCAAAGGTGAGCATCGGAACCTGACAACGATAAATGCAAAGTTGCGATTAGCACTTGCAAGTAGGATTTGTCAAAGTTAATGAATGCAACGTCGCACTTGCAATCATATGGAAATCTCGATGCTTGGAAACGATTTGCTGAGGGGCGCGAAGGCAGCTGCAGAATATACGGGACTGCCTATGCGCACGATCTATCACCTCGCCGAAATTGGCGAGATCCCATGTCGTAAAAAGGGTGGCAACCTCTTCTTCCGTAAGTCCGAAATGGACCGCGCATTCAGCGCCGAAGTGGAGACGAACTGATCATCAACCTGGCCTTCCGGTGTCCCGATAGGGACCGGCTGTGAACAAACACCGAGGGTGCCACCATCGGACGGCCAAACGAAGTGAGATCTAATTATGACCGTTGGCACCCATTTGTGCCGTGACCGCCAGCGCGCGGAGACATGGCACCCGAAATCCCCAGAATGCTGGAGCGCGCCCACGAAAAAGGGCGATGCCCAGGCAGACACCGCCCTCCTCGCAATCACCCGAGGCACCCCTGCCACAGGAAGATGCTATGCAGGGTAACCTCACACCGGCCAAAGCAAGCCCGCATTCAGCGCCGATTTTAGGCAAATGCTCGCTGCAGCGCGCGGTCCTCTGCTTCGCCGATACGCTCTTAGTGGTCGGGAGATTCTGTTTATCGGCTGGAAGCCGTTCGCGAAGATCGGTGGTGCTCGATGAGCATTTCTACAGCTAGCCGTAAAACCACTCGACCACGCGGATACATTGTCAATTACACCCCCCAAACCCGCACGCGCGAGTTGCTGGAACAGGTCGATGAAATCCTCGAGGCAAACCGTGAGCATTGGCCACTGACCTGTCGCCAGATATTCTATCGTCTGGTCGCAGCCTACGGCGCGGAAAAGACTGAACGCAATTACGGCCGCATTTGCCACCACCTCAATCTGGCACGACGCGGACGATATATTCCGTTCGAGGCGATCCGCGATGACGGCGTCACGACGATCCACTTCAGTCACTATGCAAGCACCGACGATTTCTTGGCATCATACAAAGCTGAGGCCCGTCGATATCGTCGCGACATGTTGGCTGGGCAATCCTTTCACGCAGAAGTCTGGTGCGAAGCGAAGGGGATGATCGAACAGCTGGCAAAGGTCACAGAACCCTATTCTGTTCCGGTTTTCTCAACCTCGGGGTTCGACAGCACGACAGCGCGCAAAGGGCTTGCTGAGCGTATTTGCAGGCGCGGAAAACATGCCGTCATCATGCACCTGGGCGACTACGACCCGTCTGGTGAAAGCATTTACGACGCGCTTGCAGAAGACGTAACCGAGTTCGTGGAGGCAGATCGGCCGCACGGCATGGTCAGCTGCGAATTCAGACGCATTGCCCTGACGGCTGAACAAGTCGCTGAATATCGTTTGCCAACTTCACCTGCGAAGAATTCCGACAGCAGGGCGAAATCATGGTCGGGCGGCACATGCCAGCTTGAAGCACTAACCCCCGCTCAGATTGCCGATATTCTCCGCAATCAGATCGAGTCCCTGTTCGATCCCGCTCTTTTTGCCAATGATCGGATGCAGGAACGCGAGGACAGGCGTGTTCTTAACCAACTGCTTCTTGCGGGACCAAAGACGTGAGCCTGGCAGAAGCAATCACGCGCCGTCGCGGTGGCGACTGGCATGGGAGCTGGGGCAGCTTTGCCACTCCAGGCCACAGCCCGCGCGACCGGGGATGCACCGTGCGCGATGCGCCAGGGGCGCCGGACAATGTGCTGTACCACTCTTTTAACGGCGCAGATCCGCTCGCCCTGAAGGACGAAGATCGGCGTGCTGGTATCCTGCCTGCTTTTAACGGGTCGCAGCGTCGACCGACTGTTGTCGATCACGCCGCAGCGGAGAAGGCGCGAAAAGCTCGCGATTTGCACCGCCAAGCAATGCGTAAACTCGCCCTCGAGGTAGCGAAAGAAACCCAGCCTCTATGGGGGACGCTCGTTGAGCCGTACCTTCGAGAACAGCGCGGCGTCGATATTCCTGCTGATGCAGATCGAGTTCTTCGTTTCCACCCCGCATGCATGTTCGGGGAAGGTGTTCGCCTCCCCTCGATGGTGGCGATTATGCGCAATCCCATCACCGGCAAGTTCTCTGGAATTCATCGCACCGCCATCGATAAAGATGGAGGGAAAGTCGGGCGCAAGATGCTCGGCGACCCCGGCGCGATCATGCTCACGCACTCTGCGGACGTAACATCGGGGCTCGGCATCTGCGAAGGTGTCGAAGACGGCTTGGCACTCCTCCAGGCGGGATTTGCTCCTGTCTGGGCGATGGCGACTGCAGGCGGGATTAAGCGGCTACCTGCCCTTCCCGGCATCGAAGCGTTGACGATATTCGCGGACCATGACGACGCCGGCATCGATGCAGGCCGTCACTGCGCGCGGCAATGGGCCGATGCAGGCAAAGAGGTTGCCCTCCGCATTCCAGACACCCCCGGCGCCGACTGGGCTGACACCTGGAGGCATAGATGATGGACATCGACACCGCTGGCATCTCGGAACTTTACCCCGCTTCATCTCCAGACGAACGCGAAGAAGGCAGCGAGAGAGACCGCCGTGAGACTGGATCAAACCCACTGCCGATAGAATTCGCAGACGATGTAGGCCCCATCCTCATCGCTTTGTGGATCATAAAGGGTGTTCTTCCGGCCAACGCCTTCTCAGTCATTTACGGCCACCCCGGCAGCGGAAAGACGTTCCTAGCGCTCGACATGGCTATGCATGTCGCGCTGGGTTGGGATTGGCATGGGCGCAAGGTCAATGGCGGAGCGGTCGTATATATAGGGGCAGAGGGCCAGAACGGCCTTCGCAACCGAATTGTCGCTTTCCGCCAGCACCATGGCGTCAAGAACATACCCTTCGCGCTGATACCCGCACCGGTAAACCTGCAGGATCCCAATGCTGACCTGCCGCGCCTGATGGATGCCATCTCGTCAGTTGAACGAAGATTCGGGAAAGTCGCTCTGGTTGTAATCGACACGCTCTCCAAGACATTTGGCGCGGGTAAGGAAAACACCGACGACATGGCCATCTACATGGCCAACTGCGAGCGCGTTAAATCCGAGTTCGAGACGTCGATGATCGTAGTTCACCATCGACCTAAAGATCAGGAATCCGAAGACCCTCGTGGCCATAGCAGCCTCAAGGGTGGCGCTGATGCCATTATCCTAGTCGAGGCAGGCATCACCAAACGCGCACGTTTTACAAAACAGAAGGACGCCGAGATTGGCGAGCCGATCCTGTTCGACCTGAGGCAGGTAAAGCTCGGCAAAGACGAGGATGGCGATGATGTCACCTCCTGCATTGTCCAGCCGACCGATGTCGACATGAACCCCGCGAACGATCCGAAACTCAAAGCCATCTCAAGGCTCACTGACATTCAACGGATTGTCTGGGACGTCATCGGCGAGGTTGCCAAGTCAGATGGTGTTCCAGGCGCAAATACCGACGTTCCCGCCAGCCAGCTGAGCGGTCTCGAATTGGGCCGTTTTGCACCCTTCGGACAAGTCTCGGACCACTGCATCGCAAAACTCGGACAAGGCGCGGACGTAAAGACGGACACGGCTCGCCGGAACTTTGATCGGATCAAAAAGCGGCTTCAAGCCCTAGGACTGATTGATTTTTACGGGGATTGGATATGGCGAAAATGAGATACCCTCGGACAAGCCCCGGACCATTCCTCGGACCACCTACACAAGTCTCGGACCAGTTCGGACAACCCTCTTTAGAGGGTGTCCATTGGTCCGAAGTGTCCGGTCGGGGAAAAGGGCAGACGACTGACCGGGTCGCAACTCCGCTCAACCTGACGTGGGCAGCAAGGGGATGGGATAGACCTACCTTTCCGGCCTCTCGCTTTACCTCGCACGCGCGCGCGAACGGGCATGGCTCCCGAACCGCACGTCCAGCGCTCGGCCAATTTAACATAATGTCTCTTATCAAGTTTATTTCGAAGTTGCTTGGAAGTGCTCAAACACCTTCCCGCACCACCCATAAATCACGGCTGCAAACGGGCTGCCGGATACTTGATCAAATCCGGACCGATCAGCGTGATTTTACTTCCCCTCTTCTTACCGACTTCGGACGCGCTCGCCGTCCGCAGATCGCCCCTTCGCGAGCCTAGGAGCATCACCACATGACTACGAACATCATCGCCGACAAGAAGGCTGCCAGGACAGCGCAAGAGGCCGTCCAGGCATTCGACGACGCCGACCGGAACCTGACCCTCGCCAAAGCCGAACTCGAGACGCTGAAGGTCAACAAGGACCGCCTGGCCGCCCGCCTCAACGCCGTACGCGAACATAATCCCGGCAACACGCCTGATGCCAGCAATGCGGCACTGGATGAACTGATCGCCAACCCCGACGCTGCGGCTGGCGGCAATCTGCTCACCAAGTTGGGTAAGGTTCTCACTGGCGACCGTGAAGCCGTCCGCAAGCACCGCGAAGAGGCTGCACCGCTACGCGCGGCCACCACTCGCGCTGAAGGCCAGATAGCCGCTCTGGAGGCTAAGATCATCGACCTCGAGGGAGTGCGCTCCGATGCGCGCATAACCGCCCTGAACTGCTCTTGGCAGGCGCTCTACGCACAATACGAGATCGAAGCCGAAGCCATGGTGAGCAACCTGCTGGAACCAATGTTCTCGCTCAGCCTGGCGAAGGATCAGGAGTGCAGGCGGTGGTCGACGAACCCGGCAAATGAGAACTATCGGGAAACTCCCCAGCTTGGCGCGATATGGAACCCGACGGCATTCTCGAAGCTGGCCGTCCGCGATGGTCGTGACTTCAAAGACCTGTTCCCGGCTCGTGAATGGCCGGACGCTCTGGACCGTGCCCTAGACACGTTCAGGCAGGGATAGGACGATGGCCAGGGCAAAGGCAAAACCCCCGGTTCACTACACGCCGGAACTCGCGGATGATATCCTGGCGAGGGTGGCCGAGGGCGAGCATATCACCAAGATCCTGACCGGGGAGGGAATGCCCACCCTTCCCGGTTTCCTTGGCTGGACACGACGAGAGGAAGGGCTTGCCGAGCGGTACGAGATCGCAAGGGAGGCATGGGCCGAGCATCGCATTGGCGAGGTTCTAGATACGCTGGAGAAAGCCAGCAATGACCCACGAGCTGCGGACGTTCGGGCCAAGCATCTGCTGCGCCTCGTGGAGATGCACTCCCCTCGTTACTCACGAATGATGCAGGTGCAGGGACAGGTCGAACACAAGCACAGCCATACCCTCTACCGGGAACGGGCGCTCGCTGCGGCGGATATGCTCGGCTTGCCGCAACAGTTCCTTCCCTCTCAGACTATCGAGGGGGAAAGGTCGTGAGCTTCGTCGGGAATGCACAGGAACTGCGGGATCTGTGTGGCGAGGAAGGTTTTCGCAGCCTTGTCGCCCATTATGGCGGCAATCGGTTCTATGTCCCTATGCCCGGTAGCAGATCCGACGTTGCGCGCCGGTTCGGGATCCAGTTCGGTGAACATGCCGGCGCCCTCCAGGCCGAGTACGGGGGCAACTGGCTGCGGATTCCGAAACGTCCCGGTCCTGCCTGCGTCGAGGTACCTAGATTGGAGGCGAAGGGGGTCGATTTAGGCGAAATCGCACGCCGTTTGCGTTTGTCCCCCACCACCGCTGCACGTTTTGCCCTAAATCGTCACGGTTCGTAGGCGTTACAGACACTTACCGCTCGGTTACCATGCGAAGCATGGCCAGGCAGACCCCTTCCCTATTCCTTCCGTACCAGCAGCGCGCGATCAGCGCGGCGCGGACGCATGACATGCTCGTGGTGGAGAAATCCCGGCAGATCGGAATTACCTACACCTTCGCTGCCGAAGCTGCCCTATCGGCGATGATGAGCAAGTCGGATGGCGGTCGGAATTTCCATTACGCGCCACCTACCGAGCGGCTGGCAAAGCAGTTTCTGACCGAAGCGAAGGCCTTCGCAGAACTGAATTATGCATTGGCCTTGGCTGAGCCAGACTTCGAAAGCGAAACGGTTCTGAAGCTCGGCTTCCCGAGCGGTAATGCCATTTACGGCCACACCGGCGCGGCGCGGTCGCTGCGAGGTTCGAAGGGTAACGTGCTGATCGACGAGGCCGCGCATTTGGACGATCTGGATGAAGTTCTCACGGCGGCGGATGCCTGCACCATGTGGGGCGGGTCGCTGCGAGTGGTTTCGACACACAAGGGTGCGGAAAACCCGTTTGTGCGGTTGATCGAAGAGGTTCGGGCAGGGAAGCGCGGCAATGCTCTGGTCCAGCGCGTCACCCTGTCCGACGCCATTTCCGAAGGGCTGTTCCGCCGAATTTGTCTGGTGAAGCGGGAGGAATGGACGCCGGAGAAAGAGCGCCAGTGGGAGGCAGGCTTGCGGGCTAAGGCCGGTCCCGCCGCGCCGGAGGAGTATGACTGCACCCCGCAGGCCGGATCGGTTCAATATCTCCTGCGCAGCGAGATCGAACGGGCGATGATCTCCGTCGGCGCACGCATGGCGCGGCTGAGCCTCAAAGACGGTTTCACGGCCCTGTCCGAAAGCGAAAGGTTTGACCGCATCAATGGTTGGTTCGACGCCGACGTGATGCCTGTCATCGCTGCTATGCCGCAGGACCGCTGCAGCTACATCGGACAGGATTTCGGCCGCTCGCACGACCTAAGCGTGATTGCCGTAGGGCAGGACACCGATGCAGCGCGCATCAACGTCCCGCTGATCGTCGAACTCTCAAATGTCCCCTACGTCGAACAGCAACACATTTTGGACCGAATTGCAGGCGCGATCCCCCGCTTTGCCGCTGCCAAGCTGGACGCGACCGGCAACGGCGCTGTCATCGGAGAGAACTTCGTGCGGCGCTGGGGTGAAAGCCGTGTCGAGGCCGTGAAGCTGTCAGAGAAATTCTATCTCGCTCACATGCCGCGCCTGCGGGCGAAGATCACCGATGGCTTGCTCCACCTGCCCCGCGATGCGGATGTTCTGGAAGATCTGCTCGCCATCGAATTGGTGAACGGTATTCCGAAGATCGGTCGCGGGAGCGGCAAGCGGGGCCGCCATGGTGACGCTGCCATTGCGCTGATGCACCTTGTCGCGGCGGCTGATCGTCCCGCAGTCATGGAACCGCATCGGTCGGCGGGGCGCCGGATCAGCTACATGCACTCGGACTGGGATCAGTTTCGTTTCCCGCACCGTGAGCCGCTCGGCAGCAGCGGGTTCGGGGTCGTGCGGTCGCATCGCGTCGGACTGGCGGCGTAGATGGGCGTGAAGATCACCTTCGATGATGGCGGGTTAAGCCTAGCCCTGCGCGGCATGGCAAAGAACAGCGAGGACTTGAGGCCGCTTTTCACCCAGGCTGCGAATTACATCGAGGATTCCGTCCGGCTGCGTTTTGAAAGTGGGCGCGGGCCGGGAGGAAGGCCGTGGAAGCCGTCACGGCGCGCGCAGGAACAGAATGGCCAAACGCTCGTCGACCGTGGCCGTCTGCGCAGATCGATCACCTCAAACATCGGAAATGATTTTGCGGAGGTCGGCTCGGATGCGCAGGCGGAAAGCGCTAGCTACGCGGCCACACACCAATTTGGGGCGAGAATCACTCCCAAGAACGGCGAATTCCTGGTCTTCAGCGGCGCCGATGGCGGGATGGTGTTTGCGCGGGAAGTGAACATTCCTGCGCGCCCCTTCCTTGGTTTCGATGAGGAGGACCGCACCGAACTCGAACTGATTTCCGACGCGTTCTGGCAGGGGCCGGTGCGATGAGTGAATTCGTCACCTCGGTACGCTTCAAGGCGGATGGCACCGACGGCCTAGTCGGGCAGCTGTCGGCGGCGGAAAAGCAGACGAAGAAACTCGGCACGACGGTCGATCAGCTAAGCCGGGAATTCCAGAAGGAAGCGACGGAAAGCAAGCAGGCGGCCGCCGCTCTAGGTACGCTCGACGCTGCCAGCGACCGGATGGCAGCAGGGTCTGTCCGCACCAGAAAGGCGGTAGATGCCGTCACGAAGTCCGTGGGCCAGCAACGCGCCTCCATGGCGAACCTGAGCTTTCAGATTCAGGATATTGCGCAAGGGTTCGCGCTTGGCACGCCGCCCATGACTATTTTCGCGCAACAAGGTGGGCAGCTGGCGTTCGCCATGTCGGGGCTGAGCGGGAAAATCGGGACCGTTGCGTCGTTCCTGGCAGGTCCGTGGGGGTCCGCATTGCTCATCGCCACAGCGGCCGGCGGCGCGCTTGTCAGCAGTCTCCTCGACACCGACAAGGCTGCGGACCAGGCCAAGGAAGGTTTGACCGAATTCGCCAAGCGTCAGTCCGACATTGCGCAGTTCATCGACCTGACGACCGGCAAGCTGAAAGAGCAGAACGAGGCGCTGATTGCGAATGCGCGCCTTACCCGCATCGAAGCGATTGCTGCGAATAATGCGGAGATCCGCAACCTTGCCGGACAGGCGCGGTCCCTTGTCGGTGAGGCTGGGCAGGGATCGATTTCGGCGCTCGATTACAGCGCTCGTGAAGGTGTCCCCGGATCGAAGCAAAGGGCTCTCGCCGCTGCGTTCGACAAGGAACTGAAAGACATTCTCGACCGGACGCGCGGCAATGTGCAGGCGTTGGACCGGGAACTGCGCGGCCTTGCCGAAGATCGGCCGGAATTCGCCAAGCTCGCGGGCGAGGTGAACGAATACGCTTCGAAGGCGGTGCTGGCATCCCGCGACAGCGAGAGGCTCAACAAGGAACTGCGGGCGCTTGCCGGTGACACGACTGCGGTGCGGGAGGAAGCCAAGAAGGCGAAGCTTTCGGTCGACAAGCTGTCCAAGGCGGAACGTGAGGCAGCCGCTGCAGCGAAGAAAGCCGCAGCCGAGACGCTGGCCTTCGACAGGTCGATGAATGACCTTGCACGCTCATTGGAACAGGCGGAGCGCGCGAAATTCGCAGCAGAGGTCGACCGGCTCACGAATGCCTACACCCCGCTCCAGGCAGCCGCAGAAAACTACCGTGAAGAACTCGAACTGATCGACAAGCTTCTGAAGCGTGGCGAGATCAGCGCGGGACAGGCAGGGCAATTCCGCAAAGGTGCGGAGCAGGCCCGGCTCGAAGCCTTGGACGTGGCCCTAAAGGATGAATTCGGTGTTGCAGGCAAAGAGGCTGGCGCGGCGTTCAACCGCGAAGCACTGGCGCGCGCGGAAGCGATTGGCCAGATCATCGGCGGTACGGCAGGCGACGCGTTGCAGGTTCTCGTCGGCCTCATCCAGGGGTCTCAGTCGGGCGACTTCACGGCGATTGGTGGGCGTACCGGCGGCTTCGCGACCATTCTTGCAGATGTATTCGGCGGGAAAAATAGCCCGTTTGTCACTGGCCTGAAAGACATATTCAACCCACTTAAGGACGGCTTGAAGGATATTGGCGGCGACATTGCCAGCGCCCTCGGCATTAAGGGTGGCGCTGGCGGTCTGGGGCAGATTGCAGGCCGTGCTGCTGGCGGTGCTGCTATCGGTGCAGGCGTAAGCGGTATTCTCGGCGGCTCCAGTCTTGGCGGGTCTCTCGGTGGCGCCCTGGGCGGCGCCTTGGGAAGTGAACTTCTTGGTTCTCTCGGTAGTTTTGCTGGCCCTGTCGGTTCCATTGTAGGTGCCATTGGTGGCAGCCTCATTGGCGGCCTTCTGAAGGGCAACAAGACGGCAGGGGCGGTCATCACCGGCCCCGGCAATGCGCGCATCGGCGGCGCGGACACGGCTGGGTACGGAACAGCCGGTGATCTGGGCAGCGCAGTAACGACGGGCCTTGAGCAGATCGCGCAGGCTCTTGGCGGAACGCTTACGGCTGGCGGGATTACCGCCATCGGTACGCGCGGCGGCGAGTTCCGGGTGAACACGCGTGGCGATAGTTTGAAGGGTGATAACGGCGCACGCGGCTTTGGCGATGATAGCGCGGCGGCTATTGCCTTTGCCCTTGCGGACCGGATCAGCGACGGGGCGATCACTGGCATATCGCAGAAGGTGGCGCAGGCCCTCAGGTCGTCGTCAGACATTGACAGCGCCGTTCAGGAGGCTGTGAAGGTTAAGGCTATCGAAGAGCTACTGGCGGGCATCCTTAACCCGTTCGAGACGGCTATCAATGAGTTTGAAGGCCAGATGGCCGAGCGTCTGCGTATAGGGCGGCAGTATGGCTTCGATCTGGTGGCGCTGGAGGAACAGAACAACAAGGAGCGTCTGGCGGTTCAGGAGCAGCTGCTGCGGACGCAGGTGGGGTCTATTCAGGACTTCCTCGACGATCTGTCGTTCGGCGATCTGTTCCAGGGATCGAGCGTTGAAAAGCGCGATCAGCTTCTGACGGAGATAGATGCGGCGCGCGCTGCGGCGGAGGAAGGGCAGGCTGGCGCAGCGGATCGGCTTGCGGGGCTGCTCAGGAACCTCGTCAGCACGTCGCGGGATGCGTTCGGCACGGCGGGTGGCTTTGCATCGGATATCAATCTGGCGCGCACGACGGGCGAAGGTATCGTGTCCGAGGCGCAGCGTCAGTTGGATGAGGCGGTCAAGCAGACGCAGCTTCAGGACGAAGCGAATGATCAGCTATCCCAGATCAGGACCGGCATCGAGCAGACGAACCAGTACCTGAAAGGCCTGGACCTCACCGGCCTGAGCTTCGGTTTCAATCCATATAGAGTTGAGAGTTCCAGATGATCGATCCGGCCACCCTCGCGAAGGAACTGGATGCGCAGAAAGCGCGTGTCGACAAGCTTCTTCCCGAGATGAATGATAACACCACGACCATGATCACGGCGATCAATAATCAGCGGGATCGTATCCAGCGCCTCGAAGCGTCTGTCGGGCTAGCGGAAACTTTCATCGTTGCCGTCATGAAGGGCGCCGCCGGTGCGGTGGATGTCTCTCGCATCATCAGGGACGCGGAGGCGACGCTCGCGAAGGTGCGAGAAACGGCTCAGGAAGCCCCACACAGCGCCGATGAGGACCTTAGCGGCACCGGTGGGCCGGATATCGCCACAGACGCCTCTACGGACTCGAAATCGCCACGGCGGTTCGATGCGTGAGATTGAGGTATTCCGCGCCGGAACGTCCGCATCGAAGGGCATCACAGCGGCCGATCTGCAAAAGGTGGTGGCGAGCTACAACCCTGCCCTGCGATCCGCTCCAGTGGTCAAGGGGCACCCGCAGAATGATATGCCTGCCTATGGCATCATCCAGAGCCTGCGGCAGGACGGAAACCGACTGTTCGCCACATTGGGCGACCTGGCAGGCAGTATCTTGGACGAGCTACGGCTCGGCCGTTGGATCAACCGGTCGATGGCGTTCTGGGCTGAAGACCATCCCTCTAATCCGACACCTGGCGCGTTGTACGCCAAGCATCTTGGTTTTCTGGGCGCGGCACAGCCTGCCATTCCCGGCATGGATCCCATGACGTTCGCGGCTGAGCCTGTCATCGCCAGCGCGCCCGACAATTGGACCGCGCGGAACACCGAAGTTTACAGCCAGGCGGATCGGTTCTGCGAGCAGGCGGATGCGCTTGTCGCGAGGGGGCTGTTCCGTGATGGCGGTGCAGCGCTGGATTATGTGCTGAGGAAGGCTGCTCAGGCTACCGCCTAACGGCGTATTATAGTTGCGAGCCCTACGGATACCGGGCAGTGTTTAATGATGAACGAAGATATCGAAAAAGCTGTTCAGGACGCTCTGGCGGAAATGGAACACACGGACGCGTACGTGCCCTTCCACGCAGGATGGGAACTAGCCGCAATGAATACAATCGCTCTTTTAAGGGCCGGCCTCTTAAGTAAGAATCAGCTCGAGCGGTCCGCGAAGATATTTGAGGAATTGGCGGCAAACTCAATGTTTGACGATGACGATTTCTTCCGAAACGACCTAAATGAATGGTCTAAGAAATTAGAGGAAGCTGCGGAAGCGGCAGAGTGAATTCACAGCTCAGCATATGCACTGCGGCGCGCGATTGCGGCTCTTGAGGAAGACGGGGAGCTTGACCGGCTAGCTATTTGGGAGGTCGCGCTAAGTCATTAATTACGCCACTGAATACGAAAAACCTCTCCGCTGGAAAGCTTGTCGCACTTAGCTTCATACAGGCAATCTCTGCCATCGTGCCGAATGGGTACAACTGGCAGGTAACGAACAGCTCTCTCTTCGACCACGTAAGCTTTCACCGTCTTAGATTCGGGGCATTCGCCTTTAGAGAAGTCCAATACTACTCTTAAGTTTGAAACGGGATAGCGGTTAACGGTGATGCCAAACGTGGGGTGCTCGCCACCATATTCTCCGCGTTCTTCAATCACGCACGTTCGCTGTAGCACATGTTTGCGACAGCGATTTGTGTTCTTATGAAGCTTTAGCACCCAGTTTTTCGGTAGATATGTAAGCAGAAGGCTTGTGGGAAGCGGCTCCAAGAACTCCTCGATTAAATCAAATTGCTGTCCGAGCTTTTGAGTAAGAGGAGAGGGCTTGGTTATCACCTCGCTGTTTAGCCGCGTTTCGAGCTTCGATATTTTGGTGGTACCGTGAAAGGCAGTTGCTCGATGGTGATAGGCCATGATGCCTGGGACATTCGCGTGGAAATATTGATCCCGAACAATGTCGGCGTCAGCCCTATTTTGCTTAAATTCCAAGCGGATGTCTGTTTCGATTACTGAAATTGGTGCCTCTGCTGCGTCAATGTAATCCCATGCCGCTCTCATTGGCCGCAGAGCGACGACCAACACGACATAAGTCAGAATTATCGTAGAGAGGAGGAATACGTAGCCAGCAAAAGGCCAGCCGAAGGCGTCGGGTACGACCTTTAAGAGATCGGCAGCAACGGTGCCGAAGGTCAAACTGCCCTGATTCGCGTGAAAAATTATAGGTTTAAATAGGAATTCACCCCAACCTACAACAAACCCCATCGCAATCAGAGCGGGTAGCGCATACCTTAGTGTACTTCGTAGCTTTCCGCGCTTCATCGCCCCCCCAACGCAGCGCGGCGCCTCTGGGGCGCCGCGTAGTTATTCGCATCGGTCAGATGGTGTGAGTGGATCTCATATCGATTTCCTTTCCATGCCTATCAACCAACAAACTCCTATATGAGTTTCATTGTGGCCAAGAGGCGTTTACAAAGACTTAACGAAATATTCGAACCTTCGTAAGCCTTTGAGATAATCTATAGAGCAGCTCAGTCAAGATATCTCTGGTTTCTTTCGTGCGCTGAGCACCGGCGGAATTTTGAGAACGTGAGCAGCGCGGGCTACGACTTCGCTGGAACCTCCTTGGGAAGATGCGCAGAGGCTTGTGGCTCCATTTCCCGACGAGCGGATGAGGATGGCGGCAGAGTAGATAAATGCGACTAGGGTCCGTTGGGGGACAGTTAACCCTAGCCGCCCCGTAAGCAGAAAAGTTCCTGCCGACGAGTTACGCCAGAAAGCGCCTGCCAAAGATTTTCGCAACCTTAATCTGCATGCAAATTGTACCCTGCGTTATATTCCGCGACGGTGCTGCAACACTCGGGCAAAAATGCTGGCTGCGAGCTAGGGCCTGTTCAGGAGAGTCGGGGAACAAGCCCTAGCTTTCACGGGAACGGGTGAGAGCCCGTTACCGAGTCGCCCCACAAGCCTACCGTCCCTCCGGCCTGCCGACATTCACCTAGATTTGGTTGACCGATGTTCCTTTTTCGTTCTCATGTGCGACATGAGCCTGTCAGCCCTTTATCGATTCGCGACCATCAACGGGGGAGAGGTGCGCCAGGCGCATCGGTTCGTGCTGGACGTGGTGCAGCTGCGGTTGAAATATGTGCCAATGTACGGTCAGCCCATCGTGTTTGCCGGCGGCTGTAAGATCGGGGACAGCGTACTGGAAAAGATCGACGAGATTGCGGAGTTCGTCCTGAAGGCGGCGCAGAGCCAGGAAGCAGGCCGGGAGCGTGTGGACCCACATCGAAACAAGCTCTTGAATATGTAGGGTGCTGAGATATTCCCGGCAGCGGGCGATGGATTCCGCGCGACAGACTGAGAACGATCAGAGGTTTCGCGCCAACTTGTCGCGAAACTCCAAAGTGGGAGACTGGCTAGAGCGGATCTTCTAACGTTCTCGGGTCGTCCGCCAACACGTCGTCGGCTGCATAAATGAGAAGATGCAGATCGAGCCAAGCGGCTTCGGGTAATTCCATTTCGTGCGCACGTTGAAGCAGGTTGCGCGCGTAAGGGATGAGCGGTGATGGAACTCCCCGCTTCCAATCATCAACTTCGGCTTTGATCTTGTAGATCATTTCGACTTGCTCTGTGGATAAGAGAACTGGCTGCATGATCTGCCTCCCCGTTGAGGCGACAAACCTGCCGCCCACTGCCCATAAAATCAAACTGAGACGCTAGTCACAGGGACCAAAGAAATAGCCCAGGAAGTGAACCGCCGACCCTCTCGGTGTAAACGAAATGCTTTGTTGCCAATCGTGTGTCGCCGAGCGACTCTTGTCGCGGGCAGATACCGCCTAGCGCGGCTGCTCTGCTTTCTCTAGGGACGGCTCTGAGTTTTGTGAAGTCTTCCGGACAGGGTTGCCCCCGTCGTAGAACAGTCGCTTCCGCTCTAGCTCCGGGAATAGAATCGCGTCCCGAATACGGCCGGCAAGGTTTGTCAGGATGCTTAGGCCGAAAAGCGCACCGGTCATCTGCAGCAGCAGCACGCCGAGTAGCGCATCGTCATCGAGAAACATTAGGCCGAAGACAAGCAGCGCAATACTGCCAAAAAGCAGCCAATGACTCCATTTCACGATGCTACGAGCTTTATAGGCGAGTTCTAAATCCGCTGCCTTCATCATCGCTCCCCGTCCGCCAGAAACTTAGCAACTATACGGCGAATGGCCTCTGGGCGACTAGGATCATCGTCTTGAGCTTTGCGCCATTTATCAAGCGCGTCGAGTTGCCCGCGCTTCAGCCGAACGTTTACCGCTTCGGAATCCACCGTGGGGCGACCAATTTTCTTTTTAGCGCTAGAAAGAGTTGACATGACACTTTATTAGCGCCATAAAGTGCGGGCGGCAAGAGAGATTAGGCCCTCTCAAACCGCCCTAACCATAACTGCTCGCCTGGAGACAATCATGGCTACTGCACATACTACAACTGCGCCCGCTGCGCGCATACCCCTGCCTCCCGCATTCCACGCTTCAGGCATGACCTATGCCCGTCGTGATGCACTGGAGGACATGATCGAGCAGCTGATCGAAACGCTCGACGCTGCCGATGGCGACACCGACCTAGAAGATACCGGCGCTGAAGACGATTTCGGCGATTACTCGCTGCACGGCGACGGTCCCGGCTGCCTCTATGCCGACAGCGACCAGGGCGTAGATGACCAGGAAGCCGGATATGACGGCAAACCTGGCGACCCTGAGGATTGCGAAGAGGATGACCACTCCGGCCTGCCGTACGACGAGGACAGCTTCGACTTGAAGGTGGCGCCGGAGGAGACGCTCTATGTCCCGAAATACGGGATCGATCAGTCTTCCGGTCCCATGAACGAGCAGGCGGAACGCCTTGCCTACTACAGATCCTTGCACCGGGGAGGCGTCCAATGACCACCCTTACACGCCGCGCCGCTATCGTCGGCACCTCCGCAGCCGTTGTAAGTCCCCTGTTCGCACAAACGGCCTCTGCAGCGCCTTCTACCCGCGTACAGTGGGATAAGGCGCTGGCTGCCTATCGTGCGGCCAATGAGCACCATGATCGCATCTGGGATCAAATGGAGGCTGCCGAGGAGGCTTTTTACGCCGCCCGCAAGCCGAAGCCGAACCGTCCCCAGGAGCGCTTCGATTTCCAGATTGTCGACGGCGAAGTGCACATTCCGTTCACCGCGAAGAATCAACATGAGGTCGCCAGCTATGACCATCGTCTGGCGCAGTGGAAGCGCGAGACGGCAGAACTGGAGCGGTCCACCGGCAAGCTGAAACTGGAAGCTGATCAAAAGCAGGCGGTCAGAGAATTGCTCGCCATTGAGCAGGCGCTTTACGACACGCCCGCGCCTGATCTGGCTGCCTTTGCACTGAAAATGGAGATCGCGCTCGAGCCGCATTGCGACATCAGCGAGGAAGCGAAGGCTGCTTTGCTGGCGGATGCAAAAAGGTTTGCAAACCGGAACGCCGCGTGAACAAAACCCCGCGCTTCATGTTGCATCCTTGCTGCATGGAGTCGCGGGGAGCGTCGCGTAATACGAGGTAAACAGCAGAAAAGCCGTGCATTGCCTAGAAGGCGCAAAATCCCTCTCTGAGGAGGTAGGCGGGGCCACCTAACCCCTTGAGCCATAAGGCTGAAAGGGATGGTAGCGGAGGAGGGATTCGAACCCCCGACACATGGATTATGATTCCACTGCTCTAACCGACTGAGCTACTCCGCCCCGATGAAGCGTCCCACCAATGGATGGATACGCTCCAGCGCGAAGGCGCGCGATATAGGCGGCTGTGCGGGAACGGTCAACGACGTTCGCCCGCATTGCCGCCGCTGGCTGCACAAACTAAGCCGGGCGTCGACATTCGGGACCGCCATATCGGCGCCCGGGCCTGCAGAATTTAATATTATTTGATGTTTGGAGACGCGCGACATGCAGGATTGGGCATTGGTCGTTCACGGCGGCGCAGGGATGCTGGAACGTGGAGGAATGACGGCGGAACATGATTCCGGTCAGCGTGCTGCCCTCGCGGCGGCGCTGCAGGCTGGCAAGGCGGTTCTTCAGGATGGTGGCGCCGCTGTGGACGCCGTAGAGGCGGCGGTCGCCGTTCTGGAAGATCATCCCGGTTTCAACGCCGGCCATGGCGCCGTTCTGAACGCGGAAGGGACAGTCGAACTCGACGCCGCGATCATGAACGGAGCGGACCGCAATGCCGGCGCAGTGGCAGGGGTTACGAAAACCCGCAATCCCGTACGCCTCGCGCGCGCCGTCATGGATCACAGCCCGCATGTCATGTTGCAGGGAAATGGCGCCGACATATTTTCGGAACAGAGCGGGCTGGAGCAGGCGCCCAACGATTATTTCGTGACGGCGGAGCGGCAGGAGGCTCTGCGCCGCATGCAGGAGGCCGCCGCAGCCGGCGATGGCGACGGCGTCTTCGATGCGGAGGTGAAATTCGGTACGGTGGGCGCGGTAGCGCGCGACAAAGCGGGAAACCTCGCCGCTGCCACCTCCACGGGCGGTCTGACCGGCAAGCGATTCGGTCGCGTCGGCGATTCCCCCATTGTCGGCGCCGGCACCTATGCCGACAATCGCGGCTGCGCGGTCTCGGCGACCGGGTCCGGCGAATTCTATATTCGCGCCAATGCCGCCGCGGCAATCAGTGCGGAAATACGCTATCGTAGCGAAAAACTGCAGCAGGCGGCGGACACGGTGCAGGCGGATATCCGGCGCATGGGCGGCGCGGGCGGCGTCATCGCCGTGGCCGCCGATGGCACCCCGGTCTATTCCTTCAACACACCAGGCATGTATCGGGGCATGGCCCTGGCCGATGGTACGCTGACGACCGCCATTTACGGCGATGAAGCATAGCTCTCGCTCTGCCAGGATAAGCTGCTGAAACATCTGCACTGGTCTTGTCGTTGCTGGCACCCGTTCGCCCGCCTGAGGGGGCGGTTCGCGGCGCGGCAGGGAACCAGTCCGCGTCGGTCCCGTTGCCTCTGGACATTGACCAGAAGGACGAAGCACAGATCATGGATATGGAGATTTCCCTCGACGAAGTATGTCGCATCGTCGTCCGTGCCCGCGAATATGATGCCCAGGTGCCAGGCACCGATCCGGATGACGGCAGCAATGCCAGCGATGACGATTCGATTGATGTCCTGGATGACGAGGCAAACTCCTCGGTAGAAGAGGAAATCGCGACCGCCATTGCCGATCTTTCGGAGGATGAGCAGGCCGAACTCTACGCGCTGATGGCAATTGGCCGCGGCGATTATGAAGCGTCGGAATGGGAGGACGCGAAGGAGGCGATTACCGAAAGCGGCACCGACATTGTCGATGAACTGATGGAAACGCCCATGCTCGCGTCGCTTCTCGAAGCCGGTCTCGCCGCGTTCGGCCTCAGTTGCGACGATATCGGAACTGTTGCTTGACCAGCCTTATCTGAACCGGACATCACGCAGCTTTTCCCACGGCCCGTTTCGATACCACCATAATGTGACGCCATCGATTTGGAACATCCAGGGGGAAAAGCTGCGGTCCAGCCGATCGTACAGGGCGCGCGCGGCTTTGGGTTCAGCCTTGTTCTGAACCGTGACATGGGGCCGCCAGCGCTGTTGATCCTGCGGGATCAACCACGGCTCCCACAGGCTACGCAGCCTGTCCCGCAGATCGCATAATTCCTCGCATTCGATCAGGATGGAACAGCCACGGCCCATGAACTGCATCCGCGCGGCGCGTGCCCGCATCGGTTGTTCATGGCGTGCGGCGTCTTTGGTTTCCTCCAGCAGATCGCTGGCCCGCGTTCCCGGCAGATGATGAAACATCGTCAGATGCGCCGTCAGCAGGTTTCTTTCGGGCGGAAAATGTTCCCGGCGTAACGCATCGAACCGCGCCAGAGCGGTTCGTTCGATCAGGGCCGTCATGATCAGAGGAGCGGCATCTTCCATGCGCCCTGCCCTGCCGCCAATTCGGCCATAGGCCAAGCGCTTGCTTGCCGCACCCACGGGTGAAGGGACGGACCGCGCGAATGCACCATGGTGGCAAGCCTCTAACGTCGGGATGGGCGCCTCCTTGCCCGCGGGATGGGCGACGAGCGCGCCCCCTGCTGCTGTCACTTCCCCCGCAGCAACTGTTCCATCATCTCCAGCGCACTTTCGATCGTCGCCTGCCGCACCCCATCCCGTCCAATGGCGCCGAAATGCTCTTCGCGATGAAGCAAAGCCCCCTCGCGCGTGGCCAGGGCCAGATGCACCAGTCCCTCCTCGTCCCCCTCGCCACCTGGCCCCGCGAACCCTGTAATCGACACGGCCAGATGGGCGCGGGAACGATGAAGTGCACCACGCGCCATTTCCTCGGCGACGGCACGGCTGACCTCCCCGCAATCATCCACGAATTGTTCCTCCAGTCCCAGCAGATCGCATTTCGCGTCCTTGCCATAGACGACGAACCCCCGTTCAAAGACATGGCTGACTCCCTCGACATCGGTCAGCAGCGCCGCCAGCAGGCCACCGGTGCAGCTTTCCGCCGTCGCGATCATCAACTCCTGCCGATCCGCCTCCTCCAGGATGGCCGCGATGCGGTCCCGGGAAGCGTCGTCGACCTGTCCAATATCCAGTTTCGGCATGCCGCTTCCTTACTGATACCCTACTTCTTTAGGCTGTAGGCCTGTGATCTTTCGTAAACAACGGAAGAAACGTAGTCTTCAGGCACGTTCATCTTCTGGAACGTTTTCTCCTGTGGGAAATGAATCACTCATGATTTATAGCCCCTCATCACCCAATATTGACTATTTTTGTAGCCAGCTTCTTCTCGATCCTCTTGCGGCATACGAGGTTGCAGTGGCGTAAATAATGCCCCTTTAAGCCCAGCTGCGCGGTAAGCATCGACAATTGCCTCATCGACGATTTTTCCAGTTTTTAACAATAACTGAAATATATGCGCGTTCCCGACCTTGGCCTCATTCATAAAGACATTGTTCAACTCAGAATATCCGAGAGTGGGAACCATCTCGCCATTTGTGATTTCCCTCGCTTGACCCGTATATTGGATATCGGACCGCTCTTCGTCCACACAGTCCAGTCGCCGCGTCGGTTGTAAAATCCAGTAGGGCGGTCCGTCGCGCCCGTTTTTCATCTTTGTAACCGCAGACCATGTCTGAACGCCATCTGGATCAATATTCGTTATAATATTCTTGAATCGTTCCGAAGCAACAAACCTCCGCGAGTCCGTGTCGTAAACGTCCAAGAGATCAGATTTCATATTCAAAACGGTGAGTCTTGGGGTTTCCACTTGCACTGTATCACTCGTGTGATACTTTGTTGACGAACCGCGCTTCCGGTGTTCTTCAATATTTACCGCTGTAAACGCGCTGTTTCGGTTTTCGAACTCGACCCCCTTGATTACGTCATCTGGGAAATCGCCCCAATCCTTACTCATCAAATAGTATCGCTTGCGTTTAGGATCGTAAGGAATGTTCGGCGTCGCGGCTTTCGCAGCATTATAAGCGGTCCTTCGTTCCCATTGTTCAACAAGACGCCGCTCTTCCCGTTCACCCCAGGATAAGCTTCTGTTCCAATAACTGAGAAGCCTTGCATCCTGCTCGGCCGCCAAATCCGGTTTCTTTTCGCGTAATTCAGCCATCCATTGCTCGACCTTTTCGGCAAGCTCCGGATCGACGGCTCTTACCGCTGAAAGGCGCGCTGCATGCATCTCAACTGCGCTCTGCGGTGCATCATCAGGATTAGTCATTTAGACCCCTTTTCATACGGCTGGCTCCGCCGCGCAGCGCCAGCCCAAAGCGTTGAGACGCGCCTGCGCTTCCGGGAGCCCATTTTGCTCGCGGCCAATATCCACCACCATCATTTGGCCCGGCCCATCGCCGACGGGCGGCGAATAGACCTGTTGTCTGCCACCGCTGTTCGTCGCCGCCTGTTCATACAGGCGGCGCGCAACTTTAAGGTCGCACGGCACACCGTCACCGGCCTCATAACGCTTTCCGAGTTCCAGTTGAGCGACTTTGTCGCCCAGCTCGGCCCGCAAAGCCAGTTGCTGGATTTCGAAAGCTTCTTCGGAGGCGGGACGCCCCGACAGGTCGATCCCGGGATAGGGCGTGGAGCCGCACGACGTCAGGAATAACAGACAGACCGTGGCGCCAATCCGGATCACCGCTCCCTCCCCGCTTCCGCCGTTTCTTGGGCGACTGGAGACACGAGATATCCGATGATCCTGAACTGGTCCGGATTGGTTTCTGCAGGTGCGATCATCAGGTTCCGGCGATCCGCCCCCTTCAAAATGGCTACGATGCGGTCCACAGAATTTCCGTTCAGCTGTCCCATCTCGTGTCGCGGCATGCACTTCCTAGCTGATGGCCTACTTCTTCACGAGGGGGGCCTGCGATCGTTCGCAAACAACGGAACGAACGTAATTCTGTCGAGCCGCCAACTCCTTTCCTGCGGCGCAAAGCGCGCCAGATCTATCAAGTCCGGCGACGCCACACCGGACACCTCCGCCTCGATATACCGCCCGACCTCCCTCATCCTGATGTCGGCATCGGGAAATTCGGCGGCCAGCCTTCGCCGCACATGTTCGGCATCGGCATCCGGGCGATCATGTTCCAGATTTCGCGGCAGTCCGTCGGCCAGTTCTGCCCCGGCCTTTTTCAGGTTCATCCATCCATCGCGCAGGATCGAAAGCGAAATTGCCAGCGCCGCGATGGCATCGGCCCACCAAAAACCAAAACCGATCCCCGCTACGCCCGCGATGCCGGCCAGCGCAGTCTGCCAATCGGCCTTTTGCGTCTTGGCGTCGGTAAACAGGATTTTATCCTGCAGCTCTTGTGCCAGCGGTAATTTCTTGCGGCCCAATATGAAGGGCGGAACGGCCGAATATGCCAGGGCGGCAATCATGATCCATCCAAGCCAGAGTTCCTGCCCGAACAGCTTGACCATGCCGATGGTGGGATGCTCCATCCTCACCAACGTCATCGTCGCCTCGAACGCGGTAAAGGCGCCTATGGACAGAAGGGCGGTTGCCGCCACCATGAAGGCCAGGCTGTTGAAACGCCGAAATCCGAAAGGATAGAATTTCGTCGCCGGCTTCCCCTCCAGCGAGGTGGCAATCAGAAACACGATCGATGGCACCAGGCTCAGCGAATCTTCGATAAACGCCGTCTTCATTGCCTGGCTGGATCCCATCGCCAGGTACATCAGCAGCGCGACATTGCCGATCCAGAACAGTGTCCACCAGGCAAGCGGCCGCGCCTTCGACAGGTTCTGCCGAACAGGCTCGGGGATGCACCCGGCATCGATCATGGTGTCGTTATCCTGTCCGTGAACAGGATGAGGCCGTTCTCGCCATTTTTTCTTGCTAGTCGCAGGACAGGAATCTTCTTGTCCGCCGGTTCGGGCACGCCAATGGAATGAGAGAAGCTGACTTCTTTGGCCAGGGGCGATGCCTTGGCAAACTCACCCACGACCACGTCCAGTTTCTGCTCGTCCAGATCGCGAATCAGATGCTCGGCCGACCCTGTCGAAAGTAACTGAGTGGCATCGTAATGCGCTGAAATCTGCTCCAGTACTGGCTGTGCCGGAACAGCGTCCGTTCCGTCAATCAGTCCGATCCGCAAACGGCCTGTTTCCTCTATGCGTTCGCCAGTGCCAGAAATGTCGCGGGGATATTGATCGCATCCGGAAAGGCTCGCGAATCCCGCCGCCATTAGACCGACTACCACAATTCTCATGCGGCGGCATTTCTTTGCCTGAACATATCAAACCTCGCTTCGGCTTCGGGTTCGAAAACGCAATGACAGGCCCCTCGACCGCCCGCACTGCCAGAAACATACAACAAGCGAACACGCTTCTTGGGTCCAACCAGAAATGATTCATGCTTGTAAAATAGGACTTCATCGGGGACAAAGCAGGAACGGTCATGTTCGATTTATATAATGTTTCCTCACGCGCAGGCGCGCGCACGCGCGCTGAGTGTCCGTTTTGTCCATTTGAGGAGGTGTGCGGTTCTGGAGGCGGCGGCGATATTCTGGGGGGCCGCTAGCAAACTCTTATCATGTCATAAATTCTTGCCATCAAGAAAATTTTGTCAGAAGGCCTGATGCAACCAACATTCGGCGATCCCAACCGAATGTGCTCCGGGGTACGCCGGTAAGGCGAGGGTCGAATTTCACCTTTCGGATACTAACATCCCAGTGCATAGCGAGCTCCATAGGAGAAACTATCTTCGCAGCGAGCTTCCGAACGTCGTCAACGTCCGCATATAGCCCTTGGCGGTACGGGCGACAGCCAAGTAAATCCGCCAACCCCGCGCGTAAAAAAAGCGCGGAGCTGACATTTAACACTTCGCCTGAATCCAGCTGAGCCATTTCCTGTGCAAAGGGGAAGTCATATTTGCTATAGTTGAAGCGTTGGCCTCGCAGCAACGCGATCTCGGAAGGTATAACGAAGACGCCGGACGATCGGAATGGTCCGACGTTCTTCCAGAAGTTAATCGAACCATCGAGCAGTGCCCTCATCATCGCCGCCCAAGGCTTCAGTTCCCCCCCGAATAAGCTCGCGCAATGATGCATCGGCTTAGCTTCCAGAGGAACGGGGCCTGGGGCGGCATTCGCTTCGATTTTGGCGAGAAAACTGTCGACCGATCGAAAACAAACTCGCGGTAGCTCGTAGATGGACCGCATACCTTTCGAACTCAGATGCTCGATTAAGTTTTCCGCAGCAACTTGTTCGACGCCGTAGACAGGAATGCCGATACGAAGTGCCACGCTTCTGATTGTGACAGAACTTTCGATCTCATTACCCAAAGTGTCGATTTCATCTGCACCCAACTTGAGATTTCGTCTCATACGGCTGGGGAGTTCTGTGAAGCTCACCGCCTCATCGTCAACTAACTGGGTAAATTGTTGATGGTGGATGCCTAGAACCCGAACCGCTTCCTGCACCTGGTAGGTCCGGCGATTGCCGCCTAGGCCTTTCCAAAGATTCCCTCTCAGGTCTGGCAGAGCGTTGATGAGAATATCGCTCATCGCGACACTGCCGCTAAGATTAGGATTGGCCATACGCTTCAGGGTCTTCCACAGACTTAGGAAAGAACGATGGTCTCCCTCTGTCTCACCGACCGCGTTTTCCAGGAGCTTATGGAGGCTTTCCGGCCATTCTGCCAACAGGTCACCGGCCTTTGCGACAAGTGCAGCGCGGTCGCGGGTCTCCATTGCTAAGATTGATCTCACATGTCTGTTCCGTTCCGAGCCATCGGTGAGGAGCTTGACTAGTGACAAGCTGACGAAGGCGACTGTTCCGCCATCATAAATAGCCAATCTCGGTGCCTTCTCCTCCAGCGCGGCTTGTCGATCGTCTGCGCGGAAAGACATGAGCCGAGCCATGGTCCGGTAGCCATCCATGTCTCTTTCATCAAGAGAAGGTGCGGGGGAGCGAGTGACGACCTCCCCACACCTTTCGCATGTGTCCAGACCCAGGCAATGGCGCCAACGGAGTTGGTGCTCGCAGTAACTGCACTTGTCGACCAGTTTCTCGGCGGAAACAGGGCAGAACGGCAGCAGTCGATTGTTCCAGGCGAAGCGATGATACGACGCTTCTGCAAGCGAATTCGGACCGATCCACCGTGCTCTCAGGTCGATCACACCATTAGGCATAAGGAAATCGCCGAAGGCGTAGCCATTCTCTTTTGCGATCGCCGCCCTCTCAGTAAGCGTACTCTCCTCTTGGCGTAGGACATCCGCCAACCGCACGAGATCATCCTTCGGCATAATGTGGAGCCGGCCCGGTCGCACCTTTGTCAACCCTGCCGCCTTGAAGATGTGCTTGGTCCCCACGAGACAATGTGCTCGCACGGACCTCGCAACGATGCTTTGAATGCTCTCATCTGATTGAACTTCGACGGCAAAACGGACCCTTCGAAGGACGGGCTGGTAGGGTTCGGATGACGAGCTTTCGTATGTTCCTTTATTTATTGTCACGTCGCTTTCTACCCCTGGCGCAAGCGGTGCCATTGGCAGGAAACCGGTGGGCTGAGCGTTACGGTGGTCACTGGCCTGGTTGATTCGAAAACGGATCCCAACCTATCCAGGCGTTCGCCATCGCGTAGCTCCTGGTAGCACAGCTGAGGTCGTAGCGCTCTAGACGCAGCGCACGACGCCTGATCGCCAGGGGGACAGCCTCCTGGATCAATCGCGAGACGCGGCCGATGTGGCCTCCGGAGATGCGCGCCAGCGCTTCAGCGACATCCTCGTCGTCCAGGCCGCTTGGAACGCCGAACAGCCCGTTCTCGACCAGCTTTTCATCGAAGTCTCTGCAGAATTCCTGGAAGAGTTCGGCAGGCTTTTCCTCCGTTGCGTCCAAGGGCCTCAGGTCGAGCGGCATTCCGAGCCGAGCGCAGAAGTCCTGGTTTTCCTCGAAGAACTCCCTGGACTTCGCGTTCCCGATCAGGACCAGCGGCACGACGCCGCGGTCCAGCATGGTCTGGAACTGTTCGGTGACTTCTCGACCGTCCTTTCCAGCTCGGGCCAGGCGCTGGACCTCGTCCGCCACCAGCAACTCGACGCCCAGCTTCTTTGTCCATTCCCCTATACGCTGTTCGAGCACAGTAATGGTGCGGCGATCCTCGTTCCTCGTGCGAGTGCCTCGGCGATCGTCCGCGCTATCAAGGAAGTCGTCACCCATCTGCTTCAGGATTGCCTGAAAGAAGCCTTTCAATGTCATGTTCTTCGTGATCGTGACGACGATTATCTGATGAGGATTTTTTGGAAATCCTGCGGCCTCGCGCTCTTCAGCCAATCTCGCTTTAAGCTTGAAGACCATTGCGCTTTTGCCGGCTTGCGACTCCTCGCTGAGGCGCCGACCGTCGATAGGCTGACCGAGCATGTCCAGGTTCTCTTGCCGATATTCATCGAGAAGAGTGATGTTCGCCTCCTGCGGTGGATGCTCGATCCAGATCGCCTTGACTAGTTTCTTTGCGTCCTTGACTCGTTTGGAGAGTTCGCGGTCGGTCATGTCGGGATGCCGGTGGCCGGTACGTGGCCTAGGTTGGACACCTTGTTGATCCGTTGCCATTCAACACTTCCTCGTTTTAAATTTGAAAGACTTCGAATTGGAGGAATCCTCCCGTTCCGGATCTGGTGTGGACGTGCCGTCATCACGCGCGAGATGCGCGGTGCTGGCCCTGCCCCAGTTTGGTTTGCGCTCCGGTGGTACGTGCTCCGCCTTATGCCGAATGTCGGCCCTCCTCCCCATTCTTCCTTGGGGAGGCGGAGCGGGTATGTCCTCGCGCCCTTCCCCGCCCGGCGCCACCTCCCAAGATCGGAACTCGTCGGGGGTAAGTGTCGACGCCATTCTGGCTGATGCCGCCGCGTCGATGGTTTCCTGGCGACGCTCCTCGGCCTCCATGAGCGCGACCGCTTTTGCGCGCTCGCGGAACCCCATCGCGTGGAGTTCCTGGTCGTATTTCATGAGCACCTTCTGCTTCGACTTCGCATTGATACGATTTTTCTGCAGGGCGCCGCCGCGTCCTTCAGCCTTGAGCAGATCCCGGTAGAGATGGTGTTCCCAGCGACTGAGCCCACCGGTGTATTCCGGGTCCGTCGACCACATCTGATGGTATTCGCCAGTCTGCGGATCGAGCACCTCGATCTTGTCTATGTCGCCGTCCCAGACCCTGATCGACACCTCTATCTTGCCGTTGACCTGAAGCCTCTTGCGAATTGGCGTCCTGTGGTGGTTGTTGTCGAGCAGCGTTCCGATGGCGCTTTGATTGAAGCGGTAACGCACGTGATCGTACACCAAGCCATCGTTTGTCAGGATGAAAGCCCCTCGCGGGACGTTAGCCAACTGCCGGGCAATCTCGGCAGGCGTCACCGTCCGACCCCAACTTTGCGAAGGTATTCCAGCATGAGATCATCGGGCGAGCGGTCATTGAGGCACTTTTTTGGCGTCCGGTTCCAAAGGAGGCGCGCCTCCTCAATCCTATCAGCATACTGCGCTCGCGTCATGTCGGCCTGCTTGAGCGGATCGATGCGTATGTCCCGTTTGTGCCTCGGCACCAGAATGCGCCCCTTAATTTCCCTAAGCCGCTTCTTCTCGAACCTGAAAGAGGCTTCCAGGTGGTTCTTCGCATTGTGGTGATAGGCCGCTGCAAGTTCAGTGATCGCGATGGTGGCTAGCGATGGTACCAAGGTCGGCGGAAGCATCGCGAAGTCGTTGTCATACATGATCAAAGAAGGAATTCCGTAGATGAGACCGAGTGGGTCCGCCTCGATGTCCTCTGCACTTGTCACCCTCGGCGTCATGACGGCGAGCAGGGCCCGGATCGACATCTCCGGCCGGTAAGGCCCGCAGAATAGCGCGTGCGGCCACTTGAACAGTGAGAAAACGTCCATCGCGCAGACGCCTTTCATCTTGCCGGCGAGTTCGGCCCACTGATCCGAATAGGTCGTAGCGTGCTCGTATTCCGTTCCGTCCATGTAGACCCGCTCGAAAGGCCTGGTGACCTCGAGGGGTTCACCATTGGCAACGAACCTCTTGTTCGCAACCATGCGGCCTTCGCGCTTGACGCAGTTCTCGTAGTTGTCGTTGGCATTGATCCTCTTCCTGACGGTCTCGAACGTTGGAGCCTCCGCTCCGATGCCCTTCACGTCGTCGGCTTTTAGAATATCCCACCACCGCTTCACCTGTGCGCCCGCATCTTCCTTCGTCGGGAAATCTTCCGGTCGTTCGTAAAAGAGATCCGTCGCTCGCTGGACGAGAAGGTCGGCCTTCGGCGGCAGCTGAGAGTGACCGACCGGGCGTCCGGACTTGTTCACGAAGGCACCGATGGCCTTGCCGTACCTCTCATAGGTCGCGATCCAGCGCATGAGCGTACGTCCCGACGGCTTCACCTTCGACAACGCCATCAACTGATCAAGCAGGGGTGAGGGTTTGTCTCGAGCGATCCCTAGCTCTATTGCGGGGATCTCTGGACACTCGTGTTCTGCGACAAATTGCTTGGCGACTTCCTCGTTCTGTCCGACCCTGTAATGGCTCGCCTTTTCGGCCCAGAGATACTTGATTAGCGACTTGGGATCGCGCGTCACAGCGGCCGCCGTGTCCAATCTTCTCAGCCGCTCGAAGCGATCCCCCCGCGGGTCTCTCTTTGTCGGAAACAAAATCTTCGAGCTCACGAACTCCTGAAGAAACCACGCAACGCCAGGCATGCTTTCGCCACCTAGCTCCTCGTCCTGCACGAGGAACACCTTTTCGTCCTCGTCCACGAAGTGCAGGCAGTCGCCTACTCGCCCACGGAAGACGAGTTTGCGCTCATTGTGGAGGATCGCCTGACCTTCGACAACGGGCAGTGGCAGCTCGTTGATCACGCCTTTTCGACCACGAAACCCGCCAAGAACGCGCGCAGCGCTCCGGGACAGTTGGGAGGGAGCGCCTCACGGACCGGAGTGAGATGTGTGAAGGGCAGACTCACGTCGACATCGAGCATGCGGTCCGCCATCATAGAGTTCAGTTTCGCCCTAGCCTCACGCTCAGGACCACCGAGGATGTGAATGGCTTTATCTAGTTTTATGTCCCCGCCGCCCCTGCGGATCGCTTCGATAACCTGGGTGAGTTCGTGTTCACTGTAAACGGCGCGACGGTCCACGAAGACCTCCATGATCGTTTGCAGGGTAATACGGTCGAAGTCGTCGCCCTTGAGACGGGCGAAGAGAACGCCGTGCTGGGCCAGGTGGGTTTCCGCTTCGCAGGCTAGTCTTCTGACCTCGGGCTGATCGAAGAAAGCTTGGCTGGCTTTGATCTCGGCCAGGACGATTTCGCCCGTTACCAGTTCGATTGCGAGGTCCGGAGTGTATCTGACCGACCCAGCCTCGCCGGTGAAGGTGAATTCGAGGGGCTGGAACTGGAAATCGCTGCAGTGCGGGTTGACGGAGAGCCAATAGTGATAATTCGCTTCGTGCGGACCTTCGTGGAATTGCTGCCTTCGCGCCTTGTCGGAGTAGTCGGCTGTGGTAGAATACACCTTGTTGTATCTGAACTCGATGCGCACCTGACCGAGATCGGGGGCGGTCCTCATCGTTGCGCGAGTTGAGGCGTGTCGACGCACTTGGGCAGAGGGCCGCCTGGGCATCCGGCCCGGCGTCCATCGCGGCTGACGTGCAGGACGATAGGGACGACATTCCTGCGGTGTCGGTATGCGCCCGTTGGCTCGTGCCCGCCGCGCATCATATCGCGGGGGACGTACCAGTTGCATGGGATGAGTTGAAGGAAGTGTAAATGCGGCTAGATCGCTCATGTCGACGCCCGTCCGAATGGACCGAATCTGCCCGTGACCGTCGAACGCCGGCTGGAAACGCGGTGGGATCGTGGCGAAAGCCGCAGATGTCGGGCGGCGCCGCTATGGAATTTCGTCCACCTTACACGTCCGTTCCTGATTGCATGCGAAGGCAGGCGACGACCATTGCGGTTTGGTCGGACGCGAGGTGGTTCAGAGACGAGGCTTCGAAATTCGGTATCATCACCATTGCCCGCTTCAATGAGGTCACCTTCGGTCGACGAACTTGGGTCCGAAAGCGCTTCGTGATCAAAATCCATGACAGGAGCTCCTCTCGTCCAACTTGCCGATCAGAAAGTAGACCGAGGCCTCGTAGAGATCGGAGTCGGACCAGCAGTTGGTGGAGAACCATTCGAGCGGGTTCGCTATCCACGCACGTTTGCAACCTTCGTGGTGGTGGAGATCCTCATGCCTCTCGAAACCTTGCGGTCCGCATGAGCCGATGTTCCTACCTGTGCAGGCTCTCTTGGCCCCCAACATCCCGCCAGCGCGCGACGCGCCCGGAAACCGATTGTTGCTCGATCCTCTCCCCCCGAATCGCACTTTCGAAACCATCTTCCTCATCAGCACCTCCATAGTCACTGTGTTAAAACTGGACATCCGGGATGTAAGCGCCGGACCGCCCATAATCAAGTGTATAAAAGTAGACGTCCGTTTTTGAGAGGATAGACCAATCGGCATGGACATGACGGAAGCCGAAGTGGATCGGTTGCTATCCGATATCTGGCCGGAGGGGATGCCGGAGAGGGAACGTGTGATCTTCGAAGGACTTTTGCCTGCCCAGCGATCGGAAGCGATCGCGCGTTTAAACGCTGTGTGGAGGGCGGAAAACGGCCATCCCTTGAAACCCTTGGCCGATGAGATCGGCTTGGGCCGGGCGGCATTCTACAACTTGCGCGGAGCGTGGAAGGAACGTTCCCTCGAAGGGATCATCGCGAACTCGGGCAGACGGCCTCGGCGGATAAAGACCTCGACCGACTCTCCGATTAGGAGCCTCGCCAGATCGATCCTGGTCAAGGACGAAATGACGAGCCGCAACATTGACATTGCGCGGCGGGTCCTCGAGCAGGCGAAAAACGATGGCGAGATTGTCGGCAAGACCGAACAGATTAGGTTGCAATGGGCCGAAAGGCTGGTGCGGCACGAACGGCGTGCCTTGTCACGGGATTGCACCTATCTCCGCAACAATTTTGGAATGCGTCTCGTCCTCGATCTGACCGCCGTGTCGATATTGCTAAAGGGTGACTCGGAACTCGCAGTCGTCGCGGTCATGCTGGATGCCGGAAGCGGGCTTGTCCTGGGTAGCACCTTACATCGTCTGCAAAGCGCAGCCGAATTGGAGCGCCACGCGGTCGAGGAGGCCCGACGCTTCGTTCGGCGTCACGGTGCCGATAGACCGGTGCAGTCCTCCCGTCCGTGTGATCTCGACCTCATGCTTCCGCCGGGAGTATCCGACGTCGAAGATGGAGAGCTGCGCGAGGCTACACGCAATCTAGATATACGTTTGCCCGGTACCTACGCCTTTGGTCAGGAACTCGTACAGCTCATCGGTCCCAAGATGGGTCGCATACCGTTCGCACCACGCAAGACGCTATCCATCGGAGCCGACAGGCCCACGTCCCGTCGAAAGGTGATCGAACTGCAGGCGTCGCACGCAAACGCCTTCTGGAGCCGGGAGGTGCTGCGGCATAACGAGCCGATCCTGGCCGCGTTGGACGAGGCGAATGTTTTCGACACCAAGGAGAAGGAAGGACGGATGGCCGCCCTATTCTACGCCATCGATGGCTTGCTCTTGAAGTTGTAAACCGATTAGCGCTGACTCAGGTTGGCCAATTTACTCCTGAGAGTTTTGAGGCAGTCTTCCGGTAACGTAGCGAAGAAGTCGGTCTTTGGTGCGACACCGAGCCTAGCGTGCATGAACTTTTCCGCTTGGTGAAGGGTAAGCGGAGAAAACGCTGAACTTTTCTTCACCAAGCGACGCACGGGACTTGCGGTGACGAGACGTGGCCGAAGACGTATACCGTTATGCAGTTGGCCGAAAAGACCTTCGGCACATTGTCCGTGGCCATAGGACCCTGTTGGGTACGTGGTGACTTTAATTCCTGCCCGGACGAGGGCGTTGCGAAGATCTTGCCATCCGTCACCGGCCATATCCGGAATGACTATCGTTCGGGGTCCTGGTTCGGAATTTGGTCGAGCCTCCGCCATCGAGGCCGCAGTGATGGCGTCAGCCACGATTGCTGCGCTTGGTATGTGCTCTGAGAGTTTCAACGCGCAAAGGGTATCGGTCCCAATATCGAAGATCATCGTTGCCAACGGGCGCACGGCCTCGGAGCCACCGATATCGATCGGGATTTCCAGCACTGTATGATCCACGATCAGGTCACCAAGATCTGCTAAGGATTTTGGCAGGCAAGCCGGACGCTTGGCGTGCACGTAGCGCTTGACCCTTGCCGCTACCGGTAGCGTCATTTCTCTCGCTTTCGCCTTTTCGAAAGTTTCGCGCACAATCTTATCGGAAGTGGCGTGCGGGGTTGCTGAGATGATCTCGTCGACCAGTTCCGCATGGTCAGGATCTAGATCGACGAGACGATTGCGCGGACGCGACTTTCCCGAAAGCCGTTGTGGATCCCGTAGATGCTTCCACGCTTTCACCAGATTGTAGAACTGGGCAGTTCCGATGCCCAATCCCTTCGCCAACCTTTCCGCGTTTTTTCGCCCGGGCGAGGTCTCGAAGTCCCTGATGGCCGCAATGCGCCTGCACACTTCGGGCCTGAGCTCCGGAGCTACGCCGGCAAGATCGACGGGAGCGGCAGCTTTTTTGTTCGTCATTTGTTCTTTCCTTGATAACAATGATGTGCTTGTTCTTCCATTCCCGCCTCATCCTAGCTCGCTGGTACGGTCCGGCGGGTTCCTACGTTTCGGAGTTGACGGTCTGAGCAGCAGCCATAATGTCGCTTGTCATGCTGCCCCCCTTTCAGGACGCGTCTGAATGCTGGGTCTGCGCGGTTCGGGACGCCGATGGTCCGGTCTGCTGCGAGAAAACCCCAGAAGCAGGACTTCCCGTATCGTAGCACCGGCGATCAAAGGTAGTTGCGGTGCTTGGCTGCCGCGCTCCAGGGCCGACCCGATTCAAAGGACGCCTTCAGATTGGTCGTGCGTTCGGACGGTGTGGCCAGGCGTGGCCATATTCTTGTCGAGCGCTCACCATGGATACATGTCCATCGGTTCGCGTGGAAAAACGGACGAGCGCATTGTGAGGTGGTCTCGGCGCTCGTTATGCCCCGAACGCAACAAAAACATTATATAAATAAGGGGTTAACGAAAACATATGGTAAAGATTCTGGTTGCGACATCTCTACTGGCTATCTCAACGATGGCCAGTGCACAGGCGCGAATTGAGGCGCGTGCTGGCTTCGATAATATAGGTCTTGAGGAGGATTATTCCGGGAGTGACTCTTACTCAGGAAGTGAGGGGGAAACCGGCATCGGCTATGGAGCTGAAATCGGCTACGACATTGCCTTGGGGAGCAGCTTTATTGGTGCCTACGCCAACATCGATTTCTCCAACGTGGAGCACTGCTTTGATGATGTAGGTCTCCCGGGCACTTGCCTCTCTGCGGACCACTCGATCGGACTTGGTGGTCGTTTCGGAATAGGGAGCGCTGACGCGCTCCGGGGATATTTGAAGCTGGGTTATGTCATAGGCGAACTGACCGGTTCAATTGGTGAAATAAGCGAGTCAGATTCGAGGGGCGGGCTTCAGGTGGGAGCCGGTGCGGAATATCCGTTCGGTCCGAACGCGTATGGAAAGCTTGAAGTGGTTTACAGCGACTTCAGCGATGAGACGCTACGCGATGTTTATGAATTTGATGACGAGCTAAAGTTTGGTTTCAACAGAACTCAGGTGATGGCCGGCATAGGACTCAGGTTCTAGTTTTGTAATTAAAACATATATTCCCCAATGTTTTATGTCCCGCACGGTGCGATCTTGACCTTGTTCGGCTCTCTTTCGAAGGATTTCCTATGATTAAATACGCTGCGCTACTCGCAAGCTGCACCGGAGCTCTGGCTCTCTCGGCTTGTGGAGGAGGTGGATCTGGCGTCAACGGCCCAGGTACGTCGGCCCCGCCTCCGCCTCCGCCAGCGTCGAATGCTTTCACGAGCTTTTCAGATATTGAGGCCACCACTGAGGTGGAAATCAGCGGAATTGCGCAGGAGTTCAGCTATGAGGCAAACGCTACGCGCGTAACTGCGGTATCGGCGCCCTCCAATGTGAATAACGCTACCTACACCACCCGCTTTGACGGAGACCGGGTCACAACCGATATCGATCTCGATACAGCCGGCACTGACCTTCGATTCTCCGTCTCGGGAAGTGATGAGGTAGCGGATCTCGGCGCAGGTTTATTCGCTGCGGTAAATGAAGCGGAAACCGACATCCTCATCGCGGTCGATCCTTATCAGACCGGATGGGACTACCAGTCCTTCGGCGTGTGGGAATCCGGCATCGGGACGGGCAGCGGCACTGCGGGCGCGGTGTCGATCGGCAATTCCACTGCCGCCAATGCGGTCCCAACAACTGGCGAGGCGACATTTTCGGGTCTACTCGGCGGGGTCTATCTATCGCCGGAAGGCCTCGACGTACTCGTCGGCGCGGATGTGCAGGTCGAAGTTGATTTTGCCTCTCGTTCGGCCGAGTTAGCTTCATTCGGTACGATGGATGTAATATCCGGCGCTAGCTACAATGAGCTGAACCTGGGGGGAGAACTTACCTGGGCGAGCGGCGCAAATAGCCTAACTGGGAGGCTTGCGAGCCAGAACGGTCTTCTCACTGGCGAAGCGACAGCTAAATTTTATGGACCCGGCGCCCAGGAAATCGGCGGAGTATTTGCTCTAACTCCCGTGTCTGGCACGGGCGTGGAGAGCTTTGGGGGAGGCTTCGGCGCCGTCTCCCCGTGAGGTTTTCTTCATTTCTCGCAATTGCGGTCGCACTCCTACTGAGTGCGGCCGCTTCTGCTTCTGCATCCGGAGAAAAGTCCTTTCAGCGTGCTTTTCGCGCTGGCACACTTTCCATGCTCTCCGGCGAGTACGATCGAGCGATCTATATTTTTTCGGAGTTAGGAAAGCTCACGGAAGAGCCGCGAGTCCAGTTAGAACTTGGTCGCGCGCTGTTTCTGTCCGGTCGATTTTCCGAGGCAAAGGACGTTTTCCAGCAGGTATATTACCGAACAGAGCTCCCCTACGCCGTTCGGCGTTCTATCAATTTCTATCTGGAGCAAGTCGACCGACGCGTCGGCTATTTCCGACCAATGCTCGGTCTTACCTACCGGACCAACCCCAGTGCTGTGACGGATGAGACAGACTTCATCGTATTCGGTGTGCCGGTCGAACTTCAACAGGAGGCACCGACGTCGGCTCTGGGCCTTCACTATTCTGCAGAAGGAAAGCTTCCTCTAGCGGCTGCAGGCAGGATTGGCATATTAGGGACTATTGACGGAATTCTGGACGATAGGACGAGCGCGTCCTACCGAAACGGGACTTTGGCGGCCAGTTTAGAAAGCCCTAACGGCGCGACTACCGTACTCGCGGGCAGTGGTTTCTATGCGCAGGGAGGGGAGCAGATTACATCACCTTTTTTGCGCGGAGCGTACCGACAAAGGTTCTCGAACGGGAACACGCTTTTTACAGACCTCTCAATAACGCACTTGGACTATCGGCAAGCCGACTATCTTGACGGTTGGCAGGTTCGCGCCGCCGGCAAATACGGTTTCGATCTTGATGCCAAAACATCCGTCCTGCCGGGAGGCTCAATCTCCGTAACGCGGGCGAAAGATAGCGGCTACCATCAGGCCGCGATTGCCCTCACCGCACAGCTTGTAAGATCCATGCCCGAAATCGGGGTTGATGCCGTTCTCGAAACCTCCGTGGAAAGGCGAGCTTTCGAAGGAGATGATCCAGTTTTTTCGGGGCGTAGGCAGGAAGTGTATGTCACCGGCGCCGCAACGATCATCGGCAACAGGCCGTGGTGGAGGTTCTTTCCGGCAATCAGCTTTCGGTATGATGAGCGCCATTCGACGCTCGCCTTTTATGAGTTCGATCGAATGTCTGTATCCGCCGACCTTTTATATCGGTTCTGAGCTGTGCCTCCTCCGTGAGGATGTCCGTTCCACGTCAGGCGTTGTCGACGTGGAAGGAGTCAGTCTAACCATTTCGCAGGATTTCGCAGGCTATCCTCCGGAATATGGCTCCATCCGCTAATCCATATCCAGGAGATGGCGCTTCCGCGCTCGACGTCCTTCGGCTGGCGGAAGAATACCAATCAGCCGCCAACCTCCTCCGTACAGAAGGGCGACGCGGTAAGCCGCTCTCCTACGCGCCGTTCCGCCTCGTCGCCATTCATGCGGCCGAACTCTACCTCACCGCTTTTCTCCTCAACCACGGGGATCCGGCGAGTTCCTTAAGAAGCCTCGGGCACGATCTTGCCGCACGGGCACAGCTTGCCGAAGCCCGTGGTCTGAAGCTGAAGAAACGCACAGCTGCACATCTGTGGGAGCTGAAAGAAAAACGCGAATACCTCGTTACGAGGTATGACGCCAACGCCGGCCCCTTATCGCAGGTGAACAGACTGTTTGCCACATTGGAAGAGCTCGCCACAAAAGTGCGGACTTCGCTTGTGAAGCCCTCGCCACGTCCCCTTCAGGTAGCCGTGGCTCGCCCAAAGCAAGAGGCAAAGATCAAAATTGCGACGCTCTAATCCAGTTGACTGGTCGCCCCGCGGCCGACGCTATTATTTTCGGCGACGCCGACTCAGCCGCCGGCCCGGTTGTCCAAGCGCGGCGGGAACAAATAGAAGTGGAACAGGACCAAACATCCTGCTCATAGCGGCATGCGTCGGAGGGATCGCGGGAGCGATCTGGAGTATGATTCCTTCACCAGATGAGGGCGGCCGTGAGGGGGCCAGAATATACGGAAGCCTTCTTAAAGATTGCAGCGTCACGGACGGCGATACCATTCGCTGCGGCGATGAACGTATCCGCCTCCTTGGTATTGATGCGCCGGAACTTCCGGGCCATTGCCGCCGAGGCCGCACCTGCGCTCCTGGCGATCCATTCGCCGCGACGCGGAGTCTGGAGCAGGCTCTGTCCGGCGAGCTTCGGATCGAACGGTTAGGTAAGGATGCCTATGGGCGCACCCTCGGTGCCGTCCGCAGTTCCCGCGGAGATCTGTCCTGCTACCAATTGAAGAACGGGCAAGCTCTCTACCAAGCCGACTGGGACAATGAGAACCACATTGCCGACGCCTGTCCTGACATTATGCCGCACTGAAACGCACCGCCGGTCCCCTGCCTTACTGCCGGGCAGAGGAAATTGTGCCATTCCAACGAAAAGCAATATCGGAAAGCGAGGTGGGCACCATTCTCCCCTGACATGGAAGCCCAGGATCAGAAGCCAGCATCTCTCATAACGCCCGACCACCCAGGACCCAACGTCGGGTGTTCCGTATTGTTAAAGGTCCCGAATGATCCTGCTCGCCCTTCTTCTAAGTTCAGTTCCAATAATCTCCGAGGGCACCAGCTTCACCTGCACCCCGATGAGCGTCTGGGATGGTGAGGGGCCGGTGTGATGCGAGGAAGATCCCGGACTGCGACTCAATGGCATTGCTGCGCGGGAGACAGACGGATCCTGCCGAAAAGACCATCCCTGCCCCACTCTCCTGCAGAAGCCGCCACAGCCGCTCTCGGCCCAGCTCGAGCCATTCGCAGGCCATGAATGTACGGCAGCTATAGATGGATTAACTGCTCGCCGCGAACGACGGCTTTGTTCGCGGCATCGGACTTGGTAAGTATGTGCGGTAAATGGCGGCTGTCGACCTCCGCCTCTCAAAAGCTACCAGGCAGCTACCGAACTCCTTGCTTGCGATCAGCACGACGGCTTCCTGCAGACGATTAGCCCTTATGGCTTAGGCTTTTGCGTGTCCCACTTCTCGAAATGAGGTTTCAACGGGCCGGGCAGCGCCTCGTAAAAGGCGTTGTCGAGCCGATAATGCGGCATAGTCTGCCAGACGGCGTTGAGGAGGGCAATGCCCTGTTTAAGATCCTTTGGTTTCTTCTGCGGGTTGCGCTCGGGCTTTTGCGCCATCCAAAGCTTTTGCAGCGCAAACCACCGTGGATCCGGCACCACCATTCGCGCCGCGCCGCCGTCCCGAACGCCGACCACGCGGTCGATCGGTCGGCCGTTAAGAAGCCATTCCTGCTCGGGTAAGGGGACAGGGCGAGGCTTGTCACGCGCAACCTGTCCACCAATCCGGCTCGGAGCGGACAGAATCTCGATTTCATAGGCCTTGGCATTGCGCGCCTGGAAGGGGCGTTCTGAATTGACCGAATAGGTTGTGTCGACCTCTTTCAACACCTTCCACAAAGTCGGCCGTTGGTCATCGGCCTCGATCGCGGTCAGGGCCATGTCGAAGTCCATCGTCTCGTTTGGAGCGTCCCGGATAAATCCATTGGCTTCCAGCGCATAGGCGATCAGTGCATTGGTACCTACAACCATGGCTTGCGTGCCCAGAAAGCGCAGGCGGTCCGCCTCTCGCAGGATCTTGCCCGCTTCTGCCGGCAGCATCGGAAGGCGCAGCGCTCTGTACAGACTGCCCTGTTCCTTGAGGGTCGCCTGGCTCTGGGAAAGCCGGCCTTTCAGCTCCGCCTTTTCGGACTTGTATTGATCGAATTCAGCCTGCTTTTCGGAGTCCAGCGGTCCTTTGCTTTTCATGTTCCCGAGCCTGTCGGTCACCTCATAAAGGTATTCGCGGCCTGATATTTCCTTGATGCGCATATTGTAGGGCAGATCGTTGAGCACGCGAAGGCTGTCCATCCATACCTGATACGTGTGTTCCAGGTTGACGATCACTCGGGATTGTTCATCCGAGAACGGCTGGACTGTCATGGTTTACCCTGCAAATAGGTCGTTGTCATAGTCTGCAGGGTAAATATGTGGATTCAATAGCCGAACACAAGTAAGCTGATCATCAGCACGCTGCTCAAGCCGGCGGCGAAGACTGGACCCTGTCTATCTGCCTCAAGGAAAATAGAGGGCAGTCTAAGTTCGACGGGGAGCGACTTCTCGTGCTCAGCGCTCATAATCGCTGCCCTTCGCGCGCCACGTTCGTAAGCAAGCCCGCATGCTCATCTGCATCCGACCAGCGCAAGGGCAAAATACTAACGAACTCGTTAGTTTCCTCGGCTAATTGCCCCGTAAGCTGCCGCATTTGTGCGCGTGATTTTCGCCAATCTGCGCTTTCATGAAGTATAACAAGGACATCCCAATCACTGTCTGATCCAGCATCACCGCGTGCATGCGAGCCGTAGAGGTAGGCTGCGTCCAGGTCGCGGCCTAACGCTGTCTCAATTAAATAGCGAATTCGGCTGCGAAGGGCAGCGCTGCCACGAGGCGCCATGATACGGTCGCTCATTTTGCACCTCCTTACATTTGCTTTTCCTACGCACTGTGTATGCGTTAAGCGGATAGGGAAGGGCTCGACCAGGGACTACTAGTCGGTCTTCCAATTCCCCGCGGCACTCACCCATCCAGTTGGGCCGTTGTCGATCAAAGCTTTTGAGATGTAAATCTCTCTGAGCCAGACCAGCTCAACTTCCATGTGGCACCCTGTCGGATGTTCTGCACCATCGTCGTCCGAAAAGCGGCAAGGCACATACCGCCTTTGCGACGGACCGAAGGATAGACGACCCCGCCGAAATCGGCCTCCCGCAATTCCCGCGCCAGTGCCTGCCCTGCTGGATAACCGACGCTTTCATCCGGATGGAGATAATCGGCGCTCGCCTCGCCGCGGAGATCGACGAACGGCCCAATGAAGCCAGCGACCAGTTCCCGATACCGCGTGACATTCTCGTAAATACCGACGTTTGCGAGTTCGCGGGTCAGGTGATGTCCGACTTCGGCCAATGCGGTTTGCACAGGCTGGTCGGCAAAAGTCGCATACCACGCTCCCCGGCCGCTGCCATTGAACCGATTTCCTTTCGACCGTGTGTAGCAAAAGGCTGCGTTCACGTAGGTCCAGCCATAGCCATAAGCGGGCGTCAGAAGCTCATCCTGGCGTACTCCCGCGGGCAGCGGAGTGTCGTCGTTCTGCCGAAGTGATGTCTTCCCCTCAATGCGCTCGAGCACTTCAAGCGCTGCATCGGTGTCGGCGAGCGGCTGCATTGCCGGCTCATCGAGATAGGCGGTGCTGATCATTCGTATCGTGGTCGGCTCTGCCAATTCAATTAGCGGAAGATCGCGCGGGACAGGTCTTTCTGCAAGCTGCACGTCAGGTCACACCCCTCCACGCAAGGCATCGAGATGCTGGCGCACTGCTGCCATCGCAGGAATGCCGCCTGCAATCATCATGTCGATCGGCCGCCGGCCATTATAAGGTGCCCCCTTGTTGGCGAGCGTTGGCCAACCGGTCGTAAGAGGTCCATTGAAGAGGAGGCGCAGTGCCTTGAAGATACCGATGATAAGGCTGGCCCTCGTCACCTTGTCACGGTCTAGCCGACCCTTGAACGTATCCTGCTTCATCCGGTCCCAGGTCGCCTGAGGCACATCGAACAAGGCTGCCGCTTCGTGACCCGACAAATGCCATTGCTGCGTAGCGCGCACTACTGCCTTCACGATCACGGAAACCTGCTCTCGATCGGCAATGGGGTCTAATCGTGTTCCCTGAATATCCTGAACGTTTGCCATCATACACCTCTTATGGGGAAGATGATAGCATCATAAGAGTTAATCAACTACGAAATATAAAAGGCCTCTAGCGTCCCTATTGCAAGGGTCATTGAAGACGCTTGGGCCAGAAGAGCTGGAACGGTGTCGCTCTTCCCAGCCAGGTCGGCGAGATCTTCGTTACCCGACGCGGTCTCCCACATGACCCAGAGCCAAGTTTGACTACAAGCTTGCATAGTTCGAGAGCCTAATCGCACACGCGGCTGATCTGTTGGCCAGCGGCGCGCCTGTGGTTCTGGCGGGCGACTTCAAGGTGATCCCCACGAGCGCGACGTCTACAAGCCGGAACGCTGGCTGGATGATGCCCTCTTTGCTCCGGAGGTGCGTGCTGCATATTTGTAACCGCTGTTTCTCCCCCACATTGTCGGCGCTGATCGGATCGGCGAGGTCGGGTTTTTCGCGATGCGGGGCCTTGGAGCCATGTCGATGTCATGTGATGATGCTGGTACGAAGCCGGTTCAGCGGTTCGAGGTTTTTACCGGCGCGGGGCGTCGGCGGGTCTGGGAGGACGAGGTCAAGGCGGCGATCGTCGCGGAGAGCTATTCCGGACATGAGACCGTCTGCGCGGTGGCGCGGCGGCATGGGCTGAGCCATTCGCAACTGTTCACCTGGCGTCGCCAGATGCGCCAGAAGGCCGAGGTCGCATCGAGATCAGTCGACCGGTCGATGTTTGTGCCGGCAGTGCTCGATCTCGCAGTTTCGCCGGTTGCCGCGCCCCCGCAGCATCCACGCCGACAGGCGCGGCGTTCCTCCAAGGCGGCGATCGAGCTGGAGATGGACGGCGTGACGATGAAGATCGCGCGAGGCGCCGATCCAGATACGATTTCGGCGGTGATCGCCGCGCTGAGGGCCACGCGGTGATCGGTCCTGGGACGGATGCGCGCATCCTGGTTGCGACGCGGCCGGTGGATTTTCGCAAAGGCCCGGACTCCCTCGCAGCTCTGGTGAAGGCGGAGTACGGCGGCAACCCGTTTTCCGGCGTCGTCTATGTATTCCGCGCCAAGCGATCGGACCGGGTGAAGCTGGTCTGGTGGGACGGCACGGGCCTGTGCCTGATGGCGAAGCGGCTCGAACAGGGCAGCTTTCGCTGGCCCGGCATCCGGGACGGCGTGATGCGGCTGACCGCCGCCCAACTCGGAGCTTTGCTCGAAGGATTGGACTGGCGCCGGGTTCATGGCGGACGTCGTGCGCAGGTGCCGCAACTGGCTGGTTGACGAGGGCTGTGACGCCTGATTCAGTGTTCCTCAATGCTGCTCAAGACCGACCTTCCCGACGATCTGGACGCGCTGCGTGCGATGGTCGTGGCGGCCCATTCCGAGCTTGCAAAGCGCGACGTGGCGCTCGCCAAGCGCGAGGATCGGATCGCTGGCCTTGAGAACGCCGGCGCCAGGGCCGAAGCCGAGATCGCACAGCTCAACGCGATCATCGCCGCGTTCCAGCGTCACCGCTTCGGTGCACGGTCCGAACAGCTCGACGAGGATCAGCTCCAGCTCGCATTCGAAGAGCTCGATGCTGCGCTGAGCGGTGTAAAGGCCAGCCTCGATGCCGCGAACAAGAACGCCGGCACGCCGGCTCCGCGCAAGACCAACCGGGGATCGCTGCCTGCGCATCTCGAACGGATCGAACAGGTCGTCGATATCGAGGACAAGGCCTGCGCGTGCTGCGGTGGCGATCTCCACGCCATCGGCGAAGACGTTGCCGAGCGGCTCGATGTCGTGCCCGCCACGTTTCGCGTGCTCGTCACCCGGCGCCCGCGTTATGGCTGCCGCGCCTGCGAGGCCGCACCGATCCAGGCCCCGGCACCCGCGCGCATCGTCGACGCCGGGCTGCCGACCGAGGCGCTGATCGTTCAGGAGCTGGTCAGTAAATATGCCGATCACCTGCCGCTTTACTACAGGCGCAGATTTACGCTCGCCAAGGCGTCTATATCGATCGTTCAACGCTGTCGGATTGGGTCGGGCGCGCGGCGTGGTGGCTAACGCCGCTGCGCGATCACCTGCTCGCCGCTCTCAAGCGGAGCGCCAAGTTGTTTGCCGACGAGACCACCGCCCCGGTACTCGATCCCGGGCGCGGCAGAACAAAGACCGGCCAGCTCTGGGCTTACGCGCGTGATGATCGGCCTCGAGGCGGCAGTGATCCGCCGGCGGTTGCTTATCGCTACGCGCCCGATCGCAAGGCCGAGCGGCCGATCGAACATCTCGCCGGGTTCAAAGGCACGCTCCAGGTGGATGGTTATAGCGGCTACGGCGTGCTCGCGCGGCGGGGCGGTGTCACGCTCGCTTTCTGCTGGCGCACGTTCGGCGTCGCTTCTACGAACTTGCCGCCGCCGGTGCATCGCCCGTGGCGACCGACGCCCTCGCGCGCATTGCCCAGCTTTACGCCGTCGAGGCCGATGTGCGCGGCCAGTCGCCCGATCAGCGCCGTGCCGCTCGCCAGGAATATAGCCGCCCCATCGTCGATGATCTCCACCGGTTCCTCGATGCGCGGCTCGCGCAGGTGAGCCGCAAAAGCCGACTTGCCGAGGCGATCCGCTATGCGCTCACGCGCTGGGAAGGGCTGACCTGGTTCCTGGAGGACGGCCGCATCGAACTCGACAGCAATACGGTCGAACGATCGATCCGGTCGATTGCCTTGAACCGCAAAAATGCCCTCTTTGCCGGCTCGGATGTCGGAGGTGAACACTGGGCTGTCATTGCCAGCCTGATCGAAACCGCCAAGCTTAACCTTATCGATCCGCAGGCCTGGCTCACCAATACGCTTTCCAAGCTTGCCGCCGGACATCGCAATGACCGCCTCGAAGAACTCATGCCGTGGAATTATTTCCCCGACGTGGGCTGAAAACAGCGCTTACGCATATTTTCGGCTGCTGGATCAAAGGTGGAATCGGGAGATTGAGCCGATCCGCCGCCATACGGCAGCTGAGTAGCCTGCGATATCATCCGCTCGGGTGAGGGCGCCAACAGCCGAACGACCGACAGAGCACCCGCCGAACGGATATCGCCGGTGCGCGCGCCGCCCGATAATCTGCTGCGCGCCGAACGTCGGATTGAGCCCGAGGCCGGCAACTGCACCTGCCCGATTGCGGCGGCGCGCTGCGTCCGCGGGGCGACGAAAGCAACGAACAGCTCGACATGCCGCGCTCCAGTGCGCGTCAGCCTCCTGTGCCTCCTTCAAGAGAGTCACTTTTGAGGATGAGCGAATACAGTTTCCGCGACGAGATCACGTCTACTCAAAATGAGCTCAACCCAACGCTGGGCAGCTAGCTCTACTGCCTCATAGGCTATGTGCGCGTTGTCATCGCCGAGTTCATCGCGCTGGATAATGTCGGCGTTAATAAATGTCCCTGCAAAGACAGGTGCGACACGGGTATTACAAGCCTCGGGACCCGGCGAGCACAGTCATCGTCGATTTGCTTATGCTTGCTTGGTGTCTGCATGGACAATTCTACCGGCGGCATCGAGTCCGACGGCTTTCCCGCTTTTCCGCATTTCGGTATAGAATGCCTCTTCGTCCGGTCCAGCTCCGGACATCTTCAGCACGAATTGCTCCGACCAGACTGCCTTCTCTTCATGGCTGAGAGCAGAGGTCTCCAGTTTTCCACTCAGCACCTGAAACAGTTTGGCATGATTGAAATTATCGGACCGTTCGATTGCTCGGCCGATCCGTGCCCAGTGTGTGAGCTGGCTGGCGAGCGATCGGCTCTGTAAGCCAGCCTCCAAGCGTGCGTCATCGATAAGTGCAGCATCAGCAAATTTGACCGAATGAGACATATCGCACCTCCTGCAGCTAAAGGTGGCGTTTTGCCAACTAATTGGCAATATCCTCAAGGCGAATGGCGGAAGAAAGATCTCGACGCTCGAGCGGCATGGCATGGCATGGCATGGCATGGCAACGCTATTCGCCGCGCTCCACGTGCTGAACGGAACCGAAACCGGGTAGAACATGTAGCGCCATCGCCATGAGTTGATCCATTTCCTCAACCGCATCGAGCAACAAATACCCGCCCACAAGGCGAGCCGCCACGATCTGAGCGATTTTGAATTGCACGTGATCGCGCCGCTGCTGCCGGACAAGCCGCAAGGCGTCCCGAGCGTTGATGATCGGCGGGTGCTAAACGGCATTTTCTGGGTGCTCGGTTCGGTGCGACGTGGCGCGACCTGGCCGAACGCTACGGTCCAGGAACAACCTGCTACAACCGGTTCGTGCGCTGGCAAAGGACGAGTGTGTGGGAGCGTCTGCCGAACGCGATCACAGCGGCTTACGACGGCGATATCCAGATGATCGACACCACTTCTGTCCGGGCGCACCAGCAGGCTGCGACGGCAAAAAGGGGGTCGAGATCCCTGCCCCGGTCGCTCCCGGGGCGGCCCTACGACTAAGGTCCCTGCGGTCATCGACCAGCGACTTTCCGGTCCGGCTCGGCCTGAGCGCAGGGCAAGCGCACGATGCTCCCGCCGCAGTGCCCCTGCTTGACTGGCTAGACCCGCGCACCATCGTGCTCGCCGACAAGTAAAGCTGGTGGGCATCATGCCTTCTATCCCGAAACCGACAGAGCAAACTGAATTCTGCATATCGGAATCAGCATTTCATTGCAGGTCCCGTCCTCGTCAGGGTTCACTGCTCTTCCTTTCAAGAAGCGGGTCGTCATCATTTCCTGAGCGAGACAATCAAGGTCGCTTGCACGTAGTTCGGCTCGGATTGGTGTTCCGGATCCGATGAGATAAACATCGAAGCGAGCCATTTTGCACCTCCCGTTCTACTGACGATATTCAGTTGCGGTCAAAACAGAAATGCTGCGGAATTCGGAATACTGCGCGTCGCCTTCACCACCGTAGTCAGCTGGCTCATTTGACGCATCGAGAGCGGAACCACGCATTATTTCGACCAGCAGACAAGTCTGATCCCCTGGCGTAAACGCGCTGGGTGCTCTCCTCAATGGAAGTTTGCCTCTTCCTCAGGCACTCGACCCTTCGAATATTTCCCCGCGGGGCCAAATGGGACAGGTGGCCAGTTCTGTGATGCACGAGTCGACCCCTTTCCTGCAAATCTTGCCACGCTGCATCAAGTTTGAAAAGCAAAAAAGAACAAACGCGGAACATTGTCCACAGCAGCTTTGCAGCCAGTCGGTTCACAGAGCCATTATTTCTCATACACACCATCAATTTTCCGCGAACCATCATCTGGGTTGCCAATTGTCTAAGCGCCAAGATTCTAACAGGTGCACAGAATGCGGGTAGTCTCTATTGCCCCACGCAAAGAAGCAGGGAAATCGCGCCGCTGATCGGAATGCGAGGCCATTTCTATTGCTCAGGAGCGCGATTGTTCGCCTCATTTGCGCGGTGCAGAGCTTCCGAGGACTTGCGCCCAGACCCACAACGCAAAAAGCCAAACTTATGAGGCCGATCCTACCGCAAATCTAAACTTATGGGGCAAATCGGGCCCGCTTATGGGGCGCTCATCAATCGTCAAACCGCTTATTTGCGTCATTCCTTATCGTTTCCGCGGACAACTTTTGGGGCGAACGACATCGTGCGAAGGCCGAAGGAAGAAACCGCATAACTTATGCGGAAGCTGCTTAGCTTTGACGTCAGGCGCTCCTGCGGGGTTAACTGAACCGCAGAGCATCATTGAAGAAGAACATGCAAGAGAGCAGTGGCATCACACTCCTGAATGAGAATTGTAACTGCGCTATGAAGATGAGGATCGCCAGCGCATCAACGAACCCGGTGATGACGGAACACGAGACGTGCTGCATCAGCAGGTGTAGCCGCAGAAATTCCGCCAGAACCGGGTAATGCCTAATCGAATCGTGGCGGCAAAGACATACTCGATGCCGTGTTAGCGGATCAGTGGTATCACGAGGACCGCTACGCCTGCAATCATGGACATTCTGACGCCCCAAGCTGGGCTTCGTGAAAGATCACGTCAATTTCCCGTCCTATTTCATGAGGAGAAGCGCATGACGCATCACGATATCTTGCCTCCCGAACAAGAGGCCGTTCTTCCCCACCTGAAACCGACAGGGGTACTCGGTTTTGTATTGTACGACGGGACGGCGACCACCCTGCAGACAGGCCTTCGAAAATCTGTCGGCTTCGGCTTCTTCAGCGACCGCCAACTCGACGAGGGGCGTCTGAAGCAGTACATGCCACTGCTACTATCCTGAGAAACGCCGCAACGGGCACCCAACTCGTGAAGCTCGACCCTACTGGCAATTCTTTTGGACCGCCGCTGACCGGCTTCCTCGTAATTCCACCTGGCCCGAGCACCGATTGAAAACTATTTATTTGGGTCTCTCCCTTCCCTGTTCCTAATTCAGATGGAGCATGGTGAACATGCCTCCGATCACGATCCCGAACACCATTATCATTACGCCGGCAATGCGCAGGATGTAGGATAAAGGATCTTCATTTTCGCTCGCATCCTCTTTCAACGAGGTCGGCTGCGGCTGCTGTCCAATGAGTCGCCTGACGAAGGTCTGGCGAAAGACCATGCAGAAGCCGACCACAGCAAAAATAACGGCGAATACATCGACGATTAGCACATAGGCAGGCACGTGATCCTCCTTGCATTTTGGCTAGGTTTTGAAAGCCGTCAATCCGCATTCGAGTCCCACGATCAGATCTTGTTCGGCCTCCAGGCCGATCGACAAACGCAGAAGACCATCGCTGATGCCTGCGACCGCTCGAGCCTCCTTGCCCATGTCGGCATGGGTCATCGTCGCTGGATGCGCGACGAGGCTTTCGACGCCGCCGAGAGACTCCGCGAGCGTGAAGAATTTAACGTTATCGATGAAATGGCGAACCGCCTCGACGCCGTCTTCCAACTCGAAGCTCAGCATAGCGCCGAATCCGTTTTGTTGGCTCGATGCTACTGCATGTCCTGGATGACTGAGCAAGCCTGGATAGTGTACCCGACTGACTGCCGGATGTCGTTCAAGAAAGGTAGCAATGGCCATAGCGTTGTTCTGGTGGACTTGCATACGAGCAAACAACGTGCGCAGCCCACGCAGCGTCAGCCATGAGGCGAATGGCGCGCCGACGTTTCCTACTATATTGGCCCAATGCCGCAGATCCTGGACCTCCGCAGGATCGGCGGCAACAACCGCGCCCCCAATCACGTCGGAGTGGCCATTGAGAAATTTGGTGGTTGAGTGGATGACATAGTCAGCGCCCAAAGGGATTGGGCGTTGAATCGCCGGCGACAGGAAGGTGTTGTCGACGGCCACCGCGGCCCCCGCATCTTTCGCCATTGCAGAGAGTGCAGCAATATTGACAACCCGCATCAGCGGATTGCTGGGCGTCTCTATGACAACGAGAGCCGGCACCCCCTCCAGGCTTGCCGCGAAGGCAGCATCATCCGACTGGTCTACGAAGCGGACTGAGCAGTGTCCCTGGCCCGAACGCGCCTTGAGCAGGCGCATGGTGCCGCCATAACAATCGTGCGGTGCAAGAATGACGTGGTCAGGTCTCAGGCGACCTACGAGGAGATCGAGCGCGGCCATGCCGCTCGATGTGATAATGGCGCCAGCTCCGCCTTCCAGCTTCGTAAGAGCCTCCGCCAAAAGATCGCGGGTCGGATTGCCGCCACGGCCATAGTCGTAGAGCCGTGGCTGGTCATAGCCTGCAAATTCATAAGTGCTCGACAGATAGAGTGGCGGAGTCACAGCTCCGTAAGCCATGTCGGCCGCAACGCCGAAGGCCGCAGCGACTGTGGCTGGATTGGACGACGGCTTCTCTGAATCACTCATTGAAGAAGCGTCCTTCGGTGACTGCGCGGACGATTCCGGCGCGGATAGTGAAATCTCCGAAATGTTCACCCGCCTCGCGCTCGCGGGCGTAGCGGCCGAGAGCCTCTTCTAGGACTTTCAAAATTACTGCCTCACCGACATTTTCGCGCACCATACGGTTGAGGCGCTCGCCGTGGAATCCGCCACCGAAATATAGATTATATTTGCCAGGCGCGCGACCAGTCAGCCCGATCTCAGCAATGTAAGGACGCGAGCAACCATTGGGGCAGCCGCTTATTCTGAGCGTAATTGGCTTATCGGCAAGGCCGTGGCGGCTCATTATCTCCTCGATCTTCTCGAGCAGCGTCGGCAGATATCGCTCACTTTCGGCCATGGCGAGACCGCAAGTCGGCAAGGCGACGCAGGCGATCGCGTTGCGACGGAACGGCAACGCATCGTCTGCCTCAAGGCCGTACTCGGTCAGCAGTGCGTCGATGGCGGCACGATCCTCAGTTCGCACGCCGGCGATGATGAGGTTCTGGTTGGGGGTCAGGCGGAACGTGCCGCAATGGATGCGCGCGATATTGCGGAAGGCATCCAGCAACTTCAGATCTAGCCGCCCGCTCGGGATGAAGACCGTGCGGTGATGGCGGCCGTCCGGCGTGGAATTCCAGCCATAGCTGTCGCCGTTCGAAGTGAAGGTGAAGAGGCGGGCCTTCTCGAACGACGCGCCCATTCTTTGCTCGATGTCGGTCTTGATCCAGTCGAGCCCCTTGTCGTCGATGGTATATTTAAAACGCGCTCGCTGGCGGTCCTTGCGATTGCCATAATCACGCTGGGTTGCCATCACGGCATCGGCGCAAGCAATGATCTGATCCGCCGGAACGAAACCGATAATATTTGCGAGGCGCGGATAGGTTTCCGGCGCCTGATCGGTGCGGCCCATGCCGCCGCCTATCGCGACATTGAATCCTTCCAAGCCACGCGACCCGCCGACGGCGATGAATCCTAGATCCTGCGTATAAACGTCAACGTCGTTGGACGGCGGCAGCGCGAAGCCGATCTTGAATTTACGCGGCATGTAAGTGCGCCCATAGAATGGTTCCTCAGGGTCGGACGAAGCCACGCGTTCCTCGCCATACCAGATCTCATGATAGGCGCGGGTCTTCGGAATCACGTGATCGCTGACGCGCTTGGCCATCGCCGCGACCTCGGCATGGAATTGCGAGCTTTGCGGATCGACTGTGCACATGACACCGCGAGTGTCGTCGCCGCAGGCGGCAACGGTGTCGAGCAGGGTATCATGCAAGCCTTGGATGATCCGCCGCAAGCTGTCTTTGAGCACCCAGTGGAACTGGAATGTCTGGCGCGTCGTGATGCGCAGGGTTTCGCCGCCATGCGCTCGGGCGAGCTCGTCAAGCTTGAGCCACTGCGCGGGCGTGCAGACGCCGCCCGGCAGGCGCACGCGGATCATGAACTGATAGGCGGGTTCCAGCTTCTGACGCCGACGTTCGTCGCGCAGGTCACGATCGTCCTGCTGGTAGATGCCGTGGAACTTCATTAGCTTGACATCATCTTCGCACGGCACAGCTCCGGTGATCCGATCAAGCAAGCCTTCGGCAATGCTGCCGCGCAGGTAATTGCTTCTGTCCTTCATGCTCTCATCGGAACCAAGCCGGTCGAGCGGCTGGGACAGGTCGCGGCTGCGGTCGATGGTATCAGTCTTCATGGATCGGGCCTTCAATAAACGTCGCGCTGATAGCGGTGGTCCGCCTGGAGCGAGCGGACATAATCCTCCGCTGCCTCACGCCCGGTGCGGGCCTCGCTTGCTACAATGTCGATAAGGGCTTCATGAACGTCAGGCGCCAAATTGGCCGCGTCACCGCAGACATAAATGTGAGCCCCTTCCTCGAGCCACGCGAAGACGTCTCGGCTCTTTTCCTTCATGCGGTGCTGGACGTAAATTCTCTCCTTGCTGTCGCGCGAAAAGGCGACATCCATACGTCCGAGAGTGCCATCCTTCAGCCATGTCTGCCATTCGGTCTGATAGAGGAAATCAGTGCGGAAATTGCGCTCACCGAAGAACAACCAGCTCCTTTCTCCTGCTCCTCGGACCTCCCGCTCCTGCAGAAACGCACGATAGGGCGCCACGCCGGTGCCTGCACCGATCATGATGATTGGCGCATCGTCGTCTGGCAGACGGAAATGCGGATTACTCTGGATATAGACCGGTAGGATTGTGTCGGGCTGGGCGCGATCCGCGAGCAGAACGGATGCCACGCCGCTGCGCGCTTCGTCATGCAGATCATAGCGAACCGGCGCCACGGTCAAATGGGCCTCATCGGGGGCGGCGGCAAGACTCGACGCCAGTGAATAGAGACGCGGCTGCAAGGTACGAAGCGCAGAGACGAAGTCCTGCGGCATCACGTCTCTGACAGGGAAGCGGCGAACAATGTCAATGATGTGATGCGTGTGGAGAAAAACAGAGCGTTCGCCCGACCGGTCTTCCTGCAGCAATTGCTGCAGCGTGTCTGCCTCGCTCAGCAATGCCCAATATTCGAGGAAACGCGGAGTGGCGGTGGTGATCTCAAAACGATGCGTCAATGCATCGGCCAGTCTCAACGTCTGGTGCTTGTGCTCGAATTCGGCATCCGATTGCAGCGAGAGCGCGTCAATCAGCGCCGAGACGACTGCGTGATCATTGTTCGCGGCGATCCCCAGCGCATCTCCTGGCTCATAGACAAGGCCCGAGCCTTCGAGCGAAAATTCGACATGACGGGTTTCCTTGGTCGAACCGCGCCCTACGATGGCGATATTGTCCATGATCGGAGCAGGGAATGGGTTGCGCTTGTCATAGACTGTCGCGGGTGCAGCGACCAAAGACGTGGTCACCGCAGCAATCGTAGCCGTCCCCGATTCAGCGCCAATCCTTTCGATGATTGCCTGAGTCCAAGCTTCAGCTGCCTCCTCGTAATCGACGTCGCAATCGACCCGGGAGACAAGCCTCTCTGCGCCCAAATCCTCGAACCTGCGATCGAGCCGTTTGCCGGCCTCGCAGTAGAACTCGTAGGTAGAATCGCCGAGCGCGAGGACGGCGAAGCGCTTCCCCCCGAGCTTCGGTGCTTTGCGACCTTCGACAAACTCGAAAAATCCAGTGGCCGGTTGCGGAGGATCGCCCTCGCCATAGGTGCTGATAACAATCAGCACATCCTCTTCTTGGGCGAGTTGTCGCACCTTAAAATCGGCCATGTCGGATAGGCTGCAAACAAGACCCTTCGCCTTTGCAGCTGTCTCCAAATCGCGAGCCACCTCCGCCGCATTGCCTGTCTCTGTACCATAAAGGATTATGAGCTTACGACTTGCGCTCTGGATGAGCGGTGCGGATTGCCCCACGGACGATCGCAGGCCGGCCTCTAGTCCGGTGAAATAACCACCGAGCCAGCGCGCTTGCGCGGGATTGAGCGATTGGGACAACTGCTCCACCAACCGCCATTGTTCCGGAGGCAGGGCCACCCCTGGCACATCACTCGTCGCCATTCTTATCAGTCCTCTAAGCCGGCGCTCTCATCGCAACGCAACGGCGCGATCGATAAGATTCCAAAGCGCTGGAAAAAGCAATTGTTCGATGGACTGTTGTCCTGCTTCGGAGGTCATAAGACAAACGAATATTATTGCAATTTCACTGCAAAAAAATTCATTCAATTTTATAGCAATTGTCTGGGCGCGGATTATTTTTGAAGCTAGCGCCCTGTGTCAAGGAACCAGCCGCCCTCCGGTTAGTTGACGCGAGCGAGAGGAAACCTTGATGATCAAGATGATAGCAGCCCTCGCATGCTCAGCGGCCTTGTTGACCGCCTGCAATAATGCCAACGACGCCGCTGAAGACGCTATGGAACAATCCGCGGAAGCGAGCGCCGTTGCCGCCGGTTCTGCGGAGGCGGCGCTTGGTCTCACGGAAATTCAGCTGCTGGATGCGGAAATCATCGGAGACGGCGGCCTCGAACTGGGCGATGTGGCATCAGTGGTTCGCGACGAAAACGGGAATGTAGATCGTCTGCTTGTTGAAATCGAAGACAGTGTCCCGGATCGCTTTGTCCATGTCGCAATTTCCGACCTCAAGCCCGTGCAGCGTGGCGACGATACGGACCTCTCGACCAGGATGACGGCAGAGCAACTTGCGGCACTTCCTGACGTGCCGATCAATCAGCAGAACCCGTGACGCTCATGAGCGCGTGTTTGGCTGGTTGTTGAGATACGCTTCGGCCAGATCAATATTTCTGCGATGATTGTCCGCCATATCCTTGAGGTCTGCATAGAGAGCAGCATCGCGAACATGCGGCATGAGCTTTTCAAGTTTACGAACCACCCATGCTTGGCCGCGATTGAGAAATTCCAGCCGTTCGAGCGGTTCCGCTATTGCGATTGCTTTGACAAGAAAGTCGCCTGTCTTGCGAGACGGAGAGCCGTCAAGGCGCTGAATTTGCCGTGTGAGCATTGCGCACCAGTGTGCTTCGTCTTTGCGCACGCCCTGCATTAATTTCGAATAGCCAGGTAGATCTGTCAGCTTGCGGCTACCCTGCGCTACGCGCGTACCCGCCCGTTCTGCCTCTAGCAGTTCATTCAATGCTGCGAGAATCTCGTCAGCATCCGCAAAACCCATATAGGCATCCGATGCTTCCGCAGCATAGCAAACAGGAGAAAAAGGCTCTTTTATCATACGGCAATTTCTGCTGCGTCGTGAAGGCCCGCGCGGATGCGATCCATAACACCCGGGTCCGCCTTAGTCGAATGCACAACATAGGCCGAATAGGAGAATTCGGGGCTGCCGGGGACCAGCGTCAACCGGCCCTCTTCAAGATAAGTGCGAATGAACCCTTTGCGAAAATAACCACTGCCACCAGTCGCCAAGATATATTCCAGAGCCAGAGGGCCATAGCTGATCGAAAGTACCGCATTGGGCTGATCGGGGAAGGCCGCCTGATAGCTGGCGGCGAACTCGTCTCCCCAGTCGATTTGCACATGATCTTGGGGTGTAAGTCTCGAGGTTGTCGGCGTAGTTCTCACAAGCACCAGCTTCTCTTCGAACAGCAGCTCGGCGATGACACCTGGTCTGCTCGGGGCGGCATAGATCACCGCAAGATCCAGTGAGCCATCCTGCACCTGTCCCATCAGGCGCTCCGATGTGTCTATCTGCGTACGTATCGCAATTTCAGGGCATTCGCGCCGCATCCACAAGAGCCAGTGCCGCAGGAGCGGACTCCATAGACTGAGTTCGGCGCCCACCGATACAACAGTTTCACGCCCCGGCGGCAAGGCCACCGCGCGCTGCGCACGCGCCCAAACCTGTACAAGCGTGGTGGCGAAGCGCTGGAACTGCTCACCGGCAGAGGTCAGCTTTGCCCCCGCTTTGTTGCGGATAAAGACGGGCTGATCGAGCTGCTCTTCTAGGACGCGGATACGTGCGCTGACAGCCGTCTGGGTGAGATTGAGATTGGCGGCCGCCCCGACGAAGCTGCCGGTTTTCACCACTTCCAAGAAGGTCCGGGCGATAGCGATATCCACGCAGCATAATCCTTCATCTCAAAGTGCAATTATGTTCATTTACGTAATATATATATAAGCCGGATGATGGTCGTCCTACAAGGAGACAGCGTTTATGCTTGTACACCCTTTATGTCTCGAAGCTGCTCATGAAGCGTCGCGACCGGGGCCGGATAGGTCTACGCGGGGCTCCTGATCGCTCGTCATATCGCTCGCGATGGCAGCTAGAGGCTGTGCACTCGGGCTCAATGCCTTTCACAATGCTGGAGCGATAGGTGATGGACTCTATATGGCTGCGCTCATTTTCCTGGTCGTTTTGCCGCTTGGGACAATCCTCGCCGTTCTGTAGGAACACAGGAACAAAAACGATCCGGCGACGGCAGCCTCCCATAGAGTATGCCGTCCCGGTCTTGAGACTTTCGATAGAAGGCGTGAATGGGGTCGCCGCGCCGGTTTGATAAGAACGGTTATGTTGAGCTTCAGCATCGCGGTTGGCTATCTGTAGAGATCAAAATATCTCACAATGCAAAACCGCACGAAGGCAGCAGGCGATACGGAGCAACATATTTGCTTCCAAGTATAGATAATATTCGCTTGTTTGATGTTTTTGACTCAGCCACATTGTCGCCAAGATTACGAAGGAGTTTCCATGGCCATTCAGCTCGGGCAGATCGCCCCCGATTTCGAACAGGACAGCACGCATGGGCCCATCCGTTTCCACGACTGGCTCGGACCGAGTTGGGGCGTGCTGTTCAGTCATCCCAAGAATTTTACACCGGTCTGCACGACAGAGTTGGGTGAAGTGGCAAAGCTTCGGCCGGAATGGGACAAGCGCAACGTCAAGCCGATCGGTCTGTCGGTCGATCCGGTCGAAGCGCATCACAAGTGGGAGCTCGACATCGAGGAAACCCAGGGTGCAGCGCTCGACTTTCCGATGATAGCAGACCCCGATGCGCGGGTTTCTTCCCTTTATGATATGATTCATCCCGAAAGCGATCCGACAGTCACTGTGCGATCGGTGTTCGTGATCGACCCTTCTAAAAAAGTGCGGCTCATTCTGACCTATCCGCCCAGTACAGGGCGCAATTTCGTGGAGGTTCTTCGTGCGATCGACAGTCTGCAGCTGACGGACGCGCGGAGTATCGCAACGCCTGTAAACTGGTCTCCGGGCGAAGAGGTAGTGATTTCACCCAAGGTTTCGGACGAGGAAGCACAGCGCCAGTTTCCGCAAGGGTTCAGAACGCTAAAGTCGTACCTGCGGATGGTCGATCTTCAGGCGTCCGGGGATTAGCGCGCTTGCATCGAGACATACGAGCTGCGGATCTCGCACTCCGCAACAGCGGCCCCAGTGGACTGTTCGTCCGCAATCGCGCCTGGGCGGAATCCAAGGTTCGCACGGACCCGACATTTTTCAGTCGTCTGGTTGGGCAGCAAAGGCCGCGATACTTCTGGATAGGGTGTTCCGACAGCAGGGTGCCAGCGACCGAGATCGTCGATCTCGAGCCGGGCGAAATGTTCGTTCATCGCAACGTGGCAAACTTGGAGATTGCGGACGATCCCAGTTTCGCTGCCGCGTTGCAATTTGCGGTGGAGATTCTCGAGGTCCAGCACATAATGATTGTCGGCCATCAAGGATGCGGCGGCATCAAGGCGGCGACGGAAAGCGAGACCGACGATCCGATCGGTCGTTGGCTTACGCCGATCCGACGGCTGTATGAGGACTGCGTGCAGGAAAAGACGAAAGACCGCGCAGAGGCGCGGACGCTTTGCGAAGTCAATGTCGCTACGCAGGTCCCAACCCTCGCGGTCAATCCGATCGTCCGTAAGGCATGGACACGAGATTGCGATCTCACGCTTCCCGGTTGGGTCTATGCGATTGGCGACGGCCTGTTGCATGAAGTCTGCGTTCCGGTTCGGGAAGCGCCAGGAGCTACCTTCGGGATACCTGATCGTAGGCGAAGTAGAAAAAACCCTGACAATTGCAGTGACTGATCTCAATCGTTCCATCCTAATTGCGGCCGTTGCTCTCTGTGCCCGCGCCCGCGCCGCCGATCGCCGACTTGACGTCATCATCGCAACCGCGGTTTTCCCGGCACTCGCCAGACTAGCGGTGCTGAACACAGGTGTCTGGCAACATGACGACGGCACGCGTGTCCGTGCTCTGCGCTATTCAGCCTCTCGCTCCGCGGCGAGTACGCTTGTACCGATAGGCTGCTGGCTGGAGGAAAGCGACAGTGGCGCAGCAAAAGTGTCCGGTGCTGATAGCGAATGGGATGGGGTTCATTCGGTTGAAGAAATAGCTATCTGCATCGCGGCCTTGAGGGCAAGGATGGATATAGACCAACTCTCGGTTTGAGATGCAGGGGGAGCTCCAGCGCCCGCGAGAAGCAAGTGTATTGCCAAGTAGGTCCTGCTGTTATTCGGGATCTATGAGCCCGTTTGAGAAAGCGGTGGATCGGGTGCGGCATGACTGATTCAAGCTTGGGATGTGGACACCGACGAGCCGTGGCCGGATGGCTGACCAAGAGAAGCGGACGAAGCGCTACTCGACCGATTTGACCGAAGGAATGGGAGCTGATCTGACCATTTCTGCCGACAGCGCCGAAGCGCGATCGCAAGCTCTCAATAGATCTACGCGAGGTGCTTAACGCGCTGCGCTATAAGGCTCGGCCAGGTGGTGGCTGGCGAATGCTGCCGAAGGACTTCCCTAAGCGCTGTTCTTTCCCCACATTACCTCCGCTAATTTGACCGTCGAGGATGGGTCTTTGGCGGTTGCAGGGGCTTGGAGTTACGTCGGGATCATGTGCGGGAGCTAGCCCGGGGAGAGAGCCGACGCGGCGCTTTGAGGTGTTCACCGGTGCGGGGCGGCGGCGTCAGTTTCCTCTGGATGAGAAGCTGGCGCTAGTGGCGCAGATGGCCACTTCGGACAACATAAGCGCGCTGGCGCGCAGCCACGACCTTCGTCCCTCGCAGCTGTTCACCTGGCGCCGCGAGCTGCGCTACGTAGCTGAAACGGCTGCAGTACCAGCTTTCGTGCCCGCGGTGGTCGCGCCGCCGGAAGCTGCGAGTGAGCCGCTGCCGCTGTCACGCCCTTCGCGGCAGCCGCGCGCCGCGCGCAAGGGAACGGCGATCGAGGTGGAGCTGGATGGCGCGCGCCTCACCATCGCGCACGGCACCGATCCGGCCCTCGTGACCGCCGCCCTGGATGCGCTGCAGGTCCGTCGGTGATTGGCCCTGGTACAGATGCACGGGTGTTGATCGCCACCAGCCCCGTGGATTTCCGCAAGGGTCCGGACTCTCTTGCTGCACTGGTAAAGGCAGAGCTCGGCGCCGATCCCTTTTCTGGCGTGGTCTATGTGTTCCGCGCAAAGCGGACAGACCGCGTCAAGCTGGTCTGGTGGGGATAGCAGCCCAAGGCTCGTGCGAGGCGTAGCATCGCTGGAAAGCTGCGGAGGGCGGCACCGGGCTGTGCCTGATGGCCGGGACTATCAGTAATTTTGTGCGCGAGGCCGATTATCGTCATCAGATGACGAACCTTTCGCCGAAGATCACGGCGAACTGGGTTTTTGCCTCTACCAACTCACGCGGCGGTCGTTTCCATTCCGTCGCTGCCTGGTTGAGCACGAGGTATAGCAGCTTCATCGCGGCGTCGTCACCCGGGAAGTGGCCACGGGTTCGAACCGCCCGCCTGAGTTTGGAGTTCAGCGCCTCGATCGCGTTTGTGGTGTAAATGATCCTGCGGATCGGTGCGCTGAACGCGAAGAACGGGATGACGTGCTCTCAGTGGCGACGCCAGCTCATGGCGATCGCCGGATATTTCTGGCCCCATGGCCCTTCCTCGAAGGTTTCCAGTGCCGCCAGACCGGCCTCGGCATTGTCGGCGCGATAGACGCTGCGTAGCGCCTGAGCGATCGGCTTGCGATCTTTCCATGACGCAAAGCCCATCGAGTTTCGGATCAGGTGCACCACGCACGTTTGAACGACCGTTTCGGGGAACACGGCGTTGATTGCGTCCGGGAAGCTCTTCAGGCCATCGACGACCCCGATCAGGATATCGGCAACGCCCCGGTTTTCAGTTCGTTCATGACCCTGAGCCAGAACTTGGCACCTTCGGTCTGCTCGATCCATATTCCCAGGATCTCCTTCGTCCCGTCGGGCAATATGCCGAGCGCGATGTAGATCGCTTTATTACGCACGAACCCTTCATCCCTGATACCGGCCTTCGCCGGCACAAGCCTCCACGCGGATCGCATCGAAGAAGTCGAGCGGATAGCAGGCGTCGAGCGGTCGGCCCTGCCACTCGCCGACGGTCTCCAGCACAGCGTCCGTGATCGTCGAGATCAGGTCCGGCGACACGTCGATGCCGTACAGCTCCTCGAGATGCCCGCGGATCTCGCGCACCGTCATCCCTCACGCATACATCGAGATGATCTTGTCGTCGAAGTCGGGAAAGCGTCGCTGATATTTGGCGATCAGCTTGGGATCGAACGTGCCAGCCCGATCGCGTGGGATATCCAGCATCAATTTCGACGATCCCGTCAGCATCGTCTTGCGTGACGAGCCGGTACGCCGGTTGACCGAGCCTTCAGCGCCTTCGCTCTCTAGATGATCGTCGAGCTCGGCGGTAAGCATGCGTTCCGACAACGCTTTCTTCAACTCATCGAGCGAAAAGCTCCTGCGGATCACGTCCAGACAGCAATTGGTCCAGTACTTCCTTGTTGTGGGGACAAAAACGAACGTGCCGCTGGACAGCTTAAGACGTCCGCTAGCCAAGACAAGACGTCCGTTCCGAAAATTCCGGTGGAAATTTGCAGGAGTTCCTTACGAAAAGCGTGAACGACGCGGCTTCAAATGTGAGGAGCACTTTACATCACGAGGACAAGAGAGATCACGGCCCGCGTCACTATCTCCTTCATTGTGCCCGACCGGAAAAACACCCGGCATCGAAGATTAGCTCGCCGAAGCGGGAGTGGCTGCAATGTGGATCGACCGGCCGGTACCGCCGACAAAGCGGCCATTCCCAATTCCGGACTGTCTCCTTGGAACCCGTCGTACGTTCATCTGCCACCAAATACGGAAAATGGGTCGGCAGCCAATCAATCCAGCGAGAATTCTACCGGCACCGTTATTTCGATGGGCGCATTTCTGTCCGCCGGTATTTCCGGGAGAGGCGCGGCCTGCCGCACAGTTGCAATCGCAGCGTTATCGAGAACGTTGTGCCCGGAGGATTCCAGCACGCGCAGCGCAGAGACCGTGCCATTTCGGTCGACGGTCATTCGCACCCGGGCGATTCCTTCGGGGCGGCGGCTACCCATCATTTTCGGATAGCGCTTGCTTGCGTTGATCCTCGCGAGCACGCGGGCTTCCCATGTCACACTTTCCTCGGAAGACAGCGATACGGACTGCACTTGCTCGGGCGAGTCTGCCTCAGGACGAGCAGCTATGCGCGCAATTCGCTCCTCTCGGGGAAGCTGCAACGCCTGTCCAGACTGGGGGATAAGCTGCACGGGAGTAATGAACTGCGGGCGCACCTCGAATGCTTGCGGAGCCGGGTCAGGCAGGAGTGAATCGATCTCAGGCGGGGCGGGCACGTCCAGCAGGGGGGGCTGCGGCTCTGGTTCGAGGGTCGGCGTGCTCTCAGGTACCGGAGCGGCAGCGTCTGCCGGGACATCGAACAATGTCATCGCCTGGACGGGCTCTCGTGATTTTTCTATTCGCGGCCCTAGGAGCACTGCGATCACGAATGCTGCGTGCAGTGCGATCACGCCAGCCAGAACGGGTGGGCGGAAGGTCCGCGTTCGATGGATCATCGTACAAGCACTGCGAAACCTGCCAGCACCAGCACGATTAACAAAAGCGCACCGATTGCCCTCGGCCAGAACGCCAGTGCCAGTATTGTAACAATGCCTGCGAGAGAAACCATGCCCGCCCAGACCACAGCTCCACGGCTGTAATCCCAATATGTGCCGCAAAAAACGAAAGCGATGAGGAGCGCGAGTACTCCGAAAAGGCGAAGTGCCGAGCGTGGCGGCGTATTCTCACGACCGATTTGCTCCCAATGCTTAGGCATAGCGAGCGCGAGGGCCGCCATGCCCCACAAGCAGCTGGTCGCAGCGAGAAAAACCGTGATCATGTCGCCTGTCTCGCTGCGCGATTGCGGCTGGGCGTGCGCTCGACCAGCCGGGGGAACGCCATCGCGAACCAGATGAGGAAGATGGAAAGAAGCGCCAATACCGCGGTCATAGCTACGAGCGCGCGGTCTCCGGTGCTCGCGCCTCCCGATGCAACCCAAGCCAGCACAATCGCAGCCGCCGCGACGCCCCCAAAGGCGGCTTGCTCCCGCCAAGCTGCGACAACCGGGCGGCAAACCGCATGCAAGAACGACAGACATAGAACAGCCAGGAAGATTCCCACCTCGACTTCGGGACGACCAGCAATGGCTACTGGCAATGCTCGCGCCGACGCGATGTACGCAATTGAGGCGAGGACGAGGCCTGCCACCGCCGTCACGGAAATCGCGTCGCGCCAAGGGGACGGTCGCTTGATGGAAAAGATGACAAGTCCGGTAGCGATCAGGCCAGATCCCAATAGGCCGAGCACGAAGTAGAGCCAGCGCACCGCCGTCCCGCCGAAATGCCCGAAGTGCATGCCGGCCATGACTCGCTGAGTCTGATATGCTGGTCTGTCGACTGTTTTCGTGCCCAGCAGCGCGCCCGTGACCCGATCGAAAGTTGCGGTGTCGGTGTCGAGAGTCAGGCGATCGTTCACTACTCGCGATGCGACGAAGCGGGTCTCGCCCCCCCCTTCAGAAACGGTAACGAATGCTACTTTGTCCTTGCCCAGCACATGCTGAGCGCTTTCGTAGAGAGCGCTGATCGATTGCGGGCGGGCGGCCGCTAAAGGCGATTGAGCAAAAGGAGTCTTGGTGTCGATGGACCGGGGGCCCTCTGGCACCGGAAGATAGGTAGGCGCCTTGATGGTAAGTCCGGTATAAATGATCATCACGATGAATGGCAGGCATACCACGCCGATCGCGTTATGAAGGTCGAGCCAGCTTCGCTGCCTGTTCGCGGCCCGCGGGCGAAAGGTGAAAAAGTCCTTGAAAATGCGCCGGTGAACGATGATCCCGCTCGTAATGGCTACCAGCATCGCGACCGAAATCGCGGCGACGATCCATAAGCCAACATCTCCGCTATGCAGAGTATAATGGAATTCTGTGAAGAATGCTCCGCCCCCGGTGTCTCGCGGGGTAAAGAGGCGACCCGTCGCCGGATCGAGATGGGCACGTTCGATTTTGCCTTCCTCATCCTCCCAGATAAGGCGCATCGCTGGCTCACGAGTTGAGGGCAGCGCGGCAAACCAGTAGGCCGGGCTGCGGGCGTCGAGGGCGGCCATTGCTTCGACGATTTGTCGTTTGCGCGCTGGGCCTTCGACCGAGAGTTCCGGGCTGGACCAGCGCGTAATCTCATCGTCGAACACCGCTATGGTCCCGGTCAGAAAGATCGCGAACCCGATCCATCCGGCGATCAGCCCGCCCCAGGAATGGAGCCAGCTCATCGAAACACGTAGCTTCGCTGCGGTCACGGCCCGGCGAGGAGCAGGACTGGGGCGGCCAGGAGCAGCGGCGCAGAAGCTCCCCACACTGTTCGAGCGGCGAAGCACCAGATGACTAAGCACACGAAGACGGGCCAAGCCGCAAGCGAAGCGGCAATAGCCGCCTCGCGCCCGTCCAGCGGAAGGACTTGCGCGGCAGCGCGACTTGCGAGCAGCGTGATTACGTATCCTCCCGGCACAGCCAAGATGATACGCCCGACCATTTCGGCGTATCTGTGTTTCGGTCTTACCATCGCGAATTGATGGCCAGCAGGAAAGTACGCGGCTCGCCGAAGCGATTGCCGTTCGCCGCGCTGTTAACGTAGTGATAATACCGCTCATCAAACAGATTGTTGACCGTCACGGTAAGGTCGACATTGGGGCTCAGCACATAACCCAACTGCCCATGCACCAGCACATAGTCGGATTGCCTGAAAACAACAGCTCCGACTTCGTTTGTGAAGGCGCTTGAATAGCGCGCGCCGCCACCGAGGCTAAGCCCGTTCTCGAATGTGTAGCGGGTCCAGAGATTAGCCGTGTGTTTCGGCCTGGTCGAACGGAACGGTCGATCGTCCTGTCCGGGCAGCGACGCACGTACGACCGCATCGGTATAGCTGTACCCGGCCGTCAGGTTCCAGCCATCCGCAACAAGCCCAGAAATTTCCGTTTCGAAGCCTGTGCTACGGGCTTCGCCAGCTGCGATGGAGAAGTTCGGATTGTCAGGATCAGAAATAGCACGGTTGCGATCCTCGATGCGGAAGCCCGCTGCGTGAGCGGTTAGCCGACCGTCGGCCAGCGAAAGGCGGACACCCCCTTCGAATTGCCGTCCCACACGCGGGTCCAGCAGGTTGCCCTGGAAATTCGATTGGGTCTGCGGCTGGAAGATGTCGGCATAGGATCCGTACAGGGACAGGGCGTTGGTAAGGTCAAATACGATCCCGCCATAGGGCGTCAGTTGACCCCGTTTTTCGCTGCCCGACAACAACGCTCCGCCTTCGGCAAACGCGAACTCGGTTTCGAACCAGCTTACCCGGCCTCCGCCGATCAGCGTTAGCCTGTCGACGGGCCTGATCGTCGCGCGCCCATAGACTCCGTATTGCTCCTGCGTGGAGACGAAGCCCCTCGCGATCGGGGCCTCTTGCCGCGGGAAATCATACTGCGGATCAAAAACGTTCTGGACTACCGGGGCACCGTTGCCGACGTTTTGTTCGAATGTGAAATCGCGGTAATTGGCTCCGACCAGAATGTCGTGCTCCAGGGAACCGATGGTTAAGGGTATTGTCGCGTAACCATCGACGCTTTCGTCAGTCTGTTCGTAATCCAGGCGGACCACATTGAGGTTCACGTTCCCCGTAGCCGGATCGATCGCGCCGACCGGCGTTGCGTAAAGAGCGTCCGTCGAGCGGTCGACCTTCCGCCCCGTGAGTTTGAAGCGCAGGCCGCTCTCACGATGGTGGTCGATCTCGGCAAACATATCGGTCGTATCCGTGATCCAGCTATTCCATGAGGCGCCGATGAAGCGAGAACGCGGCACGTCGGCTTGGTTACCGTCAGCAAAGGCGGGTAGGCCCGCGAACGGCACATAGTCGATGCTTTGATGGCTTGCGCCAACAGAAACGGTCGTATCCTCGATCGGATCGAACTCCACCGTCCCATAAACCATCGGGCGGCGGGACTGAACGAAGTCAAGAAACGATTCGCGATATTGGTAGCTGCCGAGAAGGCGGGCTCGCAATTTTCCATTGAGGGCCAAGCCGCTTGTCACATCTGCTTCGATCCTTGCATTTTGATAGGATCCCGCATTGATACCGAAGATCGTCTGCGGATCAGCGAGAGCACGCTTGCGGGCTAAGTTAACCGCCGCGGTCGGTTCGCCAGCGCCTTGAAACAGGCCAGCAGGCCCCCTTACGACCTCTACCCGATCATAGGCGAAGAGATCGGGCGCCGCTGCGAAATTACTCGAAAACGAAATCGGCACCCCGTCGAGTTGGATGTTGTCGAGATTGAAGCCACGAAAGAAGAGGTTGGAGCGGGCAGCGTCGATCTGCAGAATATTTGCTCCGGTGGTCTGCTCTATCGCATCCTCTAGTGTGTCGAGATTTCTGTCGTCGAGAAGCTGGCGCGTAATAACCGTGACCGATTGCGGAGTTTCGTCAAGCACCAGCCCACGCATTACACTGGCCTCTTCAGTCCCATAAATCCCGGTGTTTTCCGTCGTCGCGGGATCGCCTTCTCCGTTCGCGGCTCGCACGCGCACGGTGCCGAGATCAACCGATTCAATTGCTCTTTCCTTCCCGTCTTTACCCGGCGGTTCCTTCGGAACCTGAGCCACAGCCACGTGGCAGACGAAAGAAGCAGTGGAAAGAAGGGCGAGGAGCGAAGCAAGGTTTCTCATATTGAGAGTCGCTAATGCGAATTAAATGCATTTGCAACCTGCGTGGAATGCTTCAGTTCCGCTAATGGCGTGGGCGGCAGCGGGAGAGATCAGAACGAAGTCTCTACCTTTGATAATCACGCGGAATGTCCGCTTCTTGGGTCGCTTTCAAAGCGAGGGAGCGCTCGCCATCACGGTGCTCAGCGGCTCGATGGCGGCCGACTTACCTCTGTGCGGCTCCTACATAATAGTCAGGACAGCTGATATTCGCCGAACCCACTAGTTCGTCTGTTGTCGCCGACATTGCTGCCGTTCACGGGCCCAGGTGGGATCGTTAGTACCTGCCCGCTCGTTCATGAAGAATTCCGGCCCCCGTAATGCGCGAGGAGTGTGAATGAGTCGTACACCTATCTAAATGCGCGCGAAAACGGAGTTCGGGAAATCCGCCGCCCGGAGCACATGGGCAGCGTCGCGATCGACTGGCGTGCGCCGGCCGATGCGGGCGGGGGTGACACTGGTGGCGCGCTATGATGGCGAGACGGGCGACAATGCCTTTACCGATCCATCCTTTCTCCCCATACTCGTGCGGTTGGATGACTAAGTGCTCGTGAATCTGAATGCCGACGTGAGGCTGAACGATCAGGTCAATCTGTTTGGTCGGCTCGAAAATCTGGCAAATGGGGTTACGAGGACGTTTTCAGCTTCAAAACGCCCGGCCGTTCCGTCTTCATCGGTGCCCGCGCGCGGTTCTGACGGATTAGAGGCAGTCCGGTTTCGGCGGGGATGGCAACCACGTTATGCGTGTGTGGAATTCGCCATTCTCCCCGAACGGATCGACGCGAGCGGGCAACCGTGCCTGCAGCTTTGCATCGAACACGTCTCCAACAGCGATCTGCGACAGATCGGGGGCGACCGCGCTGACGATGCTGGTGGCGCCCGATGCATGCAGATCTGCCAGCAGCCTGTCGTAATCCGCATTCCATAGCGGGAAGACCAAATCTAAATCCGCCGTGCGCGAATGACCGGCGAATGCCTGTTCGCGCCATTCGCGAATATGCGCCAAATGAAGATCGCCGAAGCAAAGGCGTTGGCAATCGGGCACCAGATCGAGCGCGGCGATGATCTGCTCCACATAATCTGCACCCGGATGAAGCGGTACGCCGATCAGCGGCACATCGAGATGCGCGGCTTGTTCGACCGCCACGCAAATCGCAAATTCCTGATGCGCGATGGTTCGGCTGAGCGCATCGAAGGTGGTCAGCAGGACGATATCGGCATGGCCGGCCCTTTGCAGCGCGCGATAGGCAAGATAGCTGTCTTTCCCACCGCTCCAGAAAAGCAGAGTTACCGGAGCATCCGTGCGTTCCGGAGCATCCGTCAGCCATGCTGCTTGTTGTATCTTTCGGGCACGCGCCGCGAGTTTCACACCATCATGATCGAACGGGCAATGGCGGCAACCGGCACCGCAGCACCGTTCGCGCTGTAACAGGCCAAGGCGGGTAAACACCACGTAGCCGGTATCGGGATCAGTATAGGTGAAATCCCCGCGCGCGCAGGCGGCTTCATGCAAATTCCAATAGCTCGGCTCAGGCAAGTTCCGGGATCTCCGTCACCGCGTTTGACAGCATGGCCATGCTGGGCAGCAAGGCCGGACTGGGGCGGCTGAAATGCATATGCCCGTCGAGAAACAGAGCCGGGCAATCGAACGGGACTGTATCTGCTTTTGCCCGGCCTTCGTCCATGCCGCAGCATGCGATGATGACGATATCCGGCGCGGCCTTCACGATCCGATCCAATTCGACCCTGAAGGATGGTTCGCCGCTTTTGCCCAGAAGGCAGGTTATGCCCAAAGCCTCGATCATGTCCGGCACCCAGTGACCGGCGACGAACGGCGGATCGAGCCAGTCGAGAAACACCACGCGAAGTCTGCTCCCCGCGTGGCGGCCCCGATATTCGGCCAGCGTTGCATCCCATTTCTCGCGAAGTTGGGCAGAAGCGTGCTCGCGGCCAATGGCATTGCCAACCTGGTCGAAACACAGCGGCACATCGGCCAGCGTGTGGGGCGACAGATCGACCAGACGCGGACTGCTCGACAACGACAGCACAGCCTCCTGCACATCGCCAGCGGGTACTGCACATACGTCGCAAAGCGACTGGCTTACGACGACATCGGGCGCCAACCGTTCCAGCGTGGCGATATCCAGCTCGTACAAGGGCCGTGTCGCGGTGCAGACTTGGCGGTCGATCTCTGCCGCCGATGCCTTGGTATCGATCCAAGTACTGGTCAGCTTGGACAGATGATCCAATTCACCCGAGCAGCTATGACTTACCCCGACAAGATTGTCTGCCGCGCCGAACGCGACGACGATGTCAGTGGCACTGGGCAGTAGAGAAACGATCCGCATCGAATGCTCCCGTCAACGCAATCACGCCGAATGGGGCGCCACCATATACGGCATTGGCGAGTATGCCCTTCAGCAGAAACGGCAGGCCCGCCAAATAGCAGGCCATCCAGCCTTCCAAGGTGTTCGGAAAGAACCCCATGGCCATCGGCGTGAGGTTGGAGATCGGGAGAAAACGACGGCAACTCTCGTGAGGGCGCTCGAAGCGCGCTCGCCCAAAACCCTGTTCTCTTTCGCGGCTTTTCGGATCGCCAAATGGTTGGAGCGCGCCGTGTTCAGACCGATGGACGTTCTGGTGGACGGTCTCCATCTCATTGATCGATTGCCGTTCCTGATTGACCCGGCGAAGATCGACGTCGCAGATCCCGTCAGCTGGCACAGGGCCGCTTCGGACCCTACCGAGTTCCTCCGGTGGGACATTTTGGCCAAGTACCGCAACGAAAAGGTCTCGACTTATCTCGGTCGAACCGTCTTCGATTGGTATCGGCTCGCCGGGGATGACCAGATCGACGAACTTCAGGACGCTTACATCGTGGCGGACGCGGTCCGCTTCTTCCTCGCCGAAGACACATCTCGATTCGTCGCACGTGAAGCGGTTACCCGCTTTCGAGCCGACTTTCACAACTTTGGCGACCGGCGTGCCGTGGAGAAGCTCGGCGACATAACCTACGGTCCGATGCGTCGCGTGACGTTCGGCTGACGCATGTACGAAGAGCGCGAAGCGGTGCGGCTGATCCTCGACAGTCTCCAAACCGCAGGCTTAAGCTGGTATCGACATGCCAAGACGACCGAAGTGGCTATGTTCGAGCGCCGGATATCGGGAAATTTCGCCATCTTCGACGGCGGAGAGCATCACAACTTACCTCGGAAGCCCGTAGGCAGTCTGCCCACAAGGAAGATTCTCGTCATGCCACCGTCGGGAAGTGAAGAGGAAGAGATCCTCGGCCTGTGGCTCCGCTGGAATTTCGACGACACTCCATTCGCGTTCCGTCTATTCATAGGGCAGTGGGCTAAGGTGGAGGGCACCAAAACCTTCCTCGCCTTCCGCTACGAGGCTCCCGAAAAAGGGGACAAGAACGACTTCTATCACTGTCAGCCGTGTCGCAACTTTGGAGACAAGGAGCATGTCCCCAACGCAGCACTGGTGTCTGAGCACTTCCCAACGATTCCGATCAAAGCCTTCAATATTGTTGAGCTGACCGTATGCGCCTTGATGGCGTGCATGGGTCATAGTCACCTGAAGGACTTCAGCCGGAAGCTGATGAGAAATCCGGCCGCAGACAACGCGCGGCTTAAAGCTGCGTTTGCCAAAGTTCTGCCTCTACCCAGCTAGCAATAAATCTTTCTCGAACGTCCGCTTTTAGGTGCGCGCATCAATCCACCGAATGACGGGAATTAGGGCACGTTGCAGACCGACCGGTCTATGGGACAGCCGCCGGTCGGCAATTGGGCCGACTGCGGACTGTCTGCTTCCGGCGCCTGATCGCGATAAGCGGACCCCCAACTTGGCTAATCTGCCAAGTGCCGCTGCGAGCATGGCACAGGTATCCTTCCAACGCTCGAAGGGGATGACAGGCCAGTCGGCTTCGGTCATCGCGTGTCTCCATCGTCTGGAGTACAGGCCTCAGAGCCTGACCGAAAAAGAAGTTGGGTGATATCAGCATGATGTGATTCAAGCCGGTGTTGCAACACCTCGACGGAGGATCCCATGTGGACCGATACCACCCGCAAGCAGTTTGCCCGAAGCGAGCAGCGCTTGCCAAGCGATTTGACGGATGCGGAATGGGCGGTTCTGGAGCCGCTTCTGCCACCGCGCGCTCCTCGAGGCCGTCTACCGCGCTGGAGTTACCGGCAGATCATCGAAGCTCTTTTATATCTGCTTCGCGGCGGCCTTCCCTGGCGGATGCTGCCGCCCGTCCTATTCCCACCGATGACGACGGTGCAGCATTACTTCTATCGTTGCGTGACGCAGGACTGTGGTGGTCGATCAACCAAGCGCTGCTGATGCTGGCGCGAGAGCAGATGAACAAGGAGGCCAGCCCAAGCGCCGGTGTCATCGACAGCCAGAGCGTCAAGACCACCGAGAGCGGCGGTCCGAACGGTTATGACGCTGGCAAGAAGGTGAAGGGCAGAAACGACACATCATCACCGATACGCAGGGGCTGCTGGTCGGAGCTATCGTGCATCCTGCTGACGTCCAGGACCGCGATGGTGCACCTGATGTTCTGGCCGCTATCCGCCACAGCTTCCCATGGCTGCGGCATGTGTTCGCGGACGGCGGTTATGCCGGTGACAAGCTGAAGGCTGCACTCTCCAGCGCAGGAAAATGGACGATCCAGATCATCCGCAGGTCAGATCGTGTAAAAGGCTTTGAAGTGCTGCCGCGCCGCTGGGTCGTGGAGCGGACCTTCGCATGGCTGGGTCGCAACCGACGCCTCGCCAAAGACTTCGAACGGTCCATACAAAGCTCAACAGCCTGGCTCCTTCTCGCCTCCGTCCAGATGATCACTAGAAGAATCGCAAGCTGCTGACATCGTACCAAATAATTATGAGTCAGACTCTCAGGAACACAGCAATCAGCGGCTCGGCGAACTCATGCCATGGAACTACGCCCCCGCCGTGAGCTGAACACACCGCCCATTCGTGAACATTCTCAGACCGACTCTAAGAAACGCGTCGATGCGTTCGCCGAACATTCCGTCTGTAAGCCGCTCTAGTAACTCAGCGATATACCAATAGTCGCAAGGGGAACCACGGCAGCATTCTCTGCATCCCTCTTACCCAAGCTTCTCACGGTCTTGTCTCGAAAAAGCGCAAGCAACTCGGCGCGTATTTTTCCATTGGTGGATCCCAGAGCGAAAGGACGAGCGAAGGCGAGGCCCGCGCTGCCATAGACCGCGGTCCCGGTTCTGCTACCGTAGAAATCATCCCACCCGATACCAAACCGTACCGGTACGCTTAGAGTCGGTGAGGAATCACGTTCTGCAAGTTTGAAGTTAGGATCGATCGAGAACAGACTATATACGCCTTTACCTCCTCGAGTGTGGACGCTCAACACGACACTCGGCGCAAGCGAGCCGATGCCGTTCTTTGTTGCGTAGCCCACCGAGGCGGCTAGTTCGTGACTAGTCGGCGAAATACCGTTCGGGCTGGTCTTTATGAGGTAGGACAAAGCAGCATTTGTCGTGTTGTTTGGCTTGTAGAGAACTGCGAGGAGATTATTGCTTTCATACCATGCACGCGGCGAGGTTCGCTCTATCGCGACCGGCGAATGAAAGCCGTTGGCCGAGCTCGCTTCAATCCACAGATCGGGATTGCTGGCGGCATCCCGGTGCAGGGTCCACGCGAGCGTCGCGGAGCCATGCATTGGGAGTTGACCGACACTGGCGGCGTCGTCGTCAAAAGCGCCGCGGCTGAAGTCACCATTTGCCACGCTGACGTCGACGACCATGTGCAGATCGCCGTCACCCGTCGCAGCCTTACTGAGATGACCGTCGGAGTCGATCGTCGGAAAGTCCTTCGCGTTAAGTGGAGAGACCTCGGATATCGTCACCGAGAGGACGATTATAGCCATTTTCCATTTCACCATTTCCGCTTCCTAACATTTTCCTTCTTCGCTGGTCGTAAGCTGCCTCTCTCGATCAGTCGGGGTCCTTATGGCAGAGTGTTGCGCGTAGCTTGAGTTTGCCGCAAAGATCGGACACCTGATCGATGGTCACGGGATCAGCGCGGTTGCCACAGCCATTGGGAAGGCATGTTGAGGCATCGGCAATCTGTGGACCGCTCCACGGACTCGAAGTCCAAAACCGCTCTAAGCGCCCCGCTTACGAACAAAGCTCGACTTAGCTGATTCGATGACCCGAAAACCTGCACCAGCCAAGCTCAAGAAATGGGCTGCATTAAGATGTATCGTTCTAACTCGGCTGATTACTTGCGAACATGTTGATCAATGGCTGACGTTAGCTCATCGGGTCGCCACGTCAGCACTGGGTCGCCTAGGCTTTTCAGGAAGGGCCGCCGTAACAATTATTTCAACCTTATGTTGTGGGGTAGCAAGCCCAACCTCACCGGTGGCGCGGATCGGTGCGTTTACCCCCTCGATCCATTCCTCCCATACCGCGTTCATAGCCGCAAAGTCCGTCATGTCTGCGAGCCAAATAAATGCTTGGAGAAGGCGAGTGCGGTCCGTGCCCGCCTCACCGAGCAGACGATCGATTGACTTGAGGACCGCACGTGTTTGGGTAGCCGCGTCCTCGCCCGTTGCGTCAATTTGACCAGCCAAGTACACGATACCGGCATGGACGACGGCTTGGCTCATCCTTGCTCCACTTTCGATTCTTTTGATCATCATTTTATCTCCTGAACTGTCAATTTTGTCCGTAACGGTCTAAACTTAGACCAGCGGCGTCGATCGGTGAGCGTTCACCAGAGATGATGGCGGCTGTCACCGCTGCCGCCCCGCAAGCCATGGTCCATCCGAGAGTCCCGTGCCCCGTATTGAGAAAGAGATTGGACAACCGGGTTCGTCCGATGATGGGAGGTCCATCCGGGGTCATTGCCCGTAGACCGCTCCAGAAATTCGTGTCCTCTCCTTTGCGCACCGCTGCCGGAAAAAGATCATTCAGGCAGTGCAGAAGAGTCGCTTCACGACGCTTGGGCAGTGACCTGTCATACCCACAAATTTCCGCCATACCTCCAACCCTGATCCGCGCGCCCAAACGTGTAATGGCGATTTTGTACGTTTCGTCGAGCAGTGTTGAAATGGGTGCCCACTCGGAGGCAGCAATCGGGACTGTAATAGAGTAGCCTTTCACCGGGTACATTGGCAGACGTATCCCCAAAGACTTGGCCAGCACAGCCGAGTGACTTCCGAGAGCCATTAAATAGGCGTCGCCTCTGATGACGCCTTGGTCTGTTTGCGCTCCTGTGATCGCGCCGCCGCAGGTCTCCAATTGCCGAACCGAGGTAGAGAAGCGAAACTCAACGCCCCTGCTGGCAAGATGTTCGGTGAGACGCGTGGTGAATAGGTGACAGTCGCCTGTTTCGTCGTTCGGCAGGCGCAGCCCTCCTACAAAGCGTTCGCTTGAGGCGGCGAGTCCAGGTTCCGCCCTAGTACAACCTTCTTTATCAAGCAGTTCGAACGGCACATCATATGCGCGAAGAACGTCCATATCTTTGGCGCTCCAGTCCATTTGTTTTTGCGTACGGAAAAGCTGAAGTGTTCCCTGCAAGCGCTGATCATACTCGATGCTCAATTCTTTCCGGAGTAACATGAGTTCATCCCGGCTAAACATCGCTAGCCTCACCATGCGACTTTTGTTGATTGCGTATCGCGCCGTCGTGCAGTTCCTCAGCATGGATGCCAGCCAGCGGAGCATGAGCATGTCCACTGTCGGACGCAGGATCAGCGGCGGGTGCCGCATCAGCAGCCATCGGATTGCTTTTGTTGGCACGCCAGGGCCCGCCCAAGGCGATGAATAACCTGGAGAAATCTCTCCAGCGTTAGCGAAGCTCGTCTCGAGCGCCGCACCTGGCTGACGGTCCACTACGGTTACATCGTGACCTTTGCGACGCAAGTAATACGCAGTAGTGATTCCGACGACACCAGCGCCCAAGATGATTATCTTCATTGTGGCTCTCCGAGGATCTTGACCTCGGGTGCGCAGCCGCCAGCGTTGGAGCGCGCATGTCCCACAAAATGACTGATCAGCGGCTGACCGGAGGAATTGCTCTTACTCCAGAATAGCCATAAACAGAGCGGCACTCGCAGTACATATATGCCATTGACTCTTACTATTAAGCACTGTTGGGTTTCAGTTAAGAAAACGTCGAAACGTAATACGCTATCCGACATAAAAACTAGACGCGGGCGAAGTCGTTTTACAATTATGTAGCTAAACTCTTCTTCGAGATCGGCGTTTGAAGGTTTGAAGGGGCCCGCGCGGAACAGGACAATGCTATCTGCAGAACAGACCCAAATTCTGATGTCGAAGTCGCTGCGTCGGAGTCCAAGACTGTTTCGCCGGCGCTGGGTCGACGACCCAAGCTTCATGAGGTGAGATGACATTGCTAAACTCGAAGATAACCGGCGATACGATCCGGCACCTACCGCCGATCCGCCTGCATACGATCAAACTTTGAAGTGACCGCGCCTCCTAACCGAGCGCGTGATCGAGAACGCGCCCGGCTTAAAGGCCGAATTTAAGGGGATGATCCCTGTTCGAGATTATGTCCTCTGTCATCAGGAACAGCATAGCCCCGGTTCAGCAAGATGCAAGATTAGTCAAATCTCGCTTCGAATTCAGAAACATTCATCCATTCCGCTCTGTCGCGGTCATGAAAAATAGTGACGAAACCAACGTTCATTGGGAGATACAAAATTCAGGGACGAGAGATCGCTGTGCTGCATTTAGCAGAACTCTCACTCGCCGGTCGCGTAACCGATAGTGAAGATACAGCCCCGTCGATCTTCCTGCTCGTCGGACCGAAATAGACGGTCAAATATCTTATGAGCACGTGTATTTGACAACCCTCAGCCATATTCGCGCTGGGAATTGATGGGGCAGCCACCGAGATTTGTTTAGCCCAAGCACAGGCTCGGCAGAGCGCCACCGAGGCGCTGCTGCACGGGCATTTTCAAAGGACAACAATTCCTCATTTTTGCCGCTGGATCATCGAAACTGCTGAGTAACCGTTCTTCTGCAAACTCGGTGACGATACTGTAAAAACCAAACGATCGTACAGAAGGGCTTGAAATAAACATTCCGAACTCACATTGAAGGTTCGTGTTCGAGATGGTCACATTCCTTACAGTTTCGGTTCCGGCTGGAAGCAGTACCGCACGCCTGCGCCCCTAGATCGTTAACTCGATCTAGGTTTCTCGCCCTCGTTCGCGTCTTCTACTACCGAAAATTTCAGACAGAGAATCAAGCGAACGCTCCACTAAGTCAGAGGTAGCAGGAAGCTTGACACTGTTTCGGAGCCATTCCCATGTTGTTAAGTAGGTTCACCGCGCTCGGCGTTTCCTTAGCGAGCGCCTTCGTCGCGGCGTTTAATTTGCCTGATCCTTGGGCCATTTTGCTCTTTGCTGTATCTGCGTCCCTACTGCTGGTCGGTGTCGTCGACGTGCTTCAACGCCGGCATTCAGTCCGCCGCAACTATCCGATGATTGGACGGCTGCGATGGTCGTTCGAGAAGATCCGTCCCGAGATCCGGCAGTATCTGATCGAAGGCGACGACGATCAAACGCCGTTCTCTCGAGTTCAGCGTTCTCTCGTCTATGCCCGATCCAAGAACCAGATCAGCGACCGCGCCTTCGGAACGCTCACCGACGTGTATCGCAACGGCTACGAGTTCATCTCGCATTCGACAAAACCGAAAAAACTGGCCGCTCTCGGCAGCTTCCGCGTTTCGATTGGGGGAAATGATGCAAAATCACCTTACATGGCGTCGATCTTCAATATCTCGGCGCTGAGTTTCGGTTCGCTCAGCGCCAACGCCATTCGGGCCCTGAACAAAGGCGCCAAGTTGGGTGGGTTCGCGCACGATACCGGCGAAGGCGGGATAAGCCCCTATCACCGGGAGCATCTTGGCGATCTTATCTGGGAAATCGGGAGCGGGTATTTCGGTTGCCGCACATCAGACGGATATTTCGATTCGGTACGGTTCGCCGATCAGGCCGCAAGCCCGCAGGTTAAGATGATTGAGATCAAGCTGAGTCAAGGTGCAAAGCCTGGCCACGGCGGTATCCTGCCGGGTAACAAGGTCAGTGCGGAAATTGCAACAACCCGCGGAATCCCCGTTGGGGTTAATTGCATCTCGCCCGCTGAGCACAGCGCCTTTTCGACCCCGATCGAACTCATGGACTATATCGCGCAGCTTCGAGGATTGTCCAAAGGAAAGCCCATCGGTTTCAAGTTATGTGTGGGACACCCATGGGAATTCATGGGCATGGTCAAAGCAATGCGTGAAACCGGTATCTTCCCCGATTTCATCGTGGTTGACGGTGCCGAAGGCGGAACCGGGGCGGCCCCGGTCGAGTTCGCCGATAATCTCGGAATGCCGATGCGGGAAAGCCTACTGTTCGTGCACAATACCTTAGTCGGTGCCGGCGTGCGCGACCGAATCAAGATCGGTGCAGCCGGCAAGATCGTGAGCGCGTTCGACATCGCGGCCGTCCTGGCGCTCGGAGCCGACTGGACCAATGCGGGGCGAGGCTTTATGTTTGCACTGGGTTGCATCCAATCCTTGTCGTGCCACACCAATCGATGTCCCGTCGGTGTCGCCACACAGGATTCTTTACGCCAACGAGCCCTCGTCGTTCGGGACAAGGCCGAAAGAGTTCGGCGTTTCCATCACAACACACTTCACGCCTTGGCCGAAATGACAGCAGCCGCAGGACTTTCGCATCCATCGGAACTCGGTCCGAACCATTTGGTACGCCGTGTCTCGCTTACGGAAATACGTCTCTTCTCACAGCTTCACATGTTCCTGGAGGACGGAGAGCTGCTCTCCGGATCCCAAGAACGCGACTTTTATAGCGCAGCATGGAAATTGGCGCGCGCCGATCGGTTCGAATTGACTGCTTGAACTCCGCTCGATTCTGATCGGCCATTTAATCGGACTGTGGGTATGTCGCATGTCAGAGGGAAAATCACCAGTCGGGACCCATTCGGAGCCCGGATCATTCATCTAATCGCTAGGATGCAGAAGCGCGAGCTTCACAAATCGAGCCTGAAAGGAGGGAACATCATGGCCAAGTATTCGATCGGAGATCGCGTCAGCTGGAATTCGGAGGCCGGTCGGGTCAGCGGGCACATCTCAAAGATCCACGAGAAGGAATTCGAATTCAAAGGGAGGACACGTCATGCAACAAAGGACGAACCCCAATACGAAATCGAGAGCGACAAGACTAATTATCTTGCGGCACATAAAGAAAGCGCGCTGAGAAAACTGAAGGATTGATGACCACCTTCTACACCATCGGACATTCGAACCGTGAGCCACAGACGATCGTAATTATGCTGAAGGACGCCGGCGTGGGCTTCGTCGCGGATGTGCGGGCTTTTCCCCGGTCGCGTTCCAATCCGACCTTCAATGTAGATGTTTTTCCTGACTTTCTGAAGAATCAAGGGATCACGTATCGCCATTTCCCTCGGCTCGGGGGGCGAAGAAAGAAGCAGCCGGGAGTCGGCGATGCATTGAACGCGTTTTGGCGGGTGCAGAGCTTCCACAATTACGCCGATTATGCGCTTAGCCCGGAATTCCAATCAGCACTACGCGAGCTGGAAGATCTCGGAGCGGATCTGTCGGTTGCGCTCATGTGTTCCGAAGCTGTGTGGTGGCGCTGTCATCGGCGCTTGATTACCGACTATCTTCTGGCGCGAGGGCATAAGGTTGTTCATCTTATGGTTCCCGGTCGAGAACAGGACGCGGTTCTCAGCGAAGGTGCCGTTGTTCAACCGGACTGCGATATTCACTATCCCGACACGACAGGAACCGAGGAGAGTTCTGCTCAACCGCACCAACCAGCGTCCTTGTGCTTATGCGAAAAGCTGACTTATCGCGAAAACCCGGCACGGGCGCTCGACCAGAGTTAAAACACGCGCTCGAGCAGCTCGCCAGATGAAACGACTCCATAGAGATCCCGGTCTAAGGGCTTAACGGACTCGTCTGAGGGCGCTTTCCAATGCTGGACGCCGGGACGTTCACGCAAACCGCCCCTTCTGGTTTCCGTCGTCACAAACCGAAAACATATGATGCAACCATCGCGACCCACTTCATGCTGAAAAAGGGCCTCCTCCAGCGGTTCTTCCTAAGCGCCCTCCGTGTTGGGCACCAAAGCTGACTCCAACTGTGTATCCGGCAGGACAGCAATTTCGTCCATAATCATCGATTACGAGAGATCGGTATTGTTCCCGCGCCCTATGGGTTCGAGTCGTTCGATCGAAATTGTCACGTAGCAATCCAGATTGCTGTCGTCGACGTCGATGAGCAATTCGGTGGGATCGCCGTCGGTCTTTTTAGTTACCGATTCCATATCGCCTAGTTCGGTGTCGTCCGATTTAATGAGATCGGCCTCTAGAAGCTGGCATTCGGCCAGATCGAAAGCGATCCGCATGTCACCTGCTGCGGAGGCTCTCCTCAGCGGACTTCTCGATCCTGTCTTCTGCTCAATCTGCAACCTTTTCCTCAACGCTGTCACATGCGGACAGCATACTCGCAGATCCCAGCAGGCGAGAGACGGCGTCCATTCCGCAGGTATTGGGATATTCAAAGCGTTCGATGCCGGACCGCTTGCAGCATGGTGTTCTCATCAGGCCGGTCCGCCACGCTTATGCAAGCGCCTCGGAGTCCCGCGAATGGCGAGGCCGCGGTGCGCGAGATGCAAAAGATTGTTCCCGTGAAGTCGGCCGGAGAGCCATCCACGACTTGCCTTACGGTTCGACCGGCACGCGGAGAATGCACCAGTATGCCATCTATGCTCCCTAGCGGCGGTAGCGCGGCGGTGAGTTCCTTTACGGGAATAGCCTGCGTTTCGTAGACCACGATCCTCCTTGTTCGATAACCGGCGCTCTTCAGGTTACCGTCAAGATCGCCAGCAGGCTGTCGAGCGGAAAGATGGAAGATCGTCTGACCAACTGGAATTTCTTTGCGGACAAGATGCTCGAGATCGCGAACGTCACCGCTCGCCGATCGTACATTGCGGTAGCCGACAGAGATTGCCGCGCGTGCGGTGCGGTCCCCCACTGTGAGAACAGGAAGGTCGAGCAGTTCCGGCCTTGGCCGATGATGACGGATGCCGTGGGCAGAGGTGAATACCAGAACGTCCGGAATATCCATCGGCCAGGCCGCTCGCACTGCGCAGGACCCGAGTACCGGCACCGCCAGCGCGCACAATCCCATTTTATGTAGACGAGCGGAGGTATTGGCGTTGTCGGGCTCAGTTCGGGTCACCCAAAAAATCGGTTGCCAATTCGATACGGCGTCGCTCACCTGGCGCTTCCTCCCGGCGCTGAGCTACCTCGGACTCCCTGAGAGGCGGTTCCCACGGGGGGTTGCTGTCCCCGTCCTGCGAATAGAATTCCGCCTATGATCAGGAAGAGGCCGATGGCGTGGAAGGCGTAAAGCCGCTCATTCAGAAATAGGATAGCGAGACCAGCGCCGAGCACTGGCAGGATATTCATGTACATGCCCGTTCCAGCCGAACCGATAAGTTCGACTCCTCGGTTAAAGAACAGATAAGCCAGGACAGAAGGAAAGATACTTACGTAACCTATTGCCCAGAAACTATTCCATTGGGGGCTAATCAATTTAGCCGATTGAATCTCAATTGCATAGAAGGGTGCAATGAAGACGATGCCGATGACCAGCGTAACAGCGAAGAGGCTCAACGGGTGGATTGAGGGTCTGCGACGCAGCATGACGGCATAAATCGCCCACAGAAACACCGCAAAAGCGATGATCAGATCACCTGCATTGAAGCGGAGGTCGGCGAGAGCGCCGAGGTTCCCGCGCGCTATGATCGACAGGACACCAAATAAGGCGACGACTGCCCCGCCGATCTGCCGCCATGACGTCGTATCCCCCATCGCGAGCGAGCCCACCACCAGGATGAGCGCGGGCTGTCCGGACTGCAGCAGCATCGCATTAAGTGCGGTCGTTTCCTGAAGTCCAGTATAGAGCAGTGTATTAAAAGCGCCTATTCCAAGACATCCCAGGAGCGAGAGGATTTTCCAATTCCGCTGTATAAGACGCCAGTCGCGTTTCAGATACCGCCAGGCAAAAGGAAGAATGATAAGAAGGGCGAAATTCCAGCGCCAGAACGCCAGCGCCACGGGCGGGACAAGCTCGCGTGCTGCTCGCGCGATGATCGCATTACCGGCCCAGAACAACGCGGTGAAAGTTAGCAACACATAGGCGCGCGACCATATCGTACCCAGCACTCGCGCGACCACGTTTGTTCTCCTGCAGCTATGAGGTGATGGGTTTTATTAAGTCGCGCTCATTGTTCCATCACGCGCTCGAGCCCTCTCGCGACGCAACCCGCCGCATCATCGGCCACGGAAACTGAGATGCCGCACTCCCGCGCAATCGCATCGGCTAGGAAGTTCGCACAAATCCCGCCTCCGGTGGCTACGATCCGTTCATCGAGCAGATCTGCGGCGAGATCGGGGGACAATTCACCTAGCACAAAGCGGGTGGCCTCTGCGAACTTGGTGAAGTGTTCCTCGAAAACCTGATCGAATGTCGATGCCTGAAGGATCAGCGTTCCAGGAAGCCGCGTCCGCAGATCTCGACCCTTAATTTTCACCGTTTCAGCAGTTGGCGAGGAGCTCCGAGTCCGCAGAGATAGTTCTCTTTTGAGATTTTCCGCCGTCAGCCGACCGATCAGGAAGTGGAATTTCGTCTGTAGATATTCGCTTAAAGCCTCATCTAGACTTTGCCCGCCTAGGCGAACCGAACGACTTCGGCACTGACCGTTGATAGAGAAAACGGCAATTTCGGTCGTGCCTGCGCCGCATTCGACAATCATAGAGCCGCGAGCCTCGCCTACGGGCAGACCGGCGCCAATCGCCGCGGCAAAGGGTTCGCGGATCAAATCGATTGGACCCAGACCAGCATCGTCGGCGGCAGCGAGCAAGGCATTCGCCTCCGCCTTGGTTGCGTCGGCAGGAAGGCCGATCAAAGCACGCGGGCGAGAGCGACGAGCTTTGCCGTATATTGATGCAAGGCCGTGTGCCAGCAGCGCGCTGGTGGCTTCGATATCCTGCAGGACACCTCTTGCAAGTGGCCGGCGAACGTTGAAAGTTTTTGGAACTCGGTCGACCATAGCCAGAACCTCTTTTCCTGCTGCGATAAATCGGGAACGCCCATTCAGATCCTGAAAATAGCAGAGTGAGGGCTCGTCGAAGACAACCCCCGCGTGGGGGACTACGATGCGCATGTTGGCGGTTCCCAGGTCGATAGCCAGATCCGGCTTCTGCCGTCGCCCGAACGTGTGAAAATTGATCATTTCAGCCAGATAGTACTTCCGAACATGAAAGTCGCCGACATTTAAGGATAAGACCAAATCCGAAGATGCATTTGACGAGATGATAATTTGAGAGCACATAACGAACATGGTGCTCTCGCGTCTCCTGAAGCGTCACTTCGCCCATGCAGGCCAGCTGCCCGTAGGCGCGTGCGCCTCGTCTCGACCGCAATAGGCTGGTCCAGGCGAGGCTCTCGAACTTTCCTAGCCCCGGCCGTGCGATCGCAGCGCGACCTTTTTTGCGAGATTAATCATGTCGAATTTAGTCGACGGCGAAAAGCCGACAATCCACCTCATCGATAGCGAAGCCGATGCCTTGTCAGATTTGGCGATGGCCGCGGAAGCCCGGTCTCCTGAGGTAACGGCAAAACTTTTCGAAGAGATCGTTCGCGCTAGTATCTACGAGCGTGACGAGCTCCCCACTCATGTCGTGACCATGGGTTCTTACGTCGAATTTGTCGATGAAGGATCTGGTGCCAGCCGAACGGTCCAGCTGGTCTGGCCGGGCGAGGCTAACATGGAAAAAAACCGACTCTCTGTGATGACTTTAGTGGGAGCGGGACTAATTGGAATGCAGGAGGACACAGCTATCGAATGGCCGGACCGAGCCGGTCATGTCCGGCGGTTGAGGATTGCCAAAGTGAAGCAGCCTATTCGAGATAAGGAGGTCGCGTGAACATTGGTTGCGGGGCGCCCGACAAGCGCGCAAGTCTTGCCTGTATCCGCAGCGGCATTGTGTCGTGTCCCAATCCTGATGCGAGAGTGTAGAGCACGCGTGGCCCGTAGAACGCTGGTTAGCCGCGATCAGGATGAGAACTGATTGTCGCGACCTTTTGAAGGTCGGTCTAATTGACGCTGGCAAGAACTATGTATCTGTTTGATTTAACGCTGGCGTCAGCCTCGCGCGGCGCCATCGAACTTATTACCGCCTGCAGACGACTCTGGGCGAAGCATCGGCAATTATATACTTTACTTAGCAAGCCAGATTTGCTACATAATGCGTATGGACATCAACATCACCGACCCGATTTTTCACGACGCTGACAAAGCCGAAGCGCACATAGAAGCCTCGCGCTGGGGTGGTGAGCCGGTTTGCCCTCACTGCGGTTCAACACATGTCACGCGCATGGGCGGCAAGACCCAGGCGGGTATGTTCCTTTGCAACGATTGCCGCGACAAGTTCACCGTCCGAACTGGCACCGTCATGGAGCGCAGCCACCTTCCCCTAAACAAATGGCTTCTCGCTACACACCTTATGGCCGCCAGCAAGAAGGGCATGAGCGCGGCTCAGATGGGCCGTATGCTGGGAGTCACTTACAAGACTGCATGGTTTCTTTGCCACCGTATCCGCGAAGCCATGGACGGTGCTACCGGCAACGGCCCTCTTGGCGGGCCAAACACCGTTGTCGAAGCCGACGAAACCTATGTCGGCGGCAAGCAGAAGAACCGCTCTACGCGCCGCGTAAAGCCGAAGCAGCCTGTTGTCGCTCTAGTTGAGCGTGATGGCCGCGTCCGCAGCTTCCACGTTGCCAACGTCAATGCAAAAGACCTTCGTGGCCTAATCGTCACTAACGTGCACCGTGATAGCCATCTGATGACCGACGAAAGCATGGTTTATACCAAGGTAGGGCGTGAGTTTGCCGGTCACAGCGTCGTCAACCACAGTGCGAAAGAGTATGTCACCACCGGCGGCTTCAAGCACAGCAACACCGCTGAAAACTTCTTCTCCATCTTCAAGCGCGGTGTGATCGGCACCTACCACCATATGAGCGAAGCGCATCTAGGCCGCTACACTGCCGAGTTCGACTTTCGTTATAACACCCGCTCAATGAACGACGGGGAGCGCGCTGGCCTCGCTCTGAAAGGCATGGAAGGTAAGCGCCTGACTTATCGGCGGATTGATAAACTCGCCGCCTAAGACGGCTGCAATCGTCCCCGTTTTTGGAACGCGCCGCAATCGCTATTTTTTGTGAGACTCTTGACCCTTCCTCTTGCTAGCCTTGTGGGGTTTGTGAGGGGTGGAAAGCATATTTTTCAGCGCCGCTTCTCGACGGGCCACTGTCTCGGCTTCGGAATAGGTATCTTTCTTGTCTGTCATAGGTGGTTCCATGGCTGCTGAAATACTCAATTTCACAATTCAAAAAGGTGCAACAAGCACATCAACCGAGCCGCCATTTATTTTCTCTCCCGCGTCCGAGGCTCTTGCTACAGCGCTTGGCCTTATCACTTTGGAATGGGCGCACTTTGAACAGGTCCATGACGGTCTAATAAGCGCGTTGGTCGACTTCAATGGGAGCCATATTCCACGATGGGAGCGCAGAGCGTTCAACAAAAGACAGGAACTACTTAAAAATGAATGGCTTTCGTTTTGCGCAGGTCACGATGGGCTAAAACCTGAAATAAAGAATATAAACCAAGATATTGCGCCAGCAAAGTATTTTCGCGATTGCTTGTCGCATAAGCAACTCGTTGTAATACATTCCGAAAAAGGAAATTGCGTAAAGTTCCGAAACTTATCTGGGGTAAGACCCTACACAAAGTCTTACAGCTTTGACGATTTCGAAAAGTTCAGGGCTTGTCTAGCTAAAAACAAAGGCAGAATTAGTCGCTTGTACGATGGCGAATATCAGCTGCCATTCGCATGTGACGATATATCTCACGTACGGCAACTTGTGGGTAAGGGCAATCGCTACCCTCCCACGTAACTAATTCCCGTACCCCAACTTGCTCCATCTCTGGCGTGACTACAATTTCAGCGCCAGCCTGTCGTTTATCCGATTCGCACATTTGGCTTGCTCACTAAAGTATATAATTGCCGAAGCATCCTTGCTAAAACCAAAGGGAATGCGCCGAACATGACCTGCAATGCAACGATATCTCGCCGGGGGTGCATCCCCTTGCTATATCGGATGCGCCCGCGTTTCCTTTCTCAATAATCGTGTCTTTGAGCTAGCCATACACCCCTTTTGAAAATGTCTCTGCCCATTATTGGCTAGTTCGATCAGGAGACATTGCGCTAAACTGAAGAAGATCAGTCAGTTCAGCAGCGTTCTGGGTCAAATCCGCGATGGTATATTCGTCGAGAACCTGAAAGAACGCCTCCATTGCGTCATTTAACACATGTTTCAGGCGGCAGCTGGGTGAGATAACGCAAGTGTTGCGCGCACTATCAAAACATTCAACCAACGCCAGATTATCCTCGGTGTCGCGGATAATTCCACCGACATTGATGCGCGACGGAGGCCGCGCGAGCCGCAGACCGCCATTCCGGCCCCGCACGGTCTCGATGTGATCCTTGACGCCTAGTCTGTGAGCGACCTTCATCAAGTGGTTTTTGGAAATACCGTAAGAATCGGCGACCTCCTGAATAGTGACCAATCGGTCTGGACATAGCGCCAGCTGCATCAGAAGCCTTAGTGCATAATCGCTGTAAACGCTTAATTGCATGGACTTTTCCCAAAGAGGTATTTTATGGGTTGCTTTATCATGTGCGCAGTCATATTAAAAGATAGACGAAAAATGCATGTTAAACAATCGAAGAAAGTCGGCTATGAGTGAGGCGCTAAACAGAGATGTTATCGAGGTCATCAAGGCGACCATTCCGACGCTTGAAACTCACGGGCTTCAGATTACCGACGCCATGTATGGACGCCTTTTCAAGCATGAGCATATTCGCGCGCTGTTCAATCAGTCCCATCAGGGTGCGGGCGGAACACAGTCGCATGCATTGGCAGCGGCAATTCTGGCATATGCCCGCAACATAGAGAACCTGGACGCAATGGCAGCGGCGGTAGAACGCATTTCACAGAAACACGCCGGGCTGCAGATTGTACCCGAACATTATCCTTTCGTGGCGACCGCTTTACTTGGAGCCATAAAAGACGTTCTGGGCGACGCCGCGACGCCGGAGATCCTTAATGCCTGGGGGAAGGCCTACTGGTTTCTGGCAAACATCCTGATTACGCGTGAAGAAGAGATCTACGCCGAACATGCGTCCATGCCCGGAGGCTGGAAGGGATGGCGCGAGTTCGTCGTCGCGGACAGGATCCGGGAAAGCGATACCGTGATGTCATTCATCCTGAAGCCCCGCGATGGCAACGCCATCGCGGCGCACAAACCCGGTCAGTATCTTACGATCACGCTGTTGCCCGATGATGCAACGGCCATGAAACGCAATTATACGATTTCCAACGCGCCGAATGGCGAACATTATCGTCTGAGCGTGAAGAAGGAGCCCGAAGGGCTGGCATCCAGATGGCTTCATGAAAAGGCTATGCCAGGCACCGTCATCAAGGCAACGGTGCCTGCAGGCGAGTTCTATTTGAACAGCGATGCAGGTCGTCCCATTGTTTTGTTGAGCGGCGGTGTCGGCCTTACCCCTATGATCAGCATGCTGGAAACGATTGTGAACGACAAACTGGGTAATCCCGTGCATTTCGTCCATGGAACGCTGGACGGATCGACGCACGCGATGAAAGATCATGTGAGTACGTTGGTTCGAAAGCATGAAAACCTGGACGCTAGAATCTTCTATTCGGCTCCCAGAGCCGAAGACCGGCAGGGTACTGATTTCGATGCCGAAGGTCTCGTTTCCGGTGAATGGCTGCATCAGAACACCCCGATAAAGGATGCTGATTATTATCTCTGCGGCCCGACGCCCTTCTTGCGGGTTTTCATCAACGCGCTGAAGACGGCCGGGGTTGAATCGCAGCGCATTAATTTCGAATTTTTTGGCCCCCCGCAGAGCCTGGACGCATGAGGGGGGTCATGGATCATGGAGACCATTTCACCCCTGACCGAAGCGTCGCTCGCCCAACTCATTCCTGAATTTTATGAACGTGTACGGGGCGATCCCCTTATCGGACCAGTCTTTGAGTCCGCTATCGACGACTGGAAGCCGCACCTTGAAAAGCTAACCGCCTTCTGGTCGTCGGTCATGCTGACCAGCGGGCGGTACAAGGGAAATCCGGTTGCTGCCCATGCAAAGCACGCCCAGGCTTTGACCCCGGCGATGTTCGACCGTTGGCTCGCCATCTGGCGACAGACTACGAACGACCTGCTGCCGGAAGACGATGCGCTCGCGATGCAGGCGAAGGCGGACAGAATTGCTGAAAGCCTGAAGCTCTCCCTGTGGTTCCGCATTTCGGAAACCCCACATCCACCCAGGAGAACATAAATGGTCAACAAAACCCTTCAGATGCTCCCCGAAGCGGAAACACGGGAACGACGGGCCGAGCCTGCCACACACCGTCAGCCGTGCGGCGCATCGGATCGCTTCGCCTACGGCTTCACGAAATTGCTCCGATTTTGCGCCGACACCTTTTTCGCCAAGCGCTATGGCCATCGTGCCATCGTACTCGAGACGGTCGCGGCGGTCCCCGGAATGGTGGGAGCGACCGTCACACACCTCAGCTGCCTGCGCCACATGGTCAATGACGACGGCTGGATTCGAACGCTGATGGAGGAGGCGGAGAATGAGCGTATGCACCTGATGACGTTCGTTAAAATCGCACAGCCATCGATGTTCGAGCGTCTGGTCATCATGCTGGTCCAGTGGATCTTCTATGTCGGGTTTTTCCTGCTTTACCTAGTTTCGCGCCGCACGGCGCACCGTGTGGTAGGCTATTTCGAGGAGGAAGCTGTGCTCAGCTATACCCTCTACCTCAGAGAGATCGACGAGGGACGCGCGCCCAATGTCCCCGCCCCTGAAATCGCGCGGCACTACTGGCAGCTCTCGGACGACGCGACGCTTCGTGATGTCATCGAAAAGGTTCGTCAGGACGAAGCCCACCACCGCGATGTCAATCATGGTTTTGCTGACCTTCTGAACGGCGGTTCCTTTAATGCGGAGAATATCACGCCCTATCCCGCACATGCGGCAGAGCTTCATGAGGAGACCAGTCATGGATAGCAGCCAGCCCTACAGCACCTCGCCCATATTCGACGAGATTAGCCTGCCCACGGCACTACGGGAGGAACATCGCACGAAGGCCGGGGTATGGGGCATTATCCGCGCTCTGGAAGGAAGTCTGGAGCTTCACTTCGAAGATGGTACGCCCACCCGGATCGTCACGCCGGGTGAACCGGGAGCGATACTGCCCGATCAGCCGCATTGGGTTCAGCCTGGTCCTTCGATGAGGATGCAGGTGGATTTTTATAATCATGAGCCTGTTATCGGTTCCGAAGAAAGGCGCTTGTCATGACTACTCAGGAAAACAGATCCCGTCAACGCGCAGCGCGCGCCAGCTTCAAACGCCTGATGTTGTATGTGCTTGCCGCTGCCGTCGTAATGGAGATTGTTCTTCTTGTTTACCTGTCAATGACCGACTCTCTGACGCGCACAGCGGTCATTGCCGCCAGTATCGGCGTCATGGTGTCGGTCATTCTGGGGGCCGGATTGATGGCGCTTGCTTTTCTCAGTTCGAATAGCGGCATTGACGAAGCGGCGGGGCGGCAGGTCGATGGAAGTAGGAACACAGACTAGGCCGTGTTGATAAAAGAATCCAGCCATAGGAGCGTGACGGCAAGATTGAGGAAGCTCTCAAAGGAGAAGACGGTCTTGTCATAGCGGGTGGCGATACGCCGCTGTTGCTTGAGCTTGCCGAACATGCGCCTGACGCGGTTTCATTGCCGTCGCCAGCTCCGGAGAGTCCGGGCAAGATCACGATCAAGCTGCCGAGCGGGGTTAGACTGAGCGTCAATGTCTCGTACGATGCCCAAGCGCTCGGCCGCGTATTGTCGGTGCTGGTGCGATGATCGCTTTCCCGTCCGCGTCACGGACATGGCTCGCTTGCGGCGTGACCGATATGCGCAAGGGCATGTGCGGACTCGCGGTGATGGCGCAGGAAATTCTGAATGAGGTGTTGAATTGGATGGCTCCCAACACCTCAACGTCTAGATTGGTCTTCCGCTACTATGACAGAATAAGCGTGCAAATATGACAATGACAGGGTGTGCTAGCGGGCCGGGGCCGGCTGGTGAGTCCTGCTGGGTTCGAACCAGCGACCTACTGATTAAAAGGCCGTAGGTTTTGCCGTAAATTCAAACGTCATTCCGAAAGATTCTCGTTTTGTACGCTTCATACGCGTCAATGGGTTAGAAAGGAATGTCGGAATGAAACGATACACGGACACCGCCAAGCGATGCCTTGTCTACTTCATGCAGGGTGAGGACGGCGGACCCATAAAGATCGGTCGCGCTCGCAACCCTGCCAAACGGCTTAAGGCTGTCCAGCTTGGCCATCCCGCCCCATTGAAGATACTGGCGACACGCTACGGGGGTGCTGCTGAGGAACGGCGGCTGCATCGCAAATATGCTGAAAGCCGAATGGCGGGGGAGTGGTTCGCGCCGACAGACGCACTGCTGCGCGAGGTTCGGTTCACAAAAGATCGCGAAGTGCTGGAGCGGATTGTAGACCGGGCAGAATGGGCGCGGTCCGTCCCTATCGCTTGGTCCGACCTTGACAAGGTGGCAGCGCGCCTAAGCCGCCGCCTAGAGCGTCATCCTGATTTAGGGCGCCGTCTGCGCGATGCAGGCTACCGCTATTCCCCAAAGGGTGCAGCCCGTCTTTCCTCCCTCCCCCATCAGGGAGAGACGTCATGACCCGCCGTACAGACTTACTAGCCCTTGCTGATCGATGATCTACGTCCCCACCCAGACCCCCGCCAACACCTGTTCTATGTGCGGCAAGTACGGGGGTTATATACAGGGTGGGCTAGGTCACGCGTGTCAATGCTGGCAGAAGCATGAACGGCGGATCAAGGAGGTATGCAGGGAGCGGAGCGAGGGGCACCCGATGGGCGTATGCTTTGAGAGGTCGAGTGAGTACGTCAGACACGAATGGCCGTGCTCATCTTGTGCGGAGGTTATAGCATGAGGCGACCTAAACGAGAGATTGGAGATATAGACTGCCTTTTCCTGTTCCTAGCGGCGTTGGCTATCGTCCAAGGATTAAGTATAATCAGCCATGATCTTGCGGTTGCCGGTGGCGTCATAATTGGTGGCTTTGCCCTCGGTAGAGCGCTTTCATGACCACCCTACCCTGCCCCACCTGTAAGCGTGATATGAGCGGAGAGTGATATGACCGAGTTCAACATTTCAGTGCCGCCCGAGGCTTATGGGGCAACGGCCATGCTCTTGGTTGCAGGATTCCCTGATAGCTATAAGGATGCGAAGACACGATGTCTCGTAAAGGCCCATCTTGACGGTGCAGAGCCGCAATGGGGACCGATCCGGAAAGACGGGCTTTGGGATCACTGCGCATTCGTAGATGATGGAACATTCACGCTTCTGTACGTCATGGAAGCGCCCACCTGAGCGGAGACCGACTTGACCCCACTTGATAGAGCAGCACGGGCGCTAGCGAAAGCGCAGAGCGGTACGGACGACTGGGATGCGCTGGACGCTGAATTGCAGGACAAGCTGCGGGATGAAGCGCGAGCGGTGATTGAGGCGTTTCAAGAGGCGGGCGACAAGTCTGATTGACCTCACCGCCTCTGCCCGGCGTTCCGTAGGGCGGTAATTATAGATTTGAGGAGCAAGCCAGATGTACGAATCGGATAAACGACAGGCCGGTGCTGAAATTGAGATTACGTCTGCGATGATTGAGGCGGGGGTCCACGCTCTTTGCGAGTGGGAGGACAGTACCTGCCCCTACCCAGTAAAAGCCGTACATGCGATATATCTTCGGATGGAAAGGGCAAAACCCAAAAGTCATCGATAAGTGCGGCGACCAATCGCGACATGAGCGGCTCCTTGCCAGATCGTGCCCAGGTGAGCCTCTATTTTAGAAGTCACTAGGACACCTCATTGATCTACACCCACCGCCCCACACCCCTGCCCGGTTCTGATCCTGCCACTGACAGGGAAGTCATGTGGGAAGGGCAACGCATAGGCCGTGTATCTCTGGATGAGAATCTACCCGGTGGCCCTAAATGGCATTGGGCATGTCAGTTCATAGATCCGTTCACTGATCACCACGGATACGCTGACACGCTGGTAGAGGGGCTGGAGGCCATTAAATACCGGCATGAGAGGCAGGGGTGCCCGGGCGGGAAGCCGCCGCCAGCGAAGCGGATCACCCCTCCAGCGCTTTAATCAGCGCCTGCCCGTCGATCTTCACGGCGTTGAGCCGCGCCAGTTCCGCCATCATTTCATCGCGGGGCGGAAAGCCCTTGTCTCCCAGGATGACGCGCGGGCCAATCGACATTAGGTGCGTCTCATGCTGCATCTGCCTGTAGCCCACACCGCCGAAATATACGTCGGGCCAGAAAGTGCGATAGCGGCTGAAATACAGGAAGTCCTCAAACGACACCTTATCTTTCATCATGCCATAGTCGCGGATTTTGAGACCTGTCTGCCACACGATGGGAACACCATCCAAAAGGATGCCATGATAGCCGTCTGCCTCACAGGTGCCATCGGGATAGACAGTGTTTAGGCCCACAACCTGTTCGATCAGGCCAAAGCGGTCCTTCGCCATCGGGATCGTCCCCGGCGTCGTTTGGCCATGTGTCGTACCACGGTCGATATAATACCCATAGGAGGCGAGGCTCAGGTGTGTATCGGCAAGCGGGCCGGGATTATATTCGTCGAAGTTCAGCCGGAAGGATGAGCTATCGCCGTCAGGGTTGCGTCCTCCCCAACCACCTGGACCGTTCGGCGAATGCGGGATCGGCGACGACGGGCTGTAATTATGGGTGTTCGTCAGCCCCCACAGCTTGCCCCCCATGGTCGGGCGCCAGGACTTATCGAACCGCGCGAAATACGACAGGTAGAATGTGTCGCTTTCCTGATCGCCCAGATCAACCAGTGGCCCGGCCATTACCTTTTCCTCGCCCATAGGGACGATGCCGTGAACGATGCCAGTTTCCTGATCAAGCATGTGGAACTCGTCGAGCGTAATGATTTCCCCGGCTACCAGTTCGCGTATCGGCTCCGACGATATCGGAATGTCGGCAGCGATGGTGCGCGGCGTCGTGTCGGTCAGATGCACCGCCAGTGTGGTGGAGTTATACTGCTTTTCTGCCGACCAAACCGTAAGGGTTGCCGACTGGACCGGGCCGGGTTCGTATTCATCGAAAGCGATCATCGCGGCATAGGCGCGCATCGTCTCATTCTCGCCAAGAGACTTCGCGGTGCTGCTGTCGAAATAGCCGTCGCGGGTAGGCTTATACTCCATCCTCTCGCCATCAGGACGGATGACGGTCAGGACAGGCGGCAATGCACTCTCACGCGTCTGGAGGAAGCTGTTCGTTCCCGGCGCATCGAGGGCGAAGTCGGCGCGCTTGCCGGTGAGCAGTTCGGGGTCGAGTTCTATCGTGATGGCCCGCTGCTTGTCGATGTCCCTGAATTCTGCACTGCCCAGCTTTGCGCCGAAACGCGTGTCGCCCCATGGCAGGCGCAGGGATGCATCCCGGAAGTCGCGGGACAGGGTTTCGTTCCAGAAGCCTTCTGCCTCCATGACAGGCGTTGGAGCAGGTTCAGGGGCAGGGATTGGCAAAGGTTCTGGAAGCGGCTCAGGGGTGGGCGCCGCCTTGACCGCCGCGACGATGCGATTGCGGAGTTCATTGATCTGGTCCTGCCGATAGACCGCCTGCCTCCCACGTAGATCAACCTCCCGGAGATCAGCGGACTGCTCTAGAAGGTGATGATCGAGTTCGTCTAGAAGTGGTTGCAGGCGGTCCATCATGGCAAGCCTCCTATCGTGTTTCAGGTTCGCACTGAGACGCCGGCGCGTCAGGTGCGGTGCAGTCGACTTCGCCGGGGCCGGGGTTCACCTTGGTGACTTGCGGTTCATCACAGGCAGCAAGGGCCAGCAGGGCAACGGGGATGATAATACGGATCATTGTTTGCACTCCAGTTCAGGAAAGCTCTCGCAGGACCATGCCTGAAAAGCCGAGACGTGCGCTCTGAGACGGGTGATCGTGCCGTCCTGAGCGCCGATGAACCGGGCTACGTCCGCCGTGTCGGCTTCTGGACCCGGAACCATTGGGTGAGCCTCAGGGGGTGCCATGAGAGGCTGTGGGGGCGCTGCGACCAGCGTATCTGCTCCGCAGGCGCTCAAGAGTAGCATTGAGCACGGGATCAGCAGGCGTCGCGCCGAGGACTTGTTCAGCATTATTGATGACCTCCTGTAGGTCTGCGTCATTGGCAGCGGCTTCGGACATGCCGTTCATCAGCACGTCGAATGCAGCCATGTTGGCGGCGGCGGCGGTTTCAGCCGTTTCCACGCGGGTTTCGAGCGCGTCGTTCCTATCTTTCAGCGCGTCGATCCGCTGGCCCTGCACGAATATCCATGCGGCAACGGCAGCGATGGCGAAGTAGGGTAGCCAGCGGAGGGCGAGGGCGAAGGTCATCCTCCGTGGCCTTCTGTCAGCCAGCACTCGCTTTGAATGTCGCCGCCCCAGCCTTCGGGTGAGATTATGGTGTGTGTGCTCATCACTTCATACCCATCAGTTCGGTTTTGCGCTCACTGCCCTTGGATGAACCAAAGCGATTGCTGACCACGCTGCCGCCCCAGCCAAGGCACAGGCCAGTGCCGAGCAGAACAGCGTCACGGCTACCTTCCGGCACCTCAAAGAAGATCAGCAACGACAATAGGCCAAGGCCGCCGACCATCGCTGTCATTCCCACCGCCACGTCGAACCAGTCGAATGATGCAGGCTTGGGCTGAACACCCGGTCCGGTTTCGCTCATTTCCATTCTCCCGCTGCCAATGCGTCTTGAAAGTCGACCGCATATTCCGCGATCAATTGGTCTCGATCCGTGCCGTTGATGATCCGGCGCGCATCCTTGAATTCACGTTCGGTGGCGCGCGGTTGAGGCAGGTAATCCGCCAGTTTTTTGCGGCTGAACCACCCTTTCTCCATGCCGTCGATCAGGATGCGCACGGCGTTCTCTGGCACTAAAGCAAGGTCGGGTTCGGCCAACAGGTCCAGCCCCAGTAATTCGGAGGCACGCGCATAGTTCGACCGGCCCGTTATCTGGACGAAGCCCCTGCCGTGGAAACGCACCCCGTCACCCGGTTCGGTATTGCCCAGCGCCTTTGCGATTGCAGGCTTCTTTCCTTCCGGGTCGTACCGGTCGTGAAAATACTGGTCGGTGCCGAATTCATTGATAGGCTTCAACCGGCTCTCATGCCATGCTGTGGCGAGCGCATAGGCTACCCACGACATAGGCCAGTGAGAGGCGCTGGCGAGCAACGCATTGATGCTGTCCACCCGCACCTGATCCAGCGGCCCTGTGATCGTGCGGACCTCTTTGAAGAACGTCTCGGGACTGCGGAGTTTGTTCCCCGCGTCCTTGTTCATCTCAGCGAGTATCTGCTCAAGGATAGCGACCGTCTGCCGCCCATACTCCAAAGCCGTCTTAACACGCTCGATCACCGCCTCGTCTCCCATATCATTCCACAGAGCAGCAGGAGCGCCAGGACCAGCGCCTCGGCTGTGTTAAGGGGGCGGAATTCAGTCATCATTCCAGCCCATGGTACGCCTCAAGGCGCGTTATGCGGCGGTCGACAGCCATAAACTGGTTGGCTACGTCGCGGCGCTCGGCGGCGGCATCTTCCCGCGTGTATCGACTTTCGCTGGTCTGTTCGGTGGCGCGGGTCAGGTATTCTATCTGCACCTTCATCGCGGATTGGCTGGTGCTCATGCCCTGCACCGTGACCCCCATCCAGCCGAGCAGGGCTATAACAACGGCAGTGATAACAGTAGCGACGCCCTTTTCGGTCTGCGAAAGTTCCAAGGTACGCGGCTCCTTCACATAATCCTTACGCAGTCCATCCAGCTTCGCGGAGAACTCTGAGGAGATTTCCGCAACGGCACTCTTGGCCATCGCTTTGGCCATCATGTTAAGCTGTGCGAGGTCGCCCTCGTGCGGAGTGTTGGGCATAGCTATTCCCCCTGCCCTTCTGGCTCTTCGCCTATTACCGCCGTCCGATCAGACATTGCCCAGCACCTCGGCAGCGCGGCCTTCATCGATCAGGCCCACGGACTCGATGTATTGCACCCCCGCCACCGTCATCGGATCGCTGGGAGAAATGAATTCCGCCTGGTCGAGCGCGTCGTAAAAGTCCTGAACGACATCATCCTCGCTCGCGCGGATCAGCGCCCTTTCGGGCATCGTAAAACGCGAGCGGAATTGCAGTGCAGACCAACGGACAGGAAGGACCGGGGGCGGCGGCGCTTCCGGTTGAATATCCTCCAGGCCATTAAGAACCGCGCCTATGTCTGCGTCATTGTCCGCCTGCTTTTCCGCTTCCTCGATCTGGCTGTAGATCAGCCGTTCGACTTCCTTCTTCATATCGAAGTTCGGATTCTTGAAGTCGGTGAGGTCGAACGTGCGGGTGTGAGCCTCAAAGATCATCAGCCCGCCAGTCGCAGAGACTGCCACTTCCCCGGCCTCATCCAGAAGCGCAGCCGACACAGTAACCCCGCACCCGCGCGGCCTGACGACAGGATCGCCATTCACGGGCGCATTCGTGCTGATCGGCGTCGTCTTTATCCGCACCCGCCACAGACGCCCGCTTTCCGCAACACTGAACCCATAGTCCGTATCCTCTGCCGGCAGAGGAAGGTCGGTGCGTGTGATGGTGAGGGTCATGTCGAATCCTAGCTACTGGGCAGTGGGTAAGGGCCGGGATTGTAACCGCCGGAACCAACCGTACCGCCGCCACCGCCGCCGGTTGAGCCGCCACCCTCACCCGTCACAGACGGCGAATATCCGGCCGCAATTTCGATACGGTCGCGATAGAACAGGCCGGTCGGATCATTGACCAGCGCGACGTATGTCGGGGTAGCAATGCCACTCAGGTTTGGATCGACCACGTAGATTTGAAACGCTGTACTGTAGGGAACGGTCACCGAACCGGCACCGTAGTTAACCTCAACAGGCCCACTTGTGCCTGCCAATACGCGCTTGTGCGCGGGCACATTGACGGTGATATTCGTGCCGTTGTCGACGTAGTTTATTACAAGATTGCTGGCGTTCCGAGGCCCAAGCACAAACGCCGTATTATACATCGCAGGGTCAGTGATGCGCCCAGTTACTGGATCGATTCGGCTAACGACTGGCTGGTCAGCCGTCACGTCCGCACCCGGTGCAACGGGAGCAACATATCCTGCCGCGAAGGGGCCGTAGTTCACCATCAAGCGCTTGACGCGGACCTCCCCGCCCGCACCTCCAACATGCCGCCACAGAACATAATAGCGCTCTGCTCCCACTGGCACGCGTACCGCCTCGATCATCGCGCGCTGATAGCCGACACGCGTGGCGATCCGGCCCGGAACCGTGGACAGGATAGCGCCCGCCGCATTGAAGAAACGCAGTTCAGGCCGAACCAGCGCACCCGCTAACGTCTGCATCCGCATCGATACGGACATAAACTGCCCAACTTCGATCCCAGCATCAGCTAGAAAAGGCTTGTAAATGCTCTCCGGGAAGCTTTCGCCGACGACCTTGGCGGACACCGATGACACTTCCTCGTGTCCCAGAAAGCGGGTCGATACCAGATTGCCGGTGTTGGTAGCGGCGCCGCGTTTGGGAATTGCGTATCCAGCAGCAATCGGACCCCGATTGAACATCAGTTCCTTGGCTTCGATAACGCCGCTGCCGCTTCCCCGGCGAACAATGGCACCGACTGAAACCGCACCTGATGGAACGTAAATGTCTTCAACTGTGGCCCGCGTGAAAACCGTGCGATTCACATAAACCGGCTCGGTTACGTCAGGGGATATGTTCCCGCCGTTTCCATCCAGAAACCTTACGTCGAGACGGCATTGATCGCCACTCGTTACATTCCTGATTAAAGCCGAACAGGATATTCTATCCCCGACGGAGACTCCGACCAAATCGAGAGGGATACGCGCAATATCGTAACCAAGATCGGGGTTTGCCTCCCCAATAAAAACCTGCCCTGCGGTCGTCGACGTAAGATGTTGCGCCAGGTTAATACGGACTAGGTTTTCCGTCTGTGATGGTGTGCGGGTCGCATTATCCTCAACGTTTTCGGGAGAGGCCTTAATCCATAAGCTGCCGTTCCAGCGCTTCAGCGCTTTGGTCGTAGGCTGATACCAAAGGTCACCTAACCCCTCCGCAGTGGGGGCGCTTTCTGCTGAAAACGTGGTGACCTTTCCATCCGCCGTCGCCTGCGCCCCTGCCGCAGCCGTGATAGCTGTTCCGATTGAAGCGTCCTGCAAGGCAACCCAGCTTGTGCCATTGTGCCGGTATAGCCGGTTATCGCTGGACCTGATCCAAAGATTGCCGACAACCGCATTGCCGCCAGTCGGTGCCGTGGATTGATAGAATGTCTCGATCTTGCCGTCTGCGAGGGCTGCGGCGTTGGCAGCGTCTGTAAGGGCCTGAGAGATGTCAGCGAGTTGGGCAGCGGTTGCCCCAAAGGTGGCCACATCAACCCAAGCTGAGCCGTCCCAGCGCTTCATCAGCTTGGTGCTGGAATTATACCACAGATCACCGACCGCCTCTGCCGTGGGGGTCGATGTCGAATAGAAAGTCGTTACTTTTCCATCGGCGGTGGCCTGTGCGCCCGCTGCTGCGGTTAGAGCCGTGCCGATGCGCGTGTCCTGAGCAGCTACCCAGCTTGAGCCGTTGTAACGGTACTGCTTATTGGCATCGTTTGTGTCGAACCATATGTCGCCTATAGACGCGGTGCCGGGAGGGTTGTCTTGATAGAAAGACTGGATCTTGCCGTCGGCAACGGTCTGCGCGTCAGAAGCAGCGGCGGCAGCAGCAGCAGCGGCGCTGATTGCATCATCCGCCTTTGCATCAGCACTAGCTGCCAGAGCGGCGGCATTCGCGATTGCAACGGCCTGATCTCGGATTGCGGGGCTAATGTCACCTGACGAATGCACGTCGACCGTTGGCGAATATCCAACCGTGACCTTGTGGACCGGAGGCAGTGCAACCCCTTGCGACACATTACGGACCAAGGGTGCGGCTGACCGATCTATCTTTAGAGCGATAGGCGACTTGCCGGTAGCAAAGAGCCCCATCCTCCAAACGCCGTTCTCATCGGGGATCGCATATCCCCCAACCTCGGCCATGATCTTGCGATAGACTTCACCTGCGCTAACCCGATCCACTTGATACCAGCCGAAATCGTAGGGAAATGCACTGTCCAACGCAGCGGCGGATGTGGAATTTACCGTCTGGCCGAAGCTTTCGAGAATAGCCTTGACGATTGCACCAGCCCGCGCAGTCCCCGCGCTGGCATCAAACACGATCTTGCCCGTAGGCTCTGCCCCAAGCCGCACATATCCAGTAGCCGGAGATTCTGCCCACTCGCCAGGTTCAAGCTCCAGAGCGGCAAGCGCGCTATAGGTCGTCGGCTTCGTTGCGACCGATGCGCCAAGCGTGATGCCGTTCTCATAGGCGAGGGTGCTGCTGTTGATCGGGCCATCGTTAAGTTGCCAGATCCAGTTGACGGGATCGACCAGGACGCCTGGAACGGCAAACACCTTGCCCGCCATCCATGGACGCAATTGCCCAGCCATCGATGATGGGCCTTCCGCACCACCCGTCCCCGCGAACGTGCTGGCCAGCAACGGTTCCTCTAGCGCGCCCTCATTCCCGCGCAGGGGTATTTCGCCCTGAAGGACGCTACCGCGCACGAGCGGTCCGCTACGGCCCGTGAATACGCGTTCATAGTTCAGAATATCGTTACCGGCCCCGCGCCATATGCGAACGTCGGCGCCATCGAATGAGTAGCGAGACCAAATGTCTTGCTCGGACGTGAAACGCAGACCGATCGATCCGTAGTCAATCTGAATCGATGGCAGTCCCTCGCCATCGAGAAAGTTGATTTCCGTGCGCGGCGAAGAGACAAGGACGGGAAGATAGCGCTCATTGCTGATCAGCGTATTTTCGGCGTCAGCCGAACACAGGCGGATTGTCTCGACAGCTTGGGTTTCATCCAAAACGTCGATTGAGCAAATGAGCGTCATAGCCCGTTGCTCAATATCTGAATTTCATTCTGCCATCCGTCATGGATAGGGTGCGAATTCTCGTAGCTGCGGATACGGCCAAAGACGGCACTGTCCTGAAGCTTCGCAGGCTCATCGGGGAACGGCACGAACAGGACAGGGCGGCTTGCCTTCGCCCGCTGTAGGAAAGGCCACCATGTTTCATTCCAGAAGGCGTCCGTCAGCCAGGAGAAACTGACCCGCCATCCAGGCAGGGCAATCTTCTCGTCGACCTCTTCCCAAGCAGGGCCTTCCGCAATGATCGACTGATCCTGCAAAAGACGAGACACGCGGCTATCGAAACCGTGTGGGGCTTCTGTTTTCAGACCCGTGAGGACGCGGGCAGCCCTTATCGGGGAAAGGGCTTTCGTGAAGTCAAAGCGAACATAACGACCAGTGACCGGCGAAGGAGCCGTATGGACAAGCCGCGCATAATCTTGCGTCTTCTCCCCAGACCACGCAGGGATAGTGCCGCTGTCGTAAGAGGGTGCAGAAGTGGTTCCAGAGACAGAGGACCCAACCCGAACGCGCCACGTATCAGTTGCCGCAAGATTGCTGCCGAGCGCAGCAAAACAGTCCTTCGATATACTCGCGCCCAGATCGATGGTGATATAGGCCGTAGACGCAAAAACCTCATAGGCGAGGTTCGGCTTATCGTTCAGCACATCCGCCGCCAGCGAACCAGAGGAGGGCGTAGTGCTGGCCGCAATCGACGCGTTCAATGGCAAGCAGAAGAAGGGGTTCATCCGCGCACCTCAATCGTTGAAGATTTACCTTCGATGTCGATGGCGATGCCGGCAGGCAGGAAGGTGCCGGACTTGGCGTTGAACCGGTCGAATTCGCATGTGAACGTGGGCGGTGAGCCGTCCAGATCGGACAGCTTCAGCCCATAGGCCCCCGTCTCGACGGTGAATGCCTGCCCAAAGCTACCGAGGCGCGCCGCAATGCTGGACGCCAGGGAGGTGGCGCCAGTTAAAGACGCAATGTGCGTATCAACCAGAACTTCCCGCGCCTGCGGATATGTCGTCTTGACCGATGGGGTGGAGTTCACCTTCAATTGATACGGGACAAGCAGCGCACCTGCGCGCGTTGGGTCAACGGGCACTCAGGCCTCCATTCACGAATGAGAAGTTGAGGCCACCGTTCGCGGAGATGCGCGCCAGCTGCTCTTGGATCGCTTTCAGATTGTCGTTGGCGATGACGTTCTGCTGATAGACTTTCGCGGCGATTTCATTGTTCTCACGCTGCAACTGCTCCGGTGCACCGCTTTCGAACCGGCCACGTGCCGTGCCGAGCGCGCTTTCGGCGTCAGCAAGAAGCTCCTGCCGGATCGACTGGAACTCCCGCGTTGACGTGCCGTAAACATCGCGGGCCAAGCCGAAGCGCTCCTGCCCAGCTTCGGAAAATTGATCGCCGGTGATCTTGCCCGCCTTGAAGTCAACCTCAGCCTGATTGTACCGCTCCGTGGCGGCGTTCAGGCGGTCCATGGCAGTGACCCCCGAACCTTCGCCAGAAAGCTCCCGCTGATAGTCCAGAAGCGGCGCAAGGATCTGATCCATGACCGTCTTGCGTTCCTGCGCGTAAAGCTTTTCGACGTTCGCCAGTTCGGCAGTCGTGGCCCCAGCGTCGCGCATGGCTTCGCTCAGGTCCATGAACGTCTTGGCGAAGTCCTTGGCCTGCGTCCCGATGGTGTCGGTGCCCTCGGCCAGGCGCTTCAGAACTGTCTCGTATTTCGCTGCGGTATCTACCGCTTTGTCCAGATCGCCCGCCCCGCGAAGGATGCGCTGCGTGAAGGTAGAGACGCCCTTTAGCGCCCCATCGGCCAACGCGTCCTGAATAGCATAGGCAACCGCCGCCTCGGCATCTTCCCCGAACCCGCGCGCGCCGTTCTTGCCCTTTAGGCTGTCGCCACGGGTGTTGACGCGGATTTCATCGCCGCGCGTACCGATGGCGACCTGGAACCGGCCCAACTCGCCGCCCAGTACGTCAGCGAGGGATTTAAGCCCCTCCTGGACAGCGCCGCCGAGCGTGCTGGCCTGCTCGTAATTGCCCTTGTCCTTACCGCCCAGCGTGAGGCTGTCAGCGCCGGTAACAACTGCGCCTGCAGTGCGGTTCGATTTGAACAACCCGCCCAGCAGACCGCCCGCAACGGAGCCGATGATAGGCCCAACGCCGGGGATGAATGATCCAGCAGCGCCACCGATTTGCGCTCCTAGCTTGCTGGACTTAGCACCCAGCATACCAAGCACGTCATCGGTAACACCGCCGATAGCTGCGCCCGCGCCTGCTTTCCCGGCAAAGGCGCCAAGGCCCTTTCCGTCTGTGCCGAAGATGCTGCCTAGCTTATCAGTGAACCCGCTAAGTCCGAGGTCGTCGCCCAGATCCTTAAAGGCACCGCTGAACGCTTTCCCGAATGCGCTATCATTACCGCCAAGAAGTGTGCCCAACCCCCCAAGTTCACCGCGAACGCCATTGTAATCGCCGGACTTGATGCCTTGGAGTAGCCCCGCGAAGTCTTGAAGGATGCCCCCAAAGCTGCCCCCTAGAACCTTACCTATCGCGACTGCCGCAATTAGGCTTTCGTCCTTGAATGTCTCAGCCGCCTTTTTCCCGAATATCTCCGGCGCAGTTTGCGTGAGGATGCGCTCAACTTCTTCAGCCTGCCCCTCAGCCGCACCTTTGCGGTACGTCCGTGCTTGGGTGGCGGTAATATCGCCTCGCCCTTCAAGAGCCGCGATAAGTTCAAGCTCTTCCCGATAAGTGCGAGCAGCGGTTGTTAAAGGGTCGTATTGAGCCTCTAGCCGTTGGAGTGTGGTAGCCGCCTCTCGCTTTTCAAGCGTGACAATTTGCTCGATATCTTCGATCCAGCGTTCGCGAGCGCGAGCCGCCTTTTCCATCTCTCGTTCACGCGCTTTAGCGGCGCGTTCGGCTTCTCTGGCGGCTTTATTGCGCGCCGTGGTTTCCCGCTTTGCTGCGCCTTCTTCGTCGCGGGATGCTTCAATGGCAGCGTCGCGCTTGCGAATAATCGCTATCGTCTGCTGCTTTATCTGCTCTGCAGTAAGATCAGTACGTTCACCCAACGCATCCATTGCGCGCTCATATTCGCGGGTAGCGGCATATGCCGCGTCTGTTTCAGCGCGAGCATCGGAAACCGCGTTCTTGTACGTCCCCGCCGCTAAAGAGGCTCTTGACTGCTCAAGTTCAGCATCATTTGCGGCAATCTTTGCTCGTAGGCCTTCAACTCTCCCCTGCGCGCGGCCAACCATAACGCCGCTCGCAGCGCCACCGCCCGAACCATCCGATCCCGAAATATCCGCAGCCGTTTGTGCCAAGCGCAGGTTTGCTTCCGCCTGCTCAAGAATGGCCTTTGTTTGTTCGCGGGTAGCAATAGTCTTCCGTATCTGCTGCTCAATTTGCTCCACACCGATGCGGAGCATTTGGTCCTGCGTTTTGTTATGGCGGCCAGTAGCCTCATCTAGGTCTTCAATTGCTTCTTTGAGGTTCTTTGCTGTGCCGAACTGACGCTCGGTGGCTTTAGCCACTTCATTGGCAGCATCTTCCGCATCGTTTAGCGAATTAACCAAGATAGTTACGGCGGCGCCTGCCAGCGTCAGGGCGATGCCCCAAGGTCCCATCAGGAACTGGCCCACCTGCCCTAGCTTCCCGTTCATACCAGACAGCGCGAAACCCACTTGCCCGCTCTGCTGTGCAAAAATGGTCATGGGCGAAATGCCCATAGCGAAGCCCTGGGCAACGTCTTGCACCTGGAAGGTTAGCTGCTGCATCGCCATGCGTGACGTGCCTGACACGCCATTCGTAAATTGCAGAGCCTCGCTGAAATCATCCAACCGAGCGCGGGCACTGATCCCCGCCGCCGTCATTTCGCCCATCGAAATGCGTCCGGTGCGCCATAGCTTCTCAGCGTTGCCGAGTTCCTGATTGTACCGGCGCTGTGCCGCGCCCAGCGGATCAAGTTGATCCTTCAGGTTCATCGCGGCTTGATCTAGGTCAGTGAGTGATCCGGCAGCGCCCTTAGCGGTCCGCTGCATACCCTGATTGGCGGCGTTGACGCGGTTTGCGCCCTGTTCCGCCCCGGAAGGATCGACAACAATGCGGATTGTGCGAGTTGTCATCGGCACCTCCTTGACTCTGGGGGCACATGCCGAAAAACTGGCATGCAAAGGGGAATAGCTAAAATGGTAAAGAAGCAATCGACGCCGGACGTATCGACGCTCGCCAGTAAGGTGCTTTCAGGTCAGAAAAAGCCTACGGCTGCGGAGACGAAGAGGCTTGCAGCGTCTGTGCTGTCTCAAGATGAGAAGAAGGGGCAGAAGCCGAAGAAAAAGTAGGCTCTGCAAGGTCCACGATGCGCTTCACGCACCGCGTTGGGATCGTCATGAATCCCGAGGCTTGAAGGTTATCCTCATCGTTGATTGCGCCCATGTTCGGGGCCAGTACCTTGGCACCAGCGCCATCCTGAATAAGCCATCCAACGGACGAACATAGTATCGCCTCTCGTTCCTCGAAATTGGCAAGATGCGACCAGCCGGGAACAGGCTGCGCGCTGTCTTCCCATTCGATCAAGACGAGCCGACAATTGCTCATGTTGCCCCTCCAAAGAAAAAGGGCGGCTCCGAAGAACCGCCCTTGGGTAGTTTGAACTTGGTATTGATGGGCTAAAGGTTTTCCTCGGCCTGATCGGCAATGTGCCTCAGCGCTTCAATGATGGATTCCTCAGAAAGGCCATCGCGTTGTGCCTGCCGCCCTAGGGCCATAACCTCCTGCATAAAATCTTGCAGTTTCTCGTCTTCTTTCATGCCGCCTCCTCCGTCTTGCGCCTTTTCACATAGCCTTCGATTTCCTTGGCGTGGTCAACACACCCAGTGGCCATGTCGCGATATTCATGTGCCCGCGTCAGCAGTTCCTCATCACTCAATTGATCCACAGGAACAAGAACGTTCTCACGCCCCCGAGGAACACTGTACGCGATCTGGAGGTGTTCAAATCCCTCCATGGTGAACTGGCGGTCATTCCACCCTTCGGACGCAGCATATTTGCCAATGCAGCGCTTCATCGTTTCCTGCACCTTGGAGCGGGCACAAGCGCGCAGCCATTCCATGTCATTCTGACGCTGATTGAGGATTTCTGTGGTCAGAAACTGTGGATGGACGGTCGCGCCAGCCTTGATCTTCTCAGCGATAAAGCGGCGGATTTCTGTGTTTAGGTTTTCCATAATCAAATCCTCGTCACGATGGCGTCGTGGGTCTGATCAATCTCCGTGATCAGCAATCGCACTTCGTCCGCCTCATCCGGCTCAAGGCCCGGCAGAATGAGGCCAAGGTCCACCGATCCAATCTTTTTGGCATAGTCCCGAATATCACCGACAAAGTGCAGAGACCGATTGAACGCGCCGGGGTCGCGCCCCTTGAGGTCGATGATCGGTCGCGGCTTCCTGCCCATTTCCGCCAACGCCGTTTTGGACGGAGGGCTGTCGCTCTCCACCGCTGCCTCAAATTGAGGTTCTGGAATGCGTGCTGTGCGAACAGCGGTCACTTGTTGACGCTTTGATAGGCCTGCATTCTCCGCAGCAATTTGGCGTGATGGGGCAAAAGTATCGGCACCGACACTTTTGCTTTGGTCGCCTCCACGGCCGTCAAACTGCTCCAGCAATTCACCGCAACGCCGAAGCGCTCTCGCCTGGATCCGCTCTGCCGTCTTTTTCATCGTGTCGTCGCCCGCCTGCTTGGCATAGCTGGCCATCGCAGCGGCCTTGTCCGACCACTCCTTACATTCGTCGATAGTCTCGCATTCGGTAAGCGCCTTCCGCGCCGCCTCATACGTTCGAGGTAGTTGGGCTGCCTCTACCCTTGGTGCTAATTGTGTGGCCATGATGGCCTCCTTCTACGTCATGCGCCCACCGGCGCGTTCAGATTGAGCGGGGCGCGATGCCGATCCGTAGAAATCAGACGCGCACACCCGCTCGCCCGCGCCGGTCAGGGTCGCGGACTCTCGGGGGATGTCTCCCTTCCGAAACTTGAATTGTCAGTTGTTCAGTGCGGGCGTTACCGCCGTCAGGCAGCCTTGGCGCTTAGTCCCTGCCGGGCGCGAACGTCGCGAGCCAAGTATTTTACTACCTTGTCAGCCGCGCAGTCTTTTTCAGGCTCGTAGTCAGCCTCATCGATCACCCACGCTGCTAGTGCGTGTGCGGCTTTCAAGGCGCGAAACAGAATTTCCATGTCAGGCTCTTTGAAAGCGTTGAGACTCTCGAGAGCCAAAGAAAGATGGATGGAAAGGATCGCTGCATCCGCGTTACTCTGCGGCACCTCAGCTAAGAGAGCCTCATGGATGTGGGTCGCATCATCGTTGATACCGTCCCGCACTCTCTCCAACTTGGAGGATTCGAGAAGCATCCCTTTCTTATGGGCCTCCATGTGCGCGTTGTCTGTCTCTTCGGCGATCTTATCCAACCGCTCCCAGCGACCATGCATTGCGGCGATAGCGTTCGGGAAAACGCCTTCGATGATCTTAGCAGCCATTATGCAGCCCTCCGCAGTTCGGCGGCGGCGCTAGGCGCTGTCGGATAGTCGGGTTGATTGTCGTTTGCCGCGCGGAGCGGAAACTGTATGATATTGTCAGCCATGATCGATCCTTGCTTGATCGGTTTCGGTTAGGCCCGGCTTGATGTGTCACCATCTTGCCGGGCTGATTTAAGTGATATCAGTGATATTTGTTGCCGTCAACCGAAAAGTGATGTAGGCGATATCACATGAACCACGAACCCAACTCTGAGAGATTTATCTTTTCAGCGCCCCCGACGCTTCTAAAGGCTGTTGATGACTGGCGGTCAAAAGAGCCTGACGTCCCCTCGAAGGCAGAAGCCATTCGCCGACTCTTAAGGAAGGCTTTAGGACAGTGAGGATGGGGAAGAGTTAGTACGTGGTAATCTCGTCAATTTTACGAGCCGTCGTGCTAACCCCGTCCGTTACTTCGACCAACTCTGCGGTACTTGCATTGAATGAGCAATCTGCATCATTCCTGATTGCGGCGCCGTAGCTGTTTTCCGCATCGTAATCGACCGTGTACCGCTCGGGCGTCCACTTTGTGATCTCCACCCTCTTATAAGAAGATGGTGATTTTAAACGCTCTTTAATGGCGTCTTCACAAAGCCCCACCTTGGGGTCCATCATATCACAGCCAGTCAATGCCAGCACACCGAGAAGAAGAACATATTTCATCCCGGCACGATGCCCCACCTTGCCGACAAACTCAATCCTCCGGCTTTTCCCGCGCCAGTCCCAGCGTCACGCTGTCGATGGCTTCAATAGCCGCCGTGAAATCCTCCCGGTCCACCCCTTCAAAACCGCACTCATCCGCCATCTTTCCGATTACATGACTAGGAAGCTGGAGCGGTCCACCCATGAAGAAGGGACGGTCCCGCCCCATTCTATAGAACAATTCCAGATAGAACCGTTCTGTTGGATCTAGCTGCGGCTCGACTTCCAGTTCGGGAACTCGTTGCCCTTGGGCTACGCGGTCGCGGAGTTGTTCGAGGTCGCCCGGCGCGAACTGCTTTTCCCATTCGAGCCGGGCGCGGAGTTTCCCGCCGTCCGTTCCTGCTCTTGAACGCGGAAGTTAGAAACGCGGCTCGCTTCCGTTTCGATATGCTCAAACAACCACTTTTCCGCAGTGAAGTAAGCCATGGCGTTCTCTTGCGTGAAGGGAATAGCCTCGCCCGTCTCTGGGTTCTTCACCTCCCAGCCGACCAGTAGAGCGTCGATAAACGCCTCCACGTCTAGGCGGTGCGCCAGTTCGAAGTCGGGGTTGTCACCGATCAGGCGTAATTGTTCCTGGCGGCTAAGACGCTTCTTGGCTCGAACCTGCGCCGCCCGGTATTGGAGATTCGACGCTGACGACCGGATTTCGAACGTGCCGAAGTCCTGTTCGTCGAGGTCAACGACCTCCAGCTTGAACGTGTCATTCAGCTTACGGGATGGGAAAGCAGTCATGGATTATCCTTTAAAGCTTGGTGATTGACACATCCGTGTCGGCAGTGGCGTCGTACTGGCCACGGAAGCGGATGACGTTCATCAGAGCCGATCCGCCCTTTTCCTGCTGCGGCGATTCCGGCACACCGGCAGGAAGCGCGAACGTAAAGCCGTTGCCAGCGGAACCCACGGTTGCGGTTACGGCAACCGGCGTGTCCGAGGTCAGGAACTGTTGATAGGGGGTGAGATCGCCATGATAGGCGCGAAGTTCCATAGTAATGTCGCGAGCGCCATTAGCGCCCACACCATAAGCAGCAGGCGTCCCAAACTGTCCCTGCGTCTCGCGAGGCTGAGTGATCGAGAGGCTCATTCGATTGAATACCAAGCCCGGAACACCGCCGATGCTCACGGTCCCGGCATCTAGGCCAGTCAGCTTCTTCGATGTTGCTGCCGGGGTAGAGGTAAGGGACGTGGCGGACGCAGCCGTTGTCATCCCAACGCCTGCCCATCCGATAGTCAGCGTTGCGTTGCCGTTGAAATCCATCTGAAGTTGAAGGCTATTGCCGTAGCAGCCGAGGTAACGCTTAAACTGATCCGCTGCCAATTTCTCCTCAAAAGAGAATGGCTGATCAATCTTCCCACCCTTCAAAACAGAGGACGCCCACGCATTCGACAGGACGGATGACATTAGCAATTCAAGCGCAGCGTTTTGCGCCAGATGTAGGCCGAAATTCCCTTCCGTGCGGAAGTTGACACGCCGATACGCCTCTACGGAACGATTGGGCCGCGAAACCGGTGATGTAATCATATCCGAGGTGAACTGCGGAACGGTCGCAGTCGTATCGACAGGCAGTTTCAACAGTGCGCCAGTACCGGGCAGCGTTCCCGGCGTCGTTTCTTTGATGACGCTATATTCGATATCAGTGGGGGTGATGGTCATAGCTCGTCCTTTCAGAGCGTTCGCCAGGAGTGGTACGGAATTGAGACTGCGATGACGTGCCAATTTGGATCGTCTGGCACTGTGTTGATGTCAGCGCCGCCAGTCTGAACAGCGCCATCAGGGGACCGCCAGCGACGGAAGATTTCGGCTACATCGTCGGCGAGGGTATTGCCTTCCGTCATACCCCCATCGTCGGGCGTCATGATCTGCACCCAAACGCGGCCCTGACCCGTCAAATACCCATCAGGATCATAGTCGCCGGGCCGGACTGAGAACCGGACGTGAGTGTCACTTACAGCTACAGCGGGTGCGTTATCCCACAGGATCACCATTCCCGAGTGGCGGCTCTGCCATTCGGTGCGAAAGCGGCTCGTCAAAGCGGCCGCATCCTGTGCGATGGTCATTGGAAGACGCTAAGTTCCGCGTCGATTGCGGCTTCCACGAACCCCGCTGGCGCTTGGATGCTCCAGCCTGAGTTCAATTTTTCGGCATAGGGAACGTTGTTCGCCAGCCATATAGCTTGGAACGGCGGCGCGCCTTCTATCTTCGGGATTTCCTGCGACAGAACCTCGTTGCCGTTCTTATCCTTGCGCTCGATTGGATTGACGATCACCTGAGTAACGCTGGCTTGCCAGTTCCCGCGAAATAGTCCTTCCTTCACAGGGCTTTCGAACACGACGCGCCGCAAGATACCCAGTGTAACCCGTCTGCCAACCACGCCCACCAGCCGCCGCGTTTCCTCATTGTCCTCATCTAGGCCGTTGGTGAAATCGCTTAGGTCCATACCCATCACGCATCCCCCAACTGCATTTGATAAACGATGGCCTCACCATCGGGCGCAACCGGCGTCACGCCAACGACCGGGAATTCGTACGCACCGATCAGCAGCCGATCCCCGTCCTTCGGCTCGACAGCCGACGACACGATGGCACGGAACCGCTTTTCAATGGTCCCCGCATTGATCAGCGCCATCTCCACATTGCCGACTGGCGGCTGAAGGATGGCCTTGATCGCAACCGGCGTTTCCGTGGTCGTGGTTTCCTGCTCGACCTCATCGAAGGCGCGCGTGATGCGAACCAACGTAGCGTCGCCGCCATATTCCGATATCAGCCGCTGCGCAGTCTCCCGCGCACGGTCATAGGTGGCGTTCATGCCCTGACCAGCGTCACCGTTGAGAAGCCGCCCGTGAAGGCAACCCCACGCATCATCGCGTCAATGTGCGGGAATGATCGTTGTACGCCGTCAGCGTATTCCGTTTCTTCCTCAATAGCGCCTTCGACCCGCACCCGTTCACGCTTTATCAGACGCGCATCCTGCCTTGCGACAAGGGGTGTGGTCAGCGCTTCGGCGGCAAGGATTGCGGTTGCCTTTTGTACCGCAGCCGGAACAGCATCGAACGTTCGCCACGAATAGGTGAAGTCGAGATAGTCCGTCGCCTGACGCAGCTTTTCCTCTTTCGTGTTGGTGTTCGCTGCGCCCCATTCCGTGTTGCCGCGATCCGCATGGAACTCGTCAGCATCGGCCACGCTCATGTAGGTGTCGCCAAGCGCATCGAAGCCAAGCAAGGTGCGAACCGTGAGCATCGTTAAATCTCCAGCAGCCGCAGGCGATAGAAGCCGCCGCCAGGACGCTCTACGGCCTCAATGATGTAGGCAGGGCCGCTTTCGCCCTTCGTAACGACCTGCCCCGGCATGGGCCGTATTTCCGGCCGCAGGGACGCATAGGGCGCGTTGTCGAGCATTTGCCAGCCAGCCATGCCCGCGTAGGTGTCGCGAATGTAGAGGGCGGCGCGCTCGCCGTTTTCGACGCTCATATCGGCCTCCACTACCTTTGGATTATCCGTACTGCCCAAGTCCGCTCGTACCGACGCGGGGGCGAACTGTTGGTGGTAAATTTGCCCCGGATGCCGACGATCACCCCGTCGCCCGCAAAGCTTTCGTTCGCGTGTTCGGCATCGTCGACGCTCAGCCAAATCTTCAACGCCGTATCGCCATCGACCAAGGCAGGATCATATTCGTCTGCGCCTATCGTCAGACCGAGCGCGACGCCCTCCGGCTCATTGATCAGGGTGTAAGAGCTGATCACCTCGTCATCGCTCAGGAACCCCGGCCCGTCCAAGGTGAATTCTACCCGGTCGCCGGGGTCCATTTCGTAATCCCAGGTCGTCGGCGATTTAGGCAGCGGCACGGCGTGATCCTTCCGTAGTAGCAGCGCGTCGTGATGAGGGGGTAACAACTGGAATACCCACACCCGGCAGATAGGCGGCACCGGGAGCGCCGATCATGGCAAAGATGCCGTTCGCCCCCTGAATGCCCGCAACAGCCGCTATGGAGCCAACAGACGCCGTCATGACGATCTGGCCATTGGTCCCAACAGTATTTGCAGGGGCGTCGTCGACAACCGATCCGGCCACACCCTCCATTGCGATGAAGCCGTTAGCCCCAACCGTGAGCATGGACGTGGCCAGCAGCCCTGACACGCCCTCCATGGCTATCGAGCCATTCGCTCCTATCGTGTTGACGCCGCCGACGCTGACAGCACCAAATTGCCCCTCCATCGCGATTTCAGAATTGGCGCCGGAAAGTGCCGCGGTTGAATCTGCCGACCCTGCCAGCCCTTGCATGGCGAAGAATGCGTTTGCGCCGGGGAGCGTTGCTGTAGCAGCAGCGGCTCCCGCTACTCCCGTCATCGCGAAGGTAGCACTTGCCCCCACGGTGGCCGATGACGATGTTACCGCACCTGCATTGCCTTCCATGGCGATAAAGCTGTTGGTGCCGGGGATTTCAAAGGCAACCTCAGAAACATAATAAACATCGGTCGAGTAGTCTTCGAACGTCGTGTAAGTCCCGCGCAACCACATCATGGCGACAGTGCCGTCGTGATCCCTTGGGCTTACCGGGCGCAGGTTTTCCAGTCCAGTGCTGTTCGCGGTGATGTCGCGAACCTTCGTCCACGTACCGCCCGCGTCCTCGCTGAGCAGTTCGATCATGTCATAGACAGGATCTTCGACCGACGCGTAAATTCGGTTTACATCGTTCGCGTCGAAACAAATGCCACCCGCATAGAAGATTTCTGGGCTGTAGAGGCCCGTTCCCGCCGTTCTAACCTCGGATTCATCCCAGCTATCGACGCCATCCCAGCGCCAATGCATGTAGCGAATATCGGTGCCGTTGTTATTCGGATAGCGGGTGCCAAGGATGCGCGGCCCTACTTCGTCAAACCCAATATCCCATACCCATCGGCGAACCGTGGACCCGTTAGATACCAACGTGCATTCAGACGGAACCAGCGAACCCGCTACGCTGGACTTTATCAGCGTCCCGTCGGTCTCGTAATAATCGACATCGTGGGTGCCATCGGACACGTCCACATAGAAGTGGAAGACGGAAGATTGCCCCTGCACAGGATGGCGGTCTGTAATCGCCACGTCGATACGATCCGGCCCATTCTGCCGGATGATGAAATATTCCGTCGTCGACGTGCCCTGATCGAATACCGTCGTCGGCCCGGTCCAGTTTGCGGGCGTCGCAATATCCGCAACCGGGCAACTCCACATGACCAGACGGCCCGGACCACCCCCATTCCCCCGGCGATGGAACAGGTAAACCCGCCCGTTTGCGAGGAAGGGGTAGGCGTATGTGTGCGGCAGACTGGCCGACACAGGCAGAACCGCCTCAGTCGTCCAGTTCGCCGCGTTGCCGAAGTCCGACAGGTCGCTGCAAATCCGGTAACGGGTGCCAGTTGTGTCATTGTGCTTTGAATAGAAGAATACGGCGCTGTTCGATGACAGTTCCAGAATGCCCGCGTTGTTGTGGTCGTCCTGCTCCAGATTGGTCGACGAGAGATTGAACGTCGTCGTGACGCCCGCCACCATGCGATGCGCCTGGATCGTGCCAAACTCGGTGACTGTGCTGAATATCGTCGCGCCGCCCAGCGTAACCGCCTCGGGCTTGTTGAACCATGTCCATGTGCCGTCGGTAACGGCCTCGTCACCCTCATTTACAGGCTCAGGAGGCGGTTCAACTTCCTCAAGCGTCCGTGCGGTCAGATTGTTGGCAAAGCTCGTGGAGCGCGCCCTGATGCCGGGGAAACCCGCATCCGTGATCGAAGTATCTGTTACGCTGATGACTGGCGTAGGATTGCCGTCGATCAGAACGCTGATGGTTGTCCCTTCGGCCCGGATGAAAAACTCTTTCGCGCTGTCAAAGCTCGTATCGTACTGGCCAAGGATCGTGGTCGTTCCACCGACCCGCTTGTCGAGCAGGATTTCACCCGGTGCGACATCGCCCCGGAAATATGCCTGATACCAATTCTCCCCGCCCGCCGACATGCGAACGAACGCGCCAGGGTAGCCGGTGGAGGCAGTCTGCCCCATGACGCCGCCTACCTCGTAATCCGGCGAAGGCGGAGTGACGTTGTTCCGATAGATCGCGGTCGAAAGAGACGTGCCCTTGAGCGTTCCTGTTCCTGCGCCCACCTCTGCCGTGGCGGTAAAGCCCGACACTTTCACCCATGCGCCGCCTATCTCTGGCGGGTGCAGTTCAAGAGACGTTACCGTTGCTTCGCTGAAGCTGTCCAATAGGAAGGTGGACGTTCCCGACGATCCGTCCGTTGTGAAGGTCGTTCCCACCACCACATCGCTGTAATTCTCGCTGGCGCTGTCATAGCCGCGTGCAGACCACGGATAGGACGTTCCCGCCGTGAGGCCCGTGACCTCGTACGGAGAGGCACCGGTATAAAGCACCGTGTCGCCGTTGACCGTGATTTCGATCTGGTCGGCGGAACCGTTGAGCGTGAACGGCAACAGCGCAGACGTTTCACCAACGCTCGTCGCGGTGCCTAGCGTCGGCTCTTCCACATCCACAGGCTGATCGCCCGCGACAAGGGACGTGACGTAGCCATTTGCGCGCGACCGAACGCCCGCAAAGCCCGCTGCGGTGATTGTGCTATTGGTGACCGGGCCAATGATCGTCGTCCCGTCAAGCAAAACGGAAATCTGGTTGCCCATCATGCGCAGGACAAGTTCGCGCTCTGTGTTGAGCGTTCCCGATACCCGGCCCAGCTCTACAAAGCCCGGTGTCCGCGCCAGCACATAATCGCTGCCATCGTAATATGCCTGATAATGGCTTGTACCATCGCTGTTCAGGCGACCAAATACGCCGGGGTTAGGGCTGGACGACCCCGTCTTGCCGATGATGGCGCAAACATCGTAATCCGCAGACGGAGCAGCCGTTAGGTTGCGATATTGCGACGTGCTAGACGTACTGGACCCCGTAACCCGGCCACTTCCGCCGACAATCGGCATGGTCGCCGATCCGAAGCTTACATACCCCGACCCGGTCTCCGGCGTACGTGCCGCAAGATCGATCGTGGTCGCTTCGGTGAAGGTATCAGAGAGGAAGTTCGCCACTACGCTCTCCCCTTCTGTCCGTCAGCGGGGAAGGCCACGTTGCTTAGCTGAACGTAGGATCGCGGAACGTGATCGTGCTAGCCCCGTCGTTCACAGCACCGCCTGCACCAATGGTGACAGCGCCGCCCTCCGGCTCGACGTACAGAAGTTCATCGGCGTTGATGTATGCTCGCACAGTCGGATCGCCGGTCATCTCCGCAGTGGTGTCGGAACCCGATTGCTTAGTGATCTGACGACCGCCTCCAGCAGCATCGCTGGGCGCACTGAACGTCGGTGCGTATGATGCGAGACTATTGGCAATCGCAGCCGCACGGTCAGCGGGTTCGGCCACCAGAAGGTGAACCGCCGTTGCCGTTGCGATCTTGTCCAACGCAGCGTCGAGGACGCTATTTGCTACCATCGGCATCACCGTCTCCCTTTACGATTTCATAGGCGTCGCGCTGGTCGTCGGTGTAACCGTTCCAGTCTTTCGCCGGGATCGTGGCCGTGAAGCCCGTTTGCTTGCAGCGAACCGGCACGGGGTTCGAGGCTTGCGCCTTTTCCGCCCGTTCAGCGCGCTTTTCAGAGACAGGCTCAGTCATTGCGAGCCGCCTTCACCAGCGATTGCAGATCTTCCTTCGTGGCCTTCGGCGTGAATTTCACATCAAGGCGCGAGGCCTCCGAGCGAAGTTCCCCCATCGACATTTCATCGACCGGCACATCCGCCTGCGGCATCTTCTCGCCTTTGGGCGCATTGCCTTCACGCCAGCCATGGGCTGCCATGTCTTCAACCTGATCGGGATGGACTTCCGCCTCACGCGGATACCCTTCGAGCCGGAACATGTTGACCAGTTTGGTCATAACTATTCTCCGAAAAAGGAAAGGGCGGAGCCGAAACCCCGCCCTCAAAATTAGCCAATCAGCAGAGCGACATGCTCTGGTTTGACGACAGCCTGGCCCCATGCCATGCCGATCTCGTACTTCACCTGACGGTACTGACGGTATACGCGAACCTCGAAGGTGAGGCCCGACATCGGGTCGGTCAGCATCATGGCATCGTCGGCGCTGTCTCCACCTTCCGGCACAGCAGGCGCACGGGAAACCAGAACAACCGCGTTACGAGAGAATGCCGCATTTGGGGTGTAGCTGTTGCCGATGGTGATGGCTGCATTATCAGCAACCGCCTGCCGCAGGCCTGGGTCGCCTATACCGAACGAACCACCAGCCAGCGCCTGATTCACAACATACTTGTTCGTGTCGCTGGCAAAGGTGGTGATGTCACCCTGAAGAATGGTGCCGGTGCCCGTATCCACAGCGATAGTCTCACTGCCAACAGGGAGTGCGCCATTGACAAGGAAGCCGCTACCGGTGCCCTTGGTGTGCAGACGGATGCCTGCCGAATTGCGCAGGGCAAAACCCTGTACGCGATCCGTCATACCATCACGCAGCATGTCACTGGTGCCAGCCTCATTGACCTTGAACAAAACCGACTGCTTGCCGCGCAGGTTGGCAATTGCTGCCGAACCAAGTGCAAGCTGAAGGTCACTCAAAGGCGCGCCGTTCTCCTCGAGGATCTGACGAACCCCGGCGAAGTCGGACAGGTCCGCAGCAGTTCCAAAGGGTGCCGTTCCAGCCGTGCCGTAAGCCCGCGAAGCGCCGCCCTTAACCGTGGCGGCAAGGTCGATCTCCATCGCGTTGACCAGCTTACGCATACCATCGGCAAACTGATCCGAGAGGATCTGGTTATAGGTGCCGTTCGTACCGACAGCCTTCTGCTCTTCGCCATTCCAACGGATCGGAGCGACCTTCGACTTACTGATCGTGATGTCGGCATAGTCAACAGTCGTGTCACCGCTAGAGGCCGGATTTACGCCAGGGGTCACGTCCTCAAGTTCACCAGCCTCAGCGATGGGAACGCGGATTGTCTGGTTAAGGCCGGCGCGTTCGGCATTCGCATCGCGGTAAACAGCAGGAATGAGGCCGACCATCTCACGGCTGACCGTGTTCAGAGCCTCGTAAAGGGTGGGAATCAATCCCGTAAGCGTATTCGCCATTTTCTTTATTCCTCAATTTCTAGGGATGGGCGTTAAGTGCCCCTTGATTTGGTATTGGCGCCCATCCCGGACGCAGGTTCAGCCTCGTCAGCGTCCCGCCTTGAGGAATTCTGGTTAGTCGGTGATCGAGATACCCGACTTAATGACCTCGCCCCGGTCGCCCGGTTCAAGCTGGTCGAATTGTGCGCGCGTCATGGTTTTCGCGCCGCCGCTGGACTGCCGCGCATCGCTGCCCGACTTGCCTGCTGGCTTGAATGATGTTGCCCATTTGGGATCGGAGCGAAGCTGTTCCATCAGACCTTTTGGGTTCATCGGGTCGCCCTTCGCGTTGCCGATCATTGGATTACCTGATCCGTCGACAACCTCGACCGCAAAAGGATCGTCGGCGTTGCCGGTTTCCTTCAGGCGGAAGTGCGAACGCAGCTTCAACGCAAGGGCTTCAGGATTAATTGCATCTGCGGACGCTAGGGCCTCGTTGACGGCGCTTTCCATGGTACGGGTCTTGTAACCCGCTTCATACTTGGCTGCGCGCTCACGTTCGGCATTCAGCGCCTGCTCGTGCTGCTGCACCAATTGTTCTCTGGCAGCGTCGATTTTCTGCTGCGCGATCTTGTCCGCCTCTTTCGACGGATCGAGCTTTTCCAGATCAGCCAGCTTTTCCAGCTTCTTCTGGATGTCGCTTGCATCCATGTCCTTGAATGCCTCCACTGCCTTTTCCGCAGTTTCACGGGAGCGCCGCTCTTTCGATAGGGCGGTTTTCAGGCCGTCCACATTCTCAAGCGTGAAACCATCAGACGGCTCTACATCCAGTACGAACTTCCCGTCCGTTCCTTCGTCTGCGGTGCCTGGCCGATATGCGCTCCGAAGTGCTTCGGGTGCGTCCTCGACCTTTTCGATAACTGCTTTCAACGGCATTTGAGCAAATCCCTTGCTATTGTGGGCTTCCCGCCCGGACGTGCGAAATCCCGCCATGACCTTCCCGGCCTGACGCTTCCGCATTTTCGCTGTGTGGTGGGCCGATGGCCCGGTGGTTACTCAGCGGATGCCGAGTATTGTTGGCATTGGTGGAGGGATTCGAACCCTCGCGGCAAGGTTTTGGAGACCCGCCGGAACGCCTATTCGCACCAAACTATACGACCGGAGTTATACGGCCATGCAGTAGGCATCGGAGGCAGACGAACCGCTTGGTTCCGCCTGTCACTTTGCCTGATTTGGTATTGATCTTCGGAGCCATGACCGTCTGGGTGACTTCGCTTGTCGCCACCTTGTCGTGATGCTCACAAACGCGGCATACCCATTGGCTGTATTCAGCCTTCGGGCGCAGGCGACCGGGCCTAGGCTTGGTGTTGTTGACAACGAGCTTCACGCGCTCAGGTTAAAGCGAGACCGTCTCGCCGTCGATAATAAGTTCAACCATTACTGTGCTGGGCTTTCCCACCTCGCTTCGCACCGCCACGGACTTCTGCTTGCCAAACACGTTGCCGTCCCGGTCGACGAGACAGAAAGCTTTGCCTGCTCCGCCATCCAGCGGGACAATCATCAGTGCGGCGCGGCCTTCCTTTGGCCCGCTCCAATAGTGAGTTCTACCGTCCGGCGTCGTGAAAGTATGGCTCATAGCCCCGCCATTTCAAATGCCTCAGCGTCTTTTTTCTTCAACTGATCAAGCGTGTATACTCTGCCGCTCGCGTCCGTGAATTTGCCCAACTCCACGCCTCCATCCCGCCACAGCTTTGCGCGCTGAACGCCCAGCACTTCATCCTGGAACGCTTCCGGCTTTCCTTTCAGGAACGTGTCATAGGTCGTATCAGCCGGCACTTGCCCGTCCATCGACGCGCGCCAGTCCGGCTCAGGATCGTCAACGTCGAAACCAAGTTCACGCCAGCTTTTAAGTTCAGGGACCGTCGTGCTGCGGCAATTCATGTGACGGGGGGGCATCGGCCCTTTCCCCACCGGGTAAACCTTGTCCTGTTCAGACAGTGCCACGCATATAAGGGACGTTCGCCCATCCAATGTGGCGAGGAACCGCCACCCTTTCACGATGTCGTCGTTTTCTAGGTAGGTGTCATCCCTTGCGCGGGTCATCACATGGTTAGTGGCCGTGCGCGCCACAGCGACCGCAGAACGGCGCGATATATCCAAAATTCCGTCAGAGTAGCCGAGTGCCTTGGTGCCACGGATACGCCGCACCATTTGCTCGATGCTCTCACCCTCCACTAAACCGATGCGCAGCGCTTCACGAAGGCGGCGCGCACGGCCCTCCTCCATGCCTGCGATCCATTCCTTCAACAGGCCCCCTTGGAAAGGGCGCTTATTGACGATGGCGCGCAATGTTCCCGCTGTTGGCGTGTTCGGGCGGTACTTGAACGGCAGAACCTCAGCGAGCGCCTTAGCTTGAAACTCAGCTTCCCATGCTGCCAAGCCTAGTAGCTCATCACCCATCTGAGCAGCGACTTGCTTGTAGACGTTCTGGTTTATTACCCGAATTTCTTCGAGTATCTTCTCCAGGCGCTTCGTTGTCGCTGGCCCGGTGTCGAAACCACGTTCCTCGATCAGGGCGAGACGTGCCGCAATTTTCTCCACCAAGTCGGCGTCGGTCTTATCCAACAGGCTGACGATGCGGGCGCCCAAACCCGACCCGAACCGGCGCGCATAAACCGCATGCGAAACCTGTATGCTGTTCAGGCGCTCAGCAGCTTCGCCCATCAGTGCACCGTCGCGTCTTCGAAGTCGTCAATCTCGACGACTATCCAGCCCCCACCATCAATAGGGCCAGCCACAAATACCTCAGCGTCCTCGCGCTCGCATTCCTCGCCATCTATAAACCAGTTAGTGATCGGCACCATTTCGCCGCTATCCAGGATGGCGTGTTCATTGCTGAACGCCACCACAACAACATCAGGCACCTTGCGCCCCCAAAAGCGGCACGTCCTGCACTTCCTCACGTGCCCGCTCCACAGCCTCAGACGGGATGATGGCGTCAGACAGAAGCTTAGCCCGCTGTAGCTCACCCATGGCATCCTCAGCCGACAAATCACCAAGCTTACGAAGCTCAATCACCACTTCCTTGATCGCCTGTGCATTGGCGACCACGCCATAATCCCCGTTAAGGGTGACCGAGCCGCCCTGTACTTCACCGATCCATTCAGCCGTGTAGCCAAGAGCTACTTCCAGCGTGTCAGCGAAGCCCCGCGCAATCGCTTCCAACTCCGACTGGTCCTTGGACTCATCTATGGCGTTTTCCGTGGCCGTGATGTTTCCAGGACGACGGGTCAGCATCCGCACACCCTCGGACTCCATCTCCCGCTTCAATGTATCAAGATCGCGTTCGCCCGCCTCAATCGCGCTGCCATTGTGTTCGATGAACTTCGCGTCGGCGTCCTTCGAGTCCGAACTTATCATCGACAGCGGACCGATGGTCAGCGTGGTGCCGGCCTCAACCCCCTTCGTGAACAGAATGGCGAACCGGGACACCGTCAGAATATTGCGCTGGTCGCTTGCCGACTGCCAGTGGCACACATTGATATGCGCCAGATTGTCCAGTGGTGGCGTAGCGGTAAAATCACCCTTCCTTGGGCCTGCAAAGAACGGTGCCAACGTCACATAAGGCATCCCATACGGCCCTTCCGCATGGACTGCCCAGCTTTCACCGCTCTTGCGCCATATCTTCCATTCCGGGGGCGTGATTTCACGGATTTGCTCTATCCGCTTTTCTTCAAACCCATTCCATTCCGTCACTGTCTCACGAATACGGACATGGGCGAATTTCTTACGCCCGTCGATTGTCTCATAACGTGCGTCAATTAGTTGCTCGGCAGTAACTGGTACCCAGCGCGGACGACGGCGAAGATCGTCAGCTGCCGTCTCCGGTTGGTCGCCATCCATATCGACAAGAATATGCTCAGCGCCCTTCGCTAACCCCTCCCGGAACCGATCTCTTGCAAATACATCAAGATGCGTCCCCGCCTGGTCGATGTCCTCCGCGAGGTCGATCAGGCGCTGAGGGACATCCTCACCAAGCGCGATTGGCTTTGAGAAAGGCATGCCCACCATTGTTGTGACAGTCTGCTCAAACCCTCCGAACAATACGCTGGATGCCAAGCGGCGGTCGTATTGAGCGGGATCTTCTTCCTTGAATCGGGGCAGGTACGTTTCCCCCGCCGCGCGCATGGCGTCAGTTCCACCCATTAGGGCATCGATCCGCGCCCATTTGGGCTTCATAGCCGTGTATTCAGCCGCAGGCGTTGCTACATTTGCCATTAGAAAGACAGCTTGCCCGATTTAGCGGCACCCGGCGCGATCATCAGTTCAGTGAATGCCCAGACCAGTGCGTCAACACGGTCGGGCGAATATCCCATCGACTTCTTGTCAAAATCCTGCGTGAACATGGTCATCTGCGTCTCCAGTTCAGCAAATGAGCCAACGTGCGAAATGCGGCCCTGCTCGTATAGGGCGCTGATCGGTTCGGCTCTTGTCACCTTGCCGCGCGATGCATGCACCGCTTTGTATGAAAGCGTTCGGTCGACTTGGCGTAGGACCGTCTCAACCAACTCGCCGCCATTATTAACCTCGGCCACAACCCTGTCGGCATCCCAGTCGCGATATGCCTTTACCGCTGCCTTGGCCCACTGCTCAGGCGTATCACCCTTGGTTGAACGGTCATCTAGGACGTAACCTCGCCCGTCATCACCCACGCCAGCGACCACGATACCGCATTCGTCGGCGTCTTCACCTGATGAAACCGGCGGATCGACCGCCACCACAATCCTGCGCATCGGTGGATATGACAGCGGTTTGATGCGCGTCTTGTCGATCTGCGACAACTGCCAGAGCGCCCCCGGCATATCCTCCAGAAGCTCGCCGTCCAGTTCCTGCCTGCCGACGCGTGTTCCCTGATACTTCTCCAGCATCTTCTGGAGTGCCTTGTCGGCAAGGTTTGCGGCGTTCTCCATTGTGCCGCCGCGCGTGATCGCGTTGGATTGATCGTTGAGTAAATCCCGAACAATCTTCACCGGTCTCGGCGTCGTCGTAACCAGAACCCTAGGGTCATCCCCAAGGCGAAGCCCAAACACCAGGTTGGACCAAAGATCCTCTGCGTAATTGTATTTCGCCAACTCGTCGCACCACGCTGCGTGGTGCTGCGGGCCGCGTAGCTGATCCGGCTTGTCGGCGCTGTACGTCGTTGCCGTCGATCCGTTCGGCCATGTCAGCCGGCGTTTGGACGGTTCATAATCCGGTCGCGCCCATGGCGGGCTGACAGCGAGTATCCCGCTCTCGCCCTCAACCATCACGTCGCGGGCATCAGCAGCTGTCTCAGCTACCAACGCAATCCTGATCGGCTCACTGGCATCCTCAACGAGGCTGCGCACCCATTCCGACCCCATACGGGTTTTACCGAAGCCGCGACCGGCCAGCACCATCCACGCGAACCAGTCACCCTCAGGGGGAAGCTGCGATGGCCTGGCATGGAACGGCCAATGATACCGAAGCGCCGCCTTTGTTTCGACGCTGAGAGAATTAAGAGCCGCTGTCCTTTGCTGCTGCGGCAGCGAGGCGAGCAATTGTGCGGGTGAACTCATCTGCACGAGCGCTCACCTCCTCGGTCTGGATGGCGCCGCCGTCCTTTCCTGTATGCTCTGCATTGATCTGGACCGGCATCAGCTTTGCCCACAAAGGGAAGAACTGGTCAGGCTTTTCCTTGCCCCATGCGATCAAAGCAGGGACACCGCCAACGCCGTCGAACGCATCTTCAAGCGCGTTCTTCACTTCCACTGTCACGCGGTTTAGCTGGCCCTTCTTCCGGCCCCCTGTCTTGGGGATACCCTTGGGTCTGCCTACCTTGCCTGCCATTTCTAATAATTTCTATCTTGGCTACGCAGCTTCTGCCGCGTTCGCCTCTGCGTCGATCTGCGCTGCACGTTCATCGAACGCTGCAATCATAGCCTGGCGGACAATGTGCTTTGGTACGCCGCAGTAGCTTGCCTGATCAGCCAGCTTCGTTGCGAGGCTGGCGGCGGTGGTCAGGTTCTCCTGCTCCCGCTCTGCCTGTGTCTTGGACATAGCGTCCTCCATGTTCTCCCGGCACGCGCTCAGGGACCGACGCTGTTGTTCAGCTCAGTGAATTATGTCGCGAGGTGATAAGGGTGCCGGGATCGAGGCGTTGGCCCCGAAACTAAAAACGCCGGGGCGACCGGGTTACTCCCAATCCTAAACCCCGGCGCCAAGTGTGGATGCTGGCACGCTCCGGAACGTGTTTACCCAACAGGGCCACTAACCCCTGAATCAAAAAGAGCTACGCACCATGTTTAGGTCGCAGCTCTGAATTATGGGTTTCTGTATAGCTTTTTCCTCGCCATGCGTCTAGCCCTTATTTCGCTTTCCGCGCTGGGTAGCTTCAACGATGTGCTGCACTTGGATGTTGAGGCGGGCGGCACAGTCCCTGAATACCGTCTCTGCCTTCCTGCGCAGGCGTTCCGGCAGGGGATGTTCTGGAGGTGTTCCATAGCATGCGCGGGCCGCTGACGAGAGCTTCATACCTTCGATTGCCAGCAGGCCAAACAGACGGGAGTAATCTGGCGGGATCGCCGCGAACGCATACCGGACATTGGCGCGGGCTTCGGACACCCTAAGCATCCAGTTGTGCGGATCTCCACCACCTGAGACACTACGGTCCAAGGTGCACTTGCTTTCGCTGTGGGTGGCCATGGCCGCTTGTTCCCTCAGCCATTCGATTGCCGCGTATTCCGGACGGCTGATCTTGTCCTTGGCCAGAAGCCGCTCAGGAACGCCCGTGAGGCGCGAATGCACGTCATTGGCTACCTGCCCAGCAGAAACTCCGCGCTTCTCGCTGTACGCGTATTTCCTGGCCTGTTCCGGCGTAGGTCCGGCAGGGGCTTCCCTCTCCACCCTTTCCCGCTGGGCAATACGTGCCAGCTTGCCCATGGGCTGGTCTTTCCGGCGCTTTGCACGTCTTGCCATGTCAGGTTCCTTTGTTGCGCTCAGGCATCTTCATGGGAGAAATCATCGACACATTCCTCGTATCGATTATGGTGCCAGTCGAAGGTTAGAGTGACTTTGCCTGCCTTGCCTGGAAGGCCCATTTTCACCTTAGTGACGTGAATATCGACCTGATCGGTGTCGGGCTTTGGACGGTTCACGATGAAGCCGTAATCAGGCTTGTTCGCCCAGTGTGCGCTGCCGCTAATCGAGTAGAGGCCAGGAACAGGTAGCTTGCCACCCATCATGCTTGGCTTTGCGGGGTGCGCTATGACCCAGAAGGCGACGTTGTAATTTTTCGCGAACCGCTTCATTTTGCGGATCGCTTCGCCGGTATAGTCCGTTTCCGACTGATCCTTGTGGCGCTTGTGGTCTATCTCATTCCAAGGGTCTAGGATGACAACGCTGCAATTGTCGCGAAGAACAGCGGTGCGAGCCAGATCCAGAACATAATCCAGATCCATATCCTCGTCATCATCGCGTGGCATTTGCGAGATTATGCGGAGCCGGTCGCGAATGATTTGCTCTGCCTTGGAATGTCGCTCAGTCCATGAGGCAAACTCCGCGCATTCGACCATCGCCGCGATCAGCTTTCGCACGAGAATGGGCCGGATCATCGTTTCAAAAGAGCCTAACGCTACCGTCTCCCCTGATAGAAGGAGGCTGGCGATAATCTTAACCATCAAGCTGGTTTTACCGCTTGCCGCATAGCCAGCGCCGACGGTGAAGGTGCCGCGAACGACGGGAAGCATTTCGGTCAGTGCCGGAACGTTGTAGCTTATCCCATGCACAGGCGGCGGTTCGGGGAAGTCGTCAATCGTGTAGAGGCCTTTGACCGGGTACGGGCGGGCATCGGCGATTATCTGCCGGACTTCCTGGGCACCGTGCTTTTCCAAAACCTCATTGAGGTCTTTCGTACCCTCGGGATACTGGATCGACTTACAGCGGTCAGGTCCAAACCATCGCGCCAGATCCGCCGCCAGCGCTCTGCCGGGAGGGTCGCCATCAACCGCCAGTACGATGCTGCCCACCTTGTCCAGAAGCTCGCGGCTGCGCCACAGAAACTGGTATCGGCTTGCCGTCTCGTCCATCACGTCGGACGACTGCTTGCTCGGCGCGCCGTTCGGGACGGACAGGGTGTAAATCAGTCCCGACTGGATCGCTGCTATCGCGTCCCACTCGCCTTCGGTGATGATTATTTCCTGCTCCCCGGACTTCACTTTCTCGTCCAGCAGAACGTCGTGGTTCCACAGGATCAGGGGCGCTCCCCCGTCCATTCGGTGATCCTTCTGTGAGGTCAGCCGCCGCTTGTGGTTCACCGTGTTGCCGTACTCGACGTAGGGCAGACTGATCCAATTGCCGCCGTCGTCTCGAACCGTGGTCAGACCCAGCTTGGTCGCCAACTCGCTGTCCAGACCACGCGCTTCGATCCAGTCGATGTGTTTTCCGTGCAGAGTCATATCCGCCTTCCCAGTCGCAATGATGGCATTTCCAGAGTGTCGCCGTGCCGTCGGTCGAAACGGACAGGCTGCGGTCGCGTTTGTTCCGTCGTGTCGGTGAACAGCGAGGGCAAACATGCTTGCCCGGTCGCCGGGGCAAATCGTCGGGTAGGTTCAGCATGGCATCGAAACACCGCCACCTCCCTGATATTCGCTGACGGCTGGCGCTTGGCGCCGGGCTACCCAGCGCAACCTGCCGGAGATGAATTCAACGGCGTCAGCGGGCTTTTCGCGCTCAGCACGAATGATCGCCTCAAGCGTTTCTCCATTGCCGTGGTTCTTTCGCCATTTGCCGATGATCGAACGGGCTTCGCTTTCGGTTTTGCCTGTCGCTCTGATCAGTCGAGCTCCAAGGTCGAAAGCCACCTTGTCTAGATCAACTTCCGACGCGTCAGCGTTCGTAGAAGATTTATCTTCTACGCTATATGTATCTGTATCTGTATCTGGGGGCGTTTCTGAAACGTTTCGTTTCTTCCTGTGGCGCTTCACACGCTCGGTGGAAGTGTCTGATTTATATTGATGTTCGTTCCAGTCATGCGGAACGTAGCCACCGTCTAAGAGGTCGATAAGACCCCCTCTTATCAGTCGATCAAGACCCCCTTTAAGGTGGTCTAAGCGCATGCTTAGCAGTAGCTTAAGGTCATCATCGCCAGGCAGTTTGCCGTCATTTTCGCTGGCGATTGACAGCATGCGCACCCATAGGCGGAAGTCCTTATCCGACAGCTTCATGACTTTCGGATTGCGCATTGCGGCAGCTTGAAAGCGGAACCAGCGGCTCATGCAGCCTCCCTCAATTCGTATAGGTCGCACAGAAGGTTAAACTGCGCGTCGGTGAGTGCGCCATCGTTCAGCGCGATCAGAAGGCGCTCACGGCGCTCCTGTGGCGTTTCTGCGGCCAATGCGGCGCGAACGAGCGTGTTATAGGCTGCTTGGGCGGCGGGGATGCTCATGCCAGACGCACCTCCACCGCACCGCCATTCACCTTCGATCCAAGGCGAATGGTGATCGGCTCAAACAAGCTGTCGTCGATGCCCATGGCCGCAGCCATGGAATCTAACCCGTATTTTGTGGAGCTAAGCATGTTGTCTCTATCACGCTTCCGATTGTCTGGCGGGCGGAAGGTGATATCGAGCGCAATAGGCCCATCATCATGCACGGAGGGATTTGCAGCCTTAGTGGCGAGGTAGCAGTCGCTCTTGAATTTCGTGCGAATGTCGGTCGTCCAGCGGCGATCCTTGCGGCTGTTCGGCGACAGTTCGCGGGGAGGCCACGGCAGGAGGATGAAGCCCGACGCGCTCATGCGACAAAGCCGTTGCGTATCTGAACGCCCTTGCTGCGCAGCCGTGCAACCGAGTGGGAAACCAGAAACGGACTTATGCCAAGCCTATCGGATAGCTCCTGCACTCCAAGGCCAGGATTATTCCTGATCGTTGCCAGCAAGGCCTCGTCGCGCTTTGTGTTGAGTTCGCTCATGCGTACACCGCAATCCGACGTAGAAGCTCGCCAGTGGCCGCTACAGGGCATTGCGTAGGGTAAGATCCTCGGTGGCGTCCGGCAGTGCGTGTCGCGGGTTTTAGAACGGCGCCATTGTCGAGCTTATATGTGAACCCCTGACGGCTGCTGTGCGCTGTCAGACGACCTTGGCTCTCCAGGATGCATACCAGATCACGCGCTTTCCACGTGCTGACAGTCATCAGCCGTGCGATTGTTTCCATCGTGGGCGATGCGTCGCGGTTCCGTGCGCGGGACAGGAGGATGTCGTATAGCTGCTGTTCGAGGGTCACTTCTGCATCTCCGCAGCCATCTGCTCACGCTTGGCGCGGAACAGGGCTTTGTAAGCGCGGCTTGTCGCTTCACGGCGGTAGCGGCGCTGTTCTTCCTTTGGGTCGGGGGGCGGGCCTAGGTGGATGGTCATGACCGCACCGTCCGCGAGCTTCCATGAAAGCCCATCTGCTTAATCTGATTGCAGAGTTCGCAGCATTCGTCGGGGTTGACGCCGCGCTTGATTGCCCTTGACGAAAGCGCTTCGTAATCGCCGCAGGTACAGCGGACGAGCCATCTGGAATATGCGGCGTTAGGCGTTTTCTTCCCCAGAAAGCCGACGACCGTAAAGCGGCCAACCTTCTTCCCGGTCAGGTCAACAAACGACTCTGACTTTGGAAGCGCTTTGGTCTTAGGTGGCGCCTTCCAATGGTCGCGACACTCGCACTTAACCTCTTGCTTGAAATTCACCGACGACGCGGACGTGACGACCCCAGCGGTCCGGTTGATCGGCGACGACGTGGCGAGACGATCAAATACGCTCATGCCGCCCTCACATGCGGCTTGCGGGCCGCGTCCAGACGGGCAATCCAGCCATTCATCGTGGCCGATATGTCGCGGAGTTCATCCTCGCCAAAGCCGATGATCTCGTGCAGCGTGACGGTCTTGCCGCCGTCGCTGTCAGCCTTTTCTGCCTCGATCACCTTCGCCAGCAGCATCGCCTTCTTTGCGGCTACGGGGTCGCTGGAACACATGGCCCCGAGAGGCACGGAGCGTTTGCCGTAATCGGCCATGATCTCGTCGTGTGCCGTTTGGTCGAGTGCCAGCAGGTTGAACAGCTTGTCCGGGCTGGGGAGCGAACCCCCGGCGATGTTGCCGAGGTGACGGACGCTGACACCAAGAGCCTGCGCGACCTTCGCCTTGCCATGCACCCGCGTCATGCGGGACAGGCCCTGCATCATTACGGCATGGAACTGTTCTTCAGTGAGAGGTTCCGCTTTCGGAACGACAGTGGTTTCATTTGTCATCATGTATATCCTCATGGACAGGATCGCTCATCACCTTGCATCCTCTGCCGTCGGGCGGGGTTTCGGCTCCGCTCGTTACGGCGTGGACAAGCCAGTCAGGAGCATTGGGGAAGAGTGCGCGCTGTTCGCCACCGGCGGCAAACGCTTCCCCCGCCGGGGTGCCGCCGCGAGCATTGGCGCAGGTGCGAGGACCGGCTTTCATGCTGGCGACGGCGGGGAAATCTCTGAATGTGATGCCGGGTTCGCCAGCGAGAGGGTGTCTGTTCATGCGAGGACACCTTCACGATGAAGGGCCGCGACACCTTTAGGGGTTATACGGAACGCGGGGCCGTCCTCGCCAATGCCCGCAATGACGTGGCCGCGCTTTTGCAGGCTCAGAAAAACGAATGCAGCGGCAAACTTTTCGTCATCATCGACAAGCCCGACAGTGTGCGGTCCGTGTCGTTTCAGGAATTCGAGCGCCAGCAAGTCCATTTCGCTCAATGGCACGTCTGCTGGAAACCAATCGCTGCCGCTCATCCCACCCTCGCAAACAGATACGACTTCACGACATGAGTTTCGATTTCCATGGCGAGCGCGATCTGCACTTCGTTGTAGTTCTTGCAGAACAGCTTGGTGGCTATCTGCTTGTCAGTGAGGCCGCGCGCTCTCCCCGCATTGATCTGACGACGTGCATCGTCTGGCATGGGAGGGCTTTTGCCGGGGGTGCGGTCGAGAGACAGGGTCATCCCAGCTTCCCCGGCAACGGGCGGCGCAGACGCGTCGCATGATGAAGCTCGCGTTTCACTTCCTCGCGCGCGATCTCGCGCAGGCGTTCCTCTTGCTCCGGTGTGAAGGGGGCGGTCATGCTGCAATTCCTTCGGAGGCGGGGCTGTACTTCGCCATGAAGTCGCGGACCTTTTCCTCCGTCTCGGGCCACACACGGCGCGGTCGCGACCTCCCTTCCCCGCGCAGATCGCGCACAAAGTGAGGATCGTTCAGGACTTCTCGTCCGAACGTGACGGGGGACAGTTCGTGCGCCTGAAGAAATTCTTCGACAGCATCGATCAGTTTTGCCGGTTCTTCGCTCATGCGTAGGACAATAGGTGGGACACGTCCTACGGTCAAGCGAAATGCGTAGGACGTGTCCTAGTCTACCGCAGAATTCTGTTTTGTGGGATGCGGCCTACATGGCCGATGACGTCAGTCCCTTCCAAAAAGCCGTCCAAGATGCGATTGACGCCTCTGGGAAAACGCGCGACGCTTTGGACTCTGAGCTACGCGAGCGCTTCAATACGAGTGGCAAGCCGCTCTGGGACATTATCCGAGGAAAATCCAAGAAGCCGGCTGCTGATCGCCTTCGTGTTATTGAGGACGTTCTTAAAGTATCGCCGGGCACTCTCGAGCAGATCGTCTATCCTCGCGTACGTAGCAATCACGCGCCAACAATCAGCGCCGACGGCGAGGAAACCGTTGGCATCACAGCGCTCGACCTATCGCTTTCCATGGGGCCAGGAACCTTGATCGAGGAGTTCGTTGAGAGCGAGCCGGTGCAGTTCGACATATCCCTGTTGCGCTCAATCACGCGCTCGCCATTCGACCGACTGCGCTTAGTTCGCGGGATCGGGACGAGTATGGAGCCAACGTTCCGAGCAGAGGATCGCTTTCTCATCGACACGACCGTGCGCGAGATGACGCGGCTCGACGGCTACTACTGGATCACGATTGACGGCGCGCACGGGTTGAAGCGGCTTCGTCCGGCTGGCGAGGATCGGGTGCTTGTGATTTCGGAAAACCCCGATTTCGAGAACGACCGGTTGGACAAGCGAGCGGTGCGCATCGAGGGTCGGGCGATTTGGTTTGCGAGGGGCCTGTAGCTCGCTCAAGCATCGCTCGAGTTCGCTCGAGGATTGACGAATCACTTTTTGCGCATTACGGCTCTGCTCGGCCGTAATGCGTTGCCAACCCCGCTCGAGATGCGCTACAACAAATTTTGTATTTGGATCGCGCATCGAACGTGGAGAATGGTAATGGCTGCGCAGTATCAAGACCGCGCATTTAGCTTCAAGATAGTGAAGGCTCAACACTTCGAGCTCGTTGAGAGAGTGTGCGCAAACCCGCCCAAGGCCTCCCCTCAACTCAAGGAGCTTGTCGCCAAAGGTCGGCGTATTAAAGCTAATTAGTGCTAGCGGATAAGCAAGAATTTACAATTGAGCCTCTCGGGGAGCACCATCTCCGGGAGGCTTTTTGCTGTGGCCACGATGAGATCGACGCCTACGTTCGCACTCGAGCGCTTAAGGAGCATATCGACTACAAGGTTCGCGTGCAGGTTGCGTGCCCCTCGGAAACCCACGAGGTAAAGGGCTTCTACTCGCTGGCGATCGGGGCAATCGCTCCCAAATCTATCGCAGGTAAGATTAAACGGAAATTTGGCAGCCGCCCCATTCCAATGGTATACCTCGCCGGCGTTGGCACGTGTGAGGATGTTCAGAAAAACGGCATCGGCTCCACGCTGATGTTAGATGCTTTTGAAAAGACCATGCAAATTGCGGATGTGGCAGGGACTGCATGTATGGCACTCGACGCAGTTAACGAAGATCGTGCTAGATGGTACGAAAGTTTGCAATTCCAGCGATTTGGAATGACACCCGACGATAAAATAAGAATGTTCATTCCTATCGCCACCATTCGAGACGCTCTAGCGTAGATTGCCCCTCCCTGCCCTATCCCTCGCCGTCGTAGGCGCTGACTATCCCAACCAACGTGGCCCCACTCGGCGCTTCGAGATACAACTCTGCGTACCTGGCGAGTCAATCGAGCTGCGCCCCGAGCCAACCAATCGAGCCGATCCCCAAGCTGTCGCTGTGTTCACCAAGCGCGGCATCCAGATCGGCTACCTGACTGCCGAGCGAGCGCCATGGATCGGTAGCATGATCCGAAGCGGGCGCGAGATGGAAGCTATCTTCCAAGAGCCATTGAAGTGCGGCGCAGCGATCCGTGTTGCGTTCGATGGCGAATCGCCGACGCTACCTCGCGCTAGACCATCCTCCGATAACTTTATGGAAGAACAAGACTTTTGGCCTGATCCTACTTGGGATGAAAATTAAGTAGGACAATTCCCACAAATCTTGTTGACTTCGTAGGACACGTCCTACATAACATCTCCATCACACCCCAGCACAGGCTGGCATGATGGAGATGAGACAATGGCAGACGCCGCCGATACCCCGAAACCGTTCGCGAAGCTGTTCGACACACCGCACGGTCAGTTGCTCGTCACCCGCGATTACATCGACGAAAACGATGATGGCGAGGAAGAGGAAGCTGTCGTTTGCCGGGGTGCTACCCGCCATGGCATCCACGCCACCATAAAAATGGGCGGGTGGGCTGACGCCGCTCCCGCTGACGCTGCCTTCGCGAAGGTCGATCAGGACGGCGCGGAAGAACTCGCCGCCACCATGGCTAAGATGATCGACGGCTTCTCGGGTGGAGCCGCAGCATGAACCACGCATTCGACAACGGCCACGCATATAGCGAGCCATCCCGCTACACCCCCGCTGGCCATGCAGCATTGCAGGCAGAGGCATCACGCGACGAACAGCTTGACGCTCTCACGGAGACGATAGCGCTCCTGCGTAGTGCAGAGGTGGAAGCATCCGCACTGGTAAGCAATCACGTAGCGGAAGCTATTCAGAACGCACTTCATGAAGCGCATCAGGCGCGGGCGGTGCTGCTGTGAGCGGGCCGATGACGCCAGAAGCCGCCGCAGAGGCCGTGCGGGATATGCTTAAAAATGTGCCCACAAGCGCGTTCACGGGCATTTGCCGCAGCGCCGCTGACCAGATCTACGAGCGCATTCTCTACAGTGTACAGGATTACCTGCTCGACAACTGTGAACATAACATCCGGCAAGACATAGCTTATTCGCAAAGCGCTGTAGAGGCGGCTCGCAAGGAAGCTTATAAAGTCAGCCTTGTTAATCAGTCCCTCTGCCATGCGCTGCGCAATCTCGTCGGTAATGCAGGTGGGCTTAAGGTGTTTGAATCTGAAATCCGCGAGATTGCTGGGAACACCAACTGGCAGTGTTTGATGGATGCGATTGCACTTGCTGACGAGGCCACCGCCAAAGCTCTCGGTGAAACGTCATGAGCGCCGCCATTCTCCCCCTTATCTCCGCTCAGCACCGCATCATGGACACTGTGTGCGCGATAGAGACGGCTGACCGCATCATGAGCAGCACGACCATACTCGCTGAAAAGGCGCTGTGTGACGTGGAGGAAGCCCGCACCCGCGCTGTTGCTGAGCTTATCCATTCAATCGGTGTGATGACAGGCCTTTCGCCTGAGCAGATCGCCCGTGTCGCAGGAGTGCTGGCATGACCATTCAGTTCAACGCGAAGTTCATCCGTGAAGCCAGTGCGAAGCATCGGGGTGAGACAGTTGGCACCTTAGATTATGTAGTGCGGCGAACAATTGCGGAGACCCCAAAAACAACAAGAATTTCACACTCTGACCATGAAGTGCGATTAATTCTTGAAACATTAATTGAAGAAATAGACCGCCGCCTTCCCCCGCCAGCATCCGAACCCGGTGAGATTACGCCGGGGTGTGTGATCACCGTCGATCTTATAGGCAACACCGACCCAAAATTGGTGACACATGTTCGAGCTAACGGTGAAGTCTGCACGCTCGCCGTGGCGGACAGCGACTGCCTGCGCGTATTGCCATTTCACACAATGCACCCCGCCACCCCTGAACAAGTCGAAGAGCTTATCACTGCTCTTGGGATGGACGCATGACCCCCTTACAGCACAAGCTTGACCGCTTCTCTGATCGGTTGACTACCGGTGTGACGATAGCTGCCGTTGTCTGGTTGATTGTGGCGGGTGTTGCCACGGTGAGGCTGTTCTGATGCCCACCCGCGCCGAATACATCGCCCTGCTGCGCCCCGTCCTGGACACGATGTGCGCGCTCAAGCCCGGTGGCGATCAGACCATTCTCGACATTCAAACCATGCTCGAAAGGAGCCGGTCATGATGACCATGGCAGAGACAATGCCCGCTGGGGAGCGCGAGTGGCGCAACATCGCCGCTGACCGCCTGCTACGCATCAGCGATCTTACCGCATTCGGCAGCAGGGCCAACCGCCTGATGGTGCGCTATCAGGATGATCCTGATGTGCAGGCGCTGTTCGCACAATGGGAAGCGCTCTTTCCGATGAAGGTGGCGGCATGACCAAGTTCAGCAATCTCATGTTCGAACCGCACAACGGTTACGGCAAAACCGGCTTTGACGGCGAACCCAATCCGTTCGGCTACATTTCAACATCGACACCGCAGCCCGTCTTTGAGCTGATGCCGCCGCTAGTTTTCCCGGCGAAGGATTTGGAAGCGCTCGCCTACAAGATGGCGGCGGCACCTGATCTGTATGAGGCGGTAGAGGCGCTTCTCGTTAGCCATAGGGCTGGCACGGGCCAGTGCTGCGCTGCTGCCGACAAAGGCATTGCCGCCCTCGCCAAAGCTAGGGGAGAAACGGCATGACCGACGCTGCACGCATCGCCGCTATTGGTGACAATGGCCCGCCTGAACCAATCGACCTGACGTTCGAGACGTTCAAGACGGCAATCGACGATCAGCTACTGGAAGCGCAGAATTTTCTCGATGGCGCTGGCGTGAAGTCGGAGGCCGACGCGGAGGCTGTATCGAAGATCCTGGACGAGCTGCGCCGCCTGTCGTCCGACGCGGAGAAAGCGCGCAAAGCCGAGAAGGAACCACACCTCGCCGCAGGTCGCGCTGTCGACGACAAATGGAAGGCACTGAAAGAGCCGTCCACCATGGCCGTGAACGCCGCCAAGGCAGCACTAAAACCATGGCTGGACGCGAAGGAGGCCGAACAGCGCAAAGCCGCCGAAGATGCCCGCGCCGAGGCTGACAGGCTACAACGTGAGGCACAGGAAGCTTACCGCAAGGCTGATGCGGACAACCTCGCTGCACGGCAGGAAGCTGAACGCCAGCGCAAAGATGCTGAGCAGGCAGAGATAGCCGCCAATCGCGCAGAGAAGGCCAAGGCGCACGCTACAGGCGGTCAGAGGGCTGTTGGGCTGCGGACGGTCAAAGTCCTGCACGTCGATGACGAGCGGGCGCTGGCCAAGCACTACTGGCAGGCAAAGCACGACATCGTGACGGCGTTCTACCGCGACCTAGCGGAGAAGGACATGCGCGCAGGTGTTGCCGCCATCCCTGGATGCAGAATTAAACAGGAGCGCGTGCTGTGAACGACAATCTAGACGCCAACCTAGACCTCTGGAACCACGTACGAAAAGTGGATCCGAAGCACACGAAAGAAATCAGCGGCAAGGGCTATAAGGGCACCTCCACCAATTTCACCTATCTGGCGCAGCTTGCCACCGAGCAATTTGGTCCGTGCGGTATAGGCTGGGGCTGGGTCATCACCGGCGAGCGCATCGAGCGACTGACCGATACCATCCTCCTGCACATCGCCAACGTCACCGTCTGGTACGAATACGACGGCAAGCGCGGCGAAGTCCCCCACATCGGGCAGACGTTTCTGGTCAGCAAGAACGGACATGCTGACGAGGACGCCCCAAAGAAGTCGGTGACGGACGCGATCACGAAGGCGCTCGCCTGCATGGGTTTTGCGGCCGACATTCATATGGGCCGGTACGACGATAACAAATACGTCCAGGCCGTGAATGCCGAATTCCGCGAGAAAGAACGCGAAGCCTCTCCCAAGCCGGAACTATCCGACAGCGATCAGATGATGCTTCGCGGCATTGCCGATTGCCAGACCAAGGAAGCGCTCGACCGCTGGGCATTGAACCACGGCGAAGCATCGCAGTCGTCTGACAACGCTAAGATCATCCGGAAAGCATGGGCTGACCGGGCCAAGGAAATCACACCAGAGCAACAGAAAGCAGCATAGACATGCAGATCATCACCATTGCGGGCCGGATCGGCCGGGACGCAGAAACCAACAGTCCGAACGGCAAGCCCGTCTGCAACTTCTCTGTCGCCGTCGATCAGGGCTTTGGGAATAACAAGTCCACCAACTGGTTCCGTTGCGCCCTATGGGGTCAGCGCGGCGAGAAGCTGGCGCAGTATCTGACCAAGGGGTCGAGCGTGACCGTCGTCGGGACGCTCCGCATCGGGGAGTATCAAGGCAAGCCGCAGTACGATGTGGACGTGTCCGAGGTCGCTTTGCAGGGCGGGCGCTCCGAGGGCGGCAATCAGTCTGGTGGCCAGCCATATAACGATCAGCGCAACGATCCGCCGGCTGACGACAGCCTCAACGACGACGTGCCCTGGTAATGGCGCTTCCTGCCCGCATACGAGCCGACAAAGCGCCTAAGGTGCAGCGTCGTTGCCCCAGTCATACCAAATGGGTTGGTGGACATGCTTGCGTCGTTCCGGGCTGCAATGGCCGTCCTATCGAAGTGATGCACGTCCGCAAGGGCACCGATGGCGGAACCGGCCTGAAACCTAGCGATATCTGGACGATCAGCGGGTGTCAGTATCACCATTCGGAACAGCACCGCATTGGCGAGCCTGCTTTCGAAAAGAAATATGGCATCGACATGAAGGCGCTGGCCAGAGAGTTCGCCGCCAAAAGTCCGCATCGCGATAAGCTACGGAGGCTTGGCTAATGGCTGAACAACCCATGACATGGCGCCGCACGATGACGGGCTACGTCCCCGGCAATGCCGTTGCTGCCGAGGCGCATGCGAAAGGCAAACCCAACGAACTGGTCAAGATGAAGCTGACCCGCCCACGTAACCTTGCGCACCATCAGCTTTATTGGGTGATCCTCCAGCTTGTCGTCGACAACAGCGAGGATTTCGACACGACGAAGCAGTTGCACACTGCGGTCAAGGCGGCGCTTGGTTACGGCAAATGGCTGGAGATCGGATCGCGCCCGCTGTTCGTTGAGGAAAGCATCAGCTTCGCCTCAATGGGTCAGACGGAGTTTAAGGTTTACTTCGACCGGGCGCTCGACGCGATCAACAAATATTGGCTGCCGGTGGGCGTTGAGGCGCTGCTGGCGGAAGGGCGGGCTGCGGCATGACCGGGCAAGGAATTGAAGCGCGGAGCGCCGCGACTACGGGCGCGGCCCGCAGGGCGAAAGTCCGGTCGCGCAGCGATGCCCCCAACAAGCGGTGGGATAGTCCCACTGCCCCCTGCCTGACAATACCCAGGCAGGGACACCCATAGGAGAGAGATGATGGCCGAAGTCATTACGTTGAAGCGCTGGAATGCCGAAATCACTTACCGGCACGCCGCAAAGAACGAAACGCGTGTCACGTCTTTCGAGGAGTTATTTGAGCTTCACGACATCATTGAGCGAGGCCCAAGCTTTTACGCGATTGAGAACATCGTGATCCGGCCTAGCAATCGCTGCCCGCAGGAAACAGTGGACATGGAGGAAGTGGCATGACCGCTATCCGCAACAGCGACTATTTTCGCACGAACCATCGTCCAGGCGACGGCAGGGTAGAACGCCTCATCCGCCATACACTGGTAGTCGCCTCTGCCCTTGCGCTTATCCTGATTGGAGTGGTGACATGGTGACGGATGAACAGGTTGAAGTTCCAGCACACGACGACATAGATGGAATGAAGTGGGCAAAGGCTTTCTGCCACCGCTTCCCATCGGTCGAACTGGACGATGCGCTCGGCTGGTTCTGCAACGCCATCATGGCGGGGTACGACACGGCCAGAAACAAATACGAACCCGCAGCCGAACAGGTCAGTGGATGGTGCTTCGATATGGATGCAGCGCCGAAGAACAAGCGTGTCGATTTACTGGTGCGGGTTGGCAGCAACCTTCGCCGGGTAACTGACTGCAAATGGGACCGCCGCTATTCACGGTTTTCAACGATCAATTGCTATGGTGACGGAAGCAAGAGGCTATCGGCTACCATGCCGCCGGTCGCCTGGATGCCTCTCCCACCCCTCCCCACAGAGGGGCAATCGTCATGAGGAACAAATACCCCGGCACCTGCTACCGTTGTGGCGAGCGCGTTGAACCTGGCGATGGCCACTTTGAGCGGCACAAGGGCGGGTGGCGTACCCAACATGCCAACTGCGCGATAGCGCATCGTGGAACGGACCACACTGCTGAGGGAAAATCCCAATGACCACCGAAACACTAAAAGAGCAGCTAGACCGGCTGAGCACGGCGGCGACGCAAGAGGCTGCTGACCTTGAAAGCTATGTTGGGTCACTAGAGAAGCTAACACCTAAGCTTAACGCTTATTTCTATGTGCTGGCACACGCTTACCAGTCCGGCTCCCTCATCCCCCGCCCCGCAGCCACGCCAGACGTGGTTCTGATCTGGTCTGGCGAGCATCATGCCTATTGGCGTCCTAATAGCGCCGGATACTGCACCGATGGTCTAGGCGCGGGCCTTTATTCTCGGGCCGAAGCAGAGCGCATTGTGCGCGGGTGCGACGCTGAAAAAAAAGTGCAAATTCGCGAAATCCCCACGGACGCGCCGATCATCCGCGACCTACTCGCCAAGCTGGAGACTGCCCGCGACGATGCGATTGAAGCTGTCGCCATCAAGGTTGACGAACACGACCCACTTTTCTCGGACCGCGTGGTCCGCGCCCTCAAAGGAGCCTCCCATGACGCATGATCAGGAGGGCGTCGCGTCAGAACGTCCTAACTTTCAATATCTGTATGATGCGTTTAGCCCTGAAACGCTGACCCTCAATAGGGAGCCTGACGACACCTATCGGAAGAACAATTTCGATATTTGCCGAGCCTTAAACATGACCAATATGTCTGTCGTTCTTGGCAGAATGGTGGCGACCGGATGGCTCGATAAACGCGTGGCCGAACTTTTCCACATGCAGGCTAGCAGCCTACTAGCGCTGATACTTTCAGAGAATAATCGTGAGTTTGCTTCACGAAAGGGAGCCTCCCATGACGCATGATCCCCAAGCGCTGATTGGCCGGGCACGTCACATCGCAGCCGAGGAGCTTTGTCGCGAGAAATGGAAGCCTGGTGTCAAAGCGGGCATGTATGAGGACATCATGGCTGGGAATGCTGATGACGAACAGATTGTTCGCATCGCCCTCGCCGCCCTCCAGCCAGACCTAGCAGCCGAGAACGCCAGACTGCGTGAGGCGCTGAACGAAATTATTTATCTCGACCACCACAACATGGGACCAGAAGGGCGCGCCACAACGATAGCCCGTGCAGCCCTCTCCAATAGGGAGGGTAAGTAGATATGGCTGACCAAGTACGGGCGCGCCCTACGGGCCAAGCTCTCGCATGCCACACTCCTGCGGATTGTGGCCCTCCGGGCTTCGATCTTTCGCTTGGAGGTGCGTGATGACTGACAGCGATGATCTGGTGGAGCGTCTGCGCACTATCGACATTTATGACGACCACGATTGCTATATAAATGCATCATTATTCTACAAGGCTGCCGATGAGATTGCCCGACTGTGCGCAGAAAATTGGACGCTGAGGAATTCTCTTAAGCAAGCGAGGGATACTTTTATTGCCGGGGTAAATGTCCCGAACGCCGATGAGACCATATCAACTGTTCTTCGCAATCTTTGCGAGCATGCAGGATATGGCAACGTAATGGTCAGTGCTTCGGCGTTATGGCGAGAAGCACTAGGTGATCTTGCTGGCGGCGAGTTCATAAGCGGCCCCTGTCGAGTAACTGCTGAAGCGGCCATCGAGGCCATTGAGGCCGCTCTTACCACGAACGATGAGGTTTAGATGATCGACCGGAACAGAGATCGGGAAATCACACTCCGCTGCGACGAATGCGATGGCGATTTCGGCATCGACAGCGATGATTTTCAGCGGACGCTCAGCGCGGCGAAGGCTGAAGGATGGCGGGTAAAAAAGAGCGGTTCCGAGTGGGATCATATCTGCCCGGACTGCAAATGACCGACCCCACCTTCACCCGCTTTGCCCGCAAGGCAGGCATAACCCTGAAACGTGTACCAGGCTGGCCCAAGACAGGACCGCAGGCAGACAAGCTGCGGGAGATCGTCAAGCATGAAATGGGAGCGAGAGGATGACGGACGACCGCGATCCTCCGATTGAGGAACAAGGCTACACCATGGGTGTGAATGTCGTGGACATCGGGGATCTTCGTGTAGCCCGTGGGATGACCCGTAGGCCGCAGACCACCTGCCGTCACCGTAAGCTAGTGTATGATAATAGAGAGCGACGCATTTGGTGCAGCGACTGCGAAACAAACGTGGAGGCGTTCGATGCTTTTGAGCGCATCGCAGAGAATTTCGATAACGCCCACCGAAAGGCTGACCGGCTTCTAAAGGAGGCGCACGAAGCATCCAAGTTTGCCCTAATTTCACGCGCGGCCAAGACAATCGACAAAGAGTGGCGCAGCCGGAAAATGGTTCCGACCTGTCCTCATTGTAGCGCTGGGCTATGGCCGGAGGATGCTCTGCGGATGGGTTCTGTAAATAGGGAGTGGGACGCTGCGCGCCGCAAGAAAGCGCTCGCCCAAAAGGGGGTATCATGACCCAAACACCAGAACAAATAGCGGCGGGGCTAAGCGACATTCAACGCGACCTTCTGGCAGCCGAAGCGGGCTCGTGGGGGTCATGGTATTATGACGTTGCCAGATCTCTTGCCAGCATAGGGCTAATGCGAGCGGCTCAACCGGGTAATCTGGTGTACACCCCCACCGGCCTAGAAGTCCGCGCTTACCTCCTCACCCAAGCTCAGGAGGGGTAAGTGGGAGCCGTGCGCCATATACCTGATGCGCTGACGCTCAACCGCGAGGACGCGCTTGCGTTCACCGGTCTGGGTAACAGCGTGTTGGCGGCATTGGAGCGCAGCGGCTCAATCACCGGCAAGAAGATCGGCCACAAAGGCGAAATCCGCTACCCGCGCTGGCAGCTTGAAAGCGCCGTGCGGAAGATGTTCGAAACGACCGACGACAACGATTTGGCGAACGACCTGTGAGCGCTATCAAGATACTGCCCAAATACACGCGGCCTAAGAAGCTATCCGACGGCTCTGTGGCGTATTTCTGGGAGCGCCCGACATGGGCCAAGCCCCCTACCCTGCGGGCAGGCAGGAAATGCCCCGTCGAGAGTATCGCCCTAGGATCGGACCTCGCCACCGCTGTTGGGAAGGCGGACCGACAGAACGAATTGTTCGACGAATGGCGCTTGGCGGTCAATCTAGGGCCAGAGAGCGGCACTGTGACATGGTTGTTCAACTGGTATCGCAGCCTGGACCGTTTTCAAGAACTCAGTTTCAAGACGCGCCGGGATTACACGGCATACATGAAGAAGGTCGAGGAACTCACCCGCAATAGCGGAGGCACATTCGGCGATGCCAAGATTGAAAAAGTCGACGCCACCGTGGCCAACGTGATCCGCAAGCGCCTCGAAAAGACCGGGAAGCAACGATCAGCGACCTACGCTCTGCAAACCTGCCGGCGCGTCTGGGAGGAAGCCCTGCGGCACACCAAGAAAACCGGCGTCGATCATAACCCGTTTTCAAAGATGGACCTGAAATCGACTGCGGCAAAAGGCAATCGCGCCATTAGCCGCCAGCAATATGACCTGCTGCGCTCTACCGCCCACGCTGAGGGCCTGCCCGATCTTGCAGTCGGGTGCGCCCTGTCGTTCGAACTGGCGCAGCGCGTGTCCGATGCGTTCTCCCTGATCACCGGCGACGATGCCGAACGGGGGTTCTTTTGGGAAGATTACGAGCCGGGTGTTCAGATTGCCTTGCGCCAGAGCAAGACCGGCACCTTCGCCGTCTGGCCGCTGTCAGACAACGAAGGCCCACTCTACCCGGAACTGGAGACGGAACTCGCCAACGCGCCGCGTACGCACAAGCGGATCGTGCCGCCGCGCGATGAGAGTAAATTCGGAAAGCAGTTTCGCAGCATCCGCGACAAGGCCGGATTACCGAAGTGGGTAACGCCGACAAGCCTGCGACACGGCGGCGCGACCGAGGTAGGCGATGCCGGGACGGATGATATTCGCCCCATCACTCACCACAAAACGCTGCAACAGACTGCAACTTACAACAAGGCTGGTGTCAGGAAATCGCGAATCGCAGCGCGGAAGCGTCGGGATTTAATTGAGGGTGATTCGGAATAGTGTCGACATGGCGTGTCGGAATGAGTATAATGTACGATAAGGAAAAAGCGTTTAATTTCCGGCTGGTGAGTCCTGCTGGGTTCGAACCAGCGACCTACTGATTAAAAGTCAGTTGCTCTACCAACTGAGCTAAGGACCCACAGCCGGACCGGCGATGTAGAAGGCCATGCCGCTGCGGTCAACGCCTCCTTGGTCATTGTATCACAGGCGACGCGTCAGGCGGGCATGCATCTGCCGCACGGTCAGGCGCAATATGGGGTGCCGCCATGTGGGGGCAACCTGCAACATCGGGCCCAGGACGAAGAAACGAAGGGACATTTGGGGATGGGGAAGTTGCAGCCGCCCCGCACCCCGCACCTCCTGATCATAGGCGATCAGGTCCAGGTCGAGAACGCGGGCACCCCATCTGCGCTGCCGCTTCCTGCCGAAGCGGTCTTCCACCCGGTGCAGCGCATCCAGCAGCGCCTCTGGCGGCAGATCGGTCTCCACGCTGATCACCGCATTGGCGTAGCGCCGCGTCGATGGTCCCAGCGGCGGCGTCTGGATAATCCGGGAACGACGAACGGCGCGAATGCCCTCCTCCGCCAGCGCATTGATCGCCGCTTCGATGACGCGCACGGGGGGACCATAGCGACCGTGCGGACGATTCGAACCCAGGGCGATGATGATGGACATGCGCAGCGCCTTATATCACCTGCCGCCCCCGGCGAAGGCGTCAGTAGGTTTGTCGCCAGCGGGATGACCTCGGCCGACTTCGCGACTAGAGGGGGCGCATGCCCACCCTCGCCGATATTCCGCAGCCGCCGCTCGACTGCCCGCTCTGTCCGCGTCTCGTCGCCTTTCGCCACGAACAGCAGGAAAAGCATCCGGACTGGTTTAACGCTCCCGTGCCCGGCTGGGGCGATCCAGATGCCTGGCTGTGTTTCGCCGGACTGGCGCCGGGGCTGCGCGGCGCCAATGCCACAGGGCGCCCCTTCACCGGCGATTGGGCCGGTGACCTGCTCTACGACACGCTTGCCGATTTCGGCTGGACGGAGGGGACCTATGACGCCCGGGCCGATGACGGTTTTCGTCTGAAGGGCGCATATATTGCCAATGCCGTGCGCTGCGTGCCGCCGCAGAACAAACCGACACCCGAAGAGATCAAGACATGCCGCCGATTTTTCGACGCGCAGTTGAAGGCGCTAACCAATGTCCATGTTTTGATCGCACTGGGCCTGATTGCACATCAGCAGGTGATGAAGGTTTACGGCCTGACCCTCAACCACTTCAAATTCGGCCACGGTGCCCGGCATGAGTTGCCTGACGGCCGTGTCCTGATCGATAGTTATCATTGCAGTCGCTACAACACCAATACGGGCCGCCTGACGCCGGAAATGTTCGCCGACGTCTTCAGAATGGCGGAGCAGGAACGGGACGCGCGCTGATCCGCTGGCGCGCCGCGATCAGGCCTCGACCAGCTTGCCGTACAGGTCTGGCCGCCGATCACGAAAGAAACCCATGCTGGCGCGGTGCGCGCGGGCGGCTTCCAAATCGAATGTGGCGATGGCAAAGCCTGTTTCGGTGCGGTCCAGTTCCGACTGCTTCTCGCCATATTCATTGGCGACGAAGCTGCTGCCATAAAATGTCTGCGCCGCGGCCCCCTGCCCCTCCGTGCCGACGCGGTTCGCGGCGACGATGGGCATGGTATTGGACACGGCATGTCCCAGCATCGCCCGTTGCCACATGGCCGCGGTATCCAGCTCCGGCTCCTCGGGCTCCGACCCGATTGCGGTGGGATAAAGCAGGATTTCCGCTCCCATCAGCGCCATGATCCGCGCCGTTTCGGGAAACCACTGGTCCCAGCAAATGCCCACGCCGATCTTGCCAAAGGGGGAATCCCAAACGCGAAAGCCACCATTTCCCGGCCGGAAATAGAATTTTTCCTCATATCCGGGACCGTCCGGGATGTGGGACTTGCGGTAAATTCCCTGAACCTCGCCGCTGGCATCGATCATGGCGAGACTATTGTAGAACAGCGGCCCCTCAACCTCAAAGAAGCTGGTGGGGATGATGGTGCCTGTCTCCGCTGCAACGGCTCGCATCGCCTCAATCGCCGGATGCCCTGTCGCCGGGCGCGCGCGAGCAAAGTGCGCCTCTTTCTCTTCCCGACAGAAATAATGCCCCTGAAACAATTCAGGCGGCAGAACCAAGTCCGCTCCTTGGGAAGCGGCCTGCCGCACCAGGTCGGCAGTCGCGGCAATGTCCTGCTGCTCGTCATCGGTAAATGCCAGTTGCAGGGCGGCGACAGTAATCTGGGTCATAGACAGCTTATTCCGGCACTTGGTTCGTCATGCAGTGAAAGGCGCCGCCGCCGGCCAATATGGCCCGCGCAGACAGGCCAATAGCGCGCCGACCGGGAAACAGCTCAGCCAGCGCACTGACCGCCGCCTGGTCATTTTCGACGCCGAATTGCGGGACAACGACCAGCTCATTCGTCAGCACGAAATTGGCATAGCTGGCAGGGACGACATTTCCATGATCATCGAGAACCCGGCCGGGAGAGGGGATATGCGATACCTGCAACCCTGCCCCAGACAGGGCCATGGCCGCATCGGCATAGACGATCGCATTTGGGTCGCCGCCGCCATCGGGAAATGGAACGACGGCGTGACCCGGCGCGACGAAGCGCGCCAGATTGTCGACATGGCCGTCCGTATGGTCGTTCTGCAACCCGTTCCCCAGCCAGACGATGCGGGTCAGCCCAAGCGTATCGGCAAGCGCTGCCTCCAGATCGGCCTGCGACATGTCCGGGTTTCGGTTCGGGTTCAAAAGGCACTGCCGCGTGGTGATCGCGGTGCCGGCTCCATCATGGTCGATGGCGCCGCCCTCCAGCACGAAGTCATGCAAGACCGCCTCGGCATTAAGCTGCTGCGCGATGGCTTCGGCGACGATTTCATCGCCCTTCATGACATATTTGCCGCCCCAGCCATTGAAGCGGAAACAGTGCGCTTTCTGATCTGCAAAGACCGGTCCGGAATCCCTCAGCCAGATATCGCCATAGGAAAGCTCCACTGTATCGATGCCGTCGACGTCAGCAGTATCGTCAGGCCGCACGAACAGTGTAACAGGGGTTCCAGCCTGTACCACCGCACGAACAAATGCCAGCACCTCCTGCCGCGCCTCCTGCAGCGCATTCCCCCATTCCCGCACATCCCAGGGCAGTGCGGTGAACAGGCGCCCAATGTGTTCCCATTCAGGCTTTGGCGGCATCATGCGATTTCCTGTTCCTTGCCGCCCTTGAAGCCTTGGGCGACCACATACCATTCGGACGACCCCTTGCGGCTGGCGGGGGGTTTGACGTGCTTCACCGTCGTAAAATTACGCTTCAGGTCCGCGACCAACCCTGCGTCGGCACCACCGGCCAGCACCTTTGCGACGAATGCGCCGCCCGGCACGAGGTAGCGATAGGCGAAGTCGGCGGCAACTTCGACCAGCCCCATGGTACGAAGATGGTCCGTCTGACGATGCCCGATCGTGTTCGCGGCCATGTCCGACAGCACCAGATCCGGCATGCCATCCAGGTGCGCGACAATCGCCTCCGGCGCCTTGTCGTCCAGGAAATCCATGGTCAGCAGGTGCGCACCGTCTATCGGGTCCATATCTAGAAGATCGATCCCGACAATGCCCGCGCGCGGCCGCTGTTCACGGACAACCTGCACCCACCCACCCGGCGCGGCGCCGAGGTCAACAATCCGCGTCGCGTGCTTCAGAAGCCCGAATTTTTCGTCCAGTTCGATCAGCTTGAAGGCGGCGCGGCTGCGATATCCGTGTGCCTTGGCTGCCTTTACATAGGGATCGTCAAGCTGTCGCTGCAGCCATCGCGTCGACTGCGCCGAACGCCGGCGCGCCGTCTTTACCCGCGTCTTGCCCGTGCCGCCGCGGCCTATGCCCGATTTACCGGCCGTCATCTCAATGCCCATCCCGCATCATCAAAGTGCGCAATATACCCTCCCGAATGCCTCGGTCGGCAACACACAGCTTCTCGACAGGGAAGGCCTCCAATATCGCATCCAGAATGGCGCAGCCGGCGACGACCATGTCGGCGCGGTCACGGCCAATGCAGGGCTGCTCGCACCGCTCCTCATAGCTCATGCGGGACAGGCTGTCCGCAATAGCGCGCATCGCCTTGTTCTCGACCCACGCGCCGTCGACCCGCGACCTGTCATAATGCGACAGGCCCAGGTGCAGGCTGGTCAAGGTGGTGATGGTGCCAGAGGTGCCTAGAAGCTGAAGCTTTTCGAACCCATCGGGCGGCAGAAGGCGGTCCATGGCCTGCGATATATTGCCGGCAACCCGTGCGCGCATGCGATGATAGGAGGCAAGACGCGCCTCGACCGTGTCCTGCGGGCATTTTTCCGTCTCGGTCAGCGACACGACCCCCCACGGTACACTGTTCCAGCCAAGCTGTCTGACCGCGCGCCGTCCGTCCGTTTCAACGAGACTGATTTCCGTAGAACCGCCGCCAATGTCGAATACAAGCGCGTGGCTATATTCCGGCGACAGCAGGGCCTGACAGCCCAGAACGGCGAGGCGCGCCTCTTCCGCAGGGGTGATCACGTCGAGGGCGATGCCGGTAACCTCGTGCACGCGCGCGATAAATTCCGGACCATTTGTGGCGCGGCGGCATGCTTCCGTCGCTACATTTCGGGTGATCCACGTGTCGCGGCGGTCCAGCTTTTCGGCGCAGACCTTTAAAGCATCGAGCGCCTTTGCAATGGCTGCATCCGAAATTCTTCCCGTGTCGAGCAACCCCTCGCCCAGACGGACGATACGGGAAAATGCGTCGATGACGTAAAAGCCATCCGGGCTCGGCCGGGCGATAAGAAGGCGGCAATTATTCGTTCCCAGGTCCAGCGCACCATAGGTACGCCGCGCCTTTGGAACATGATCGTGCCTGGCCCTGCGACCGGCAGGTGCACGATTATTGTAGGAGGAGCGCCGGGCCGACTGTCGACTGGGTGCCGGGGCATGCGTCGCCATATGGAAACCTACCGATATTTTAATTCAGCCGCTCGCGCGAAAATCGGTGCACGTGCGGTAACTTGCCGTCGACAATAACGAAACCGGGTCAATCCGCAAGGGGCGGCCGGTTACAGCACGTTGACAGGATCGCCACGCCGCCTATATCGCGCGCCTTCACGGCATTGCCCCGTCGTCTAATGGTAAGACTGCGGACTCTGACTCCGTCAATTGAGGTTCGAATCCTCACGGGGCATCCAGCCGAGCGTCCTATGCTGCCGCATATCGTTGAAAATCCGTGCTTTCAGGCGATTATTCGGCAGGTAGTAAAGCCCCCTGCCCGGCATGGATATCGGCGAGCGATCAGGCGCCACCAGACAATGTCTTTCCTGCCGACCCCCCCAGCGTTGACAAAACTCCTTCAAGGTCGTCTACCTCTCTAATCAGGCTTAGATCGGCCCGAACGGGTCGGCCTTACTAGCCGCGCCCGGTTTGGGCATTAACTAGTTTATTAAGGCCGGGGGATTTTAACATGCGAATGCCCCCCAAACTGCCGAGCGAAAAGGGGACTAAAATGGCCGCAATTAAAACCGGTCTTGCGCTTGTGGGACTGCTCATGGTCTCGCCGCTTTCGGCGCAGGTCAGTGGCGAGGGGGACTTCCTTGATTTCCCCATGGCAACCGACATCAGCGCTGCGGACGCGCCGGCCCTTTCATGGCTGATGCGTCAGGGTAACGACAGCAGCTTGATGTTTGCGCGCGCGCCCGATTTCGAGGCAGTCAAACTCTTCAGTCAGTCCGATGTGGATGGGCAACCGATCACCAGTATCGCTACGGCGCCAAACGGTGAATATGTAGCGTTTCACACCGGGGTGCCGTTCAATGGAAGCGGCGAAGCCTTCAATCCTGCGGACCTGATAGAGGCGCCTTCGGCAACACTCTGGCTGATAGAGACGAAGGCCGGTGCAAAGCCGATCAAGATCGGCGTCGGCTTCAACCCTAAATTTTCGCCAGACGGTAAGCGGATGCTTTACCGCCAGGGAAATGACCTCTGGGCCGTCAATCTTGAAAACCCCTCGTCAGAGCCGACCGTTCTTGTTCCGGGTGGCGCGGGCTTCAATCAAGGACTGTGGTCGGATGACGGAAAGACGTTGTTTTTCGTACAGGATCGCGGCGGCTGGTCGTTCTTAGGGAAATACACACTTGGCGCCGACCGCGTGGAATGGCTGGTCACTGGGCCAAATCGCCTGAGTTCCCCCGTGCTTTCACCTGATGGCCAAACGATCGCCTATCTCCGCTGGCCTGCGCGCGAACACACGATTTCATATGACCTGACGGAAAATCAGGCCTTCGCCGTGGAAACTGTCGATCTGGAAACCGGGGAAGTCCGAACGCTGTATGAGCCGGACGGCAAGGCGGGCAGCCAGATGTCGGACGATCCGGAGGGACATCTCAGGTGGGCAGATGACCGCAATATCGTCGTCCGCTCGGAGGAAGACGGCTGGGCCCGGCTCTATGCGATCCCTCGGTCGGGCGGACCCGCTAGCGCGCTCACGCCGACAGACTGTGAAGTTGCCGAAAGCGAGATTGTCGCCTCCGACAGTCTCTTCGTCATACATAATTGCGAGAACATCGACACTCGCCAGCTGTCACGGATCACCGTCTCGACTGCGCAAGAGCGTGCAATTCCCGGCGACGACGTCGTCATGGGTTTGGCGCGCACCGTCGGAGACGGGGGCTACGTCGCCTTTACGGGAAGCGACGAGGAGAATGCGCCGCTGCTGCGAATCCTGAATTTGGGTTCAGGAAATCTTGAACTTGCCGAAGCTCCCGCCGATTATGGCTACGCGCACGACTTCGCCGCCCCGGCGCCCGAAGTGGTTCGGATCACTGCGAGTGACGGCGCCACCGTTCCGGCACAGCTATTTCGCCCCTCAACTGAGGGCCCACACCCCGCGTTGATCTACGTACATGGCGGACCGCCTCGGCAGATGTTTCCGGCTTTTCATTTCGGCAGTTATTACGCCGGTGATTTCGCCATGAACCGGCGTCTGGCCGAACTCGGCTATCTGGTCGTGAGCATCAACTATCGTTCCGGCGTGGGATATGGCCGCGAATTCCGGGAAGCGCCGGGACGCGCCTGGCGCGGCGCGTCGGAATATGCCGACGTGCTTGGCGCAGGCAGGTGGCTTGAACAGCACCAGGATGTCGATCCTGAAAGGATTGGCATTTGGGGTGGGTCATATGGCGGCCTGCTGACGGCCCAGGCTCTTGCCCGGGATTCGGATCTGTTCGCCGCGGGCGTTGCAGTGCACGGGGTTTACGATTGGAGCTGGCCTTCGCCAACGCCGGGCCACCAGAACCCGAGCAAACTGTTTGGCGTCGGCGAGGCCGACAGGCCCCTGGCGTTCCAGTCCTCGCCACTGGGTGCCATTGACGGCTGGACATCCCCCGTCCTGCTGGTCAGCGGTGATCGCGACATGAACGTCGACGTGCGAGAAACCATCGATCTGCACCAAAAGCTGAGCGATAAGGGTGTGGACGTTCGGACAGTCATCCTGCCGGGCGAGGCCCATGACCTGATCCAGCATTCAAGCTGGGAAAGATTGTGGCAGGAAAGCAGCCGATTCTTCGCTGCAAAGCTGAGAGAGTGATCCCCAAAAAGGGAATAATTCCAGAAGTTGTCGAAGCGTAACATTCTAGATTACTTGCCGGGCATGTGTCGCGGTGCCGCTGAACCTGATTTCGGATCGAACCTAAGCCTGCCATTCAGTCAGCCGTTCTGCCGTGCATGCGGTTGGCTAATGGCGGGCACAAGCGGGGCAGCGAAGCTCGTACCTTGAACCGCTACGGCCTGTCTTGAAAATCACCGACAGTACGAACCCCGCCCCCGGCCCATAAGCCTTGCAGCGCAAAAAAAGCCTTATGAGCAAGGCTTTTAAAACGCTCTTGAATATGCCTTAGTGCCAATTACTCGGGGGGAGGAAAAGGCAATGGGACAAATCACCACGGAGGATGAGTTTCGAGTTTCCTTCGAAATGGCGCCGTTCCCGGCAATGCATCTTGATTGCGATCTGACCGTATTGGCTTGCAACGCTGCCTATGAGCAGGTCGCCCACGTAAAGCGGGCGGCGATGGTTGGTCAGAGGATATTCGAACTTTTCCCCGGGTCGGACAATTTGCAGACAAAGACACTTCGGGACTCCTTTGATTGGGTGCGGACCACCCGAAAAGCTCATCACATTCCCCATATGCAGTATGCCACGACGGTTCCCGACCATCCCGGTCTTCAGGAACGTCACTGGACCGTGTCCAACGTTCCGCTCCTTCGAAGCGATGGTGCCCTGCTCGGCATTCTTCACTGTCCGGAAGATATTACCGAACTGACATATTTACGTCGCGCCAATCAGAGCATTCAGGACGCGATGCCGTATCCGAGGACGCGCGGCGACATCCAGCGTTGGACGCGTAGTGTGCAGAATATTCTAGTGAGCGAAAAAGAAAGGCTTCACCGACTTTTCCAGCAAGCCCCTGGCTTCATCTGCGTGTTAAGAGGGCCACAGCACGTCTTCGAACTGGCCAATGATGCATATTACCAGCTGGTCGGCCACCGAAGGGTCATTGGGCGACGGCTGGTCGATGTCATGCCGGAAATTGTCGAGCAAGGTTTCCTGGATAAGCTAGATAGTGCCTATTCATCAGGAGTGCCGTTCATCGGTCGCGCCATGCCAATCGAGCTGCAGCGTATGTCTGGCGGTGACCTGGAGCAAAGGCACATCGATCTGATCTACCAACCAACACATGATGCCAATAACAAGGTTAGTGGCATCTTCGTTCAGGGAAACGATGTCACCGAGGCGCATATTCTATCGCAGAAGGTGATCTACCAGGCTGCACACGACCCATTGACCGGGCTCTACAATCGGCGGGAATTTGCCCGTTTAACGCAACAAATAGACGAACCTGGGACCCACGCGCTCTTTTGCATGGATGTCGACCATCTGAAGATCGTGAACGACCGTTGCGGCCATGCTGCCGGCGACAAGCTTTTGATGGAGGTCTCAGAGACGCTGAAGTCGCATTGCAATAGCGGAGACGATCTCCTGGCTCGTCTGGGCGGCGATGAGTTCGCTCTGGTAAGGCGCAATTGCAGTTCGAAGGATGCGACTGTCCTGGCCACCCGCTTATGTGCGGCGATCCGAGATATTCGTTTTGTCTGGAGGGGGAAACGATACGGCGTCACGTTAAGTATCGGGGTGGCGAATTTCGAAGGACAGGATGGAATGTCGTTCGAATCTGCCTTGGGATTGGCGGATGCGGCCTGCTTCCTTGCGAAGGAAAAAGGAAGAAATCGTGTCCAGATCAGTTCCGCAAGCGATGAAGAAGTGCGTCAGCAGCAGCGGGACATGGACAATGTCACGCGTTTGAAAGAGGGAATGCGGGAAGATCGCGTCAGCCTATATGCCCAAAAAATGTTTGCACTACAGTCTGCCGAAGAAGAAGGTCCGGTGTTCTACGAGGTGTTGGCACGCTTGCGCGATCCAAGTGGCGAGATCATCATGCCTGCCGGATTTATCCCGGCGGCTGAACGCTACGGGTTAATTGAAGAACTTGATCGACATATCATCTGCAAGGCGTTTGCCTACCTTCAGGTGCAGCCACAAGAGCAGCGCCATAGCACATGCTATTTCATCAACATCTCGGCAATGACCCTGAGTACGCAGGGATTTCAAGATTTTGTCGAGGATTCATTGGCTGCGTATCCCTTGATCTCTCCATCCCAGATTTGCTTCGAAGTGACTGAAACTGCTGCCATTTATAATATCGAACGCACGGCCGAGGCGATGCAGAGGCTGGTAGATATCGGATTTAGGTTTGCCCTGGATGATTTTGGCAGCGGTATGGCATCGTTTTCATATTTGAGCCGCCTGCCCGTGCAGTTCGTGAAGATCGATGGTGAGTTCGTCAACGCCACTGTCGATCAGCCGGCGGGTAAGATTATCGTCGAGGCCGTAGCCAAGGTCGCGCGTTCGATGAATATGCGCACCATCGCCGAGTCGGTCGAACTGGATGAGCTGATCCCGCATCTCAGATCACTGGGTCTGGACTACGCTCAAGGCTTCGCTTTGCATTGTCCCCAGCCAATCGGAGAGTGCTAGCGTCCGTGCTCGCAACCCGTGGCAGTGCCGCTATCGCGCGGCGCGGGGCAGTATCAGGCGGGCACAAACGCCGCCCAGATCCTCGCTCTCTCCCAGTTCGACCATGCCATCGTAGATCTCCGCAACATCGCGCACGATGGCGAGGCCCAGACCCGTTCCGGGCTTATCTGTATCCAGGCGGGCGCCGCGCTGAAAGAGCGCGTCCCGCTTTTCCGGGGCGATGCCAGGTCCGTCGTCCTCAACCTCTATCACGATCATGTCAGCACCCGCCGTCGACAGGGTGACGAAAACGCGCCCGCCGCCATATTTTGCAGCATTGTCGATCAGATTACCCACCATTTCCTCCAGATCCTGCCGCTCCCCCAGGAAATCGAGATCGCGATCCCCGTCGAGGTCGATGGTCACCTGCCCCGGGTACATCCGCTCAACCGTACGCCGCAGCGCTTCCAGGCTCGGCCAGACGGGGCTTCTCATATTCAGAGCGCCGCGGCGCCCTAACGCTCGTGCACGGGCCAGATGATAATCGACATGGCGGCGCATGGACCCGGTCTGGCGCTGAACGACGGCGGCCAGCGGCGTGTCCTTTCCCATGCTCTCATTGACCAGAATGGCCATCGGCGTCTTCAATGCATGCGCAAGGTTGCCGGCATGGCGCCTGGCATCTTCCGCCTGTTCCTCCGCCTCCGACAATAGCTGGTTGATACCATGCATCAGCGGCGCAACTTCGGATACGAAGTCTGTCGCCACCCGCTGCGCAGATCCCGATCGCACTGCCGCGATTTCCGCCCGCACCCTGCGCAAGGGTTGCAATCCGTAAATCGCTTGCAGTGCGGACAGGATCAGCAGGCCAAGTCCAAGAACGCCGAGCGAGATCAAAACCGTGACCCTGACCCGCCTTAACTGCGCGTCCAGCTTCGTCCTGTCCTGGGCAATCTGGAAATGAAACAAGGTCGGCGACCCGGGCAGAGTCGCATCCCGCTCGACCACCCGCAGCATCTCACCGCCGAAAAAAATATCCTGGAATTGCATTCCCTTCTTGGCAGTGGAGGTGTCCACCGGCAGCGCCCCGTCCCACAGCGAGCGCGAGCGATACGGCTGCTGCCCTGCCCTCGAAATCTGCCAATAATAGCCAGAATAAACTTGCAGATATCGTTGATCCGACAGTGGCGGATCAAACCTGACTTCGCCCTGCTCCGACAGTTCGGCGCTGCCGATCATCGTGTCGAGGCTGCTTTCCAGTTGATCGTCGAAATTACTGGCGATGATGGAACGGACCGTGCGGTCCAGAATGAAGCCACCGGTCAGCAGCATCACGCCCACCCAGATCGCCGCGACGCCCAGCATTCGCCGTCCAAGGGAGTGGCGTCCGAAAGGCCGGGGCGCTCGCGTATCGGCAGGCAGCGTACGCTTCAGCATAGCGGCAATGGTCTTCCCGCCGTCATGCAGGGAGAGACACTGACGCTAGGCCGCCCGGCTGTCCGGGTCGTCCAGCGTATAGCCAAGCCCGCGGATCGTCTCGATCAGGTCCGCGCCGAGTTTCTTGCGGATGCGCGTGATGAATACCTCAATCGTATTGGAATCCCGATCGAAGTCCTGATCGTAAATATGTTCGATCAGCTCGGTTCGGCTGACCACCTTGCCCTTGTGGTGCATCAGATAGCTGAGCAGCTTATATTCCTGTGCCGTCAAGCGAACGGGCGAGCCCGCCTTCGTCACCCGGCCCGAACGGGTATCCAGCCGCACATCACCCGCCTCAAGCTCGGAAGACGCAAGCCCAGCCGAACGGCGGATGAGCGCCCGCAGCCGCGCAATCAACTCCTCCATCTTGAAGGGCTTGCCCAAATAATCGTCAGCACCGGAATCGAGCCCTGCCACCTTGTCCGACCAGCTGTCTCGCGCCGTGAGAACGAGGACAGGCATGTCCCGCTCCGCCTTCCGCCATTTATCCAGGATGGTTAGCCCGTCCATTTCGGGCAGGCCCAAGTCCAGAACCACCGCGTCATAGCTTTCCGTGTCGCCCAGGAAGTGGCCGTCCTCGCCATCGGTCGCGAGGTCGACGGCATAGCCGGCCCCCTCCAGCGTTTCCTTCAGCTGTTCACCGAGCGTAGGTTCATCCTCGACAATCAAGATGCGCATGCGCGCCGCCTCCTGCTATTTCTATTCGCGGGTGCGAAGGATATCGCCGTTACGCGCGTCCACGTCCACCTCGATCACCTGATTGCCGCGCATGAAGCGCATGCGATAACGTGCGGCGTCGGGATTGCAGTCGCAGCCGAGGAAGCGTCCGCCGACCCGTGCGCCCACCCGGTCGCGCAATTCGCCGAAGTTCATCAGGCGGCCTGCCTGTGCGCCTGCGCGCGCGGCATCCTGATCACTCACCTGTTCCATTGCCTGACCACCGAACGCGGCAAGGGAAACGCCAAAAGCGATTAAGATGGAAAGGACAGCCATGGTGGGAACGCGCGAATACCCTCGGATCAGATTTGATGCCATTGGCACTGTTGCACTGAACAGGTTCTGAACCTAGCGCAACCTTTATGGCAGCCCCAATCGTATCTCTTGAATCCGTCGGTCTGAATCAGGGGACCGAATGGCTATTTCGCGACCTTGATCTGTTTGTTGGCGAACGTGACCGGCTGGCACTGATAGGCCGAAACGGCGCGGGCAAGACCACGTTGTTTCGACTGATCGCCGGAGAAATCGAGGTCGATGAGGGTGAGCGAAAGCAGCGACCAGGGACGAAAACCGTCACCCTGCTGCAGGACCCCAATGTCAGCGCATTCGATACATTGCGCGATTTCGCGCTCCACGGGAAGAACGCCCCCGCCGCACATGAGGTGGAAGCCGTTGCCGACCAGCTGGGAATCGATCTGGATCGCCAGGCAGGAACGGCATCGGGCGGCGAGCGTCGGCGGGCAGCGCTCTCTCGCGCGCTGGCATCGGAACCCGACCTCCTCCTCCTCGACGAACCCACCAATCACCTGGATATTGCCGCCATCGAATGGCTGGAGGGATGGCTGGAGCGCTATTCCGGCGCCTTCGTCACGGTCAGCCATGACCGCGAATTCCTGAAGCGCCTGACCCGTTCATCGTTGTGGCTGGACCGTGGCAAGCTGAGGCGCGCCGATATCGGCTTTGGCGGCTTCGAGGCATGGACCGAGGAGGTCATCGAACAGGATGCCCGCGCGGCGGCCAAGCTCGACACGAAGCTGGCGCAGGAAGCGGCGTGGCTGGTGAAGGGCGTTACGGCGCGGCGCAAGCGTAATGTCGGCCGCCTGGAAAAGCTGTGGGATCTGCGCGCGCAGCGGGCCGAGATGCTGGGACAGGTCGGCAAGGCAAAGCTCGCGCTTGAATCCGACGATGCCAAGGCGAAGATCGTCATCGATGCGAAGGGGATTTCGAAAAGCTATGGCGGCCGGGAAATCATCAAGCCGCTGGACCTGAGGCTGCAACGCGGTGACCGCATCGGGCTGGTCGGACCCAATGGCGCTGGCAAGTCGACATTGCTGAAACTGCTGACCAAAGAGATCGAACCCGACACCGGCCGTGTGCGACATGCAAAGACGCTGACCGGCATCACCATCGATCAGCAGCGCAGCCTGTTGAAGCCGCGTGCGCGTGTACGCGACCTGCTGACCAACGGCACCGACTGGATCGATGTGCGGGGCGAACAACGGCATATCGTCGGATATCTGAAGGATTTCCTGTTCGACCGATCCTATATCGACGCGGAGATCGGCAGTTTGTCCGGCGGTGAGCAGTCCCGGCTGTTAATGGCGCGGGAATTCGCTCGTCCCTCCAACCTGCTGGTGCTGGACGAACCCACGAACGATCTGGATCTTGAAACGCTCGACCTGCTGCAGGAAGTCATCTCCGACTATGACGGCACGGTCCTCCTTGTCAGCCATGACCGGGACTTTCTCGACCGGACCGTGACCATGGTCGTTGGCCTCGACGGGTCCGGCGACGTTGACGTCGTTGCGGGCGGCTTCGCCGATTGGGAAGAGAAGCGCCGCGAACGCAAACGTCCAAAGGCAAAAACATCCTCTGCCGCCCCCGCCGCTCCGGTGAAGCGCGAAGAAAGGATGACGTTCAAGGACAAGCACGAGCTTGAGACCCTGCCGGATCGCATCGCCGGACTGGAAAAGGATATCCGCGTGCACGAGGCGGCACTGGCCGATCCGGCGCTGTACAAGGATGGCGCGGAGGCATCGCTGAAGCTGGGCAGTGCCCTCGAAAAGCTGCGTGCTGACCTTGCCGCAGCGGAGGATCGCTGGCTGGAGCTTAGCGAGATGGCGGAAAGCCTTTAAAATCAAACCTGAATAGTGGCTTTGCGGCGCTCTAACTCTGCGTCATCGTCACCATTTGCTTGTGATAACCATTGATGAACGGCGAGGCGACGCGTTCCGGCTCGCCTTCGCAAAGAAGGCGCATGTCGCGCTTCAGCATTTCCTCGATCAGGATCGTCAACTGCATCTCTGCCAGGCGCGCGCCGACGCATCGGTGGATGCCATAGCCGAAGGCAAGTTGGCGGCGGGCATTTTCGCGATCGGGCATCCAGCGGTCGCCATCCTCGAAAATATCTTCGTCCCGATTGGCGGAGACGTACCACATGACCACCTTGTCCCCTGCGCGAATTCGCTTTCCCCGCAAATCATAGTCCTCGACCGCTGTGCGCCGCATGTGCGCCAGTGGCGTCTGCCAGCGGATCAATTCCTGAACGGCGTTCTTGACCAGTCTTGACCCCTCCCCCTCGCCTTTCAGCTTGGCCCATTCCGCCGGAAACAGGGACATGATGCGGGCAATGCCGGTCATTGAATTGCGCGTGGTGTCATTCCCGCCAACGATCAGCAAAATAAGGTTTCCGATGAACATTCGCTCCGGCATGTGCGCCATGCTTTCGGAACGCTGCATCATCTTGATCAAATCGTCGCCGTCCTCCTGCGTCTTCTTCATCTCCCACAGGCCGGCGAAGAACATGCCCATCTCGTACATGACGTTCATGCGCTGTTTCGCGGATTCGGGGTCCAGCGCGGCGTTGACGTTGCCGGCCCAATCCGACCAGTAGGTCAATTTGCGGCGCTGTTCCCACGGAAAGTCGAACAGCAGAGCCAGCATCTGCGTCGTCAGTTCGATTGCCACACGGTCTACCCAGTCGAACGGCTCCCCCTGCGGCAGGGACTCGAGCAGCGTCGCTGTCCGCTGGCGAATATCGGGCTCCATCGCCGCCATTCCGGAGGGGGTGAACTTCGGCGAGACGGTACGCCGCTGCGGCGTATGTTCCGGTGGATCCATGGCAATAAACATGGGCATGCGATCCTCGTCCTGGATCTCCTCAGGCGCGTCGGCGATCGTGATGCCGCTATATTGCCAGGAGGATGAGAAGATCTTCGGTAGCGATTCGATCTCCTGAATATCCTTGTACTTCGTCGCCGACCAATAGGCGCCATAAGGGCTTTCCGGGGTATAATGCAGCGGATCGGCGGCGCGCATCGCCGTAAACAGGTCAGGCCAGCTACGACTGGTCCACAGTTCCGATTGCGATGGATCGAATAGCGGGCTGTCGCCCCGTGGCTGCGTTGCCATATTTGCTCTCTCCCAAGATGCGGCCAAGCATCACGCGATTTGCGCCACGCGGCAATCAGTATCATGGATAGGTGATGAGTGATTCTGTACCCGCTACGCTGCGCGCCGACGACGTTCCCGAAGAAGATGGCCTGCTGTTTGCCGTGCAGATGGACGGGGTTGGCGGTGGGAAGCTTTTGCACTGGGCCGACATTGCAAATTGGGACGCGACGCATGGTCCGCTGTGGATCCATGTCGACGCCGGCTCCCCGCGCGTGCACGAATGGCTGGAAAAGGAAAGCGGCCTTACCTCGATCACGATCGAGGCGCTGCTTGATCCATCCGCCCGGCCGCGGACCTTTCAGGGCAAATCAGGCTATGTGGTGATCCTGCGGGGGATCAATTTGAATGAGGGGGCGGAGCCCGAGGACATGGTTGCCATGCGCCTTTGGTGTGACGGCGACCGCGTTATCAGCCTGCGTCACGAATATTTGCGGACACCGCGCGTCGTGCTGGATGAACTGCTGGGGGAGGCGCTTGGACCCACCAGTGCGCCTGTGCTGTTCGAACATTTGATATCCAGGGTCATCGACTATGTCGGACTGGCAATCGATGAATATGAAGAACGCATGGAATCTATCGAAGGGCGGATCGACGATGGCGACATCGACGATTTGCGCGGAGAGGTTTCAGAGCTGCGTCAGGATCTGGTTTTCGTCCGGCGCTACATGGCGCCGCAGGTTAGCGCGATGCAACGCATGCTGGCCTATCCGCCAGGCTGGATGGCACAGAATGAGTGTCTGTTGATGCGCGAAAGCGCCGACCAGTTCGACCGCTATCTTGAGGATCTGGACCAGATACGAGAGCGCGCGCTGGTGGCAAAGGACGATCTGACCAATCGGCAGAACGAACGGATGAACCAGAACATGTATGTGCTGTCCATCGTGGCGGCGATTTTCCTGCCGCTGGGATTTCTGACCGGTCTGTTCGGGATCAATGTCGGCGGAATGCCAGGCGTCGCCGACAATGACGCCTTCTGGATCGTAACCGGCGCGATGGCTGCCATAATGCTGCTGGAATTATGGATATTCCGTAAGCTACGCTGGCTTTAAAACGTGACCCATTCCCCGGTGACGAGCCGGGGAATGGGGCCGCATCATCCTGTTATTCAGCCGACGATTTCGTCTTCGGTGAAGAACTGGTCGATTTCGAGCTTGGCATTTTCGGCACTGTCCGAACCATGCACGCTGTTCGCGTCGATCGACTCTGCGAACTCGGCGCGGATCGTGCCGGCCTCTGCATCGGCGGGGTTCGTGGCGCCCATGACTTCGCGGTTCTTGGCCACCGCGTTTTCGCCCTCAAGAACCTGAACGACGACAGGGCCGGAGGTCATGAAGCTGACGAGGTCGCCATAAAAAGGACGTTCCTTGTGAACTTCATAGAACTTCTCTGCCTGTGCCTGGGTCAGCTTGACACGGCGGCTTGCAACAACGCGCAGGCCGGCATCTTCCAGCTTCTTTGTTACGGCACCGGTCAGGTTGCGCCGCGTGGCGTCGGGCTTGATGATCGAAAAGGTACGTTCCTGCGCCATGGCGGGTCTCCGAAGGTTAAATATGATGGAATTTGACGCGCGGAATATGGTGCGCCGCACAAATTTGCAAGCATATCGGCGCCCCTGCCAACCCTAGGCGCGTTTTTGCCAGCCCCGCTCTTCCTGTGCCCAATATGTCGCCAAGACGTTATCGCGCGCCGACAGCGCCTTCCAATGCCTGCGCGCAGTCGCGACCGCTTCTTCGTCTCCGCCGTCGAACAGGTAGAGGACGCGCGAAAATTGCGCGTCCGAACCCGGCAGTCTTGCCCCCATTGCTATGGCGAGATCCGCACCATGGGCCGCGTCGAAGCTGTCGGCGATCAGTAGTGGCTGGTCCGCGTCATATTCGCCGCCCGCCCGACAGTGGGGCAGAAAGCTGCCGGGGTCGAAGGTCCACAAATGCTCGTCGACGGCCTCCGCCTGCGCGGGGTCGGGCGCGTTCACAAGAACGCGGTGCCCGGCCTCCAGCGCTTTCATCGCCAGCTTTGGCAGCACGGTCAGCGGCGCCGCCCGGGTGCAATGGTAAAAGCCGACGTCCATCAGTGGGATCAGCTTTCCAGAACGTCCCGGACATATTGATCGAGCAGGCGCACACCAAAGCCCGTGGCGCCCTTGTCGTGCAGGTTCATCGCCTTGCTGGCCCACACGGTGCCCGCCACATCCAGATGCGCCCATTTGACGCCATCCTGCACGAAGCGCTGCAGGAACTGAGCGGCAGTGATGGAGCCGGCATCCTTGCCGCCGACATTCTTCATGTCCGCGATCTGGCTGTCGATCTGCTTGTCGTACCGTTCGGCCAGCGGCATGCGCCACAATTTGTCGCCGCTTGTCGCCGATGCCTTTAGCAGATCGCCGGCCAGTCCATCGTCATTCGAATAGGCGGCGGCATGTTCATGGCCGAGCGCGATGATGACGGCGCCCGTCAGCGTGGCGAGGTCGACAACCACCTCCGGCTTGTAGGTTTCCTGCGCCCACCACAGGGCATCGCACAGTACGAGACGTCCTTCGGCGTCGGTGTTGATGACTTCGATCGTTTGACCGGACATGGAGGTTACGACATCGCCAGGCCGCTGCGCGCGACCGTCGGGCATGTTTTCAACAAGACCGCAAATGCCGATGACCCGCGCCTTTGCCTTGCGGCTGGCAAGAGCGACCATGGTACCGGCAACGGCGCCTGCCCCGCCCATGTCCCATTTCATGTCTTCCATGCCGGCGCCGGGCTTCAGACTGATGCCGCCGGAATCGAACGTCACGCCCTTGCCGACGAAGACATGGCTGGTCTTCTGGTCGCCCTCCGTGCCGTCCCATTCCATGACGAGCAATCGTGCGGGCTGTTCAGATCCCAATGAGACCCCCAGCAGGGCATTCATGCCCGCCTCCCGCATCTGGTCCTCGTCCAGCGCATCCACCTTCAGACCCGGAATATTAAGGGCCTTGATGCGTTCGACGAAGCTGATCGGGTAGACCACATTGGGCGGCTCGGACACGAGGTCCTTTGCAAAGGCGACGCCCTTTGCGACACCTTCCCACTCGACCCACATTTCGGCGGCGGCATCACCGGCGCCGACAATCTGCACGGTCTCCAGGCTGATCTGCTGCGTCTTGGCCTTTTTCGTGAAGTAATGATCGAAGGCATAGCCGCGCTGCGCCAGCCCAAGCGCCAGATGCGCCGCCGCCTCGTCGCGGTCCAGGCCGAGATCAGAGAGACCGCCCATGTCCACCACCACACGCGTTTCGCCAGAGCGCATCAACTGACCGGCCAGTGTTGCGCCGATCTTTTCCCACCGCGCCGCATCGCCGCTGCCAGCCTCGCCAGTTCCCAAAACGACGACTCGGCTCGCGTTCGTCCCTGCTCCATCCAGCAGCTCGAGCACGGTTCCCTCTCCGCCCGTGAAACGCCCGGCGCGCGCAGCCTTTCGCAGCGCGCCATTGGCAGCCTCGTCAACTGACTGGGCAGCCTGCGACAGCACAAGATCCTTGGCGGCAAAAATGGCAAGAGCCGCGCCTTCGCGCGGTGCATCGGAAACGAATTCGATCTGCATATGTAAATATTTGTCCTTCTGTGTACGTCGCATTCCTTACGCTGCCTGGCGCATGCCGCAACCGTCGTGCTTGCCGCACGACGGGGGCAGCCATATGAAGACGCGCCAGGCCTGCCGGAGTATCCCTACATTTCCGCGTTTCTAAAGATAAGTGCGCTTTTGCTTGCCAGCACTGCGGTGCCTGCGCTGGGGCAGGACGCGGTCGGCACGATCAAGCAATCCGTCGATACGGCGGCGGCAGGTGACGCCGAAGCAGAGCCGATCGATTTCGCCGCCGACCAACTAAGCTACGATCCCGAAACGCGCGTCGTCACAGCCGTTGGTGAAGTGGTGGTGGTTCGCGCTGGCTATCGGATGACGGCCAACCAGGTCACCTATGAACGCAACACCGGTCTGGTGAAGGCCAGCGGCGACGTCATCGTCATCGATCCCGGCGGCAATGAAATCTACGCCAATGAAGTAGAGCTTACCGACGCCTTGAAGGACGGCGCGATCGACGGCTTTCTGCTGGTGTTGCAAGACGGTGGCCGATTGGCTGCGGCGGACGGAACGCGCGTCGCCGGCATTTCGGAACTGAACCGGGCAATCTATTCCCCCTGCGACGTTGTCGACGCGCAGGGGTGCCCCAAAGAACCATTGTGGCAAATTCAGGCCAGCAGCGTCACCCACAACCCAGATACGCACAAAATCAAATATCACGATGCCCGTTTTGAATTTCTGGGTATTCCACTGCTCTGGCTGCCGACGCTCACCCATTCGGACAGCGGCGATGCGCGCGCCAGCGGCCTGCTGATACCTGATCTGAAGATTGACCGCTCGACCGGCGTATCCGTCACACAACCCTATTTTCTGGATCTGGCACCCAATCGCGACCTGACGCTGTCGCCGACCCTCTATACGGAAGTGAACCCCTCTCTCGGTCTCGAATATCGCCATCTGACGGCCGATGGCCCCATCAAGCTGGGCGGCCTCGTCACCGTTTCCGGCGTTGAGGAAACGCGCATCGGCGCGGCTGCGGCACGGCGGGAACAGGAGCTTCGATATTACCTGTTTGGCAACGGGCAATTGCAGCATGACGAGAAATGGAGTTCGACCTTCGGCCTGCGGGCAAGCAGCGACGACACATTCCTGCGTCGGTACGACGTAAGCCGCGACACGACGCTGCGGAATTTCTATCGGCTGCAGCGTCAGGAGCTGGACAGCCTGCTGAGCGTCGAGGGTTGGGTATTCCAGGGGCTTCGTGCCACCGACGATCAGGGGCTAATCCCGATTGCGCTGCCGGTCGTGGATTTCAACTGGGCGCCTGCCAGCACACTGGCCGGTGGCCGCCTTACCCTGGATGCCTCAAGCGCCGCCATCACCCGCGTCGACGGCATGGACACTTTTCGGCTCAGCGCCGGCGCAGACTGGAAGGCCAGTGGCTTCACCACCCTGGGTCAGCGCGTTACCGCGACGGCGCTGGTCCGCGCGGATGGATACAGGGTCGAGGACGCCGATCTGGCCGAGTTCGATATCTATCGGGGGGAAAGCGGCTGGCACGGGCGGATTATTCCTGCAGCGGCCGTGGACGTGGAATGGCCGTTTGCCGGCCCGGCGTTCGGCGGCACGCAGATTATCACCCCTCGTGTGCAGATCAGCGCGTCGCCGACGGGCCTGAATGACGACATCCCGAATGAAGACAGCCGCTCGGTAGATCTGGAATCGACAAACCTTTTCGACATCAGCCGCTTCCCTGGGCACGACCGGTGGGAGGGGGGCGCACGCGTGACTTATGGTGCGGAATGGCGCCTGAGACTGCCGCGCGTAGCGCTGGAGGCGGAACTAGGGCAAAGTTACCGCTTGGACGATCAGCCGTCCATTCTGCCCAGCGGAACCGGCCTGGACGACAATTTCTCAGACTATGTCGGGCGCAATACGTTGCGGATCGGCCGACGGTTCGACCTGACCCACCGTTACCGGGTGGACAAGGACGATTACGAAATTCGTCGCAACGAGGTCGACCTGACGCTGGGTGGTCGCCGCGATTATCTGAAGCTGGGCTATCTGAAGCTGAATCGCGACATTGGTATTGAGGATCTGGCAGATCGGGAGGAGGTCCGCGCCGGCGGACGGCTGCAGCTGGCCCGCTATTGGTCTGTTTTCGGATCGATGATCGTCGATTTGACGGACGAAGCCGAAGACCCGCTAAGTATTTCCGATGGTTTCGAACCTATCCGCCACCGGCTTGGCCTGACCTATGAGGATGAGTGTTTCGAGTTCAGCATCGCATGGAAACGCGATTATGTCTCCGACAGAGACTTCGAACGGGGGAGCAGTTTTACGTTTCGCGTATCCCTGAAGAATTTGGGTCGCTAAGCCCCGGTTCAGCCAGAGGGTGGCAGATTGCTGACATGAGGGCTCGCCCCATGCTATGGGCGCATCCTGCAAGAAATTATCAAAGTCCGCCGGCATGGCGTATATTCAGTCACGGAGTTCCTGAATGATCAAGAAGACGCTTCGCATGAGCGCTGGCGCGATTTTGGCCGTTGGCGCGGTCGGCATGACGCAAAGTCTCGCCCAGACCACGGCGCCGCAAATCTCCGCAGAAGACATTGAGAATGTGCCGATCCTGTCCAATTTGCGCGAAGTCGAGGATTTCACGGTTCTGGGCCGCGCGGTCGACCCAAATGTGCGGAAGGCCAGCGCCATCGTGAATGGCGACGTTGTCACCGACACCGACATCGACCAGCGCCTCAACCTTGTCCTCGCAGCAAATCCGACACCCGTCGAGGCAGACGAAAAAGACCGTCTGCGGATGCAGATCGCCCGAAACCTGATCGACGAGAAATTGCAGATCCAGGAAAGCGCGGAAAATGACGTCGTCATTTCAGAGCAGGAACTGGATCAGGCCTATTCCCGCGTAGCCGGAAACTTCAACCTGACGCCGGAACAGTTCCGCGAATATCTAGCGGAGCGCGAAACGAGCGAAATGGCGATCAAGCAACAGATCCATGCCGAATTGGCCTGGCAGCGCCTGTTGCGGCGCAAGGTCGAGCCCTTCGTTAACGTGGGCGACGACGAGGTCGAGAATATGATCGCCCGCATGGAAGCGGCCAAGGGTACTGACGAATATCGGATCGGTGAACTCGTTTTCTTCACCACGCCGGAAACCGCCGGGACCGCCATGGCGAACGCGACACGCATTGCGGAACAATTGCAGCAGGGAGCGTCATTCGCCGCCTACGCCCGGCAATATTCCGAAAGCTCCACCGCGACATTGGGGGGTGATTTGGGATGGGTGCAATCGGAACAGCTGAGCCCGGAACTGCAGCCCATCGTGTCACAACTTGGTCAGGGCCAGATTACCCGCCCGGTTCAGTTGCCGGGAAAAATCGTCATCCTTGCGATGATCGACAAACGGCAAATCCTGACCCCCGATGAGGATGATGAGATTCTCAGCCTGAAACAGATCAGCATCGACCTGCCAAGCGGCATCACGCAGGATGCGGCCCAGGCGCTTGTCGCACGCCTGCAGTCGGAGACCGAAAATATGGGCGGCTGCGGTGGTGCGGAAACGGTCGCTGCTTCGCTGGGCGGCGAAGTGATCAATAATGATCAGATACGTTTGGGTGATCTGCCACCGCAGCTGAAGCCGATCATGACGCAGCTGCAGATCGGGCAGTCCACCCCGCCTTTCGGTTCGCTGGAAGAGGGCCTGAAGGTCCTTACCATGTGCGGGCGGGAAGCTCCGGCGCAGGTGGCTGGGCCAAATTTCGACAATATGTTCGCACAGCTGGAGGAACAGCGCGTCAACATGATGGCACGCCGCTATCTGCGCGACCTCCGTCGCGACGCCATTATCGATTACCGCTGATGCGGCTTTGGGGGCCGACTCTTGATTGAACCCGTTGCAGTTGCACTTGGCGATCCAGCCGGAATCGGTGCGGAAATAACCGCCAAGGCCTATGCTGAACGTCAGGTCAGGGGCCTGCCGTGCTTCTTCGCCGTCGGAAGCCGTCGGGCGCTGGAAACGAGCTGGCATGGCCCGGTGGAAACCATCACGGCGCCATCGCAAGCGCGCGAGGTGTGTGACCACGCCCTGCCCCTGATCGAGGTCGAACACCGCGAGGAGATCATCCCTGGCGAGCCGACATTGGAGGGCGCCCGCTGCGCGCTGGACGCACTGGAATTCGCAACCGGACTGGTCCGCTCGGGCGCGGCCGGTGCATTGGTCACCGCGCCAATTTCAAAGGCTCAGCTGATCGCCATCGGTTTTACCCATCCGGGCCAGACCGAGTTTGTTGCAGAACGCTGCGGTGTCGCCAGCCAGAACGTCGCCATGATGCTGCTGGGACCGACGCTAAAGTGCGTGCCCGTAACCATGCACACCAGCATCGCCAGTGTGCCGGAGCTGCTGACGGTCGATCTGATCGTCGGACGCATCACCGCCACGGCGCGTGGCCTGATGAAGAATTTCGGCATCGAGCATCCGCGCATCGCGGTGGCCGGCCTCAACCCCCATGCGGGGGAGAGCGGCCTGATGGGCGTTGAAGAGGAAAATATCATCAGACCCGCGATGGAAATGCTCGCGCATAAGGATTTCACACTCGTGGGACCGCTTCCCGCCGATACGATGTTCCATCCAAGGGCACGCGCGAAATATGATGCGGCTGTCTGCATGTACCACGATCAGGCGCTGATCCCCGTAAAAACGCTGCACTTCGACGAAGGGGTCAATCTGACCCTCGGCCTTCCCATTGTGCGCACCAGCCCCGATCACGGCACGGCGTTCGACATTGCGGGCAAGAACCTTGCGCGTCCGGACGCGATGGTCGCGGCGTTACAGGTCGCCGCGGATTGTGCTGAGCGGCGGATGCGCGCGCGCGAAGAATGCCACTGAACCTGCCCCCATTGCGCGACGTCATCGCCGCGCATGGGCTGGCCGCGAAGAAATCCCTGGGTCAGAATTTCCTTCTCGATTCCAACCTGCTTGCAAAGATCGCACGCGTACCGGGCGACCTGGACGGAGCCGCCGTTTACGAGGTCGGGCCGGGACCCGGGGGCCTCACCCGAGCCCTGTTGGAGGCAGGCGCCGACGTGACTGCCGTCGAACGCGACGCACGCTGCTTGCCAGCGCTATCGGAGATTGCAGCCGCGGCGGAGGGGCGTCTGACTGTGATCGAGGGCGACGCGATGCAGGTCGACGAACCGCACTTGTTCCCTGGGCGCGCACATATCGTCGCCAATTTGCCGTACAATGTCGGAACTGCGCTGCTGGTGAACTGGCTGCAGGCCGATTGGCCACCCTGGTGGGCCAGCCTGACGCTGATGTTTCAGCGCGAGGTTGCAAATCGCATCGTCGCCGAGTCCGGCAACGCTGCATATGGGCGCTTATCTGTATTGGCCCAGTGGCGTAGCCGCGCGACAATCGCCATGAAGGTGCCCGCTCGCGCGTTCGTACCCGCACCAAAGGTAGAGAGCGCGGTCATCCACATCACACCGATCGACGCGCCGGCGGGTGTAGCGGTGGGCACATTGTCCCGGCTGACGGAGGCCGCGTTCGGACAGCGCCGCAAGATGTTGCGGACGAGCTTAAAAGGCCTGCCCGGCGCGATCGAGGCGATGGAGAAGGTCGGAATCGACGGCACACGACGCGCTGAAACGATCAGCGTCGCGGGCTTCGTCGACCTGGCGCGCGAACTGCAAAAATCGAATAATTGAAGCACACCAGAGGGCCACCCAACAGCGACGACCTCGTCTTTACCGTCGTCAGTTCGTGTCAGGCAAAGTCTCAGATTTGGAAACGCTTTCCGCACTTTCGACTGGCGGCGGCCCAGCACTGATTGCGCTCGCCAAGCGGGTAGCCTGCGTACATTCCCGCTCGCAAAGATCACGGATGCGCTCGAGATTCTTGCGCGCGCGCGCGGTGGCACCACGTTCCACCAGAGCCTCGCCCTGCTCTTCCAGAGCAGTTAGGTTCGATGGATCGATGGTCAGCCCTTCGCGATAGAATTTCACCGCACGACCCGGCAATCCCAGCGCGTCATGAGCACGAGCGAGACCAATATAGGCGCGGACATTTTTCGGATCGACGGCGAGGGCGGTTTCGAACTGGTCAATGGCCGCCTCGGCTTTTTGATCACCCAGCAATCCTTCGCCGGCAGTTGTGAACTTCATCGACTTTGCGGAAATGCGCGGCTCTGGCGTTTCACACAGGGCAACGGTCGAGACCCCTCCGACAGCGAGGGCGAGCGCACCGATAAAAACGGCCTTGTTCATGAACTTCTCCATCCTGCTGCGGATCCTATCATGCCATTTCAAAACGTGCGATGAAGAAACCGTCGGATCCGCCGATTTGCGGCATAAGCGTTACGCGCGAAACCTCCGAAAACCCCTCCGCAGGGAAACGGTCGGCCTGACGTGCGCCTTCTTCTGGTAACAAGGAACAGACCGCGTAGATAAGCGCACCGCCGGGCTTTACCAGAGACGCGCCCACCGAAATCAAATGGCGCTGCAGGCCGGTCAGACGTTCCAGCCGCTCCGGCGTCAGCCGCCACTTCGCCTCCGGATTACGCCGCCAGGTTCCAGTACCTGAACAGGGTGCGTCGATCAGCACGATGTCGGCGCGGGTTCCGTCGAATGCATCCCTTTCCTCGCCCGGGTTAAGCCGTACAGGGGTGATGATATTCGCGCCCGCGCGCTCGGCCCGCGCCGGCAATTCGCCCAGTCTGCGCCAATCCGTGTCGCTTGCCAGAATACTGCCCATGTTCTGCATTTCCGCAGCTAGTCCCAATGACTTGCCACCGGCGCCCGCACACAGGTCGATCACAGTCGCCCCGGCGCGCGCGGCGCAGGTCTGCACGATGTGCTGACTGCCACGATCCTGAATTTCGACCAGACCCTGCAGATATTCAGGACGACGAGCGATATCGTCAGGAGCGTTGGTCAGGGCGTTGGGTAGGTCGCGAACCGGGTCGCCAAGGTGCAGCAAATCGTCCCGCCGCGCCTTGAGGCTATTCACCCTGAGATCCAGCGGTGCGCGTTCAAGAAGCGCGGGATCGGCTCGGTCGCCCAGCCGTTTGAGGAGCCAGCCCGGCGCCAGCCCAGGCTCGGCACGCGGCTCGTCGGCGGACAGGGAAGCGGGGGCATGGCCTTCACCGCCAAAATGATCCTCAAGGTCGGACCTAGCACCCAGCACAGCCGCGCGACCGGAAATGGGCATTTCGCCCAATGAGCGAATGCAGTCATAGACCACGTCGCGCACCGCGCGGCGATCCTTCGATCCGGCATAGCGCCGCGTCTTGAAATAGCGAGCGATCAGCACGTCGGCCGCCGCGCCACCGCTTCGTGCCGATTCGATAACCTGATCCAGAATTTCTATGGCGGCCTGGGTGCGTGCAGCGGGCGTCATGCGGCCGCTCCTGCTATAAAAGCGCGCACGGAGACGCGATCGACAGGGGCACTAGCTGCCATGGAGCAGGTCAACGGGTGGGATAATTCGGCGCTTCGCGGGTGATGGCGACATCGTGCACATGGCTTTCGCGCAGGCCCGCCCCGGTGATCTTCACGAAGTTCGCCCGCTCCTGAAAATCCTGGATAGTGGCAGAGCCCGTATAGCCCATGGCCGCCTTCACGCCGCCAGCCAGCTGGTGCAGAATATCCTTGGCCGCGCCCTTATAGGGAACCTGCCCCTCGATCCCTTCGGGGACGAGCTTCATATGGTCCTTGATGTCTTGCTGGAAATATCGATCCGCAGAGCCCAGAGCCATGGCGCCGACACTGCCCATACCACGATAGCTTTTGTAGCTGCGTCCCTGGTAGAGAAAGGTCTCTCCGGGCGCTTCTTCAGTTCCCGCCAGCAGCGAACCCACCATTGCCGCCGCGGCGCCGCCCGCGATTGCCTTTGCCACATCGCCGGAGGTGCGGATGCCGCCGTCGGCGATGACCGGAACGCCGTGCTTCGCGGCAGCTTCGGCCGCGTCGATGATTGCGGTAAACTGCGGCACGCCGACACCCGCAACGATGCGAGTCGTGCAGATAGAGCCCGGACCGATGCCGACCTTGATGCAGTCGGCGCCCGCATCGATCAGCGCCTCGGCAGCCGCTCCTGTCGCGACATTACCTGCGATGATCTGCACATTGTTGCTGAGCCGCTTGATACGCGAAACAGCCTCGGCAACGCGAACGGAATGACCATGGGCGGTATCGACGACGATGACGTCGCATTCGGCATCGATCAGCGCCTCCGTCCGCTCGAAGCCTGCATCGCCGACCGTCGTGGCGGCAGCGACGCGAAGACGTCCCGCCGAATCCTTGGTGGCGGAGGGGAACGTAACCGCCTTCTCTATGTCCTTGACGGTAATCAGACCGACAAGGCGGAAGTCGTCGTCCACAACCAGCAGCTTCTCAATGCGGCGCTGGTGCAGCAGCCTGCGCGCTTCGTCATGGCTGACACCCAGCGGAACAGTGGCAAGGTTCTCCTTCGTCATCAGTTCGCTGATCGCCTGATCATGATTCTCGGCGAAGCGGACGTCACGATTGGTCAATATGCCGATCAGGCGACCGGGCAGCCCCCCGCGGGCTGGCTCCGTTATGGGGATCCCGCCGATCTTGTAGCGCGCCATGGTTTCCAGCGCCTCGCCCAGCGTCTGGTGCGGCTGCATGGTAACTGGATTGACGACCATGCCGCTCTCGAAGCGCTTCACAGCCCGCACAGCCGCCGCCTGCTCATCGATGGAGAGGTTGCGGTGCAACACGCCAAGGCCGCCCATCTGTGCCATGACGATGGCCATGTCCGCCTCAGTCACCGTATCCATTGCGGCAGAAAGAATCGGCATGTTGAGCGCGATATCGCGGGTCAGCTGCGTCGTCAGGTTGACCTCCGATGGCATGACCGATGATTCCATCGGCACAAGCAGTACGTCATCGAAGGTTAGGCCATCGCGAATCTTGACCAAGGGGGGCGCTCCTGCGGCAGGGAATCGGGGAGCGCCGCCTTATACGCCGGGATCGGTAGCCCCGCTAGGGCCGCTGATAGGGCGATGTCGGCTGCCACTTGGGCGCCTGATCCGCATTCGCGATCAATCGACCGAAGCGGTAGAGCAGACCGGCATCCGCCTGTGCGCCGGACCAGTCTATACCCGGCCCGGCCTCGTCGGACGCGCTGTGATAGCGTGCCGTCATGTAGGGCGTCGCTGCCAGGCCGCCATTCGCAGGCGCGAACAGACCCGTCAGCATGACGGCGGGCACTCCCGCCTCCGCAAAGGCGAAATGATCGGACCGGTCGTAAAAATCGTCTGCCTCCTGCGATCGAACGAGCCGCCTGCCCTCTGCTACAGCGGCAGCCTCTGCCATGGACCCCAGATCGGTCAGTCCCGCACCCAACAGCACGACGTTCCGTGTATACCCCCTCGCTGCAACGGTATCGAGGCCCAGGACGGCCCGAATGGATGACAAGGGGACCGGTGGATCCGTCGTAAAGGCATAGGCGCCCCATAGGCCGCCCTCTTCCGCTGCGCTGGCAAGGAAAATAATGGAGCGCTCGGCCGGCTGTTCGGCATATCGCCGCGCAAGCTCGATCAGAACGGCGACGCCGCTGGCATTGTCGACGGCGCTGTTGCAAATATTGTCGCTCTCGTCGGCGCGTTGGCACAGATCGTTGCCCATACCTTGCCCATCATGATGGGCTATATAGAGCACATATTCATCAGGGTGTAATACTCCGGGCACCATCGCCAGCACGTTGCGCGATGTGCCCCCGCCCTCCAGCTCTACTTTCTGGTCGGAGATGCCGCCGGGCAGCGGAACCGCCCCGGCCTCGGCGAACTGCCCTGCGATGTACCGTGTGGCGATCCGGTCGCCAACTGATCCCGCGAGGCGCCCCTCAAGACGGTCATCGGCCAGAAAATCGACATGCGCCGACAGCGCGGCACGCGAAACGCTGTAGGGCGCCGGGGCCACCCCTCCATCCGCTACGCACGCCGCCAGCGTCAGAAGACCGAACCCGATCACCGCCGCCGCGCGGGCCGGCATTTTCCTCATGTGGGAACCCATCGACCGAAAGCGCGAACGGCGGCGATTGCGCTACGCCGCGTCGTCCGCGACCTTCTTTTCCTTCTTGGCAAAAACGCGCACGGGATCCTTTGTGCCGGCAACGACGTCCTTGTCGATCCGTACCTCGTCGACGCCATCCATGGACGGCAGTTCGAACATGGTGTCGAGCAGGATGCCCTCCATGATCGACCGCAATCCTCGGGCGCCGGTCCGACGGGCAATCGCCTTTTTCGCAACCGCCGACAGAGCATCGGGCGTGAAGGAAAGCGTCACCTCCTCGATCTCGAACAGCTTCTGATACTGCTTGACCAAGGCATTTTTCGGTTCGGTTAGGATGGTTATCAGCGCATCTTCGTCCAGATCCTCAAGCGTGGCGAGAATTGGCAGACGACCGACGAACTCGGGGATCAGACCATGCTTCAGCAGATCTTCCGGCTCGATCTGGCGCAGCACCTCGCCCGTCCGGCGTTCATCAGGGGCGGCAACATGCGCGCCGAACCCTATGGATTTGCCCTGCAGACGGTCGGCAATGATCCGCTCCAGCCCGGCAAAGGCACCGCCGCATATGAACAGGATGTTCGTCGTATCCACCTGCAGGAATTCCTGCTGCGGATGCTTGCGACCGCCCTGCGGCGGAACGGAGGCCGTGGTGCCCTCCATGATCTTCAGCAGCGCCTGCTGAACGCCCTCGCCCGATACATCGCGCGTAATCGACGGATTGTCGGCCTTGCGGCTGACCTTGTCGATTTCGTCGATATAAACGATCCCGCGCTGCGCACGCTCGACATTGTAATCTGACGCCTGCAGCAGCTTCAGGATGATGTTCTCGACATCCTCACCGACATAGCCGGCCTCTGTCAGGGTGGTGGCGTCCGCCATCGTGAACGGCACGTCGAATGTCTTGGCCAGCGTCTGCGCCAGCAGCGTCTTGCCGCAGCCGGTGGGGCCGATCAGCAGGATGTTCGACTTGGCGAGCTCGATATCAGCGCCCTTGGCGCCATGCGCGAGCCGCTTGTAGTGATTGTGCACCGCGACGGAAAGGACACGCTTCGCGAAGTCCTGGCCAATAACATAATCATCCAACACATCGCAGATTTCGCGCGGTGTCGGAACACCGGACGAACTCTTGTCGCCCACACCCGTCTTCGTCTCCTCCCGGATGATATCGTTGCACAGCTCAACGCATTCATCGCAGATAAAAACGGTCGGGCCCGCAATCAGCTTGCGAACCTCGTGCTGCGACTTGCCGCAGAAGGAACAGTAGAGCGTATTCTTGGAATCGCCACCCGATCCGTCCCCGGCACCTGCATTCCCGCCCGTAAGCTTCGTCATGAAAATCCTTTCCGGGAGCGCGAAAACCGGCGCCCCTGCCCGCTGAAAGCGGTCGCCATCATAAACCTGTTTCTCATCCGAGCACGCTTGTCCACCCCAAACGGATACCAGTTTGACGCTTTTATCGCATTCAGGTCAACATTAGGTGAACCTCGCAGTCTCGCTGCGGATTATCTGGGGTCGACGCGCACTCATTCAAGCACAAAAGGTGTGGGGCAATATGTCCCGTCCTTCTATAGACGGGCACTAATGACCTGGGGACCGATCATCACCGAAAACTTTCTGCTGCGCGGATCAGTTCCATGTTCGACGGCCTGAACGAGATGATCTCGGCGTTGGACCCGGCGTGGGTAAGCGCCGGCGTCCTGCTGATTGCACTTGTTCTTTTCGTCACCGATCGGCTGCGCCACGATCTGGTGGCGCTAACCGCCCTGATCATGTGCGTTGGCGTCGGCATCGTGACCCCGCGGGATGCCCTGGCGGGCTTCGCCGATCCGGCCGTGATCACGGTGGCGGCCGTTCTCGTCATCGGCCGCGCGATTGAGCTGAGCGGCATTGCAAGCGCCGTAACGGGGCATCTTACGCGAAGCAGCGCACCATTCGAACTGCAATTGATGATCGTGATGATCATCGGCGCGGTGCTGTCCGCCTTCATGAACAATATCGCCGCCCTGGTAATCGCAATGCCCGTCGCGTCAAAACTGGCGATAGAGGCAAAGCGGTCACCGACGGCGGCGCTGATGCCGCTTGCGTTTGCCACCATTCTGGGCGGCATGACGACTCTGATCGGCACGCCACCCAACCTGATCCTCTCGTCGATCCGCCGCGATCATGTCGGCACCGGATTTGGATTCTTCGACATGAGCGGTGTCGGCGTGGCCGTCACAATTGTCGGCCTTCTCTATATGGCAGCCATCGGGTTCCGCCTTTTACCCACCCGGCGGGCTGTCGTACGCGGCGTCGATAACCCCTGGCGCGTCTATGAACTGATCGTGCCGGAACAGGCGGCTGGAACGGCAGGTCTGCGCGAAAGTCTGCGCCAGGCAGGAGCGCGCCTGTTAAAGGTCTATGAACCCGGAGAGCGGCGCTGGCGATCTGGGCAGGGCGCCAGCCTGGGCCGACGCATCATCGTGCTATCGCGCAAGAACCCATGGAATCTGGCAGAAGAAACTGGCTACACGGCGGTGCACCGGCGCGATGAGAGCCCGGATGCCGTCACTGTTCGTACCGCCGTTGCCCATGGCAGCTTTCTGATCGGTCGGGCCTATGATGCCGTGGCTGGCCGGACGGAGGGCCGCCTTTCCATCGTAGCGGCCGGCCCCCGTGCCGCACGCGCAAAGCGGCCGTTGAGGACGATGGAAATTCAGGCTGGCGACCAGCTGTTCATTCATGGGTCGGCGTCGGTGATCGCCGAATTCATTCCCAATGCGCGATTGCTGGAAATCGGTCGCCACGACCTGCAGGATGTGGATTATCGACGCGCCGCAATGATCATTGGGATCTTTGCGACCGCCATCGCCGCCACTGCTTTTTTTGGCGCGTCGCCAGCTATCGCCTTCGTTGCCGCCGCGGCGCTGATCCCCGCTCTTCGCTTGCTACCGGCGGATGAGATCTATCGTAGCATCGACTGGCCGGTTATCGTTCTATTGGCAGCGATGATCCCCGTGGGGCAAAGTTTTGAAACGACTGGGGCGGCGTCAGACGTTTCGCAATGGCTATCGGCTACACTGTCCGATGCACCGGCGTGGGCCGCGCTATTCGCCTTGGGTGCGATTACGCTTCTGCTATCGGCCATCCTCAATAACGTCGCGACCGCGATCATCATGGGCCCGGTCGCATATCAGATCGCGGAATTGAGAGGGTTCGACAGCGATGCGGCCCTTTTGGTCGTTCTGGTCGGCGCTTCGGCGGCCTTCCTCACCCCGATCGGGCATCAGAACAATCTGCTCGTAATGCGTCCTGGAGGTTATTTGTTCAGCGACTTTGCACGAATGGGAGCGCCGCTCTCTCTTCTGATTCTGATCGTGGCCACGGCGTACCTGACGGCGTTCTCGCTCTGAGCCGGTCGATAGCGTGCTGAATTGAAAGGACTGATTAATCCTCACGCGCTATTTATTTCCCTATAAAACTGGAGCCAATGCCCGGCCATGACGGCACTGACAGAAATAAAGAAGCGCGACGAACGCGCGCGCATCCTCCGCGCCGGTATCGTCCGCGTCGACGACCTGGAGCGCAAAGTATTGATTCGCGACATTTCGGAATCGGGCGCCCACATTCAGTGCGACGTGGAATTGCAGATCGGCGAAGAAATATTGCTCAGCTTCAGCGACTCCCCGCCATTGCCGGCGACCGTACGCTGGGAGAAGGGCGATCGGTTCGGGGTTGAGTTCGAGCGGCGCATCGAGCTGGATTCCAGTGGCAAGCCCACCGCTGCGGCGCTGAACGCCGCCCGTAGCCAGCGATCCTTCGTAAGCTGGAAAAAATAGCCTAGCCGATTTTCGGCGGGCCTTTCGTCACACTGATCTGCGCTGCGAGCGATTCGAGCGCGCTGCGCAGATCGTCGTTCGCCACGGCCTTTAATTCCTGAGTTGTCTCTGCCGACAGGGGTTCGGCTTCTTGGCGAACCGCTATGGTCAGCCGCTTCGGCGCAGCCTGCCCCTGCCGGATGGCCATTCGCGATACGGCGCCATAACCGAAATAGCGGTTTACGCGTTCCAGGATTTGCGGCGCCTCGTGTTGAATGGCGAGCGCATGCGCACCGTGGACCGATAGATTAAGCGTTCCACCGGCGCGTTTGCCCTGCGGAAAGCGGATCGAATCGGGACTGGACTTGCGGGAAACATCCTCCCCCACAATCTCTGGCCAGCGCGCGACAATGGCGCTTTCGACAAAGCCGAACTTGTGGAACGACTTGCGGCCCACCCGGGTCACCAATTCGGCGACCGAGCGTGCATGTCCGATCCGGTCGGAGGAGAATTTGCCGCGCTTGCCCATTAAGTGTTCATCCTGCCAGAAGCGGGGCATGAGCACCATAGAGGCCTCAGTTTTTCAACGTGAACTGCTGGGATGGTACGATGTCCACGCACGTGCCTTGCCCTGGCGCGTACCCCCCGGATCACAGGCACGGCCAGACCCTTATCGGATCTGGCTGTCGGAAATCATGCTGCAGCAAACCGTGGTCGCGACGGTGAAGGATTATTTTTACAAATTCACGACGCGATGGCCAACGGTCGAGGCACTGGCGCAGGCCCCGGAAGAGGATGTTTTCGCCGCCTGGGCAGGTCTGGGCTATTATGCCAGGGCGCGAAACCTTGTCGCATGCGCCCGCCAGGTGGTGGCGCGGGGCGGATTTCCGGACACGGAGGAAGCACTGCGCACGCTGCCCGGCATCGGCCCGTACACCGCCGCCGCGATCGCCAGCATCGCCTTTGGCCGACCCAGCGTCGTGGTTGACGGGAACGTGGAGCGGGTCATGGCCCGCCTCTTTGCCGTGGAAACGCCGCTGCCCGATGCGAAGCGGGACCTGGCCCGCCATGCCGCCAGCCTGACGCCTGCCCATCGGCCCGGCGACCATGCGCAGGCGCTGATGGATTTGGGCGCCACGATCTGCCGCCCCACGTCCGCTTTATGCCTTGCCTGCCCTGTCCGGCCCTTTTGTAAGGCAGCCGGGCACAGTCCCGAGCGCCTGCCGCGAAAACGCAAAAAAGCGCCGAAGCCTGAGCGCGTCGGGACCGCCTGGTGGCTAACCCATGGGCCGGATGTCCTTCTGGTAACGCGCCCGGCAAAGGGGCTGCTGGGCGGCATGCGCGCTCTGCCTGCCAGCGATTTCCTCACCACCCCGCCGTCGGCGGCCATCCCTCCGGCAGCGGCGGACTGGACGCAATTGCCACGCCCGGTATCCCATATATTTACGCATTTTCGTCTGACACTTACCGTAATGGCGGCAGACATAAGCGGCAGTCCGCGTCCCGATGGGCTATGGCATTCAGTTACAGATATTGAGAATGCGGGCCTGCCGACGCTATTTGCAAAAGCTGCGCGGTTGGCAACGGCCAGCAAATGGAGCACCACATGACAGACCGACCGCTTCCCGCCCGCGCCATGCTGATCGGCGCGGCTATCGTCCTCCTGGTGGGCATCGCCCTGGGGTTTCTCTTTGGTCCGCAATCCGGTGCAGCTTGGTATAACGCCCTTCAGAAGCCGGCCCTGACCCCGCCCGGATGGTTGTTCGGCCCGGTTTGGTCAGCGCTTTACATCATGATCGGTGCTGCCGGCGGACTGATATGGCGCGACAGCTTCAACCGCGCACGTTTCTGGTATTTGTTGCAATTAGTGCTGAACTTTCTCTGGACGCCGGTTTTCTTCGGCATGCAGAGGCCTGATTTGGCCCTCGGCTTGATTCTGGCGCTGATCATTGCCGCCGTGGTTGCCACCCTTCGCATGGGCGCCGTTTCGCGTCTGGCGGGGTGGCTGATGGTCCCCTATCTTGTCTGGATATCGTTCGCTGCGGTCCTCAATTTCCGCATCTGGCAACTAAATGGCTGAATCCCTATCTGGGCCCTCACAAGACAAGGACGTTCCTATGCAAAGCCAGAACAAATTTTTCGATGACCTTTCCCGCCTCGCGACAGGCGCCGCCGGCACCATGGCCGGAATGGGTCGCGAGATGGAGGGCCGCATGAAGGAGCGGCTGCAGGAATTCGTCGGTGGCATGGACATGGTCAGCCGCGAGGAATTCGATGCGGTCAAGGAAATGGCCGCAAATGCCCGGGCAGAGGTCGAGGCACTGCGCGCGCGCCTTGAGGCTCTCGAAGGGAAAGCATCGGCGGATGCAAAGCCTGCCCCAAAGCAGCCGAAAATGTCTGCTAGCCCGCCAAAGGACGCTGAATAACTATATCTGGTAGGTCTTCCGTCCCCTTATCCACAGAAATTCCAATTGACGGGGTTGCGCGGACTCGGGATGTCCGGGCAAGCTTCACCCAATGTTGAAGGTGCCGGGGGTTTCGACCTGATGATCGATATCGAATATGCCGAGGTAGACACTGCGGCGCCGCCACTCGATATGCTCGCACATTATTTTGAGGCTCATGGTTGGGGCTTTGAGCGACTGGGCGAGGACGAGATCGTTGCCACTGTCGACGGCAGCTGGACCAAATACCAGTTGCGGGCGCTCTGGCGCGCCGAGGAGCGCGTTCTTCAGTTCATTGCTTTTCCCGACGTCCGCGTCCCAATCGAGAGCCGCAGCCGAATTTACGAGACGCTATCGATCATCAACGAGCAGATGTGGCTCGGTCATTTCGAAATGTGGTCCTCTGACGGTACGCTCGCCTTCCGCCACGGCGTGATGCTGGACGAGGGCGACGGTGATGGCGGCATCTCGCTTGGCCAGACAGAAACCGTCGTAGAGGCGGCAATTGACGAGTGTGAACGCTATTACCCGGTGTTCAATTTCGTACTTTGGGGCGCAAAGTCGCCCCGAGAGGCGCTGGAAGCCGCGTTGGTCGATACCGCCGGCGAGGCCTGACGAACGGCTGAGCGCCTGCCCGGGTGCCTTCAGCCCCCTGTCAAAGCCGAGACAGGATGGCGCCGCGAACTTGCTTTACATTAAACAATAGCGAACGGCATTTACTTCTGCCGGACTGCCCTTGGGCTATGGGCTCGAGTCTGGTACAAGCATGAAAGAATAAGGAACGACCTGCACGCTTCTTCGCGTTGCCGGACCGTTCTCGCCTGTCCACGGGGCATGTGAACGGTAAGATGCCATTACCAATTCCACCCACTCTTCAAGGAGACATTATGCCGACTACTACCACAAATAAGGAAATCAACAGCGCCAAAGCCGACATGTCTTACAGTTACGGCCACCCCGACCCCCGGAATTACTTCCGAGAGCTTCAGAAGGTCGATTACCGAATTCCGGAACTTGCAAAACCGGTTTTCACCACTTTGATTCAGCATCTGGAGGAGCGCAAGAACGCCCCAGTCCACGCATTGGATGTTGGTTGTTCATATGGCGTGAATGCCGCATTGCTGAAGCATGACCTCAAAATGGACGATCTCTATGCGCGCTGGACCGACCCCGCGCTTGACGCTGCCACGCCGGAACAGATGACGGATGCCGACCGTCGGTTCTTCAGCGCCCTGCCCGTCGCAAACCCCGCCGCTATTTATGGCCTCGACCCCTCTGCACCTGCGATCAGCTATGGCGAAAATACCGGCCTTCTCGATCGCGGCATGGCAGTAAATCTGGAAGAAGACGAATTGTCCGACGTGGCCGCGGATACGCTCGCGCCCGTCGATCTCGTAATGTCCACGGGCTGCGTCGGCTACGTAACGGAAATCAGCTTTGCAAAGATGATCCCGGCCTTTGCCGAAGGACGCCTGCCCTGGATGGCCAATTTCGTCCTGCGCATGTTTCCCTTCGACCCTATCGTCAATGAGTTGGGGAAACATGGATATGTCACCGAAAAGCTAGAAGGCGAGCAGTTCATTCAACGCGCATTCGCCTCCGCAGAGGAACAGGAAGGCGTTCTCGATAAATTGAAGGCGCAGGGGCTCGATTCGTCAGGAGAGAGCGAGGGCAATCTGATCGCTGAATTTTACCTGTCCCGACCTGCACAGGATGCGACTGTTCCTCTTCGCGAGTTGGCAATTACATAATGCGCCTAAAACCGCGTTGATAAGACGGATCGTCTAAAGATCAGCTGATGCAGGACCGCCGGGAGGCAGATGGGGAGAGACAGGTGGGGCTCCCGGCTGGGGAGGGAGGGAGGAGTAGCCGGGAGCCCAATCGAAATTCCGCGGGGAGGATGCGGAGAAGATCGATGTCTGCGGGGCAGTTCGTGACCGCCGCCGATGAAGAGTATATGCAATATCGACGAGTCGTTGTGCAGTGCACAATAATGCAGGTTAGCTATGCGACAGGTGCATGGCTTGACATGCTTCTCAGCTCCTCCGGTGCGAAATCCAACGGCTCGGACGCCATGCGTTTCAGAATGAAGTCCCGCATTACCTGCATCCGGATCGACCCGCGCAACTCTTCCGGATAGATGAAATAGGTCCGGAATACAGGCCCTTGTTCGTCCGGTAGAACCACGTTCATTCGCCCTGACGACATGATGAGATAGCTTGGCAGCGCCGCAATGCCTGCCCCGGCCTCGACAGCCTGAGCAAGGCCATAGATGCTGTTGACGGTCAGCGATGGCACGCGCGGCGGTCCGGTGCGGCCGACTTCCAATGACCAGTTCACGCCGCGAATCGGACCTGGGGCCGGTTCGCCGAAACCGATCAACCTGTGGCGGTCTAAATCTGCCGCCGTGTCGGGGATCCCCATTTCCTGCAGATAGGCTGGAGATGCACATAATCTGTACCGCACCGCCTCCAGCCGCTTTGAAACCATTCCCTGCTGCACGGGGGGGGCGAAACGGATCGCGACGTCCGCTTCGCGCCGCGCGAGATCCAGATCCTCATCGCTTAGCGATAATGAAACATAGATTTCGGGGTATAGCGGCATGAAATCCGCCATGGCGCGCGCCAGCCAGGTCGAGCCAAAGCTGATCGTCGTCGTGACGCGCAATTCGCCGGTCGGCTTCCCCAGCGATTGTTCTATCGACTGCCGCGTGCGTTCGATCTGATCGTAGGTATCCGTCGCGGTTGCCGCCAGCTTTTCGCCCTCGTGGGTCAACGCGAGGCCACGTGCATGCCGGTGGAACAATTTCGCGCCCAGCGCCTCTTCCAGTGCGCCGATCTGCCGCGACAGGGCGGGCTGGCTCATGCTGAGATGCCGGGCGCCTTCGGTAAAGCTCCCTGCCTCGGCAACTGCATGAAACAGACGCAGCTTATCCCAGTCGAACGCACTCATATTGATGTCCCCTCCCCGCGGGCCGCCGCTCCCTCGCGGCAGAACCTGGCGGCTATTCCGCTGCCAGGCTCTCCGGCTCAGCGGCTTCCTCGGCGCCCAGCAGGCGTTCGGCCTCCAACGCGGCCATGCAGCCCATGCCGGCAGCGGTGACGGCCTGACGATAAAGATGATCTTTCACGTCACCCGCCGCAAAGACACCGGCCACGGACGTGGCCGTCGAATCGGGGGCGGTACGTATGTAACCGTCGTCGTCCATATCAAGCTGTCCCTTGAACAGATGCGTCGCGGGATCATGGCCGATTGCGATGAACAGGCCGCTTACGGCCAGTTCCCGGTCCGGCGCACCGTCGGTGCCGGTCAGTCTTACACCGGTGACGGAAAGGGGATCTTCGTCGCCAATGACGTCGGCGACGGTTGAATTCCACACCGGCTCCACCTTCTTGTTGGCAAACAGGCGGGCCTGGTTCGTTGCATCTGCGCGCAATTCGTCACGCCGATGGATCAGATATACCTTTTCGGCAAAATTCGTCAGGAACATGGCTTCCTCAACGGCGGTGTTTCCGCCGCCGACGACGGCAACCGTCTTGCCCCGATAGAAGAATCCGTCGCATGTCGCGCACGCGCTGACACCAAAGCCGCGGAACTTCGTCTCGCCCTCTACCCCAAGCCAGCGTGCCTGCGCACCGGTCGCGATGATCACGGTGTCGGCCAAGATCGTCCCGCCGGATTCCAGTTTCAGGGTAAAGGGACGGCGCGACAGGTCAACCTCCGTCACCATATCGTCGCGAATATCAGTCCCCAGATGGCGGCATTGCTCCTCCATCTTCATCATCAGGTCGGGACCCATGATGGACGTTTCGCCGGGCCAGTTTTCAACGTCCGTCGTGATGGTCAGCTGACCGCCGGGCTGCAACCCCCGGATCATCACCGGCGACAGTGCCGCACGCGCCGCGTAAACAGCAGCCGTATAGCCTGCCGGCCCCGATCCGATGATCGCTACCTTCACATGTTCGTCTGTTGCCATTTGGCGGCCTGCCCTTCTGTGATTCGTCTGCTAAAAAGATTTAGGGAGGGGAAGGTGCGATTACGAGACTTCCGCGTCGAATTGAGGTCGTACCGGCGGCAGGTTCATCTCGAACGCGGTATCGCTGATCACGAAGCGCCCTCCATTCACCGCCGCCAGACGCTTGAGAATTCGCAAGGTGAAGGCAAGGCCCAGAAGCGGCGGGTCGGCATCTTCAGGTGCCGAAATACGGTCGGTCAACAGCGCTCGCTCGCCAATATTTATCAGCGCCCTTGGCATGGAAATGGAGAGGCTGCCCTGTCCGCCCGATATGCGGATGGTGGCATTGTTATCGCTGAACGCCAGGATAGCCGTCAGCAGTCGTGACACTGCCCGATAAAGCGTGGTCGGTTCCGCATGTAAAGGCGAGGCGTTTGCCGGTGCCTCAAAGCTCAAGCGCACACCGCGTTCTAACGCCAAGGGTGCGAAATCCTCGGTCAGCCTGTCGATCAATTCCTTGTGGGTTGTCACTCCAACCGAGACATCGTCGCGTCCATCCTCAAGCGCGGCGGCATCCCCCAACGCGTCGACCGCCGCCAGCAATCGTTGGGCATCCATGATAATAGCCCGGGCGCCCCTGCGATGGCTTTCCGGTGCCGGACCAAGAACCTCCCGATCTATCATTTCCGCATAGCCCAGAATGGCGTTCAGCGGCGTTCTGACTTCATGCGCGACCTCTGCGACCGTGTCGGAAGGCACACCCAGCAGAGCGACTTCGCCATCGCCCCGCACGCGGCCGCGATAGCCAAGGAATGCCCCCGTGTCGGGATCGAATTTCGGGCTGCCAGACAGCAGCAGGTAGCCCGATCCTGGTCGGGCCACCCTCTGGTTCCTGAAGGGCGCACAGCGGCGCAACAGACGGTTCATGATCTCTGGTTGGGCATATTCGAGGGTTCCCAGCCGATATTTCTGGGCGTCGCCAAATGCGGCACCTCCCAGGGTAATCAGTCCCCGCGCGTCAGACGACCATGCTACATCCTCGCCAACAGATCTGGCCGCCCCGCTTGCAGCCTTGGACCGTTCGATCCTGCGAATGAGTTCAGAGACGTTCGATACTGCCTCTCCAATAGCGGGCGACACTGTTGCAGGGGTCTCTTCGGGGGCTGAGCGCGGTGCTGGCGACGGATCCCTCGCCTTATTGTCGTCGGCGTAACTCGCGGTCCCTTCGCGGGCGTCCACGTCCTTGATCTGCGTGCGTCTGGGCGCAACTGCCAGGAACCGCTCCACCCGCTCACCCACGCCGAGAGACCGCGCGCCCTTTGACAGCCGCCGGCGCTGGTCGGCATCCAGCAGGCTTCGCAGCTGCACGAGCCGGCGCAGGGCGGTAAATCGATCGGCAGGCGGTACCCCGTCAATCTTCTGCGAGAGGACATCCACCAATTGGATGCACGCGCGGACGAGGGTACCGGCATCGCCGGCGACAGGCCAGGCCATTACGGTTCGCAGGCGCTGATCGATTCGCATGTGAAAGGAAAAACCAGACCTTTGCATCTATGGAAAGCACATATTAGCAGGGCGAGCTTAATATCCTCTTTGCAGTAGGCTTTTTAGGGCGGGCCCCTATCCATTGCCTGTCAGCAAACGTAACTTTATACCATTTTTGAATTAATTTGGGGAAAGGCATTTCTCCGGGGAGGCATATTGCGAAAGAAGACACATCAATTGGACGAAGTTGATCGGCAAATTCTCCGGCATTTGCAAACGGAAGGACGGTTAACCAATGTCGAACTGGCTCAGCGCGTCGGCCTGACCGCACCTCCTTGCCTGCGCAGGGTAAGGGCGCTTGAGGAGGCGGGCATCATCAACGGGTATCACGCAGATCTGGAACCTGCGGAGCTTGATTACGGGATTACCGTATTCGCGATGGTCAGTCTGAAAAGCCAGGCGGAGGCCGACCTGCAGGCGTTCGAGAAACACGTCGCCACGCTGGCACCGGTCCGCGAATGCCATATGTTGAACGGCGAGATCGACTTCATGCTGAAAATCGTGGCGCGCGACCTAAAGGGTTTTCAGCAATTCCTGACCAGCGAACTGACGTCCGCACCGAATGTGGAGCATGTCAAAACATCTCTGACGATCAGGACGTCAAAGCGCCTGCCTGGCGTGCCGGTGGATTGAATATTCCCCGGAACCACCAAAGGGCGAAGAGCAAGGAAACGAAGCAGACGACGGCGGTAGCCTCGCTTGCGGGCATAGGCAGCAGGGATGTGACGGTTGCCGCGATGGCACCCACGCCGAAACCGCATGCGCCCAACAGAGCCGATGCCGCGCCTGCCCGGCGTGGGTCAACGCTCAATCCCCCGGCATTCGCATTACCGGCGACAAATCCATAGGTGGCTAGGATCAGGAATAGCGCCGACATTATTCCATAAATGCCGCCGAAACCGGTGAAGGCCACCACCATGAGAAGGCCGCCAAACAAAACACCCAGACGGTTTGCAATCCGCATGATATTGTCTGCGCTATATCTATCCAGCAAAAGGCGATTGACCTGCGTGCCCGCGATCAGGCCGGCCGCATTCATCGCAAATAGCCAGCCAAACATTGTTTCCGACACGCCATATTGCAGGATCAAGATGGCAGGCGCGCTGGAAATATAGGCGAACAGGCTCGCCTGATTGAACGCCTGCCCCAACATATAACCGCGGAAACGCTGATCACCGAACAGGGCGATCATACCGGCGAAGAAATTCTCCCCCCGCGCCAGCGTGGCAGTTTCCGCTGTACGGCTCTCGCCCAGCGATAGGACCACCCAGAAGCCGAGCAGGGTCCCATAGGCAGCGAGCAGCCAGAATATGTACTGCCAGCTTGCAAAGGCCAGGATCGTTGAACCCAGCAGGGGCGCGAAAATGGGTGCGACGCCCATGACGAGAATGATCCATGAGAAAACCCGGGCCGTATCCTGATGATCGAAGCGGTCGCGCACCACGGCGCGCGCGATGACCAAGGCAGCGCAGCTTCCGAGCCCCTGAACGAAACGAAGCGCGATAAGCTGCCACGCGCTGGCGGCAAACACGCACAGGACCGAGGCAAGGACGAACAGAGCGATGCCGCCGATCAGTGGCGGACGGCGCCCTAAACGGTCTGACAGGGGGCCGTAAAACAGCTGCCCCAGCGCAAGTCCCGCCATCAGCGCGGCAAGCGTCTGCTGCATCTGGGCGGGACTCGCCCCGATATTTTCCCCAATGGCCGGTAGTGCAGGCAGATAGAGGTCAATCGACAGCGGGCCGAAAGCGGTCAGGCCACCCAGCAATATAATCAGCCAAAGCGAGGGTTTCGCGCGACCCTCATGGCTTGGGGCCGGACCTTCTGCAGGTACCGGCCCCAAAACCACTTCGGAATCTTCTTCGGGACGGCGACGCGCGCCGGTGGACCTAGGCAGCTTCTACCTCTTTCTTCTCTGCAGGCTTACGCTCTTCGAACTTGCCGCCCAGTTCCTCGGCACGCTCGTCAGAAATGTGCTTTTTGGCGTGCGGGAACATTTCTTCTTCTTCCTCATCGATATGATGTTCGTATCTGTGCTTCAGTTTCAGGAACGTTGCTTTCCAGTCCTCGCCGGTCGTTTCCATTTCCTCCAGCGTCGATACATATTCATCGATCTGCTTGTGTTCCGCCACTGAATGGCGGGCTTCATCCTGTTCGTCGGGATCTGCCATCATTTCGGCGTAGAGCGTCTGCTCTTCGGCGTTCGCATGGCTCAGCGCCTCCGCCTTGAACTTTTCGAACAGTTTCTGGCGCGCATCGGCGTCGGCCTCTGCAAGCTCCGCCAGTATCTCCCGATGCTGATCGTGATCGCGTTTCAGGAGGGTAAAGATATCGGCCATGGACGTTCTCCGCATTAGGTTTCTACACCGATGACTACGCATCAGGGCGACCTAGGTTGCGCCGGGACGGCTCACGACGGGGATGGTGGGCGCTGACGGGCTCGAACCGCCGACCCTCTCGGTGTAAACGAGATGCTCTACCAACTGAGCTAAGCGCCCCTTCCCAGCCTTCTGCCAAGCCGTTATGGCCTGTGCAATCCCATTCCCATTATTATTTGGAGACCCCCGACATGGCGGACCCGACGACCCTGATCCTTTCGCTCGACACCTCGGAAGATGCGGAGGTGTGGATCAAGCTGCGTCCCGATCTGGCACCGAATCACGTCGCACGTATTTCGGAACTCGCCAGCGACGGTTTTTATGACGGCGTCGTATTCCACCGCGTCATTCCCGGCTTCATGGCGCAGGGCGGCGATCCCAGCGGCACCGGCATGCACGGCAGCGACAAGCCCGACCTGAAGGCGGAGTTCAATTCAGAGCCGCACACGCGCGGCACGTGCTCCATGGCACGGGCGCAGAACCCCGACTCGGCAAACAGCCAGTTTTTCATCTGCTTCGAGGATGCGGAATTTTTGGACGGACAATATACCGTCTGGGGTCAGGTGACCGAAGGCATGGAGCATGTCGATGCGCTGCCAAAGGGAGAGCCCCCCGCAAAGCCGGGCAAGATCGTCAAGGCGCGCGTTCAGTAAGGCACTTTTCTTTGAAGGGGGGGCGTGGGAGTCCGCTGCAGTTCAGCTGCGATCAGGCCGGCTGACCCCACTGCTCCCTCCGGGATCGCACCTCCGACCAAGCGGTGTATTCGAACAGGCGCCAGATCCCGCGTTGAATAACGAATCTGGTTGGCCAGCGCGCAGCCGAAGAGGCACGCCGTCTGGCCACCAGAACGCCACTCGATCACTGAAGAAGGCCTGAGAGCGGCCATCCTTCCAAAGAGTCACCGAGCGGACAGACCGCTGGTTTTCAGACGATTGGAACGCGTCGCTTCTCTATGGGAAAGCGCGTATCCAGTCAGCCGGACCCAGAGCCGGGCAATAGCGCCCGATACTGAACAGGAGTGTACGAGTTGACGCTGGGGATGAAAACGCTTCGGGGCGCGAGCGTGATGGTCAGTTCCCAGTTGATCGCTCAGCTTGTCAGACTGACCAGCACGGTCATTCTGGCCCGCCTGCTCATGCCCAGCGATTTCGGCATCCTGGCGATCATGGTTGGCGTGAAGGAGGTTGTCGGCCTTGTGCTGTCCTTTGGGCCTGGCAGCTATCTGATCCGTGAAGCCGATATCGACGAGCGGAAATATAATACCGCCTTCACGATTAATGTCATTCGCGGGCTTTTGATGGCGCTCGCAATAGCGGCCCTTGCTTACCCGGTTTCGGTTTTTCTGGAAAATGAGAAACTGATGCCGATCCTCTTGGCTGGATCGCTGGGATCAGTCTGCATCGGCTTCGTCAATCCCGGCCTGCTGATGCACAGCAAAAACATGAACTTCGGCCCTCTGGCCAAGGTTTTATTGTATAATGCCCTGTCCACGGTTCTGATGACCATCGCGCTGGCTCTCATTATCGAAAGCTATTGGGCGCTGGTGATAGGGTCTATCTGGGGGTCGGTATCGGAAGTCCTGTTCAGCTATCTGATGCACAAGTTCCGACCGAAATTCTCCCTCTATGGCGTCAGGGAGATGTTCTCTTTCACCGTATGGGTATCGCTTGGATCCTTCCCGGTGGCCCTGGCGACGCGAGTAGATACATTCGTGCTGGAGCGGTTCGTCGGGACGGCGGCCGTGGGCATTTTCTCGACGGCCAAATCCTTTGCCCAGATGCCCAATACGATCTTGCTAAGCGTCAGTCAGAAGGTGTTTTACAGCACGTTCAGCGCCGTTCGTGAGGGCAAGCAACGCGAAGCCTATGTCTACATGGAGTTGATCGGCACGATCATCGCCATTCTTGCGCCCCTGATGGTTGGGTTCGCGCTGTGTGCCGCAGAAACCGTACCGCTGGTGTTCGGCGAAAAGTGGCTGGCGATGATCCCGCTGGTGCAGTTCCTCCCGATTTTCTTTCTGGCACAGCTAATCGTCAACAATGCCCATTCCCAGGTTCTGAAGGACGGGCGCACAAAGCTGCTGACCGTGCGAGGCTTCGCCCTTTTGGCCATTCGCGCACCTCTGCTGATCACTGGCGGCATCCATTATGGTTTCAACGGGGTGGTCGGCGGCTTTCTGTTGTCCGGCCTGCTGATGATCCTGTTCGATATATGGCTGGTACGCACCGTTCTGCCGGTCCGTGTGGCGGACTATCTTTCGCGCCTGTGGCGGCCAGTGCTGTCCGTATCTGCCATGGCAGCGGCCTGCCTTGGCATTCCGGAGTTGCTGAACATCGACACCGGCATCCTGTCCCTGGCGATCAAAATGGTGGTGGGCGCGGCGGTCTATCCGGCGGTCAGCTTTGCCCTGTGGAAGCTTTCGGGATCGCCGCAGGGCCCGGAGCGGCGGATCGTGAATTTGACCGAGATGGCTCTGGCCAAACGAAAACGGCGCAAAGCCTGAGCCCCCGCCTCCCTACTGGCGGGGTTCGCGCGCCCGACGATGCGCGGAGATCATGCCGCGAAAGGAATGCCAGCGGCTGGTGCTTCTCCGCGCGCGCCCGACAGCCACCGCAAGCTGCGCGCCGCCGTCCCCGGCAATACGCCGCACCGCCTCCATACCCGCCTGATTGACGTTGGTTGCGGCCCTGAAATCCGCCAGCGCCGCGTTCACCGACTCTGCGTCCGTCGCGTACCAGCACCCCTGCAAGGGCCAGGAATATATGACGTATTTTCCCTGCCCGAGCGCATCCAGAACCATGCGAGGCAGGCCATCATGCTGCGTAAGGCGCAGAAGCACCCCTGCCCGGTTCCATACGCCCTGCATGTCCGACACCCACCCGAGGCTCTCGACATTCCCGAAATGCGCCAGACAATGTGTATCGTCGCCCACAATGATGAAGGAGAGATCCGGGTTCGCCGCAATAGTCTCGGCAATCAGAGGTTCGCGGTAAAATTCCTTCCTGCTGGCGGGCAGATATACGAGGACGGCCGGGCACGGCCTGGTATCATCGGGAACACTGTCAGGCTTTAGCTGGCTTACCGACGGAACGAACACGGCATCGACACCGATTTGGGCCAGTTCCAGAACCAGATGTTCGGCCATGGCGATGTTCAGATCGATGGCGCGACCGAAGAAATGCGTCAGCTCTACGGCTTCTGCATCGTCGGCAGCCCTTAGGACGTCCGTACCCACCCAGACGCGGATGATACGACAGCCGAACAGTCGCGCCATGTGTAGTTGGCGGGCAAAATAGCGGGTGGGCTTGCCGTAGACAGTGACGATGACAAGGTCGTGCGAACGCACCAGCTTTAGCCAGCGGCGCTGGTCGGTTGTTTCGGCGCCCTCCGAAAAGCTGACCTGCAGCCCCTCCTCCTGCAATACCGACCCGATGCTGAGGGCGGGCGCTGAATGGGTCGCCGGCTCGCCCGCGATAAGGACACGCACAGGTCCACGTGACGCGACGCCTCTCACGGCAGGCGGGACAATACGTCCTCCAGACGAGCCGGATCGACGGACATATCCTTTTCCAGCGGATGCCCGCTGCCGACGGAGGTGCTCGCAACAATGTAATAATCATGGCCAAGAGCGGCGGCGAGAGCATAGAAATTGGGATTGGGGAAACCCGGATCCGCCATTTCGATGATGACTGCACCCGGCGGACAGAAAAGCATGTTTGTCATCCCTGCGCCATGCGGAGCGCAGATGACGCTGGCATCCTTCATCAAGGCGAGCTGCTGGCGAAAATCGAGTTCCTCCATGAAAACCTTTTCGAAGCCAGCGGGCTCCAGAAGTTTCCACAATTCATCCTCATTCAACAAACGCCTCCGCTCGGCGCGTTCCCTGCTGATAAATATGCGGCGGCCGATGACCGGGCGGCTGGGTACGCCAAAGGCGACGGGCACTTTACGCAACAGATCGGGCCGGAAACGGTCAGTCTCCAACAGGGTAAGTTCGCCAACCAGAAGGGGCGAATTCATGTCGAATTTAGGGAGGCTGTCGAAATCGATGCCGATTATGTCAAGGGAGTCCCGCATCGTCTTTGGCAGATCCGCTGGCATTAGCAGATCATCCGTCAAGCCAAGCTCCTGCATCAATATCAATTTCGGCAGATGCGCGGTCAACCAGTGCGAATAATTGTGATATACCCTTTCCGCAAACCATGTGGCTTTTTCGATGCGGCGCGGCGGCCCCGCACGTCTGATGAATTCACCATGCCAGAACCGGTAGCGGATTTCCCTTGTGATCAGCGCTTTGCTGTCTTCGTTGATGATACAGGGTACAAAATCGTTGCTGCGCGCCGGATCGCGGTAAAAGGATATCAGGCAGTTCGGCATTGTCGCCCGCAGGGTCTCGCCGCTTTGCCGGGACGGCACATCCCGGAATGAATAGCCCCACCAGCCGGGATCGGCTGGAAGGGTCCGGAGATTCTCTACATTTTTCGGCAGGGGATTGGTCGCGGGCTCAGCGGTGTGGACCACTTCTAGTTTGACCCGATCGCCTGCGCGCCCGGCATATTCCTTCAGGCTTTCCTGCTGCACGGAGCGATAGCCGACCCAGCGACCGGGAATACCCGCCGCAACGGCGGCTTCAGCGATCGGCTGCACCAAGGGTCCGAGCAGAGACTTTATCATCGATGTTCTGCGATCATCGGCATCGCCGCCCGAATCCTCACGCCGCAATAGCTTCCACGCGGTTCGTCGGCCATAGGTCGGTCAGCAAAGATATATGGTTATTAATGTTGGATTTTTCGGCCTGAACGAAGCCAGCCTCGCGTATGTCCTCAGGAACCGGCTGGCTGATGATCTTTCGTGCCTCGTCGATGGTGTCGAACAGGAAGCCGGCATCGCCGATATATTGCTTCAGATCCGGCCTGATATTTGCCATGCAGACGCCGACGCCTGCCGCCTGCGCCTCTGCGATCGCCATGGGCCATCCGACTGTCGCCATGTCGAAATTCGCGGTATAAACAAGCCATTGATGCTTCTTATATTCGGGGGGCATCTCTTCCGGTTCCAAAAGCTCACTAAAGTGGACCGGGCTGCCATGCGCCTTGTTCACGTCTTCCAGACGTTCGGAATGATAGCCGACTGGATAGAGATTGAACTGCCGGCTGGGCATTGAGGCGGCCAGTTCTATGAAATCATCCATCTGTTTTTTCGGCGTTACCACCCCGGTATTCATTATCGCATCGCCATTGGGGGAGCGATCGCGAAAACTTTCGACATCAACGACGGGAAAGCAGTCGATAATCTTACCTTCGGCTACCCCCTCGCGGATCAGCCACGGGCGCTGAAAGGGAAAACCAAGAACTCCCAGACATTGGTCGTCGTTCAGCAGGGGGAGCGCTCTTCGGATGCGATCGGCAGATCCATGTAGCGCATCGGGACGTCCCACCAGCTTTTTGATGCGTGGTTTTAATCCGCGCGGACGAAGGGGAAGCACGTCGAATGAGTGGGAACGGATCGTATAGGGTACGCCCAGCCGCTGGGCTATTTCCGCAACCAATTCGACGCCAAAGAAATAATGGCCATGGATGACGTCGGGTTTGAATTCCTGGCCGAATTCCACGGCTTGATCCGCGGACTCCAGGGCCGTGAAAGGCAGGTGGTTCTTATACGGGCGATCGGCCGGCTTCATCGACAGGATCGCCACCTCGTATTCATCACCCAAAGCTTTCAGCTCATTCTTCACATAGGTTTGTGAAAGCTGTGGAAATTCTCGGACGACGTAAAGCACGCGGATTTTCGAATTGGCGTTTATCATGACGTTCTCCGGGGCTTGAATGGCCTTTTAATCGTGTCAGGCACCAAAAGAGAGGCGAGGACCGAAACGGTTCTTTTATCGAAAGGCTTTTGGCGAAACGCATTAAATGCCAGGCGTCGCCCGGCAGACGGGTTTCGAACGGACGGACGCATTGTTCGATCCACACTTTCCAGTAAATATTCATGCGCCAATGAATGTCGTTTCAGCGCATCCTTGTGCTTGGCGAAATATTGATCCCGCGCTTTTCGATTTCGTTCTGCGTGACGCGAGCGACGCTCCCCGGTCCCACCTTCTTGCTCATCATGATGGATGATTAGGGGTTCGCTGACGCATGCGATCTTGTACTTGCGTGCAATCCGGGTCCAATAATCATGATCTTCTATGGCCAGCAGATCAGTGTCAAAAAACCCTACGTCTGCTGAAACGGAACGCCGCACCATTCCGCTGGAGGGTGCCCCATGCAAAATGTTCTTCAGAAGAAGCGTGTCGTACAGATCACCTTGCTGACACGCTTCATCGCGCAAGATGGTATCCTCCGATTTGTAGGTCAGCGAACCTGTGTACAGCATACCGACGTCACATGATTGCTCATCCATCATGGCCAGTTGAAGGCTTAATTTGTCCTGCAGCCATTCATCATCGTCATCGAGAAAGCACACCAGGGCGGCGCGTGCCTCTCTCAAACCCCTGTTGCGTGCGGCAGCTACGCCCATGTTTTCCGGCTGGGGGATATATCGAATGCGCGCATCGTCGAAACTGGTCACCAGCGCTTCGATAGCCGCGGACGGTTCATCGTCCACGACCAGGAGTTCGAAATCCGCCATGCTCTGGCCCAGGACGCTACGCATTGCACGTCGCAGTTCATCTGGGCGGGCATAGGTCGGTATGATGACACTGACACGGGGAAGTTTGGTCGGATTAGCAGTTACCAGCGTCGAAGAAGAGCTGGCCGGGATGCGTGCGGCGGTTTCCAATCCCCATTCCGGGGCGCGTCCATAAACTGAACCGTCGGCTGGTTCAGGCAAGCTCCGAGGCTTCGAAGAGCGCCCACCAATTTTCCGTAGCCGCTCGCCCAAGGGCAGCAGGTTCGACGCCTTATCCTTGAAATCCACAGCGATGGCGGGATCTACGGATGCGGCATCCTTGGCAAGCAGCCAATAGGCGTCGGATAGAGCGGCCCGACATTCCTGGAACCTCCCCGCCGCCTCGATCGCCTCTCTGATTTCGAGGAGACTGCTCGCGCGGCTATGCAATCCATCCCGCTCGTTTCGCTGGCTGCTGACCGACTGCTGGCCCCCCTCCGGCACTCTGCGATACAGGGAGATGCAGTCCCCGCTGAACTGCAGCGACGTACCGCGTGCGAAGGCCCGCATCATCAGTTCCCCGTCCTGATTGACTTTGAGCCTCTGATTCCATCCCCCGCTGTGAAGGAAAGCGTCTCGCGACCACAGCACACCACAAGGGGGAATGTACCAGCCCCTTAGCCACGCCGAGATCGGGTCATCGCCCCGCCTTCGTGGTGCACAGGACGGAGGCCGAACCATCCAATCATCATCCTCCAACTGAAGGCGACACCAGCTACCTGTTGCTATACCGGGCTGGATACGAAGGAGGCTTGAAAGCTCGCTCAGTACGTTCGGCCCAAGCACATCGTCGGCATCCATGAACATGACATGTTCTGAACTTGTACACGCAAATCCAGTATTTCTCGCGGCGGGGGCGCCCTTCTCCTTTACCTCGACTACAGCGATCTTATCGGAAAGAGCGCGAAGGGCACAGGCAATCTTCAGACTGTCATCCGAAGACCCGTTGTCGGCGATGATGATTTCAGAAGGGGGGAGCGTTTGCTCCAGGACAGAGCCGACGGCCTGAGCCAAATAGGGCGCGGCATTGAAGCATGGAATCACGACCGCGACGTCATGAGGAGTGGCAACAAGGGGATTCATCTACAATATATGCCGCCCATTACAGGCATCCTCCGCTCCCGCCGGGAATAGCGCGCCTTGCCCAGATTTCTGCCAAAATAACATCCATGAAGAGCGAACGACTATGGCAATCAAACCGCAACGACGGATCTCTGCGATGACGCTTCCACAACGATGAAATCGGAATAAGACACGCCGCGCTTCGCAAGCGCCTCCTGCATTACTTTTCTGATGGTCCTCAAATTTTCCTTCAGAACTACTTTCATGCCCTGCTTGTCCATTGGGGAAATCTGGCGTTGCGTTACTCTAGAAACCGGCACGTGAAAAAGCACGCGGCGGTTCTCCACAATCGCGGGGATGGAGCAGGTTGCGCCATCTTCCTTCATTTCAGCTTGGCTGATCATAATGACCAGCGATTTGCCGACGCGTGAACCCATGTCCCTAGCGGTCACTGGCAACCTCACACTCTTGTGCCCCCGCCGCCTGACGACCCACAGGCGTTCTGCGAAGGGTATCGAGGAAATTTGTTCTTTCGGAGAGGGGTCGATTTAGCGGTGCCCGGAGAAGACTCTCGATTAGCCGCCTTCCATATAAAAAATATGCCTCAGCATCCTTATGCCGCGAGGGAATGGCCAAAAAGGTTCGATGAACAAAAGAGGGCCCCTTGGCGCTTGCCCAATAAAGCGCCTTTTCCATACTTTCTTTTTCAGCGCCCAACAGAATTTCCAGGTGCGCACCCTTCTCAGGCAAAAAGTTTCTATACTTTTCCAGTACGTTCAGAGCATTCATCGAATGGCGTATAGCATTGTCGCGAGAGCTGAGGCTGTTCGACTGATAATGGATTGTCGCCAGTTTTGCCCACGTGAAGGCCCAAGGCCCTGAGCAATGCAGCGCGACATTCAGAAACATGTCCCGATCGACTGCCGAGGGCAGTTTCGGATCGCAGGGCCCTGCCGCCGGAAACGCATCCCGCCTGATCATGAACGTTCCAGGCGCGATGAATGCGCCCGGAAGCAGCTGCCGAAAGGGATCCACCAGCTTGAGGGAGCTTCCGTCACGGATGAAATCCACGCCCTCTTCAACCAGCTTCGGACGCAAATAACTTTGATTTCCTATTGTGCCGTTTTCGCGGCGCAGCGCGTCACCGAAACAAACGACGGCATCTTTGTTTTTCGAATGAATAGACTTAAGGCTGGCTAAAGTGTCCGCGTGATATTCATCATCTGCATCGACAAAGCTCACGAAATCACAATGTGCGTGCGAAACCGCATGGTTCCGCGCATTTGCAACGCCAGCATGCTCCTGCCGCAGTAAGGTTATTTTAATTCCAAGGGAAATTGCGGCGGATTTGACAACATCAGCAGTTCCGTCGGTGGACCCATCATCGCAAACCAATATCTGGTCAAAAGGTATACTTTGTGAAGCAACACTTCGAAGACATCTTTCAATAGTCTTCGACGCGTTGAAACAAGGTATAACTGCAGTCACTGTTGGATAGGAATTCACCTTCATCTTAAGTAACACCGCGCAAAAATATGATTTACAGTCACAAAAAGCTACTTACGGCTTATCCTGAAATGATGCATTAACTTAGATCATTTTGGACATATATTTGTACCACTCAATCAAACTGAAGGATCCGCTAGCCAATAGACGCGATGCCTGATCGTTCCGCGCCGCCGCGGCTGAACCAGTTTGGAGGCTATTCCCGAACCGGGCTGAGCGGGGCCAAACCACCTGCTCAAGGAAAGATTAGAGGCTCGTCGTCGGTAACACGGGCAAGCTAGCCGTTCCGGTCAAACGGACGGCAGAGACCGAAATTTAAAGGAAACGGGCGGTCGACGAAGTGGATTGAACGGAACCCTGCCCGGGTCCGCAACGCCAGGATGCCTGAGCCACATATGTGCGGCGAGAGGGATGCAGATTTAGCAGGCAGGTGATCGCAGGCTAAATCACTGAAATCATGGTGGGCGCGGCAAGGTTCGAACTTGCGACCCCTGCCGTGTGAAGGCAGTGCTCTACCGCTGAGCTACGCGCCCACATATGTCAGAAGCTGGCGCGTATAATGCCAAGGCTGCGACGCGTCCACAAGCAACAGGCCGGCCCTGGCATTTGGATAGTTTAGTTGACCGCGTCCTTAAGGCCTTTGCCAGCCTTGAATTTCGGTTGGGTCGATTCTTTGATCTGCATCGGTTCGCCGGTGCGCGGGTTGCGCCCCGTCGACGCTTTGCGCAGCGCTGTCGAGAAAGTTCCAAATCCGACTAGGCGGACTTCATCCCCGGACTTCAATGCAGACTGTATACTGTCGAACACTGCGTCTACCGCCTTACCCGCATCGGCACGGCCGATCCCCGCCTGATCCGCTACCGAGGCGATCAACTCCTGCTTGTTCATCAACACTCCCCTTCATACACACCGGCCGCTCCTGCAGCGGCGGGAACCTTAAACGTCCCGGCCCGCTGCAAGTCAAAGGCTTTCCCGGAATAATTCGTGGCGCTTAATGCCGAATTGACGGCGCCTGGGGGTCAGGCTCGGTGGCAAGTGTCTCCGGCTCTATCCACTCGATCGCCTCCAATGGTGCCGTCAGGGCCAGTTCCAGCACCTGATCGACATGGCTGACCGGATGAATGTCCAGCCCTTCCGTGATGTTCTTGGGGATCTCTGCCAGATCCTTCTCATTCTCCGCCGGGATCAGAACCGTCTTGATACCGCCGCGCAGGGCAGCAAGCAGCTTTTCCTTCAACCCGCCGATGGGCAGGACGCGGCCCCTCAGTGTGACCTCACCCGTCATTGCCACATCCTTGCGAACGGGAATGTCGGTCAGCGTGGAGATAATGGCCGTGACCATGCCGACACCGGCGGACGGACCATCCTTGGGCGTTGCTCCTTCAGGAACATGAACGTGAATGTCCCGACGCTGAAAAATATCGGGCTTTATGCCATATTCCGGCGCGCGCGCCTTGATGAAGCTCAGCGCGGCCTGAATCGACTCCTTCATCACGTCGCCCAGCTTGCCCGTTGTCCGGATCTGCCCCTTGCCGGGTACCGTAACCGCCTCCAGAGTCAGCAATTCGCCGCCGACCTCCGTCCAGGCCAGCCCTGTCACCGCGCCGATCTGATCCTCTTCCTCGCTTGCGCCGAAGCGGAACTTCCGAACCCCGGCATATTCGCCCAGATTATCTGTCGTGACCGTCACGCTTTCGGTGGCGTTCTCGATGATCTGGCGCAAGGATTTGCGCGCCAGTCGCGCGATTTCCCGCTCCAGCGTGCGAACGCCCGCCTCGCGCGTATAATAGCGGATCAGGTCGCGCAGTGCGTCATCCTCAAGGGCGAACTCGCCCTTCTTCAGGCCGTGTTCCTTGATCTGCTTGGGCAGAAGGTGCGACTTGGCAATCTCGACCTTCTCGTCCTCAGTGTATCCCGACAACCGAATGATCTCCATCCGATCGAGCAGCGGCTGAGGCATGTTCAGCGAATTGGCCGTCGTGACGAACATTACGTTCGACAGATCATAATCGACCTCCAGATAGTGATCGTTGAATTTCGAATTCTGCTCCGGGTCCAGGACCTCAAGCAAGGCAGAGGACGGATCGCCCCGGAAATCCTGCCCGAGCTTGTCGATTTCATCCAGCAGGAACAGTGGATTCGACGTACCCGCCTTTTTCATGTTCTGCAGAACCTTGCCAGGCATGGACCCAATATAGGTGCGCCTGTGGCCACGGATTTCCGCTTCGTCGCGAACGCCGCCCAGCGATTGGCGAATGAATTTGCGGCCGGTCGCCTTCGCGATGGAACGACCCAGCGAGGTCTTGCCGACGCCGGGCGGGCCGACGAGGCACAGGATCGGCCCCCTGACCTTCTTGGCGCGGGTCTGCACCGCCAGATATTCGATAATCCGCTCTTTTACCTTTTCCAGACCATAATGGTCCTCGTCCAAAATGCGCTCCGCCTCGATCAGATCCTTGCGCGTGCGGCTCTTCTTCGTCCAGGGCAGGCCCAGCAGGACATCCAGATAGTTGCGAACAACCGTCGATTCCGCAGACTGCGCCGCCATCGATTTCAGCTTTTTCAGCTCGGCCGTGGCCTTCTCCAGCGCTTCCTTGGGCAGGCGCGCCTCGACCAGCTTTTCCTCATATTCCGAGATTTCATCGACGTCGTCGTCGCCCTCCAGCTCACGCTGGATCGCCTTCATCTGCTCGTTCAGATAATATTCGCGCTGCGTCTTCTCCATCTGACGCTTGACGCGGCCTTTGATCTTTTTCTCGACCTGCAGGACACCAAGCTCGCCCTCCATCAGGCCCAGAACCATCTCCAGACGCTTACCGGCATCCGGCTCGGCGAGTAGTTTCTGCTTGTCGGGAATCTTGACGTTCAGGTTCGACGCGATTGCATCCGCGGCGCGTGCGGGGTCGTCCAGCTGCTGCACCTGAACGACGACTTCCGGTGCGATTTTCTTGTTCAAACGGACATATTGCTCGAACTGTTCGCCAGCGGAGCGCTGAAGCGCCTCGACCTCGTCGCTCGCCTCTACCACATCTTCCAGGGGGCTGAACTGACCCGAGAAGAACGGCCCTTCGGTCGACAGGCTTTCAACCTGCGCGCGCTTCTGTCCTTCGACGAGCACTTTAACCGTCCCATCGGGCAGCTTCAGCAGCTGCAGAACAGTGGCGACTGTTCCCACCTCGAATAGATCGTCGCCATCCGGATCCTCCACGGACGCGTCTCGCTGCGACAACAAAAGCACGCGCTTATCGCCCGCCATCACGGCCTCCAGCGCCTTTACCGATTTGTCGCGCCCGACAAACAGGGGCACGATCATCTGCGGGAATACGACGATATCGCGCAAGGGAAGTACGGGAAGGGTTTCGCTTGTCATGAAATCTGCTTTCTCAGCTCCAAATTTGGAGCCATGGTAGGTGTGTCGTCGTCCATATGGGAGCCACTTCGCCTCCCTGCAATAAACCGATTATCGCAAGAAAGCGTGTACGCACGGCCGGCTTGTCGCTGCAGTCCCAAAAAAAGGGGCTGCGCCATTCAGCGCAGCCCCTCAATATCCACTCCTGAGGTTACTCAGCTACCGCTTGAATCCGGGTTAGCTGGCGCTGGGGCGGGAGCTGGCGTCGGTGCGGCTGCCGGGGCGGCAGCTGGCGTCGGCGCGGCAGCGGCGGGCGACTCCAGATTGTCCACATGCGCCTCCCAGAAGCGTGCGATGCCACCCTGCGTACCGCCCGTAACCTTTGCGAAGGCCTCGCGGGCGCCGGCAAGATCGCCCTGGCGGGTGAGCGCGATGCCCAGGCGGGTGTTGGCCTCGGCTTCGTCGATTCCGCCCTTTTCCATGGCCAGACGGTATAGACGCGCCGCCTCTTCGTTTTCGCCATATCCCAAATAGGCCGTGGCCGTAGAGAGGGCGAGCCTTCCAGTAGCCTCGCCCTCTGCTTCATCTGCAAGACCAGACAGTTCGCTGCGGTCCCTGCCGAGACGATCCTGGATCACGGAATTCACGTCCTGCGCGAAGGAGGTGGAGGCACCCGGATCGCCGGCAGCTTTTGCTTCTTCCATGATGGCATTCGCCTCACCGACATAGGCTGCGCTGTTCGCGGTATCCGCATAGTCAATATAATCGCTGCGGGTACGCTGACCATTCACCTCACCCTCCGGCTGCAGCGCACCAGTGTCGTGCATCAGGCGAAACACATCGAGATCGGACTGATCGGTCGTTTCCGCCCCGTCGCGGAACAGTACCAGCGTGTCACGCCAATGCGACTCGGTGGGGTGCGCGCGCACCAGCGACAAGGAAGGCTGCATAATATCCTGCTGATTGTCATACGCGATCTTCAGCACCTGACGGTACCAGGCGGGATCCGCGGGCTCGCCGGTGGCTTCCTGCAGTTCGATGGCTCGCTGGAAACGAGGCATTGCGCCCACCTCATCGCCGGCCTGCAACTGCATCACGGCGACATTGAACACAGCCGTCGGATTTTCCGGGTCCGCAGCCAGCAATTGCTCAAAATACTGAGTTGCCGCGGCTTGGTCGCCACGCTCCAGCGCCAACCGGCCAAGTTCCTGATACAGGCTGGAACGGGCGGTTGCCGACATAGCCTCACTGTTTGAATCCAGCATTCCCTTGATCGCGGTCTCACGCAGAGCGGCGTCGCCGGTCTGGTCGGCGATATTGAAGCGGAACTGATTGAGATAATAAAGGTCGTCCGGCTTCTCAGCGACGCCCTCGGCTTCTGTCAGTTTCTGGGTTGCCGTGGCCATATCACCAGCCTGGATCGCTTCCTGAGCTTCTGAAATTGGCTTCACAAACTTCCTCGAGAAATCCGGCGAATAGGCTTCGGCTTCCTCCTGCGCAGCTACCGCCGTTGCGGGCAGAACTGTTGCGGAAAGTCCGCCCATGGCAAGTGCGGCACCAAGGGCGAAACGGGATACGAATTTCATATGCTAGACTCCAATATCGTCAATTTCAGCGGGCGTATCTTTGCCACCCTCAAACCCTAATATGAAGGGGCCGGGGTGAATACGCCTTGAACGTGCAACGTGCTGCTGCACCGTCCGTTGCATGAATATGGTCTGGTCGGAGGAGAATAGTCATTCAACAGGATCGATCAGCAAATGCCGTCGACGCGACCATTCGGCAGCCAGCGGAATTGGTGAACGAGCAGTTGCGAGAGATCGTCGCGGGTTTTTACCGTTCGATACCCAACATCATTGCTGGCATCATCTTTTTGCTGATTGCCTGGCTTGTGGGAAAACTCGTCAAGCGCGGCATTGCCTCGCTTGCCGCGCGCCGGGGACGCCCCGATCTTGGAACGTTGATCGGCACGTTGGTTCAGGGCGTCTTTATGATTGCCGCCCTGCTGACGGCCGCTGCCATCGTCTTTCCCAGCGTACAGCCTGGCGACGTGCTGGCGGGTTTGGGCGTCGGGTCGGTGGCAATCGGCTTCGCCTTCAAGGACATATTGCAGAATCTTTTCGCAGGATTGCTGATCCTCATTCGCCGCCCGTATGGCATTGGCGACCAGATCGTCGTCGACGAGTTCGAGGGCACCGTGGAGCAGGTCGAAAGCCGTGCCACGATCATAGAAACCTATGATGGACGGCGTGTCATCATTCCGAACAGCGACATTTATACAAAGGCCGTCATCGTGAACACGGCACATGCCCAGCGTCGTGACGAATATCTTGTCGGTATCGGCTATGGTGACGATCCGCTTGCCGCTGCGGAGATATTTCGCGTGGCTATCCGGGATGTGCCCGGAGTCCTTATAGAGCCGCCCGCGGAGTGCTTCCCCTGGGAATTGGCCGATAGTACGGTCAACCTGAAGATGCGCTGGTGGGTGCTTTCCAGAAGAACGGATATGGTGATGACCCGCGCCCGTGTGCTCGCGGCTGTCTATAATGCAGCCAAGGAGGCGAGCATCGATTTGCCCTTTCCAACTCAGGTCATGCTGTTTCACGACCAGACCGAAGAAACCGACGGGGACCGCACCGCGCAGCGGGAGGGATGGCCCGCAGGAGAAAAGCCCCCGCGTCCCGCCCGGCGGGCAAGGGGCGCGATGTTGGAAGAGGCAAATGTCGAAATGGAGATTGGTGACGGCAAGGGGCAACTGGCTGGGTAGGCCGCTGCCCCCTATCCCAACTTATTCTCCGTCCGGAATTTCCGTATCGATGATTGAGGAATCCGCCTCTACCGTCTTCGTGCCGGTCGACTGATCGTCGGAGTGGTCCTCGTCCTCGTCTTCTTCCAGGATCTTTGCGGCGGACACGATCTTCTCATTCTCCGCCACCTTGAACAGCGTCACACCCTGCGTGGTACGGCTGGTAATACGAACGTGGGTCGTCGGTATGCGGATCAGTTTGCCCTGGTCGGTGACGAGCATCAACTGCGCGCCTTCCTCAATCGGGAAACTCGCCACGACCGGCCCTGTCTTGGTCGTCATGTCGATATTGGCAACGCCCTGCCCGCCCCGCTTGATACGACGATATTCCTTGGATGAGGTCTGCTTGCCAAAGCCGTTCTGGCTGACTGTCAGGATCATGTCGGCACTGTCATCGCCTGAAATCACGGACAGTGACATGACCTTGTCATCGTCCTTCAGCGTAATGGCACGAACGCCCGTCGAGGTGCGGCTGGTAAAGGACCGCACGTCGGTGGACGAAAAGCGTATGGCCTTGCCATTGCGTGTCGCCAGGAAAATATCCTGATCGTCTGTGCAAAGCGCCACGCCGACCAGCGCGTCGTCCGACCCTTCGTCGAAACGGATGGCCAGTTTCCCTCGCGTCGGGATGTTCGTGAACTGGTCCATGGAGTTACGGCGCGCAGAGCCATTCTTGGTAACGAATATGACGCTCAACGCACCCCACTCCGCCTCATCTTCGGGCAGCGGCAGGACCGTGGAGATCGTCTCCCCCTCCTCCAGCGGCAGCAGATTGGCCATGGCGCGGCCGCGAGACTGCGGAGTGCCCTCCGGCAGTTTCCAAACCTTCAGACGGTAAACCTTGCCGGCTGAAGAGAAGAACAGAACCGGGGTGTGAGTGGACGTCACGAACAATTGCGTGACGACATCCTCGTCTTTCATGTTGAGACCCGAGCGACCCTTGCCGCCGCGCCGCTGCGCCCGATAAACCGACAAGGGCACACGCTTGATATAGCCGGTCATCGTCACGGTAACGACCATTTCGTCCCGCTCGATCAAATCCTCGTCGTCTATGTCGTCGAGGTAAGGCAGGATTTCGGTCCGGCGCTCGGTCGCATAGGCGTCGCGAACTTCCATCAGCTCGTCGCGCATGACATTGTAAAGCCGGGCCCGATCGCCCAGAATGTCGAGCAGATCCTCGATGGTGTAGCTGATTTCCTTCAGCTCCCCAGCGATCTCTTCACGGCCGAGTTGAGTCAGGCGATTAAGGCGCAGATCCAGGATCGCCTTCACCTGCACATCGGACAGACGATAGGAATCGCCGTCGACCGCCGCGCCGCGCACCCCCTCACCTTCGACGAGAGCGATATATTCCTCGATCTCTGCCAGGTCCCATTCCTTGGCAAGCAGCTCGTCGCGCGCGACGGCGGGACTAGCCGCACCGCGAATGATGCGCACCACCTCGTCCATGTTCGAGACGGCAACGACCAGGCCGAGCAGGATATGTGCCCGCGCCCGCGCCTTGGCGAGCTCGAACTTGGACCGGCGGGTAATCACTTCCTCGCGGAACCGAATGAACGCCTCGATGATGTCGCGAAGGTTCAGCAGCTCCGGCCGCCCGCCGCGAATGGCAAGCATGTTGAAGCTGAAGGACGTTTGCGCCGGGGTATAGCGATATAACTGATTGAGGACGACGTCCGCCGACGCGTCCCGCTTCAATTCGATAACCATGCGCACGCCGTTGCGGTTGGATTCGTCGCGCACTTCGCTGACGCCCTCGATGCGCTTGTCCTTTACCGCATCGGCGATCTTCTCTTCCAGATTGTCGAGACCGACCTGAAACGGCACCTCTGTAAAGACAATGCGTTCCGCCCCGCCCGGGCGCTGTTCGATGACCGAACGCCCCCGCATGATGACGCTGCCGCGGCCGGTCGTGTAGGCTGACGCCATGCCGCCCTGCCCCATGACGTACCCCCCGGTGGGAAAATCAGGAGCGGGCACGAATTCCATCAATTCCTCGGCGGTAATCGCCGGATTTTCGATATAGGCCAGCGCAGCATCGATGACTTCGCCCAGATTATGCGGCGGAATATTGGTGGCCATGCCGACGGCGATGCCGCCCGCGCCGTTCACCAGCAAATTAGGGAATCGCGCCGGCAGGACAGACGGTTCGCTCTCCGACCCGTCATAATTGTCGATGAAGTCCACCGTATCCTTGTCGAGGTCGGTGGTCAGCTGTTCCGTCACGCGCTCAAGCCGCGATTCCGTATAGCGCATGGCCGCGGCCGCGTCGGGATCCTGGCTACCGAAATTGCCTTGGCCGTCGACCAGCGGCACGCGCATCGACCAGGGCTGCGCCATCCGGACGAGGGCATCGTAGATCGCGCTGTCGCCATGGGGGTGATATTTACCCATGACATCGCCGACGATACGCGCCGACTTGCGATAGGGCCGCCCGGCGACATAGCCGCTTTCGAATGCGGCATAAATAATACGCCGGTGCACCGGCTTCAGACCGTCGCGCACGTCGGGCAGCGCCCGGCTGACGATCACGCTCATGGCATAATCGAGGTAGGAGGTCTTCATCTCCTCCGTGATGTCGATGGGGCGGATATCGTCATCGCCGCCGCCGGTAACGGGCGTGTTATCGTCCAAGTTTTCTGGGTCCTGCCATCGTGGAAGTTCGTGACAATTCCCTTACGGCAGCAGCCCCTGAAAGGCCAGCAAAAGCTCCCCTTAGCTGACTGCCTCCGCAACGCCACGGGGGTCGACCGGACGACCGTCCGGGCCAGCAAGGAACTGCGTCTGCGTGGGATAGGCAAAATCGACGTCCAGTTCGGCGAAGCGTCGCGCCATGGCGAACATGATATCCTGCCGCCGCTGCATCATTTCGCCGTAATCCGCACTTTCCGAATAGAAAACAAGCTCATAGTCGATCGAACTGGCACCAAACTGAAATGCGTGGTTGCGGTCGAATGTGGCACCCTCCGTGTTGGCGACAATGGTTTCCACCTCCTTCTGCAACTGTTCCAGGAGATCGGGTGTCGTCTGGTAGGTAACACCATATTGCAGGATCACGCGCCGACGCTGAAACAGAGCAAAGTTGCGGATATTATCTTCCAGCAACTTGGTATTCGAGATGATCACCTGCTCCCCGTCGAGGGCGCGAATGCGCGTTGTTTTCAACCCGATATTTTCAACGGTTCCGGTCGTTTGTCCGTAATTGATGACGTCCCCTTTCTTGAAGGGCTTGTCAAAGATGATCGACAGGGCGGCGAACAGGTCGGAGAAAATGCCCTGTGCCGCAAGGCCGATCGCGATGCCGCCAACGCCAAGACCCGCAACCAGTGCCGTGATATCGACACCCAGATTGTCGAGGATCAGGATGACGGCCAGCGCCCAAACGATGATCGACACGAGCAGACGAATGATCCCCATTGCGGTCTGCAAGGTCGATTCGTCGCCATGGGGGTCATTGGCCTTGCGGGCGATGACCGCCAGGACGAATTCGCGCGCCCAGATGGCCCCTTGAACGACGGTCGCGACGGTAAAGAGGAAACTGATGAATGTCTGGAAACCAGCGGGCGCATCCGCCGTCAGCATCACACCCTCGGCCGCCACCGCCGCGAGGAAAAAACTGTTTGTACGCTGAATGATACGCGCGAAGATTCCGCGCCAGCTGTAAACGCCGTGTCGGTCAGGATCGCCGGCAATTTTCTTCAGCCCCTCGCGTATGAGGACCAGGACCAGATAGAGGACGACAGCCGCACCCACATAAAGCAAGGCATCCTGGGAATCCTCGCGCGCCCACACTGCGATCTGATCCAGCGACTGCGTGACCCGCGAAACGGGTTCAGTAATCTTCTCTTGCATCGGGAACCCCTCGGACATGTCCCCGCGATCGGGGTTCAGGCGGCTTCGCGCCTCAGAAATTCAATGAGACCACGCTCGTTTGCCGACAGATAAGCCGTCCGTCGAGGAAGTTTCAACCCCGCTGCCGCCTTGCACCCGTCCTCCTTGACGCACGCGATCAAGGCAGGATGCACATATGATTTACGGCTGATCGCCATGGTGTTGCCCAATTGCTCCGCCACCGGGGTCAACATCGCCTTCAGGGTCAGGCCTCCGTCTGACTCGATGATCTGCTGAAAGGCGATCACACTGGCATGCCAGGTGCGGAAATGCTTGGCCGTGAAATCAGTGCCCATCGCCGCCCGGATATAGTCATTCACTTCGCAGGAACTGACGCTGTGCGCCTCGCCATCATCGTCGCGCCAGGCGAACAGGCGCTGTCCGGGCAGGTCGTGGCAGCGCCGGGCAAGACGCGCCAGCGCCGCATCCTGCACGCGCAGGCACCGCGCCTTCCCGCCCTTGCCGACAAAATCCAGATAAAGGCTGTCACCGCGAACCACCGCGTCGTCCTCCGTCAGCGTCGTCGCGCCCCGCGTATCGTTTTCCTTTGCATAACTGTCATTTCCCACCCGCAACTTGCCAATATCCAGCAATCGCACGGTCGCAGCGAGCATCCTTTCGCGCGACAGGGTCCGGCGGCGCAGATCCGCCTCCACCTGCTTCCTCATGGCCGGAAGGGCATCACCAAAGGCTGCGGTTCGGGAAAACTTGTCCGCCTCCTGCGCTTCGCGAAATTGCGGATGATAACGATATTGTTTGCGCCCACGGGCATCGCGACCGGTTGCCTGCAAATGTCCGTTCGGCCAGCGGCAATACCAGACATTTTCATAGGCGGGCGGAACGGCGAGCGAATTCAACCGCTGAATCTCGTCTTCTTGCGTAACCCGATGCCCCTCAGGCTGAAAATAGTGCCAGGATTTATAACGCCAACGACGGGTCAGGCCCGGTTCGCTGTCGTCAACATAACGGAGTTTGGGGATCGGATGGGGCATCGGTGATGATGCAAACGCCGACCCGGCCATCCGGGTTCCCAGCGCCTGCCTGGAACTAGAAGCCGATCGACATGTTGAGGGAAAAGCCCCTTATTACAAAGGATTGATATATGTCAAAGCGTGTTCTCATTATCTCCATGGAGGCTTTTGAAAAGTCCGAACTCTTTTACCCTCGCAGTACCCTGATCGATGCGGGCATCGAAGTCGTCGTGGCCTCGAAGGAGATGGGCGAAATTCGGTCAATGGACGGCCTCGACTGGTCCGATCCAATAGAGGTGGATAGTACATTTGGCGATGTGAGTGCGGCCGATTTCGACGCCCTCCTGATCCCCGGCGGGGTCGCCAACCCCGATACCATGCGTGTCGAATCCCAGGCCGTCGATCTGGTGCGTGCTTTTGTTAAGGCAGGAAAGCCGGTGGCCGCCATTTGTCACGCTCCGTGGATGCTAGTTGAAGCAGACGTCGTGAACGGAAAGACCGTCACGTCCTATCCCACCGTTCGCACCGACCTGAAGAACGCTGGCGCCAAGGTGGTGGACCAGGAAGTGGCAACCGACGGCAATCTTATCACCAGCAGGAATCCCGACGATCTGCCGGCGTTCACCAACGCCCTCATCGCCGCCCTGAACAAATAGCTTATTCGGCAGGCAGCGCGCCGGGGCGCAATTTTGTATTTTGATTACGTGCCCCGGGTTTGGCCCGCTTGACGATAACCGGGACATTCCTTGCGGCGGCGATTTGATCGGAACGCAGATAGGTCATGGCGACAGTCAGCGCGACGAAGTGATAAAAGGCCGGTTGCAGCGCGATGCCGACGAACAATGATCCGGTCATATAGACGGGGATCGTCGTCGACATCGCCGTGCCGAACGTTCGAAACCACTCGCTTTCTTTCAAAAGGGGACTGTCCTCCGGCTCCGTCTTTTGCAGTTTGCGCTCCGTCTTCACCAAGTTGCGAGACCTGATCCAAACGAGGACCACGATACTGATCCAGAGCAGAAAACCGGGAATGCCCTGCTCGCCCAGCATTTCGAAATAGCTCGAGTGAAATGCGCGCGCGCGGTCTTGAACGGAGTAACTGGTCGTGTCGGTGTTCCCGGCCTCACCGGTAGTTTTCGACATATCGATAGTAACATTATTGATTTTATAGACGTTAAAGCCGCCCCCAAGCGGGTTTGCTGCCACGTAACCCAGCGTCCAATCCCACACCGCCAAACGCGTCGACGCGGACTGATCCGATTGCACCGCCTCCAGGGTGGACATGCGGTCGGTGAAGCTTTGCGGCAGAAAGGGTATGGAGATCAGAGCGACAAGCACCAGCGCCGTTGCGCTGATCATCTTGTTCTTGCTCCGCAGCCACACGAACCCAGCCAGTGCGGCCATCGCGACGAGGCCGGTTCGTGCCTCGGCACCGATCGTGACCAGCACCATCGACAGCGTGATCCCCAAAGCGGCCAGGAATGTAACCTTCGAAGGCTTTATGAAGCTGTTATATTTGTAGAACCACCATAGCAGCGGTACGATTGCCAGCGACGTGGTTGCCAGGGTCGATCCCTCGTAAAGCCCAGTATTATTGTTCACCAGGAACAGTGAAGATCCATAGCCGCCGCCGCCCATCAGAACCTTGCCACCAGCTGAAAGCGTAATGGCGCTGATCGAAAACAGAATGACCGCAAGCGCGGCTTCGATCCGCACACGGGTGGTCAGGACGAGCGGTATGAAAGCCGAAAACAGCAGCGCTTTCGTTACCCAGTCGAGCTTCACGGCACCGTCAGGGACAACCATCCACCCGTAGGTGGACATAGTCATATACCCAACCAGCAGAACAACGAGCGTCTGCAGGGCGCTGAAGCGAAACTTCTTTTCCTTATCGAGAAACAGAAACGACAGAAACGCGCCTGCGCCCAGAATCATGGCAACCGGAATCTGGTTGAATACATAATAGCCGAGACGCTGCGGCTGTAGAAAGTCGATCCACAAATATCCGAGGGCCATGAAATATGGCAGCCGAAAGTTCACCAGGATAAACGAGAACAGGATCGCCAGAAGAAGGAGGTCGCGCATTGCCGGTCAGCGTCCGCGATTTTTGCGCGTTTGATTTTTCAACGGATTTTTTCGCTTCTGCCTTGCTTGTTCATTCTCGAATTTGAGCACCTTCCACAGGAAGACGGCCATCATTCCGTGGGCGGCGAGAAGAGCAAGATTGTCGATCATGGGGCGGTCGCCTGAACCCGAATTGCGGGCAATTGCCCTTAAGATTGCCGTAGCATAGCGGCATTATGTTGCCGTCAGGTTTACAGCCTCGCGCTACCTCCGCATAGGGGGTCCCGCTCTCATTATCAGAAGGCCCCTACGATCATGCCCGCAATCGTCCATCTGATCGCCGCCGCCCGGCCCAATTTCATGAAGGTCGCGCCGCTTTATCACGCGCTCGCCGGGGCGGACGACTTCACGCCTGTCCTTATCCACACCGGGCAGCATTACGACGCAAACATGTCCGACGACATTTTCGAGGATCTAGGTCTGCCGAAGCCGGATCACCACATGGGGGTCGGCTCCGGCAGCCATGCCGAACAGACGGGCAACGTCATGATCGCATATGAAAAGATCGCGATGCAGCAGCGCCCCGACTGGCTGGTTGTGGTCGGCGACGTCAATTCGACCGCTGCCTGCGCCATGGTGGGGGCAAAGCTTCATATTCCCGTCGTGCACCTGGAGGCGGGGCTGCGTTCGCGCGATCGCGGCATGCCAGAGGAGATCAATCGCCTGGTGACGGATGTGCTGTCCGACGTCATGTGGACCCCCTCCCCCGACGGCGACGAGAATTTGGCCGCAGAGGGAATTCCCGCCAGCCGCGTCACCCGCGTCGGCAATATGATGCTGGACAGCCTGGAGATCATCCGGCCGAAACTGGACGCGGAGAACAGCGCGGCGAAGTTCGGTCTGACCCCCGGAAAGTACGGCATCGTGACTTTGCATCGTCCGTCCAACGTCGACGAACGCGACAAATTCACCGCCATATGTCACCAATTGGCGGAGGCGGCGAAGCATGTGCCGCTGATTTTCCCCATGCACCCCCGTACGAAGGGGAAAATGGCGGAGTTTGGACTGGAGAGCGTTCTGACCGACGCCGGCATCCAGATTGTGCCGCCGCAAAGCTATCTGCCCTTCATGTCCCTGATGAAAGACGCGGGCATCGCCATTACCGACAGCGGCGGATTGCAGGAGGAAACGACCTATCTGGGCATTCCGTGCCTGACCCTGAGGGACAATACAGAGCGGCCCATCACGATCACGCAGGGCACCAACCGGCTGGTCACGGCTGAAACGCTGCTTTCCGAACTGAAGGCGGCGTTTGCCGCCGACGCGCCCGCGCCGATAAAGCCAGAATATTGGGATGGCGCGACCGCTGGCCGGTGTCTTGACGACCTGCGGCGCCGTACTGCGGCGTAAAGCCAGTGAAAATCCTGCATGTCCTTGACCACTCGCTGCCGCTTCACAGTGGCTATTCCTTTCGCACACGGGCGCTGGTCGAGGGGCAGAAGCGGCTTGGCTGGCACCCCATCATGGTCACGACGCCGCGCCATACAGGGTCGGGGCCGGACCCGGAGACCGCCGAGGGGCTGACATTCTACCGCTCGCCCACCGCTGGACGGCTCCCCCTGCTGGGTGAACTGAACGCGACCGGCAAAAGGGTCGCCCAGTTGATCCGCCAGGAGCGTCCGGACATCGTTCATTGCCATTCCCCGGTTCTGACCTTTCTGGGTGCCCAGAAGGCCGCCCGCGCAGCGCGCCTGCCGCTGGTCTATGAAATCCGCGCCTTCTGGGAGGATGCAGCGGTCGGCAATGGCACCGGCACGGAGGGCGATTTCAAGTTTCGCATGACAAAGGCCATGGAAACCAGTGCCTGCCGACAGGCAGATGCGGTCGGCGCGATCTGCGAGGGGCTGCTGCACGACCTTAAGGGTCGCGGCATCGATCCCGCCAAGCTGTTTACCGTTCCCAATGCCGTCGACCTGGAGCAGTTCGGGACGCCCGTTCCAAAGGACCATGCGCTTGCCGCAGAATTGGGATTGGCGGATGCGGATGTTGTTGGGTTCCTTGGTTCCTTTTACGATTATGAAGGACTGGACGACCTGATCGCCGCCGTGCCCCGACTGACAGCCGCCTGCCCCAAAGCCCGCCTGCTGCTGGTCGGCGGCGGACCACGGGAGGACGCGCTGAGGGCGCAGGCCGCCGCACTGCCAGAGCCGGACCGCGTCATTTTCACCGGCCGGGTGCCGCATAATGAAGTCGACCGCTATTATTCGCTGGTCGACGTGCTGGCCTATCCGCGCAAGCCGATGCGCCTGACGGAACTGGTTACCCCGCTGAAGCCGCTGGAGGCCATGGCGCAGGAAAAGATGGTCGCCGCGTCGGACGTGGGTGGCCATCGCGAACTGATCGAGGACGGCGTGACCGGCACCCTGTTCCGCGCGGGCAGCAGCGACGCGGCAGCCGACGCCCTGATCCACCTGTTCGCGAACCGGGACATATGGCCGGGCCGTATTCGGACGGCGAAGAATTGGGTTGCGGCAAATCGAAACTGGGATCGCACCGTTCAGAATTACGTGCCTGTTTACGAACGGCTAAGCCGCAAGAGCTAGAAAGCCGGAACCGCCAAATCCGGGCGTTTCCAGCCCCGTATGGCGAAGTGGACAGCCCCTGTGCGGTTCCGCAAACCGGACAAAGTGCACACTCAGCGCGCGCGCGGGCGCGGCGGACGCTGACCCGGCGCGTGACCTGACCGATGATCCACCGCGACGAGTAAAACCAATGAAATGGTGTCGTCCGAAATCCTATTTTTCAAACAAATTTCATCAGTTCGTGACGATTTCTTCTAGCCTGTGGCAAGACGGACACCAATCTGTGCGGTTGGTGTCCGCTTCCCTGCAAGGCTCGTGTCCGCTTCCCTACATGGCGGCAGGAGCAGCTTTGTTGAGGACCGCGAATCGACCGGTCAGAACCTGACCCCGGCGCCAATGCTGGCGGTTATGCCGAGCGCGGGGACGCCGGCACTTTCCTGATAGGTTTCGTCGAACAGATTGCGCAGCTGCGCGCGAACGAACAGGCTGTCGGTGACGGGCACCTCTGCCGCCGCGTCGACGGTGACGAAGCCGCCCAATTCCGTGACGCCCGTCGGGATTGAGGAATCCACGCTGTCGGATGCACCCAGGAGGGAAAGGGCAAGGTTCACGCCGTTCTGCCATGCCCGCGAGACATACAGGCTGCCCTGCCATTCCGGACGGCTGCGTAGAGACGGCGTTCCCGGCGGCACATCGACGTCCAGCCAGGACACGGTCCCCCGGATCGACCATGGCCCCAGATAGATATCGGCCTTTGCCTCTGTGCCGCGCGTATCGACCCCTGCCCGGTTGACGTTGGTGAACTGTGCGGGGTCGAAATCGATCAAGTCGGTATAGCGCGTGTCGAAATAGGTCAGCGTGACACGGCTGCGGGTTCCCACCATCTGGCTGATGCCCGCTTCCCAGGTCCGGCTGCGCTCTGGCCGCAGGTCGGGATTCGCCAGCAATGGATAGGCCAGCGCGAAGAGGCTGGGGAGCCTGTAGCCCTCAGCATAGGAGGCGAAAACCGATGGCCCCGCCAGGGCAAGCTGCCATTCCGCGGCGGTACGGAAGGTCCATTCGGCGGACAGATCCTCGGGATCGTCCATGCGCACACTGCCAGTCAGCGCAAGCCGCTCGACGGGGACAGTCGTGGCCTCCGCAAAGACGCCGACGCGTTCCCGTGAAATATCGAAGGCGGTGGGCACCATCATGCCGAAATCCACCATGCCTTCGCTGTCGCCCGTTTCCCGGACAAAGCCCGCGCCAGCCGCAACGGAAAGGATCTGGCCAGCATCCCACCTGATCGCGGCATCGGCCTGGTAACGGTCGAATCGCGTGTCGCTGGTCAGCGCCGGAACGGCATCGAACACGCCGGCAAAGATCGCCGGCGTGTCGATCTGCGCATCCGTCCGCGACCAGCTGGCACGCAATTCCGGACGCAGAGCGCCTTTGGTTGCCACGGCATCGACAGCCATCAATGTAAAGCTGCCCTCCCGCTGCTCTCGCTCGCGATTTGCAGCGAGGAGAACGCCGCCGCTGTCTTCTGGAAATGCAGAGCGGTCATGATCGCTGCGCAGCGCCGTCGCGCCCAGTGCGACCGGCCCTGCCGACGCCGTTGCCCGGCCGATGAATTGCGTCCTTTCGAGGCCTGACTGCTGTTTCTCGCTGAACCGGTCATAGCGATTGGCACCAAGAAGAATTCCGCCATCACCGATCGGCACGGACAGCGTGCCGGCCAGATCGCTGCCACCATCAGTGTCGAAGTCGGCGGACAGATCGCCGGCCAATGTTTCCCCAGGTGAACGCAAGCGTATGTCAACGACGCCCGACAGCGCCTCGGCACCCTGCACGGCGGACAAGGCACCGGGCACAATCGCGACTTGCTCCACAAGATGCGGCGAGAGCTGGGAAAGGTCGAAGCCACCCCCCTGTGTGTTGGTGGGATCTGTCACCAGTGCCCCTTCGAGAAGGACGGCAGTGAAATTCGGTTCGCCACCACGAAGGGCCAGATAGGTGCTGCCGCCAAGTCCGCCCTTGCGAAAGGCGCGGACGCCGGACGCGCGCGAAAGCGTATCGGTCAGGCTGGGTGTATTTATCGCCGCCAGATACCCCCGTTCCAGAACCGTCGCGCTGGGCGCGGGTGGTGCCGTCCGTGCGGCGGACACCACGACATCCGGTTGGGCAAAAGCGGGTGCAGCAAGCAGCGTCGCCGCTGCAATGGCAAAACGCACGGTCATCATTATTCCTTTTGTAGTGAGGTTCGCCTATGGGCGCGCTATGGCCCGGCGACGGTAGAGGAAAGAGGATCGCTTCATGGCGAAACGCGCTGCAATATTGGCACTTCAAATGCTGCTCGTCACCCTCGGCGTTCGCCTGGGCGCGGAAATGGCGCAATCGGTCAGAATCATTCCAAAGGCGCTGTTGCACCTGCCGGAGGTCGTGTTCGGCGCGGCGGACATGCGTACCGTCATCCTTAGCGTTTTTGTCGCCGTCCTGCTGGCATTCATCGCCAATCGATTCATCAATGGCTGGGACATATTTGCCAGCGCGCGACGGTTCGCGAAGGAGCTATACGCCTTTCTGACGGGCATTATCGCCGCATCGCTGTACCTGTTCCTACTTACCGGTGTGAACTTTTCGCCGGAACTACTTCTCGACGCGACCATATTCAGTGTCCTGTTCCTGCTGATCGCCTTTGCGATCGTGCGTCATGCGCGGAAGGTGGAGAGCGCGCCGAAGGCGTTCGGCGCGGCGTTCATCAATATCTTTACCCTGCTGAAATCGCCCTGGGCATGGCTGGTGGTCACATTCGCGCTGACCCCGGTCGTGATGGCGTACAAATTCACGACCGACCGCGATTTTGCCGCTGCTGTCACGAATCTGCGCGTGTCGGCCAATTCCGCCAGCGATCTGCCCTACACGCTGGTCAATGCGGTCGGTGACACCCGGTTTGAAACGCCCATCATGGTGCAGTTCGCCGACAGCGACCCATCGACAATGTATGTGCTGGAGCGGAACGGGCGACTGTATCGCACCGATTATCCCAGCGGAATGAACAAGACGCTGCTGCTGGACCTGCGCGCCGCCGTGGGCGACGTGGAAATGGAAAACGGCGCGCTGGGATTCGACCTGCACCCGCAATTCGGCACCGACAGCGAAAACAGCGCCTTTCTGTATGTCTATTACACCGAATTCCGCGCCGATGGGCAAACCAACCGCCTGGAGCGTTACGACATGTCCCCGTCGACAGAGGAGGAGCGCCGCGCGACGCGCCTGCCGCTGATCGCGCAGGAGCGGAACGCAGATGGCTATCATAATGGCGGGTCGGTGGAATTCGGCCCCGACGGCATGCTGTATCTGGCGCTGGGCGAAGCATCCGACGCCAGTTGCCATCAGCGCATCGATTGCGGGTTCAAGGGCGGCATTTTCCGCATCGATGTCGACATGCAGGGTGGCACGATTTCGAAGCCGATCAGCCGCCAGCCCGAAAACGGCAGCAGCGCAAATTATTACGTCCCTGTCGACAATCCCTTCGTCGGCACGCCCGATGCGATGGAGGAATTCTGGGCACTGGGCCTGCGCAACCCCTTCCGCATCGGATTTGACAGCGAAACCGGCGAATTATGGGCGGGCGAAGTCGGCTCTACTGTGTGGGAGGAGGTAAACCGCATTGAAAAAGGCGGCAATTACCAGTTCCCCTATATTGAAGGCCGGGAAGTTCAGGACGGCAAAACGAAGCCCGAGACAATCATCGGCACCGAACATCCACCGGTCTACACATATAAGCACACGGCATTCCTGCGCTCCGTGATCGGCGGATCGCCCTATCACGGGTCTGTCGTGGCAGAGGCGGATGGACATTATGTCTTCCTCGACAATTATTCCGGGGAGGTCTTCACACTGCCGCTGGATGCGGAAACCGTTGAGACGGTCGATGTGCTGGCGCGCGCCAAGAATGTCGCACAACGCGGCCCGACCAGCCTGATCCAGGCACCCGACGGCAATATCCTGATCACCGTCATGGGCGACAATGACCAGCCGACCGGAATGGTCGCAAAGCTGGTTTCATCCGACAGCGATGAGGGCGAAGCCGCCGCGGAAGAGGCTCGCGTCGCGGAGAATGCCGCCCCCGCCACCGCACCGCTGAGCCCCGCGCAGGTCAACAGCCTGTGGGGTACGAACTGCGCCCGTTGCCACGGTGCAGAAGGCAGAGGCGATGGTCCCGATTCACAGGAACTGGGCGCCTATGTCCCCGACTTCACGGATCCGAATTACCACAAATGGCGCAGCGACGAGGCCCTGAAGCAGGTGCTGATCGGCGGCGGCAGCGCGGTCGGACAATCGCCGATGATGCCGCCGTGGGAGGGCGTGCTGTCCGACCGTGAAATGGACAGCCTGATCCAGCATGTCCGCGACTTCGAGGATGAAGGCTAGGCGAGGAAGCTCTCAACCTCGCTGGCCGGACGGCAAAGGCGGGCGCGGTCACCGTCTATGACAATGGGGCGATTGATCAGCACGGGATTTGCGGCCATCGCGTCGAGAATCGCGTCCTGATCGTCCGACCCTCGCAAACCGAGGTCCTGTGCCAGCGCCTCCTTCGAGCGGAACAGGTCCGTTGGCTGCATGTCGCCGTTTGCCAGTACGCCCGCGATTTCTTCTCGGCTGGGCGGTTCCTTCAGATATTCCCGCAGCACATATTCGTGCCCATTATCGTCCAGCCACTGGCGCACCGTGCGCGCGGTACCGCAACGGGGATTGAACCAAAGCGTTACGCTCACCCTTAATCTCCTTAATGGGATAAAGGGACCGAACTACAGCAAGGGCGATCGGCATGACAAATGATCAGGAATCTGTAGCGCTGCGGTCTTCCCCAGCGGCGCTTCGCAACCGGCAGCCGATCGCCGATGTTTTGGAGGGATTCCTGCCAGATGGCGGCCGGGTTCTGATGGTGGCCGAGGGGTCAGGCGAACATGCCGTCTATTTCGCGCGCCGGTTTCCGCACCTGCAGTGGCTGCCGACCGACCGGGACGAGGAGTCGCTTGCCTCCATCGCGGCATACCGCGCGGCGGAGAAACTGGACAATCTCGCCGCGCCGACCCTGCTGGATGCGGCGAGCGGTGGCTGGCCGTCAGAAAGCGTCGAGGCGATCCTGTGCATCAACATGATCCACATCTCGCCATGGTCGGCGACCATTGGCTTGATGGAGGGCGCGTCCCGGAATCTGGCAGGGGGCGGTCATCTTTATCTGTATGGCCCTTTCTTGCGGGACGGCGTTGCGACCGCGCCGTCGAATCTTGCTTTCGATGAAAGTCTGAAGATGAGAAACCCCGACTGGGGCATACGCCGACTGGACGACGTGGTGACGCTGGCAAAAGCGAAGGGGCTGACACTGGAAGATGTCGTTGAAATGCCTGCAAACAACTTGTCGGTTGTTCTTCAACGGAACAATGCGTGACGTTCATTTTGCTGCGCTGCGGAACTTTGTAGCTGCGCAGCGCTTGATATAGCGATGCCATTGCAAGAAAATTTCAGTGAGATGTATGGGACCAGCGGCGAAGTCCGCGCGCCCTATGCCGGTTTGTCCGAATGGCTGAGCGAAATGTCTGTCGAGGAACTGGCCAAGCGGCATGGCGCCGCTGAGCTCGCCTTTCGGCGCATGGGAATTACCTTTGCCGTCTATGGCAGCAATCAGGGCGATGAAAAGATCATCCCCTTCGACGTGTTGCCACGCATCGTTTCCGCCAGCGAATTTTCCGATCTGGAAGCCGGCATTGTGCAGCGCATCAATGCCCTGCAAATGTTCCTGGCCGATATTTACGGGCCGCGGGAAATATTGAAGGCGGGCATCATCCCGCCGGAACTGGTGCTGGCCAATCCGCAATTTCAGCCGGCCATGACGCAGATCAAACCGCCGGGCGGCATCTATTCCCATATCAGCGGCATCGACATGGTCCGTACCAAGGACGATTTCTTTGTGCTGGAAGACAATCTCCGCACTCCGTCGGGCGTTGCCTATATGCTGGAGAACCGGGAGGCGATGCTGCGCCTGTTTCCCGCCCTGTTCCAGGAACACCGCATCCGGCCGGTCGACATCTATATCGACTATCTGCAGGACATGATCCGCGCCGTCGCACCCAAATCTGCACGGGGAGAGCCGACCGCCGTTGTCCTGACGCCGGGTTCGCTGAACAGCGCCTATTATGAGCACAGTTTCCTCGCCGACCGTCTGGGCATCGAGCTGGTCGAAGGGTCGGATCTGTTCGCCGATAATGGCTGCATGTACATGCGCACGACCGAGGGACCGCAACGGGTCGATGTGATCTATCGCCGGATCGACGACGACTATCTGGACCCGCTGGCTTTCCGCCCCGATTCCATTCTGGGGATCGCGGGCCTGATGGATGCCTATGAATGCGGCAATGTCACCATCGTCAACGCCCCCGGCACCGGCGTGGCGGATGACAAGGCGATCTATTCCTATGTCCCCGAAATCGTCGAATTTTATACCGGTGAGGCGGCGGCGTTGAAGAACGTCGAGACCTATCGTTGCCGCGAGCCGGATGCGCTCAAATATACGCTCGACAATCTGTCGGAACTGGTCGTCAAGCGCGTCGATGCGTCGGGAGGATATGGCATGTTGATCGGTCCTGCAGCCACGCGGGCGGAGATCGACGAATTTGCCGAGCGCATCAAGGACGATCCCGACGGTTATATCGCGCAACCGACCCTGTCGCTTTCCACCTGCCCCACGGTCGTCAGTTCGCAGATTGCCGAACGCCACGTCGATCTGCGCGCATTCGTGGTGTCGGGCGCGGAAAAAACCTGTGTGGTTCCCGGCGGTCTGACGCGGGTTGCATTAAAAGAGGGATCGCTGGTGGTAAATTCCTCACAAGGTGGCGGCACCAAGGACAGCTGGGTGCTTGCAGACTGATGCTTAGCCGTTCTGCCTCATCCCTGTTCTGGCTTGGCCGTCATGTCGAGCGCGCCGACTTCATGGCGCGTCTGATGGAGGCTGCCTATCGCTTTGAAACGCTGCCACAACCGGACAAGAATTCCGGCTGGGCAAGCGCGGTAAAATCCTCCGGCACTGCCGAGCTGTTCGACGCGAAGGATGTGCCGCCAAATCGGGATGCCGTGACGCAGTTCCTAGCGCTGGATCCCGATAATCCCAGTTCGATCCGTTCCTGCGTCATGAAGGCGCGTAACGATGCGCGCATCGTCCGTGCAGCCCTGACGCGGGAGGCGTTCGAAACCCTGAACCAGGGGTATATCGAATTGTCCGAGCGCATCAGCCAGAAGGGCCGGCCGGTGGACATGGTGAACTTGGTCGACCGGGTGAAACAGGAGGTCCGCAACTTTGAAGGGGCCATTTGGCGGACCCTGGTTCGCGGAGAGAATTTCTGGTTCATCCGGCTGGGAACGCTGGTGGAGCGCGCCGACAATACCGCGCGCCTGCTGGACGTGAAATACCACACGCTGCTGCCTGAGGGAGAGGCGGTTGGCGGCGCACTGGATCAGGCGCAATGGACCGCCGTGTTAAGGTCGGTCAGCGCGGTGACCGCATATCGTCACATCTATCGCCAGAACCTGAAACCCTGGCTGATCGCCGACCTGCTGATCCTGCGTGAAGACCTGCCGCGTAGCTTGTGCCACTGCATGGAGATCACCAACGAATATCTGCAGGATCTGCGCGCGGCGCACGGACGGGTCGGCCCTGCAGATCGCCTGGCAAAATCAATCCTGATGGACCTGAGGCGCACGGACGTGGACGAGATCTACAAGAAGGGGCTGCACGAATTCCTGCAATCCTTCATCAACGACAATAACCGGCTAAGCCGACAGATCGGGGAGCAATTTTCGTTCTGATGCGCATCACGGTCAGCCATATCACCACCTATCGTTACAGCCTGCGCCCCAAGCGGGTGATGCAGTTGCTGCGTCTGACACCCGAAAGCTTTGAGGGGCAGAACGTGGGGAAATGGTCGGTCGACCTGAACTGCGATGCCAGGTTGCGGTCGAAGCGAGATGCGCATGGTAATATCGTGCATCTACTGACCGTCGATGATGTGCCAGATGAGCTGACAATCACGGCGGGCGGTACGGTCGACTGCGAAAATACCAGCGGCGTGACGGCGGGACTGGCCGACCCCCTGCCCGCGCTCGTTTATTTACAGACCACCGATCTGACCAAACCCAACGCCGTCATCACTGAATTTGCGAAAGACGTGACATCAGGGACCAGCAATCAACTGTCCCAGACGCACAAGCTGCTTGCCGCAATATATGAACGGATGACCTTCGAAACGGGCGCGACAGATGTCACCACCAGCGCCATCGAGGCATTCGAGCGGCAGAAAGGCGTATGCCAGGATCTGGCGCATCTGTTCTGCGCAGCCTGCCGCTCCCTGGGGATACCGGCACGCTATATTTCGGGACATTTGTTTCGTCAGGATGGGATGAACGATCAAAGCGCGTCGCATGCCTGGGCGGAGGCACATGTGAACGGTCTGGGCTGGGTCAGCTTCGATCCCGCACACGGAATTTCGACCGACGAACATTATGTGCGGATAGCGGCAGGCATGGATTACCGGCAGGCGGCCCCCATCGTTGGAACCCGAACGGGCGGAGGCATGGAAACGCTGGATGTTATCGCCAGAACAGGCGCCACCCCCCTTCGACAGTCGCAAAAGCAGACGATGGGCGCTATGAGTCAGTCGCAACAACAATAGTTCGCGAAGGGCTTTCATGACATATTGCGTAGGGATGCGGGTCGACGCCGGGCTGGTGATGATGGCGGATAGCCGCACCAATGCAGGCGTCGATAATATCAGCGTTTATCGCAAGCTGCATATTTATGACCGGCCGGACCGCTTCGTTGCGATATGCACGGCCGGCAGCCTGTCCGTAACGCAGGCTGCACTGTCGCGTCTGGACGAGGGTCTGGAGATGGAGAAGGGCGACGAAGAACGTGCCACCATCGATAATCAGCCGAACATTTTTCGAATAACGCAACTGGTGGGACAGGCCCTGTATCGCAGCCGCAACGAGGTTCGTGACGCGCTGAAAAAGGACGGCATCCGCTCTGGAGCATCGATATTGCTGGGGGGCCGTGTGGGGCGGGAACCGATCAAGCTATTCCGCATCTACGATGCCGGAAACGCCATCGAATGCCGCCCGGAGAACCCGTTTCTTCAGGTAGGCGAAATCAAGTATGGCAAGCCGATCCTGGACCGCGCGCTCAGTTACGATACCAGCATGAACGAGGCGACGAAGATCGGCCTGATCAGCTTTGATTCCACCATGCGGTCGAACCTGGCGGTCGGACTACCGATCGACATGGTCATGCTGCGCGATCACGAAGGGTCGAAGCCGATCGAACATACGATCGAGGAGGGCGATAAATATTTTACCCGCCTGTCCCGTACCTGGTCGAACAAGTTGCGAAGCGCGACGGCGAGCATCGAAAGGCCGTCCTTCGTTCCCGAGCGCCCCAATGATGAGCCCCGCGACGCCGAGGAAGTCACGCCGCCGAAACGTAGAACGGTCGGCGTACCGCAAGCGCAGGAACAAGAGGAAACCGATAATACGCGGCAACAGCAGGGCTGAGCGGCACCGGCCCGCCGCCGCCGGGCGCGGCGACCGCTCATATCGACGAAATTCAGCTTTCGTGCAGACAAGAGAGCGTTAGGGGCGTTGGCATGCGCGTCCGGCTCAGCATCCTTGCCCTTGCCCTATCGGGCACCACCGGAGTGTGGGCGCAGGAAGCCACGCCCCGACGCACGCCCTTGCCCCCTATTCCAGAGATCGAAGCCGACTGGCGCAGCCTGTTCGGAGAGCTGGAGGAAGAGGATGAGGACGTAGAGGCCCTGACGGCAGATGCGGCACCGCTGCGCTATCAACTGTCGCGCGCATCGCTTTCGCAATTGCCGTTCGCGGCCGAGTTCCGCGATCTTTCACTGCTGGTGGCGGGCGAAGGCGATGTGGTCCCGTCGCTGGCCGAACTGAACCGCCGCGTGCGGGTGGACCGTGACGTCCTGATGCAATTATTGCGTGCGGAAGGATATTACGACCCGCTGGTCGACGTGCGGGTAACCATTCCCGAAGGCGAGCCCAACCGCCGATCAGTCGTTTTTGAGGTCGATACCGGCCCGCTCTACCGTTTCGGCGAGGTAGACGCACAGGGGCTGGACATTGCCGAGGGCGACCCCGTGCAGGCAGAGGAGGTGCTGGCCGCCGTCACCGAACTGAACCTGCGCCTTCCCCGGGAAGGCTACCCATTCGCCGAGGTTGCGGAGCCGGAAATCGTCATCGACCACGAAACCAGGCTGGCATCGATGGATCTGGCGGTGGACCCGGGACCGCGGGGCAGGTTCGGCGACATCGTCGTATCGGGGGACGATCCGCCATTTGGTGCCCGTCACGTTGCCCGCCTGACCCGGTTCAAGCGCGGCGATGTCTATAATGCCGAGGAAATCGACGATCTTCGCCGCGCTTTGATTGCCACCGGACTGGTCGGCAGTGCGGATATCACGCCTGTGCGGGGCGACACGCTGCCCGAAGGTGAGACCGAGGTTGAGTTGAATGTCGCGCTGAGCCCCTCGCCGCCACGCACACTGGCGGCGCAGATCGCCTATGACACCGAGGATGGCTTTCGTATCGAAGGAAGCTGGCAACACAGGAACTTCGTGCGACCGGAGGGCGCCCTGACCGGCAGCCTGGTGGTCGGCACGCAGGAACGGCTGGCGGCAATCGACTTCGTGCGGTCCAATTATAAAGCGCGCGACGTCGCCCTTGGCGGCCGCATCGCGGCATTTCAGCAGGACCGCGATGCGTTTTACAGCCGCGGATTTGCGCTGTCCGGCTTCTATGAGCGGGAAACGAACCTGATCTGGCAGAAGCGCTGGACCTATCGGCTGGGGCCGGAGCTCGTACTGGCACAGGAACGCGATCGGTCGGCCATTGTCGGCGTACCGGCGGCGCTTCGAACCTATTATATCGCAGCGTTCCCGGCGCAGCTTTCCTTTGATGCAAGCAACGATCTGCTGAACCCCACAGAGGGCGTTCGCCTGCTGGGCCGACTGAGTCCCGAAGTTTCTTTCGAGGGCGGATCCTTCTTCTATAGCCGGGCAGAAGTCGCCGCCTCTACCTATTTGCCGCTGACAGAGGATGACAGCACCGTCATTGCCCTGCGCGGACTGGTGGGCAGTATCCTCGGTTCCAATCGGCGTAACATCGCGCCGTCCCGCCGCTTCTATGCCGGGGGTGGCGCGTCGGTGCGCGGATATGGGTTTCAGAATGTCGGCCCCAGCGATGCGGACCGTGACCCCCTGGGCGGGCGCAGCAAGGTCGAGGCAAGCATCGAGGGGCGTTACCGCTTCGGTGATCTGGGTGCCGTCGCCTTTGTCGACGCGGGGCAGGTTTATACCGGCGCCGCGCCGACGTTCGACAGCCTGCGCTATGGCATCGGCATCGGCGCACGCTATTTCACCCGCTTCGGCCCCGTCCGCGCGGACATTGCGACACCGATCAACCGCCGGCCCGGTGAAGCGCGTGTCGCGGTCTATGTCTCTATAGGTCAGGCGTTTTGATGCGGGCGCGCGCGATCTTTGGCTGGGCGGCCCTGTCGGCCTTCGCCCTGGTGCTGCTGGGGATCCTCCTGCTGCTGCTTGCGGATACGCAGGCGGGTCGCAACGTCCTGGCCCGCCAATTGTACCGGATCGCCCCCGAAAGCGGCCTGCGCGTGGAGGTCGGGCGCCTGGAGGGTTCCATCTATGGCGACCTGATCATCCACGATTTGAAACTGAGTGACCCGCAGGGGATATTTCTGACGAGCCCTCGCATCCGGCTCGACTGGCATCCGCGGCGCTTTCTGTTCGACAATATTCTCGACATTGACGAAGCCAGCGCTGCGCGCGTCGATCTTCTGAGAATTCCCGAACTGCGCCCCGGCGAAGAGGACGGGCCGCTGCTGCCCGATTTCGATATCGACGTCGACCGCGTCCACGTCCAAAATCTTGTCCTGGCGGAGGCGGTGGCGGGAGAGTCACATCGCCTGTCGCTCAACGGCAATTTGCTGACCAAGAACGATCGTGCGCGCGTGGCCTTGGCCGCGACGAGCCCCACGGGCGGCGATCATGTGCAATTTTTGCTTGATGCGGTGCCGGATGCCGACAGGTTCGTCTTGGAAGGGCAGGTTCGCGCGCCCCCCGGCGGAGTGCTGGACGATATGACCGGCCTTGGCCGAGGCCTGCTCCTGAACGTGGATGGGAAGGGCCGCTGGTCGCACTGGCGTGGTACGCTTGTCGCGCAACTGCTGAATGCAAGCGGGGATGGCAATGAAGGTGCGGGCAGGATCGCCAGTCTGGGCGTTGATGCCGTCGACGGTCGTTTTCGGGTGACCGGCCAGATCAACCCCGCGCTGTTGGCAGGCGGAATGGTCGAACGGATGGCGCCCAATGGCGTTCGCATTGACGCCAGCGCGGCAGCGAATGAAGAGCGCATTCCGTTCATCCTGCAGGCGCGGGCGGACAGCTTTAGCCTGGACGCGCGCGGCGCGACCGACAGACAGCTTGGGAATTTGTTTGATGCGCAGGCGCGCATCGCCCTTCTGGATCCCCCCGCGCTGATCAGGACGCTGACAGGTCGAGATATCTGGATGCAAGTGTCAGCGGAAGGACCACTGACGGGACCGGAGGTGGGCTATGAGTTGAGCGCCGATTGGGCCGCGCTGGGCGATCAGCGCGTGGACCAACTTACCACAACGGGCCGCGTCCACGGCAGCGATTCACTCGCCGACTTCACGCTGGATGCCCGCTTCGACCGGTTGAGAGGTGCGGGCGACCTGGTCGAACAGCTGAGCGAGCGCGCGCGGATCAGCGGCCCGCTAACCCTGGACGACCTGGTGGTGCGTGGCAGCGGCACGAAGGCGACGACACGCATGCTGTCCGCGACCGCAAATTTCGCACTGGACCTGCAAACCGGGCGCTTTGACGTGCGTACAAAGATGAACCTGCCAGCTTATCAGGTGCCGGGCCTGGGGGTGGCAGCGGTCGATGGACGCCTTCGCCTGCAGCCGGATCCCGCACAGCCGCGAAAATTGCGTATCTCCGGCCCCGTCAACGCGCGGCTGACCCGGCTGGACAATGAATTTCTCCGCTTCGTCTTTGGTGGCCTGCCGCGCGGGGAAGCGAACATCGTCAGAACCCCGGACGGAACCATCGCCCTGTCGCAAGTCGTCGTCAGGGCGCCCGAGCTGTCGATGCGGGGATCGGGATATTACCGTCTGGGGCAGCAGATCGAATTCAGCGGACGCGGCGTGCAGGAGCGGTTCGGCGATCTGGCGGTCACGCTGAACGGCGACATCGGCAGGCCGCGCGCCGACGTCGTGGTGGACAATTACAGCCTGGGGCTGCCCATCTCGAACATCTCCGGCACCTTCATTCCTGCCCCCGACCAATATGATTTCACGGCGCGCGGCAGCACCATTCTTGGACCGCTGACGGCAACGGGCGCGATCGACACCAGGCCAGGTCAAATTCGCTATCTGCTGCAAGACATCGAACTGGCGGGGGTGAAGGCAAGCGGCGTGCTGACGCCGACGGACGGCGTACCGGTTACCGGAACCTTGGCAATTTCGGGTTCCGGTGTCGACGGAACCGCAAGATTTTCCGAGGTCGACGATAATCAGCGCATCGTCATCGCCGCAGGTGCGAAGGCGGCCAGCTTCGACCTGGACCCGTCGGTCGGGATAAGGCGCGGCAGCGTGCTGGCCAATTTGTTGATTACGCCCGACGGCAATCGCACGGACGGACGCTTCGATCTTGCCGGTCTGCGATTTGGCGCGCTGACCCTGTCCAGCGCGCAAGGGAAGTTCGATCTGGCGGAAGGCGGCGGCAGGATCAGCGGCAAGGTAGAAGGCAGGCGCGGCACATCCTTTGCCCTCAACATGAACGCGGAAATGGCGAGCGACAGGATTGCCGTGCTGGCCGACGGCGATGTCGGTGGCGCACCAATCAGTCTCGAATCCCCTGCGCGCATCACCCGCAGGGAAGGCGGCGGCTGGAGCCTGGCACCCGTCACGCTGGACCTTCCCCGCGGCGATGCCACGATCGAGGGTAGTATAAACGGCGAAGCGGTGCTGAACGCGACGTTCCGGCGGGCAGGCCTGGAGGTGCTGCAGCTGGCACTACCCGACATTCCGCTGTCAGGCATCGCCACCGGAGAGGTGCGAGTCCGCTTTGCGCCGGGAACGCTGCCGCGCGGGCGTGCAACCTTCGAAATCAATGATTTCACCCGCCAGACCGGCATTCTGGCCCAGCCCGTCGACATCGCGATGATCGCGGTCATCGACGAGGACAGCGCCGCCATCCGTGCAGCGTTCAAGCAGGACGGACGACCCATGGGGCGCTTTCAGGCACGTCTGCCGTCGATCCCGGGCGCGGCGGCCGACCCGGTCCTGCAGCGGATTGCGAGAGCGCCCGTCTCTGCCCAATTGCGCTTTCGCGGACCCGCCGAGGCGATCTGGCCGCTGGCAGGTATCGACACGATCGGCGTGGGCGGCCCACTTGCCGCACGTATCGATATTGGCGGCACTGTCGGCGAACCTGATCTGCAGGGCGCGCTGCGGTCACGCCGGCTCGGCTTTGAAAGCGTCGCCAGCGGAACCGTGATCGAGGATATCGTTCTGGAGGGGCGCTTTGACGGATCGCGCCTGGTTCTGGATCAATTTTCTGGCCGCGACCGAAAGGGGGGAACGGTGACAGGTTCCGGAACCGTCGATCTGTCGCTGTCGCGCGGTTTCCCCATCGACGTCCGGTTGCAGACGCAGGACACCACGCTGGTCGATATCGATACGCTGGAAACGCGCGTGACCGGCCCCATCACGATCAAAAGCAGTCCGGAAGAAGGCGCCCGAATTGCTGGCGATCTTAATGTGGATCGCGCAAGCTATACGGCCGGGCGCGAACTGAGCGAACAGATCCCCGTCCTGAAGGTCCGCGAGGTTAATTCGGATCTCGTTCGAGCCCCGCCCCAAGCGCGCGCCGACACCACATGGCAGCTCGACGTGCAGACGACCGCCAATAACCGGCTTTATGTCAGAGGACTTGGCCTTGATAGCGAATGGTCCTCCGCACTGCGCCTGGGCGGGCCCGTCACGGAACCGCGCCTGACAGGCACTGCCAGACTGTTGCGGGGCGATTATGATTTTGCCGGACGACGGTTCGAGCTGACAAGCGGAGAGGTCCGCTTTGGCGGCGCCTACCCGCCTGATCCTGTCCTGAACATTCGGGCGGAAGCGCGCGTGGAGGGTTTGACCGCGCAAATCGCCATCCGCGGTCTTTCCAGCCAGCCGGAGGTTACGCTGTCCTCCGTCCCCGCCCTGCCGGAGGATGAAATCCTCGCCCGGGTATTGTTTGGAACGTCGATCCCAAATCTTTCCGCCCCGGAGGCGTTGCAATTGGCCGGAGCGGTGGCGGCGTTGCAAAATGGCGGTACCAGCGCGCTGGATCCGATCGGCGCCGTCCGGCGTGCCATCGGCATCGATCGCCTGCGCATCAGCGCTGCCGACGCGCAGACAGGCCGGGGGACCGGTGTCGCCGCCGGCGAATATCTGGGAAGGCGGACCTATGTCGAAGTGTCGACAGACACGGAAGGGGTATCCGCCACGCAGATCGAATTCGCTCTGACGCGCGCTTTCTCACTTTTGGGCCGCGTCGCCAGCTTTGGCGGCAGCAGTGTCGCGATCAGGGTTTCAACGGATTATTAGAGTTTCCGAGAGACGTTAAATCAATGTTTTACGCATTATTCTTGCTTTTCCGTACAAAGCAATTGCCCCCTGCGGCTTTTACCGCATCGCACAGGATCCCGGCATCGTCGCAATTGTCGAAACGCCCTACGGAGAGCCGGTAATAGGTACGCCCCTCGACGTCCGCTTTCGACTGGATCGGCTGGTAATTCGATAGAAACTCATTGCGAATCTTCAGCGCCTTCCAGTTTTGAGTGAGGCCCTGCGGACGATCATAAGCGCCCAATTGAACTAGCCAAGATCCCTGACCTGCCTTTGGCAAAGTCTCTGGAGCCGTCGAAATTTGCGAGACCTTTTCAATTTCTGCCAAGGGTTGAGGTTCAGACTTCGCTTGTGACGAAATGTCTTCGTTTTGCGACTCTTTCGGCGCTGTCGGTGCCGTGGACATGCGTGCGGACTGCTGAGTCGGGACAGGAACGTCCACCTTGTCGATCCTGGGCATGGCGCTTTCGCGAGCCGCATCGACAGATAAAGGCGCTGGAGAAAATTGCATGTCCCCTTCGGCGCTTTCGGTCGCGGCAGATGCCGTTTGCACGGAAGAAGGGTCTGCAGGCGGTATCCACGCCAGGGCCTCCGGGCGGCCCGGATCGCCGAATACCGGATTCAGCTTTAGCAGCATTGCTGTCCGCCAGGCCGTATCCTCACTGATGGAGAGCGCGGCCCATTCGGCGACGCGCTGGTCCACCTGTGCAGGTGGCAGATCGATTCCCGCCGTCACCCGGGCAAGGCTCCAGTCACCCGACAGAGCCTGCGCCAGCGCAAGATTCTGCCGGGTTTGCGATGTCGACGTGCCAGAACGAACCGCCGACTCCAGCAGGGATTTGCCACGGTGCATCTCACCCAGCAGAACATAGGCAAGGCCCACGTCGCCCGCCAACGCCGGCTGAGCCGCAAGTTCGCCAAGCAGGACATGTGCCCGCGCGGTATCACCGCCAGCGAGCGCCGTGAGCGCCGCGCCGAATTTGTAAGTATCGGAGGCGGGGTTCATCGCGATCAGGTCGGCATAGGCCTCTGCGGCGCTTTGCAACCGTCCTGCGGCGAAGTAGCTGGTGGCAAGCGTGCGCCGCGCCTCTTCATCCTCCGTGTCAAAAGCGACCGCATTTTCGGCTAGGTTTACGGCGAGATCGAGATCGCCGGCCCGCCGCGCCTGCTCAGCCCTCTCTGCAAGGCGTTCGCCGCCACGTTCCGCCCGACTGGCAACTTCCTCAATCAGCGCCTTGGTATGAACCGCGTTTTCCAGTGATGCGGCTTCATTCTGCTGCATGCTTTGGCAGGCGCCGACAGCCAGTCCGGCCAGGGCGATGGCAGTCGTCGCAAATAGCCTTGCTCCAATGCTTGGCATGTTATGCTCCTTGAAGCTCTGAATAAGCATCATGCGGGAAGATCAGGAAAATGCTTGCTTAGATATTCATCGACCGCCTGAGCCACGAGCTTTTGCGCGCTTTTGTGCGCAAAGGCCGTGGCCAAGCGCAGACGCAGATGCTGCGGGCCGTCCAGCCGCAATGTGAAGGCCGATTTCGCCTTCGACCCCGGAGCCGCGCGCGTGACGGGCGGCCGCTCCCGGCGCGCGGGTTCCGGAATGCTGAGCGCATCGTCGGGTTCGCTTTCCCGTGCCAGCCGCGCGAGAAACGCCGACTGTTCCGCCAGCGCCTGCTCATCCTCGGCAAAATCCTGCGCCGGTGCGCCATGGTGCGATGCGACGGGAGCAGCATGTTCCTCCCTGCCCGGCTGAGCAATATCATCGGCGCTAGCGCGCATCTGCGCGGGCTCAGGCGTTGCCTGCGGCTGCGCGCCCCGCCCGTCTGCCGAAGGAAGTAGTGTTTCTCTTTGTTCGGGCGTCAGCATGTGTGCGCCTCCCATATCGTTCCACCCGCAATCGTCCTCGGCGGCGGTTCTGTCGCCCTGGTTGAACCGATACGCCTGGGGGCGCATTGCGGGCCTGGCGCCGCCCTTTCGTGCAAGCAGGCTGCCCGACAGGGATCCGAAGGATGCTTCCGGTGTCATCATCGTTCCCGCCCCCTAAAATGCGGCCTTGCGGCCAAAGCCCCCGGCGGCGCGCGGATGCGAAGTCGCGACAGCGCCGACCATCGGCTGGCCCGGAACATTGAACACGGTGCGCCGGAAGTTCCGTTCCAGCCTGTCGGCGACGTAGGACCAGAGTTCCTGGATCTCGAGAGCGGATTTGCAGTTTGGATCGATCTCCATGACGGTGCGGCCGTCGATCATGGAGGCTGCATAATCGGTCCGCTGATGCAGCGTGACCGGTGCAAGCGTGCCATGCTGAGACAAGGCGACGGCAGCCTCATATGTGATTTTCGCGCGCGGGGTCGCGGCATTGATGACAAAGATCAGGGGCTTTCCGGCGCGCTCGCACAGATCGACGGTGGCCCCCGCCGCCCGCAGATCGTGTGGGCTGGGCCGGGTCGGTATGACGATCAGCTCGGCGACGGAAAGAACGCTCTGGATCGCGACGGTGATGGCGGGCGGCGTGTCGATTACGGCCAGGCGGAAACCCTGTTGCCGCAGCGCCTCCAGATCGGCGGCCAGGCGCGCGACCGTGGTCTGCGCAAAGGCGGGGGCATCGTTTTCGCGCTCGTTCCACCAATCGGCCAATGACCCCTGCGGATCGATATCGATCAGAACGACCGGGCCGGCACCGGCCCGCTCCGCCTGTACGGCCATATGACCGGACAGGGTGGTTTTGCCAGATCCACCCTTCTGTGACGCTATCGCCAGCACCCGCATTTGGACGACCCCAATCCATAGACACGAAACCTTGTCGGCCGGGTTTAACCGGCAGCAGCCTAATTTTCGGTAAAGGCCGAGTTCAGCGCGGCTGTGCCATGATCGTGCGATGACGGGATAGACCCGCAGGAGGAAAGGCGGTTAGGTAGTCTTGCACCACCATCAACACGGAAAGAATATCGTGCGGATCACCGCCTCCCTTCTCGCTACGTTCCTGCTCGCCCTGTTCATCACGGGGCCTGCACCGGCGTCGACGAAGGAGGGCGTCGAAAAATGGAAGCAAGGCGCCTACAAGGAGGCCGTGATGGCCTGGCTGCCCCCGGCAGCGCGGGGCGACGCCAATGCGCTGTTCAATCTAGGCCTCGCCTCCCGCCAGGGGCGCGGATTGCCTAAGGACTTGGAAAAGGCCGAGGATTTCTTTCGTCGCGCCGCCGAAAAGGGTCACAATCCGGCGCGCACCTATCTGGGCATCTTTCTGGCGCGAAAGGGCCAAGATGACGAGGCAATTCGCCTGTGGCGGCAGGCGCAGCGCGCGGGGGAACCCTACGCGCACTATATGCTGGGCATAAAGATGTTCAACGGCGAGGGGGTGAAGAAGGACTGGCCCCGCGCCTATGCCTATATGCTGGTCGCGCGGAATTCGGGGCTGGCGCAGGCGGAGCGCGCGATCGTCAAGATGGATGCGAATATGCCGCCCGCCGTGCGGGAACAGGGACGCAAACTCGCCGATGACATGATGGCCGGCCGCAGCGATGGCGGCGGCGCGGAGCCAAAGGCCAGCAATGCGGAGCGGGCCGTTGCGGAGACTGGCGGCGACACGCCCCCCGCCCCGCCAACCACGCGCGGCGACAGCGTCCTTGCCAATCGCGAGGCCGTCCCCATCGACGCGGAAACCAACTCGACTGCATCCGTGCGACGGGCCAGTGGCTACCGCGTCCAACTGGGTGCCTATGGCCGAGAACCCCTTGCGAGAGAGGCGTGGGCGGCCATGCGGGCCGCAAACCCCGAGATCCTACGCGACATGCAGCCTGTATTCCTGCAATTCGATGGCGGGATCCGCCTGCAGATTGGCGAGTTCGCAGATCGTTCAGAAGCCCGCGCGCTGTGCGGGCGGCTGGAGGCGGCCGGGCGGGCCTGCTTTGTCGCGCCAATCGTCTGAAAGACGCCCATGATCGTGTCGGTGGCTTAACGAAAAATTTGTGACAGGCGTCCTAAGCCGCGCCGAACGATCAGATTCAGGATCCGGGGGAAAAGCGTGGCTGAACCGATTTGGCTGCACGACAGGGTGAGCGAAAAATCCGCGCGCCCGATATGCATTCTCTCAACGAAAGCAGCCCGCTGGCCCTGCCGCATCGGCAGGCTGAGTGCCGCAGGCGCCTTCGTCGAAACCATGGCGCGCCCTACGCTTGGCAGTCCGCTCGTCCTTGTTCATCCGGTCATTGGCGGCATTACCGGCACCGTCGCCGGTCACGCCCTGAATGGCGTATCGCTGTCGTTTGAATTGACCGAGGAATCGTCGGCCTTCGCGCTTGCTGTCACAGCCAATGACATGACGATTTCACCACCAGCCCCAGTGCGCGCTCGCGAATAGGTTGCCCGGACCCTAATTAGGTGCGCCGGCGCCCAGCCCCACCGCATAGAGCACCGTCGACAGGTCGCCATTCCGAATCCGTACGTCGGCCGCCTTCGCAAGCGCGGGCTTGGCGTGGTACGCGATGCCGAGCCCGGCCGCCTCGACCATCAGCAGATCATTGGCGCCGTCCCCGATCGCGATTGCCTCGTTACGGGTGATGCCGAGCGCAAAACATTCCTCGTCCAATACGGCCAGCTTGCGCGCCGCATCGACGATGGGCCCCTCCGTCAGTCCGGTCAGTTGTCCATCCTGCCGTTGCAGCACATTTGCCACAACCCGGTCGAAGCCGAGCGCCTGCCCCACCGGTTCGGCAAAGGCCGTGAAGCCGCCCGAGACGAGGACGGTGCGGATACCGGCCGCCTTCAGGCCCGCGATCAGCTGTTTAGCGCCCGAGGAGTGCTTCACACGCATGTTCAAACAGTCGGTGATCGAGCTTTCGGCGAGGCCCTTCAGCAGCGCGACCCGTTCCCGGAGGGCGCCCTCGAAATCCAGTTCGCCACGCATCGCCGCCTCCGTCACGGCGGCGACTTCCGCCTTCAGGCCAGCATAATCAGCCAGTTCGTCGATGCACTCGACGGTGATCATGGTCGAATCCATGTCGGCAACGAACAGCCGGTGGGCGCGGGTATCCTGCCGCTGCACGAAGATGTCGGCGTGCGGGAGGGCATCCTCCAACCGGTCGCGCAGGTGGCGGGGTTCGTCCGTCTGGCAGATCAGGTCGACGGCCCGCCCCTCCTGAATCCAATTCAGGTCGTCGCTGCCGCAGGTTTCGCTGGCAAGCGCGGCGTCGCGGACCGATAGTGCCGGGGTGCCGACGATAGTGACGACGAACATGAAGACCTCCGATAAGCAGATGGTGGCGGTCATCGCAGGACCGACCGCCACGGGCAAGTCCGCGCGCGCGCTGGAGCTTGCGAGATCGCGTAATGGCGTCATCATCAATGCCGACGCGTCGCAACTGTACCGCGACCTGCGCATTCTGTCGGCCCGCCCCTCTCCGCATGAGGAGGCTGCCGCCCCGCACCGCCTTTATGGTGCCAGGGACGGCGCCTCGCCCGCGTCGGCCGCGGAGTGGGCGGATATGGCAAAGGAGGAGATCGCGGCGGCGCATGCTGCCGGGTGCCTGCCCATTCTGGTGGGCGGCACCGGACTATACCTAAAGGTTCTGTTTGACGGGATTGCGCCCGTTCCCAACATCCGCGCCGACATAAGGGACGAGGTGCGCGCGCTGTCTACCGGCGATCTGGCAGCGGCGCTGGCACGGGAAGATCCGATCATGGCGGGACGGCTGCGGCCCAGCGATACGCAACGGCTGGCGCGGGCGCTGGAGGTGCGGCGATCTAGCGGTCGATCGCTCGCGGACTGGCAGGAGGAAACGGCGGGCGGCATTCGGGCCGAAGTCGAGGCCGAGGTCCACCTGATCGACTTGCCAAGGGCGGACCTGTTTGCGCGCTGCAATACGCGGTTCGACGCGATGGTGCAGGCAGGGGGGATGGAGGAAGTCAGGGCTCTGGCGGAACGGCAGCTATCGCCAGATGCGCCGGTCATGAAGGCGATCGGCGTGCCGCCCCTGCTCGCCTATCTGAGGGGCGAGGTAGCCTTGGACGAGGCAGTGGATCAGGCGAAGCAGGACACGAGGCGCTACGCCAAGCGCCAGCAGACCTGGTTTCGTACGCAGGGGCCGAAGCTTAATTCGGCCCCTGCGCGTTAACCTTTACTTTACAATAATTTAGCTTTTTTCGTCGGCATCTTCGGCGGGTACGGGGCGCTTCTCCATCACCTCGTCGACCATGCCGAACTCCTTTGCCTCATTGGCCGACAGGAACTTGTCGCGCTCAACGGCGGTCTCGATGGTGCCGATGTCCTGCCCGGTATATTTCGCCATCAGCTCGTTCATACGATGCCGGATGCGAAGGATTTCCTTGGCGTGGATCTCGATATCCGTGGCCTGACCCTGCATGCCGCCAGATGGCTGGTGGATCATGATGCGCGCATTGTTCAGCGCGACACGCATGCCGGGCTCGCCTGCGGCGAGCAGGAATGCGCCCATGGACGCGGCCTGACCCATGCAGACCGTCCCGACGCGAGGACGGATATATTGCATGGTGTCATGGATCGCCATGCCGGCGGTGACGACGCCGCCCGGCGAGTTGATGTACATGTAGATGTCTTTTTTGGGATTCTCGCTCTCAAGATAGAGCAGCTGCGCCGTGATCAGCGTCGCCATGTGATCTTCGACCTGCCCCGTCACGAAGACGATGCGTTCCCTGAGCAGGCGGGAATAAATGTCAAAGGAGCGCTCGCCCCGGTTCGACTGTTCGATGACGATAGGGACGAGAGCGGACATCGGGTCTTGCATAGTGGGTCTTTCGTTCGGGAACTGCGTATCACAAGAAGTCGGATGACCGCGCGCCCAAGTCAAGGGCGGCCGCCCCCCGTCTCGTGACGAAACGGGGGGATTGGCTCCTACTTCTTTTCAGCAGCCTTCTTCGCGGCCGGCTTTTTGGCGGCAGGCTTTGCGTCGGCCTTTTCGTCAGTCTTGGCTGCGGCCTTCTTGGGTGCGGCTTTCTTGGCCGGTGCTTTTTTGGCGGGGGCTTCCGCATCCGCAGCAGGCTCGGCCGCCTTCTTGGCCGGAGCTGTCTTCTTGGCTGCCGCCTTCTTTGCAGCGGGCTTGCTGTCCTCGGCTTCGTCCTTTTTCGCGGGAGTCTTCTTTGCCGCCGCCTTGCTCTCTCCGGCTTCGCTGTCCTTTGCCGGAGCTTTCTTTGCAGCGGCCTTTTTCTTCGGCGCCGCCTTCTTCGGTTCCGGCGTTTCGTCCTCGTCCTCAATTGCGGCGGTCAGGTCTTCGCGTGTGACCTTGCGCTCTTCGAGTTCCGCATTTTCAAGAAGGAAATCAACGACCTTGTCCTCAAAGAGAGGCGCACGCAGCTGGGCAGCGGCCATCGGATTTTCGCGGAAATATTTCACGACCTCTTCCTGCTGGCCCTGATATTTCTGCGCTTCCTGGAAGATCAGCTGGTTCATTTCCTGCTGGGAAACCTGCACGCCCTGCTGCTGGCCGATTTCCGACAGAAGCAGGCCGAGGCGCACGCGGCGTTCCGCAATACGACGATAATCGTCCTTCTCCGCCTCCAGCTCCTTCATCGCCGCGTCCTTGTCGTCGGCATGGGACGCTTCGTGCTCAAGCTGCTGCCAAATCTGGTCGAATTCAGCCTCAACCATGCTGGGGGGCACGTCGAAATCGTACCGCGACGCCAGCGTGTCGAGAAGCTTGCGCTTCATGTGCGTGCGGGTGAGGTTCTGCAGTTCCTGATTCAGCTGACCGCCGAGCAGTTCCTTCAACTGATCCAAGCCTTCGAGGCCCAGATTCTTTGCCATTTCGTCGTCGACCTTGGCTTCCTTCGGCTTGCGAACCTCGTTCACCGTGACGGCGAATTCGGCATCGCGACCCTTGAGGTAGGCGACGTTGTAATCTTCGGGGAAAGTGACCTTCACGGCTTTCGAATCATTTGCCTTCACGCCGACAAGCTGATCCTCGAAACCGGGAATGAGACGGCCGGAGCCAATCTCCACAGTCATGTCTTCGCCGGTGCCGCCCTCGAAAGGTTCCCCGTCGACCGTGCCGACAAAGTCCATGGCGACGACATCGCCCGTTGCGGCCTTGTAGCTCTTGGGCGCTGCCTCAAAGGATTTTTGCTGCTCGGCAAAGCGCTGCAGCGCCTCCTGCATTTCGTCCTCGCCCGCCTCTACGACGAGCTTTTCGAGCTTGATCGGTTCCATGTCACCGACATCGACGGAAGGCAGGACTTCCAGCTCCATGCCGAATTCGACATCCTTGCCCGCCTCACCGGATTTCAGGTCGACCGAAGGCTGGCTTGCCGGGCGCAGTTCCTTTTCGGACATGACCTTCTGCACGCCCTCCTGAACGGCCTTTTGCAGGGCTTCGCCATACAGCGCCTCTCCGTGCATCTTGCGCACCAGATTGGTCGGCACCTTGCCGGGGCGGAAGCCGGGCATGCGAATCGTCTTCGAAACCTGCGTCAGTTGCGCATCGACACGGGCATCCATGTCCGCCGACGGAATGGTGACGGTGTAGGCGCGGGCGAGGCCCTCGTTCTTCGTTTCTTCGATACGCATGGGTATATGTCGGCCTTCTGTTATTCTGAGCTGTCGCGAGCAGCGGGCGAGTGGTGCGGACGAAGGGACTCGAACCCCCACATCTTTCGATACCTGGACCTAAACCAGGCGCGTCTACCAATTCCGCCACGTCCGCATGTGAATAGGAAGCGCCGCGCTCTATAAGAGATGGACGAATAGGGCAAGGCGGGAGGCGTTGGCCTGATGCAGACACGCCATGGCCGGCTCTAACGCCGCGAAGCTGGCGAGATTGCCCTGGTTCGCGGCGTTTGGCTGTCGGTGATTGGGCTCGAGTCGGGCTGTGGTCGGCACCGGGCATTTCCTACGTCCGGCATTCACTGCCGAACATTCGAAGTTTAAGTCCGTCTGCGGCGTCCAGGCGGGCGCCTATCAGAAACTCTATATTGCCTGCCGGGCCGGTGATCGGGCTTTGCGTGATGCCGAGGACGGTCCAGCCCATAGTGGTGGCCAGCCATTCACGCACATCCGAGCAGACGCGCTCGTGGATTGCGGGATCGCGGACGACGCCGCCCTTTTCGACATGGGCGGGTCCAGCCTCGAACTGCGGTTTGATAAGCGCGACCAGAAAGGCGCCGGGGGCAGCGAAACCGAGCGGAGTTTCCAGCACCTTTGCAAGCCCGATGAAGCTGGCATCGCAGACAATGATATCGATGGCTTCGGGGATCTGGTCGGGTGTCAGGTGACGCGCATTGGTCTGCTCGTGCACCAGGACGCGCTCGTCCTGGCGCAATTTCCAGGCGAGCTGGTTGGTACCGGAATCGACGGCATAGACACGCCGCGCGCCGTGGGTCAGCAACACGTCTGTGAAGCCTCCGGTCGAACTGCCGACATCGAGGGCGACCATGCCCGCCGGGTCGATACCAAAGTGTCGAAGCCCGTGTTCCAGCTTCAACCCACCGCGAGAAACCCACGGGTGATCCTTTCCGCGAACCTCCAGCGGCGCATCCGCGGCCAGCACATCGCCGGCCTTCGCGATGCGGCGCTCGCCCGAAAAAACGAGCCCCGCCATGATGAGCGCCTGCGCCCGCGAGCGGCTTTCCACGAGGGCGCGCTCGGTCATCAGGAGGTCGACGCGTTTCTTGGCGGGCATGACAATCGGGCCTTGGTATATACTCTTTTAACCCCCTCATGACATGGTCGCGAGCGGGATGCGACGGGAAGGATATGACGTCTTGCCGACGCGAACTCTTCCTCGCAAAGCGGAAGTTGCTGCGTTAAGGATATGCGATCCCGAAACAATGCGTTTTCGCAACGAAAGTTTGATTCCATCATGTTCAGCCGATTTCTTTCTTTTCTGAGCCAAGACATGGCCATCGACCTCGGCACGGCGAACACGCTCGTCTATGTGCGCGGTGAGGGGATCGTGCTGAACGAACCGTCCGTGGTTGCCATCGAGATGATCGACGGCCGCAAGAGCGTGAAGGCGGTCGGCAGCCAGGCGAAGATGATGATGGGCAAGACCCCCGGCACGATCGAGGCGATCCGACCGCTGCGCGACGGCGTCATCGCAGATATCGACGTCGCCGAGCAGATGATCAAATATTTCATCCAGAAGGTGCAGAAACGGAAATTTTTCTCCAACCCCGAAATCGTCATCTGCGTGCCGTCGGGCTCCACCAGCGTCGAGCGACGCGCCATTCGCGACGCGGCAAACAATGCGGGCGCAAGCTCTGTCTATCTGATCGACGAACCGATGGCCGCTGCGATCGGTGCCGGCATGCCGGTAACGGAACCGATCGGGTCCATGGTGGTGGATATTGGCGGCGGCACGACCGAAGTCGCCGTCCTGTCGCTGCGTGGGCTTGCCTATACGACGAGTGTCAGGACCGGCGGCGACAAGATGGACGATTCCATCGTGTCCTATGTGCGGCGCAATCATAATTTGTTGATCGGCGAGACGACGGCAGAGCGGATCAAGGAAACCATCGGCACCGCAAAGCCGCCGCGCGACGGAGTCGGCGAAACGCTGGACATCAAGGGCCGCGACCTGATGAACGGCGTGCCAAAGGAAATCACCATCAACCAGGCGCAGATCGCCGAAGCATTGTCGGAACCGGTCAGCCAGATCGTCGAAGGCGTGCGTCAGGCGCTGGAAAATACGGCGCCGGAACTTGCCGCTGACATCGTCGACCAGGGTATCGTCATGACCGGCGGCGGCGCGCTGCTGGGGCAATTGGACGAGGTGATCCGCGACGCAACCGGCCTGCCCGTCACGGTCGCCGACGACCCCCTGACCTGCGTTGCCATCGGCACCGGCCGTGCGCTGGAAGAAGATGTCTATCGAGGCGTGCTGACCACGCAGTAATCGCCGCGAACAGGGAGACAAGCGACTGTGGCCTGGCCGCCCCGAAAGGTACGAAGCGGCACGACGCGGCGACAGCGGACTCTTGCCTTCCTGGGACGCAGCTTTCTGCTGCTGGTCATCGGGATGGCGCTGGGCCTGCTGATCATGAGCCGGTTCGCGCCGGACCGGTCCGAAGGGCTGCGCGGCATCGGCGCAGACATGGTCGCGCCCGTCTGGCGGGTCGTGCAGGTGCCGGTGGAAACGGTGGCCGGGATCTGGAACAATGCCAGCGCCTATATGGACGCTGCCCGTCGCGTAAAAGTGCTGGAACGGCGCGAGGCGCTGTACCGGCAAGAGCGTCTGAAATACGAAAACGCGCTGCGCGAAAACCGCGAGATGAAGCGCCTGCTGGACGTCGTCGATCCGGCACCCGAGCAGGTAGGCGTGTTTGCCGTTTCTGGCGCGGCAGGAGGCGCCTATGCCGCGCAGGCCCTGATTTCCGGCGGGTCTCGTAATGGCGTCGATGCAGGCCAGCCGGTCAGAAGCGACGTCGGCCTGATCGGTCGTACGCTGGAGGTCGGGCGCTCCTCCTCCCGCATCATGCTGATCACCGATCCTGCCAGCCGTATTCCGGTCCGCGTTGTCAGGACAGGCCTGCCCGCCCTCGTCATCGGGACCAACCGACCGACAATGGATGTCGACCTGACCGGGCCAACGTCCAACCAGGTGGCGATCGGCGACCGGCTGGTGACGTCGGGTGACGGCGGCCTGTTCGCCCCTGGCATCCCCGTGGGCACCATCGTCGCCACGGGGGGAGAAATGCCCCGCGCCCGTCCCGCAGCCATCCCATCCCTGGCCCAAATGGTGATCGTGGACCGACCCTATATCAGCGAGTTGACCCCGTCGCCGCCTGTCGACGATGACAATGCGCCGGAGCAGGCGCTGCCGCAGGCTTCGCCGTCCGCCCCATGAAGCCACCCATCAAGGACCGGGGCTATGTAAGCCACCGACCATGGGGATCGCTGTCCAACCGGGAACGCGGCACCATCGTCGCCAGCAGCCTGCGTGCGTTCATCGCCCCCATCATCGTGTTCGTGGGACTTTGCCTGTCCACCGCGCCGCTGTTCACGCCCTGGCCGGCCTGGCCAAACCTGGGCCTGGCGCTCGTTTTTTTGTATGCGCTGTACCGGCCCAATCAATTGCCGGTCTGGGCGGCCATGCCGCTGGGTATCGTCGCGGATGTGGTCTTTGCAATGCCGCTGGGCGTGAATGCCGTGCTTCTGCCCCTGTTCATGTTGGCCATCATATGGATGGATCAGCGAACGGCGCGCGTGCACTGGTTGGCCGACTGGCTGGTATCGGTCCCTTTCATTTTGGGATATCAGCTTATCTTATGGAGGCTGTGCCTGCTGGTGGGCGAGGTGGATGCCCCCGCCCTGCCCTTCATAACGCAGGGCCTTGCCACGCTGGCGGCCTTTCCGCTGGTCGCGTCAATTTTCGTCAGGACGCAGCGCCGCTTTGTCGACAAGGTCAAGGAATGAAATCGGACGTCGAAAGAGACCGCACATTTACGCGCCGCGCGCTGTTCGTGGGCGGTTTGCAGGCGGCCGCGGGCGCTCTGATCGGCGGGCGGATGGTCTATCTGAGCGTCTTCGAGGGGGAAAAATACGCGACGCTGGCCGAGGATAATCGGGTTGCGGTCCGCCTGATTTCCCCCCGCCGCGGCTGGCTGACCGACAGGACCGGGCAGCCGCTGGCCATCAACCAGCCGGAATATACGCTGGAACTGATCCCTGAACAGGTGCCCGATATCGCGGCCACTCTGCGGCAGTTGCAAGAACTGATCGTACTGACGCCGGAGGAAATCAAACGGATCGAGGAGGAGGCGGGAACGCGCCCTGGCTATCTGCCCATACAGGTGGCGGGGAACGTCGATTGGGAGGCCTATACCGCCATCAATGTCCGCCTGCCCGAACTGGACGGTGTGCAGCCGGTGCGCGGGTTCAGCCGCTATTATCCAGATGGCGAGGCCGTCGGCCATCTGATGGGCTATGTCGCCGCCCCGACCCGCGAACAATATCTGGAGGCGGATAAAGACCCGCTGTTCCTGCACCCTGCCTTCAAGGTGGGCAAGGACGGCGTCGAACGCACAATGGACGAACGGCTGCGCGGTGAACGCGGTGCCCGGCGCGTGGAGGTCAATGCGCGCGGACGTATCATTCGCGAACTCGATACACGCCCCGACACGCCGGGCGAGAATATCCGCCTGTCCATCGACCGCGATTTGCAGGTTTTTGCGGCCCGGCGGATCGGACCGGAATCGGGTTCCGTCGTTGTTCTCGATACGATGACGGGCGAGGTGCTGACGATGGTGTCCATGCCCGCATTCGACCCCAATGCCCTGTCCGACGGCATCAGTTACAAGGAATGGGACGCCCTGACCGGGGACGAGATGAACCCCCTGATCAACAAGAGCATTCAGGGGCTTTATCCGCCGGGATCCACCTTCAAGCCGGTCACGGCACTGGCGGCGCTGGCCAATGGCGTCGACCCGCTGGACCGGGTGATCTGCAATGGCGGCTATCAGCTGGGTCGGCACCGGTTCGCCTGCTGGCGTCGCGGCGGCCATGGCTATGTCGACCTGGACAAATCCATCTACCAAAGCTGCAACGTCTATTATTACACGCGCGGACGGCAAATCGGCATCGACGCTATCCACAGCATGGGCGCCAAGCTGGGCCTGGGCCAGACCTATGACACGTTGCAATTGCCGAACCAGAAGGGCGGTATCCTGCCCGACCCGGCCTGGAAGCAGGAGCGCTACGATCAGGACTGGCTGGTGGGCGAGACGCTGAATTCATCCATCGGCCAAGGTTATAATGCCCTGTCGCCGCTGCAACTGGCCGTAATGGTGTCGCGCGTCGCATCCGGAAAGAAGATCATGCCGACGCTACTGGCCGGCGTTGGCGAAACCAGAGAAGCGGTGGACATCGACCCGGAACATATGGCCGCCGTCCGGCATGCCATGGATCTATGCGTCAACGGACCCGCCGGCACAGCCGGTCGATCGCGCCTGCCACTGGAAAATGTGCGCATGGGAGGAAAGACCGGTACGGCGCAGGTGCGCGCCCTCGCGAAAAACCGGGGCGGTTCGATCCCCTGGAAATACCGGGACCACGGCCTGTTCGTGGCGTTCGCGCCGGTCGAAGAGCCGCGCTATGCGATCAGCGTCACCATCGAACATGGCGGTGGCGGGTCGGTGGCGGCGGCGCCTGTCGCGAAGGATGTGATGACGTTCCTGTATGACAAGGACAAGGCGATGCAGTCGCTGACGCGGCTGGAGGAAGGCTGGAACCGCGACCGCATTTCCGCCGAGCTTGTTCCCTCCCCTGAAACGGAGGCCGCGCGTGGCGACCCTCGCCCTACCTGATCGCATAGGCCGCCTGCCCTGGCTGCCTATGGGGGCCATATTGGCGCTCGGCCTGTTCAGCCTGCTGGTGCTTTATTCGGCGGCGGGTGGATCGACTGCGCCGTGGATGACGAACCAGGGCATACGTTTTGCCGCACTGTTCGTGATGATGCTGGTGCTGAGCCAGTTCGACGTCACCTTCTGGCTGAAATGGGCCTATCCCTTCTACGGCGCATGCTTCGTCATGCTGGTGGGGGTCGAGGCGGTCGGCCAGTTGGGCGGCGGTTCGCAACGTTGGCTGAATCTGGGCATCATCAATCTGCAGCCGTCCGAACTGATGAAGATCGCCGTAGTGCTGGCCCTGGCGCGCTATTTCCACACTCTGCCACGGGTAAGGACGGCGGCGCTAAGCAGTCTTGTCCTGCCCGCCATCGTTATCGCGTTTCCTGCAGCGCTTGTCATGTTGCAGCCCGACCTCGGCACGGCGCTGACCATAATCTTGGGCGGGGCGACGATCGTCTTTCTGGCGGGCGCGCGCCTGTGGCTGTTTCTGACCGCCGGTGCCGCGGCCATCGTCGGCGTCCCGCTCGCCGTAAAGTTCCTGCTGAAGGAATATCAGCAGCGGCGCGTGCTGATATTCCTGGACCCGGAAGCGGATCCTCTTGGCGCAGGCTATCACATCACGCAGTCCAAGATTGCCATCGGATCAGGCGGCGTCGGCGGCAAGGGTTTCCTGTCGGGCACACAGAGCCATCTGCAATATCTGCCAGAGCAGCACACCGATTTCATCTTTGCGACGATGGCAGAGGAATGGGGCCTGATCGGCGGATTCTTTGTGCTGTTCTGCTATGCGATCATTCTTAGCTGGGGCGCCCATACGGCACTGACAGCGAAGGCGGTGTTTTCCCGCCTGGCTGCGATGGGGCTGACCGTGACGCTGTTCTTCTATGTCTTCATCAACCTTGCCATGGTCATGGGCTTCGCGCCGGTGGTGGGCATCCCCCTGCCGCTGATGAGCTATGGCGGCAGCGCCATGCTGACGGCGCTTCTGCTGATGGGAATCCTGATCTCCATCCATCATCAGAAGGACCGGGTACGCCTGCGCGACGGGCCGGGGCGCTTCTAAGCCTTTACAAGCGTCGCACACGCCCCTACATGCGCCGCTTCCCGGATGTACCACCTCCGGACGGCGGCCCCTTTCGCGGCCCCAGTGGATGCATAGCTCAGTTGGTAGAGCAGCTGACTCTTAATCAGCGGGTCCTAGGTTCGAGCCCTAGTGCATCCACCATTATTTTTATTGGCGTTTTTCCGGTTTCCAGTCAGACGCGCCATCCTCAGTTGGGCGGTCAGTTGGGAGCTTTAACCCTATTTTCGAGCTTCCGAATGGCGCTTGCCGCCAGCCCGGAATCGCGTTTCAGATAGTGCGCGTCGAGTATCGCGCCGACATCCTTAAGGCTGTGCCCGGTGATCGTCGCACTCTCCGCTTCGCTACACTCCGCCAGCGCCAGTCGGGTCACGGCGGTCCCGCGCAGATCGTGGAACGTGACGCCCACGAAGGACACAGAAAATGACTGACCATCTTCACGTCCTCACGGGCGGTCCGGGTTCGGGCAAAACCAGTCTGATCAATGCCCTGGCCGCCGAGGGAATCCGAACCATGCCAGAGGCTGGCAGGGCGATCATCCAGGATCAAACGGACATTGGGGGCACCGCTTTGCCTTGGGATGATCGAAAAGCCTTTGCGGCATTGATGCTAGCATGGGAAATGCGTTCCTACCGTGAGGCCGCGAGCGCGGACGGCCCCGTCATCTTTGATCGCGGCATTCCTGACGTAATCGGCTATCTGCGGCTGTGCGGGCTGCCCGTGCCCACTACCGCGATTCGGGCAGCCGAGCAGCGGCGCTATGCAAGCAAGGTCTTCATCGCTCCGCCTTGGCCAGCCATCTTTCAGGAGGACGCCGAACGCAAACAGAGTCCGGCAGAAGCTGAAGCGACCTATAATGTGATGATCGATGTCTATTCGGAGCTAGGTTACACGCTGGTCACGCTCCCTCGGATATCAGTTGCCGCACGAACGAAGTTTGTTCGCGAGCAGATAGGCTAATTTTCCAACCTGTCATTGTTCTTGGAGCGGCAGCCATGATTAGCTGTCTGTCATATGGATGGACTTCCAGCGCCGGTTTGACAAATCCGTAGCCGCCTCAAATGATCGGGGCCCTCAGGGCGAAGTCGGGAAGCATTCGCCTGTCCAGAGCCTTTAGTGTTTGCGGTCCAATTCAGCGCATCAGGCCAAGCACGCGTCGACCAGGCGATCAAATTGCTCCCCACCCCGCATCGGATCGGCAACAGGCATTCCCAGCCGCGCGCTTTCACGCTCCATCAGCGCAACCGCATCTTCTGCGGACAGGCGGGAGGTATTGAACGAGACGCCTGCACATCGCACTGCCTTGTTGGTGAGCGATGCATGGCGAAGGTTCAGGTCGAGGGCGTCTTCAACCGTTGCGACGGGGAAGCCTGCGGTGCCCAGCATTCTGGTGCGGCCGGGCTCATGACACACGACCAGCACGTCAGGTTGGCTTCCGTGGAGAAGCCCTAGCGAAACAGGCGCATAGCCAGGATGGAACAGCGATCCTTGCCCTTCGATGACATCCCAATGATCCTCCGCAGCGGCGGGCGAAAGGATTTCGGCGGCGCCCGCTTCGAAATCTGAGACCACCGCGTCCATCGGCATGCCGCCGCCCGCAATCATAATGCCGGTCTGTCCGGTCGCGCGAAAATCCGTGCTCTTGCCACGGGCAACAAACGCAGCGGTCAGCGCCATCGCGGTATATTTTTTCCCGAGATGACAATCCGTGCCGACGGTGAGGAGGCGTTTGCCCGTCCGTTTCGCGCCTGTTGCCACGGGAATATTTGCAGGGGGTGTGCGGATGTCGATGAGCCTGCGCCCGTGGCGGGCTGCCGCTTCGACCAGTTCGGGAATATCGCCAAGCCTCGCATGAAGTCCATTCACCAGGTCGAGCCCGACGGTGATGGCTTCTAACAGAGTAGGAATCCAGGCGGCGGAAATGAGCCCGCCGCGATTCGCCACCCCAATCACGAGCGAGCGGGCACCTCGCTCGGCGGCTTCAGCGAGGCTGATGCGGGGTAACCCGGTCGCAACTGCATCGTCCGAGGTCACATATTCGCCGATGCATTTCTCGGGCGCCCAATCGCGAAGGCCAAAGGCTGTCTTTGCATAGCCGGGTTCGGTTTCGTCACCCAGAAACAGCAGATAGGGCTGTGGCAGAACGACAGTGGTGGTCATGAGAATCCCTTTGTCAAAGATGTTGGTTTCGCGCTCGGCAAATAGCGTTTGTCGGAAGGGGCCGGGTTAGGCGGCGCCGATACACCAGCCCCAGACAGTTTCGGGGCACCAAACGGTTCCGTCCCGATATTCGATGCTAAGCTCGCGATCCTGAGCGAGAAATGTCGGCCCATCGAGATCGACGATGTCGCACAGCTGACCGAGAATGAAGGCTGGCGCCATCGCGAGGCTCGATCCAGTCATGTTTCCGACCATCACGTCCAGGCCGAGTTGGCGGGCGGTCTCCGCCATCGCAAGCGCCTCGGTCAGGCCGCCGCTCTTGTCGAGCTTGATATTGACGACATCGAACCGCCCGACGAGCCCGGAAAGATCGGCGCGTGTCAGTGCGCTCTCATCTGCGGCAAGGGGAATGGAGCACTTAAAGCCGTCGAGATCAGCCTCGGCACCCCGTGGTAATGGCTGCTCAAGGAGCGAAACGCCTGCGGCCTCCAGAACGGGAAGGAGTTTCGCGAGCGCCTTCACATCATAGCCTTGATTGGCGTCCACCCCTAGCCAACAATCGGGGCGGGCTCGACTGACCGCCCTTACGCGTTCACTGTCCACCGCGAGGTCGCCCGTCAGTTTGAGCTTAAGCGCGCGGGCGATCGAATAATCAGCCGCGGCATTCGCCATCAGATCGGGCGCTTCGGCACCAAGCGTGAAGGCTGTCAGGAGGGGGCGTGGCTCGCCAATACCAGCAAGATCCCAGACTGCGCGTCGGGTCTGGCGAGCCTCGAGTTCCCAATATGCGCAGTCGAGGGCATTTCGCGCGCCGCCGGCGGGCAAGCGATCTTGCAGGCCAGCGCGACCGATTCCCGCTTCAATGTCACCCCGCACGTCTTGGAGCGCGGCAATCATCGTGTCGAGATTGTCGTCAAGATAATAGACGCCGGTTGCCTCACCGCGCCCCGCATTGTCACCGTCGCTTAATGTCACGACGGCGACCGGGGTACTTGTGAACAGATGCCCTGAAATACGAAACGGTTTGTTTAATTTCAGATCTTCAACGGCGATACTCATCGTCAGCCTGTCGGTCGACATGACTGGCTCCTTATCGATCCAGGAAAGGGCTGTTGAACAGGAAATAGTCGCGAATCGACCGGGACATGTCGGCGATGACTGGCTCGCCGCCTTCTTCCCCCAAAGGCCCCTTTTTGATGAAAGCCACGATGACGATCTGCCCGGCGTCGTCCGGCAGCGTGACGACGCCCACATCATTGACCGAACCGCCGAGCGTTCCCGTCTTGTCGGCCACGACCGTTCCCGCGGGCATGCGACCCCGGATGCGGGCGACGCCGGTGGTTGTCCGTTCCATTATACCAGTTAGGATTTCCGTACTTTCCGAACTCAGGAACTTTCCCGAGAAGAGGCCGGTAAGAAGCGTCGCCATGCCGCGGGGCGTCGCCGTGTTCTGAGGTGCATTGTAATAATGCGGGTGCGGTGTGTGACTGCCGTCCGGAACCTGGCCGGCATCGACGGCCGCCTTGTAGACCGCGTTGAAGGGGCCGCGCGGCAGTTTCAGAAACCGCTGAAGCGATGCCGCTGTGTCCTCGTCTACGCGGACGCCCGTGATGTCATTTTCCCGCAACCAGGCCGTGACAGCAGGCGCCCCGCCCGCGATTTTCACCATGACATCGGTCGCCGTATTGTCGCTGACTGTGAGCATGAGTTCGAGCCAGTTGAGGAGCGAGAGGCTGACCCCGGGATGTATCAGGTGATCGGCGACGATGGGGGACGGCACGCGCATATCCTCTTCAAGAAGGATCATCTGATCGAGGCGCAACCGGCCGGCATCCACATCGGCAAATATCTTGCCTGCAACGGCGACCTTGAACGTGCTTGCCATGGGGAATGGCTCATCAAGCGCCATTCCGATTACCGGCCCCTCTCCATCGAGACGCCAGGCAGCGACGCCGACAACGCCTTGAGACTCCTTCGCGATGCGTTCGAGTTCATTCGTGAGCAAGGCAACGGCGGCATCGCCCGCTGGCGGATTCGTCTGCGCGTTGCTGACTGTCGCGCAGCTCAAAAGCACCGCCAGCGTCGTTCCTAAAACCATCTTCATGCCGAATTCCTCTCGAAAATCTGAAAAAGCCTAAATGTGAGTTGACGGATGAATGGCGAGGCCGCCGGTAAATGGCGCTGCCCGCTGCCATGAATGATCAGGCCACCCCGGATGACAAACTCATGTGTCGGGTTGGGTCGGGACCAGGCGTGAAAGTTCGGACTGGTCGGCAATGCGGCGACCGCACGTGTCATGAAGGTGAGAATTCGCATTCTGGGTGACCTCTATTTTTTGGCGGGCGTCGATTGGAAAGGACGGGTACAGGCCAGCAGGTCCGTCGACGGCGGCGCAGAATTGGAGGAGCGCAGGCCACGAGACCTGGCTTGTTCAAGCACCCCCGAACTTGCAAAGCGCACAGCGCGGGCAAGGAAGGATGGCACCACAGAGAGATGGTCCTCATCGTCAAATTCTACGTACTGGACCTCAAGTTGCGGCGGCCCCGCGTCGCGTAATCTTTGCGCAAGCCAGCGAGCATGATCGACCTGCGCCATCTCGCGCGTGATACAGCGGCTCATCTTCACCACGGCGGCGCGATCTTCTGCCGCTACCGAGGATGCCGCCAGTGTGTCCTGCGCGGGAGATGATTTTTGCTCGAGCCCTCCTACAGTGATCAGCAAGCGTCGGGGAGCAGGTAAGTCGCGTTGTGCAAAAGCCTGCAATTCCCGGTTTATGGCGCGGTCCCCCCACCAGATGCTCGGACTGCCCGCGGCATAGGTCTGGAATGAATCCGGGCGGGTGAACAAGGCGTGCAGGACCAGCAATCCGCCGAGCGAATGCCCCGCCAGGGTTTGCTGCGACCCGTTGATCGGAACGCGCTTCGCAACCGCTGGTTTGACCATGGTTTCGATGAAGGTCAGGAACGCGTCGGCTCCGCCAATCGCGCCATAGGGCGGATCGAAACGGTTGTTCGGCAAGGTTGCACGATCCGCCGGGATCGTCATGTCAAATATCCGGCGGTCGTTGCTGAACTGCGGATATCCGATCCCCACGATCACGGTGGGACCGAGCAAGTCTTCTTGAAGCCGCGCCGTTTCGACAAGCGTCGCAAAGGACCACTGGGGATCGAGTGCATAGATGACCCGATATCCTGTGGCTGGCGCCGGGGTTTGCGGGAGGGCGATGGAGACCGAATAGACGTCACCTTTCCGAGAGGTCATCGACCATTGCTCTGTTCGCTCGATGCTGAAATCGGCTTCGGCGCGGGCGGGCAAGGCGACTAATGCCAGCAGCAACGCGCCGACCAAACCACCTGCCCCGCCCTGCCGCCCGGGCTGCAACGGGCCGTTCAAGAGAGTAATGCGTTCGAAGAGCTTTGCGCGGAGCTCGCGACGTTTATCCCGTTCCAGAATTTCATCGTTTATGTTTTTCGAGACAGCGCGCCCCCCGTCCTCACTCAAACCAATCTCGGCTTGCCATGGCTTCAGAACCGGATGAGCGATTATATAAATGGCCTTTATGCGCTCGACCCGTTTCATCGGCTGACCGTGGAAGGTGCAACCGGTCTGTTCCGGATGCAGGACATCATGCCAGAGGCGTTTCTAAAGTCAGAATATTTCAAACACTTCTACCATGACACGAGCGTCGTCGACGAGGTGCGCTACGTCGTCCGGGCATCGCCGGACACATCGATCCACATCTTCATCGAGCGCGAAGGTAAGGACAATCTGTTCAACAAGGCGGAGATGCAGATTCTCCAAGATTTGACGCCGCTCGTCTGCGCCTTCGTCGAAGCGCAGCAAAACTGGCAGCGTCAGACGCTTCAGGCGCCCGCATCGGGCGCCCCATTATTCGATCTTCGCACGCAGATCGAAGGGCTGAACGGTGGCGTCTTGACCCCTCGGGAGGTGGACACCGTCGAGCTTATGCTCAAGGGGCATTCGACCAAGTCGCTCGCCCGTGTCCTCGGCATCGACGGCGGCACGGTCGCAAATCACAAGCGCAATATTTATTTCAAGCTGGATGTTCATTCAGCCGCCCAATTGTTCGACCTGTTCCTGCGAAGCCTGACGCTGGACGGTTAGGCGATCTCACCGCCCTTCTGTGCTATCTTTGATATTTCGCCCCCCCGCGCGCGGGCCTAGCCTCGGCCTTTTCCGGCCAAGAGGCGAGCTTTGACCCAGGAATTTTCCAATCTTCCTCGCCGCCTGAGTGGTTGGTCGCTGGGCGCGATAACAATCGGAATTGTGATCGGCAGCGGAATATTCCGTTCGCCTTCGGAAATCGCCGGACTGGTCGGAACCCCTGGCAACGTCCTTTTGGTCTGGCTCGCTGGCGGACTGGTCACGATGTGCCTCGCGCTCAGCCTCGCCGAACTTGCCGCCATGTTTCCGCGCTCGGGCGGACTTTATTCTTATTTGCAGGAGGCTTTCGGCAACCGGTCCGCGTTCCTGTTCGGTTGGACCTTTTTCCTTATCAACCCCGCTAATTGGGCGGCGGTCTCACTCATTTTCGCGGACTATATTTCCGCCGTCTATCCACATGGCGCCGGTTACGCAAAATGGCTCGCAACGGGCGCCATCCTGCTTGTCAGCCTTGTGAACATCGTTTCGATACGGCTCTCCAGCCAGTTCAACTGGCTATTCACGGTCATAAAAGGCCTGGCCCTTCTTGGTCTTTCGGCTGGAATCCTGCTTTCGTCGCAAGGCGTATCCTTGCCTGGGGTCGACCCGGGATTCAGCCCGACCGTGGGCGGCTGGGGTGCCGCGCTCATTGCGGTGCTCTGGCCATTCGAGGGCGTTGCCGCAGCAGCTGCGCTGGCCGGTGAAGTCAAAAATCCGCAGCGCAACCTTCCGCTTGGGCTGATCGGCGGCACGCTTTTCGTCATGCTCACCTATTTGCTCATCAATGCCGCCTTCCTGAGCGCTCTTTCCGTTCCCGCGATCGCGGCCTCCCCGTTCGTGGCCGCTGACGCGGCAAGAGCCGTAATGGGGGACTGGGGCAGTACCATTATCGCCGTTGCCGCCATCATCGCTACATTCGGCGCGCTCCTTGCGGGCGGGACCTGTGACCCGCGCGTGCTCTTCGCGATGGCGGAAGACAGGCTCTTCTTTTCAAAGGTCGGCGCAGTCCATCGTCGATTCCAGACGCCGCATGTCGCCATCATCGTCACCGCCCTGTTGGCGGTGGCCTATGTGTGGGTTCGTACGTTCGAAGAGCTAGCTGCGCAGTTCGTGCTCGGCATGTGGGTTTTTTACGGCTGGTGCGTCATCGGGCTCATCAAGCTACGCATAAGTCGTCCCGACCTGCCGCGACCCTATAAAGTGCCCTTGTATCCCTTCCTGCCTGTCATATTCGTCCTTGCAAGCGGTGCCTTGCTGGCCAATGCCTTTGTCGAGATGCCGGTCACCAGTCTCGCCAATCTTGTCGTTATTCTCCTCGGACTCCCGATATATTGGCTGTGGGTCTCTGCGAGAGGCAAGCAGGATTCCGGGGCAGCCGACCGCAGCGGCTAGTCGGCGGCAGGCAACTCGGGCCGGCGGATGGGGCGTCCCGGAAAGGCGCTGCGGTCGAGCACCCCCTTTGCGATCACCGGGGTTCCCGAGACAATGACCCATCTCATCCCTGAAGAGGATTGCGACGGTGTGCTGAAGGTCGCACGATCAGTTACTGCTTCGGGATCGAAGACGCTGATGTCGGCATCCGCCCCCACCTGAAGTCGGCCTTTGGAACGCATTTGCGGAACCGCTTTCTCGAGAATTTGCGCAGGCACCAGCGTTATGCGTCGCAGCGCATCGGGCAAGCTGATGAGGCGACGCTCCCGGACATATTCGCGCAAGAAGCGCGAAAAGGTCCCGGCGCTGCGCGGATGGGAAAAAGCATTGGCAGGCAGAGGCCATTGATCGCCCGATTGCATTTTTCCATCCACTGTCCAGGGCATCGTGTCCGATGCGATCGCACTGCCAGGGAACAGAACCGCCTGATCGAGCATGGCTTGGTCCTGAGGCGAACTATCGGTGCGAAGATATTTATAGACGATGATCGCACCCGGATCCTTTGCCTGCAGCGCTTTGAACGAAGCCTCGTCCAGCGCCCTGCCTTCATATTCGAAATCCTCGTATCGCACCCCGCCAAGGCGTTCCTGCCAGTTCGGACCCCGGAACATCGCGGCGCCGATAACAGTCGACGCGGCCGGATAGGGATAGGATTCGACCGTGATCGGCACTTGATGGGACTGGGCATCGGCGATCAGGCGAAGGACACGCGGGATGTCGCGGAGCGTCGTACTGTTGAGGTGCGACACATGCATATGCGCGCCGGTAGAGGCCGAGACCGCCACCATCTCTTCGAATGCTTCAAACGAACTCAGCGGCTCTTCGGTGCTGATAAAGCGGACATGGGTAAATGTCGGCACGTCGTAGCTGGCGGCGAGACGATTGATTTCATAATATTCCTTACGACCGCTGGGTGGCGCATAGCCGAGATTGAACCCGATGCCGAGCGCGCCCTTGTCGAGAGCCGTGCGCAATATCGATGCCATCGATTCGATCTGGGCGTCCGATGCGATCTTGCTGGACCAATTTGGAAAATGGGCTGCCTTCTGAAACGCTTCGATGGAAGGCGTGAGCGGCAATTGGTCCATGACGGCCTGCCGAGCCGCGGCCCAAGACGCCGACGCCCCATAGTGAATGGGACGCCCTTCGCGCGCCATCTCGGCATAATAGCGATCGATCGGCAGCATGCCGAGTTCAAGTTCGAGGGCGGTGGTCACCCCGTCAAACGCCTGCATGCGCGCCGCCGGCAATTGTTGCCCATGAGAGTGAAGATCGATGAAGCCGGGCGAGACGACCAGGTTGCGCGCATCGATTAGCCGGCGAGCGCGAATATCGTCTGTGGTAACGGCGACAATCTTGCCGCCGCTGATTCCGACGTTGCGGATCGCATCCAATCCCGTTTCGGGATCGATGACCCGGCCACCGATAATCGCAAGATCAACATCGGCCCTAGCGCTTGCCGTGCCGCCAACCGCGAGGCTAATGGCAAAGCCAAGCAGCAGAGCTGCGCGACGCAGTCGAGAAACTCGACGGCTCGCCGAGGCGCCTGCCGCCACCTTGCGGTTCCGCCCGCTGATGCTTCGCAGGCCGTGTCCCGGACACGTCCCTGCACCCCGCACGAGGTTTCGTTTCGTTGTGGTCATGGCGATGGCCCCCGTTTCTGTTCGGGCGCTTGCCGCACCCCGTTTTCGGCTTCGAATATGCTAATGGGCCGATCGGGGATGATCCATGACATGAACATGACGGTCGCCGCCTGGAAGGCCGTCGCCCTCCGATCAGTGTCATCAACCGTCGCAGGCCGCAGCGCAGGGCGCCGGGGAGTGCCGCAGGATGCGGCCGCCCACCCCGACCGTCATATTTACGACATATCGGCCCCTGGTGGGCCTCGATAGACAATTTGAGCAGGCGAGAAGCTCCTCACCGAGCACGCCTGTGATTTTGACTATCGCTAAATGGGGGAAAACCACGTGACCAAAGCCACTGACGCTCTGACTGGGATTTCGCGCCGGACCAAATCCTTAGTGGCGCTGCCGCTCCTCGCTTCGACGATGATGATGCCCAGCCCCTCCTTCGCCCAGGCTTCAAGCGCCCAAGCTTCAAGCGCCGATGCCGACGAGCAACTGTCGGGCGAGATTATCGTGACAGCGCGAAAGCGCGAAGAGCGCGCGATCGATGTTCCCGCTTCGCTCAACGTCTTTTCAGGAACCGCGCTCAAAGACAGTGGCGTGAACTCGTTGACCGACCTTCAATATCGCAGCCCGGGACTGAACATCGCGGTTTCGGGTGGGACATCCCGAATTTCGTTGCGCGGCGTCGGGACCAACATCGCATCCGGGTCCGCATCCGTTGCTGTCCATGTCGACGGAATTTACATTCCGCAATTGCGATTTGCCCTCGCGGAAATGTTCGACATCGACCGGGTGGAAGTACTCAAGGGCCCGGAAGGTACGCTTTACGGCCGAAACGCCACCGGAGGCGCCATCAACCTGCTATCGAAAGCGCCCGGCGATAGGTTTGGTGTAGACGGTTATGTCGGCTACGGGTCTTATAACCTTGTGACGGCGCAGGCCGGCGTAACCGTTCCCTTTGACGAGCGCGGGGGCGTCCGCATCAGTGCGGCCTTTGCGAACGACGATGGCTATACGCGTAATCTCAATGCGCTGGGCGGCGAAATTGATGACCGCAACTATATGGGCCTTCGCTTGCGCGGTCGCTATGACCTGACGGAAACGCTGACGGCCGACGTGACTGCGCAATATTCGCGGGACAAGGGGACGTTGGGATTCGGCAGCAGCAACAACCCCGATTCGCCAGTCTACGCCAGCCTTCCTCCGCAGCGGGAGTCGCCCCGCCGGATCAACGTTGACACCCTGCCCAGCTTCATTGGCGAAGGTCTGTTATTGTCGGGTACGCTGACCCTCGATCTTGGCGACGTGACGCTCAAGTCGATCACCGGCCATCTCGACTATGACACCGACAATATCGCGGATGTCGACGGATCGGGCGGACACATCGGCTATACCGATTCCACCGCCACCAATAATTTCTTCTCTCAGGAATTTCAGCTCTCCGGTGGAACGCCCGGCGTGGTGAACTGGACGGCAGGAGCCTATTATTCGCGCGAAACCTCCAACAGCCGAGGCATCGAGATCGATGCGGACTACCCGGATCCGACCCCCTACCTCTACACAGATCAAAGCTTGCGCACCGGTGGCAGAAGCTATGCCGTCTTCGGGGAAATCACAGTTCCGCTCGGTGAAAAGCTCTCGGTTCTCGCCGGTGCCCGATACACGCACGAGAAGCAGGACGCGGAGAGTTCATTTGCGGCTCCGCTCTTTTTTCCGGAGCCCATCGACACATCGGGTTCGACCAAGGACGATGCCTTCACGCCAAAGCTGCTCGTGGAGTATCGTCCGTATGATGGCGGGAAACTCTATGCGAGCGTGACTCGCGGCTTCAAGAGCGGCGGCGTCAACCTTGGTACGACGGCCAACACCTATAAGCCGGAGAAGATCTGGGCCTATGAGATCGGAAGCAAGAACAGCTTTGCGGATGGTCAGTTCGAACTGGGGCTCGCTGGCTTTTACTACGACTATACCAACCTGCAGCTGCGGTCGGTCCTGTTTACGCCAAACGGCATCATCATCGAGGTCAACAATGCGGCAAAGGCGCCGATCTATGGCGCGGAGGCTTCGCTCGTTGCGCGACCCGCGGACGGTTTCACGATCGACGCGAATGCCGCCTATCTCAATTCCGAGCTCAAGGGCTTTGTGTCGCCTGTCACCTTGACGGAACTAACCGGGCTGCCGCTTCCGCTGTCGCCGAAATGGAGCTTCACCGCCGGCGCCGAATACGCCGCAACACTCGGCAATTCGGGCAAGATCACCTTGCGCAGTGAAGTCACCTACCAAAGCGCGGTCTATTTTCCTCAATTCGCGGACATCGACCGTGAAAGGCAAAAGGGTTACGCGCTGCTCAACGCCAATTTGCGCTATGACCTGCCAGGCGACGACATCTACGTCGCGTTGATCGGGCGTAACCTGACCAACACCACCTACAAACAGCAACGTTTTTACTTTGCCGGCTTCGCCGACATTGAAAACTACGGCCCGCCGCGCATCGTCGAAGCGCGCGTAGGCTTCAAATTCTAGATCGAGACAGACCATGATCCGCGCCCAGCCCTTCAACTACCCTTATGATGAGCAGTTCGACCCCAAGAAAACGGCTTTGCTGGTCATCGACCTTCAGGTGGATTTCCTTCATGAAGACGGATATTTCGCGCGCAAAGGCTATGATCCGGCGCCACTTCGTTCGATCATTCCCGTTGTGAAAGAAATGGTAGCTGCCGTTCGCAATGCCGGCTGCCGCATTATCTGGACGCGGCAAGGTTATCGATCCGACCTGGCCGATGTTACGCCCTATGATCATTGGCGAACTCGGCGTGCCGGCATCGACCTGACCGATCCTGAAAATACTGCGCTGGTGCGCGGCGGACCCGGATACGAAATCCTTCCGGAACTGATGCCCGCACCGGACGATATCGTGGTCGACAAAACAGCCAATGGGGCCTTTTACCAGACGGATCTCGAAATCATTTTAAAGTCACAGGGTATCTCGCATCTTCTTTTTTGCGGCATCACCACGGATGTATGCGTCCATACTACGCTTCGCGAAGCGGCGGACCGCAAGTTCCAGTGCCTGCTGGTACCTGATGCTTGTGCGAGCGCAGACGCATATGCCCATGATGCGGCGATCCATATGGTAACGGTGGAAGACGGCGTCTTCGGCGTCGTTGCAACCGCTCGCGACGTAATCGAAGGACTGGCCCGCGTGCGCGGATAGGAGCTTTTTAGGTCTTCGTTCGCAAAAAAGACCCGCGTTCCCGATGCGCCGCGTCAGATCGCGCCGTGTGGCAACGCGAGTGAACCTTGACGAACAGTATCTTTGCACGGCGAGGGGAAATTTCGTAGCGCGGCTTTGTTCTGGAGCGGGGCGATTGCGGATCAAGCTTCACGCTGGCCCGTGCCGATTAAGCCGGCCTACTTCCGGAAAGGATGTTGGTTATCAGCAGCCTGCATCTTCGCATGTTCCGACATGGCGTAAGCGTCAGGTCGCCCCGGGTCGCTTCCACGGCCACCTTCGCCTTGAACTGCGCGCTGTAGCGCTTTCTCGTCGTCTTCATTCCCGCCCATTCCTTCAGGTCGGGATGAGCTTTGCACCCTGTAGGAATTTCCGGGACCACCTCGCATCCATCCGGCTTGCTCTTTCAAGATCCTAGCCACGTCTGAGCATGCGACTTCGTCGAGGGCGGCACGCGGGACGGTCGCAAGTTCCGGGGTCCGAACAAGACGTCGTTATCGTGTCTAGACGCCCCCAAGACAGTTGGACTTTCGTTTGTAACCGATTGATTCTCGGCAAGCCATTCTTCCCCAGGTTGGGGAAATATCTTTTCAAATCAACACTCCTTCAAGGGCTCTTAATCAGCGGGTCCTAGGTTCGAGCCCTAGTGCATCCACCATTTTCCGCCCCTCAGCCCCGGCCCAGATAGGGTTGCTCTATCGGGAGCAGCGTTGCCGACAGGAGGTTCGCTTCATCCGGCATGGAGGCCATCGTCACTATGGCCTGCGCGACCGTCGAACCGGCCATGGTTTTCGGGCCGACCTTTGACAGATCCTCTGGCTTTCCGGCGAGTTCGGTAGCTGTGGAGCCTGGGTGGATGATGGAGACGGTAATGCCGTGCGGGCGCCCCTCCAGCGCGAGGCCGCGGGTCAGTCCTTCAAGTCCGTATTTGCTCGCCGTATAGGCGATGGCATTGTCGCGCGGCGCCTGCGCGGAAATGCTGCCGATATTGATGATGCGGCCGCGACTGCGCGGAACCATGGCGCGCATCGCCTCCCGTGCGCAGATAAAGGCCGCCGTCAGGTTCAGGTCGAGCGTCTGCCGCCAGGTGTCCAGCGGCATGTCGATGGCGGAACCGTGGGTGGTGGCGCCGGCATTGTTCACCAGCAGGTCCACGGGCCCCATCTCCCCGGCCTGGGCGAACAGCGTCTTTACCTGGCCCTCGTCGGTGACGTCGGTCGGGCATATGCGCACATCCGCAGGCCCTAGCTCATCTGCCAGTTCCTGCAGCCGTTCCCGCCGCCGTGCTGCCAGGACGAGCCGCGCACCCTCTGCCGCGAACGCCCGCGCCACTGCCGCACCGATGCCCGACGATGCGCCGGTGATGATCGCGATACGTCCGGATAATCTGTCTGTCATGATTTAACGCTCCTGCTGGCGATCGATCGCCGGTCTCTGCACGGTTCGACAATGATGGATAGCCAAGGTCCGTAAATATGACAATCGCGAACGATTGTTGTTCATGACGAATTGTTCTTGCACATTTGATATTGTCAGCGCATGAGTCCCGCCCGACTCAAAAAATAAATAAACATTTGAGCTGGGGAGATCTCCGATGGCACATTTCAAGTCCTGCCTGCTATTGTCCGGTATCAGTCTAATATCTATTGGGTATGAACAGGCATCAGCCCAAGTTGTTGCCGACACTCCTGCTGTTGCGAACGAAGGCAGCGCATCTGACAGCGAAGCCATTGTCATTACCGGAACTCGTATTTCGGAATTCGATGCGCCAACGCCTGTAACCGCGATCAGCCAGGACGAATTACAGTATAAGGCCGTTCGCAGCGTATCGGAGTTGATGAGCGATGTTCCGGCACTGCGCACGAACCAGAATACCGGCCAATCCAGCGAACCGGTCGGCGCCAGTAATCTCGATCTGCGCGCACTTGGCCCCTCGCGTACTTTGTTGCTGCTGGACGGGCGCCGCGTCGCCGCGACCGATCCGACCGGCGCATTCGACACGAACGTTATCCCCACAGCGTTGATCCAGAGGGTCGAAATCGTCACCGGCGGCGCATCCGCCGCCTATGGCTCCGACGCTGTTTCGGGTGTCGTCAACATCACCCTCGACGACCGCTTCTCTGGCGTGAAGGGGGACGTTCAGAAGGGCATTTCCACCTATGGCGACGTGGCCATCACCGCGGGGTCGGCGGCGGCGGGGCATGGCTTTGCCGACGGGCGTTTCCACGTCGTCGGGTCCATCGACTATTACAAGAATGACGGCCAGCTGTTTCAATCATCCCGCCCTTGGGGCCGCGATGATTATGCACTGGTCAGCAATCCCGGCGACGGCCCTGCCCGTATCACCGCCGCCAATGCCAGATTTTCGCAACTGACCTCCGGCGGTGTCACCGCACTGAACAGCATCCCGGCCCTACGCGGCCTGCAATTCGGCCCCGGCGGCACCGTTCGGCCATTTGAATATGGAACCCTGGTCGGCACGTCCTTCATGGTCGGCGGCGATGGCGGAACGCTGGCACCGCAGGCCAATATCTTTCCAGAAGTAGAGAGGCTTTCGGGCTTTGGGCGCGCGACATTCGACGTGTCGGAAAGCGTGAGCCTGTATGCCGATGCGCTGATCTCCAAGATCGACATTTTTTCCGACGGCACCACGGCCACCGATCGCGGTACGCTGACGATCCAGCGCGACAACGCCTTCCTGCCGGACGAAATCGGGTCGATCCTGGATGCTAACGATCTGACATCGTTTCGCATGGGCCGCATCGCCACCGAGGAAGGCCCCTTTTCCAACACAGTGGATTCGACCGTCCGGCGCTATGGCCTGGGCGCCAATGGCGCGTTCGCGGGATGGGATTGGAACGTGGGGGCGCAATTCTTTCGCAATGACTACGACCGCGAAGATGGCAATAACCGCAACCTTCGCCGCTTTAGCCTCGGCATAGATTCCGTGCGGGCCGGCGGTCAGGCGGTGTGCCGCGCGCAGGTGCTGAGCCCCGGCAGCAGCGACCCCGACATCGCGAATTGCGTCCCGATCAACGTGTTCGGCGACGGCTCCATCAGCCAGGAGGCGCTTGATTATTATCTGGGTACAGCCGTCCTGCAATCGCGGCAGGAGCAGGACCTTTATTCTGCCAGCATCTCCGGTTCCCCGTTCCGAACATGGGCGGGCGACGTGGATATTGCCGTGGGAGCGGAATATCGAGAGGATCGCATCGACGCCTCTTCCGACCCGATTTCCCAGGCGAGCGGATATATCACCGTCAACCCGAAACCGCTGAGCGGATCCGTCAATGTAAAGGAAGCCTTTGCAGAGATCGTCGTCCCGCTGCTGGACGATCAGCCCTTCGGATATCTGCTGGACGTGAACGGCGCGGTTCGCCTGACCGATTATTCGACGAGCGGCACGGTGACGACGTGGAAGGTGGGCGCCAATTATTCACCCTTTGCCGATTTGCGCCTGCGCGGCACCTATTCCCGCGATATTCGGGCGCCGAGCGTCAACGAACTGTTTTCCGGGCAAAACCAGCTGATCCGTAATTTGATCGATCCGCGCGACGTTGCGCCGGACATCAAGAACCCCACTGTGACGGAACTGACCGGCGGCAATCCCAACCTGACGCCGGAAACGTCGAAGGCGTGGACCGCAGGATTCGTTTATACACCCGAATGGGCCGGCAACCTGCGGCTGTCGTTCGACTATTATTCGTTCGATATCAGCGATGCGATCGTATCGCTGACAGGGCAGCAGATCGTCGATAATTGCTTTAACCTGGGCCAGGATGCGCTGTGTAGTGCAATCAGCTTTGGCGATGGCGGCGCGATCAACAGGGTGGAGGCGACGCTGGTGAACGCTGGCGCGCTGAAGTCGGATGGCTTTGACGTTGCGCTCGATTATCGCGTCCCAATCGGGAACGGCGACATCACCTTCCGGGGGCTTGCGACCTATATTGACGAACTGACCACTACCGTCAGCGGCCAGGACAGCGATGTCGCGGGACAGGTGGGTCGCAGCGGCGGAGTACCGCATTGGCGCGGCAATCTTTCCGCCCGTTACAGTGATGACCTGTTGGCCGCCGGCGTTCAGGTGCGTTACGTCGACAGCGGCACATATCAGAACGATTATGAGGAGGGTGTCGATATTGACGACAATTCCATCCCATCGCGAACTTATGTCGACATCGACCTGACGGGCAAGATCGGCGATCATTGGCAAATCTATGGACAGGTCGACAATATCTTCAACGTGGACCCGCCCCTGGCGCCTCTGCCCATCACCTCACCCAGCTATAATGGATCCCCGTTTCACGACGCGATTGGACGGTATTTCCGCGTTGGCGCACGCTTCGCGTTCTAGGACGCCAAAATCCAGTGATGACCGGGTGCACATTGCGACCTCCGGACCCGTAGGGTGTCCGGAGGCCGCCTCCGCATCATGCCCTCCGACAAGCAATCACGCGGAGCGCCATCCCCCATGCCATGCCGGGAGGCGTGGGCATGTGGGATGAAACTGGATCAGACCATTTCTGGATAATGGATATTCGCGACGTCGGGGTGCGAGCGGATGCGCGCCTTCAGGTGGTTCATGCCCACTTCGCGGAAAATGGGGTTGGCGGGATCCGTGCTGACGCCGCGTTCCACCTTCTTGAGTTCAGGCGGCAGCTCGATGACGGGCACCGTTCCGTCATGACTGGCCCCCAGGAAGAAGGCCGCTGAAAAGCGCTCCGTTCCCGGTGGCGGCGTGTCGACGGCATGAACATCTGCGCGTACGAAACCGTTGGTGGCCAGCTCAAGCAACTCACCCGTGTTGACGACGAAGGTATTTGGAATGGGGGGCGCCTCTATCCAGCTGCCATCCTGCGACTGCACGCGCAAACCCGGGAGGACATCCTGCAGAAGGATGGTCACGAGGCCGCCATCCTTGTGTGCCCCAACACCCTGCCGCGAGCCGGAACTGTCGCGCCCCGGATAGCGGAGAATTTTCAGATGCTGGCGCGGGCCGGAGCGATACAGCGGCGCAAAGACGTCCTCCGTCTGGCCAAGCGCCAGTCCAATGGCCTTCAGGACGTCGATACCGAGCTGCGTCACGGCCTCCTGATAGCGCAGCACGATCGATTTCAATTCCGGCATTGCAGGCGGCCATTGATTGGGGCCAAGCGCCCTTTTCCAGATGGCCGCGCCGGAGTCATCGGACACCGCCTCTTCCTCGCGGTCGAAATCGACCTGCTCTCGCCAATCCTGCTGGCCGCCGGTCAGTTCAAGGCCCGCGCGATTATAACCGCGGAAATGCGGAGAACGCGTCATTTCGATGGCGAGCTTGTCCTGCGCCGGCAAGGCAAAGAAACGCTTGGACGCGGCAATGAATTCGGAAATCAATTCCGGGTCGACCCCATGGCCTGCGATGTAGAAAAAGCCATGTTCGTGCAGAACTGTCCTGAGTTTTGCAATCAGCTCCTGGCGCTCCCGCTCCGCCCCATGCATCTTGGAAAAATCAAGAATAGGAAGCGATTCCGTATCATCGGATGGTGAGATAAGACTATCAACAGCCTTGGGCGAACATTCTGCAGAGTCCAGATCGACAAGTTCTGCGTGCTCTTCTTCAAGAACGGCCATTGTTTATCCTCCTACCCAAAACTCATTATCTTTATCATCAGCTGCGTGCCTACTTTGACTATTTGCAGCCAATTTTTTCTAAGAATGACGTTTGGGTGTCAGAGAATAAACCACATTCGTTCCCACACATCGCAGTGGGCGATGGCCCACTATTCCTCAGCGACGATATTCGCAGCGGGCGGCCTTTGCCTGTTGTCGGGGCGCTGGCATTATTTCTTACCCCCGCAGAAGATCACTCCGCGGCGTGCCCCTTGCCAAACCGGTGGCAGCATCTAGACGTTATCACCCTGGCTGTCATTGGAGCGAGATATGAGACGACCCCGTTTTGCTTTTTGCGCGCTGGTCACAATGATGGCGGCGTCTCTTATCGGCTGCAGTACGCCGGGGGCCCCCTCGCCCGACGGCCAGGATCTGCGCATACGGGCAAATACGGGGGCGATTGAATCGGCGCCCCTCCTCTATGCGGCACGCGATTTTTACCCCGGTGGGCTGCCGGTCGAGAAAGGCGCCATCCCTAATCTGGTCGGCGCGGAGAATATTGCGGGCGTGTTCGATGCCGGCCCCGCCGATGTCGCCACGCATGCCGAGACGCAGGCGTTGCGCTATTCCATCGAGCACCCGGAAATCCGTATCATCCTGACCCTGACGGAGGGGCATTACCGCATCGTCGCCCGCCGATCTGCCGGGATCGAAACGCTTAGCGACCTGAAGGGGAAACGCATCGCGACGATCCCCACGACGTCAGCGGGCTATTTCGTTCACCGCATGCTGCAAAAGGAGGATCTGGGCTTTTCCGACATCGAGGCGGTTCGCGTCCCGATTGACGAAATGGCGAACGCCCTCGCCACCCGCCAAGTGGACGCCGTAGCGATCTGGGACCCCTATGGCGAACGTGCCGCCCAGGCAGTGGGCGACGATCTGATCAGCTTTACCGATCCAGAAGTCTATAGCGAGATGTTCAATCTGAACACGACCACGGCGCAACTGCAGGACCCCGCGAAGCGCCAGCAGATCGTCACGCTGGTACGCGCCATTATCGATGCATCGTCAGCGCTTCAGACGGACCCGGAGGCGGCGCAGCGCTTGGCTGCGGAACGTACTGGCTTCGCGTTGGAAGACGTGACTGGCTCTTGGTCGCACCTGTCATTTCCCGCCGCCATTCCGGACAAGCTTCTCGACATCATGGTCGCCGAGGAAGTGTGGCTAGCGCAGCAGGAGGGCCGTAGCCCACGCAGCAGAGAGGCGATCAAAGGCCTAATAGATTCAAGTATCTATGAAGAGGCGCTGGCGCGCTGATGCAGGGTCCCGGTACCTCCGCTCACCGCCGCGCCCGCGCTTACCTGACTGGGGGCGGTAGCTGATTGGCGAACCGAGCCGCTACTGCCTTGGTTCGCGCGCTTGCCCCGCCCTCGTCGCGAACGGGCGAAGTGGAAGAAGAAGGGCTGCGCGGCGCACTGTCCTGAAAGGCGAGAATACCGCAGCGTGGGGCTGTGAAGACGTCCTGAGATGAGACAAATATATCATATTGCATTCGTCATCAGCTAATTTTAAGGCGGATCAACGTTGCGTTTTTACGAATGCGATTCAACAAAGACGAACCTTAAGTTTCGTCAATCGATGGGGAGGAATTAGCGATGATACACGCCTGCGAGCGCTCGACCCGGCAATGGCTGAAGGTCCTGTCACTGACCACGGCAATGACAGCGATCGCTGTACCCGCCTGGGCACAGGAGGGCGCCCCCGACGAGGGCGCCGCGGCGCCAGCCACCGTCCAGGCGAATGACGGCGATGTTGCGGAGATCGTCGTTACCGCGTCCCGAACAACGCAGGACGGTCTGCAGGCGCCGACGCCGACACAGGTGGTGGGAGACGCTACGATCGAGCGGCAGGCTGCCACGACCGTCATGGAGGTCCTGAACCAGAACCCGGCATTCAAGGCGACCCGCTCGCCCGGTGCCAATGCGACCAACACATCCAGCCCGGCGCAGGCCACTGCGGATCTGCGGGCGCTTGGCGGTCAGCGGACGCTGGTTCTGGTGAACCAGTCGCGCGTCGTGCCCTTCGCACCCGCAAGCAATCTGGGTACGCCCACGACGACCGACCTTAACCTGTTCCCAACCATCATGATCGAACGCGTGGACGTCGTCACAGGCGGCGCCTCGGCTCTATATGGTTCGGACGCGGTCTCCGGCGTCGTCAATATCATCATGAAGAAAGAATATGACGGGGTTCAGGTCGTCGGACAGACAGGTATTGCCGAAGAGGGCGACTATCGTACATTCCGCGGCGGCTTCATCGCCGGCACCAACTTCGACGATGATCGCGCAAAGGTTGTCATCAGCGCCGATTATTCCGACAATAACGGCGTTCCCGACATCTACAGCCGCGACTGGGGCCGCGAGGAGCAGTTGATCGTCAGCAACGGACAGCGGGCGAGCAATGGTCGAGAAGCCTATATCCTTGCCCCCAATGTCCATAATAATCTGGGCCAGGCGGGCGTCATCACCAGCAATATTCCCGGCCTGCGGGATATGACGTTCAATCCGGACGGGACGCTGCGCCCCTTCCAGCGCGGGGAAATTTCCGGCGGTTCGACGATGATCGGCGGCGAAGGCCAATCCATCATCACCGACACCTCCCTGGTCCCCGCAGTCGAACGCCTGACCGCCTATGGCTCCATCTATTATGACATATCCGACAGGGTGACGGCATATGTGGAGGGCGGCTGGTCACGGTCCGTCGGCACTCTGGCTGGCGTTCCCATACGTCTGGCGAATGTCACGATCCAGCGCGACAACGCCTTCATCCCTCAAGGCGTGCTCGATCGCCTGCCGGATGACGTCCAAAGCTTCAACATGAGCCGTATCGCCTATGATATCGACAATAATTTGTACGAGATCACCAATGAGACACCGCACGCAGTGGCAGGCGTTGAGGTTGAGCTGGCCGACACGTGGCGCATGGATGGACACGTATCCTACGGGGTTAACAACTACACATCCAAGACATTTGAAAATCCCATTCGCGCGAACCTGAATTTTGCGCTGGACGCCGTGCGGGACCCCAACACCGGCAGCATAGTGTGCCGCGGCGTTCTGGAAGGAAACCCCGCTGCCGCCGGCTGTCAGCCACTGAACCTGTTTGGCGAAGGCAATTCCACGATCGCGTCCCAGGAATATATCTGGGGCGAAGGCATCAATAAAGTGAAGTACGATCAGCTGACGGCCGCTGCGAACGTTGTCGGCGAACCCTTCGACACATGGGCCGGCCCCGTCGTCGTGGCGTTCGGCGGCGAATATCGCCGGGAAACGCAGGAACTGACGGCGGACGAAGTGGCCTCGAACAACGGCTTTCTGACAGCAGGTAACGCCGTCCCCTATGAGGGCAAGTTCAACGTGAAGGAAGGTTACGTCGAGGCGACCGTGCCCCTGCTGGACGATCTGCCGGGCGCCCGCACGCTGAACGTGAACGGCGCGGTCCGCTATGCCGATTATAGCAGCGTAGGTGGTCAGACGGCCTGGAAACTGGGCGGCGTGTGGGAGCCGTTCGACGGGTTTAATATTCGCGTTGCGCGCTCCCGCGATATTCGTGCACCTGCAATCAACGAAATAGCGAGCCCGGGCAGTAATGTGACGAACAATGTCACTCTGGTCGTGGACGGAGTGACCAAGAACGCCGTCATTCCGCAGAATACCAGTGCTGGCAATCCAAACGCAGAAGCGGAAACCGCAGATACCTGGACGGCAGGTTTCGCCTATCGCGGTAGCGGAGCGCTGCGTGGACTGGGTGCGTCGGTGGATTACTATAATATCAAGATCAACAACGCGATTACCAACCTTTCCACGGTCAATATCGCCAATCTGTGCAGCCAGGGCGAAGATTATTTCTGTAGCCTGTTCAGCTATGGCCCCGACACGAGCACGGCCGACCCGAACGACCGGATCCAGACGGGCCTGGTCGCCGGATCCCTGAACGTCGGCGCGTTCGAGCAGGAAGGCGTCGACATGACGCTGAACTATAACACCAATGTCGGCTTCATGGGCGATGGCGGGCGTTATTCGATCAATGCCAGCGGCACCTATATCTTCCACGCATATGTGGATTCAGGTACTGGCGCGCCGCCGGTGGACAGGGCGGGCGAGAATGGCTGGGCCAATCTGGGCGCAATCCCGACCTTCCGGGGAAACCTGTCGCAGACACTTGGCAATGACAGCTTCGAGCTGACCCTGCAGACGATTTTCATCAGCAAGGGTAAGCAGGACGTGCTTTACAACACGCAGCCGTCGAACACGATCAACGACAATACGGTTCCCGCCATCACCTATTTCAATTTGTTCGGCAAGATCTTTGCCGGGGTAGACCGGGACTTCGAATTGTTCGGCGCCATCAATAATCTGTTCGACAAGGATCCGCCCCCCACCCCGTACATCATCCTGAACGGACCGGTGAACGGCCAATATTACGACAAGGTTGGACGGAATTTCATGGTCGGTGTGCGCAAGAAATTCTGATCCACCTCGCCTCCCCCGCCTGGAGGGCATCCTTCATGGGTGCCCTCCTTTTCGGAAGGTTCGAGATCCGTGCAACGCACTGTCAGGACATGGATGGCATTCGTGCTGCTGACGTGCCTGCCGGGATTTAGGGCGTCAGGAGAAAGGCACGAGACAATGCTGTTCGATACACACGCGCATTTCTTTTCCAATGATGTCGCCAGATATCCCATAGATACCGCCGGTGCGCGCGAGGGCGCCGACGAACTGCGAAAGCGTGTGCTCAGCGCCCCGTCAACGGCGGAGATCATCCTGAAATCATGGGATGGCCTCCATGTGGAGGGCGGCGCCGGGGTGCAGTATAACAGCACCTATAAAACCGATAATCGCTATCTGATGGACGTGTGCGACTCCCATCCCGATCGGATCGGGGCCGTCGTCATTCTGGATCCTCAATCGGCCGATACACCCGCCCTGTTGCGCAAATTCGTCACCGAACGCGGCGTGACCGGAATCCGTATGACGGGATTTCCGGACAGCACCGGCCATTATTCCTATCTGGAAAGCGAGGCGGCGCTCAACGTCTGGGCAGAGGCCGACAAACTGGGCATTGCGGTCGTCCTGATGTACCTGCCGGGACGACGGCCGAGCGAGGCGGCGCTGACGCGGATTGGCCAACTGGCCGCACGCTTCCCACGCCTGCCGGTCGTTCTTGACCATATTGGCTGGCCAGCGGCGGAAAATGCGCCCGATTTCGGACTGGGTGCAGCCCACCACGCCCTGGCGGCGAAGAAGAATGTCTATTTCAAGCTGACGACGATCAACCTGAACGTCCTCGACGCCGCAGGCATCCCCTCTGACCAGTTCCTGCGGCACGTCGTCGATCTGTACGGCGCCGACAGGCTGATGTGGGGATCGGATTTCGGCAATACCAAGGGGGAGTTCGCGGATATGGTTCGCCGGGCGAACGCCGCCACCGGCCTCCTTACCGAGGAGGAGCGGCGCAAGGTCTTGCACGATACGGGCAAGCGCCTGTTCGCGCGGCGTAACTAGCGCTCAAGTAAAATTAAGCTGCGCACCGCCGCGAAACAGGTTTTCCAGCGTCCGGCTGGTGCACAGCCACCGCCCCTCTTCATCGTCCCAGCGAAAAATTTCCTTTGCACGGCTGATGCGGGTCGGCGCGGTACTTTCCAACGGCGCCTCTCCATCGGCGGCCCATAGCAGCATATACCATGTCGCCTCCGCCGTGCCGTCATCGGAGAAGTCAGCGCGAAAATTGCTGTAAGCGTGAACGGCAACGCGCGCGCCGCGCGCTTCACGCCAGGAATAGAAATCCTGAATGGCCTCGCGACCCTCCAGATTGAGCTTGCCCGAGCGGTAAACACCCTCCGGGGCGTAATATTCCCCAGCGCGACGACCCCAGTTCGTATCGACGTCATGCCAGAAATCGGCCACCCCCATCTCCAGTTCAGCCGACGCAATTGCGCGCTCTTTGCGGTTCATGGGATACTCCCCTTCAGGAAAAATAAAGTTCAATAGCGGTGTCGTCGATGGCCGCGCGCACATGGCCATCGGGAACGAGGCGGCGGTAAAGCGCCAGCGCGGCAGGAAAATCGACCTCCGCCTCGTGATTTATGAAGGGGGCGTCGCTGCCCCATAAGAGGCGCTCAGTCCCCGCCTCTGCCAGCAGGCGATCCGTGCATGCTTGGGCGTTCGCAAATGGCAGGCGAAAGCCCGCCGAGATCTTCACCCAGCAATCGCCGGCGGCCACCGCCCGAAAGAGCGCGTCCATGCCTGGTCCGCTCGCCCCCTCCTCACGCAAAGGAACGCCGAAATGATCGACCACGACCCGGACGCCACTTTCGATGAAGGGTGGCAGGAGGGCGGGCAGGTCGGCGGCACCGGCGAGCAGTTCGACATGCAGCCCCGCATTCGCGAGCCGCTGTAGGAAGCCAGCCCACGGTTCGGATGTGAGGTCAGGAAACTGCTGCAGCCGGCGCCAGACCAACCGCACCCCGACTACACCCACCGCTGCCAGATCGCGCAGGCGGGCGGCGGATGTTTCCGGCGTCAGGATCACGGTCGCGCGCAGATTTGGCGCCGTGCGAAGTGCCTGTAGTGTGTAGTCATTATAATCACCGTAAAGGCTGGCAGCAGCGATCACCCCGTGGGAAAGGCCGTTTGCCCGCAGATCGGCAAGGTAGTTTTCCACCGAATAATCATAGTCGGGCCGAGAATGCGCCCCTGCCGCGAACGGCATGTCACAGGTAAAGATATGAGCGTGAGCGTCGACCTTGGGCGCGGTAGCCCCTGCCCCATCCTCAGCCATGTTTCAGATCGGCCCGCGTAATTTTCGGCGCATCCCGCAGGCTCATGAGCCAGAACGAGAAGAGTCCTGCGGATGCCAGCGGCACGGCCAACAATGCGAAAATTCCGATAGGCCCGTAATTGCCGTTCAGGACGACATTGCCGAACAGCGGGGCGAAGATCGAGGCGACCCGCCCTGCGCCATACGCCCAGCCAACGCCGGTCGCCCGGTGACTGGGGGGATACAGCGCAGCCGCCATCGCGGCGATGCCCGCCTGTCCGCCATGCTGAAATATGGCCATCGCGCCCACGGCGACAAACATGCCGATGCCGGGCGCGAGCACGCCAATCATTACCGCGCCGACGGCGGCGAGCAGGAAGGTGCCCGTCATGACGATCTTGAACCCAAAGCGGTCGATGAACACGCCGATGAAGATCATGCCGAAGAAGCCGGCGATGGTGTTCGTTGCATTGATCGTGGCAACCTGCTGCCAGTCGAGGCCGATCACATCCTTGAATATGGTCGTCTTCCAGACTCCGGCGGTAATGAACACGAAACTGGAAATCGCGACCGCCCACATCAGCAATGTCTTCATGCGATGACCGGGTCCGAGAATGTCGGAGACCATGGTGTGCTTCTTGCCGTCCCGGGTCGGTCGCGGCTGCGCCGTTACGAGAACCGGGGCCGCACCGCGCGGCTGCATCCGCTTTGCCACACGGTTGATCTCCGGATCCTGGGGATTGCGGGCTGCGATCGAGCGCAGGGATTCCGGCATGAAAAACCAGATGAGCGGCAACATCACTCCCGGCAGCACGACCGCAATCCAGAAGGCGCCTTGCCATCCATAGGGTTCGAGCACGAAGCCCTGCATTCCCGCGCCCAGAAGAGCGCCGATCATGGTTCCCGAAACGGTAATCGTGCTCATGGTCGACCGCAGGCGTTTTGGCGCAGCCTCTGACGCCAAAGTTACCAGAATGGGGATCATCGCCGTTCCGCAAAGGCCCGCGATGAAACGGCAGATCGTAAAGGGCACCAGCGAGGTGGTATGCAGAATGGCAAACGCACTCAACGTCATGCCCGCATAACAGAGGAACAGAACGCGCGGCCGACCGAGACGGTCGGCGAGGGGCGGAATGACGAAGGCACCCAGCAGCATACCGATCTGCTGCGCGATCATCGCCGAAGTAATGTCTGTCCGGGCGACCCCGAAATCCTCAGCCAGGTTCGGCAGCACCCATCCGACGACATAAAGCTCGTAACCGTCAATGGCCGCGAGCGCCGTGCACATGATCAATATGGTCAGGTGAAACCTGTTGAATTTCAGATTGTCGAGGAATTCCTCGACATCAACTGTTGCCGTGCCCTTGTCGGACATTCCGGTCCTCTCCCCACAGGTGTAACCCCGACCTGAGCAACAGGGAGGGCAAATTGTCAATCGCCGTTATCATATGGCATTCATCATTTGCAAACGCGAACTGAGGTCGCCATAGTCGCCGCAATGACTGTCCGTGTCGTCTGGACGCGACGCATCTTGGGGAACGATATGCCGCCTGCCGCGGAAATGGCCGTGCCGATATTTGACGTCGACGCGCATTGGGAAAAAATGCCTGCAGGCTTCAGCCACCGTGACGTTACCGGCGTCGCCACAGATTCAAAGGACAGGGTTTTCCTGTTCACGCGTTTCCCCCATCGGGTGCTGATTTACGATCGGGGCGGCAATTTCATCGGCGCGTGGGGGGACGAAATCTTCACCATGGCGCACGGCCTGACCATCGGACCCGACGATCGGGTATATTGCGTCGACAATGGTGACCACAGCATCCGCGTCTTTTCCCTGGAGGGAGAGGCGATCATGACGCTGGGTGTGCCGGGCGAGCCATCGGATACTGGATATGAGGCGAACCCGCCCTACGAAGTGCATGCCTGCGAATGCATCCGCTATCCGGGAGGACCTTTTAACGGTTGCACCAATCTTGCCGTGGCGCCGAACGGTGAGTTGTTCGTGGCGGACGGATATCGAAATTGCCGCGTCCACCGCTTTACGGCAGAGGGCGAGCTGATCGGATCCTGGGGCGAGATTGGAACCGGACCGGGCGAATTCCACCTGCCGCACGGTATTGCCTGTGACGCCGAAGGGCGGGTTGTGGTCTGTGATCGCGAAAACGACCGCATCCAGATATTCTCTCCAGAGGGGGAATTTCTGGAGGAATGGACCGACGTGCAGCGCCCCTGCGATATCGCCTTCGACGGCGATGGCCTGGCCTATGTCGCGGAATTATGGCGGCCAAAGGGAAAGAAAAGCTTCGTCCATGGTGAAATGATGGAAGACCGGCCGGGCCGCGTCAGCGTTCTGGACCGAAATGGCAAGGTGCTGGACCGGTGGGGCGGCTCGTCATCCGCGCGTCACGAACCGGGCAATTTCATCGCCCCACATAGCATTACCGTTGACGGCCATGGCGATGTTTATGTGGCCGAAGTCACCTACAGCTTCGCGCTGCGTCCCGGCTGGATCGACGAAGCCCATGCCGATCATCAAATTCAGAAATTCACCCGCCGGCGCTGACGCGCCGCACGCTACCCACGGAGATAATTATGCGTCGTTCCACAGATCATATCCTTACCACGCACGGCGGAAACCTGCCTCGACCCGCGGATCTGGACGAACTGCTGGTGGATGCCGGCAGCAATCGCGATGCCATCGACAAGCGGCTGCCCGTTGCGGTTCAGGAGGTCGTCGACAAGCAGATTGAGTGCGGTCTGGATGTCATCAATGACGGCGAATATGTGAAAGCGGCCAATATGGGCAGCTACACAGGCTATGTGCAGGCGCGCGTGAACGGCTGGGAGACGCTGCCCAAGGATCCGTCCGCCACGCCGAAGCGCGCCGGGCCAGGCGAGCGCGACCGGCGCGACTTTCCCGGCTTTTATGACTCCGGCCTGTGGTTCGCGGGCGCGGGCGGACCCGTCCGCCCCGGATTCATGACGCCGGGCAAGAAACCACAGCCCAAGACCGACGAGAAAGTGTGCACGGGCAAGCTGGAATATGTCGGCCAGGAGGCAATTCAGGCGGACATCGCCGCGCTGAAAAAGGGGCTGGAGGGAAAAGGCGAAGTCGACGGCTTCATCGCCGCGCTGGGTCCGCTGAGCGCCGGTGCGGGCGCGCGCAACGCATATTACGACAGCGAAGAAGACTATATGATGGCCGTCGCCGAAACGATGCGCGAAGAATATAAGGCCATTACAGATGCCGGCCTGGTCGTGCAGCTGGACGAGCCCGAATTCGCCACCGCGTGGATGTTCTATCCGGACTGGTCCGTCGATGACTATCGCAAGCATCTGGAATTTGCGGTCGAGGTCATCAACCATTCGCTGAACGGCCTGCCCGAGGAGCTGGTACGCTTTCACATGTGCTGGGGCAGCGGACATCGGCCGCACGTGCACGACATCGAATTCCGGCACATCGTCGACCTGCTCTACAAGGTGAATGCGCAATGCTACACATTCGAGGCGAGCAATGTGCGGCATGCCCATGAATATCATGTGTTCGAGGATGCCAGGCTGCCCGACGGAAAGATGATCGCGCCAGGCGTCGTCGGCCATTTCACCGATCTGGTCGAACATCCGGAGCTGGTAGCGGAACGGCTGGTCAATTATGGCCGCCTGGTCGGCATGGAAAATCTGCAGGGAAGCACCGACTGCGGCATCGGGTCCCGCGTCGGTCATCCAGAGATTGTGTGGGCAAAGCTGTCTGCGCTGGCAGAGGGCGCGGCGCTGGCGTCCAAGCGGCTGAAGGCGGGCTGACAAGGCGGGCGGCAACTGGACACGGACCGCGCGATCCGACAATAGGCGCGCATGGCAAAAGCCACGCAAAACAAAGCCCCCGCCAGCACACATTCCATACTGCACCTGGTGAAACAGGTGCAGTACAAGGCCTATGTGCGCTTGGAGGACGTGTTTCAGCCGTTGGGCATTACGGCCGTTCAGTTCCGCCTGCTGACCACGCTGTCGACCATGCCCGGCACATCATCGGCAGAACTTGCGCGTCTGTACGACGTCAAGCCGCAGACGATGATCAAGCAAATTGCGATGCTGGAAAACAAGGAACTGATCGAACGCCGGGTCAGCGACACGAACAAGCGTCGCCTGGAATTGCGGCTGACGCAGGCGGGCGCGGATACTCTGGCCGAATGCCGCAGGGATTCACGCGCGATCGAGCGCGATATTCTGAAAATCCTGAGCGCCGAAGAGCAGCGCGACCTACGAAGAAGCCTGACCAGGCTGCTGAATTCGTTGGAAGACAGTGCCAAGCCGGAAGAATTTACGCCGGAATATAGCCGTCCCGGCGTTCAACGCGGCTGATCCACAAGAAATTTGAAAGGGAGATCGCCACCTCCCCCACCGCCCGGTTGTAACTGGGGGGCGGGAGATAATGAGCGAAACCGTCTAGTGCGCGGTCGCGCGTCCAATGGTGGTCAGGGGTTTGACGGTCAGCAGGAACAGGATCACCAGACCAGCGGATGCCAGCGGCGCGGCGAGCAAAAGGAAATAGCCCAGTGCCCCCCAATTCTGATCCAGTGCCAAGGCTCCATAAAAGGGCCCAATGGTAGATGCCGCCCTGCCCGCGCCGTAAGCCCAGCCGACGCCGGTTGCCCGATTCCTGGTCGGATAGAGCGTAGAGGCAATGGAGGCGAGCCCGGCATGCGCCGCATGCTGCGCCGCCGCATTAATGGCCAGGGCCACGTACATCCCCCATCCCGGCGCGAAGATCGCCATGCCAATGGCCGCAGCGGACGCGATCAGGAAGTAGGACGGGACGATCGCCTTAAAGCCAAAACGGTCGATCACCATGCCGATGGTCACCATGCCGACGGCGCCGAATATCACGCCGATTCCGGTGGTGATGCCCACCGCATGCCATTCGAGCCCTACAAGATCGCGGAACACGGTCGTTTTCCACGTGGCGGCGCTGATAAAGGCAAAGGAGCTAATGAAGCCAAGCCACAACAATATGGTGGGAAGCGCCAGCCCCGGAGCAAAGAGATCCTTTACCAACGTAAAACCGCCCTGGCGCTTTTCCGTTACCTGGCGCGGGGCAATGGTGATGGGATCATTGTTCGGGTTCAGTTCCGCGAGGATCGCCAGCAGCCGGGGATCCTTCGGGTCGCGCGTCGCGATGAACTTTGGCGATTCCGGCAATAATGTAATCATCACCGGTACAAGGATCAGCGGCAAAGCCGCACCGATGTAAAAGGCGATGTGCCAGCCAAAGGGCTCCAGCAGAAACGCCTGCATCAGCGAACCCAGGATCGCGCCCGGCATGGATCCGGCAAGCACGATCGTCACCATCGTCGAGCGCTTGCGCGCAGGCGCCAGCTCGGACGACAGTGCAACCATATTGGCAATGACCGCACTGGCAAACATGCCGGTGACAAGCCGCGCAATCGCCAGCTGCCACACGGTCTGGGTGAAAATCGTCACGAAACAGCAAGCGGATACCGCAAGCAGGCAATAGATCAGCAGGCGTTTACGCCCGATCTGGTCGGCGATTGGCGCGATGAAATAAGCGCCCAGGACCATGCCCGCCATCTGCATGGACAGCACCCAGGTCAGATCGGTCCGCTCCACGCCGAAATCGTCGGATACCATCGGTAGCACCCAGCTGAGTACGCCTAGGTCGAAGCCGTCCACCAGCATCGCCATCGCGCCGATCAGCATGACGCGCCAGTGAAAGGCGGAGAATTGCACGTTGTCGATAAAGGTTTCGATGTCGACCGGCTCGGAACGAGGAGCGGTGGCGTCGGCTTCTGTCATCCCAGATACTCCCCTATATTGGCTGCTTATTCAGCGGCCTTTGCGTCGACGATGGTCTTCAGCTTTCGGGCCGCGCTGACCGATACCGGCCAGCCGGCGTAGAAGGCGATATGCGCAATGGCCTCCCCCAGTTCCTCCACCGTCAGACCGTTTTCGATGCCATATTCCATATGGCCCTGGGCCTGATCGCGGTTCAGCGCGATCAGGCAGGTGATCGTAATCAGGCTGCGATCGCGGGGTGATAATTCCGAGCGCTCCCACACCTTCCCGTAAAGAATGTCCTCTGTCAGTTCGTCGAGCAGAGGCGCGACGTCCTTTAGTTCGCGGCCACGTCCACCAGCGGGTCGTTTCATCTTTTATGTCCTATCTCTGCTGTGTCAGGATTTGCGGTGCGCATCGAAATTCGCGGCCGCCGATTTCAGCGCGCCACGCAGGAGGCCGAGGTCCGATAGCCAGGCGATATATTTGACACCGCGGGCGACGTAGCTTTCCAACTGCTCGGCATTGCTGACGACGGTGCCGATATGCTTTCGCCCGGCAGCAACCTCGATCACGCGGTCGATGGCTGCCACCACATCGGGATGACCGGCATTGCCGGGATGGCCGAGCGACTGGCTGAGGTCGCCCGGGCCGATGAACAGGACATCGAGATGCTCCACTTGGCAGAGCGCCTCTATATCCTCGACCATTTCCTTGTTTTCGACGTGGACGCTGACCAGCGTTTCCTTGTTCGCCCGCTCCTCATAATCCGGACCGGACATACCGTAGCCTGCGGCGCGGCAGGCGCGGGCCGAACCGCGTTCCCCGATAGGCCAATATTTGGCATAGCGGATCACCTCCTCAACCTGCGCAGCGCTTTTCAGGGATGGCACCTGGATGCCGCCGGCGCCGCTGTCGAGAACGTGAAGGATATTCGCCTCGCCCGCGTCCGGGGTACGCACGACGCTGCCCATGCCAACGCGCTCGCAGGTGCGAATGATATTTTCGATGCCCGCATGGGTGTAGCAGCCATGCTCTGCATCGATGATCAGAAAGTCGAAGCCGGACAAGCCGAACAGTTCGGCAATCGCGGGCGAATCGAACTTGAAAAAACTGCCAAAGACGGTGTCTCCCGCCTCCAATTTGCGCCTGACAGACCCGTCGAACACTGCTTTCTCCCCTTCTGGCACCCCCGTCTGCCATGTCTCACGCATGGTCTCCAGAGTCGCTATTTACAAACTTCATTCAACATGGCACCAAAGATACTATAAGCCAAGCTTTCATAAATCGGCACTTTTAATCGGCATTTCCTTCTCCGTCTGCCGGTCAGTGAAGTCGATAGCATCAGAAGGGGAGTATCGTATGAAGCGTAGCACCGATCGCATCCTAACCACGCATGTCGGCAGCCTGATCCGGCCCGTAAACGTGTTGCGGCACATGATGCACAAGGCCCTGGGCGAGCCGGTGAACGAGGCGGAATTCGAAGCCGATGTTACAGCAGGCGTGGCCGAAGTCGTCGCGAAGCAGGCCGAAATCGGCATCGACATGCCGAGCGACGGCGAAATTTCAAAGCCAAGCTTTCACAATTATGTGACCGATCGCCTAGGCGGGCTGGAACAACAGCCGCCAGAAAAACGCGGTGCCTATTATGCGAAGCTGAGCGAGGAATTCCCCGGCTTCATGAAGCAATATAATGCCATGTACAAAACCATGTGGATGTCGCCGGAGCTGGACGAGGAAAAGGTCCGAGAGGCCGTTTCGATGCCGATGCCACGCAGCCATGTGGTCGGCCCCATCACCTATGAGGGCCATGACGCACTGCAGCGGGACCTCGACAATTACAAGGCCGCGCTGGAGGGCAAGGAGTTCGTCGAAGCCTTCATGCCGTCGGCAACCCCCGCCCGCGACGATGCCGAGGCAGGCGAGGTTTACGAAAGCACGTCCGCCTATCTCTATGCGCTCGCTGATGCGATGCATGAAGAATATAAGGCCATCGTCGACGTCGGCTTCGTCGTTCAGTTGGACTTGGGCCTGCCCTCGCGCAATCAGGTGCTGCCCGGAAATCCCAATCCCTCCCCAGAGGATCTGCGGCGCGCATCCGAAATGCAGATCGAGGCCTATAATCACGCCTTGCGCGGCATACCCGAGGACCGCGTCCGCTATCATATGTGCTGGGGCAGCATGAATACGCCGCATACGACCGACGTGCCGCTGACCGAGGTCGTCGATCTGATCCTGAAGATCAATGCACAGGCCTATGTCATCGAAGGCGCCAACCCGCGCCACGAACATGAGTGGACGGTGTGGAAGGATGTGAAGCTGCCCGACGGCAAGATCCTGGTGCCCGGCGTGGTCAGCCACCAGACCAATGTGGTCGAACATCCGGAACTGGTCGCCATGCGCATCGAGAATTTCGCCAGTGCCGTAGGCCGCGAAAATGTCATCGCGGGCACGGATTGCGGCTTTTCCCAGGGCTGGAACATGGCGCGGGTCCATCCAGAGGTTCAATGGGCCAAACTGTCCGCCCTGGTTGAGGGTGCGGCGATCGCCTCGCAGCGCCTCTGGAACTGAACTTGGCGGCACCCCCCGAACTCGCAGACGGACTGGCGGAATATATCGAGACGGTCCGCGCCGGCACGGTGGGGCGGACGCTTTCGCTGGAACAGTCACGCCTGATCGCCGATCGGGATGCCGCCGCCATCGCCTATCCGCGGCCACAGGGGATGACGGTGGTCGACAGTTTCGTCGTTACCGCGGGCCGGGAAACGCCCGTGCGGATCTATCGCCCGAAGGTGGAGACTCGCGCGGCGCTGGTGTATTTTCATGGTGGTGGGTTCACGACCGGCAGCATCGAGAGTTACGATGCACTCGCCACCGCCCTCGCGGAAGCTGCGGAGGCCGTCGTCATCAGCGTCGGTTATCGCCGATTGCCCGAGGCGACGACGCGGGCGCTGCTGGATGAAGCGGTCGATACGCTCGCCTGGACAGTGCAAATGGCGGACCTGCTGTCGATCGATCGTGACCGCATTGGCGTCGCAGGCGACAGCGCCGGAGCCTTCATTGCGACGCAATTGGTGATCGCGGCACGCGACGGTGCCGCGCCCCTGCCCTGCTGCCAACTGCTCTGCTATGGCATGTTCGACATTGACGAGACGCGGACTGCGTATCGCGAGGCCGCTGATCCGGTTCTGCCCCTGCCCATTCTGGAAGCAATCATTCAAACCTATCGCGACCGCGACCGCGATGATCCCGCACCACCACCGCCGCTTCAACGCGACGGTCTGCACGGCCTGCCGCCGACGATCATACTGGCTGCCGAGCATGATCGGATGCGCGAGGAAAATGCGGAATATGAGGATCGGCTTCGCGCCCACGGCGTGACAACGACATTTCGCGTGGCGCAGGCAATGCCGCACGGCTTTTTGCGCGCGGTGCGCTTTTCAGAAGCGGCCAGAGACGAAATGCAATGGCTGGGCAACGCCGCCCGGCCCTATCTTAAATAAAGAGGAACCAGACATGGCATTAAAGACAGATGATCCCGCCTTCCAAAAGGGCCGGGAAATGCGGAAACAATTGTTCGGCGAAGCAAGCGTCGAACGGCTGGACGCGGCCGACGATTTCCACGAACCGCTGGAAAATTTCGTAACGTCCGCCTGTTTTGGCGAGACATGGTCTCGCGAGGGCCTGACGCTGCGCGAACGCAGCATGATCACCATGGCAATCTGCGCGGCGCTGAACCGCCATGTGCCGCTGAAACGCCTGACCAAATGCGCGGTCCAAAACGGCGCGACGAAGGAGGATATCCGCGAAACGCTGTTGCAGACGACACTTTATATCGGCGTCGCGGGCGGCGTCGAAAGCTGGGGCCTGGTGGCAGAGGCGCTGAAGGAAATCGACGCCTATTAGGGCTATTCGGGGCGGCTGGCGCTGAGCCCGGCCGCCTCTACCCCGGCCGTGCCGCAGGCAGCATCCTCTTCGGATTTTGCGCCGGACGTCCCTACCCCGCCCAGCAATATGCCATCGGTCGTATAAATGGGAACGCCGCCGCCAATAGCGGCAACCGTCGGCATGTTCGCGGGCGGTTTCATGGCGGCGAGATCCGCCGTCTTGCGACCGGATTTCGACGAAGATTCAGCTTTCCATCGTGCGATTTCGCCTGCTGCGGTCGATACACCATCCATATGCGCGGATGTGATCGGCCGGCCGTGTGCGTCCATTACGAAAAGCGTTATTTTCAGATCACGCTCCCCCGCCCAGGCAATGCAGGTATCGCGGATCGTCGCCGCGCTGGCATAGTCGAGCGCGGGACGCAGGGACTGCGCCGCAGCGGGCCCAGCGAGCGCCACGCCCGCTGCAATGATCGCGATTGTCTTCATGTCCGTGCCTCCAGATAGTCGATGATCTCGTTTCTTTTGCTCGCATCGTTCATGCCGGGCATCAGCATCTTTGTCCCGGGAACGAAGCCCTTAGGATCGGCGAGATATTGATCGAGCGTTTCGCGCGACCAGCGAACATCCAGATCACGCATTGCCGGCGAATAATTATAGCCGCTCTGCGCGCCCGCCTCAGCGCCAAACACACCATTGAGATTTGGTCCCAGCTTCTTCGGCCCATCGCGTTCAACGCTATGGCAAACCGCACACATCGCAAATGATGCGGGCGGCTTTGCCGGTGACGATGCCTGCATTGCGGGTTCAGCCTGCGGCGCGATATGCGTCGCTGAAGTAACGGCGGCCGCGGTAGTGGGAGCGGTCGCATATGACGCGAGTTGCACATTGCCGGCATCCGCCACCGGCTGCTCCTCAGCAGGTTCATCCAGTGCAGCATCCTGCAGGCCGTATTCGTCTGCCTCAGCAGGCTGAAAGCTCGGAGTGCTGGCTTGCCGTACGACTGGTTCGCCCATGTCTTTGGCCGTTGTAACCGCGCCGCTATCCTGTTCGCCGCAGGCCGAGACCAGCAGCCCAGCTATGCAGACCGCTGTGAAGGCCCCGACAGGTACAACATGCTTCATGAAATCATCTTTCCGGTGGACCGCTTCAGAGGCGGCAGAGTTACTACGCATCGCCCGTGCCTCGGCGCGTTTTACGACGCAATGCCCTGGTCACGACGAGTCATGGCGAGAAAGAATGCCGACAAGGCGGGAATGATCAGGATCGACCCGAAGATCGCCAGAACCCAGAAGCGGCCCAGGTCAGCACCGATCGCGACGCCGCCGGCCAATGGCCCGACGATCCCGCCTATGCGTGCAAACCCCATCATGATGCCGAGGCTGGTGTTACGCAGAGTGGCGTCGAAAAAGTTCAGATTGACCAGGATCAGCGCCGTATAGCTGCCGACATTGAAGAAGCCCCAAAGTGCTGCCGTTGCGATGAGCGCCATCACGGCACCAGTTGGAACGCTGGTCAGGATGAACATGGCCACCGCTGTCGCAAGCAGGAAGATGATCGTGATCCTGATTTCGCCCACGCGTCGCGCCAATGCGCCGACGCTGACATGGGCGATGATGCCCGCCCCAGAGGAAAACATCCCGGCGATTCCGATGCGGGTCATGTCGAGACCGGCCATCTCGAGAATCTGCGGCTTGAACCCGGCCATGAACGCGCCGCTGCTGGTGAAGCTGAAGCCCGCGAGACACAAAAGCCCAAGTGCCAACCAGAGGCTTTTGGGAAAGACGGAGAAGCCGCGCCTCTTCTTTGACTGGGGCGCTGCTTCTCGAGGGGCTGGCGGCATTTCGGCATATTCCGGCTGCCCCATTCGGCGGAACGTCGCGTTCAGCCGTTCAAGCGCACGAGCGGGTCGACGCGCGACCAGATAGTCGGGGGATTCGGCAAGTAGAAAAAATGCGAGGATAAATGAGCTGAAATTGAGAACCGCGGCCGCCCAAAAAATCGCCCTCCATCCATAGGGTTCGATCAAAAGCGCCGCCAGCGCCCCACACAGCATGCTGCCAAAGGAATATCCGGTATGCAAAATGCCGACGAAAAAGTTGGAGCGCTTCTCATTGCTGAATTCGGCAACCGTAACATTCAGGGTAACCACCAGGGCGCCCAGCAAAATGCCGGTTACGAAACGCAGGCCGAGAAGCAGGGGTAAATTGTGAACGATGGCCGTCGCCACAAGCAGCACCGACAACAGGCCAAGGATCCAGACCGTCATGGTGCGGCGCCCGACACGGTCGGCGAAGGGAGACAGAAATATCGAACCCACCGCAATGCCAACGGGCGTGGCGGTGTAGGCAACACCGAACGCCGCCGGGGATATGCCCCATTCGGCGATCATCACCGGACCCGCATAAGCAAGCGTGACGACATCTACTCCGTCCGCCGCATAGGCAAGCACGCATAGGGCGACGACGGCGTATTGATACCAGCCCATGGGCGCCTGCTTGATACGGCCTTGGGGCGACGCTGGGTCCATCATCTTGAATGCTCTCCGACATGATCAGGAACAAGCGCACCGGGCGCGCCCAAAGGGACACCCGGTGCGCAAACTGAGCCTGCAGGTCGGCTAGAAGCGAAGACGGACGCCTCCCACATAATAGCGACCGATCTTGTCGAACATTTGGGAGTTGGCAATTGTCGGCTGCACGATGAAGTTCGGTGCGATCGGTGGGTCGACGTCAAACAGATTGTCGATCTTGCCATATAGTTCGATGCCGTCGGTCAACTGATAAGCCGCGGAGATGTTGGTGTAGAGGCGGCCGTTAATATCGTTCTGGTCGGCAGGCAGGTTGACGTCATCAACATAGAAGGAACGGAATTTGCCGCCACCGATATAGCGGAAGAAGAGACCCGCCCGCCACGTATCGGCGGTATAGGTCAGATCCAGATTGGCTTTCCATTCCGGTTGTCCGGAATAGTCGGTGGCCAGGTCGCCGACATAGTCGATCGTGCCGCCCTCAGTACCAAGAAGCAGCTTGTCGACCCAGTTTACGAGAAGCCGCGAGCTGAACGAGCCCGGCCCGATCGGCATGCGATAGGTCGCCTCGAAATCTATACCCGACGTTTCGGCAGTATTTACGTTCAAAAGCGTTGCCTGCACCGAATTGATCAGGTTATCGGCGCCCAGGGTGATGAAATCGCAATATGAATCAATATTGGCCACGAAACAGTTGGAAATGATCGTCGCTGCCGGCAGCGCCGTAATCGCATCATCGATTTTGATGGAATAATAATCGATCGACGCGTTGAAGCCCGGCAGGAATTCAGGCTGTACAACCACACCGATGGAGCGCGTGTCCGCCTTTTCCGGTGTCAGGTTCGGATTGCCGCCCGTCAGCGACGTAATGAAATAGGACGGCGGGATGGAGTTGTTGGAATTCGACCGGGGATCAGGTTCGCCGCGGATGACCTGATTCTGTCCGGAGAACAGTTCGTTGACATTGGCGGCGCGGATGTCGCGCGAAATGGTTCCGCGGAAACGCACTGACGGTATCGGCGAATAGTTCATGCCGATCTTCCAAGGGACGACGCCGCCGCTGGAACTGTAATCGGCATAGCGAACCGCGCCGTTGATTTCGAGATTGTCCGCGAACGGCTTCCCCTCGGCAAGCGGAACGCCGACCTCCATATAGGCCTCTTTCACGTTCAACTTGCCCGAGAAAGGCTGCTGGTTAATCGACCTCCAGTCCCGCATTTCGGACCGGGGGTCGCTGACGCTGACGATTTTTTCCCGGCGATATTCGGCACCGACGGCGAATGCCACGGGGCCAGCCCAGGTGGAAAGCGGCGTACCCCGGAAGTTCAGACCGAAGACATCCTGATCCATGTCCGCCTCGTAAAAGGACGTGCCGCGGTAGTAATCCTTTGCCGCGTTGCTGATCGAGCCGGGGCCGAATACGTTGATCGGAACACAGGCCGGGTCGTTATTCGCCGCGTTACCGTCCGCGTTCACGCGACAGACTGGCTGCCCGCTATTGGGATCGATGACCGAGTCGATTCCGCGCACCCAACGGCTCTCGCTGCGGTTGTTGACGGATTCCTGATAAAAGGAGTTGCGCGAAATTTGCGCATAGGTGTCCCAAGACCAGCCACCCGCAATGTCACCCTCTGCGCCAATGGCGAAGCGGCTGACCTCGGTATCGCTATTATTTTCGGAAAAGCCGTCATCCAGATTCATGCGACCGAAACCAAACGACTGAATGTCATTATCGATCATTATCTGGCGAATGCCTTCGTCGAGAAATGCATTGTCCTGCTGGATAGTCAGCGTACCATTATCGTAATTCGGAGCGAGATCGGACAGAACCTGGACCTTGCTGTACAGTGCGTCGGCCCAGATGCTGGTGCTGTTCGATACTTCGAACGAAAGACGCCCGAAACCCGAATAGCGTTCGATATCGACGCCGATATTCCCTTCGTCGGTAATATTCACGCCATCACCGTCAAGCTGAAAAACGGTACCGACCGGATTGCCGAACTCGAATGGCTGCGGCTCGCCATTTTGGCCAAACTGGATACCGTAGAGCGGGCTGGTCGTCGGCTGGCCTGTGATAAGACCGCCGAAGGTCATCCTTGAAAATGTCGGAAAGTCGGCAATCATCTGCGACGGAACGGTGCCCGGCGGATTCGTGAACAGGACCGATTGATTTCGGCCCCATGGGCGGCTTGCCACCGCGGTCTGCCCGGTATTGTGATAATAATCACCCGCGACGGTTACATGCAGCCGGTCATCCAACAGCCTGTCGCCATATGCGGCGGAGAGGATGGGCCGCTTGAAGTCGCCATATTTGGATTCGCCATAAGAAGCATCGACCTTCAGTCCCTCGAGACGTTTATCGAGGTTGAAGTTGATGACACCCGCAACGGCGTCCGAACCGTAAGCGGCCGACGCACCGCCGGTAACGACGTCGACACCACTAAGGAGAGCGACCGGGAATACGTTCGTATCGATGCCGCCAAAGGGGTTCGTCGCCGCAATGCGCCGACCATCGAGCAGGATCAGAGTTTTCTCGCGACCGAGCGCGCGAAGGTCGGGCTGGTTCTGGCCGACCGGCTCGCTGGAGCGCCCAACGTTCCAGTTCATGCGCAGCTGCGGAATGTCGGCCGCTAACTCGGCGACCGCACCGAAGACCCGATCCTCGATCTGCTGTTCACTGATCGAGGTAACCGGAGTCGGCGCACTGAACCCGTCCCCCAAACGCGAGCCAGTGACAACGATTTCCTCAGCGGAAGAATAGCTTACCGGATCGGCAGGGGTGGCTGCCGTATTTACGCTGACATCCGGAACCGCCCGATCGCTGAGGTCGGCAGCGGGGTCGACGCGGCTGTCGGGCGGCGTCGCCTGTTGCGCAAGTGACGGCGCCGACGTCATCATTGTTATTGCAGCAATGACGGAAAAGCTGGCTCCCGTCAGCCCCCGCCGGGGCAATCCGCTCGTGAGCCGTACGTCGGTTTCCAATTGTTCGCGCGTCATTTCGTACCTCCCCAAATTCCTTGCCAAGAGCGGCTAGTTTTCATCCCCGGATCGTTCGACCGGGCTAGCGTCGCCTGAATGTTTTCATTCTAGGATGACGGACATCGGTCGATTATGACAAACACATATTCGAGACAAGAGCTAATTAGTCAAAGACGAATTATGTTTGACATTTGCGGATGGTCCTGATCCGATCAACTGTCAGTCGCTTGGGAGGCAAATGTGGCAGCGGTACAGAATAAGTCGCGCGGGTGGTCGCCAGAGACCATGAGCCCCTATCAATATGCAATTATTGCGCTTTGCTGTATCGCCAACATCGCTGACGGCTTCGACGTGGTGTCGCTGGCTCTGGCCGCCCCTGTCCTGTCGACGGAATGGGCGATGGACCCCGCCGTCCTCGGTTCGCTGTTCAGCGCCGCCGCCGTCGGCCTGACGGTCGGGGCCTTTCTGGTTGCCCCTCAGGCAGACAAACTCGGTCGACGACCAGTCATGCTGATCGCGCTTGGATCTCTGGCCGCAGCGCTGCTGCTGACCAGTATCGTCTCAAATATTTGGCAGCTCCTCGTGCTGCGCTTCATCACCGGCATCGGTTTGGGCACGCTGGTCGTCTGCCTGAACACTACGGTCGCCGAGTTCGCGAGCGAAAAAATGCGAAACCTTGCGCTCGCCATTCTCCACACGGGTTTTACAGTGGGCATGATCCTTGGCAGCGGGATCGCAACGCTCGTTCTGGAGCCGATTGGCTGGCGCGCGATCTTTTTTACGGCAGGTCTGCTGAACGTCGCGACCTTTGTCTTGGGCTTCATGCTGCTGGGAGAATCTCCTGCCTTTCTGGCAGCGAGGAAGCGTGCACGCGATCTGGTCAAGCTGGACCGGCTGGGAAAGCGGATGCGCATTCTCAATCTGCGGGAATTGGTGATTTCCGGACTGTCGACCTCAGCGGACCCTTCCGAAGGGAAATTCCGCATGCTGCTTTCCAACGACCTGCGTAACCGTACGATCCTGCTGTGGCTGGCGTCGCTGACATATGCCATCGTCGGATATTTCCTGATGAACTGGAAACCGACGATCCTCGCCAATGCGGGCCTGTCGCCCACGCTGGCGGCGGCGAGCGGTATGGTGACGGGGTTGTGCGGCGCGCTGGGCCACCTCGCCATGGGCATCTGGGGGCGCAAGGTGGGCGAGGGGAGGCTTACCGCGATCTTCTTTACCGCATCGGCGGTGACGCTGGTCATGTTTGGATTGCAACCGCCCGTGCCGATCATCCTGCTGGCCATTGCTGGGCTGACGACGTTCTTCGTCGTGGGTGCCTATACAGGGCTGTTCCTGGTTTCAGTGCTTATGTACCCGCCTGCGGCCCAGAACACCGGACTCGGTTTCGTTGTCGGCTTCGGCCGCATCGGCGCCATTATCGGACCCATGATCGGCGGTTTCCTGTTGAGCGCCGGGTTCGACCGCATGGCGACCTACTTTATCTTCTCCGCGATCGCGATCATTCCGGCCATTACCATGCATATGGCCAACCGCCTGGCCGCCCGCGACCTGCGCGCGGCGGAGGAAGATGCGCGGGCGCCCGCCAATCCGGAAAGGACACCCGATGCCGAACGCAGCGGTCAAGCTGTTTGATACCCACGCGCATTTCTTCACCAGCGACACCGACGCCTTTCCGGTGGACGTCACCGGTGCACGCGAAGGCGAAGATGCAATCCGGCAGCGTATTTCGAAAGACCCTATAGACGCGGAACGGCTGTTGAACCTGTGGGACGAGACCGGCGTAACGGGCGGCGCGGCGGTTCAGTACAACACGATCTACAAAACCGACAATCGCTATGCCCTGGCTGTGGCGGATCAGCACCCGGATCGCGCGTCCACAGTCCTGATCCTGAACGCCGCCGCACCCGATACGCCGGCGATCATCCGCGAACTGGCAAAGGCGCACAATGTCGCCGGCCTTCGCCTGTTCGGATATCCTGACGAGAGGGGCGAGTATCCCTGGCTGGATTCCTCGGCTGCTCTGAAAAGCTGGGAAATGGCCGCGTCGCTGGGCCTTTCCATGGTCGTCATGTACGCACCGGGTCGGCCGTCTGCAGCGGCGTTGCAGCGGATAAAGGGGCTGGCCCGGCGCTTTCCATCCACGCCGATCGCGATCGATCATTGCGGCTGGCCAGCGGTGGACAGCGGCGACGAAGGAACCGTCGGTGCCGAGCATGCCGCCCTTGCCGATGCAGCCAACATCCATTTCAAATTCACGCAAATAAACCTGAACCGCTTCCAGGAAAACGGCATCGACCCTGCCCGCTTCGTACAAGAAATGGTGCACGTTTTTGGCGCGCGCCGCCTGATGTGGGGGTCGGATGTGGGCAATACGACCGTGACGTATGGGGACATGGTCGCCCAGGCGATTGCCGCGACCTCTCTGTTGAGCGAGGAGGAGCGGGTGCAGGTTCTGCACGACAATGGACAAAGGCTGTTTGGGCGGGGAGTCGCGATTTGACCAGCGAGGTTGCCGACCCCCCGATCATCGACACACACTGCCACGTCTTCACGCAGTCGATGCCGCTGACCGATACGGCGTGGACACGGCCCGGCTATGATTATCCCGTCGAAACCTATCTGGCTGACCTCGATGCCCATGGTGTCGCCTTTGGCGTGGTGACAGCGGCCAGCCTGTTCGGCGATTATAATGATTATACGCTGCGATGCCTTGACGCCCATGACCGGCTGCGCGCAACGGTCATGCTGGACCCTGCCACAGGTGCCACGGAACTGGCTGACTTGCGCCGGCGCGGCGTGCGGGGGGTACGTTTTCAGATCGCGATGAGCGACGCCCTGCCCGATCTGTCATCCTATGGCTTTCGCCGCTTTGTCCGCCGCCTTGCCGATGCGGATCTGCATCTGGAACTGAACCTGTCAGGGCCGCAACTGGCGAAGATGCTGCCGGCGCTCCAAGATCAAGGCGTAAAGATCGTCATCGACCATTTCGCCCTGCTGCGATCCGAAGGGGAGATGGAGGGCGAGGGTTTCGTCGCGGCGATGAAGTCCATCGAAAACGGCCGCACCTGGATAAAGCTGTCCGCCGGCTTCCGCCTGCCGCCCGCAGCAATCGCCGGTTATGCTGCGCGACTGCTGCAGATGGCTGGCCCGGAACGGCTGCTGTGGGGAAGCGACGCGCCCTATGTCGGGTGCGAAGACCGGATGACCTATGCCGCCGCGCTGCAGATGTTTTACGATATCGTACCCGATGGGCGCACCCGGCGGGAAATTTCAGACAGCGGCCTGCGGCTGTACTTTTTCTGATCCCTGCCCTGCCCTGCCCCGGTCCTGTCCGGCGGCGCGTGGGTCATGGCCCACAGCCGGGTTGGGAGCGAATATGGTTCACCTGCCGCGGGCGCCGCCGCATCGTGCAAATCAACAGCAGTGTTCGACGACGGGATACCCTGAGGACAAACGAACTGCATAGCCGAGGGGACGATCATGGCCGAAGCCGCGACTGCAGCGAAATATCCGCATCAGGGACAGGACCCCGATCACGATGCAGCGGTCCATGCCCCGGATAGCAGGGCACCCAAGGATTTCCGCTTTTACGACAATCGTCAGAAATACCTGATGTTCGTGAATACCTGTTCTGAAAAATGGGTCGTCGCAGACCGGGCCGCCCGCGAGCTGACCAAGCTGAAGCCACAGCCGCCCGCCGTGCGGTTCTTCGATGCGGGCATGGGCGACGGCACGGTGCTGGCGCGGGTGATGCGGTCCATGCATGCGGCCTATCCGCGTTTCCCCTTCCTCATATCCGGAAAGGAGATCAGCCTGGAAGATGTCCGCCTGACGCTCGACAAGATGCCGGACCGCTTTTTCGAACATCCCGAAACGGTTTTGGCGATAACCAATATTTCCTATGCAGACGCGCCCTGGCTGGTTCCCGCCAACAAGGAATTGCGCGACCGTATGGTTTGGAAAACCGTCGCACTGAAAGGTGAAACGACTGCGGAATTCGAGCGTCAGATCCTGCAGCTGCAGACGTTTCTGGCCAGCAATTGGCGCACGAAGGTATCGGAAAAGACCGGCAGTCTGGTGCCGGAGACGCCCACCACGCTGATCCTGTATAGAGAGGATTGCGCGTTCCTGCTGAACGACATCATTCCGCAAAAGGACGCGCCGCGCGCCGATTATGATCTGATCATCGCCAGCCAACCCTTTCGGCTGAGCGCCAGCATAGAGTTCAAGGCCGGGCGTATCCTGGCGCCGCTCGCCCGGGGGCTTCGCGAAAAGGGGCGGCTTCTCGGCATTCATTCCGCGGGAAATGATCCAGGGCTGGAGATCATTCAACAGGTCTGGCCGCAGGAGGACCCGTTCACGACATCGCGCTTCATGCTGCTGGATGCCACGCGCGCGGCGCTGGGGGACGAGGCGAAACAGTTCAGTTTCAACCCATTGCCAAGTTCCGAGGCGCTGTTTCGATATGAAATGCATACCCTGCCCGACGAGATCGACAATGAGGCCGCCTCCATCGGCACGTCGACGCTGCTCGCCGCGTGGAATGCCGCAACCTACGTCGCCCAGATCGACGAAGAACGCCTGTCAGAGGCGATGACCAATTCGGGCTATCTGGACGCCACCCGAAAGATCCTGCGCAAGAACGGCGAGCTTTGGTTCAACGACGAGAGCTACGTTGTCGTGCGGGAGAGCGGCAGTGTCTGAGCGCCCACTGCGCGCAGAGGCTGGACCGGGCGCGCGAGCCGCGAGGGCGGCGCCCGAACAACTGCACAGCAGGATCGCCGCACTTGCGCGCAATGCATCCTATGAAATCGCGGCGGGCGAGCCAGACACACTCGATGCCGCGGCGGAGATGCTTCCGCCGGGTTGTGCGATCTCGATCACCTGGTTGCCAAAGGACGATGACGTCACCCGCATTACCGCCGCCCGCCGGGTTCGAGAGAGGGGATTTGTGCCCGTACCGCACATCGCCGCCCGCATGGTGGAAAGCGAAGCAAATCTGGCATCCCTTCTGGGACGGTTGAGCGATGCTGCCGGTGTCGGGAAGATACTCGCGATCAGCGGGGATGCGCGACATTCACACGGGCCATTTGCCGACAGCAGCGCGATGATCGCCAGCCACGCCTTTGCCGAGGCCCGTCTTGAGGAGGTGGCCCTCGGCGGTTATCCCGAGGGTCATCCCGGCCTGGATCGGGGGGAACTGAATCATATACTTGATGCCAAGATCGCGAAGCTGCGCGAGTTGGCGATCCGGCCCAGTATCGTCACGCAATTCTGCTTCGACGCCAAGCCCATCGAATGGTGGCTGCAAGATTTCCGCCAGCGATATGAGGAAGTGCCCGTGCGCATCGGACTGGCAGGGCCTGCGGGAGTACGCACGCTGATGCGCTATGCCCGCATTTGCGGCATCGGCCCGTCTGCTAAGGCACTAGTGTCGAGGGGTGCATCTATTGCCCGCCTGCTTATGGAATCGACCCCCGACCCCATCATCACCGACCTTGCCGGCTCACCAAATTATCAAAGCTTCAAGCCCGTAGGCTTTCATTTTTTCCCATTCGGCGGGTTAGAGCGCACCGCTGAGTGGGTTACGGCAATTGCCGCCGGGCGATTTCGTCTGCGATCCTCTGAATCGGGTTTTGCAGCAGATATAGCCAAGCCCTAGCGAGGTGGCGTAGAACTTCATCACCGCGTCAGCTTGCATGCTCGTTATAATCTCGCGCCACGAAGCCGTCGCTTCCGGGCTGTGCCTCCACATAATGGGCGGGGTGAACCTCCAGCATGCGGTGCACCTCAGGCTGTCCCGGACCCTTATGCAGGGCGAAGATTCGCTCGCGAAAACCGCTATCGGCATGGGTTCGCCGCTGATTATGGCGGACATATTCCAGCCAGGTCGACACGTGATAGCGCTCTATCCACAATTCGGGATCGGCGAGATCGCGGTACAGCGCCCATCGGCGTGCGCCGTCGCGCCGTCGCACGCGCCGCCATTGCCGCATCTCGTTCAGGAATTCTGGAACGTCCGCGGGGGCGATGCGATACAAAATACTGACGGCCACCGGCCCATTGCGCGCCTCCACCGGCACGGCCGTATCCGGCGTCGTCCAGCGGCGGAGCGGGTCGAGGTTCAGGTCCTCGAATTCCGGCAGAGGGAGGAAGCGACCGACAATGATGCTGCCCAAATGAAGCGCGGCGCAAATTGCCAAGGCAAGCGGAATGCCCATATTGTCGGCAGCAATGCCGAACAGCCAACTGCCAAGCGCCATACCACCAAAGATCGCGGTTTGCTGCACCGAGATTGCCCGCGCGACGACCCAGCGTGGAGAGGCGAGCTGTATGGTCACGTTCAGCGTCGACATGCCCAGAATCCAGCCGCACCCCGCCAGCGCCAGCGCCGGCATCGCGGTAAACAGGCTGCCGCTTAGTGCTGTTCCGGCCGCGCCGATAGCAATCAACAATGATGCAATCGCCACGATCTTTTCAATATTCAGGCTGCGGCGCAGGCGCGCGCTGGCGAAGGCGCCGCCTACGGCACCGGCACCGAAAGCGCCAAGCAGCAGGCCGTAGATCAGCGCGCCGCCGCCGATAATGTCCCGGGCGATCACGGGCATCAAAGCAGTAACCGCGCTGGCGGAGATGGCGAAGATGGCAGAACGTGCGATGACGACCAAATGATGCGGCGACATCACGAAGTAGCGCAGGCCACTGGTGACCGCATTGCCGATCCGTTCCGGCGGCAATTCTTCATCTGTTGGCGGCACCTTCCATCGCAGCAACACCGCGATCAGGGGCAGATAGCTGAAACAGTTTACTGCAAATGCGGCGGCAGAGCCCGCCGCCGCCACGATCGCGCCGCCAATGGCAGGCCCCCCACTGCGCGCCACGTTGAAGGCGATGCTGTTATAGGCGACGGCCGCAGGCAGGACCGGCTTTGGTACTATATCCCCGACGGTCGCCTGCCACGCGGGACTGTTCAGTGCCATCCCGCAACCGATCATGAACGTAAAGCCGAGCAGCAGATAGGGGGTGATCAGGTCGCTAGCTGAGAGAAAGACGAGGGCCAAAGATACGAACAGCATCAGCCCCTGCGCGACCAGCATTACACGGCGCCGGTCGAAACTGTCGGCAATGGCCCCCGAAAGGAGTGCCAGCAACATGATCGGCAGCGAGGTCGAGGTCTGCACCAGCGCAACCATAGCGGGTGAGCGGGCAATTTCCGTCATCAGCCACGCCGCGCCGACCGATTGAATGACGTAGCCGAGATTTGACACAAGGTTCGCCAGCCATAGCGAACGGTACAGAGGAATACTGAAAGGAGATGCAGGAGGAGACGTTTCGGCCAAGCTGTTCGCACCTCCACCGGTCATCCGTCTGCCCCACCCGATCCAGACTATGCCTATACAGGTTTTGGAAGATCTTGCCTTATCATCCTGCGATCAGTCCGCGATAATTTCATCCCAGTCTTCATTCGCACGACCCACCAGATAAGCGCGGATCGCCTGCGCATCGTCTTCGCTGATCAGATCGGCAAAGCTGGCCATGCCCATTTCGCGCCGAGAGCCGCCAATGACGATGTCCATGAATTCGGCGTGGGTTTCCGGCGACATCATACGCAGATCCTTGATCCCGCCGCGCGCCTGTTCGCCGTGACAGGCGGCGCAATAATCGGCGTAGAGCTGTTCGCCCTGTGCAATGACTTCGGCAGAGGCGCCCGTATCCTCCGGCCGCGTTAGGCCGGGACCATCGTCGGCGACCGGCGGCAGTTCAGCGGTTCCGCCCAATTTGAACACCAGCAGGCGTGGCGATTCCGACAGGGGAAAGCCGAGCGATTTCGCGCTTGTGGAGTGGGCGAGACCGCCGCCCCAACCGGCATTGACGGCGATATATTGCTCGCCATCAATCTCGTAGCTGATCGGCGCTGCAATCGGCACCTGCTGGACCGGCATTTCCCAGACCTTTTGCCCGTCATCGGCGCGATAGGCGGCAAAAGTGCCGCCCACCGTGCCCTGGAATACTAGATTGCCCGCCGTCGCCAGGATGCCGCCGCTCCCACGAACCGGATAGGGTACGCGCCAGCTTTCTTTCTGGGCCACCGGATCCCAGGCGGTCAGCCAGGTCTTGTTATACTTCGCGGCAAATTCGGCGGCAGCCTTTCGCGTCAGATCATAGCCGGTGGTCGAAATACCCAACTGGCTCATCTGTCCGGGCGTCTGCTCGAAATCCGGGTTGACCGAATAGGCCATATACATTTCGGTGACTGGAAAATAGGCGAGGCCCGTCTGCGGACTGTAGGCCATGGGGTTCCAGTTATGGCCGCCCGCTGGCCCTGGCGACACGATTACCGGCGTCTCTCCATAACGCGCTTCGGGATTGACGATCGGTCGGCCATCGTCGTCGATACCCAGCGCCCAGTTCATGGCCACGTAGGGTTCCGCCGAAATCAGTTCGCCGGTCGCACGGTCCAGAACATAGAAAAAGCCGTTCTTCGGGGCCTGCATCAAGACCTTGCGCTGCCTGTCGTCGATGTCGAGGTCAGCCAGGATCATCGACTGAGTCGCGGTATAGTCCCATTCGTCGCCGGGCACCGTCTGATAGTGCCAGACGTATTCGCCGGTATCCGCCCTTAATGCGACGATTGAGGACAGGAACAGATTGTCGCCCCCTTCCGGGCTGCGATAGCGCAGTGGCCACGGGCCGCCATTGCCGACGCCCAGATAAACGAGATCGAGTTCGGGGTCGTAAACGATGGAATCCCAAACGGTACCGCCACCACCGCGCTTCCACCATTCGCCGGTCCATGTCTTTGCGGCCATCTCCATAGCCTCGGACTCAAAGCCGTCGGCCGGGTTGCCAGGGACCGTGTAAAACCGCCAGATCTGTTCGCCGGTCTCAACATCATAAGCGGTAACATAGCCGCGCGCCGCACCCTCTGCGCCGGCATTGCCGATGACAACCTTACCGTCATAGACGCGCGGGGCGCCGGTGATCGTATAGGGCCACACCGGGTCGAAGGTTTCAACACTCCAGACGGGGCTGCCCGTCTTCGCATCGACGGCGATGACGCGTCCATCCAGCGTGGCAATGATGATCTTGCCATTCCACGCAGCAAGGCCGCGTGTGACGATATCGCAGCAGGCGTCGCGCCCCTTTTCACGATCCACCTGCGGATCGAAGCGCCAAAGCTCCTCGCCCGTTTTCGCGTCATAGGCGACGGTCACATTCCAGGGTTCGATATTATAAAGCACCCCGTCAATCATCAGAGGCGACGCCTCGACGCCGCGATCGACGGGCAAATCGGCGAACCATGCCAGATTGAGATTCGACACATTATCGGCATTGATCCTGGAAAGCGGGCTGAACCGCTGCTCCCCATATGTGCGGCCCGGCGCCATCCATTGGCCGGGAAACTGGTCCGCCGCCGTCAACCGATTATGATCGACCTCTGCCGGCCCGGCCCAGGACGTCATATGGATCGCCAGCGCTGCCGCCCCCGCCGTAAGAAATAGCTTTTTAACCTGCCTCATAGCGATCTTCTAATTCCCTGGTTTTCAGCGGTCGAACAGAAGGAGCGACGCCTGCGATCATCGCTGCAACAAGCCCTTGCGCTCGCTCCAGTCTATTACGGTGTCGATGCACTTCTTCAGATGTTCAGGCTGGCCGACATAATAATGCGTCGCCCCCTTCAGGCTGAGATATTCCTTATCGGGGGTGGCAAGCGCATCGCGGATCGCGGGATTGTGCGTCGCGGGTACCGCTTCATCAGCCGTATTCTCGATCTGCAGAACGGGCGTTTCATGGATCTTTGCCGCGTTCATCGGCCCCTTGGCATTTGACAGATCATAGCTCCACTGGCTGAGCCACGACCGCAGCGTGCTGTAACGCGCCAGACCCACCGGCCCCACGTTCACCGTCTGGGGATCACCCATATAGGTCCAGTTCGGCCGCCGCTCCGACGGATCGATTTGGGGGTCCAGCCAGCGAACGTCGCACATGGTGCGATGCGTGACGAAGGCGCGTTCCCGCTCTGGTCCGTCCTTCGCATTCAGGCGCGCCAGCTCGTCCTGGGCCCATTTCGTAATACGCCGGTTGCGCGCGCGCTGCGCCTCCCGAAAGCGCATTACAAATTCGTCGCTATAGGGCGGCTGATGCAGGCAATCGGGCGAATAAATATCGAATTCGGGGTCGCGATTGTCGGGGTCGAGTTCGTCTGTAACCGACGGGTCCAGCCACTCAGTCAGCGTTTCGGCCCGCGACAGATGTGCGGCAATGAAGATCACGCCGTCCGCCCGCGGCAGCTTTGCCGCGATCAGGTCGACGGGATCGCCGGCCGGGGTTTCGGTGATGTCAGGGTTCTCGGCCTGCGCCTGATAGAAGAGCGACAGGGATCCGCCGCCCGACCAGCCGACCAGAACGACCTTCTCATAGCCCAGCTCTTCGCGAGCAAAACTGATCCATTTGCCGAGATCGATTGCAACCTTTTCAAAGATAAGGGCGGTGTCGTTCCGCGGATAGCGGCTCGCCGCGCAAAGAACGTCGAGCCCCGCATCCGCAAGCGCCGTTGGCATCGGCAACAGATGCAGAACCGACGTCGGGTGCATGAATATATAGACCGCCTTCGAACGTGAATTGGGCACGCCGAGCAACTGCCCTTCCAGGTTCACGGCGCCGGAATTTCCTGCAAACCCATAGGTTTCCGTAAATTTCGGATTATCGGCAAATGAGACGATGAGCGGCGTTCGCGTCCACGCGGCCTTGCTGTCGTTCAGGGACATAGGTTCAATTTTCCGTAATTCAGTTCAGGCCGAGATAAGGTCGTCGAAGGGGACGCTGGTTGCGTCATATTCGAACAGCCATTCATAGCGGTCGACCACCTTGTCCGCGGCCCATTGTTCGTCGACATATTTCTGCGCACCGGCAGGGTCGGCGAGCGCAGGATTATGGAAACGCTCCGTATTCGCGTTCGCACCCTGCACAGCCTTTGTCGCACGCGGAATGCGCAGCCGTTGATAGGCGTCCAGCGCCTGATCCATTGAATCGAACTCCTCGAATGCTCGGGCGAGGATGCAGCCATCCTCCAACGCCTGAACGGCACCCTGAGCGAGAAAGGGAAGCGAGGGATGACACGCATCCCCCAAGAGGGCGATGCGCCCCTTTACCCATTCCTGCATCGGCGCACGCGCGATCAACGCCCATTTGAAGGGCGTCGGGATCGCCTCGATATAGGCGTGCACATCCTCGTGCCAGCCCGGGTAATCCTCGTGGAACTCCTGATTTGTTCCGGCGGTGGACCAGGATTCCACCTGCCAGTCCTGCCGCTCCACAACGCTGGTGAAGTTCATCAGTTCGCCGCCCCGGATCGGGTAGTGAATGACGTGTCCGCCCGGCCCGATCCAGTTGACCCCCACGGGCTTTGCCAGCGCGGGCGGCAGTTTCTCCATCGGAATGACACCGCGCCATGCAACAATGCCGGTAAATTGCACGGGGCCTGAGCCGAACAGCTGCTCTCGCATCTTTGAATGCACGCCGTCGGCGCCGATGACGACGTCGAATGTCTCGGCCGGCTTACCGTCCAGATTGACCGTGACCTTCGATCCATCCTGCTCGACGGAGGTGCAACGACTGGCGAGGCGCACCGCCTGAGGATCCAGCGTGTTTACCGCCTTGTAGAGGATCTGATGAAGATCGTTCCGATGAACGGTGATGTAGGGATAACCGTAGCGTTCCACGGATTCGGTTCCGAGGTCGAACAGCTTCCACGTGTCCCCGGTATTCCACAGCCGGATCTCCTTCCCCTGCGGGACGAAGCAGGCCTTCATCAGTTCTTCCTCAATCCCCAGAGCGGCAAGAATCCTGACACCATTGGGGCTGACCTGCAGCCCGGCCCCAACCTCCTGCAGCTCGGGAGCTTGTTCGAAAACGGAAACGTGGAAGCCACGACGCATCAGCGCCAGTGCGGCGGTCAATCCGCCAATACCCCCACCGACGATTCCGATCTTAATATTTTTTTTCAAAATTTCGGCCCTTCCTACGGACGATTTGAATAATCATAACGAATAGTGTTCGTCAATATCATACACATCTAAACGTCGCCGCAAAGACCAATCCCGCCATGACTGGACACGGATGGCTTGCGACGGCAGGTAGGCCGCATGCGAGAAATGGAGCGACAATGCGCAAGGCATTGAGCGAGGCTGGAGGAACCAGTCGCCGCGTTCAGTCAATTGAAGTTGGGTTTCGGATCCTGCGCGTCCTGAGGATGAGCAGCGGGCCGCTGCCCTTGCGCGAAATCGCCTCAAGAAGCGGCATGCCGCCCAGCAAGGTGCACCTGTATCTGGTCAGTTTCGTGAGGGAAAAGGTCGTCTATCAAGAGGCGGATACCGGGCATTACGGCTTGGGATCCTTCGCCATTCAACTGGGCCTGGCGGCGATACGCCAACTGGATGTCGGCGAATTGGCAAGTGGCGTCCTGAGCGACCTGAGGGACCGCACGAAATGCGCGATCTACCTGTCCTTGTGGGGTGACCGGGGGCCGTGCATCGTGGCAAAGGCAGACGGCGCTCTGCAGGGCGCATTCGCCGTGCGACTGGGATATATTCTGCCGCTGACAACAACTGCTACGGGATTGATCTTCTTGGCGCATTTGCCAAAGGCGGAAACCGAAGGAGCGCTTGCCGCGCAGGTCGGATATGAAGGGGGCCGCGGCGCCGGCAAGCCGGTTGGAAAGCGCGACCTGGCCAAGGTTCTGGCAAAGGCGCGCAAGGATGGTTACGCTTCGACCGTGGGGATGTTGCACCGCAATTTTTCCGGCATTTCTGTACCTATTTTTGATTATAACGAACAGATTGCAGCGACCCTGACCCTGCTGGGTCCCGCGGAATTCATGCTGGACGACAAGCAGCAGGAATTATTGTCGCTGCTGTCTGCCGCCGCCGCCGAAGTGTCGCAGCGGCTTGGCGCCCCCGGCGAACTGCCAAGCGAGGGAGCGGCCTGAATCAGACCGAGGCTATCTGCCCGGCGCGGACTTGTTCGTTTCGAGTATAAAGTCCGGCGCTCTTCGGCCTGCCGCCGCCGCCTCCAGGCGCAGTTTCAACGCCTCGGCACGTTTTTCCGGGCCGAGCCAGGATCGCTCGTGCCCCCAAAAACTGGGGCCATAGTCGCACTCGAACGGCTGCCAGTTTTGCGGATCGATCGAGCGGCCACCCCAGCCATATTCGACCATGAAGGATGAGGGCGTGCGCGCGTAAAAGGACGTCATGAAATCATTGGTATGGCGGCCAAGTGTGACCCCAATCCGCTCTTCTTCCAATTGCGCCAGATCGTACGCCTGACCGACATCGTCCATGGAATTAAGTTCAACCATCAAATGGTGGACCCCGTCCTCGCCGGTCTGGACCACGGCGAAGCTGTGATGGCGGCTGTTGAGGTGAAAGAAGAAGGCGCGAAAGGGGCGCAGCGAATAGTCGCTGAGGCGAAACCCAAGCAGATCGGTGTAGAACGGCAATAACTGATCGGCGGACTTTGCCGTCAGCACGACATGGCCGAGGCCAAGCGGGCCGGTCCGAAATCCACTGATCGCCCTGCCCGGAGCGAATTTGTCTGTAGCCCGGGCGGCACCATGGAAGAGTTCAAGGCGATTGCCCAGCGGATCGTGCGCAACGATCAGATCGGCGACGCGGCGTTGTTCGATCAAGGATGCGGACGCCCTTTCCACGCCGTGCCCTGCATCGCTGAGCCGGGCCGCAACCTGCGCCAGGGCATCGGCGTCCGCGACCTCCCACCCCATGGCGGAAATGCTTTCCCGGTCTCCCTCGGTGACGAACAGGCGTCCGGCGCGCTCGTCGGTACGCAGGTTGAAGCCGGTCGCCGCACGATCCGCCAATTGCATACCAAGAAGGCCGGTCGCGAAGCCGCCCCAATCGTCCAGCCGCCGCGTTTCGATCACGACGTAACCCAGCGATTGAAGAAGCGGCTCCATTCCTAATTTTTCATCGTCGCTCAACCCTTTGCGGACTGGGCGGCCTTGCGCTTGTCCTCTGGATTTTCTGCGACCGGCGCCATGGGATCGTCCGCAACGACGGCCAGTCCGCCGCCACGATCGGAACGGGTATTCTCGAACTGGCCGGCCTCCTTCTTTCGCAGGCCATAGCTGCGGACGTCGGGGATTTGATCGGCGGTCGGCTCCGGCATGCGCTTCTTCCGGGCCAGGGCCTTTTCGACATAGGGTGCGAGTTCAGCCTCTTTCTTGGCGAGGCGTTCCTCTTCTCCTTCGTGCAGGCGCGGCATCGCGGTGTTCGCGAACAGCTCAAGGGACTCGCAGATATGATCGTGATTGGCGGGCCCTGTCTGCTGCACAAAGATGATCTGATCGACGCCTACATCGGCATAGGCCTTGCAGTGATCGTAAACCTGTTCCGGCGTGCCGATGCCGCCATTGCCGTGATTGTCCTCAATCGTGTCCTCGGCTTTCAAAAAGCCTTCCCAGACTTTGGAATGACCCGGCTTGGACTTCCCGAAAGCTGCGTAATGGCCAAGCGAATAGCCGAAATATTTAAAGCCTTGCGAGCCGCGGTCGATCGCGACCTGCTCATCCTCGTTCACGGAAAGCGCCGTGACGATGGCGAAGTTCGGGTTTACCGCGTGACCGATCGGCACGCATTCATCAGATTTGATGATGTCATAATATTCCTTCACCCATTTGCCGGCCTGTTCAGGGGCGGCAAAGCCGAAGACCAGCGCGCCCATGCCGTTGCGCGCAGCATGGAGGATCGTGTCGCGGCGCGAGCAGGCAACCCACAAGGGCGGGTGCGGTGCCTGTATCGGCTTCGGTACGACGTTTCGGCAGGGCATTGAGAAATGCTCGCCCTCATAACCCGGATAGGGGTTCATGGTCAGCATGTTGGCGCATTGTTCCGTCGCCTCTCGCCACATGCCCTTTTTCAGGTCCGGGTCGACGCCAAATCCCTCCAGCTCCATCGCCGTCCCGCTCTCTCCGGTACCCCATTCGATGCGGCCGCCAGACAGGAGGTCGAGCGTCGCAATACGTTCCGCGACACGGGCAGGGTGATTGATGAGCGGCGGCATGACCGAAATACCATGTCCCAGCCGCATGCGCTTCGTGCGCTGCGTCAGTGCGCCGAGAAAAACCTCGGGGGCGGAAGAATGCGAATATTCCTCAAGAAAATGATGCTCGACCAGCCAGGCATAATCATAGCCAAGCTTGTCGGCGAGCTCGAGCTCATCGAGCGCATTGTTGAAGATCTTCATATCCTTCTCGGCACTGAAGGGGGCCGGGGATTGATGTTCGTAGAAAAGGCCGAATTTCATGATTCTGTCCTCACTTATTGTCCGGCTCGGCGGGGAGTGGCCCACGCGGAACCGGAATGCCGGTGATTGAAAGGCGGATGCGGTGCAGGCTGCGCGCACCGGTGAAATAGAGGGTGCGCCAATCCTCATCGCCCCAGTTCAGGTTCGATGTGCGCCCCTCCAGAAGGATGGTGCCAAGGTGCTTACCGCGAGGGTCCATGACCCAGATGCCCCCGGGCCCGGTGCAATACACATTACCCCGTTCATCGACCTTCATCCCGTCGGGGCCGCCGGGGCGGTCGTCGCCGCGCATGTCGCAGAAGAGGCGCGCACTGCCGAGGTCGACCATGCCGTCCTTTTCGACATTATAGGCCATGATCAGCTTGCGATGCTGATTGCTGTCATTGACGTAGAGGATGCTTTCGTCCGGCGAGAAGCACAGGCCGTTTGGGTTGATAAGATCCCGCACCACCATGTTGATGCGCTTTAGGTCGGGCGAAACGCGATAGACCCCCGCCGCGTCGATTTCCGGCGGATGATCCACCGGCGTGAACGGCACCTTTGGTGGCGGATCGGTGAAATAGACCGCGCCGTCGGATTTGACGACGACATCGTTCGGCCGGTTGAGTTTCATGCCGCGATAATTGTCGGCGATGACCGTCACGCTGCCATCCGTTTCCTCGCGGTCTACGCAACGGCTGAAATGGTGACAGACTACCAGGCGCCCTTCCCGGTCAAGTGTCTGGCCATTGCCGTTTTTCGTGTCTTCCTTGTCGACCGTAACGCCGGCGTCCGGATCCCAGCGCATGCGGCGGCTGTTGTGAATGTCACTGAACAGCAGATAGCCGCCGTCCGAAATCCACACGGGCCCCTCCGCAGGGCCGGTCGGCCCGCCATATCCGCGTCCAAGTTCTTCGCTGTCGACACCAGGGGGAATGAGGGCATCAATGGCAGGATCTAATCGTTCAATAGGCATAGCTGGCGTCTCTCCCCGCCTGCTGCATTTGTCAGTCAGGCTTATAACAGCCTAGCTGACACAATCATGCCCGTTTGTAAAGGGGATCAGTCCTCCCTCTGCCGGGCCGATGGATTCCATCCCAGCAATCTCATGCAGTTACCCCCCATGATTGCTGCCTTTTGCTGGGCATCAATTTCGTCGCTGTGAAGCAGCATGTCGCGTGTCTCGCTGTAGAGTCGGCCTCGATCCCGAAGGTCCTCCCCCGTCTTGGCCATACGAAGGCGTGTATAGTCGCTGGCCCACATCAGCCGCTCGGCCCCGAAGGCGGCGATGACGCGGTGCATATATGGCCAGGTGTCGGCGAACGGATATGATTGCCGCGACAGCAGTGGAAGCCCGCAGATCTTCACGTGAACATTTGGAAATTGTGCAAGGCGCAACAGCCCATCCAGCCGATCCCAAGGATCGTCTCTGGGGGGAGAGACAGGATGCTGGCTGACGCCAAGATGGTCAATCACGACCGGCAGGTTCGGATACCGTTCAATGAACGGTTGCATCGCGGCTGCCTGACCATGGGTCGACAGAAAGAGAGGCAATCCAAGTGCCGCCGCCGTCTCAAATCCCGGGTCCATCGCGCCGGAAAGGAACCCCTCCGACAATTCCGTCGTCCGGAAATCGGTAACGAGCAGACGCCCCGCAGCTATGTTCGCGTCCCGGTGCGCCCGCTCGATGGCCCCGGCAAGTTCGTCGCCCTTTTGCTGGAACGTCTCCACCCCAATGAAGCGATCGCCATAACGGGCAACGCATGCCTCTATGTAGGGAGCCGCCGCCACGACCAGCGCGGCATCGACGCCAACGCAGTCCATCGCCTCCCGCGCGAGTTCGACGTTGATGAGCAGTCGCGCCGCATCGGGCAGATCGTCCGGCACGTCGCGCGGCGGCGACGGTTGGTGAATCTGAGCATCTACGATGGGAAATGCGGCGGTTTCGGTCATTTTTAAATCCTCAGTGCGTCCGTGAAGGCGGCGCGCGAAAAATAGCCCGCCCACAGGCCGCGCATTTGATATCTTCCGATGGCTCCCCCGCGCCGGTCGCGGGTTCGGCGGCGGAGTGGTCACAGCAGGCGCAGCCGGAATGGACAGTCGCCCGGTCGAGGGCCGCCAGCATGTCCTCCGTCCAGGCTGCACCGCAAAACGGGCATTGAGGGCCGGGTTCAGCATTGGAAGTCATAGAGCTCATTGCAGACGCCCGCGGCGCGCTATCATGAAAATCTCGTCATTGAACCACAGACCACCATGGCGCTGCAGCACGCTGCGGGTCGCCTCAAGATATTTGTCGTTCGCCAATGCAGAGGCCATTCTCTTGTCTTCGATCTGCGCGACATAGCTGGCAGCGTTCCAGGCGCCGAACAAAGTGGAACTGCCGATCGGCATATCCTCACTGATTTCCGAGGGCAGCGCGCGGATGTCGTAACGGAATAGAGCCTTTTCGTCGGTCAGGTCGAGAAAGCGGTAATCCCGCGCCGCCGGCCCCAGATCATCGGCCACGGCATTCATGATGGTCTTTCGATCCGTGTCGAACGGGGTTTCATCGGGCCAGATCTGGCGGATGATCTCCATGCCGGGATCATTTCCATGGCTATGAACGCCCATCAACGTACCGTTGGGGCGCAATGCCTTCACAAGCGGCGTGACAACACGGCCGGTTTTGAATTCCAGCGGCGCGCGGGCGCGATACGGCTGCGACAGCAGAACGAAATCGAAATTCGCCTCCGCATAACCGCGCCTTGGCACAATTGGATTCAGCATGAAGCCATGATCCTTGCGATAAAGGATCAGCACCACGGGCGTCTTGTAGAGGGGATTGCCGGTGGAGGACGCAATGCGGGTCTGCCAATGCTGCGCCAGAAACGGCTCAAGCTGCGATATCTGCTCCTCGAACTCGCCGGCCGAGGTTCCTTCGAGGGCGACCTCCTTCCACACCATGTTACTGGCGGCGGCCGCATTTTCGGGCTGCAGGTTCGCAGCCTCTGAATATTTCAGGTTGGTCATGACCAGGACCGTGGCGGAATGTTCGCGCAGGCGATCCGGCATTTTTTCAAGGGTCAGCCGGATATTCTCCATGCTGATTTCCTTGGCGACCACGTAAAATGGGACCCAGGGATGGCGCCGGTGCAGTCCGCGCAACATGCGCGCCAGCGTAGTGCCGTCGCCTGCGCCGCCATCGAACAGTCGAATTGCGGGCGGACGCGGCTGCGTACGGCTAATCTCCTCCACTGCCCGGTCAGCAATGATGTGTTTTTCCGTCGTCGTATTGACGAACATCAGATATTTTTGACGATTATCGTAAAAGCGGAATGTCTGTTCGGGGCGCAATTCCGTGCGCAGGCCGCGAATACCGGAGCGCAGGGCATCCGCCGACGCGCCGCCCTGTTCCTCGATAAACCTGTGGACCCGCTCGACCGTCTGGATGGTGACACGACCACCCTGCTGCAGCCGGGTTACAAGCTTGCCGTCGTTGACAGCCAGCCGACCAAAGGTCGACTGAGCCATCTTCATGCGGCGGCAGGCATGGTCTATTTGTTCAAGCAGTACTTCTGCGTCATTCACCTTGCGCCGCCGTCCCTTCCGGCGCCAGCGGACATGCCCGGGTATAGCAGCCGTCCAGATAGATCAGTGGATCGACGTCTCCGCAAATTCGCACCTCGTCGACGCGTCCGATGATGATCGCATGCGTCCCATATTCCAATATGTCCTGATATTCGCATACGAAATTCGCCTGCCCCTCGCGCAGCAGAGGCGTCCCGCACGCGGCGGAATCCCAATGTCCAAGCCGAAACCGCGCCTCCCCCTTATTATCGCCGAAGCAGGCCTGGGAAATATTGGCCTGGTCGGAATGAAGGATATTGACGCAAAAGTTCGAACGCAGCGACAGCGGCTCGTACAGGCTGGCATTGCGATTGACGCAGACCAGCAGGGACGGCGGATCCATGCTCAGTTCGCTGACGGCGGTGGCGGTCATCGCCCACCGCTTTTCCCCATGCCATGCAGTGATGACGGCAACGGCCTTGCCCAGACGGCGAAGGCCCATTCGCATTTGTTCCGGCAAGGGCAGGTCCGCGAAATTCTCAATAGTCGTTGCCATCATCGCTAAGCCTTTCTCTGCCAGTGATGTTGAGTCCGTACCCCTCGATGCCGGACAGGCGCGCTTCGCTGTCCGTCAACAGGGTGATATCCCGTACCCCAAGGTCCAGCAGGATCTGCGCGCCCACACCATAATCGCGGATGCGCTGGTCGCTGGTTGGCAGGGCCGAATTTGTCCGCCTTTCCGACACAGCCTTGGCCGAAGGGTCACGAATGAACACCATGACGCCGGGATCGTCGCTCTGTCCGATGCGGGTCAGCGCGCGGGCCACATATTCTCGCCGCGCAGTAAAAGGGCCAAGAAGATCGGAGACCAGATCCATACGGTGCATTCGCACCAATGTTGGACGGTCGGCGGCGATCGATCCGCGTACCAGCGCGACATGTTCCAGATCGTCGATCAGACTGCGAAACACCGTCAGCCGGAAATCGTCGCCATAGATGGTTTCGAACTCTTCCTCATGGACACGGGCGATCGACCGTTCCGTGCGGCGGCGATAGCTGATCAGGTCGGCAATCGTGCCGATCGGCAAATCATGCTCGCGCGAAAATTCGATCAGCTGCGGCATGCGTGCCATGGTGCCGTCTTCGTTCAATATCTCGCAGATGACACCAGCCGGCAGCACGCCGGCCAGGCGCGAAACATCGACGGCAGCTTCTGTATGGCCTGCACGCACGAGCACCCCGCCAGTGCGCGCGACCAGCGGAAAGACATGGCCGGGGGACACCACATCGTCGCATCCCTTTGATGGATCGATGGCGACCGCGATGGTCTGGGCGCGATCATGCGCAGAAATGCCGGTGGTAACGCCTTCCCGCGCCTCTATCGAGACCGTGAAGGCCGTGCGGTGGCCGGAGCGGTTTTCCGCCACCATTGGAGGCAAACGCAGGGTTTGCGCCCGCTCCGATGACAGAGCGAGGCAAATCAGGCCGCGGGCGTGCCGCGCCATGAAATTGATCGCCGCGGGCGTCGCGAACTGCGCCGGAATGATGACGTCACCCTCATTCTCGCGATCCTCGGCATCGACCAGAATATACGGCCTGCCGTTCCGCGCCGCCTCGATAATGTCTTCAATAGGGGATACGGCCGACGTAGTGTCGGTGTCCGTAATCTCCGCTTCCTCAATAAGCACCGGATTCCTCCAGGGCCTGCCGGACGTGGCGCCAGCTATCCGAGACGGAGGGAAGCCCCGTGTAGATCGAGGCGTGAACGAGGATCTCGCGCAGCTCCTCCTTGGTAACGCCATTGGCAAGCGCGCCCTTTACATGGTTGCGCAACTGGTCGGGGCGCGACTGGCCGATCAGCATGGCGATGGTCAGCATGCTGCGCGTACGCCGGTCGAGGCCGGGGCGGCTCCACACGTCACCGAAGCACAGACGGGTGACCAAATCCTGTAATGGATCGGTGAAATCGTCAGCCTCGTCTATACCGCGCACGCCCGGTTCGCCGAACATATCCTGCCGCATGGCGCGACCGCGTTCGTAAAGCTCATCCTTTTTCAAGATCGTCTCCTTCTCCGCCCGTCAGGCGGACATTTGTGATGTGAGGGCCGGTATCGTCTGGACGGCCAGGCGAACTTCTTCGCGGACAGCCGGCGAAACACCGGCGGCGCGCAGAAAGCCGTGGATCATGCCAGGCGCGATACGAAAGGTAACGGGCACCGACGCAGCGGCGAGTTTCTGTTCAAGCCGCCGGGCATCGTGCAGCAGCGGATCATGTTCCGCCGCGACGATATGGATCGGCGGCAACCCTGACAGGTCGCTGCGATCGACCGGTGCAGGGCCGCCATCCGGGCCACCGCATTCGCGAAACAGCCGCGTATAATTTTCGATGCGATCGGGGGTAAGTAGCGGGTCGAGCGCACCCCGATAGGCTGGATCGCCACCATCCATGGCAAATGCGCCATAGAATAGCAGCAGCGCCGAGGGGGCTTTCTGTCCGTCCGCGTCGCGGGCGTTGGCGGCGCTGACGAGGGCAAAGAGGGCGCCGACGCTGTCTCCGGCAAGGAACAGCGCGTCCGAGTCCGCGCCCAGCAATCCCGCATTGCGGCACACCCAGGCAAAGGCTTCGTCACAATCCGCCTGCGCGGCAGAATAGGTGTTTTCCGGCAAGCGCCGATATTCTACGCTGACGACGATGGCGCACGCTGCGTGGGCAAGTTCCGCAGCCACGATGTCGAAACTTTCGATACTGCCGAGGGCGAAGCCGCCACCATGGAAGTAGCAGATCGCAGGCCGCTGACTCTGACCACCCGGATCGAAGACGCGGACCGGCACTTCGCGGCCGGGCAATGAAATGGCGGTGTTGAAGCGGCGAACGTGCCGCTTGTGCTGTCCATCGAACCGGCTCGCCATAAGATCGCCGTTCAAGCGTATTCCCGATAAGTCGGCCGCCGCTGGCTGGGCACGGAACAGCTCGACATAGCGGGCGATGCCCTCGGCCAGGTGAGGCGGATCGTCTCGAACGGGCTGGGCCGCAGCCATCAGCCGACCGCTTCGTACCGTACGTCTTCGACGGGTACGTCCGTCAGTTCAGCAAGGCGCGGCGCGACTTCGCGGGCAAACAGGGTCAAATTGTCGACCGTGTCCTCATGGCCCAGTTCGCCCGCCTGCCCCATCATCAACAGATTGCCGAAGCCGCCTGTCTCATCATGGAAACGGGCAAGTTGGTCATAGACCTCGTCCGGCGTTCCGACGAACATCAGGCCCGCCTCCATATATTCCTCAATGGTGCCATCCACCGGTAGCGGCTTGCCATTGCGCATCTTTGGCCGCATCGCGTTCGGGTCCGATTTTACCATGCGGACATTTGCCTCGACCGGATTGAAGCCGCGCGGATTGCGGAATTGCGGGTCGAGCCTGGCCGCCGTGGTGAAATAGCTTTTCATTTCCTCAGCGCGCCGAAACGCCGTCTTGCGATCCGAAGCGCAGGCGATCAGCGCCAGATAAGCCAGCTTGTCGCGTTCCGGCTGCCGCCCGAATTCCTGCGCATAGGCCTCCCGATAGCCGGCGAACACCGACCGGGCGATGGCACCCGACAGGAATGTCGCGCAGGTATAGCCAAGCTTGCCGTAATTGCGTCCGCTCGACGCACTGGATGCAGTCATCCAGATCGGCGGATGCGGCTGCTGGATCGGGCGCGGCCACATGCTCGCCGTACGATAATGAAAATGCTCGCCTTCCCAGGAAAAATTGTCACCTTCATTTCCCAATGCCGCGAGGATCAGGTCATGCGCCTCCCAGAAACGGTCCATGAAACCGGTGGGCTGACGGTTCGACATGAAAAGCTCGTAGGAAGCCCCCTTGACCAGACCGACCTCGAGCCGCCCGCCGGACAGCGCGTCGACCATCGCGATTTCCTCTGCCACTCGTAGCGGGTTGGAACGGTTCGCGAGCGGAATACCGAGAGCGAGAAGCCGTGCATTCTGCGTCTGCCGCGCCAGGATCGCCAACGTTGTCATGCAGGACGTCGACATGCATGTCGCCGCTGCATGATGCTCGTTCACCATGATGTTCAGCCCAAGCTCGTCGGCGAGCAGATATTCGTCGAGATAGCGGTTGAGCAATTGCCCGGCCGTCTGCGGGTCGCAATGATGCTGCGGCAGGGTGACGCGCATCGCGCCAGGTACCTCGAAGGCGGGGTGGTAGGCCTGCTCGCTGAACTGCCAGACTTTCATGCCGATCTCCTCAGGCTTTGTTTTTGACGCCAGCGAAATCGCCGATCAGCGTGCCAAGCTGCTCGGGCTGGTCGGCGTGGACGCAGTGCCCGGCATCCGGGATCTCGCGGACCTCGGCCCGGGGCAGCGCCTTGGCAAAACGGTTACGATATTCGCTGCGAACCAGGCGGTCATCCGCGCCCCACACGATCATGGTCGGGCAGACGATGCGATGCAGGCGGCCCGACAGCTTCGGATTGAACATATAGGGCGACCAGCCATAGAGGCTGAGCGCCTCTTCCCCGCGCATTTCACGGCGCAGACGATCCTCCGGAAGGGCGCTGAGCTCCGGCTCGTGTCGCCCAATGCGCTCATTCAACTCGGGCCGGGACAGCATGAAGATGTCGGTGACGTGGCTTTCGCGGCGGTGCGACGTACGCAGTCCAAGCGGCGAAATCAGAACGAGTTCCGAGGCGCGGCCGGGTTCTTTCGTAAGCGTTTCCGCTGCCACCCAGCTGCCGAACGAAGAGCCGACCACCGTTGGCCGCTCCAGCCGCAGCGCAGCCATCAGGTCGAGGTAAAAATAGCCAAGATCATCCACCCGGTCGAGATTTTCGGGACGCTGAGAGGCGCCAAAGCCCGGGTGCCACGGCGCATAGACGCAGTAAGATCGCGCAAGCTCTCGCAACAACGGCGCGGCGCCCTCGACGCCGTCAATTCCGTGCAGGAACAGCAAGGGAGCGCCGGACCCGGCAGTGAACAGCTCCACGTGCGTGCCTAGGACATCGAGCGTCGATATCGTTCCGAAATCCAGCTCCTGAAGTGCCGTCGCGGTCATCATCGCTTCCCAAGGTTCCTTCTTTGCGATGAAACTCTCTTTCAATGACCGATAGGTCCAATTCTTTGTTATTGATCTTTCGATAACCGAAAGGCATCTATCGGCGATGGAGCTTCGCCATCTTCGCTATTTCCGCGCCATAGGGCGGGAGGAGCATTTCGGCCGCGCGGCCCTGCAGCTGCGTGTGGCACAGCCGGCTCTGACTCGGCAGATCCGCGACCTGGAGGAGGAACTGGGCGTCGAGCTGTTCGAACGGCTGCCCCGCGGCGTCAGGCTATCGGACGCCGGTCATGTCTTTCTGCGCGAAACCGAAGAAATACTGTCGCAGGTGGACCGCGCCGTCGATCGCGCCCGCAAGCTGGCGAGCGGCCACATCGGCACCATTCGCGTGGGGTTGAGCGAGATCATTTCCGGCCATGATTTCATATCCAATGGACTGCGCGCCTTTCGCGAGCGCGAACCCGGCGTGGTTCTGGACCTGAGATCGATGAGCTCGATGCAGCAGATCATGGCGATCAAGGACGGGCTGCTGGACGCAGGCATTGTTTACGACGCGCATATCGACGATCGCGATGCGGCGCTGCTGGCGCAAAGCCATCTCGGTAACGGCCGAACCATGCTGGCGGTGCACGACGGCCATCGCCTGGCAGAACGTGCGTCCGTCGCCATGGCGGAGCTGAGCGAGGAGCCGGTGTTGTGGCCGACGCGCAAAACCGCGCCCGGCTATTACGACCGGCTGATGGCGGCGTGTCTGGCTGCGGGGGATCCACCGCGCGTGGTGCAGGAATGCACGACCAATTCCATCATGCTGAGCCTGGTCGCGGCCGGCATGGGCATTGGATTCGTCACCGCGACGCCGCCCCTTTCGACCTTTCATAACATCCGACTGGTGCCGATCACCGACTTGGACCTGAGTTTCGACGTCTTGCTCGTATCCAGAATTCGTGACAATTCCGCCGCCCTGCACCGCTTCGTTGAAATGCTGAGTGGCGATCGAGAACTGGCCTCTGGTTCAGATTAACTGACGCCGTCGGATCCCCAATTTGTGGTTGACAAGCGGTTACTGCTGCCGATGCTATTGGCGCACGGGCATCGTCCTGCTGACCCAATTTTTGAGGATATCATGACAGACGCACGAAAGCTTAATGGGCTGTATCACTTCGCCTATCCTTGCAGGGATGCTGAGGAGACCCGGCACTTCTATGAGGATATTCTAGGATTACCTCTCGTGAATTGCATGATTAGCGAAAAGGTGCCGAGTACTGGCGAAGAGCAGCCATATGTTCACTTTTTCTTTGAATTGGGCGACGGCTCGTACATCGCGTTCTTTGACCTCGGACATAATGAGAAACCCCTTCCCTCTCCGAACACGCCTGCGTGGGTAGAGCATTTTGCCATGGAGACCGACAGCGTCGAAAATGTCGAGGCCATGCAGAAACGGCTGGCAGAGCATGGCGTCGAGACCACGCCCGTCGTCGATCATGGATTCGTTCGGTCGGTATATTTCTTCGACCCGAACGGACTGCGCCTTGAAATCGGCACTCGCACAGAAGAGCCGGGTTTTCTGAAGAAGGCCGCGGACGAGGCGCACGATATACTGAACAGCTGGACAAAGCGGAAGCAGGCCCTGCTGGAATCCGCCTGATCCCCTGTTGCGACTGCCTGCGGAGAGGATCGCCATAAACTGGACAGAAGCACCACGTCCGGGCAGGAAGGCGCGACCATAATCGGGCGAAGGTTTTAATGGCGGCAAGCGGACAATCTCGTCGACGCGTCCAGTCGATCGAAGTGGGATTTCGGGTGTTGCGCGTCCTGCGCATGGCCGACGGCCTGTTGCCGCTGCGGGAAGTTGCGAAGCGTGCCGAAATGCCGCCCAGCAAGGTCCACCTGTACCTGGTCAGCTTCATCCGCGAAAACATGGCCTACCAGGACGCCGCCACCGGCTATTATGGGCTCGGCTCCTTCGCCATTCAGTTGGGGCTGGCCGCCGTCCGGCAGGCGGACGTGGTGGGGATAGGGTCGCGTATGCTGGGGCCGCTGCGGGACGAGACGCAGTGCGCGGTCTATCTTTCCCTCTGGGGCGATCGGGGTCCCTGCATCGTGGCAAAGGCCGATGGGAACCTGCAGGGAGCCTTTGCGCTGCGACTGGGATATATACTTCCCGTGGCGACATCCGCGACGGGCAATGTGTTCCTGGCGCATCTGCCGCGCGAAGACGTTGAACGGGTCATGGAGATCCAGGACGATGCCAGCGCCAGCGGAGTGTCGCGACGGCTTCCAAAGGAAGAACTCGACAAGATCGCAGCAAATGTTCGTGAGCAGGGTTTTGCGTCGACCGTAGAAAGTCTCAACAATAATTTTGCGGGCCTTTCCGCGCCGATCTTCGGCCCCGGCGGAGATATTTCGGCCGCCCTCACTCTGCTTGGATCGGCGGATTATATCACTGGAGAGCGCAAAGATGCGTTTCGCGATCTGCTGCTGGAGGCAGCGGAGACGGTAACCGACCGCCTGGTAGAGGCAAAGGCCGAACCCGCCGACGCGTGATTAAGCGCGCCGGCACCAGGTTGAAAGCATGCCTATAGCGCCATCGCCACCGCCTTCGTCTCCGTATAGGCCTCGATACCTTCGCGGCCATTTTCGCGCCCCCAGCCGGACTGCTTGAAGCCGCCAAAGGGCAAGGCCGGGTCGAGGCCGCCGCCGTTCACACGGACTGTGCCTGCCTTCAGCTTGCGTGCCAGTTGGTGCGCAGCAGATAAATTGTTGGTCCAGACAACCGCCCCCAGGCCATAATCGCTGTCGTTCGCCTCTGCCGCGATGCGGTCGAGGTCTTCGTCGCTGAAGGACATGGCGCAGAGGACCGGGCCGAAAATCTCTTCACGCCGCACCGCCATGTCGGCGGTCGTGCCGGTCAGGACTGTTGGCGGCACGAAATTGCCGGCGCCGCCAATTTCATGCCCGCCGGTGTGCAGATTGGCGCCCTCCTCTACCCCATGCCGGATATATCCATGAATACGATCGCGTTGTGTGGGAGAGATCACCGGTCCCATCTGCGTATCGGATGCCAGGCCCGGACCGATCTTCAGCCCCTGCGCGATCTTCGATACGCCCTCCACGACTTCATCGAAATGGCGCTCGTGGACGAACAGCCGCGAACCGGCATTACAAATCTGGCCGGCATTCGCGAAAATGGACATGGCCGCGCCGGGAATCGCCTTCGTGACGTCGGCGTCCGGCATGATGATCACGGGCGTCTTGCCACCTAGCTCAAGCGTCACACGTTTGAAATTTCCGCCAGCCGCGCGCAGGATCAGGCGACCAACTTCCGTCGATCCGGTAAACGTCACTTTGTCGACCCCCGGATGTGTCGTCAGCGCAGCGCCCGCCGTTTCACCAAAGCCGGTCAGCAGGTTGAAAACGCCAGGAGGGAAACCGATTGCCTCAATTAACCTTGCGAGACGCAGCGCCGTCAGCGGCGTTTCCTCTGCGGGCTTCAGAATGACCGCGCATCCAGCGGCAAGGGCCGGCGCAATTTTGGAAACCGCCATCGCCAGCGGCGCATTCCACGGGACAATCTGCGCCACTACGCCAACCGGCTGCTTCAGTGTATAGGCGTGCCAGGTTCCCGGCCCGGAAAGAGAAATCGTTTCTCCGTTCAGTTTCGTCGCCCAGCCGGAATTATAGCGCAGTGTGCCGATCGCATGCGGCAAATCGAAATTGCGCGCGTCGCGGACGGGCTTGCCATTGTCCAGCGTTTCGAGCGCCGCAAACTCGTCCACAGACGATTCAAGCGCATCGGCAAGACGTTCCAGCAGGCGCGCCCGTGCCGCAGGCTTCATGTCGATCCATGCTGGGTCGTTCATCGCGCCCCGTGCAGCCTCCACCGCGCGATCGACATCGCGTTCTCCGGCCTTTGCGACATCCGCCAATTTATCGCCGGTTGCCGGGTCATGCGTGGCGAAGGTTTCCCCCTCCAGCGCGTCCACCCAGGAACCGCCAATGTACAGTTGATGACGCTGCGCTGCGAAGGCGCGCGCTGCATCCAGAGATGGGATCTCAGCCAATTTCGGCGTTGCAGAAGCGGTCATACAAGTCCTCCCAATTCAAATATTTCGACACCAGAATGCTTTTTCCGACGTTAATTTACAGTGTGGGACCTAACCGAAGGTGTTAGCTGTTGTCGAACGGTATTTGTCATGGCAAAACGTTTGCAGCTTATAATCGGTCCGCACAGGATCGGGTGCGCGGGGAGGCACGGATGGACGCGGTTTCAGGAATGCGCACGATTCAGATGATTGATCCGAGCCATTCACGTCATGGATGAGGAATTCGATTATATCATCGTTGGTGCCGGTTCCGCCGGATGCGTACTCGCAAATCGCCTAAGCGCGAGTGGCGATGACCGCGTCCTGTTGCTGGAGGCAGGGGGAAGCGACCGCAACTGGCTGTTCAGCATGCCGCTGGGCTTCATGATGACGGCATCCGACCCAACCTATGATTGGGGTTATGAAAGCGAGGCCGACGAGAAGCTGGGCGGGCGCAGCCTGCCCATTCCGCGCGGGCGGGTTCTGGGCGGCTCCTCCTCTGTCAACGGAATGATCTATATGCGCGGCCATTCCGGCGATTTCGATCGCTGGCGGCAAATGGGCTGCCGGGGCTGGAGCTATGACGATGTGCTTCCCTATTTTCGGCGCATGGAGACCAGCTGGCGCGGCGCTGGCGAATATCACGGCGACAGCGGCCCATTGCATGTAACTCCGGTCGAGGGCGAACGCCTCCTGTCACGGGAAATTGCCGCGTCAGTGCAGGCCGCAGGCTATGAGGAAAGTCCCGACCTGAGTGGTGAACGGCAGGAGGGATTTTCACGCTGCGAAGTCACAGTCGACCGCAACGGCCGCCGCGCAAGTACGGCACGCGCCTATCTGAAACCTGCGCTCGGACGTTCGAACCTGACCCTGCGCGACAGATCCCACGCGCGGCGCATCATCATCGAGAACGGCCGCGCGTGGGGCATCGAATATGAACGGAGCGGCGTGCGGCACCGCGTCCGCGCGAAGAAGGAGGTCATCCTGAGCGGCGGCGCGTATAATTCGCCGCAGATGCTCATGCTGTCCGGTATCGGCCCGCGCGAACAGTTGGAGCAGCACGGAATCGAGGTCATCGTAGATGCACCCTCAGTGGGACGCAATCTGGCGGAACATCCCCTCGTCTACATGACCTATGCGGCCAGTCGGAAAAACACCTTCCTCAATGCGCTGCGGCTGGACCGGGCAGCGCTTTCCGTCCTGCGCTGGGCGCTTACCGGCGGCGGTCCGTTCGCCAGCCAGATCACCAGCGGCATTCTGATGCTGAAAACACGCCCCGAACTGGCGCAACCCGACATCCAGCTGGTGTTCCTGCCCGTACGGCTCGACGCCAAGCTGTGGACGCCCCTGATCGGCAAGCGGCAGGAGCATGTCTTTTCAGTCATGGTCATGCAATTACACCCGGAAAGCCGAGGCACCGTGGAATTGCGCTCCGCCGACCCGCTGGAACGGCCGCGCATCGACCTGAACCTGCTGTCCACGCCGCGCGATTTCGCCGACATCAGGGGCGGCATTGAGGCGGTTCGGAAAATTTTCGCCGCCCCACCCCTTAACGACATGGTGTCGCGAGAGATTTCGCCCGGTGCGGAGCGTGAGGGGGACGATGAACTTGACCGCTTCATCCAACAGGGCCTTCGCATCACGCAGCACCCGTCGGGGACATGCCGTATGGGTGAAAATCCGGACGCCGTGGTCGACAGCGAACTGCGCGTGCGCGGCGTGGAAGCGCTGCGCGTCGTCGATGCTTCGATCATGCCCGCCATTCCCGGTGCGAACATCAATGCGGCCGTCATCATGGTGGCCGAACGGGCTGCCGACCTGATCCTCGGTGCCACACCCCTGACCTCGGAAGACTGATATATGGATTTGGGCTTTTCGCCAGACGAAGAAGAATTCCGCGCAGAGGTGCGGAACTATCTGCAGCGGAATATACGCGCCTGCATCCGCGAGGTCGTTCTGGAAGAGCAGCCCCTGCCCCGCGAATGGAACGTCGAGGCGCAGCAGATATTGAACCGCGCCGGCTATGCCGTGCCACATTGGCCAGTGGAATGGGGCGGGCGAGACTGGTCTGCGGTGAAGCGCGCCATCTTGTCCGAGGAAATCGACAGCATGGGGGTGCCGCGGCCGCTGCCCTTCAATGTCGCCCTGATCGGCCCCGTCATCGCGGCGTTCGGCAGTGAGGAGCAGAAGCGCCGATTCCTCCCTGCGATCGCCAATCTGGACATGTGGTTCTGCCAGGGCTTTTCAGAGCCGGATGCCGGTTCCGATCTGGCATCGCTGAAAACCAGTGCGGTTCGCGAGGGCGATGGCTATCGGGTCAATGGCCAAAAGACCTGGACCACCTATGCCCAGCATGCCGACTGGATCTTCTGTCTGGTTCGCACCTCGCGGGAGGAGCGCAAGCAGCAGGGGATTTCCATGATGGTGATGCCGATGAACAGCCACGGGATAACCGTCCGGCCCATCCGATCGATCGACGGAATCCACCACATCAACGAAGTGTTTCTGGACGATGTCCACGTTCCCGCAGAGCATTTAATCGGAGAGGAAGGCAGAGGCTGGGACTACGCCAAATATCTGCTGGGTCAGGAGCGGACATCGATGGGCAATGTCGGCTTTTCCCGCCGTCGGCTGGCCCGCATACGAGCGCGGGCGAGCCAAACCTCAAGCAGAGGCTGCCGGATCGATGAACCCGCCTTTCGCAGGCGGCTGACCTGGGCGGAAATAGAGCTGCAGGCTCTTTCCATCACTCAGATGCGCGTGATCGACGAGGGCAGCGCTCGTGCCACGGGCTCAGCCGGCCCGGACCCGAAAACGTCGATCCTGAAAATGAAAGGGGCGGAAATGCTGCAACGGGCCTCGGAACTGCTGCTGGACACCATGGGGCCGGAAGCCATGTGCAATGGCACCAGTTTTGAGGGAGGCGACCCTCTCAGGGAGGAGGGCAGTGAACGATCTGCTATCGTCTCCGCCTATTTCGGCTCTCGCAAATATTCGATCTTTGGCGGTTCCAACGAGATCCAGCGCAACATCCTCGCCAAGGCTGTGCTGGGACTGGGGAAGCGCACATGAACTTCGGGTTGAGCCATGAACAGCAGATGCTTTCCGACAGCGTTGACCGGATGATGACGGGGCACGCCCAAGCGGCTGCCGCAGATCCGATTTCACATTGGCAGGATTATTGCGACCTTGGCCTTCCGGCGCTCAGCCTGCCTGAAGCGCAAGGCGGATATGGCGGTGCCGAAGAAGTGATGATCGCTTTCACTGCCTATGGGCGCTATCTGGCGGAGGCGCCTTTGTTGCAGACCCTTCTTTCAGGGCGTGTACTGTCGGAAGCGGGCGGTGAACGGGCACATGATTTGCTCGCCCGGATAATCTCAGGACAAGCCCGCGTCGCCCTGTGCCTGTGGGAACCGAATAGCGGCTGGCACTGGGACGCGCCCCAAACCAAGGCTGATCCCATGGCGCAAGGTTGGCGTTTAAGCGGCCAGAAAACGGCCGTGCTCGACGCAGATACGTCCGTGTGGCTGCTTTGCCCTGCCCGAATGGCAGATGGCATCGGCCTGTTTCTGGTGCCGCCCCACAGTGATGGCGTAAAAATCAAAACTATGCGCACGCCGGACGGGCGTCGCGTCGCCAATTTTGCCTTTGACGGCACTTACCTGCCCGCGGACGCAGACATTGGAGATCCGACCAAGAACGGCGCACTCCTCGCCCGCGCCATTGACGAGGGCATTGCCGCTGTTTGCGCAGAAATGGTCGGGGCGATGGATCGACTGCTGGAAATCACCGTCGAATATATGGAGACGCGTAAGCAGTTCGGCGTGTCGATCGGATCCTTTCAGGCGTTGCAGCACCGCGCGGCGGACATGCTGATCGAAATCGAGCAGGCAAAATCAATGACATTTCATACGGTTGCCGCTCAGCGCAAGGATGCGGCCAACAGATCATGCAACGTGGCGGCCGCAAAGGCATTGGTGAACCGCGCGGCGCGCTTCGTCGGGCAGCATGCGATCCAGTTGCACGGCGGCATGGGCATGACGGAGGAATATCCGGCCGGACGCTATTTCCAGCGGCTGACAGTGCTGGAGATGATGTTCGGAGACACCGACCACCACCTGTCGCAGGTCGAAAAGGCGGGCGGGCTGACCGGCTAACCGGAATGCCCGCCGCTCAATCGGCGGCTTCGCGCTTCTTCACCACCTCAAGAAAGATGCGCGATGCAGTGACCGATGCAGGCCAGGATGCGTAGAAGGCGAGATGAAGGATCGCCTCCCCCAGTTCCTCCTTCGTCACGCCATTGTCGAGCGCGAGGCCGATATGCGCCTCCAGCTGCTGGTGCCGGTTTGCGGTCGCAAGAGCGGCAATGGTCAAGAGCGACCGGTCACGCTTGGCCAGTCCCTCCCTTTCCCACACCTCACCATATAAAATGCGGTCGGTCATCTCCGTGAATGCGGGAACAACCTCGCTCAGTTCATCTCCGCGCTTTCCGCTGGGCCGCTTCACTGCTCTGTCTCCGCATCGCGATGATAATGACCGAGACCGGGCTTGTAGGTCTTTTCATCCAGGAATTGCTTCATGCCCTTGTCGCGGCCCTTTTCGGTGTCCACGAACGTGGTCTGGTCGCCCTTTGCCGTCAGATATTCCGCCGCCTGTTCCCAATCGAGATAGCGGGAATATTTATATGCCATGCGCGCCTGGCGAAGCACGGTGGGGTTCTTTTCCAGAAGCACCTTGGCAAGTTCCCGCGTCCGCTCGACAAGTCGATCCGCAGGTACGGATTCGTTCACCAGGCCCAGTTCCTTGGCGCGGACACCGTCGAACTTCTCTCCGGTCATGACGTAATACATCGCTTCACGGTCGCCCATGACCGTTGCGATTGCCTTTGACACCACGCCGCCCGGGATGATGCCCCAGTTGATTTCTGACAATCCATACGTGGCATCATCCGCCGTCACGGCCAGATCGCAGCAAATGAGGGGGGTAAAGGCGCCGCCGAAGCAATAGCCGTGCACCATCGCGATAGTCGGTTTCGCATAGTGCATCAGGGTGCGCCACTGCCACGCCCGCGTTTCGCGATAGGCGCGATGCCGCTCGACATCGGAAACGGCGTCGGTGTTTCTGAAAAATCCCTGCAGATCCATGCCCGCCGAAAAGGCCTTGCCCTTGCCGGAGAGCACGATGACGCCGCAGCGATCGTCAAGCTCCAGCTCGTCGAGCACCCGGTTCATGTCGCGCGCCAGATCGACGCTCATGGCGTTCCGCTTCTCCGGGCGGTTCAAATAGACCCAGGCGATGCCGTCCTCGAATTCTACGAGGACATTGTTCCCTCCCGGTATCGGTGCGCTGTCGTTCATGCCGTTTGTTCCTTCCATGACTTTGTTCTTGCGAGGCGGGTCAGCGGGTTACGACAAGGGCATCCAATGCCGTCACGCCCTCGCCCACACCGTAGACCATCAACGGGTTGATCTCGATTTCCTCTATGCCGATGGGCGCGCGCACGGCGGCGCCCAGGCGCACCACTGCATCTGCCACGGCCTCCACGTCGCGGGCGCTCCGGCCCCTGAACTCCTCCAGCAGTCGGGCGCCGCGAAGGCCGCGAATGCGATCGACTGCCCGCGCATGAGAAATATCGGCAGGCAGCAGGATCGTCGCGTCGAGCGCCTCTGTCAGCACACCCCCCAGACCCACTAGCAGCGAAGCCCCCCATTCGGCGTGATGGCGGGCTCCGACGATCATCTCGACGCCCGGCGCGCTCATCCGCTCGACCAGAACACCGTCGATCTCGGTCGTGCCGATATTCGCCATCAGCCGGTCCCATTCCGCCAGCAATCCCGCCTCGTCGCCAATATTCAGGATAACGCCGCCCGCGTCGCTTTTATGCGACAGTGCCGCCGCCTGCGCCTTCAACACGACGGGATAGCCTATTTCCTGAGCTACGGTGCGGGCAGTGTCCCGATCCTTGACCAGTTTTCCGTCCGGCACCCGAATACCCAGATCACGCAAAAAAGCCTTGCCGACATATTCCGGCTTAACGCCCGCAGCCGGCCAAGCTGATAGGCCCGTCGCGGGTGCGGTACGATCGTCCGCACCCTTCAGCGCATCGGCATAGCGCGAAGCCGCCGCAAAGGCTCGCATCGCGCGCTCTGGCGAGCGGTATAGCGGCGTTTCGCTTTCAATCATGGCCGCGCGAAAATCGGGGTCGAGTGGCGATTCATCGCCGATGACCGCCACCGCGACCGGCTTTGAGGAGGTCAGCGCCTCCGGCACGATGGCGTCGGCCTTGGCCCGCTGCTGCGCGGGGCCGCCGCCCGTCACCGACAGCAACAAGCCGCCGACCTTCTCATCCGCCAGCATAGCGGCCGTGGTCGTGCGGAAAATCGTGGCGTCGGCATAGCCCGTCGTGCCGATGTCGAGGGGATTGTCGATTTCCATATTGGCAGGCAGCAATCCGGCGATACGCTCCCGGGTCATGTCCGTCATCGGCGCCAGCGTCAGACCGACATCCTCTGCGAAGTCAAAGCTCATCCCCCGCACCGCGCCGGAATTCGTGATAATCCCCAGATCGCCGGTCGCCGGCTTTGGAAAGCGGTGGAGCAGCGCAACCGTATCCAGCAGTTCGTCCATCGTATCGACCACGACGACAGCTTCGTTCTCGACCGCCGTACGCATCAATGCATGATCGCCGACCATCGCGCCCGTGTGGGATTGGGCCGCTTCGCGTCCACGGCGGCTACGGCCCGGATGCAGAACCACAACTGGGATGCCGGCGTTTCTCGCCCCGATAGCGGAGGCCAGGAACGCCGCTGGCTCACGAATTTGTTCGGCATAGATCGCAATGGCGTTGGCGCTGCGCTCCTGAACGATGAAATCGATGACATCACTCGTCTTCGAAACCGCTTCGTTTCCGGTGGCTGCCGCCAGAGAGACCGCCACGCCGCGCCCCAGCATGGCCGCGCGAATGGCCGACGAGACAGCACCGCTTTGCGCTATGACGGCAACATTGCGCCGCTGTCCGACGGGCATCGGGTGCAGGGGTTCAAAGCTGAGGGCAGCTCCGTCGAGATAATTGACATAGCCGAGGCAATTCGGCCCCAGCATCGCCATCCCCGCCCCCCGGCAAATACTGGCAAGCTCCTCCTGGACGGCAAGCCCCTCTTCACCCGCCTCAGCAAAGCCGGATGCGAATATGACGAGGCCGCCGACGCCCCTGTTCGCGCAGGCCCGCGCCGCGTCCAGAATGGCCTTTTGCGGAATGTTGAGAACCACGGCATCGACACCCTGTGGCAGTTCATCCGCAGACGGAATGCAGGGGCGACCGGCGATCTCGCTGCGCGTCGGGCTGATCAGGTGGACAGGCCCGTCAAAATCGAAACGGTCGCAATTGGCGAGGATCGCGCCGCCCATCGTCTTGGGATCAGGCGAAGCGCCCGCAATGGCAATCGAGCCGGGACGAAACAGCCGCGTCAGGCCACGTTGCGCCGCTTGCCGTGGGGTGTCCGCGTCCTGCTTCTGCACCGTCGCCATCAATCCAGCTCTCCTATCCCCAAATCAGCGTTCTTGCGTGACGCCGAACGCAATTTCCCGCCGCGGACCGATATGTCCAATGCCGTTTCTACAGCACTTCGATAGTAGCCAGATATGGATACACGAGAATAAGTTTTGATAACGATGAGGTATCGGCCTGCCTTTGGGAAGGAATTGGACCCATAGCTGCCCCCCGGATAGTCTGGACCAAGGCTGGCAAGAACAGCACAGCGCTTGGGAGAGGATTTTATGTACGGTCGCAACGATTTGCGGACGAGTCTCACGACGAGCGCTGCCAAACCTACTGCGACAAGTTTTCAGTCCGCCAGTTATGCACCGTTCTACGATACGGATCCCCAGGAAACATCTTCATCCGCACGCACATGGTATGCGCGCGGTCAGACCATGATCGTCGCGTATAGCGAAGTTGAGGATGGAGCCGTTCTGGAGCGGACAGGGCAGATCGACGAATATGCCGTAGTCCTGCCGGATGAGGGTGCGGAACTGGAAATCGAATTCGAGGACGAAACCAGCGTGATGAGCGGCCGCGCCGTCGCTTTTGTACCTGATGGCGACAGCCGCGTCACGGTACGGAAGGGTGGCCGGATGCTGCGCCTCTTCACGACCCGCTCCACTGACCTGGCAGAGCGTTGCGTGAATGCCGCCGCCTACAGGCAGCCCGATCCCAATGTCGCCGAATTCCAGCCTTGGCCTGACCCCGTCGGCGGCCGCAAGGTGCGCGTCTATTCCGGCAGCATCCCGGGAGAGGAGGGCCGCTTTGGCCGTCTGTATCGGGGCTCCACAATCATGGTGAATTTCGGCGACGGACGCGTCGGCCCCCGCGCGGCAGACAATCTTTCGCCGCACCATCATGATGATTTCGAACAATATTCCATTGCCCTAGACGGTGATTACATTCACCATCTGCGCTGGCCCTGGATTAGTGATTCCACGAAATGGCTGGACGACGATCATGAACATATCGCCGCCCCGTCCGTGGCGGTCATTCCGCCACCCGCGACACATACGTCGCAGGGCATCGCCCCCGGACTTAACAGACTGCTGGACGTCTTTTGCCCGCCGCGCATGGACTTCTCAATGAAGCCGGGCTGGGTGCTGAACGCGGATGAATATCCAATGCCAGAGGACACGACCAAAACACAGGAATCCGACCAATGACCGACCGCATCGAAAACCTGCTGAAGGGCGCCATCGACCTGCATTGCCATTCCGGCCCGTCGGTGATGCCCCGCCGGCTGAACCATGTCGAGGCTATCAAGGAAGGTGAAGCCGCCGGCCTGCGCGCAATCCTGTTCAAGGATCATTATTATTCGGTGACACCGGTCGCGGCCCTGCTGGACGAGATCATGCCGGGGAAGGTCAAATTGCTGAGCGGCGTTCCGCTGAACAATACAACGGGTGGCCTCAACCCCTATGCGGTCGAGCATGGATTCAAGCTGGGCGCGCGACTGGTGTGGATGCCGACCTTTTCCGCGGCGAACCACATTCGCCATTCCCACCGGAAGCAGTTCCTTCCCACCAAGGAGAAAATGCTCGACCCGACCATGCTGACCGTGATTGACGAGCGCGGCGCGCTGAAGGACGAGGTAAAGCAGATCCTGGACCAGATCGCCGAATATGATGCCGTCCTGTCGGCGGGCCATTTGCACATCAGCGAAATCTGGCCCCTGTTCCGCGAAGCGAAGGAACGCGGTGTTACCCGCCTTCTGGTGAATCACCCCAGCTTTCTGATCGACGCGAACCACGCCGATCTGGGCGAACTCGCCTCAATGGGTGCCTATCTGGAGCATAGCTGCTGCATGTGGGCCGGCGTTCAGGGAAAGAATTACACCGCGGAGGGCCTGAAGGGCCTGATCGAAGCGGGCGGCGTTCCCAACACAATCATCGGCTCCGATCTGGGCCAGGTCGGTAATCCGACACCGGTCGAAGGACTGCGCTACGTTATCCAGATGCTGATCGATCTGGAATATGACGATGATGATATCCGGCGCCTGATCGGCACCAATGCCGCAACGCTGATGGGTCTGGAGACTGCCGAGGCGGAAGAGCAGACCTCGCGAGTATCGGCGGTCGCGTAAAAGCGACGGTCGGGTTTTGTGTAACAATGCCAGGGCCTGTCGCCCCTCGACGGAGAATTCGAAAATGAAGCGCGAGTACCACCTTACCATCGATGGTCAGCCAGTACCGGGCGCCAGCGCATTCGACGTCATCAATCCGGCAACCGGTGAAGCCTTCGCACAATGCCCAAAGGCGGATGAGGCGCAGCTGGAACTGGCGGTCGCCGCGGCGCGTCGCGCGTTTGCCGCCTGGGCTGCGACGCCGATCGAGGAACGCGGCAAAAAGATCGCCGCGATCGCCGACGCCATCGAAGCGCGCATTTCAGAATTCGCATCCCTGCTGACCGAAGAACAGGGAAAGCCGCTAGACCAGGCAACGGGCGAAATGAAGGGCACCATCAATGTGCTGCGCGCATTTTCGGAGATGCGGCATGAGCCAAAAACCATATTGGATGGCGGTGGAAAGCAGGCAGTCGAATATCGCAAGCCGCTGGGCGTGGTCGCGGCCATCGTGCCATGGAATTTTCCGGTCATCCTGCTGGCGAACAAATTTGCGCCCGCCCTGGTCGCTGGCAACACGATCATTATAAAACCAGCGCCCACAACACCGCTCACCGCGCTGTTGTTCGCGGAAGTGTGCCGAGACATTCTGCCGGCCGGTGTGGTCAATCTGATCTGCGACGAAAACGACTTGGGGGCGCTGCTTTCCTCTCACCCAGAGGTGGACAAGGTGTCCTTCACCGGTTCGACAGAGACCGGCCGGAAGGTGATGGCGTCAGCAGCGGCCGGCCTGAAACGCATAACGCTGGAGCTGGGCGGCAATGATGCTTCCATCGTCCTCGACGACGTCGACCCCATCGAGACGGCGCAACAGGTGTTCAACGGGGCAATGCGAAACGCCGGCCAGATCTGCGTTGCCATCAAGCGCGTCTATGTGCCGGAGGCGATTTACGACGAGTTCTGCACCGAACTCGCGCGGCTGGCGGAGGAGGCTATCGTCGACGATGGCGCCCGGCAGGGAACGCAGATCGGTCCCATCCAGAACCGGCAGCAGTTCGAAAAGGTTTCCGCGCTTTTGGATGAAACGCGGGGGCATGCCCGCATCATCGCGGGCGGCAAGGCGCTGGATCGGCCGGGCTATTTCATCCCGCCCACCATCGTGCGCGATATTGCCGACGACGCCCTGCTGGTAAGGGAAGAACAGTTCGGCCCCGTCCTGCCAGTGCTGAAATATACCGAAATTGACGATCTGATCGAGCGCGCGAACGGCACACCCTACGGTTTGGGGGGGACGATCTGGAGCAAGGACGTCGCGCGGGCGACGCAAATCGCCCAGCGCCTGTCGACCGGCACGGTCTGGATCAATCAGTTGATGGCAATCGATCCCCGCATCCCGTTCCGTGGTGCAAAGCAATCCGGCATTGGTGTCGAGGGCGGCCAGGCGGGTTTTGAGGAATATACGCAGGCGCAAATCATCAACACCGCCCTGCCCGCCTGACACGCCGCAGGCCGCCACCCTGTTCCATGCCTCCAAGGACCCACCCGCCCCACGGTGGCGGGTGGGTCTTTAGGTTTTCAGTTCCGGCGCCGCATGTAGCGATATAGCGTGAATAGGAACGATAAGAAGGTAAAGGCCGCCACCGCCCGGAAAGCGCCGTGCCGCGTCAGGGCGACACTCATCGGTTCGACAACGAACGGGTTCAGGAAGTCGCCCAGGAAGATCGCTGAATAAAGCATCGCGATGGCGCGATCACGGATTTTGTCATCCGCCTTCACCGCCAGGGTGGAGATCATGTGGGGCATATAAAGCCCCGCCGAAATACCGGTAATCACGCACCCAATGGTCGCCGCCAACGGGGTTTGTGCGAAGCCGAGCAATCCAAGGCCCAGCGACCAGTTGAGGAACGCGACAGGAAAAATACGTTCAAGCCCGATCCATGCAGCAAGCCGTCCATAGCCAAAACCGCCGATCATCGCCCCGACTGACGCCATCACCGCGATACGGCTTACCTGCGATGGTTCATCGATACCGATTTCATCCAGCAGGAAGGACAATTGTGTTGTCGTCATCATCAGCACGACGCCGAAAACAACGATAACCAGATAGAATGGCCACAGCGACAGCAGGCTCGCATCCGGCTTCATTGCCGTGCCCGGTGGTGGAACGGCAACAGGCGCAGGCTGCGTCGCCTTTCCACGCGCAATGAATAGCAGCGCGAGCAACAGAAAGCCGAAGCCGTAAACCGCGAAGGGCAGCCGCCAGCCCCCTAACGAGCCGAGTTCGCCGCCCAGGAGGATACCGCTTATTCCGCCGACGGAACCCAAGGCCCCCTTGATACCTAGCAGCTTCGCCCGTTTTACGGCCTCATAACGTGCGGCGATCAGTGCTGTCGTCCCGATCCCGACGAAAGACGCCGCAACGCCCAGCAGGAACCGTGAGCCGAGCATGAGCGGCGCGCCCGAAACATACAGGCCAGCCGTGCCTGCAAGCCCATAGAGCGCGAGGCCGGCCAGCAACAGGCGGAAGGTACCGACGGCCTTCACCGCAGCCGCACTGAGGAAACCGCCCGCGATCAATCCCAGCGCCGGAGAGGTCATCACCGCCTGAGACAATTGCGCGCCCTCACTGCCGCCACCGAAAGATTCGGCGAGCATCGGCAGCACCGGGATCAGCACCACCAGGACAAGCGCGGTGGTCGCCGACCCGGTCATCAAGACGCCGACGAATAGACGCTCGCGGAGGGTCAAGCGGGGCCCAGTATCAGACCGCTGGTCGGAACGCCCGTCCCCGCCGTCACAAGCACGGGGCCGTCACCCGGCACCTGATTGACCGACGTTCCGCGCACTTGGCGCACACCTTCGGCAATGCCGTTCATACCGTGAATATATGCCTCACCAAGCTGGCCACCATTTGTGTTGACCGGCAGCCGTCCGCCGATTTCCAGATTGCCCTCTCGCACGAACTCCTTTGCCTGACCCTTTGGCGCAAAGCCAAATGCTTCGAGCTGTGTAAGGACATAAGGCGTGAAGTGGTCATACAGTGTTGCCGTGCGGATATCGGCGGCCTTGACGCCCGCCTGTGCATAAAGCTGCTCCGCAACCAGATCCATTTCCGACAAGCGGGTTATGTCCTCTCGATAATAGCTGGTCATCATCTGCTGGTCGTCCGCTGCCCCCTGTGCGGCTGCCCGAATGATTGCGGGCGGCTGGCGCAGTTTCTTCGCGCGTTCGGCGCTCGTGACGACGATCGCTTGCGCACCGTCCGATTCCTGGCAGCAGTCGAGAAGGTGGAGCGGCTCCACGATCCAGCGCGATTGCTGATGCTCCTCCAGCGTGATGGGCTGTTCGTAGAACCAGGCGTTCGGATTATTGGCGGCATGCCGCCGGCAAGCGACGGAAACACGCCCAAAATCTTCCGACGTCGCGCCGCTTTCGTACATGTAGCGCTGCGCCGCCATGGCGACCCATGATGCGGGCGAGAGCAAACCGAATGGTACATAATAGCCGTAATGGGCGGATTCCGCGTTCGGTACGGGCGGCGGCGTGTAACCGCTGCCAAAACGGTACTGCGACCGCTCGTTCATCGCTCGGTAGCACACCACCACCTCCGCCACACCCGTTGCAACCGCCATGGCCGCCTGCATGATCGGCGCGCAAGCCGCTCCGCCGCCATAGTGAACGCGGCTGAAAAACTTCAGCGACTTGCCACCGATGTTACGAAAAACCTCGATCTCGGGGTTATTGTCCATCGTGAAAGTGGACAGGCCATCCACCTCTTCGCGGTCGATGCCGGCATCTTCCAGAGCCGTGGTGATTGCCTCTACGGCCAAGCGCAATTCGGATCGGCCGCTATTTTTGGAAAATTCGGTCGCGCCAATGCCGACGATTGCGGCCTTTCCGGATAGAGTTCCGCTCATGCCGCACCTCCGAAGTTCAATTTCACCGTCGCGCCGACATGTTCGCCGATCGCATTGCGGCCGCTGACACGCACTTCGACCTTGTCGCCCTGAACCTCGGTGACTTCGCCGGTCAATTTCATGGTATCGCCAACGAAATTTGGCGCGCCAAGCTTGATATCAACACTGTCGATACGCGCCGCAGCGCCGCACCAGTCGCTGACAAAACGCTGTACGAACCCGTTGGTGGTCAGGATGTTCATAAAGATATCCGGCACGCCGGTGGCCTGCGCCGCCGCCTTATCGTGGTGCACATTCTCGAAATCATTGGTCGCAATCGCGCTCGCGACGATGGCCGAGGCGGTGATCGGCACCACCAGTTCGGGAAGTGACTGGCCGACGGCGATGTCGGAAATGTTCACAGTCTGATTGCTCATGTCAGTGTCTCCGCGCGTTTATCCGCAATGGCCGCGCCAATGACGGACAGCATGGGATTGGCGCCACCCAGCGTCTCGCCGATCTGCGTCGCATTCAGAAAGAAACGATGGATGGGATAGGTAATGTCTGCCCCCATGCCGCCGTGCAGATGCTGCGCCGTATGGACGACACGATGGCCACCCATCGCTGCCCAATATTTGGCGCTGGCAATATCCGCCGGTTTCAGCTCGTCGCGGTCCAGCTGCCATGCCGCCAGCAGCGACGTGGACCGCATCGCCTCTACATCGATAAAGGCATCGGCGGCGCGCTGTTGCACTGCCTGCATGGAACCGAGCGGCTTGCCGAACTGAATGCGACCGCTGGAATATTCAGCGGTCCGGCGCAGCGCCTCTGCGGCAACGCCGACCTGGCGCTGGGAAAGAGCGACCTGGCCGCGCGCGATCAGGTCAGCAACGATCTGCGCGCCATCTTCGATATTCCCGATTAGCGCGTCGCCGGAGATGGACACATCGTTCAGCGTCAGGAGACCCTGCGGCTCGCCATTCGTGCCCGTCTGCGCTTCGATGCTCACTCCGCTTGCGTCGGGTTCGATCAAGAAAAGTGCCGGACCCGTTTCAGCCTGAGCGGTAACAAGGATCGCTGCGGACTGAGCGGCATAGGGAACCGCCGTCTTGACGCCCGAAAGGCGCCAGCCATTGCCGTCCGCTGTCGCCTTTGTCATCGGGGCATGAGGATCGACATTGCCAACCTCCTCTACCGCCGCAGTGATCAACAAGTCACCGGCAATGACGCGGGGCAGCCAGGCTTCTTTCTGCTCAGCGCTGCCGTGGCGGTCGATCGCCGTGGCAGCCATCGCGATGGTCGGCGTCAGCGGCAGTGGTGCCAGGGTACGGCCCTGCTCCTCGAGCAACAGGCCGAGATCCACGACGCCCAGGCCAAGGCCACCCGCCTGTTCCGAAATGGCGAGGCCGAGCAGGCCCGCTTCCGCAAGCGTACGCCATAGATCAGCATTATAGGGTTCGTCGCCAGCGGCGAAATCGCGCAGCGCTTCATCGCTGGTGGCATCGCCCAAGATGCGCGCCGCCAGATCGCGCAATTCGCGCTGATCATCGGAAAGGGTGAAATCCATTTAAAATTCCTCAGGAAAGACGGAAGGCGGGCAGAATGTAGCCGGGTTCGACCTCGACAAAGTCGACCTCAACCTTGCGGCCAATCTCCACCTCTTTCGGGTCGGCATCGAGGACATTGGCGACGAGGCGCACGCCCTCTTCCAGCTCTACCAGCACCACCGGCAGGGGATATTCGAAGCCAGGCAGACGCGGTTGGTGCATCACGACGAAACTGTGGATCGTCCCGCGACCACTGGATTCAACGATGTCGAACTCCAGCGAGCCGCTGACCGGGTCCATTGGCCCCGGCGGATGGCGAAGACGCCCATCCGTGGATTGAAACAACAGCTTACGATTGGACAGACCCTCCCAGTAGAAGGCGTTGTCATGCGTAATTGCCGGACGGGGATGCGGGAATTTGTTCTCGCCGCCCTCTTCCGTCGCTTCCGCTTTCGGCTGTGCCAGGTTCGGCTTGAACTTCAGGACGCGGAACGTCATCCGCCCTACCCGCTTGTCCGAGGCATCTGTGAATTCATAACGCAGTGTCACGAAATGCCCGATGCCCAGCGCGGTACGCTTTTCATCGGAAACATCGTCCACGATCGGCGTCGAGGTAATGACATCCCCCGGCACCAGATAGCGATCATATTCCTGGCGCGTATTGGTCGCGACAACGCCGGTATAGCCCGCCTCGTCAAAGAGGTTCAGCACCGCCATACCCTCCTCGGCGGTGCGTCCGCCGGGCCGATAGGGTGCCATCGTCCACACCTCCAGCATCGCCGGCGGTGCGACGATACCCGGATGACCGGCCGCCTTTGCGGCGGACTCGTCAAAATATATCGCATTCGTCTCGCCCATCGCTTCGCACCAGCGACGGATCATCGGCACGTTCACCGGGTCGCGCGCCGTCGCCGGCTGATTGGCGGCACGGCCAACCCATTCGCGGGCCTGTGCCAGCAAGCTGTCGTCAGTCATCAGCGCGCACCCCGCGGCATGCCAAGGCCGACCTGCGCCACCATGTCCCGCAGCACCTCGGCGGTGCCGCCGCCAAAGGTGTTGATCTGGCACTTGCGATATTCACGCTCTATCCTGCCGCGCAGCACCGCACCCGCGGATCCGTCACGCACCAGACCCGCCGGGCCAAGCACGTCGAGCAGCAAACGCATCACCTTGATGACGCTTTCGGTACCAAACACCTTCAGGCCGCTGGCGAGATCCGCACGGGTCGATCCCTGCGATACCTGAGCGGCAACGCGATTGCCCATCACCTCGACCGCACGCAGCAGGGCATAGGATTCACCCAGCGCCGACTGTACCCAGGGTACGTCGATCAGCTGCTTTCCATCGCCTGCCTTTGTCTCCCGCGCCCACGCCGTGACCTGATCAAAGCAGCCATTTGCGCCGTAGGTTAAGGCGGCAAGACCGATACGTTCGTGGTTGAGCTGCTCCGCGATCAGGCGCCAACCGCCGTTCACTTCGCCAATGACCATGTCCGCAGGAACGCGCACGTCTTCGTAATAGGTGACGTTCGTGCGGAAACCGCCCACCGTCCAGATGGGCGAGACCGAAAAGCCTGGCGCCTTCGTGTCCAGCATCAGGATCGTAATGCCCTTGTGCGGCGGCGCGTCGGGGTCTGTACGTGCGGCAAGAAACACAAAGTCCGCGCCCTCAGCACCGCTGGTGAAGATCTTCTGTCCGTTAATGACGTACTCGTCGCCATCCAGCACGGCGCGGGTCTTCAGGCTGGCAAGGTCGGTGCCTGCACCCGGCTCCGAATAACCGATGGCAAAGATCAGTTCGCCAGCCGCAATACGCGGAAGGATGTCCGCCTTCTGCTGTTCCGTACCCAGCCGCATCAGCGCAGGGCCCACCGTGTTGACGGTGACGAAGGGGAACGGCGCCTCTGCCAGCACCAGTTCTTCCAAGAGGATTTTCTGCGTCAAGGGGTCCAGGCCGCGACCACCATATTCAACGGGCCAGCCGGGCGTCAGCCAGCCATCTTCACCCATTTGCTTGATGACCGCGCGGTAGGCGGGGCCGCTCTCCGCGTCACGAGTGGCCTCGCGCACTTCGTCGGTCATGATTCCGTCAAGATATTCACGGAATTCCTTCCGCAAGGCCTTCTGCTCGGTCGTGTAATCGACGTCCATCATTGCGCTCCTTCGAAGGGGGAAATGCCGAGACGCTCGAGCGTCTCGGAGGTGACTGGTTGATAGGTGCGTGCTTCCGGATCGGCGACGAACAACACGTCGTCGCCGGCTTGCGCAGGGTCATATCCCTCACGCTGCAATTCCACTTTTCGCAATTTGAAAGTGGTGGTCATTTCCGGCGCGGCCGAAATGCGGACAAATACCGGCACCGCATAATGGGCGAGATGCTCCTCCGCGAAGCGATAGAAAGCCTCCGGGTCGAAATCGGTCGCATCCGCATAGGTCAGCGATACCATACCGGCCCGGCCCTCCGTCTGCGGCACCTTGACGCCATAGACGTTCACGATCGACGGCCCGGGGAAATCGGACAATACCGTTTCAACTTCCAGCGTCGCGACATTCTCGCTCTTCCAGCGGAAGGTATCGCCCACCCTGTCGACGAAAAAGAAATAGTCCTCCTCGTCGAAACGCACCAAGTCGCCTGAGCGGAACCACGCATCGCCGGGCTTGAACAGATCGCGGATCAGCTTTGCCTCGGTTGCCTCCTCGGACGTATATCCTTCAAAGAAGCCACCGACCCCATTGCCGCCCAGGACCTCCGCGACCAGCTCACCCACTTCATGCGGCTTAGCCTCTATAACGTTTCCATCGGCGTCGCGGGCATGATCGTCGGCCTCCATATCCCATTTCAGGATGCGGATGTTCGTCGCCTCCGGATAGGGCAGCCGCCCGACCGAGCCGACGCGATTATCGACGTTTGTGATGCCGTAATTGGCCTCCGTCGATCCAAGCCCCTCGATGATCTTCTCGATACCGAAGCGCTCTACAAAGGCGGTCCAGACTTCGGATTTCAGCCCGGCGCCGCACATCACGCGCAGGCTGTGGTCGCGGTCATTGGGTGCGGGCGGCGTCGCCAGCAGATAGCGGATGACCTCGCCGATATAATAGGTCGCGGTGATATTGTGACGTTTCACGTCCTCCCAGAAACCAGACCGGCTGAACTTGCGTCGCAAGACAAACGGACGCCCCTCCGCCAGGGCAACCGACGGCACGACCATTCCGCCCGCGCCATGGTAGAGCGGCAGGAAACAGTAGAACGTGTCCTCCTTGCCGAAGCCCATCAGGCCCGCCATCATCTCCCCCGCATTCAGGAAACGCATGTGGCTCATGCGTGCCGCCTTGGGCAGGCCGGTCGTTCCGGACGTGAAGATATAATAGAGGGGATCCGACATCACGATGCCGTCGCGCACTGAAGGGTCGGGATCCTTGTCGTCCACGGCCTCGACGGCTGCGTTCCAGTCACGCCAGCCATTGTCGCTGCGGTCCTCGCCCGTTTCCGACTGTTCGAAGATCAGGGCGGGACGCTCTTCCTCGCTCAGATCTGCGATCGGCTCGGCAAGTTCAGACCCTACCAGCACCGCCTTCGCCTTTACCTGGCGCAGGGCATGCGCCAGCACCGGCCCCGTCGCACTGGTATTCAACAACGCTGTAACGATCCCCGCCTTTGCCAGGCCCAGCCATGTCAGCACGAATTCCGGCCGGTTGAGCATCATCAGCGCAACCACGTCGCCGCGCTTCAGCCCGGCCTGTGTTGCGGCATGCGCAATGCGGTTCGCGCGCGCGTTCGCCTCGCGGTAGGTAATCGCCTCATCCTCGAACAGGATGAAATTCTCATCGGCGGAATCGGCAACACGCTCCTCCAGCCGGTCGGCGACGGTGTAGCTCTTGTCGCGGGCAAAAGGCGCCACCCGCTCATAGCCCTGCATCAGGCGACGCATCGTTTCTTCGCGCGGGGGGGCGACGAACTCACTCATACTGCTTCTGCTCCCTCATGTTCCAGGAAGGGCATCAGCGCGTCCAGGAATGCATCATTGTCATCGCCCGCGACCATGTGATGCGCACCGGCGATCTCCACGACTTTTCCCGTGGGCAATAATTCCCGGAATCGCTGGACGCCCGCGTCCGATACGATCTCGCTGTTCGTGCCACGCACCAGCAGCAGCGGGACCGGCACGGCCTGCACCGCCTCGGTCAGGCGGCGATTTACATCGTCCATGTTCCAGCCGTCCTGAGGCGCGACGAAGGCCGGATCCCAGTGCCAATACCAGCGGCCGTCGGATTTCTTGCGCATGTTGCGCTTCAGACCGTCCAGCCGCTCCGGTCGTGGTCGGTGCGGCAGATAATCCGCCACTGCATCCGCCGCCGCCTCCAGCGTGTCGAAACCTCGGGATGTGTTACGCATGAAACCGACGACCTGTTCGCCGCCCTTCGGCTCCATCCACGGCACCACGTCGACCAAAACGATTGAGCGCGCCGTGGCATGCGGCGCCTCTCCCACTGCGAGCAGCGATGCGAGGCCGCCCAGCGATGCACCCACCAGAGCAGGTGGCTGGTCAAAGGTTGCAATCACCTGGCGAAGGTCGTCCGCAAAGGCGCCCAGCGCATAGGTGCCGTCGGGCGACCATTCGCTGTCGCCATGTCCGCGCATATCAAGCGATACGGCGTTGAAGCCGCGCGCAGCCAGCGCCTCCAGCGAACTGCCCCAGGCATTTCGTGTCTGCCCGCCGCCGTGGAGCAGCAGGACGGGGGCACCATTCTGCGGACCCTGCTGGCTTGCCCGAAGCTCCAGGCCGCTCGCACCCGTGTAGGACAGCGTCGATACCATATTCAGGTCCACAGAGCCGACGGCGTTGCCGTATCAGCCTCGCGCGCGCCGCGAACGCCCAGCTTTTCACGCGCTTCCTCGATGGGCAGGTCGAAGACGTCCTCATATTTCATCAAGTAGAGAGGCTCGGATTCGCGGCCTACTTTCGAACCACGCTCGACAGCATCCAGCACGCTCAGCCATGTTTCGGGATAGTGCAGCACCGCCCGCGTCAGGATGCGGGTCGATCCGAAAATCGAAAAGGCGGACAATTCGCCTGCCAATTCGGGGCTCATATGCACGAACAGGTTGGTCAGACGCATATAATAGGGCACCAGCTCACCAATGAAGTCAAAGCCCCCGGCGCCCATGATGTGCTCCAGATCGTGCGTTTGCCCGGCGCGAAGCTGAAAATATTCGAAATCGTTCTTCGGCTCAAAACGGGGGACGATCTCAACCTCCAGATCGTTCTGCTTCAGCTGATTGTAGAATGTGCCGCCGACGGTGCCTTCGGCATATCCCGCGAGATCCTCTCTTTCGAAGGTCGATGAAAATCCTTCCTTGAACCAGGCATCAAGCGCCGGGTTCTTTTCGCGCTCGGCGGCAAAGAGGGCGTTGATGTGATCGACGTCCTGGATCTCGCGCATGATCATGACCAGCTTGATCGAATCCGATGGCGTCGGGACGTCGGGCCCATTGCGCCGCAACAGGTGCGTCGACACCCAGTCGCGCAGGCGCGGATCGTTCAGATATTTGGACGAGCTGACCAGCGTGCTGCTTTCCGTCTCGATCTGCTGGATGCCCTTCATCAGGTAGGAATAGTCGTTCATTTTAACGCTCCGGATGCTTGATGCCGCGACGCTAGCCCGTCCGCGACGGATTTCGGGACCGGGACCGGGAATGGCAGGAGGACCTGCCCCATGCCCTTCGCCGCAGGGTCGACCCCCGTGCCCGTCAGGATACCACCGCCCAACGAGTCATGCAGAACGAAGTTCAGCGCGGAAAGGCCCGGCACGTAAAACCGCTCTACGCGCGGCGGCTGTCCATCGCTGCCGCAATGGGCGAACCATTGCGATACCGCCCCCTCGTCCATCGCCGCTGCGATCCAGGGAAGATATTCGGGTTTGCGGGCGATCACCGCGACGTTGAACAGGCTGCCCTTGTCGCCGCTGCGCGCCCAGGCGAGGTCCACGAGTTCCACCTCCACCATCGGCTCTTCGGCGGCGGGCGCCGCTGGATCGGGCGTCGGGTGCGGAGTCGTTTCCTTCCCGGCTACGTCGGCGACATCCCAGCTTTCCCCGCCCATCGTGACCTTGGCGGTCACCCGTGTACGATCAATCAGACAGGCGAAAATGCCGGTCAGCGGCAGGACCGTCGTGGCAAGATTGATGGCCGTCCCCACCGACATCGTGGTGATGCCGGATGCCTGTTCTCGGGCGAACAGACCGGCACCCTGCATCGTGGGGTGATCCACGCACAATTTCAGCACGACCTCGCGCGAGCCCGTGACACGGGCGTTCGCGCCAAAGCTCGCTTCCTCTCCGATCACGAATGCGGAGGTGCGGGTGAAATCTGGCATATTGCTACCGCGCAGCAAGGCGCGGCCGCGTTCGATAAGCGCATCAGCCTGCCGCCGCGCCTTGTCACCAGCTGACTGACCGATAATCGGCGTCAGCGCAGTTGTGCGCCAGCCCGCATCATAGGTGGCGCTGACCTTTAGATATGGGGTAGGCGGGCGCCCCTTGGCACCGTCAACCTTTACGCGATCCGGACCGACGCCCTCGATCCGCACATCGCTGAAGTCGCAAGCAACATCAGCGACCACATAATCTGCGGGGTTGCTGACCTCATAAAGCAATTGTTCTGAAACGGTCCCGACACTTACCAGGCCGCCAGTCTCTTTCGGCTTGGTGATGATGACGGATCCGTCGGCATGACACTCCCCGATAGGAAAGCCGATCCGGTCCCACCCATCTACCTCCTGCCAGTCGGTGAAGGTGCCGCCAGTGATCTGGGTACTGCATTCCAGAAGATGCCCGGCCAGAGTTCCCGCCGCGAGCAGATCGTGCTGATCGCGGGTCCAGCCGAATTCATGGATCAGCGGACCTAGCACGATCGCGCTGTCCACAATCCGCCCGGTGACGACGATATCAGCGCCTCTTGCAAGCGCCTCGGCGATCGGAAAACCGCCCAGATAGGCGTTGCATGTAAGCAAGCGGTCGGGAAGAGGCGCGCCGGTGAACATGTCCCGTACGCCCTCGGTGCGTAACGTATCCGCCAGCGGCAACAATTCGTCGCCGCCAATGGCGGCCACCTTCAGCGACAGGCCCTCTTCTGCAATCTTCGCTTCCAGCGCCTTTGCCAGACCCAGCGGGTCCAGCGCGCCGGCATTCGCAACCACCCTGATGCCCTGACGAGCGATTTCATGCAGGTGCGGCCCGACGTGAACCGTCAGGAAATCGTCGGGATAGCCCTTGGCCGGGTCCGCTTCTCGAATCCGACCGAGCATGCCCATGCTTGCTTCGGCCAGATAATCGAACACCAGATAGTCGAGGTTCCCCGCCCCCAATAATTGGGGGACGCCGAGCGCGCTGTCAGCGAAATAGGCTGATCCGCCCGCTATGCGAATTGCGCGCTCGACACCCATTCCCATTAATACTCGATGCGGAAGTCGATACCGAACGTCCGCGGCAAGCTATATGTATTGGTTGCGAAATTCAGCGATCCGAAATCGATCCCGGATACGCGATACTTCTCGTTGGTCAGGTTCTTCGACCAGATGCCGATCTGCGTATCTACCCCGCCGATTTGCAGTTTCGACAGGCTGATCCGCCCATCCAGCAGGCCAATTCCGCCCGATGCGATGTCGTCATCGAACGGAGCGAAACGCGGCACGACGTTGAAATTGATCTTACTACGATAGGTGTAATCGAGCCGGGCAGAAAGATCGCCGCCCATGACGTCATACATCGTATATTGCGCGCCCAGATTGGCAGTCGTGCTGGCAGAATAGCTGAACTGCGCTTCGTCCGACACATCGACTTCCTCGCCGATAGCAGGATCGAACACGTTGAAAGTGTCGAAATCCCGGTCGGTATAGCCCACCGAGCCGTTGATCCTGAGACCGTCGACCGGGGCCGCGTCGAATTCCAGTTCGACGCCCGTGAAGCTAGCGCTACCGGCATTGACCGTGACGCTGGCAGCGCCGCCCGTTCCCGCCAGGAACTGGTTCAGCTGCTTGTCCTTCAACTCGGCGTAGAAAACCGTACCGTTCAGACGCAGCCGACGATCGAACAGCTCCGACTTGATACCGGCCTCGTAATTGGTCACCTCCTCGGGGTCGTAACCCGAGTTGACGGAGCGCGCATTGAAGCCGCCCGCCTTGTACCCCGACGCAACGCGGCCATAGACGAGGACGTCTGGTGTGGCCTGATACTGCACCGTTGCGGCATAGTTGGTTGCGTCGAAAGAGCGCTCAAGGTTGCGGACCAGCGATGCCGGACCGGTTTGCTCAAGCTCTTTCTTGTCCTTCGTATAGCGAAGCCCACCGATCAGGCTCAGCTTGTCGGTTACTTCGAACGTAGCCTGTCCGAAAACGGCCTTCGATTCATTGATCGTGGAATATTCCAGCAGGTTCGTCAGGTTTGCGCCGCCCAGGCCGAGGCCGGGCACCTCGAGCACGAACGTATAGGCCTGAGGATTGGACTCCTCCGCCTTCTCACGGAAATAAAAGGCACCGACGACATATTCGAACCGATCGCCGATATTGCCGAGAATATTGAATTCCTGGCTAAACTGGTGCTGCTCGTCGAACTTGTCCGCGCCGAACAGCGAAACCGGCCGAACGCCTGGGGTTCCGGGGCTGACCACCAAACCCAGCAAGCCTTGATTGCCATCCAGGTCGGTGTTGAGCGTGTCATTGTCCCACTCCCGGTAGCCGGAAATGGACCGCAGCATAAGATCGGGCGTGATATCGAGCTCTGCCGTCAACGTATGGGCGAGCGTCTTGTCCGTCACAAACGTGCCTTCGGAGCGGATGGTGTCAATACGATCCAGCGACGGGCCAACAAGCGGGGTTCCGCCGAAGGACGGGGAATTGCCGAAAAATTCAAGCTGATTGGGGCCAACGACCGCCAACTGGCTGGCTGGCGCAACGGCGTCGGATCTTGTCCAGTCGAACGTGTAGTTCAGACGGATTGCAGTGTCATTGTCGAACGCCACGGCGACGCGCGCTGCTTCATTATTATAGGCGCCCGGATCCTGATCGTCCGACCTGTTTATGTCGTCGACATATCCGTCGCGTTCCTTGTGAAAATAGGATGCGGTGGCGCGAATGCCACTGTCACCCAGATTGCCGGTATCGACGGTCACGCGCCCTTGCAGGGCATCATAATTGCCGTAGCTCAGCAAGCCGCGAACACCGAATTCCTCAGAAGGTTTGCGCGTAATGAAATTCACCGCGCCGCCCGTGGTATTGCGACCGTAAAGCGTACCCTGGGGCCCGCGCAGCACCTCGATACGCTCCAGATCGACGATATCGAAAATTGAGCCGGTGGAACGTCCAACGACGACGCCATCGATATAGACGCTGACGGGCGCATCGGCGGTCAGGATCGGCTCGGACTCGCCGATACCGCGAATGTGCACGATCAGGTGCGACGTCGAATTCGGACCCTGCGTCGTCGTCAGGTTCGGCGCGATCGCTCCCAATTGTTCAGCAGAGGTGATGTTACGCTGCAGGATCAGGTCTGAATCGACCGCGCTGACCGCCAGTGGAACACGCTGCAGCGATTCGCTGCGCTTTTCTGCAGTGATAACGATCTCCTGCAGACCACCGCGCTGCGGCGGTACGGACGGATCATCGGCCTGCTGGTTTTGCACCGCGGTGTCGCCGATGACCGCATCATCCTGAGGTGTCGTTGTCTGAGTTGTCGTTGTCGCGTCCTGCGCCGCGGCCGGCATCGCGGCCAGCGCCAGATAAACTGCCGTTCCAACTGAAAGCGCACTCATGCGCCGTGCACGATTTGTCATTATCTCTCCCCACCCGAATTTGTTTTCTCTGCTCCGCACGGGCCGGCGTCGCGAAAGCAGTATCCTAGGGGAAGGATGTCGCCGGGTGTGGCCGACGGATGTTCGAATCTCCGCATCTATGTTCCAATCGAATCATCAAGTGGCCGAGCGGAGCTGTGGACGTTGCTGTTCGCCGGTTGTCGGGGGATAGTGAATGCATGCAAAGTCCATCTTCCGAAGAGCAGATTTCTGCTTCGACATGGCCAGACCCCGCCAGGGATCAGCTGACCGCCCCCGGTGCGCCGTTCGAACTTCACGAAATTACTCTGGACGGCCGACGCCTGCGCGCATTTCGCAACGCCCCCCGCTCGCTCGGCACGATCTTTCAGGAGGCGGCCTGCCATGGAGACCGGATCTGTCTGACGGGGCTGGATTATTCGCTGACTTATGCGGAAGTGCTGCGGCGCGCGGCCATTCTTAAGGGGGAACTGGAGGCGGCAGGACTCGCGCAGGGCATGCGTTGTGCCGTCGCCATGCACAACAGGCCAGAATGGGTGATCGGCTTCATCGCCATCGCGGCCCTCGGCGCCACCCCCGTCCTCATCAATTACAGGGCCTCTCCTGCCGAACTGGCAAGTGCCATAGCGGAAACCGAATCGGCTGGCCTGATCGCCGAACCGGAAATAGTTGCCAGACTGGCACCTGATTCAGTGGTACGCGAACGTCTTTGGCTGACCGCCGGATCGGATGTTTTTCCAAAAGCTGCGGTGCTTCCGGATCTTTTCGAAAGCGCGGCGGCGCCTGCTCTGGATCCCGTTATCCAGGAGCCGGAAGATGAAGGTGTTATTATCTTCACCTCCGGTACGTCGGGCCATCCAAAGGGCGCGCTGATCTCACATCTCGCGCTGATGAACATGGCGGCTGCTATCGACTATGCGACGCTTTACGGTGCCGCACAGGCGGGCATGGATATCGCGGCGCTGGCAAAAATGGCGGCACAGTCGCAGCCCAGCGCCATGCTGGTCTTCCCCCTGTTCCATACGGCCGGCGTGATCGCCGTCCTGCTGCCAAATCTGCGGCGCGGCGGAAAGATGGTGATGCTGGAACGCTGGCGGGTAGAGGATGCTCTCACGCTGCTGGAGCGAGAGAAGGTCAGTGGCTTTTCCGGAAGCCCCGCGATGCTGTGGGACCTGCTGAAGGCAGACCGGCAGGACCGGGATCTTTCCGGCCTTAGATTCCTGTCGATCGGGGGCCAGGGCATCAGCATGCGGCTGCTCGACGAATTGCGGGCCGGCTTTCCCGGACTGTCCGTCGGCATCGGCTACGGCCAGACCGAAACGGGGTCGGTGAACGGCATTAGCGGCGCAAACCTGATACAGCGGCCAACGGCCACCGGGCGGCCGCTACCCATCGTCGATCTGCGCATCGTTGACGAGGAATATGCCGATGTCCCACCCGGCGAGGTGGGCGAAGTGCTGGTCGGCGGGGTGACGACCATGCGCGGCTATTGCCGCCGCCCCGCGGAAACCGCGGAGGTGATGCACGACGGGTACATCGCCACCGGTGACCTCGGCCGCATCGACGAGGACGGTTACCTTCACATTTCGGACCGCAAGAAGAACATCGTCCTGTGCGGGGGCGAAAATATCGGCTGCGGAGAGGTCGAGGATGCGGCCGTCAGCCATCCCGAGGTCGAACAGGCCGTGGCCTTTGGCCGCCCCGACGACCGGCTTGGCGAAACGCTGCACCTCGCGATCATTCCAGCAGACGGCTGCGATCCCGACCCGGAGGCGGTTCAGGCGCATATCGGCGGCCAGCTTGCCCGCTACAAAATACCGCGCTCGGTCCACCGCGTGGACGGTTTCCCGATGAATGCCATGGGCAAGGCGGACCGCCGCGCTTTGGCAGCAAAGTTCAAGGAGTAGCCCAAATGGCATTCCCCACAGATGTTCGCGTGATCGATACCCTGCTGGGCATTCCCGTCAGCGAGACGAATTCGGAATGGTACGAAGCGTTCAAGCCACTGCTGATGGACCAGGAAAGCCGCGATCAATTCGCGATGCCGGCGCAGTACATGTTCAAGAATGTGCCGAAGGCAAAGGGCGTCGACGATTACGCCGCCTATACGATCGAGCAGATGGATGCCCACAACATCGCGGTTGCCCTGACGGGCGTTGACGACGGTTCCCCCGTCCTCGACGCTGCCAAGCGTTTTCCCGGTCGCTTCGCATTCGACCTGCCGATCAATCCCAATCGCGGCATGGAGGAGGTGCGGAAAATACGCCGCCTGAACGAAGAGGTGGGCCTCAGCAGCGTCTCCGTCTTTCCCTGCGGCCTGAACCCGCAGGTGCCGATCGACGACCGCAAGATGTACCCGATCTATGCAACCTGTGTTGAGCTTGACCTGCCGATCTTCGTCAATGTCGGCGTGCCAGGCCCGCGCGTGCCGATGTTTCCGCAACATGTAGAGCGCGTGGACGAGGTCTGCTGGTTCTTCCCCGACCTGGTTTTCGTGATGCGTCATGGCGCAGAACCTTGGGAGGATCTGGCCATAAAGCTGATGCTGAAATACCCGAACCTCTATTACGCAACCAGCGCCTTTGCACCGAAGCACTACCCGAAGGCGATCATCGACTACGCGAACACGCGCGGCGCCGACAAGATCATCTATGCCGGCTATTTCCCGGCGGGCCTCTCCCTCGAACGCATTTTCCGCGAACTGCGCGATGTTCCCTTCAAGGACGAGGTGTGGCCCAAATTCCTGCGCGACAATGCGGCGCGCATCCTGAAAATCGATCCGGAGACGCTATGATGACAGCTACAGCTACACGCACGCTGAGCGCAGAAGAACGCGGCATCACCCTTCCTTTGCCCTTTGGCTGGTATGTCGTGGAATATGGCGAGGATCTTGCCGTCGGCGAGGTAAAGGCGATCCGCTATTTCGGCAAGGAGCTGGTGCTCTGGCGCGGCGAAGACGGCCAGGCCCGAATGCTGGATGCCTATTGCCGTCATCTGGGCGCGCATCTGGGTCATGGCGGCCGGGTCGAGGGCAATGCCGTCGTTTGTCCGTTTCACGCCTGGGCCTATGACGAGCGCGGAACGGTCGTCGACATCCCCTATTCCAAATCGATCCCGCCCCAGGTGAAGCGTCCCTGCATGCGGACCTGGCCGGTAGTCGAGCGTAACCGGCTGATCTGGGCGTGGTACCATCCGGAAGGCGCGGACCCCATGTGGGAAGTCGAAACGCTGCCTGAGGCCACGGACCCGTCCTGGTCGGAGTGGCAGCGCCGCGAATGGCACGTCAACGTGCACATTCAGGATATGGCCGAAAACGGCGCCGACACGGCGCATTTCCGCTACACCCACGGCACGGCGGACTTCCCCGACCAGAAGTCCGAATTTGACGGCCATGTCCTCCGCACGCTGATCTCCGCCAAGATGGAGACGCCGCGCGGCACGGTGGATGGTGCTATCCGCGCCGTCAGCGTGGGACCGGGTCAGTCATGGACCCGCTTTACCGGCATTTCCGAAACGCTGTTGATCGCGGCCGTTACGCCGGTGGATATCGACATGGTACATGTCCGCTTCAACTTCTCGCAGCCGAAGGAACAGGCAGAAGGACCCGGCGCGCGCGTCGCTGCGGCGATCATCGCCGACGTCAACAAGCAGCTGGAACAGGACAAGCGCATCTGGGAGCACAAGATCTATGAACCGCGCCCGATCCTGTGCCAGGGCGACGGCGAAATCGACCGGTGGCGGCGTTTCTATTCGCAATTCTATGCCGAACCAAAGCGCGAACAGGCTGCCTGAATCACGTGCAGCAGGTGGGGAAGTTCGACGGCGGCCTACCGTCCCGCTTCCCCACATCCGTTAGTTGAGTACGGGCTGCTCGCTGCGGAAGCGTCCGGGGGTTGTCCCCATGGATTTGCGAAAGGCCAGAGAAAAACTGCTCGTCGACGAGAACCCGAGCGTCGCGGCGATCTGCTTTAGCGGCTGATTGCCAGACCGCAGCAGCATGCAGGCGCGTTGCAACCGCACCTCCTCCACGAACTGGTGTACGGTGCGGCCGGTGGTGCGCTTGAAGGTACGGACCAGATGGCCCGGGCTCACCTCTGCAATGGATGCCAGGTCCGCAATCCGGACGCGTTGACCCTCCGCCGCGTAGACGAACTCCTCGATCCGCTTCAACTGCCAGGATGCGAGCGTTCCGGTATATTGCTTCAGCCGGACCTTCGCCGCCTCGAAATAACGTCGTATGTCCACCTGCAGGGCGGTGGCGAGCCCGTCGACAAGAATATCGCTGCCAAAACCTGGGCAACTTGCCTCGCTGCTCAGGCGCTGCATCGCGCTCCAGATGTTGGTATCGCGGACATCGCCGCACATCGCCAGAAAGCGCTGGTCCGCAGGATCGAAATTCGCTGGCAGGAAACCTTCCGGCATGGTGCAGACGGATAAATGGCGATCCCCGCCGGGACCGGTGGCGCTGATCGAGGCGCCGGCCGGAACGAACATCAACTTCCCCATAGCGATCATGCGACTTCGCGCATTATCAGTATAATAATATCCGACGGAACTTCGCGGTAGATCGGAACAGAGTGCAAGGAGGTCATGGCCCGGCGAGCGGGTATGATTGGATGGGCGCTCATATTGATACGTATATACGTGTATACGCGCCCGGTCAGTTACGAGCTCGGATAACGTCCGGCCTGCTGCCATTACTGTTCCTCCCAAAGACCCATCTTTTTGCGGACCTGGGGTCATCTATAGCCGATCCCGGCACCCTCGCCACCATTGAAATTAAGCATATGCGTAGCAACCAGTGCCGATGGTTGCGCAAGTCGTTAGTACCGGAGCAAGCGTCCCATCGCGCAGTTTTTCAGGCCAGAGCGACGCAACGTTGTAAAATCATCACAATGCGTAGGCATCTTGCCCGTGTTGTACGCGAACATGGTTGACCGGGATAAAAGTTTCTCGCATTGCGTCGCGGCACAAAAGACGACCGGCCGGGTGCCGGCTATTTTCTTGAGGGGATAACATCATGCTGCTGCAAAAAGCTTTATTCTATCGTTGCACGACCGCAATAGCGCTCGTCATTTCTGCTGGCACCGCTCATGCGCAGATTGCCCCCGTCGAGGAAACCGCCGAACCCGCCGCGCCGAATGCGGACGTCAACCGCGGACAGATCGGAGAGATCGTCGTTACCGCGCGTCGCCAGTCGGAATCCCTGCAATCAACACCAATCGCAATCACGGCACTCGACAGTGGCGCCATCGCGAAACTGAATATCACCGAGGTCGACAAGATCGCGGATGTCGCACCAAACCTGATCATCAGCCAGCAATCCTCTTCGCTATCGGCGGCATCGATCAATATTCGCGGCATCGGCCAGACCGACCCTTCGCTGGGCCTGGACACCGCGGTCGGCATCTATCTCGACGGTGTCTATATCGCCCGCAGCGCCGGCTCGATCTTCGACCTTGTCGATCTGGAACGGATCGAGGTTCTGCGCGGTCCGCAGGGAACTCTCTTTGGCCGCAACACGACCGGTGGCGCCATCCAGCTCGTGTCGCGGGAGCCTGAAGACGAGTTCGGACTGTCGCTGAGGGGCGGCTACGGCTCGCGTAACGACTGGTTCGGTCATGCCCGCGTCGATACAGGCCGCACCGATGGATCGCCCTTTTCTGCTTCGATCAGCTATTTTCACCGTGAACGCGACGGATATTTCGACAATCTCTTGACCTCGTCGGACAAGGATCCCGGATCACTGAATGCCGACGCCGTTGCCGTCGCCATCAAGGCCGACCTGAACGATGTGCAGCTCTCATACGGCTTTGACTTTGACAATCGTGTCGGCGCTCCAGGCTTCTTTCAGACGGTGGCTCTCAGCCCCGCCGCGCTCGAATATTATGGCAATTCCCCCAATTTGGGCGGCGCACCACTGCAATTCGTAGGTGCGGACGAGCGGCTCGATTCAGGGCTTCAGGCGCCAGGCGCTCCCGGCGATTTCCGGTCGCGCACGCGCAGCATGGGCCACAATTTCACTGCCGAGTGGGAGGTTTCCCCGGCAATTACGCTAAAATCGATAACCGGCTATCGCGATCTTCTGCTCGATAATGTGCTGGGGCTTAGCGGCCAGGGCGATCTGAAGGGACTGGTCCTCGACCCCGTCACAGGCGGCGTGAGTGTTCAGTCCGTCACACCCTATAACGGCGTCAACGCTCCGCAGAAGCAGGATCAGTTTTCAGAAGAGCTGCAATTGCTCGGCAATACAGGCGACTTCAGCTACGTCCTGGGCGCCTATTATTTCGAGGAACAGGTTTCTGAAGATAACCAACAGAAACTTACGGCGATCATTGACGCGAACGCGGGCACGGGAAATCCGCCACTCTATCTCGGCATCAATCTGAACCCCCGGGCGCGCTATAGCCAGGAATCGAAATCCAAGGCCGTATTCGGGCAAGTCAGCTGGAAGCCGAGCGCACTTGAGGAAAAACTCGAGCTAACCGGCGGCGTTCGTTACACGGAGGACGAGAAATCGGTTCTGCTTCAGAACGAGGCAAATGGCGTGTCTTCAGTGATCGGTCCGGCAGAGGGCACGGTAAAATATGATGATATTTCCTTCCTCGCATCCGCCAGTTATCAGGTCACACCGGATGCGCTTCTTTATGGTAAGTTCTCGACGGGGTATAAGTCGGGCGGCTTCAACCCCCGTGCGGACGAATTGAACTCGTTCGAACCTGAGAAGCTGAAATCATACGAAGTCGGTGCAAAACTGGACCTGTTCGATCGCCACCTCCGCATCAACGCGGCGGCGTTTCTCAATCAATATGACGATCTGCAGGTGCCGCAATTTGCTGCGGGCACCGGCGGCGCATCGACCTTGCTGGTCAACGCTGGCGAGGCGGAGTTCAAGGGCGTGGAGCTGGAGGTCACGTTGGTTCCCGTTGACGGCCTCACTTTGTCTGGGGCCGTCGGTTATACCGACCCTACTTACCAACAGTTCCTGTTTTTGGACCCGACAACGAATACGGTCAGCGATATCGCGGACTCAGCCCGTTTCCCGAACGTAGCGAAGGTCAATTCCAACATCGCCGCCGAATACATCTTCCCGCCGATGGAATTTGGCGAAATCCAGACCCGCGTTTCCTATTCCTACCGCAGCAAAGTGTTTTTCTATCCTAACGATGCGGTGAATCCTTACCAGCAGCAGGTCTCTTCGCCCGCTACGAACACTGTGGATGCGCGAATTGCCCTTGCCGATATTCCGCTAGGGGTCCGCCTAAGGGGTGAAATCGCGGCAATCGGCGAGAATTTGCTGAATGAGGATCAGGTGCTCTACGGTATCGACTTCGGCGCGCTGGGCTTCGGCGGTAAGTTCTACTCGGAACCGCGCCGTTTCGCTGTCCAGTTCAAGCTGAACTACTGAGCGACGGCATGAGCGAGGCCGATAATCAGTGGCGTGACAAAGGCGCCGTTATCACCGGTGCCGCCAGCGGCATCGGACTCGGCCTCGCACAGGCCGCCCATGAACGCGGCATGCGTGTCATGCTGGTGGACCGTGATGCTGATGCGCTGGCGGATGCGTGCAAGACTTTGGACGGCGCCATCGCGGTCCCGACGGATGTTACCGACCAGGCGGCGATGGATACCCTGGCAGAGCGCGCGTTTGGCGAACTGGGCAACGTCGCCCTGCTGTTCAATAATGCCGGCATCATGGCGACCGGCTTCAGTTGGGAAATAGAGCCCGCACGTTGGGAGGCGTCCTGGCGCGTAAATGTGGAAGGCGTGCTGAATGGTATGCGCGCCTTCATTCCCAGGCTGCTGAAGGCGGGCACGCCCAGCCGGATCATCAACACGGCATCGGTTGGCGGCTTTCTGCCCAGCCCGCTAATGAGTCCCTATAGCGCCACGAAATTCGCGGTCGTTGCGCTGACCGAGGGACTTAAGGGCGAACTTGCGATGATCGAAGCCCCCGTGTCCGTCAGCCTGCTTGCGCCCGGACCGGTTCGTTCGGCGATCTTCGACGATCCATTCGGCGAAATCGTCGATCCTGCGACGGGCGGCTTCGTCGAACATTTGCGCGGCATGATCGGCGCACACGGCATGGATCCGGGCGACTTCGCAGACAAGGTATTCAAGGCGCTGAACGCGGGCGAATATTGGATCGTGCCACAGCCCGAGGCGCTGGATCCGGCGCTGGAAGCCCGCTATCGCATGATAGCAGAACGCTCCCAGCCCGACTTCAGCCTCGGCTGAACCTTATTTTAGCATCATTTCTGCGGCCTTTTCGGCGATCATCATCGTCGTCGCATTGGTGTTGCCGCTGACGATTCTGGGCATGACCGACGCGTCGGCCACACGCAATCCATCGATTCCACGCACCTTCAACTGAGCTGTTACAACGGCATTGGGATCGTCCGCCTGGCCCATGGAGCAGGTGCCAACGGGATGGAAGATCGTATTGGATTTCTCGCGCAGCCATGCGTCCATGACATCATCCTCCACAATGTCGGCGCCCGGCTCGTCCTCGGCGATGCGCCAAGGCGCTAGCGCCGGCTGCGTTCCAATCTTACGCGCAATGTGGATTGCCGCGCGCAACGTCGCCATGTCGCCGGGTGTGGCCAGATGGTTTGGCTCGATCCGCGGCGGTGCCATCGGGTCCGCCGAACTCAGCGAAACGCGCCCACGGCTTTCCGGATGCAGCGCCACCATATCCAGGGAAAACCCGTCAAAAGGTTCGATCCCCTTGCGACCATGGTTTGCCATGACCCCGGGAATGAACTGGATTTGCAAATCGGGTCGATCAAGTTCGGGTCGGCTGCGGAGGAACCCGCCTACCTCCATCGAATTTTCAGCGCCCAGCCCATCGCGGCGCAGCAGATAACGCAGTCCGATCAAAGCGGCGCGAAAGCCCTTCGTGCGCGACCAAAGCAAAGGCAGCGGCGAACGATAGGTAACGGCAACATCCACATGATCTTGCAAATTGCGCCCTACGCCCGGCAAGGCGGCGACACTCTCAACGCCGACGTCGCGCAGAGCCTCCGGATCGCCCATACCTGACAAAAGCAGAATTTGCGGCGATTGCATGGATCCGGCTGACAGAACGATCTCTCGCCGCGCCGTGATACGCCGGACTTCCGGAGAGTCGCCTAGCCTGTATTCCACCGCCGTGGCGCGCCCCGCCTCCGTCACGATACGCGTGACGTGCACACCCGTCGTCGCCATCAGATTATCACGCGAAAGCGCGGGGATCAGGAACGCGCGCAAGGCCCCCGCCCTGCGCCCACCTTCGATATTTACCTGATAACGGCCAACGCCAAATTGGGATTCGCCATTGAAGTCCGCGCTTTCCTCATATCCCGCCTGCTTTCCCGCATCGATAAACGCCTGATACAGCGGCTCTGAAGAATGGCCGAACCGCACCGGCAAAGGCCCTCCCTTGCCGTGGTAGCGGTCGGCCTCTCCCGGCCCGTCTTCCGACCGGCGGAAATAGGGCAGCACGTCTTCATAGCTCCACCCCTCCAGACCCATCTGCCGCCACTGGTCGAAATCGGCGGCATTGCCGCGCACGTACAGCATGCCGTTAATGGATGAGGAACCGCCCCAGCCCTTGCCGCGCGGAACAAAGGTCGCGCGTCCGCCCAGCGCCTCCACGGGTTCGGATTCAAAAGCCCAGTTGCTGACATTTCGGTCACGCATCAGCGTCGCCATGCCCGCCGGCATTGTCGTCAACAGGCCGTTATTGCGTCCCCCCGCCTCCAGCATGACAACCTTATTTGCGCCATCGGCGCTCAGGCGGTTGGCCAGGACACAGCCGGCCGATCCCCCGCCAATGATGACGAAATCGGCGCTTTCTGGTGGTATCTTGCTGTGGGGCATCAGGAATCGGCCGCCGCGTTCATGTCGATCTCCCTGATCGGATCGCCGCCCGACCAGGCTTTCGTTTCCGCAATTCCAGCATCGATCATGGCGCGCATTTCCTTTCCTTCGATCAGTTCGAACAGCACGTTTGGTTCGTCGGGATCTTCCATATAGGCGACCTGTACTGCCGCATTGTTCGCCTTGAAAACGGGGGTGAGACCGCGGCTGGACATTTCATCGATCGCCGCATCAAGATCGTCGACCAGCCAGGCTGTATGATGGATCCCCTTCAGCGGAGCGCCGTTCGCATCCTGATAGGGGTTCGGTCCGCCGCCCTTCAGCTGGATCAGTTCGACCTGCACATCGCCCTGATAGGCAAGCGCCACGTCGATCTCCACCCGGGTTTCCCGGCTGCGATAGATTCCATCGAGAACCGTGTTGCGATAGATCGTCCAGGGGGCGAGGCCGACGCGTTCGTGCCATCGGTTCACCGCCTCATCGATATCGGCGACCAAATATCCCACCTGATCTAGCGTGCGTTTCCTTGGATCGGCGTGCGCCATCCCATCCTCCCCCTCGGATATTTTCGTCTTTCGTAACCATTTGCCTGATCGCGTAGCAGATGCAACGCTCTCGTACGCATTTTGTTGTCGATCCCCAAAAAATGGTTCATGATCGTCAGAAAAAACGAACCGGGAGGGAATCATGAAAAGCAGTAAGACGCGCATTATTACGAAGTTGATGTACGGCATCAGCGGCCTCGCCCTGCTGCCTGCGGCAGCACAAGCTCAGGAGGACAGGGTTCAGGCACCCGCGGATGCAGGCCAGGTTGCGCCTTCCGCCGTGCAATCCGGGGGCATCGAGGAGATCGTTGTCACCGCGCAGCGGCGAGAGGAAAACCTTCAGCAGACGCCAATCGCCATTACCGCGATCACGGCGGACAGTCTGCAGGCGCAGGGCATCACCGACCTGAGGGGCGTCGTGCAGGCATCCCCCAGCCTTTATTTCGCGCCCTACCCCAGTTCAACGACCACGCTGGTTCTGTTCATGCGCGGCCAGGGCATCGGCGACCCTAATATCATCACAAAGGATGGCGGCGTCGGCCTGTATGTCGACGGCATCTACCAGTCGCGACCGCAGGCATCCACGTTCGACCTGGCCGACGTAGAGCGCGTCGAGGTTCTGCGCGGGCCGCAGGGTACGCTATATGGTCGCAATACGACCGGCGGCGCCGTCAATATCATCAGCAAGAAACCGACCGGCGAGTTTGGCGTCGATGGGCTCCTTTCACTTGGCAATCTCGACTATCGGCGCGCCTTGGTGAATGTGAATCTCGAGGAATTCGCAAATCTGAAGGTAAAGCTGACAGGTCTTTACAGCCAACGCGATGGTTGGGCGGAAAATGCGCCGGATACGAGCGGCGTGCCGGACGCGAACGACTTCCAGGCAGATCGAAAGCACGCGATCCGCGGCGCCGTTCGCTGGGAACCCGATCCCGACGTAACGGTGGATTTCTCTGCCGATTACAGCAACCAGCGCACGACACCGGTGCGCTATGTCACGGAAAACGAGTTCGCTCCTATGCTGTTCCCCGGCTATGATTCCGATCCGGAGCAAAGCTATCGGCCAGTCTATCTGCCCTACAGCTATGTGAAATCAGACGGCATGACGCTGATCGGGGAATGGCGTCCTTCGTCGAACCTGACGCTGCGCTCTCTCAGCTCCTATCGGAAGATCGACGTCAACACACGGCAGGATTACGTGGAAGCGTTCCTGGCGCCATTCTGGGCGTTCGATGACGTGCAGTCGACCACATATACCCAGGAATTTCAGGCAGTTGGAGGGTTCTCGTCCTTCGAATATGTCTTTGGCGTCTACTATTTTAACGAGGATGCAAGCCATGTCCTGCAAGCGGACATCGGCACCGGCACGCCCGGCCAGCGCCTCCTCGTCGATCGTACGACGAATGCTGATTCCATATCCAAGGCTGTCTATGGCCAACTGACCTGGACGCCAGAGTTCGCGGAGGACAGACTGGATATCACCGTTGGCGGCCGGTACACAAAGGACGAGCGATCTGCCGACCGCATACGCATTTCGCGTCTCTTCCTCGGCGAAACCTCTCCGCTGGTAGCGCGTCGTTTTAACGGCGCCGGTACGATCATACCTTTGGCAAACATCCCTGGCGAAACCGACGTCGACAACACGAAGTTCAATCCATCGGCAATCGTGAACTTCCGCCCCAGCCGCAACCTGACCCTCTATGGAAAAGTTGTCACGGGCTATAAGGCGGGCGGGTCCAACGAGGCATCGCCAACCTTCACGCGTACCTTTGGTCCGGAATCCGTCACCAGCTACGAACTCGGCGTGAAAAGCGATCTCCTCGACCGGCGGCTACGCGTAAACCTCGCTGGCTTCGTCGCAAAGTATAAGGATTTGCAGCTCGATATCTCGGCGGACGCACAAGACGCCTCGTTGTCCGATACGTTCAACGTCGGTCGCGCCACCGTTAAAGGGCTTGAAGCGGACGTTACCGCCCTTCCCTTTGACGGGCTAACGTTGCAGGCGAGCTATTCCTATATAGATTCAACGATCAAGGGCGTTGACGCTCCTGCTGGTTCGATCTTCGATCCCGCGGTCAATCCCGGATCGCCTGTCAATGTTGGCGACGACATCACCGGCTATTTCGTGCTGCCCTTCACACCCAAGCACAGCGTGCGATTGTCAGGCGACTGGACCATCCTGGAAAATGCCAGCGGTACGCTTGCAGCGCACGCCGATTACACGTGGAAGGACGAAGTGTTTACGACCGCCGGCGACGGTCCATCCGTGCCGTTCGGTCGCGATGCTCCGATCAACGAAAGCTATGCGCTGCTGGACGCGCGATTGACCTACACGTTCGAGCTGAGCGGCGGGCGTGCAATATCTGTCGCCGCGTGGGGCAAGAACATACTCGACAAACGTTACCCTGGGTTTGTGATCGGGTCTGGCTCAATCATCGACGGTTATCAGAACCAGGCAATTTCCTACGGTGATCCAGCTACTTACGGAATAGATCTGGGCTTTTCCTTCTAAAGCAGGCCCAGGCGGGTGAGCCGCGACAGCATCGCGCGCTCGCCCGCCGCTCCAGGCTCTGCCGGTTCGAGTTCCAATTCCACCAGGCCGGAATATTCCGCCTCTCCCAGGGCAGCGATGATTGCTGCCCAGTCGAGCGATGCACTCCCTGCCCCCGGCTCCACACGCCCCGGCAGATCCGCGATCTGGACCATGCCGAGCACAGACGGGTTTTCAAGGATGGCCCCGGCCGGGTCGATGCCGTGCATGGCAAGATGCGCCACATCGACATTCAGCCGCACGCCGGGATGCGCTGCGGCGCTCACAACGCCTTTCGCATCGGCAAAGCTCTCGATTAGCGCACCGGGCGCATATGCGGCATGTGTCGTCTCCACACACAGCATGATGTCGCTTGGCGCAGCCCGGTCAGCCGCCCGCGCAAGATTTTCCGCCATCGCCTGCAATTGCTCGGGTCGGCCCCGCCCCCGGTCCAGACCGGTGACGCAATTGATGGTACGACTGCCGCTGCGCCGCGCTGCATTCAGACTGGCAGGCAAGGCGTCCAGCGCCTCTCCGCTGCTCCAGCACGGCTGATCCCATCGCAGCGGATCGTGGACGAACGACCCCATCGCCATACCGCGCGCCGAAAGCCCCTCGCCCATCGCGCTCTGTACCTTTGGCGGACGCAGGGTGAGGAAATTATCGAAGACCCCAGCCAGGCCGTATTCCGCCATCGCCGCGATCTGCGTCAGCGGGTCCATAGCTGCTGCACTTTTCGCGAACAGCGGCTGGTCGGGCGCGCGCACGCCCAGATGACCTGCCACACGCAGGGGCATCACGGCGCCAGCGTTTCAAGAAAGGCAAGCAGGGCCGCATTGAACGCTTCCGGCCGCTCCTGCTGGACGAAATGTCCCGCCCCCGGAATGGCGATCATATCCCGCAGGCCGGGAACGCGCTGCCGCATGCGCACCTCCCAATCCGGAAAAAAGCCGAATGACGGGTCGTCCGCTCCATAAAGGAACAGCGTGGGCACTTCGACATCGGCATCTGCCCATTCATACCCCTGCCGCCAGTTCATGTCGGCAGTTCTGTAGGAATTCAGCCCTCCGATCATGCGTCGCATCGGGTCGGCATGGTCGTACCCCGCGACGAAACTGGCGAACTCCTCCTCGCTCAGCCACTGCCAGGGCAAAGGCGGCGCGGGCGGAAGAACGTCAAGATAGCCGGTGCCCTCCATCGGCTTTTGTTTCCACGACCATAAATCGCCCCCCGCGCTGAGCGCGTGAAAGATCCGGCGCAAGAATTCAGGAACAGCCGCACCCAATTCTCTGTCGGCGGGGCCTACCCTCTGGAAATAATGGAAGTGAATGAAATGTTCGGCTGCCATCGCGGCGAAGCGTTCGCTTGGCAGGTGATCGGGCGATGCGACCAGCGGCGCAGCCGGCGCGTCGGGCGCGGCGGTTTCTTTTCGGCCGAGCAGCGCGCGTCCGGCCAGATCGAAATCATAGGGTATGGTCGCCACCAGCGCTTGCGTACGCTCGGGACTACGCACGGCGAAGTTCCACGCATATTGTGCGCCGAAGTCCTGGCCTACAATGACGGCGCTCTCGGCACCGAAATAATCGAGAACGTCATGTAGATATTGGTGAATGCGATCTGCAGCATAGGCTCGCGGATCCAGCGGCCGGTCGCTGCCGCCATAGCCCAGGGAATCGATCGCGACTGCGCGCCAGCGCGCCTCGGCCACCGGCGCCATCTGGTACCGCCAAGACCAGGCCAGGCCAGGAAAGCCGTGCAACATTAAAACCAGCGGCCCCTGCCCCTTCGCCACCGCGCGCAGGGCGACATCGCCGCACTCTATCCGGTGTTCAATCAGGCCTTTCTGTGACATGCTTCCTCCCCAGCCACGCAAATCATGGTGTCTTGTCGTTTTTACTTAGGGTATACGTAGCCGATAATGACAACAATGCTGCAAATGCTCGTGCGGCATCACGACGAGGGAGATGGAATATGCGGATCGATGTACCTGCGGATCATGCCGACAACCCCTATGGCTACGCTGCCGAGCATCTGGCGCCTGAGATCATGACGGCCGGCGGCCACTTCTCCCACGCGGTCTACCAACATTCGAAACTGTCATTGCGAGAGTTCGAGGGTGCGCGCGTCCGCACGGCAGAAATCAATGGTTGCATGGTCTGCCAGCAATTCCGCGCAGCGCGCGACGTGGGCGCGATGTTCGCCGCGAACGGCATGCGCGACGCGCACACTGTTGCCGACAATGGACCTGCCCCGGACGAGGCATTCTATGCCGCCGTGCCCGAATGGCGAACGTCGCCGGTTTTCAGCGAACGGGAACGGCTGGCGATTGAATTCGCCGAACGCTTTGGGACGGAGCCAAAGGCGCTCTCCGCGGATGACGCATTCTGGACGCGGATGCACGATGCCTATTCGGATGCGGAAATCGCCGACCTTGCCAACAGCGTTGCTGCGTGGGTCGGCCTTGGCCGCGTCGCGCATGTGCTCGGCTTCGATCAGGTATGTCTCCCCTTCGCCGAGGCCGCCGAGTAGGGCTCAGCGAAGCTCCGCCAGGAATTCCACCATCAGGCGGCCGACATCGTCCGGCCTTTCCAGCTGGATCATGTGGCCGGCCTTAGGCAGCATCTCGATCCGGCGCACATCGCTATATTGCTCCTGAATTGCGCCAATCGGGTCGTCGCCGTGCCACGCCTCCAGGTCGACATCGTTTTCGCTGCCTATGAAGTAGAACGGGCGCGTATTGGGTTTTCCGCGCCACGGCGCACGCTGGTGCCAGCGCAGATCCATGGCACGATACCAGTTCAGCCCGCCGGTAAAGCCCGACCGGCTATATTCCGACACATACCATTCCAGTTCCCATTCCTGCAGCCATGACCATGGCAATGGCGGCGTTTCCGGCAGTGCATCCAGATAGGTGGTGCCAGGCGGATGCTTCCATACGTCGAGATAATGATAGTCGCCCGACAGGGCGTAGAATACCTTGCGCAGAAATTCTCGCGGCGCTGCGTCGAGCGCCGCATCCGCAGGGCCGACGGGCCGAAAATAGTCGATATGAACGAAATGATCCTGTGCCCATTTCGCCGCCTCCTCCAGCGGTGAAATGTCGGAGCGATCCGGCCAGGCGGGGTTTTCCAGCGCGATGATCCCGCGCACCCGCTGCGGATCGCTAAAGGCCAGATCGTAAATGGAAAACAGTCCGAAATCGAGACCTGCGAACACTGCCTCCTGCTCTCCCAGATGGTCCAGCAGGCCCCTCAGGTCGCCGACGGTATGTGGCACGTCGTAGGCGTGATGATCGGCGGGCGCCTCTGTCTGCCCCATGCCGCGCATGTCGGGCGCCACCACGCGCCAGCCCGCCGCCGCCAGTCGAGGGATCTGGTGGCGCCAGCTAAGCCATAAATGCGGGAAGCCGTGGCACAGGATAAGCAGCGGCCCCTCCCCCTGCTCGACATAATGCATCCCAATCCCATTGATCCTCGCATATCGGTGCTGCCAGTCCGCCATGATCCATCTCCCTACCCCTATTCCTGCCCCGCGATGAACTGCGCCACAATGTCTGCCGCCGCATCGCGAAAAGCCGCGACCGCCGGCTCGATCGCAAGATCGCCGCGATGTACGACCCACAAGCCTGCCGCGGCAGAGGCAGGTGCCTTGGTTTCAAGCCGTCTCAGCCGTTCATCGGCATCGCCGACCACATGCCAAATCCATGCCGATCCCAGTCCAGCGCGAACCGCGTCCACCATCGCCGGCATAGACCCGACTTCCACGCCCGCCGTGCGGTCTCGCGGTGCGTTCAGGCGCGCCCATGCTTGCGGGTTGGCCAGCATCATGGCGTGGCTCCAGGCGACACGGCGGGCCGGATCCACATCGACACGGACGTAGCGCGCCTGATCGAAATCAGCGATGCGTGCACCGGCCAGATCCGCCGGCTTCGTTCGCGCGATGGTAATGCCGATGTCGGCATGGCGCTGCTGAACAGCCGCCGTCGCATCCTTTGCACTGACGATCTCTATCGCCACTTCCGGCCGCAGGGCAACAAAGGGACCGAAATAGGGCAGCATCAGATTGGCGATACCGGCGGTCCCCGCCAAACGTAATGGGCTGCCTGCCTCTCGCCCGCTGCCGTCCAGATCCCCCTGCAAGCGCGTCATCGCCCGCTCCATCGCCGCTGCGGCGCGCAAGACGGCCTGTCCCGCCTCGGTGGGCCGATATCCGGACACCGTCTGCTCCCATAAGGAGCGCTCCGTCGCACGCTCCAGTCGCGCAAACCGACGCCCTACCGTCGTGCGATCCATTCCCAGCTTACGCGCGGCCGTGCTGTAATCGCCGGCCCGCACCGCCGTCTGGAATACCCTTATGTCATCCCACTCAATGGCCATATGTGCATGGTTGCACAGACGGTGTGCATTCCACAAGCGCCCTCGACGTGGTAAAATCCTTCCCAAAGAACTATATTCTACCCCATGGGAAGAGGAGATTTATAATGGCAACCACCGCCGAATACAGGCTGGGCGATCATACGTTTGCACGCGGCTGGCACATGATCGCCGACGCGTCGAAACTGGGCAAGGCGCCCATGTCGCTGCGCTTCTTCGCGAAGGATCTGGTCCTTTACCGCGGCGAATCCGGCACGGCCCGCCTTGTCGACGCCTATTGTCCGCACATGGGCGCGCATCTGGGCCGCAACGAAACGTCCTATATCGTCCGCGACGATGAGCGTATCGAGGGTGAGTCCATCCGCTGCCCCTTCCATGGCTGGCGCTTCGGCCCCGACGGCCGCTGCAACCATATTCCGTACAGCGATCAAAAGCCGCCAAAGGCCGCCTTCATCAACACCTATCAGGTGGTTGAGCGCGCCGGCATCATCTGGATGTGGCACGATGAAGAAGGCAATGAGCCGGATCATCCCCTGCCGGACTTTGAAATGTGGGACGATCCGTCCTGGGTGCGCTGGGAAATCGACGATCTGGGCGAGTTACCGCAACACCCGATCGAGGTCGTGGACAATATGACCGACTTTGCGCATTTCGGGCCGATCCATGGCTCTCGCGATGTCGAATATTTCTACAATGAATTCGAAGACCATGTGCAGTGGCAGATCTTCGGCGCCGGTCACCGCACCCTGGTAGAAGAAGGTGCAGGCCTGCTGGAGCTCGACACCTGGTACACCGGTCCCGCAATCCTGCAATCCTATATGCGCGGCACCTTTCCCACCCATATGCTGATCGCCCATACGCCCATTGAGGACGGCAAGATCCACGTATGGCATGCGTTGATGGTGAAGACCGACAAGGAGCAGGCGACGGAGGAGGATATCCCCACCGCCCGCGCCTATCAGAAGGCAAGTGCCGATGCGTTCGGCCAGGATTTCGAAATCTGGTCGCATAAGCGCCCCTGCTTCGCGCCCCTGATGGTGCGCGGTGACGGACCGACGGACAAGTGCCGGATCTGGTACAAGCAGTTCTACAACCCGATCGGTCGCGCCGACGAATTCCAGAAGCGCGTCAACGGCCGCCACGTCATGGTCGACAAGCGCAGCGACGAGGATCTGAAAGTCGCCTGATCCCGCTTCCCGCTGCCGCGGATTACGCAGCGCTCTCCTGTTTTAACAGGAAGCGCTGCACCTTCCCGGAGGCATTCAGCGGCAATTCGGCCACCCATTCCACGGAACGGGGCGCCTTGTAATTCGCCATCGCCTCCCGGCACCATTTTAGAAAGGCGTCGCTGTCCTGCGATGCCCCCGGCGCGGGCACGATAACGGCATGGGCCACCTCGCCGAGCCGGTGGTCAGGCTTTCCCACGACTGCCGCGCGTGCCACGTCGGGATGGTCCAGCAGGCGTGCCTCGATTTCTGCGGGATAGCAATTGAACCCGCCCGAGATGAACATGTCCTTCGCACGGTCGGTTATGCGCAGATACCCGTCGGCGTCCTGTGTGGCGATGTCCCCGGTACGCAGCCAGCCATCCGCGTCAATGGTTTCAGACGTCGACTTTGGGTCATCGAGATATCCCTTCATGACGTTGAAGCCGCGCACCAGCAATTCACCCGGCTGGCCCACCGGCACCTCATTATCTTCAGGATCGACCAGCTTCACCTCGACACCCGGGATCGGCGTTCCGCAGCTGTTCGCAACCAGCTCAGGCGGGTCGCCCGAATGGGTTGCGCTAACGACGCCGCAGGCTTCCGTAAGGCCATAAGCCGTCAGCACGTCGGAAATCCCCAGTTCGTCGCGCATCCGGCGGATCAGCGTCGGGGGGACGCTCGCCGCGCCCGTCACCGCCAGACGCAGGGACGACAGATCATGCGACGCACGGTCCGGCGCGTCCAGCAAGGACTGGAATATGGTCGGCGGGCCAGGCAGCACCGTGACCCCCGCAGAGGCAACGCGCGAAAGTATGCCGCTCGCATCGAAACTGGCGACCGGCATTGCGGTCGCGCCGCGCAGCAGACAGGCGAGCCACCCGGCCTTGTAGCCAAAGCTGTGGAAGAACGGATTGACGATCAGATAGCGGTCGCCCGCGCGCAGGCCAACGGCATCGCTCCACGCTTCAAAACTGCGCAGATTTTGCTCATGCGTACTCATCGCGCCCTTCGGGCGGCCAGTCGTACCCGATGTGAAAAGGATGTCCGCAACATCATCCGGCTTCACCGCGTCCACATGCCGGTCGAGCTCGTCCGCGGATACGCCATCGCCAGCGGCACACCAGCCGGCGAAATCATCGTCCAGAAACACCGTTTCTTTCAGTGCAGGCAGGTCCGCGTCTTGCAGCATCGCCGCGAAATCAATTCCCAGAAAGTCGCGCACCGTGAACAGCCACGCCGCCTCGACCCGGCTCAGTGTCTCGCTGGCCTCGCCGCCCTTGAAACGCGTGTTAATGGGCACCAGAGACATGCCGATCTGTTCGGCACCGGCGGCGGCAAAGATCCACTCGGCACTATTGGGCGCCCATATGGCAATGCTCTGGCCCGGCCCTGCGCCCCGTGCCAGTAGAGTGCGGGATACCGCATCGGCACGGGCACGCAGCTCAGCAAAGCTCCAGCTTTCGCCGCCTTCACACTCGATCGCCGGATGATCGGACCACGCCGCCGCCGCGTCGCGCAGCAGCGCGCCCATTGTCGCGCGTTCAGGAATCATATACCGCACCCTCTCCAATTTTTGATTACGCAATAGGAGAGTATTTAGGCTTCCGCAACGCGATTTGCGTAGCAATTTGCCGCGATCATCCCATCATCAGAGCATTCACGCCGGTATAGCGACCGTCAATATAGACCAGCGGATCGATGACGCCATGCGTGCGCACATCTTCCACCTTGCCGACAAAGATGCTGTGGGTGCCATATTCGAAATGCGCATCGGATCGGCAGAGAATGGCGGCCTGCGCGTCGGCCAGCACGGGAACTTCGCCATCATGATCCCAACTGCCGATTTCAAAACGCGCCTCGCCCTTCACACGGCCGCCGCAATGATGCGACAGATCCTCATGCGCGCGGCTGAGAATGTTGATCGCAAAGCGTTCGGCTTTCAGCAGCACTGGATGAATGGACGCGTTCTGGTTCACGCATGCCAGTACGGATGGAGGCTCCATGGAAAGCGCGTCTACCGCAGTCGCCGCCATCGCATAATTAACGCCGTCCTGGCGCGCAGTGATGATCATGACGGATTTTGCCAGCCGCCGCAGCGCCAGCTTCGTCTTGTCTGCAATCGCTTCCAGCGTCGGATCGGTTTCTGCCGTTACCTCTGTCATGCCAGCACCTCACCAACGATTGGCCCACACATCTTCATCTGCAACATTATATCCCTCACCATTCTTCGCGCATCTGCTGCGCACGTTTGAATTGCACTCCTGTCTGTCAGGAATGCCGTCGTTCCGCATCGTCCAGACGGACTATATTGACGGCGGAATGTCCACCCATTGGCTTTCCCTGGCCGACCGTCGGCAGGCGTCCAGAACCGCCTGCCCCTGCACAGCATCCTCAAATGTCGCGGCAATTTCCGGCGCATCGACATCCTCCCCCTCCATTCGCTTACGCAGTTCACGGAACAGACGGGCATAGGGTTCCACGTCGATCCCCATCGTGTGCCAGCGGTCCTGCTCGGTCTGGATCAGATCGGCCACTGGGAAAGGCGTCGGCGGCGGATAGACGAGGTCGTCCGGCATCGGCACTTGCCTGCTTCCCTCTGTATCCATTAGCCAAACCTGCTCCGGATCGCCGAACTGCGCGCCGCTCTGGATCCAGGCACCGCCCTTCGTGCCGACCACCTTGGTGGCTACGATCAGCGGGCCGGCCGCCGCCATTGCCGCCATCAGCGTACCGCGCAGCCGCCCCTCGCCGGCGAACTGCACGACATAGCTGTCGTCGGCGGTCATATGCGGACGGCCGGGCGCCATGGTTTGCAGGACGGCGCTGACGCGCTCGATACGCCCAAAGGTCGAGAGCACCTGATCTATCATGTGCGTACCGAATGCGCCCAGAAATCCGCCACCCTGTTCCGCATCCTCCCACCACGGGCTCAGAGCCTCTGCCGGATCCTGCAGACCGGGCTGATGAAAGATGCGCAGAAACTGCAGCGGCTCGCCAATGGCGCCCGAACGGACCACCCGCCGCAACAGGGCCTGCGCGCTGTCGAAACGAAACTCCGCGCCCAGCATATGGATGATGCCGGCCTCCCGCGCCGTCGCCAGCATTTCGCGCGCCTGATCCAGATCGCGCGCAAAGGGCTTTTCGCAGACAATATGCCGCCCTGCGGCGATCGCAGACATTGCCGGCGAATGATGTGCGTGCGGCGGCGTGGCGACTGTCACGACCTTGTTTTCGGGATCTTCCAGCGCCTCTTCCAACCGGTCGGTGGCCAGCGGAATATCCAGGGGGGCGGCACGTTCCTGCGTTCGCGCACGGTCGCGGCCCACAATGGCACGCACCTCGAATCCTGCCAGCCGCAGCGCGCGAACATGCGTGAACAGGCCGAACCCGGTTCCGACGACGATAGCGCCCGGTTGTTTTTCGCTCATTCCTTGTCCCCTTCGATCAGACCTTTTGCTGCGCGCATGCATTCCGTCGCCACCTCTTCGGCACTGCGACCGGCAAACGTATCTGAGAATACCTCTACCGCCACCGGGGCGGCTGTACCGGTCTCTGCCAAAGATGCCTGCAGCGCGGACAGATTCATCTCCCCCGCCCCCGGTACCAGCCGCGAATGCGCCATTGCCTCATCGAGATCAGCCTCCGCAGCGGCGGGGCCGTCGCCGATCTGAACGGCAAAGATCCTGTCGCCCGGGATCGACTCCAGCGTTTCCAGCAGCGAGCCACCGCGAAAGAAATGCCAGCTGTCGATCATCAGCCCGCCGTTCCGCGCACCAGCGGCGTCGACCACGTCCCACGCAGCCTCCAGGGTCGGAACGCTGCCCGTGGGAATGAATTCCAGCGCCACATACAGCCCCGCCTGCGCGGCCCTTTCGCATATGTCCCCAAAATGCCGCGAAATCAGCGATGACGGATTCGCGGCGCCCAGCAGGTCCGCTATGCTGACGCCGCGCGCGCCTACCCGCTGGGCCAGATCAAGGACATGATCGGGCGTCATTCGCCGCAGAAATTCGACCAGCCACTGCGGCATGTCCTGCTTTCCGGACGCACCCGGCAGCCAATTGCCGATGATCTCCACCTCGCTGATCCACAGGCCGGAATCGGCGATACGGGCGCCCACCGCCTCCGCATTTAGGCCCTCCGCTGCCCATTTTTCCAGATCTGCGGCGAACAGGGATATGCCGGCGAACCCGGCTGCACGCGCTGCATCCAGTCGTTCCTGCAGACCGAAGGCCTGCATGGTGCCTGCCGCAAGGACGAGGTCGGGCATCACGATGTTCATCCCGAGACGGTAAATCCGCCGTCGACCGGCAAGACCTGGCCGGTGATCCAGCTTGCCGCTCCGCTCGACAGAAACAGCACTGCCGCGGCAATGTCGTCCGGTTCGCCCAGCCGCCCCATGGGCGTGCGTTCCAGCGTCGGCGCGGTCCAGCGGGGATCGTCGAACGTGCCGGCCGTCATGCGGCTGCGCGTCAGGCCCGCGGCCACCGCATTGACGCGTATGTTTCGCTTGGCCCATTCGACCGCCAGCACACGCGTAAGACCCAACAGGCCGGTCTTCGCCGTACCGTAGCCGGGGATCAGTCCAATGCCGAAGAAGGAGGTCATCGACGCAATACCGATCACCGACCCCCCGCCGTTAAGCTGGCTCTGCGACAGCGCATCCGAACAGCCGCGCGCCATGCGAAAAGCGGAAGAAAGATGCATCGACAGCGCGCGGTCGAAAACCGCCGGGTCCCATTCGTCGAGTCCGGTCGATGCAAGCGCCAGACCGGCATTGTTCACGAGGATATCCAGCCGCTGCTGCTGCGCCGCGACGGCATCGATCTGGTCGCCCTGCTCTACATCCAGTTGCAGATAGCGATAGCCGCCAAGGTCGGAATCATAATCGCCCGGACCGGCGCGTGTGCCCGTAATGGTCACATCCGCACCAGCCTCCCGATATGCTGCGGCAATGGCGGCGCCCAGTCCGCTCGTGCCGCCCGTCACCAGCACATTGGCCCCGGAATAATCAAAGCTCAGATTTTGAAACGCCATATCCGCTCGCTCCCTCAATCGGTGATTTCGCCACTCACAATAGGCGTTTCACCCTGCAGCATCTCGCGCCCGCCCTGCTGAAGATCGGACAGCTTCACGCGGTACAGGGTCACTTCGGGCGGCTCGCTGTCTGTCTTGATAAAGCGCAGGCTCATGCCACCATGGGCATGTCCGTCAGGCGAGATCCAGTTGCCGCCAATGCCCGGATCGGTGGCGGCGACGACAATCAAAATGCTGCCATCGGGTTCGGCAGTGGCGCGGTACTTCTGCACATGCCCGCCGCCATCCTCATAATTGTCGAGATTTTCCTGCCAGATATTACATAGCTGAAAGATCCAGTAGTCGCATGGCACCGGCATGAAGCGGATCACCAGGGCCTCGTCGCTTGCGCACTCCCAGGTGCCGAAGCCATGATGACGATCGGGCACGCCACCGTTCGACAGATAGACGGCACGGCTGAAGCGTATGCGATTGGGACGCTTGGCCAGATTGTCCTGCCACCAGCGCCGCACCAGTTCGCAATAGCCCAGTACCACCTGCCCTGCCTTGGCGAGCGCGTCCGCCATGTCTGCGGGACGCAAGGGGCGCGGCGCGGCGCCGTCCAGCCGCTCTATGCACATGCTGGGCGCAATCGTTTCCTCGCGCAGATGATAGACGGTACGTACCAGCAGGCCGACACAATCCTCTGTGATGGGCAGCCAGGCGACGTCGCCCTCCGGCTTTTTCCGACTTGCGATGACTTCGAAGTCGCCATTGGCGTCGAACGGGATGGCATCGCTCTGTATGAAACCGGTGGTGGTCAGCGTTGCCGGATCGAATTCCTTCAGACCCTCCGGTCCCGCCTCCGCCCAATCGCGCGCGCCAATGTCACCCGGCTGCGGCGCGCGCCACGACGCGATGACGAAATAGGGGATGGAGCCGCGATTGCCGGTGATGCGATAATCGTGCCGGCCATCGACAAATTCTGCCAGCAAATGGTCCTGATCCGGCGACTGAAAATTTATCCCCTGCCGCCATGGCGTATCGCGCAGCCGGGGCCGCTCCGGCTCGCAATTCTCGACGAAGCGTTCGAAACCGTTTCGCATCAACCGAGTCACGAAGCGGTACCATTCGGCACGATCCAGATCGTCGATATCGTCACCGAAGCGATCGACCAGACCGCCCGCGCGCCGGACCTGCTCGCAATAATCATCCCAGGCGCCGCCGCTAAGCAGGCGTTCCGCCTTCCTGCTTTCCAGCTTGCTCATATCCGCTCCCCTTTCACCGTTTCGCGTTTCACGGGAAAGCGGTCGTAGTAGAATTGGAAACGCTCCCTCACCGCGCCAATATCGACACCGAAATCGCCGATCAGGTCATAACTGACGCGGCCGTGTTTCCCGCGCGGATTATCTGCCAGAAAGCCGTCAATGCGCGCCTCTGCCTCCGTCGTCAGCTCCAGGTCGGCCTTTGCATAGACGCGGGCGACGGTGGCCTTCTGATCGGCCATATATTCATGAAACAGGATGTCGATCGACTGGTCATCCGGCACCACGTCGCGGTCGCGCACACAGGCCCGCAGCAGCCGCTCGATGCGGTCGATCCAATATTCGGCCAGCTCCGTCAGATCGATCCGCGACCGCCGAATTCTGTCGCCATAGGCCAGCATCGTAATCGCCGACTGCAGCACGGCGACGGGGTCGCGATGGGTAATGGGCACGACCGCGCCGGGATGCACGCGCATCAGTGCCGGCAGGTTTTCCATATGCGGCGGCGACTTCACCACCCAGCGATTGGGTCCACGCAACCAGGTCAGCGCCTGCATCACGCGCCGGGCATAGCGGTAATGCGGCGTCTGGTCGTGGGCATCATAATAGTCACGCCAGCGGTAGGGTCGGCTCAACCATTCCGGCAGATAGGAGGAAAAGTCCGGCCCTTGCAGCTCGATATCCTCGTGAACATGCTCGGGTGCCATTTCGTGCATCGCCGGCATCAGGGGCAGTACCGCCTCGAACCCGCCCCACATCTCGCGCGTTCGCACATGCCTCGGGTCCGGCTCGCCCGCTTCGCCCGGCACGGGGATCGGCTCCATCGTTTCCCATAAGGGCGTGGAGCGCAGGCGCGGATCCGTAGCCAGGATGTTGACCAAGTGCGTCGTGCCCGATCGCGGCAGGCCGGCAACCATGATGGGCCGGTCGATGTCGACCTCGCCGATTTCTGGATGTCGGCGGAACAGGTCCTCGATCCGCAGCCGCGTGCTCGCATAGCGCACACACTCGCCAAACAGGGTCGCGCGCCCCAGGGGGCCAAGTCCGCCATCCTCGTCGAAGCTGCGCAGCCAGACCGCCAGCCGTTCCTTGAAATCGTCCTCGCCGAAATCCCGCAGCCCGGTGGCAGCCCGGGCCGCGCCGAGAACAGCCTCGACATCCATGTGCACTTCGGGGGCGGCGGCGATGGCGTCGCGCTGCATCCGGGTCAGCTCGGGGTGGGCCAGATCGTCGATCAGGATCGTATCTTCAGCCATTGGCCATACCCGCCATGGGTCCGATACGAATTTCCGGGATGCACAATTCGGCCGAGCCCTGCATCATCCTTCCTCCTCCCATTGTCGGTTTTCCGACTTGGGACGAAGCATAGCGCGCGCTCGCACACAGAGACAAGGCAGAACAGCGCCCGATATTTCGCGACACGTAGTATTTTTGCGCCTTTTGCTACAATGTGCGTACTGATTTCCAGATTTTGAAACGTAAGCTGCTTGAAACGGCGATTGCCTGCGGATAGGGAACCGGCAAGCAATAATAATCGGAGACGCATTTCGACATGGGGGTTCGCTCGCTCGCTTACATACGCATCGAGGCACAGGATCTTGATGCCTGGCGCAGCTTCGGTGAAGGAGTCGTCGGTGCTGCCGCGACCGCCGAATCAGACGCCGACACCTTGTTTCTGCGCATCGATGACCGCCCCTGGCGGTTCTGCATAGAGAAGGGGTCGCGCGATCACTTCATTGCCGCCGGTCTCGAATTCCCTACAGAGGAGGCCTTTCGCGAAGGCGTGGCAAAACTGCGCAATGCGGGCGTCGAACTGACGGAAGGCGATGCCGCCACCATCAAGCATCGCCAGGTGAAGGGCATGGTCATGTGCCAGGATCCGGGCGGCAATCATCTGGAGCTTGTTTGGGGCAATCCGGTGGCGGGCACGCCGTTCGTTTCACCGGCCGGCGTTTCGCAGTTCGTAACCGCCGACATGGGCCTGGGTCACGTCGTATTTCCGACCGACAAATATGAGGAGACGCGCAGTTTCTATAAGGATCTGCTCGGCTTCGGCGACAGCGACGAGATGCGTGTCATGTTGCCCGATGGGCCGGAACAGGGGCTGGGCATGAGCTTCATGCACGCGACAGGACCGCGTCACCACACAGTGGCTGTCACCGAATTCCCCTCCCCCACCGGCCTTATCCATACAATGGTAGAGGTCAGCACCATCGACGAGGTCGGCCTGGCGCTTGACCGCGCGGTGAAGGCGGGTGTGCATATTTCCTCGTCGCTCGGCCGGCACACGAACGACAAGATGATCAGCTTCTACATGCGAACGCCTTCCGGCTTCGACATCGAATATGGTTGCGATGGGATCCAGACGCACGACTGGTCGCGCTACACGCCGACCGTAACGGCCAAGGAAGACCTTTGGGGCCATACATGGGATTTCGGAAATTGAGTGCCGCCCTCGACAAGCGCCTGACCGCCGATGCGGCTATCGAAACGCTGCGCGACGGCATGACCATTGGTATTGGCGGCTGGGGACCGCGGCGCAAGCCCATGTCCCTGGTCCGCGCCATCATCCGCAGTGATCTGAAGGATCTGACGATCGTCGCCTATGGCGGCCCGGAAATCGGCATGTTGCTCGCCTCCGGCAAGGTGAAGAAGCTGGTCTACGGCTTTGTTTCGATGGACTTGATTCCTGCCGATCCATTCTTCCGACAGGTCCGCCAGAACGGCGGTGTCGATGCGCGCGAACTGGACGAGGGGTTGCTGCAATGGGGCTTGCGCGCTGCCGGCATGCGGGTCCCCTTCCTGCCGACGCGCACCGGCCTTGGGTCCGACGTGATGACCGTCAATCCGGACTTTCGCACGGTCACCTCGCCCTATGACGATGGAGAGGTGCTGCTGGCGATGCCGGCCATCCACCTGGACGTAGCTTTGCTGCACGCGAACGTCGCCGACCGGCTCGGCAACACGCTCGTTCAGGGCGCCGATCCCTATTTCGACGAATATTATGCCCGCGCTGCGGAGCGGACTTACGTCTCTGCGGAGAAGGTCGTGGAGCGCATCGCCGTCGATGCCGACACCGCCAAGGCCAACCGGTACGAACGCTGCTTCGTCACCGGCGTGGTAGAGGCGCCGGGCGGTGCCCATCCCACCAGCAACCCTGACGATTATGGGTGGGACGTGAAAGCGCTGAAGGCCTATGCTGCCGCCGCGGACGCGGAGGATGGATGGCAGGGCTATCGAGACACTGTGATCGGCGACAGTGAGGCCGATTATTTCGAACGCTTCGGCGGCACCGATGCCGTCTCCGCCATTCCGCTTCCTGTTTTCTGAGGCTCTGATGACCGACGAATATACTCTTGCCGATGTGGCGATCGTCGCCTGTGCCGATGCATTTCGCGGCAATGGCGAAATTATTGCCTCCGCATTCGGCGCCATCCCTCGCGTCGGCGCGGGCCTGGCCAAGCTGACCCATACGCCCGAGTTGATGATGACGGACGGAGAGGCGTTCCTGGTCGAGGAACCGCGCGTGATCGGCGGCAAGGTCGAAACGCCGGAATTGTCCGGCTACATGAATTATTCCCGGGTGTTCGACATTGTCTGGTCCGGCCGTCGCCATGTGATGATCGGCCCGCTGCAAATCGACCGCTGGGGACAGACGAACCTGTCTGCGATCGGAGACTATAATTCTCCGAAGATCGCCATGCTGGGCATGCGTGGCCTGCCGGGGAACAGCATCAACCACATCAATTCCATGTATGCCGGCCACCATTCGAAGCGCATGTTCGTTGAGGGCGAGGTCGATGTTGTATGCGGCGTTGGCTATAATCCCGACCGATGGGCGCCCGGCATGAACCGGGACGCGGTTGATATGCGCCGGATCGTCACCAATTTGTGTGTCATGGATTTCGAGGGGCCGGACCACGCAATCCGCGTGCGCTCCCTTCATCCGGGCGTGACGTTCGATCAGGTGCAGGAGGCAACGGGCTTTCCGCTGCTGCGCGCCGACGATCTGGGTGAGTCCCCGCCGCCGACGCCAGAGGAAATGGCGGTGATCGAACGGCTTGATCCGAAGAACACCCGCGCCTCTGCGTTCAAGGAAAACCAGACCTTCCGGAGGAACTGACAATGGCAGATGCGTCCGCCGCGCCGGAGGTCCGCTACGAAACGGACGAGCCGGTCACCTATAATGTCGTCGACAATGTCGCCTGGGTCATGATGAACCGGGTGCAGTACAATAATGCACAGAACAGCCAGATGACCTATGCCATCGATGCGGCGTTCAAACGCGCGGTCGACGACGAAAATGTGCGGGCGATCGTTCTTGGCGGGGAAGGCAAGCATTTTTCCGCCGGTCACGACATTGGCACACCCGGACGGGACGTCTCCAAAAGCTTTGATCGTGTTCACCTGCTGCCGGACCATGTCGGCAAGAAGGGCGCGGAGTTCCTCTACACGCGCGAGCAGGAGGTCTATCTGAGCATGTGCCGTCGCTGGCGCGACATGCCGAAGCCGACAATCGCCATGGTTCAGGGTGCCTGCATCGCCGGGGGGCTGATGCTCGCCTGGGTATGCGACCTGATCGTTGCATCGGACGACGCCTTTTTCCAGGATCCCGTCGCAAAGATGATGGGCATTCCCGGCGTCGAATATTTCGCACATGGGTATGAGTTGCCAACGCGCGTTGCCAAGGAGTTTCTCCTTTTGGGCGAACGCATGCCCGCCGACCGCGCCTATAATTTCGGCATGGTGAACAAGGTCGTCCCGCGCGAGGAGCTGCGCGAAGCAGTGACCGCTATGGCGGCCAAGCTGGCAGCGCAGCAACAGCTCGGCCTGTGGCTGACAAAGCAGGCGGTAAACCATGTCGATGAGCTGCGCGGAAAGCGCGCGGCGATGGATGCGGTATTCCACATGCATCATTTTGCGCACGCCCAGAACGATCTGACGACCGGCCACAGCCTGGGCGGCGTCACGGGCAAGAGTGCTGCGGCGTCGAACAAGTCCTCGGAAAAGGACGGATGAGCGATCCCCTGTCCACCCGGCTTACCCAGCTTCTCGGTTGCAACTATCCAATAGTGCAGACCGCCATGGGCTGGGTGGCGACGCCGCCGCTGGTAATCGCCAGCAGCAATGCCGGGGCGTTCGGCTTCCTGGCTGGCGCGGTCATGACACCTGCCGAACTGCGGGGCGCGCTGGCAGAGGTTCGTGCCGGCACCGACCGCCCGTTCGGCGTCAATTTCCACATGTTCCAGCCGGGTGCGGCGGAAATCGTCGACATCATCATCGAAAACGCAGACCAGGTTCGCGCCGTTAGCTTTGGACGCGGACCGGATGCCAAGATGATCGGCCGGTTCAAGGATGCCGGTATCCTCTGCATGCCGACCGTCGGCGCCGTGAAGCACGCGCAGAAGATGGTTCAACTGGGCGTCGACATCATCACCGTTCAGGGCGGTGAAGGCGGCGGCCACACCGGTTCTGTCGCCACGACGATATTATTGCCTCAGGTTCTCGATGCGGTGGACGTGCCCGTGGTTGCCGCGGGCGGTTTCGCCGACGGTCGCGGACTGGCCGCCGCGCTTGCCTTTGGCGCTGTGGGTATTGCCATGGGAACGCGCTTCCTGATGACCCGCGAAAGCGCGCCGCCGGATCCGGTGAAGGCGCGCTATGTCGGCGCGGGAACGGGGGACATCACCGTCACAACGAAGGTTGACGGCATGCCGCAGCGCATGATCCGCAACCCTGCCCTGGCGGAAATCGAAAAATCCACCGGCATCGGTCTGTGGCGTCGCGCCGTCGAGAGTGGCCTCCGCATGAAGCGTCAGACCGGTGCCAGCTATGGCGACCTTTTGAAGGCGGCGCGCGGCATGACCAGCCATGGCGGCCTCAGCCTGCCGCAGGCGATGATGGCCGCCGCAGCGCCCATGATGATCCAGCGCGCCGTTGTGGAGGGCGATGCCGATGGCGGCCTGATGGCAACCGGTCTCGTTGCCGGCCGCCTCGACGACCTGCCGTCCTGCGCCGACCTTATCCAGTCCATTGTCACCGAGGCACGCGCGCGGATCGATGCGCTGACCGGTGAAACCTCTCTTTCGGGAGCAGCCTGATGCCGATCAATATTGAACGTTCCGGTTCGCTTGCAGAGGTCATCCTCGACCATCCGCCGGTGAACGCGCTGGACAGTGCCGGATGGAACAGCCTGCCCGGCACCATTACCGATCTTGGCGAAGACGAGAGCGTCCGCTGCATTCTGATCCGCGCCGAGGGGCGCGGCTTCTGCGGCGGCGTCGACATCAAGGAGATGCAGGCACATCCGGAGCGGATTGTCGATCTGAACCGTGGCAATTTCCGTACCTTCCGCGCGATCCGCAATTGCCAGGTGCCGGTCGTCAGCGCCGTGCATAATTTCGTCATTGGCGGCGGCATCGGCATATGCGGCGCCTCCGACGTCGTCATTGCCGCAGAAGGAGCCTATTTCTCTCTGCCGGAGGTCGACCGTGGCGCAATGGGCGGCGCCAGCCATTTGCAACGAATGTTCCCCATTCAGAAGGTGCGCGCCGCATTCTTCACCGGCGGCCGGATCAGCGCGGAGGAGGCCTACCGCATCGGCTCTATCGAAAAGCTGGTAGCACCGGAAAAGCTGCTTGAGGAAGCACGCGCCTTCGCCGGTGTGATTGCGTCCAAATCACGCAAGGCCCTTGTGCTTGCCAAGGAGGCGCTGAACGGCCTGGAACCGCGCGACGTCGACCATGGCTATCGGTTCGAACAGGGCTTCACCCTCGAAATGTACATGCACGAGGACAGCCAGAAGGCACGCGACGCCTTCGTCGAAACCAAGAAGACGGCGAGTTACTGAACGTGGATCTCGCTTTTACACCCGAACAGCAGGAATTCCGCGCCGAGGTTCGCAGCTGGATGGAGGCGCACGTTCCGAAGGCGCCGCTGAAGACGCTGGAGGGGCGCGAGGGCTTCGATGAGCACGTCGCGTGGGAACGGGAACTGGCGTCCGGCAATTGGGGCATGGTCACCTGGCCGGAAGCCTATGGCGGCCGCGGCCTCGACCTTATCCGCTGGCTGATCTTCGAGGAGGAATATTGGCGTGCCGGCGCGCCGCTGCGCGCCAATCAGAACGGCATTTTCCTGCTCGGCCCGACGATCATGGAATATGGCACTGACGAGCAGAAGGCGAAGTTCCTGACGCCAATGGCGAAGGGCGAACTGATCTGGGCGCAGGCGTGGTCAGAACCGAATGCCGGGTCGGACATGGCGGCCATCCGCAGCCGCGCCGTGCGCGACGGCGACGATTATGTGATTTCAGGGCAAAAGACCTGGTCCAGCCGTGCCGCCTTCGCCGACTGGTGTTTCGGATTGTTTCGCACCGACCCCGACAGCAAGCGCCACAAGGGCCTGTCCTTCATCCTGTTGCCGCTCGATGCGCCCGGCGTGACGATCCGGCCCATCCGCCAGCTTCATGGCGAAACCGGCTTTGCCGAAATCTTCTTTGACGAAGTGCGCGTACCGGTGGCGAACCGTATCGCCGGAGAGGGCGAGGGCTGGAGCGTTGCGATGGCGACGGCCGGGTTCGAACGTGGGCTTATGCTGCGCTCGCCCGCCCGTTTCCAGGCAGTCGCCCAACGCCTCGTCGCGCTTTACCGCCAACATGCCGATACAGCATCGCCCGATACCCGTGCGGCGGTGCTGCAGGCGTGGATGGATGCGGAGGCATATGCGCTCAACACCTACCATGTCGCGTCGCAAGTGATCGCCGGCGCGCATATCGGCGCAGAGGCCAGCCTCAACAAGATATTCTGGTCGGAACTGGATCGGTCGGCGCACCGCGCCGCGATGAGCCTGCTGGGGGCGACGGCGGAACTCCGTACCCTTCCCGGCAGAGCAGGAACCGGCGAGGAGAATGCCTGGCTGGAAGGGTATATTTTCTCCCTCTCCGGTCCGATCTACGCCGGTTCGAACGAAATTCAGCGCAACATCATTGCCGAGCGCCTGCTCGGCCTGCCGCGATAAAGGGGGCGCGCATGGATTTCCGCCTGACCGAAGATCAGCGCAATTTGCGTGACGTCATCCGCGATTATCTCGACAAGGAGCATGGGCCTGAGGTGCTTCGCCGCCTGGACGAAGGCGAGCGCCGCGACCCGGCCATCTGGGCCGGCCTCGTCGAAATGGGCATTGCCGGTCTGCTGGTGCCGGAGAATCATGGCGGCCTTGAAATGGGCCTGATCGAGGCGGTGCTGGTCGCGACCGAGCTGGGACGTGCGAACGTTTCCGAATCGATCGCAGACACCGCGCTGATCGCCGCGCCGCTGCTAGCCGGTGATCGGCAAGAGGCATTGGCTGCCGGCGAACTCCGCGTGGCCCTTGCCCACCCGATCAATCCCTGGATTGCCGATCTGGCGAATGCCGATTTGGTCCTGACAGGCGGCAAGACAATTGCCGCGCCAGAACAGTGCGAAGCACTGGAAAGCGTCGATCCGCTGCGTCTGCTTTACACGCCCATATCGGCAGACGCCGACGACGCCCTTCTGGATCGCGCCGCACTGATCACGGCGGCCCAGCTTTTGGGAGCGGGTGAGCGGATGCTCGATCTCGCCACCGAATATGCCAAGATGCGCGAACAATTCGGACAACCGATCGGCTCGTTTCAGGCGATCAAGCATCACCTTGCCAGCGTCGCGGTGAAGCTGGAATTCGCCCGTCCGCTTATCTGGCGTGCCGCCTATGCCGCCCAGCATGGCCACGCCCGCGCGCCCATTCATATCAGCCACGCCAAGGTCGCCGCCACCGATGCCGCAGTCTTTGCGGCAGAGACCGCCATTCAGGTTCATGGCGCAATGGGATATACTTACGAGGTCGACCTGCACTTCTGGATGAAGCGCGCATGGGCGCTGGCCGGTGCCTGGGGCGACCGCGCCTTTCATCGGCAGCGGGTCGATGAGGCGGTCCTTGGCGGCACCCTTCCGATTACCCCCGACCAGACATTTGCAAGCGAGTAACATCATGGCCGAAGCCTATATCATCGACGCCATCCGCACCCCCACTGGCCGCAAGAAGGGCAGCCTGGCGGAATGGCATTCCGCCGATCTTGGCGCCATCCCCATGCGCACCCTTATCGAGCGCACGGGCGTCGATCCCGCTGCCGTAGACGATGTGGTCTGGGGATGCGTCGACGCCATCGGGTCGCAGGCCGGCAATATCGGTCGCAGCTGCTGGCTGACGGCGGGTTATCCGGAATCGGTTCCCGGCGTTACCATTGACCGCCAGTGCGGTTCTTCTCAGCAGGCCATCCATTTCGCCGCCCAGGGCGTCATGTCCGGTACGCAGGACCTGATCATGGCGGGCGGCGTCCAGAATATGAACGCGATCCCGATTTCCGCAGCCATGTATGCTGGCCAGCCCTATGGCTTCGACACGCCCTTCTCGACCTCCCCCGGCTGGAAAGAGCGCTATGGAGACGAGGAGGTAAACCAAATCTACGCGGCCGAGAAGATTGCCGATAAATGGGACATCAGCCGCGAGGACATGGAAAATTTCGCGGTGCAGAGCAATGCGCGCGCAGAGCAGGCGATCGACAGCGGGCGCTTCGCCGAGGAGATCGTTCCCGTGGGCGATTTCACCATGGATGAGACGGTGCGGCGCGGAACCACGGCTGAGGGTCTGGCGAAACTCAATCCAGTGCGAGAGGGCGGCAAGATCACCGCTGGTGTTTCCAGCCAGATTTCCGATGGCGCGGCCGCCGTCCTGATCGCCAGCGAGGCGGCGGTGAAGGAACATGGTCTGAAACCCCGTGCGCGCATCCACCATCTGACGGTGCGCGGCGACAGCCCCATCATGATGCTGACCGCGCCCATACCGGCGACGCGGCATGCGCTGAAGAAGGCAGGACTGCAATTGTCGGATATCGACCTCGTCGAGATCAACGAGGCCTTTGCAAGCGTCGTCCTTGCCTGGGCAAAGGAAATGGATGCCGATCTGTCGCGCGTCAACGTGAATGGCGGTGCCATTGCACTCGGCCATCCGCTCGGCGCCACCGGTGCAAAGCTGATGACGACGCTGCTGTACGAGCTCGAACGCCGCGGTGGCCGCTTTGGCATGCAGACCATGTGCGAAGGCGGCGGCCTGGCAAACGTAACGATTATCGAGCGGCTCGACTGAGACCGCCAACCGAACGGGAGAGAGACATTGGGAATATGTGAAGGCAGGGTGGTTATCGTCACCGGCGCAGGCGGCGGCCTCGGCCGCGCCTATGCGCTGGGTCTCGCCGCCGAAGGCGCGAGCGTCGTCGTCAACGATCTGGGTGTCGGCACCCATGGCGAAGCGGGCGAAACGAAGGGCGCGGCACAACAGGTCGTCGAGGAAATCCAGGCGATGGGCGGCAAGGCTGTCGCCGATACGGGCGATGTGGCAGACTGGGATGCCGGCAAGCGCATGGTAGAGGCCGCCATCGACACGTTCGGAAGCCTGCACGCGGTCGTCAACAATGCGGGCTTCGTACGGGACCGCATGTTCGTGTCCTGCACGCCAGAGGAATGGGATGCCGTAACGCGCGTACATCTGCGCGGGCACTTCTGCACCAGCCGCCACGCCGTCGATTACTGGCGTTCGGAAAACAAGGCCGGACGTCCCATCGATGCGCGCATTGTCAACACGACTTCCGGTGCCGGTTTGCAGGGCAGTATCGGGCAAAGCGCCTATTCAGCGTCGAAGGCAGGCATTGCCTCACTGACGCTTGTTCAGGCGGCGGAACTGGGGCGCTATGGCATTACCGCCAATGCGCTGGCACCGAACGCGCGCACGCGCATGACCATGACTGCTTTTGCAGATACCATGACGTCGCAGCAGGAAAGCGCCTTCGATCCGTTCGCGCCTGAAAATACTGCACCTCTTGTCGCCTGGCTGGCGAGCGAGCAGTCCAGAAATGTCACCGGACAGGTGTTCGAACCCTTTGGCGGCACCATCCGCATTTCTGAGGGGTGGACCGACGGCCCGACCTCCGATGACGTTGGTCGCCGCCTGCGCCCGGACGAAGTGGGCGCGGTCGTTGAGAAGCTGGTCGCTGGCCGTACACCGGCGAAGCCCGTCTATGGAGCGAGCTGATCATGGCCATGGCGCTGACTGAAGATCAGGCGGCGCTGCGAGAAGCAGCGCGCGACTTCCTGACCGACAAGGCCGGGTTTGAGCGGCTGCGTAAAACCATCGAAAGCGAGGCCGGTTGGGACGAGGAGCTATGGCAGGGCTTCGCTGTCGAGATGGGCTTTGCGGGTGCCGGGATCGCGGAAGCTGACGGCGGCATCGGCCTCGGCGTCCTCGAACAATCGCTAATCATGGAAGAGTTGGGCCGCGTCCTCGCCGCCATTCCCTGGTTCGAAAGCGTCGTCCTGGCGGGCGGAATCCTCGCCGCCTCCGAAACGCCGCGTCGTGCCGAATGGCTTGGCGGTATCGCGAGTGGCGAGACCATCGCAACGCTGGCGATGCGTAGCGCTGCCGGATCTCCCATCCCTGACGGAATCGGCCCGGTCATTACCAGTTCTGGCGATGAATGGAGCCTGTCAGGCGAAGCCCATTATGTGCCGTTCGGTCATGTGGCGACGCTGCTGCTTGTAGCCGCACGGAATGAAGGCACCACTGGTTGGGACGGCATTACGCTATTGGCCATTCCCGCCGACAGCGCCGGTGTCTCGGTGACGCGACAGACAAGCCTGGATCTTACGCGCCCCTACGCCACCATATCCTTCGACAATGCGAAGGTGGCGTCGGATGCCATCGTTGGACAGCCGGGCGACGGCGGCAAGGCACTTCGGACGGCGCTCACCCGCGCTGCCGCGCTTCTTTCCGCTGAACAGCTTGGCGGTGCCGCGCGCTCCCTTCAGGAGACGGTGGCCTATTCCAAGGAGCGCATCCAGTTCGGTCGGCCCATTGGATCATTTCAGGCTGTCAAGCATCGCCTCGCCGATATGAAGCTGATGGTCGACAGCGCCCGCACTGCCGCCGATTGGGCGGTCCGTTCGCTGGAAAGTGGCGACGAGACCGAAACAGCGGCGGCCGGTGCACGCACCTATTGCAGCGATGCATTCCTTCACTGCGCGGGCGACGCCATACAATTGCATGGCGGTATCGGCTTTACCTGGGAACATCAGGCGCATCTGTTCTTCAAACGTGCACGAGCCTCGGCAACTTTGCTCGATCCGCCCGCGCACCACCGTGAAACCATCGCACGTCACCTGTTCGACGATCAGCAAGAGGCAGCCTGAATGAGTTTGAATCCCCCGCCCTACCCTGTCGGCCGCAACCTGCTTGCCGGCAAGGCCGTCCTCGTCACCGCCGCCGCCGGTACCGGCATCGGCTATGCCGTCGCCAAGCGCGCGGCAGAGGAAGGCGCTACGCTGATGATCAGCGATTTTCACGAACGTCGCCTGGGGGAGGCAGCGGATCGCATTGCCGAGGAAACCGGCACCCGCCCCGCGCTGCAGCTGTGCGATGTCACCAGCGAAGATGCCGTGCAGGCGCTGCGCGAGGCTGCGGAGAAAGAACTCGGCCAGGTCGACGTGCTGATCAACAATGCGGGCCTTGGCGGCACCGCTGACGTGGTCGACATGACCGATCAGGAATGGGACAATGTGCTGAACGTGACGCTCACTTCGGTGATGCGAATGACACGCGCCTTCCTGCCGGCAATGTATGCGCGCCAGTCCGGCGCGATCGTCAATAATGCCTCCGTGCTGGGCTGGCGCGCGCAGGAGGGGCAGTCCCACTATGCTGCGGCAAAGGCCGGCGTGATGGCCTTCACGCGATGCTCCGCGATTGAGGCCGCAAAACAGGGCGTCCGCATTAATGCCGTCGCGCCGTCCATTGCCATGCACGCGTTTCTGGCGAAGGTCACAACCGACGAGCTGCTCGCCGAACTATCTTCGCGGGAAGCATTCGGCCGTCCGGCGGAAGTGTGGGAGGTGGCGAATGTGATGCTGTTCCTGGCAAGCGATCTTGCCAGCTATATGAGCGGCGAAGTGCTTTCCGTTTCGAGCCAGCGCGCATGACCGAAGCTGCTGTCTTTGAATCCCCCCGCGACCTTATGGGCGCAGAAGGAACCGCTCTCGGCCCGACCGACTGGCTGACAATCGCGCAGGACCGCATCGACCGTTTCGCCGACGCCACCGATGATCATCAGTGGATCCACGTCGACCCCGAACGCGCCGCCGAAGGACCGTTCGGGAAAACCATCGCCCATGGCTATCTGACAATGTCATTGGCCAATGCCTTCCTGCCGGAACTGATCGAAGTGCGCGGCTTCTCGCATGGCGTGAATGTCGGGACCGACCGGATGCGCTTCCTGGCCCCCGTCCCCGTCGGTTCCCGCATTAGGGGCGTCGGCGAAATCACCCATGTCGAGGAGATCAAGGGCGCAATCCAGTCGACGGTTCGTATAACCATAGAGCTGGAGGGCTCTGACAAGCCCGCCTGCGTCGTCGATACCATCAGCCGCTATTACCCGGAGACCTGAAATGCCCAGCACCGAACATATGCTCGCAACCGTCAACGCCTATTTCGATGCCTTCGATCGCGGCGATGCAGAGGCTGTGCGCGACCTCTTCGCTCCCGACGCCTCGGTCGAGGACCCCGCCGGCACCCCACCAAAGGTAGGCCATCAGGCAATTCTCGATTTCTACAAGATGTCGATGCAGACCGGCGCGAAGCTGAAGCTGGAGGGTCCGGTTCGCTGCAATGCCGATACCGCCGCCTTTGCCTTTTCCGTCCATCTGGAGCAGCAGGGACAGCCGATGCGTATCGACGTTATCGATCTGTTCAAATTCGCGGACGATGGAAAGGTCAGCTCCATGATTGCTTATTTCGGTGAATCAAACATGCATATGGGGGCCCAGGCAAATGCGTGAGGCGGCAATTGTTTCGACGGCGCGCACTGGCATTGGCCGCGCCTATAAAGGCGCGTTCAACGATACCGAGGCGCCGGTTCTGTCCGGACATGTCGTCCGCGCGGCGGTGGAACGCGCCGGCGTCGATCCGAAACGCGTCGACGACATCTTTTTGGGCGTCGGAACCCAGGCTGGCACACAAAGCTATAATCTCGGCAGGCTAACCGCCGCTACGGCAGGCCTCGGCCAGTCCGTTCCGGGCTTTGCACTGGATCGCAAATGCGGGTCTGGTTTAACCGCGATTGCGCTCGCCGCGCGCTCCATCATGGCAGACGATATCGATGTCGCCGTGGCTGCGGGCGTTGAATCCATCTCGCTGACCCTCAACAAACACATGATGACTTACCGCAACCGGTCGGAGGCCGTGATCGCTGCGGAACCGCACGCCTATATGCCGATGATTGAGACGGCCGAGGTCGTGGCGGAACGGTACGATATCAGCCGGGAAGCGCAGGACGCGCTCAGTGCCTCCAGCCATCAGCGCGCCGCCGCCGCGCAGGCGGAGGGCCGCTTTGCCGATGAAATCGTGCCGATTACCGTGGAAAAGGCATTGTTCGATAAGGAAGGCAATCGTACCGGCAGCGAGAGCGTCACGCTGGACCGTGACGAGGGCATCCGCCCGGACACCACGGCCGAAAAGCTGGCCGGCCTGAAACCCGTTTACAAGAACGGCACGTTGGTGCCGGAGGGCAGCAACATCACCGCCGGTAATGCCAGCCAGCTGTCCGACGGCGCCTCTGCTCAGGTACTGGTCGCACGGGATGTTGCCGAAAAGGAAGGCATGCCGATCCTTGGCATCTATCGCGGCTTTCAGGTTGCAGGCTGCGCGCCGGAGGAGATGGGCATCGGACCAGTCTTCGCAATCCCGAAGCTACTGGATCGTGCAGGCTTGTCGGTCGACGATATCGACCTGTGGGAAATCAACGAGGCCTTTGCCAGCCAGTTACTCTACTGTCGCGACAAGTTGGGCATCGACGATGCAAAGCTGAACGTCGACGGCGGCGGCATTGCCCTTGGCCACCCGTTCGGCATGACCGGCAGCCGCCTAGTCGGCCATGCTCTGCTTGAGGGGCGTCGCCGTGGTGCCCGCCGGGTTGTCGTGTCGATGTGCGTCGCGGGCGGCATGGGCGCCGCAGGCCTTTTCGAGATCGTCTGACAAAACATAATAGGGAAGGATCGCGGCACATGGAAAAGCTGCTTGAGGGAAAGATCGCATTCGTCACCGGCGGTGCCGGCGGGATCGGTCAGGCATCGGCAATCGCCTTCGCCAAGGAGGGCGCGAAGGTCGCAATTGCCGACCTGAAGGATCCGACGGAAACGGTTGCCGCCATCGAGGCTGCGGGCGGAGAGGCCTATGGACTGTCGCTCGACGTGACCGATGAAGCGGCAGTCAACGCCGCCGTCGACGGCGTCGTTGAAAAATGGGGCAAGCTCGACATCGCGTTCAACAATGCCGGCATTTCTCTCGAGGAAATGTCCACGCCCTGGGAAAGCGTCGACATTTACGACAAGGTCGTTGCGGTCAATCAGCGGGGCGTCATGCTGTGCATGGCGGCAGAGCTGCGTCACATGACAAAGGCCGGATCGGGCGCGATCGTCAACACTGCCTCCGTCGCAGGTCTCGTCGGCCTGTCGGGCGCCGGTTATTGCAGCAGCAAACATGCCGTTATCGGCCTGACCCGTTCCGCCGCGATGCGCTATGCCGCCGAAGGTATTCGCGTAAACGCCGTCTGCCCCGGCGCAATCGAAACGCCGATGACCTCAGGCCCTCATGTGCCGGAGGATAGCAAGGCATTCATGGCACAGATGCACCCGATGAATCGCATGGGTAAGGCAAGCGAGATCGCCGACGGCGTCGTTTTCCTTGTCTCTGACCGTGCCAGCTTCATTACCGGCCACCCGCTACCCATAGACGGCGGTTTCGTCGCGCGCTGATTGGCGCGCCATTGATTACCCGGCTGCCGGCGGGACGCTATTGCGTCCCGCGCGGCTCCCGCGGCAAACCCAGGCCGCGTTCCGCGATCAGATTGCGTTGGATCTGGCTGGTCCCGGCATAGATCGTGTCGGCACGCGAACTCAGATACAGTTGGGTGAGCTTGCCGAAGCGATAATCCTCGTCCGGCATTCCGATTTCACCGGTCAGGCCCTGGACGTCCATGGCCAGATCGCCAAGTCCCCGCCGCCAGCGCGACCAGTATAGCTTCGACGTCAGCCCTTCGTCGCTAAGCTGTTCTGCGGACTCATCGGATAAAGTTCGCACCAGCCCGTGGCGCATCACCTGCAGCCCGATCCACGCATCCGCGATACGCTGGCGAACGACGGGATCTTCCGCCCAGCCGTTTTCACGCGCAGTATCGATCAGCACCTGCAGCTCGTTGGCGAACTGCATCTGCTGGACGACGGTCGAAACGCCGCGCTCGAAGCCCAGCGTCGCCATTGCCACGCCCCAGCCCTGTCCGGGTTCACCGACGATATTCGCCGCATCGGTCGTGGCGCCATCGAAGAACATTTCGGCAAACTCCGCCTCGCCCGTCATCTGGCGGATCGGACGTATCGTAACTCCCGGCTGATCAAGCGGCACGAGCAGATAGGACAGGCCTTTCGGCCCCTTTGAGCCTTCTTCGGTCCGCGCAACCACGAATGCCCAGTCGGCAATCATGCCCAGCGACGTCCAGATCTTCTGCCCGTCCAGCACCCATTTGCCATCCTGCAGCCGTGCGCGTGTCCGCACATTTGCCAGGTCGGACCCTGCATTCGGCTCGGAATATCCCTGCGCCCACAGCTGGGTCCCGGCGGCAATTGGCGGCAAAAAGCGTTGCTTCTGCTCTTCCGTGCCAAAGGCGATGATGGTGGGACCGGCCAACTCGACGCCGATATGGGCAATGCGTGAGGGTGCCCGCAGCCCCGAATATTGCTGCGCGAAATCCACCTGCTCCGCGATGGTGGCGCCCCTGCCGCCATATGCCTTTGGCCAGCCGATAACGGCCAGTCCGGCCGCGCCCAGTTCCTTCTCCCATTCGCGGCGGCGGTCATGGCCGCTGCTCAGGTCGGTGATGCCGCGCACGTCGGCGAACCGCCCTTCCAGCGCCTCCGTCAGCCAGTCCCGCGCCTCATCAAGCAAATTCATGCGTCGACCCAGCCAGCCGTTACCGCATCGTCGCCCAGAACACCGTCAACGATGCTGCGCGGATGCGATTCGGAATAGGTGATGCGCCAGCCATCATCGGTCAAAACATAACGGTCGGTGTAGAAATTGCTCAGCAGGCGAAACGCCTTGTTGCGCGGATCATAGGTGGCAAAGCCCAGATTCCATCGCGCGCTTGCGCTCTTGGCATCGCCCGCAATGTCGATCTCCGCATTGTGGCCGTGATGCGTGTCGACGATCGGCGTTTCAGCCGCCATTTGCGTGAACACCTCGATCAGGCCATCGACCCCGAATTCCCCGATGGGCGGAAAGACCAGCTTGGCATCGGGCACGAAGCATGCACGAATGGCGTCGACATTCTTCGCATCGCAGGCGTTCAGGTAACGCGCCTTCAGCTTGCGAATTTCGCTCTCGGCTTCCAGCCGCGCAATTCTCAGTTCCAGATCATCCATCTACTTTCACCACTTTCGTCGTCGGCACGGGGTGCTCCTTCGCACCGGTCCAGCGCAGCAGCATCGTGCCCTGTTGATGACCGGCCGTGTCGATCCAATTGCCGTATCCGGGGTCACGCGCCGCCAGCACGATGGTAATGCTTCCATCCTTATTATAGCTCGCGCCATGCTTGTTCACGTGGATGCGGTGATGGCGGTAATCCAGCGATTCCATCCACACATTGTCGCACTGGAAATTCCAGAATCCGCATTCCGGCACCTCGGTCTCGATAACCAGCGCTTCACCCTCAGCCAACTGCCAATAGCCGTGCAGGTAAAAGATCGTCGGATCACCCCCAGCACGAAAAAACATCGATTGATCGATGGTTTCCAGCTTGTTGCACTGCTCTTCCTTGAACTGGTCCGTCCAGTTCAGGAATGTTTTCGCCGTACCCTCGACGAAGGCAAGCGACCGTTCCAACCCGCCGGACAGCTTTTCCAGCGTCAGGGGGTCGGGCGTCGGCTGTGGGGGGTCCAAGGTTTCGATCTGAACGCGCGCCGGCTGTTCACTGTCCCGGTCCAGGAACGTCTGCCGAACCAGCAGCATCGAAGAATCGTCGGCCAGCGGCAGCCAGTTTCCGTCGACCTTCTCCCGGCTGGCAATCACTTCGAAATTACCGTCCGCATCGAAAATCATGTCGCCAGCATCGAGTTCGCCGGTCGATGCCATGCTGCCATCGATGGCATAGCGGTTTGCCTTCGACCCAAAGCTGAGAATGGGAACACCGCCGCGATTGCCGGTAATGCGATAGGTCCTGTCCGCGTTAATCGACGCATTCATGTAGATATTGTCGGGATTATCGGCGCCGATCTTGGCGGTCGGATGCGATGCGGCATAAAATCCCGGAAAATCGGTATCCGCATTTTCGAGATTCATATCGAGCGCGATACGCAGCAGACGGGTCAGATACCGATAGCCTTCTGCCTGGTCGAGGGCGGTATCCGCCACCTTGGCATTAGCCACGATTTCGCCGGCGGCCTCCAGCCGCCGGCAAAAATCCTTCCATGTCTGCGCCGCATTCTGCGCCTGTTCGTTCCCGCTCATGGCGCCATGTACTGGCCGCCATTGACGTCCAGCGACGCGCCGGTGACCACCTTTGAATAATCGGAAACCATGAACAGGACCGCTCTTGCGCAGTCGTCCTCGGGCGGAATGATCCCAATCGGGATGCGCGCCGTGATCTCGCCGACCACCTCGTCGCGGTCACGACCGGATTCCACCTCGCGGTCGATATGTCCCATTACGGGCGCGCCGCCGATCCAGCCCATGCGGGTGACATTGACGCGGATATTGTGGGCACCGAAATCCTTGGCCATGTGCCGGGTCAGCGCGTTCATGCCGCCCTTGCCCGCGGAATAGGCGCCCTCGCCTGGGAACGGGTTCACCGTCGACATGGTGGACACGTTGACGATCGCGCCGCCGCCCGCACGCTTCATCGCCGGCAGGCAGGCCTGCGCCATGCGCAGGGCACCGGAACAATTGACGTTGAAGACAGAGGTGAATTCCTCGACATCGGCGATGTCCGTCGGCTTCCATTCACCATGGGCATAGGCGCTGTTCACCAGGCCATCGATCCGCCCGAACGCCTTTTCGGTTGCTTCGGCCAGCGCCTTGCACTGATCAGCATTGGTCACGTCCGTGGACATGGCGACGACTTCGCCGCCATCCTTCTTGATCTCCGCTGCGACCTCATCCAGGAATTTCTGGTTACGGGCGCCCATGCCGACCTTGGCGCCTTCCTTCGCTGCCAGTTTGGCCAGCGCCTGCCCCATACCCGGTCCGACGCCGCTGATGATGATAACCTTGTCTTTAAGTAGCATGTTCGATTTCCTCTCCTGCGAATATTTTGTTCAGCCGCGGGTCGACCGGATTGTCGACAAGCGGACAATATGTTCCCGCCGGGCCGTACATCGCCGCCACGCAGCGATTGCAGGCAATGCAGCCGGAATGATGTTCGGGATCGGCGCGGAAGCGGTTGACCAGTTCAGGATCGTGAACCAGCGCGCGTGCCATCACGACCGCATCAAAGCCGTCGTCCAGCGCCGTCTCGGCGCCTTTCAGGGATTGGACGCCGCCCAGATAGGCCAGCTTCGTATTCACTGCGGCCCGCACCTGCCGCGCCGCATCGAGCAGATACATTTCACTGAATTTCAGTGATTTAGGCGTATTCGCCTTCAATATCTTGAACTGCAGCTTGGCAAAGAGGCCCGATTGCATTTCAGCCAGATCGTCATAGGGCATCGGGCTGCCGAAAATCTGCCACACCGACTCGATGTTGCGACCAGCGGTCAGGACCAGCATGTCTGCACCCGCAGCCTCCAGCGCCTTTGCGGTTACGATCCCCTCTGCCACCGTCTGGCCGCCCTTGGCACTGTCCATCAGGTTCATTTTCGCCAGCACGGCCATGCGGCTGCCCACAGCCTGCTTTACCGCCGCCATCACCTCGGCCGGAAAACGTACGCGATTTTCTGCAGATCCGCCAAATTCATCCTTCCGCTTGTTGGAAAGGGGAGAGATGAATTGGTTGAGAAGATAACCGTGGCCCATGTGGATTTCGACCGCATCGAAGCCCGCCTCTGCAGCACGCTCGGCCGTATCGACGAATTCCTGCGTTACCTGCTTCATTTCCTCGCGGGTCATCTCGCGTTGAAAGAAGCGGCCCATCATCACACCCATCTGATCGATTCCAGCGCTCGCCGACATGGCGCGCGGGGTCGATAGACTTTTGTGCTGCACGAAACTGCCGGCATGGGTGATCTGCGCAGAAACCTTGGCACCTTCGGCATGAACCGCGTCGCAAACGGCGCGATAATGCGGAACCGATGCCGCATTCAGCACGCCCTGATGCTCGAATGTCCGCCCATCCATGCTGACGGCGATATAGGCAAGTGTCGTCATGCCGATGCCGCCGCGCGCGATTGCGCCATGCAGTTCGACCAGCGACTGCGTCGGCTTGCAGTCCCGCACCATCATCTCGTTCGCCCCGGAACGGATGAAGCGGTTGCTCAGCGTCACCGGCCCGATCGCCACGGGGGAGAATGCATCAGCCATGGCGCGTTACCTCCAGTCGTTGATCAGTCGAAATTGGCCTGCCCGCCATCCAGGGGAATGGTTGCACCGGTCAGATAGCCGAATTCCGGCCCGCACAGCGCGGCGACAGCCTCACCGATATCCTCTTCGCAACGGCCGACACGACGCAGGGGTATCGTCTGGAAAAAGGCTTCCGCCTCTTCCGGACGACTGTCGATCCACGATTTCAGCGCCGGTGAATCGGCATGCGGTGCAATGGTGAGAACGCGAATACCGTCTACACCCCACTCGGCCGCAGCCGCCCGTGTCAGAATACGGGTCGCCTCCTTGACCGCTGCATAGGGACCGTAATTGGTCATATCCCAGCGCCGCGCCGCCGACGTGGCCAGGTTAAAGATAACGCCGTCGCCGCTTTTTTTCAGATGCGGGTGACAGGCTTTCATTAGTCGGAAACTGGCAAGCGGCCCGGAATCGAAGCCGGCTTCGAACGCCGAATCCTCTACCGAAAGAAGCGGGCCAAGCGGCACTTCCTGCGCATTGTTGACCAATATGTGCAGGCCGCCAAGCGCCTTGGTGATCTCCGCGACGGTTGCTTCGATCGCCTTGGCATCCTTTACGTCGCAGACAAAGGCCTGCGCCTTGCCGCCTGCGGCGACAATCTCGTCGACCACTTCTCCCGTATTCTGTGCGCGGCGTCCCACCGCTGCGACAGCCGCACCCGCTCGGGCAAGGGCCAGCGCAATGCCGCGACCCACGCCCTGCCCCGCGCCTGTGACCAGCGCGACCTTGCCAGATAGATCGACCGCCATATCAGTTCTGCAGATGCGCGGGCGCACCGGGCAGGGCCGGCTCGTAATGGCCTGCCGTCCACCCGCCATCGACCGCGATCTCCGCGCCTGAGATGTAGCTCGCCTCGTCGCTGCATACGAACAGTGTCGTCCGTGCGATTTCTTCCGGCTCGCCAATCCTCTGCAGCGGAACGCGACGGTAATGACGGTTCAGATCTTCACCGGTCTCGTTCGCCGGATTGCCCATCTGCGTGTTGACGCCGCCCGGATGTACCGAAACGACGCGAATACCGCTGGGGCCATATTCATAAGCCAGCGACTTCGTCATGCCACGCACCGCCCATTTCGATGCGGTATAGGCAATCAGGCCGTTGCAGCCGCGCAGGCCGTCCACGGACGAAATATTGACGATAACGCCGCCGCCATTCGCCTTCAGGGACGGGACAGCGTGCTTCACGCCCATCATCGTCCCAATGACATTGATGCCCAGCACGCGCTCGGCATCTTCCTTCTTCAATTCTTCCGATGCGCCGAAATGCGTAACGGCGGCATTGTTCACGAGGATGTCCAGCTTGCCGAACTTGTCGGTGGCGGCCTTTACGACGCGCTGCCAGTCGCTCTCTTCACGCACGTCCAGTTTCTGGAACAGAGCCGCATCGCCGATTTCCTCCGCGACTGCCCTGCCCTTTTCTTCGACGACGTCGCCGATAACGACTCGTGCGCCTTCCTGGGCGAACAGGCGGGCGGTTGCCGCGCCCATTCCCTGCGCGCCGCCACTGATGATCGCGACTTTACCTTCCAACCGTCCCACGGGCACTCCTCCTCCAATTGTCCGGTTATACCCCCGGCTCATTACGCATCCTTGCCGTTCGGGGGCGTTTGATGTCAATATATGCGTGTTGATTTAGAGCTTTTAGTCTGCAATTTGTCACAAACAACGATCATCCGTCGCGAATCGCGTCAGGATGACGGATCGAGGGGATGGAGATGGCAGGACAGGATTTTCCCGGTGGCGCCGCGCTGGTGATCGGTGCAACCGGCGGACTGGGCGCAGCGAGCACGCGGGAGCTGGCGCGCGCCGGCAGCGACATCGCAATCGGATATCGCAACAAGCAGGAGGCGGCGGAAAAGCTGGCCGAGGAGCTGCGGCAATTGGGCCGCAAGGTATCCATGCACCAGCTTGACGCCACGCAGCCCGAAACGATCGAGGCCGCGCGCGATGCGGCCATCGCGGAACATGGCCGCATCCACACCATGGTTTGGGCCGCCGGCCCGCTGGTTGATCAGTTGATGCTGTCGGAAACGCCCATCGAAAAATGGAAACGCGCCATCGATGTAGAGGTGCACGGCTTCTTTGCCGCGACCCAGGCCCTGCTGCCGCATTTCCGCGACTCGGGTGGCGGCTCCTTCGTGCATCTGGGATCCGCAGGCGATCTGCGCTGGCCCGACCGCGACGGCCTGTCCGTCGCGCCCAAGGCGGCGAATGAATCGCTGGTCCGCGGGCTTGCGCGGGAAGAAGGCAAATACGGCATTCGCGCCAACAGCGTGCTTGTTGGCGTCATCGACGCCGGCATGTTCCACGATCTGATGGCGAAGGGACAGTTCGACGACGCATGGGTCGCCGAAGTGCAGAAGGCGCTCGCGCTGAAACGCTGGGGACAGGCGGAGGAGATCGGCCATGCCGTCACCTTCCTCGCTTCCAGCCGCGCGGGATATACCACAGGACAACAGCTCGCCGTCGCCGGCGGCTACGGCATCTAGACGGGGAGTATTCAGTTTGACCGACACCAAGAGCGCGCAGGTACCTGACCGCGATACGTTGATGGAGCAGGCCCGCGACGCGACCGGCCTCACCGATTTCGGCAATCCCTGGATGCTGGAAAATCTCGGTGCCCTGATTCCGATCCTGAACAGCGAGGCGGAACTGACGGAGGTCGGTGCGGCCGGCGCTCAGGCGATGATCAACACCGCGCTGGTGAACCGCCTGCGCCATGTCGACCTGATCAAGCGTCACCCGGAGATTCTGGAGGAGGAGGTCGACGTGGCCGCCGTGGTGGTCGGCCTGCCCCGCACCGGCAGCACCCTTCTGCACCGCATGCTTTCTTCGGCCCCCGGCATGACCGGCGTCAAATGGTGGGAGGCGCAGAACTATGCCCCCTTCCCCGACGAGACCCCCGGCGATCCGACCCCGCGGCGAGAGGCTGCGAAAGCCTACCTCGATTACATGCTGGAACATGCGCCCGACCTCATGTCCATCCACCCGATGAGCATCGACCAGTCGGACGAGGAGCTGATCATCCTCGGCCTGATGTTCTCCAGCACCATGATCGAGGGCATGTATTATGTGCCAAGCTATGCACGCTGGCTGATCGAGAACAGCCGCACGCGCTGCTATCCCGACCTGAAGGAGGCGCTGCAATCGCTGCAATGGCAGGACAAGTCGCGAAAGGGCGCCCGCTGGGTGCTGAAGACGCCCGGCCACCTGATGGCGCTGGACGGTGTCATCGAAACCTTCCCGGGTGCGAAGATCGTCATGACGCACCGCGATCCGCTGTCCACCGTGCCATCCTATTGCAGCATGATGGCCACGCTGTACGGCATGGCGTCGACGGTCGACCGGAAGCGCATCGGCGCCTTCTGGGAAAAGCGGCTGGCGGAACTGCTCGATCTGTTCATGGAAATGCGTGCAAAGGCTGGCGACGCGGATTTCGTCGATGTGCGCTACACAGATCTGACGTCCAACCCCATTGACGAGGGCAAGCGCGTGCTTGCGGAAACGGGCGTTCCCGTCACTCCGGAAATCGTCGGCGGCATGCAGGAATGGATCGAGGCGAACCAACGCGAAGATCGCGCGCCGCACAAATATTCCGTCGACGATTTCGCGCTGGATCGGGAGGAGATCAAACGCGACTTCGCCGCCTATCGTGAAACCTATCTGGACGAGGATGGCAGGGCATGAACGACATCGAACGTCTGGTCGCGATCGAGGGTGTGAAACGGGCAAAGGCGGAATATTTCCGCTGCATCGACGAACAGGATTGGGACGGCCTGCTGGCTATCTTCACCCCCGATGCCGAGACCGACATGCGCGAGGCGGTCGAACCTCACGACCCATCGCTGCTCGATCACGATCCAAAGGCGTTCGCGCAGAATAATGCCTATGTCCTGAATGGCGTAAAGACGGCGCATTTCGGCTATATGCCGCGCGTCGACGTGGTCAGCGCCACGGAGGCGAAGGCAATCTGGTCGATGGAAGACTGGTTGTGGATTCCAGAGGGGAACCCCGTGATCCCCGCCGGCGTCATGCACGGCTGGGGGCATTATGAGGATCGCTATCAGAAGGTTGGCGATCGCTGGCTGATCTCTGCAACGCGGCTGACGCGCGTAAAGCTGGAACACACCGCGTGACGCGCCCGCTGCAGGGGAAGCGCGCACTTGTCACCGGCGCAAGCTCGGCCCTTGGTGCGGGAATTGCGGCGCGGCTGGCGGAAGACGGTGCAAGGGTTTGCCTGCACGGACGCAATGAACAGCGGCTTGAGGAACAACGCGCAGCCATCGCGGACGCAGGTGGCGATGTCTGCACGGCGGCGGGCAGCCTTTCCGACGATGCCAGCGCTCGGACCGTCTTCGACGCGGCGGAGGCTGCGCTGGGCGGGGGGATCGACATTCTGGTCAATAATGCCGGTGGTGAGGCTGCAGGCAATGCACAGGCACCCTGGCTCGACGCGAGCCCCGACGAGTGGGTCGCCACCTATAATTCCAATGTCGCATCGATGGTGCGGCTGATTCAGGCGGCCGTCCCTGGCATGAAATCGCGCGGCTGGGGTCGGTTGATCCAATTGTCCAGCGCGTCCGTCGACACCCCCCTGCCGATCATTCCGGATTACCAGGCCGCGAAGAGCGCGATCCGCTCTCTCACGCGCAGTCTCGCCATGTCGCTTGCCCATACCGGTATCACCGCGAACAGCGTCAGCCCGGGTCTGACCCTATCTGACGGGCCAGAGGCGTGGTTGAAACGTATCGCCGAAGAGGCGGGGTGGGGCGATGACAGGGACACCATCCTGGAACGCGCCAACGAGGAAATGGCGAACAATTTTGCAGGTCGCATCGGCGTGCCGGCCGACATCGCCCATGCCGTATCCTTCCTTGCCGACCCCCGCGCGGATATGGTCAATGCCATCGACATTCGTATCGACGGCGGCCGGTAACCCACCGGCGGCATTGTCCGTCGCCGGTCGATTAAATTCGCTCCGAATCGATTAAATACGCTCCCAAGCGCCAGAGAAGATCAGACGTTCGTTCCTAAACGGGCACATATAGCTGTGGCAGCTTACCGCCATCCACCGGCAAACATGCGCCCGTGATATAGCTGGCCTCATCGCTCAGCAGGAACCGGATCGCATATGCTACCTCTTCCGGGCGCCCGCCCCGTCCCATCGGGATCGCTGCGGAAACACGCTTTTCGCGCGCAGGATCGGCCGCGACGAAAGACGCGGTCGCCGGTGTCATGATCTGGCCGGGTGCGATTACGTTGACGCGCACGCCATGCTCCGCACCCTCAAGCGCCGCGACGGCACTGAAATGCTGCAACGCCGCCTTCGACGCGGAATAGCTTGCCATTGCCGGCATCGCCTGCAGCCCGTTCAGAGAGGACAGGTTGACGATGGACCCACCGCCCGCCTTCCCCATGATTTCCATCGCCGCCTGCGTACCGACGAACACCGCCTCGCTATTCACCCGGAAATCCTTGCGCCAGTCCTCCAGCGTGAGCTCCGCGATCGTCTTGTAGGTGGCAGCCATCGCATTGTTCACCAGGCCGTCCAGCCGCCCGCGATCCTGTGCGACACCGGTGATCAGCGCGCGAAATGCCTCACTATCGCCGACATCCAGTTGCCGAGCCTCGACCGTGCCATGTTCGGCAATGGCCGCCCGCGCCTTTTCCAGCGCATCCGGCCGACGCGCGCAGATCACCACGTCGGCGCCCTCGGTGGCCAGCAATTTCGCCGTGGCGAAGCCGATCCCCTCGCTGCCACCGGTCACGATGACGACACGTCCGGACATGTTCCCCATTATCTTTCCTCTCAATTATGTGTTGCGGCCGCGTCCTCGGGCATCAGGATGGAAAAATCCCCCATGTGGATGGCCCAGACGGCATCACGCCGAACGATGCGCCAGCCCTCTGGTCGTTCCTCCCATCGGTCGACATATTCGCCGTTAGTATCCAGAAAACGGTCGGCGCGCCCGCCCGCCCCCTGGTGCCGCGCCTGCACATAGGCGCGAGAGACCAGATGATCGCCATCGCGGTTCAGGATAATGCTGCCGATCAAATGCTGGGTCGCCCCGCAATTATCCAGATAGCGGCGAAACTGGTCGCGCAAGGCGGCAATGCCCCGCTCCTCTCCCAGATCGCCATAGTCAAAGACGACGTCATCTGCGAACACGTCGCTGACAGCATCCCAGTCCTTCGCATCGACCACGCGGGCAAAGCGGGCCAGTTGGTTCAGGATTTCTCCGCGTGAGTGGGGATCAATCGGCGTCATCGCTGATCAGCCGCCGCGATATTGCGCCACGATCTCCTCGACCGCGCGTTTCACATCATTGCGCTGATAATCGAGTAGCGCCACGGTCTGAGGGTCGGTCTCGTAATACAGCGTATTGCCGCGGCCAAAGAACAGCGCGGAATCCGGCAACATGGGGTGTTCCTTGTCTATGATGGGGGGTTTTTCGCGCCCAACCGCCTCAAAGAACATTCCGAAATAGTCCTGGAATGTCAGGTTCTCGTCGCCGACCAGGTAAGACGCACCGGCCTCTCCCCGCTCCAGACCGCCTGCGACCGCTTCTGCCAGAGAGCGCGTGGAAATGAAATTGGTGCCGCCCGGCGGTACGAATTCCTCCATGCCCAGCTTGCCCTCGGCATATTGGGTGTAGGCGGCAAACATCGGCACCACCAATTCCGGCACCGACCCGAGAACGAACGGAGCATTGATGCTCATCGGCACAAAGCCGGATGTGGCAAGCGCCGTGACGCCATCGTCGGATTCCTTGCGCGAACGGACATAGGCGTTCGTCTCGACCAGCGATGGCATCGCCTGCGGATAAAAACTGCCGACATTGACGGCCCGGCGGATACCGGCATCGCGCGCCGCCTCGAAAAAGCGCGGTACCCCGATGGAATTCGCTTTTTCCCAGAACCCGTCGTCCTCGTCGGCGGGGACGTGGCGAATATCGTTGCCGGCGCAGAACACCATGGCATCGTGTGCCGCCAGCGCATCCCGGTCGAAATCCATTGCGACATAGTCGATTCGCTGAAACGGCAAATTTCCCAGCGGTGTCCCCGCCTGCGGCGAATTGCGCCCGGCGATCGTCACCTCGTGACCCAATTCCTTCAAATGCAATGCAGCAGCGCCGCCGATCATGCCGGTTCCGCCAACAACGAGCGTTTTCATCGCTGTATCTCCCTTTTCCTAAAAATTCAGGCCATTGCCGGTGGTGACCGGCAGATTGGTCCAGGTTCCCTTATTGTCTCGATACCAGCCTGCCGCAGCCAGCGCCCCGCCATCGATATGGAGAGTCGTGCCGGTGATCCACGCGGCGCGGGGGCTTGCCAGAAACAGCACGCCATCGGCCATGTCCTCGACCGTTCCGAAACGGCCCAGCGGGATCCACTTGTCGGTATGCTCTTTATGTTCAGGCGCAATCATCTGCGAAACCGGCACCTGCGGCGTATCGGTGGTTTCGGGCGCGATCAGGTTCACCCGAATGCCGGCCGGCCCCAATTCCAGGGCAAGACTTTGCGTAAATCCGGTCATACCTGCCTTGCAGGCTGCATAAACGGCGCAATTCGGTATCCCGCGAAACCCCTCGATGGACGAAACGCTGACGACATTGCTTCCCGGCGCGCGCTTGCGCAGCAGCGGGATCATCGCCTTCGTCACTGAAAAGACATGGCGCAGATTGGTGGCGTAGAGTCGCTCCACCTCTTCGTCGGTCAGCATTTCCAGCGGCTTGTGCAGCATCAGGAAATCGCCGACATTATTGATCAGAATGTCGAGGCCGCCAAACTTCGCCTCGACCGTGGATGCCAGTTCCGCAACCGTGTCTGCAGAACAGACGTCCCCTTCGATCACCATGGATCGGGAATCCGCATTCGCGAGTTCCTCGCGCAGCGCATCCGCACGCTCGCCATCGATTTCGACGCCGACCACACTGGCGCCGGCCTCCACAAATGCACGGACAATGGCCAGGCCAATTCCCGCGCCGGCGCCCGTAACCACCGCGACGCGGCTCTCAAAATCACTCATCGGATCCTCCCCATCCCTGCGGTCATACGCCGCCTTCCATAATGCCTATCACAATGCGTCGCATGGGCAAGTCACAGGTTCGCAATACATGTCATATTCTATCGCTACCGCATTTTTGCGTAGCAACGACGAAAACCATTTACGCGTCAATCAGCCAGTGTGGGATAATCCGAATACCCCTCCGCACCAACGCCATACAGCGCCTTCGGGTTGAACGGCGCCAGTGCGGCGTCCCTGCGAAAGCGCTCCACCAGATCCGGGTTCGCGATAAACGCGCGCGCGAAGGAAACCGCATCGCAGGCACCCTCGGCCAGCAATTGCGCCGCACGGTCCCGGTCCAGATCATTGTTCAGAATGGTCGCCCCATTCCATTCCGCCGCCACCAGTGCGCGCTGATCCACTTTCTGCGGCGTCGGCATTGCGATGACGTGACAATAAGCCAGTCCCAGATCGCGGACGCCTCGCAGCAGGACGGCGTGCGTCTCTGGGGGGTCCTCGTCGAACAGATCGTTGAACGGATTGCCCGGACAGATGCGAAAGCCCGTCCGCCCGGCCCCAATCGTCTTCGAAATGGCCTGCAGCGTCTCCACGGCGAAGCGCGTCCGTCCGGCGGCATCGCCGCCATAGCCATCGGTCCGCTGGTTGGTACCGCTCGCCATGAATTGCGCCGGCAAATAGCCAGAGGTGCAGTGCAACTCGATGCCATCAAATCCCGCCTCAATGGCCCGCCGCGCGGCGTCCGCATAATCCGCGATCACGCGCTGTATTTCTTCCGTCCCCAGCGCGCGCGGCATTTCGGTCGGCAACTCTCCTGCCTCCGTCCACATCTTCGCCTTGGCCGCGACGGCGGATGGCGCCACCACCGGAACGTCTGCCTGCCGGTTGGCGGCATGGGCGATCCGTCCGACGTGCATCAACTGAGCGACGATCCTGCCCCCGGCCGCATGCACGGCGTCCGTTACCCTGCGCCAGGCGGCGACCTGTCCATCATTGTAAAGGCCCGGCGTCCGGGCATATCCCTTCCCCTCCGCGCTCGGTTGCACACCCTCCGTGACGATCAGGCCCGCGCCCGCCCGTTGGCGATAATAATCGACGACGATGTCGGTGGGGCGATCCTCCTCGTCGGCGCGGCTACGCGTCATGGGCGCCATCACTACGCGATTGGCGAGGTCGAGATCGCCCATCCGCACCGGATCGAACATGCCAGCCATCAGCGCACCCGCACGCGGGGTGGGGCCGCGCCCTTTCTCATCGTCTTCAAAAAGCCCTCCAGCGGCGCCGGTTCCGCAACGGGCGAGCCATCGTCGCCGCTTCGTTCCCAGAACGCCTTCCAGGACGGAAAATATTCATGATAACCGCCGTCATATGGCTCCTCACCCGGCCAGCGCATCTTGCGCTCGCCCAGCGGCGGCCGGTTCAGGTCCGTGGCATACCAATAGAGCGGCAGGCGCCTCCGAAAGAACCAGCGCCCGTCGATGCGCTCATAGCGGTCGACATACATCATCTGCATGATGACCCATTCGTCGCCGGTTTCATGCTCGTTCTTGGAATAGACGACGCCCTGCGCCTGATCGGGGTCGTCGAATTCGATGATATGCCCGCCAATATGGTGGGAGGTGCCGGTAAACTGTCGGCGCATGGTGTCGTCGAACCACGCCCGCAGTGCCGTACGCCCGCTCTTTCCGTCGCCGACGCGCACATCCTCCGGAAACAGTCCCACCCATGCGTTTGCGTCGCGCATATCCAGCGCCAGGCTGTATTTTGCTGCCAGTTGACGGATCGCGTCGATCGATTCCAGCCGATCGATCCGCCGTTCCAGATCCTCCATAACCATCCTCCCCAGACCTATGCGCCCTCGGGTCGCAACGAGTCTGGCACCGCCTTGCCCGATTACTATCGATTTGCGTTCTAATAGCGCCTATAGACTGCGCATAACGAAATCAAAGAATATGGGGCAGGAATGGCATTCGACCGGGAAACAGACGTCCTCGTAGTGGGTTCTGGCGCGGGCGGTCTCGTCGCGGCGCTGCGGGCGGCGAAGGCGGGGGCAGAGGTCCTCGTTGTCGAAAAAGGCGATTTGTGGGGCGGCACATCGGCCACGTCGGGCGGCGGCATATGGATTCCCGGCAGTCATCTGGCAGAGGCTGCGGGACAGGCCGACAATCTCGACGATGCCTTCCATTATGTGCGGCAATTGACGGCCGATAATGTCGATGACGCGCAGATCCGCGCCTTTGTCGAAAATGCGCGCCACATGCTCGCCTGGATCGAGAAGGAGGCGGACATCCAATATGCCGCCCTGCCCTATCCCGATTATTATCCAGAGGTTGAGGGCAGCCGCGAGGGATTCCGCACACACCTGATCCCCGGCCAGATGCACGCCAGCCAGATGAACCGCGCCGCGTTCGACACGATGCAGCGCGCCTCCCCCGCCGCCAGCCTGTGGGGCCGCATCAACTGGAAGCTGGAGGAAACGCATATCGCGCTGTTCCGGCCAAAGGGCTGGTGGAAAACCATCGGCAAGGTGATGGCGGGTTATATGCTGGACATTCCGCAACGGCTGCGCAGCCCGCGCGACCGGCGCCTGACGCTCGGTACCGCGCTTCTGGGCGGCCTGCGCAATGCGCTCGACCAGACCGGTACACAACTATGGCTGGAAAGCCCCATGGTCTCCCTGATCGAGGAGGGCGGAAAGATCGTCGGGGCGGAGGTAAAGCACGAAGGCAAAACCGTCCGCATCGGCGCGCGCAAAGGCGTCATCCTTGCCGCCGGTGGATTCGAACGTAATGCGGAGCTTCGCAAGAAATATCTGAAGGCGGCGAACGACACGCCGGTCGCCAGCGGATCGCAGGTGAATAATGCCGGCGATACGCTGGTTGAGGCCGAACGCCACGGTGCCGCAACGCGCAACATGGATTCCGCCTGGTGGGCGCCGATGTTCCGCGTGCCTGGCGAGGATCGCAGCCGATTGTCGACGGTGGAGCGCGCGCTCCCCTATTCGATCGTCGTCAATCAGGCGGCCAAACGCTACGCGAATGAGGCACTGTCCTATCACCGCTTCGGTGAGGCGATGATGACGGAAAACAAGCCCGGCGCCGCGACGGACCCCAGCTGGCTGATCTTCGATTCGCGCTACCGCGCCAGCTATCCTGCCGGCCCGGTAATCCCGGGAATGCCCGAATCGATGCTGCCGGCCGGTGTGCGAGAAGTGCTGGTAAAGGGATCGACGATCGAGGAGCTCGCGGCGGCTGCAAAACTCGACCCCGCAACGCTGAAGGCTACGGTCGACCGCTTCAACACGATGGTCGCCAATGGCAAGGACGCCGATTTCGGACGCGGCGATGCGGCCTATGACCGGCTTTACGGCGACCCCCGCGTGTCACCGAACCCCAGTCTCGGCAGCATTGGGAAGGCGCCCTTTTACGCCATCCCGCTACACCTGGGCGACATCGGTACGAATGGCGGCCTGGTCACGGACGAACGTGCCCGCGTCCTCCGTGAGGACGGCTCCACGATCCCCGGCCTTTACGCGGTCGGCAATGTCGCCGGCTCTGTCATGGGCTATTCCTATCCCGGTGCCGGCGCGACGCTCGGCCCCGCCATGACGTTCGGCTATCTGGCCGCCGCCGACATTTGCCGGATCAACGCCCGGGATTGATGGGGAGGGGGCAGGCCGCGTTCCAGCGGCCGCCCCCCAACAGGTTGCTATCCCGCCGCCAGCCCCTGGCGCAGCGCCGCCGCCGCCAGGCCGACGGCCTGATCGGCAATGGGCGCCACGCCCGCCATGCTGGCAAACCCGTGAATGCCACCGGCGAAGTCGTGCAGGTTGGTCGGCACGCCCGCTTCGCGCAGCGCAACCGCATAGGCGAAGCCCTCATCGTGCAACGGATCGTGGCCGGCCAGAATGATCGTCGCAGGCGCAACGCCGGACAGGGATTTCGTGCGGATCGGCGCCGCCAGCCCATCGGGCTCTGCATCGCCGACATATTGCTGCCAGAAAAAGCGCATCATATCCGTGTTCAGAAATCCCCCCTCTGGCGCGTTGCGGTAGGAGGCGGTTTCAAAATCGCGGTCGATGACCGGATAGAGCAGGACCTGGCACACGGGCGCGTCGGCTGAACCGGCAAGCGCAATCGATAGCGCCGCCGCCAGGTTCCCGCCCGCACTATCGCCGACCACCGCATAGCTTCCGGCGCGCACGCCAAACTCCTTCGCGCGCGACGGCAGTTCGCGCACCGCCGCCAGACAGTCGTTGAGGGGCGCGGGATACGGATGTTCGGGTGCAAGGCGGTAGGCGAGGGACAGGATCGCGCAACCGCTTTCCCTCGCCAGAACGCGCGCCAGTCCGTCATGCGTGTCCAGCGTGCCGATCACCCAGCCGCCGCCGTGCATCATGACCGCCAGCGACCGTTCCTCGCCCGGCGCGGGGTGATACAGCCGCGCCGCAATGGTCCCTTCCGCTCCCGCGATTGTAACATCGCGCACTTCGCCAACCGGAATCGGCTCGCCCTGAATCGGCATATCCAGTACCGCGCGCATCGATTCCGCCGTCATCGGCTCGGGCAGGGCAAAGCCACTCTCGGCCATCTGGTCAATCACATGCTGCAAAATCGGGTCAATCATTCTAACTCTCCGCTAATGTCCGAACTCTATGCTTCATCAGAACCCGGCGCCGACGCCGTCTATGACAATCTGCCCGCCGTACTGGCGGCGCTGTTTGACAGTCTTATGGACGAGGAACCATGGTCCGCGTTTCTGGATGTTCTGTCGGCTGCCTCGGGCGCGACCTGGGCCACTCTGATCCTGACGCCGGGGGCGGCCGACCGGCCCGGCATCATTTTGACGCCCGGCGCGGACCCCAGCATCGGGCAGGACTATGCCGCACGCCTGTTCGCCGGCGATCCGTTCACGGGCCTGCCAGAGGGCAAAGTCATGCATTTCCGCGACTTCGTTTCTGACGATACGCTGCGCCACAACGCCGCCTATCGCGCCTTCCTGACCGAAACGAGCAGCGATGAAGTCATCGGTGTCGACATAGGGGAGGCGAGCGGCCTGGAACTGCGCCTGCGGCTGACCCGCGATGTCGACCAGCCGCCATTCGACCGCGACGATCATGCGCGTCTGGAATCCCTCGTTCCCCACCTTCGCATCGCGCTGCGCCTCTTCGACCGGCTGGCCGCGGACAAGATGGAACAGCAGATCTATGCGGGCGCGATTGCGCAGATGGCCGTCGGCATGATCATCCTGGATCGAGAGGGGAAGGTGATTCGGCTCAACGCTCGTGCCTCCACCCTCCTCAACGAAGGAGACGGTATTCATCTCAATGGTGATCGTGTCACCTTCGACGTCAGCGCGCATGCGCGGCATTTGCGCGACACGGTAAAGGCCGGCGACCTCGCCGCCCCGGTGACGATCCGCATCGAGCGGCCGTCTGGACGTGGGGACCTGTTGCTTGTCATCGGCGGCGCCAATGCCCCCGATTATGTCATGGCCAGCGGCGGGCCGGCATTCGTCCTCTTTCTGAACGACCCCGTGCATCCGCCCGAAATATCCGCCGACGCCGTACGCGAGACATTGGGGCTGACGCAGGCGGAGGCGGCCACCGCGACTGCCATCGCCAGTGGCGCTTCGCTGGCCAATACGGCCCAGGCGCTCGGCGTTTCCCTGAACACGGTCCGCGCGCATTTGCGGGCGATATTTGCCAAGACCGGGGTGAAGCGACAGTCGCAATTGGTGCATCTGGTGCATCACAGCCTGCCGGGCCTCAGCCGCGGCAGCGCCGCACCGCCAGAGGCTGATAGCGACGCCTGATGCCGAAGCCTGCCTGCAATCGCTCCCCAAGCCCGCAAACCGTCAGGTGGGGAGCGGCGGGAATGACGACAGCAGCGCCGCATCCACCAGTTGCGCCTGTCCATTGACGCCGGCGGCACGCTGGCTCAGCAGGAACAGTGCTACCTCGGCCACGTGCTGCGCGGACAGCCCGCCCCGATAATCGGGATTGCTCAAAGCGTCGGCATTTTCGACCTCGTCCGAACCGGAAAAGTCGTTCATCGGCGTCAGAACCATCCCCGGGCAGATCGCATTGACCCGCAGGTCGCGCGCCGCAAAGGCGGCAGCCGCCGAACGGACGAGCCCGACGACGCCATGCTTCGATGCCGAATAGGCCGCCGCTTCTGCAAAGCCGATCATGCCTGCGGATGAAGAGGTGACGACACAGGCACCGCCGGGGCGAAGTCGCGCCAATGACTGTTGCAGTCCCAGAAACGTCCCGCGCAGGTTCACACCCATCACGCGGTCGAACATGTCGTTGGTGACCTGGTCGAACGGCAAATAGGGCTGCAGCATGCCTGCATTCAGAAAGGCGAGGTCGATGCCGCCAAAGGCCTCCTCGCCCGCCTCGAACATCCGCACATTGTCGGACTCGCTGGCAATGTCGGCACGCACGGCAAGCGCCTTGCCGCCCGCCGCCTCGATCAGAGAGACGGTATGCTGCGCCGATTCCTCGTTCAGGTCGGCCACGATGACGGCATTGCCGTCGGCGGCGAGCCTCTGGCTCGCCGCCCTGCCGATTCCCGATCCGCCTCCCGTGACGAGTGCGACGCGCCTCTCGAACGCGGAGGCGCTCATTCGGCTGCGATCGCTTCTTGATTGCCTTCGCGGAAGTGCGGGATCACCTTTTCGCCGATATTGCGGATCGTCTCCATGATCGTCTCATGCGGGATACCGCCCATCTGGAACAGGAACAGCACCTCGTCCGCGCCGGCTTCACGCAGACGGGTAACATAACGGATGCAATCCTCCGGCGTGCCATAGGCGTCCTGCGCGACGGCATAATTGCTGGTGTGCTCGTCGCCGATCTCGATCTTCTCTTCGGACAGATAGGTGACAATTGCCTCCTTGCTCTGACCCAGCGCGGCTTCCTGCTCCTCGGCGGACAGGTCGACCGGGGTCGGCTTCGGACCGCCCTGATACCAGTGCGCGATGGCCTCTGCGAAGAATCGCTGACCGCGCAGTCCGATACGCCGTGCCTCGTCCCGGTCGTCTAGCACGCAGGCTGCACAGAATGCCGCCAGATGCTCGGTGGGGCGATAACCTACCTGGTCCTCCGCCTTTCGGTTGGCGAATGCTTCGCGATAGATCTTGTTCTTCTTCGCGATCTCTTCCGGACCGGAGAAGCCCAGAACCAGCGCACCAATGCCGCGGCTGCCAGCCAGCGTCAGCGTCGCTTCGCGCGTGCAGGCATAATAAAGCGGCGGATGCGGATTCTGCACCGGCTTCGGATGGATCGGGCGGCGTGGAATCTTGATATATTCCCCGTCATGCTCGATCTCGTCCTCGACCATGATCTTCGGGATCAGGTACATGCTCTCGTCGATCATCGGCTGCAGGTCGGCCAGGTCATAGCCGAAGGTGCCGGCCTCCTGCTGAGTGCCGCCCTTGCCCATGCCGAAATGTACGCGGCCGCCCGAAAGAATATCCAGCGTCGCGATGCGTTCGGCGACCTTTACCGGATGGTTCATCGCCGGCGGCAGGCAGACAACGCCATGGCCGATGCCGATGGTCTTGGTGCGACCGGCGATATAGGCCAGGAATGTTTCCGGCGCGGACATGTGCGCATATTGCGTCAGTGCGGTGTGCTCGACGGCCCAGATGGTGTCAAAACCCACCTCCTCGGCCAGCATGACCTGCTCGACGATCTCCTCAAAGCAGCGAGCCTCGGCCTCGCGCGAGGTGTCCACCATCTGCGCTTCATAGATAATTGAAAATTTCATGTGTCATTCTCCTCACCATCCGGTCTCGTGCCGGTCCGGTCCCACCCTAATGGCCCCCAAGGCCCGCGCATCGTCCGTTTGGACTAGACGGGCGAACACCTCTGGTTCAGGCGATCTGGCGTGCCTTCGTGCCGGCTTTCGCCGCCGCCGCGCTCAGTCCCGCGCGCCGTCCAAAGAACGTGCAATCCGCCAGGCTCATGCCGGAACTATAGCCATGTCCCCATGCCGGCAGGCCCGATGTGCAGCGCCCGGCGGCGAACAGGCCCGGGATCGGCGCGCCGTCCCTGCCCCGCACCTCGCCATCGACGGAGGTGTGAAGGCCGCCCAGCGTGAAAAAGCTGAAATAGGTCGTCGCGAAATTCAACTCCAGCGCCACGAACGGCCCCTTGTCCAGCGGGGTCAATATGGGCGCGCGTTTTCCAAACAGCGGGTCGCGACCTTCGCGGGCATGTTCATTGTAAAGCGACATGGTCGCCGACAGCGTACCGGGCACCATTTCCAGTTCCGCCTCAACCTCTTCCCAGCTGTCGCCGGTTCCTGCGATGGACATTGCGGCCAGGTCGATCGGCTGCAGGAAATGCGCCTGATCCAGCAGCAGATAGACACGGTCGCCCAGCTGATCGACGGCATAGCGGCTGACCCTGCCGTGATAGCAATCCTCGTTGATGAAACGCTGTCCCGCCTGGTTCACGAAAACACCATGCGCGTGCGGTTCCGGCATGGTCCAGGGACAGGTCGTGAAGAACTGCTCCATGTGGATCGCATCGCCGCCGACACTCATCCCCAACAGGATACCTGAGCCATCATCCTTGTCGCCGATGGGCGAGTTGATGCGAAAGGTTTCGGGGCAATAACGCCGCCGCATCTCTTCGCTCATCACGAAGCCGCCAGTTGCCAGCACCACGCCGCTGCGGGCGCGCACATAGCGGTCGACATTGTCGATGCGCATGATCGCACCGACAACGCGGCCATCATCCTCAATCAGGGCGACCGCACGCGCATCGGGGATAACTTCCACACCCAGTTCGCGGGCACGCCGTTCCAATATGTCGACGAACGGGCGGCCCCCGCCCCATCCCATATGCTGGATAACGTGACCGCGCGGCGCCGGCTTTGCGATTTCGCAGAACGGATAGGCCGCTTCGCTGCCGGACCAGATCAGCGTTGAATCGTCGGTCGGCTCGATGACTTTCCCGGGCAGATAATTGCCGCGATACGGAACCCCCTGCGCTTTCAGCCAGTCAAAGTGCTTCAGCGATTCGTGCGCATAAAGATCGCACTTCGCCTCATCCACGCATGGTCCGCCTGCCGCCTTCAGATAGGCGGCGAAATCCTCGGTCTTGTCCTCGAAGCCTGCAGCACGCTGCGCATCGCTGCCGCCGCTGCCGCCGACATAGATTTCTCCCCCCGACAGGCCGGAGGCGCCGCCGCTGCCCGAATTGCGCTCGAACAGCAGCACCTCGGCGCCCGCGCCCGCCGCCTCGATAGAGGCGCAGGCACCGGCGGCGCCAAAGCCGATGATGGCGACATCGGTTTCGTAGTCCCATGCCGGTACTTCATCGGCCGGACAGGGCTTGTGCAGCGAGTAGCCGCTCACGCGGCTTCCTCTCGCGCCTTTACCAGATCGAGCGCCACGTCGACGATCATGTCCTCCTGACCGCCCACCATTCTGCGGCGACCCAGTTCGACCAGGATCGTACGCGTATCGAGACCGTAATCCTCGGCAGCCTTTTCCGCATGCCGCAGGAAGCTGGAATAGACGCCTGCATAGCCCAGCGACAGCGTTTCCCGGTCAACGCGGACGGGCCGGTCCTGCAGCGGCCGCACCAGATCCTCTGCCGCATCCATCAGGGACATCACGTCGCAGCCATGGTCCCAGCCCTTGCGGTCAACGGCGGCGATGAAGACTTCCAGCGGCGCATTACCTGCGCCCGCGCCCATTCCGGCGAGGCTGGCGTCAATGCGCACCGCCCCTTCCTGCGCGGCGACGATGGAATTCGCGACGCCCAGGCCCAGATTATGGTGCGCATGCATGCCGCGCTCCGTCTCGGGCTTCAGGACCTTTTCATAGGCGCGGAACCGTTCGCGTACGCCGTCCATGTCCAGCGCACCGCCACTGTCGGTCACATAGACGCAATGCGCGCCATAGCTTTCCATCAGCACGGCCTGCTGCGCCAGCGCCTCGGCGTCGATCATGTGGCTCATCATCAGGAAGCCGGATACGTCCATGCCCAGATCGCGCGCGATGCCGATATGCTGTTTCGACACGTCTGCTTCCGTGCAATGCGTCGCAACGCGCACGGAGCGCACACCCAGATCATAGGCGCGGCGCAGTTCCTCGACCGTGCCCAGCCCCGGCAGGATCAGCGTCGTCAGAACCGCCTTGTCCAGCACCTCCGCCACGGCTTCCAGCCATTCCCAGTCGGTATGCGCGCCAAACCCATAGTTGAAGCTGGTGCCCGACAGGCCGTCGCCATGCGCGACCTCGATCGCGGCGACCCCTGCCTTATCGAGCGCCTTGGCGATGTCGCGCACATGGTCCAGGCCGTACATATGGCGGATGGCGTGCATGCCGTCGCGCAGCGTAACGTCCTGAATATAAAGCTTCTGGCTGTTCACATCGAAAGTCATGCCGCTACCTTCTTCCCTTCCAGGATCCGCTCCGCCAGCAATTCGCCGGTGGCCTTTGCCGCGGCGGTCATGATGTCCAGATTGCCGGAATAGCTGGGCAGATAATCGCCCGCCCCCTCTACCTCCAGGAATATGGAGGTTTTCAGACCGGTAAATTCGCCCTGCCCCGGAATCTTCAGCGGGTGATTGTCCCCGAACCGCTCAAACTGCACCGCCTGCTTCAGGCGATAGCCGGGAACATATTTCTGCACGCGGGCAACCATCGCCTCCACCGACGCGCGAATGGCATCCTCATCGGCGCCTTCGGACAGGGTAAAGATGGTGTCGCGCATGATCATTGGCGGTTCGGCGGGGTTCAGAATGATGATCGCCTTGCCGCGCGTGGCGCCGCCCACCTGCTCGATGGCGCGTGCCGTGGTACGCGTGAATTCGTCGATATTGGCGCGCGTGCCCGGCCCTGCCGAACGCGACGAAACCGACGCCACGATTTCGGCATAGTGGACGGTCGCAACCTGACTTACCGCAGCCACCATGGGAATTGTCGCCTGACCGCCGCACGTCACCATATTGACGTTCGGCTGGTCTAGGTTCGCCTCCATATTGACCGGCGGAATCGTGAAGGGGCCAATCGCGGCGGGCGTCAGGTCGACGACCTGCTTGCCGTCTGCGCGAAGCACCTCGTCATGCTTCTTGTGCGCCCCGGCGGATGTGGCATCGAATGCGATCGCAATATCCGCATAGCAGGGCAGCTTGCGCAAACCCTCGATGCCCTCATGCGTGGTGGCGACGCCGCGTTCGCGCGCCATCGCCAGCCCCTCGGACTCCGGATCGATGCCTACGACCGCCACCAGTTCCATGTTCTGCGGCGACTTCAACATCTTCATCATCAGGTCGGTGCCGATATTCCCCGAACCGATGATAGCCGCCTTTACCTTAGCCACATTGCGTCTCCTTCATTCGAAGCGGACGGCGCAGGTGCCCACGCCCGCCAGCTCCATTTCAAACAGGTCGCCGGCACGTGCATTTTCCAGCGGCACGAGGCTCCCCGAAAGGATGACATCGCCCGCGTCCAGTGTCACGCCATAAGCGCCGAGCGTATTTGCCAGCCAGGCGACCGCAGCCAGGGGCGATCCCTGCACTGCCGAACCATAGCCCTCGCTCAGCGGCTCGCCGTTCTTGCGCACCGTCACATGCAGTCCGGGCAGGTCCAGGCCGCGCGGATCGACCCGCGCATCGCCCAGCGCAAAGACACCACAAGAGGCATTGTCCGCAACCGTATCGACGATACCGATCTTCCAATCCGCGATGCGGCTGTCGACAATCTCGAAGCACGGCGCGATCGACTCCGTCGCCGCCAGCACGTCCTCATTGGTGACGCCCGGGCCATTCAGCGAATCCTTCAGGATGAAGGCGATCTCCGCCTCCGCACGCGGTTGTATCAGACCATGCTTCTCAATGTTGATCGTCTCGCCATCGATCCACATGCGGTCGGTCAGAAAACCGAAATCCGGCTGGTGAACGCCCAGCATGTCCTGCACGGCCTTCGACGTGACACCGATCTTCTTGCCGACGACCTTTTCGCCGTCCGCGCGGCGCCGCTCCAGCGTGCCCAGTGAAATGGCATAGGCATCGTCGATGGACAGCGACGGGTCCACGGATACCAGCGGCGCAATGGTCGTACCCGAACGCAGCGCCTTATACAGCTTTTCTACCCATTTATCCGTATCAACCATCGATAAATGCCAGACTGTAACGGTTGAACTCCGCCGAGCGTTCGACCTGAACCCAGTGGCCGACCTTGTTGAAAGTCATGAAGCGCACGTCCTCGCACGCATCCAGGAACCGCTGCGCGCCGCTTGCAGGACAGAATTCGTCCTGCAGTCCCCAGAAACCCAGGATGGGCATGTCCAGCTCACCCAGGCGCGGTGCCAGATTGGGGGTCTTCATGCGCGACAGCACATCCTTCGGCTGGGTACGCGCGACCGCATAGCGTTCAGCGACCAGTTCGTCGGTGATGACTGATGGATCGTAGACCAGATTGGATACCAGCTTGCGCTGATCGTCCTCGGTGAAGTCGGGATTGGTGAAATCGCCCACCATCTTGCTGATGCCGGGCATCGCGAAATACACCGGCAATTCCTCAATGCAGCCCGGTGCCATGACCACCATCTTGGTAACGAAACCGGGATGGTCGAACGCAATCTGCATGGCAATGCCGCCGCCCAGCGAATTGCCGACCAGAACGGCGGACTCCACTCCCGCCGCCACCAGCGCCTCGTAGACACTGCTCGCAAACAGATCGAGCGTGTAGTCGACACCTTCCGGCTTCGACGACTCTCCATAGCCAATCAGGTCGGGCAGCAATACGCGATGCCCCGCCGCCGCAAAGGCGTCGACATTGGTACGAAAATTGGACGCGCCGGAAGCGCCGGGGCCGCTTCCGTGCAGGAAGACGATGGGCGTCCCCTCACCCTTTTCCGCGATACTGATCTCATAGCCATTCGCCACGGAATAGCTCTTGCGGCGCAAATCCTGCGTCATTCCATCCTCCACTTTTTCCAAGAATTACAGGAACAGGAAGGAAGGCGGCTCGCCCATCAGCCCGTTCACCAGGTCTGCGGCCATATTGTTTGGATCGTTCGCCACATGGGCGCGCGCCGCATTCAGGTCCAGCCAGGGCTGAACGATCGGGCTCGACATATAGATGGCCCGTCCGCCCAGCAGTGGCAGCAGTTCGTCGACCAGCTCAGCAGAGCGGCGCACGACGGTCGAGGAATGGTAGCGATAGGTCGCGCGCTCATCCAGCGTTAGCTCGTCGCCACGCTCCGCCTTGTCCATCATCGTGTCAAAGCTTGTCGCCAGCATCAATTCCATCTCGGCAACCTGGGCATGCGCGCGCGCAATGGCCGCCATCAATATGGGGTCGGCCTTGGACGCCTTGCCGGTATTCGTGGAAATGCGGCTCTGGGCGATTTCCACCGCTGCCTTTACCGCCGCGTGCGCGCCGCCAAGAGCAGCTGTCGAGACGGAGCGGACGAACACCTGCGCCCATGGCAAGCTATACAGCGGCCCGTCATTCTCCTTCTGACCGGGATTCTGGCACATGAAGCCGTCGCTTGCCTTGTGGGTGCGATAATCCGGAACGAAGGCATTATCCACGACGACATCGTGACTGCCGGTGCCCTGCAGACCGAACGTTTCCCATGTTTCGTCGATCTGATAGTCGGACCGCGGCACCAGGAACGTGCGCATGTCCGGCGGGTTGCCCTCTTCGGTCGGAACCATCGCGCCCAGCAACACCCAGTCGCAATGCTGCGATCCGCTGGAGAAGCCCCAGCGGCCGGACAGACGGAATCCGCCTTCGACATGCTCGACCTTGCCGACCGGCTGGTAGGAGGAGGACACCAGGACGCTATTGTCCTCGCCCCACACATCCTGCTGCGCCTGATCGTGGAACAGCGCCATCTCATAGGGGTGGCAGCCTACGACGCCGTAAACCCAGCCGGTGGACATGCAGCCTTCTGCAAGAAGCTTCTGCACGTCGAAGAAAACATTCGGGTGCATTTCATAGCCACCCCAACGCCGCGGCTGAAGGATGCGGAAGAAACCGGCCTCCTTCATCTCGGCAATGGTCTCTTCAGGAATTTTCCGGTCCGCCAGCGCCTTTGCAGCGCGGGCCTTCAGGGTCGGAATCATTTCGCGTGCGCGTTCCACCAGCTCGTCGCGTGTTGGCTCCGTCGCATCAACCTTTTTCAGCGCCATCCCCATCGTCATTCTCCATTTTTCAGCAGCCGTGCCGGCCCTTCCGCGGCCGATCTCAAACTCACCGAATTCGTAAGATGAGCTAAGGTTTACTACGCAAATCGTCAACCAGCTATCGGCAATTCGCCGATTGCAGAGTGACGGATGAGCGGCTAGGCTCTTTCGTAGTGAATTACCGGGGCGGCGAAAGACCGACGGAATTCCTAGTGAGGGAGGGGAATTAGAATGCAAAAATCTGTCTGGCTTCGCTGTTTTGTCAGCGTCCTGGGGCTAATGGCCGCACCGGCCGTGGCGCAGAATGGTCCACAGTCCTCCCCGTCCGACGAAATTGCCGACGACCGCATCCAGGACATCGTCGTCACCGCTACGCGCATGGGCGAAACCGCGCTTCAGTCCACTCCGATTGCGGTGTCCGTCCTCTCCGGCGAAGATCTCCAGAATCGCGGTGTGCGCGACGTGCAGGATCTCGACACCTATGTCCCCAGCCTGCAGGTTTCTGACCTCTCCGGCTATACGCAGCTTTTCCTGCGCGGCATCGGCTCCAACATCGTGTTCATCGGGTCGGATCCCAGCACGACGATCCATCTGGACGGCGTCTATCTGGCGCGTCCGCTCAGCTATCTCAGCGACTTTCTCGATGTGGAGCGGATTGAGGTTCTGCGCGGTCCGCAGGGAACGCTTTACGGGCGCAACTCCGTCGGCGGCACGATCAACGTCATCTCGCGGCGTCCTTCGTCCACGCTGGAGGGGCAGGTCCAGGCAGGTTACGGCACCTATGACCGCTATGCCCTGCAGGGCTATGTCTCCGGCCCCATCGCCGGCGACATCCGCGCCAGTCTCGCCGCGGATGTATCGGGCCACGATGCCTACAGAGAGAACGTCTCTACCGGCAATGATCTGGAGGACATGAAATCGCGCGGCGTGCGCGGTCAGATCCTGGTTCCGCTTGGCGGCATTGGCGAATGGCTCGTGCGCGCCGACTGGTCGCGTCAGTCGGGCGCATTCGGTGCCTATCCAAAGCTGATCCGGCCGACGGGCAACCCGGTCGATGATGCCATCCTCGGTGATTTCGACAAGGTCTCGATGGACCGGGATAATCACACGGTGCTGGAAAATTACGGCGGCTCCAGCGATCTCAGCTTCGACCTTGGTTCGGGTATCGAATTGCGGTCGCTGACCGGCTACCGCGAATTTCGCGGTTCGATCATTGCCGACGCCGACGCCAGCGCGACTGACATGCTGCTGAACCAGTTGCGCCCGATCCGGCAGCACCAGTTCAGCCAGGAGCTGACGCTGACCGGCGACAGCGACACTCTGAACTGGGTGGTCGGCGGCTATTACTTCAGGGAAAAGAACCGCGAGCCGCTGACGCTCACGCTTTTCCCGTTCGGCGCATCCCACATTCAGCGCCCGGAGCTGAAGGCCAGATCCTATGCCTTCTTCGGCCAGGCCGAATATAATTTCACCCAGCAGCTCTCCGTTGTCGCCGGCCTGCGCTACACGAAAGAGCGGAAACGCTATTTCCTGTCGGACTATTTCACCGCCAGCACCGACACCGACCCGGATGTGGCGGAGGACGGTTTCGTGCTTGCCGGCGTTCCCGGCCTGCCCGACCCCTTCATCGTCGACACCAGCCGGACGGACGATGCGCTGACGCCGAAATTCGGCATCAATTATACGCCGAACGATGATGTGCTTCTGTACGTTTCCGCCACTCGCGGCTTCAAAAGCGGTGGCTATGATTATGGCGCCAGCAATGCCGCCGACGCGTCTGCGGGATATGGCCCGGAAAAACTCTGGTCCTACGAGGCGGGCCTGAAAAGCGATCTGCTCGATCGCCGCCTGCGCCTCAACTTAACGGGCTTCTACTATGATTATACCGACCTGCAGGTGCAAAGTTACGTGCAGATCGGCGCCTCCTTTGGCGCGCGCACTGAAAACGCCGCGACAGCGCGCGTTAAGGGCATTGAGGCAGAGATCGTCGGCCGTCCCGTAAACGGTCTGGAGCTGACAGCCAACATCGCCTACCTCGACGCCAAGTACCGCGACTACCCCGATGCGTTTGTCACAACCTTTGGCAACTTCGATGCGTCGGGCAAGCGGCTGAACAACGCCCCGGAATGGTCGGCGACCCTTGGCGGCAGCTACACGTTCGACCTGGCCGACTCAGGCGAAATCGCCATCGGCGCCGACACCCACGTCCAGTCGGCGGTCTATTTCACCGCGGCCAATGACGGCATTGGCGGCGTCAGCGATTATCCAGAACAGCAGGGCAGTTACGGCACCGTCAATGCGCGCCTCGGCTGGACCAGCGCAGACGGAATCTGGCGCGCGCAGCTGATCGGCACCAATTTGTTCGACCGCGATTATATTGTCGGCACAGCCAATTACACCGCCGCCATCGCTGCCCGGCCCGGCCGTCCGCGCGAAGTGCTGGGCCAGGTCTCGGTGCGGTTCTGACCCCGAACACCAGCCCCCTGGCCGCAGAGCTCGGCCTGTCGGTCGAAGCGCCGCTGACCGTCAACTCCCCGGACGATATCGCCTGGGACGAGACGGCGGATCTGGTGGTGGTCGGTCTCGGCGGCGCGGGTGTCGCCGCGGCGGTAGAGGCGCTCGAGCGCGGCCTCCACGTAATCGCCGTCGACCGCTATGACGGCGGCGGGTCGACCGCGGCCAATGGCGGCGTCTTCTACGCCGGCGGCGGTACCGTCATCCAGCAGCAGGAGGGCGAGGACGACGACCCCGAGGAGATGCTGAAATATCTCCGCATAGAGGCCGGGAACGTCGTGTCGGAGGAGACCCTGCGCCGCTTCGTGGAGGAAAGCCCCGAAACCATCGACTGGATCCTGAAGCACGGTGGCAAGCTAGCGGGCGGCGTCTGGAAGGAGAAATCTAGCTACCCGCCGCTCGACAAGTTCCTCTATCACCCCGATAATTCCTTGGTCGCCAGCTACCGTAAACGCGCAAAGCCGGCGGCGCGCGGGCATCGTGCCTTCGCCCGCAACGGCAAGAAGGCTTGGGGCCTCGGCAAATTCATTACGGAGCCGATGACCCAATCGGCGCTCGCCATGGGGCTGTCCTTCCACCGTTTCAGCGAGGCGCGGCAGTTGATCCGCGACCGCGACGGCCGGATCATCGGCGTGAAAACGCTGTCGATCCCGGAGGGGACTGACGCCGCGCGGCGCTTTGCCAAATATATCTCTCGTGCCAATGTGTTTCTGGCCGCTCTGCCCCCCAGTATTCCCTTCGCGTCGATTACCATCGGCCTCGGCAATCATTACCTGCAAAAAGCCATGGCCATCGAAAGCGAGGCACGGGTGACGCGGCACCTGCGCGCCAGGGAGGGCGTACTGCTAAGTGCGGGCGGCTTCATTATGAACCCCCGCATGGTGCAGCGCTACGCCCCCACCTACTCAAAGGGGATGCCCAACGGCACCTTGGGCGACCAGGGATCAGGTATCGTTCTCGGCATGACGGCGGGGGGCGCGACTGCCCTGATGGACAAGATCAGCGCCTGGCGCTTCATAAATCCACCCAAGGCATGGGCCGACGCAATCGTCGTCAACCGCGCCGGAGAACGTTTTGTCGATGAAACCGTCTATGGTGCCACACTGGGCGAACATATTGGCGATCATCAGGGCGGTATTGCCTGGCTGATCTATGACAAGGCGCTGCGTGAAAAGGCATTCCAGCAGGCGCGCGACCCAAAATTGGTGCCGTTCCAGCGCGATGTCACTTTGCTGAACCTGGCGTTTAACGCACAGAAGGCGCCGACGCTTGCCGCCCTCGCAAAACGGGTGGGTATAGATGCGGAAGGGCTGGAACGGACCGTCACCGCCTATAATCGCGCCGCCGCGGGTGAAATCGCCGATAGTTTCGGCAAGGAACCGGCAGACATGCAACCCATTGCCACCGGCCCTTTTTATGCCATGGACATCTCGATAGAGAGCAAGTTCCTGCCCCTGCCTGTCATAACCTTTGGTGGCCTGACTGTTGCGGAGGACAGTGGCGCGGTGCTCGATTCAGAACGGCAGCCGATCCCCGGTCTTTATGCCGCCGGCCGCACGGCGGTAGGCATTGCCTCGCAAACCTATGTCAGCGGACTGTCGTTCGCCGATTGCATTTTCTCAGGCCGCCGCGCCGCAAGACATGCGGCACGCGCCAATCGTTGAAACCAGGGCGGAATGCCCGACACAGGAGCAGGAATTGACGGATCAGAATTCAGCCCAGCCGATCAAGGACAAGGTCGCCATCGTCACGGGCGGCACACGCGGCATTGGGCGCGCCATTGCCACGCGGCTCAGCGATGCAGGCGCCACAGTCATTGTCTGCGGTCGTTCTGCACCAGATGACCTGCCGGAATCGCTGCAATTCGTGGCGTGCGACATTCGCGACCCGGAGGCCGCCAAGACCTTCGTCGATGGCGTGGCGGATCGCTTTGGCCGGCTCGACATCCTCATCAACAATGCAGGCGGATCGCCGGAGGCGGAGGCCGCGACCGCATCGCCGCGCTTCGCCGAACGGGTTATCGCCCTCAATCTCCTCGCGCCTCTCAATCTGTCGCAGGCCGCCTATGCGCACATGCAGGCGGCAGGCGGCGGCGCGATCGTCAACATTGCCAGCGTTTCGGCGCTGCGCCCCTCGCCCGGCACCACCGCCTATGCGGCCGCAAAGGCGGGCCTGCTGGCGCTGGGGCGCAGTCTGGCGCACGAATGGGGACCGGCGATCCGCGTCAACGCCATCGTCGTCGGCTATATCGAAACGGAATCGACCGAGGCGACCTATGGCAATGAGGCCGCACAGGCCGCGATTGCCGCGAATATCGGTGCGCAGCGCCTGGGCCGCGCCTCTGAAATAGCCGAGGCGGCACTATTCCTGGTTTCACCAGCAGCATCCTACGTCACGGGCGCCGCGCTTAACGTCGATGGCGGCGGCGAGCGCCCTCCCTTTCTCGATATTCTTAAGGAGCAGAATTCATGAGCAACGAAAATCGTCCGGTCGCCGTCGTCACAGGCGCAAGTCGCGGTGCAGGTGCGGGTATTGCGCGCGCCCTCGGTGGCGCAGGCTACACAGTTTACGTTACGGGCCGCACGGTTCGGGAGGGCGACGCGCCCCTGCCCGGAACCATCGGCGGCACCGCCAAGGCGATCGACGAGGCCGGCGGGAAGGGAATTGCCGTCGCCGTCGACCATCGCGACGATGAGGCAGTCGCCGCGCTTTTCCGCCGCGTGGAGGAGGAACAGGGCCGGCTCGACATCCTCGTCAACAATGCCGCCGTCATTGACGACGCGCTGATCGAGCCCGGCCCGTTCTGGGAACGGCCGCTGGCACTGGTCGATATTCTGGATGTGGGCCTGCGCTCAGGCTATGTCGCCAGCTTCTACGCCGCGCCGCTGATGGTGAAAACCGGCGGCGGCGTGATCGCCTTTACCTCTTCCTTCGGCTCGGTGTGCTACATGCACGGTCCCGCCTATGGCGCGCAGAAAGCCGGCGTAGACAAGTTCGCTGCCGATATGGGCGTCGACCTGAAGGAGCAGGACGTGGCCGCGATCTCCATCTGGATGGGTCCGCTAAAGACCGAGCGCTCCATGAAGGCGATCGAGGATCGGCCGGACCAATATGAGGAAATCATGGCGAATGCGGAGACGCCCGAATTCACCGGCAAGCTAATCGCGGCAGTCCACAAGGACCCCGAACGCATGACGATGACAGGCAAGACGCTGATCGGTGCGGAACTGGGCGAGCGCTATTCGATCAAGGACGAGGGCCGTACTCCTCCGTCCTTTCGGGAGATGCTGGGGGCGCCACGCGACCCCCATCCGGCCATCATCAGATAGGTGCATGCGGCGAACTTGCCCTTGGCGGGATGATCGCCTTGCGATACTTCGGGGGTTTGCGCCGGGGGCGCTCTAATCAGATTGGCAGGTGACGGTGGCGGACGAGAAGCAGACAAAGAGGAAAAAGGCGGCGCCCGGCCGCTCGACCGCCGTTCCGAACGACGCGCCTCCTCCTGCGCTCGAACCCATTGACGAAAAGATCATCGCCGAGCTGCGTCAGTCCGGTCGTATCTCCAACCGCAATCTGGCGCGTACCATCGACGTAAACGAGGCGACGGTACGCACCCGCTTGCGCAAGCTGGAATCGAGCGACGCGGTACGCGTCGTCGCGATGCGCGACCTGACGGCCATGGGATTCAACGCCATTGCCGCGGTGGGCGTCCAGGTAAAGGGTCGCTCGGCGGCGGAGGTTGGGCGTGAACTCGCCCAGTTCGAGGAGGTGATCACTGTCAACGTCACCATAGGCATGTACGATCTGGAGGTTCAGGTCGTGGCCCATGACATTGCGGAACTGGATCGAATCCTGACAGACGTCATTGCGCGCGTGGACGGTGTCGAACGACTGTTCCCCGGCCTCTCAATGAAGATCCTGAAATACAACCCAGAATGGGTGCCGCTATGACCCGCATTCCGCTTGACGAGCTGGATCACAAGATCATCAACCGCCTGGGTCAGGATGCCCGTGTCAGCAACCGCGAGATCGGCCGCGAATTCGGCCTGACCGAAGGGACGATCCGATCCCGTCTGAAGCGGTTGCTGGATAATAAGGTCATCCGCGTCGCCGCTGTCACCAACGCGAACCGACTGACCAACCCGTTCCTCGCTTATTTGTGGATCGAGGCGGACACCGCCGCCGATATACAATTGTTGACGGAGCGACTTGCCGAGCTGCCGGAAATCGGTTTCGTTTCGACCATGCTAGGTCGCGCGGACGTGCTGGCCATGACCCTGGTGGAGGACGGCAACGAGCTTACCGAATTCCTGCATCAGACGATCGACAAGATCCCGGGCGTGCGGCGCGTCCGCTACAGTCTCGGCCAGAACTTCATCAAGCACGACTTCCGCTATTGCGCGCTGATTGACTGATCGATCAGCCCAAGGGGCTGGTCCGTTCTTCCACCAGGAACATGCGCGTCGCAGATCGATCCAGAAAGTTTTCCTCGTCCGCAGCGATACGGGCGGCGACATCCTCTGCCGTCGCAACTGCCATCGCCCGATCATAGGCGCCGCGGTCGGCGAACCACAATTCCGTCACGACATCGAAGTCGAAGGGGGCAGCTCCGTCCGACACGAACGCACTCTCGAAATTGGCGAAATTGCGCCGATAATCGACGATGCCCGGAAGCAGCGACAGGATAAGAGGTGCGTGCTGACGCTCATAATAATCGATGAAGTCGGAGCGGCTTAGGTCAGCGCGCCGACGCAGCAAGGCGATGGATTTACAGCGCGTTGCCGTCATGGCTGGACACGCTTCAATAGGCGGAAGAAGCCATAAGAAGGATCCTCCGGCCCCGGCTTGCCGATATGCGCCCCATGCAGAAACGGGTGCTCCAGATCGACGATGGAGGGCGAATGAATGTTCGCCCAATCCGCGACAATCGCGCGATGGGCAAATTTCCACACTCCGTCGCGCTTCTCATATTTATCGAAATAGCGACCGCCGACCAGCACGTCGAACGGCCCGTCCTCCCCGCGCACGCGATGAAGCGCGATCAGATAGACTTCACCCTCCGCATAGTCGCCATCCAATGCCAGGTTGATGGTGGTGACATTGTGATGGAGAATTTCCATCGGCGCCTGAATCTCGGGCAATTTGTCGATGAAATCCATCGCCGGCCCGCTGGACATCGCGCCATGATCGTCGATGGCGTCCTCATGGTAAAGACTGCGCATCTTGGCATGATCGTGACGGTCGGCAGCATTGCAATAGGCGTAAATCAGGGTCCGCAGCGCTTCACGATCGAGAAGCGCCTGCACCGCCGCCGGGTCAGGAACAGCGGTCATGCCCCCGCCCCCGTGCGCGCGAGCAGATGCGCGGTCAGTCCCGGTTCCGGCTCGTGATAGACACGCTCGTACACGCGTTCATAGGAAGAACAAGCAATCAGCCACTCGCCATCCACCTTCCGGTATTTGTCCTTGTAGGTGGCGCTGCCCACCGTCGTGCGGTTGTCAGCATCGAGGTCCAGAGCGTAATCGAGGAGCGTCCATTCCCCGTCTGCCGTCCCGTCGTCGTGGACGTCGATGACGGGCATATGCACCGTATGCGACCCCACAAACCGCGGATGAAATGCCTGCGACAGCGCCTCCATGATGACATCGCGGCCCTGAAGAGCGAAATGATAGCTGCCGCCCCGATAGTCGATTTCGGCATCTTCCGTGAACAGGCTGGCGACCAGATCCATGTCGCCACTGTCTATACCGCGCGAATATCGGTGCTTCAGCCGCCGTATCAGCTCGATCTCCTCGAGCTGCAGGCTCATGCTGCGGCCTTGCGCTCTCTGTGCAGCGCCTCCGCCCGCTCCTTCAGGGCGACGGCGGTGTCATCGAACGCGCGCTTGATCCACTGGCTGCAGAAGAACATGACATGCTGAGCATTCGGGCCGAAAAATGCATCGGTCGAATAATAGGTGCAGCTCTGGTCATCGACCGCCTCGATCACTTGGTCCCGGCGTGCCGGGTACGGCATCTCCGGCGAATCCGGCAATTCCCACGACAGCAGCTTTTCAGGCACGTTTGCGCAGACATATTCGACGTTCGGATAGGTTTCTCCCGGCATCGTATAATTGGCGAGCGTCATTTCCAACGGCGCGCCCATTTCGAGCGTGGATTTGGCGGCGATGCAGAAGGGATTCCAGGCACCGTAATTGGGAAGATCGGTCAGCACTTCCCACACAATCGATGCGGGGGCGTTGATAGTCACCGTATCTGAATAGACGGTGGTGGCGGGGTCCGTTTTCGGGGGCGTACCGGACTGATCTGTCATGGTGTCTTCTCCTCCAGGCATGTTTTTTCTAGATTGAATACAGGATGCCGCTCTGCGGACCCATGGTCAACGCTTTGCGCAGGAATATTGGCCGAACGTTACGCATTTTGCGATGCGGGGACCTTCATATCATATTGGCTGGTCGGGATGCAGTCGCCCCCCTTCTGGCCCATGAAATTGGCGCAGCTGTCCATCATTGCAGCATAATTGGCGTCCAGCTTGGCCGGATCATTGACGGCATCGAAATAGAGTTCTCGATCGTGCAGCGCCTTTTGCGGAAAACATTCCTCAACAATCGCGGCAAAGGGCTGTGCACCCTTGGTGACAGGCCGCACCACCAGATTCTGGATATATTCGAAATTCGTTTGCGTGTCGGTGGCGACGCGTGTGTGACGCTCCTGCCAGGCATCTCGCCATTGTTCGAAATCGAGATGGTCGGGCCGCTCCAGGAACACCATTTGCGAAAATCCCTCCGTCCGCTCGCCGGCGACGGGCGGGTGCTGAGTATTGGGCAGCGGCGTGGATTCGCTCACCAGCCATCCTGCGACTTGGCCGGCGGCATCGTTGAGCAGCGCTTCAATCGGTTCGCGGCGAACAGACCAGCTGGTGTCGACCCAGATCTGAACCATGGCATCCATTTGCGGTTCGGTGACGACAAACCGGGGGCTGGTTCCCCCCTCCACCGCGTCATCCTGCACATTGATGCGAAGCGCGCGAACCAGGGGCCGCAGGCCTTCTGTCACCGGACCCAGTAATGCATCGTTCAGAGCCTCCCGCGATTGCCCTTCCTTGCGCCACAATGCGTAGATCAGCTTTTCCAACTCGTCCTCCCAATATCTTCTATCTTATTTCGCTCGCTGGCCGTCATGTAGCCCGTCCAGAAACGCTACCAATGTGTCGGCGAGCGCTTCGCCCTGTTCCTCCTGAACGAAATGCCCGGCATTTCGAATGGTAACGTGCGGCGCGTTCGCGGCACCCGGCACGCGATGGCGAAACACCGACTGCCAATCCGCAGTCGCGGGATCGCCATCACTGAACGCGGTGGCAAAGGGCTTTTGCCACTGATCCAGCACCTTCCACGCCGCGCGGTTCTCCGCCATGCCGGTCGCGGCGGCGTCGACAGGAATGAGCGTCGTAATCGCCAGCGCCGCCGCCTTGTGAGCGGCGTTGGGGAACGGTGCATCATAGGCGGCCAGCACGGCGGGGTCCGGCCGGGAAACGCAGGTGGCGGCAATAACTTCGCTGACCGCCAGATCATCACTGTCGCGGCAATGCGCGATCCAGGGCTCGACGATCGGCCCCGGCCAGTCGGCCACGCCGCGCGGCGGCGGCTCTGCGTTCGGCAGCAATGTGTTGGTTGCAAACACGGCACGGAAGCGATCCGGCATCTCGCTGAGAACGCGCAGGCCTATTGGGCCGCCCCAATCCTGGCAGACCAACACGATATCCGTCAGATCCAGCGATTCGACAAAGGTTCGCATCCATCGGACGAAACGGTCGGCGGCGAATACCGAACGATCCGTAGGCTTGTCCGACCGGCCAAAGCCGACATGATCGGGAACGACGGCACGCCAGCCTGCGTCCGCCACCGGGCCGATCAGCTTTCGGTACAGATAGCTCCAGCTCGGCTCCCCATGCAGCATCAGTACAGTGCCATGCCGCGCGTCGCCCTCGTCCAGATAATGCATGCGCAGGGGCCCCAGATGCGCGTCAGGCACCTCGACATAATGCGGAGCGAATGAAAAACCGGGCAGATTCGCAAAGCACTGCTCGGGCGTACGCAGAATTGCCGACTGTGCCATCACTCCCCCATCTTTGCGAATATCTTTTCCCATGAGGATACGCATTTCACGAAAGTATTTGCAAGCCGCCACGTGAACGCGCATCTTTGGAAGAAAGAAGAATGTCTATGTGGGAGGTTTAATATGCTGCCGTTACAGGAACTGTCCGACCGGGTTGAGATTCAGGATCTGATCACCCGCTATGCCTATGCAATCGACGAGCGGGACTGGGACGCGCTGGACCGTGTGTTCACCGAGGATGCAATTGTCGACTATACCGAACTCGGCGGCAAGAAGGGCACGCGCGCGGAAACCAAGGCTTATCTCGCAGAGGCAATGCCGAACTTTCCCGCCTTTCAGCATCTGTCGACCACCACCCGGGTCGATCTGGATGGCGACCGCGCGAAGGCAAAGACGATCCTGTTCAACCCCATGGTGATGGAGCACGAAGGCAAGGAGCGGGTCTTCTTCATTGGCCTGTGGTACAATGACGAACTGGTCCGCACCAAGGCTGGCTGGCGCATTTCCCATCGGCGCGAGGAAAAATGTTGGTCCTACAACGCCCCCGAGGGGATGTTGCCGGAATGACCAAGACAATCGCCTTCATGCCGCGCCGTCCAGGGTCCACCCGGTCGGAGTTTCGCACGCATTACGAGACCCGGCATGCGCCAATGGCGATGCCGCTGTTCCCGTTCAGCCGGTATCGCCGCAATCATCTGCCAGAGGATGCGGGCGAGCCGGGGTTCGACTGCATCTCAGAATTCTGGGTCAGCTCGCTGGAAGAAATAGGCGAACTAATGGCAGGCGATGCCGGCGCGACGATGCGAGAGGACGAGCGCCGCTTTCTCGATCAGGAGCGGACCCGCGCGGGGGTGTCGGAATCGGTGCTGACGGACGGCGATGCCGGTGACACGATCCTTTTGCTGGCCGACGACGGCGGCGATCGATCCGCCCTTAAAAACGCGTGCCGGACGGTGGGGGCCAGTCTGGAATTCCTGACATCACTATCAGATCAGGCCCTGCCCTATGATGCGATGATACGGCTGTCGGGCGAACAGCCCTCGCTGCCTGACGGCTGGAAGAAAGGGCCGTGCCTGAAAATTATGCCCAGCGAAACGCCGCCCGACCAGTTACGCGGAGGTGCCGCCTGAGCGCTAGGCGGCGGTCTGCCCGCCGTCCACGCTGAGGATCGCGCCTGTTACGAAGCGCGCATCGTCGGACCCCAAGAACGCAACGGCGGCGGCGACATCCTCTGGCTCTGCCATATCGCCCAGCAGTGGCGTCAAACGCTCGAAAAGGCGCGGTTCCACATCGCCAATATCGTCGAAGCCTCCGGCGATCAGTGGCGTGTTGACCGCGCCAGGACAGATGGCATTCACACGGACGCCGCGTGTGGCATATTCGACCGCGATCGACTTAGTCAGGCCGACGACGCCGCTCTTCGATGCGGCATAGGCGACAGCATAGGGTGTACCGATCAACCCCGCCGCGCTGGCAATATTGACGATATTGCCGCGAACCTTTGCCAGGTGCGGCAGCGCGGCACGTACCATCTGGAACACGCCCGTCAGGTTGACGCCGATCATGCGCTGCCACTGTGCATCGTCTATGTCTGCGGCATGGCCGAAACCTCCGATCCCGGCCACATTGGCGAGCAGGTCTATGCGGCCATATCGCTGCACCGCCTGCGCCACGGCCTCGTCGCAGGACGCAGGATCGGTGACATCCAGCATCTGTGTGCTTGCCGTCTCACCAATCTCGGCCACCGTCGCCGCGCAGCCGTCCTGATCCCTGTCAGCGCAGAGCAGCGTCGCCCCCTCCTGCGCGAGACGGAGCGCGGTCGCCCTGCCGATTCCGGAGGCAGCGCCCGTAATGAGGGCAATTTTGTCCTGAAACCGTTTCATCGCAGCCATTCCTTCACGTCAAAGTGGTCAGCGCGGCGAGGTCGACCGCGCGCAATTCCTCATCGCGGCCTTCGCGGACCTTTCGCGGCCAGTCCGGATCGGCCAGCAGGGACCGACCAACCGCCAGCAGGTCGAATTCCCCCCGCCCGATCATTTCCGCAATCTGGTCAAGCATTTCGAGCGACACGCCGGGCAGAGCCTCCCCCGGTGTTGCCGCCTCTTCCTCGGTGAACAGACCAGCAAGGCCAACGGAACCGACTGCGATGCTGGGACGGCCGGTCAGCTTTTTCGCCCATCCGGCGAGGTTTAGCTGGTTATCGGAAAATGTCGGCTGCCACGCCTCCCGCTGCGAACAGTGGAAAATGTCGGCGCCTGCATCCGCCAGCGGCGTCAAAAGACGCTCCAGTTCGTCCGGGGTTTCAGCAATGTTCGCCTCATAGGCACCGATCTTGAATTGCGACATCCTGACGAGGATCGGGAAGTCGGGTCCGACCGCGGCTCGCACGGCGGAAATTACCGCAGCAGGGAAACGCGCGCGGTTTTCCGGGGAACCGCCGAATTCGTCCTGCCGTCGATTGGTTCCCGCCCACAGGAACTGGTCGAGGAGAAAACCGTGACCCGCATGGACCTCTACCCCGTCGAAGCCGCGCCGCTGCGCCTCTGACGCCGATGCAGCAAAACCGGTGATCACCGCCTCCATGTCGGCCGCGGTCATCGCGCGTCCGCTGGGGCCGCGCGCCGCATCCAGATCGGCGATGGACAATCCAGAGGGGCCAATGGCCTCCGGCGAGGGGAAGTGCTCGGTACGCCGCTCCATACCGGTGTGCCACAACTGCGGCATCAATTTGCCGCCGGCTGCATGGACCTCGGCCAATACTGCCTGCCATCCATCCAGCGCATGCCCCCCGGCAAAGTGCGGACCGGTACCGTCATAGTCGGCCAGCGGATGCGCGATGGCCGCTGCACCTGTGATCATCAGGGCGACGCCGCCCTTCGCGCGGCGTGAAAAATAGGCGCCATATCCATCGTCGGGTCGGCCATCGACCGCATGTGCGCGGCCCATGGGCGACATCACGATCCGATTGGGCAAACGCAGATTGCGTCCCTCGAACGGGGCGAACAACACCCGCCGAACATCAGCAGAAATAGGAACCTCCATTGGCGGCAAGGACCGCCCCCGTCACATAGCTTGCATCGTCACTGGCGAGGAACGCCACCGATGCGGCGATCTCTTCCGGCCGAGCCATGCGGCCCAGCGGCACCGCCGCCGCCATCTGGTCACGCATGGCGTCGGGGACATTTGCCATGATCGGCGTATCCGTCGGTCCGGGATGGACCGCATTGACGCGGATTCCGCGAGAGGCAACTTCGCGCGACAGACCGCGCGCAAGCCCCACTATGCCAGCCTTGCTGGTAACGTAATGAATCGGTCCTTCGCCAGAGGCGGCGGACGTTGACGCAATCAGGACGATCGATCCGCCCGCGTCGCGTTTCGCCATGTCGCGCAAGCCTGCGCGCGCCGCGTAAAACGCGCCATTCAGATTGACGCCCAGCACCGCCGCCCAACCGGCGTCAGACATATGGATGGTCTGGTCGGGGTGCGCCGTCGGTGTTTCCCCGGCGGCTATCTGCTCGGCGCGGCGTGCGGCGCCGGCATACATCTGATCGCTGCCATCGTCGGGACCACGGCCAATACCGGCGTTGCAGACAACAATGTCGATGCCGCCAAAGGCCGCCGCAACCTTGGCGAACGCCGCGTCGACGGAGGTGCTGTCGGAAACGTCGCAGGCGATGCCCAGATGCCGTTCCTGATCCTGCAGGGCGGCGCGAGCCGCCTCTTCCGTCCGGTCGAAAACAGCGACACGCGCGCCCTCGTCCACCAGCCGCCGGGCAATGGCTTGGCCGATACCCTGTGCACCGCCGGTTACGACTGCGCGTTTACCATCTAATCGCATTCGTCTCTCCCCAAGGGCGCGACCATTTTGTCGCTTTGGCCGACATCTGTCCTTGTCGCGTCAAGCTACGCAAGTTGACATGTTTGCCCCTTAGGGATCAGCATATGCGGAACAAACGGCGCGACACAAGCGCAGATAATATCGGGGAGAGGGTAGATGCGGATCGCTAGGATCATGTTCGCCGCCACGGCCAGCATTTTTGCCTTGGCCAGTGCCTGCAGCCCCGCTGCGGCACAAACCGCCGCCGACCAAGACGCAGATGAAACCGCACCGGACGCGGAGTCGGGCGCCGAGGCAACGCCCGCTGCTCAGGGCGAAATCATCGTCACCGCACGCCGCCGCGCCGAAAGCGCCCAGGATGTGCCGATCGCGCTGACGGCCCTTTCGGGCGACGCGGTGACAGCGCCAGGGACGGTCGGCCTTTCCCAAGTCGCACAACTGGCGCCCAGCCTGCAGCTGACGGCGACGAACCCGCGCAACACCAACATCAATATACGCGGCCTCGGCGCAACGCCTGCTTTTGCAAGTCCCGGCCTGGAATATGGCGTCGGCGTCTATGTCGATCAGGTTTACCTTAGCCGTCCCACACAGGCCGCATTCGATCTTTACGACATCGCGCAGGTGGAGGTTCTTCGCGGGCCGCAGGGCACCTTGTTTGGCAAGAACACCACGGCGGGCGCAATCAATATCCTGACGCAGGAACCTGAATTCACACCGTCCGCACGCGCTGAACTCAGCCTTGGCAATTACCGTTCGATACAGGCGCGGGCGACAGGTACCGCACCCATAACGGACAAGCTCGCGGTGCGGCTCAGCTTCACAGACACGGTGCGGGACAAGGGGTTCCAGACGATCCGCGACACCGGCAAGCGCGTGCATGACCTCTACAGCCTCGGCCTTCGCGGACAGCTTCTATGGGAGCCTAGCAATAGCTTTCGGATCCGCCTGATCGGCGACTATTCGGAGCAGCGACAGAATTGCTGCATCGGCGTGACGACAGAGATCAGGACGACGCGGGTTGACGGCTCGCCCCTTCCCGCGAACTTCCTTCAGCGTGTCGACCGGTTCGATTATACCCCGCTGCCAATAGACCCCTATGAACGGCGACTGGAAACCAACCAGCCTTTCTCAGTGAAGCTGGAAACCTATGGCGGTACGGCCATTGCCGATCTCGATCTGGGCCCCGCGACAATCACCTCGGTGACCGGTTGGCGCAAGTTGAACTTCGATCCGGAAACCGACGCCGATGTCATCGGTCTGGACGTTTTTCTCCGCGCGGGCGTGAAGGAAACGCAGGAACAGTTCAGTCAGGAGTTGCGCATCGCCTCCAACGGTACCCGCACCGTCGATTATGTCGCGGGCCTCTATTATTTCTGGCAGCAAATCGACGATAATTTCTTCACGATCTACGGCCCGGATGCGGCGCTGTGGGTGTTGGGGCCAGCGCCGGGGTCAACCGGCCCCTCCATCGGCGGTCAGGCTGCGCTGAACGGCCTGTTCGCGGACGGCACCGCTGTTACCTCCACCAAAAGCTATGCGGCATTTGGCGAGGCGACTTGGCACATAGATCCCGCGATCGATCTGACCGGCGGGCTTCGTTACACGAAGGAAAAGAAGGACGGCTCCTTCGGCCAGGTGCAGCGGGGCCCCGCCCTGACGGCGACGGAGGTGTTGTTCGGCGCGCAGGCGATCCGCAACGCCTTTGCGCCCAATATCCCAACCTTCTCGGCCTCCACCGACGAAAACAACCTGACCGGTCGTGGCACCATCGCCGTCCGCCCGGCAGAAGATATTCTGGCTTATGCAACCTATTCGCGCGGGTTCAAATCAGGTGGCCTCAACCTTAACGCCACAAATGCCCCACGCGTCATCGATCCGGAAAAGGTCGAGGCTTATGAAGTCGGTCTGAAAACACAGTTTTTCGACCGGATGCTGACGCTGAACCTCGCGGCATTCACGCAGGATGTGAAAAACTACCAAAGCCAGCAGATCGATACGGCCGTCGCGCAAACGGCTTATATCGCGAATGTCGGTACGGTACGGTCGCGAGGGTTCGAGCTTGATGCCAGTTTGCGCCCAACGCGCGGGCTAAACCTCTTCGTTGCAGGCGCCTACACCGATGCCAGCTATCGCAGTTTTGAAAATGCGCCCTGCCCGGTCGAATTTCTTGGTTTGCAGACGATCTGCGACCTAAGCGGCCGGCGCCTGCCGGGCGTTTCCAAATATTCTTTGTCCGTCGGCGGCGAATATGCGGTGGAGGTGGCAAATTCCCGAGAGCTGTATGTGAACGCCGACCATGCATATCGTTCGGACTTCTTCACGACCTATAATCTCGCGGCGGATTCGCGGGCACCCGGATACCATTTGACCAATGCCCGCATCGGCATTCGGGCGGACGATGGCGGCTGGGACATTTCGCTGTTCGCACGCAATCTGTTCGACAGCGAATATATCAGCATCATCAATCCTTCCGCCTTCAACACGGGTCAGTCGACGGCGATCTTGGGCGACCCTCGCACCTATGGAATTACATTGAAGACATCTTTGTGACGCGTCCGAATTTTCTACTCATCGTCGCCGACGACCTCGGCTTCTCGGATTTAGGCAGTTTCGGCGGTGAGATCGCAACGCCGCATCTGGACGCGCTGGCGATGCGGGGCGTGCGGTTCAGCGACTTTCACTCCGCGCCTGCCTGCTCGCCCACGCGGGCGATGCTGATGACCGGCACTGACCCGCATCTGGCGGGAATCGGAACGATGCTGGAGGTCGCGCAGCCCGATTTCCAGGGGGCGCCCGGCTATGAGGGGCATCTGAACGATCGCGTGGTTACGGTGTCCGAACTGCTGCGCGACGCCGGTTATTTTTGTGCGCTTTCCGGCAAGTGGCATTTGGGTGAGGCGCCAGGCAGCACGCCGGCAGAACGCGGCTTCGACAAATCCTTTGCCCTGATGCCCGCGGGTGCCAGCCACTTCGTGGGTGAGGGGCTGGACCGTTTTTCCATCGTCGCGACCGCCTATCAGGAGGATGGACGGCAGATCACTACGCTACCGGATGATTATTACTCATCCGACTATTTTACCGAACGGTTGATCGGCTATCTGGATGAGCGGCCAAAGGAGCAGCCATTCTTCGCCTATCTACCGTTCAGCGCGCCGCATTGGCCGCTCCATGCGCCGGACGAGAGCATTGCGCGCTATCAAGGCCGCTATGATGCAGGTCCAGAAACATTGCGGGAAGAGCGACTTACCCGCATGCGCGCACTTGGCCTCTGTCCCGAGGATGCGGTTCCGCATCCTTTCCTTGGCGGCGACCAGTGGGATACGCTGAACCAGGACGCGCGCGACTGGTCGGCCCGGACGATGGAAGTCTATGCCGGGATGGTTGACCGCATGGATTGGAACATTGGCAGGGTGATCGAGTCCCTCGCGCGCGATGGCACGCTAGAAAATACGATTATCATGTTTCTTTCCGACAATGGCGCCGAGGGTGCAATGGTTGAGGCCATGCCCATCGTCGGCAAGCTGATCGAGGCGCAGATTGCCGAGCATTTCGACAATAGCACCGAAAATCTGGGCCGCCCGACCAGCTGCTGCTGGTACGGTCCCCGGTGGGCACAGGCGGCCACCGCGCCCTCCCGGCTGCACAAATCCTTTCCTACCGAAGGCGGCATTCGCGTCCCCTTCTTCGCGTGCGGCCCCGGCATAGAGGCGGACGGAGGGATTAGTCACGCCTTCGCTACCGCAATGGATGTGCCGGCGACCATGCTGGAATGGGCAGGCATCGCGGCACCAGAAACATGGCGCGGGAACAGGGTGGAACCGATCAGGGGCCGCTCCATGGCGGCACATCTCACCGGCGAAGCCGACGCAGTACATCCCGACGGTACCGAAACCGGCTGGGAATTGTTCGGGCGCAGGGCGATCCGCCGTGGGGCGTGGAAGGCCGTGTGGATGCGCGCGCCGGAAGGTGTCGGCCAATGGCAGCTTTACGACCTTCAGGCCGATCCCGGTGAGATCAACGATCTTGCGCCAGAACGCGGTGAGGTACTTGCCGAACTGATCGAGGCATGGGATCGCTATGTGATGGAGACGGGCGTCGTGCAGACACCGGTGAGCGTGTTCGAACTGGATGAGGCGGGGGATGCGGCATGAGTGAGTCTTCGCAACCCGTTGTCGCTGAACGACTGTCGCTGCGGCATGTCGGCCTGATCGCATTGCTGGCTGTCGTAGTCATGTTCGAGGGGTTCGACATCAGCCTGACGAGTGTCGTCCTCCCCTATCTGGGGGAGGAATACGGCGTTTCCTCGGAACGGCTGGGCGAGGCGCTGGCGGTGATCGCGCTCGGCTCCATTGCCGCCTGGTTCCTCATCCGTCTGGCGGATCGTTTCGGGCGGCGTCCCATCCTGATCCTTGCCGCTGCGGGCTTTTCGCTGGGCTCACTCGCCACCGTGCTGACGGGCAGCGTGGCTGGCTATACCGCCATACAGTTTGTCGCGCGCCTATTGATGGTCACACAGATCGCCGTCGCCTATCTGCTGATCAGCGAGACAATCCCGCCGCAATTGCGCGGGCGCGCCAACGGAATTCTAGGTGCCTGCGGCAGTTTTGGCGCCGCCCTGCCCTTCCTCGCTCTGGAGCCGGCACTTGCCAGTTCAATGGGTTGGCGCCTGCTGTTCGTGATAGGCGCAGCCCCGCTGCTCGTGCTACCGTTATTGTTCATCTACCTGCCGGAAACACCGGTATGGAAACAGGCGCGCCAACGGGCCGAGCCACGCCTGACCGCCATGGCGGAATTCCGTAGCCTGATCGGCAGCGAACTGCGGAGTCGTTTTCTGACGATGAGCGCGTTGTGGTTCATCATCAATTTCGCCACCTCGGTATCCGCCCTCTTCTTTACCCTCTACGTCGTGCAGGAACGTGGCTGGGCACCGGGGGACTTCGCCCGCCTGGCACCGCTAGGCCTGGGGGGCGCGTTTCTGGGGTATCTGGCGGTCGGTTTTCTGATGGACGCCATCGGGCGCCGCCTGACCGTAACGCTGTTCATGATCATGCTGGGCGGGCTAACCCAGCTTTGTTATAGCGCGGAAGGCTATTGGGTCATTGCCGCATCCTTTGTCGGTCTGCAGGCTATGCTCGGCGTCTGGGTCGCCGCCTATACACTGAATTCAGAGCTGTTCCCGACGCGCCTGCGCGGCGCCGCGAATGGCTGGTGCCATAATCTGATCGGCCGTTGGGGCGTGGTTCTGGCACCCTGGATTCTCGGCGCGATGACGGCGCCGATGGGGGGCATAGGTCCGGCCGCGACCCTGCTGGGCTTTGTTGCCTACCTCGCCATCCCGCTCGTGTGGGTCGCCTTGCCGGAGACGCGGGGCCGGTCGCTGGAAACTGAAGGCTAGGCCAACTCCGCTAGTGCAGCATACGGTCGCCCCGCCGCCAGGCACGCCATTCGCTGGGCGTCATGCCGAAGCGGCGCCGGAACGCTGTTGAGAAGCTTCCCTGGCGCGCGAAGCCCAGCAATGCCGCCAGTTCCTTGATCGACACGTCCCCCTCCTCCAGCATGTGGGTTGCGCGTTCGAACATGCTGCGCTCCACGCGCTCCATCACCGTCGCGCCCGTTGTCGCCTTGTACGCGCGCATCAGATGACGGCGCCCGATCCCGCACAGCTTCGCAAGCTCCTCAATGTCTGGAAAGCCCCGGCTCTCTTGCTCCAACCGTTTCTCTATCCGCGAAATCTGCCAGGCCGCCAAAACGCCGCTATGCTGGCCATCGCGTTCCCGCAGCGACGCGAAATGATGTGCCAGTTCGCCCAGAATCGTCAGCGACAGGCCGGCGATGATGGCATCGCTGCCCGGACCATTGCGTGTCAGTTCGCGGACAAGCCGATCGACCAGCGGAACGACGTCCCGCGCGCGCAGGTCGACACAGGCGCGCAATTCCGCCTCCGTCAGCGTCGACAATCCCGTCAGGCGCTCGAACTGCGCATCGTCGAACCGCAACAATATCATTTCACGCGCCGGAAAGCCGGGCGAACGAACGTGAAGCGGCACATGCGCGGGCACGAGCACCGCAGTACCGAAGGGGGCAAAGGCATCGTAGGATCGTGGCTCCCCCAGACATCCAAGCGCGGGTCCTTCCGGCCCCGTGCGGATGTAGACGAGCGACGGGTGGTGAATGCTGTGCACCCGCTCAAACGGTCCGCTGCCGTCCTGGATCAGCCGTTCGATCCGCAAATTGGCGGACGCGACCTCCTCGATGGTTCGATATCCTCCGTCCATATCTCTCCCCTGCCGTCGGCGGGTTTGCCCCCGCACATTCGGATCGCCGGTCCCGGCCGCACTTGGAAACACATGGCTCGGCGCGCGGATCAGCTTCGCGTCACTTTCTACGATATTGGTCCCTATGCCACAATGCGAAGCAATTGACCCCCCTTCGTTACGCATTAGCGTAATCGAAAAATGGAAGGATCGCCCGATGAACAATCCAATTGCGACCGAGGAACAGGCGCGTTTCGAGCGCGAGGCGCTGAAGGTACTCGCCGATCCGCGCATGCAGTCGACCATAAAGGACCGCCGCGCCTATTGGCTGGAAAAGGCGCAGCCCGGCGACGCAATGCGCAAGGCGTTCGAAACCAAATATGACGAAGTCGTGTTCGGCGCGATTATCTGGTCGCTGAACAGCGATCCCCAGCGCCCCGCCGTCGTCACGATTTCCCGCATTCCGCACCAATTGGGCGGGGTCGACGTACCCGGCTCCCGCTGGGGCCTCGACAATCCGGACAGCGTCTATCGCGTCATTCCGATCTCTGGTGCCGAACGCTACGTTATTACCGGCAAGGTGCCGGACCCGCGTTTGACCGAGAATTACTTCACCCTTTGGAATGCACATATGGGTACCGTCGACGTGCTCGACGGCAAGAGCCTCGTTCTGGACGATGAAGGGCGTTTCGAAATCTTCGTCGATTCGGATGATAAGGGCGACCGCGCCAATCACATCAAATCATCGCCGGAAGCGGTCGAATTCTACATCCGCGACGTCATCGCCGACTGGGCCAATGAACGGCCCAACGAATTGGCGATAAAGCGGCTGGGCGGCGCGCCCACCACGCCGGAGCGCACCTTCGATCAAAAAGTCGCCGATGCACAGGCGATGCTGATCAAGAATGTTGACAATACCATGCGCTGGAACGCGCAGGCGATGGACAAGGCGGCGAACGCGTTCGATTTCACCATCGACCGCGACAGTGACGGCGCGCTGCGCAACCAGCTGTATATCATGAGCCATTTCGATCTGAAGGAAGACGAAGCGCTGATCATCGAGGTTGGCCTGGGTGGGGCCGATTATTTCCTGGCACCCATCACCAACATCTGGGGCACGACCAACGACATTGTGCATCGCACCTCTTCGCTGAACCTGACCCAGTCGCACCGCACGACACCCAATACGCTGACTTATGTCGTGTCGGTGTGCGATCCCGGCATCTGGAATTGGCTGGACCCGTGCGACATGCCGCAAGGTCTCCTGACCCTGCGCTGGGCGGAATTTGAGGATGGTCGTCCGGGGCGTGGCTTTGGCGCGCAAAGCCGCGTCGTCCCCTTCAACTCGCTGGATCACGAGCTTCCTGAGAGTGTCCGACGTGTCACACCGGAGGAACGCCGCAAACAGCAGGAAGAGCGGGCGAAAAGCTATCTGTGGAGGATCGCGGAATGAGCGAGCGCCGCTGGATTATCACCGGCTGTTCAACCGGTATCGGCCGGGCAATTGCGGAACATGTGCTGAATCGCGGCGAAAGGGTTGCCGTCACGGCACGGAACCCCGACGACGTGAAGGACCTTGTTGCCGCGCATGGCGACCGCGCCATCGCCGTGCGACTGGACGTTGCCGATCCCGATCAGGTGAGTGCCGCGGTTGCCGAGGCAGAGGCGCGCTTTGGCGGCATCGACGTTCTCGTCAACAATGCAGGCTATGGCTATGTCTCCTCGATCGAGGAAGGGGATATCGATGCCATCAAGGCCATGTTCGATGTCAATCTGTTCGGTGCGCTGCGCATGATGCAGGCGGTGCTGCCGGGGATGCGGTCGCGCCGTTCCGGTTCGATCATCACCATTTCCTCCCTCGCCGGGCGCATATCGAATCCGGCCACAGGCTTTTATTCCAGTTCGAAATTCGCGCTGGAGGGGCTCAGCGAAGCACTCTCGCGAGAGGTGGAAGATCTCGGCATTCATGTCTGTTCGATCGCGCCGGGCATGTTCCGCTCCGACTTTTCCGGCCGCTCTCTCAAAACCGGGGAAAAGGGAGTCAGCGACTATAGCGACGGCGTACATGCGCGGATCGAACTCGTGAAATCGGCAGATGGTCGTCAAATGGGCGATCCCGACAAGTTGGCCGCGATGGTCGTCTCGGTGGCGGACATGGAAAAACCGCCGCGTCAGTTGATCGCTGGGCCGGATGCCTATGCCGCGATTACCGCACGGATGGATGAAATCCGCGCCGCCATGGAACGGCATCGCGAAACAAGCATCGCCACGAATTTCGACGAATGACCGACCACGATATTGCGCGTAGTGGATTTTCATGTCACATCGCCTCGCAGATGCGTAACCCAGCAGAAGGTTATGTACGCAAGCGGGAGTGATCGATGCCATATACACTGCAACAGCTGTCCGACCTTGAAGACATTCGGCTGCTGAAGCACCGCTATTATCGTGGAATCGATACCGCGGATGAGGCGCTGCTGAAGACCTTGTTCACGGATGACATCAGTGTCGAATATCGCGGTGGCAGCTATGTCGCAAAGCTGCAGGGTCGCGATGCGATGCTGGATTTCATATTGAACAGCTTTCATTCCGACGCCGTTGCCATGCACCAGGGTCATATGCCTGAAATCACCTTTACAGGTGACGACAGCGCAGATGGCCTTTGGTACCTTGAGGACATCTATATCTCGCTGGAACGCAAGAACGTGACGGCCGGCAGCGCGATCTATCGCGACCGCTATGTTCGCATCGATGGTGAATGGAAGATTGCGAGCACGGAATATGACCGCGTCATGGAAGTGATAGAGCCGCTCCGGCCAGATATGCAGATCACCACCCATTATCTGGCAAAGGCCGGTCGCAAACGCGAAGAACGCGGCGACATCAGCCATATGATCACATTTACCGACGCTGCCCAGTAACGATATTTCGGAATGCATAAAATGAACGACATGACCACCGCCGGCGCCGCAGAGGGAACCCGGCACCTGACGCACTTGCAACGCCTGGAATCGGAGAGCATTCATATCCTCCGCGAAGTAGTGGCGGAGACCGAAAAGCCCGTCATGCTCTATTCCGTCGGAAAAGATTCAGCGGTGATGCTGCATCTGGCGAAGAAGGCGTTCTATCCCTCTCCGCCGCCATTTCCGTTGATGCATGTCGATACGACATGGAAATTTCAGGACATGTACCGCCTGCGCGACCGGGCTGCGGCAGAGGCAGGCATGGAACTGATCGTTCATCAAAATCCCGAGGCAAAAGCGCGGGGCATCAATCCATTCGATCATGGCGGCCTTCACACCGACATGTGGAAAACAGAGGGGCTGAAACAGGCGCTGAACGAACATGGCTTCGACGCGGCATTCGGCGGCGCCCGGCGCGACGAGGAAAAATCCCGCGCGAAGGAACGCGTTTTCAGCTTTCGCAGCGCGACCCACCGCTGGGACCCGAAAAGCCAGCGGCCCGAATTATGGCGGCTCTACAATGCCCGCAAGGCGAGGGGGGAGAGCATCCGCGTCTTCCCGCTGTCGAACTGGACGGAGCTGGATATCTGGCAATATATATTGGCAGAAAATATCGAGATCGTGCCGCTGTATCTCGCCGCGCCGCGTCCGACGGTCGTTCGCGACGGTCTGGTGCTGATGGTCGATGACGACCGTTTCCCGCTGAAGGAGGGCGAAGAGCCTGTGGAACGCTCGATCCGTTTCCGCACGCTGGGCTGCTATCCGCTGACAGGCGCCGTCGAAAGCACGGCATCGACCCTGTCGGAAGTCATCCAGGAAATGCTGCTGACGACCACATCCGAACGCCAGGGACGCGCGATCGACCATGATCAGGCGGCATCAATGGAAAAGAAGAAGCAGGAGGGATATTTCTGATGGCCACGCAAAGCAGCAGCTATCAGGTGGACGGCCTCATCGCCGAGGATATCGACGCCTATCTCGCGCTTCACCAGAACAAGTCCCTGCTCCGCTTCATTACATGCGGCAGTGTGGACGACGGAAAATCGACGCTGATCGGGCGCTTGCTGTACGATTCAAAAATGATCTTTGAAGATCAGCTGGCAAGTCTGGAGGCGGATTCGAAACGCGTCGGCACTCAGGGCCAGGAAATCGACTTTGCATTGCTGGTCGACGGTCTGGCTGCCGAGCGTGAACAGGGCATCACGATCGATGTCGCGTACCGCTTCTTCGCGACCGAAAAGCGCAAGTTCATCGTCGCCGACACGCCAGGCCACGAACAATATACGCGCAACATGGTGACGGGCGCATCCACCGCAGACTGCGCCGTCATCCTGATCGACGGGCGCAAGGGCGTACTGACGCAGACGCGACGTCACAGCTATTTGGCGCACCTGATCGGAATCAGGCATATCATTCTGGCCGTCAACAAGATGGACCTCGTCGACTATGACGAGAGCCGGTTCAACGAGATCGTCGCGGATTATCGTGAATTCGCGACATCGATCGGCATCAAGGAGTTCACCGCGATCCCGCTTTCCGGCCTTGCCGGCGACAATATCGCCTCCAAGTCGGAAGAAACGCCCTGGTATGATGGCCCGACGCTGATCGAGCATTTGGAAACGATCGAACTCGACAGCGATCGCGATCAGGCGAAACCGTTCCGTATGCCGGTGCAGTGGGTCAACCGCCCCAATCTTGATTTCCGGGGATTTGCCGGCGTCATCGCGTCGGGGACGCTGCGACCTGGCGATCCGGTGCGCGTGCTGCCGTCCGGGCGCACATCAACCGTCGCCCGCATCGTCACGATGGACGGCGATCGGGATGTGGCTGTCGCCGAAGAGTCGGTCACGGTGACTCTCGCCGACGAAATCGACTGTTCGCGCGGCGACGTAATCGCCGCCGCCGATGCCCCGCCCCAGACCGCCGATCAGTTTCAGGCGACAATCGTCTGGATGGATGCGGACGAGATGTTGCCGGGCCGCGCCTATTGGATGAAAATGGGCACACGCACGGTCAGCGCCACGGTGCAAGAGCCGAAACATGCCGTCGACATGAATTCACTCGCCGAGCTGTCGGTGAAAACGCTCGGTCTGAACGATATCGGCGTCTGCGAAGTCTATACCGACCGCGACATTGCGTTCGAACCCTATGAGGAAAATCACGACCTCGGTGGGTTCATTCTGATCGACAAGATGACAAATGCCACCGTTGCTGCGGGCATGCTCGATTTTGCACTGCGTCGTAGTCAGAATGTCCATTGGCAGGCGGTCGATGTCACGCGGGAGGCGCACGCGTCGATCAAAAACCAGAAACCATGCGTGCTATGGTTCACCGGTCTTTCCGGTTCGGGCAAATCGACCATCGCCAACCTTGTCGAAAAGAAGCTGCACGTGATGGGCCGCCACACGTTCCTGCTGGACGGAGACAATATTCGTCACGGTCTAAACAGGGATCTCGGCTTCACGGATGCGGATCGGATCGAGAATATCCGCCGCATTGGCGATGTCGCGAAGTTGATGGCGGATGCAGGCCTGATCGTCCTCACCGCCTTCATCTCTCCGTTCCGTGCCGAACGCGACATGGTCCGCGCCATCCTGCCAGAGGGCGAGTTCATGGAGGTGTTCATCAACACGCCGCTGGAAGTCGCCGAAGGGCGCGACACAAAGGGCCTTTATGCCAAGGCACGTCAGGGCAAGCTGAAGAACTTCACGGGTATCGACAGCCCCTATGAGCCGCCAGAAAACCCTGACATAGAGGTCGACACGACGAAAATGAGCGCGGAGGACGCGGCCGAGGCCATCGTTCAACGCGTACTCGGTCGCTGACCGACATCGGCCCAAAGGAGATGAATGTGGCACCGACGATCGAGCACTATCTGGCAACGCCCGAGGAGCTGATCGAAGAGGCGCGCAATGGCCGCATGTTCATCCTGGTGGATGACGAGGATCGCGAAAATGAGGGCGATCTCGTCATTCCGGGCCAGATGGCGACGCCCGATGCCGTCAATTTCATGGCCAGTCACGGGCGCGGCCTGATCTGCCTGGCCCTGACCAGTGCCCGGGTGCGCGAGCTTGGTCTGGAATTGATGAGCGCCAATAACCGCACCCGGCACAGCACGGCCTTCACCACCTCGATCGAGGCGGCAGAGGGCGTCACCACAGGCATTTCCGCCGCCGACAGGGCACGCACCATATCCGTGGCAATCGACGCCTCCCGCGGTGCCGATGCGATCGTTACACCGGGCCATGTCTTTCCCCTGATCGCCCGCGACGGCGGCGTTCTGGTTCGCGCCGGCCATACGGAGGCGGCGGTTGATGTTTCGCGCCTTGCGGGACTCAACCCCTCCGGCGTCATCTGTGAAATCATGCGCGATGACGGCACGATGGCGCGGCTGGACGATCTGATCCCGTTTGCCAGGGAACATAAGCTGAAAATCGGCACGATCCGTGACCTGATCGCCTATCGCCGCAAACACGACCACAATATCGTCAAAACTGCCGAAACCAGTTTTGACAGCGTCTACGGTGGCGACTGGCGCGCCATCACCTATCGCAACAAGGCGGTGGGAACGGAAACGCTGGCCCTGGTGAAAGGACAGATCGATCCCGACACGCCGACCCTCGTTCGGATGCACACGCTCAACATCTTCAACGACAGCCTGGGCGAGAGGTCCGACCGCACCGGCCTGCTGCAGGGTGCGATGCGCCAGATCGAGGAGGCGGGGCGCGGTGTCGTCGTCATCGTCAACCGGGTGATGGAAAATGCCATGACCACGGTCGTTCAGTTGAAGGCGGGCCATGCCGCGCCGGGACAGCCCGAAATGGGCGAGCTTCGCGATTACGGCATCGGTGCGCAGATCCTGTCAGAGCTGGGCGTGCAGGACATGGTCCTGCTGACCAATTCGCACCACACACTGGTGGCGCTGGCAGGATATGGCCTGAACATCGTCGGAGAGCAGGCGATTTCGTCGGCGGAACCCGCCTGAACCAGGCTTCCTGAAATGTGGGCCTGACTTCGCCGGGGGCGGTGGCAGCGCGTCTGCGCTGTCACCGCCCCTAATCCATCAGAAGCTGGCGCCGATGTAGAGCAGCCCTGCGACCCACACGGCCCAGGCGACCAGCACTGCGGAAATCAGCAGCAGCAGCGCCCACAATTTCGCCTTCCAGTCGCGAGTGCCGGACCATGTGCGCACCAGGTTCCACGCCAGGGCGAGGATCCCGCCAAGCAGGGCGACGATCCCGAAAATCTGCAACAGGATCAGCAGCCAGTCCAGGCCGCCGCCGGATACCGCATCCCCCTGCGCCGCAGACGCCAGGAATATGCCCCAGGCTAGGACGACGGCAACAACGGCCAGCGCCCCCCAGCGGCTTGCCCGGTAAGCCCGCAGATCCGGCCGGGATAGCGACAGCGCAGTGCCGAAATGGCGACGAACGCGTGCACGGATGGGCCACAACAGGATCGTCAGGACGAGGATACCCAGCCCGATACCGGCCGCGGGCAACAGCCAGGCGCCGTTGGCGTACCATGCAGGGCGAGTGAACACCATGAAGGGGGAGAACATGTCGAACGACCAGATATAGGGCTGGCCGTCGCGCAATTTGGCAATCAAGCGGTCATTGGTGACCGGGTCCTGCCATGTGAAGGGCGCGACCTCTATCCACTCGCGCGCACCGCCGCCGGGGGTGGTAAGCCCGGGTATGGACAGTTTGCCATCGGCAGTGACGACAATTTTTGTCTGTCCCAAAAGGCCCAGCAGAGCGGCCCAGTTCGATTCCGACCGGCGCGACACCTGCCAATTTCCCGCCATCAGTGACGCATGTTCAAGCTGCGTCTCTGCATCGAGAGCCGATGGCATGGGCGGACCGGGGAAATAGCGATCGGCAAAATCGTGGAACAGGGCATAGCGAAGATTGCCGGACGCCCCTTCCCGCCCGGCGCTGTTGAACGACACGTAGAAGCCCGTGTCCTCATCCAGAAAGAGGTGCAGAGACGTGTGGAAATCCGCCGTGTCGCCAAGATGGGCGATGACCTTGCGGCCATTCACGTTTGTTTCGAAGAATCCCAGCTGCATACGGTTCAGGCCGGGAATGATGGTGGTGGGCGAATCGTGCATCATCTCCACCGTGCGCGGCTGAAGTATCCTTTGCCCGTCCAGTTCACCGTCATTCAGGTGCGCCAGCATGAAGCGGCCCATGTCCACGCCGGGCGATGACAGCGATCCCGCCGGTGCCGGGCCCACAAATTCGAAAGACCGCGCCGGTTCGCTGGCACGCGAATACCCCTTTGACATCAAGGGCTCCAGCTCCGACGGCAGGGGCTGGCGGAACGTCGAGCGCGTCATGCGCAGCGGCGCAAAAATGTGCCGCTCTATATAGTCGTCGAACGGTTCGCCGGACACACGCTCGACGATATATCCCGCGAGCGAAGTGGCGTAATTCGAATAAGCCGGCGTCGTTCCGACAGGGAAGATCCGTTCCGGCACCCACGCCTTCAGCAGTTCCTCGTAGTTTGGCACGAGGTCGCCATCGCGCATGATGACGGCCTTGCCCTGCTCCTCAAAGCCGGCAGTGTGCTGCATGATATTGCGCATGGTGACGGGTTCACCGTCGCGGGCCGGAATCTCGAAATCAAGATAGCGGTTAACATCGGCGTCGAGGTCGATTTCGCCGCGCTCGACAAGCTGCATAACGGCGGTCCAGGTAAAGAGCTTGGAAACCGAACCGGGCCGGAACAGCGTGGTTTCCGGGTCTACCGGCCGACGCGCCGCGACATCCGAATAGCCATAGCCACGCTCTGCCAGAAACTCGCCATCCTTCACCACGACCACCACGGCGCCAGCGATATCCGCGCTTTTCAACGCATATTCCATATAGCCGTCGAGCCACGTCACCAGGTCATCGCGCGTAAGCGGATGCGCACCGTCCCGGGTGCTTGAGGTGCTGGCCGACCGCGCGGCATCTGCTGCACTGGCGGTACTGTCCGTTGCGTCGAGAGCAGCGGCGGGGGAGTCCCCACCGGGGCCAGGTGCAGGCGCAGGCTGAGCTTGCTGCACTTGCGGTTCCTGAGCGACCTGCCCCGACACATTCGTCGAGAACGGCAACAGGCAGGCAGCCGCTGCGATGGTCCATGAAAGCATTTGTTTCATCGTCTTCCCCCGTCCAATGAAATTTGCGTCGCAACGCATAGCGCGTATTGGCCCTTCTCAAAACAGCAAATTATTTTCGCCCGGGAGACGCAATGTCTTGCCCGCTTCCCGTTGCAAGCCGCCGTCACCGGGTGCACTAGGCCCGCAAGACGAGCATCAGGGAAGGACGTCCATGCTAAAGATTTTTGACGAGCGCCAATTGCTTCATGCGCCGCTGAGAGAATTGCACAATGGCGACTGGGCGCCGTTCAGTGAAACGCCGCAACGCGCGCGAGATATCGTGGCGAGCTTAGGAGCCACCCAAACGCCACGGGATTTTGGCGAAGACCCGATCCGCGCCGTCCACGATGGCGATTATGTCGATTTCCTGAAAGCGGCACATGCAGACTGGCGGGCAAGCGGCAGAACGGGCGACGCGATCGGCTATACCTTTCCCGTGGTGGGGCGGCGTCCGCTTGACCTGACGCGGATCGATGCCCGCATCGGCGCCTATTCCTTCGACGCCGCGACACCGATTGCGGAGGGGACGTGGGAGACCGTCTATTGGTCGGCGCAATGCGCCCTGACCGCGTGCGACCAGCTACTGACCGAGCCCGACAGAAAGACGGTCTTTGCCCTGTGCCGACCGCCGGGTCACCATGCCGGGCGCGATTATATGGGCGGATATTGCTATCTGAACAATGTGGCCATTGCTGCACAGCATGCGCGCACCCAGCATTCCCGCCGGGTGGCGATCCTGGATGTGGATTATCACCACGGCAATGGTACGCAGGACATCTTCTACCGCGACAAGGACGTGTTCTTTGCCTCGATCCATGCCGATCCGAAGACGGACTATCCGTTTTACTGGGGCCACGAGGATGAAACCGGCGATGGCCCGGGTAAGGGCACAACGCTGAACCTGCCGTTGCCGCAGGGTACGGCATGGAGCAGTTACAAGACCGCGCTGGCGCGTGCGCTGTCCGCCATCACGGAATGGGGGGCCGATTTCCTGGTCCTGTCATTCGGCGCCGATACCTATGCCGATGATCCGATTTCCCATTTCCAACTACAGACCGCTGATTTCCAGAGGATGGGCGCTGACATCGCGGCACTGAAACTGCCGACGCTGATCGTGATGGAGGGTGGTTATGCGGTCGGCGATCTGGGCAAAAACGTCGATTCGTTTCTGTCGGGGATCGAGCGCGAAGCGTAAAAGGCGACACCATTCCGGCGGTGTCCCCAAGCCCTGATCCGGCGAAGCGGACACCCCGACGCTCGGGCCGAACCGGACAAAACGCACACTCAGCGCGTGTGCGCGCGCGCACGCGTGAGACGCGCAGGATCATTCGTCATCAATGAGAAAGACCTCTGCCCGCCCGGCGGCTACGTCTCCGCCAACACCCCGTGGAAAATCGCGCCTTAAATCCTATTATTCAAAATAATTTGGACGGACCCAGTGTCGATTTTCCCTGCTGCGTGTCATCGGGACCACAGATCTGTGCGGTTGGTGTCCGGTTCCCCGTGTCCACTTCCCTTCAGGCGCAATAGGTGGCTTCAAACCAGAAGCTGCTCGATCCTGACGGGAAGGTCGCGGATACGCACACCTGTCGCGTGGTAGACCGCGTCGGTGATTGCTGCCGCCGTCCCGACATTGGCGAGCTCGCCAATACCCTTGACGCCGAGAACGTTAATCTCGTCGTCCTGCTCCGGCACCATGATGATATCGACCTGCGGAATGTCGGCGTTGGTCGCGACAAGATATTCGGCGATATTGTCATTGACGTAGCGACCACGCAGCCGGTCCATCTCCGTCGCCTCCAGCAGGGCGGAGCCCATGCCCCAGATCATGCCGCCCAGATACTGGCTGTGTGCCGTACGGGGGTTCATGATGTGGCCAGCGGCAAATGCGCCGGTCATGCGGGGAACGCGGATTTCGCGCGTCCGCTCATTGATGCGAACCTCTACCATTTCGGCGCCGAAGGCGAACATGGTGCGATCTTCTCCCGCGCCGCCGGCGAACGGCACGCCGCCGTCGTAAAGGGCCTTTGCCTGCTTCGGATCCATGCCAGCGGGGGTCCATTCGGCATATTCGATAAGCGCATTGGAGCCGATGCGATCAAAGGCGGCCCGGCGATCTTCGTCCGACATCGGTCCGGATGCCGACATTTTCGCAAGCAGTTGATCGCACGCCTTTGCCACCGCCGACGTCACACTGGCCGTAGTCACGGAACCGCCGGACACGGGGCCGGGCGGCAGGTCGCTGTCGCCACACTGAACGATAATGCGGCGCGGATCGATGCCCAGCCTTTCGCCGACAGTCTGGCCGATGACGGTATATGCACCGGTTCCGACATCGTGGGCGGCAACCTCTACCTTCGCACCGCCATTGGCATTCAGGGTTACGCGCGCGGTGGCAGGCGTCATGGAGGTGGGATAGGTTGCCATGGAGCAGCCCCAGCCGATCAGCCAGTCGCCGTCGCGCATCGATCTGGGCGCAGGCGTGCGCCGCGACCAGCCGAAAGACGCCGCAGCCTCGTCGAAACATTCGTTCAGGGAGCGGCTGGTATAAGGTGCGCCGTTGACGGGATTGACGCGCGTGTCGTTCAGTTTTCGAAACGCGACCGGGTCCATGCCGGCCTTTTCCGCGAGTTCGTTCATGGCGCTTTCCAGCGCATAGATGACCGGCACCTCTGGCGGCGACCGCATGAAGACGGGGACGTTGCGGTCCCCGCGCGAGAGGAACATGTCGCCGCCAACCGCCTTGAACGCGTACATGGCGGCTGAATTTTCCAGACCACCATTATGATAGGGGTCGAGAAGAGACGTGAATTCGTCAAGCTCGTGGCTGTACCCGGTCAGCCTGCCATCCGCGTCGCAGCCGAGCCGTACCTTGCTTTTCGTTTCCTGACGATATCCTGCAATTGTAAAGCATTGGTCGCGCGTGGGAACGAGCTTCACCGGCCTGCCGAGTTGCTTCGCCGCCAAGGCGACGAGAGGCGTGCGGTGCCCAATGGCGGCCTTTGCCCCGAAGGCACCGCCGACGAAGGGCGAGACATAATGAACATTGTCGGGATCGATGCCGAGCTGCTTGGCAAGTCCGACCTTGGCGCCCCATACGAACTGGCTGGGTTCGTGCAGGGTGAGGCGATCCCCCTCCCAAAAGGCGGTGGTGGTGAACATCTCGATCGTATTGTGGTGTTGAACGGGCGTCGAATATTCCGCCTCTACCACATGGGCCGAACCGGCAAGTGCCGCCTCTACATCGCCAAGGGTGGGGCCGCCACCGCGCCCGACGACTTCCTTCGTCGTCTTGCGCACCACGCCGGGCGAACCAAAGGTCGTGGCGGGGCGGCTTTCATTATAGGATATGTCGAGCTTACGCCCCGCCTCGCGCGCAGCCTCAAAGGTTTCGGCGACAATCAGGGCGACTATCTGCCCGTCATGCGCGATTTCCGGCCCGCCGAGTGGCTCCTGGCTGGTAAGGCCGATGCCGCCCGTCGAAAATGTCTTCATCGGCTGCAAGGGTGGCCGGTTTTCATGCGTCATGATCATCAGGACGCCGGGCACGGCCTTTGCCGCACTGTCGTCGATGGCGGTAATCGTGCCCTTTGCGATGGCACTGGTGACCAGCCAGCCATGGGCCGGCTTTCCGGGAACAGCGAGGTCGTCGCCATATATCTTGCCGCCGGTTACCTTCTGCCGCGCCTCATAACGGGCGATCGGCTTGCCGGCATTCGCCATGGTGGGGGCGGCGGTGTTCGTAACATCTGCCATGATCAGGCCTCCATCCCGGCGGTATCCATCAGGGCGCGCACCAATGTGCGTTTGCCGAGTTCCACCTTATACGCATTATGTTCCAACGTGTTGGCATCTGCGAAGGCCGCCTCTGCCGCCTGTTGGGCAGTGTCCTCGCTCAGCGCCGCATTCTTGAGAACGGCCTCTGCCGCCGTCGCGCGCCACGGAACCGTAGCGACGCCGCCAAGTCCGATGCGCACGTCCGAGACGGCATCGCCATCCATCCGCAAAGCGACCGCCGCACTGGTAAGCGCGAAGGCATAGGATTCGCGATCCCGGATCTTCAGATATTTCGACCTGGCCCAGTCGGCATCCGGAATCACGAAGGCAGTGATAAGATCACCCGCCGCAAGGGTGGTTTCGACATCCGGGCGATTGCCCGGCTGCCGGTGCAGGGTGGCAAAAGGAACGGATTTGGGGCCATCCTTTCCAAGTATCTCTACAACCGCATCGAGGGCGATCAGCGCCTGCGCCCAGTCACCCGGATAGGTTGCGATGCAGGCGTCCGACGTGCCGAGAATGGCGTGATGGCGGTTTGACCCGTCCAGGGCGGCGCAACCAGAGCCTGGTGCGCGCTTGTTGCACTGATCGTAGGACGTGTCGCGATAATAGGAGCAGCGCGTCATCTGCAGGACATTACCACCGAGGCGCGCCATATTGCGAAGCTGCGCCGATGCGGCCAGCCAGAGAGAGTCGGTCAGCACCGGGCAGGACCGGCGAACGCCCTCGTCAGCGGCGAGTGCGGCCATGGTGACCATGGAGCCGATGCGGAGTGCCTTTCCGTTGAGTTCGATCCGGGTCATCCGAGGCTCTTTGAGCGCGGAGATGTCGATCAGCCGTTCCGGCCGCCACACGTCCAGCTTCATCAAATCGATCAGCGTCGTTCCGCCTGCATGATATTTCGAACCCGCATCCGCAGAGGATACTGCCCGCGCCGGGCTTGCTGCGCGTTCATATTGAAACGGGCGCATCAGGCGTCTCCCATTTGGGGCGCGGCTTGCTTCACGGCGGCAACGATATTGGGATAGGCGGCGCAGCGGCACAGATTTCCGGACATATATTCGCGGATCTCGGCGTCGCTGCCGGTATGCCCCTCCTTTACCAGGGCGACTGCGGACATGATCTGTCCAGGCGTGCAATAACCGCACTGGAACGCGTCATGGTCGATGAAGGCCTGCTGCATCGGATGGAGGGCGTCACCCTTTGCCAGCCCCTCAATGGTGACGATGTCGGCACCCTCTACCGTGGCGGCGAGGGTCAGGCAGGACAATTTACGCTCCCCATCGATATGGACGGTGCAGGCACCGCACTGACCATGGTCGCAGCCCTTCTTCGTTCCGGTAAGTTCGAAATCGTGGCGCAACGTATCGAGCAAAGTCGCGCGGGGATCGACGGAGACGTCCCGCGTCTGGCCGTTGACGGAGAGGGAGACGGGGATACGCGACACGGTGGCCGCCGCCCGAGGCGCGCCATCCTGTGCGGCGCGGACATTGGTGGCGAGCATGGCGCCGACACCACCGGCGAGCGCGCTTCCCTTCAGGACGGAGCGTCGGTCTGGACCCGCCTTCTTGATATCATCCGCCATTGTTCGCAGCCCCCTTCGATATGCACTCTGCCTATGATGCCATCCCTGGATGACAAAACAAATACGCCGGAGGTGCGGCAGTGTTCCCGCCGCCCCCTGCGTTCCAGCGCCGCACCTATCTGTCGCCGACGCTGATGGGCGTCACCATGCGGCGATATTCGTCGGTCAGAACCTCCCGCCCGATAGGAGGCGCGGAGCGCGCCGGGCAATCGACACGCTGGCACAGACGGCACGCCACGCCGATGGGTGTTGCACGCGCGGCCCCTTGCGGATCGTCGTCGGCGTAGATCAGCCTTTTCGCCTGATCCTCCGCGCAGCCCAGCGCGACAGCCCGCTCGACGCGGGGGAGGTGATGGCCGGCGCCGCCGGATGTGACGGTGCGCGCGATCGAGAAGAAGCGCTTGCCGTCGGGCAGTTCCAGCCATTGCGTCATGACTTCGCGCGGGCGCTGAAAACTGGTGTGAAGGTTCCACAGCGGACAGGCGCCGCCATGGCGCGCAAAGGGAAATCCGGCACCGTCCAGCCGCTTCGACACATTCCCCGCCGGGTCGACCCGTATGAAGAAGAAGGCGACCCCCTCCTCCCCCGGACGCTGCAGGGTGGTCAGTCGGTGCGCGGTCTGTTCGAAACTGGTCGAGAAGAGGCGGGCCAGCGCCTCCACATCATAGCGGCGACGCTCCACCTCTTGCCGAAAGGCCTCGTAAGGCATCAGCAGCGCCGCAGCCGCGTAATTGGCGAGCGCCCGACGGGCCAGCCGCTCCGCAGTGCCGCCCTGGAAATGATTTCCCAGCAGGCGCGTGATGTCGTCCTGCAATTCCAGATAGACGATTTGCAGCGCCGTCTGAAATGCCTGGGTGGCGCCGTCCATATTGTCGGCCAGCATCAATTGCTGCCGGTGCCGGTCGAAACGGCGCAGCGATCCGACCAGCACATCCGCAGGCAGGCGGCGCACGCGAACGCCGTGGCGCGACTGAAGATAGGCGGCAAACCCCTCCCGCCCTCCCGTCCTTTCGGCAAGTGCGGTCGCGGCATTTTCAAGGGCAGGAAAATGGTTGCGGGCCGCGGCGAGAAACTCGCGGACGGCAAAAACTGGATCGGGACCGCCGCCGCCATCCTCCCGCGCGGCGGCATCGGCCAAGGCAAGCTGGCCCTTGCTGTAAGAGGAATAGAGCCGCAGCATCGCCTCCGATATGCCGGGATAGCTGGCGGCAAGATCCTCCAGCTCCAAAGGCGGAATATCTATCCCCTCGAACAGCGGATCCTTGAGCGCCCCCTCAAGCTGGGTGCGGTGACTGTCGCTGTCAGCATCCGATAATTCGGCAATGTCGATGCGGTAAACTTGCGCCAGCCGCATCAAGAGGTCGGCGGTCGTCGGGCGCTGATTGCGTTCCAGCAGAGTGACATAGGAGGCCGACACCTCAAGATCGGCGGCCATTTCTGCCTGTGTCAGGCCAAGTTCACGCCGCAGGCGGCGAATGCGCGGACCCAGATAAACCGATCTTTTCTTTACCATGACAAGCGCTCCTGTCACATCATTACAACATGACAAAACCGGGTTGTAAAGTCTTACAGTATGACTCTGGCGGCCCTTACGCGGGCAGGCACCGGCGGGGTAATCAGGCGACAATCAGAAAGCGAGGAAGCCGAATGTCCTACAATACCGAAATCACCAACGCCCAGAATCTGGTGCAGCCGCACAATGACTGGACCCAGATCGAAGGCGAGGCGGTCGCCCGCATGCGCCTGCAGAACCGGTTTCAGACCGGCCTGGACATCGCCCGATACACCGCGAAGATCATGCGCGAAGATATGGCGTCCTATGATGCCGATCCGGCGAACTACACGCAGTCGCTGGGCTGCTGGCATGGGTTCATCGGTCAGCAAAAGATGATCGCCATCAAGAAGCATTTCGGGTCCACCAAGAGCCGCTATCTTTACCTGTCCGGCTGGATGGTCGCGGCCCTCCGCAGCGAATTCGGCCCCCTGCCCGACCAGTCCATGCACGAAAAGACGAGCGTTCCCGCCCTGATCGAAGAACTGTACACGTTTCTGCGCCAGGCCGACGCACGCGAGCTGGGCGGTCTGTTCCGCGATTTGGACGCTGCCCGCTCCTCTGGCGACGAGGTGAAGGCCCGCGATCTGCAGAACAAGATCGATAATTTCGAGACGCACGTCGTGCCGATCATCGCCGACATCGATGCCGGCTTTGGCAATGCCGAGGCAACCTATCTGCTGGCCAAGAAGATGATCGAGGCCGGTGCCTGCGCTCTGCAGATCGAAAACCAGGTGTCCGACGAAAAGCAGTGCGGCCATCAGGACGGCAAGGTCACCGTTCCGCACGAGGATTTCCTGCAGAAGATCCGCGCCATCCGCTATGCGTTCCTGGAGCTGGGCGTCGAGGACGGCGTTATCGTCGCACGGACGGACTCGCTGGGCGCAGGACTGACGAAGCAGATCGCCTATGTGAAGGAAGAGGGCGATCTGGGCGACCAGTATAACGCGTTCCTGGACTGCGAAGAGGTCGATGGCGCCGGCCAGCCGGGCGATGTCCTGATCAACCGCGACGGAAAACTGATGCGTCCGAAGCGTCTGCCATCGAACCTGTATCAGTTCCGGGCGGGCACGGGCGCAGACCGTTGCGTCCTGGACTGCATCACCAGCCTGCAGAATGGCGCGGACCTGCTGTGGATCGAAACGGAGAAGCCGCACATCGAACAGATTGCCGGGATGGTCGATCGCATCCGCGAAGTCGTTCCCAATGCCAAGCTGGTCTATAACAACTCGCCGTCATTCAACTGGACACTGAATTTCCGCCAGCAGGTCTATGATGCATGGGCCGAGGCCGGAAAGGATGTCGCAGGCTATGATCGCGACAGGCTGATGAGCGTCGATTATGACGGTACCGATCTGGCGGCAGAAGCCGACGAGCGGATCCGCACCTTCCAGAAGGACGCGGCCGCGCGCGCCGGCATTTTCCACCACTTGATCACACTGCCGACCTATCACACGGCGGCGCTGTCGACGGACAATCTGGCGCGGGAATATTTCGGCGAGCAGGCCATGCTCGGCTACGTCAAGAATGTGCAGCGCAAGGAAATCCGTGAGGGGATCGCCTGTGTCCGCCACCAGAACATGGCGGGTTCGGACCTGGGCGACGACCATAAGGAATATTTCGCCGGCGAGGCCGCTCTTAAAGCGGGCGGCGCGCATAACACGATGAACCAGTTCGCCGCCGAATAGGCTTTGGACCTTCCGGGGGTTCGGGAGGTCTGAGGGAAGCCGCTCTTCGCCATATGGCGGGGGGCGGCTTTTTCGTTTCTGGACGATATGGGGCGACGGTCGAATAAGACCGCCGCCCCAATATTTGCGCCGAATGGCCTATCCGGCCGCCGCAGTGTCAGCCGGACACTTGCCGCCATCGGGCCAGCCGGTCCAGCCGGGGCCGCGTACGACGGTACCGGCGCTGGCACCCGTGTGCTCGCCATCTTTCAGAACCTGCGTTCCGTTGACAAAGACATCGCGGACGCCGGTCGCATATTGGTGCGAATCTTCGAACGTGGCGTGATCGGAGATCGTCGCGGGATCGAAGATGACGACATCGGCAAAGTTTCCGGGTGCCAATGTGCCCCGCCCACGCAAGCCGAGATTTTCCGCAGGGAGCGCCGCCAGCTTGTGAATGGCCTCCTCCAGCGGCAGCGCCTGCTCGTCACGCACATATTTTCCAAGAAGGCGCGCGAAATTGCCATAGGTGCGCGGGTGCGTACTGCTTTCCAGGGTCTCGCCCTCCGCCGCAGGAGCGCCCGCGTCTGAACCAAAGCTCATCCACGGCAGCGCGGTCTGGCTGCGGACATTATCCTCCGACATCATGAAATAGGCGGCGCCAACGCCATTGCCGCCCTCGATGACGAGGTCGATGGCGGTCTCTTCCGGGCTTTTGCCGCGCATCGCCGCGACTTCGGCGAGCGTCTTGCCGGCGAGCGGCTTCAACGCCTCTGATTCGAAGTCGACCAGCAAGACGCCCTCCGCGCCGCCAGCGAGGAGAAGCAGGTTCTCCCAATCGTCGCTCGGTTCGCTGATTTCCTTGACGATGCGCGCGCGCAGTTCCGGATCCTTCAGGCGTTCGACCAGCGCGTCGATGCCGCCATCCTGCGCCCAGGGTGGCATGACCGCGTCGAGACCGGTACCGCCCGCCGTATAGGTATACATGTTGGTGGTGATGCGATTGCCGCCAGCGCGTGCCGCTTCAATCTTTTCAATGACGGCGGGTAACTTGTCCCAGTTCTTGGTGCCGGCCATTTTCAGATGATAGATTTCCGCAGGCGCGCCGGTGGCCTTTGAAATGCCGATCAGTTCGTCGACGGCGGCGAGAATTTCATCGCCTTCCGAACGCATATGGCTGATATACATGCCACCGCACTTCGCAGCCTCGCCAACGAGCGCGGTGATTTCCGGCGTCTCGGCATAATTGGCGGGCGCATAGATCAGTGCCGAACCGACGCCCAGCGCCCCCTCCTGCATCGCCTGGCGCACCAGACCGCGCATATTTTCAAGCTGCTGCGGAGTAGGGTCGACATCCTTTTCGCCCATCTCATGAATTCTGAGGGTGGTCGCGCCCACGAAGCTGGCGACGTTCGGCGAAATGCCCTTTTCCTCCAGATGCTCCAGATATTCGCCGAGCGTGGTCCAGTCGACCTGATAGCTGCCATCGGCAGGTGCGGCCGCCGCCTTCATTTCGGGCGACAACGGTCCCATCGTCCAGCCTTCGCCGAACACCTCCAGCGTCACACCCTGTTTCAGATCGGCCATGGCGCGGCCGTCTGTCAGGAGCGAGCGCGTCGCCCAGCTGAGCATGTTCACGAAGCCGGGGGACACCGCCATTCCAGTGGCATCGACCTCTGTATCGCCCTTGCCATCGACCGCGCCGATCTTGACGATCCGGTCGCCCTCGATCGCCACGTCGCCCTGCACAGGCGCGCCGCCAGTACCGTCGTAGATCGTACCGCCGCGAATGACGACGTCATATTCGCCGCCGGAAGCGAGCGCCTGCGGCGTCTGCGTTTCCGCGTCCGTGCCAGGAGCAGCGGTCGTCGCGCAGGCGGCGAGAAGAGCAAGGGAGGCGAGCGGCACGGCGCGCCGACCGACCGACAATGCTGAACTGCGATTTAGAAAAGGCTTCCGGATCATATGCTGGGTCTCCATCCCTGTGGCTTCGATATATTTTCGGAGGCCGTCAAAGGCTCATCCGGACAGGCAGTTGTCAACGAGCACCTGAAAACGGGGTCCACCGCGAACCGGGTCCGCGACCGGCATGGCGAGGCGCGCCGCCGTATCCGCCATCCACTGTTCCGCCGCATCGGGCGACATGTCCGCCGTATTGACGCTGATCCCGCCCATGCGGACAGCGGGGTTCGTTCGCCGTGCGAGGGTAAGGTTCAGGTCCATCGCCTCCTGAAGGCTGGGCAACGCGAAGTCGGGATAACGGATCACACGGGTCCGCTGCGCCTCGTGACAGAGCACCAGAACGTCAGGCTGACTGCCGTGCAAGAGGCCGAGTGATACACCGGCATAGGAGGGATGGAAGAGCGACCCCTGCCCCTCCACAATGTCCCAATGATCGGGGTCTGCATCCGGGCTGAGCGTTTCGGCGGCGCCGGCGAGAAAATCGGAAATAACCGAGTCCATGGGGATGCCGCCGCCCGCGATCATGATGCCGGTCTGGCCGGTCGCACGGAAATCGCAGTCTACGCCCCGCGCCTGAAAAGCCTCTGTGATGGCAAGCGCAGTGTATTTCTTTCCGAGGGCACAATCAGTGCCAACCGTCAGCAGACGCTTTCCGCTGCGCGGGCGGCCCGTGCCGACGGGAAGCCCCGCCGGGGGAATGCGAACGTCGATCAGGCGGCGACCGGTACGCTGGGCGACTTCGCCCAGATTGCCGAGATCGGAGAGGCGGCTGTGCATCCCGCTGATCAGGTCGAGGCCAGCCTCCAGCGCTTCGGCAAGCGCGGCCGTCCATTCTTCGGGAATGATACCGCCCGGATTGGCGATGCCTACCACCATGGAGCGGGCGCCAGCCTTATGCGCCTCAACCGGCGTCATCTGAGTCAATCCCGTCGTCGCCTCCCCGCCCGGCAGGCGATATTCGCCGACGCATTTGTCCCTTGCCCAGTCGCGCAGACCATAGGCCGTCTTTGCAAAGGATGGGTCGGCATCGCCGAGAAACAGGAGATAGGGGTATGGCAGCACCATACCGGCAGGGGCGGATTGCGTTTCAGTCGTTCCGGCGAGACTGCCCAAAAGATGCCCCCTTCCCTGCAGGTTTTTCGTGCTCAGGTCGAATATGTCCTGCCCTGAAAACTGTCAAACCTTCATCTGAGATGCGGTTGTACGCCGAAACGCTGTGTGATCAGGCGCCGCACCGGATGATCGAACGCCAGGAGAACGAGGCCGGCAACCCAGGCAATACCCGTCAACATGGCGAAAAAAGCGGCGTGTGAAAGATCGCTCCAGAAGCTGCCGACATATCCGGCGGTAAGGCCGCCGGTGAAACTGGCCAGAAACCACGCCGCGACCGTGCTGGCCCCGAATTTCGGCGGCGCCAGCCTGGCAAAGAGGCCGAGGCCGTTGGGCAGGATATGCAGTTCGCCAAAAGTGAAGATCAGAAAGAACAGCGCCAGCCACAGCCAGCTGGCCTGCCCCACCGGCACCTGTAACGATGCCAGCGAAAGCACCGCATAGCCGATGCCGACGATCCCGGCACCGATGGCCATTTTCTGGACCGGGGAATGCTCCTTCCCCAAATCGGCCCGGCGCCGCCAGTGGGCCAACAGCATCGGCGTCAGCAGAATGACCAACATGGGGTTCAGCGACTGGAACCAGGTCATCGGGATTTCGAAGCCGCCCACCATGCGATCGATGCCGGTATCGGCCCACAGGGCGACGGTGTTGCCGACCTGTTCATAGGCACCGCGAAAGATCGTCACCGCGAAGAGTAGGCCGGTCAGCAGCAAATAGGTTTCCCTGAAGCTTTCGGCGGGGGGTGGCGGCGTGTCCGAAGGCGCGATCTTCTCCCGCTGTTCCTGAGGCAGGTAACGCTGGCCGTACAGATAGATGGCGAGGCCGATAACCATGCCGATGCCGGCGGCACCGAAACCATAATGCCAGCCGTAAAACTCGCCCAGCGTGCCGCAGATGAGCGGCGCCAGAAAGCCGCCGATATTCACGCCGACATAATAGACATTATAGGCCCATGGGCGGCGCGGATCGTCCGGGCCGTAGAGGTCGTTGATCTGGCTGGGCAGGCTGGGCAGGAAAAACCCGTTGCCGAGCGCGATAGTGCCGAGCGCGACATAGAGGAGCGGTTCGAAGGCCATCATGAAATGGCCCGCCGCCATGATGCTGCCGCCCAGGATGACGGCCCGTTTCTTCCCCAGCCACCGATCGGCGATGATGCCGCCGAAGATCGGCGTGAAATAGGCGAAGGCGGTGTAGGTGCCGTAGACGTAGGACGACACCTCCTGCTCGAACAGCAGCTCCTTCGTCATGTAATAGATGAGGAGCGCGCGCATCCCATAATAGGAGAACTGTTCCCACATGTTCGTCAGGAACAGGATGGTCAGGCCGCGCGGCTGACCGAACCAGGTTCGCGTATCCGCCGTCATGCCGGCGCACCATTTCGCAGGCGCAAAACGCGTGCGCGTGATGACAATCCGGCCTGCATAGTTTCACCCCCCACGATCCTGGCGCACCGCTTATAGGGGAGGGTTCCGTCTTTTACATCTGTTGAGCGCCGGGCATCCAGCGACCCGATAGCTTACCCCACTCATCTTCTTCGATCAGCAGCTGCGGCGCCGCCGCACCATCCGCGCCGCCGTCGGTGGTGATGGTAACGCGGCGAAGATCGCCCTCCTGATTGCTGATTATGGCGGTCAGGCTGCTCCACTGGTCGGCGGTTTGCAGCACGCCCAGCTGATAGGGACTCCAGACCTCGCCGGAGCCGTCGACGAGGCGTAGCGAACCGGTCGCATAGCGGCTGTGGCCATCCTGGCGAATATCCATGGTGATTTCGAAGCCTTGGTCGCCGCTGGTCACACTGCCAGTGCCAGCGAGGCTGCGTGCATCCGTATAGGCATCCATCGGGCGGGTCGGCATATGTTTGCTGCGCAGGACGACTTCGCCGCCTTGTGCGCCGGTCGCCTCTCCGTTCGAGAGCGCGAGGGCGCCGTTGACGAAAACGTCTCGGATGCCGACGGACGGTTTCGTCGGATCTTCATAGGTCGCATGATCGATGATAGTATTCGGATCGAACACAGTCACGTCGGCGCGCATGCCCGGGGCGAGATAGCCACGTTCCGTCATGCCGATGATCGTCGCCGGCAGAGCGGTCATCTTCCGAATGGCATCCTCCATGCTGAGCGCTTTCTCATCGCGCACATAATGACCGAGGACGCGCGGGAATGAACCCCAGCCACGGGGATGCCCCTTCTTCTCAAGGGAGGCGCCACAGTCACACGCCATGGCGCTGTTTTCATATTGCATGAAGTCGATGACGTCCTCGTCCTTGCCGAAGCGAAGAATGGCGGCGTGCTCCTGATCCTCCAGCAGGCGAAGGACTGCCTCGCCGGGGCGGACATTCATTTCGTCGATCACGTCGGTCAGTTCGCGGCCCATCTGGAACAGATAGACGCCGCCGGGGCCGTCAAACCGCTGCGCCATCGCCCGCTCTACCTCTTCGATGATGCGCGCGCGGGTTTCGGGATCGGCGAACCGCTGCAGCATCGCCTCCCGCCCGCCGGCGAGGGCCCATCCGGGTACGTTCAGCGAAGAAAGCCCGCTGAGGCCGGCAGTGTAGGGATAGATATCGGTGGCGGCATATTTGTCGCCCGCATTCGCCTGGCGCAGCATATCTATGACGGCGGGAGTATTGCCCTGCTCCGCCCCTTGCGTCTTCATATGCGTGATGACGGGCGTCAGGCCGGCCTGCTCCGCAATGGCAATTGTTTCCGTCATCCCCTTGAAAGAGCTGTAACCCTCCTCTGGCCGGATGCGGTCGTGATTGGGAAAGTTGGTGCGCCACTTGCCCGCGACGGAAACCACATCGACGACCTGATCGGCATCGGCGAAATAAGCGGGCTTGTAATCGAGGCCAGAGGCGACGCCCCAGGCGCCGCTTTCCAGATTGCCGTCGATCAGGCTGCGCATGGTCTGCACTTCCGCATCCGTGGCGCGACGATCATCCTCCCCGACCACCTCCGCCCAGGCGGCGTTGAAGCCGATATAAAGTCCGACATTTTCCGCGAGCCCATTTTCAGCAAAGCCCGCAAGCTGCTTCCTAATGTCCGTGGTGCCATGGCCATCGGCATTGGTGATCTCTGTCGTGACACCCTGGGTTAGCATGTTGACCGCAGTCGCAACGGCATCCGGCTGGGCGTGGCTGTGAATATTGACGAAACCGGGCGTTACTATCATGCCGCGTGCATCGATGATTTTGGCGGCATTCGCCTCGTCAATGTCGCCGACGGCGACGATATAGCTGTCCTTTATCGCGACATCGCCCTGATAGGCGGCCGCGCCGCTGCCATCGACAATGGTGCCGTTGCTGATCACCGTGTCATAAGCCTGCGCCGCGACCCCGGTCGGAAGCAGGGCCACCGCCCCAAAGGCCGCTGCGGCAATCGCACGGATCGACACTCGCTCAAACTTCATAACCTGCCCCCTCGCTCAGAAATATGCTCTACCATGTCAGGACAATTGAAACCTTGCCAGAGAAAATGTCCTGTTCAGATTGACGGCGCGGGTCTTTTCGAACAGCACTTGGCTCCGCAGAAATCGCGAAAGGGGAAATCCGTGACAGCAATATCCGATCATCTTGGAGGCCATGCCGCAATGGGGAGCCGATTTGGCGCGGCGATCAGGCGGCTGGGCACAGCATTCCTGTTGATGTTCGCCCTGTCGGCGGCGCCCGCCGCGGCACAGCAGGACGGCTATCGGATCTATATTTCCGTCGACATGGAGGGACTGGCCGGCGCGGTCACGCCCAATCAGATTATTGACGACGGCAATGAATATAATGAATTCCGCCAGATCATGCTGGGCGAGCTGCTGGCGGCGATCAGCGGCGCGCGCGAGGCCGGTGCCACCGAATTCGTCATATCGGATTCGCATGGAAGCCTGCAGAACATCCCGCTGGAAGGGTTGCCCGAAGATGTGCTGATCATCCGCGGAGAGCCGCGTCCGCTTTCCATGGTCGAAGGGATCGACAATGGTGAATATGACGGCGCCATGTTCATCGGCTATCACGCCAGCGCTTCGAACATGGAGGGTGTGCGCGCGCACACCTTTTCCAGTGCACGACTGTCGGAGGTAAAGCTGAACGGCGTGCCGGCATCGGAGGGCTATATCAACGCCGCTGTTGCGGGCCAGTTCGACGTGCCTGTCATCCTGATCACCGGCGACGACGCGACCATCAAGGAACTGGAGGCCGTCGGCGCAGAGGGCGTCGCCGTAAAGCGCGCGATCGGCTTTCATGCTGCCGAGACGCTGACACCGGCCGCAGCGCGCAAGCAGATTCAGGCGGCAGCCCGTCGCGCCGTGGGACAGATCGACAGCTATCGGCCGTTCAAGGTGGATACGCCCGCAATCATGGACGTGACGTTCCATTATTATCGGCCCGCCGAAGTGCTGTCATGGCTGCCACAGGTCGAACGAAGCGGCGCGCGCAGCGTGCGTTTCGAAGGCGAGACACCTGCTGACGCGCTGAAACTGCTGGAATTTGCGCTCAGCTATTCGATCGATCTGACACCTTGACCGGGGAAGCATGAGGCGGGTGCGACGCCCGCCCCATGCCTATCAGCTCTACTTGGTTTCCTCGGCGCCCGTATCCAGATGGTTCCAGTGCAGGAGGGCATTGAAGCCTAGGAAGTAGCTGCCCTGCGTCTGCGAACGCCAGAAGGGCCGCAGCGCGTAGAGCACCATGTGCCCCTGCCCCACCGACACATCGACGACCAGCGGTTTCCCCTTCAGGACATCCCCGCCGCTGAGCAGACCGCTGAGCAACATATTGTCCGTCTGATCGGGCAATTGCATCACGACGCGCGGTTTTGGCACGGTAAGCGGGCTTTCCGGGCGCGAATGATCTTCCTCGTCTCCGCCTTCTGTCTCCGGTTCCTCCAGCGTGTCCCCCGGTGGCAGTATTGGTTGGGCGACATAGGGCGCGATTTCAGGCGGATTGACGTTCAATTCGATCTTATGGTTGAGCCGATTGCCGGGCGCATTGGGATCGAAATAGGGATTGCGCGCCTGCCGACTGCTCGTGCTGACCTCCAGCAGGAGATCGCCGCCGAAATAGATCGGCAGTTCCTCGCCCTTATACCCATAGGTCAGCGGACTTTCCTTGTCGGCGAAAACACCGCGCATGATCGACCCCTGTGTGTAAAGTGACGGCGCCTCGCCGACCGATACGCCGGGCGCGCTGCCGAAATTGGCGAGCATTTCGACGGTGGAGCCATCCCCCAAAAGGGTGCCGCCCGCGCGAACGAATTCCTCCAGAGCCGCCAAGCCGTCTGCGCCCAGCCCGCCCCTGATGTCGTCGGCGGAATCCAGCACGCCCAGATTGGGGGTCAGTTCCGACTTCTTATAGGGAATCGGGTCGCCATCCGTTTTCGGGATTCCGACGATCTGATCGCGCGGCGTGCCGCCAACGGTTGGGTAAATGATCACATCATAGCGGTCGCGCAGATTTCCCTGCCGCGCCTGCGTGTCGGCGAAATAGGTGTAGGGAATATCCCATTGGTCGAAGGCGATGCGCCACCAGCCTTCGTCCTGTGTCGACATCCAGGAGTGCATGAAGCCGATGCGCGGCGCGACCACCTCATGCGTGGCGACGGAGGGGGCGCGGGAGACCGCCTGCCCGCTTAAGCCAAGCTGGGCCAGCAGGCTAGAAAGCTCCTGGCGATCCGCACCCGACACGATGAAACTGCCCGCGCCATAGCTGTTGCCGCCAGCCTGAAACGGCGCCTCCGCCGCCTCGATCTTCGCGCCCTTCAGACGGAAGGGCAAGGCAACCAGCGCATTATCGCCGCTATGTTCTACGAGAACGACTGAGCCCGAACCCGTTATCCCGCCGGGCCGGCGAATTTCGTCGGTCAGGAGCGTCATCGGCCGGTCGAGGACCGAGGCATCCTTCACCGTATGGAGGTCGACATTGCGCATATACTGCATCGTCCAGCCCGTATCGTCATAGGGGCGTGGGAAATTGGGCAGATAATTCTGCACCGACAAATACATGTCGACGAGGGTGCGATAGGGCTGATCGGCGCGAATGACATAATCGCCCTGCGCCACCTTCACACCGCCCGCCGTAAAGGCGCGGTCGGCGCGGCTGATCTCGACACCCTGCCGCTGAAGATTGTTCAGCATTTCCGCCGCGTTCAGCGGCGCGTCCTGATCCGCCGGGATGACCCAGGCGTTGATATCGCCCGTTTTGCCCGCGTCGATGGCCTGGCGGTTCTTCGTCCAGTAATTTTCAAGATAAAGCTGCCGGTCGGTGGCGACGCGGTGCAGCGCGAACAACAGGCCGGACTGCTGTATGTTGACGTTATTGCGCGGACCCCAGGAGATTTCGGGCAGAGGCGGGTTCGGGCGATACCATTCCCGGCTGGTGTCCACCGGTGCCAGCTTCAGTTCCGGCCGCGGGTCCGGCCCATAGCTCTGCACCTCGTAAAAGCGCCCAAGGGAATTATGCGTATTCGCGATCCAGAACAGATAGTTCGGCACCCAGCCATCATAGAAGCCATAGGTCCAGACGCCGGGCACATCCCGCTTCGCCATTTCGGTCAGCTCGGCCTGCGCGATCTGCCACCATTCCTGCGACTGAAGCGGGCTGAGCGAAGGATTATAGGGGCCGGTGCCGGTCGAAACATAAAGATAGGACCGGGATTCATGCAGATCGTGCAGAACGGTGGGATGCCAATCGAGGACGCCCTTGGTGACGTTTTGCGTCAGCTTCAGCGCCTGTCCCATGCCGTCGCGATTATTGTCATGGCCGACATATTGGCCCCAGTACATGTTGGGCGGGCGGACCTTGCCGGTCTCCTTGCCGTAATAATAATTGTCGACGATCTTCTCTCGCCCATCCACCTCGATGACGGGCGTGATGAAGGTGATGACGTTCTTGCGGATATGATCGATGAAGGGCGTGTCCTCGACCGCCATGCGGTAGGCAAGCTCCAGCAGCATTTCGGGACCGCCGGTTTCGGATGAATGGATACCGGCGGTGATCCAGTAAATGGGCTTGCCATTCTGAATGATCCGGCGCGCGTCCGCCTCGCTGGTGCGGCGCGGATCGCCGAGCGCGGCCAGATCCGCCTTGCGCGCCTCAAGATTGCGTACATCCTCCTCATCCGCGACGACCAGTACGATCTGGTCACGGCCCTCCTCCGTCTTGCCCAGCGACATGGTGTGAACGCGGGGCGAGGTGCGCGCGAGCTCGTAATAATAACGCTCAATATCGGCGGCGTAGGTCAGTTCGCTGGGCGTGCCGGGAATGCGGCCAAAGAATTCCAGCGGCGAGGGGACGCCTGGCGCGACCGGCATATGGTCCGTCAGCTCCGTCGTAATGCGGTCATCGGTCAGATATTTGCGGATGAGCGCGGTATATTCCTCGTCCAGCGGCTGTGCGGCAGGCGCGTTATCCGCAACCGGGGATTGGGCGAGGGACGGCCCGACGTTTGCACTCCCCACTGCAAATGCCGCAAGAATTGCCATGCAGCTGCTCATCGAAAGACTTTTGATCCGCACGCGACGGCATTCACCAATTTTCATATCATCTGTCCTTCTCGGGACCCCCTCTGGAGTGCCGACGATTCACCGCGTTCCGGTCCCAGAGGTCCAATCTCAATTGGGACACTTTGTTCGTTCTGGGACAAGAAATGTCAACTCGGGCGAAGCGTGGTTAATACACCGATCAGAAGCGCGTCATGGATCTGTCACAAAGTTCGCGCCGAATCTTCATGAAAACAGACAGCAAACTGTCATGCGGCTTTCGTAACCCCGCCATCGCACGGCAATTTCGCCGCATCGTGTGGCACCAAAGGGGACACCTGAACCATGTACAGACCGACCTTCGACATTTCTCTCGCTCAGATTTTCGACAGCGGCATCGGGGAGGCAGGATCGGAGGTCGTTGCGACCGAGAATGGTCGGTTCGTCGTCACCAACGGTGCGGAAAACCGCATTGATGTGTTCAGCACCGCCTCCGGCGCGCTGGACCGGTCCATCGACCTCAGCAGCATCGCGAACTTCGCCGGCGTTCAGTCGGTCGACATCCGCGACGGCGTCATCGCCGCCGCGATCTCGCGCAGCAGCGGCAACGGCGTGATCGCAACGTTCGACGCCGACACCGGCGAGGCGCTGGAGCAGTACGAAACCGGCATCCTGCCCGACATGGTCACGTTTTCAAAGGATGGCACGCGCCTGTTCGTCGCCAATGAAGGCGAGCGCGGCGACGAGCCGGACCCGATGAACGACACCGCCCCCGGCAGCATTTCCGTCATCACGCTGGCGAACGGCGATGTGCAGAGCTTCGGCTTCGGCGCATATGATGACATGAACAACGATAATGTGTTCGACCAGGATGATCTGGACCTGCTGCGCGACATGGGGATCCGCACCTTTCCCGGTTCCCGCCCTTCGCTGGATTTTGAGCCGGAATATATCGCCGAGGGCGCCGACGGTAATCTCTATGTGACGCTGCAAGAGGCAAATGCAGTCGCGGTCTTCGACATGGAGACCATGGCGTTCACCAACATCTTCAGCGCCGGCGCGGTTGACCATTCCCTGCCCGGCAACGGCATCGATCCGTCCGACCGCGACAACGGCGCCAACATCCGCACCATCCCCGTCATGGGCCTGCGTATGCCTGATACCATCACCACAGTGGAAATTGACGGAGAAACCTATTTCCTGACCGCAAACGAGGGCGACAGCCGCGATTTCGAGGAAGTCCGCATCAAGGACGTCACCCTCGATCCCACGGCATTCCCGAACGCGGCCGCATTGCAGGAAGACGACCAACTTGGCCGCCTGACCATATCGGGCGTTGATGGCGATGTGGACAATGATGGCGATTATGACGTGCTGTACGCCTATGGTAGCCGCTCGTTCACCATCTTTGACGACGCCGGCAACGTTGTGTTCGATTCGGGCGACGATTTCGAACAGATCATCGCCGCCACCCGTGTCCCCGCCGCGTTCAACAATGACGACTTCGATCCTGCAACGATCGCCGAGGAAGACCTGCTGACCGTCGACGACAACCGGTCCGACGCCAAGGGGCCGGAGCCGGAAGCCATCGCAGTCGGTCAGGTGGGCGACCAGATCTATGCATTTGTCGGCCTGGAGCGCGACAGCGGCATCATGATCTACGACATCACCAATCCGCAGGGTGCAACGTTCGTTAATTACATCGATTCGGCAGCCTATGGGAATTTTGCGCCGGAAATCATCCGCTTCATCCCCGCCGAGGGCTCTGCAAGCGGCGAGGCGCAGATCGCGGTGAGCTATGAAGGATCGGGTACCACGGCCATTTACGACCTGGCCCTGACGCCGGAAGAGCGGGTCGACTATACCCTGCAGCTGCTGCACTTCGGCGACCCCGAGGTCGGCACGCTGGGCACGGACACGGCACCGATGATCGCGGCCATGATCGACGGTTTCGAAGACAGCTTCGTCAATACGCTGATCCTGTCGGCAGGCGACAATTACATCCCCGGCCCCTTCCTGACGGCAGGCTATCTGGAAGGGAATGGCTTCCCCGATATCGAAATCCTGAACGCCATGGGCGTGCAGGCATCGGCCATCGGCAACCATGAATTCGACCTCGGCACCGGCGTCTTCGCCGATGCGGTCGAGGCGGCCATGTTCCCCTATATCTCTGCCAACCTAGACTTTTCCGGCGACAGCGCGACCAGCGGCCTGTTCACCGACACGACCGCGACGTCAGGGCTTGAGCTTGCCTCCGATTTCGCCGGGCGTATCGTTCCGTCGGCGGTTATCGAAGAAGGCGGCGAGCAGATCGGCATCGTCGGCGCGACGACGCAGATCCTGGATGCCATCTCCTCCATCGGTGGAATCGATGTCCTCAGCGGCGGCGCGGATGACATGACGGCACTGGCAGCCATTCTGCAGCCGGTCATCGACGACCTGACCAATCAGGGCGTCAACAAGATCATCCTCGTCTCCCACCTGCAGCAGATTCAGCTGGAAACGGCACTGGCACCGTTGCTGGAAGGCGTCGACATCATCGTTGCCGGCGGATCCAATACCCGCCTCGGCGATGAAAATGACGAAGCGGTTGCCTTCCCCGGCCATGATGCCGACTTTGCCGGCGATTATCCGATCCAGACGGCGGGCGCGGACGGTCGTCCAACGCTGATCGTCAACACGGACAATGAATATACCTATCTGGGCCGCCTTGCCGTCGATTTCGACGCGCAGGGCGTTCTGATTACGGAAACCCTAGAAGAGCGGCTGGACGTGAACGGCGCCTATGCCGCCACCATGGAAAACGTCGCGGAAGCCTATGGCATCACCGTGGAAGAGGTGGAGGCCATCGCCTTTGCCGACGGCACCACGAAGGGTGACGCGGTACGTGACGTCATCGCTCCCGTTCAGGAAATCATCGACGATCTGGGTGGCCAGGTATTCGGCTATACCGACGTCTATCTGGACGGATCGCGCGAAAGCGTCCGGGTGGAAGAAACGAACTTCGGCAATTTGACGGCGGACGCCAATGCCGCCGCCCTGCGCAGCCGCGAAGAGCTGGATGACAATGCCGTCATCGTTTCGATCAAGAATGGCGGTGGTATCCGCGCGTCCATTGGCACCTTCTCCAGCCCCGGACCGAATGGCGAGGTGGACGAACTGCCACCGCAGCCAGACGGTGCCGTCTCCGCACTCGACATCGGTAATGCGCTGCGCTTCAACAATTCGCTGATCGCGCTCGACATCACCGCCGAGGGCCTGAAGGCAGTTTTGGAACATGGTGTCGGCGGCATCGCCGGTGCAACGGAGGGCCGCTTCCCGCAGCTCGGCGGCGTTCGCTTCAGCTTCGACCAGACGCTTGAGGTCGGCAGCCGCGTTCGCGACATCGCGCTGGTTGCAGCCGATGGCAGCCTGATCCCGCTTTACGACGACGGCGTGCTCGTCGAGGGCGCCGACGCGGACATGGCGATCACGCTGGTCACCCTGTCGTTCCTCGCTACCGGCGGCGACGGCTACCCCTTCCTGGATTATGCAAGCAATTTCCGCTACCTGACGGAAGATGGCACGGCGGCGGCTACGGTCACCGACGGCGAACTGAGTGCTGAGCCTGACGATATTCTGGGCGAGCAGGCGGCCTTTGCCGACTATCTGGAAGAGTTCCACGGAACGCCAGAGACCGCCTTCGACGACGCAGATCGCCCCGTCGAGCAGGACACGCGCATCCAGAATTTGGAATATCGCGAAGACACCGTTCTGACCGGCGACGTCGAGCAGATCAGGGGCGACGACGGAGATGATGTTCTTACCGGCACCGACGGTGACGACCAGATCTTCGCAGGCCTGGGCAATGATGACATCACGCTTGGCGACGGCGACGATCAGGTGATCGGCACCTTCGCCGAACATCAGGGCGACAGCGTCAGCGGCTTCGACATGGGCGATCTGCTGCGTATCCAGGAGCCCGACCTCACATATTCGGATCTGCTGGTGACGCAGGCAGAGGGCGGTTTCCTGATCAGCGGCTCCAACATCGCAGCCGGCGGCATCTTCCTGGAGGGTGACTTCGACCGGGAAGGCTTCGTTATCGGCCGTGAGGGCGATGAACTAACGGTCGGCGTCGATGATATTATCGACGTTGAGAACCTGACCGAAATGCAGGCAATTTCCGATGATCTGCAGGTCGGCATGGGCATCGCCTCGCTGTACCTGAATGGCGACAATGCCAGCGACTATACGCTGACATTTGAAAATGACCTTTCGGTTGCGGACTTCAACAACTCGCTGCTGGCATATGAGATCGACGGCGACGGAAACATTGTCGACGTGACGCTGCTGGCCGCGAATGTGAAGACCGTGGACGGTGAGCTGACGGTCGAGGATATCGACGCTGGCAATGAACTGCACTTCGCAGTGTTGCAGCAGGGTGCCGATACAGACTTCGACGGCGATCTTGCGATCGACACCAGCTCTGGCGAAGCGGTGCTGACGGTGGATGGCGCCGCCGTTGACCGGTCGCTGTTGGTCAGCCACGACGCCGACCTGAACGTCACCGGCCTGGATCACGTCCTGTCCGGCACGACAGGCGCAGCCGAAAACGACGTTCGCATCGCCTTTGAGGACCAGACGGTGGATATCGACGCCGATTATCAGGACATCGTGTTCACGGTCGAGGCGATGGAGCCAGCGATGCCCGCCGTACTGTAAGCGCGCATGAAAATCGGGGCGGCGGCGAGCTGGATCAGCTTCGCCGCCGCCCTTTTTTTGTCTACATTTTTTCGAGCAGCCTGGTCAGCCTATAAATTACGTAACAACGTTGCGCTCCGACTAATTTTTACGTTGTTTTCCGTAGAGTTAACGGTGTCGGCAAACAGCACGGTTCGCGCGCCCGTATTTTCTATTTTGCCACCTGCTGCAGACACCAATTCTTAAGCGGCGCCGCCTAGGACGAGGCATCTGAGACGAATGGATTGCTATGCTTAGAAACGCTCCGAGCGCGACGACCCGCGTCGTTTTCGACCCGCTACAGTGCAGCCAGCGCGCTCCTTTGTAGAAGCGTTTCCACAATAGCCGCTTCAAAACCAGATCCATAGACGGTTATTAGTGGCAAACCGTTTTCACCAGCTGTAGTAGACCATCTTTCGCGATCCCTAAGAGCATCTACCTCACGAAACGATAAATAGTTAGTCATCAATCGAATCCGTCAATTTGCAACTTAGGTAAAGTTCATCATATAAATATTTAGATCCATTTCCCGGAAACTCTATGTAACATGAGTCCGGCCGATCGAGATATGGTCATTTTCCAAAAGAATTTTTATGATTATTTATTAAATAATACAATATTCTATATTCTGACTTTTCGCAAATATCGCCGATGCCAATCACGTTACCATTGAAATAATTTTTGTATGTATCATAGCAATATGCGACATCTTTTATTTTCAATCTATGGTATCTTGATAATATATCATTTATCATTATATTTTTATAAAAATCATTTTTCGGAACGATTTCACAAAATTGGATATTAGGGAATGTCTGCCTATACATACGACAATGAGAAAGATCTGATTCTTCTAAACAGCGCGCGACAGCTAAGTCGATCAAATTTTTTTTATTGTATACCCTCAAAAGACTTTTGACTTCCTTTTTATTATTATCGATGATGCAAGAGGTTAAAAAAAACGTGCAAAATATCACTGCCAATAAGATTTTCTGGAAGGTATGAACTGTTATGATCATCACCGCTCTCTTCCAGCTTCGTTTGCGGACACCGCCAGACTTTGTGATCTCCAGACTTAAACGCAAAATTTAACTAACAAAGCGACAATACCGATCTATCTTCCGATAGAATTTTCTCGTTCACAAAGCATTCTATAAATGTATTTTCGTTATCGGAATATGTTATGGATATGACCCCGTAATCATCATTACTCGGAAATGAAACTTCGATTATATTTCTACCTTCAAGTTTTGACTTAACGTTGGGAAGATCCCAAAAGCTAAGACCCTTCGTTCTGGGAAATTTCATTAGCACGTCTGCAAAATGAAAATCTTCTCCAATTGGATATTCAAAGAGCCCTCCTTCATGAATTCTAAAAGGATTTACGGTAATATTATAGGTCAGGTGGTGGCATTTTGCAGTAATTCCTCTATTTAATTTATTTAAAACAGAATCATAGCACCTATTAAGATTATCAAATCGTGCCGGATAACACTTTACTCGGCTTATCTCATAATATGCATTTCTAATTTCTTCAATACTATCAACGTTTGCAAGGCATCTAACATTTTCCTTTATAGTATTATCAACAGCCACTTCTTTATATTCTACGTCTTCTTTTTTTGTACACGAAGTTAGCACCAATATTAAGATCGCTGAAGCTATTTTATTCACCGCTCTCTCCCTGCTTCTTTTGTAGCTTTTGATATCGGCGACAGGAAATAGTCGATGATCCTTCGTTCGTCGGTCTTGATTTCGGCGGTCGCGCTCATGCCGGCGCCGAGCGCGTGGCACAGCACGGCCGTCTGCCGGTCCCGCCGCGTGTCGTCGCCGGTGTCCACACAATCGAGCGTCACCCGCGCGGCGTAGACCAATCCGGTATCCTTCTCATCGAGTGCGTCGCGGCTAATTTGGGTCAATATTCCGGGGATAAGGCCGTGATCGGTAAAGGGAAACGCTTCCAGCTTTACCGCCACCTCCTGACCCTCCGACACGAACCCGATGTCGCGGTTCAGGATCATCACCTCCGCCACCAGACCGCCGCCCGCACCCTGAGCCGCGCCCTCCGGCACGATCACAATCAGCCCCTCTGCAGGCTGTACCACGCCGCCGATCGTCCTCAGCTTCGACTGCTGCACCGTACCCGCTACCGGTGCCGTCAGCCGCATCGTCCCCGCCCGTCGGCCCGCCTTCGACACGTCGCCCTCCGCCATCGCGATCCGGTCCTCCGCCTCGGCAAGCTCGCCGAGCGCGGTGCGCAACGCCTCCTGACGCGCCTCCGCCTCACCTTCCCGTGTCGCCGCGATCTCCGCCAGCGCTTGTCGTTCCGTTTCCACCGCGATGGAGATATTACGATCCGCTTCCAGCAGACGCGTCTCATAGTCGATTGCCACCATACGCGATTCCACGTGTCCCAGGCGCTGTCTGATACCGGTCATTAGTATTCAATTGTTACCCTGTGAACGTACGGCCGGTTTTGACAGGGCGATCTGGGCAGATGACGACGGCTTTGTTGGCGACTTCTGTCTCCAGAAATATACTCGGGGATGGCGCTATCGATCGCCTCCTGTTCGGAACCTGCCAGTCTGATCCCAGCCCGGTCACTTACGCTTAAGCAGCTCCGGATATTCTATTTTTTGGAAAAGCCGGCACTGCTCTTTTGGCGGCAGAGACAATAGTAAGATTTGCCTTGAATTCGCCAGAAAAACTGAGCGGAAGAGACCACAAACCATCCGATTCTTCGGACCTAACTAACCCAAAAGGCGGCTTTATATCGCCGCAGATTACCGCCTGGTACAAAAGGGCTAACTGCATGGAGGCCCGAGCCGGAATCGAACCGGCGTACACGGATTTGCAGTCCGCTGCGTCACCACTCCGCCATCGGGCCTCAAGCAGTTGTGGAGGCAGCGGCAACTATCAGCGACGCTTGGCGAGCGCAACCGAAAGGCTTAGGGGGTCCCGGAAATCGGAGCTTGCGGCTCCGGTGTATTATCTGCATAAGTCACCCCGACAATTCAAGGTGAGGATGATCCGTGATGGAGCCTGATTTCGCGAAAATGCGCACCCACATGATCGATTCCCAGTTGCGCCCGAACACCGTGGTGGACCCGGCGCTGATCAAGGCGTTTCGGTCCGTACCAAGGGAACGCTATGTGCCCGCCGCGATGCGCTCGTTCGCCTATCATGACGAGGATATCGAGATCGCGGACGGCCGCTTTCTGATGGAGCCGCTGACGCTGGGCCGCCTGCTGTCCGCCGCGCGCGTGCGTGCAGGTGAGCGTGTGCTGATCATCGGCGGCGGCACAGGCTATTCCGCCGCGCTGCTTACCGAGATGGGCGCGGACGTCGTCCTTTTGGAGGAGGAAGCCTTTTCCGGCGACATCGTGAAGGGTGACGGGATCAGCGTCTCTCGCGGCCCCTTGTCCGAGGGAGTTGCTGATAGCGCGCCGTATGATCTGGTGCTGATCGAAGGCACCGTCGAACAGGTGCCGGCAGCATTGATCGAGCAGGTCGCAGAGGGCGGCCGCATCGTCGGCGTGGTAGTGGAAGAAGGTGTGGCGCGCGCGGGGCTAGGCAAGGTTTATGGCGGTCATGTCGGATGGTCGTGGTTCTTCGACGCCAATGTACCCGCCCTGCCGGGCTTCAGCAAAAAGCGGGAATTCGTGTTTTGAAAATCAGACTTGCTTTCGCCGCGCTGCTGCTCGCCTCCTCCGCAAATGCGGAAACGCTGCGCGAGGCGATGGCGTCGGCATATGCGACCAATCCCGATATCACGAGCGCACGTGCGGGCCAGCGACTGAATGACGAGGAACTCATCCGGTCCAAGCAGGCGATCCGCCCCTCCCTGACGGCCAACGGCGTCCTGGATCAGGAAACGTCGAGCCCGGCACGGTTCGACGACAGAAGCCGCGCATTCAACGTGAACCTTCAGCTTTCGCAGCCAGTTTATCGCGGCGGCCGTATCCGCAACGACAGAAAGTCCGCCGACCGGCAGGTTCTTTCAGGCCGCGAACAGCTTCGCGCCATTGAAAACCAGCTGATCTTCGACACGGTTCAGGCCTATATGAATGTTCTGTCCGATCAGTCGGAAGTCGAACTGACGGCCAATAATGTGCGGGTGCTGGAGCGCCAGTTGCAGGCATCCAGCGACAGGTTCGAGGTGGGCGATGTAACCCGCACCGACGTTGCCCAGTCTGAAGCCCGGCTTGCCCTGGCCCGCAGCCAGTTCCTGGCTGCCGAAGCCAATCTGGAGGCCAGCCGCAATAATTATGAGCGCGTCGTCGGACACAGGCCGGAGGATTTGCAGCCGCCGCCGCCGCTGCCCGTTCTGCCGGGCACCCCGGCGCAGGCGGTGGATCTCGCCCTGGCGGAGAACCCGTTCATCCAGTCCGCGAAACTGGCGGAGGAGGCGGCGCGCTTCCAAGTGCGCTCCGCACGTGGCGCCCGTCTGCCATCCGTGGATGCCACGCTCGGCATGGGCTACAGCAATTTCCGGGGCATCACGCAGCAGTTCGATCCCGAAACCGGGGGGCGTCTGGATGCGATCTTCAGACAAACCGAATTCACGCAGAATATTGGCGTACAGGCAACGATCCCGCTGTTTTCCAAGGGGCAGTTGGGTAGCCAGATTCGCACGGCTCAGGCGCGTGCGGACCAGTTGCGTGAAGATGCACTGGCCGCAGAACGCGATGCCATCGAGACGGTACGCACCGCCTATCAGGACCTGTTGAGCGCCCGCGCAACGATCCGCGCCGCCACCGCCGCAGTGGACGCCAACGATCTGGCCCTGGAGGGCACGCGGGCGGAGCAGACGGTCGGCACCAGAAATATTCTGGACGTCCTGAACGCGGAGCAGGAATTCCTGGATTCGCAGGTTCAGGTGGTTCGTGCCGAACGGAACGCCTATGTCGCAGGCTATGCCCTGCTGGCGGCGATCGGACGCGCGGAGGTGGAACTGCTCGACGTCCCCGTCGCCGTCTATAACGCCGAACAATATCTGGATGAGGCGGATGATCGCTGGTTCGACTGGGCGGCGGAATTCGATGCGCAGCCGCTGCGTACCGACGTGCTGGCCCCGACGCCGGATGATACGCTGCCCGCGCCGCGCGATGCGGTTCCGGGTGAGACGCCCGGCAATGCCACGCCCAACGACCCCATCCCCGACGCAGATGCCGGACCGAATCAGGGATAAGGTGAAGTCCACCAAGACAAGCGCTATGCAGAGCGTGACATGACCGATTCCGCGCGCTCTCAACAGTCCATGCAGGACATATTGGCATCGATCCGCTCGATCATCACGAAAGGCGACGAGCAACCCGTTGAACCGCCACGGCCGGGAACGGTCGCCGATGCCTTTGAAAAGCGCGAGCCGTCCGACCTGTCAGCCAGCCCCGAGCTGCAGGAACTGGCCCGCATCGTTCGCGACGGCGTCGAAGATGAGGTGTTGCCGGAACGGCAGGATGACGACACGGTCTCGATGCCCGCGCAATCGGCGCAGACGCTGTCTGGGACGGCGGTGCGCGGCTATGAAGGGGCCGACAAGACGCTGGAGGGTGTGGTTGCGGATCTGCTGCGCCCGATGCTGAAATCCTGGCTGGACGAGAACCTGCCACCGCTTGTCGAACGCCTGGTCGCCGCAGAGATCAAAAAGCGGACTCGTCCCCCCGGATAAGAGACCCGACGCCCTTCACAGAGTGATCAGCAGGAAGAACCCCATCATAAGGGCAGCCATCGTGCCGAACACGATGACAAGGCGCCGGTCCTTCAGGGGATCCGGACGCTTCCTACCCAAGCTCCGCCTCCCGCTCGTTCGCGGCGAGGTCATCGCCATCCGTATTCGTGCGCGGCGGCAGCCAATCGGGAACGCGAACGCTTAGCCGGACCGAACCAATTTCCATGGGAAGGTCCATCTTTTCCAAACGCAGCAGTGCCATGCCGATCCAGCCATCGGCCGTGTGGGTAAATCCGGTCAGCGTACCGGCGGGCTTTCCGTCTGCGGTGATATCCTGCGATGATCCCGGGTCGTCGGACAGAGTGACCGGCAGAATGCGTTTCCGGACCTTACCGCGATAATTCATCCGGGCGGTATTTTCCTGCCCGACGAAACATCCCTTTGTAAAGTCGACGCCGCCCAGAAGATCGGCACCGGATTCCAGCCACATCAGCTTCTCTTCGCCCAAGGCGATGAAATCGGCGCTGTCGGGAATCCCGATCTGCATGCGGTGGGCGTGATAGTCGTCCAATTCGCCTGTGACGCTTTCAACGGCGCCGAGCCAGCGCTTCCCAAGCGCTGCGGATCGCGGATCGTTCGGCGCGACGAGCAGGCGATCGTTCCAGCCGGCGAAAACCTGCTGGCGGCTTTCGGAAATATCGATCTTTCGGCGCAAGCGGTAGCGCCGCAACGCAGCCTCCGCAGCGTCGTAGCGCTGGGCCGGCAGATCGAGCAGCACTTCGTCGGCACCGCCTGCGAAAATGACCATGTCCGCAAGATATTTGCCCTGTGCCGTCAACAGCGCCCCCCAGACGGGCGTGTCCTCGCCGACATTGGCAACGTTGTTGGTTACGAGACCGTTCAGAAACGCCACCAGATCTTCCTCGGGCGCGTGCAGACGCATGACTTTGCGGTCGGAAAGGTGAACAAGCATGGGAAGGCCTTAACGCCCTCGCGAGGCCGGTTCATCCCCCTATGTCGCGTACCCCTGCTTTTTCCGCAGATAGCGGGCCGCCTGTTCATCATTTTCACGGGGGCCACCTGCTGCTAATCGCAAGCGAAATAGCCGGGGGGAGGATTTGAGTGACTGAGGTGAATGCCACGGATCGCACCATCGATCCGCAACGCGACAGGCTTGTCATTACCGCGTCCTCGCTGGGAACGGTTTTCGAATGGTATGATTTCTTTGTGTACGGCACACTTGCCGCTCTGCTGGGCCGCTTGTTCTTCGCGCAGGTGGAGTCGGAAAGCCTATCCTTCCTCCTCAGTCTCGCCACCTTTGCCGTCGGGTTCATCGTCCGGCCGATAGGCGCCGCCGTTTTCGGATATCTGGGCGACCGCGTCGGGCGAAAATATACGTTCCTGGTCACGATCAGCCTGATGGGCCTGGCCACCGCCGCGATCGGTCTGCTGCCTACCTATGCGGCAATCGGCTATTGGGCGCCCTTGTTGCTGGTTGCCATTCGCATCCTGCAGGGGCTGGCGCTGGGCGGGGAATATGGCGGCGCCGCAATCTATGTGGCGGAACATGCGCCGGCGCACAGGCGGGGTTTTTATACCGGCTTCATTCAGGCGTCAGTGACGGTCGGCTTCCTGCTGGCGCTGGGTGTGGTTATCGGCACGACTGTGCTGGTGGGGGAGGAGGCATTCAATGCCTGGGGCTGGCGCATCCCGTTCCTGGGGTCTTTGTTGCTGTTGGCGCTGAGCATCTGGATCCGCCTGAAGCTGAACGAGAGCCCGGTGTTTCTGGCCATGAAGAAGGCGGGCCGGTCGGCGGCAAACCCGCTGAGGGAAAGCTTCAACAGCTGGTCCAATGTCCGCCTGATCCTGATCGCGCTGCTGGGCATTGCCGCCGGCCTGACGGTGATCTGGTACAATGCCCAATTCTATACGCTGTTCTTCCTGCAATCGACGAGCGGCGTATCGGAAGCGGATGCACGCGAATTGATCGCCTGGGGCGTTATCGTGGCCGCCCCCGCCTTCGTGTTCTTTGGCTGGTTGTCGGACCGCGTCGGGAGGCGGAAGGTGGTTGTCACCGGCTATGCCGTCACACTGGCCCTGCTGTTTCCCATCTATCACATGATCGCGGGAGCGGCGAACCCGGAACTGGATCGCGCGCTGGAGGAAAATCCGGTTGTCATCAGCGTACCGGACGATTGCAACTACTCCGCCTTGGCCGACGTGCAGCAGGGGGACTGCGCCAAGTCGCTGGAATGGTTCGTCGCGAACGGCATCGATTTTTCGCGTCGGGAAGGAAGCTTTCAGGTCGCCATTGCGGATGTCCGTCTGCTGAATTTCGATCCGGAGGGATTTGCACAGGCAGTGGCAGAGGCGGGCTATCCGCTTGAGAGCAACCCCGCAACGCGCAATGACGCCGTGGTCCTGATCGGCGTAATCGCGCTGAGCCTGCTGTCGGCGGCCACCTTCGGGCCCGTCGCCGCCATCCTGGTGGAGCTGTTCCCGGCGCGAATACGCTACACCTCCATGTCGGTGTCCTATCACATAGGCACGGGCATTTTCGGCGGGATGCTGCCCTTCACGTCACAATTGATCGTCGTGCAGACGGGCGGCGTCTTTAACGGCCTGTGGTATACGTTCGCGGTCGTATCGGTGGCCCTGTTCACGACATTCTTCTTCCTGCCGGAAACCTCCGGCAGAGACATATCGGGTTAGGACGGGGCCACCAATATCAGGACAGGGCTGCTACCCTACCAGCCGCACTGCTTTCCGCGGTTCTGCTCCTCCAGCCAGGCCTGTAGCGGGGCGAAATAGGCGAGCATTGCGTCGCCGTTCATCTCGCGGCTGCCGGTGAAAGTTTCCAGCGCCTCCGGCCACGGACGGCTGGCGCCCATTTCCAGCATGGCGTTCAAACGCTCACCCACTTCCTTATTGTCGTAGATAGAACAGCGGTGCAGCGGTCCCGTCCAGCCCGCCTGTTCGCAAGCGGCCTGGTGGAACTGGAACTGCAGCAGGCGCGCCATGAAATAGCGCGTATAGGGCGTGTTGCCCGGGACATGGTACTTCGCGCCCGGATCGAACGCGTCTGCCGGACGTGCGCCGCCTGGGGGCACGATGCCCTGATATTCGCGGCGAAGCTCAGTCCAGCTATCGGTATATTCCTCCGGCGTCGTTTCGCCGGAAAATACCTGCCAGCGCCATTTGTCGATCATCAGGCCGAAGGGCAGGAAAGCGATCTTGTCCATCGCCTGACGCAGCAAAAGGCCGATATCCTTGTCTTCCGACGGGACCGCCGCCTGATCCAGCAGATCGATCTGCACCAGATAGTCCGGCGTCACCGACAGCGCGATCATGTCGCCGATCGCCTCGTGGAAACCATCATTGGCGCTGTTCTTGTAGAGGAACGGCTGTTGGTTATAGGCGCGCTGGTAATAATTGTGCCCCAGTTCGTGGTGCACCGTGACGAAATCGTCAGCGTTCACCTTCGTGCACATCTTGATCCGGATGTCGTCCACATTGTCGACGTCCCACGCCGACGCATGACACACGACCTCCCGATCGGCAGGCGCGGTGATCATGCTGCGTTCCCAGAACGTGTCGGGCAAGGGCGCGAAGCCGAGTGACGAGAAGAACCCCTCGCCCGCCTCGACGATGCCCTTCGGCGTATATTGCGCCTGCTCCAGCAGTTCTGTCAGATCATAGCCGACATCGCCCGCACCCGCCGGCGCGACGACATCATAGATGTTTCCCCATTCCTGCGCCCACATATTGCCCAGCAGATCCGCGCGGATCGGGCCGGTCGCAGGCTGCACATCCTCACCATATTTTTCGTTGAGTTTCGTGCGCGTATAGCAGTGGAGCTGATCGTAAAGCGGCTTCACCTGTTGCCAATTGGCGTCCAGCATCTCGGCATAGGCGTCGGGATCCATGTCATAACCCGACCGCCACATGGCGCCGGTATCTGCATAGCCCAGTTCGCGCGCGCCCTGGTTCGACAGTTCGACGAAGCGGGCATAATCCTCTCTCATCGGCGTGCCGACCTTGTGCCAGGACAGCCACATCTCCTCCAGCAGAGCGGGGTCGCGCTCTGTCCCCATCAGCGCCTCCAGATCGTTGCCGCGGGTTTCCTCTCCTTTGTAGAGGCCCCTGCCCTTGCCATAGGTAGAGCTGAGACCCGTGAGGATGGTCGACAGCTCATCCGCCGCCCCCGGTACATTCGGTGCCGGGGCCGTCATTCCCTGACGCAGCATGTCGAGCTTTCGCTTCGTATCGTAGCTGAGTCCCGGAAGGTCGGCATATTTCGCGGCCTCGGTCGCCAGTTCGACCGCGGCCACCGTGTATTCCGCCCCGGCACGCGCAGCCAGAAAGTCGGTGTCGACGTTGATATAGGTGGCGTTCACCCACGCCGCCTTCGCCGTGTAGAGGGCGAGGTCGGCAAGCCGCTGTTCCGCCTCGACCACGAAGGCGTCGGCATCAGCGACCGTCGGAGCAGCAGCGGAGGCCGCGGCCGGCGTTTCCGCCTGCGCGGCGCGATCCGTTTGTGCGACTGCGGAGCCGGACAACAATGCGACGGCAAGTGCCATGGTGGAAATGGGCTTTAGCATACTCTTATACTCCGAAAGGCTGATCTAAGCCGATAGAATGGTCGCGAAGCCGCAGTGTGGTCAAGCAGTTAGAAAGTCCACGAGCGCTGCGCCGAATTCCGGCTTCGACACACACGACATGTGGGTCCCGGGAATTTCCGTAAAGCTTGCAGTTGGCATCAATTCCTGCAGCGCCCTTGCATCGTCATAAAAGCGATCATCGGTCGCGCAGATGATGCCGGTCGGAATGTCGATGGCGGCGATGTCCTGTTCGTCGGCATCGACCTGAGCGCGTAGCAGGCGAAGGGCGGCATCCGGATCGACCTTGTTCGTTTTCATGAACTGAACGGCGAAATATTCTTCGCTGCCAAGGCTGTGCCCGGCACGGTTCGATACAGCGTCAATGAACCAGTCGGTCCCGGCCGTCTGATCGGTGATGCCGCGAAGCCCCATGCCGCATATGGCGAGGCGACGCGGGGCGAGGCCATTGATGACGGCGTGCACGGCGGTGCGGGCACCAAGGGAAAAGCCGCCAAGATCATATTCATCATGGCCGAGATGCTGCACCCATTCGGCGACATCGCGCGCCAGCACATTGGCGGGCCATTCCGCCGAGGGATCACCGCCGCTGCCGCCATGTGCGCGGAAATCGAGCATCTGGCAGCGAAAGCCAGCCTCTGCCAGCCGCTTGGCCGTTCCGAACTTCACCCAATTTATCTGGGCGTTGGAGAAGAGGCCATGCAGCAGCAATAGCGGCCGCCCCTGTCCCATTTCATGCCAGGCCAGTTTGACATTATCAGAGGTCGTGAAGTGGTGCTGTTGAACGGCGGTCATGGTGGCATCCCAAAGATATGTTGCTGCGCGCCGGGATGACGGCGCACCGACATGCATTCAAGGCCCGAAAGCCTTTCCCTCAGGCATTCTTGATCGTCATGCCCCCGTCGACCGGGATGGCGGCGCCGGTAAGATAGCTCATGGCCGGAAGGACGCAGTTCAGCGTCATGTGCGCCACCTCCTCTGGAATGCCATAGCGCCGCAGGGGCACACGCCGCTTTGCGTAGATCGTCTTGTGCTCGTCGGAGATCGCCTCTGTAATGCCGGTCACGATGGGGCCGGGACAGACGCAATTGACGGTGATCCCCTCCCGCCCCAGATCCACGGCGAGGCCGCGCGTCAGGCCAATGACACCATGTTTCGCGGCAACATAGGGGCTGTTGCCGGGCGTCGCGCCGAGCCCCTCAGTCGATGCTATGTTGACGATGCGGGGATGTTCCGCCTGTCGCAGATGGGGCAGCGCGGCACGGATCATGCGCTGATGCGCGGAGAGCATGACCGCCAGCGTCGGTTGCCAGCTATCCTCGTAACTTTCCTCGGCAATGTCGCCCGGCAGGGCAAAGCCGGCATTGTTCACCAGAATGTCGATGCCGCCGAAACTTTCGGCGATAGCCGCAACCGTGGTGCGGATCGCCTGCGGATCGGATACGTCGAGCGCCCATGCCCGCGCCGATCCGGGCAGGCCAGCCGAGCCGATTTCCGCGACAACGGCATCGCAATCCTCCTGCCGCAGATCGGTGACCGCGACACGCGCGCCCTCCCCCGCGAAAAGGCGCGCCGTCGCGCGGCCCATGCCACTGGCCGCGCCCGTGACGATGGCGATTTTGCCCGCGATCGAGCGGCTGAGTTCCTGATAGGGCTGGGACATGACGGGCGATCTCCTGTCTGGATGGCGAGGGGCAGCATAGGCGCCATAGGACCGATCGACAGCTATCGCATTTGCACCAGTTTCAGTCCCCGCGACGTCAAACTGTCATACAAGGTGCGTAGGCGGCGGTCCTGCAACAATATTTGCGCGAACCCTCCGCCATTAGATTCAAGGGGACTTTCCACAATGACCAGAAACAAGCTCGTAGCGGCGCTGCTGCTATCGTCGGCAATGGCCGCCGCGCCCGCCATGGCGCGCGACGGGGCCGCCTATGTCGGTGTCGAGGGCGGCTTCTTCGACGCAAGCGATATCAAATTCGACCTTGCGGACGTCGACACGACCTCTGACGATCCCCTGCGCGTGAAGCATAGCAACGGCTATGATGTCGGCGCGGTCGTGGGCTATGATTTCGGCATGTTTCGCGTCGAGCTGGAAGGCTCGCGCAAGGTCGCCGAGCTGAACATCGTCGAATTGAACGACTCCCCGGTCGGGTTTCAGGGCGGCGGCGTCACGGGCCGCGACCCGCTTGCGCCCGGCAATTATTCGGACGGCACCTTTACCAGTGCCGGCGGATCGACGCGTATCTGGGCAGGCATGCTGAACGCCCTGCTGGACATTGGCGGCAATGACGGCGTGGGTGTCAGCATCGGCGGCGGTGTCGGCTATGCACAGATCGATGCCGACATCTATCAGATCTATGAGCCTGGCGTGGCCTTCATCGACGACAAGACGGAGGAATTCGCCTATCAGGGCATCGCCGAGCTGTATTATCCGATCGCCCGCTGGGTCGATGTGGGGGTCAAGTACCGCTATTTCCGGATCCCTGATTACACGCAGGTCGCACGCAACGGTACGGAACTGGACGGCAAGTTCCAGAGCCATTCTGCGCTGGCAACGCTGAGCTTCAACTTTGGTGGTGAAGAGGCAGCCCCTCCTCCCCCGCCACCTCCTCCGCCTCCTCCCCCGCCGCCGCCTCCCCCGGCGCCGGTCGCCGATAATTTCCTGGTCTTCTTCGACTGGGACGAGTCCGACGTCACGTCAGAGGCTGCCGATACGCTGAACCGTGCGGCAACGGCCTATTCCGAAGGCGGTTCGGCCAGCGTCACGCTTGCCGGTCATGCCGACAAGTCGGGTAGCGCGAGCTATAATGTCGGCCTGTCGCAGCGCCGTGCAGATGCGGTCCGCGAATATCTGGTCGGTCGTGGTGTTCCCGAAGGCGTCATCTCGACGGAAGCATTCGGCGAAAGCCGTCCGCTCGTCGAAACCGCCGACGGTGTGCGCGAACCGCAGAACCGCCGCGTGGAGATCAATTTCGGCGGCGCCGGAATGTAATCTGCGATGGGGGCGCGGTTCGCCGCCGCCCCCGCTGACAGACCTAAAAAAAAGGGCCGCCCCTTTCGGAGCGGCCCTTTTTCTATTGAAGGTGCCGAAGCGGGATTATCCCTTCTTCAGCTGTTTCCTGCCGACAAGCTCCGCAATCTGGACGGCGTTGAGGGCGGCGCCCTTTCTGAGATTGTCGCTGACGCACCACAGGTTGAGGCCATGCGGCACCGTCGGATCCTTGCGAATGCGGCTGATGAAGGTGGCATAATCGCCGACGCATTCGACCGGCGTGACATAGCCGCCATCCTCCTGCTTATCGACGACCATGATGCCGGGCGACTTTCTTAGGATGTCCCTCGCCGCCTGCGGCGTCAGCTCGTTCTCGAACTCGATATTGATCGCTTCCGAATGTCCGACGAATACCGGCACGCGGACACAGGTCGCGGTCAGCTCGATATCGGGCGACAGGATCTTGTGCGTCTCCTGCACCATCTTACGCTCTTCCTTGGTCGAGCCGTCCTCCAGGAAAACGTCGATGTGCGGGATCACATTGAAGGCGATCTGCTTCGTGAAGACCTGATTCTCCTTCGGATCGCCGACGAAGATGGCGCGCGTCTGGGTAAACAGCTCGTCCATCGCTTCCTTCCCGGCGCCGGAGACGGACTGATAGGTCGATACGACGACGCGCTTGATCTTCGCGGCATCATGCAGCGGCTTCAGGGCGACGACCATCTGTGCCGTGGAACAGTTCGGATTGGCGATGATGTTGCGCTTCGCCTTCATGATCGCATCGGGATTTACCTCCGGCACCACCAGCGGCACGTCGGGTTCCATGCGATAAAGCGAGGAATTGTCGATCACCATGCAGCCGGCGGCAGCGGCCTTTGGCGCATATGTCTTGGTGGGGCCGCTTCCCGCCGCGAACAGGGCAATATCATAGCCGGTAAAGTCGAAATGCTCGATCGACTGAACCTTCAGCTCCTGCCCCGAGTCGCCGAAATCAATCATGCGCCCCTGGCTGCGTGACGAGGCGACAGCGGTGAGTTCGTCGAGCGGAAATTCCCGCTCGTGCAAGATGTTCAGCATTTCGCGACCGACATTGCCGGTCGCGCCGACGACGGCGACGCGATATCCCATATGATAGTCCTTCGTAATTCAGTGACCGCGCTTATGTGCCGCAGCCTGCTGCGATGCAACATAAGGGAACTTAATGGCGATGCCACCTTTGCTTGCAACATAAGCTGAGGAGCACTGCATGGGTGAAATGCTGCACGCGGCGCGCGGACGGATGCATCGCGCTGCCGAACATGTGAACGTCGATACAGAGCTGGTTACGCGACTGGATTATCCGGCGGAGACGCTGGCCGCGTCCGTACCGCTGCGGCGCGACGACGGATCGTTGCTGGCGCTGAAGGCGTGGCGGTGCCGCTATGATTCGACGCTGGGGCCGACAAAGGGCGGTATCCGGTTCCACCAGTCCGTCACCGCCGACGAAGTGCAGACGCTCGCCTTTCTGATGACAATGAAATGTTCGCTGATGGGACTGCCCTTTGGCGGGGCTAAAGGCGGCGTGCAGGTCGATGCCAACGACTTAACGCTGATGGAAAAGGAGCGGCTGGCGCGCCAGTGGGTACGGCGCTTCGCCAAGATAATCGGGCCCGATCGCGATATCCCCGCCCCCGATGTGGCGACTGGGGAGCAGGAAATGGCGTGGATGACGGATCAGTATAATGATCTGGTAGGGTCGATCTGTCCTGCCGCCTTTACAGGCAAGCCTGCATCCCTGGGCGGTATCCCACAGCGCACCCCCGCCACCGGCCACGGCGCGCTAATCGCGCTTCAGGCCGTGCGCGGGGAACTGGGGGTCGGTGACGGTCCGCTGACCATTGCGTTACAGGGTTTCGGAAATGCCGGGGCGTGGTTCGCGACGCGCGCGGCGGAGGCCGGACATCACATCGTCGCTGTATCCGATTCCGCAGGAATGGTCCGCCGCGACGATGGGTTGGATGTGGATGCGTTAAGGGCGGCGAAGCGCGCCGGCGGCTCCGTTACAGACACCAAGCAGGACGGCGTCGAGAGGGGTGACCGGAACGACATCCTCTCCGCGCGATGCGATATACTGGCGCTGGCGGCCCTGGGCAGCGTGGTGACGCGGAAAAATGCCAGCGATGTCCGTTGCAAGGCCATCCTGGAGATCGCCAATGGCCCGGTCGCGCCAGACGCGGACGACATGCTTCGCAGTGCCGGCGTAGAGGTCGTTCCCGATATTCTGGCCAACGGCGGTGGCGTGACAATCAGCCATGCGGAATGGGCGCAGAACCGGGCGGGGCTGCCCTGGGATTCAACCCATGTCGACATGTACCTGAAGCAGCAGATCGAAAAAGCGGCCTCAAAAATTCTCGATATGATGAACGAGAAAAAGATCGATATGCGAACCGCCGCCTATGGCGTCGCGCTGGTGCGCCTGTGCGATGCCATCTCCGCACGCGGAACCCATGCCGACTTCGACCCCAATAGAGCGGACGCTAGACGTTAGGGGACATGCTGGCGGGCGAAATCATACCCGACCAGCAAAGAGACTGAACCGCCTCTAACCCGCCGCGCCGTGGCAATGCTTGTATTTCCGGCCGGACCCGCAGGGACAAGCGGAATTGCGGCTGATCCGGGCGTCGGTTCCTGCCGGCATGGGCGGCAGCGCGCGCTGGGCCGGGCCGGGCCGCTCCGTATGCGGGAAACTGTCGTCCTCGCCCGTGAAGGGGTCGATATGGGTCGTCACGAATTCCGAAGGCTTGGGCTCGGGCCGCGGTTCGGCAAGGCGGGCGTTCGCCAGCATGCGCGTCACATCCTCGCGAATGGTACCCAACATGCGCTCGAACAGTTCGAACGCCTCCTGCTTATATTCGTTGATCGGCTGTTTTTGCGCATAGGCGCGCAGATGGATGGAGCCGCGAAGAGCGTCGAGGGTCGCCAGATGCTCTTTCCACCGCGTGTCGATGGCCTGCAACAGGAAGCTCTTCTCCACCTCGAACCATTTGCCCTCTGGCAATTGGGCCACCTTCGCCTCGAGCGCGGCGGCGGCACGTTCGGTAATGCGGTCGATGAAGATTTCCTGGCTGACCGCATCCTCCTGCATCCATTCCGTGAAGGGCAGGTCGAGACCCATGACGCGCTGCGTCTCTTCGGAAAGGCCTGCAACATCCCATTGTTCGGGATATGATGATGGCGGCGCGTAGCTGCGTACCAGTTCGCTGACCGTTTCGGTGCGCATCTCCTCGACCACATCGTCGACGCGTTCCGAATCCATGACCTCCTCGCGCTGCTGGTAGATCACCTTGCGCTGATCATTCATGACGTCGTCATATTGCAGCAGGTTCTTGCGGACGTCGTAGTTCCGCGCCTCAACCTTCCGCTGGGCGGTCTCGATCGCCTTCGAAATCCACGGATGTTCAATCGCCTCGCCGTCTTCCAGACCGGATTGCATCATGCGGTTGAGAAGATTGGCCTGGCCAAAAATACGCAGAAGATCGTCATCGAGCGAGAGGAAGAAGCGGCTGACACCCGGGTCGCCCTGCCGACCCGAACGGCCGCGCAGCTGATTGTCGATACGGCGGCTTTCGTGACGTTCCGTGCCCAGCACGAACAATCCGCCGGCATCGCGCACAGCCTGGCGTTCCGCCTCGATCTCCTTCTGAATGCGCTCGATCTCGCGATCCTTTTCGGCGCCGTCCTCCATGGAGGAAAGCTCGTCCTCGACACGGAAATCGAGATTGCCGCCAAGCTGAATATCGGTGCCCCGACCCGCCATGTTGGTGGCGATGGTGACGGCACCAAGACGCCCCGCCTGGGCGACGATATGCGCCTCCTGCTGGTGGAAGCGGGCATTGAGGACCGAATGATCGACCCCCTCCTTCTTCAGGAATTCCGACAGCATTTCGGATTTTTCGATGCTGGTCGTGCCAACGAGAACGGGCTGGCCGTTACGCGTGGCATCGCGGATCGCCTCAACGATCGCCTTGAATTTGTCGCCGGCATTCTTGAAAAACTGATCATCATAATCCTGTCTGGCGACAGGCACGTTGGTCGGGATTTCAACAGTGTTCAGCTTGTAGATTTCGTAAAATTCGGCCGCTTCGGTCGCCGCCGTGCCGGTCATGCCGGCCAGCTTTGGATACATGCGGAAGAAATTCTGGAACGTGACCGTCGCCAGAGTCTGGTTTTCCGGCTTGATATCGACATTTTCCTTTGCCTCGACAGCCTGGTGCAAGCCGTCGGACCAGCGGCGCCCCTCCATCATGCGGCCGGTAAATTCGTCGATGATGACAATCTTGCCGTCCTTGACGATATAATCCTTGTCGCGTTTGAACATCTTGATCGCGCGCAGGGCCTGGTTGGTGTGGTGCACCACCTGCGTGTTTTCGATGTCGTAGAGGTTCTCTCCCTCCAGCAGGCCAGCATCTTCCAGCAGGCGTTCGACGCGCTCCGTGCCATCCTCGGTCAGGATGATCGATTTCTGCTTCTCGTCGATTTCGTAGTCGTCGTCTTCCAACTGGCGAACGATGCGATCGACATTTACGTAAAGCTCGGATTTGTCCTCCGTCGGGCCGGAGATGATCAGGGGGGTCCGCGCTTCGTCCACAAGAACGGAATCGACCTCGTCGACCACCGCGAAATTGAACGGGCGCTGCACCATCGTGCCACGCGAATATTTCATATTGTCGCGCAGATAATCGAAGCCGAACTCATTATTCGTGCCGTAGGTGATGTCCGCGGCATAGGCCCGGCGGCGTTCATGTTCCGGCAGATCGGGGATGATAACGCCGACGGAAAGACCCAGAAATTCATATACCTGCGCCATCCAGGCGGCGTCGCGGCTGGCCAGATAGTCGTTCACGGTAACGACGTGAACGCCCTTCCCCTCCAGCGCGTTCAGATAGACTGCCAGCGTCGCGACCAGCGTCTTGCCCTCGCCCGTCCGCATCTCCGCGATTTCGCCGCGATGGAGAACGATGCCGCCGATAAGCTGAACATCGAAGTGACGCATGCCGAGGCGCCGCTTTGCCGCCTCCCGCACCGTGGCGAAGGCCTCTGGCAGCAGCTTGTCGAGCGTTTCGCCGTTTTTCAGCCGTTCGCGAAATTCATGAGTCTTGGCGGCAAGCGCATCGTCATCGAGGGGGACAAACTCCTCCTCCAGCGCGTTGATCTTGTCGACAATGGGGTGCAGCGAGCGCACGTACCGATCATTGGAAGAGCCAAACAGGCGCTTCGCCAGCGCATTCATCCCGAGCATGGACTACCCTCAAATTTCATATCGGCGGACGCGATCATTCGCGGCCCACGCCAAACTGCTCGCGCGACATAGGAACGCATGGGTTGCTGGTCAATGAAGCGGACGCTGTCGAAACGTTCGCGCAGGATGAGTGCCGCCGCCCGCGTCGCTTATCAATTGGGTGTTTCTGGCGCCGGTGTTTCAGGCGCCATCATAAACGACGGCCCTGCTCTTTCCGGCTGCCTTGGCACGGTACAGGGCGACATCCGCCTTTCGCCGCAGATCCCGGGCGCTGGTCGCTAGGTCGGGATAAAGCGCCGCGCCTATGCTGATCGATGGAACACCCGCATCAGGCTTTCTCAACGCCGACTTGGCCAGCGCCTTCAACCCGGCCATGCTGCGTACCTTTGGCAGGACCACGCCGAATTCATCCCCCCCGATGCGCGCGACCGTCGCGGGGGGAGGAAAAAGGCCACGCAGATGATCGGCAATGCGGCATAGGGCGCCATCGCCCGCCTCATGCCCGTTTTCATCGTTGATCGCCTTGAAATCATCAATGTCGATAAACAGCAGACCCGCGCGCCCGCCCTCCTTATTACTGGAATGAATGGCCGCGCTCAGCATTTCCTCGAACAGCGCACGGTTGAGCAATCCGGTGAGGGGATCGTGGACCGCGAGCCAGCGCACGCGTTCTTCGCTCTCTCGCCGTTCCGTCACGTCGGCGCGCGTCCCGATCATCCGTACGGCGCGGCCGTTCTCGTCCCGCTCCACAATGCGGGCACGCTCCAGAATCCAGACCCAGCCGCCATCTTTGTGACGCAGGCGATGTTCGTTAGCGATCAGGTCCAACCGGCCCTTTACGCACAAGGTCAGCAGTTTTTTCCAATGCGGCCAGTCCTGCGGATGAAAATAGGCCTCCGCATCCAGCATACGCGTTTCTATCTCACCCGGCAGATAGCCCTGAACGGACAGCGCGCTGTTCGACATCCAGACGTCGCCAGATTTCATGTCCCAGTCCCAGACGCCAAACCCAGTCGATTCAAGGGCCAGAGACAGGCGCGCCTCAGCGGTCGAATGCCGCGCTATCGACAGACGAAGAGCGGCATTTTCGGCACTTAGCCGCGCCAGTTCCACCCTGTAATCGCTTGCGGGCTTCGATACCGGTATGGCTTCTGGCCGCGCTCTCGCACGATCTGTCATGATAGTCCCCCCGAACAAAGGAAAGTGGGCAAGCTACCGGTACGCCACGAAAACAAGATAGCACGAGAAAATGAACGAGCTAATGCCTGAATACACCCCCCGACTCTTTGGTCTCGGCTGAGAGGCCTGCTTCGGCTAATCCTTGAATTCCAGAATTGCAAAAGGAATTATTCCCACCGTGTCAGAACGTTCGCCGCTTGCGCCCGCCCTTTTTCCCGAACTGCCGCCGGTCGAGGGCGTGCGTATCGCGGTCACCCATGCAGGATACCGATATCCCGAATCGCGCATGGACCTGACCCTAGTCGTTCTTGATGAAGGTACGACTGTCGCAGGCGTGACAACGAAGTCGCTATGCCCTTCACCGGAAGTCGAATGGTGCCGGGAGCGGCTGTCCGGCGGCACTGCGCGGGCGCTGGTCGTCTCCTCCGGCAACAGTAACGCCTTTACGGGAAAGAAGGGCGCGGCGGCGGCCCATGCCGTCGGCAGCCGCGCGGCGGAAGTACTGAACCTGAATTTGGACGAAGTGTTCCTGTCCGCCACGGGCGTTATCGGCGTCCCCCTGCCCGCAGAGCGGGCGTTCGATGCGCTCGGTAGCGCGGCCGAAGCGCTCGGCAGTGCGGACTGGCAGGCGGCAGCGCTGGCCATCGGCACGACCGACACCTTTCCAAAAGGCGCCACTGCACAGGCGGTCGTCGGCGGCGAGACCGTCACGCTGGTGGGGATTGCAAAGGGGTCAGGCATGATCGCGCCGGACATGGCGACCATGCTGGGCTATATATTCACGGACGCCAACGTCGCCCCCGCCATGCTGCAGGCCATGCTGAACGATGCAAATGGCAAAAGCTTCAACAGCATTACGGTCGATGGAGACACGTCGACCAGCGATACCGTCCTGCTGTTCGCAACCGGCCGCACGGGCAGCAGGATCGAAAGCGGGGACAGCCCCGGCGCGGATGCATTTGCCAGTGCATTGCGCCAGGTATGCGAAGACCTGGCCCGGCAGATCGTGCGCGATGGAGAGGGCGCGTCGAAGTTCATCACCATAAATGTGGACGGCGCCGAATCCGACGAAAGTGCGCGGGTCATTGCCCTTTCCGTCGCGAACTCACCGCTCGTGAAAACGGCGATTGCAGGAGAGGACGCGAATTGGGGACGCGTGGTGATGGCCGTGGGCAAGGCAGGACAGCCCGCCGACCGCGACCGTCTCGCCATCCGCTTTGGAACGGTGACGGTGGCGCGAGATGGGGAGGTGGTCGACGGCTATGACGAGGCGCCGGTTGCCCAGCATCTGAAGGGCAGCGACATCGATATCGGCATATCGCTGGGTCTGGGTGACGGCCGCGCGCGGGTCTGGACCTGCGATCTGACGCACGGCTACATCACGATCAACGCCGATTACCGAAGCTGACGGCCATCCGGCCGCCAGCTCGGTGTGTCGGCATTAGCCGAGTTCGCTTTCCAGCCATGCCTTGATGCTGCTCTTGGGCTGCGCGCCAACCTTTGTGGCTGCAGGCTTTCCGTCCTTGAACAGGATCATCGTGGGAATACCGCGAATGCCGAATTCGGCCGCGAGCTCGGGATGATCGTCGGTATTGAGCTTCGCGATCGTCACCCCGTCCATCTCGTCTGAGAGCTCCTCCAGGGCGGGGGCGATCTGCTTGCAGGGGCCGCACCACGGAGCCCAGAAGTCAACGAGGACGGGCGCCGACGCCGTCTTAATAGCGCTATCGAAATTATCTGGCGTGATGGCGGTAGTGGCCATGAATTGTCTCCTGCGATGTTATGCAAGAGAACATGGCGTCGACCGGGGAAACGCGCAAGCCGACATGCACAATGCTTTCTTTCCGATGCTCAAGCCGGACGCCGCAGATAAGTCCCCCAGCGCCATAGCCATTCCAGCGGGCCAAAGCGGAAATAGCGCAGCCACAGATGACTTGCCGCGATCTGCGCGAGGAGGATCAGAAGGGCGACACCCCAAAGCTGCGAGAGGGACAGTCGGGCGTGGAGCCCCAGCCCAAATCCCGGAAACAGGACCCACTGGCAAATCAAGGTCTGGGAAATATAATTGGTCAGCGCCAGGCGGCCCACAGGTGCGAAAATGCCGAGCGCACGGCGTCCGATCCCCCGCCGCCATAGCCACAAAAGCAGACCAAGATGGCCCATGGTCATGGCGACCCGGCCGATCTCGTCCGAATAGAAAAGGATCGGGTTTGGGTGGGCGAAATTCGCGGCGTAGAGCTGGCCCCATTCCGCAACGCTGATCGGTATGCCAAAGCCATATCCCGCCACCAGCATCCAGCGATAGAGGTCCGCATCAGCCTCGCCCGACAAAAGGCCGTATTTCATCAGCCCCGCGCCGATCAGCATCATCGCAAGCGCATCGAGGACCAGCGTGACGAGGCTTTCCGGCTTCATCCAGTCATTGGAGACGCCCAGCTTGTAATGCCAGTTCTCGGCGAAACTGCCGGCGCGCGCCTCCAGCGATCGCTCCATCTTTGCCGCCGACGGTTTCAGGGAAGCGCGGTAATCCGCCCACTCCACGATGCGGGCGTCATCCGCCTGCGCGCCTGCGGCGGCCGCGCCCTCCGCCAGTGCGCGCATATTGGCGACCTCTGCCGTTCCGCCGAGACCCAGACCCGCCAGAAAGACCAGAATGGCAATGCCAGCGCCGACAAGCGGGCGGGCATCCACGTCCTTTACGAAGTAGAGAAGTAAACCCGCGATTCCGTAAACGAAGAGAATGTCCCCCGGCCACAACAACAGCCACGCATGGGCGGCGCCCATCAGGATCAGGATCAGAGTCCTGCGGAAATAACGACCCGCGCCAGCCCGCGCAGACATGAGAACGAAGCCCGCACCGAACAGCAGCGACAGCAGACCGCGCATCGTCCCTTCGACAAAGACCATCTGCAGCCACCAGACGGCCTGATCGAGAATGCCCCAACCGCTGAGACGGGCGTCATATTCGACGCCCGAAACGCTGCCCATGACCCAGATATTGATGAACAGGATTCCGCAGATTGCGATACCCCGGATGATGTCCAGCGTCGCGATCCGGTCCGCAGGGGCGGCGAGAGGCCCGCCGGCAAGAGTCACACCTCGGCGCCCTCTTCGATCTCGTAAAAATCGGCGACGATCCGCCATCCCTCCTCAGCCGTTTCGACATAATGGAACAGGTCGAGATCACCCGGCGATATGGTCCCTTCGTCCACCAAAGCTTCGAAATCGATGATCCGGTCCCAGAAGGCACGGCAAAACAGCAGCACGGGCATGCGCTTGATCTTGCCGGTCTGGATCAGGGTCAGCGTCTCGAACAGTTCGTCCAGCGTCCCAAATCCGCCCGGGAATGCCGCAACGGCGCGCGCGCGGATCAGGAAATGCATCTTTCGGATCGCGAAATAGTGAAACAGGAAACTGAGTTCCGGCGTCACATAGGCGTTCGGTGCCTGTTCGAACGGCAGAACGATGTTGAGGGCAACCGAATCGGTGCCGACATCATGTGCGCCGCGATTCGCAGCCTCCATGATCGACGGTCCGCCGCCAGAGACGACGACGAAATTCCGTTTTCCGTCGTCTGTCTGCGGCATGGAGGACACGATCTGCGCCAACCGGCGCGCTTCGTCATAAAAGCGCGCCTTTTCGGCCAGCTTTTTGGCCTTTCGCCGCTCATCCTCGTTGGTCGCGGCGGCCAAGCGCGCTTCGGCGGCGGCGGGTTCCGGGATGCGGGCGGACCCGTAGATCACGAAAGTCGATTCGATGCCGCGCTCCTGCTGGACAAGTTCCGGTTTCAGCAGTTCGAGTTGCAGCCGCACCGAACGCAAATCCTCACGCTTCAGGAAATCGAGATCCTGATAGGCAAGGCGATAGGCTGGGTGCTCGGTGGGACCGTGCGCCGCGCGCTCGGCATCTTCGGCACTGGTGGGGAACAGGCGGTCGTGAAGCTTTTCTTCTTTTGTCATGCGCCCGCGCATAGCGCCCCCGCCCCTATCGGCAATAGGGGCCACGGCCCATGTCCATATGGATATGATCCTGGTGAAAGCGGTCGCCGTCCGGGCCGATGACGATCTGAAACGTCTGGCAGGCGGCGCGATGCACATCCTTCAAAAAGGCGGTGGAAGCGCCCCCGGCGCGCCATCCCGTTTCAACGCCAATCGTCCGGCCATCAGCGAGTTCGAAGGCGGCGATATCAACCGCATTGGCATAGGAATGTTCGCTCAGCCTTGCGCCGGGGCGGCTGTTGACGCTGCGGCAGGAATAGGTGCCATAGCTGGTAATGCGCACGACCTGCTGACCGAAATGCCGCTGCGCCGCAGGCTGCAGTCCCTCCTCGATCCAGCGGTAGAGCGCTCCGGCGACCGGGCAGGACATGGCGGTAATGCCGGATATGGGGACGCCCACCTGCAAAAGCTGAACACCGTCATCGAAACCGCATCCCTCCGCCGTGCGGCGCGGCGCCAGGGGTCGATATTCAAGGCCGGGCACACGGTCGAGCGAGGCATAGCATTGTGCTGCCGGTCCCGAAGCGGGCGTCTGAATGGGGGCAGGGCCCGCCGACGGCGGACGCGTCACCACGGGTCTGTCCGGTGCGCAGGCCGTCAGGGCAGCGCACAGCAGCAATGCCAAATGGAGAGGCCGTAGAAACGATGTCATCAGGGCGAGCATGACCGAAATTTGACGTCCAACGGCGATCCGTAGCAAAGATTGAACCCTTTCCCAGAGGCACGATAGAAAACGCAGCCAAGTGCCACCGTCCTGCCATCCGGGCAGGACATTGCTGCTTGCAGACAGGCAGGACCGTCAAGAATCAATGCCCAAGCGTATCAAGGTCGGTTTTCTGTATATTGGCGGGCGTCATCAGGTGGCGCACAGCGCACCCGTCGCGGCGGAGCTGGCGCTGCGCGGGCGTGTCGAGGTACGCGCATTCGCCGCCACGCAGGCAGAGGTCGATTGCTTTGATGCCATCGCGCGCCAATGCGGTTGTCCGGATCTGGTCGCTACCCGGTTCAGGCGTCCGCCGCTAATATCCTCGCTGATCGCCGGTTTTCCTGCGGTTTCGGCGCTGAAAGTGCCCATCGTCGTTGCAAACCTGCCGCACCTGGCCCGCTGTAATGCGCTGGTGACGACGGAACGCACATCATCCTTTTTGGGTCGTATACCGGGCTGGCCACCGCAGATGGTCCATATTCCCCACGGGGCGGGCGATCGCGCGGTGGGATTCGAATCCCGCCTGTCCCGATTCGACCATGTGATCACCGCAGGCAGCAAGGACCGCAGCCGGATCATATCGTCGGGCCTGCAGCCCGCCGAGCGGGTCACCGCCGCCGGCGCCGTGAAGCTGGGCCATGTTCTGGGAAACACGCCGACGCCCACGCTGGGCCTAGATACAAGTCGTCGGACGATCCTATATAACCCACATTTTTCAAAGAAGCTGGGATCATGGCCGAATGCCGAACGAGTGTGGAACGCCGTGGCAACTCGGCCCGACTGGAACCTGATCATCGCGCCCCACATCCGGCTGGCCGACCGACTGTCGCCGGAGGAGAGGTCGCGATGGGAGAGACGCGCCGTTCCGGGGCGAATCATCGTCGATTTCGGCAGCGAGAGAAGCATAGACATGAGCTATACCCGCGCGGCGGATCTTTATCTGGGGGATGTCAGCAGCCAGGTTTATGAATTCATCGCAGAGCCACGACCCTGCGTCTTTCTGAACGACGGAGCGGCGATATGGCAGGATAATCACGACTATCTGCACTGGACGATGGGCGAAGTCATCACGCGCGACGACGATTTGCGGCAGGCGGTCGACGCCGCCTTTCTGAACCACGGTGCCTTCGCATCGCGGCAGGAAGCAGCAGTCAAGGCTGCCCTGGGCGACATTGAGAATGCAGCGGCGCTGGCGGCCGACAAGATCGAGCAGCTTTGCCTGGAGCGATAGCGCGGCGGACGCCCCGCCGCGCCAAATGACCGTTTGACATGCGGCGCGAGGCCAATAGGTACGGCGGCGGGCCACGCGGTCCCAACGCCGCGCGCGCTCTCTGTGAGGAGAGACTTAAATGTCAAATGTACCAACGCTCAAACCCGAGCGTCCTTTCTTTTCGTCCGGACCGACCGCGAAGTTTCCTGGCTGGTCGCTCGATAAGCTGAAAACCGAAGCCCTTGGACGGTCGCATCGTTCCGCCGTCGGCAAGGCACGCCTGAAATACGCCATCGACCTTAGCCGCGAATTGCTGGGCATCCCCGACGATTACCTGATCGGCATCATGCCTGGGTCTGACACGGGCGCGCTGGAATGCGCCATGTGGACGATGCTGGGCGCCGGTCCCGCGACGGTGGCGGCATGGGAAAGCTTCGGCAATGTGTGGATTCAGGACGCCGTCAAGCAACTGAAGCTGAAAGAGCTGACCACGCTTGATGCGGACTATGGCGAAATCCCCGACCTCGCCTCCATTCCGCAGGATAATGACGTCGTCTTTACCTGGAACGGCACCACGTCCGGCGCGCGCATTGCGAATACCGACTGGCTGGAACCCGGCCGCAAGGGTCTGGCGATCAACGACGCCACCAGCGCGCTCTTTGCGCAGCCCATGGACTGGCCAAAGCTGGATGCGACCACCTATAGCTGGCAGAAGGTCATGGGATCGGAAGCCGCGCATGGCATGCTGATCCTCAGCCCGAAAGCCGTGGAGCGGATCGAGAGCTACGATCCGGCATGGCCGCTGCCCAAGCTGTTCCGCATCAAGAAGGGCGACAAGCTGAACCGCGCCATTTTCGAGGGCGCGACGATCAACACGCCGTCCCTGCTGGCAACGGAAGACTATATCGCATCCCTGGAATGGGCGAAGTCGATCGGCGGCCTGAAGGCGCTGTTCGCACGCGCCGATGCGAATGCGAAGATCGTCACCGACTGGATCGAGGCGACCCCCTGGCTGCGCAACATGGTTTCCGACCCGGCGCAGCGCACGAATACCGGCGTTTGCATGGTGTTCCAGGGCGATTGGTATGAGGGGCTGGACGCAGACGCGCAGGCCGCCGTGCCAAAGAAAATCGCCAAGATGCTGGAAGAACGCGACGTTGCCTACGACTTCAACGGCTATCGTGACGCGCCCCCTTCCCTGCGCATCTGGTGTGGCTCCACGGTCGAGGAGGAAGATTTGCGTCGCCTCCTGCCCTGGATCGAATGGGCCTATGAAGAGGTGAAAGCCGGACGCTGACGTCAGGCCCCTTCCCCATGTGGGGAGGGGGCACGAACGCAGCGATGGCTGCCCCCGCCCGTTTGCGGCGGCCGCCCCTCTTATGATTGCACGATTTGCGCCTTCCCCCGCACAAGGGGGAGGATACTCCCTTAAGGAGATTTCCCATGCCTAAAGTTCTGATTTCCGACAAAATGTCACCCAAAGCCGCCGAAATCTTCCGTGACCGCGGTATTGAGGTGGACGAAAAGCCCGGCCTGTCCAAGGACGAGTTGATCGCCATTATCGGCGATTATGACGGCCTCGCCGTTCGGTCGGCAACGAAGCCGGACGCCGACATCATGGATGCTGCGCCGAATCTGAAAGTGATCGGTCGCGCCGGCATCGGTACCGACAATATCGACAAGGATGCCGCCTCTGCACGCGGTATCGTCGTCATGAACACGCCGTTCGGCAATTCCATCACGACCGCCGAACATGCCATCGCCATGATGTTCGCGCTGGCCCGCCAACTGCCGGAAGCAGACGTGTCGACCCAAGCCGGCAAGTGGGAAAAGAACCGCTTCATGGGCGTCGAGGTCACCGGCAAGGTGCTGGGTCTGATCGGGGCAGGCAATATCGGGTCCATCGTCGCAGATCGCGCGCTGGGACTGAAGATGAAGGTTGTTGCCTTCGACCCCTTCCTGACGGAGGACCGGGCGCGCGATATCGGTGTCGAGAAGGTTGACCTCGACACCCTGTTGAAACGCGCCGATTTCATCACCCTTCATACGCCGCTGACGGATCAGACCCGCAATATCCTGAGCAAGGAAAATCTTGCAAAGACGAAGAAAGGCGTACGGATCGTCAATTGCGCGCGTGGCGGCCTGATCGACGAAGCGGCGTTAAAGGAAATGCTGGAATCCGGCCATGTCGCCGGTGCCGCACTGGACGTGTTCGTCGAAGAGCCGGCAAAGTCGAACCCCCTGTTCGGAACGCCGAATTTCATGGCGACCCCCCATCTGGGCGCATCGACCGATGAGGCGCAGGTGAACGTCGCCATTCAGGTGGCAGAGCAGATGTCCGACTATCTGCTGACCGGTGCCGTGACGAATGCGCTCAACACGCCGTCGGTCAGCGCCGAGGAGGCACCGCGCCTGAAACCCTATATGGCGCTGGCGACGAAGCTGGGCCTGCTGGCAGGTCAGTTGATGACGGAAGGGGTGCGCCGTGTTTCCATCGAGGCCGAAGGCGCGCTGGCCGAGCTGAATATGAAGCCTGTCTCGGCTGCAGTTCTGGCGGGCCTGTTGCGCCCGATTTCGGAATCGGTGAACATGGTCAACGCACCCTTCATGGCACGCGAGCGCGATATCGACGTCGCTGAGGTGCGCCATGATAAGGAAGGCGATTATTCCAGCCTGCTGCGCCTGACAGTAGAGACGGCCGATGGCACGCGTTCGGTCGCCGGCACCCTGTTCGGGGACAATGCACCGCGTCTGGTGGAACTGTTCGGTATCCGCATGGAAGCGGAGCTGGAAGGCGCGATGCTGTTCATCGAGAATGAGGACAAGCCAGGCTTCATCGGCTCGGTCGGTTCCGCACTCGGCGAGGCCGGCGTCAACATCGGTACCTTCAACCTCGGCCGGCGCGTTGGCGGCAACGATGCCGTCATGCTCGTCGCCATCGACGAGCCGGTCAGCGAGCCGCTGCTATGGAAAATATGCAATCTTGACGGCGTCAAGAACGTGAAGTCGCTAAACTTCTAATCAGATATGGTAAAGCCGGGCGTCCGATTTGTCGGACGCCCGGAGACCCCTTCACCGCTCATTGCGGATGTGCCCACGGGCGTTCGCAGAACCATTTGGTGATGATATATTTCAACCCCGCGCGCACCGGCATGCCGTGGTGCAGGGTCGCCGGATTGGGCGAACCGTCCGGCTTCAGATTGTTCCAGGCCAGCAGCGTGCCGCGCTCAGGCTGTATCGATTTACGAATGACCTTGAAACGGGTCGCCCCGCCCGCGCCGGGTTCGTTCAGATAGATCATCGCCGTCCAGGTGCGCTGGCCCGGGATCTGGCGGATCGTCTTGATCGCGTCTCCGTTCGCTTCGAAATAGTCCGTGTGGCCCTTGAATTCCTGACCGATGGCATAGCGCTGCCCTTGCATCGGTTCGCCGAGTGCTGGGTCGAGATCCAAGAGGGCGGAAATCCGCTGATCGATCGTGGCAATCAGCGGATCGCCGCGGTCGAAATGGCACGTTTCACTGGTGCGGAAGCTGCGATCATTATTGTAATCGTCGGCAATTGTTGATGGCTGGCGATTGGCGTCAATCCGTTCGATCACGCCCGCGCATTCCTCGGCTGTCATGAAATCTCGCAGGCGAAAGAGATCGAGTTTCGGAGACGGCACACGCTGCACCTTCTCCGTCCGCTTCAAACGTTCCGCGACCGACATTCCCGCTTTTCCCTATCTACGCACCAAAAGGCCTGCGCCCCATCCAAGAAGAAGCGCCAGAGCAACGGCAAGTATGCCATAACTCAGGCTCTCCTCCTGAGCTGCCGAATAAACCGCCCGCTCGAAACCGGATTTGTCGACATCGATGGTACGCGTTGTGGAGGACAGGACGTCACCATCCTCTATCAAATGTATTTCAACCGTATAGGTGCCGACCGGCACCTGGCTCGGCAGATCGATGCGGGCGCGGTAAAGAACATTTTCGACAAGATCGACGCCCGTGGGGTCCGAGCCGTAAAGCGCCTCATCCTGCCATGTGGCAAGGAAGCCATCCTCGAACCCCGCCACCATCGCCGCGTCCGCGCCGCCAGTCGGTGATAGCTGCAAATATTGCGGGCTGAGTTCGAATATGGCGGCGGTCCGCTCGTCCACCATATCGGCGATGGGGCGGGTGGACGCGGCGCGAAAGAATGTTGGCGCAGTCTCGAAGCGAACGGAATCCGTATTGAGCCAGAGACCGAGAACCCGCTCCTTCCGTCTGACGGTGATCGCCTCTGGCGGGCCGCGCACCACGATGGCGATATCGGGCCGTTCGTCGGGCGTGCGCCCGTCCGGATATTGTATCGCGCCGAATACAAGCAGCTCGGCACCGGCAAAGGAATAGATGATGTCGATCCGGCTTTGCGACAGATCCGCGATCAAACGGGGCGGGGTTTGCGCCGCGGCGGGCACAGCCAGCAACGTCAACAGCGCCAGCAGCCACCTCATGCGCCGTCAACCTGAATGGAGAAGAGGTTCGCCGGTTCGACAGTCAGCCCGAACAGCAATCGCCCCGCCACGATCAGCACCAGAATGGCAAGCGCCAGGCGCAATTTTTCCGGGGGCAGGCCGATCGCGATTTTTGCGCCCAGCTGAGCGCCCATGACACCGCCGATCAGCAGCAGGGCAGCCAGGACGATGTCCACCGTCTTAGATTGGACGGCATGCAACAGCGTGATCGCCGCGGTCGTAAAGACGATCTGAAACAGGCTGGTCCCCACGACGACGCCAACCGACATGCCGAGGACGTAAATGAGGATCGGCACCATGATCAGGCCGCCGCCAATGCCCATGACGAACGTCAATATGCCGACCACCATGCCGACCAGCAACGGCGCCAGGGGAGAGATGAACAGTCCCGACGCGCGGAAACGCATTTTTCCTGGCAGGGCGGAAATAAGGCGGTTCTGGCGCCGGGACTGTTTCGGCCGCCCCCCCTTTGCCTGCCGCCGCAACGTGCGGACAGTTTCAATGAGCATCGACGCGCCAACAAGACCAAGAAAAACGACGTATATCAGCGAGATCGTCAGGTCGATCTGGCCGACCTGCTGAAGCGCGCGAAACAGCACAGAGCCCAGCAGCGCGCCAATTACGCCCCCCGCGACCAGTACGGCGCCCATCTTCACATCGACGCCGCCACGCCGCCAATGCGCCATGGCGCCCGAAACGCTGGACCCGGTTACCTGGGTCGCGGAAGAAGCGACGGCGACGGCGGGCGGAATGCCATAGAACATCAGCAGCGGAGTCATCAGAAAACCGCCGCCTACGCCAAACAGACCCGACGTAATGCCCACCAGCAGGCCAAGGCCTATGATCACGGCGGCGTTGACGCTTAGTTCCGCAATCGGCAGGTAAATATCCATGGCGGATTGCCTTAACGGGCTATGCGCGGAGTCGCCACTGGATTGCTGCGCCGCAACAGTGGTCAGTATCCAAGTGCGACCGTCAATGCGGCTCCATCATTGTTCGCAGCGTTCCCGGCAATTCCGCGCCGGTAGCTGGCCCGCAGGTCCAAGGTGGCCGCTCCGATAGGGACCTGGGCACGCAGAGCGGGTCCGATCTCAAGAACGGATATTGTATTCCCTGCCCTTTGAATGCCGCCCCAGGCGCCCGCCCCGATGCTGAGACCGTCGCGCAGGCGATAGCCGGTAAACCCTTGCCCGCCCGCAAACACATCTCGATCCCGCCAGCCGACAATTCCGACATCGGCATATACTGACGCGTCGAGGGCATTCTCCTGATCCGTCGCCATGCCCCCGGACAGCCGGATCTGCGTTGCATTGATACCGCCATCCCCGAGGGCAATCCGCTGTTCGACGACCAGCTTGGGCACTGCGCGGCCGAACAATTGCCATCCCGCCCCGACCAGCGCCTCCGCAATGCCCGGCTGTCCGCCCTGTGCAGGCGCGCCGGTCATGCGCGCCTCGATTGAAACTGGCTGCCTTGCGAGCGGATCGAGTGTCCATGACGCGGCAAGGCCATATTGGCTTCCCCCAAAGACCGGCTGGGTCGGAAGGATCGTCGCCGCAGCCTCGTCACGCGCCAGCCAATATGCGGAAATGGACAGCCGCTTGTTGAGACCGCGAAGCTGCGCGCGCCACAGTTCAGCCTGAGGATGGTCCGGCCCCTCTGTCAGCGCCCGCTGGAAATAATCGGCCGCTTCCCGCCGGTCCCCCGCTTGCAACCGTGTAAAAGCAGTTTCTGCCAGATTGAACGGGTCTGGGCGGATCGACGGTATATCCGTGCGGATCGGGGCCTTGGCAGAATGGAGGGTCGCGGCGCTCGGCCCAGTGGCCTGAGAATCAGTCGCGATGGAAGAAAGGGGCAAAGAAGCAAGCGCATCCGGGTCATGGGCAATTTGCCTATGGCCTCCTTGGCGGGAGGGCGATGGGAACGTGCCTGGCGAACCGGCTGGCACCGGTGCACCCGCCGCTGCAACAAGGGTCTCGTCGGCCGGGGTGGGGTATAGCGGAGAGGCCGCAGGAGCGCGGTGCCGTTCAGGAGCGGGCACAGAGGGCGGCGGCCCCATCTCTGCAATGAGGAGTCGCACATTATCCTGCAGCACGGCGAGGCGCCAGATCATCCAGCCGAACAGCAGCGCCCCCAACAGGGCAAGCCAGAAAAGCGGCCTCATCAGTCGTCTGCCGCGGCGGGAAATTTGTGCACGGTCTTGTCCCAGCGCAAGCGCTCACCCCGCACGATGAGCGTCAGATAGACGCCAAGGGCGCGTCTGGCAGCTAGGATACTGAAGATATTGGCGATAACCGCCCTGGGGATCGAAAGCGCTCCTTCGACAAGGCCATAGACCCGGGCGGTAAACCACGCCCGCATCGCGAGCCGCCAAAGAACCGAAGCCGTGCAGAAAAGCATCAGATACCACAGGAGGGAGCCGCCCCTCACCAGCGTCGGCAGACGTGCCGCATCGGCATCGACCCATCTGGCGACCACCGAAATAGCGACCATGATCGAGGCGGCATAGGCCAGAAGAATAATGACCGCGTTCACCGGCGGCTTCCGGTCCCTGAGCATCATATATCGGTCGGCAAGGCCCCCTGCCCAGCCAAGCCGTTGCCAACCCTGAAACACGATGCCGGTCAGCCAGCGTGTCTTTTGCCGAACCGCAGCGTCGAAGCTCGCAGGGAAATGTTCGCGTGTCGCCACGGCGCCCCTGCCATTGCGCTCGGGCAGGCGCACAAAGGCACCCCTGCCACCACGCGATATCCTCAGCCCTATCTCATAATCCTCCGTCAGCGATTCCGCATCGAACGGCATTTGCTGACGCAATTCTGCCAAAGCGCCGAGTTCCTGCCTGCCGAAGGCACATGCCACCCCGGCAGACGGGATCGCGGCACCCAACATTTCGCGGACGATCAAGGTCTTGCCATGATGTTCTGAGAATTCGTCGAGGTAATGGCCGCTGACCCAGCGAGAATCAGCATCCGGCAGGGGGATGACCGGCAGTTGCACCATGGCGATCCGCGGCATCAGATGATCGAATATTCTGAGTTCGCTGGGATGGACGACGTCCTCGGCGTCATGAAGAACGACGCCCTTGTAGCGAAAGCCGCCCTTTTGCTCATGTCGCAGCATTTCTTGCCAGATATGGTTCAGGCAATCGGCCTTTGTCGTCGGCCCCGGCCGTGGATTTACGGTGACGTGTACGCGCTCGTCATTGATGGGACGGATGGCGGCGATGGTGGCCGGATCATTTGCGTAGACGCCGACGAAAACGTCGTAGCACGCGTGATCGAGGGTGCGCGTCAGGCGCGTCAGCATGGGGCCGATCACGTCGCCTTCGTCCCAGGCCGGCACGAAGATCGCGAAGCGCCCGGCAGGTTCACGGCGCGGGACGTCATCCTCCGTCCATCGGCTATAGCGGCGATAGGCGCCGAATCGACGCCGCAGACTGCCCACGATATAGGTCAGATCGACGAACAGCTCATCAAGGCCGAAGACGGCCACGCCCAGGGCGGCGATCATCAAAAGGTCGCGGGTCAACACCCAGTAATACGGCCAAAAGCCGAACTGCTCTGTCGTCGCCACCCCCATGGGATGCCGCATAGCGGCAAACGCGGACTTCACAAAATGTATCGTCTGACGCATGACTGCCGCCATGCAGCAATATCTGGATTTGATGCGCACCGTCCTGGAAACGGGCGTCGTGCGCGGCGACCGCACGGGAACGGGCACGCGCAGTATATTCGGCCATCAGATGCGCTTTGACCTGGCAGACGGCTTTCCGGTGCTGACCACCAAGAAGCTGCACCTGAAAAGCATTATCCATGAGCTTTTGTGGTTCGTCGCCGGCGATACGAATATCCGCTACCTGAAAGAGAATGGCGTCTCCATTTGGGACGAATGGGCGGACGAGAATGGCGAATTGGGTCCGGTCTATGGAAAGCAATGGCGCCGGTGGGAAACGGCGGACGGCCGGGTCGTCGATCAATTGCAGAATGTGCTGGATCAGATTCGGACCAACCCCGAGTCCCGGCGCCTGATCGTCACAGCCTGGAATCCGGGTGAGGTCGATTCAATGGCTCTGCCCCCCTGTCATTGCCTGTTTCAATTCTATGTCGCAAACGGGCGGCTTAGCTGTCAGCTATATCAGCGGAGCGCGGATATTTTCCTGGGCGTTCCGTTCAACATCGCCAGCTATGCACTGCTGACGATGATGATTGCGCAGACCAGCGGACTGGAGCCCGGCGACTTCGTGCTGACGCTGGGGGATGCGCATCTCTATTCGAACCATGAGGAACAGGCGCGTGAGCAACTCACTCGCACGCCCGGGCCGCTGCCCCGAATGCATATTGCCGACCGTGCCAGTCTGTTCGATTTTCGCTATGAAGATTTCCGGCTGGAAGGATATGAGGCAGCGCCGACGATCAAGGCGCCGATCGCGGTATGACGCGGCCCGCCATCGTTCTGCTGGCCGCACTGGCGGAAAATCGCGTGATCGGCAAGGACGGCGGTATGCCCTGGCACCTGCCGGAAGATCTGAAGCGGTTCAAAAGGATGACGATCGGAAAGCCCTGCATCATGGGGCGCAAGACGTTTGAATCCATGGGCGGCGCCCTGCCCGGCCGGCATAATATCGTCCTGACACGGCAATCCGGTTGGCAGGCGGAGCGGGCGCACGTCGTACCCAATCTGGCAGAAGCGATCGCGGAAGCCGGCCTGAATCCGAAGGCGCGCGCGGAAACGATTTTCGTCATCGGCGGCGCGGAAATCTATGCGCAGGCGCTGCCGTCCGCCACGCGGCTGGAACTGACCGAAGTGCATGCCACGCCGGAGGGTGACACATTCTTTCCTGCATTCGACCGGGAGAAATGGCAGGAAATCGCGCGGGAGCGCCATGAAGGACCCGAGGGGCAGCCGGACTTCAGCTTCGTTACCCTGGAAAAAGCCTGATGGCAGCCAAGCCGAAACCGAAGCGCAAACCGGGTCCGCAAGGAAAAGCAAAGGCGAAGGCGAAACCACCGGCAACTGCCGCCGCGCGCAGGATTCGCCGCTTCTTCACGACGGTTACGGTCTTTTCCATCATCATCGTGCTGTTTTTCTGGCTGGTCCCCGCCATGGCAGAGCGCGCGATGAACCGGATCGAGGGGTCCGGGCTTTGGCGGGTTTCCGAGGAAGCGCAGGCGCTGCACGATGAGGTGATTGTCGCTGACCTGCATGCGGACACGCTGCTGTGGCGCCGCAATCCTAATGAGCGTTCCGCACGCGGGCATGTCGATTTGCAGCGGCTGCGGGACGGAAATGTCGCGCTGCAGGTCTTCGGATCCGTCACAAAGACGCCGCGGGGACAGAATTACGAGTCTAACAGCGCCGATACGGACAACATCACGCCTCTTTCCGTCGCTCAGTTGCAGCCGATCCGAACATGGGATTCCCTGCTGCAACGCTCCCTCTATCATGCCGAGAAACTGGCAGATGCAGCGCAGGAAGAGCCCGGCGGCTTTCTGCTGATACGCACGAACGCCGATCTGGACCTGCTGCTCGCCCAGCGTGCGCGCGGACAGCAGGTCGTGGGGGCGCTGCTGGGGGTCGAAGGGCTGCACAATCTGGAGGGGCGCATCGACAATCTCGACCGCCTGTTCGATGCCGGCTATCGCATGGCGAGCCTGACGCATTTCTTTGACAATGATCTCGCAGGGTCAATGCACGGCATGGACAAGGGTGGCCTGACCCCCATGGGACGACAGGCGGTACGGCGCATGGAACAAAGCGGCATGCTGGTCGACGTGGCGCACCTGTCGCATATGGCACTGGCCGACCTGATTGAAATGGCTGAGCGGCCGCTGATTTCCTCGCACGGGGGCGTGCGCGCGACTTGCGCGGAAAACCGCAATTTGTCCGACCCCGAAATCCGGGGCATCGCCGCTACGGGCGGATTGATCGGCATTGGTTTTTGGGACGGCGCCGTATGCGCCCCCACCCCGGCCGCGACGGCGCGCGCGATGCGACACGTTCGCGATCTGGTCGGCATCGAACATGTCGCGCTTGGCAGCGATTTCGACGGCGCCGTCACTACCGGTTTCGATGCAAGCGGCATGGCGGCGATGACGCAGGCCCTGCTGGACCAGGGTTTCAGCGAGGCAGAGGTGCGCGCCGCCATGGGAGGCAATGCCGTAAGGCTGTTCCGCCGCACCCTGCCCCGGGACTAGCTGCGCTTACAAGGCGTCGATCTGCTTTGCCAAGTCCAGGTCGCGCGTCGAAAGACCGTCGGCATCGTGCGTGGTAAGTGTGATCTCTACCTTATTGTAAACATTGAACCACTCCGGGTGGTGATCCGCCTTTTCCGCCAGCAGGGCAATTTTCGTCATGAACCCGAAGGCAGCGACGAAATCGTCGAACTGAAAGCTTTTCTGAATCGCATCTCGGTCTGCGGCAATTTTCCAGCCGGACAGTTTCGGCAAGTGCTGGGCACGTTCTTCCTCGGTCAGCTTTTTCATCTTCGTCTTTCCTCCTGTGCTTTGCGTTTCTAGGGGGGGATCGCATGACGACCCCGCATGGTTTCGCACCGACCCTTGACGATATCGAAGCGATAGCGCGACAGGCGCTGGCCGATCTGCCCCCGGTTTTCCAGGCCTATCTGCCCGATGTGGTCCTGAAAGTGGAGGATTTCCCCTCCGAGGAGGTGCAGAGGGACATGGAGCTGGAATCGCCGTTCGACATTCTGGGCCTTTATCATGGACATGATGTCAGCCGCTCGGTCGAGGTGTCAGGCGCCCTGCCCGACACAGTCTATCTCTACCGTCGGCCGCTGCTCGATTATTGGGCCGAACATGAAGAGACGCTGGAACATCTCGTCGCCCATGTGCTTATCCACGAAATCGGCCATCATTTTGGTATGTCGGACGATGATATGCACGGCCTGGAGGACCAGACGGACTAGCCGAGGAGCGAATCCACCCATTGCGGCACCAAGGTTCCCGCAGGTCCGTGGCGCGCTTCATCGAAAAACGACGTCCCCTCACTGGGGTCAAGATTGAGTTCCAGGGTGCGCGCGCCATGCGCGGCCGCTACCCGAACGAAGCCGGCGGCAGGATAGACCGCCCCCGACGTGCCGATGGAAACGAACAGGTCGGCCACGGACAGGGCCTCCTCAATACGCTCCATATGATAGGGCATCTCCCCGAACCAGACGATGTCGGGACGCAATGCCTCTGGCGCCCCGCAAGCGGCGCAGGTAGCCTCCTCGACCAGCGTCGCAGGCGAATCCTGGCGCTCGTCGCATGACAGACAGAATGCCCGGCGTAATTCGCCATGCATGTGGATAAGGCGCCGCGATCCCGCGCGCTCGTGAAGATCGTCGACATTCTGCGTAACCAGCAGCAAATCCCCGGGCCATTCGCGATCAAGGCGCGCCAAGGCCAGATGCGCGGCATTGGGTTCCACCCCCGCCAGCGCGGCGCGGCGCTGATCGTAGAAATTCTGTACCAGCCGGGGGTCGCGTAAAAATGCCTCGGGCGTGGCGACATCCTCGACGCGGTGCCCCTCCCACAGGCCATCGGGACCGCGAAATGTGGCAACACCCGATTCCGCCGATATACCGGCGCCGGTCAGGATGACGATGTTTCCTGGCTTGTCATGCATGATAGGGCTCTCCATCTCTTTGAGGACGAATAGGAGCGCTGAAGAACATGACAAGCCGCATTGGCGTATTGGGTGCGGGCGGACGCATGGGCCGCGCGATCATCGAGACCGTCGAGATGACCGACGGGGTGACACTCGGCGGGGCAGCCGAGCGCCCGGGGCATCCATGTCTCGGCGAGCCATTGACCGGTACCCTGACAATCTGCGCGAACCCCTCTGCCATTGCGAACGATTGCGAAGTCCTGGTCGATTTCACGACACCGGACGCGCTGGCGGGCAATCTGGATGCGGCGCTAGCGGCCAAATGCGCCATCGTCATCGGAACCACGGGCCTGACAGAGTCTCACCTGAAGCAGGTTGACGAAGCATCGCGCGATATAGCTGTATTGCAGACGGCGAACACCAGTGTCGGCGTCAACATGCTCGCATCACTCGTCCGGCAGACTGCCGCGGCACTGGGGCCGGACTGGGACATCGAAATCGTGGAAATGCACCATCGCCACAAGGTGGACGCGCCATCCGGCACGGCCCTGCTGCTGGGCGAAGCGGCGGCTGCAGGTCGCGGTGAAACGCTGGGCCGTCTGGCCGAACGCGGACGCGACGGCCCGGACAGCCAGAGAGTGCCAGGTGCGATCGGCATGGCATCGCTGCGCGGCGGCTCCGTCGCGGGCGACCACAATGTGATCTTCGCTGGCGATGGAGAGCGGCTAGAACTCGGTCATCGCGCTGAATCGCGTGAAACTTTCGCGCGCGGGGCTGTGCGCGCGGCGCGCTGGCTGGCTGGAAAGCCGGCCGGTCTTTACACCATGAAGGACGTACTTGGCCTGTGATCCCCTTTTCCATTCTTGATCTTTCCCCCGTCGTCGAGGGCGGTGACGTTTCGACGTCCCTGGCGAACTCCCGCGCGCTGGCGCAGGCCGGCGAGCGTCTGGGTTACAATCGCTTCTGGCTGGCCGAGCATCACGGCATGCAGGGCATTGCCAGCGCCGCGACCAGCGTCGTTATCGGCCATGTCGCGGCAGGTACCAGCAAGATACGCGTCGGCGCAGGCGGCATAATGCTGCCAAATCACGCCCCCCTGCTGATCGCTGAACAGTTCGGCACACTGGCCGCACTGCACCCCGGTCGTATCGACCTTGGCCTGGGACGCGCGCCGGGTTCGGACGGTGTCGTGGCGCAGGCAATGAAACGCGACCTGTATGCGGCTGCGGAACGGTTTCCTGCCGATGTTCAAGAGCTGATGTCCTATTTTGCCGGCAGCGGGCCGGTGCGCGCCGTCCCCGGCGAGGGCGAGGACGTACCTGTTTGGATCTTGGGCTCCAGCCTCTATGGTGCGCAGGTTGCGGCACATTTCGGCCTTCCCTACGCCTTCGCCAGCCATTTCGCGCCCACGCATATGCACGAGGCGATCCGGATTTATCGGGAACGTTTCCAGCCGTCAGAGAGGCTGAAGAAACCCTATGTCATGCTGGGCTACAATGTAGTCGCCGCGGAAACCGACGAGGAGGCGCAATTTCTATCTACCTCCCTCCTGCAGGCGTTTGTCAATCTGAGTCGCGGCACGCCGGGGCGGCTGCCCAGGCCCGTCGAGGGGTATGAAAAGGATCTGCCCCCTGATGCACGCGCGCGGCTGTCGGGCATGCTGTCGGCAAGCGCCATTGGTTCCGCCGACACCGTGGCGAACACCATCGTCTCCTTCATCGAAAAGACCGGCGCCGACGAACTGATCCTGTCCGCGAGTGTGCATGATTTCGAGAAGCGGGTCAGAAGTTACGAAATTGCCGCCGACGTTCATGCGCGGCTGGCGGCGGCCTGAATTGGCTGTGCGGTCGGCAGTGCCGTTACTTGACCGCGCCGCTTTTCAATAATTGCGGCAAAAGGGTGATGCCGGCAAGGATCGGATGCCGGCGCTGCCAGTCAGAAATGCGGATATCGCTGCCGGCGTGGCGGTTTATCTTCCAGGCGAGATAGTCGATGCCGCCGTCGAACGTTGCGGTTGCCTTTGCGAGGCGCGCGACGGAGATCAGCTTTCCATTGCGCCGCCGCCGTGCCCAGGCACGCTCCCCTGCCCTTCGATCGACCGCGTCCCTGAATCGAATGAGCGTGCCGCTTATCTCTGCGTCCAGTTTCGCTTCCGCCAGGGCTGGGGCCGTGATGGAGCGATACCAGTCCGGCGCGGCATCGAACACGGCCCCTGGCCTCTCCTTGCGCTCGGCGCGGAGTTCGGCCGCGTAGGTCAGCGCAAAGGCGGAAGACCATAAGGAGCGCATGTCCGTTTCCTGCGGCAATAGCGGCCGGGCAGTGTTCATCAGCGTCACTGGACTGTTCGCAACGGCAGAAATGATCCTGTCGGCCGCCGGCAACCCTGCCCCCCAGGCGAGGCGCGCAGGTTGGCAAAAGCGCGCCCAGACCGATACGCTGCGCGTTTCACCACGACATTCACGCTGCAGATCGTCAAGGCTGAGCACCGCATATTTCGCGACCAGTCCCTGCCACCGGGCATGGAAAACATTTGGCGGGACAAGAGCATTGGCGCGCGCCAGCCATGCGCGGTCATAGGCCCGTTCATAGCTGTCGACGATCAGGTAGAAATCCAGCATCAGGCCGTCGAGCCGAGCCTCTCTCAGGCAGGATCCATAAAAGAGGACGCCGAGCGCACCGGCATGGCGTGCCGCGACATCAGCGGCAAATCCGCGGACCTGGGCATCGACAGGCTTCGACAGCTCGTTTCTGTAAAGGTCGATCAGCATGAGAAGCGGGCCTAACCGCCCCGCAGCTATGCCGCCAGCCGCAGGAAATTCACTGGTTCAGTGGGTGTCAGGATGATCGAGCCCCCCTTGGGCGCGGAAAAGTGTTCCCCGTCCAGAATGACGTCGGACTGCGATCCAGAAATGCGGATTTCGTCCCCGCTGTCCATGTGAAGCCCCCGAAATTTCGATTGCCCTAGCCGGCCGAAGATAGCCGCAAAGCTGGCGCGGAGCACCGCGCCGCGCGTCTGGTCGATCGCCATCACGCCCAGACGGCGGTCGGCGGACGTACCATTCTGTACGTTCATCAGAACCTTTTCGAGCGTCGTGACCATCAGGAGCAGAAAGTGCCCCTCCAGCAGTCCGTCACGGCGAACGGACACACTCAGCTTTTCACGCGATACCGGACCCCATTTGCCCGGCAATCCAACGATCAGCACGAGGAATGCCATCACCGATGTCAGAAAATGCGCCATCCAGTTCGGCAGGCCGAGCGGGTAGAGCTTATGACGGCAATAAAGGATTGAGGAGGCAAGCCCCGCGCCCCCCAGGAACATACCCATGACAGGTCGCGACAGGCGACCGTCGTTGAGCGCGATCAGTTTACGCGGGGTCACATAATCCTCGACGCCGGTTTCGGCGATTTCGATAATACGTTCCAGGGCCTTCAGCGGATCGGTACCGCTGCCGAGGTCGGCGGCGATCAGATTCGTTTTACCGTTCGGCAGCACGGCGACTGGCGGAGGCGTGTCCCCGAACGGCTTGCCGTGATAAATTTCGGTCAGCGTCGCCTGGACCGTTCCGTCACCGCCATTGATCACCAGCACCTTTGGCTTGGTACGCGCGATCGTTCTGAGCGCATTGGGAATCTCGGCAATGTCATTCACTTCGTAATGAAAGATTTCCGGAACCCGCGCAGTGAAATCGCGCACCCGGGGCAGATGGGCGCGATTGCCAGTGGAAACAGGATTGGAAAGGAGGGCGACCGATGCCATTTTTGATTTACTTCCGCTTCACGGGGCCGAAGCCCAAAATACCCTTGTGGTAATTGAGAACGACGGTCATCGGCGTGACGCCGGCCTTCGCCTGAAAATTCGCCATGTCATATTTGGGCTTGGCCAGCTTCATGCTGGGATTGCCCGGCAGTCCGGCACCGTCCTCGAACGGATCGAGTTTGCCGTTCTTTGCGCGGTCGTGCATCACGACCATCGCCATTTCACCGGAGTAGGGCAGCGGCACGCAGATATCCATGTCGCCGGATTTTGACACCGGAACGTCGACGCGTCGGATCCACTCCCCCCCTTCAAGAAATTTGTCGGGGTCGTCGGGATAAAGCTGGATACGCACCTGGCCGGCGCGATCCTTGAAGCCCGTAACGCGGACCAGGGCCGCGGGTTCTTTCGCGTTCGAATAGCAGGCCGAGGGTGTATTCGGCATCTCACGCTTTGCGGTGGCAGCCTGCGACATGGCGGGCTGGGCGGCCGCCAAAGCGGCGCTCGCCAGATAAAGCGGAACAAGTTTACCGTAGAATCTCAAAATCTCTTCCTCACCGACTTTGCGTATTCTGATGCGGGGCGCTATTGCGCGGTGCACCGACGAAGGGCAAAGCCATGCCTTCGTCATCAGGACATCACATATTGCCTCCGGTTGCGGCCAAAATTGGGCAGGCACCGGGCAAAACTGGGCAGGACTGGGCCTAACGAACACCGATATGCTCGCTGCCCGCTTAGACAGATATATCGCCAGGCTGATCGCGCTGCCGCTATTGGGCACGCTGGTCGTCGCCGCCATGCTGTTGCTGCTGGACAAGATGTTGCGCCTGTTCGATTTTGTCGTGAACGAGGGCGGTCCGGTCAGCGTCGTTTGGCGAATGCTGGGGAATGTGTTTCCGCAATATCTGGGCCTCGGCGTCCCCGTCGGCCTGCTGCTCGGAATTCTTTTGGCCTTTCGTGGACTTGCCCTTTCCAGTGAACTGGATGCCATGCGCGCGGTGGGCGTGTCCTATCTGCGCATGCTGCGTGTCCCCTATCTTTATGCCTTGGCAATGGGCGCGATGACGCTGGGCATCGTGGGGTTCATCCAGCCGATCACCCAATATACCTATGAGGCGCTGGAATTCGAATTGCGGTCAGGCGCGCTCGGCGCGACCATCGACGTTGGGGCCTTCGTCCTCGTGGCGGAGGATACGATCCTTCGCGTCGAAGAGAGCCGGGAAAGCGGCAGTGACCTACGCGGTATTTTCCTGCACACACAGCGCGCCGACGGGCGGACGGCAACGGCAACGGCGGAACGGGGCCAGTTTTTGTCCACCGACGATCCCGACGTGATCCTGTTGCGGCTGGAGGAGGGTGTTATCGTTCACGATGCAGCCGAATTCCCGGAACCGCGCGTGCTGAGTTTCCAGAACTACGACCTGGCCGTGCCCCTGCCCCGCATCGATGTGTTTCGCGCCCGCGCGGACGGCGCCGACGACCAGGAATTCACCCTGCCCGAACTGTGGCAGGCGAGCGCCAATCCGAACCCCAGTTTCGGTGCCGCGAACCAGCGTGCGATCGAGGCGAACCTGCACAGGCGCCTGGTACAGATCGTCGTCGTTCTCGTCATTCCCCTGCTTGCGCTGGCACTCGCCGTTCCCGCGAAGAGGTCGTCAAGCGCGCTGGGGGTGTTCGCGGCGCTGATCATCCTGGTCGTGTATAATGAGATTTCGGAAACGGCCGAGCGCGCCGGGGCGGCCGGCGACATACCGATTGCGCTTAGTCAATGGGCAAGCTTCGCCGCCTTTGCCGCGCTGTGCGGCTGGTTCTTCTATGTTCTGGCGTTCAAGCCGGCCGGGCAACCCATTGGCATGCTGGAAAGCGCCTTCACCCAGCTTGCGAAGCCGATAAAGAAACTGTGGCGGTTCATTCGTCGTAAAACCCACCGCATGCAGGCGACGTCTTCATGATGCGGCCATGGCCATCAAATACCCTGGCTCTTTATCAGGCGCGCATGTTCGCGATCAGGATCGTCGCCTTCGCTTTCGTCCTGGTCGGTATCCTGCAAATGCTGGACCTGTTGTCGGAATCCGAAAAGATCCTGGCGGTCAGCGGAAACGGCAATGCCGAGCTATGGCAATATGTCCAGCTTCGCGCGCCGCAATTGGTCGACACATTCCTGCCGTTTTCCGTGCTGCTGGGCGCGCTGGTGACATGGGCGTCGCTTTCGACGTCCTCCGAAATCGTCATCATGAAAGGTGCCGGGCTTTCGCCCCACAAGATATTATTGCCGATGATGGCGACCGCCCTGCTGGTGTCGGTGGCGCACTTTGTCTTTTCGGAAACCGTGCTCCCGCAAACCAACGCCCGGCTGGACGCATGGCAGGGGGCCGATTACGGCGTCCTTCCCGCCGACCCTGGCACGGCCCGCTTCGATGAATGGCAGATCGGCGACAGCGATATTCTGTTTGCCGAACAGGTCGAGGGCGCAGGAGCGGACATGGTGCTGACCGGTGTCACAGTCTATCGGCGCAGCGCAAATGGCGCGGACCTAGTTGCGATCGCCAACGGCCCTCGTGCGGTTCCTGTTGCGGACGGCTGGCAGTTGGATGATGCGCGCAGCTTTAACGTGGCGGCCGCCCAGATCGAGGAGATCGGCCCAACGATCGTCGGGCGCGGCATCGCGCCGGCGCGCTACACCGTCGAAACGCCCGATCCCGACGAAAGCACGACATCCGAATTGGCGGCAGCAATCGAGCGGCTGGAGGCGGCCGACCGACCAACGGACGCGTTGCACACGGCATTGATGCACAAATTTTCGGCCCCGCTTTCAGCGCTGCTGATGCCGCTATTGGGGGCGGTGGCCGGCTTTGGCCTGGCACGGTCCGGTCAGTTGTTCAAACGCACGGTCATTGGATTGGTGCTGGGGTTCGCCTATTTCGTGGCCGATAATGCGATGCTGGCGATGGGACAATTTGGCGCAGCCCCGCCCATATTGGCCGCCTGGGGGCCATTTCTGATGTTCTTTCTGGTAGGGGAAGCCGTGCTTTTCCGAACCGAGGAATAGCGATTGTTGCGGCCCGCAGCCCGCATTGCCATGAGGCAACCCACGACCTGCCGCATCTTCGCCGCATTGCGTCGCAATATGCGAATTTGACGAAGCTGATGAACAGATTTGAGGGCGATGAGATCGTGAGTAGCGTAGCGAAGCTGATAAAGGGCTTTCGACTCGGAATGTGGGAAAAATCCCATCATCTCGACAAGATGGACTTTCGCGGCCTGGTGAAGGCATATTTCCAATATTACGCCATTCAGGGCTACCTGATCCTGGCGGCGATTTCGATCGGCGTGGCGATTGCCTACCCCCCAACGACGCTGGAAATTCTTGCAGCGACAGGCGTGGCCGTCGTCTTCTATCCGCTCGTCTGGTACGTTCTCCACCGCTTCGTCCTGCATGGCCAGTGGATGTTCAAATCGCGGCTGACGGCGCGGACGTGGAAGCGTATCCATTTCGACCACCATCAGGACCCCAACCATTTGGAGGTCCTTTTCGGCGCGCTTTACACGACCCTGCCTGCGATCGCGGCGGCGATGCTGCCAATCGGGTATCTGATCGGTGGCGTCGGCGGCATGGCGGTCGCGATGGCCGCAGGACTGCTGACGACCTGCTTTTACGAGTTCGTGCATTGTATCCAGCATCTGGCGTACAAGCCGAAGTATGAATTCCTGAAAAAGATGAAAGCGCGCCACATGGCGCATCACTTCCACGACGAAACCGGCAATTTCGGTATCACCGATTTCACCTGGGATCGGCTGTTCGGCACCTTTTACGAGCGCGCGCAGCGCCCGCAAAAAAGCCCGTCAGTGTTCAATCTCGGTTATGATGAGGAGGCGGCAAAGCTTTATCCATGGGTCGCTGCAAAGTCCGGCGGCACCTTCAAGACGCCGCAGCGTCGTGCGAAAGTGAAGGAAGAACTGGAACGGCAGCAGGCGGCATAATAGGAGCGCCGTTCCTTTCCTTCAGCATCAGCGAGCGTCAGCGATCACTCCCGATAATCAACCAATCGTTCTTCGTAGGGTCGTCACCCGCGCCGACCGAAACGCCTTCGTCGATTTCCCCTACGGCCTTTACCATGATGATCCGGCCTGGCGACCGCCGCTGAAGGCGGATGTCCACGGCCTTATCGGCGGTGCGAAAACCAATCCTTGGTTTCTGCACGCGCGCGCCGCGTTCTGGCTGGCCTATCGCGGAAGGAAAATGGTCGGTCGCATTTCCGCGCAGATCGACGAGCTGGTCTTGGAAAATATGGGACCGGGCACGGGCCAATGGGGCATGTTCGAATGTATCGACGATCAGGCGGTCGCAGATGCCCTGCTGCAGGTCGCGACGGACTGGCTGAGGTCCGAGGGCATGACCCGGATGTTAGGTCCGTTCAGCCTGAGCATCTGGGACGAACCGGGGCTGTTGGTGAAGGGACACCATATCCCGCCGACCATCATGATGGGCCATCACCATGCCTATTATGAACGCCTGGTCGAGGCGGCGGGCCATGAAAAGGCGAAAGATCTATATACCTACGAACTGCCCATAGCGGCGGGCTTTCCCGAAACGCCCGATCGCATGGTGGCCATGGCGGAGAAAAATGCGCGCCTGAATGTCCGAAAAGTCGACAAAGCGCGCTTCGATGAGGAAGCGGCACTGATCCTCGATATTCTGAACGACGCCTGGGCGGATAATTGGGGATTCACGCCGCTGACCGAGGCGGAGATCGCCTATGTCGGCAAGAAGCTGAAGCCCATCGTCTATGAGGATCTGATCCGCATCGCGGAAGTGGATGGTGAACCCGTCGCGTTCATGATGACCCTGCCCGATATTAATGAACTGACCGCCGATCTACACGGAAAGCTGTTCCCCTTCGGTTGGGCAAAGCTGCTGTGGCGGCTGCGGCGGCCCCAGGTGCAACGTATGCGCGTCCCCCTGATGGGCGTTCGACAAACGCACCAGTCGGGCAGGCTGGCCACATTCATGGCATTCCTGATGATCGAGCTGATCCGGCGCGATTCCGTAAAGAATTATTCGGCCACTGTCGGCGAATTCGGCTGGGTGCTGGAGGATAATAAGGGAATGACCGCCATTGCCGACGCGCTGGAAAGCCCGCTGTCGAAAATATACCGGATTTACGAGAAACCGATCGGCTGAGCGGGTCGGCGCCCCCCCGACCGGTCAGCAATCGCCGGTGCGGGTGCCCGATCCCTCAGTGATAATCGTCATATTGCCCATCTGGCCCTGCCCTGTCATCGTCATCCGGGTCTGATAATCATTATCCGAATGGGTGCCGGTCATTACCATTTGCATGGTCTGGCCCTGCATCTTGCAGACAGCAACAGCATCCAGCTTTCCGCCCGACATATCGAAGCGTTCATATTCGCACTTCCCCTCGGACTCCTGGAACATCTTTTCCGGCGCCTCATCGAGATCGGCCTGCGTGATGCACTGATCCTGGGAATAGCTTTGCCCCGTCATCTGCGACTTTATCATGTCACGCATGCTGGCAGGAACGCCTGGCGGCAGCGCGATGTCGATGTCCACCGTTTTTCCGGTGGTCGTCCACATACCGGGCTCCATCGCCGCGGCAGGTGCCGCCAGCAGGACAGCCATGAGCATCGTCGTGCGCTTTTTCATGAGAACCCCCTCTGATTTCTTCGAGGATCCATGTTAAAGCGATGGCGAGGGGACGGCCACCCCCAATAAAAAATCGGGTCAGGTAGTCATGGATCAAGGCACAAATAGCGGGGTCTGTCAGTTACAGTGCAGGAAGCCCATTTGCGGGCTCCGACAGGAACTTTCCCATGTCCTTCACACGTTTGGAACCTCCCCTTCCCCTCCACGTCATCGGGCGCGGCGATGGCCTGGCCTTCGGCGTCATCGATTATGGCGCCGAACATAATTTGCTATGGGTCACGGCGATTGATGCCACTGGCGAGATCTGGTGTGCGCCGAATCCCCAGGTACGCATGCAGCCCAACTGGTCCATGGGCCGCGCGCGCGTGGCCGATGCCGGCGGCGCCGACATCCACGACATGAAGCCTTTCGCCGCGAGCTCCTGACGGCTGGCGCTTGCGATAGCGGCCTCCTATCTCAACCCCATGTCCGATATTGCGATCCGCACCTCCGTCACCGATCCCAGCGACATGCCCGCATTTCAGCCGCACAGGCCGGAACGCGGGGAAAAGTCTGAAGGGGGGCAGCCCTTTGAGCTGATCAGCGACTATGAGCCGTCCGGCGATCAGCCGACGGCAATTGCGGAACTGGTCGAGGGGCTACGGCAACAGGAACAATCGCAGGTACTGCTGGGTGTCACCGGGTCTGGCAAGACCTATACGATGGCCAATATCATTCAGAATCTGCAGCGGCCGACGCTGGTGTTGGCGCACAACAAGATCCTGGCGGCGCAACTGTACGGTGAGTTCAAGACCTTCTTTCCGAACAATGCCGTCGAATATTTCGTCAGCTATTACGACTATTACCAGCCTGAAGCCTATGTTCCGCGTTCGGACACCTATATCGAGAAGGAATCGTCGATAAACGAGGCGATCGACCGAATGCGCCATTCGGCCACACGGTCGCTGCTGGAGCGCGACGACGTCATCATCGTCGCCTCCGTATCGTGCATCTATGGCATCGGCTCCGTCGAGACCTATTCGGCGATGACCTTCAAGCTGAAGAAAGGAGAAAGCGTCGACCTGCGCGAGATCATGCGCAAGCTGGTTGCCCTGCAGTATAAGCGCAACGATACCAATTTCGTGCGCGGATCATTCCGTGTGCGCGGCGACACGCTGGAACTCTATCCCTCCCACCTGGAAGACATGGCGTGGCGGATCAGCTTTTTTGGCGACGAGATCGAGGAGATCGCCGAATTCGATCCGCTGACCGGAGAACGCGGACCGAAGATGGACAGCATCAAGGTCTACGCCAATTCGCACTATGTGACCCCCGGCCCGACGATGAAGCAGGCTACAGTCGCCATTAAACATGAGCTGGCGGAACGACTGAAGGAATTCGAAGCAGAAGGAAAGCTGCTGGAGGCGCAGCGTCTGGAACAGCGCACGCATTTCGATCTGGAAATGATCGCCGCTACCGGATCCTGCGCCGGTATCGAGAATTATTCCCGCTTCCTGACCGGTCGGCTGCCCGGCGAACCACCGCCGACTTTGTTCGAATATCTGCCGGAAAACGCGCTGCTGTTCATCGACGAGAGCCACCAGACCGTGCCGCAGATCGGGGCGATGCAGAAGGGCGATTTCCGCCGCAAGCTGACCCTGGCCGAATATGGTTTCCGCCTGCCGTCGTGCATCGACAATCGCCCCCTGAAGTTCGAGGAATGGGACGCGATGCGGCCGCAGACGACCTTTGTATCGGCGACGCCTGGGAAATGGGAGCTGCAGCAGACCGGCGGCGTGTTTACCGAACAGGTGATCCGTCCCACCGGCCTGATCGATCCGCCGGTGGAAATCCGGCCAGTCGAAAGCCAGGTGGACGACCTGATCGGCGAGCTGCGCGCGACGACTGCGAAGGGCTATCGCAGCCTCGTCACGACACTGACCAAACGCATGTCCGAAGATTTGACGGAATTCCTGCACGAGGCGGGGATCAAGGTGCGGTACATGCATTCCGATGTAGAGACGCTGGAGCGTATCGAACTGATCCGCGACCTGCGGTTGGGGGTTTATGACGTGCTGGTCGGCATCAACCTGTTGCGAGAGGGGCTCGATATTCCGGAAACAGGTCTGGTCGCCATTCTGGATGCGGACAAGGAAGGGTTCCTGCGTTCGGAAACCAGTCTGATCCAAACGATTGGCCGGGCCGCGCGCAACGTCGATGGTCGTGTCATTCTTTACGCTGACAGCATCACCGGCAGCATCGAACGTGCCCTGATGGAAACCGACCGCCGACGCACCAAGCAGATCGCCTATAATGAAGAACATGGCATCACGCCGCGTACCATTTCGAAGGCGGTCGGCGATATCGTCGCCATGGCGGACGCCGGATCGGATCGCAGCGGCAAGGATCGCGGGCTACCAGGCGAGCGCAAGGATGCCGCGCCGGGACCGGGCCACAATTTGAAGGCCTATATCACCGAGCTGGAGCAGAAGATGCGCGCGGCGGCCGCCGATCTGGAATTCGAAGAGGCGGGACGCATCCGCGACGAGATTCGTACGCTGGAAGCCGACGAATTAGGTCTGCCAGCCGATTTGCAGGTGGCGAGGCCCACGGGCCGCGCGACCGAGGGGAAGCCGGGGACCCGAAAAGACCGCTATGGCAAGATGAGGAAGCGGAAGATGGGAATCTGACGAAGGTCCTGCGACACTGAGGCGGAGCAACGAGGAGAACGAGCATGTCAGTCCCGGAAGATAATGAAGCAGGGGAACGCGTCTTTGGCCGCCGCCTGCTCGTGGAACGAGGCGATATTGCTCGCGCCCAGATGAGCGATGGCGGCAGCCAGCCTTCGCTTGCGGAAGGACAGGCGCTGTTTCGTATTGAGCGTGTGGCACTGACGGCCAACAATATCACCTATGCCGCCGCAGGTGACGCGCTGAATTATTGGCGCTTCTTTCCTGCGCCGGACGGCTATGGCAGCCTTCCAGTGTGGGGGTTCGCCGAATGCATTGGCTCAGAAGCGAGCAGTATCAAACCCGGCGAGCGGGTCTACGGCTATTGGCCCATGGCGGAAATGCTGCTGATTGATGTGGGCGACGTGTCGCCTCGGGGCTTTTCCGACATGGCGCCGCACCGGCAGGAATTGTCGCCGATCTATAACCGTTATGATCATGTCGAAGAAAAACCGGATGCCGCACGCGAAAATATGGCAGCGCTGTTCCGTCCGCTGTTCACGACGGGTTGGCTGATCGCGCAGCAGATGCAGATTGCCGCCGATTATGGCGCGCAGCAGGTGATCATCTCCTCAGCATCGTCCAAGACGGCGATGGCAACCGCATGGAACTACAAGCGGCGCGAAGGCGAGGTTCCCAGTATCATCGGCATGACCTCGGCCAACCATAGGGATTTCGCTATCCGCCTCGGCTTATATGACGAGGTCCTGGCCTATGAGGATTTGGGCCAGATCGCTGCCGATGTCCCGACCGCCTATATCGACATCGCCGGGGACCGGACGCTTCGCGGCCACGTGCATCAGCGCTTTGGCCCGCATCTGGGCTATTCGATGGCAGTCGGCCTGACCCATTGGGAAGAGGGCCGCAAAACCGGACAAACTCCTCCACCGGAGCCGAAATTCTTCTTCGCTCCTGATGCGATGCAAACTGAGATAGAACGCAGCAGCGCCGGCGAAGTGCGGAAAAGAATTGACGAGGCGTGGGAAGATTTCGCCGCATTCGCAGCACCGATGATCGACATTCGGGAGGTCGAGGGACTAGCCGACGCCGTGTCCTGCTATCAGCAAATTGCGCAGGGCGAGCTTGGCGGTGCAACCTCGCTGATCGTCAACATTCCTGAATCCTGAACATGAGAGGCGGGAGCATCCCGCCTCTCATGTTGCGATTCTGGATTATTGTTGCGGCGCGTCCGTTTCCACAGGTGCGATCTCGTCCGTGCCCTTTTCGGCTTCCTCGATCGCCGTGGCGGCAGCGGCGGCAACGTCGGGCGAAATGGCTTCACCCGGCGCGCCCACCTGCTCATCAAGAGCGGCCGTTGGCAATGGCGGCGGCGTCTGGCCATTGTCGCGCATGGCCTGGCGATACGTCACCTGATACTTCTCGATCTCGGCAAAATGGTTCTGGAAGATCTTTTCCAGCGCCGCTGTTGCCGTCTGGCTGTATTCAGTGATTGCCGCAGTCGTATCCGGCAAATCGAGCGCAGCCCGCACATCCTTCACGGCGACCGGGCAAAACTCAGACAAGGTCCCCGGCCGCGCGAAATGATTGTAAAGAGCCGTCAGATGGGCGTCGCGTGCCGCACGCCCGCCTTCTACTTCGGCGATATAATATTGTTCAACCGTGCGGTTAGCCTTCGCAAGCGTGCGAACATATTTCTTGATGAAGGCATTATATTCCGCCGTCACGTCCATGCCCGGAATCACCCGGCAGGACAGGGCCGCGACGTTCATTGCGGCACGGAAGTGAAACAGCGCCTCCTGCTCCGACAGATTGATATTGGGAGTGTGAAACTGGCCGGACGCATCGCGGGACGGCAGCACATAATTGAAATAATAGGTGTCCGGCGCGGCAAGGTCCGCGCGCGGCGGGGGCGGCGGGGGCGGCGGTGGCGGTGGGGGTGGTTCAGGGGTGGCACAGGCCGCAAGAACGCCCGTGAGGGCCAGAAGAAGTAGACCGTTACGCATGCTCGAAAAATCCCCCGGAAGGTGAGTTAGCAGCGCTTTTCATAGGCTGTCATCGCGAACGCAAGCCCTATCGCGATCAAAGACTGCAAAAAGCGTGAATCGAACATTGACTCCTTCTGTTCGTGGCTATGAGTATATGAAATGGTTGCGGAAACCTTTCTTCCCCCAGTTCGCTGGCTGCGCGAATATTCGACAAGCGACCTGATGGCCGATCTGGTCGCCGGGTTGATCCTGTCGGTTCTTCTGGTGCCGCAGGCGATGGCCTACGCAACGCTGGCGGGACTGCCGCCGGAAATCGGCCTTTACACGGCGATCCTGCCGCCCATCGTCTATGCCTGTCTGGGAACGAGCAGTTGCACCAGCGTGGGGCCCGTCGCCTTGCCGTCCCTGCTGGTTGCCGACGCCATTGCCGGAGCTGAGATGCCGGCTGGCATCGCCGCGTCGATCATCGCGGTAGAGGTCGGATTACTTCTGCTTCCATTGGGCATACTGCGCCTTGGGCGCCTCGTGAACTTCATAAGCGACCCTGCCCTTCTGGGCTTTACGGCAGCGGCCGCCGTCCTGATCGCGCTGAGCCAGATTCCGCCGCTTCTCGGCATAGACGCGGAACGTGGCGGCGATGCGCTTACCATGGTGCAAAACATCCACATGGCAATCGGAGAGGCCAGCGCGATGACATTCGCGGTCGGAGCCGGCGGCCTGCTGCTGCTTCTGTTCAGCGAAAAATTCGGCGGCGCCGCGCTTTGGAAGCTGGGCGTTCGCCCGCCGATACGCGGCGCCCTGCTAAAATCGACGCCACTGCTGATGCTGGTCGTCAGCGCGGCACTTGTGAGCTGGTTTTCCCTTGACGTCGAGACGGTTCCGCAGCCGCCATCCGGCCTGCCCAAGGCGGGCTTTCCACCCTTCGACGTTGCGGCATGGAGCGCGATGCTGCCCTCTGCCGCGATCATTGCCATTGTAATCTTCGTGACCGGTACGGCAATTTCGAAGTCCCTTGCCGGAAGACAGAGGAAATCGCTGAATACCAGCCAGGAGGCGATCGCGCTTGGCGCAGCGGGAATCGCATCTGCTGTAACCGGGGGATACGCGCCGGGGGTCAGCTTCAGCCGCTCCGCATTGCTTCATGACAGCGGCGGGCGCTCGCCACTCGCCTCGGCAATCGGCGCTGCCATCGTTCTCCTTGTCGCCCTCTTCTTTGCCGCGCCGCTCGCCTATCTGCCGAAGGCCGCACTGGCCGCACTGGTCATCAGCGCGGTATTCGGTCTGATCAAGCCCAAAGAGATGCTGGCCATTTGGCGTCATTCAAGAACTGAGGGAGGAGTGATCGCCCTGACGATTATGGCCACTCTGTGCCTGGGCGTCCAATGGGGTCTTGCCACGGGAGCTGCCGCCGGAATCATCGCATTTCTTTGGTTTTCAAGCCTGCCACGCGTCACGCGATTGGGCGAAACGGGGGGAGATACGGTGCACTTCCGTTCTGTCGATCGTGAAGGGGTTGAGGTGAACAGTATGCCGGTGCTGGTCATTCGCATCGACCGCTCTCTCTATTTCGGCAATGTCGGGCATTGCGAAGATCAATTGCTGGCGCTGCTGTCGCGTCATCCGGACGCCGAATGTCTGCTGATCGACATGCGCGGCGTCAACGAGATCGACGCCAGCGGCATCGCCATGCTGCAGCGCCTTGTCAACGACGTCGAGGAAAAGCAGCTGAGGGTTGGGTTCGCCGAACTGAGGGCACCCTTGCAGGAGGATTTCGACGACGACAGGGTGCTGTGCCCGTGCCCGCGATATGCCGACGTCGCGGAGGGGGTTCGCAAGATGCGGGAAAGCTGCGGCGCTTAACACGTCCCCCGTACCTGCCCGCTGCGTTCAGACGCCTCGGCCAGTCATGGTTATGATTTCCAACCGCGCGGCGATACGTCCGTCCGTTCCACGCAGCCCTTCCACCGCAGCAATCATCGCGGCGGTCGCGCGGCGCGTCAGCGGTTTCCGCGCGCGGCTTTGCAGGACATTCTGCTCCCCCATGCCGCGAAGGTCGCGAAGCATGCCAAGCGGCTCTCGGTAATGAATGACGAGGTCGGAAACATCGACCACGGGGTCCGCAAAACCCGCCCGCTGCAGCAGAGCCGGCGCCTCGCGCGCGTCCACCATCGGGTGAACCCTGGGACTCGCCCCTTCCGATTGCTGTACCTCCATTTCGATCAGCGCGTGGCGGATGTCGCCAAGTGATGCGCCGCCGACGAAAGACGCCAGAAAGACGCCATCTTTTCGCAGGGCACGCCGCACCTGCACCAGGGCACCGGGCAGATCATTGACGCTCGCCAGGCTGCCCGCCGACATGACAAGGTCGAAACTGCCGTCCGCAAAGGGCAGACGATCCTCGTCGCAAACGACGTGCGGTCCATAAGCGAGGGCGCTTTCCGCGCGCAAAATCAGGTCGGCAGGGATCGCTGCGGTTGCACAGCCATCATGCGCGCCCAGATCGAGAACCCTGCCCCAGCGTTGGCCGAAATCATCCGCCCGTTCCGCAAGATCCTCCGCCAAATGCTTCTTCAAGAATGAGAAGTCGGCGAATTCGCGCGCGGCACGGGCGCGCAATTGCCGGCGCGCACGACGGTCGAAGGGTTCGATCTTTTGGCTGGTTTCAGCGTTCATTCCGCTGGCATATAGGCAAGCCGAACCTTCTTGGTAGGGTATAGGGGGCAGCAGTCGAACGAATGAACCTTGCCACGCTCACCACCCGGTTTGGTGCCGCGGCCCTTGACCTGGTGCTGCCGCCGCGCTGCCCCGGTTGCCGGGATATCGTCGATCAGCCCGATCGCTTCTGCGCCGAATGCTGGACCGATCTTAGCTTTATAACTGATCCGATGTGCATGACATGCGGATTGCCGTTCGAGACCGGCAGCTTCTCGACCAGCGGGGAAACTGGCGGAATTATCTGTGGCAACTGCGCAGGCTCGTCCCGCCCATATGACACCGCACGTGCGGCGCTTCGCTATGACGGCAACGCCATTCCGGTACTGCTGGGATTCAAACATGGCGGCCGGACCCATCTGGCACGCCTGATGGCGGAAATGATGGCGCGCCACCTGCCCCCCGAGGCCGACCTGATCGTGCCCATTCCCCTGGACCGAAAGCGCCTGGCCAAGCGCGGATATAATCAGGCGGGTCTGATCGCACGGGCGCTCGCCAAGCGCTGTGGATTTCCTCTGGGGATCGACACGCTGAAACGGACCAGGCCCACCTCCTCTACCGCAGGACTTAGCCGTGCGGGCCGCTTTCGCGCAGCACAGGGAGCTTTTGCGATGCATCGTTCGTTGGCGAAGGGTCAGCATGTCATTCTGATCGACGACGTGATGACGACAGGCGCCACGGTCGAGGCCGCATCGCGCACCCTGAAAAGGGCAGGCGCCGAGCGCGTGGACGTGCTAGTCTTTGCCCGCGCCCTGTCCGCATGAATATTGGAGTAGGAGGAAATCTCACCCGTGCCCGCCATCGACGTCTATACGAAATTCCTGTGCCCCTATTGCAGCCGCGCCAAGGCGCTGCTGACCGACAAGGGCGTTGAATTCAACGAAATCGACATTTCCATGGGCGGGGAAAAGCGCCAGGAAATGCTGGCGCGTTCGTCGGGTGCCTCGACCGTGCCGCAGATTTTCATCGGCGATCGTCACATCGGCGGCAGCGACGACCTGGCCGCGCTGGAACGCGCAGGCGAACTCGACGCCTTGCTGGCGGAGTAAGCATGACGAGATTGGGGTTAGTCCAGACCAACAGCGGCATAGATCCGCTCGCCAATGCCGAGATGTTGAAAGACGGGGTGGCAAAATTGGCTGCAGAGGGAGCGGAGATTGTCTTCACCCCCGAAATGTCGGGGCTTCTGGACCGTAACCGCGCGCGCGCGGAACAGGTCATCCGGACGGAAGATGACGATATCGTTCTGGCAGCGATGCAGGATGCCGCGCGACAGCATGGCGTGTGGATCACCCTGGGTTCTTTGGCCATCCGTACGCCGCCGCACGAACGCCTGTCCAATCGCAGTTTCCTGATCGATCCGCGCGGCGAAATCGTTTCGCGCTATGACAAGATCCATCTGTTCGACGTCGATCTGGGCGGGGGGGACAAATGGCAGGAATCGAGCGCCTATCGACCCGGTACGGATGCCGTGGTCGCGCAAACACCCGCAGGCAGACTGGGCCTGTCGATCTGTTACGACATCCGTTTCCCGCGTCTTTACGACGCCTTGTCAGAAGCCGGCGTGGACCTGATCGCCATCCCCGCCGCCTTCACGAGACCATCGGGCACCGCGCATTGGCATATATTGGCCCGCGCCCGCGCGATCGAAAATACCGCATTTGTCGTCGCCGCCGCACAGACCGGAGAGCACGAGGATGGCCGCGCCACCTATGGCCACAGCCTGGTCGTCGATCCTTGGGGCAAGATATTGCTGGACATGGGAGAGGAACCGGGGACGGCTATTTGCGACATCGACCTCGGCCAGATCGACGAAATTCGTCGCCGTCTTCCCTCCCGCGATAATCGCGTCCATATTGAGCCCATATGATCGTCTATGACCTGAAATGCGGTGCCCAGCATGTTTTCGAAGCATGGTTCGGCAGTTCGAGCGATTATGAAAGCCAAAGGGAGCGCGGTCTGATCGCATGCCCGCTCTGCGACAGCCCAGAGGTAGAGCGACTGCCCAGCCGCCTTGCTATTGGCGGGATGGCCGCGGCTGGCGCGCATGCCGAAGAGTCTCCGTCCACTGGCCCGGGGTCAGGATCAGGTAATGTGAGACAGCGCCACGATAGCGAGCAGCCCCTCCCTCCCCCTAGCGCAGACCAGCCGTCCTTCGACGCGGAGAAGGCAAAGAAAGCGCTGACGGCGATGGCGAAAGCGCAGGCAGAAGCCGTCGCGAAGAGTGACTATGTCGGCGGCAAATTTGCCGAGGAAGCACGTGCAATGTATTATGGCGAGCAGGCGGCGCGGCCAATTTATGGCGAGACAGACCGCAAGGAAGCAAGGGCGCTTTATGAAGAAGGCGTCCCCGCAATGCCGCTGCTGTTCCCGGTCAAGAGGCGATCAGACGCTTGACGCCACCCCCGAACCTAGGTGAGGAGATCTCCCGGGCGCCCGTAGCTCAGTCGGATAGAGCACCAGATTCCTAATCTGGGGGCCACAGGTTCGAATCCTGTCGGGCGCGCCATTTCGGTTCAAAGGCACGAACGCCTAGCACCGCCGCCTCTACGCCAGAGGCGGCGGTTAGCGTTCGGAGCAGTTCGCTCCGCAGCCCACGGATGCGGACCTCCTTTCGGCTCACCACTTCAACCCGCTGCGCGACCGCGCGAATCTGATCGCGGGCGAACGTCCCATCGCCGTTCCGCAGCTTCTTGCGCAGGGCCGCCGCAAACGCCCGGAGGGTTTCCGGCGTGATCGCTGGGCCGATCTTTACGATATGCGCCAAGGCGCGTTCGGAATCGCCCTTAGCCTGGTCGCGCGTCGCGGTCAGCTCGGTGATGCGATCCTTGAGCGACGGGTCGTTCACGTCGATCACGCCATTCTCGATCGCGTCATAGAGGCGCTTGAGCTTCGCTTCGGCCTCGGTCGCGCGCCGTTCAAGATCGGCGACATGCTCGCGGCGCTGGTTCACCCACTCGTCGCGCCGTTCGAGGATCTGATCCATCAGAGCTTCGAGCCGCGCCGGGTCGAGCAACCGGGCTTCGAGATGATCGACCACGGCCTCATTGAGCCGATCCATCGGCACGGTGATGCCGGGACAGCCGGTCGCTCCCTGCCGCGCCTTCGTCGAACAGGTGTAGTAGCGGTATTCCCGCCCGACGCTGCTGGTGCCGGTGCGCAGCGTCATCGCGCCGCCGCAGCACGCGCAGAAGCAGATGCCGGTGAGCAGCGTCGGGCCGCCCACCGCCATCGGCGGCATCATCTTCGGGCTGCGCGCCTTGAGCGACCGCTGGACAGCCTCGAACTCCGCTTCCGAGACAATCGCCGGCACTTCCATGACGGCATGTTCGCTCTCCGGCTTCGGCGTCTTCGTCTTGTGATCGCGGGTATTGAAGCGGTGCTGGCCGATATAGGTCGTCCGGGTGAGCACCTGATGCACCGCACCCAAGCCCCAGCGCCCGCCGTCGCGGGTGCGGATGTTGTTTTCATTGAGCCATGTGGCGATCGACTTGAGACCCATCGGCCCTTTGTTATCGACGCCGTTCAATGCCATGCGATAGATGCGCCGCACCGTCTCGGCCTGGATTGGGTCGATCTCCAGCTTCTTCTTGATCTTCGCTCCGCGCTCTCCGGCCGCGACCACGCGATAGCCGATCGGCGCACGCGCGCCGTTCCAGAAGCCTTGCCGCGCGTTCTCCTTCATCGCCCGCAACGTGTGCTTGCCGTTCTCCTTCGACTGATACTCGTCGAACAGCGTCATGATCTGGCGCATCATCACGCTCATGGGATCGTCGCCCAGGTCTTGCGTGATCGAGATGAGCTTCACCCCGTTCTTTGCCAGCTTGCGAACGTAGAACTCGAACTGGAACTGGTCGCGGAAGAACCGCGAGAAGCTGTGGACGAGGATGATGTTGAACGGCGACGGCTTTTGCATCGCCGCGTCGATCATCGCCTGGAAAGCGGGGCGACGATCGTCGGTCGCCGTGTTGCCCGGCTCGACGAACTCGGCCGTGACCTCCCAGCCGCGAGACAGGCAATAGCCCTCGATCTGGCGGCGCTGGTCCGGGATCGACAGATCGCTATCGGCTTGGCGGCCGGTCGAAACGCGCAGGTAGAGCGCCGCGCGGGCGGTCGCCACAACCGGTGCCCCATCCTCATCTCGTCGCAGGGCGGCGCTGGTCATGACGCTTCACTCCTCACTTCACGGCAGCGGTCCGAACAGCTTGTCCAGCGCTTGCCGCATGTGGCCTTCAATCGCGCGCAACTCGGCGTCGCCGATCGGAACTTGCTCCGGCCAGTCATCGGTGACGACGACCGGCCCATCATCTTCGCGCAACCGACGCGAAGCGCGGCGGGGTGCAAGCTGACTTGTGTAGTCGTGTAGGTCATCCGGGCACTCGGCCCAGCGACGAGGCGTGCGGCGGCGGAGCTTGCGAGGAAGGGCCATTCCAACAGGCTGCCTCGCACCCGCGCCTTGCACAAAGTTTCTGTCGCGTCGTAGCGCAGATAAGGGCGTGCTGCGGCGGACGTCATGCTTCCCCCCAAGGATCGACAACGGTGATGCCGCAGTCGGTGAAATCGCGGACATTGCGAGTCGCCAATCGTGCGCCGCGCGAGCGCACGATGGCGGCGATTTGCGCATCAATCTGGCTGATCGGCTTGCCGCCCTGTTTCCGCCCGGCGGCGATCTCTGGATAGGCGCCGGCCGCGTCGGTATCGAACGGCAGCACGCGTCCGGCAAGATCGACATCGAACATGGGGCGCGCCGCTGCCAGCAGGTCATCGCGGCGGCGTCCCTCGGGAAGCAGCGCCAGACCGTAGAAGATTTCCGCCTGCGTCAGCGTCGTCGTGAACACGCCTGCCATCGGCTGCTCGGCGATCCACGCCATGACCCTCGGGTCAGGCTCGCGCCGCATCAACTCGGAAATGACGTTGGTGTCGAGAACGATCATTCGCCGAAGTCCACCGCCCGGATCGGCTCGCGGGGCCGGTCAGGCAGATCGACGCCGCCCAGCGCGCCAAAGCGTTCATGGATCGCCTGGCCCAGATTGCGAGGCCGCGGGATTTCGGTCGAGAGCGCCGAACGCAGGATGTCACGGGCCTCATCTTCCATCGACCGGCCGTGCATCGCCGCGCGCAGGCGCAGGCGATTTTTGATCGCGTCGTCGATGTTTCGGATCGTCATGACCGCCATTACGCACCTCCATAAGTCATTGACTGCATGTTAGTCGATGAAGTGGGAAATTGCAAGGTTAGGGTTGGCGCCTCCCTACGGGACCGCCGCTCTATCTTCGCTTCGCTCCGACCGAGCCCCTGACGGGTCTCGTCCCTGCCGGGTGACGATCAGCATGGCGGAGCGGCGCTGGCGCGCCGGTCGGTCAATCCGCCCTGCGGATTGCGGGGTCGTTCGAGCTGCGGAGATCGGGCCAGGGCTGCGCCGGCCCGATCGCATTGTTTGTAGCTCTCCCCGTCGGTGGGGTGGGCGACGCTTCCCTCTAGGCCCGCCGCGCCGGGCCGCAACGCGCGTACCGCGCTTACCTCCTCTGCGTTCCGGCCCTGCGGGTGCTGCCCGGCTCCGCCGGCGGGCCTGCCGGTCCGCTCCTTCGCCGCCCACCCCATTCCGGGGTGAGTGCGGTTTGAAGGAGAAGTGTGATGAACGCTGTTACCGAAACCGTTGCCGCCGAGCCTGTGTCGGGCGTCGAGCTTTCCGTGCCTCTCGCTAAGCTCAAGAAGTCCCCCCGCAATGCCCGCAAGGTGCCGCATGGGGAGGCCGCTATCGAGGCGCTGGCCGCTTCGATCCAGCACAAGGGGCTGATCCAGAACCTTGTCGTGGAGCCGGAAACCAAGGAGGACGGAACCCCGACCGGCTATTATCTCGTCACCGCTGGCGAGGGCCGCAGGCTGGCGATGCTGCTGCGCGCCAAGCGCAAGCAGATCAAGAAATCGGAGCCCGTGCGCTGCTGGCTCGATACGGCGAACGACCCGTCCGAGATCAGTTTGGACGAGAACGTGACCCGGACCCCGATGCACCCCGCCGATCAGTTCGAGCGGTTCCGCGAGCTTGCGGACGGCAAGGGCTGGGGCGCGGAGGAAATCGGCGCGCGGTTCGGCGTGTCGGCTTCCGTGGTGAAGCAGCGGCTTCGCCTTGGCGCGGTCAGCCCCAAGCTGTTGCAGGTCTATCGGGAGGACGGCCTTACGCTCGATCAGCTTATGGCCTTCGCCATCACTGAGGACCATGCTCGGCAGGAGCAGGTTTTCGAGGGTCTGCATCACAACCGCGAACCGTGGATCATCCGGCGCGACATGACCGCTGCCAACGTCCCGGCGACCGACCGGCGCGCGGTGTTCGTCGGAGCCGACGCCTATGTGGAGGCGGGCGGCAGCATCATCCGCGACCTGTTCAGCGAGGACCGGGGCGGGTTCTTCGAGGATGCGGGCTTGCTCGATACGCTAACCACCGAGAAGCTGCGGGAGGTTGCCGAGCAGGTGCAAGCCGAGGGCTGGAAATGGGCCGAGGCGCATATCGACTATCCCCACGCCCACGGGATGCGCCGGTTCTATCCGCAGTCGGTTCCGCTGTCCGACGAGGACGAGGCGCGGCTGGAGGCGCTGTCCACCGAGCATGACGAGCTTGCCGAAGGCTATTCGTCCTATGACGATATGCCCGAGGACGTGGCGACGAAGCTGGAGGCGGTGTCCGACGAGATCGACGCCATTTCCGAGAAGCGCCATGCCTACGACGCCAACGTGGTCGCGTATGGCGGCGCGTTCGTGGTGCTTCACTATGACGGCAGTGTCAGGGTCGAGCGCGGTTTCGTCCGTCTTGAGGACGAGGCGCTGGCGGACCCGCAGCCCGAACCGGAAGCCAAAGGCGATGCGCCCGAACCGCAGGCCGGGGAGGACGAGCAGCCGGAGGACGGCGACGAGGACGTGCGGGAAATCGAGGAGGAGGACGAGGAACCGGGCAAGCCCATTTCCGACAGCCTCACCCGCGACCTGTCCGCCTATCGGACGCTGGCGCTTCGCGTGGCGTTGGCCGACCAGCCGGACACGGCGTTGGTCGCGCTGACCCACACGCTCACCGCGCAACTGTTCTACAGCTATGCGGAGGCGGGTTGCCTTGAGGTCCGTCCGACCGTGACCCCCTTGGGGAGCCACGCGGACGGGATCGAGGATACGCCCTTGGCGGCGCGGTCGAGCGAGCAGCACGAGGCTTGGGCCGAGCGGATGCCGCGTGACATCGCGGGCCTGTGGGACTTCATCGTCGGACTGGACGAGGCGAAGCGGCTGGCGTTGCTGGCGCATTGCGCGGCTCGCACCGTCAACGCCCTGCGGCTGCCGTGGGACCGCAAGCCCCGGACGCTACAAACCGCCGACCGGCTGGCAAGCGCGCTGGCGCTGGACGTGGCGAAGGACTGGACGCCTACCGTGGACAGCTACCTTGGCCGCGTTACCAAGGCGCACATCGTCGAGGCCGTGACCGAAGGCGTGTCCGAGGATGCCGCCCGCCGTATCGCGGACATGAAGAAGCCGGACATGGCGCAAGCCGCCGAGCAGCTTCTGGCCGGGACCGGCTGGCTGCCTGCCGTGCTGCGGACGCCAACGCCGGAGGCCGAGCAGCCCGCGACCATCGAGGTCGACGACACCGAGGCCGTGGAGCAGCCGTCCGAAACGGAGGACGGCGAAGCGTTCTACGCCGTCGCCGCCGAGTAGCGGCACCGGGCCGGGGCCGCGCGAGCGGTCCCGGCCTTGCTCTCACCCTAAAAAAATCGGCCGCGCGCGGGCGCGCGGCCGACCTTGTTGCGTGTCGCCTTGCGTCGAACCATCCTCGCCGATAGCCAGCTTGGCAGGCGGAACGGGGATACGGGGTAGCAGTGGCAAAGGCGATCGATCTGTCGAACGGCAGAGCATGGAAGACCCAAAGCGCCGCCTTGGCTCATTTCAAGGATATGCTCGCCCGCTATTCCGATGAGGACGTGGTCGAAGACCGTGCCGACCATGACGACCTGATTGCCCTTCTCGAACGCTATGATGCCGTGATCGTCGATGGCCCCTCGAAGATCGGCGACGGGGTGGACTCCTTTTTCCGGCGCCGGAACACCGGCGACGGCTACTCGACGCCCGGTTTCTGGGTGCGGCGCGTTGACGGGAGTGAGACGGATTTCAGCTATCTGGCGGCCGTTCGGGGAGCCCCGAAATCAAACGCCCAGGAGTTCTATGACGCCTGCCGGGCGGCGGTGGCCGCAGATTTGAAAGCCGCCAAAGCCCGGCACTTCAAGACCTACGGCGACGAACTCGGCCGCGTTCCCTGCGAGCTGACCGATGAGCTTATCACCATCGACGCGGCTCATATCGACCACGCCTATCCGACATTCGGCCAACTGGTCCTGAGCTTTCGCGCCGCGCGGGGATGGCAGCACGAAGTGCCCCCCGGCACCGTCACCGTCCCGGCAGACAGCCAAACCACGACGACATTCGTCGATCCGGCCGTTGTCGCCGCGTTCCGGCAATTCCATCATGGCGCCGCCATTCTGAGAATCGTGGCCCGGACCCGCAATCTGGCGATGTCGGCCGGGCAGCGCAGGCCAAAGGTTCGCAGGCCGGTGGTTTTGACCTGAATCATCGCTGACCCTCGCGACGGAGAGCTTATGGTTGTGCCATCCATAGTATAGTGGCGGACCAAGGGGGGATTCGGCGTGGTCCAGGCAATTCAACTACTGCGGAATATTGGCCAGTTCGATTCGGTGAACGCTGGCGCTCAGATTCCGTTCGCGAAGCTCACGGTTGTCTATGGCGAGAATGGGCGCGGGAAGACGACGCTCACCGCCATCCTGCGCTCCCTCGCAACGGGGGCCGCCGCGCCGATCAGCGATCGGCATCGTCTCGGCGCCGCCAATCCCCCGCATGTGGTGATCGGCTTGGCCGCCGGAGCGCCCGCCGTCTTCGAAAACGGCGCCTGGTCCCGAACCGAGCCCAATGTCGCCGTTTTCGACGATGAGTTCGTTGCGCAGAACGTGTGCTCGGGCATTGAGGTTATTCCCGGCAATCGCCAGAACCTGCATGAGTTGATCGTCGGGAGCCAGGGTGTCGCGCTGAACGCCGCCGTGCAAACGCATGTCGATCGGATCGAGCAGCACAACCGTGATCTCCGCGCCAAGGCCGATGCGATTCCCGCCGCGCGGCGCGGCGGGCTCGACGCCGAGGCATTCTGCGCGCTGCAACCGATCCCCGACCTCGACCGGGAATTGGCCGACGCAGAAAAGCGCCTGGCCGCAGCGCGGTCGTCGGAGGTGGTCGCGACGGCAGCGATATTTCCAGCGCTCTCCCTGCCAGCCTTCGACCTCGACGCCTTGGACGGGCTTCTCGGCCGAGATTTGCCGGGTCTGGAAGAGGCGGCGGCCGAGCGGGTGCAGGCCCATATCGCGCTGCTTGCCCGTGGCGGTGAGCGCTGGATTGGCGAAGGGCTGACGCACGCCGACCATGCCGCGGCGGCAGGCCCGGCCATCTGTCCGTTCTGCGCCCAGGATCTCGCCGGCTCTTCCGTGATCGGGCACTACCGCGCCTATTTCGGTGACGCCTACAACGACTTGAAGCGCGACATCGCCAACGCGATCCAAGCCCTCACGACCACCCATGCCGGCGACGTGCCGGCCGCCTTCGAGCGCACCGTGCGCGAAGCGATCGAGCGCCGCGAATTTTGGCAGGCTTTCACGGAAGTCCCCGCCATCCAGATCGACACCGCGGAAATTGCGCGCGCCTGGAAAGCCGCCCGCGACGGCATCATGGAGCGTTTGAAAGCCAAGCAGGCCGCCCCGCTGGAGCCCTTGGCGCTAGGCGACGACGTGCGCGCCGCCGTCGCGACCTATGAGGAACAGCGGGTGGGCCTTGATCGGGTTGCTGCGGTCTTGGTGCAGGCGAATGAGGCTCTGGCACTCGTCAAGGAAGAAGCGCGCGCGGCCAACGTCGCCGCGCTTGCCGCCGATCTGACGCGGCTTCGCGCTGTCGAGGCCCGACATCAGCCGGACATGGCCGCGCTCTGCACCGCCTATGTTGACGAGCGCGATGAGAAGGGCCGGACCGAGACCGCGCGGGACCAAGCCCGCGAGGCGCTGAACCAATATCGTCAGAACGTCTTCCCGGCCTACCAAGACGCGGTGAACGACTATCTGCGTCGTTTCAACGCCGGCTTTCGCTTGGGCAACGTCGCCCCCGTGAACAATCGCGGCGGATCGGCCGCCAACTACAATGTGCTCATCAACAATATCGCCGTGGGGCTCAACGCTGCCGAGGGACCGTGTTTCCGGACCGCGCTGAGTGCTGGCGACCGCAACACCTTGGCGCTCGCCTTCTTTTTCGCCACGCTCGAACGTGACCAGGCGCTCGCGCAGAAGATTGTCGTGATCGACGATCCTATGAGCAGCCTTGATGAGCACCGCACCCTGCACACCGTGCAAGAGATTCACCGTCTCGCGGGCGCCGTGGGGCAGGTCATCGTCCTCTCGCACTCGAAGCCGTTCATCCTCAATGTCTGGGAAAAGTGCGGCGCGCTCCCGCGCGCCTCGCTCCAGGTTGTGCGCGCGCAGCAGGGCTCGACGCTGGTGGCCTGGGACGTCACCGGCGACATGATTACGCTGCACGACAAGAGACACGCCGATGCGCTCGCCTATCTCCAAGCGGCGGACCCGGCCGTCGAGCGCAAGATCGCGGAGTCGCTTCGCCCGATGCTCGAAACCTTTGTCCGCGTCGCCTTCCCCGCGCAGTTCAGGCCCGGCGGTAAGCTCGGTCAGTTCGCAGATATTTGCCGTCAACGGCTCGGAACGGCCGACGAGATACTGGGGCCAAACGACACCGCCGAGCTACGGGCGCTTCTCGACTTCGGCAACCGCTATCACCACGATGAGAACCCGGCTTACCAAACCGAGGCGATTAACGATCGCGAGCTGGCCGACTTCACGAGGCGAACGCTCGCCTTCGCTTCACGTCCTCGGCAGTGATGATCGCCCGGCCAAGCGGGGGACCGGCTAACGCCCGCTGATGCTCTTGGCCCGCGTGAGGCATGGCGCCGTCGATGCCATGTTCCGCCCCGATATTTGCCGACCACCCCGCACAGCCTCGTAATGGCCTGATCTGATCGGAGGACGCCTCCGTCTCGATCGTCTTGGCGCAACGGCGTCGCACGGCTTTTTTCCGCCGCCTCCGGCTTTGCATCGCGATCCAAAAAAGCCGCCCGCCGCCGTCCTGCACTTCGTTCCGGCCGCCCACGGTGCGCAGCCGCTCGCCACCGATCCGTCGATCGCCATCGAGGCCGCGATGGGCGTGGCTCGAGCAAATGGAGATTACGACATGGCTACGATCGGCACCTTCACCGCCAATGACAAGGGCGAGTTCAACGGCGTCATCAAGACGCTCACCCTCAACACCAAGGCCGTCTTCCGCCCGATTGAGAGGAATGGCGACAAGTCTCCCGACTTCCGCGTCACCGTCGGCAACCTCGACATTGGGGCCGCCTGGAAGAAGACCAGCCGCGAGGATCGCGCCTACTTCTCGGTCAAGCTCGACGATCCGACCTTCCCGGCACCGATCTACGCCACCCTCTCAGAGACCGATACCGCCGGCGAGTACGCGCTGATCTGGTCTCGCTGATCCGCCGCAGCGCCCCGCTCCACGGAGCGGGGCGCCTCTTGTCGGGAAAAGTTGGCTAGCCGGGCAGCGAATCGAACAGCGGAAGCGGCATCGGTGCGCGCTCCGGCAGCGCGCCGGCATCGTAGGGCGCAATCGCCACCCATTCGACAGCCCAGTCCAGCGTCAGCTTGCCGGGGCCGATGCGCGAGAAACCGGCACCGTCCACCACGACTCGGAAATCGAAGCGATCCTCCTCGGCTTCGAGGCGACCTTCGATCAGCGAACCGTCGCTTGCCGCCAGCAGGAAACGCTCCTCAACCGCGTCATAGGGCACGCGTAGCGTCTTGGTGATGTCGCCCGCGACCGCGATGCGCCGGCCGGGCTGTCCCGTGATCGTGATGCTCATACCGACTCCTTGCCGCCGGTTTGGATCAAAACAGGAACAAATGGCAAGGGCTGTTTGCTGGCGCCGCAGAGCGGCGCGGTGCTTGGGGCTCTGCCCCCGGCGCACTGCAAGCGGCTTCCGCCCAGCTTCCCTCGCTTCGCTCAGTGCAGCCGGTTCCCCGCGAAGCCGCCTTCCGTTTGCACCCCCGGTCTCGCCGACGGGCAGGGTTTCAGCGCGGCGCTCCGCTGCGCGGAAACCCAAGCTCAAGGAGTTCAGCCATGTATCATCAACTTGCCACGCGGTTTGGCCGGAACGCCCATCAGATCAGCGGTCGGGAGCCGCTCGACAACGAGGCGCTTTATCGGCACGTCCCGTCCATCTTCGCCCGTGAGGCGCACGACAGCCGTTCGGAGCGGTATGTTTATGTGCCCACTATCGACATTGTGGAGGGACTGCGCCGTGAAGGATGGTTCCCCTTCTTCGCTGTCCAGTCGGTGCCGCGTGATGGAAGCCGCCACGGCCACGCCAAGCATATGCTGCGCCTGCGCCGGGACGAGGGCATCGGCAAGGCCGAGGCCGCCGAAGTCATCATCGTGAACAGCCATGACGGGACCAGCGCCTATCAGATGTTCGCCGGGATGCTGCGGTTCGTTTGCACCAACAGCATGATCGCGGGCGAGCGGTTCGAGGAGGTCCGCGTTCCGCACAAGGGCAACATCGAGCACGACATTATCGAGGGCGTCTATGCCGTCGCCGAGGACTTCCCCCGGCTGATCGACGCCAGCGAGTCGATGAAGTCCATCCAGCTTTCCGAGGACGAGCGGCGGTTGCTCGGCGAGGTTAGCCTTGTCGCTCGCTACGGAGAGGATGAAAGCCCGCTGCGGCCCGAGCAGATCATCGAGCCGCGCCGGCGCGAGGATGTGGACCGCAGCTTGTGGACCACATTCAATGTCATTCAGGAGAATGTCATTCGGGGCGGATTGCAGGGCCGCAAGCGCAACGCCGAGGGCCGTATCCGCCGCGCACAGACTCGCGCGATCAACGGCATCGACCAGAATGTGACGCTGAACCGCGCGCTCTGGACGCTCGCCGAGGGAATGCAGCGCCTCAAGGCAGCCTAAGGTTCGCCGCCGCAGGGTCGAAGTTCCGGCCCTGCGGCTTCCGCGATTTCGCGCCGATCCGCTTCACCGGATCGGCGGCAGGCGCGCGCCCCATAGGTCCGCGCGACTGCAATGGCGCGCTCGCCGGGCTGGCGCCCGGCTCGCGCTGGGTAGTGGTAAAATCCCTGCCGCTGTCCTAAAAGGACAGCGGGCCGCTACGCGGCGGCCTGGGGTTGGTAGCCCCACGTTTAGCGGTTTGGTGTCGGCCGAAACGACGCCGCGAATCCTTGACCATGCGGTCGGGGAGCCTGCGACGTATGTCCAGGCGCTCCGGTGCTAAAGGTCGTAGGGCCGACTAAACGCGGTTTACCACTCCCCGATCACGGGTTCAGGAGCTGTTTGCGGGGGCGCACCGCAAACCAGCAGCTCCGTGAGTGATTGTCGAGCAATGCGGATTGCGCACCTAGTTATGCTGAGCAAGCGCATCGAAAATGCTTCGCCGAGGGTCTATTGGTTAACGCGGGCCAAGACGTGAGGGCATGATGGGCAACAACCATTTTCATGACCGAGCGCCTGATTCGCCGCAACTCACCGAGTACGACGAAGGCCATTTGACCGCTTATCTTCGCCTGCTCGATGCTGACGCAGAAGGGACCGACTGGCGGGAGATTGCCGCCGCTATTTTCGGCATCGACGTGGGCGCGGAACCCCATCGCGCCAAGGCGATGCACGAGAGTCATCTTGCCCGCGCGCGGTGGATGACAGAGATTGGATATGCGCATCTGCTCGGCTGCAACCGGCCGCTAAATCGTTAAGATTGAACCCCAAATTGGAAGTATTCGCGCCGCCTTCGCCGCACGGTTGATCGCTATCTTTGCGCTATAATAGCCAGGACAACCGGAAGATGTTGCGCTCCTGACGCGCGCTAAGCGCGGTTGGGAGGATGCAATGCCGACGCCGCCAAGGCGTCGCCAGCGGCGCGCCGACGGACTGTCCGGCGCCCTCGGGCGCGCCGATTTCGCCGCTGAGTTTCTACGCCGAAACCGCACCTATCGCGCCGAACACAAGCAGATGCAGCAGCGCATCGCAAGCGGCGCCGTCGCGCAAAGTGCCGCCGAGATGGCCTTCGCGCGGCGATGGGGGTTGTCCTTTCGCTACGGCGCCGGATGACCTCTCAGAGCCGGTCCCCTGGCGCCCGGAACTGACCGCCGTCACGGTCATCCTCGACGCAGCGCCGGAAGGATTCGACAGCGCTTCGCCGGTCGATCCTCGCGCACTCGGCGGGCTGCTCGCCGACCTAGCCGGCATCGACGGACGCCATGTCATCGTCGCCGACGCGGCGGGTGAGCATCGGCTGTGGCTGCGCGATCCGCAGCCCGGCCGGCCGCTCGCTGCCGTCATCCCGCTCGACAAGGATTTTGTCACCCGCATCGCCAGCTTGCTGCGCTTCCATCGCCGCCTGCTCGGCCGCGCCGCCGGGCCGCTGCCGCGCGGCTGGCCGCTGACCGCCTATCGGCTCGCCCGGCTCGACCTGATGCTCCGCGCGCTCGACCTGCGCGACGGCGGCGCGACCTATCGCGAGATCGCGGTGGCGCTCGGGCGCGACGAGGCGGCGCGGCTGTCCGCGAGCGATTGGAAGATGTCCGCCGCGCGGTCGTTCGTCGTCCGGCTGGTCCGCGACGGCATCGCCATGATGAACGGCGACTACCGCAAGCTGCTCCGCATCCGCTGATCCGCTCCCCGCTGCCACCCCGCGCGGGGGGGGGCACATCCGTGCAGCCGCACATCTTCATACCCCACCCGGCCGCCTCCCTTCTGACAATTACGCCTCCTGCCGCCACCGCCCGCAGGAGCCGTCACTTGTCCGATACGCCCACCAACCTGCCGCCCCGCTTTCTGCGCACGCCGGAAGCCGCGCGCTTTCTCGGCCTCTCCGGCCGCACCCTTGAGAAGCACCGCTATTTTGGGACCGGGCCGGCCTACCGCCGCATCGGCGGCCGGGTGGTTTATTCGGTCGATGACCTGCGCGCCTGGGCCGACATCGGCATCAAGCATTCGACCTCCGATCCGGGACAGGACGACCTCATGCCGCGCGCGGACTCGGCCATCGCCCGGAGCCGGCGATGACCGTCCCCCTGTCCCCGATGCGTCATCGCCAGCCGTCCGACGACGGTATGACTCGCGTCGAGTTGACCTGGATCGAGAAGCGGATTGAGCACTGGATCAGGTTCGGGCGCGTCGCCGTTGACGAGATCGTCGACCGCCGCCGCCGCATCGTCCGCTTCCGTCCCGGCGCCATCTTCGCGTTCGTCCGCTGGGCCGCCAACGACTACGGCACGGTCAGCTCGCGCATCGACATCGTGCGCGCGGTCGGCGTGGGCGAGCCGTTCACGACGCTGCCGTTCGTGCGGCCCGGCGGCGACATCCTGCTCAAGATCGAGGGCTGGCCGAAGGTCAGCCAAGTGCTCGCCGCAATCGACGCGGCCGAGGCCGCGGGCGTCGATCCCTGCGATGCCGCGCCCGATCATTGGCGACACGTCGCCAACCGCATCGCCGCCGGACATCAGCCGCGCCCCTATACGCTGGAGCGTCATCGCGCCTGGCTCAAGCGCCGGGAGATCGAAGGATGACGCGCCGTGGATGGACCATCGCGACGGCTTCCGCCGCGTCGCTGTTCGCCGTGTCGTTCACCGCCGTCGCGGTATTCGACCCGCTGCCGCGCGTCATCTGGAACGCCAGCGCGAGCGCGCCGCTCGGCCTCTACCGCATCGAGCCCGACCGCGATCCCGCTATCGGCGCGCTGGTCGCCGTGACGCCGCCCGCGCCGCTGGCGCGGTGGCTGGCCGAGCGCGGCTATCTCGGCGAGCGCGTGCCGCTGTTGAAGCATGTCGCGGCTAAGGCCGGGCAGCGCGTGTGCCGGATCGGCGCCGTGGTGAGCGTCGATGCACGGCCGGTCGTCGTCGCCTTGGCGCGTGATGGACGAGGCCGGTCGCTGCCTGTCTGGCAGGGCTGCCGCACGCTGCGCGCCGGCGAGCTGCTGATGCTCAATCCCGATCACGCCGACAGCATGGACGGCCGCTATTTCGGGCCGCTGCCGGCCTCGACCGTGCTCGGCCGCGCCATGCCCGTGCTCACCCGCGACACCCCGAACGCGCCGCTCGCGTGGCGCTGAACCCGCTTGTCCCTGCCAACCCTAAGGAGAGTCCCATGCAGATCGGCAGCTTTTTCCGTACCGCCAGCGGCTACGAAGGCATCATCGAGACGGCGACGCTCGACATCCGCATCTCGATCGTCCCGGCCGAGGCGAGCGACGCCGACAAGGCGCCGGACTGGCGCGTTCATCGCGGCGACGGCGGCGAAGGGCCAGAGATCGGCGCGGGCTGGAACGAGACCGGCGAACGCGCCGGGGACTACGTCTCGCTGCGCATCGACGATCCCGCCTTCGCGCAGCCGCTCCGCGCCGCGCTGTTCCAGAACACCGGCGACAAGTCGGCCTGGTCGCTGCGCTGGAACCGCCAGCCGAAGTCGCGCGAGCAGGACTGATCCGGTGCGCTTGTCCATCATCCCTTTGTTCGCGGGAAAGCCGTCTCATCCCTCCGTCCCGCTCGGTCGCAGGCCGGCCGGGGCGCGCAGCGAAGGTCAAGGGCGGCCGCAGGCCGGCGCAGCGCGCGCACCCTTGAGCGTAGCGAGCACGCTGGCAGGCTGGCGGCGGAGTGGAGTCGGATCGGCGTTGGCATTGGCCGTCGCGCTGCTGTCCGGCGGGGCTGCGCCGGTCGCGGCGACGGCGCAGGATTTGCCGGCCGCGCGATCGGCGGCGGTTCATCCCTACGCCGGCCACGTCGCCGATGCCGCGCGGCGGTTCGGCATCCCCGAGGCATGGATATGGGCGGTGATGCGCGTCGAGAGCGGCGGCAACTCGCGCGCCGTCTCGCGCGCGGGTGCGATGGGATTGATGCAGATCATGCCCGCGACCTGGACCGATCTTCGCGCGCGATATGGCCTCGGCGCTGACCCGTTCGACGTGCGCGACAACATCATGGCGGGCGCGGCCTATCTGCGCGCGATGCACGACCGATACGGCAACGCGAGCGCGATGCTGGCGGCCTATAATGCGGGACCGGGCCGCTACGACGACTTCGTGTCGCACGGCCGCCCGCTGCCGCCCGAGACGGTCGGCTACCTCGCCCAGCTCACCGCCGCCATCGGCACGTCGGGCGCTGCGGAGGTGGCGGTTAGCGCGCCGCCCGATCCGTTCGCCTGGCGACGTGCCGCACTGTTCGTCCGCACCGCGAGCGCCGCGTCCGAGGGCGTCTCCGTGCAGTCGGACGATGAAGAACCCGCGCCCGAACTGCCGACCGATGGGGCGACATCCGGCGACGTTAGCGCCGTCGCTCTTCCTGCCAGCGAGCCGGCGGACACGCTGTTCGTCCCCCGCGCCCGCGCGGGCCGACCGCAATGATCCGCGCGTCATCCCCATCATCCGTCCCGAGCAGGAAAGTGGCTGGGGAGGGAGAAAACGGCAGGGACAGACGAGGGCAAGATATAAGCCGCACCCCGTTTCGCCGAAAAGCCAAGGCTTTTCCGTGGCTTCATGCGGGGGCGTCGGTCGGCGCGCGTGCCGCGCGGAAGGGAAAAGCAAGCAAAATCAACGTCTCGAATGGCACCACGGGCCATTTACGGCCGAAAGCGGCCCGGCCGTGAGCGAGGACAGTGAGTTCCGCGTTCGGCCGGGCAAGGCCAAGCGCAGCAAGGCGCAGGGCCGCAATGCGCGCGGCCTGGTGGCCGAGGTGCTGCGCGTGGCCGCGATCCACAGCGGAGGCCGGCGCACCGGGGGCGGCTCGCGCCGAGGTCGCCAATCCAGTTTCGGGCGGGGACGAACAGCATTTGCCCGCAGCCGGTTATTCGGATCGGGCCGTCGAGTGATGGTGAAGGCGCTACCCGTGAACCATCGCAGTCGCGGGGGCCGACGCATGGCGCCGCTGTCCGCGCACGTCGCCTATTTGAAGCGCGAAGGCGTCACCCGTGACCGTTCCCCGACGCGCATGTTCGACGCGGCCGGAGACAATGCCGACGATCGCGCATTCACCGAGCGGTGCAAGGATGACCGGCATCATTTCCGCATCATCGTCTCGCCGGAGGATGCGGCCGAGCTGACCGACCTACGCGAATACACCCGCGATCTCGTGCGGCAGATGGAAACGGATTTGGGGACGCGGCTCGATTGGGTCGCGGTCGATCATTGGAACACCGACAACCCGCACGTTCATATGCTCGTGCGCGGTGTCACCGACACCGGCACCGATCTCGTCATGGCGCGGGACTATATCAGCCACAACCTGCGCTCCCACGCCGAGGAGCTGGCGCAGGCCGAACTTGGGCCGAAGCCTGAGCATGAAGTGCAGCGCGCGCTCGACCGAGAAGTGACGGCCGAGCGCTGGACGCGGCTCGATACCGAGATCGGCCGCGCGGCCGACGAACTGGGGGTCATCGACCTGCGCCCCGAGCGGCCCGGTCCGGCCGATCCGCGCCTCCGCCGGTTAATGGTCGGCCGCTTGCAGCATCTGGAGACGATGGGGCTCGCCGCTGAGGGTGAGCCCGGACAGTGGGCGGTTGCCGAAGGCGCGCAAGGCAAGCTGCGCGAGCTGGCCGCGCGCGGCGACATTATCCGCACCATCGGACAGGCTCTGAAAGATCACGGGCAGGACCGGCCGCTGGAAAGCTACGCGGTTGTGAGCGGCGCGCCGGAAAAGCCAATCGTCGGCCGGCTGATCGACAAGGGGTTGCACGACGAGCTGTATGGCGCGGCCTATGCCGTGATCGACGGCACGGACGGCCGCACCCATCATGTGCGGCTGCCCGGAATTGAAGCGCTGGAGCAAAGCCCGACGCTCGGCGGGATCGTCGAGCTGCGCGCTATAGGCAAGCCGGGCGAGCCGAAGCCCACCCTGATCCTCGCCACGCGATCGGACCTCGACCTCGCCGCGCAGGTGAAGGCGCCCGGCGCGACCTGGCTTGACCATCGGCTGATCGAGCGCGGCACGGGTGTCGCGGATGGCGGGTTCGGTGCGGAGGTGTGCCGTGCGATGGACGCGCGCACCGATCATCTTGTCCGCGAGGGGCTGGCGCGCCGCTATGGCCAACGCGCGGTGTTCGAGCGCGGCTTGCTCGACACGCTGCGCAAGCGCGAGCTGGACGCCGTTGGCGCGAAGATCGCGGGCGAAACGGGCCTTGCGTATCGCCCGACCACCTCCGGCGAGAAGATTGCCGGCGTAGTCCGCCAGCGCCTCGCACTCGCCTCCGGTCGCTTCGCCATGATCGACGACGGGCTCGGCTTCCGTCTCGTGCCCTGGGCCAGCGCGCTCGAACAGCAGCTCGGTCGCCAAGTGTCCGGTGTCGTTCGCGCTGGTGGCGGCATCGACCTAGCGCTCGGCCGCAAGCGCGGCCTCGGCCTCTGACAAGGAAACAGCCATGTCCGCGACGAAAATCCTGTGGGGCCAGATCATCGCTGTCTTTCTGATCGTGCTCGCAGGTGTGTGGGGCGCGACGCAATGGACCGCCGCGGCCTTGGCCTATCAACCCGAGCTGGGGCCGCCCTGGTTCATCGTCGGCGGCTGGCGTGTCTATCCGCCGCCGGCCTTCTTTTGGTGGTGGTTCTCGTTCGACGCATACGCGCCAGCCATCTTCAAGACCGGCGCATTCATCGCCGCGTCGGGCGGGTTCGTGTCAATCGCCGTCGCCATTGGAATGTCTGTGTGGCGTGCGCGCGAGTTGAAGAACGCCGAGACCTACGGCTCGGCACGCTGGGCGACAACGCGCGAGGTTCGGGCGGCCGGGCTGCTGGGCGCGAACGGCGTCGTGCTCGGCAGACTCGACCGGGACTATCTGCGCCACGATGGCCCCGAGCATGTGCTGTGCTTCGCTCCGACGCGGAGCGGCAAGGGCGTCGGGTTGGTTGTGCCGTCGCTACTCACCTGGCCGGCCTCCGCGATCGTCCACGACATAAAAGGCGAGAACTGGTCGCTGACCTCGGGCTTCCGCGCGCGACACGGCCGCGTGCTGCTGTTCGATCCGACCAATGCCGCATCGGCTGCCTACAACCCGTTGCTGGAAGTGCGGCGCGGCCAATGGGAGGTGCGCGATGTGCAGAATGTGGCGGACGTGCTGGTCGATCCCGAAGGCAGCCTGGAGCGCCGGAACCATTGGGAAAAAACGTCGCACTCGCTGCTGGTCGGCGCGATCCTTCACGTCCTCTATGCCGAGCCGGACAAGACGTTGGCCGGCGTCGCGTCGTACCTCTCCGATCCATCTCGCACGATCGAGCAGACGCTGGCCGCGATGATGGCGACGCCGCACCTTGGCGAAGCCGGCGTTCATCCCGTCGTCGCCAGCGCGGCGCGAGAGCTGCTGAACAAGTCGGATAACGAGCGGTCGGGCGTGCTCAGCACGGCCATGTCGTTCCTCGGTCTCTACCGCGATCCTGTTGTGGCGCAGGTCACGCGGGCCTGCCAGTGGCGCATATCGGATCTGGTGGGGGGCGAACGGCCGGCGACGCTCTATCTGGTCGTGCCGCCCAGCGACATATCGCGCACCAAGCCACTCATCCGCCTCATCCTCAACCAGATCGGGCGCCGTTTGACCGAGGAGCTGACCCCGAAGGGCAACCGCCACCGCGTGCTCCTGATGCTCGACGAGTTTCCCGCCTTAGGCCGGCTCGACTTCTTCGAGTCTGCCTTGGCGTTCATGGCCGGCTACGGGCTCAAGGCGTTCCTGATCGCGCAGAGCCTCAATCAGATCGAGAAGGCTTACGGCCCGAACAACGCGATCCTCGACAACTGCCACGTCCGCGTGAGCTTCGCCACCAACGATGAGCGGACCGCCAAGCGCGTCTCGGACGCGCTCGGCACCGCGACCGAGATGCGGGCGATGAAGAACTATGCGGGTCACAGGCTTTCGCCCTGGCTCGGGCATCTGATGGTGTCGCGGTCAGAGACCGCTCGCCAGCTCCTCACGCCGGGCGAGGTGATGCAGCTGCCGCCCGATGACGAGATCGTCATGGTGGCGGGCGTCCATCCGATCCGGGCGAAGAAGGCCCGCTACTACCGCGACGCACGGTTCGCCGAACGTATCATGTCCGCGCCCACCCCTGACGCCGCCCAGGTCCGGCGCGATGACTGGACGGGCCGCGCCGTCATCGCCGATCCCGCCGCCGTGGCGCAGATCGTCCGTTCGGCGGAGGACGCGGCGAACGGCGGATTGCGCCGCGAACCCGAACTGCCGGAGCATGTCGCCATCGCGCCCGAGACCTCGCCACCGCCCGCGCAGGAGTTTGCGATCATGGACGACGAACCCGACGACGCCGCGCGGCAGGCGGCGGTGCGGCGCCGGATGCAGGGGCTCGCGCGGCAAGCGTCGCTCGACCCCGGCGATGGTATCGAGCTGTAGGCGGCGATCATGCGCGTCCGGCTCAATGTCTATTTTCCGCCAGCGCTCGCCAAGCAGGTTGACGAGCTGGCGATCCGCCGCCGCATCTCTCGCTCGGCAATCGTGGAGGCGGCGGTCGCCTCCTACCTCTCGCCGGACGGCGCCGACCGGATGGAGGCGGCGTTCGCTCGACGGCTCGATCGCTTGTCGCGTCAGGTCCAGCGGCTTGAGCGCGACACCGGACTCACGATTGAGGCACTGACGTTGTTTGTGCGGTTCTGGCTGACGGTGACGCCGCCATTGCCCGACGAGGATCAAGCGGCCGCGCAGGTGAAGGGACGCAAGCGCTACGAGGGTTTCGTCGAGACGCTCGGCCGGCGCTTCGCCAGCGGCAAGAGCTTGAGGGACGAGATACCGGAAGATGTCTGGCCGCGCTCCACTTCGACTGAGTCGGACTGAATAGACACGCCAACCACCGCGTAGTCGAAAAGCAATTCCGCCGCCGACCACGTATCTGCCGCCCCCTCTACTACGCCAGCAAGTAGCTGTTGCGGCAGAAGTATTTATGCGTCTCTTGCTGTGCCCCGACAGCCGGGCGGCGGTTCGCCCGGCCCTTCGCAGGGCCAGTTCCTTGACCGTTCATCCGATCCGATCCGAGGCCAAGACGCGCGGCGCGCGGATGCTGCGCACCGCGCTCGGGCCGTCGATCTCGGCATGGCTGGACGACCCGACCGTGATCGAGGTGATGCTAAACCCGGACGGGAGGTTGTGGCTCGATCGGCTCGGCGAAGGCGTTAGCGATACCGGCGAGACGCTGACCGCCGCCGATGGCGAACGCATCGTGCGCCTGGTCGCTCATCATGTCGGCGTCGAGGTTCATGCGCGCAGTCCCCGCGTGTCGGCAGAACTGCCCGAGGGCGGCGAACGATTCGAGGGCTTGCTGCCGCCTGTCGTAGCGGCTCCCGCCTTCGCTATCCGCAAGCCCGCCGTCGCGGTGTTCACGCTTGACGACTACGCCACCGCCGGGATCATGTCGGCCGACGCGGCGACGGCGCTGCGCGAAGGCGTATCGGCTCGCGCCAACATTCTCGTCGCCGGCGGCACCGGCAGCGGCAAGACCACGCTGGTCAACGCGCTCTTGGCCGAAGTCGCCAAGACGACCGACCGCATCGTTCTGATCGAAGACACGCGCGAGCTGCAATGCGCTGCGCCCAACCTCGTCGCCATGCGGACGAAGGACGGCGTGGTGTCGCTGTCCGAGCTGGTCCGTTCGTCGTTACGGCTTAGGCCGGATCGCATCCCGATCGGAGAGGTGCGCGGCGCCGAGGCGCTCGACCTCATCAAAGCCTGGGGCACCGGCCATCCGGGCGGCATCGGAACCATTCACGCCGGCACCGCACTTGGCGCGCTCCGCCGCATGGAGCAACTCGTTCAAGAGGCGGTCGTGACAGTCCCTCGCGCGCTGATCGCCGAGACCATCGACCTGATCGCCGTGCTGGTCCGTGACGCGCACGGCCGGCGTCTCGCCGAGCTGGCCCGCGTCGAAGGACTCGACGCCGCGACCGGCGACTACCGCCTTACCCTGCTTCCCAAACCCCAGCCCGGAGACCTGCCATGATCCATGCCATTCGGCATGGCGCGCGTCGCGCCATGCTCGCCACCACCGCCAGCGTCGTCGCGCTGACCTTTGCCGTTCCGGCCCACGCGGGCGGATCGTCGATGCCGTGGGAAGCGCCGCTGCAAAGCATCCTCGAAAGCATCGAGGGGCCGGTGGCGAAAATCGTCGCGGTCATCATCATCATCGTGACCGGCCTGACGCTGGCTTTCGGCGATACTTCCGGCGGCTTCCGCCGGCTGATCCAGATCGTGTTCGGTCTCAGCATCGCCTTTGCCGCGTCGAGCTTCTTCCTGTCGTTCTTCTCGTTCGGCGGCGGGGCGCTCGTCTGATGCAGGACGCAGCCGAACCGATCGCGGGCTTCTATGCCCCCGTCCACCGGGCGCTGACCGAGCCGATTTTGCTCGGCGGCGCGCCGCGGTCGCTCGCCATCGTCAACGGGACGCTGGCCGGCGCGATCGGGCTCGGCCTGCGTCTCTGGATCGCCGGCCTGGTCATCTGGGCGATCGGCCACGCGCTTTCCGTATGGGTTGCACGACGCGATCCGCAGTTCGTGGACGTGGCCCGGCGCCATCTCCGCTTCCCGACATGGATGCAGCCATGATGAGCTTGCGCGAATATCGCAGCAAGGCCGCGTACCTTGCGGACTTCCTGCCTTGGGCCGCGTTGGTCGGCGAAGGTGTCGTGCTCAACAAGGACGGTTCGTTCCAGCGCACCGCACGCTTCCGCGGCCCTGATCTCGACAGTGCGACGCCGGCCGAGCTGGTCGCCACCACGGCACGCTTGAACAGTTCACTCCGGCGCCTGGGCTCCGGTTGGGCGATCTTCGTGGAGGCGCAGCGCAGTCCCGCGCTCGATTACCCCGAGTCCGAGTTTCCCGATCCCGTTTCTGCGCTGGTCGATATGGAGCGCCGCGAACAGTTCCGTGAGGAAGGCGCGCATTTCGAGAGCGCCTATTTCCTGACGTTGCTGTGGATGCCGCCGGCCGAGGACGCCGCGCGGGCCGAAGGCTGGCTTTACGAGGGCCGGTCCACCACCGGCGTCGATCCGTGGGAGCTGCTCAAAGGCTTCACCGATCGTAGCGACCGCGTGCTCAATTTGGTCGAGGGTTTCGTGCCCGAGGTCCGCTGGCTCGATGACGGCGAGACGCTGACCTACCTCCACTCGACGATCTCGACGCGGCGACAGCGTGTGCGCGTGCCGGAAACCCCGATGCACCTCGACGCGCTGCTCGCCGATGAGCCGTTGACCGGCGGGCTGGAACCTTGCCTGGGCGACCATCATCTCCGCATCCTCACCATTACCGGCTTTCCCAGCTCGACGTTTCCGGGGCTGCTCGACGAGCTGAACCGACTGGCGTTCGGCTATCGCTGGTCCACCCGCGCGATCATGCTCGACAAGACCGACGCGACGAAGCTGCTTACCCGCATCCGTCGCCAGTGGTTCGCCAAGCGCAAATCCGTCGCCGCCATCTTGAAGGAGGTGATGACCAACGAGGCGAGCACGCTGCTCGACAGCGACGCCTCGAACAAGGCCGCCGACGCCGACACCGCCTTGCAGGAGCTGGGCGCCGACTATGCCGGCATGGCCTATGTCACCGCCACGGTGACGGTGTGGGACCGCGATCCCGCCATCGCGGCCGAGAAGCTGAGGCTCGTCGAGAAGGTTATTCAGGGCCGCGATTTCACCGTCATTCCCGAGGGCATGAACGCGATCGAGGCGTGGCTGGGCAGCCTTCCCGGCCACACCTACGCCAATGTTCGCCAGCCCCCGATTTCCACCATCAATCTCGCCCACCTGATCCCCCTGTCAGCAGTATGGGCGGGGCCGGAACGGGACGAGCATTTCGGTGCAGCCCCCTTGCTCTACGCAAGAACCGAAGGCTCGACCCCGTTCCGGTTTTCCCTTCACGTCGGCGATGTCGGCCACACGCTGATTGTCGGCCCGACCGGCGCCGGCAAATCGGTCCTGCTCGCGCTGATGGCGATGCAGTTCCGCCGTTACGAGAACAGCCAGGTCTTTGCCTTCGACTTCGGCGGCAGCATCCGCGCCGCCTCGATCGGCATGGGCGGCGACTGGCAGGATCTCGGCGGAATGCTTGCCGACGAAACCGGCGACGGGGTGCAGCTCCAACCGCTCGCCCGCATCGACGATCCGGCCGAGCGAGCGTGGGCGGCGGAATGGCTGGCGGCGATCCTCGCGTCCGAAGGCGTCGCGGTCGATCCGCAGGCTAAGGAGCATATCTGGTCGGCGCTCAACTCCCTGGCGTCGGCGCCGGTTAGCGAACGCACGCTGACCGGCCTTGCCGTGCTGTTGCAGAACCAGCAGCTCAAACAGGCGCTCGCCTCGTATTGCATCGGCGGGCCGTGGGGCCGGCTTCTCGACGCCGAGGACGAGCGCTTGGGCGAAGCCGCCGTGCAGGCGTTCGAGACCGAAGGACTGGTCGGCGCCGGCTCCGCCGCCGCCGTTTTGTCCTACCTGTTCCACCGGATCGGCGGGCGGCTGGACGGCTCGCCCACACTCATCATCATCGACGAGGGCTGGCTGGTTCTCGACAGCCCGGACTTCGCAGCGCAGCTCCGCGAGTGGCTGAAGACCCTTCGCAAGAAGAACGCCAGCGTCGTCTTTGCCACGCAGAGCCTTGCGGACATCGAAACGTCGAGCATCGCCCCGGCCATCATCGAAAGCTGCCCGACGCGCATCTTCCTGCCGAACGAGCGCGCCGCCGAGCCGCAGATCGCCGCCATCTACGAGCGGTTCGGGCTTAACGCCCGCCAGATCGAAATCCTCAGCCGGGCGATACCCAAGCGCGACTATTATTGCCAGTCGCGGCGCGGCAACCGGCTGTTCGAGCTGGGGCTGGGCGAGGTCGCGCTGGCCTTCGCCGCCGCGTCGGCCAAGGCCGATCAGCTCCGCATCGCCGACATCATCGAGACTCACGGCCAAACCGCATTCGCGGCCGAATGGCTGCGCCATCGCGGCTGCGCCTGGGCGATCGAGCTTCTTCCCCCCCGCCAGCAGGAGTTACCGCTATGACCCGACTTCCCCTGCGCCGCGCCATTCTGGCCGGCGTCCTCGCCACCGCGACCATCGCGCCGATCGCGGCGCCCGTGCCGGCCTACGCGCAGTTCGGCGGGATCGTCTATGACCCGACCAACTATGCGCAGAACGTGCTGACCGCCGCGCGCACGCTGGAGCAGATCAACAATCAGATTCGCCAGATACAGAATCAGGCGACTTCGTTGCTCAACGAGGCCCGCAATCTGGCGAGCCTCCCGCAATCCTCGCTCGCCGAGTTGCAGGGCCAGGTGCGCCAGACCCAGCAGTTGCTCGGCCAGGCGCAGCGCATCGCCTATGACTTGGGCCAGATCGACCAGGCTTTCACCAGCCGATACACAGCCGGCGCCATGTCGGTCCCGCAACGGCAGCTCGTCGCAAATGCGCGCGAGCGGTGGGAGACCAGCGTAGGCGCGTTTCAGGACGCGCTCCGCGTTCAGGCCGGCGTCGTTGGAAATATCGACGGCTCGCGCGCGACGATGAACCGCCTCGTGTCGGCGAGCCAATCATCTCAAGGCGCGCTCCAAGCGGCTCAGGCCGGCAACCAGCTTCTCGCGCTGCAATCGCAGCAGCTCGCCGACATCGCGGCGTTGCTGGCCGCTCAAGGCCGAGCGCAATCGCTGGAGGCGGCGCGAAATGCAGCCGCCGAAGCCGAGGGGCGCGAGCGCCTCCGCCGCTTCCTCGGCAACTGAGCCGATGTCGGCAGCCGTCAAGATCGCCGGCGTCGCCACGCTGGCAGGGCTCATGATGACGGTGGCGGTGATCGCCGCCGTCACCGAGCCGCGCGTGCCGGAGGCGGCCAACGCCGTGGCGGCACGCGCCGAGCGCGATCCCTTAGCGGCGGAACTCGCGCGTTGCCGCGCGCTCACCATGCCGGATTCCGGCTGCGAGGCGGCATGGGCGGCGCATCAACGCCGGTTCTTCGGCAGGGAAGGCAATCAGCGGTGAACGACACCGGCATCATCGACAACTTCCTACAGGTTTTCACGACCTACATCGACAGCGGGTTCGGACTGCTCGGCGGCGAGATCGCGTTCCTTTCGACCACGCTGATCGCCATCGACCTGACGATTGCCGGTCTGTTCTGGGCATGGGGCGCCGACGAGGACGTGCTTCAGCGCCTCATCAAAAAGACGCTCTACATCGGCGTCTTTGCCTTCATCATCGGCAATTTCTCGACACTGGCGACGATCGTGTTCCAGTCTTTCGCCGGGCTGGGCTTGAAGGCGACGGGCGATGCCATGAGCATCGCCGACTTCATGCGCCCCGGCTTCATCGCCGCGACCGGCTTGGATGCGGGTGAGCCGCTGGTCGTTGCTGCGGGCGAGCTGGTCGGTCCAATCTCATTCTTCACCAACTTCGTTCAGATCGTCGTGTTGCTGCTCGCTTGGGCGCTTGTCGTCATCGCCTTCTTCATCCTGGCGATCCAGATTTTCGTGACGCTGATCGAGTTCAAGCTGGTGACGCTCGCCGGCTTCGTGCTGTTGCCGTTCGCCTTCTTCAGCAAGACCGCCTTCATGGCCGAGAAGGTGTTGGGCCATGTCGTCTCCACCGGCATCAAAGTTCTCGTGCTCGCCGTCATCACCGGCATCGGCACGACGTTGTTCAGTCAATTCACCGCCGCCGCTGGCCCAGAGCCCACGCTGGAGCAAGCGATGTCGATCGCGCTCGGCGCGCTGTCGCTGCTTGGCTTGGCGATCTTCGGCCCCGGCGTAGCGAACGGCATCGTCTCAGGCGGGCCGGCCCTCGGCGCGGGCGCAGCCGCCGGGACCGCGCTGGCCGCAAGCGGCGCGCTGGTTGGCGGTGCAGCCGCCGCACGCCTCGGCGCCGGCGCGGCTGCAAGCGCGATCGGCGGCGCGGCACGAGGGAGCGCCTTTGCTTCCGGCGCCGCCAGCAGCGCCTATGCGCTCGGCTCGGCAGGCAAGACCGGCGCAGCCGCCGTCGCGGGTGGCGCGGCCGGTGTCGGCCAAGCGGCGGCGGGTGCGGCGATTTCCCCGCTACGGAAAGCCGCCGCGTCCCTGAAAGACAGCTATCGCGCCGGCGGTCGCGCAGCAGTCACCGCGACGCGAGGCACGATTTCAGGAGGTGCTTCGCCATCGGCACCAGCCTCCGACGACAGGCCCGCTTGGGCATCGGCCATGAAGCGCCGCCAGACCATGACCCACGGCGCGACGATCGCCGCCCACACCCTACGTTCCGGCGACGGCGGGGGAAGCGGCTCGTCCGTCGATCTCCATCAGAAGGACTAGCTGCCATGTTCCGACGACCGACCATCCGCTACGGCCAGACCCCCGAACCGACCACGCCCTATCAGCGCGCCGCCCAAGCCTGGGACGACAGGATCGGTTCGGCGCGCGTGCAGGCGAAGAACTGGCGTCTCGCATTTTTCGGCACGCTCGCCCTTTCGGGCGGCCTGGCTGGCGGCCTCGTCTGGCAATCGGCCCGTGGCCATATCGTCCCTTGGGTGGTGCAGGTCGATCGGCTCGGCGAGGCGCAGGCGGTCGCGCCGGCCGAGGCCGGCTATCGCCCGACCGATCCGCAGATCGCGTTCCATCTCGCCCGCTTCATCGAGCAAGTCAGGAGCGTGCCGGCCGATCCGGTCATCGTTCGTCAGAACTGGCTTCGCGCCTATGACTTCACCACCGATCGGGGCGCGGTCGCGCTCAACGATTACGCTCGCGCCAACGACCCGTTCGCCAACGTCGGGCGGGTGCAGGTGGCGGTGGACGTATCAAGCGTCATCCGCGCGTCACCGGACAGCTTCCGCGTCGCCTGGACGGAGCGACGCTATCAGGACGGCAGCCTCGCCGCCACCGAACGCTGGTCGGCGATCCTCACCATCGTCGTGCAGCCGCCTCGCACGCCGGACGCACTCCGCAAGAATCCGCTCGGTGTGTTCGTCAATGCCCTCAACTGGTCAAAGGAGCTGTCGCAATGATCGGCATTCCCTTCCGGCGCGCCGTCACCGCCGCGCTGCTCGTTTCCGCCTCCGCGCTCGCCGGCTGTGCCACTACTTCCGCTCGGCCGCCCGCTATCGCATATGACGATCCACCGCGCGAAGTCGCCGCGACGCCGGCCGCCGAGCCGCCGCGCCCGGTGGAGATCGTTACGATTCCTGAACCGTTGCCGCTTCCCGGTCAGCTCAAGCCATTGCCGGATGCCCCTCGCGTGTCAGAGCCTGCCGATCCCCGTAGGCGCGTCGGCGATGCAAACGCCGCCGCGCGGGTGCAGCCGGCCCGTGACGGCTTCCTCAACGCCATCCAGCAATATCCCTGGACGGACGGCGCGCTCTATCAGATCTATACCGCGCCCGGCCAAGTGACGGACATCGCCTTACAGGAGGGCGAGCAGCTCGTTGGGCCGGGGCCGGTAGCAGCCGGCGACACCGTGCGCTGGATCATCGGCGATACTATCAGCGGCGGCGGGCCGGCAGCGCGAGTGCATATCCTCGTCAAACCGACGAGGCCGGACCTCGCCACCAACCTCGTCATCAACACCGATCGGCGCACCTATCATCTGGAGCTGCGCGCGACACCTGCGACCTACATGGCCTCAGTGTCGTGGACCTACCCGCAAGATCAGCTCATCGCGCTACGCGGCGGCAACATCGCCGCTGCGACGGTCGCGCCGGCCGCGACCGGCGTGGATGTGACTTCGCTCAATTTCCGTTATCGCATCGAGGGCGACCGCGCCCCGTGGCGTCCCATTCGTGCGTTCGACGACTCCCGGCAGGTGTTCATCGAGTTTCCGGCGGGGATCTCGCAGGGCGAGATGCCGCCGCTGTTCGTTACCGGCGCGGCCGGGGACGCCGAGCTAGTCAATTATCGCGTGCAGGGCCGCTACATGGTGGTGGACCGGCTGTTCGCCGCCGCCGAACTGCGCCTGGGCGATCGGCGCAATGAACAGCGCGTCCGCATCGTGCGCGACGACGGACGGGAGCGGCGGCCGTGAACGATCGCACCGACATTCCCTCCGCCGAGCCGGCCGCGCCGCAGCCCCTTCCCGCCGATCCAAAGCCATTCCAGCTTCGACGCGATCCGCCCCGCGTCATGCGTCTGTCCCGCAAGGCGCTGACAGTCATAGGCGTGGCCGCCGGCCTCGGTATCGGCGGCTCGCTGATCTACGCGCTCAAACCGGCTGGTGAACGGCAGGCGGAAGAACTCTACAACACCGAGAGCCGCGCCACGGCCGAGACCATCACCTCGGGACCGAGGGACTATGCTCAAGCGCCGCGCCTTGGGCCACCACTTCCCGGCGACCTCGGCGGCCCGATCGTGTCCGCCCAGCAGCGCGGCGAGAACGTGCCCGTGCCGCCGATCGGCACGCAGCCGGCCCAACCCGATCCGCGCGCGCAGGCCGAGGAGGCTGCGCGCCAGCGCGCCCAGCAGGAACGTGACGCTGCCCGAATGAGTGGCGTATTCCTCGGCGGCAACGCGGGCAACGCCGGAACGGCGCCGGCCCCGTCGCTGATCTTGCCCGACCAAGCCGCGCAGCTAACGCAGCAGGCGAGCGCAGCGCAGGGCGATCAAGCTGGCCGGCGCGCTTTCATGGCGCAAGCCTCGAACCAGCGAACGGTGAGCGCGGAGCGGCTGATCGCACCCCCGTCGCCCAACATCGTGCAGGCCGGAAGCATCATCCCGGCCGCGCTCATCACCGGGATCAGGTCCGATCTTCCCGGCCAGATAACGGCGCAGGTTACGCAGAACGTCTATGACAGCCCGACAGGCCGCATCTTGCTCATCCCGCAAGGTGCCCGGCTGATCGGCGAATACGACAGCGAGATCACCGCCGGGCAGACCCGTGTTCTCCTCGCCTGGGACCGGCTCATCATGCCGGACGGGCGCTCGATCGTTCTCGAGCGCCAGCCAGGCGCGGACGGCGCTGGGTTCGCCGGCCTACAGGATCGCGTGAATCAGCATTGGGGCAATCTGCTCAGGGCGGCGGCCGTCTCGACTCTGCTCGGCGTCGGCGCCGAGTTGGGCGCGGACAGCGAGGATGACTTGACCCGCGCGTTACGGCGCGGCTCGCAGGACACGATCAATCAGACCGGCCAGCAGATCGTTCGGCGGCAGCTCAACGTGCAGCCGACCCTTACCATCCGGCCGGGCCATCCGCTGCGCGTGGTCATCACCCGCGACCTAGTGCTCGAACCTTTGGGAGCGTCACGATGACGAAATTGAAGCTGGGGCCATTGGTGGACGATCGGCCTGTCAAACTGACGGTGGAGCTACCCGCCGGGGTCCACCGCGATCTTGTAGCCTACGCCGCCGCGCTCGCGGCGGAGACCGGCCAGCAACCTATGCCGCCTGAAAAGCTGGTGGCGCCTATGCTTGCGCGCTTCATGGACACCGACCGCGGCTTTCGTCGCCACCGCGCGCAAGGCAGTTAAGGGGTTCCCGGCTTCTCAGTTGCCGGTGAAACGCTTGAAGCGATCGCGGCTATCGGCCTCGATAACTGCCTGCTCGGCGTTGGCGCATTCATCACCGCGCACCGAACCGTCTCGACACGCTGCTACGATCTGCCGAGCCTCGTCGATATTGGCCGCAAAATACTGCGTCCCGCGCGCTGCGGTCGGCTGCGGCGCGGCCGGGGCCGGACTGACGGCGACGGCTGTTTGGCTAAGGGGGGCGATGACCGGCCGCAAGACAAAGCCGCCTGCGAAGCCGATGACCAAAGTGACAAGCACGATGATGATGGTCCTGCCTTGCGACATCAAAAATTTACTCCACCGACTGGCCGCCTAATTTACTGGAATCTTGGCGAGAAATCAAAAGAGAGCGCATAGCGGGCCTTGATAAATCCAAGAAAGCGCCGCAACGCTGGATTGCGATTGTCGTCTCGCCAGCAACCCGAGTATCCGGTCAGTGCCGGTCCTTGTTCGCCATGAATCGGCCGATAGACGACACTAGGATAGGTCGCTCCGGTCGATCCCTCGCAGACAATGGTAACACCCGAGTTGACGCCGAGGATGCTCAGCACGGTCTCACGGCTCGCCCGCGACATTCGGATGTCAGGCTTACCGCCCGAGATTGGAAGTCTGCCAAGCAACATGTCGCGGATTTCAGGGCCGGGATCGGCCGCGGGCAGAAGGAAGTGCTCGCCCCGAAGATCCGTCCAGTGAATTATGTCCCGTCTAGCCAACGGATGCGAGGCGGGCAACGCGGCTAGCATCCGCTCGCTCCATAGCGGCTCGCAGCGAAATCCGTTGTGGCTGGGCGTCCCCATCAGGATCGCTACGTCGATTTCGCCCGTGTCGAGCCCAGCGAGCAGAACGCTGCGATCAGCCTCGACGCATTCCAGTTCGACGTCAGGATGCGCCTCGCGCCAGCTAATGAGGGTCGCCCGGAGATTGCCGGCGGAGACCGAGCTATTGTACCCGAGCAATAGACCGCCAGCGCGGCCCTGGCCGGCTGCGAGCATCATGGTGACTAGCTTATCTGCCGTTGCCACCATTGGTCGCGCGCCACGAATGAACGCGGCTCCGGCCAGCGTCGTTTTGACCCCAGCCCGCGACCGCTCGAAGATAGACATTCCGATCGAGCGCTCCAACTTCGAGATGGAGCGACTGAGGGTCGATTGTTCAATATCAAGTGCCCGGGCGGCTCTGTAAAAACTACCATGGTCCGCCGCGGCGATAGCATAACAAAGCTGGCGGATTTCAAATGGCAAGCAGAACTCCTTACTCCGTTCGGTGATACCAGCTACCTGCCAGAAACAATTCCTATCTGAGCGCCGCTGTGGAGCGATTGGGATGATGCAACTTCTTCCTATCGTCGCGGCGCGCAAGGCCAAGCTTCAGCCAATGCTTGTTCGGCGCCAGCAACCATGTGAACGTCCATGAAGTAGCTGTTGTCTTCTGCCCAGCGCAGATAGGCTGAACGCAATCTATTCCGATCGTAACGCGGCGCCCCACACTCGCTACCCCGCGCCACTATCATCATGTCCAGCACGCCTTGAAGGTATGCGCCGCACGCTGGGTTGTTGGCGCGACAGCTTGCAACGAGTTCAGAGCCGTTTGTGTGAATCGGTTGTTCTTGCGCATAACTCGAAGCAGCGAGCACGACGGATGATACACACGCTCCGATGCAATAACCGACAGTCCTAAACATATTTGATCCTCGGATGGTGTTTTCAAAGAATGGGCCTTACCCCCATTCAGGCCCATTCAGACGACTGAGAGTTCAGTCGCCATCCTCATCGCTGTCGTTTTCATTCCCGAGGATTTGGCCTGTCGGCGTAACGAACAGCTCCACGTTCTTGCCAGCCTGATCCTTGCCTTCGATCTCGTAGAGCGTGCTGCCGTCCGCCTTTCTGGTTACCAGCTCGGCTTCGCGGACAGACGCGAGTCGTGTGCGCGCGGCGTTCATCGCGGCCACCGGCACCTGGTCGAGTGCGACTTCCTTCTCGCTATGCTCGCCGATAATGCGGTTCTCGTTCGCCTCATGGTTCTGCTGCGCCGCGAGCGCCACGCCTGCCACCGTCAACACAGCAGCGCTGGCTCCGATGACGAGAGTTCGTTTGCTAGCCATGTTCCGTTCCACTTCCTTCGGGGCCGGGGGATGAACGGGCGGCGGTCGCGGCCCGACTGGCCGTCGTCCGATTCTTAGTTTTTTCGATTGTTCATTGTGTCGAGTGCCGAGCGGAGACCGCGCGCCAGCTTTGCCGCGTCGTCATTGGCCCAGAAGTGCAGGAAGAACAGGCGCGGCTCGTCGTTCAACATATGGTTGTGAAGCGCTGTGACTTCGATGTCGTTCGCTCGAAGCGCTCGAAGGACGCGGTCTACTTCGCTCGCGATGAGGACGAAATCGCCCGTGATCGCCGCCTTGCCGCCGCCGGTGGGCTGAAAATTGATTGCGGTCGCAGTTCCCATTGATTGAGGCGTCACCATGCCGCCATCCATGAGCCGCTCCGCACGGGGAATACTGTATTGCAGAACGCCACCATTGACCCTGCCTTCGGCTCCCATCAGCTCGTCCAGAGCATCGGAGTTTAGATTGAGGCGAGACGGTGCTCCCGCTCCAAGAGACGGTGGAGAGATCGGTGTGCGGCTTGCGGAAATGGCTTGGCGCAGCGCCGCCGCCAGCCTTACCGGATCGCCATGCGCAGCTATGTGCATGTACATGGTGCCGGGCGCGGACCGCAGCAGGTGATTGTGGAGCGCGGTGATGGTGTATCCACCTTGCAAAAGGCGCGTCATCACAGGGTTCACTTCCTCGTGCGTGAGCACAAGATCGCCCATTACCATCACTTCGTCCCCCATAGGCTGAAACGCGGCCCAGGAGCCGAGCGCCAGCGAAGGCTCTATCGATACGCCATCCAGAACAACGCGCAGGTCGGAGCGAGGAAATCCGTAGCGACGAACTCCGTCCGGCTGCTCGACGCCGGGGCGTCCCAGCGCGGCGTCAACCTTCGCCCAGTCCGGTGCCGCCCAAGCAGGTGCGGCTAGTAGCAGCGTGGCCAACCCCGATAACAGCACCGTCCGCATAGTTTTGCTTCAACTCCTGATGCATAATGAGATCATGGTCGATGCCTCCTCGGGCACGCCAAAGCTGCGACACTCATGCATCGGCGCCGACCGCAAGGCACCTTGTAGATTCACAAGGTCCGCTGGCGGCATTCTGCACTAGAAGGCGATCGAACTCTTGTGCGAACGCAGCCGTCGGCAAACGACATTGGCGCACTGTCGGCACTGCTCGCACGCGGCTATGGTCGGCGCAAACAACAGAGGAGATGCCTCGGGCATTATGCGCCTACTACTGATCGAGGACGACGAGGACACGGGGAGCGCCGTTGTTGAAGCGCTGCGTGCTCGCGGTCACGCCGTCGATTGGGAGGACGACGGAAAAAGCGGACTTGATCGCGCCGTGAGCGGTGCTCACGCGTTGCTGATCGTTGACCGAATGCTGCCAGAGATGGATGGGCTATCGGTTGTCACCGAGCTGCGCCGTCGCCAAGTCGTAGCACCCGTGCTGATGCTCACGGCGCTAGGCTCCGTGGGCCAACGAGTCGAAGGTCTTGAAGGTGGAGCCGACGACTATCTTGTCAAACCGTTCGCGATCGCCGAACTGGTCGCGCGCGTTGAAGCGCTGCAGCGCCGGGCGGCCGGCCCGCCCAGCATCCTCTCGCTGGGCGATCTGACACTCGACCGTCTCGCTCGGACGGTGCGGAGAGGCAACACGCCCATCGAACTAATCCCACGCGAGTTCCAGCTTCTCGAACTACTGATGCTGAACTCGCCGGCCGTGCTTACGCGGTTGATGCTGCTGGAGACCGTGTGGAAGTTCCGTTTCGATCCTGGCAGGAACCTCGTCGAAAGCCACATCAGTCGGCTGCGGGCAAAGATCGATCGCGGTGACGATCCCCCCCTGATCCATACCGTGCGTGGGGAAGGCTATGCCGCTTGGAGTGATTAGCCGGCTGTTGCGCTCGACGGTGTCCCGTCTTGTTGCGCTCAACGCGCTGCTGCTCGTCATCAGCATGGTCGCCGGCGCGCTCGGCGGCTGGATCGCAACGCGCGGGGTGGTTGAGCGCGAGGCTCGAAATCGCATCGAGCTGGAGTCGCACGTGATCGCCCTCGAAGCGCAACGGGGAGGCCTTGATCGCGCACTGGAAATAATTCGAGCGAAGGCCGAGCGGCCGGGGTCGCCCGAGTATTATTTAGTTGGGCCAGATGGACGCACGCTGATCGGCGACATCCAAATTGTACCGCGAAAGGTCGGTTGGCACTTTATCGACCAGCCTCCGCCGCAACCCGGCGTCGAGGGCGTCCATCTGCTGGCGATGACGCGACGCCTTCCCGATGGATCCCTTCTCATCGTTGGAGAGGATATGGAGCGAAGCGAAGCAATCCGCGACGCTGTTTTCGGGGCCATTCTGACCGCTGGCGGAATCGCGTTGGTGTTCGGCATCATCGCAGGCCTCTTCGCCACGCGGCAGACGCTGCGCCAGATGAAGCGGATCAACGTTACCGTCCGAGCAGTCGAGCGTGGCGATCTCTCGGCGCGGACCGGCGCTCCGGTCGATGCGCGCACCGATCTTGATCAACTCGCGTTGGCCATCGACCGTATGCTCGATCGGATTGACACGCTGGTAGCCACGATCCGTCGCGTGTCGGCGGAGGTCGCCCACGACCTGCGCACGCCGCTCACGCGGGTGAGGCACTCTGTTGAATTGGCGTTGGCACAGCACGATGAAGAGCTCAGGTCTGCGGCGCTGGGTGAGGCGTTGGCCGGGCTGGACGAGGCGCTTCGGCTGTTCAGTGCGGTGCTGGATCTAGCGGAGATTGATGCCGGTAACGCGCGCGCGCGATTTCAGCCTATCGACCTGGCAGAGATCGTTGACCGGGTGGTGGATGCCTATCGTGCAGAGATCGAGGCTTCCGGCCGCAACATCTCTGTGAGCTTAGCGCGAGAAGCGCTGGTCGCCGGTGACGCCGACCTGCTGGCGCGTGCGCTCGCCAACCTGATTGAGAACGCGCTCAAATACTCCGGTGAGCACGCTCGTATCGATGTTTCGGTCACCGAGCAGGCCGACACGTTGACGATGGCGGTCGCCGACGACGGTCCCGGCGTATCCGATTGCGAGGTCTCCGAGATGCTGCGCCCGTTCGGGCGCTTGGACCGAGCGCGGCGTGCATCCGGCAACGGCCTTGGCCTCGCCATCGCCGACGCCGTTGCCCGACTGCACCGTGGAGCGCTGGCCTTTGCGCGGCTCCAGCCAGGGCTGGCGGTCGAAATCAGATTGCCGCGGGCACCGGCGGTGACGGCGGCTCGAATACTGGATCAAGTTGACTGAGCGTGACGAAAGGCGCTTCGCTGGTCCAGCGACCGACTAACGTATCCCGGAACGTGCGAACGTTTATGCCGGCGAAGCCGTGGTTCCTCGGCCGGCGACACGGCGTTCGTGCGCCGCGACCGCGCGACGGTATGCGGCATCCGCCACCTGTCGCACGGCGCTGGGCGGAAACGGCGCGACCGAACTGACGTTGATCTCGCACAAGACATAGCTGTCCGAGCCGCGATCGTCTTTCGGCCCGTAGAGGAAGTCCGCGTCCCACAGGAGCGGCAGCTCGTCATGCTCGATGGCGAGGATGTGCTGCAACCCGGGAATCCACGACTGTTCCATATCGTCTCTGAGCGACTGGAAAGCGCCGGCGTCGGCAGGCTGCATGACCCGCGGCCCCGGCTGCGCCTTCGGAGAATCGACCCCTTCCGCGGGTAGCGGCAATAGCGCGCGGATCAGTTGGTGGCCGAAACCGACGACCGTGCCCTCGCTCACATAGCAGCGGATCATGCCGTCCCCGAGCCGCGGTTGGAACGGTTGGTCGATGAGGCATTCGCCGCGCTCAAAATAGGGTGCGAACCGAGCGATCAGGGCATCGAGGGGGATCTTGAACGGAACGCTGTCCCGCGCGGCGTGAAGGACCGAAACGATCGGTTGGGCGCCACCCCCCCGGTCAGCAACTTCGACCCGCCACACGCCCCGGCCGCCATTGCTCCGATTTTCCTTGAGCACACGCGGCCCGGAAGCCAGGCGTTCAAGAAGCAGCGCGCGCAGTTCCTCCAGATCGGCGTAGCGGTGTGTGTCGGTGCCCCAACCCAGCGCCCGCGTGGCGTGAAGCACGCTTTTCACGCCCATTTTCGCGATGATATCGGGATGCGCGCTGATCGAGACGCCCGCCGCCGCGGCCTCGCGCAAAATCGGATCGAGCCTTGAGCGGTCACCGGCGTCGCTGATCGGGTCGGCCCAGACCATCACGCCATCGCACGTCAGCAGACGGTCGCGCGTTGTACCAGCCGTCTCGTCGGCATATCCAATCGCCTCGACCTCACCGCCCAACTCACGCAGCGCTGCCATGATCGGCCACTGGCGCGCGCTTTGCACGTCCAGAGGGCTGGTGGGGAGGTCGGTTCGCCACAACAGGCCGATCTTGGGGCAAGTGGTCAAGGCCGACTTCACTCGCCTCCCGTTCATCGCCGCTCTCCAACTCAGGCGCTGGCGGTGGCGATCGCCTGCGCATAACGGCGGTCGGTCGCTTCCCAGTCGAGGTTCTTGAACCACGCGTCGATATACCTGGCGGCTTGGGTGCCGTAATCCATGTGAAAGCTGTGTTCATACATATCGAGCGCGAGCAGCGGTATGCCGGCCGCAGCGCCGTGCATGTGATCCCAAGCCCAATGATTGTTGAGCGAGCGCGTGTGGACGTTGTAAGCGAGGATTGTCCAGCCAGAGCCGCCCGCAAGGCTCATGCCGGTGCGGCGGAATTCCGCCTCCCATGTCGCGAACGAGCCGAAGGCGGCGTCAATGGCGTCGCGGACCGAACCGGCCGCCCGGCCGTCGCCGCCCAACCCGTCGAAGTAGATTTCATGCAGCACCACCGAGCCGGTACGGTGCAGTTCCTCGCGTTTGAGGCCGCCGTAGATGGCAGGCGGCGCTTCGGTATCGGCGAGCGCGGCGGCCAGCCGTGGCCGCAATGCGTTCAGCGTCTTGACCGAGCCGGCATAGTTGTTCTCGTGGTGCGACGTGATCAATCGCTCGGACAAGCCCTCAAGCCTGGCCGGATCGAACTTGAGCGGCTTGATTTGATGGTTGCCGGCAAAGGCGGGGACGGTCGACGGCGTGGCGACCGGCGTCCGGGCGGAGGCTTCGTTGATCGTCATGGCGGCGGCTCCTATGCCTAGGGTTGCGATTGCACTGCGTCGGGAGAGATTGTCGATCGTCACATTCGGTCCTTTCCAATATGATTGATTAGGCTGCGTAAGAGTGACGGTGCGTCGCGATCATCCGAACAGGACGAGGCCCGCCCCCGCCGCGGCGAGAACAACCCACAGGATCGTCGTTTTGGCCTTGAACACGTAAAGGAGCGCGAGGGCGACGGCGAAGATCGCGAGCGGGATCACCACGCCGGGCACGTTCACGAGAGTCTTTTGCCCTAGTTCCAGCGTCGTGGCGGCGATCAGCCCGACGACCGCTGCTGATATTCCCTCTAGGAAGGTCTTGATCTTTTCGTTGTCCACCAGCCGTTCAAGCTGGTCATGAAAGAACAGAGAAAAGCTGAATGCCGGCAGGAAGATGCCGATCGTCATCACGATCGCTCCGAGTGGGCCGCCGCCGAAATATCCGATGAACGTCGAGAAGATGATCAGGGGTGCCGGCAGAATCCCCGATAGGGCGAGCCCGTCGAGGAACTGCGCATCCGTCATCCATCCATTGCCAACCGCATCGGCACGCAGGAACGGGATGACTGTGTAGGCCCCGCCAAAGGTGAGGAGCCCGGCCTTGAGGCCCGAGATGAAAAGATCCAGCAGCGACGGTTCTTGGTTTGCGACGGGTTGCGCCGAGACCGCATCTCCACCAACCGGACCGGCGAAAGTGACCCAGGCGAAGTAGAGCCCGAGCCCGACGAGCACGGCCATGAGCAGGCCGGCCGTCACCCGCTGACGGCGCGTCGCGAACATATAGACGAGGCCCGCGATCGGCAGGGTGAGCCAGAACGGCGTGCCGACGAGGGCCGCTAGGCCGGCGACGCCCGCGATACCCCAAAGCCAGCGGTCGAGCAGGATGTGACCGCCAATCCGGTGCACGGCGCGCACGATCAGGGCGATGACGGCCGGTTGCACTCCGAGAAATGCCGCGGTTGCGGCGGCAGTCTGCATGATCCCGGTGGAGAGATACAGCCAGGACAGCGCGAACATTAGGACAAAGCCCGGCATCATGAATCCCAGGCCTGCAAGAAGACCGCCGAGCTTTCCTTTAGGAAGCGTGCCGAAGAAGACGCATAGCTCGTGAGCCTCCGGACCGGGGAGCACCTGATACACGGCTAGGATGCGGTTGAACCTGGCACTTGAGACCCAGTGTTCCTCGTCGACCAACTCGCGGCGGATCATGGCGATTTGGGCGATCGGGCCACCCCATGCCAGGAAACCGAACCGCAAGAACTTGGCGAAGATCTGTGCATACGAAAGCTGCGGCAAAATGCCTTGACCTTCCGCAGAACCTACAGCCTCGCTCGGTACATTTGTCTGCATTCACCACGTTCCTCAAGCTATAACAGTCATCTCTCGGCCGAGGGCCGAGTGCCTTGCGCTGACTCCCGACTTCACGGGTTTTGCCGGGTGAAGTAGGCGTAGAAGCCATCGAGCGCGTCGCCGGCACCGGCGATGCGCTGGAGATCGTCATCGAACGTCGCGCACACGCCTGACAGCATCGCGCTGAGTCCCGGCGTTTCCGGCCGCTCAAACTTGTCGTCGCCGATGTCGAGGTCGTGGATGATCTCCCCGATCGCGGCTAATCCCGGATCGCCGTCCAGCTCGGCGCGTAGCAGCAGGGTCTCGAAGCTGCACCGATCGCCCTCATGGGTGAACTCGGCATCGGTCATATCGAAGCGCAGCTCGCCGGCATCGGACGTGTAGCTCCTGCCATCGACGAACTTGAAGCTCGCGTGGGGGTCGATGAATCGTCGGATCAGCCAAGCGCAGGCGATGCGATCGACGTGGACGCCGCGCCGCGTCACCCAGACGCGATGCTTGAGGTCAGCGGGCGACACCGCAGCCGCTTCGCCTGTGCGGCCGACGTCGGGATGGGCGTAACGCTTCTCGTCCAAATCCCGCAGCGCCGCCTCGGCACCTTGACGACCGTGCGCGCCAAAGAAGTCGAGCCGGACAATCTCAGAAAGCCGTCGCTGGAGTTTTGAGATCTCGGTCCCCGACGCCGGCCCAGTGTCGAGCAACTGCCGTGCGGCTTGGGCCAGCTCGTCATAATCGGCATCCCGCGCAGCGTCGAAAAGCTGGCGGAGCTCAACGTCGCTCTGGCCTTCGATCATCTGCGCGTCGATCAGCACCGCCTCGCCGCCGCTGGTCGTGATCTCTGCCAGCAGGTCGCGAAATGCGGTTTCGTTCTCCTCGCGACGGGGGAGCACATGAACAGCGTTCTTGAGCGGCACTGCGCCAATCGCCTGCAAGCGGCGCCAGATTTTCACACGCAGATAGGGCGGCTTCGCAGGGATTTGGTGCAGCAATGCTAGCCAATGCTCGGAGTCTTGCGAAGCGTCCATAACGCATATGTATCATTTCCGATGTTGAAATGAAACACGTATATCTCCATCCTGCAACGGTTCAGGAAGGGTGCGGATTGCGGGCGAAGCGCAAGCGACGTTCGACGGCGACGATCGCTGGCTCGTTTCGGTGTTTGGCGGCGCTACGGTAGTAGGAACAACGGGATGTATTCGTTATGTTTATCCTGCACGGGGCACCAAATTCCGCCGCCGGCCGCCGTTTGTGCGCGTCAGCCGCACAGGCTACGATCAGCGAAAACTCAGTGTTAACACGATCGTAGGCACGGCGGCCATCGACGGCAAAAAGTTCGAATCCTGTGGGTGCAACGAACTTTCACTACATGAAGAATCGGAATTGGTAGGGTGTGCTGCCTAGATTCGTCATGCGCTTGAGGACGCGCGCCAGCACCTTCGCATAACTCATCGTTACGGGTAGCGGATCATACAGCCCGTCATTGTTCCAGTTCATCTTCGACAAGGCGAGCGCCGCGCGGGCGCTGTCGTCCCACGTGCCGTGCCCGGCATGGCGGACAAGTCGGATCGGACGCGGCGTGCCGCGCTGACCCTGAAAATAGGTTTTCGGTCCCAAAGTCTCCACGGCACCGTGCATCCACAGTAGTGCCTCGCGCTCGCCAAGCCCGATCAGTGAGCCACGCTTAATTGGAAACGCCGCCGCCTTACCTCCCGAATTGGCTTGGTCGCGTTCCCAACGCGCGCCGCGCCAGCCCACATCCTCGACCACCTGAATCAAATCGACCGCCTCGCACAGCGGTAGTGCCTCGAAGCAGCCGAGCACTTCTGCGTCTTTGAACTCGGTCGATTTGTGGACCATGACCCGGCGCGGCGAGCGTCCGCCATGCCGGTGACGATACAGCGTCATCGACCGCGTGATGACACGGAACATCTCAGCCTGCGATAAAAAGGGATTATCGCGTTGCACCTGCACGTCGGCGGTATCGTAGGCGATAAACTCCAAGCCGGCGCCCTCCGCGTCGAACACCTGGCTGCAACAAGTCACAAATCGCGGTTTGTCGGCACCGTTCGACCGCACCGCATAGGAAATGCCGACATAGGCTGTTTCTGGGTCCACGTCGGCTAGCTTCCAGGGAACGCCGCCGGCCTTGGCATACAGCGCCAGCCCGACTCGCCACATCACGCTCGCACGGCAGCGATAAGCGAGCGCCTTGTCTTCGCGCACGATCTGGATCGGCATCCCGCGCGCGGCCGTATAGGCTTTGAGATGATCGTGGAGATCGAAATCGTCCCCCGCGCCGTAGAAGCCACGCTCCCACCGCTGCGGTAGGTAGATGAACAAGACATCGAAGTCGCTGCGGAACGCCTCAAGGGGCTGGATCGCACGAACGAGCTGTTCGGCGAGCAACACGTGCGGCATCGCCGATTGTGCCATCTCGCTCTCAAACGATCCGTCCAGCTCGACACGGCATTTCTTGGTTGCCGCCGTCACGCGCATGTCGAACACGGTATTGAAGCCCGGCCAATCCGGCAGATAGTCGGTTCGCTCGACCGGGCGCACGCTCTGGCTCAGCTCACGCATGAATGCGAACAGTCGCTCGGACTCGCCCTTCGGGGCCAGCGTCGCTACCCGGATCGGCGATTGCACCAATCCGCGCGAATGGGGGCCGAACCGCTTGAGCCCGCGCAGCGGATGAATGTCCCGCTCGCTCGTTCGCTCGGGATGGAACACCAGCTCGGGTTCGGGATACCATATGGTCGGGGCGATCTCGCTCGTCATGGCTGCACCAGCTTGGAGAAGGCCGTGTTCTTCCCGACTGCGAAGCGAGCATCGATCCCGTCGCCAATCGACAGCGCCAGAAGCGCTTCGCCGGCAAGGCGCTTTGCCCAAAAATCGATAAGCCGATCGAGATCACGATTATAGCGCTTCACCGTCCGTTCGCGCGCGAAGTCGGCGGTGATCGCTTTGGTCGCGTCCGTGACACCCTCAAACACGATCTTTGGATCAAGCAGCAGCCAAAGACCGTCGTCTGCCCAGTCAAGCCGGACCCCGACCCCCTCGTGCCATTTCAGGTCCGGGTGTTTGGGCACGGTGCCAGTCGTCTGATGAGTTATCGCGCGAAGCCCATCCCATGCGCTGTCGGCGGGATCTACTGGCACGAGCAAATCAGCGCTGCGGCGGCGGATCGCACGAACATTCTTGGCGGCACACAGCGCCTCTACCAAGGCATCGCGTAGCAGGCCGCGTTCGCCGGACTCATAGCGCAGGCGCCGCTTCTCGAAGGTGGCCAGATCGAACGCAGTGATTCCGAACGGGTCGAACACTCGACGGAACTCGGCATCGCTGCCGAAACCGAGCACGCCCGCTTGCGTGCGCGTCACGATCAGGCGCGCGTTCGCCTCGGCGACCGCCGAACGCGCCGCTGCGACACCCTCGATCGTGCATACCAGCTTGCGGCAATTGGCCGGGATGGTGACGGCAAGCCCGTTGAGCCGAATGAGGGGCCAGCCCCGCTGGCCCGAGGGCTCGGGAGCGCCCGACACGCGCGACCGTCCTGTTGCCAGCGCGTTGAGAGCGGATGTGTCGAGCGCGGGCAGCAGCCGCACGAGATCACGTAATATCTCATCGAAGCTCTCAATCCGCACCAGCCCGCACTCAACGCCCGCGTCGCTGGCGCGCTGGAGAAGTCGGATGACCCGCCCGAGCGGTGGATCGCTACCGCGATGCAGCCAGAACAGTCCGCCAGGATAACCGCCCGGCTGATTGAGCGCCGTTTCAAGCGCGTCCATCACTGAATCGTCGCGTCCGCTGTAGCCGGCGACTACGAGGCCGGATCGTCGGCAGGCATCCACGAGCTGCTGACGAAGCGCCGCATCCTGCTGGCGCAGCTCATCGGTCGTGTTCTTAAGCCGACGCGAGCGGAAATCGCCGTGCAGCTTCACTGCGATGGGCCATTTTTGCGCGCCGATCAATTGCCCCGCCAGTTCCGGAGCGTCGAGTGCAACGACGCTCAACGTGCCCGTTGTGCCATACGTTCTCGCGCAGGCATCTTCGATCAAGTGGTCGAAATTGGTCGTCCAGACGAGCTGAGTGTGGCCCGCTTTTAGAAGCGAGGCGAGGGCAAGATGGCCATAGGCCAGCTTCGCGCCGCTAATCATGCCTTGAATAAAAGTCGTGCGATCGCGCTCCACCGGGTAGGTTGCTTCGAAGAGCGCCGCGTATTCATCCGGTGAACCCGGCGACGGTAGTCGCTCGGAACTCGCAATGTGCGAGTCTAACAGCGCGCGGATCGCAGGATTACCGAGATCGGCGACACTCTGCGGCGACGCCTTGCGTTGGGCAACGAACAACGTTTGCTTGAATTGCCAGATCATATCCCAAGCGCTGGGGATGCCGGCTGAAACCGACGCACCCGCGCCAAGGAGCCACATTAATTGGCCGGGGCGCAGCGCGAAGCGCCGCACAAAGTCATCGCTCGATAGCTCGCTCGGGCTCGTTATGCTCTCCATCCGCCCATGCCTAACCGATCCACAAGCCTTCGCCAGCAGATTTTGTTCTCTAATGGTTCTCTAGGCTCAACCTTGTGATCGGCAGGTGCGGGAAGCGACGCCACCGTTGTAAGCGCCTGGGCTTCCGAGCAGCCGTAGCGCAGGTCATTCGGGGGGTGGTGGCAGCAGAGGCGGCGCCTCGTAGGCTTCTAGCTGCCACGGCCCCTGGTAGTTCTCAATGATGCCTTCGGTCGGCACGGGCATGCCGGCAATGAGCGCGATCTGCCCGAGACACCGGCTCAGGTGTCCGCGTAAGATTTCGAGGCCGTCGAAATAGGCTTGGCGCACGTCCGGCGGTCGATGAAACTCGCCGAAACGTGGATGCGGGGGCGCATCCTTGTCGCGCCGCAACAGCTCCTCGTAAGTCATAAACTGTCGAATACCAGTCGCCATCGCATCGAGCAGAAGGAACAGCGGTCCGTCCTGCAACTCGGCGAGTTCCACCTCTTTGTCGACGATCAACTGGCGGATTTCCTTGAGCGAAGTGAGAGCTCTCTCGATGCAATCGTCGCAACATTCCCACGCAGATAGGACGCGCCGATCGCGCAAACGGAGGACGATCTCGCGCGCCACACGGCGCTCGCGATCTTTAGGGCTGACCGCAATGCTGATGAAAGGCAAGTTCAAGGTGACGTCACCTATCCGGCCAGCGACTTGGCGGCGAGCGCGGGCGAGGAGATCGGTCAGATCGAACTTGAAGGGGATATCGCCACTTCGCACGGCTCAGGCCTCGCCCGGCAGGGTAATTGATGCAGCGAGAGCCGCCCCAATGGGCCCCGATCGGCGTTCGAGGAAATAGCGGACGCGATCGTCATTGCTGTCATCGAACTGCTGTCCAACCTGACAGGTCAGCAGCAGATCGGCAGCCCAGGTTTCGAGCGGCCAATCCCGCCCGACGCAGGCGGATTTCAGCAGGCTGAAGGTGGGAGATTGGCCGTCATTGAGTTCGACAAGAGCGCGGTGGAGGTTGTCGGCATCGACCACCCGATTTCCGACCGGCATGTCGCCAACGCGGATTCGTTTTCGCAGGGGGTAGGTAACTGCGTAGGGAAGCTCAGGCGGTGCGTAGAGCAGGTAGAAGACGGCCTTGCCGAAATCCCGATTGAGCGTGTCGATCAGTTCGACCTGTCGGTGTCCAGCCTGAATTGCGGCGAAGGTGCAGGTTTCGTCGAAGCTGTAGGTTCGGTGGAGTGCGGCGGCTGCTTGCTGCCCATCGCGGCGGATGAACGCATTCATGCCATGAAGGAAACCAATTTCATCTTCGTCTTCGACATCATGGTTAGTCGGAAAGAGACGTTTGGATTGGAGCAGGCCAATCTTCTTCGCCACCAGCTTGTCTTGTCGATAGACGAAGACGAGGATCGCAATATCCGCCGTTTCCCAACGCCGGCGTTGCGGAAAATCCCAATCCCAATGGGGAGCGCCTAGGCGCCGCAAACCACCGATGTTGTGAGTATCCATGCGGATGATCGCGCCCGAAGGCAGGAGCGTCGGCGCACTGTTGGGGATCAGCGCTTCAATCAATCCGTCATCGAGCGATGTCTCGCGGATATTGGGGAGATTGGCCAGGCGCTCACATACGTGGCGGTTTGCGTCCGCGAAGACGCCACGGAACCAGGCAACAACGTCGGCGGGTATCACTGGCCAAGGATTCAATCGCGTTCCCCTCATCTGCCGAGGTAATTGCACTACGCAATCCGACCAAGCGGTATCTACGGCGGCGGCAGAGGCAACTTGCCATCGGGAGGCTCGAAAGTGTGGGCCGTTGATCCTACCCCCGATGCTTCTCGAATAATCAGCGGCGTCGCACTACGCCATAGGGCGGCTACAGGCGCGCGGCGGCGGTTCTATAGGAGTGCAAACGGCGATGTGTATTCGTTATGTTTATCCAGGGCGGGGCACCATTCCCGGTCAGCTGTGGGGACAAAAACGAACGTGCCGCTGGACAGCTTAAGACGTCCGCTGGGCAAGATAAGACGTCCGTTCCGAAAATTTTGCTGGAAATTTGCAGGAGTCCCTGGCGAAAAGCGTGAACGACGCCGCTTCAAATGTGAGGAGCACTGTACATCCACGAGGACTGTCGAGCCGCACGAAATGTGGTTCGGAACCTCAGTCAATCAATCACGCGAGCACAGAACGATTCGCTCATCGGTCTGAGGCGCGATGCTTGGACCAACTGACGCTTTCCCGGACATGGTGCACCGGCAACCCTAAAGTCGTTTCGGTAACAACATAATTATTATTTGGATGCATATATTCAACTTTAGCTATCCGAATTTATTTTATAAATTATTTTATTAAGATATAACGCGCGTCTGGGCTATCACAATTCCATATTTTTTTCTATAAAATTTAATTATCTATCTAAAGAACCGCGTATATCATCAATATTATTTGAATAAATAGTATTTAATACTAGAAATATCATCACGTACATTTGTATAATATTAAAACTATTATATTTAAAAAATATTATAAGTCATAACTGTTCGTTATATCCGTCGACGCGGCCCTGCATCGATGCCCGACACCGACGGCTGCGATATTTTAAACCGGAACCACTTGACAGACTGATGATATTGCGCTGCTGTGCTCTTAGCGATTGGAACTCCTACAGTATCCGGTCAGCGGGGGAACATGTTATGGGATTAAACCGGGCCTTGACGCGTCAGCATTGTGCGCTCGCCTTGCCGTTTTTGATTATGGGGATGGCTGCCACCCCACTATTGCCGGTATCGGCGCAAGTTGTTTCCGACTCCAATGCTGACATTGCTTCGGCTCTGAGGGAGGTTGAAGTTCCTTCGCCTGAACTGCCGGCGATCCTTCCACTCGAAGAACGAGCCGCCCTACGCGACGCTTGGCTCGCTAAGCGCCTCGACACGGTTGTGCCGCAGTTGATGCGCGAGAACGACGTCGACATGTGGATCATGATCGCGCGAGAATATCTGGAAGATCCGGTGGTCTCGACCATGCTGAACGCCACCAGTCTTCGCGCACGGCGCCGCACCATTCTGATCTTCTTCGATCCGGGAGAAGGAAAGCCGCTCGAGCGCCTGACGGTCAGTCGTTACGGACTTGGTGGTTTATTTGCGCCCTCTTGGGATCCGGATACAGAGCCGGACCAGTGGACACGGCTGGGCGAACTAGTTGCAGAACGCGATCCGAAGAAAATCGCAATCAATACTTCGGATGTTACTGCGTTCGGGGATGGGCTGACGCTTAGCCAATATAATGGGCTGATCGGTTCGTTGTCCCAGACTTACCAGGACCGCGTCGTGGCCGGGGAAAATCTGGCGGTTGGTTGGCTGGAAACGCGTATTCCGGCGGAAATGGCGGTTTATCCCGATATTGTCCGGCTAGCGCATGCCATACTCGCCGAGGGACTGTCGCGAGAGGTCATCACGCCTGGGGAAACCACCGTTGAGGATGTCGAATGGTGGTACCGCGAGCGAATCGCAGGGCTAAAGCTGGCGCCGTGGTTCCATCCGTCTGTGCACATTATTCGTGAGGGCGCCGAAGGAGAGTTGTCCGGTCCGGAAGTGATCCGACCCGGTGACCTTATCTGGACAGACTTTGGTATCGTCTATTTGGGACTCAACACGGATACACAGCACCTGGCTTATGTATTGAAACCCGGGGAGACCGAGGCTCCGCAAGGGCTCCGCGATGGCCTTGCCGCCAATAACAAGGTGCAGGACGCGTTGACCTCTTCATTCCAGGTGGGGCGTAGCGGCAACGAGATCCTTGCGGCGGCGCGTGAAAAGGCGATCGCGCAAGGTCTGACCCCCTCGATTTACACGCACCCTATTGGATATCACGGCCATGCGGCCGGTGCTTCCATCGGTTTTTGGGACAATCAGGGGCCGAGTGACAAGGGTGAGTACCGGCTGCGTCCCAATACAGCTTGGTCGATAGAATTGTCGGCCACGGAACCGGTGCCCGAGTGGGGAGGGCAAAAGGTCGCCTTCAAGACTGAGGAGGACGCTTTTTTCGACGGAACGAGCGTCAAATATATTGATGGGCGGCAGACGGAGCTGCGGCTCATACCATCTGAATAAACGGGAAAAGGGGGGTGAGATGAAGAGACGGAGGGTGGGTTTTCGGCGCTTGAGTGCGTGTGCTATGCTTTTGGCTGCGGCGGCAATGCCCGCAGCGGCCGAAGAGTTCGCCGTGTCGCTGCCAACGGGTGCGCCCGCATATGACGGGCGCGTTATCCTGATTCTGACGCCGGACGGAGAGACGGAACCGCGCTTTCAGGTGAATCAGAATATAGATGCGCCGCAGATTTTCGGCGTCAACGTGGACGGCCTCAAGGGCGGCGAGACGGCGCGGATAGACACCGGTGTCCTAGGTTTCCCAGCGGAGGGTTTGAGCCAGGTCCCGGCGGGGGACTATTATGTTCAGGCCGTTCTCCACAAATACGATACATTCGACCTTGCCGCAGGGAAGCAGGTCAAGCTGCCGGCGGCACGCGGCGCCGGGCAGAACTGGCGCAAGGAGCCTGGCAACCTCTATTCGAAGCCGCAGAAAATCAGCTTTGACCCCTCACGAACCGGCGACATCAGTGTGGTCCTCTCCGAGGTAAATCCCGCCATCGACGAGCCCGAGGACACGGAATTCGTGCGCCACTTCAAGATGCGCAGCGAGAAGCTGTCCCAGTTCTGGGGCACGGATGTTTACATTCGCGGCCACGTGCTCGTACCGAAGGACTTTGACGAACATCCGGAAGCGCAATATCCGCTGATGGTGTTTCACGGGCATTTCCCGGCTGATTTCGGGGGCTTCCGTACTACGCCGCCGGATCCGAATCTGGAGTGCGAATATAGTGAGCGCTTCGACGAGCCCTGTTACAATAAGACAGAGCAGCAAGAGGCCTACGACCAGTATCAGCAGTGGATATCTGACGATTTTCCACGGTTTCTGATCGTCGAAATTGATCATTCCAATCCATATTATGACGATAGCTACGCGGTGAATTCCGCCAATCTCGGCCCCTATGGTGACGCGATCACGCACGAATTCATCCCTGCTCTCGAAGAGAAATTTCGTGGCATTGGAGAGGGCTGGTCCCGCTTCCTCTATGGAGGCTCGACGGGTGGGTGGGAGGCCCTCGCCGCCCAGATATTCTATCCGGAGGAATATAATGGCGCCTTTGGCGCGTGTCCGGACCCAATAGATTTTCGTCAGTTCATGGTGACGAACCTCTACGAGGATCCAAACGCCTATTGGAATTTCGGGCCGTTCGGCCGGACGCCGAAGCCTGGCAAGCGCGACTATCTCGGTCACGTTCACTACACTGCCGAGCAGGAGAACCGCTACGAACTGGTTCTGGGCGATAAATCCCGATCCGGTGCGCAATGGGACATTTGGGAAGCGGTTTATTCGCCAATGGCCGATGACGGCTACCCTCAGCGCATTTGGGACAAGCGTACGGGCGAGATCAACAAGGATGTCGCTGCTTATTGGCGCGAAAATTACGACCTTCGCCATATCATGGAGCGTGATTGGGCAACACTCGGTCCGAAGTTACAAGGTAAAATTCACATCTACGTCGGCGACATGGATAATTTTTACCTAAATAACGCCGTTTACCTCGCGGAGGATTTCCTGAAGAAGGCGGATCCGCCGTATCGCGGGGAAATCACTTACGGCGACCGTGACGAGCATTGCTGGAATGGTGATCCTGATCTTCCGAATAGTATTTCCAGACTTCGTTATAATACGATGTATGTTCCGAAGATACTAAAGCGCATTGAAGAGTCAGCGCCGGATGGGGCTGACCTTACGAGTTGGCGTTACTAGCCTCTTTCAGAATACCAACAAGATTAATTCTTAGTCGATGGGTGAGTTGTGCCCGACAAAGGAGATAATGATGAAAATTAAGCTCGCCAAAGGACTTTTACTGTCCACCAGCATCCTAATGAGCCTTGCGGCCCCCGCCTTTGCTCAGGTCCAGGATACCGCTCCCGATACAGACGCGGAACTGCCGGGCACCGTCCCAGTGCCCCAGCAAACCACAGGCGCAGAGTCCGCCGAGATTGTCGTTACCGGCTCGCGCATTCGCTCGGCAAACCTTACGAGCGTCAGCCCTGTAACCACGCTGCAGTCAGAGGAGTTCCTGCAGCGAGGAACGGTCCGCACCGAGGATCTTCTTAATCAGTTGCCGCAGGTTTTCGCCGCGCAGGGTGCCGCAAACTCCAACGAAGCGACTGGTACCGCCCAGGTCGACCTTCGCGGTCTGACTCCAAGTCGGACCCTCGTTCTCGTCAACGGTCGGCGCCTTCCCTATGGCTCGCCAAAGAATATCCCATCAGACGTAAACCAGGTGCCGACACCGCTGATCGAGAGCGTGGAGGTGCTGACAGGCGGCGCGTCCGCAGTCTACGGCTCGGACGCCATCGCTGGCGTCGTAAACTTCAAGCTGATTGATGATTTCGAAGGGCTGCGCTTGTCCGGCAACCTGTCCGTGTCGCAGCATAGTAACGGCCGGGATGAATTACGTGACCTTTTAGACCGGAATGACGAGGTGGTTCCGGGGGCTTATCCAAAGCCGGACACCACCGTCTGGAACGGCTTTACCCAGGAATACTCCGCGGTCATGGGCGCAAATCTGGACGAGGGACGCGGCAACGTCACCGCCTATGCGACCTATCGCAAGGTGAACCCGATCCTGCAGAAAGATTTCGACTATAGTGCTTGTGCCCTCGGGACAGCGGGCGAGGGCGGCGGCGAATATTCCTGCAGTGGCTCTGGCACGAACAAACCGGCGAACTTCACTAATTCTAGCCAGATCCCCGGGCTCCCAACGTCCTTTCGGGCCACCGGCGACGGCCAGTTCGTTCCCGGCACCAGTACATATAATTTTGCGCCGGATAATTATTACCAACGTCCGGATGAACGCTACGCAATTGGCGCCTTCGCACATTATGAGATCAATGATCATCTAGTGCCTTACATGGAAGTCAACTTCATGGATGACCGGTCCGTCGCGCAAATCGCGCCGGGCACTGTGGCGGCGGGCATTACTGTAAACGCGAGCGGTATCAGCGGAATAAACTGTGACAACCCCTTCCTCAGCGACCAGCAAGCTAATTTCCTCTGCACGAGTAACGGTTTATCGACTGGCAGTATCTATGATGCCGAAGGTAATTATGTTGGACCGGAATCGGTTGCAGAAGGCGTACGGGTCGCTCGCCGCAACGTGGAGGGCGGGCCACGCCAGGACGATATTCGTCACCAGACCTATCGACTGGTAGGTGGCCTCCGCGGCGAGCTTGCTGGCCCGTTCCGCTATGACGTCTTCGCGTCATATTCGAACGTCACGCTGAATAGTACGTTCAGTGGCGATTCCAATCGGCAGCGGACGGCGAATGCCTTCTTCGCAGTACGGGATTCGGGGGGCAATATCGTCTGCGCGATTAATGCCGATGGAAACCCCGACAATGACGATCCCGCCTGCGCCCCGCTCGACTATTTCGGGGCGGATGCCGGCCAAGAAGCGACTGACTACACTGCCGAAGTGAAAAGCATTCAAGGCACGACCAGCCTGACCAACATCGTTGCGGTCATCGACGGTGATCTGGGCGAATACGGGATCGCCTCGCCTTGGGCAGACGGCGGTGTGGGCATAGCCTTCGGTGCCGAGTATCGCAAAAACGCGGTCGACTATAATCCAGACGAAATCTACCAGAACGCAGCAAGCCCGGAAATCCCGATTGCTGGCTCGGTCACCGCGAAAGAGCTGTTCGGCGAGGTCATTGTTCCCATCGTAGAGGGTCGGCCCGGCATCGACCTTTTGTCCTTCGAGGGCGCATATCGCTACTCCGACTATGATTCCGGCTTTGAGACAGACACCTACAAGCTGGGATTGAACTACTCGCCTATCCGCGACCTTCGTCTCCGCGGTAGCTTCCAGCGGGCGGTCCGTGCCCCGAACGTTATCGAACTGCTTTCAAGCCAGTCTTTGTTCGAGGTCGAATTGACGCAGAACGCCAACGGTTCGTTCGATCCCTGTGCGGGCTCGACCCCCGCTGCCAGCCTGGCCGCTTGCGCCAATACCGGCGTTACAGCAGCGCAGTACGGCAATATCGTCGACAACCCAGCGGGCCAGTTTAACTCGCTTATTGGCGGCAATCCTGACCTGCAGCCGGAAACGGCCAATACATGGTCGCTTGGCGGCGTGTTGCAGCCGGCCTTCGTGGGGGGACTCACGATTTCAGTCGATTACTTCAGTATCGAAGTCGAAGACCTTGTAGGTAGCGTCAATCCAAACCTCGCGCTGCCAAACTGTCTGGCGAGCGGCGACGAGTTCTTCTGTAACCTGATCCAGCGCGATTCCTCCGGATCGCTGTGGCAGGGCGAGCAGGGGTTCTTCCGCCGCTTTAACGTCAATACAGGGTCGCTAGAAACCAGCGGCGTTGATTTGACGGTCAATTATCAGACGAATCTGGATACGCTCGGAATGGGGGACGCCGGGTCCGTCAACTTCAATCTGGTCGGCACATATCTTGACAGTTACAAGACCGTGCCGCTGCCGGACTCTCCGGACAGTGACATTTACGAGTGCAAAGGTCTTTATGCAGGCCTCTGTGGTCGCCCCCGTCCCGAATGGCGTCACAAATTGTTGACGACCTGGATGTCGCCATGGGACTTCGATGTATCTTTGACGTGGCGGTACGTGTCGAGCGTCGACATTGCGCAGACGAGTTCACAGCCTGCGCTTAGCGGCAGCTTTGCCGAGGTGAATGAAACACTTGGCTCGCGGAACTATTTCGACTTGGCAGGCAGCTACGAGATCCGGGAGGCCTTTACGATCAGGGCGGGCGTGAATAACGTTTTCGACCGCGATCCGCCGCTAACGACAACGGCAGCGATCGAGGACGGAGGTAACGGGAACACGTATCCGCAATTCTATGACGCCGCCGGCCGTTACCTGTTCGTGGGCGCTACCGTCGATTTCTAGTAGTTGCCTCCGCTAAAATACCTGCGGGGGAGCCATTTCCCGGCTCTCCCGCTATTTTCTTCCGCAAGCGGAAAAGGACCCGCCCGATGCCCTCAACATTCCGCCTTCTGGCCTGCAGTGCTCTCGCGATTGCCAGTATCTCCTTCGCCGTTCCGGCGGCAGCGCAGGTCGATCAAAAGGACCAAAGCGAGGCCCGGGAAGTGCTGGAAGAAATCATGTCCTTCCGCACGGCCGCGGGCGAGGGACAGGTTCCCGCCATGGCTGAAGCACTGGCAGCACGTCTAACCGAAGCCGGGTTTTCCAGCGAGGACATCCAGTATGTGCCGATCGATAAGAACGGCGAAAAGACCGTTGGTCTCGTCGTTCGATACCAGGGTTCAGACCCCGAAATGAAGCCGATCGCGATCCTGGGTCATATGGATGTGGTTGGCGCGGTGCCGGACAATTGGGAAACCGACCCCTTCGTTCCTACTGAGAAAGAAGGGTATCTTTACGGCCGGGGCGCGGTGGACAACAAGGCTGGCATCGCGGCGGTTACGACAACTTTCATTCAGCTGAAGAGAGAAGGATTCCAACCCGAGCGGACGCTGCTGATTGCGTTTTCGGGAGACGAGGAAACCGGCATGGAAACCACCCGTGCCCTGACGCAGCATCCATGGGTTTCCGAAGCGGTGCTTGCGCTGAACTCCGACGCAGGATCTGGCGCAGTTGAAGATGGCAAGTACAGCTTCTCGATCCAGTCGGCGGAAAAGACCTTCGCAACGTTTTTCCTGTCAGCGACCAATCCCGGCGGACATAGCTCCGCTCCAGGACCGGACAATGCGATCTACGACCTTGCGTCCGCACTGATGAACCTGTCGAACCTGAAATTTCCTGTACAGTTCAACGAAATTACGCGGCCTATCGTTGCTAATCTGGCCGAGGAGCAGGGCGGTGAGCTGGGCAGCGCGCTTGAGACCCTGCTGGCCGACCCGGCAAATGCCGGCGCGCACGACGTTGTGCAAAAATATCCGCAATATACGAATATCCTTTGGACCACCTGCGTTCCGACGATGCTGTCGGCTGGCAACGCGCCGAACGCGTTGCCGCAAAATGCGACAGGGACGGTCAATTGCCGGATTTTTCCTGGTACCAGCGTCGAATCCGTGCAGCAGGACATGGTCAACGCAATTAACAATTCCGAGATCGCCGTTACGTTGGACGGGGAGCCAGTAGAGAGCCCTGTCTCTCCCCCAAATGAGGCGCTGTTTTCTGCCCTCAGGGACGCAGTTCACAGCAACTACCCCGGTGCACCCGTAACACCCAGCATGTCGGCAGGTGGAACCGACGGGCGCGAGTTTCGACGCGCTGGCATTCCCACCTACGGCGCTGGCAGCCTGGCGCTAAAACGGCCGGAAGACAGCCGTGCGCATGGTATTGACGAGCGCGTACCCCTGGAATCCTTCTATAAGGAATTGAATTATTGGCGCGGCCTGCTGCGGGATGTCGGGTCGATGGAACTGTAGGGAGTCGAGTATGACTGGCGATGGAGTGGCACGCAGGGACCTGTTCGGCCTAGGCGCAATCTGGGCCGCAGGTTCAGCGGGTCTGATGATATCCGCTCCATTGGCGGCGGCGCCAGCCCAGGATGCCCGTGCGCCGACTGACGTCCCCCGTCGTCCGGCGCCTATCAGCAGCGCAGAGCGAATGGGGCGGCTGCAGAAGGCGAGCGAAGCGTTGCGTGTGGCAGGCTTCGGCGCGATGCTTGTGGAGGCTGGCTCAACCCTGTCCTACCTGACGGGCGTCGACTGGTGGCGCAGCGAGCGCCTGACCGCCGCTCTTATCGGCGCAGACGGCGACGTGATGATCGTGACGCCGGGTTTTGAACAGCCCTCCATAGAGGAGATGCTGGCGGTGCCTGCGGATGTCCGTGTCTGGCAGGAGGATGAAGACCCGGCGCGGGTCGTTCACGGCTGGCTGCGGGAAAGACGCCTCGACACGCGGCCGCTCGCCGTGGAGCCCACTGTGCGCTTTTTTGCAATTGATGGCCTGCGCGCGCTGCAGCCGGACCTGAATGTCCGCAGCGCAGCGGCAATCGTCAACAGCCTTCGCATGATCAAGTCGCCGGCAGAGTTGGCGCTGATGCAGCACGCGGCCGACATCACCGAAGCAGCGTACCGCGCGACGGGCCCGCAGATATCGGCCGGTATGGAGGCAACAGACATTTTCGCGATAATGAGCGCGGAGATGGCCGCGCGCGGTGGCGCTACACCCTCCGGCGGGATCCAGATCGGCGAAGGCAGCGCCTTACCGCATGGGTCGAAAAGGGTCGAAACGGTTGGACCCGGATCGGTTATCCTGATGGACTGTGCCTGTAGGGTCGACGGCTATTTTTCCGATATATCCCGCACTGCGGTGTTTGGCGAACCCACCGCACGCCAGCGGGAAGTTTGGCAGCACGTCCGGGAAGGGCAGAACGTGGCGATGGAGGCAGCGCAGCCTGGCACACCCGCCGGCAAAGTGGATGACGCCGTTCGCGCTTATTACGAAAGTCTGGGATGGGGTCCGGGTTACCAGACCCCCGGCCTGCCCCATCGCACCGGCCACGGCATCGGGCTCGACATCCACGAGCCTGTAAATCTCGTACATGGAGAGTCGACGCCACTGGCGGCAGGCATGTGCTTCTCCAACGAGCCCGGTCTTTACATCCCGGGCAGCTTCGGCGTCCGGCTTGAGGACTGTTTCTATATGACACCGCAGGGTGCGCGCTTCTTCACGCGGCCCCCGCCGACCCTTGAGCAGCCATTTGCCTGACAGGCGTGGGGAGAGAAATATGAGAACCGCGTACTTACTTACCGTCGCCGGATTGGCCACCGCCGTCCTCGCAATGACGCCAGCCGACGCGCAGGCGACATATACACCTGACCAGGGGGAGGCGGACATGGCGCCGGCTCTGCCGCCGATTCTAACTCTGCGCGAGCAGGCGGCCGTCAAGGATGCGTGGCTGGAGGAGCGATTTACGACGGTGCTTCCAGAGCTGATGCGCGCCAATAATATCGATATGTGGATTTTGGTTGCGCGCGAGTATCTGGAGGATCCGGTCGTGTCCACGATGCTGAATGCAACCAGCCTTCGCGCCCGGCGTCGCACAATCCTCGTCTTTTACGATCCCGGGGACGGACAGCCGGTGGAGCGGCTGGTGGTCAGCAAGCACGGAATGGGAAGCCTCTTCGAGGGCGCGTGGGATATGGAGGCGCAACCCGATCAATGGGCGCGGCTCGCCGAGATCGTAGCTGAGCGTGAACCGAACAGCATTGCGCTCAACACTTCGTCGCTGACGGCATTCGCCGATGGAATGACACACAGCCAGTATGAAGATCTTATGGCGGCGCTTCCTTCCCAATATCGCGATCGCATTGTGCCCGGCTACCCCCTCGCCGTAGGCTGGCTGGAGCGGCGTACGCCGGCGGAGATGACGCGCTATGCCGAAATGGTGCGGACCGCCCATGCGATCATAGGAGAAGGCTTTTCGAACGCCGTCGTGACACCGGGTGAGACCACGAACCACGACCTTGTTTGGTGGTACCGGCAGCGGGTCAATGATCTGGGCCTCGATTCCTGGTTCCATCCCTCGGTTGAAATTACACGCCAGGGCGTTCCCGGCGTACTGCGGGAGGAGGACAGCGTTATCCAGAAGGGTGACATGCTGCGCGTCGATTTTGGCATAAACTATCTTGGGCTCAATACGGATACGCAGCACGTCGCCTATGTGCTGCGTGAAGGGGAGACGGACGCGCCGGCAGGCCTCAGGGCAGGCTTGGCCTCGAATAACCGCGTGCAAGATGCGCTCACCAGCAATTTCGCCGTGGGCCTTACTGGCAATGAAGTGCTGGCGCGGGCACGGGCGGATGCCATTGCCGCTGGACTTCAGCCCACCATCTACACGCACCCGATCGGCTATCACGGTCATGGCGCGGGCAGCACCATAGGTTTGTCAGAAAATCAGGAATGGGTCGATCGGGGCGAGTATCCGGTAATGCCCAACACGGCCTGGTCCATCGAATTGAAGGCTACCGAGCCGGTTCCAGAATGGGGCGGACAGATAGTGGACTTCAAGAGCGAGGAGGACGCATTCTTTGACGGTGAGCGCGTACAATATGTGGACGGTCGCCAGATCCGGTTTCATCTGATCGGCGAAATAGGCGAGTAAGTTTAATCGGGCGGTGGCAAGGCCTCGCCCAAAGCAACGGCTAGCAGCGCAACGAGGCGGGCCGTCCGATGCAGAACGGGGATGCTCGCCCATTCGTCCGATTGGCCGCGCATGCCGCCCCGCTCACCGCCCAAGCCAATGGCGGGCGTACCGCCGCCTATGGCGATGTTGAGATTGGCGGATCCGGCATTCGTCAGTTCTGCCGATCGGCCCTCGCCGCGGGCAATGGCTGAGGCCCAGCGAACCAGGCTGCTCTCCCGCGCTCCGGCGATCTGCCCGCCGGGGACGAGGTTCACCGCTTTGCGTTTCAATTCTATGCCCGTGTCGCGAGATACGTCGGCCATAATGGCATCCACGTCAGCTTCGATGGCAGCTATTCTACCGGCATCGAGCGAACGAATGTCCAGGGAAAACCACCCCTCCGCCGGTTTGTGGTTGAACACCTTTCCGCTTTCGATCACCGCGATATTGAGTCGGGTCATGTCCAGCTCGTCTGCAGCAGCTGGAAGCGCAAAGATGCGAGAAACCGCTTCGGCTATGCCTCGATTCACGTTCGGTAATCCCCCGCGCAGCGTATGTCCCGAAGGGCCACCCGCCTCCACCCGCCACCAGTGGATACCCAGCGCGCCATAAGAAATATCTGATCCATCCCCAAGAATGTCGATGAATGCCGCCGCATCATCGCGATATTCCTCATAAAGCGCCCTCATTCCGTTCAGGCCGGTCTCTTCCTGGGCGACAGCTGCGAAAATGATATCGTGTTCGGGCTGAAAACCTACCGACACCAGCGCTTCGGCGGCCGCCAACATCGCTGCCGTGGTAAGCGAGGTGTTACTGCCCGGACCCACAATGCGGTCGCGCTGCCGCTCCAATGGTGTGCCAGCATCGCGCTGATGCTCGGCCACGGTCGCGAGATCGTCGAGCGTGGAGACAAAAACCAGCGCTTGGCCAGGAGACCGTCCAGCAATGCGCCCAACGGCGTTTGGTGCCTCGGTGATCTCTACGTCTGCCAGCCCTGCTTCCCGCATGAGTTCAGCCACTTTGGCAGCGCGTTCGTGCTCTTCCCCGGACGGAGAGATGATGCTGCCGATGGCGATCAACTCACCCTCCGCTTCCGCCTCTCCTGCATCGAGGGAGCTAAGGACCGCACCTCCGACATCATTGCCGCGGAGACTCTCTTGTGCGGGAAGAGGCGAGGCCACGAGGCACAGTGCGGTCGCTGAAGCGAGCCTGAGGGGGGTCATTGCCGTGGGATCAATATGAATTCGTCCTGCGAGCCGTCGAAGAAGCTGAATTCCCCATCTTCATCGAGGTACCCGTTTTCCTCGTACATGAAACGGACCTTCTGCCCGCCCCATTCGGGGACGTCGTGCTGCGCATTTAGCTCGATCGACCAGGCGGTGCGCGGTTGGATGACATATTCCCCCATGGATGGCACTTTGTCCTGCCGCTCCCAGGCGCCGATCCACGTGCCGGCCCCGTGTCCATGAAACCCAAGAGGGTGGCTATAGATCGTGCCGTCGACGCCCTCCGCCTCGACCTGTGCGCGGGCAGCGGCAAGCGTTGCATCCCCGCTGCGTCCCGGTTTCAGGTTTGCAACCAGTGCAGACTTCACCCGGTTCATGGCGGCGAGGCCGTCCTGAAGACCCCGTGGTGCGGCGGTTTCGTGCGGGCGAAGCACGTACGCGACGCGCTGCACATCTGTCTTCAGGCCCAAATAATCGATGCCGAAATCGACGTGCAGCATGTCGCCAGGCATGATGACCGTGTCGCCGCGCAGCCCCATTTGCTGCACCCCGAAGCTGCCGCTGCCGTCGCGCTGGATTGCGACGCTGGGCTGGAACCAGGTGTCGAGGCCAAGCCCGTTCACGCGATTCCGCAGCCACCATACCACGTCGTCCGACGTGGTCACTCCGGGCGTAACAACCCGGTCGGAGAAGGCCTCTTCGATAATCGAATGGGTAATGCGTGACAGTTGCGGATAGGTTGCCATCTCTGCCGGGATCCGGCGTTCGAGCCAGCCGATCGCAAGTTCTTTTTTGGGTGAGATACGTGCAGCAAGGTCTGGGCCGAGCGCGCGCTGAAGTGCCTGCAAGTGACTGGCGGAGAGGCCATCTGCGAGTGGAAAATGCTCGGCCATGTTAACTGCTATGGTCTGGGGCTGGCGCTCCGCGATGACGGTTGCAAGGCGCTTCCACTGGTCCTCTTCTGCATCCGGATCCCATGCGCTTTCAAAGTTCGCGACCGGATAGCGCGTCAAAGCCAGCCGCTCGACCCCTGCTGCGCCGCGATCGAAAAAAAGAAGAATGGTGCGGCGCCGCGCCGTCAGCCATTCTGCTGGCAACATCGTCCGGGCCACGGGATCCTCATTATATTCCCCCGCGATTATCAGCCACATGTCTGCACCCTCCCGGCGCATCAACTCCGGAACCACATTGTCCAGCCGATCGACCAGCCAGCGGTTCCGTACCTCGGCGCGCACCTGGAGAGGGGCAATAGCAGGCATGTGCGATCCGGGGGTCTGCACCACATAAGCGTTCTGACTGCTATCGGAGTGCTGCGCCGTGGCAGTCGTGCTCGCGAAGAGAAGCGCTGCGAACAAGAAGGATTTTATACCGCAAGATGCCACACCTATCTCCCCGTATCGATGATTTCTTCTTAGCTTGGTGCGAACAACATTCAATGCATTCGGTTAAACTGCGCAGCAGAACCCAATCCCCATCTACCTTTTTTTAACAAGGATACACGACATGCTTGTCACCATTTAAAATCGATTACCATCCCGGCCATATGCCCGCTCATGCGCGGCTGCACGTAGATCGGAGCCCGAGGAGAAGCTTGTCCATTCGCTTGGTTTGGCGGATCGCTGAGGTGGAGAGGCTTGCAGCGAAGTTAAGCTCATTCCTGTTGTGGTTATGCCGGCCGATTTCCGCCTCGCTGGCAGCCTTCGAACACTGGTCGCCACCTTCCGAACAGACCAGCATGCCGCCCATCGTCTGACGCTTCCAGGTCCCAATGATCGTATGGGGATGCCATGCTCCGCTTTCAGCTCCGCCAGCGTCTGGTCGCGCCGGATAGCTTATATGGCCCCTTCGCCTTGAACTACGCGCTGTAGCACTGCCCCGTCGTCTTCATTTCCATCCATTCCTTCAGGTCGGGATGAGCTGAACACCCTGTCCGAAGTTCCGGGACTACCTCAGACTTCGTTCTTGCGGCGGAAGGCTCAGACTTCGTTCTTGCGGCGGAAGGTCGGCGCTTCTCAAACTGCGCGCATGGCAGGGAGCCCGGCTGCTCGGTTTAAGCGATTGCGAACGGTCGCCAGACATCAAGCGTTGCAATCGCTGGCGCCAGCTAGGTAGTGAGAACTTCGTCGCACCCATTTACACCAAGCGCAGGCGATGAAGCGATCGACAAAGCGCGATTTGATCAGCGTTGCTTCTTGGCAATGGGCGCGGTGAAATCCGGGTCCTTGCTTGCCACCCAATCGACAAATTTGCGCACGTTGGGGTTTGCGAGCAGTCCCTCCACATCCATGCCATGGCGCTGTAATTCGGAAGTGGTGAAATTGCCGATCAGCGTCTGCTGGCACATGGAATGCATGGGCACGACATCACGCCCGCCCCGGCTTTTCGGCACAGGATGGTGCCAGACAATGGTTTCGCCGGTGGGCCGACCACAGAGCCAGCATGGTGGAACTATCGCCTCAGTTTCGTCGTCACGATGCAAGTCTTCAGACGGACCGTGTTTTGAGTATTTGCGGCCCATGCGTTTATCTATGCCTAAACTTGCGGTGCTCACCTATAGCGGTGTGGTTGGCGAAACGACACCGACATGTGCAGCTAAAAGCTCACCAAACCTGCTCTCGCGGGCGTTCCTTGTCCCGGTGTCAATGGTTGATCCATATAGAGCATTACCGTGCGGCTAATGTTCGATGAGCGCTACCGTAAGAATCTTTCGCGCCGCTTAGTGACGTAACGGTCAACGTCAGCTTCCACCACTGCCATCGGTCGGGCGCCGGGCGCGAGGAGCACTTCGTGAAATTCGCGGATGTCGAAAGCTGAGCCAAGCGCGTCTTCCGCATGGTGGCGCAATTCCCAGAATTTGTCATAGCCGGAACGATATGCAAGCGCCTGCCCCGGGATACTCACTGAATATCGAAGTGACTCCGAGGCAATTTCCACGTCCGACAACGACGTGACGTCGTGCATGTAGGCGCGCGCCTTTTCGAGCGGCCAGCCGAAATAATTCATGCCGGTATCGACGACCAATCGCGCGGCCAGAAACATCTCATTGACGTAACGCCCGTAGAGCGCCTCCGGTGTATCGTAGAGACCGAGTTCAATACCGAGGCTGGCGGCATATTCGCCCCAGCCTTCGTTAAAGGCCCCTGCCACATAATGTTTGCGGAAGGGCGTAAGCGCGGCGTTCTCCTCTTGCAGCGCAATCTGGAAATGATGGCCCGGAATGAGCTCGTGATAAATAAGCGTACCCGCGTTGACGAGTGAGCGCTTTTCGAGATTGGAGCCATTATAATGATATATCCCGCGCGGCTCCGCTTTTGTTGGCGCGCTGTAATAGCCAAAGGTCTGACCTTGTTCGGCCGCGAGCGGCAGGCGCTTGACGCCATATGGGGCCGTGGGCACGGCACGAAAATAGTCTGCCACCTTCGGCTCGATGGCGCGAATGTAGCGCCAATAGCTAGCCTCTACGTCGGCGGGCGACGTGGCGAGAAAGCGCGGGTCGGTACTCAGCTTGGCGTAGAATGCGCGCGAACTGGCACTGGAACCGAGCTGCTCACGGATTTCCTCCATGCGCGCTGAAATATCGGCGACTGCGGCGAGTCCCTGCTGATGCAGCTGCTCCGGGGTTGCATCGATGGTGGTGTGACGCCGTATCAATTTGCGATAGACGTCCTTTCCGCCCGGATATTGGCCGATTCCTACCGCTTCTGGCGCCTCGGCCTCATAGTCCGCGCCGACGGCGGCAATAATGTCGACATAGGCAGGAGCGACGCGTTGCGTAATAACACGATCAAAACCCTCATTCAGCGCGGCGCGCGCGGGAGGGTCGAGCCGCGCTAACCGCTCCTCAGCCGGACGCAATTCGTCTGCACTGTCGGCGAGCGCTGTCCAGGTCGAGCGAATGACCGGCAGAATAGCCTTGGGCATGTAGATCCCGCGCGCTTTCTGCGCTTCCAACTTGGCAAATAGCGACTCAAGCATCGCGCCATATGCTTCTATTAAAGAAAGGTAGTTTTCGGCGTTCTCCGCCGTCTCGAGCGGCTGGGCGGCCAGTACCTGATTGGCATACCCAATCATCATCGGTGCCTGATAGGGGGTAAGATCGAACGTCAGCCAATATTCTGCCTCGTCGGGCGCGACCCCAGACAGCTCGAACTGGAGGATGCCGAATGTCTGACGATCGGTTTCATTCAGGTGCTGGGGATCGACCTTAGAGAGCTCGGCTTTCCACGCCGCCCGCTTCTCGGCCTGCTTTCGCACCGGAGCCAGCGAGTAGTCGGCAAATGTCGTGACTGGCTTGCCCAGTCGGAATTGGGCCTGGAAACTCGCTGCGATCCGTTCCTGCTCTATCCTGTCCGCAAGCTCGTGGAGCACCGCACGATCTCCGCTCTTCTGAATGTCTTGGGGTGGAGCGGCAGCGCCGGGCTGGATCGTTCCTGTCAGCAAAAGCAGGGGCAGCAGGATTTTCATTCTCTTCATGGCGGCACTCCCTATCCGTCGGTGTCAGGCGCTTCCGGCGCGCGCAAGATCATGCGGCAGCGATTTGATGGCGGCCCAGAAATGATAGGCACCCCAGACCCCCGTCACCCCGGCGAAGGCGAGGGCGTAACGTAATGACTGCACCGGATCGTCGATCCGCAGTGCCAACATGTCGGAGGCAAAGCCGATAAGCTGGGGTGCGATGGCCAGATTGGCGATGTTAGCCGTGAACAACAAAACCGCCACTGTCAGCCCGCGCATATTGGGGCGCGTGAGGTTCTGCAGCAGTGCGAGACTGGGGCCGATCATGACATTGATGAAGGGAACGAACAGCCACAGCATAAGCAGCGCCGTCTCTCGGTCGTCGACGACGTGCGCAAGCACGCCCGGAACCGAGATCAGCAGCGTAAGCCATGCCGCGAAATAGCATTGCCACTTCGGATCTCGCTTCGCGAGCCACAGCATCAGCAATGTGGCGGACACCATGGCGATGGTGCCGCCAAGGCCGTTCATGGCGCCCACGTTCAAACCGGCTTCACCCACCGACAAGCCATGGGTGCGACTGAGAAAAGCTGGAGTCCACCACACCAGGCCGCCGCCCGCAAAGGTGGCGACTGTGGCCCCCGCAAGGACGTGCATCAAGGAACGCTGCGAACGGATGAACCTCAGCGTCTCTTTGAAGCTGGGTTGGCCCTCTCCAGTCTCGACGCTGGGGTCGCACGCGCCACGACGCGGCTCCCGCACGGTAAACAGCAAGATCAACACCGGGATACTGGCGCCGGCAAAGATGATCAGAGCGTACCGCCAGCCAAAATGTTCGGCCAGCAGACCACCGAAGATGCCGCAGTGCGCAATTCGGCGATCACCGCAGGATCGGTATCGATGCCCTGCAGAAAGCGGCAATTGCGGCCCACGACGTCCAAATCGCGATAGCCGGTTAGCCTCCTGAATGCCCAGTTCACATATACGATCGGATTATCCGGGCGTGTATTATCCGTGATGAGAACCGGGTGCGAAGTTGCCGACAGAGCAGCCAGTCCCTCCGGCGTTCGGCGAAATGATCGCCGCGATCTCGCCTCCATCAACGCCGAATCTTCGGCCGACGATGGCGCATATGGTTTTAGGATACGCGCATCAAAGTGGCCTTGGCGATGCATCATATCCCCTCCCCCTACATATAAATAAAATATGTCTTGGAATCTTTTATGAACAAGTAATAAACACTGAAACTACATATATATTAGTTACCGTATATTTATTAATTATTATAACACGAAATTTCAAATTTAAAGTAACCGCCCTGTTTAAAAGAAAATCTTGGAAATTTTCTGGATAATTTCGTCTGGCAGGGCCGTGTGGCGGCAGCAGTCCTATTAATCACTAGCTAACCAATGCCGGATAGCAAGAGGGTGATCGCAGCACTTCAGTGTCTGAAATCACATCCAGCTTGCCCGTGTTCTTTGGGCAAGTACGCGCGTTTTCCCCCAAATTTTCATGACGTCCTCTCGCAGGCTATCCAAGGAGCGCGCCACCATGCCCCGCACAACGCTGTCGCCAAGAGCGATCGGCCTTATGGCTTCTTCGGCCATCGCAATCTGCATCGCCGGATCGGCACAGGCGCAAACGATCGTCACCTTTGGGCCGGGGCATGGCCTTAATGACCGAAAGCAGGGCACCAACGGCACCGCTGGTGCCGATAATTACTATGACTGCAAGGGGCCTCAAGACGGCACTTCGGGCTCTGCGGGGGCAAATGCTTCTGGTGCGAGTGGCACCTATACATACGCCCCGGGAAATCCGACGGCATCTCTAAATGGCGATGTCGTCATCATCGGCAGCAGCGGTGGTACCGGCGGCGCGGGCGGTTCAGACAGACTCAAGTGGCTCTGTGTCTATGACGGTGGAGATGGCGGCGCCGGCGGTGCAGGCGGCGCCGTATCCCTGACGATCAATCCCGGGTCCAACGCACCTGCAGACGGATATCTCGTCGGCAATACCGGGATCATTGGCTACAGCCATGGCGGCGATGGTGGCGTGGGCGGCGATGCCACGTACAAGGGCAAAAAGGGTGGCGCCGGTGGCGTTGCCGGCGCGGGTGGACGGGTGTCCATCGTGAATCACGTACCCATGAATGTCACCGGCAGTTCCGCCGCTGCGGCAAGTGGCGGGGCCAGCACCACAGCATTCGGCATCGTCGCGCAAAGTGCCGGCGGTCAGGGCGGCGAAGGTGGCTTCGCCGACAATGGAGACAAGAATTCGGCAGGCGGTCCTGGCCTGGCCGGCGGTTCAGGTGGCGCGGTAAGCGTCAATAACACGGCAACAGTCCGAACCGCTGGCGGTATGGCCATCGTGGCCCAAAGCATTGGCGGATTCGGAGGCGATGCCGGCACAAGCGTCAAAGGTTACGGCGGTGGCGGCGGCTTTGGTGGCAATGGCGGTGCGGTGTCGATCGTCAATTCAGGCGCGTTGTCGGTCGGCACTTCCGGGCTACGCGAATGTACCGATTCTGTAAAAAGCGCGTGTAATCCCGTCGGCGTCGCGGTCGTCGCCGCGCAGTCGATCGGCGGCGGCGGCGGCGATGCCGGCGCAGCAGCCGGCCTTCATGCCATCGGAGCCGATGGCGGTTTCGCAGGTAACGGCGGAACGGTCAGCATCACCAATTCGAACTCGCTGTCGGTCTTTGGCACGGGATCGGTCGGTCTCTTCGCGCAATCCGTCGGCGGCGGCGGCGGCAAAGGCGGCGTGGCAACCGCCAGCGGTCGACGTTCTGTCGCTATTGGCGGCAGCGGCGGCGGTGGCGGCAGTGGCAGCACCGTATCGCTCAGTAATAGCGGCGACATCTGCACCGGCGGCGCTTGCATAGCCGGCCTCGCGGACGTTCCGAACAACGATGACAGTGTCGGTGGGGCGTTCGGCATCTTTGCCCAGTCGGTCGGCGGCGGCGGCGGCAGCGGCGCCTATGCCAAGGCCAAATCCAAAACGATTTTCGGCGGTTCGGCGCATGCGACAGGCGGCAGCGGCGGCGACGGCGGCAATGGCGGCCAGATCGCCGTGCTGAACAGCGGGTCGATCCGAACAGTGGAAATCAATTCGACGGCGATCTTCGCGCAGTCGGTCGGCGGTGGCGGCGGCAATGCCGGCGGCGCCCTGGCAATGGCCACCTCATTCATTGGCGAGGCCACTTCGGTGGCCCACGGCGGATCCGGCGGCGGCGGCGGAACGAGCGGCACGATTACCGTCAATTGCAACAGCTTCAGCAACGTCTCGCTCAACACGTCGGCCTGCAACGGTCGTTCACTGCTGGCGGCACCTGCATCGCGGGCCATGCTGTCCACCGCCGGGCTCTCCTCTCATGGCATCTTGGCGCAGTCGGTCGGTGGCGGCGGCGGCGCGGGCGGCTATGCTGTAGCGCTGGCGGCCAGCTTTTCCGGCGCGCTGGCAGTATCGCTGGGCGGCTCAGGTGGTTCAGGCGGCAGCGGTGCGGAGATTTTTGCTGGTACCGGTGGCGCCTCGATCACGACGCAAGGGATGAATGCGTCGGGCGTGCTTGCTCAGTCGATCGGTGGCGGCGGCGGCAGTGGTGGCACTGCAATCGATGCCACGCTTGCACTGGGGGCGGCAATCTCAGTCGGCATTGGCGGCACTGGCGGCTCGGGCGGCACTGGTGCGGCGGTGACCATAGAAAATCCCGGCGGGGCAATCACCACGCACGGCAGCAACGCGGCTGGCCTTCTTGCGCAATCCCTCGGCGGCGGTGGCGGTGCTGGCGGTTCATCTGTCAGCGGTGCGGCCAGCGGCGGCGTCTCCATCGCCCTTGCGATCGGCGGTCATGGCGGCAGCGGCGGCAAGGGACGCGAGGTTTCCGTGTACAATGAATCCGGGTCGGCCAATCAGGTTGCAGGCACCCCAGCCTATGGCCCGGCGTCGATCACCACCACCGGCTATGGTTCCAGCGCGATCCTGGCACAGTCGATCGGCGGCGGCGGCGGCAATGGCGGCTATACCGTTGCGGGCGCAGCGTCTCTTGGCGGGGCAAGCGCCGCCAGCATCGGCGGCGTTGGGGGCGCGGGTAACAGTGCCGCGACCGTGACAGTCCAAAACAGCGGCGCCCTGACGACGACCGGCGGCGGGGCCGCGGCCTTGCAGGCGCAGTCCATCGGCGGCAGCGGCGGCAGCGGCGGCTTTTCGGTTGCGGGCAGCTATGGCGGCTGGGCCGGCGCCAGCATCGGCGTCGGCGGCGCAGGCGGCAATGGCGGCGTCGCTGGTAAAGTCGCGGTCACCAACACCGCAGACATTGTCGTTCAGGCCTCCAAGACCGGCAATTCCAGCGGCATTCTCGCGCAGTCGATCGGCGGCAGCGGCGGCAGCGGCGGTTTTGCCATCGGCGCCGGTTTCAGCCCCAGCATTGCTGCCTCGGTATCGGTTGGCGGCAATGGCGGCAATGGCGGCACGGCAAGCACCGTTTCGGTCAGTCAGTCCGGCAGCACCGTCACGGCAGGGGCAATGTCCTCTGGCGTGGTCGCGCAAAGTCTTGGCGGGCATGGCGGAACCGGGGGCTATGCCGTTGCGGGAGCCTTTGGCGGTTCGCTGGGGCTGTCCGCAGCGGTCGGCGGCGATGGCGGCAAGGGCGGACGCGCCGCAAATGTCAGCGTGACACTGAAGGATGCGGGCAAGTCGGTGTCCACCACCGGCGACCAGGCGACCGGCATTCTGGCCCAGTCCATCGGCGGCAGCGGGGGTGATGGCGGCTGGTCGCTGGCGGGCGCGCTCGGCGGACTTGCGGCCGTCGGGGTTTCGCTGGGCGGAAGCGGTGGCGCAGGCGGCGTCGGCGCAAGCACCACTGTAACGACCGACCAAACGATCAATACGAACGGCCTGCTTTCCACGGGCATCCTTGCGCAATCCATCGGCGGCAATGGCGGCAATGGCGGTTTCAGCGCAGCACTGGCGGCATCTACGATCGCTTCGCCCACTGTTGCGATCGGCGGATATGGTGGCAATGGCAGCGTCGGCGGAACGGTCAGCGTAACTTCGCGCGGTGGGATCGCGACGTTGGCCGACCTGTCGACGGGCATCATCGCCCAGTCGATCGGCGGTAATGGCGGTAATGGCGGCTCCGCCTTCTCCGGCGCAATCGCGACGGGCAATCCCTTGTCCAAGCTTTCGGTCGGCGCCGCCGGCGCGCAGGGCGGATCTGGCGGAACCGGGCAAACCGGAAAGGCAGTGACGGTAGCCGCAAGCGGCCCGATCTCTACCGCCGGTTTGGGATCCGTCGGGATACTCGCCCAATCGATTGGCGGCGGCGGCGGCAATGGTGGCAATGCGGCCGCGTTCAGCGCGTCGGCCTCCTCGACCAAGAGCAAAAGCCTATCCGCAGCCGTCGCCATCGGCGGCGCAGGAGCCGCAGGCGGCAATGGCGACCGCGTCAGCGTAACCCAATCGGGTTCCCTGATCACGGGTGCGCCAGTCACTGCCGGTATGCCCGGCGGCGGGGACCAGGCCATCGGCATCCTCGCACAATCCATCGGCGGCAGCGGAGGCAATGGCGGGTCGGCCTATGCCAATGCCCTTTCTGGAACAGCATCGGTTTCGGTCGCAATCGGCGGCGGCGGCGGGTCCGGCGGCGTTGGTAGCGCTGTGACAGTGTGCAGCAATGCAACAGCCAATTGTGCCACACCGGCGGCAGGTACATCGGGACAGATCGTGACGCATGGCGCGCAGGCCTCGGCCATCCATGCCCAGTCGGTCGGTGGCGGTGGCGGCAATGGCGGCTGGTCGATGGCCGATGCCTCCAGCAACAAATATGGACTGGCCGTCGCTGTGGGCGGATTCGGTGCCGGGGGCGGCGACGCAGGCGCGGTTTCCGTCACTGCCGGCGGACAGTTGCAGACATCGGGCACTAGTTCCGCGGCGATCTTTGCGCAGTCGGTCGGCGGTGGCGGCGGCAATGGCGGTGCCGCAAGCGCATCGTCAACCGGACAGAAGGGCGGCGCCCTCTCTGGTGGGGCCGCGTCCTATACGGGTAGCGGCTTTGCGAAGCAGACAAATACCGGCGCGTCGGTCGCCACCGCAGCCCAGCTTGCCCAGTCGGGCGCGCCGGCTGACGATGAGAAATCGGACAATGGCGTAGGCGCCTCGCTCAGCATTGGCGGCAGCGGCGGCAAGGGCGGCAAGGGCCAGGCCGTAACCGTCAACAGCTCGGCGGCGATCGGCACGGTGGGCGATCTCTCCAGCGGCATCTATGCTCAATCGATCGGCGGCGGTGGCGGCAATGGCGGGTCCAGCCTCGCCAAGGCCGACGGCGGCAATTACTCGGGCGCGATCAGCCTGGGCGGCGCAGGCGGCGCGGGCGGCACCGGCGCAAATGTGACGGTATCCAGCGCCAATAAAATCAGCACCAGCGGCATCCAGTCGGCAGGCATCTTCGCGCAATCCGTGGGCGGCGGCGGCGGCAATGGCGGATCGGTTTCCAGCTCGGCGACATCGGGCGGCAGCGCAGCGGTGACATTCGGCCTTGGTGGTTCAGGCGGCGGCGGCGGGGCAACCGGCACCGTCTCTGTTACCAATAGCGGGGAGATCGCGACCCTCGCTGCCAACTCGGCTGGGCTCTTCGCGCAATCGGTTGGCGGTGGCGGCGGCAATGGTGGCTCGGCAATCAGCGCCGCCACGGCAGCACCGGCCAGCAGCGGCACATCCAGCTCAACCAGCGCCAGCACACGCTCGGGCACCACGAGCGGAAGTTCGACCAGCAGCGCCAATTCCGCCGAGACGGGCAAGAACAGTTCCGGTGGGCAGAGCCAGGCAGGTGCCGATGGCGGCTATGCACTGGGCATGAGCATCGGCGGGGCCGGTGGAGCCGGCAGCGCCGGCAATGCCGTTTTTGTATCCAACAGCGGATCGATCACCACCGGCAGCGCGGACGGGCGCAACGCCAGCGCCAATTCGGCGGCGATTTTCGCGCAATCGGTTGGCGGCGGCGGCGGCAATGGCGGATCGACCAGCACCAATGCCAGCGGCGGCAAGGCGAGCGTCGCCCTGTCGCTGGGCGGCAATGGTGGTGGCGCCGGCGCGGGCAGCACCGTGCGCGTGCTGCAGACGGCCGGATTGCTGACCACCTTTGGCACCAATTCCAGCGGCATCTTTGCCCAGTCGGTCGGTGGTGGTGGTGGCAATGGCGGTTCCGCCAGCTCGACCACGGGGGCCGGTGGGTCGGCATCGATGGCAATGAGTCTTGGCGGTTCGGGCGCGGGCGGCGGCGCCGGGGGTTCTGTGCAATTATGCGGCTCGCTGGATGGGCAGGTTTGCGGACAAGCCCTCAGCGGAAACGGCATCAATACCTCAGGTGCGGCATCCTTTGGCATCCTTGCGCAATCGGTCGGCGGAGGCGGCGGCAATGGCGGCGTATCCAGCGCAGCGGCGACGGCGGGATCGGGCAGCGGCGATGGCAGTGCCAAGCGTGCGGGTGGCGGGGTGGACGCCTCCACGGCTAGCGGTGCAGCAATCGGGTTCAGCCTTGGCGGTACAGGAGGCGGCGGCGGCGCTGGCGGAGCGATCGACGTATCCAGCAAGATCGCCATCACCACTGCGGGGGATCAGGCCACGGCCATCCAAGCGCAGTCGGTCGGCGGCGGCGGCGGCTCCGGAGGCTCGAGCGTAAGCAACGCCAATGGCGGCAATTATAATCTGGTCGCCGCGCTTGGTGGCGCCGGTGGCAATGGCGGCGCGGGCGGCTCGGTGGGGCTTGTTAACGCGGGTAAGATCCAGACGGGGGGATCGGCGGCGCATGGGCTGTTTGGCCAATCGGTCGGCGGCGGCGGCGGCTCTGCGGGCGCAGCAAGCGCAACAACCGCTACTGGGGGCAAGGCGAGTATATCATTGACGCTTGGCGGATCTGGTGGCGGCGGCCTGGCAGGCGGCTCGGTCAGCATGAACAATACCGGCCAGATCGTCACCAAGGGCGCAGGCTCTTTGGCAATGGTCGCGCAATCGGTCGGCGGCGGCGGCGGCGCGGGCGGATCCAGCATCAGCACTGCCAAGGGCAGCGATTACAATCTCGCCACCGCTCTTGGCGGTACCGGCGGCAATGGCGGTCTGGGCGGATCGGCAGCGCTTGTTAATGCTGGCGCGATCCAGACCTCCGGGTCGGCTGCGCATGGTTTGTTTGCCCAATCGGTCGGCGGTGGCGGCGGCATGGCCGGCGCATCGAGCGATGCCAGTGCCACCGGCGGCACCGCCACCATTTCAATGGGGCTTGGCGGCGCTGGCGGTGGCGGTCAGGCCAGTGGCGCGGTCAGCATGAGCAATACAGGCCGCATCGCCACAAGTGGTGCTGGATCGTTCGCAATGATCGCGCAATCGGTCGGCGGCGGCGGCGGCTTCAGCTCGGCATCGCGGTCAATTGCGTCGACGGGCAACAGTCTCTCCCTGACGATGAACCTGAGCAGCCGAAGTGCCAACGGTAACGGTGGGGCGGTTTCGCTGGCCTATTCGAGCGACCTTTCGACGACGGGCATCAATGCGATCGGTGTTCTGGCACAGTCGATCGGCGGCGGGGGCGGCGTGGCAACCTTTACCGATCAGTCATCCGGCGGATCAATTTCTGGCCTGCTTGGACAGGCGGACGGCTCGGGCATCGGCGGGGGCGTGAAGGTTACCGGATCGGCGAACGTCGCTACCAGCGGCGCGCAGGCAATCGGCGTTCTGGCGCAGAGCATTTCGGGCGGAGGCGGTCTGGCGAGCTATGCATCGTCATCAGCCGGCGCAATGAGCGGAACCATGAAGCTCGGCGCGGGCGATGGGGGGACCGCACTGAGTGGCCCCGTTACCGTTAATCTCTCCAGCGGGTCGCTGAGCACGAAGGGCGAATTCGCGCACGGGTTGGTCGCCCAATCGATTGGCGGCGGCGGCGGCTTAAGCCAGATGTCGGTGACCAATACCGTTTTGGGAAGCCAGGTGGGCAGTGATGCCAAAGGGGTCAATTTGACCAATGCGACCGCCATAGCCACAACGGGCCGCGGCGCCATAGGGATCATCGCGCAGAGCATCGGCGGCGGCGGCGGCCTGGCGGTTTCCGCCGACAAGGCAACATTTGGTGTTGCGCTGGATCCTGTCGCCCCCCCTGCCCCGGTTCCGCCAAGACACGGCGGCGGTGGTGGCGGCGTTGTCATCAATCCGCCGCCGCCGCCTACGCCGATGCCGAGTTTGGGTCTGGCCAATGGCGATGCCGTCGTCGTCAACAGCAATGCTGCGATCACTACGAGCGGCGTGAATGCCATCGGCATTCTTGCGCAAAGCATCGGCGGCGGCGGTGGAGCGGTGCTCTCGAACGGCGGAAAAGTTGCAGCCAGCGGCGTTGTCGGCAGGGTGGCCAATGCGGGCGCCGTGACGGTGAACGTCAATGCGTCGATCACGACTACAGGCGCGGGCGGCTATGGCGTCGTCGCGCAGTCAGTCGCCAATAGCGGCGGGCTGGCGATGAATGGCTCGACGGCCCTGACCGTCCAAGGTGATCCGGGCAGCTATTTGGGAGGCGTCGCAGGCATCGTCACGGTCAATGTGAAAAGCGGTGTCTCGATCACCACGAAGGCCGCCGGAACCAGTGCGATCTTCGGCTATTCCACCACCGATCCGGTCCTGAACATCGAGGCCGGGGCGATTTTGACCGGGGGTTCGGGTGGTCATGCAGCGCTGCTGGATTCGCCGACGAACACGATCAACAACCATGGCAGCATGTCGACGCTCGACGGGGCCGCAGGCATGGCTATCAAAAGCCAGTCCGGCAATACGGTGATGACCAATGGCGGCACGCTGATTGGCTCCGTCGAGTTTGCGGCCGGCGGTGTCAACTCGTTGCGCAATCTGGTCGGCGGTACGATCCAGGCAGGCACGTCGCTCGATCTCGCGGGCGGCACCTTCCAGAACGAAGGTGTCCTCGCCCACGGTGCCTCCTCCATCGGCACGACAGTGATCAACGGTTCGCTGCTGCAAACGGACAGTGCCTCGATCCTGGTCCGCATGGATCAGGCTGCGGGCATTGTGGACAGTTTCGAAGTCACCGGCTCTGGCAAACTGGCCGGTACATTGCGCCCAAGCCTGCACAATGCGGGTCGAATCAAGCCCGGTACCGTCTTGAAAACCATCCTCAGCGCTGCCGGCGAGCTCGACATTTCGGAACTCGAAATCGCCGGACAGTCGGCAATTATGGATTTCGCGCTCACCCAAAGCGATGGCCAGCTCACATTGGCGACAATAGCCGACTTCGCACCCAAGGGTCTGTCCGATAGCGGCGCGGTGATCGGAAAGGTCGTTTCCAACGCACAAGCGGGGGGACTGACGCATTTCGCAAGCTTCGTACCGAGATTGGTGGCAGTTCGCTCGTCAATCGATCTGGACCAAGCCTATTACAATCTCAGCGGTGCCGGAGTTTCATCGGTCTCGACCGTTGCCACGCAAATATCGACCGCATTCATCAGACAGATGCAGAACCTGCCGGCCGCGACCACCAATAGCGGCACCAGCAAACGCTGGGACCTCTGGGGCAGCGGCTTCACCGGCTCGAACACGACCAACTCCGGCGAGACAGAGATCGGCACGGGTGACCTCACCGCCCATGCCGAAGGGATCGCGATGGGCATCGGCGATCAGGTCGGGAATGACAGTCACATCGGCATCGCGGCCAGTTTCGGAACGACCCGCTTCGAGACCGCGAACGGCGTGAGTGGTAATGGTGACGTCTACCAGCTGGGTGCTTATGGCACACATCGCTTCGGACCAGCCTATGTATCCGGTTCGCTATCGATCGCGCGGCATGAAATCTCCACAAGCAGGATGCTGGAGTTGATCGGGGCGAGCTATGATGCCGATGTACGCGGTGAAAGCTTCGGCGGACGGATCGAAGCGGGCTACCGCTTTGCGACGCCCTATGTCGGAATCACACCCTTCCTGGCCGTACAGCCCCAGTCGTTCAGCACGCCGGCCTACACTGAAGCCGCAATAGCGGGATCGCCGCCGGTTCCCGCACTCAGCTATGAAAAGCGCTCTATATGGGACACGAGCTTTGAAGCAGGCGCCGCGATGGACAAGCTCTTTACGCTCTCTGCAGACAGGGATTTGGCAGTCCACCTGCGCGCGGCATGGGCGCATCACGATCTGTCAAACCACGATGTCAAAGCGACGTTCCAGACCGCGCAACCCGACCCGTTCAGTGTCGGGGGCAAGCTGCCGGCCGCCGATGTCGCTCTGATATCAGGCAGCTCTGAACTTCGCCTCCTCGACAACCTCTCGCTGGGGGTCAGGTTCGACGGCGAGTTCGCGGACCGCTCGCACACCTATAGCGGTGCCGGAACGCTGCACTTCCGCTGGTGAAGTCCTTCTCCGCTGCCCTGTCATGTGCAGCGGCGGACGAGAAACGCAGAAAATCCTTGTTAGCAAACGCGCATAGGCATCAAAGGAAAGCGCAGAGACGACTTACGACGGATGGGGGCGGGCCATGCGGCTGGCGCTTCGGGCTAGCTAGCGGGCCAAGTCTATTGTGACCGTGTCGGGGGAACGCTACGCTCCCGGCCGATGCAGGATCGTTACGGGGGAATATCGATGAATCAACTGATGCGTATGGCGGCTGCAGTGGCCGCCTTGGCGCTGGCGTGGTCCGGCACGGCTCAAGCCCAAACTCAGCCGGCCCTGAACCTCGAAGCGCTGAAGCCAAAGATCGAACAGGTGATTCAGGCGGAGATCGACAAAGGCACAGCGTCGGTGTCCATCGTGCTGGTAGAGGGTGACCGCATCATTTGGTCGGCCGCCTATGGCAACGCCAATGAAACCACCGCGACCCCTGCGACCCCCGCCACGGTTTACAGCACAGGCTCTACCAGCAAAAGCGTTACCGCCACTGCCGTGATGCAACTGGTGGAGCAGGGTAAGATCGATCTGGATTCGCCGGTGAACCGCTACCTACCGGCCGCACGTGTCCAGGACCGCCTTCAGGTAGAAGATCCGGTCACCGTCCGCCACATGCTCTCCCACGCATCCGGGCTGACCTGCGATGTGCGGACCGTGCCGCTCTTTTCCCGCACGCTTCCGCCGGACCTGGCCGAGCTTACGGAGCGCACATATTCCGTGCGCGCGCCGGGAGAGAAATATGAATATTGCAACGCCGCCTACGGCATTCTCGGCTATCTCCTCGAGGAGGTCTCCGGCCAGGAGTATGAGAGCTTTATTGTTGAAAATATTCTAAAGCCGCTGGGCTCCGAGGATGTGGCTCCGGTAAGACCCACCGCAAAAATGGCAGATCTGATGGCCCGGCCTTATGATCGCGGCGAGGACGGGAATCCAGAGCCGACAGAACAGGTGTTGTTCGACGTGTACCCGGCCGGCGACCTTTACATGACCGCTACCGACATGGCCCGTTATCTGGGCGCCCACCTCAATGGCGGCGCGTTTGGCGGCAAACGCATTCTGTCCGCAGATTCCGTGGCAGAGATGCAAAGGAACCAGTCGCCGACACCGGACAGTCCCTACGGCTTTGGCTTTGCAGTACTCACGGCGCCGGACGGACATAAGATTATAACCCACACTGGCTCGGTACCGGGGTTCAATGCCTTTCTTGGGGGCGACGTCACCTCCAGGCTGGGCGTCTACCTGATGACGAATTCGGCCGGTCATCAGCCCATTGGACGGGCGGTGCTGGAGCTTATGCGCGGCGCGCCGATCGAGGCAGAGGAAACGGGCCTGTCGGACTAATCCGGTACGGCAGGCACACCGCCGCTCTAAGCTATTTCCGGAGCAGGCGGGAAATGCGCGGGAAGACTATCGTTTCCAGATCATCTGACTTTCCAGAAAACCACCAGATCGAGACGTGGCAGACGCAATATACGGCGGCACCCAGCCAGATTTACATCGCTGCGTTTATATTGCACCTGGGCATCCCTTTCCACGGGGTGGCGGATCGGGAAAAGGATTTTTACAGATAATAGCGCATGCGGATGGTCTGGCGCGCTTGCTCCGCCACGGTGAACTGAACCTTCTCGAACTTTGGCGGACCGAACGGTGCGCTGGCATTGTTGGAAAAGCCAACGCCTTCGAAGGGAAGGCCGACGAAGCTCTTGTCCAGCCGCTTATTATCGTTCTCATCGTGGATGACGGAAATGCCATATTCGCCGGGGGTGAGATCTTTCACATCGAGCGTGACTGTGGCCGCGGCAGGCGCCTGGATGCGTTCCACGGCGTCGCTGCCCTTGCAATCGGGAAAGCCCTGTCCGTTCGCCCACAGGCAGATGCGCACGTGCCCGTCCTCAGACCGTAGCCCCTCAAGCGTCAGATGCAGAACTCCCGGTTGCTGAGCTGGCAGTTGCATGGGTGCCGCAGCCGGCGGCGCATCCGCCCCCATCAACAGAGCGGCGAACGGCAGCACGGCGGCGAGCCTGAACTTCTTCACGTCCGAAATCCCCCGATATCCCACGATCCGTACCGCATAGCCGGTCCCAGAACCGGAAATACAGACCGTAATTGCTGTTATAGACCTGGTGATGCCTGTGATGATGCGACGCCGTTATCATCAATCGTCCGAATGTGCCGTTAACGAGACGAGCGAGGAAAATCTCCCAACCCATGAACCCGCGCCAAGCGCATGCTGTGCATTGCCGCCCTCCTGCGCTGACGCAGCCGTCCATGACGCGTTGCAGACAAAGTTTCCTTCGACAGACCGCCTTGATATACGCAACGCCACAAACAGCAAGTGAGCAGGCCCGCCCGCCCCGGCTGGCCGCGGCACATCAATCTGCACAACCGGCGCCCGCACGGAGGTTCGCACCCGTCGCATGGCGCTGCAGTTTAGGAATATCATGGCAGTGTCAGACGAGACTTTCGAGACCCAGAATGTTGAATCGGGTGCGGATGACCGGCTGGTGGGGCTGGACTGGAACGACGCCCGGAAGCTGATCGCGGAGCGGCCGCTGGCCTGGGTATCGTCGCCTGCGCATTTCGAGGGCAGCCTGTTACCCTTGATCGCGACGTACGATGCGTCCGGTCGGCCGCAGGAACTGATCGGACATTTCGCGCGGCGCAACGCCCTGGTGCCGATCGTTGAGACGGACCCGCGCGTCAATGTGCTGTTTACCGGGCCGGATTCCTATATTTCGCCCCGCCATGCCGGGCGCCGCGATTGGGGGCCGACGTGGAATTATGCGCAATTGCATATCCAGGGCGAACTGATCGTGGAGGACGGGCTGACGGAAGCCGCGCTGGAAATGCTGATCGACAAGGTGGAGGCCGGCGCGGATAGCCCATGGGGGGCGCAGGAACTCGGGGGACGCTATGAAGTCCTGCTGGCGCACATCGTCGGATTTCGGATACGCGTGGAGAAGGTGTCGGGTCGTTTCAAGCTGGGTCAGGACGAGGACCTGGAGGACCTGCAAAACATTCTGGCCAATTTACCCGCACCGGACCTGGTGCGATGGATGCGGGACGCCAATGCCGAGCGGTTGGAACGCCCGGTTCGGAGATCTAGGATTATGCTAAGCAGTGAATTCAGGACGCGGTGATAGTGGTGGATGGCAATTGTCCGCGTGCTATGCATTGACAATGCGCTCAAAGGCCTCGCTTCTGTTGCTCTGCTTCCTGTCCGGATGTCTGACGGCGGAACCTGCGCCTATTTTGGAGTTTGGATGCAGTGATGTGGCCGTGGTAGGGCGTATCAAAACGCTTCGCCAGAAAGCAATCCAAGGCTCCGATCCGTTCCCTGGCTGGCAAAGTTCATATCAACTTCAGGTTCAAATTAAGCGGATACTTCGCGGTAGCGAGCGCAGGCAAGTAGTTCCCGCCACAGCCATAGCGCATGCCCAAATTCGCGATGATCGGGATTTTCTGATTGTTCTCACGCCAGATGGTCAAGACGGCTACTCCTTGGCGACGGCCTCTCTGTGGCAATACCGGCCCAAGCTCAGTGCTTCGTGCTCCTAGAGCGTTCCGTTCACTCGCGGCTTCCAAACACGTTTGGAAATTCTACTTCGACATCGCTGTACCGTCAGCGCAATCTGTCGGGCGGTTCCTCCCTAAGGTGAAAACTCGCCGAAAGCTTCCTCGCGATGGTTCAACTCGCCTCCATGCGGCTGTAGCTTCGCGTTTAGAGTCGACGGCCTCATTCAACGCCGATGTGGGCACCGCCCCCCTATTGAAACCGATATTGGCTGGGCGGAACGCCGAAGAACCGGTGGAACATGGATGTGAAGGCGCTGGGGCTTTCATAGCCGACGTCAAAGGCAACGGTGGTCACCGATTGGCCGCAGGCAAGGCGTGAAATCGCGTCGAGCAGGCGCACCTGCTGACACCATATGCCAAGGCTCATACCCGTTTCCTGCCGGAACTGGCGTGTGAAGGTCCGCCGGCCCATTCCGGCAAGGCTTGCATAATCATCGAGCGTTTGGCGATCCGTCGGCTCGTCCAGAATTCGGCGGCACACCCTGAGCAACCGCGGATCGGTGGGCATCGGCGCCTGATAGGGTGCGGTCGGCATGGCGGCGAGTTCCGCAATGAGCAGCGAAACGATCTGCTGGTAACGGATGTCGCCGCCATCCGCGCCCTCGCCAATATGGGCCAGCTCGACGATAAGCGCCTTTAGAAAATCGCTGACTTCAACGACGCGGCATTCGCGTTCGCCGCTGCCCGTCCGGTGTTCATCGATGTAAAGGGTGCGCAGGGACACGGCGCTGCGGCAGGAAACCTCGTGCCGGGTGCCGGACGGGATCCAAATGGCACGCAGCGGCGGTATGACGAAGCTGGCGCCACCCGCCACGACAGACATGACCCCCGAAGAGGCATAAAGCAGTTGGGCGCGGCTGTGCGAATGTTCGCTGTCCACAAAACCGGGGGCATATTCATCCTGCAGCCCGACCACAGGCAGTCCCGCCAGATCGCGCGCTTCGTCGAAATGTTTCATCCCATCGCTCCACCTTCACCCGGATAGAGCGTATGCTGCACTGCAGCGTGGTCAAGGACGAAGGCCGCGCCTTGGCCCGGTCGCAGAGCAGCTTGGCCCGATCAAGATATTCTGGCGACTTCTTGCAGCCATTGGGCCGATCTGTCGAGAGCCTGACCCGCGAGGGGCGCGATACTTACAGCCTCAAGGAAGGAGTGCGTCGCCTCTGGATATTCGCGGACGTCGACGGCGACACCCGCGTCCCGCAGCTTTTCGGCCAGCTCCAGGTTCTCGTCGGCCAGAATATCGCCGGACGGAATGCAAAAATGCGTGGGCGGAAGGCCCAGAAGATCCGCCGAAAGCGGGGCCGCATAGGGCACATGCTCGATCTGGCGATCGCCGATATAATTGCGCCAGAATTCTGCCATTTCATCGTCGGCAAGCATATAGTCGGGGCCATTCAGCAGCCGCCATGAGCCGCGTGGCCGGGGATCGAAAGCGCCATAATTGAGGAGCAGGCCACGCAGATCGGTCCGACCGGCATCCCGCTCCCGCAATGCTGTCCCGATGGCGAGGTTCGCACCCGCCGAATCACCCCCGATGAAAACCGCCTCTCCATCCAGCCCGAAGTCTGCAGCGTTTGCGCGAACCCACTCCAGCACTGCGCCGATCTCCTCCAGCGCGGCAGGGTAAGGCGCCTCTGGCGAGAGGCTGTAATCGGGTCCGAGGACGGCAAAGCCGCTGCGATCGGCATATTCCCGCATCAGGCGATCATGCGTTTCGATACTGAACACCGTCCAGCCGCCGCCATGGATATAGATGAGCAAGGGCCTTGGCTGCCGGCTTTCCGTGGCGGGAACGTGCAGACGCATGCGGGGGCGTCCGCGCTCCGCCGGAATATCGATCCGCTCCGCCATGTCGGGGCCGCCCTGAACCCACGGCGCGCGTACCGTTTCCGCCGCGGCACGGCGTGCCTGAAGATCCCCCGCAATGATCGAATGTTCGGCGTAAGCGGCGGCGATCCTGTCCCGAAAAATGGCGATGTGCGGGTCGACAGCCGGTCGCTTATTCTGCTCACTCACCAAATTTCTCCAGACTCTACAACGGCATTCCCGCTTCTTCCTTTCGCAGGAGCGCCGCTTCCGGTGGCGGGCAATTCTTGCGCGCGGTCGGGCCGTCGGGAAGGGGCGAGGACGATGCGGGGATAAAGGAGGAGCGGACGGACCGCCCCTCCCGCGCGGCAGCCTATTGGAAGTTCCAGGTCAGCGAGCCGCCCACCGTGCGCGGCCGTGTCACCGTCCCCGCAAAGGAAAACGGTGCGTTCACAATGCCGTATTTGTCCAGCAGGTTCTTCGCGAAAATCCCGACCTCGAGGCCGTTGCCCAGCTGGGCCGAGGCATTCAGGTCGACGATGTGATAGTCGCCGCGCTGAAAGTCCGCACCGAACGCAACGGGCGCTTCCGAAAGGTAGCGGTGAGCGATGCTGAAATACGGCCGCAACGGCATATCGTCGAAGTTGAACGACAGCTGGTTCGCGATCGTCCATTCCGAAGAACCGGGCAGACGCGTCCCTGCGGCATAGCCGCCGCCGGGGGCGCTGTTGTCGGGCAGCAGGCCCGACAGGCGTGCATCGGTATAGGCGACGCTGCTGGACAATTCCATGAACGGTGTCGGCCGGAACAACATGGTCATTTCGACACCATCAATGTCCGCGCCGCCGCCATTGGTCGTATAGGCCTCGAACGTGACCGGCACGAAGAGGCGGGCCTGAATGTCGTTCCAGTCGATATGATAAGCGGCGATGTCGAAGGTCATCTCGCCCGGAACCAGATCGAAGCGGGCGCCGATTTCGTAGTTTTGCGTAGTGTCGCTGTCGAACGTCAGCGGTGTCCCGGCCGCCACGGAGTAGACGTTGACGCCGCCAATGCGGAACCCCTCCGAATAGAGCGCATAAATCTTCAGATTGTCGTTCGGGTTGTAGGCGAGCGAAACCTTTGGAATGAAGCCGCTATCCTTCTGCGTACCGGGCGCATAGTCGAAGGGCGGGATCAACTCGGCATTTGGCAGGAACTGCAGGCGCGGCTGCGATTCATATTCGAACAGACGGCCACCGAGGGTCAGCGTCACCACATCGGCAAATGTGTACGCCGCTTCGCCGAACAGGGCGATTTCCTCGATATCGTTGCTGCTGACGGTGCGCTGTGTCAGGTCGCCCGGAGCGATTTCGCTGGATGGCCGGCCATTGAATTCGCCCGGGTTGGCGTCGATATAATCGCCAATACCTTCTATCGACACGCGGTCGGTGCTGTTCGAGCGGGCCTTCGTGTAATTGGCGCCGATCAGCCAGCTGAACGCCGTTTCCGTCGGCGACGTCAGCCGCAATTCGGCATAATCCGTCTTTGACTTGCCCGCCGACCCGGAAAGCTGGGGCGTTCCCGTACGGGGGTCGATGCCAACGAAGATGGAATCGTCGAACGCAAGGTCGCTTTCCTTCTCCGTGTAGCTGCCCACGGCGGTGAGGGTGGCAAAGCCGAGTTCCTGGTCCAGTCGCAAGCTGTGCAGCATGAACGAGGTATCCTGGAATTCGGCAACGTTCGTCGACCGTTCGAAGCTTTCCGGATCGTCGTTGAAGATCACATAGGTCTGGTCGTCGAGATCATATTCCTGATACATGCTGAGCGCGGTGACGCGGGTATCGTTGGTCGGCGTCCAGACGACGGAGCCGCGCAGACCGCGAACGCGCAGATCGTTGCTGCCATTGTCGTCGATACCCGGATTGTCGAGGAAGCCGGCGTCATAGCGCTGAAGCGCGACGACGCGCACGGCGAGCTTGTCCTCAACGACCGGGACGTTCACCATGCCCTTCGCGGCGTAGTTCGCCTCGCCCGTGCTGCGGGTGGAGGAGAGAATCCCCTGTGCGGCGGCGTCGAAGCCGCTGGCATCGGCCTCCTTCACCACATAGTTCACCGCGCCGCCGAGCGAGGACGAACCGAACAAGGTGCCCTGTGGCCCCCTGAGCACCTCGACGCGGGACAGATCGAATGAATCCACATCGGGGATGACGAGCGGAAATCCGGGTTCGATCAGCGGAATCTCGTTCAGATAATAGCCCGTCGTGGCCTGGTTCGCCTCGTGATAGGTCGTGGAGGCAACGCCGCGGATGACCACCTCGGACACGCCCGGCTGATAATCGTTGAAGACGACGCCCGGCACACGGTTGATGTAATCGCTGAGGCTTTGTGCGTTCAGTTCCGACAAATCCGCGTCAGTCACCGCGCTGACCGCGCCGGCAATGTCGCGAATATCCTCTCCGCGCTTCGATGCGGTGATGACGATGGGATCGTCGCCAGCGCCTGCGGGCTGAGCAGATTGTGCCCAGCCGGGAGCCGCGACCGTCAATGCGAGTCCCGCAGCGGTTGTCAAAAGAATGGATGTACTTTTCATGGTCGCGCCCCCTTGGTCATATCACTGAAATATTCCTGCCATTTTAATGTATGTCGCAACGGTCCAGCCAGACTTTGCCTTTCGGGCCAAAGGATGTGCGCGGAAGGACAAAGAGCGGGTTTTATGTACAGCGACGGTATTCGCCGGTTTCGCCCGTCGCTAACCCTGATGGCATGACAGAAGCTGCCTTCCTGCGGCCCGGACGCCGCGATCTTTTGATCGGTGCGGCCAGTGCGGCCCTCGCCGCCTGTGCGCCCAAGGCGGGTGCCACCCGCTTCGCTGCCGCCCCCTCTGCGATCCCAGCCGCGCCGCGCGCACGGCGTATCCCCAAGGAAATCGAACAGTTTGGCCGTACGCGCATGGATCCGTACGCCTGGCTGAAGGACGACGGGCCGGGATCGGAACGCAGCCTAGACACATTGTCGCCCCGGATCGCGAAGCACCTGCGGGCGGAAATGACCTATGCCAAGGCGGTGCTTGCACCCGGCGCCGAGCTGGAGGAGGAACTTTTCCAGGAAATGCGCGCCCGTTCGGCAGGCGACATGTCAGCGCCGCCACTGCGCGAGGAGGCGCTGACCGCCCGCACGCCCCAGGGCCAGGGGCGGCCTGTCTATACATTGCAGCGAGAAGGCGGCGCAGAGGTCGTTCTGGATGAGAATGAACGTGCGCGAGGGCAATCCTATTACCGGACAACGGGCCACCAGAGGGCCGGTTCGCGCTGGTTCCTATGGGCGGAGGACATAGTAGGATCCGACGAATTCCAGATTCTGGTTCGCGATCTGGATCAAGGAACCATCCACACCGCAGTCGCGGACAGCGTCTATGGCTATGGCGGCATCGCGGCCACCGGGGATGCCGTATATTGGCTGCGTCGCGACGAGCGCGCCCGCCCGAACGCGCTGATGCGGACATTGCTGCCCAATGGCGATACCGAGGTGCTGCTGGAAGAAACCGATCCCGCCTTCTTCCTGGGGCTGCACAAGACGGCGGCAGGCGGCCTGATCGTGCTGAATGCCTATAGCCCGGATCGAACCGAAATCTGGACAGTGGATAGCGGCAGCCCCGACGCTGCGCCCGAGCGGGTCATCGACCGATCCGACGGGGAGCGCGCCGAACTGTTCGAGTGGCGGGGCCGTCCCTGGCTGGCTACGGATCGCGGCGGCGCCTTTGACCTGAAGATCATCGGCCTGACCGAGGGCGCGGGCGGATCGCCGCTCGTTCCGCACCGGCCCGGCGTTCCCATCGAGACGATAATGCCGTTCGAGCGCGCGCTTGTCTGGACGGAGCGGCAGAACGCCCTGCCCCAATTCCGCATAATGACCGAAGCAGGCAGCGACCCCCTGACCGTTTCATTCGATGCGCCCGCCTACAGCCTGTCGGTTCCTGCGGACCAGGGCTATGACAGCACGTCGCTGCGCATACGCTATGAAGCGCCGGCGACGCCGCCGATCTGGTACGATGTGGACCTGGCGACCGGCGCGCTGACCCGCGTCGGCGAGGCGTCTGTCCCGGCATTCGACGCCGCAGCCTATATGGTCGAGCGGATCACCGTCCCCTCAACTGACGGCGCAAGCGTGCCCGTCACCATCTTGCGTCGCCGGGAAGCCGGAAACGCGCCTGCGCCGCTGCTGCTGACCGGATATGGCGCATACGGCGCATCGACCGAGGCCGATTTTTCGTTACCCGCGCTGAGCCTGGTGGACCGCGGCTGGATCTATGCCATCGCCCATGTTCGCGGAGGCGCCGAGCGGGGCCGTCGCTGGTTCGAAGATGGCCGACGCTTCAAGAAGCATCACAGCTTCGACGATTTCAACGCCGCTGCGCGCGCGCTGTCATCATCGCACGGGGCGGACCCGGAGAGGATGATCGCCTTTGGCCTGTCCGCCGGCGGACTGCTGCTGGGCGGGGCGCTGAACCAGGATCCCGAGCTGTTCGCGGGCGCGATCATGAAGGTGCCGTTCGTCGACATGCTGAATACCATGAGCGATGCCGACCATCCCCTGGTTCCCCTGTTCCGGCCGGATTGGGGCGACCCGCTGGCCGATCCGGAAGCCTATGATTACATGGCATCCATCTCCCCCTACGAGAATGTAAAGCGGGCGCCCTACCCCCCCATATTGACCACGGCGGGTCTGAAAGACGATCGCGTGGCATATTGGGAGCCGGCCAAGTTCATCGCGGCGGTGCGGGATCGCAGCACCAGCGATGCACCCGCGCTGCTCTATCTGGATCCGGACGCGGGCCACCAGCCGGATGCGGGCAGCGATTCCGCCCTGCGCGAAGCGGCGCGGTTCTGGACATTCGCCCTCCGCAGCGTCGACGGCGTCCTGTCCTGAGCAGGCTGTACCGCGCGCCGTATGCATATCCCCCGAACGTGGGCTGATCCGGGCGTCGCCGGTCTGCCGGCAGCGCTGAGCGCCTGACACCGAAAAACGGCGGCGGACTGCTAATCGGCGCCCAGGCGGGCGAAATTGGCAACGTTCGGATTGCGGGGCGAGGTGCGTTTCGGGGTGGTTTCCGCGCCCTCCGTCAGCTGCGCCAGAACCTGCTGAAGTGCCGCCATGTTTTCCTGATGGACGCGATAGAAAACCAGTTTGGCGTCCTTGCGTGTGCGCACCAGCCCTGCATTGCGCAGCACGGCCAATTGCTGGGATAGAGCGGGCTGCGCGATACCCGACAGTTCCTCGACCTCTCCGACATTTCGCTCGCCCCCAGACAAAATGTCCAGAATTGCAAAGCGCGCCGGATGCGCCAGCGCCTTTAATGCGCCAATCGGAGCATCGCTGCTCATTTGTCGCCCCGGCGCAGACCGGGCCGGTAGAACCATTCGGTCGCGGCCTCGGCAGCATAGACGTCGTCGAGGGCGGCGAGCGGCTGGCTGAGAAGCGGCTCACCAGCCTGCCAATCGGCGGGGGCGAGGGCAGCGCAGTCGTCCACCGCCTGCAGCGCGTCGAGCGTACGCAGCATTTCCCCGATCGATCGTCCGACATTCGCAGGATAGCAACTGATCGCGCGGATCGTCCCGGCCGGGTCGATGAAAAAGATGGTCCGAACCGCCGCACTGTCGCTGTCGCCCGGCGCGACCATGCCGTAACCGCGCGCGATGACCATCGTCGGATCCTCGATGATCGGAAAGCGCACCTCTACGTCGAAATGATCGCGGATCATTCTCAACCAGGCAAAATGCGAAAACAGGCTGTCCACCGAAAGCGCCATGAGCGCACAATTTCGCGTGTCGAATTCATGCGACCGTCGGGCCAGCGCGACGAATTCGCTGGTGCAGACAGGCGTGAAGTCGGCGGGATGCGAAAAAAGCACCAGCCACCGACCGCGAAAGTCGGAAAGGCGAATGTCGCCCGACGTCGTGCGCGCGGCGAAGTCAGGCGCAACATCGCCGATTCGTAAACCGGCGCACGGCGCCGTCGAGCCAGAATTGTCATCCATGGCGACAATCTAAGCCTTGACTCGATTTTAGCAATACATATACATAATTAATGAAATTAATAAGGATTTGTAGCATGAGCGAGCATGATGCCGCGCTTCAGGCGGCAACCGATCAGGTCGAACGCGCACAAAAAGAAAGATGCATGCGCCCATCGATTGCTGGCTTTTTCGACGAAGAAACCAATACGGTAAGCTATGTCATCCACGACCCGGCAAGTTCCGAGGCAGCCATAATCGACTCGGTGCTGGACTTCGACGCGGCGGCGGGCCGAACCTCCAACGGTTCAGCCGACCGGATAATCGAATACATAGATTCCAATAATCTGAAAGTGACATGGTTGATCGAAACGCATGCCCATGCGGATCATATCTCTGCAGCCCCGTATTTGCAGACGCGACTGGGGGGCAAGCTGGGCATCGGTCGCGAGATCATCCGGGTTCAGGACGTATTTGGAAAGCTGTTCAACGCAGGCACGGATTTCGAACGCGACGGATCGCAGTTCGACCATCTGTTCGTGGACGGCGAAACGTTCAGCCTGGGCGAACTGGAGGGCATCGCCCTGCACGTCCCGGGCCACACACCCGCCGACATGGCCTTTATCATAGGAGATGCCGCCTTTGTCGGCGATACGCTGTTCATGCCCGATTTCGGCACCGCGCGGGCCGATTTTCCCGGCGGTGACGCGCGGCAACTATACCGTTCGATCCAGAGGCTGCTGATGCTGCCGCGCGAAACGCGGCTGTTTCTTTGCCATGATTACAAGGCGCCCGGACGCGACGTATATGCGTGGGAAACGACCGTCGGACAGCAGCGCGATGAGAATGTCCATGTCGGGCGAGGCATGACGGAAGAGGAGTTTGTCGAGCTGCGTACCAGCCGCGACAAGACGCTTCCTATGCCGAAGCTGATCCTGCCCAGTGTTCAGGTCAATATTCGCGGCGGCAGACTTCCCGATCCCGAGGACAATGGAGTCAGCTACATCAAGATTCCGGTGAACGCGGTCTGATGCTGCTGTCCGGCTTTCCCGAGGCACAGCCTGCGGCAGGGTTCGCAGGGGGATTGCTGATCGGCCTTGCCGCTGCCCTGATGCTGCTGGGCATCGGGCGCATTGCCGGCATTTCCGGAATGACCGCACGCGCCACGGGGCTGGAACGCGGCGGCACGCCGTGGGCGACTGCCGCGCTGTTCGTGATCGGACTTCTGCTCGGCGCAGCGATTTTTGAAACGGTCGCGGGTCCGGTGGAGGCGCGGTTTCCGCCGCATATTGGCTGGCTGCTGGCAGGTGGCGTGCTGGTGGGCTTCGGCGCCCGCCTGGGCAGCGGCTGTACCAGCGGCCATGGCGTCTGCGGCGTGTCCCGGCTTTCCCGCCGCTCCCTCCTCGCGACCGCCATTTTCATGGCGTCGGGTATCGCCTCCGTCGCACTGGTGAACGCACTTGGCGGGGGCTGGTCATGAGGAAGGCGGCGCTGATCACACTGTCGGGAGCCCTGTTCGGGGCCGGCCTGGCACTCTCCGGAATGATGAACCCGGCACGGGTGCGCGGCTTTCTGAATATTTTCGGCGGTTGGGATCCAACGCTTGGCTTTGTGATGGCCGGCGCCATCGCCGTCATGGGCATCGCCTGGTGGCTGCAGCGGCGAATGAGCGCGCCGATAGCAAACGCCGCCTTTCACTTGCCGGACACACAGCGGGTCGATGGGCGCCTGATTCTTGGCGCCGCCCTGTTCGGTGCGGGCTGGGGCCTTGCCGGCCTTTGCCCCGGCCCCGCCATCGCCTCCCTAGTCACGAACATCGTGCCGGCCGCCCTTTTCGTGGCGGCCATGCTGGCAGGAATGGCGCTGTTCCACATGATCGAGCGCTGCAAAGGAGCATCATAATGGAAACGAAAAAGTTGAGCCCTGACCTGTCGGTCGTGGGGCAGATCCAGCCCGACGACGTCGGAAACATCGCTGCGGCAGGATATAAGTCCATCATCTGCAGCCGCCCCGACGGCGAAGAGGCGGGCCAGCCGGCGTGGGCAGCGGTCGCCCATGCCGCCAAAGCCGCGGGGCTGTCCGCACGCTATATTCCCGTCGGCGGCGATCACAGCATCAAGGATCAGCGAAGCGCATTCGCAACCGCCCTGGCCGAGATGCCGGCACCTGTTCTTGCCTATTGCAAAACAGGCAATCGTTGCGTTGATTTATTCGCGGCGGTGCAGACCGACGCGGGGGCGAAGGGAATGAAGAACGCGCGCCACCACCACATCCTGATCGCCGGCGGCGGGTCGGCGGGCATCGCAACAGCCGCATCCATTCTGCAGCGGAGCGCCGGCGTGGATATTGCGCTGATCGAGCCCAAGACCGAGCATTATTACCAGCCCGGCTGGACGATGGTCGGCGGCGGTATCTTTGACAAGAAAGATACCTGCCGCAGCGAAGCATCCGTCATGCCGGACGGGGTTACGTGGATCGAGGCGGCGGTGACGCGGTTCGACCCGGAAAGCAAATCCGTCGAGTTGAACGACGCAAGCCGGATCACCTACGACCTGTTGGTTGTCGCCATGGGCAACCGCCTTGCATGGGACGAGATCGAGGGTCTGGAGGCGACGCTGGGCCGCAATAATGTGACGTCGAATTACCGGTACGATCTTGCGCCATATACCTGGGAGTTGGTGAAACAGACGCGCAACGGCCGTGCGCTGTTCACGCAGCCGCCCATGCCCATCAAATGTGCGGGCGCACCGCAAAAGGCCATGTACCTGTCCTGCAGCGAGTGGGAAAAACAGGGCCTTCTGAATAAGTTGGATATCGAATTCCACAATGCGGGCGGTGCGATCTTTGGTGTCGAGGAATATGTTCCGGCGCTGATGGAAACGGTCGAACGATACGGGATAGACCTGGCATTCGGATCGAACCTGGTGCGCGTGGACGGGCCGAACCGAAAGGCATGGTTCGCCACCGCAGATGGCGAAGTGGAGCGGGACTTTGACATGCTGCATGTCTGCCCGCCGCAAAAGGGCAATGCGATCGTGGCGAAGAGTCCGCTGGCCGACGATGCAGGCTATGCGGAGGTCGATCAGCACACGCTGCGCCACATGCGATACCCGGATGTTTTTGCGCTGGGCGACTGTTGCAGCACGCCCAATGCGAAAACGATGGCGGCGGCGCGCAAGCAGGCACCCGTCGTCGCGGAAAATGCACTGGCCGTTCTGAAGGGAAAGCAGCCCGAGGCGAACTATGATGGCTATGGCAGTTGCCCGCTGACCGTGGAGAACGGCAAGATCGTCCTGGCCGAGTTTCTCTATGGCGGGAAGGTTGCCCCCAGTTTTCCCAAGTGGCTGATCAATGGGTCCCGCCCCTCCCGCCTGGCGTGGCAGTTGAAGACGCAGGCGCTGCCCTGGATCTATTGGCATGGGATGCTGAAGGGCCGGGAATGGCTCGCCAAACCCGCAAGCCGTTTTTGAGGATCCCGGTCGATGCTCGACACGCTGCATATGGCACTGGGCATGCTGTCCGGCGGGCTGGTAGGTTTCAGCCTGGGTCTGGTGGGCGGGGGCGGCTCCATCCTCGCCGTACCGCTGATGGTCTATCTGGTCGGGGTGGCAAGCCCGCATGTGGCGATTGGCACAAGTGCGCTTGCGGTAGCGGCCAATGCCGCCTCTGGCCTTGCAAGTCACGCGCGCGAACATACGGTCAAATGGCGCTGCGGAACCATGTATGCGGCGGCGGGCATTGTCGGCGCGCTTGGCGGGTCGACCGTCGGCAAGAATATCGATGGCCAGAAATTGCTCTTTCTGTTTGCGCTGTTGATGATCGGGGTCGGCATCCTGATGCTGCGCAGTCGCAACCAGCAAGGCATTCCCGGCGCGCAATGCAATCGAGAGAATGCGCCAAAGGTTTTGGGCTACGGACTTGGAACGGGCGCGTTCAGCGGCTTTTTCGGCATTGGAGGCGGGTTTCTGATCGTACCGGGACTTATCGGTTCCACGTCCATGCCCATGATCAACGCCGTCGGGACCAGCCTGGTCGCGGTCACCGCCTTTGGCCTGACCACGGCAGCGAATTACGCGTTTTCCGGGCTGATCGACTGGATCCTGGCGGCCACCTTTATCGTGGGGGGCGTCGTCGGCGGGTATTTCGGCACGCATCTCGCCAAGCGCCTGTCGAGCGGCGGACAGTTGAAGACAGTGTTCGCCCTGCTGATCTTCGTGGTCGCCGGCTACATGCTCTGGCAAAGCGGCAAGGCACTATGAAATGAAAGCGCCCCGCCCAGCCGCGCAACTGAGCGCGCGGGTGGTGGCGTAGACCGGCAAGTCCCGCGTCCGGCGGAAAGAAACCGAAACCCCAAACCAACAAGGGAGCCACCATGCTGCTGGAAAAAATCAAGACGCCCGGCCTGTCCCATCTTTCCTATCTGGTGGGGTCGAAGGGCAGCGCCGCGGTCATCGATCCGCGCCGCGACTGCGACATCTACCTCGAAATGGCGCGATCTCACGGGCTGGAAATCACCCATATCCTTGAAACGCATCGGAACGAGGATCTCGTGTCGGGGGCGCCCGCCCTGGCGGCGTTGACGGGGGCGAGGGTGCTGCACGGCCCAAATCCCGCAGCGCCCGTCGTCTATGCCGACACAGTTCACGAGGGCGACCGGTTCCCGATCGGACAGCTTGAAATCCATATCCTGGAAACCCCGGGCCATACCGACGATCATCTGGCGTTTGCCATATATGACACAGCCTATTCCGAGGGGGCGGTCGGTGTCTTTACCGGCGACGCGTTGTTCGTGGGCGACGTCGGCAGGACGGATTTCTATCCGGAACGCGCGGAGGAAGTCGCGGGCCTGTTGTTCGATTCCCTGCAGAAGCTGCTAGATCTGGGCGATCAGGCAATCATTTATCCCGCCCACGGCGCCGGGTCGGTGTGCGGTTCGGGCATGGCCGAGCGTGAGTTTTCGACCATCGGCCATGAACGCCGAAACAATCCACGCCTGCAGATTACCGATCGCGACGAATTCATCCGCGTGAAAGTGAATGAACACCATTATCAGCCGCCCTATTTCCGCCTGATGGAGCGGCTGAACCTGGAAGGGGGATCGCCCGCGCCGCGCGTCATGCGCCCGCGCAACCTCTCGCTGGCCGAACTTCTAGATCTGAAGGCCGATCATCTGATCGATATACGCGAACCGATGGCGTACGCCGCTGGCCACCTGCCGGGCGCGATGAACCTGCCGGTCGATATGATCCCTGCCTTTGCGGGCTGGTTCATCACGGAGGGGCAGAAACTGGCCCTGATCGCTTCCGACGAGGAACAGCTCGCGACCGCCACGGAGCATCTGGTGCGCATCGCGCTCGACAATCTGGCGGGTGGTTATGTGGGCGTGGTTCCCGCAGCGGCGCAAGGGGTAAGAATGCAGTCAATTCCGATGATCGGTACGGAGGAGGTCGCGCAGCGCCTGTCCGACGCCGCCCCGGACTGGACCCTCCTCGACGTGCGCGATGCCGACGAAGGGGGCGAACAGTCGATCGAGGGGTCGCGGCACATATATGTCGGCGAGTTCAACGAGCGCTGGCGCGACCTGGACGCGGACCGGCGCTATACCCTGATGTGTGCAAGCGGCATGCGCGCCACCGTCGCCGCTGGCTGGCTGGCCAGCAAGGGTTTCCGCAAAATCGATGTCTACCTTGGCTCAATGGGGGCATGGCAGGCCTTTCATGGCTGAACGGGCCGAAAAGATCATATAATCGTGGACAATATCCTGCAGCTCGGCCCCCTGGTCATGGCAGGCGACCGCCTGTTGGCCGTCATACTGATGACCGGGTTCGTTGTGATCATAGATCGCCTTCCCGGACGTGGCAGTCGCCCCTTTGTGCCCGTCGGGCCGATGGCCCTTGCCGTTGGCATTCTGGCAGCGCGCCTGGCCTTCGTTGCCGCGCATGCCAGTTCCTTCTCTGGCGACTGGTGGTCTGCGCTTGCGGTTTGGCAGGGCGGCTTTATCGCCTGGCCGGGATTTGTCGCCGCGGCTGTCATTGTCGCCTGGCGCCTGCCCCCGCCGACAAGACCACAAGGCCTGGCGACGGTCGGCATGTTCGCAGCGTTGTGGTACGTCGCGTCCGCGCTGTTGCAACCGGAACCCCAGCCGATGCCGGACCTGCCGACGCTGACCCGACTGGACGGCACCGAAGTCCCGACGGAGAAATTTCGCGGGCGCCCCCATGTCGTCAATCTGTGGGCCACATGGTGTCCGCCCTGCCGCCGGGAGCTGCCCATGCTGGCCGAAGCCGCAGAGCGTGCGGAGGTGCCCATCCTGCTCCTCAACCAAGGCGAGGGGGCGGACACTGTCCGCGCCTATCTGCAGGAAAACGCAATTGCTTCCGACTGGGTGTTCCTGGACAAGGCCGGCGAATTGTCGAACCGCCTGAACAGCCGGGCGCTGCCCACCACCCTGTTCGTGGACGGCGCGGGGCAGATCGTCGCGACGCACATGGGCGAAATTTCCCACGCCGCACTGATGGCGCAGGTCCGCGAAATCGAAGGAGACGCAAGATCAAAAAATGGCAGATAATCGCAGGCGCCGCCGCGCTGGTCACCGGTGGCATCCTTTACGCCACCCAAGGTCCGTCGACCACCTCCGACAGGTCCGCGGAAGGTAGCGACGAGGCGCTTGCGAGTAGTGAAGACGCGGAGGCGGAGCGGCGCAAGATAACAGACGATCCGTTGGCGCCCACATCGGAGCCCGCCGACTATGACGTGACCATTGTCAGCTTTTCCGACTATCAATGCCCCTATTGCCGCAAGATCCATCCGACGCTGGAAAAGCTGGTAACTAACGACCCGCGCGTGCGCATCGTTTACCGCGACTGGCCGATTTTCGGGGCGGCGTCCGAGGAGGCAGCGCGTGCGGCCATCGCCTCGCAGTGGCAGGACAAGCATGCGCCGTTCAACGACGCCCTTATGCGGACCGAGGGCAAGCTGACGACGCAGCGCATCCAGGCAGCCGCAACGGCAGCGGGAGTGGACTGGGCGCAATTGCAGCAGGACATGGAGACGCGCGGACAGGAAATCGACGATCTGATCGACCGGACGAGTTTGCAGGCAGCAAAGATGGGGCTGCAGGGTACGCCGGCGCTGCTGGTCGGCCCCTATCTGATCCCCGGCGCGGTAGATTATACCACCCTGACCGAGACAGTGGGGCTGGCGCGGGATTTCGAGCAGCGGTCGGATTAAACCCGGGGGCGCGGGATCCCGAGACTTTCAGGAACGCGCTGCGCCTTCCACCGGCCGGAAGCCGACGAAAGGCGCAGTATCAGGTCGATGCCGGGTTCGGATCGACCTGGCTGATGAAGCCGAAATGGCTGTTACGCAGCGTTCTTTATCTCGACGAGCGTCAGGTCGAAGTGCAGGTCTTCACCCGCCAGAGGGTGATTTCCGTCTGCCGTCACCTTTTCTTCGCCGACATCGGTAATCACCAGGTTCACGGTCGAGCCATCCTGCTGTTGCGCAGACAGCGTCATGCCGGGCTGAGGTTCCGCGTCCTCGGGCAGGTTCGCGCGGGGGATGTCGATGACCATTTCCTTGCGGCGGGGTCCAAAGGCGTCGTCCGTGACGATCGTGACCGTCTGTTCCTCGCCAACTGCCATGCCGTCCAGCGCGCTTTCGATCTGGGGAAAGATTTCCGCCCCGCCGATCTTGATCGCCTGCGGGCCTTCCTGTTCGGTACCGCCGACGATGCTGTCATCGTCCTTGCGCACGCGATATTCGATAATCACGGTGTCACCGGCTTTTGCCTTCTGCATAATATTTCCTTCCGTCAGGGGTTGGTGCGGCGCGTCAGGCGCCGCTCGATCGGCACATTCAAGTGCCCCGTATCCCCCAAGGGTAGGTATTCGAACTCGACCATTCAATGCGCGTGATCCCGCGCCGAGGGCCTTTAGCGCGATCGGCCCCGCGCAGAGACGGGCCAGATGTGCAGCAGCGTATCGCCGCGAACGACATGATAGCTGTCGTAGAGATTGACCGTCGGATCGCAGTGGGGAACCGCAAGGCTGAGCCGTGCGCCGGTCTGCATCGTCGACGCCTCGTCCGGACCCAGGATCAGGCCATGCTCGTCACCCATGAATTGATAGGTCGCCCCCTTCGCCGCCCCCGTAATGATCGGCGGTTCACCCGCATCGGTCGCCATCGCCTTCATGCCGGCATCGACGGTGGCGATGCCGGGACCGTTTGCACTGACCACGGTCGTGTCGATGAACAAAGATGTTTCCGGCGGAGGCGAATTGCCGTCCGTCAGTTCGCAATCATTATATTCCCGGTCCATGAAGATGTAGGAGCCGGCCTGCAGCTCCGTCATCGTTCCGATCTCCAGATCGATACGGTGCGTACCGGTCCCCGATCCGGTGACAATTTCCGCCGCGAAGCCCGCCTGCCCTAGCGCGGTCAGGAATGTCTGCAGATAGGCGGTACGTTCGCGAATGGCCTGCCGCCGCTCGTCATAGGTTTCGATGTGCTGGTGGACGCCGCAATAGAATTGCACGCCGCGATAGCGAAGCGCGTTCTGCGCCGTGATGGCGCCGGCGAGTTCCAGCGCATCATCGACGCTGCGGACGCCGGTGCGGTGCATACCGGGGTCGATATCGATGAATGCGTCGAGGGTGGCCCCGGCACGCTTCATCGCCTGCCCCAACGCCCCCGCATTGTCCGGGTGGTCGATGACCACGCCCAGTCCCGGCACCTTCGCGGCGAGGCTGGCAAGGCGGGCCAGGCCGGGCGCGGTGACGACGGGCGAGGTGAGAAGAATATTCGTGATGCCGCCCTCGGCCAGCGCTTCCGCTTCTCCCAATTTCGTGCAGCAAATGCCGACGGCGCCGGCCTCGATCTGCCTGCGCGCAATATCGACGCTCTTGTGCGTTTTTGCATGCGGCCTCAGCGAAACGCCATATTGCTGCGCCAGTTGCGCCATGGCAGCAATGTTGCGGTCGAGCGTGTCCAGGTCGAGGACAAGGGCGGGCGTATTGATCTGGCGCCGGGATCCAGGATTTCCAATCAAATGCTCATGCAGGCGCAGATCGTCGTTCACGGCAAAATGGCTCCAATGTTCAATCAACGGGTGGGCGGGCAGACCAGGGGAGATCGTCAGGTCCGTCGTTGCATATCCATCCAAAAGGTCAACCCGGCGGCAAAGGTCTGATTCTGCAGATCGTCCAGAGCCGCGAAACCGCCATATAGCCGGTCGCCCTCATGTTTCAGATCCAACTGGACGCTATTGTCGTAGCGCGCCGTATCTGCGGCCTGAAATCGCTGCTCGATCGCGCCGGTCAGTCGCCTGTTTTCATATGCGGCGTCGGTAACGGCGACCTGCTGCCGATCGCCGATCCTGGCGGCAATGGCGCCTGCTTCATCGATGGCGAGAGACACGGGGACGGCATCACCCTCCGGTCGCGTGATCGTGCCGACCCACTCGCCGGCCAGATCCGCCGGAACAGGATTCTCTGCGCCGTCTTCTGCTGCCGGTTCTGTCGACGACTCCGGCTCCGCGCCCAGCAACTCGTCCAGCAATAATTCGACGATCTCGTTTCGCGGCTCGAAAACCCATGTGTTGCAGAGGACGACATAGGCAACGCCCTTCGACGGAACCATGACCATCTGCGTGGCGACGCCGGGCATGGATCCGCCATGCTGCACCGTCTCGAAACCCCGGCTGCGGCCAGTGCTGAAGCCGATGCCGTAACCAGACTCCTCGCCGGGGCGGGCGGTGTTGACGTGCATCCGGACCGCGTTGCGGCGGGTCAATATCGGCTGCTGTTCCGGTAGCGGCCCGTTCATGTGGAACGCGGCAAACCGGATCAGATCATGCGCGCTGCTGTAGAATTCCGAGGCCCCTGCATGGTCGGTGACATAATAGGGCAGCCGCTCATTCTGAGCAGAATAACGCACCGCCGCCTGTACGCCCGGCCCCGTCGGCCTGCCGAGAGAGGTGGCGCGCATGTCGAGCGGCGCGAACACGGCAGATTGCAGATAATCGCCCAATGACTGGCCCGACGCCCCCTCTATGACATCACCCAACAGCCCGAAGCCGAGGTTCGAATAGGTGAAAGCCTCGCCAGGACGGCTGATGATCTGCGCCCATTTCGCAATGGTCTCCGACTGAGGCGGGCGCTGATGGGGCGCCCCCTCGTAAAAGAACTGAACATGGAACGGCAGGCCGGACGTATGATTGGCGACGAGGCCGACGGTGGCATCGCTTGCGTCCCCAATTCGCGGGGGGATCTGGCCGGCCTGCAAATAGGTGTCGAGAGGGGCGGCGAGATCGACCTTACCCGCCTCGACCAGCGTCATCAGGGCGGTGGCCGTGATCGGTTTCGAAATCGAGGCAAGCGAATAGGATGTGTGCACCGTCGCCGGGATGCCAGCCTCCCGGTCGGCCATGCCGAACGCCTCCTCCCACTCTATCCTGCCGTCACGAAGGACAGCGATCGAAAGCGACTGAACGGTGCCGTCGGCAACGGCCTTTTGCGCGACCGCCCTTACCGTCTGGAATTTTGCGGCATCCTCCGCGCCTTCGCGGGCGAAACCCGGAACTGAAAGCGTGGTCGAGGCGAGTGCTGCCGCCGATGCGCCCGCCAGAAAATTACGCCTCGATTGATCCGTCGACATATCTGTCCCCCTGTTCGATGTTAGACGTTCGCCATACGATCACGACCAGTCCAGCAGGACCTTGCCCGCTTCACCGGACCGTGCGGCGTCGAACCCCTGCTGGAAGTCGGTTGCGCGGAAACGATGGGTGATAAGCGGCGACAAGTCGAGACCGGCGCGCAGCAGGCCGAGCATCTTGTCCCAGGTTCCGAACATTTCCCTGCCGTAAACGCCCTTCAGCGTGATCGCCTTCATGATGATGTCCGCCCAGTTGACGCTCATCGGCTGGCTGGGGATCCCCAGAAGCGCAAGATTGCCGCCCATTCGCAGCGACTCGATGGCCTGCGCCATGCCTGCATGGGTGCCCGACATTTCCAGCGCCACCGCCACACCGTCAGGCAACCCTGCCCGTGCCAGCACCTCCGCCAAATCCTCATGCAGGACATTCACGGGGCGCACATCCGCCAGTTTCGTCGCAAGGTCGAGGCGGTAAGGATTGACGTCGGTGATGAAGACGCTGCCCGCGCCCGCCCGGCGTGCGACCGCCGCCGCCATGATGCCAATAGGTCCGGCGCCAATTATAAGAACGTCTTCGCCCAGAAGGTCGAATTGCTGGGCCGTGTGAACCGCATTCCCGAGTGGGTCCAGCAAAGCCCCGAAATCGTCGCTGACATATTCCGGCAGCGGGACGACGTTGAACGCGGGAATGGCCAGGATCTCGGCAAAGGCGCCGGGGCGATTGACGCCCACACCCTTCGTCGCCGGGTCGAGGTGGAAACGGCCGGAACGCGCCGCCGCGGAATTCAGGTCGATAATGTGCCCCTCGCCAGAGACGCGCTGGCCGACATGCAGCGGACGTCCCACATTCTTTCCGATTTCCACGATCTGCCCGGCAAATTCATGCCCCACGACCATCGGAACGGGGATCGTCCGCGCGGCCCAATCGTCCCAATTATAGATATGGATATCGGTGCCGCATATCGCGGTGCGCGAAATGCGGATCAGCACATCGTCGGGGCCGCAGACGGGGATTTCCGCTTGTGCGCTCCACAGCCCCTCCTCGGCGTGCAGCTTTGCGAGGGAAAACATGGTGGGTGCCGCCTGGGTGCTGGCGCGCGGAATGATCGCTGCCGCCGTCACGATACGATCTCCAGCGCTTTGCCGATCTTGCGAAAGGCGGCGATGGCCGTGTCGACCTGTTCGGGCGAATGACCGGCGGACATTTGTGTGCGGATTCTCGCCTGCCCCTTCGGCACGACGGGATAGGAAAATCCGGTGACGAAAACCCCCTCCTGCAACAGAGCCGCCGCGAACGCCTGCGCGCGGGCGGCGTCGTGCACCATGACCGGGATGATCGGGTGCTGCCCCGGCAGCAGCGAAAACCCGGCCTGCTCCATCCCCCGCCTGAACCGATTTGCATTGGCGAAAAGGCGTTCCCTCAACGCATCGCCCTCCGCAGAGGTCGCGATGCCGATCGCCTGCAGCGCCGCGCCGCAGACCGATGGAGCGAGGGCATTGGAAAAGAGGTATGGACGCGCGCGCTGCCGCAGAAGCGAAACCACCTCTCGCCGTGCGGCAACGAAGCCGCCCATGGCGCCGCCCAGCGCCTTGCCGAAAGTCCCGGTCAATATATCGATACGCCCTTCAACGCCGCAAAAGGCTGCGGAGCCCCGCCCCTGTTCCCCCAGAAAGCCGGTGGCGTGGCAATCGTCCACCATGACGAGGGCATCATATTTCCCGGCCAAATCGGTGATCGCGGACAGATTTGCGATGGCGCCGTCCATGGAAAAGACACCGTCCGTTGCGATCAGGATCGTGCGCGCGCCGCCTTCCCTCGCTTGTCGAAGGTTCTGTTCCAGCTGGTCCATGTCGCCATTCGCGAACCGCAGGCGCCGCGCCTTGCAAAGCCGGACGCCGTCGATGATCGACGCGTGGTTCAGACTGTCGGAAATTATGGCATCGTCCTCACCCAGCAGAGGTTCGAAAACGGCGGCGTTGGCATCGAAGGCCGCCGCGAACAGGATTGCCTCTTCGAACCCGACATAGTCCGCGATAGCGGCTTCGAGTTCTTTATGGATTTCCTGGGTGCCGCAGATGAAGCGAACCGAAGCGAGACCAGCGCCCCAATGGCGGGTGGCGGCAATCGAAGCCTCTACGATGCGCGGGTCGGATGCCAGCCCAAGATAATTATTGCCGCACAGGTTGATCGCTTCGCGCGGATGGCCCGCAACCGACACCGTAGCGCCCTGCATCGAGGTAAGGACGCGCTCCGGCTTCCACAGCCCAGCGTTCTCAATATCGGAAAGTTCGTCGGCAATGCGTTGATAGAAATGCGCTGGCACGGGTCCATCCTCCATATTTTCGGATGGAATACGATATGCAGGAACCTATGTCCAGTATAATGGAATATTCGCTAAAACAGATTCACCAATATGGCCTCTGCATGCTCCGCGGTCCGATTTTCTATGCAATGCGGGATGTCGGCGGCGTAACGCGCGGTCGACCCCTGCGGCACTTCCGTGCGCTCTTGCACCGCCTCGATGGTCAGGGTGCCCTTCAGAACGGTCAGATGCTCCATGCTGCCACGCGCATGTGGCTCCGACCTCAACACGCCGCCGGGCGCGACGTGAAGCTGATACCATTCCACCGAGCCCACGCGATCGGCGGGGCTGAGCACCTTCAACACACACAGACCATCATCGCTGCGCATTTCCGGAGTAAGCGACGGCGCCGCGACGTCGATCTTTCGCGGACCCTTCGCGTTCGGAACCTGCAGCAGTTCGGAAATGTCCATGTGGAGCGCATCGGCAAGAGCCCATACGGTAGCGACGGTGGGGTTCGCCTGACCGCGTTCGATCTGCGACAGCATGGACCGGGACACGCCGGACATTTGCGAAAGCGTGTCGAGCGTCAGGCGGCGTTCCTTGCGCAGCTTCTGCAAACGGGGGCCGAGGGGCGGGCGTACATCGTCAGCCATGAAACCCATTATCCCGCCCGTAATACAACCCGCCGATGCCCGCCATCCGTCAATCCCGCCTCAAAAACCGAAGTCCGTCAGGGGTGCCGGAGAACAGCATCTTTCCGGGGCCTGACGCCCTCTTCACGCCAAGTCTAATAGCAGCGACCCATTTTGGACAGAGCGGCGCCGGACGGCCGTTTCCCGCAGCCACGCCCCAAGCGCCCCGATATCGCTAAGCGCCCGGATAGGGTGTGTCCTTCAGGATGCGTGCCAGATGGGCGGCATTGCCGGCGACCATTCCCGCCGTCTCGTCGACCTTCTCCGGCGGTTTGGAGAAATCCTTGAAATCCTTCGATTGCATTGCCTCGCCGACCCAATAGCAGGCGGCTGCCGCTGGTATGGTCCAGCCGGTATCGTTCAGTGCCTGGAAGAGATCAGCCGATATGCTGTGTGCCCCATCCTCGTTTCCGACGATGGCGGCGACGGCAACCTTGGAATAGCTTGGCATGCGCCCCTCCTCGTCCGTTTCGCCCAGAAAGGCATCCATTCGCTCAAGCGCGCGCTTCGCGATGCTGGACATCTGGCCGAGCCAGATCGGCGTTCCAAAGATCAATATGTCGTGCGCCAGGATCTTCTCGCGGATTGCGGGCCAGGCATCGCCCTGCCCCTCGTCAGAGGTCACGCCGGGCTTGATATCGTGATCTGCCAGCCGGATCGTTTCCGAAAATTCGACCTCGTGACCGGCAAATTTTTCTTTCAGCAGCTGAATCATGAGATCCGTCGAAGACCCCTCCTCACCTGTCGGCTTCAGCGTTGCGTTGAGGGCGATGGCAGTCAGCTTGCTCATGGAAATTTCCTTGTAGCATTAGGATGATAGGCGTCTGTCATTAACGCGGTCCGATAATGGCGGTTCCGAATGGCTTCCGACGCTGAAACTCGCTCTCCACAGGCGATCGCCATGCGGACCCCGGCGGGCAGTGCAGCCAGGCGCAGGAGTGGGGGGCCAAAAGACGCACCCCCCAAATTCGTCCGATCATACCGTTGCGGAATCTTAACTTCAGCTTTATGTCGCACTGCACAAATGAGCGCGACTCGGAACCCTCTCGCCTGGCTGGCCATACCTCTGCTGTTCGCACTGGCGAATTGCAGCGAGTCGCCGCCGCCGCCGCCCGCCGCACCGGTGGTCAGCGTATCCGAACCCCTGCAACGCGATGTTCGCGACTGGGACGAATATATCGGCCGCTTCGAAGCCATTGACGATGTCGAGGTAAAGCCACGCATATCCGGACAGATCGAAGAAATTTTCGTGAACGACGGTCAGGATGTTGCCAAGGGCGACCCCTTGTTCAGCATCGATGCGAGGCCGTTCCGTGCCGCGCTGGCGGAGGCGAATGCCAGCCTGGCCAGCGCCGAGGCGTCGCGTGCCAATGCACAAACCGAACTTGAGCGGGCGGAATCCCTGCAAGCGGTCGAAGCCATCAGTGCAGAAGAACTGGAGCAGAAGCAGACCGCGGTCCGTACCGCCGCCGCCGCCGTGGAAGGCGCGCGCGCCAACGTAGCGACGCAGCGCCTGAACGTCTCTTTCACCACTGTCCGCGCGCCGATCGCGGGCCGGGTGTCGGCCCGCAGGATCAGCCCCGGGGATTATGTCACGGAGGGGCAGACCGTCCTGACCCGCCTGGTTTCCATAAACCCGATCTGGTTCGCGTTCGACGGTGCGGAAAGCTTCTATCTGAAATATATCCGCCAGGACCGGGAAGGGCAGCGCTCCTCCTCCCGCTATGCCGCCAATCCGGTGGAGATCAGCCTGGCGGACGAAAACGACTATAGCTGGCGCGGTCGCATGGACTTCGTCGATAATGCCATAGACCCTCAATCGGGTACGATCCGCGCGCATGCCGTGGTGCAGAATCCCGATGGCTTTCTGACGCCGGGGATGTTCGGGCGCGCGCGCCTGCTGGGCTCGGGCGTATACGAGGCCCTGCTGGTGCCTGATGAAGCGATCGTCACCGACCAGGACAGGAAACTGGCCTATGTCGTCAATCGCGAGAACAAGGTTGCGCCCCGCCCTGTGGAAACCGGGCCGATGGTGGAGGGATTGCGCGTCGTTCGCGAGGGGCTGGCCCCGACCGACAGGGTTATATTGGACGGCCTGACGCGGGTGCAGCCAGGCATGGAAGTGCAGCCAAAGCCGGTGAAGCTCCGCCCGAGGGCAGAAAATGACGCACCCGCCGCCCGGTCCGCATCCCCCGAAACGCCGGACGCTGCCGCCCCCACAGGCTCCGCCCCCACGGAGGCCGCCACGGATTCAGCGTCCTCCGCAGACGAATAGGCACCGGCGGATGCGACTGCCGCACTTCTTTATCGATCGGCCGATCTTCGCCGCCGTTCTGTCCATCCTGATCGTCCTGGTCGGCATTATCGCCTATCCCAGCCTGCCGGTATCGCAATATCCGGAGATTGCCCCCCCTACCGTCGTCGTCACCGCGACTTATCCGGGCGCCACGGCGGAAACGCTGGCCGAAACGGTCGCGGCACCGTTGGAGGAGGCGATCAACGGCGTCGAGGACATGATCTATCTGCAGTCGTCCTCAACGGGCGACGGCAATATCAGCATCACCGTCACCTTTGCGCAGGGCACCGATGTCGACCAGGCGCAGGTGCTGGTCCAGAACCGCATTTCATCCGCCGAACCCCGATTGCCGACGGAAGTGCGCACCATCGGCGTTACGGTGCGCAAAAATTCGCCCGACCTGATGATGGTCGTCGCGCTGTATTCCCCCGATGATTCCCTGTCGCGAGAATATATCGCCAATTATGCGACACTGCAGGTCATCGACCGACTGCTGAGGATCAACGGTGTCGGCGGCGTGCGGGCCATTGGCGGGCGCGATTACAATATGCGGGTATGGATCGACCCCGGCCTCGCGGCAGCGCGCAACCTGACCACGGATGAGATTATCGGCGCAATCCGCGGCCAGAACGCACAGGTTGCCGCCGGCGCCGTCGGACAACCGCCGTTCAACACGGGCGGAACGGCATTCCAGCTGGGTATTCAGACCGAAGGGCGACTGACAACCACCGACCAGTTCGGCGCCATTATCGTGAAGCGTGGCGAGGATGGAGCGCTGACCCGCCTGCGGGACGTCGCCCGCATCGAGCTGGGCGCGCAGGATTATGGCACCAATGCCTATATGGACGACACGGCCACGACCGCGCTGGCCATTACACAATTACCGGGATCGAACGCGCTGACCACGGCCGAAGCCGTTGAGGCGGAGATCGAACGTGCCTCTGCCGATTTTCCCGCCGGGCTCGACTATTCCATCCGCTATAACCCAACGGAATATATCGACGAGTCCATCAAGGCGGTCGAACATACGCTGATCGAAGCCATCGTGCTGGTATCGCTGGTGGTATTGCTGTTCCTGCAAAGCTGGCGCGCCGCGATCATTCCCGTCGTCGCGATCCCGGTGTCCCTGATCGGGTCGTTCGGCATGATGGCGGCGTTCGGTTTCTCGCTGAACAACCTGTCTCTGTTCGGCCTCGTCCTCGCCATCGGCATCGTCGTCGACGACGCCATCGTCGTGGTCGAGAATATCGAACGCCTGATGGAGGAAAAGGGCCTGAGCCCGCGCGAGGCCGCGCATGAAACGATGGACGAGGTTTCCGGCGCCCTGATCGCGATCGCGCTGGTTCTGTGCGGGGTGTTCATTCCGACTGCCTTCATCCCCGGCATTTCCGGGCAATTCTATCAGCAATTCGCCCTGACCATCGTCAGTGCGACCGCCATTTCCGCCTTCGTATCGCTGACCCTTTCACCCGCCATGGCCGCCCTGATCCTGAAGCCCAGGGTTCACGACGCGCCCTCCGCCGGGTGGCGCGGCTATCCAAAGCGGCTCGCCAACGGGTTCAACCGCGGCTTCGAACGACTGTCCGGCAAATATGGCCGCCTGACGGCCCGGGTCGTGCGCAGCCTGCTTGTCGTGTGCATCGCCTATGTCGCGCTGATCGGCCTGACGGGCTGGCGCTTCAACGAGACGCCGACAGGCTTTATCCCGGCGCAGGACCAGGGCTTCCTGATCGGCGTCGTGCAATTACCGCCGGGATCCGCCCTCGACCGCACGGACGAGGTGCTGCGCCAGGCGGCGGCGATCGCGCGCGACAATCCCAATGTCACGGGCAATATGGCCTTTGCCGGGTTCGACGGCGCAACCTTCACCAATGCGTCCAATGCCGGCGCCATCTTCATCATTCTGGACGAATTTGGCGAACGCGCCTCCTCCGGCGAGGTCGCGCAGGAACTGCGCCAGGCATTTGGACAGATCACGGCCGGAAATATTCTCGTTGTCGAACCACCGCCCGTGCGGGGCATCGGCACCGGCGGCGGCTACAAGATGGTCATAGAGGATCGCGCCGGCCAGGGGTATCGCGCGCTGGAGGCAGTGACCATGCAAATGATGGCAGCGGCCAATCAGGACCCCGGGCTGACCTCTGTCTTTTCCACGTTCAACACGCGGACGCCGCGTCTGACGGCCGATGTGGACCGGGAGCGGGCGGAGCAGATCGGCGTTCCGGTGGAAAATGTCTTTTCGACGCTGGGAACCTATCTGGGGTCGACCTATGTCAATGATTTCAACTATCTGGGTCGTACATATCGGGTAACGGCACAGGCCGACGCGCCGTATCGGGACGACCGCGAGGATATAACGCAGCTGAGGACACGCTCCGCCGCCGGAGAAATGGTTCCCCTGGGCGCCGTTCTCAGCATACGCGATGACAGCGGGCCTTACCGGGTGGTTCGCTATAATCTTTATCCGTCGGCAGAACTTCAGGGCGAGACGGTGGCTGGCTATTCCAGCGGCCAGTCGCTGGACAGGATGGAGGCCCTGGCGGATCAGATCTTGCCGCAAGGGTTCGCCCATGAATGGACGGAACTCGCCTATCAGCAGAAACAGGCCGGAGACACGGGGATCTTCGTGTTCGGCCTGGCAGTGCTCTTTGTGTTCCTGCTGCTTGCGGCGCAATATGAAAGCCTCGTCCTGCCGCTGGCGGTGATCCTGATCGTGCCGATGTGCCTGCTGGCCGCGATTGTCGGCGTGGGGCTGATGGGACTGGACAATAATATCCTGACGCAGATCGGCCTCGTCGTGCTGATTGGGCTGGCGGCGAAGAATGCCATTCTGATCGTCGAGTTCGCCCGCCAGGCGGAAGCGGAAGGTCTTTCGATCCGCAAGGCGGCGGAACGTGCGGCGGCACAACGCCTGCGTCCGATCCTGATGACGTCCATCGCGTTCATCCTGGGCGTGCTGCCCCTGGTAATCGGCACCGGCCCCGGCGCCGAAATGCGTCAGGCGCTGGGCGTCGCGGTGTTTTTCGGCATGATCGGTGTGACCCTGTTCGGGCTGCTGTTCACGCCGGCATTCTATGTCATCAGCCGGAAACTGGGCGACCGGACCGTCCAGATGGTGCGTCGATCGAGGCCGGCAGCCGAGCAGAAACCCACCGCCAAGGGGGCGCCTGCAGAATGACCAGAGCGGCCATTTCCTCCCTGATCATCGGGACGCTGACGCTGGGCGGCTGTGCCGTCGGCCCGCGTTACGAAGCGCCCGACCTGCCGCCGCCTGCTGCCGAGGCGTTCGTCGAAAACAGTGTCGGCACGACGCGCGATGCCGCCGCGGAGGACTGGTGGCGGCTTTACGACGATCCGGTGCTGGACCGGCTGGTGCAGGAGGCGCTGCAACATAATACGGATCTGCGCGTCGCCCTTGCCAATGTAGCGGAGGCGCGGGCGGCGCTGTCGGAGGCTGCAAATGGCCGACTGCCGACGACTGAGGTCAATTCCAGCTATAACAGACGGCGCATTGCAGGGGGTGCTGGCGCGCTCGGCGCCGGTGGCGGTGCTGTTGGCGGTGGCGGCGTCGGGGGCGGGCAGCTGGGCGGCGGCGGCGAAGCCTTCGAACTCGACCTCTTCTCGCTCGGTTTCGATGCGTCCTACGAAGTTGATTTGTTCGGGCGCGTATCGGCGACCATCGACGCAGCACGCGCCAACAGGGATGCCGCCATTGCCGCCTTCGAGGCGGCGCAGGTGATGGTGACCGCCGATACCACGCTGGCTTATGCGCGCCTGTGCGGCGCTGCCGTCCAGCAGGATGCGGCGCGCGAAACCGCCGAATTGCAACAACGCACATTGGATCTGACGCAAAGGCTGGTCACGGGCGGGCGCGGCACACGGGCGGATACGGACCGCGCACGCGTTCTGCTGGAGCAGGCACGCGCGCAAATTCCCGCATTCGAAGGCGAACGCCGCGCGTCGCTATATGCGCTTTCCGCCCTTACCGGGCGCACGCCGCAGGAGGCGGACCGCGCCGCCGCAGCCTGCCGCAGCCTGCCGGACCTGACGACGCCCATCCCCGTTGGGGACGGCGCCGCCCTGCTGGCCCGCAGGCCGGATGTCAGACAGGCCGAACGGGCGCTGGCATCGACCGCGGCGCAGGTCGGGATCGTCACCGCCGATCTCTATCCGCGCATCTCCCTTCTGGGATCGGCGTCCCTGGTGTCAACGACCGTGGATGGGCTTGGCGATGACGACGCGTTCGGCTTTTCGCTCGGCCCGCTTATTTCCTGGAGCTTCCCCAATATGGGTGCCGTGCGCGCGCGCATCCGGCAGGCGGACGCGCGCGCCGACGCTGCCCTGGCCGATTTCGACGGCACGGTCCTGACCGCTCTTACGGAAACGGAGCAGGCGCTCGCTCGCTATTCAGCCAGCCTGGAGCGGCGTGACCGGCTTGCCGACGCCGCAGCGGCAGGTGAGCGCGCCGCCGAATTGACGCGTCTGCGATACGATGCCGGGGCGGACAGCCTTTTTCTGCTGGTCGATGCGGAACGCACCGCTGCCGAAGTACGGGCGCAGCTGGCCGCCGCAAAAGGCGATGTCGTCGAGGCGCAGGTCGCGCTGTTCCGCGCCCTGGGCGGCGGTTGGCAGAATGCCGGGACGCCCGTTCAACGCGATATATCCGCCGACGCCAACCCCTGAGGGGTTTGGATTCCGGTCGGCCCGGCTGCAATCTGTGCAGGGCTGGATAGGGATAAATGCATCCCCGGCAGGGGGCGTGTGCGCCCGCGCCCCTTCCTAGATCGCCGCAAACAAAAAAGGGGCGGCAGCGATTGTAGCTACCGCCCCTTTCTGATCGATGCCGTTCCTTAGAAGGTCACACCCAGGCTGACGGCATAAGAGCGACCGCGGTCAAAGGTGTTGCGATCGATCCGCGAACCGTTGAATTCCTGGAACTCTTCGTAATCCTCGTTGAGGAGGTTACGCGCTTCCAGCTTGAGCTCCGCCTCGATGCCGCCGAGGTCGAGACCCTGGCGAATGACGACGTCCAGCTGCACGCCGGGTTCTTCCTTGAACGGAATGGCCGCAGTACCACCGCCAGCGGTCGCACCGATGAAACGGCTGGTAACCCGCTCCGACGCATAGCTGAGCAGGATCGTCTGCTGTGAAAGCGTGTCGCTATCCTCCAGACCAAGCTGCAGATTGACGATATGATCCGACTGACCCGTCAGCGGCTCGCCATCGGTGAACAGCGTATCCGCCGCGACAAGGCGGCCTTCATTGTTCAGCACCTGCTCGTCGCCAACCACGATCTCGGACTTGGTATAGGTGTAGTTCGCGATAAGGACCAAATCGCGCGAGAGGGAGAAGTCCGAGTCGCCGAGCCAATCCGCCAGGGCAAACCGCTTCGTCAATTCCGCCTCGGCTCCGTACAGCTCCGCAGACGGAGCATTGGCGAAGGTCGTGAAGAACGCCTCGCCCTGTACGAAGGCGACAGCCTCGATCGGGTTATCGAGATTCTTGTAGAACCCGGCAAGGCTGATGTTCTCGTTGCGGCCGATATACGATTCCAGCCGCGCCTCGGCATTGGTCAGCTCAGAATCCTGCAGGAACTGGTTACCGATGAAGGTGCGGTTGGATTCGATATCGAGGAATTGCTGCGGCGCCATTTCGCGGAACTGAGGACGCGCGATCGTCCGCGACCCCGCTACACGGAACTGCATGTCCTCAGCAAAATTCCAGGTCAACGTACCCGCGGGCAGGAAATAATCATTGTCCAGACGCGTGTTGACCAGGCTTGCGTCACCGCCAGTGCCTACGCCGCCGAATATGTCGAAGGTATTGATGGACTGGCTAGCATCTTCGTAGCGAACCCCCAACGTACCGCGGACATAATCGATTGGCTCGGCCTCGATCTGAGCATAGCCGGCATGAATTTCGAGGCCGGCATCATACTCGATTACCTCGCCGCCGGCTGCCTGTTCCCGCAGGGTCAGATCATATTGCCGAACGACGAAATCGGAGATCAGATAGTCTGGTCGCGCCTGGGTGACAGACGAGGGCAGCGCCTGATCCGAGCGATAGACGAATGCACGACGAAGACTGTTACGGCTGGTGTCCGTATATGCGTACCCGGCGCTGACCGTAAGATCGAAATCGACGGGGGCGTTGTAAGCCAGGTCGATCGCACCCGCATAGAGATTCTCTTCAAGCTCCGAGAACGCAACATTGGCACTTTGCCCGTTCGTCCGAAGATTATTGACGAAGTCACCGACTTCCTCATTGAACTCATAGCTGAAGCTGCGCTCGTACGGGCTGTCGCGTGTCGTATTTGCATAGCTGGCGCGAACGTCGGCACTCAAATCACCAAAGGTAAATTCGCCGACCAGCTGCGTATCGATCAGCTGCCGCTCAAACCAGGTCGTGCGCTGCCGAAGCAGGCGATTGTCGCCGACCGTCGCGGAAAAGCCGCTATCAAGCCGTGCCTCTTTCAGAGTGTCCCGGATAAACAGATTCGTCCAGCGGATCTTCTGTTCGCCAAACTCATATCCAAACCCAAGCAAGCCATTGACGACAATGCGGTTCTGGGTGGCAAGAAAGTCGAAATCGCTGTTCGGCTGCAGCGTGTCGTCGCCGGAAAGACCGTTGGTAAACTGCTGAATACCACCGCGTGTCTGCCAGCTATTGTCCCAGCCGACATTCGCGATCACACCCAGACGATCGTCGCCGATGTCGATCCCGGTACCGGCAGTCACATCGATCGATCCGTTGATCGGAATGTCATCGTTACGCTGCACGATGCTGGTCGACGCATTGTTCAGGCTGGCGGTGATTCCCTTCAGCTGATCCAGGGTAAACTCCGCGCCGCGGTTGACGCCGCCCACTACGTCGAACGCATTTCTCAATACGTCAGGTATATCGCGCGATCCGTCATCGAAGCCGGTGAAGTCCGTGTCCGATCCAAAATAGGTATAGCCCAGTTCGCCGGTCGTTTCGGAATTGCCGCCGATGCCGCCACCGATGCTGAGGAAGGATTCTTCGGGAACGGCGAGCGTCGTCAGGTTGATAACACCGCCGCCAAATTCACCCGGATAAGCTACCGAATAGCTCTTTTGCACGACCGACGAAGCGATCACGCTGGTCGGGAAAATATCCAGCGGCACGACGCGGCGCTGAGGTTCCGGGCTAGGCAAAGGCGAACCGTTGAGAAGGGCGAGCGAATAGCGGTCGCCGAGACCACGTACATAGACGAAGCGGCCGCCAACCAGGCTGAGGCCGGTCACGCGCTGGAGTGCGGAGGCGATGTCGCCGTCACCCGAACGCGCAATGGCTTCTGAATCGAGAACGCTCAGCACTTCGGAGGATGCCCGGACAGGTGCCGGAATATAGCGGCCCTGAACGACGATCACGTCATCATCCGAACTGCTTGCTCCTGGCCCGGAAATATCGACGCCGTCTGCGACGCGTTCCGCGTCTCGCTCGGCACCGGGCGTTACGGTGTCGATCGTTTCTGCCTGTTCCTGCTCCGTCATATCCGAAGAGGACGAGGAGGGTGCGGGGGGCGTGGTGGTTGCCGGCTGCGTTTGTGCAAAGGCGGCGCCGCCGAGAAATGGAAAGGCGAGCGCGCTAGATAGCAGCAGCAGGCTGGTCTTGGATGACATGAATGACATGGCGGGGCGTCCCTTGAACTTTAGCAGAAAGGGCGGCGGCTCCCCGATGGTCGCCGCCGCCCGTATTGGTACCCGGATCAGCGACTAGCTGGCGGGAACGATCGTCTGCGGACGCGTCTCGCAGGACAGGCTGTTGCCGAGGCCGCAAGCCCAACCGTCGAACCACAGATCGTCCTCGTCGCGGACGGCGCCGATGTAGCTCGTGGAGACGAGGAAGTCGTCCAGCGTGGAAGCGTCGAATGCAGTGACGGCGCTTTCGTTCGCACCGTTGACGACACCCGAGGTCCCGCCAAGCGTGCTTTCGAAGGAGCCGTCATTATTGTCGCCGCCGTTGGTGAAGAGGGCGAGATCGTCGATGTCGTCATCATCACCCGAGGCAACGGTATCGCAATCGATGACAACCGATTCGAACACTGGCGGTCCGTTCTCGTCATTGCCTTCGTCCGCCGCTGCCGCCGTCTGCACACCGTCGACATCGATACACGTCGTACCGGCTTCCGGAGCGTCGATGACACCGTTGACCAGCGTGTAATCGCCGCCGCCGCGCAGCGTGATTGCCGTGCCGTCGTTCACGAGGAATGTGAAGTTGGCAAGGATGAAATCCTGACGCGGAAGACGGTTTTCATTGCCGTCGGAGTCCGCTTCCCAGGCGCGATCGCCATTACCACCGTCCGTGCCGGCGCCATCACGCTGCGTGACCAGCACGAACTGATTGGCGCCCTTATAGCCCGAGTCACTGTCGATCGAGTCATCGTCATTGCCGGTCAGCACCAGATAACGACCATTGACCGTGCCGCCGAACCATTCGATGCCGTCGTCCGAGTTGTTGTGGACTTGGACGTGATCGAACGTCGTGCCGCTGCCGACGCCGCCCAAGGTGATGCCGTTCAGCTCATTGCCCTCAGAAATTTCGAAGCCAGCGTAGCGGACCGACAGATACTGGATGGAACCCGAGGAGTCGTTCGGAAGATCGCCACCGAAGAACGCCCCCGAGGTACCCTCGACAGCGCCGGTGCAGTCTGCCGTACCGCCGGTACCGGCCGAGCAGTCGGAGAATGGTGCGCGCCCCAGAATGACAACACCGCCCCACTGACCGATGGAATTGGCAGTCGCCGTTCCTTCGATATTCTGACGGCTCGTCATGACGACGGGGGCGTCGGCGGTGCCTTCTACGCGAAGCTGCGAACCGCGGTTGACGAGAAGGAAATCAGCGCCGTTCGATCCGAAGAGGACCACGCCTGGATCGATGCTGAGCGTCGCCTGCCGCGAGCCAGCTGCTGGCGAGTCGGTCGGACCGACGTCGGTGCCAACCTGAACACGGCCGGAAAGTGAATAAACGACGCCAGGCAGAGCCTCGAGACGCAGATCGTCGTCGAGCACGCCGCGCAGCTGACAAACGCGTGCGTCGTCGCTGTCGGTTTCCGTGCCGTAGGTGAGGATCTCACTGGTACGCGTCGTACCCGTGGGGCAATCGTCAGCCGGTCCGCCGGTCGGCGTTGGCGTCGGAGTTGGCGTCGGAGTTGGCGTTGGCGCCGGTGCGGGCGACGGAGCCGGTACGACAATTACGCCATCACCGGGAGATGCGACATCGTCTGCACCGCAGCTGGCAAGCGCGATCGCCGAACCGAGTAAAAGAATTGAGCGCATGTAGGACATTTAAGTACCCCTTTAGGTCATCTGATGAGACTAATTCGCAGCCTGGCTGGCTCGTCCGGCCTATCGGCTTGCGGCGCTGGCTAGGGGCACACGATGATGCTTATGTGACAATTTCCAAGAAAAAGTTTTGTGTCAGATTTACTACAAAAATAAGCATTTTTAGTGACTTATGCCTGGAACGGAACGCGGGTTTTAACTTCCACCACCACAGCAATGCCTTAGGTGCCTAGAAGGCACACGCCCTTGCTGTGGCGTATTTCGAAGCCGCCGCAGCATCCTGCGGTTTTGGGCAAAGCGCCGCAGGGGCTTTGCCCGCACAGAACTGCATCCGTCCCTGACGCGCATCAAACGGGCCTACCCGCGGCGAAATGCCCAATGTGACGCATGTGACCGAAAAACGTCGCAAAACCGTCATCGCACGCGCCTAGGTCCAGCATCATTCCAAAGCGGTTCTGTCAAAAGGGGGATGCCGGTGGCGTCTGGCTCCGTAAAAATGCCGATACGCAATCTGCCGCCTGTGGTTTGGGCGCAAATGGCAGTCATCGTCCTGCTGGCGCTAGCCGCAGCGCGGCTGATCTGGTCCGTTCTGGTTCCCATTGGTCCGGTCGGCACGATCAGCGCGGCCGATATCGCCGTTCAGGATGTGCCCGAGTTCGCAGGGCTGGACCCTCTGTTCGGCTTTCTGGCGGGGGGCGGCGACGTCGTGGTCAGCACGGCGGGCCTCGACCTGTTCGGCCTTCGCATGGACCGCGCCAGCGGACGCGGCAGCGCCATCCTGGGCAATGACGACGTACCGCAGCAAAGTTTCGACGTCGGAGAGGAGATCGTCGAGGGCATCACGCTGGAGGAAGTACGCTTCGATCACATCATTCTTTCGAATCGCGGTGTGCGGGAAGCATTGTACCTAGACCAGTCGGCACCGGCGACGCCCGTCGGTGGAGCCGCGCAAGAGGAGGAGGGCGAATGACCCGCCTGTTTCGTACGGTCCTCCTTGCATCTGCGCTCGCTCTTTCGACGCCCGGCGCGGCACAGCAATATCTGAACCTGCGCGATGCGGATATTCGCGCCTTTATCGAAGATGCCAGCAGCGTGACCGGGCGCACCATGGTCATCGACCCCGCGGTCGAGGGCAAGGTGTCGATCGTCAGCGAACGTCCCCTGAACCGCGCGCAATATTTCGAAGTCTTTCTGGAAACGCTGCGCGCGAACGGCCTTGTTGCCATTCCGATTTCCAACGGAGGACTGCGAATCGCACCGGCAGCGGATGCCGCGCGCCAGCCCTCAACCGGCGGCGGCGGTCGATTCGTTACCCGGGTCATCCCGTTGCAGTCGGTAACCGCCGCGCAGGCGCTGGAGGCTGTCGCGCCGCTGGTCAGCGGCAACGGCCAGGCCACCGCCAGCGGGGGCGGCAATGCCATCGTCGTCGCCGATTACGAGGACAATCTCGCCCGGATTCGCGGCGTCCTTTCAGAGATCGATCGGGACCGCGCCACAATGCGGCTGATCGGCCTGGAAAATGCGGGCGCGCGGGAAATCGCCGCCGCCATCACAACGCTGAACCAGGGCGCGGCACCGCTGTCCATCGTTCCGGTGGACAGTTCAAATTCCGTCGTGCTGCGCGGCGATCCGTCAAAGGTCGCGGAAATGGCCACCATCGTGGCGCAACTCGATTCCCGCGCGGCATTGGGCGCCGACGTCCGGGTGCATTATCTGGAGCATGCCGACGCCGCCTATCTGTTGCCGGTGCTGCAGCAAATCGCCGGACAGCGCACCAGCGTGTCGTCGGCAGCCCCCGTACAGACGCAGCCTCGTGCCGCCGGGGCAGAAGAGACGAATGAGGGCGGGGGCGCCGAAACGGCTGCCCCCGCACCCGCCGCGGGCCCCGGCGCAAGTGGAACGCCCGGACGAGCCGTGATCGCCCGCTACGAGGGCGCCAACGCGCTGATCATTTCCGCCCCGCCCGACCTGCAACGCACCCTGGGGGAAGTAATCCGCCAGCTCGACACGCGCCGGGAACAGGTGCTGGTCGAAGCCCTGATCCTGGAGGTTTCCGATACCGCCGCGCGGGAACTGGGCGTACAGTTCCTGCTGGCCGGAACGGACGGGGCAACGCCGTTCGCATCGACGAACTATTCCAATCAGGTCGTGAACCCCCTCGTTCTCGGCGGCGCCATCGCGGCGGAGGAACTGACCAACGATGCCACCGTCAGCGTCGATGGCGAGGTGATCACCCGCTCCGGGTCGACCGCGCTGCGGGACGAGTTGCAGGGGGCTGCGGCACAACAGTTGCTCGCCACGCGCGGCGGCCTGTTCGGTCTGGGTGGACAGGTCGGGGAATTCGTTTTCGGTGCCATATTGAACGCCGTGAAGGCAGACACCGCGTCTAACGTACTATCCACCCCGTCCATCATGATGCTGGACAATCAGCAGGGGCGCATCCTGGTGGGTCAGGAAATTCCGATCACGACGGGCGAGGCGCTGTCCGACAATTTCGACAATGCGTTTCGCACCGTCGAGCGCCAGAATGTCGGCATCCAGCTGGAGGTGACGCCCCAGATCAACGCAGGCGGTGCGATCAAGCTGTTCATGCGGCAAGAGGTTTCGTCCATCGCTGGCCCCGTCACGAACAACAGCGCGGACCTGATCCTCAACACGCGCGAGATCGAGACCGTCATCACCGTCGACGATGGCGACATCGTCGCTCTCGGCGGTCTGCTGGACGAAAACGAACGCCGCACGATCGAGAAAATCCCGCTGCTGGGCGATATTCCCATATTGGGCGAACTTTTTACCAGCAGGTCGCGCTCTAAGCAGAAAACCAATTTGATGGTCTTCATCCGTCCGCGCATCCTGAAGGATCGCGACGACGCGCAGGCGGTGGCAGCGCAGCGCTATGACTATCTGCGCTCTGCACAGATCGCCCGCGATCCGGAGATCGAGCCGTCGCTGGACCGGGTGTTGCGGACCTATCTGAACACATTGCCGCCGGGCAGCGTACCAGCCGATGCCAGCGGCCAGGTGGCAAGCTATGCCGTCGACGTCGCCGCCTTCGCCGAGGTGGACGATGCCAACCGCTTTGCACGCAAGATGGAGCGGTTCGGTCCGGTCGCAGTGATCAGCCGCGCGGGCACGAACGTCGTCCGCCTGGGTCCGGTCGACAGACTGGCCGACGCAGAAGCGCTGACGACGCGTCTGGGCGCAGCGGGTTTCGACCGGGCTGTAGTGATCGACCTTTCTTCGGACGGGGGGAACTGAGCATGGTTGAGCGTGATATTTCGCCGAAGGACACGACCCCTGGTCCGGTAGCCCCCCTGCCCTACGCCTTTGCGAAGCGGCACAGCGTTCTGATTCTGGACGGCGCGGCGCCGGAAGTCATGGTTGCCCTGCGTGACGATGCCGATCCGGCGGTTCTGACAGAGGTCCGGCGCCACGCCGGGCGGGCCATCGCGGTCAGGTTCCTGCCGACGAAGGAATTCGAGGCAAGGCTGGGGGAGACCTATGGATCGGGCGGTATCGATTCGGGTGTCATGTCCGGTGAATTGGAGGGGGCCGCCGACCTTGGCGCCCTGTCCGACGGGATTCCCGATGCCGCCGATCTTCTCGATACCAATGACGATGCCCCCGTCATTCGCCTGATCAACGGCATTCTTGCCGAAGCGATCCGGCGCGGCGCCAGCGACATTCATGTCGAACCGTTCGAAACTGCGCTGGTCGTCAGACTGCGCGTGGATGGCGTTCTGACCGAAGCATTGCGATTGCCGGCAAAGGTCGCCCCACTCGTCACAAGTCGCATCAAGGTGATGGCACGTCTGGATATTGCCGAAAGGCGCATACCGCAGGATGGGCGCATCGGCCTGACGCTTGGCGGGCGCCAGCTGGACGTTCGCGTGTCTACCCTGCCCGCACGCGGCGGCGAACGCGTCGTCATGCGTATTCTCGACAAGGAACAGGCGGAACTCGGCCTCGGCGACCTCGGCCTGCCGTCCGATCTGCTGGCGCATTTTGCCGAAGCGATTACGGAGCCGAACGGCATCATCCTCGTGACCGGCCCGACCGGTTCCGGCAAGACCACGACGCTTTATTCCGGCCTGCGCATGCTGAACGATGGCCAGCGCAATATCCTGACCGTGGAAGACCCGGTGGAATATGCCGTCGACGGCATCGGCCAGACCCAAGTCAACACAAAGGTGGGCATGAGCTTTGCCGCCGGACTGCGCGCCATCCTGCGGCAGGATCCCGACGTCGTCATGGTCGGCGAGATTCGCGACCACGAGACGGCGGAAATTGCCGTCCAGGCGTCCCTGACAGGGCACCTCGTGCTGTCGACGGTCCACACCAATGACGCCGTCGGCGCCATTACGCGACTGCGCGATCTGGGCGTAGAGCCATTCCTTCTCGCATCTTCGTTACGGCTGGTAATGGCACAGCGGCTGGTTCGCGCGCTTTGCCAGACCTGCGCGCAGCCGCATTCGGCCAGCGCAGCAGAGGCGGCCCCGCTCGGCCTCGACACGGAGACGACCATCTATGTCGCGAAGGGCTGCAATCAGTGCGGCGGCAGCGGCTTTCGCGGGCGCGTCGGCATTTTCGAGATGATCCGCGTTGACCAATCCCTGCGCGATCTGATGCTTGCGGGCGCTGATGAAGGTGTCATTGCGCGCCATGTCTTTTCCCGAATGCCGAACCTGTCATCCTCTGCCCGGCGGCTTGTCATGGAAGGCCGCACCACCGTCGCGGAGGCCGTCAGAATCCTTCGGAAGGATTCGACGACGGAGCCTGAAAATGCGCCGGTTGGCGCATAGGGCCGGGCAATGCCGACCTATCAGTATCTTGCCATCGACACCGGCGGGCGGGAGCGCAAGGGCGCCTTAACTGCGGGTGCGGAAGACGCGGCGCGGGAGCTTTTGCGGGCCAAGGGCCTGCTGCCGGTGCGGCTGTCCGTATCGGACCGCGCGACGGTCGCCGAAACCGGTCCGGCGCGCGCGCCGCTTTTCGAAAGGAAGCTGTCCACGAAGCAACTGACCCTGTTTACCCGGCAATTATCCACGCTGATCGCGGTATCCCCGCTGGAGGAATCGCTAAGGTCGATTTCGCAGCAGTCGGAAAAGGAACATGTACGTCGCATTACCGCCAACGTGCATGCCGGCGTCGTCGAAGGGCGCAGGCTGGGCGTCGCACTGGGCGCGGAGGCGAAGAGCTTTCCGCCGCTTTACCGCGCAATGGTGGCGGCAGGCGAAGGCTCCGGCGCGATGGCAGAGGTGCTGACCCGCCTCGCCGACCTGCTGGAACGACAGGCAGAGGTGCGGAGCAAGATCGTGACCGCGCTCGTCTATCCGATCATGCTGGCGCTGGTCGCGCTGCTGATCGTCACGGGCCTGATGGTGTTCGTCATTCCAAAGGTCGTCGAACAATTCGACAATATGGGTCAGGAACTGCCGCTGCTGACGCGGATCACGATCGGTACGTCGGATGCGATGGTGGCATATGGACCGTTCCTGCTGATCGCGATCGTCATCGGCGTCGCGGTTTTCATCCGGGCGATGGCAAATGATGGATTTCGTCTGCGATTCGATCGTTCGCTGCTGAACGTACCGCTGATCGGCCGCCTAATCCGCGAGGTGAATGCAGCCCGCCTGGCGCGTACGCTGTCGACGGTCGTTTCGAACGGCATGCCGCTTCTCGACGGACTGGCAGTTACCGCGCGTACGATCCACAATCGTGCCGTACGGGCAGCCTGCCTTTCCATCGTGGAGCGGGTTAACGAGGGCGGCAGCCTGTCGGCGGCGATGCGGGCCACGGGCCTGTTCCCGCCCCTGCTGGTGCACATGGCGACGTCCGGCGAACAATCCGGTCAGCTGGACATCATGCTGTCGCGCGCAGCCGACTATATGGAGCGGGAATTCGATGCCTTCACATCGGGCGCGCTCTCCCTTCTGGAACCTGCCATCATCGTTGTCATGGGCGGGATGGTGGCGATGATCGTCCTGTCCATTCTGCTGCCCATCATGCAACTCAACACGCTAGCCATAGGATAGAGGTCGAGATGAAAGACACCGATCACACAAAGAAGCCGGAGGACCGCCGCGACGAGGAGGGGTTTACCCTCGTCGAACTGATGGTCGTGATCGCGATCCTGGGCCTTCTTACCACGTTCGTCGTTCTGAACGTCCTGCCGGCGCAGGGTGTTGCGGAACGGGAAAAGGCGCGCGCGGACATCGCCGTGCTGGAACAGGCGCTGCAGATGTACCGCGTGGACAATCGCAGCTTCCCCTCCACGCAGGAGGGTCTGGCGGCGCTGCAATCGCCCCCGGCCAGCCTGTCGCGTCCGGAACGCTACCGCGCCGGCGGCTATGTGCAGCGCCTGCCCGATGACCCGTGGGGCAATTCCTATCTGTACCAATTCCCCGGCGAACGCGGGCAGCTGGACATATTCAGCTATGGCGCCGACGGCGTTCCCGGCGGTGAAGAAGATAACGCCGATATCGGCAATTGGCAGAACTAGACCATGCGATCCCGCGCCCAATCCGGTTTTACCCTTGTCGAACTGATGGTCGTTCTGGCGATCATGGGCGTCGCCTCTGCCGCGGTGGTCATGTCGATCCCGGGCGACGAAGAGGGCGCGCGCGCGGATGCCGAGCAGTTCGGTGCCCGCCTGATCGCGGTGCGCGACCGGGCGCTGTTTTCAGGACGTGAAACGGCGGCGCTGGTCGATGCGGACGGCTATCGGTTCGAGGAGCGCATCGGCGGCCAATGGGTCCCCATTCGCGACGCACCGCTGGATGCGGAGCGCTGGGACCGCAACATCGCCGTGGACATAGGCGGCGAGGGTGCAGCGCGTATTCGCTTCGACGCCGTCGGCCTTGCCGAACCTGCCGCAATCGCGCTGACCGGCGGCACGAGGCGGCTGGCCGTGAATGTCTCGGCGGCTGGAAACGTGACCATCGATGCGGGAAACTGATTCCGGCTTCAGCCTGATCGAGGTCATGGTGGCATTGGCCGTACTGGCCCTTGCCATGCTCGCCCTGCTGCGGCTGAACAGCGTCAGCGCATCGACCGCGGTTGCCGCCGAGCGCGCCACCGTTGCCGACATCGTCGCGGAGAATGCATTGATCGATGGGCTTATCGCCGCGCGTCCACCCGCTTATGGCAGCAGAAGCGAGACGATCACGAATCTGGACATGAATTGGGAAGTTACCATGGAGGCGACTGCGCTGGAGGACGGTCTGGTTCGCCTGCGGGTTGACGTGCGCGATCCCCAGGGCGTCGCGGCATCGTTGGAAGGCATGCGTGCCCTGCAATGAAAACAGTTTCCTCTCACGGCTTTACACTTGTTGAAACCCTGGTCGCGCTGTTCGTTTTCGCGATCGTGGCGGGGGCAAGCACCTTCGTTTTCGGCCAGACGGTCGAGGCAAGCCGTGGCATTGAGGAAACCTCGCAGGAATTGCAGGAATTGCAAAGAACGCGCGCGGCGCTGCGTTCCGACCTGGCCCAGATGGCGGTCAGGGTGACCCGCGACACGGATGGCAATCCGCGTCCCCGGATCGACGGTGGCGGGGGGCAGGATATGTTGATCGCCTTCGCCCGCCGCGGACCCGATCGCAGCGACCGAGAGGGGCGTCCAAGCATGGAATATGTGGAATGGAGTGCCGGACCCGACGGCCTGACCCGCCGCGCCGCGCCCTTTCTGGACGGAGCCGAGTTCGGCCCGCCCGCCGTGTTGCTGCCAGGGGCGCAAAATGTTGAAATCGAATTTCACCTGGAGGGTGCGTGGAACGAGCGCCCCATGACCGCCAACGGGGATGCCCTGCCGGATGCGGTTCGCCTGACCCTGACGCACCCCCGCTTTGGCAGGACAGAACAATTATTTCTGACGGGCGTGCCGTCATGAGCGGTCGCGTACTGATCATCCTGCCGCGAGCGGAGGGGGCCCAGACCCCCTGGCTGCGCATCGCGGGGGAAAGCGGCGCCATAGCCGCGCGTGGCCATATTCATGAGGAGGAGGCAGGCGAGCCGCCCCTGATCGCGCAGGACGATACGATCATCGCCGTCGTTCCGGGCGAGGCGGTCCGGATGCTGTGGCTGCCGCTGGACGGGACGACATCCGCGCAGCTGGCAGCGGCGGCGCGCTATACCGTTGCAGAACATACCGCGCTGGCCCCCGCGTCGATTCACACCGCCATCGACACAACGGACGAACTCCCCGGTAAAACGGGCATCGCGGTTACCGATTTCGCGGCGATGCAAACATGGCTGTCGCGCCTCGCCGCGCTCGGCATCGATCCCGACATCATCATTCCCGATCACATGCTGTTGCCCGTGCCGGAGCGTGACGCCGTGGGGTTTCCCGTCGGGCGTGCATTGCTTGCGGTACGGGCGCAGGGGGCGGCCATGGTGTGCGAAGCCGGCCTGGCAGAAGCCGTGCTGGGTACCCGCGCACTTCACACCGAGGAGAAAGCCAGCGCGTTAGAGGCAGCGATGGTCGTCGAGAGTGGCCGACCCCGCATAAATCTTCGAAACGGCGCATTTGCCCAGGCATCCGGGTGGCACCTGTCGAAGGCGTGGCGGCGCTGTCTGATCCTGGCCGCCGGTGTGCCGCTGTTGCTGCTTCTCTCAAATCTGATCGACATCTGGCGCACCGATCATGTGGCGGACGCGATCGAGGCGGAAAGTCGCGCCGTTGCCGCGGCGGCTTTACCGCCCGGTACGCCGCCTGCGGAAGCGGTGCAAACGCTGCTGAGCGGCTCTGCACTGGCCGAACCATCCGATTTGTCCGCAGCGATGCAGATCCTGGTCGCGGCTACGCGGGGCGCACCGGGGGCCACCATAGAGTCTGTGGCCTGGGACGGCGCGCGCCTTGCCGCTGAAATGGAGCTGACCGCAGGAATGACCGCTGACGCCTTGCGGCCGGTCGTCGAGGCGGCAGGCTATGATTTCGTGGCCGGTGCCCCCCGGCCACGGGGCGCCGGCCTTGCTGTTTCGGTGGAGTTGACCCGGCCATGATTCAGAACGGTCTCGCCTGGTGGCAGGCGCGCGATCTGCGCGAACGGCGGCTATTGGCCGGCCTCTCCGTGGTCGTCTTGCTGCTGCTGGCCTGGTTCGCTGTGCGAGCGCTTTCGTCTGCAGTCGCGCATGAGGAGATGCGCGTGTCCCGTGCCGTGGCCATGCACGAACAAGTGCTGGCCTATGCCGGCGAAAGCGGCGGCGGCGACGCACCAGCGGCGGTTTCGCCAGAGCGTCTGCTGACGCTGGCGCAGAGCGACGGATTGGATGTCCGCGTAACGGGGGGGACGGGCAGTGCCGTCGAATTGGCCGCCGACGCGGTAAAGGCGGACATTCTGTTCAACTGGATCGTCCGCGTGGAGCGCGAGGAACGTCTGAAGGTTATGGAGGCGGATATTCGCCGCAACGAGGATTCCACCCTTTCCGCTGCGATGACGATCGGCGCCATCTGATGGGCGGCGGGATACTGAATTCCGTTGGCGCCCGGATCGGTATCTTCGTCGTCGTGATGCTGGCGGCGCTGGTCGGAACGCTGCCATTGGCAAGCGCGCTGGACGGCGCGGATCTGCCGCCTGCAACGCTTCGTGCCCAGGCGGCCAAGGGCTCGATATGGAACGGCACGCTGGTCAACGCGACCCTGTTCGGCGTTCAGGTCGGCGATATCGACATTGCCGCCGCGCCAACGCGCCTGCTGACAGGCAGGCCCGCGCTTCGGTTCAGCACTCCTGAGGGAAGTGCGCTCTCTCTTTCAGGATATGGCGGCGGCGGGGGCGAGCTGGCCGGGCTGTCGGGCAGCGTCGACCTGAGCTCGCTCTTCCCGAGCGGGCCGCTTACCGGCTCCGCCACGTTCACGAATATCTCGGTGGCGCGGGACGACGGCATGTCATGCTCTGCCGCCAGCGGGACAATTGAAGCCGATGTAGGTGTGAACGTTCCCGGCCTGCCCTCCGGTGGCACGCGCAGCTTTATTGGTCCCGTCGCATGCGAGAACGGTCAGATCCTCGCCGACTTAGCAAGCGGCAATGATCACCTGTTACTCACCATCGCGGGGGATCGTCCCTCGCCGGTCATGGTCATGGTAGGCGGGGCGAGCTTCGCGCTCGCCCCGAACGCCGATTAACGTGCGGCCTGCTGCACCCGCGACAGGCGGCTGCTGGCGAGCGAGTGCGCCGTGACCTTGCGGCCGTCCGACAGGACCAGGATCATGTCATCGTTCGAAAGAACGCGGCGATAAACGGCATCGGCCTCCGCAGTCCGGTTCGTCGAAAGATATAGCTGGGCGAGGTTCAGCAAATATGCCGGATCGCTGGACAGCTCGTCGCCGCTCTGTGCCAGTTGAGCCTCTGCCGTGCTCCAGTCGCCGTTGATCATAGCGGAATAGGCCAGAGCGTCCTTCGCGTAACCGATTTCCTCTGCGGCCGCGCCGCCGAAAGCCATGGTTGCCGCAGCAAGTGCAAATAGGATTTTCATGTCTCTTCTCCCGTTTCTTGAAGAGAGTATTGCACTTTTATGACAGTTTTGCAACATGAATGTCATAAAGGCATTTTTTAATAATGTTTCGCTTTTTCCGTTCCTTGCTCCCCCACGTCCGCAAGCGGGGGTCCGGCATCGTTGGAAATGTTACGGCAAAAAAAACGGCGCGCGATCCGTCGGGACCGCGCGCCGCATTTTTTGAACGCGACCTTTGCTCAGACGAGGTTTTCTTCGTCCTTATCCAGGTTCTGCGCTGCAAAATCCCAGTTGATCAGCTTGTTCAGGAAGTCGTCGACATAAGCGCCGCGATCATTCTGCTTGTCGAGGTAATAGGCGTGCTCCCACACATCGAGGGTCAGCAGCGCCTTCTTGCCGTCATGCACCAGCGGCGTGTCCGCGTCGTCGGTGTTCAGGATTTCGACCGAATTGCCGGACAGGCACAGCCAGGTCCAGCCGGACGCGAAGTTGCCGGTCGCCTTCTCCTTGAACTTCGATTTGAAGTCATCCAGCGAACCGAATGCGCTATCCACCAGCTCCTTCAGCTTGCCGGTCGGCTCTCCGCCACCATTGGGCGAATAGCTGTTCCATAGGAATGTGTGGTTCCAGCTCTGCGCGGAATTGTTGAAAAGGCCCTGATCGCCCTTTGCCTTCGCCGCGCGGACGATCTCTACCAGGCTTTTGTTCTCAAGGTCGGTTCCCTTGATGGCATCGTTGGTCTTGGTCACATATGCCTTGTGGTGCTTGCCATGATGGTAGCTGAGGGTTTCAGCCGAGATTGCCGGTGCCAGAGCGTCCTGCGCGTAGGGAAGGTCGGGAAAGGTTACAGCCATGAATTGGTCTCCTGTATATAGATGGGGAAAAGGGTTCACGGGGCCAACGTGCGAACATCGCCGAAGGTCCACCGCCGCGTGTACTGAACATGGCTTTCCTTACGCAGAACGGGAATCCTGCGTCAATTTAGCCCTTGTGAAGCTCGTGCCGCTTCATTGCGTGGCGCAGCTGGTCATAGCTTAACGCTAGCTTTGCCGCCGTTTCGCGTTGGTTGTACCGGCATTTTTCCAGCGCCGCGATCAGGAGGGCGCGCTCGTACCGGGCGACCGTCGCTCTCAGGTCGTCGCAATCTTCCTCTTCGATCGAAGTGCGGGACGCCCTCGCTGGCGGGGGCGCACCTTCCGCCTCCTCGGCCTTCGCCGGCGCGGGCGCAGACGAAGGCGTCGTTGCGGGCGCGCCCTCCAGCCGGGTTGGGCGCCATGGACTTTCGAACGGATCGAAGCGCAATTCGTCGACGGGTTCGTCGGCAAATTCCGCGCTATAGACCGCCCGTTCGACGACGTTCTTCAATTCGCGGACATTGCCCGGCCAGTCATAGGCGGTCAGCGCCTTTGCAGCGCGGGCGGAAAAACCGGGAAAATCGTTCCAGCCAATCTCAACCGCCATGCGCCGTGCGAAATGATCCGCCAGAGTCATGATATCGCTGCCCCGAACCCTTAGCGGCGGCAGCGTGACTACCTCGAAACTCAAACGGTCGAGCAGGTCGGACCGAAAGGCGCCGCGCTCTGCGAGGCCGGGCAGGTCGGCATTGGTCGCGCCGACGATCCGCACGTCGATCTGCCGCACCTGGTTCGAGCCGAGGCGGGTCAGTTCGCCATATTCCACGACGCGCAAAAGGCGCTCCTGCGCAGGCGCAGACAGGGTTCCCAGCTCATCCAGAAACAGCGTCCCCGTATCCGCCTCCTCAAAGCGGCCCGCCCTCCCCTTCGTCGCACCGGTAAAGGCGCCGGGTTCATAACCGAACAGTTCGGCGTCCAGCAGGTTTTCCGGCAACGCGGCGCAATTGACCGTCACGAGCGGCGCATCCCAGCGATTGGACAGGCGGTGCAGCCGCTCCGCCACAAGCTCCTTACCGGTGCCACGTTCGCCGATCACCAGCACCGGCCGGTCGAGCGCGGCCGCGCGGCTGGCGCGTTCGATCGCGTCCAGCAGAACGGTCGACTCTCCGACCAATGTGGTATTCGGCTTCATTACCGGATATTAGCGTATTTTCCCAATTTATGGCAAACTAAATCCTGGTTAGTTTTTCTTGCTGGCGGGCAGCTTTTTCCATCTATCTGATATCCATGCGTTTTGTTTGAAATACTAAAATTGGCACGCCCTTTGCTAATCATGGGGCACAGAACAAAAAACACTTCACTCTATCGAAAAAGGGACCAACCAATGTACTCCGCAAACGACAACATCCTGCGCTCCGTCCTCGGCGTCTTTGCCGCCGCAGCCCTGACGCTCACTGTTTTTTATGGCGCCGCCGGCCCCGATCCGCGCGCCGATGCATATGCCGCTGCGCCGACACAGGCCGCGGCTGACGAAACGTCGGGCAAGCTTGCTGCCTGACGGGGTCCGGCGGGGGTCGCACTCCCTACAAGTCCCCGACCCCCGCCGGTCCAAACTCTCCCAGAGAGTTTAGAGTTCAACAAGGAAAGTAACCACCATGGGCATTTTCTCCCGCACGCGCGACATCGTCGCCGCCAACGTCACCGACCTTCTCGACAAGGCCGAAGATCCGGCAAAGATGATCCGCATGATCATCATGGAAATGGAGGAAACGCTTGTGGAGGTCCGCGCATCGGCGGCTCGCACCATCGCCGACCAGAAGGAACTGCGCCGCTCCATCATCAAACTGGAACAGAGCGCCACGGTCTGGGAAGAAAAAGCGGAACTCGCCCTTTCCAAGGACCGCGAAGACCTTGCGAAAGCGGCGCTGCTGGAAAAGCAGAAGGCCGCCGGCGGTGCCTCTCAACTGCAGGCCGAGGTCGATCTGCTGAATGACAGCCTGGGCACCTATGAAGAGGATATCCAGAAGCTGGAATCGAAGCTGAGAGAAGCCCGCGCGCGCCAGGGCGCCCTGCTACAGCGGCTGGAAACCGCGAACAACCGGGTTCGCGTTCGCAGCCTGCTTCGCGGCGGCAAGACGCAGGAGGCATTCAGCCGCTTTGACGTGCTGGAACGCCGCGTCGACGATGCCGAGGGCCGCGCCGACGCCTGGGGGCTGGGCGAGGAGGACTCGCTGGACGATAAATTCGCGGAACTGCAGGCCGATGACGCCGTGGAGGCCGAACTGGCGCAGATGAAAAGCCGCCTGACACATCGCAAATCCAACGAAACGACGGAGGGCTAAGTCATGGATGATTTTGCCGGAATTATTGCCATCCTGTGTATCTTCGTCATCCTGCCCTGGATGTTCCTGCATTATTCCAGTCAGTGGAAGAAGGGACGCTCAATATCGGCGGACGACGAACAATTGCTGGACGATCTCTATCATGTCGCACAGCGCTTGGACGATCGTATTGGCACCATCGAACGCATCATGGATGCCGACGATCCCGACTGGCGGCGGCTTGCACCTGCGAGCCAGCAGGAAACGCTGGACGAGAAAATTGCAAACCGCAGCACGAACATCAGGAGGGCATCGTAATGGAACGCCGCAACCGCTTTTATCGCAACAAGGCCGAAGGAAAATGGCTGGGCATCTGTGCCGGCCTGTCGGATTATACTGGAGTAGAGCCTGTCTGGATCCGTGTGGGTTTTCTGATGTCGGTATGGATTTCGGGCGGCCTTACCCTGCTCGCCTATATCATCACGGCGATGGTGTCCGACCAGCGCCCCGCCGATCTAAGGCACGAGGACGTGGCGGAGCGGCAGTTCGAACGTCAGACCCGTCGTTCGCCGCACCGGTCGATCCGCGACGTCCATTCCCGCTTTCGCGCGCTCGACCGCCGGCTGAGCGACATGGAACGCAATGTCACGACGCAGAACAGCTCGCTGTCCCGTGAAATTGACGCGCTTTAAGTGATCCGCGCGAAAGGTAAGTCGAAATGAGTTTCTGGTCTGCCGTGGTCCTTATCGTGCTGATCTGTGTGGTCGGCGGCGTCATCGCGAACCGCCAAAAGCGGATGCCGGACCCCGGTGAGGGCGATGAAAAGGCCGAGCTGCGGCGGGAAATTCGCGAACTCAATCAACGCATCCAGGTCCTTGAACGCATCGCAACAGACAAATCGCGTCAGCTGGCGGAGCAGATCGACGACCTCGACAAACTGGGAAAGGACTGATCCCGTGCCAGATATTCAAACCACCCTTATTATTGCCTGCAGCGCCCTCCTTGGCGCGGCGTTGATTACGGGACTGGCGGCCTGGTGCTGGCGTGGCTGGCTGGAGCTGAAGCGCGCCGAACTGGGGCACGCGTCGCTGACGGACATGCCCAAGAGCAGTCCGACGAACCGCATCGAAGTCGCCGATCTGAAGGAACGGGTGCGCAGGCTGGAGGCGATCGCCGCTGGGGTCGACCTTTAAGGGAGTTGACCCCTTCCCCTCCCGCCATCACTTACGATGGATGACCGAATTCGAACGCATCGCCGATGACTGGGAAATCCTGGAGCCCGACGACAGATACCGTCTTCTGATCGATCTGGGGCGCTCCTTGGAAGAAATGCCCGCCGCCCTGAAAACGGACGCAACGAAAGTCCGCGGGTGCAGCGCCGACGTCTGGGTCTATCCTGTCGGCGCAGAGGCGGATTCCCTGAAATTCCTCGCCGATTCCAATGCGGCCATCACAAAGGGCATCGTTGCCCTGATCCTGACGCTGGTCCAGGGGCGCAGCGCCGCCGAAGTCCGCGAACTTGACATCGCGGGCAGCCTTGCGCCGTTCCAATTGGACAAGCATCTGTCGTCGAACCGCACGCAGGGCATCCCCAATATGATTGCGCTGATCCACGAGACGGCAACCCGGCTGACGGAATGAAGCGGCTCATGAAACCGGTCATCGATCAGTTTCTGAAGCTTATCCCGCACATGCGGGAGCTGAACATTCGCTATTCCGCCGTCGGTCGTGATTGGGCGGAGCTGATCCTGCCCTATGACGAACGCTTGGTTGCCTATCCGGCAGAGGATGGCGGACCCGGCATCATTGCATCGGGCGCCGTCTTTACCTTGATGGATTCCGTCGCCGGGTTTGCCGTTCAGGCGGCGCGGCGGGTGCCATCGGGCCTCGCCACCGTCGATCTTCGCCTCGACTATCTAAGGCCGGCACGCCCCGGCGAGCCCATTACTGGCTATGCCAAGGTCCATAAGCTGACCCGGTCCATCGCCTTTGTCCGGGGATATGCGCATGATGGCGATCGCGACGACCCGATCGCGATGATGGCGGGCTGCTTCATGGGAACGTCTGGCGCGAAGTCATGAGCTTCGAGGATCTCGCCACACTTCTTGCCGGGTCAGAGGAAGGCCCGCTTACCTGCCTGCCCTATGCGCAGCTGCTCGGGCTGCATTACGTCATCGCAGAGGGCACGGGCGTTACCGTCACCATGCCATACCAAAAGAGCCTGATCGGCGCACCAAAGCCGCCGCGCCTGCACGGCGGCACCGTTGCCGGCCTGATGGAAATCGCCAGCATCGCCCAGCTTGTGCATGAACTGCGCCAAGAAACGACCCGGCCGGGGATCAAGCCGATCAATGTGACCGTCGACTATCTGCGCGCAGGCCAACCGGAGGCGACCCATGCCCGCGCCCGCATCGTGCGGCAGGGACGCCGCATTGCCCATATCAACGTAGAGGCATGGCAGTCCGACCCCGCCCAGCCGATCGCAGGCGGCAGGATGAACGCGTTGCTGACGCGGTGACGCGTGCACGAAGAAGGCAGGCGTGGCGCAGCTTGCAGGGACGGATTTGCCGGTCTAACCGGATGCAGGATATTCAGCACACCTAAACAGGAGCCCCCATGATCGGTCGCCTGAACCATGTCGGCGTCGCCACGCCCTCCATCGAAACCTCCGTCGCCCTCTATCGCGATACGCTGGGCGCGACGAAGATTCACGAACCATTCGACCTGCCCGCGCAGGGGGTTCGTGTCTGCTTCGTCGACGTTCCCAACAGCCAGATCGAGCTGATCGAACCCCTGGGCGAGGACAGCCCCATCCACGGGTTCCTGCGCAAAAACCCCGCAGGCGGCCAGCACCATGTCTGTTTCGAGGTGGAGGACATCATCGCAGCACGCGACGAACTGCGTGAGAAGGGCGCGACGATCCTGGGAACCGGAGAGCCGAGGATCGGCGCGCATGGCACGCCGATCATCTTCGTCCACCCAAAGGACATGGGCGGCGTCCTGGTCGAACTGATGGAAAAGCCGGAGGAGATTCACGCGTGAAGAATGCGCGTGTCCCGGACGCCACGGCCGGCATGGTCGCAGAGCTGCTGGACGTCCTCGACCTGGAACGCATCGAGGAAAACCTGTTCCGTGGCCAGAATACCGCCGACGCGGAATTCCGATTGTTCGGCGGACAGGTCATCGCCCAGGCGCTGGTCGCTGCCAGCAGGACGGTCGATGACGACCGGCCACCGCATTCCCTGCACGCCTATTTCATCCGGCCCGGGGCGGTCGACGTACCTGTCGTCTATCAGGTCGAACGTGACCGCGACGGCCGCAGCTTTTCCACCCGCCGGGTCGTGGCCATTCAGAACGGCCGCGCGATCTTCAACATGGCGGTCAGTTTTCAGGTGCAGGAGGACGGCTATGAACATCAGTTCGACATGCCCGACGTGCCGCCGCCCGAAGACCTGATGCAGGAACAGGAATGGCGCGAAAGCTTCGCTGCCGAGGTGCCCGTGGCGTACCGGGAAAACCTGTTGCGGGAACGCTCAATCGATTTCCGCCGCGTGGACCCCGCAATTCCGGGGCAGGAAGGGCCGGAGCCACGCCAGAACATATGGTTTCGCGTGCAGTGCGAGGTTCCGCCCGATCCTGCCCTGCATCGCTGCCTGTTGGCATATGCCAGCGACATGACGCTGCTTTCCACCTGTCAGCGTCCCCACAATATCGCCTGGCATACCGGCAATGTGCAGATTGCCAGCCTGGACCACGCCCTGTGGTTCCACACCCCGTTCCGCGCCGACGAGTGGCTGCTTTATGTACAGGACAGCCCGCGCGCCTCTGGCGGGCGCGGGCTTAATCGAGGATCGATCTACAGCCGCGAGGGGGTGCTGGTGGCATCCGCCGCGCAGGAAGGCTTGATACGCCCGCGCAGCTAAGCCTGCACTGATCCCGATTCAGGCGGCTTTTGCAAAGCTTTCGAACAGCGCCTTTGTATTCGGGGACGCCTGCACCACTGCCCTTTCGACCTGGCCTGCCAGATCGGCAAAATCGGCACCTGCCGAGTCCTGCTCGAACGCCATCGACCAATCGCCGAATTCCCGGTCGTCGATTTCCCTGTCGCTGAGCAAGACGAGGCTGCGATGCCGTTCGTCGGTCGCAATCCGCTCATATGTATGCGTAAGAGCAAGATCGCTGCCCTCGAGCACCTGCAGGAACCGATTGCCATTATAAAGCAGCAGACCGGTCACGTCGTCCTGTCGATTGTTCATACGGCTGACCGCCAATAGCTGCGCGAGGCCGTTATCGGACTGCGATCCGCGAACCGTACTGATGTAGATTAATTGTCGCACAAACCCATTCCAAGAAGCTGTTTAGCATCGAGGATGAGCCGTTAACCCCATAATCTTAATCAAGGGTTTTCTTTTTTGCGCCCCATCGGCGCGCCGGAATTTCCCAGTCGCTACGCACGTCGTTTAGGGGTTTACGCTGTTCTTCGTCCGCCCTATCGTCGCCCGGCAATGACACATCGTGCCAGCCTTCTCCTGCGACTTATCCGCCCTCAGGCGTAGACGCGGGACGATTTTGCCCCCGCCGCCTGGGGGCCACATCCGAACATGACCGACCAACAGCGCGCGGCTTTGCCACCGTAACCCGGATGATAGATAATGCTGACCGACCCTTCCCAGAAATACCGCCCCTTTGCCCCCATCGACCTGCCCGATCGCCGATGGCCCTCGCAGACGATCAAGCAGCCGCCGCGATGGCTGTCCACCGACATGCGCGACGGCAATCAGGCGCTGATCGATCCCATGGATGCGGAGCGGAAACGCCGCTTCTTCAACATGCTCGTCGATATCGGCCTGAAAGAAATAGAGGTCGGCTTTCCCTCCGCGGGGGCGACGGAATTCGATTTCATCTCCGGTCTCGTAAGAACCGATGCGATTCCTGAGGATGTCACCGTACAGGTCCTTACCCAGTCGCGCCGCGACCTGATCGAAACCAGCTTCGACAGCCTGCGCGGCGCGCATCGCGCGATCGTGCATCTATATAACGCCGTCAGCCCGGCATGGCGGCGCATCGTGTTTCAAATGGACCGGCAGGATATCAAGCAGATCGCCATCGACGGCGCGAAACTGCTGCGCGACGGGGCGGCGGCGCAGCCCGATACGGACTGGCATTTCGAATATTCGCCGGAGACCTTTTCCACAGCCGAACTCGATTTCAGCCTGGAGGTTTGCGAGGCGGTCATGGACATCCTGCAGCCGACGCCGGAAAAGCCGCTGATCCTGAACCTGCCGGCAACGGTAGAGGCGTCGACACCCAATATCTATGCCGACCAGATCGAATGGTTCGGGCGGCATATTTCCCGGCGCGATTCGGTTCTGCTGAGCCTGCACCCGCATAATGACCGCGGCACGGGTGTCGCGGCGGCAGAACTTGGCCTGATGGCGGGTGCCGACCGGGTCGAGGGCTGTCTGTTCGGCAATGGCGAGCGGACCGGCAATGTCTGCCTCGTCACGCTGGGGATGAATCTTTACACGCAGGGCGTTTCGCCGGGCCTCGATTTCGGTGACATGGACCGCATCGTCAAAACCGCGGAATATTGCAATCAGCTGCCCGTGCATCCCCGGCACCCCTATGCCGGCGAACTGGTGCACACGGCATTTTCCGGCTCCCATCAGGACGCGATCAAGAAAGGGTTCGCGGCGCAGGAAACGCGCAATGACGAGCTGTGGGATGTTCCCTATCTGCCGCTCGACCCGCGCGATATCGGCCGCGATTACGAGGCTGTCATCCGCGTGAATTCGCAATCCGGCAAGGGGGGCGTCGCCTGGGTATTGCAGCAGGACAAGGGATTGAAGCTGCCAAAACGCCTGCAGGCGCACTTCAGCCGCACGGTGCAGGAACTGGCCGATGCCACCAGCCGCGAACTGAATGCCGACGATATCTGGCAGGCGTTCAAGGGCGCTTACTATCTGGAAGGGAATGAAGGCCGCTTCCAGCTGGTCGATTATGACGAAACCCGCGCCTCCAATGGCGACCGCGTCTTCACCGGAAAGATCGCGGCGGATGGCAGCGAGCGCACCGTCAGCGGGCGGGGCAATGGCCTTATCTCCTCCGTTACAGCGGCGCTGCGCGAGGGATTTGACCTGACTCTGGACGTCGTAAATTATTCCGAACACGCGCTGAGCGGCGGCAGCGACGCACGGGCAGCCGCCTATGTCGAGTGCACCGATGCTCGGGGTGATACGGTTTTCGGCGTCGGCATGGACGAGGATATCGCGACGGCCTCCGTTCGTGCGGTATTGAGTGCGGCAAGTTCGGTGAAAGACTGAATCTCGCGGGGCAATCCTATTGCGCCTACCGCCGATCCTGCGCAGATTGGCGCGGATGTATCGCCTCCTTCTTGTCGCACTTCTCGCCCTCTTCACTGCCCCTGCGGTCGCACAACCTGCGGCCTTTGACGGAGAGGAACTTACCATGGCCAGCGGCACGAAGTTGCGCCGTGCACCGCTGGCCACCGTCCTGCAGGGAAACACCGCCTGGCGAACGGTTTTCGACGCGGCACCGTTCACGATCGAGCGGTCCACCTGCCTGCCGCCGGAATTCGACCGCTGCCTCCTGACGTTGAGCGACGCGGACGGCGGCGGGCATTCGATCCTGGAAATCGACGCGGAACGCGGCGAGCCGATCCCCGGCGGCTTCACCTTGGGCAAGGGGCCGAACCGCGTCGCCTGGTACGATGACCGGCGTATCATGCTGGTAGGAAACAGCGGTCCGGGAACCGTGACGGAGGCCGGCGAACCGCGCCTCGTGAAGCTGTGGACACGTGGGACCGATGTTGTCGATGCAACGACCATATTGGCCACCCCCCCTGATACGACCGACCTGACGCCGATTTTCGATGTATCCACCGGCGGCCTGTTTCACGCCGCGGCACTGACCAACCCCTCGGGCGAGCGCGAACTCTATCATTTCGGCTGGGAACAGAACTTCATCGTTTCCCGCCTGCCGTCGCAATTCACCTTTCAGGATTTCTTCCAAGGCCGCGCGATCGCTCTGCTGGGCGCGACATGGGCGGGAATTCCCGCAGGTGGCCTTGCGTCCTATCCGATGGCGGCGCTTATGCGGCCGGACCGCCGCACCGTGCCGGAGCGGGCCTATGTGCCGCCTGCAGGCTATGGCGTAATTGCCGCGCGCGGGGGACGCGACCGCCTGTTCGTTCATTTGCGCGGGGCGGGTGGCGACCGCCTGATCGACCTTCGCGTCGGCGCACCCGATTGGGGGGAAAGACGGATTTCCGTCCCCGGCGATGGCCCGATGGAATTGCTGGCCGTCAGCAAACTGGCCGACACCGCCCTCGTCAGCCGCGGAGAAGAGCTCTATGCCGTGGGCAGGGGAACGGCGCGAAAGGTGCGCGCGCCTTGATCGAACGCCTTAGCCTGACAGCCATATTGAGGAGGTCGGCAGGCATCTGGTGGCGCGACTTCGCCCCTATAGCGATGCTGGGCCTCGGCCTTGTGACCGTGCCGGAGGTCATCATGCACCTGATCGGCGCCATGGGGGCCACCGCCCCATCGACGGATACGCTGGTGACCACCATTCGCGCGCTGACCCGGCTGATGTATGTCGGCACGGTCATGGCGGCGACGCTTTCCAGCGCCGATGCGCTTCCCCCGCGAGTATATATGATCGCGGGCCTTCAGCGGCTGCAAAAACCGCTGATCACCGGCCTGACGGTTCTTGCCGCCCTGATCGGTATGCTCATCGTTGGGCAATTGGCAGCGCTGTTCCTTGCACCGATGGCGCGCCTTCTTGCCGTGCCGCTTTCGCTCGCCTGCCTGACGATCTGGTTCGTCGCCATGCCGGTCGCAGCGGCGCGGCAGACCGCACCCCTGGCCGCCCTGCGATATTCGACGAGATTGATACGCCCTGTGAAATGGCAGGTTTTCGTTCTGGTAGCGGGACTGCTGCTCGTCTCGGCGGCGGTCCTCTTGGGCATGGCGCTGGTGATCTTTGGCGCCGGGAGCAGCAGCGATCAGGTGCGAACTGGCATCGAGACCATGGGCCCAACGACAATGGGCTTTTGGATTTCGCAGCTGGTTTCCGTTCTGCTGCTGGGTTTTCTATCGGTGGTGCCGGCTGTCCTTTACGGGACACTCTCGCAACAAAAAGGGCGGACCTGACGGCCCGCCCCGAATGCTTCCGACCAGAACAGTCTGAAATTAGCGCGAGTAGAACTCGACGACCAGATTCGGTTCCATGACGACGGGATAGGGCACCTCGTCCAGCGTCGGGATGCGGACATATTCGGCTTTGCCATTTTCGTCGACGGCCAGATAATCGGGCACTTCGCGCTCGGCGAGCGACTGCGCCTCCATGACCAGAGCCATCTCCTTCGCCTTTTTGCGAAGCTCAAGCACGTCGCCAATGTCGACGCGGCGGCTGGCGATGTTGCACTTGACGCCATTCACGCGAATGTGGCCGTGGCTGACCAGCTGGCGCGCGGCAAAGATCGTCGGCGCCCACTTGGCGCGATAGACCAGCATGTCCAGGCGGCGCTCCAGCAGACCGATGAGGTTCTGCGAGGTGTCGCCCTTCAACCGGCTGGCTTCCTTGTAATAGCCACGGAACTGCTTCTCGGTCACGTCGCCATAATAGCCCTTCAGCTTCTGCTTGGCGCGCAGCTGAATGCCGAAGTCGGACATCTTGCCCTTGCGGCGCTGGCCGTGCTGACCCGGACCATATTCACGCTTGTTTACCGGGGATTTCGGACGACCCCAGATATTCTCGCCCATGCGGCGATCGAGTTTATACTTGGAAGACTGGCGCTTCGACATGGCGTCGGCGCTCCTTTCGATAAAGTTGCTACATCATTGCCCGGACTCGCACCGCCCAGCCAAAATGCCGGACGCGGCACCCGCTTCACCGAGCGTGCAGGGCCAAATCACGAAGAGCCGTCACATAAGGCCCTGTCCATATGTGTCAAGACGAATGCGATTTATCTGCCATGATGCGAAAACGTATGACCTTCGCATGCCGATAATCGACGGAACACATATTTTCTATTTGGCTTGATCCTGCGCCTCGGGGCGGCGCGGTTTTGTCAGGGCGCTGACGATGCCGCGAAGCGTGCGGATTTCCTGGCTGGTATAGCCGACGCGGGTGAAGAGATTGCGCACCGTCTGGCGGGCGACGGGCGCTCTTGTCTCCGTGCGGAAGAAGCCGGCGGGCTCCAGGGCGTCGTTCAGCTGTGTGACCAGACCATCGACTTCCTCCTGCGGCGCTGCCTCGTCCAGCCCGTCATGCTGCAGCAGCGTCACATCATGGCGCGACCATTCATAGGCGCACAGGATGACGGCCTGGGCCAGGTTCAGCGAACTGAATGCCGGGTTCACCGGTACGGTGATGATCGACTGTGCCCGCACGATTTCGGCATTGTCGAGGCCGGTCGCCTCCGCGCCGAACAGGATCGCCGTCCGCCCCGGACGCGCCATGCTCTCCGTCGCGGCCTGTTCCGGCGTGACGACGTCCTTGTACATGCCGCGCTTACGCACGGTCGTCGCGTAAACATGTGCGCAGTCGGCGACGGCATCGGCGACACTGTCGAACACTTCGGCGTTCGCCAGCACCTCGTCCGCGCCAGAGGCGGCTGGCCCCGCGTCGGGATTGGGCCACCCATCGCGCGGGCTGACCAGACGCATCCGGTTCAACCCGAAATTCAGCATCGCACGGGCGGCGGTGCCGATATTCTCGCCCAGTTGCGGGCGAACGAGGATGATGATGGGCTTTTGCATGAGGGTGAAAATCGACCTTTGGATGTCCGGGAAAAGTGAGAAGGCTTTGCCGCGTGCGCCTAGAACAGCGTGTCCTTGGGCTCTGGCGCGTCCGCTTTATCGTCCGGCATATCCTTGATCAGTTTTCCAAAATCACTTGCCTCACGGAATTCGCGATAGACGCTGGCGAAGCGTACATAGGCGACCTCGTCGAGCGCATGCAGACCCTCCATCACCAACTCGCCCAGCTCTCCCCCCTCGATCTCTGCTTTGCCCGACGCCTCCAGCTGCCGCTGAATGCCAGAGACCAGACGTTCGATCTGGTCCTCCGATACCGGTCGCTTGCGGCAGGCGATGGCGATGGAGCCAGCCAGCTTCTCACGGTCGAACGCCTGCTTGTCGCCCGATTTCTTGACGATCAGCAAGTCGCGCAGCTGTACGCGCTCAAATGTCGTGAAGCGCGCGGCGCAGGCGGGGCATTGCCGCCGCCTGCGAATTGCGGAGCCATCCTCCGTCGGCCGAGAATCCTTAACCTGGCTGTCGGTGTTCAGGCAGAAGGGGCAGCGCATCAGCGCCCCGGATAAATCGGAAACCGCTCACACAAAGCGAGGACGCGGGACTTCACCTCGGCCTCTACCGTGCCATTCCCCTCCGGCCCGTTGGCGACCAGCCCGTCCAGCACGTCGGCCATCATTTCGCCGATCTGCGCGAATTCGGCCTGCCCAAACCCACGCGTCGTTCCCGCCGGAGACCCGATGCGAATGCCGCTCGTCTTTGTGGGTGGCAGCGGATCGAACGGAACGCCGTTCTTGTTGCAGGTCATGTTGGCGCGTTCCAGCGCCTCTTCGGCGTCCGCACCCGTCAGACCCTTCGGACGCAGGTCGACCAGAACCACGTGCGTGTCCGTACCGCCCGCGACGATGTCGCAACCGCGGCTTTTCAGCGTTGCGGCAATCGTCTTCGCATTGGCAATCACGTCCTTGGCATAGGCCTTGAAGCCGGGCTGCAGCGCCTCCCCGAATGCGACGGCTTTCGCCGCGATCACGTGCATCAGCGGGCCGCCCTGCAGGCCGGGGAAAACGGCGCTGTTCAGCTTCTTGCCCAGATCCGCATCGTTCGACAGGATCATGCCGCCGCGCGGGCCGCGCAGCGTCTTGTGCGTGGTCGTCGTCACGACATGGGCGTGGGGCAAGGGCGAAGGATGTTCGCCAGCGGCCACCAGCCCGGCGAAATGCGCCATGTCGACATGCAGATAGGCACCGACCTTGTCCGCGATGGCGCGGAAGCGTTCGAAATCGATATGACGCGGATAGGCCGAACCGCCCGCGATGATCAGTTTAGGCTGCGCCTCAACCGCCAGTTTCTCAAGCGCGTCATAGTCGATCAGCTGAGTGTCCTCGGCAACGCCATATTGAACGGCGTTGAACCATTTCCCGGACATTGCCGGCCTGGCGCCATGGGTCAGGTGGCCACCGGCATCCAGGCTCATGCCCAGGATGGTATCACCGGGCTTCACCAGCGCCAGCATCACCGCGCCATTCGCCTGGCATCCGGAATGCGGCTGCACATTGGCATAGCTGCAGCCGAACAATTGCATAGCCCGATCGCGGGCAAGGTCCTCTACTGTGTCGGAGGGGCCGCAACCGCCATAATATCGCTTGCCCGGATATCCTTCGGCATATTTGTTGGTCAGTATCGACCCCTGAGCCTGCAAGACAGCCTCTGAGACGATATTTTCAGACGCGATCAGTTCGATCTCCGTCTGCTCGCGATTACGTTCCGCCGTTATACCGGCGAAAACGGCAGGATCGGCCTGTTCCAGCGGGGTGGAAAAGAAACCGGAATAGTCGTTCGCGGGGGGAATGACGTTCGGATTGGTACTCATCTAGATAATGTCCTCTAATCCAGCAGATCGACGCGCCGCTGATGCCGCCCGCCTTCGAAATCGGTTTTCAGGAATTCGTCCAGGCAGTCACGCGCGACCGCATCCCCCACCAGCCGCTCCCCCAGCGCCAAAATGTTCGCGTCATTATGCTGCCGCGCCAGCCGCGCCATCAGACCCGATGTGCAGTTCGTCGCGCGCGCGCCCTTCACACGGTTGGCGGCAATCGAAATGCCGATGCCGGACCCGCAGACGATGACGCCGCGATCGGCAAGCCCCTCTGCGACTGCCTTTCCGACGGCGCGTCCGAAATCGGGGTAATCGACCGAGTCCGTTCCGTCCGTGCCCAGATCGGAAATTGCATATCCCATTTCGGTCAGCCAGCTGGAAATCTTTGACTTCAGGGCAAAGCCGGCATGGTCGGAAGCTATGGCTATGGTACGAATGCTGTTCATGCCCGCAACATCTAGTGTGGGGAGGGCGAAGGTGCCACCGATTCTTCGGACCGAGCCATGATCTGTCCCAGCCGCTCCCGGATTGCAGCGACGAGCGCTTCGTCATCGCTGGAGATCAGAATCTCGGCATTCAGATATTGAGAGCGCGGATTGTAATTATAGCTGCCCGTCCATGCCACTGTCCGACCATTTTCGGTCACCAGCAGCATCTTGGCATGCATCGGGGCAGCGGCGGCAGACCCGCCCCTGTGGATCCGCACCCCTGCCGAAATAAGCCCCGCCACGACAGCTTCCGGCACGCGTCGTTCCGTTGCATGCGTTACCAGCTGGACCTCCGCCCCCGACTTCGCCGCACGCCTGAGGCTGCTTGTCAGCGGGCCGTCCTTCAAATGCGAAATTGCACCGATCACCCTGTCCCCTGCCCGCAAGCATGCCAGGCGGTTCTCGATCACGGTGGTTTGCCAGCGCGGATAGAGGCTGATTTGCAGGCCCGGCACCGCCAGCGCCGCCGGCAGCCGCGGATCGAGGCGAGCCAGCAGAGGTGAGACCGTTCCAAAGGCCGTGACAACGCGCCGAAGCCCCTCGACGATCGAGAGATTCACGATTTCCATCAGGATGTTATCGCCGCGATCCTGGTTGCCGATGATATTGACCACCTGCGCATCTTCGGGAGTGTCGCCGGAAGGATTGAACGATCCGACCCACGCCCGGTCCGGATGTGAAAAGGCATAGATCTTCGCGTGCAGGCGTCCGGGCCACCAGCGCCGCGCGACAAGCTCCACTGCCGGTGACGCCGCCAGCATCGCGATGACGGCGCTGTTCGCCCGTTCCAGGCGCGGCCGTCGTTCCATTACCACGCGAACGCGAACGCCCCGTTCGCCTGCCGCGATCAGACAGGCGGCGAGCGCCCGGTCGCGGAAATAATAGGTCGACCAGTCTATGAAGCCGCCGGGAGGGACAGCGGCAATTTCGGCTGCAAGCAAATCTCGCAGGGCGCGATACGGCAGGTCGGGACCGCCGAAAGCGACGCGGCCCACGCATGGCGCCGTCATCGCGATGCCGGGTGCGGCAGCAGGGTCGTCAGCGGCAAGGCTTTCAAGCCGCCAGCCGTATCTCCACGCGATCCCATATTTCGACCAGTGCCTTCACCAGTTCGCCCATCATCAGCTCATCATGGTGCGGGCCGGGCGTAAAGCGCAGGCGCTCCGTTCCGCGCGGCACGGTGGGATAATTGATCGGCTGCACATAAACGCCATATTCCATCAGCAGGATATCGCTGATCTTCTTGGCCTTGATGGGGTCGCCGACATGCAGTGGCACGATATGGGTAGTCGATTCCATGACCGGCAGATTTGCCGCCGTCATCATCGCCTTCAACCGCTCCGCCGCGAGCTGCTGGCCCTGGCGTTCCTCTTGCGATTCCTTCAAATGGCGCACGCTGGCAAGTGCGCCCGCCACCAGGACCGGCGAAAGGCTGGTCGTAAAGATAAATCCGGGCGCATAGCTGCGGATCACGTCGATCAGCGTCTTGGATGCCGTGATATAACCGCCCATCACGCCGAACGCCTTGCCCAGCGTCCCCTCGATAATGGTGACGCGGTTCGCGCACTCGTCCCGCTCTGAAATGCCGCCGCCGCGCGGACCGTACATGCCGACGGCATGCACCTCGTCCAAATAGGTCAGCGCATTATATTTGTCGGCCAGATCGCAAATGCGGGCGATGTCGGCGACATCGCCGTCCATCGAATAGACGCTTTCGAACGCGATCAGCTTCGGCGCCTCCGGGTCGTCTGCGGCAAGCAGCTCTTCCAGATGGGCATAATCATTGTGCCGGAACACGCGCTTTTCGCACCCGGCGCCGCGAATGCCCGCGATCATCGACGCGTGGTTCAGCGCGTCCGAATAGACGATGCAGCCGGGCAGCAGCTTCGCCAGCGTCGACAGCGTCGCCTCGTTCGACACATAGCCGGAGGTAAAGAGGAGCGCGCCCTCCTTGCCGTGCAAATCCGCCAGTTCGCGCTCCAGCTGGATATGCAGGTGCGTATTGCCGCCAATATTGCGCGTACCACCGGACCCGGCGCCGACTTCGTGCAGCGCCGCCTCCATGGCCTCAATCACCTTCGGGTGCTGGCCCATGGAAAGATAATCGTTGGAGCACCATACGGTGATCGGCTTTGGGCCGTTATGGCCGGCAAAACACTTGGCGTTCGGAAAGCTTCCGCGATTGCGCAAAATGTCGATGAAGACGCGGTAGCGCCCCTCTTCGTGCAGACGATCAATCGCCTTCTCGAAAATCTGGTCGTAATTCAAAATCTGCGCCCGCTGGTTCTTGCCGGATGTCCCACCTAATCATTGCGGACGCAGGATGCATCCCCTCTTTTGTCGCAAGGGATTATTGCGAAACAATCGCAGTTAAAGCGTCAGATCACCGTGTTCCGGCTCTGCAAAATATCCATCGACCATGTCGTGGGTGACATCGCGCAGGTTCGACGGGTTCCAGCGGGGTTTCCGGTCCTTGTCGATCAGTTGTGCCCGTATGCCTTCGTAGAAGTCGTTGCCGTTCTTGATATTCCCGACCAAACGATACTCCCGCTTCAAACATGCGGCCAGATCGTCCCCTGCCCCTTCCCGCAGCGCACGCAGGGTCAGCTTCATGGAGGTGGGCGACATTTTCATCAGCAGGTCGCGCTGCGCCTCTGCCCAGTCATTGCCCATCGACAGGGATGACATGATCTCTTCACAGGTGTCGCCATCGAAATATTTATCGATGTCGGCGCGATGGGCTTTCAGTTCTGGCGGCTGTTCCGGCGACTGATGGAATTTCGCAATGGTGTCCTCGACACTTCCCGGACCGGCGGCCAGGGCATCGACCAGCAGGGGAACATCGCCGCTTTCCATATAATGAGTGGCGATTCCGGCATAGAGGCAGTCCTCCGCCTTCAGCCGCGCACCTGTCAGCCCCAGATAGGTGCCCAGTTCGCCCTCCAGGCGGGGAAGTGCGTGAGTGGCGCCCACATCTGTGATCAGGCCGATCCCCGTTTCCGGCATCGCAAACAGGGTCCGCTCTGTCGCGACCCTATAGGGCGCGTGGATCGACAGGCCGACACCGCCGCCCATGGTAATGCCGTCGATCAGGGCGACGAAGGGCTTCGGATAGGTGCCGATGCGGTAGTTCATGCGATATTCGTCGGCAAAGAAGTCTTGCCAATCGGCCGTCCCCGCCTTTCCGGCATGGTAGAGGCCGACGACGTCGCCGCCCGCGCAGAAGGCACGGTCGCCTTCCCCCTGAATGGCAACGACCGAGACCTCTTCATCCTCCGCCCATTCATCCAGCCCAGCCAGGATCGCGATGCACATGTCGCGATTCAACGCGTTCAGCGCCTTTGTGCGGGTCAGGGTTATCAGGCCCAGATTGCCGCGCTTTTCCATTTGAACGTCATCGGTTTTTGCAACGGTCATGTTCGCTCCACAGCGTTTGAAGATGGGATTTCCGCGGCTGGACAGGCAGCGCGGTTGGTTTCACCTGCCACTAACACGCCCCGCCCGCGTCATTAAAGGATTTCGATGTCGGCATAGCCATGCCGCAAAAGTGCAGGCCGCAATGCCTCCACAGCGGGCGCGTCAGAGGTGAACACCACCTTGTGCGGGAGATGCGGAATGCGCCACTGTTGATCCGACAGCAGGTGCACCGTGCGGCGGGCAATCCCTGCCCCTCCATCCACGAAGGTGAGCCGCTGTCCGGCAATTGCTGCCAGACGGTCGGAAACCAGCGGAAAATGGGTGCATGCCAGAACGACGACATCCATGCGGTCACCCCCCTCCGCGTCCAGCAGGCCCGCCATGGCATCGGCGAATGCGGCATCTGGCACCTTCTCCCCACGCAGCACAGCCTCCGCATGTGCCGCAAGATCCGCAGCGCCGTGACGCAGGACGACGCAATGGCTGGCAAAGCGCGCAGCAAGATCATCGACATAACGCTGACGCACCGTGGCGGGCGTTCCCAGAACGCCGATCACGCCCGTCTGCGTCAGCTCCGCCGCCGGCTTGATCGCGGGCACCGTTCCCACGACGGGAACGTCCAGCGCCGCGCGCACATGCGCCAACGCGATCGTCGATGCGGTGTTACAGGCGATAACGACCAGGGCCGGACGATAGCGTTCCACCAGCCGCCCCAGCAGCGCAGGGACGCGCGCAGCGATCTCCGCCTCGTCCTTTGACCCGTAGGGAAAACCGGCATTGTCGGCGGCATAAATGATCTGCGCATCCGGCAATGCGCGCATGACAGGGTCCGCCACGGACAAGCCACCGACACCGGAATCGAAGATCAGAATGGGCGCTGCGTCCATGCTGCTTCGATAGGCCGCCGCACCTGCACCTTGCAACCCGATGCGGTTCTGGCAGAAGCTGCGGCATGACCCTCCGCGTTCCCTCCTCCAGCTCCGCTGACCCCGCTTTTCCGGCATTGCGTCTGCGCCGTCCCCGCGCGTCGAACTGGTCGCGGCGCCTGCATGCGGAGACCGTCCTGACACCGGCAGACCTGATCTGGCCCGTATTCATCACCGAGGGCGAAAATGTTCGTGAACCGATCAAGACGATGCCGGGTGTCGACAGGCTGTCGACAGACCTGCTGCTAGAGGCCGCGCGGGAGGCTGTGGATCTGGGCATTCCGGCGCTGGCGCTGTTTCCCAACACGCCGGGCGACCGCCGTACCGAGGATGGCCGGGAAGCGGTAAATCCCGAAAATCTGATGTGCCGGGGCAGCCGCGCGATCCGCGACGCCGGCCTCGACATCGGCATCCTGACGGATGTCGCGCTCGACCCCTATACCGATCATGGCCATGACGGCCTGATGTCGCCGGATCATCGCATTCTGAACGATGAAACGCTGGAGGTTCTGGCGGCCCAGGCGGTCAATCAGGCGCGCGCCGGCGCCGACATCGTCGCCCCCAGCGACATGATGGACGGACGTGTGGCCGCCATTCGCACCGCGCTGGAATCAGAGGGGTTTCGGGACGTTCAGATCATGTCCTATGCCGCCAAATATGCCAGCGCCTTTTACGGACCGTTCCGTGATGCCGTGGGATCGGGCGGGCGCCTGACCGGCGACAAGAAAACCTACCAGATGGACCCGGCAAACGCGAAGGAAGCGCTTAGGGAGGTGGCGCTCGACATTGCAGAGGGCGCCGACAGCGTCATGGTAAAGCCGGGGCTCGCCTATCTTGATATCGTCGCGAACGTCCATGCCGTCTTCAACGTGCCCATCTTCGCCTATCAGGTGTCGGGCGAATATGCGATGATGCGGATGGCCATGAATGCGGGCATTCTGGACGCCGAACGCGGCATGATGGAGGTACTGACTGCCTTCAAACGCGCCGGATGCAGCGGAGTCCTGACCTATTTCGCGCGCGACGCCGCGCGCCTTCTGAACGGATGAGTGCCGCGACGGCGCGCCTGACCGCCCGCCTTCCCATGCGCAGCCTGTTCGTCCTGACCGTATTTACGGGCAGCTTTCTGCTGTTTTTGGTGCAGCCCATGTTCGCCCGCCTGGCGCTCCCCCATCTGGGCGGCGCGCCGGCAGTGTGGACCGTTGCCATGCTGTTTTACCAGGCGGCGCTGCTGGCAGGATATATCTATGCTGACATTCTGGTCCGCCTTCGGCCCAAGCGGCAATATCTGTTCCATATTGCTGCCTTTCTGGTCGCAGCGGCGACATTGCCGGTGTCACTGCGGGAAATCGGCGGCTGGCAGGAAACGGGGGCCATGCTGTGGCTGATCGCGGCGCTTGCCATTTCCATTGGTCCCGTCTTTTTCGTCATCAGTGCGCAGGCGCCGCTGATGCAAAGCTGGTTCGCGGCAGCGCCCGAAACGGCGGGGCGCGATCCCTATTTCCTCTACGCCGCGTCGAATGCAGGCAGCCTGCTTGCGCTGCTGATCTATCCCGTTTTCATAGAACCTTCTCTGACGCTGACCGACCAGCGCCTGTTGTGGTCTGCGGGCTTTGTCCTCCTCCTCGCCATGGTCGTAATTGTCGGCCTTGATTTCCAGCGTGCGGAACGACCCGTCGCGCCTGCGGAACGCCAGCCCATTCCGGCGCGAACGGCATTGTCCTGGATCGCGCTGGCGGCTGTCCCCTCCGGCCTGATGCTGTCAACCACGACGCATCTGACCACGGATATCGTCGCCGTACCGCTGCTGTGGGTGTTGCCGCTGGGGCTTTATCTTCTCAGCTTCATCGTCGCCTTTTCGGAAGGCGGGCAGATATTCGTTCGCAATGCCCGCTTCATTGCGCCGCCGCTGCTGCTTGCGCTGGGCAGTTATACTTTCATGGCAGAGGGGCTGTTCGCGTTCCTCCTCGCCATGATGGGCCTCGTGCTGCTGTTCTACGTTGCGCTGGCCCTTCATGGGCAATTGGCGGCTGCACGGCCCCCGGCGGGGCAGTTGACCGGCTATTATCTCTACATGTCGGTGGGCGGCATGCTGGGCGGCCTGTTCGCGGCGGTCGTCGCGCCGCTCGCTTTCGACTGGACCTATGAGCATCCGATCCTGCTGGTGGCCGCCGCCGCTTTGTTGCCGGCGACGCCTTTGACGGGATGGTTCGGGCGGCTGTGGGAAGGGCGCGCGGCGCTTTCGGTCGCCGTGCCGGTGCTTGCCCTGCTGCTGTCCGCTGCGGCGTGGCAGCTGGACAGCGAGACGGTAACGCTGGTGCTGCGTATCCTGTTCGTCGTCATTGCCCTCCTCGCCATCGGGCAGCGGCTTGTCTTTGCCGGTATTTTCGCCGCGCTGATGCTGTCCATGGGCGGCTGGAGCACGCTGGCCGACAGTTTCGGCGAAGCATACCGGGTCAGAAGCTTCTTTGGCATCTACACGATCCGCGAGGAAAATGAGGAGAATGTGCGGCAATTGCAGCACGGGACGACGCTGCATGGTGCCCAGAGCCGCAATCCGGCGCTGGCGACGCGGCCGCTGGGCTATTACGGCCCGACCAGCGGCGCGGGACGCATCTTTGCAAGTCTCGACGTGCCGCAGGCCAGTGTCGGGGTCGTCGGCCTGGGCGTCGGATCGCTGGGCTGCTATCGGCAGCCGGGGCAGGAGTGGACGTTCTTCGAGATCGATCCTGTCGTCGTAACCATCGCCCGCGACCGCAGCCGGTTTACATATTTGTCGCGCTGCGCGCCGGATGCGGACATCGTCATTGGCGATGCCCGGGTCAGCCTGGCGAGGGACGGCCGGCGAAATTTCGATCTACTGGCCATCGATGCCTTTTCCTCCGACGCCATTCCGCAGCATCTGATGACCCGCGAAGCGTTCCAGCTTTATACCGAGCGGCTGAAAGCCGGCGGGCGTCTGCTGGTGCACATTTCCAACCGCTTCGTCGATTTGGAGCCGGTCGTTGGGCGCATTGCCGAGGATCTGGGCTGGCACGCCCGTATCCTGGACGACGTCCCAGAACGATCGGCAGAAAACGGGCTGGAATATACCCGTTCCCTGTGGATCGTGATGGCCGCGGATGAAGCCAGCCTGCCCGACGCGGCAGAATGGCGCCCGCTGAACACGCGCCCCGATCAGCCCGCATGGACAGACGATTTCGGGTCGATCCTGCCTGTCCTGCGCTATTAAATAAACGGTCCTTAAATCCCCGCTGCCGCGATCGCCTGTTCCAGATCGGCGATAATATCATCGGGATCCTCCAGGCCGATGGAAAGGCGCAGCAGCCCCTCGGTAATGCCCATTTCGGCCCTGCCCTCCTCCCCCACGCCATAATGGGTTGTCGAGGCGGGGTGCGTCATCAGGCTGCGTGAATCGCCGATATTATTCGAAATATCGACCAGTTGCAGCGCGTTCAGCAGCGCGTGCGCCTGTTCGCGGCCCCCGTCCAGAAAGATCGAGATGATCGTGCCACCGGCGGACATCTGCGCCTTTGCCAGTTCGAGCTGCGGATGTGAATCGAGATGCGGGTAAAGCAGGCGCGGTACGCGATGTTCCAGCGCCTGCGCGATCTTCAGCGCATTTTCAGACTGGCGATGCACGCGCAGGTCGAGAGTTTCCAGCCCCTTCAGCACCACCCACGCATTGAACGGCGACAGATTGGGACCGGTATTGCGCTGGAACGGCAACAGCGTATCGTTGATGAATTCCGCCGTGCCAAGAACGGCGCCCGCCAGCACGCGCCCCTGCCCGTCCATCATCTTCGTCGCGGAATAGGCGACCATGTCGGCGCCCATTTCCATCGGCCGTTGCAGGATCGGCGTCGCAAAGGCGTTGTCGACCAGGAGCTTTGCCCCGCCATCATGCGCAATGTCGGCAATGGCGCGGATGTCCGCCACCTCCAGCGTGGGATTGGCGGGCGTTTCCAGAAAGAACAGCTTCGTATTGGGGCGCATGGCGGCGGCCCAGGCATCATTGTCGGTGCCGTCGACGATGGTCACCTCTATGCCGAAGCGCGGCAGCAATTCGCTGCCCAGCCATTTGCACGACCCGAACATCGACCGCGCGGTCACCATGTGATCGCCCGCCGACAATTGGCACAGCAGCGCCGTCGTCATGGCCGCCATGCCGGATGCCTGCGCCCGGCATGCCTCTGCCCCCTCCATCAGGCACAGCCGCTCCTCAAGCATGGCCACTGTCGGGTTTTGCAGGCGCGAATAGGTCATGCCCGGATCGTCGCCGCGGAAGCGCGCCGCCGCCGTTTCCGCCACGTCATAGCTGTAGCCAGAGGTCAGAAACAGCGCCTCCGACGTTTCGCCGAATTCCGAACGCAGCGTGCCCCCACGAATCGCCTGCGTCGCGGGTTTCCAATTGCGGGTGATCTGCCTGTCATGGCCGGTCTTGTTCTTCATGCGCGGCGCAATGGCACGGAGCGCCCGGACCGGTCAAACGGGGAGATGAACCGCACAGGGCAAAAACGGACGAACCGCACACACAGCGCGGGTGCGTGCGCGCCCGCGCGAGAAATCATTGAAGAATTTTGGGGGCGGCAACTGGCAGCAGGCAGCGTCCGAGCGCACCGCCGCAGGGCAAACCGCACAGCCGAAATATTGTGCGGTTCGGGCGACGCGCTGCGTTCGCCAAGCAAAAAATCGCCGGACGGGCGCGGAGGAATCTTGGTGCGGATAGGCATGGCGGAATTATGCCGCAGGCGGGCGGATGTAGGAAAATGGTTTCTGTTAATCCGCCAACCTGCCGAGTCAGTCTGCCGCCAGAGCTTCGTCCAACATGGCGGTCAGGGGCGTGGAGGAACCGCCGAACGCTTCCCCGGTCCAGTCGTAGTCCAGCCGATCGAGCGTCAGCGCGAGGGCCAGACCCTGCGCCTGCGTCCACGAACTGCCGCGCCGGGCAAAGCCGGTCATCGCGTCCGGCACGGGGACGGCGGCGCCGTCCGGATCGACCAGATAGCGGTACCCGACCCACTGGCCCGACCCCTCCATGCTAAGCCAGATATCCTCCGCCTGCGTCAAATAGCTGTCAGCGACGTGCAGCATTAATATTCAGCCCTTCCTCAGGCTCATTCACCCCTGACCTGGTCCTTGGCGCTATCCTCCTCAAATTCTTCCATGACCTCTGCCGCATCGCGCTCATCTTCGGCGCTCGGGCCATCGGCATCATCATTGCGCGTTCGCGCCGGTGCGGGTGCAAGGCACAATTGCGCGATAACGGGACGGTGATCCGAACCCACCGGCACGCCCACGCTCATATCTTCAAGCAAGAACTCTTCCGTCACGAACAGGTGATCGAGCGGCCAGCCGAGCCAGGTTTTGTCAGCCGGGAATGTCGCATAGGTTCCGCGCCCGATACGCGGATCGAGGAAACTGCCGATTTCCAGGAAAAGGCTCGTCGTATCGGACCAGGCGACATCATTGAAATCACCGATGGCAAGGACCGGCATTTCAAGATCGCGCGATTGCCTTGCAGCGATAACAATCTCCGCATCGCGCTCTTCGGTGTCCTGACCGGGCGTGGGCGGGCGGGGATGCAAGCCAATCACCCTGAATTCGCGCCTGCCCGCCATCAATGTTGCGAAAACTGACGGCGTATCCTTTTCCGCCAGTTCCTGAATGGTAGCGTCCTTCATGGGCAGGCGCGTGGCAAACATGAGGCCGTAAGTGTTGCTGAGCGGACGATCGATTCGGCCGGAATATTCTGCCATGATCGGGGCCATTGCATCTGCCCAAGCCTGATCGGTTTCCGTCAGCAGCAAAATGTCTGGATCGATATCCCGGATCAGATCTGCCGTGCGCTGGTATTCGCGATTGGTTTGCAGCACGTTGAGCGTGAGGACGGTAAAGCAACCCTCACCATCAGCTTCGCCAGGCAGCGTACGCGCCACCTCAGTCTCCGCGATGGGCGTATAGGGATGGATCCGATACAGCTGCCATACGCTCAGACCGACCAGGATCAGCGGGCCCCAAGGGCGCCAGCGGCGATCAAGGAACCATAGTGCGATTGCAGCGGAAAGCATCGCGATGAGGATTTGCACCCTTGGGAAGTCCCAGACGCGTATCCACCATTGGTTGAGATCAGTCGTGCTAAGCAGGGTTCCCGCGATCAAACACAAAGAGAGCAGACGCAGGAGCCAAAGCGCCGCCAGATTCCAGTTGATTGTAAACGTGCGAGCCATTTCGTGTTTTCCCCCGCGTGCGCAGTTAGCCGCCCCTTACGCGCCAGACCAGCTACTTCGGCAGGAGCGAAACCTCAGCCGTAGGCCGGGGGGAAGTCGAATGTCCGCACTCAACCCAATTTCTGGCTTTCATTGGTTGACTTAGCCGACCAGCAAGAAAGATGGCTTTCGCTAAATCGTGACATTCTCGAAAGGAAAACGAGCCGAAAGGGCCTAGAGGAACAGCGGAATGGCGTTTCCGAAGGAGTGGAGCAAGTCCGGCAGAAGCAGGCTGCCTGTGCGGAGGCGTAGCCAGACGGCGAGGAAGGCGGGAATGGCGGTCAGGGCCATGTAGGTGGGATCGAATGAGAACTGCCCGTCCGCATAACCAAAGGCGTGCGCGAGGCCGAAGAGCAGGCAGGACAGGATCGCGCCCCAGCCCCATTCGACGCCCAGCCACGACACGCGCCCGGCAAATGCCCGGTAGAGCGCAAAGAGCAGGATGCCGCGATAGAACGGCTCCTCCTCCAGACTGGGCATGGTGAGTTGAAAGGCGATTGTTTCCGGGGATGCGACATCATTCGGGAACATCAAAGCAATGATCAGAAAGAACGCACAATATAGCCCGGCGACGGGCAGGCAGCTGCGCAGGCTGCCGCGGGCCTGCACCAATGTCAGCCCCGACCTTCGCCACCCGAACCATGGCAGGGATGCGATTGCCAGGGTGGCCGCCAGTGCCAGAATTTTCCCCTGCCAATTCCAGCCCGACGCCGGGAGCAGATCGGGGATCAGGCCATATACGCTGGTCAACAGCACATCGTTCACAAAGACGAGCACCGCCGCGACGAGAAGCCAGCGAAACGAAAACGCCTCACGGTTCGTCAGTCCGAGAGCAGTGCCACCCAATATGAGCATCGCGGCGATCCCGCCTATGCCGACCAGTCCGTTCAAGATATTTTCCCCAAACGTGCGGCCCATTTACTAATTCAAATGAACAGATAGAGACTATCCCGGGGATGGGAGAAAATCGATGTCCGTGGGATTATTTTATCTGGTCTTTGGACTGGCGGTGTTGTTCCTTGAGATCGCAAAGGGGCACCATCGGGGGATTTATACGCGCGCCGACTGGTTCACCAATGTGTTGTGCGGCGCGGTGGGCATGGCGCTGGTGCGGCCGCTGGCTGCCGTGCTGACAGCGATGATGTTCGCGGCGCTGTTGCCGGAATCGAAGGACGCGGCGGCGGATGTGCCGGTCTGGACGGGCTTTCTGGTCACGCTGGTGCTGGCCGAGCTGCTGTTTTACTGGGTGCATCGCTGGGCGCACGAGGGGCGCGGGAAGCGGCCGCAGCTGGAATGGCTGTGGAAGCTGCACCGCACCCACCACAGCGGCAAGTTCATGAACAGCATCGTCATCTGGCGCATCAATCTGTTCTGGGCGCTGATGCAGCCGCAATCGCTGGTCATCGGCCTCGCCCTCTATCTGGGGCAGGTGCCGGCGGCGACGGCGGTGGGCCTGAGCCTGTATGTCTGGAACATCGTCACGCACAGCAATTTTCGCTGGGACGATCCAATCCGCCGCCACCGCCTGTTCGGCCCCGCATTTCGCGCGCTGGAGCATGTCATCGTTTCGCCCGGCGTGCATCACAGCCACCATGGTTATGGCAAGGACGGCGCAAGCTATCGCAACTTTGCGGTTATCCTGTCGCTATTCGACTGGGCGTTTGGCACGCTGCACATCCCCAAGGGACGGCCATGGAAATATGGTGTGCCCGGCCCAAGTGCGCATTGGAGTGAGGAAGTCTTCTATCCGCTGGTGCGGCGGCGCCCGCCCGAGAAGCGCGACGGGAACGCTGCCGCCTGAACAGGCAACGTTCCCGCCGGCGAGGCATTAGAACGCCTTTTGCACGCCGACCGTCAGTGACCAGTCATCGGGCATTTGCGGCCCGTTGAGATCCTGCACCAGCGGCAGGCCAGCCTCTACGCCGACGCGCCACCCGGCAAGCGCACCGTGGGTGAAAACGCTGTTCACACCGACAAAGCCTGTCAGCTTCTCGCCGCCCTGAAAATCGGGGTTCGCGGTCTGAACCGGACCGGCGATGTTGGGGTCCATGCCATTCACCCGGCCCAGGGTTTCCCCCTGCAGCCGCGCGGAAACGGCGATAGCCTGATCCAGCGAATAGGCCAGCCAGGCCGTTGCCATATAGCGGTCGCCCTGACGGTAGCCCGCATCATTGGTGCCCAGGCGGATTGTGCCCTTCACCTGCGCGCCCCAGCCAAATGCGGATGTCTGGTCACGATAGGTGATGCCGGGTTCCAGGTCCCATGTGCCGCTGCCCAATTGCATCGCATAGGGGACGCGGACGATCGGCTGCATCCCCATGGGGGTCAGGATATCGTCCGTCTTTGTGATGGAACCGGTCGGCACGGATATTCCCGCATTCACATGGACCGTTTCGGTCAGGCCGATAAGCGCGGATAATTTGGTATCGGCAAACCCCTGTGGCGAGGTAGTGAATTCGCCCAGCCGTCCGGTGCCCATGCCCCCCTGATAAGTGGCATGGTCCATTTCCTTTGCGACATAGCTGCCCATGGCCATCAGCGTGATGCGATCGCTGATGCCGTACATCGCCCCAAGCATGTGCATGTCCATCCGCATCTGCAGCGGAACGATCCTGAGCGTTGGCGGCTGACCGGGAGCGCCGGCAAACCGGTTCGGGACCGTCGTTGCGACCGTATCCGGCGAAACGCTGTCGGTGCCGATCTGAACGCCGCCCATGTCCATATACATAAGGCGGTAGGAAAGCATGAATTCCCCCTGCCCGTGGCGATGGTCGCCCATGACGCCGATGGGCGCATGGTCCAGCGCGCTTACATCATGGGCGGACGCGCACAGAGGCGCCGCAGCCGCGAGGGACGCGGCGATAATCGTCTTTTTCATTGTCTGGTTTCTTTCTGTCTGAATCTTTCGGGAAGGGATCAGACGAGAAAGGGAGGTGCGCGGGAGCGATATGCGAGAGGCGGCGCGCGCGGATCGGCAGAAAAAACAGATCGCAACGGCAATCGCGGCAGGCGCCCAAACCGGACCGGAACGGCCAGCAGAACCAGAAGCCCCAGCGCCGCCATCGCACACAGCGCGGCGCAGCTGCTGCCATGATCCTGCTGCGGCGCGGGATCGTCGACATCGATTTGCGTCGTGCCATTGCCCGAACAGATGACCAGAACACCGCCTGGTGCCCAGGCCGCATCGGACCGCGCGGTCGCCGGGATACAGCAGCTGGCCAGTGACCAGAGCTGAAATACCAGCGCCAGCGGCAGGACCAATGCGAAAGCAGAGTAAAAACGAAGAAGGCGTCGCACGCGCCGTCGTTATTGCCGGAGCGCTGCCGGGTCGAGTCCCGGGTTTATTCCGCCGGTTGCGGGGTTTCGCTGTCGGAAAGCTGGGCCTGCAGCCGGCGCGTCACTGCCTCCGGACTGCCGGTATTGCGGGCAAGCAGCCAGTAGAAGGTGGGAATGACGAAGAGGGTGAGAAGCGTCGAGATGCCGACGCCCCACACGATGACCGTGCCGATCGCCTGGCGGCTGGCGGCGCCCGCGCCGGTGGCGAGCATCAGGGGAAGCGCGCCGGCGACGGTCGCGATGCTGGTCATCAGGACCGGGCGCAGACGGCGGGTCGCCGCAGTGACGATGGAGGCAACGAATTCCTCTCCCTCATCGCGAAGCTGGTTTGCGAATTCGACGATCAGGATACCGTTCTTTGCTGCGAGACCCACCAGCATGACCAGTCCGATCTGGCTGTAGAGGTTCAGCGAATGGTCCATCACGACGAGGCCGAAAATGCCCCCGCCGACCGCCATTGGCACGCCGAGAATGATAACAAACGGAGTGACGAAACTTTCGAACTGAGCGGCGAGGACGAGGTAGACGAGAAGAATGGTGAACCCCAGCACCATCCAGATGGATCCGCCGGTCTGCCGCAGGGCACGGCTTTCCCCCTCATAGCCGATGGCGGCAACCTCTGGCAGTTGCGCCGCCTCAGCCTCGAGAAAGTCGAGCGCCTCCCCAAGAGATGCACCGGGGGCGAGCGTTCCCTCCAGCTTGATGGCGCGTAGTTTGTTGAAGCGGTTCAGTTCGCCGGCCTCAGCCGTCTGGCGAACGGTCACGAGTGCGGACAGCGGCACGACCGTACCGTCGCGTCCGCGCACATTGACGCCGCTGAGGTCCTCGGCAGTCACGCGGTCCTCCGCCTCTGCCTGCACGACGACATCATATTCCTCGCCCCGGTCCACATATGTACCGACGCGGCGCGACCCCATCATGGTTTCCAGGGTACGGCCGATATCCTGGGTGGAAACGTTCAGATCCGCCGCACGCGTGGTATTTACGTCGACGACCAATTGCGGGCGCGTTTCCTTGTAATCGGATTCCAGCGTATCGATGCCGGGGAAATTGTCGGCGGCGACGAACAGCGCATCGCGTGCGCGCGCCAGTTCCTCATACGTGTCGCCAGCGATCACGAATTCGATCGGCTGACCGCCACGATTGCCGAGACCGCCGCCCGGGAATACCCGGGCCTGAGCGGCGGGATACTCGGCCAGCATGGTGTTCATGCGCTGGGCGACCTCCTGCGTTGTCTCGTCTCTATGTTCCCATTCCTTAAGGAAAATGATCATACGACCATTGGAGAAATCGCCGGTGGTCCCCCAGCCGCCCGGCGCGCGCAGAACCGCGCTGCGGATGGGTCCGTCCCCCGACTGATCTTCACTGGGATCGACCATTGGCGCGAGCAGAGTTTCCATGTCATCCATGACATTGACGAGGCGCTGCCACCCGGCGCCCTCAGAAATGTTGACAGTGCCGTTCAGGGACCCGGAATCTTCCTGGGGGGCAAGTTCGCTGGTGAGATTTGCGAGGCCGAGAAGCGCAAAAGCCGCCACCAGGCCCAAAGCCGTAAGCCCAATGAGAACCGGCCGATGCACCAGCCGTTGCAACAGGGATTCATAGCGGCTGGACATGCGGTTGAAATGACGGTCGACGAATTGCGTCAGTCCCGTGCCATTGCCTGACCGTTTCAGGATTTTCGAGCAAAGGACAGGGATCAGCGTAAGCGCCACGAACATGGAAATGGATACCGACACGATCATGGTGATGGCCAGTTCGCGGAACAGAAGGCCGGTATTGCCCGGCAGGAACATGACGGGCACGAAAACGGCGATGACAACGGCGGTCGTGGCGATCACGGCAAAACCGACCTGACGCGCGCCGGCATAGGCGGCGAGCAGGCGGCTCTCCCCCTCCTCGATGCGGCGATAGATGTTTTCCAGAATCACGATGGCGTCATCGACCACCAGGCCGATGGCCATGACCAGTGCAAGAAGGGTCAGCAAATTGATGCTGAGGCCGAGAATCCAAAGCACGAAGAAGCTGCCGACCAGGCTGATCGGAACGGTGACCGCGGGTATGATCGTGGCGCGGACGCTGCCGAGAAACAGGTAGATCACCACGATGACGAGCAGGGCGGCGATAGCGAGTGTTTCCCAGACATTATCGATGGCGGCATCGATAAACACGCTGCTGTCGTAAGTGACGGAAAGCTCCACACCCGTTGGAAGAAGCTTTTGCACCTCCGCCAGCCGTTCCCTCACATCATTGGCGACGGCAAGCGTGTTGGCGCCGGACTGACCGACAATACCCATGCCGACGCCGGCAACGCCATTGGACCGGAAATAATTATACGGGTCCTCGGCACCCAATTCGATATTGGCAACGTCGCCCAGCCGCAGCAGCGAACCATCGTCGCCACGGCGGAGCACGAGACCCTCAAAATCCTCCACCTGTCCGTAGCCACGCGCCACGCGGACCGTCAGGTTCAGGTCTGCGGACTCCAGCCGGCCGGCGGGAAGCTCGACATTCTCCCGCCGAAGCGCCTCTTCGATGTCTGCGGGCGTCAATCGGTAAGCGGTCAGCGCCTGCTTATCCAGCCATATACGAATGGCGGGCCTGGCGCTGCCCCCGCCCTGCACCCGCGCCACACCGTCAATGGAGGAAAAGCGGTCGACGAGGACGCGATCAAGATAGTCTGCCAGCCATAATTGCGTCCGCCCCTCACCTGTCAGGTTAAGCCACATGATGGACTGACTGTCGGAATCGACCTTGTTCACTTCCGGCGGATCAGCCTCCTCCGGCAGATTGTCGAGGACGCCCGACACACGATCGCGGACATCATTTGCAGCATTATCGACATCGCGATTGGGCGAGAATTCGATGCTGACATCGGCGCGGCCATCGCGTGATGAAGAACGGATCGTGTCGATCCCCTCTACCCCCGCAACGCGATCCTCGATCAATTGCGTGATACGGGATTCGACGACGCTGGCGGCGGCGCCGGGATAATTGACGTCCACCGAGACGATAGGTGGGTCGATCGCAGGATATTCCCGGACGGATAATTGCAGAAACGCAACCGCCCCCGCGAGAAGCAGGATCAGGCTGAGAACGATCGCAAAGACCGGGCGCTTTACCGAGACGTCGGAAAGCATCATCCCCGGGCCACAGCCTCCTTGGTGGCTGCATTATCGGCGCAGGCCGCGGCGCCCGAACCACGCTCCGGCATTTTCGCATCCACAGGGGCATCGTCGCGCACCTTCACGGTGCCATCGGCGACGATCGGCGTGCCGAGCGCCAGGCCGTCCCGGACCTCTATCATGCCATCGGAACGCAATCCGGTTTCGATGCGGGTCCGCCGCGCAATGCCTTCATCGTCGATCTGGAATACAAAGGAATCATCGCCCTGCAGGATCAACGCCGTTTCCGGGATCGCCATAGCGGTATAGGATTGCGACACGATATCGACACTGAGCAGCATGCCAGGACGCAGTCGGCGATCGGGATTGGGGAGTACCGCGCGTACCGTGACGCTGCGGGAAAGCGGATCAACGCGAGGATCGATGCCGTCGATCTTTCCGCGGAACGGCTCCCCCGGATAAGCTGCAGCAACGGCCCTGATTTCCTGCCCTTCGTCGATGGCGGAAAGATATTGCTCTGGAACGGTAAAATCGAGATTGATGGATGAAATGTCGCTGATCGTCGCAATAGGCGAACCCGCACTGATGACGGCACCGGGAGAAATAGTGCGGAGGCCGATGACGCCGTCAAACGGGGCGCGAATGACCCGGTCTTCTATGCGGGACCGGATCGCACTGGCATCCGCACGGGCGCTGTCGCGGCTGGCGACCTGCGTATCGACGTTGGAACGGGTAGCAAAGCCGCGATCCTGCAGTTCCTGCAAACGGCCCAATTGTTGCTGCGCCTCTCTCGCGCGCGCTTCGACAGCGGCAAGATCGGCTGCTTCTTCTCCGCGTGAAAGCTGAGCGATCATGCTGCCCCGGCGGACGAAGTCTCCGTCGGAAAAACCCAGGCGCTCGATGCGCTCGGTAACGGGGGCCGTCAGAACCGTTTCTTCGCGAGCAAAGGCGGTACCTACAGCCTCTATCGCGCTGGAAAACCCATGTTCGGACACCCTTCCGCCCACAACTGTAGGCGCGCTTTCGTCGGGGCCGCCGCCCTGACCCCCATTATCCGATCCGCATGCCGCCAGCAGGGCGGTCATAAGACAGATCGGCAGAATGCGGTGTAGGATCATATCGGCCCTTATGAACTAGATTGGGCTACGTAGCAGAAATGCCGCGCCCCTTGGAATTCCATAACATAATATCATTACGCGCGCGTGTGATAAATGAACACATGCACTGCGGATGCGCGCGCCTCAGCTAGCCAAAACATAGGCGGCACCTCCGTTCCCGGCAACCGGCTTTTGCCGCGCTGCACAAAAGCGCCGCCAAAGGTTCATACGCCTGCAATCGTTACGACCCTGAACCGTCAATAAGCACGGTTAACAGACCTTTAACGATCCCCCGCCCCTGACGTTCGCTTTGGAGGATCGGCAACTGTCAAAGGGAAATATTCGATGCGTTACCTGCTTTGTTCTGCCGCCCTTACTCTGGTCACTCTTGCTTCGCCTGCGCATGCCGACCGCATCAAGGTGAGCTTCACCGGCACCAATTCCAGCCCCGACCGCGCCAACGTCTTTGGCACGGCGATCCCGACCGTCACCGGCTATCTGATCTATGACGACACCAGGGCGGGAACCCCGTTCGTCGTCAACGACAGCCGTTCTGCGTTCAACTATAGCGGCGCTGTCACCGACCTGAGCCTGGATTTCGGCAGCGGCATCGGTACGCTGGTCGAAGACCGTAATTTCGGTTCCATCCAGGTGTCCGACCAGTACAGCTTTGGCCGCGACCGCCTGTCCTTCAACAATATGAATATCGGCCCATCGCTGATCACCGGCGAGCCCGCCGGCACGAACAGCTATAATTTCACCCTGGGGCTTTCCGGCAGCTTCGATGCGCTGTCCCGCTCCGATCTGCCGGGCGCGTTCGACCCCGACATCTTCGGCCTGCAGGATCAGCTGAGCTTCTTCGTTTCGCGCCAGTCCGGCTCGCAGCCGACCGGCGTTGCGGTCAGCTTCAACTATAATCTCAGCAACATCACCGTCGAAAACCTCGACGCGCAGGTTCCCGAGCCTGCCGCGCTGGCGCTGTTCGGTCTTGGCCTGGGTGGCCTTGGCGCCGGCAGCATCGCCGCACGCCGCAAAGCAGCGCGCAGCTAAACATACCAAGCTGGATGCGGAGGGGGCAAACGCCCTCTCCGTTATCCTAAGTTGCGCTCAAATTGGCGGTGCGTGTAAGCCCCGCTCCTAAGAGGAGCAACGCCATGAACGCGCCTATCGACCCGACCGAATTCCGTACCGACGACGGATCCACCGCCGTCGAACGCTATCGCCGCCTGCCGGAACCGACAGCGGCGGACTTCGCCCATCTGCCGGGCCCCGGCCATGCCTCCTTTCTGAAAAAACTGCGCACGCTGCGGCGTTTTCTGTTCGACACCGTCCGGTTGCAACAGGAACGGCGAGAGGATTTCGGCGATGTCTTTGCCATTGAGACGCTGACCGGCCCCTCGGTCCAGATGATCGGCGCGGACGCCAATGAACTGGTTCTGATGAACCGCGAGCGGATCTTTTCCAGCGAACAGGGATGGTATCCCATATTGGGAAAGCTGTTTCCGCGCGGCCTGATGATGCAGGATTTCGAGGAGCACCGCGCGCACCGCAAGGTGCTGTCGGTCGCCTTCAAGCCCGCGCCCATGCAGGCCTATCTGACGCTGCTGCAGGACGGGATACGCCGCCGCATCGCGGAATGGCCGGAACGGCTGAAAATCTATCCCGCCATGAAGGAATTGACGCTAGACCTGGCGGCGGCGTCCTTTCTGGGCATACCCTGGGGACCGGAAGCGGACCGCGTGAACCAAGCGTTCGTCGACATGGTGCAGGCGTCCGTGACGCCGGTTCGAAAGCCGCTGCCTCTTACGCAGATGCGGCGCGGGGTGCGCGGACGCGCCTATCTGGTCGAATATTTCGGGCGGGAAATCCCCCGGCGCAGGGGCAAGCAGGCCGACGACATGTTCACGCAGGTCGTCAACGCGACGGGCGATGACGGCCAATTGCTGACCGACCGGCAGGTCATCGATCATATGAACTTCCTGATGATGGCGGCGCACGACACGCTGACATCGTCGCTGTCGGCGACGGTATTTTATCTGGGCAAGGCACCGACCTGGCAGGAGCGGGTCCGGCAGGAATCGGAAGCGCTGCGCGGCGAAGTCGGCAGCGATCTGCCCTATGACCGGCTGGGCGATCTGGAACTGGCGGATCAGGCGTTCAAGGAGGCGATGCGCCTGCGCCCGCCTGTGCCCTTCATTCCGCGCCGGGCGCTGAGGACGTTCACGTTCCGCAACCATGTCATTCCGGCGGGGACCCATGTCGGCATCTGCCCGATGATGGTGCACCGCGACCCCAATATCTGGCCCGATCCGGAACGCTATGACCCTGCGCGGTTCGAACGGGAACAGGAAAAGGCACGTGACAAGCACGCCTATGTCCCGTTTGGCGGCGGCGCCCATATGTGCCTGGGCCTGCATTTCGCCCATATGCAGGCGAAGACGTTCCTGTTCGAATTATTGCACGCCCGCCATATCGATGTGGCGGCAGCCTATGAGCCGCGCTGGCAGATGGTGCCTATTCCGCGACCGCGCGACGGCCTGCCCCTCGGCCTGATAAAACGGGCGGGGACTGCCTGAGAAAAGGCGGTCCCCGGCCTTCCCCTATTCAGCCGCCTCTTCCAAGCCTTCGGGTGGCATGTTGTGGCCGAGGATCCTGAGGACGTCCGCAGCGGCGTCGATGACATTGGTGCCGGGGCCGTAAATGCCCGCGACGCCCGCATTGCGCAGGAATTCATAGTCCTTTTGCGGGATGACGCCGCCAGCGACGACGCGAATGCCGGACCCGGCCTCCTTCAGCTCGCCGATCAGTTCCGGGATCAGCGTCTTGTGGCCTGCGGCGAGCGATGATGCGCCCACAACATCGACATCCTGCTCCATCGCCTGTTTCGCCGCCTCTCCCGGCGTTTGAAACAGCGGCCCGGATATGACCTCGAAGCCCAGATCGCCGAATGCGGAGGCGATCAGATTGGCGCCGCGGTCGTGGCCGTCCTGACCCAATTTGGCCACCATCATGCGCGGCGCGCGGCCCTTGCGCTGGGCCACGGCCTCTACGCCGTCGACGACGCGCTGCCATTCCGGATCGCCGGCATAGGCGCCGCCATAGACGCCCTTAACCGGCGTCGGCACCGTGTCGTAGCGACCGAAGGCATCCTCCATCGCGGTCGAGATTTCGCCAAGCGTCGCGCGGGCGCGGGCGGCGTCGACGGCAAGCGCCAGAAGGTTGCCGTCGGCTTTCGCACCGGCGGTCAGTGCCTCAAGAGCGGCGCGGCACGCGGCATCGTCGCGGGCGGCGCGGTTCTTCTCCAGGCGCGCGATCTGGCCGGCGCGGACGCGGACATTGTCCACCTCCATCGTTTCGATGGGATCTTCCTTTGCTAGGCGATATTTATTGACGCCGACGACGACATCCTCGCCCCGGTCGAGACGCGCGGCCTTTGCGGCGGCGGCCTCCTCTATGCGGGATTTGGGGATGCCGGCAGCCACTGCCTTCGTCATGCCGCCCGCCTGTTCGGCCTCCTCGATCAGCTCCAGCGCTTCGTCGTAAAGCGCCTGCGTCAGGCTCTCGACATAGTAGGAGCCGCCAAGCGGATCGGCGACCTGCGTGATGCCCGTCTCCTCCTGCAGGATCAGCTGCGTGTTGCGCGCGATACGGGCGGAGAAATCGGTCGGCAGGGCAATGGCCTCGTCGAACGAATTGGTGTGCAGCGATTGCGTACCGCCCAGCGCGGCTGCCATCGCCTCAACGGCGGTACGGACGATGTTGTTATAGGGGTCCTGCTCCGTCAGCGAAGCGCCGGACGTCTGGCAATGGGTACGCAGCAGCTTCGATTTTTCCGACTGGGCGCCAAGATCCGTCATCATCTTGTACCACAGCTTGCGCGCGGCCCGTAGCTTTGCGATTTCCATGAAGAAATTCATGCCGATCGCGAAGAAGAAGGAGAGGCGCGGCGCGAAGGCGTCGACGTCGAGGCCGGTTTCCTTTGCGGCGCGGACATATTCCATGCCGTCGGCGATGGTATAGGCCAGTTCCTGAACCTGCGTCGCACCCGCCTCCTGCATGTGATAGCCGGAAATGGAGATGCTGTTGAAACGCGGCATGTTCGCCGATGTGTACCCGATAATGTCGGAGACGATCCGCATGGAGGGCGCTGGCGGATAGATATAGGTGTTGCGGACCATGAACTCCTTCAGAATGTCGTTCTGAATGGTGCCGGAGAGCTTCTCCTGGCTGACGCCCTGCTCTTCCGCCGCGACGATGTAGAAGGCGAGGATTGGAATGACCGCACCGTTCATGGTCATGGACACCGACATGGTGTCGAGCGGAATCTGATCGAACAGAACCTGCATGTCCTCGACCGTGTCGATGGCGACGCCCGCCTTTCCTACGTCGCCTGCAACGCGCGGATGATCACTGTCATAACCGCGATGGGTGGCGAGATCGAACGCGACGGAAAGCCCCTTCTGCCCCGCGGCAAGATTGCGGCGGTAAAAGGCGTTCGATTCCTCGGCGGTGGAAAAGCCGGCATATTGGCGAATGGTCCAGGGGCGACCGGCATACATGGATGCATAGGGGCCGCGCGTATACGGGGGAAAACCGGGAAGGCCGGCATCCAGCCCCTCAGCATCCTTCGCCGTATAGACGGGATCGATCGCGATCCCCTCCGGCGTGTGCCAGGTCAGTTCCTTACCTTTGACTTCCTTTTCGGCCTTTGCCTGCCAGTCGTTCTTGTCCGCCACGAAAAATCTCCTTTGGGCGGGCTTAAAGCGCAGAACGGCCCTGCCTGTCACCCATAAGGTGAGAGGCAGGGAGGTACGAAAGTACTTTCGAGCGAGCCGGGGGGGAGCCGACTCGCAGCCAAGAGCGTAGATGAAGAGCGTGACTGAAGGATGAACCGCCCGGGACCGCCCCGCCCGGCGCCATTGCGGCGGAACGGAAAAGGGGCCGGGCGCTTCTTTTCAAACGGCTGGTCATGGACGTTTCGTGACGATAAGTGATTTTGACACAACGGGCGAACGGTTTAACCAAGAGTATAAAGTATCTGATTTTGACCCGCACCTCGCTCTTGTTTCTGACCGGCCTGATATTGGGCAACCCCGTGTGGGCGCAGGACCAGCCGGCCAGTCCCGCCGTTCCCGCCGATGATGCGGCCGATGATGAACCGAGCGATCCCATCATCAATGACGAGGATTTCGAGGAGGCGCTGCCGCCACTGGACGAGGGAGCGGCGATTTCTGGCGATGAAGAGAGCGGGGATGACGCGGCCCCCGACGCTATCTCTGACGCTGCCCCCGATGAAGAAACGCCGGGCGGGGCTGTCCCGGAATCCGGCGTTCCGGGCGATACCGTTGACCTGCCTGCCCTAGACGACGGCACCACCACGGAGATCATCGAGGACGTGCCCGTCGAGGACGAAGCGCTGGCAGCGCCCCTGGAACCGCTCGACAGTTTCGATGTCACGACGCCGGAGGAGCCGACGGAAGAGGCTGCGGAAGCAGCGCCGGCCATTCGCTACCGCTTGGTCATCGACGGGCTGGACGAAGCCGGGCTGGAGGGTCAGTTTCGGTCCCTGTCCGCATTGGAGCGGAGCGCCGAGGCGGCGAACGCCGCGATGCTGACAGCACGCGCCGAATCGGATGCGGAGCTTGCCGTGCGACTGCTGCGCTCCCAGGGGTATTTCGACGCGAACGCCGACAGTAACATCGCATTGCCCGCCGAACCCGATGGGCGGTTTCGCGTCGACCTGGTGGTCGTTCCCGGCCCGCGTTATGAATTTTCCAGTATCGAGGTGGTCGGCGAGGACGAAGCGATCCCGGCTGGCCTGGTGAGCGACAATCTGGAAATCGAGGTCGGCGCGCCCATCGTCGCCGACGACGTTCTGAGCGCCGAGGCCACGATCAGTCTGCTGTTTCCGTTCAACGGCTACCCCTTCGCAGAGGTGGAGCAGCGCGACATATTGCTGGATGGCGAAGACCATACCGGCGATTACGTACTGCCCGTCGACCTGGGTCCCCGCGCGCGCTTCGGCGGCATACAGGTCGAAGAAAACGCCGTTTTCGATCCCGAACATATCGAGGTGCTGAGCCGCTTCGACCGCGGTGAATTGTACGACGTTCGCAGGCAGGACGATCTGCGCGAGGCGATGGTCGCGACGAACCTGTTCAACAGCGTTTCCATCGAGCCCGTCAGGACCGGCGAAGCAGGCCCGGAGGGAACGGAATATGTCGATCTGCTGGTCCGGCAGGTCGAAGGGCCGGACCGGTCACTGCAGGCGGACGCAGGCTATGGCACGGGCCAGGGGTTCCGCCTGGAGGGGCGCTGGATCAACAGAAACCTTTTCCCGCCTGAAGGAGCGCTGGAGCTGAATGCCGTGGCGGGCACGAAGGAACAGGGCGTCGGCGCCCTTTTCCGCCGATCCAATGCAGGACAGCGCGACCGCACGGTGCAATTGGGATTCGATGTCAGGCGGCAGGATTTCCAGGCGTTCAATGCCCGCACGGCGAGTCTGGTCGGCCGGATCAGCCGCGATTCGACGCCGATCTGGCAGAAGCGGTGGACCTATGCCTATGGTTTCGAGCTGATCGGATCGCAGGAAACCCGCTTTGACGACACGGTGGGCGACCGCAACCGCAATACCTTTGCCATCGCCGCCCTGCCCGGCCAGTTGGGCTTCGACAGCTCCGACAGTCTGCTGGACCCGACGAAAGGATTCCGCGCGACCGTTCGCCTGAGTCCGGAAGCATCGCTGCAGGGCGGCGATTTCGCCCCCTATGGCCGCGGCCTGATGGACGTCAGCGGTTATCAGGGCATTGGCGAGAGCTTCGTTCTGGCGGGGCGCGTGAGACTGGGCAGTATTCAGGGCATCAGCCGCGATAATCTGGCGCCATCACGGCGCTATTATGCCGGCGGCGGCGGCTCTGTACGCGGCTTCGGCTTTCAGGATCTCGGCCCGCGCGACAGCAATAATGATCCGCTGGGTGGCCGCAGCGTCAACGAGTTCGCCGCCGAAGGCCGCTATCGTTTCGGCAATTTCGGTGCCGTCGCCTTTGTCGATGCGGGTCAGGTCTATGAAGCCACGACGCCGCAATTTTCCGACATGCGCTACGGCATCGGTATCGGCGCACGCTATTACACCAATTTCGGACCGTTCCGTGCCGACATCGCCATGCCGGTGAACCGCCGCCCGGGCGAGGCCCGTTTTGGTGTTTATATTTCCATCGGGCAGGCGTTCTGATGGCGGAGACCATGAACACCCCGGACGATGTGGAAGTCGAGGCGAAAGAATCCTCCGGCAGCCCCACTGCGCTGAAATGGTTGGGGATCGTCATTGCGGCATTGCTGCTGCTGATCGTGCTGCTGGTCTTTGCGCTGGATACTGGCCCCGGCCGCCGGTTCGTGGCGCAGCAGATCAGCGGACTGGAATTCGAAAACGGCATGGACATCGAAGTCGGTGCCATTGACGGGTCGCTATATGGCGGCATGGTCGTTACCGATTTGAGCATTGCCGATCCCGACGGTGTGTTCCTGACCATCCCGCGCGCGGAAATGGACTGGCACCCGCTGGCCTATGCATCCGGCCTGATCGACATCGACCGGCTGGAGGTGCCGCAGGCTACGCTGTCCCGCCTGCCTGCCTTTCGCGAGACGCCGACCGATCCCAATGAACCGCTGATCCCCGACATCAACCTCGATATCGACCGGTTGAGCGTCGGCAGGTTGGATATTGGCGAGGCGGTGACGGGCAGCCGCCATGCCCTGACACTGGCGGGCGACGTGCTGCTGGATGGCGGCCAGGCGACCGTCGAGCTGGATGCACGCGCTCTGTCGGAAGATGGCCTGGCGGGCGGTGATCGCTTCGACCTGTCGCTGTTGGTGGACCCGGCGGACGACAAGCTGAACGTGGCCATGGATCTGATCGCACCCGCCGACGGTCTGGTGGCCGGAATGACAGGCGTCGCCCGCCCCTTGCGCGCGCGCATCGAACAGTCTGTGGGCACATGGACCAACTGGAACGGGCGCCTGCTGGTCGATTCCGCAGGGGAGGCGATTACGCGCCTGGATCTGAGCGCGGAGGAAGGACTTTATCGCGTGCGGGGCCCGCTTGCCCTGTCTTCCTTTCTTGAGGGGCCAGCGGCGCGGATGGCGGGCGAACGCCTGACGGTCGATGCCACGGTCGATACACGCGCGGAAATCATGGGCGTTGATGTGGCCGTGCGCGCAGATGCGTTTACCGTCGACGCCGCGGGCGGGCTGGCGCTGGACCGCAGCAGCTTTGAAAATATGGTGATCGAGGCACAATTGCTGGAACCGGGCGCAATCGCCGAGGGCATTGCCGGTCGTGCGATCCGCACGCGGCTGGTCCTGAACGACGCCTTCACCGTTCCCGACGTGGATTATGAACTGACGGCGGAAGCGATCGGCATCAACGACATGCTGGTCGAGGATCTGGTCGCATCGGGCGATGGCCGGGTAGAGGATGGCGGCATGGTCGTGCCGCTGAACGCCACGGCGCGGCGTGTCAGCGGCCTGCCGGATGCGGTTGGCGGCCTGATGACCAATTTGAAAGCCAACGGCACGTTCCGTATCGCCGATGGACGCGCGGTCAGCGACGATCTGAAGCTGACCACCGACCGGATCGATGTCACCGCCCTGATCGTCGCGGACTTTGCCAGCGGCACATATACCGGCGCCATTCAGGGCCGGGTCAATCGCTATGAAGTGCCGGGCCTGGGCCTCGTCGACCTGGTTGCCGACATAAAGCTGGTACCGGGGCCGAACGGCTCATTCGGCTTGCGCGGCCCCATCGCGGTGCAGACGCGCCGCATCGACAATGAGACCGTGCAGGAGTTTTTCGGCGGGCAGGCAAAGATGACTGCCGACTTCACCGCGCCTGGCGACGGCATATATGGCGTGGAGAATATCCGCGTCACGGCGCCCGGCCTGCGCGCAAGTGGCAAGGGGCGGTACACGCCCGATGGCCGCATCGCGCTCAACCTGGCGGGGACGAGCCGCGCCTATGGACGCTTCACGACAGCCATCAGCGGCACAACGGACGCGCCGGTAATCCGAGTAACCGCCGCCAATCCGACGCTGGGCATCGCCTTTACCGACGTGGAGGCCGTCATTCGCGGCACCGCCGCCGGTTATGACGTGCAGGCGAACGGCGGCACCCCCTATGGCGATTTCGATGCCGATTTGCTGATCCGCACGGGAGATGCGCTGATCATCGATATAGAGCGCGCCACGCTGGCGGGCGTGACGGCGGCAGGCACGATACGTCAGGCCGCGGCTGGGCCGTTCGTCGGCGACCTCAGCCTTTCCGGCAATGGCGTGGCGGGCAATGTGTCGCTGGGCGCGCGTGAAGCGGTGCAGACGGCCGCGCTGAACGCGCGCATTCGCGACTTCAGCAGTGGCGGCGAGACGCCGATCGGTATTCGCAGGGCCGACATAGATGCGACAATCGCCCTGCCCGACAGCGGCCCCACCATCGATGGCGAGGCGCAGATGGCAGATGTGCGCTATGGCACATTCCGCATTGCCAAGGCGCGCGCCGAATTCGAGGGCAGTCCGGGGGGAACGGGAACCGCGCGTCTGGTCGCGGAGGGCAGCGCGCCGACACCCTATGAAATCGCCGTCAACGCCAGATTGGGTGCAGATAGCATATTGGCGGCGATCAAGGGCGAAATTTCCGGTCAGTCGGTCCAATCCGTGCGTCCGCTGCGCATCATGATGACCGACGAGGGATATAGGCTGGCACCCGCGACCTTGCGGCTGCGCGAAGGGGATGTGCGGATCGCCGGCAGCTATGGCGACGGCATCATGCTGCAGTCGCGGTTCGACAAGTTCGATCTGGGCATCCTGAATGCCTTTGCCCCCGCCGCGGGCTTTGGCGGCAGCGCGACCGGCAGCGTGGATTTCCGGCAAACGTCAAGCGATGCCTTTCCCGAAGCCGACATGCGCCTGAAGCTGGACGATTTCACCCGATCGGGCGCGGTCGCCGTATCGCAGCCGGTCGATATCACCATGGTCGGCAAGCTGAACGGGGAGGGCGGCGATCTGAGCGCCCTGATGCGGGAACGCGGGCGGATCGTGGGCCGCATGAAAGCCGCCCTGTCGCCGTCAGAAGGCGGCACCGGCAGCTGGAGCGAGCAGCTGTTCGCGGCGCCCCTGTCGGGCGGGTTGCGCTATAACGGTCCGGCGAGCGCGCTCTTCTCCTTCGCCGGGCTGGCGGGGCAGCATCTCGAGGGGCCGCTTGCCATTGCGGCGGATGTTTCCGGCAGGCTGGATGCGCCGCGGCTGACCGGCGTCGTGAAGGCGAACAGCCTGGTATATGAAAACGAAACCTTCGGCACGCGCATTGCCGACCTGCGGCTGGACGGTCGTTTTACCAATACGGATTTCGTCCTGAACCAGATGGCCGGCCGCGCCGGGGAGGGCACTGTTTCCGCCAGCGGCCGCGCCAGCCTGTCCGCAGAGGACGGCTATCCCATCGACCTGAGCGTCACGGTGGATAATGCCCAACTGGCCGAAGGCGAAGGGATTTCTGCACGCGTTTCCGGCGATCTGAACATCGTCAACGGACCCAACCGGCCGGCAAGCATTTCGGGCACGCTGACGCTGCCCGAAGCGCGTTATCGCATCGTGCGTCAGGGCGGCGAGGAAATCGCCGAATTGGCGGGCGTCAGAAGGCGGCCGGTGAGCTTGGAAAGCGTCGAGAATGCCGCAGGAGAGGAAGAGGAAGCAGTTCCACCCTCCGACTGGAATCTCGACATCGACATACGTGCCGATAACCGCATTTTCGTCACCGGCATGGGCCTGGAATCAGAATGGCAGATGGACCTGAACGTCGGCGGCACGGCGAGCGACTATCGTGTGCGGGGCGAGCTGGAAATCCTGCGCGGCACCTTCGGCTTTGCCAATAGCAGTTTCGACCTGACGCGCGGCATCATCGAGATGACCGGCGAAAAGGAAATCAATCCGCGCCTGGACATTCGCGCCGAAACCGACGTCGATACGGTAACGGCCATCATAAATATCACCGGCCGCGCATATGACCCGCAGATCGCGTTCACATCCCGCCCGGTTCGGCCGGAGGACGAGATCCTGTCGCTGATCCTGTTCGGCGGTCCGCCGTCGGAACTGGGCGCGCTGGAGGCTGTGCAGCTGGCGGCCAGCCTGAACAGCCTGCGCGGCTCTGGCGGGGGCGGGCTGAATCCGATTGCGTCATTGCGCGGCGCGACCGGCTTTGATCGCCTGAAGATCGTCGGCGCGGACGAGGCGACCGGGCGCGGCACCGCCCTGGCGGTGGGCCAATATCTGGCCGACGACATCTATGTGGAGGTCATTACCGACACGCGCGGCTTTACCGCGACGCAGATCGAGATCGCCCTGTCGCGGGCGCTGAGTATATTGTCCAGCGTGTCCACCTTTGGCGGGCAGGCGGTCAATCTGCGTTACTCAAAGGACTATTGAGGCGAAGCCGAAGCCCCGCAAAATCTCCGAAACCATCAGCTTGTCGCTGAAAAATAACGGCTCGTCTGCCGTTGTGGGGGGTTCAGGCTCTTTCGTCCAATTGCGTACGTTCCCCTTCCACTTCGGAAAAGGAGTTGATCATGCGTACACTGATTTTTGCCGCCGCCTGCGCGGCCCTGTCCCTGCCGGTTCTTTCGGCACCTGCCGCTGCAGATCCGCCGTCTTGGGCACCTGCCCACGGAAAACGCGCCAAGGATCGTGCCCAGCGCTGGGACCCGGTGGACCATTACCGGAAGGGCGACAATTATCGCGCGCGGCGCTTGTCTGCCGATGACCGCGTCTATCGCGGACGCGATGGTCGTTATTATTGCGAACGCGATGACGGCACGGCCGGGCTGATCATCGGCGGCCTGACCGGCGGCACGCTGGGCAATGTCGTGGCGCCCGATGGCTCCAAGCTGCTGGGCTCCATCATCGGCGGCGCCGTGGGTGCCTATGTCGGCAAATCGGCGGACGATGACGGCGTAACCTGTCGCTAGACCCCCATCGACCTGTTAGGCGGGCGGGAGGATCCAACGGGTCCTTCCGCCCGCTTTTTTTCAGGAATGATGTCATCGCCCGCCCTGCCCCGCTTTCCGGTATCAAGGTCCTGGACCTTTCGCGCGTTCTGGCAGGTCCCTGGTGCACCATGATCCTGGGCGACCTGGGTGCCGATGTCGTGAAGATCGAGAACCCGGCCGGTGGCGACGATACACGCCGCTGGGGACCACCCTATGTCGGGACGGAATCGGCCTATTATCTCTGTGCCAACCGCAACAAGAAAAGCATGGCCATCGACATTTCGACGGTGGAGGGGCAACAGCTGGTGCGGAGGCTCGCCGCCGACGCGGACGTTCTGGTCGAAAATTACAAGCTGGGCGGTCTGCAGAAATTCGGACTGGACCATTCGTCCCTGTCCGCGCTCAACCCCCGCCTCATCTATTGCAGCATTTCGGGCTATGGTCGGGTCTCCCCGCTCGCCGCACGGCCGGGGTATGATTACGTCATTCAGGCCGAGGGCGGGTTGATGTCCGTAACGGGACCCGCCGAGGGCGAGCCGATGAAGGTCGGCGTTGCGGTGGCGGATCTTTACACCGGGATGGCCGCCGCGCAGGCGATATTGGCGGCACTGATCGCGCAGGCACGCGACGGAGTGGGACAGCATATCGACATGGCCCTGTTCGACTGCCAGCTGGCCATGCTGGCGAATGTCGGCGCAGCGTTCCTCGCCTCGGGAGAGACGCCGCCGCGCCTGGGCAATGGCCATCCCACGGTGGTCCCCTATCAATTGTTCGCGACGAACGATGGCAGCACGGTCATTGCGGTCGGCAATGACCGGCAGTTCGCCGCATTCTGCAAGGGGCCGCTGGCACGACCGGAACTGGCGGAGGACGCGCGGTTCGCGACCAATGATGCGCGCGTGACCAATCGTGCGGCCCTGATCCCACTGCTGGCCGCTCGTATTGCGGAAGAAACGACGGATTTCTGGCTGCAGAGCCTGCGCGCAGCCGGCATTCCATGCGGCGAGGTCCGCACAGTCGGCGAGGCACTGCGATCACCCGAAGCGGTGGCACGGGATATGGTGGCGACGCTATCCAGCGGCTCCGCAGGACAAGAGGTCGAAATCGTGGCGTCCCCGCTGAAGCTGGGCGAAACGCCGACCGTGGCGGGTACGATGCCGCCCCGGCTGGGCGAGCATACGGAGGCGCTGCTGTCGGAGCGGCTGGGCCTGAGCGGCAGGGAAATTGCTGAACTGCGGGCGGCGGGAGCGCTCGGCCGATCAAAAGGCCCGACGGACTGAGCTAAGCCAGGCGAGCGCCGAACACCAGGCGCCCTTCTCCTTCGGAAATCTGGATTTCGGTGCCCGCCTCGGCAGCGAGCATGCAGACGAGATAGGCGCTGGCAGCACGTGGCGTCAGACCGTCCTCCTTCGACTGTCCCTGCAGGGTCAAGCGCAATTCCTCGTCGAGGAGGAGGCGCGGCCCCTCCGCCCTGACCGCCACTTCGGTGGCGCCATCAACCTCTTCGCTGGCGACCTGCAGCGTTCCGCCCCGCAACAGTGCATCGCCAGCAATCATTGCCAGGTTCAGGAGCATTTTCACCGCGCCCTTTGGCAGCGAGACACCCGACACCAGCCATTCTACCTCGATCCGCTTTTCGGAGCCATAAAGCCCCTCAAGCGCGGCCTGCGCCTCCCGCGTGTCGATATGATCGCCGAAGCCGCCAGCAGCCCCAAAGGCGAGCCGAAAGAATTTCAGCTTGTTGGCTGTCTGCCTCGCGCTGTCGGCCAAAAGGTCCATGCAGCGCGCGCGCATGGCGGGGTCCGTTTCATCCGCCAGAAGTTCGACCCCATTGTAAAGCGATCCCACCGGACTGACGAGATCGTGGCAGAGGCGCGAACATAAGAGGCTCGCAAAATGGGCTGAGTTCATGGGCCACTCCTCCAAAAACAGGTGATCGGGCGCAATCCATCAAAACCGCTCGACCGTTAATCTAGCGCAACGCACCTAAAGCCGCCCCGGATCCCTTTTTCATTTCGGCTATGACGAAGAGATGGTCGTAACGTCAAAGGCGCTGACCCGCCCGTCGCGAAGTTGCGTCAGTTCGAACTGTACCCGATCCCCCTCTGCCAGAACACCCGGCCCTTCCCGAGAGAGGGATGAGACGTGGACGAAAACATCGAGCACACCGAGATCCGGCGCGATGAAGCCGAACCCTTTCTTGCGATCGAACCATTTGACGACGCCCTGCGCCAAGAAACTTCCCCTGTTACGTCTCCAGAAGCTTGATAGGCCTAAATCGACCATGAAGGCCAGCGTCGCCTGCGATCCAGCCGGTGATGCCGGATGCACAGATAATCCACAATTTTCCGTCCGGCGCAGCCCGCGCCGCGTCAATGGCGGAGGGCTGGGCACAGCCGTTCGGGTGCGAATGATAATAGCCGAGCAGCCGGGGCCCGCCCCCGCGCGCTTCGCGGTGGGCACGAAAAAGCGCCTGCGGATCGATTTCGAAATTCCTGGCGGGCCGGTCCGACACGTTTGCAGTGGCCCTTGCCTCGCCTATCATGACCGTCTCGGCAGGCTGCAGCCCCTCCGCGTGCGGCCCCAGAAGCAGTCCGCACGCCTCCTGCGGGGCGGCGCGGTCGGCGTGCGCTCGAATCGCGTCGAGCGCGTCTCTTGCGATTTGCCATTCCATCGCCGAAGTCCTGCACGATGACGCGCGCCAAGTCGAATATCGAAATCGTGGTAACAAATGCCGGCGTGCGCCTGGATCGGGCGCTGGCCGACGCCCACCCGCAACTGTCGCGCGAGCGGCTGAAGGCGCTGCTGAAAGAGGGCGCGGTAACGGGCAGCGGCGGCGTCGAGCGGCAGGCATCCCGGCGCGTGAAGGCGGGCGAAAGCTTTACGATCGCGGTTCCCGCACCCATCCCCGACCGCGCCGCGCCGCAGAATATCCCGTTGAATATCATATTCGAGGACGACGAACTGATCGTCATCGACAAACCCGCCGGCCTGGTCGTGCACCCGGCGGCAGGCAATTCCGACGGAACGCTGGTAAACGCCCTGCTTTACCATTGCGGCGGCAGTCTGAGCGGCATTGGCGGCGTCACCCGCCCCGGCATCGTGCACAGAATCGACAAGGATACGTCGGGCCTGCTGGTGGCGGCAAAGACCGCGCATGCGCACATGGCGCTGGCCGCCCAGTTCGCCGCCCACACTGTCGGGCGCCGCTATGCCGCGATCACGCGCGGGGTGCCCGTGCCCACGGCTGACCGGATCGAAGGGAATATCGGCCGCTCCCCGAAAAACCGCAAGAAGATGGCGGTGCTGGAAGACGGCCGGGGCAAGGCCGCCGTGACGCATTATCGCACCCTGAAGGCACTGGGCAATGCGGCGCTGGTCGAATGCCAACTGGAGACCGGGCGCACCCATCAGGTACGTGTGCATCTGGCATCGCGGGGATTTCCCCTGCTTGGCGATCCGCTTTACGGTGGAACGGGCAAATCCGCGCAAAGAAAGCTGCTATCTTCCATGGGCTTTCACAGACAGGCGCTGCACGCGAAATACTTGCAATTTGAGCATCCCTCAGGTAAAGAAAACATGTCTTTCGAAAGCCCGCTTCCCGGCGATATGCAGGAACTGATCGCGGCGCTTTCCGTTCATTGAGATGAGTGAGACCGTGGTTCGTCGCCGTATAAGGGACGAGCGCGAGATGTCCCCGCGGATGCCGGAATTTGAGGGTCCGCATGAGAAGGAGTGAGGCCGAAATGGCAAAGACGAATATACCGGCGACCATCCCCGCCCTTAGCGGTGGCACGTCGCTCAATCGCTATCTGAGCGAAATCAAGAAATTCCCCGTCCTGACGGCGGAAGAAGAATATATGCTCGCCATACGCTTCAAGGAGCATGGCGACCGCGATGCCGCGCACCGTATGGTCACGAGCCATCTTCGCCTGGTGGCGAAAATCGCCATGGGCTATCGCGGCTATGGCCTGCCGACGAGCGACCTGATTTCAGAGGGCAATGTCGGCCTGATGCAGGGCGTGAAGAAATTCGAGCCGGACAAGGGCTTTCGCCTGTCGACCTATGCCATGTGGTGGATCCGCGCGAGCATTCAGGAATTCATCCTGCGCTCCTGGAGCCTGGTGAAGATCGGCACGACCGCAGCGCAGAAGAAGCTGTTCTTCAACCTGCGCCGCATGAAGAGCCAAATCGACGCGTTCGAAGATGGCGACATGCATCCCGACGATGTGAAGCAGATCGCCACTGAGCTGAAGGTGACGGAGGAGGAGGTCATCTCCATGAACCGTCGCATGATGCGCGGCGGCGATACCAGCCTGAACGCCCCCCTGCGCGCCGAGGAAGGCGATTCCGAATGGCAGGACTGGCTGGAGGATGACGAACCGCTGCAGGATTCGATCGTCGCCGATGCGCAGGAGGCCGACGTGCGGTCGGCATTGCTGGCGGAGGCGCTGAGTACGCTGAACGACCGTGAAAAGCACATCATCACGGAACGCCGCCTGACGGATGAACCGCAGACTCTGGAAGAACTTAGCCAGGTCTATGACATCAGCCGGGAACGGGTGCGCCAGATCGAGGTGCGGGCGTTCGAGAAGCTGCAGAAGGCAATGACGAACCTTGCCGAGGAGCGGAACCTGCTGGAAGTGGCCTAAAGCCCCGTGCGGATAAGTTAAAAAGCCCCCGTCGTTCGAATGAACGGCGGGGGCTTTTTATGTGGGGCTTCAGACATCCTTCGCGGCGACACCCAGGCGGGGGATTTCAATCTTTGGGCAGCGGTCCATGACGACCTTCAGCCCCGCAGCCTCGGCCTTTGCGGCGGCCGCTTCGTTGACGACGCCCAACTGCATCCAGACCGACTTCGCCCCCGCCGCAATCGCCTCGTCAACGGCATCGGCGGCAGCCGCCGAATTGCGGAAAATATCGACCATGTCGATATCCACGCCGATTTCGTCGAGCGATGCCCAGACATGCTCGCCATGCACCTGCTCGCCCGCGATGGTCGGATTGACGGGCATGACGCGGTAGCCCTGACGCTGAAGAAACAGCATGACACCGTTGGAGGCGCGGTCCGGCCTGTCGGACAGGCCGATCATCGCGATGGTCTTCGTCGCTTCCAGCAAATCCTTGATGTCGGCATCATTCGTGAGGGGCATCGATCGTCTCCAACTGTTTCATCAGGGTGCGTGCCACCGCGTTCAAGGCGTCGGCGGCGGCACCGCCTGCCAGGACAGCGGGCGTCCCTGCATCGGCACTTTCGCGCAGGCTCATGGTGAGCGGAACGGCACCAAGAAAAGGAACGCCGCGCGCACGGGATGTTTCCTCTGCCCCGCCATGACCGAAAATATCGGTCGCCTCTCCGCACTTCGGACAGTGGAAGGTCGACATGTTCTCGACGATGCCCACCACCGGCACCCCCACCTTTCCGAACATGGCGATGGCCTTTTCGGCGTCGATCAGGGCGAGGTCCTGCGGCGTCGATACCACCACCGCCTTCGCGCCGCCGATCTTTTGCGCCAGGCTGAGCTGTATGTCGCCCGTACCGGGTGGCATGTCGATGACGAGAACGTCGAGCTGTCCCCAATCGGCATCGGTCAGCATTTGCATCATGGCGGCGGCGGCCATGGGACCGCGCCAGATGACGGCCTGACCGGGTTTGGTAAGGGCGGCGATGGAAAGCGCCTTCAGCCCATGGGCCTGCATGGGCTGAATCCTGCCCTGCACGCCCTCCGCGCGGCCATCCAGCCCCAGCAGGGTCGGCACCGACGGCCCATAAATATCCGCGTCCAGCAATCCCACGCGCATGCCGTCCTGTGCCATTGCGACGGCAAGGTTTGCAGCAATCGTCGATTTGCCCACCCCGCCCTTGCCTGAGGCGACGGCCAGAATGTGGCGGATGTTCGGAAAGGTGGCGGCGGGTACGTCGTGCGGCGGCGCGCGCTTCGGCTGCGCCTTCATCTCGGACGTGGTGATGATGCGCGCGCCGGGGGCCGCCGCCTCCAGCGCCTCTTTCAATGCAGTAACCTCACCCGCCGCAAGCCCGCCGACATCCAGCACGAAACCCGGCTGGCCGCCGCGCACCGTTATGCCGGAGACGCGGCCGGATGCGACAACGTCGGCGCCGGCGGCGGGATCGCGGACGCTGGAGAGGCTTTGGCGGAGTTCATTTTCGGTCATATCGGAGGTCCGGGTGGGCAAAAAGAGCGCGCCTATAGGAAAGCGCGGGAGGCGTTCGTATATAGGCACCGAACGGAAATGCGTAAGTGCGGGAAGGGCAGATATGCCTTGGGACAAGAATGAGGGCGGTGGCCCGTGGGGAAATAGTGGCGGGGGCGGCGACAAACCGCGCAATCCCTGGGGACAGAAACCCACCAAGCCAAGCGGCGGCAACACACCCCCGTCAAAGTCCGGCAGCGTCGATTTCGACGACTTCATCAAGCGCAGCCAGGAACGGCTGCGCTCCGGCCTGCCCGGAGGCGGCGGTGGCGGCGGCGGCGGGGGCGGCGGTGGTCGCCGCACCCTTCCGTGGAGCTGGATCTTTGTCGCGATCGCGGTCGTCTGGGTGGCCGCCACCAGCATCTATCGCGTCGAGCCCGATGAACGCGGCGTCGAACAGATGTTCGGGCGCTATCTGAAAACAACGCTGCCCGGCACGCACTTCAAATGGCCGGCCCCCATCGTCACCGTCACCAAACCGAAGGTAGAACAGGTTTCCACCATCGCCATCGGGTCCGTCGACGCGACCGACCAGAACCTGATGCTGACCAGCGATCAGAACATTATAGATATCGCCTATCAGGTGCGCTGGAAGATCAGAGATCCCCAATTATACCTGTTCCAGATCGCCAATCCCGAGGGCACGATCCGCGAAACGGCGGAATCTGCCATGCGTTCTGTCGTGGCGTCCGTGGAACTGGACGCGGCCATCGGCCCTCAGCGCGAGCAAATCGCCGCCGAAGTGGCTGCGCGGACGCAGGCATTGCTCAACGAATATCGCGCAGGTGTCGACATTGTGGGTGTCGATATCCGGCAGGCCGATCCCCCCGCCGCCGTCGACGATGCCTTCAAGGACGTTTCCGCTGCGCAGCAGAATGCCGAGGGCTATATCAACGAAGCGCGCGCCTACAGCCAGCAACTCGTGGCGCAGGCGCGGGGTCAGGCTGCTGCGTTCGACGCGGTTTACGAACAATATCGCCTGGCCCCCGACGTGACGCGGAAGCGCATGTATTACGAGACAATGGAGCGCGTCCTAGGGAAGGTCGACAAGACCATCCTGGAAGCCGATGGCGTGGTTCCCTATCTGCCGCTGCCGGAAACAAACAGACGCGCGCCCGCGCCCGCCGGAGACCAGTGATGAGCCTGAAAAATCCGATCCTGATCCTCGCGCTGCTGTTCATCGGCCTGGTGCTGGTGGTCACGAGCTTCTTCACGATTTCAGAATCGCAGCAAGCCATCGTAACGCGGCTTGGCGACCCTGTTTCCGTCGTCAACGAATATGATCCAGACGTCGTATATGGGCGGACCGAAGCAGGTGTGCAGATGAAACTGCCGTTCGTCGACGATGTCGTTTACATCGACAAGCGCGTTCAAGACCTGAACATGGAGCCGCAAACGGTCCTTTCGACCGATCAGTTGCGGGTCGTTGTGGACGCCTTTGCACGCTTTCGCATCGTCGATCCGCTGCGCATGTATACAGCCGTAGGCACCGAAGCCCGTGCTGCGGACGAGTTGTCGCAGATTTTAACGTCGCGACTTCGCAACGAACTCGGCCGTCAGACCTTTGCAGCGCTGTTGAGTCCGGAACGCGCTGACCTGATGGATACGATCCAGACGGCGGTAAATCGCTCGGCGGCAAATTATGGCGCTGAAATCGTGGATGTGCGCATCAAGCGCGCCGACCTGCCACCGGGCCAGCCGCTCGATTCTGCCTTTGCCCGCATGCGCACGGCACGTGAGCAGGAGGCGCGCGGCATTCGCGCCGAAGGCGACCGGCAGGCCCGCGTCATCCGTGCGAACGCAGATGCGGCGGCGGCGAAAATCTATGCCGACAGCTTTGGCAAGGATGAAGGCTTCTATGAATTCTATCGCGCGATGCAGGCCTATGAGGAAGCATTCAAGGATGGCAACGCGTCCATGGTCCTGTCACCCGAGAACGAATTTCTGGAACAGTTTCAGGGGAACGTTGGCCGCTAGGTCGTAGGAAATATGAACCTGATCGTTGCGCTGGGTCTCGCAATCGCACTTGAGGGCGCGGCCTACGCTCTATTTCCGGATGCCATGAAACGTGCAGTTGATACATTGTTCGCCAATGGGTCGGATAAGGTTCGGATCATGGGTGCCGTCAGCTTTGCCGCAGGCGCGGCTATCGTATTGGGTACCCTATATTTAACATGAGGGCCTTATTCGCGTAAGGCAGACATTCTTATACTGGCGAAACCAGGCAGGAAACGACACGAACATGGCTAAACTTCGCACCGCCACCACCACTGCGACATCCTATATCGCCGCCGGACTGTTGTTTGGCAGCGCAGCGACGCTTGCCCTGCAAACGCCGGGAAGCGCGCAGGCAGAGGCACCGCAAAACGCGGCGCCCGCCGTCGCGCAGGCAACGCCGCCGGGCGGCGCGCCGAACAGCTTTGCCGATCTTGCGGCGCGTCTGCAGCCCGCCGTCGTCAACGTATCGACGACGCAGCAGGTAGAGGTGCGCCGGTCCCCCTTCCCCCGCCTGGGTCCGGGCTCTCCGCTGGAGGAGTTGTTCCGGCGCTTCAATGAGGAGCAGGAGGATGCGGAACCAGAAACGCGGGAGGCGAATTCGCTCGGTTCCGGCTTCATCATTTCACCGGATGGCTATGTCGTTACCAACAACCATGTCGTCACGGCGCGGACGGGTGACGATCCCGTCGACACGATCACAGTGACGCTGGGCGACGAACGCGAATTCGAGGCGAAAGTCATTGGACGCGATCCGCTGAGCGATCTTGCGCTGCTGAAGGTCGACGGCGAGGATCTACCCTATGTCCGCTTCGGCACGTCCGACAGCGTGCGGGTCGGCGACTGGGTTGTCGCGATCGGCAATCCGTTCGGGCTGGGCGGCACCGTCACCGCCGGTATCGTATCCGCCCTGCACCGCAATATCAGCGCGGGGCAATATGACCGCTTCATCCAGACCGATGCCAGCATCAACCAGGGCAATTCCGGCGGCCCCATGTTCGACCTGTCGGGCAATGTGATCGGCATCAATACCGCCATCTTCTCCCCCACGGGCGGGAACGTGGGCATCGGCTTTGCCATTCCGGCCAGCCAGGCACAGCCGATTATCGAGCAGCTGAAAACCATGGGCCGTGTGCGACGCGGCTATCTGGGCGTGTCGATCCAGCCGATCAACGAAGAACTGGCCGAAGGGCTGGGCCTGGACGACGACAATGGCGAGATCGTCGCCGCCGTCGAACCGGACGGCCCCGCCGCGAAGGCAGGTATTCGTCAGGGCGATGTCATCGTCAAGATCAACGATCAGAGGGTTACCAGCGAAAATACGCTGAGCTTCCTGGTGGCGAATAGTGGCATCAATTCCACGATCCCCATCGAATTGATCCGCAACGGCAAGCGCATGGAACTGTCGGCAACCCTGACGGAGCGGCCGCCCGAAAATGAAATCGCGGCCAATCAGAGCGGCGAGCCGGAGATGAGTGCCGACGAGAACGCCCCCGGCAGCGAGACGGCGCGCAAGTCGCTGGGTATCTCGCTGGCGGAACTGACGCCGCAAATCCGGCAGCAATTGCGTATCGACGACGAGGTTCAAGGCGTCGTGGTGGCAGGCGTCGACCGGCGCAGCGATGCCGCGCAAAAGGGTATCGGCCGCGGTGCGGTGATCGTCTCAATCAACGGCCGCCCAACGCGCACCCCGGCAGACGCCACCGCCGCAGTTGACGCCGCGCGCAAGGCCGGTCGCAACTCGGTTGCCATGCTGATCCAGCCGCGTGGGTCGAGCAATGCCGTCTTTGTCGGCGTCGAGATGATGGAAGCGGAGACGGAATAAAGCCGGGCCCCTCCCACAAGGGGAGGGGCTTTGCCATGCCAGCACGATGACAGCCCCCAAGGACATCCTGACCTTCTGGTTCGACGAGACACCGTCCGACCTGCATTTCAAGCAGGACGATGATCTGGACCGGACGATCCGGGAGAGGTTCGGACAGCTGCACGAAGATCTATCCAACCACATTCCGGACGCATGGCTGGCGACGCATGACGGTCTTCTGGCCGCCATTATCGTTCTCGATTAGTTCAGCCGTAATTTGCACCGGGGCAGTGCGCGCGCCTTTGCCCAGGATCAGGACGCGCTGCACCTGGCGCAATTGGCGATCGAGCGGGGCTGGGACCAAGATTATTCCGAGGAGGAGCGGCAGTTTCTCTATATGCCCTTCATGCACGGTGAAAATATGGACGCGCAGAATCGTGCCGTTGAATTGTTCACCGCGCTTCGCGGCGACGAGCGCCCGGAATTTGCGCTGGGCCATAGGGACATTATCGAGCGCTTTGGAAGGTTTCCCAACCGCAATGCCGCGCTAGGTCGGGAGACGACACCGGAAGAACAGAGCTTCCTGGACGAGGGCGGCGGATATTAGGTCGTCACGCCGATTCCCCTGCCCTCGTACGGAAAAGGCGTCTGCGCCACCTTCCCACTAGGCTGCACCCTCGCTACATGCCGTCGTCTATGACCGACGACACGCCCCCCGATTATCGCGATACCGTTTTCCTGCCGAAGACCGACTTTCCCATGAAGGCGGGACTGGCGCAGAAGGAACCTGCCATTCTGGACCGCTGGGCGCGGACGGAGGTCTATAAGCGGCTGCGCGAAAAGCGTGCGGGGCGGGACACATGGATCCTGCATGACGGCCCGCCCTATGCCAATGGCGATATCCATATCGGCCATGCGCTGAACAAGATCCTGAAGGACATCACCGTCCGCATGGCGACGCTGCGCGGTTTCGATGCCCCCTATACCCCCGGCTGGGACTGTCACGGCCTGCCCATCGAGTGGAAGATCGAGGAGCAGTACAGGAAGAAAAAGCGCGACAAGAACGATGTCGATCCCATCGAGTTTCGCCAGCAATGCCGGGACTTCGCCGCAAAATGGGTGGAAATCCAGTCTGAGCAGTTTCAGCGCCTGGGCATCATGGGGACGTGGGACCGCCCCTATCTGACCATGGATTACGACGCCGAGGCGATCATCGTCGAGGAATTCCTGAAAGTCGCCGGATCCGGCCGCCTGTATCAGGGCGCAAAGCCCGTCATGTGGTCGCCCGTAGAACAGACCGCGCTGGCCGAGGCGGAGGTCGAATATAAGGACATCACCTCGACGCAGATCGACGTGGCGTTCGAGATCGTCGAGGCGCCGAACGCGCCCGAGCTGGTCGGTGCACATGCGGTCATCTGGACGACGACGCCTTGGACCATTCCGGTAAACCGGGCCCTGTCCTATGGCGAGGACATTGAATATGTCGCCGTGAAAACCGGCGGACGCATCATCCTTGCCGCCACGGAGTTGCTGGCCGACACGCTGGGCCGTCATCCGGCAAATAGCGTCGATGACAGCGTTGAAATCTGGCGCGGCAAGGGCAGCGACCTTGCAGGTGCCATCGCGCGGCATCCTCTGCACGATCTGCATCCCTTCTTCGCCGACCCTCGCCCGCTACTGCCCGGCGATTTCGTTACCACCGACAGCGGTACGGGCCTCGTCCACATGGCGCCCGACCATGGCGAGGACGATTTTCGCCTGTGCGGTAAATATGGCATCGAGCCGATCTTCGCGGTCGATGACGGCGGCGTTTACAAGGCGGACTGGCCCGTCGTCGGCGGCAATCACGTCTATAAGGTGAACGCGCCCGACGGGCCGATCTGTACCGCCCTGAGCGAAGCCGGTGGCCTGCTGGCGGCGTCGGCGGATTACGAGCATTCCTATCCGCATTCCTGGCGGTCAAAGGCAAAGCTGATCTATCGCTGCACGCCGCAATGGTTCGTGCGCATGGATGGCGAGCACAGCCTGCGCGAGATCGCCCTTGCCGAGATAGAGAAGACCCGCTTCGTCCCGGAACGCGGATATAAGCGCCTGAAATCCATGGTCGAGGGGCGGCCCGACTGGGTGTTGTCGCGCCAGCGCGCCTGGGGCGTGCCGCTGACGCTGTACGTGCACAAGGAAACCGGCGAGTTCCTGACCGACGAGGCCGTCAACCGCCGCATCATCGACGCCGTGCGCGAAGGCGGTGCAGATGCCTGGTTCGCGGCAGACCACCAGATCCTGCTAGGCGATCAATATGACGCCGCGGACTATGTGCCGGTGCGCGACATTCTGGACGTCTGGTTCGATAGCGGATCGACGCACGCCTTCGTGCTGGAATCAGGCAAGTGGCCGGACCTGTCATCGCCCGCCGACCTGTATCTGGAGGGCAGCGACCAGCATCGCGGCTGGTTCCAGTCGTCACTGCTGGAAAGCTGTGCCACGCGCGGGCGGGCCCCCTATAAGGGCCTGCTGACGCATGGCATGACGCTGGACCAGACAGGCCGGAAACAGTCCAAGTCGCTGGGCAACACGACCGACCCCAAGTCCATCATCGATGTCCAGGGCGCGGATATATTGCGCATGTGGGTGTCCGCCGTCGACTATACCGAGGATCACCGGATCGGCGACGAGATCCTGAAAGGGATCGGCGACCGCTACCGCAAGCTGCGCAACAGTTTCCGATATTTGCTGGGTGCGCTCAGCGATTTCGACGCGGCGGAGGCGGTGGACGCCGCCGATATGCCGGAACTGGAACGCTGGGTATTGCACCGGCTGGCGACGCTGGACGCGACATTGCGGGCGAAGGCGGAGGCGTTCGAATATACCGGCTATCTGACCGCGCTGGAGGGCTTTTGCGGCTCCGACCTGTCCAGCTTCTATTTCGACGTGCGCAAGGATTCGCTTTATTGCGACGCGCCGGACGATCCCCGGCGGCGCGCATGCCGCACTGTGCTCGACATATTGTTTCATGCGCTGGTGCGCTATGCCGCGCCCATCTTGGCGTTCACGGCGGAAGAAGTGTGGCAGACACGCTTCCCGACCGAAGATGACAGCGTGCATTTCGCCGACTGGCCGCAGGTGGATGCGGGCTGGCTGAACCCGGACCTCGCAGAAAAATGGGATCGCCTGCGCGCGATACGCGGCGCCGTTACAGAGGCCATCGAACCGTTGCGGCGGGAAAAGACCATCCGTTCGTCCAACGAAGCCGATGTCGCGCTGGTGCTGGCCGATGTAGAGGCGCTGGCCGATGTCGACAGTGTCGATTTTGCCGAGCTGGCCATTATCGCCCGGGTGGATGCCCGCACGGACGCCGTCGGGGGAGCCGCCGCGTCAGAGGCGTATCCGGACGCATGGATAAGGGTGGACCGTACCGAGCTGGAAAAATGCGCCCGATGCTGGCGCCACACGCCGGACGTGGACACGGGACCGCAGCTATGCCGCCGCTGCAGCGAGGTCGTGCAATCATGACGGCCCGTACCGCCTATGTCGTTGCATTCATTGTTTTCATCGCCGACCAACTGTCGAAATGGTGGATCGTCGAGCGGCTGCAACTGGAAAGCCTGGGCTCGATCCCGCTGCTGCCGTTCCTGAATTTCACCTGGGTCGAGAATGTCGGCATCGCCATGGGGCTGATGCAGGCGGGCAGCGATCTGGGGCGCTGGCTGCTGGTCGCGTTGACGGGCGGTATTGCCATTGCGATCGTCTGGTGGATCAATTCGGAGCGCGACCGCACCGACCTGATCGCCATGGCGCTGATCCTGGGCGGCGCGATTGGTAATATCATCGACCGGGTGCGTCTGGGCTATGTTATAGATTTCGTTCACTTTTATGTGGGCGAGTGGAGCTTTTATGTTTTCAATGTCGCCGACGCGGCCATTACGATAGGCGTGGTCCTGCTATTATTACGTGCGTTTTTCGGGCAGAATGCACATGCCAAAAAGGAAGAAAATCATGCGTAACCTGATTGCCATCACCGGGGCAGCTCTTGCCCTTAGCGCTTGCGGCGGCGGCGGGGACGGTGTGTTTGGCGGCGACCGGGGTGCACCGGACGAGTTCGCCATCAGCCGCAACGCCCCCCTGGTCGTGCCGCCGGATTTCAACATGGAGCCGCCGCGCCCCGGCGCACCGCGCGCCATCGAATCCGATGCGCAGACGCAGGCGATGGAGGCGCTGTTCGGTCCCGGCGTGCGTCCCCCGGCGAAAAGCCAGTCGGAACAGATGTTGCTGAACGATGCCGAGGCCACGAGCCCTGAACCCAGCACCCGTTCGACCGCCGGAGACCCCGATACTTTGGTGATCGACAAGGGCGCGCAGGTGAAGGACATCGTCGCCGCACCCGCAGGTTCACAGGACGCCGATACTGCCCGCGCGAGCGTCAGCGGCTAAGCGGTTGAGGATGCGGCAGGGCTGACAGCGCTGTTAGCCCCGCCGCCTCCTACAAGCTGAAGTTCTTCGCCACGCTGCGGCTGAAGGAACCGAGTACGCCGCGACCTATGCGAGCGCCGGTGGTGCCACCGATTGAGCGGCCGATTTCCGCGCCCAGCGTGCTGCCCGCCATTCCCACAGATTTTGCGGCTGTCGACTGGCGAGCGCGTCCGCTCGGCTGTCGGCCCGCAAGCTTTTCGCCCAGATTGCGCGCCTGATCCGCGACGACGGCGCCCGCAACACTGGCTGCGACCTTGCCAAATATCTTTCCCAGCCACCCACCTGCGGCGGCGGAGCGGTCATTGGTTTTCCTGGCGGCGCGTGCTTCTGCCTCCGCCTGCTCCATTTCCTCCGCCTGAGCGGCGTCGGCCGCGCGTACAGCGAGCAATTCATAGGCAGATTCGCGATCGATCCCCTGCCGGTATTTGATGCCGAGATCGCTGGAGGCGATCACCGCGATCCGCTCCGCCCCCGTCAGCGGGCCAAGGCGAGAGGCGGGCGGGCGCACCATCGTCTTTTCAACCGGCGTCGGGGCGCCATCCTCGGTCAGCATGGAGGTCAGCGCCCAGCCGGTTTTCAATTCCGTCACTTCGCTGCGCACATCGACGTCGGGATTCGGCCTGAATGTGTCCGCGACGGCGCGAATTGCCTTTTGCTCCTTTGGCGTGAAGGCGCGCAGGGCATGTTGGACGCGGTGCGCCAGCTGGCCGGAGACTTCGTCAGGCACATCGGCGGGATTTTGGGTGATGAAATAGACGCCCACGCCCTTTGAACGGATCAGGCGCACGACCTGTTCGATCTTGTCGACCAGCGCCTTTGGCGCCTCATCGAACAACAGGTGCGCCTCGTCAAAGAAGAAGACGAGCCTTGGCCTGTCCGGGTCGCCCACCTCTGGCAGCATCTCGAACAGTTCCGACAGCAGCCACAGGAGGAACGTGCCATAAAGGCGCGGATTTTCCATCAGCCGGTCGGCAGCGAGAATGTTGACCACGCCGCGGCCATCGTCCGCCGTTCGCATGAAATCGGAAATGTCGAGCGCGGGTTCGGCAAAGAACTGCTCCCCGCCCTGCTCCTCCAGTTGAAGCAGGCGACGCTGGATGGCGCCGATCGATGCCGTTGAGACATTGCCGTATCTGGTCTTCACCTGGCCGGCATTGTCGCCCAGCCAGGTCAGCATGGCGCGCAGATCCTTCAGATCGAGCAGCAGCATCTTTTGCTCGTCGGCAATTCTGAAGGCGATGGTCAGAACGCCCTCCTGCGTGTCGTTCAGGTCGAGCAGGCGCGCGAGCAGAAGCGGTCCCATCTCGCTGATCGTCGCACGGACGGGGTGCCCCTGTTCGCCGAACAGGTCCCAGAAGGTGACGGGCATGGGTTCGTAACGATAATCGTCGAGGCCGATTTCCGCCGCGCGCTCCAGCAGTTTTTCATGATGTTTGAACTGAGGAGAGCCCGGCATGGCGAGGCCGGCAAGATCGCCCTTCACGTCCGAAAGAAAGGTCGGCACGCCCGCGCGGGAAAACCCCTCGGCGAGGATTTGCAGCGTCACCGTCTTTCCCGTGCCGGTGGCGCCCGCGATCAGACCGTGGCGATTGGCCCGCGACAGCAGCAGTTCCTGCCGCGTTTCGCCGCCCTTTCCCAGAAATATGCCCTCAGATGTCATGATCCCCTCCCCCCTGACGCGCCGCACCTTTAGCGGCGGTCATGCAGATCGACAAAACCGGTAGCACCTGCCCATTGCCGTCAGTCGCGAACAGGCGTTCAGGAAGGCGGATTTTCGCAGGGGACGATCTCTTCGGGGGCAGGACGAGGCCCCGTGGCGCGAAAAACCGCGACATAGGTGCGCCCCTCCTCAAGCGGGGCCTGTGCGACCTGGGTAAACTTCATCGCCTTGAGCTCGCATTCCAGCAGCGCGGGGGGCGTGCCATGCTGGCTGGTAATCCGGTCCGCATCCACGATGGCGATGGTACCATTCGGCTTCAGGCTGGACCGCAAATGCCACAGAAATGCGTAAGGGTTTTCGATTTCATGATACATGTGGATCATCAGGGCGTGATCCAGGCTGTTTTCGGGCAGGTCGGGGTCCGCCGGGCTGCCCAATATTGCCTCTACATTGCCAAAGCCGTTTGCACTGGCGCGCACGCTGAGATCCTGAACCACGTCCGGGAAAATATCCTGCGCATAGACCTGCCCGTCGGGGCCCACGGCCTCCGCCAGTTTTTGCATGTAGAAGCCGAGACCGGCGCCGATATCGGCAACCGTCTCTCCCTCCTCTACACCCAGCACGGAAAGGACGGTTTCCGCCTCGCCCGTGCCCTCCCGGCTTTCCTCATCCGAATATTGGTTGGAGGTGATGGCAGATACGGGCCGCTCCACCGGCGGGAAGGGCGTGATATCGGCGCTCGGCTCCGCTTTTCCGTTGTCGCATGCCGCAAGACCGAGAAGGCAGATGGAAAGAAGCAGTTTCGTGGACATGGACACCATCTAAACCTACTTGGCAGGAATGGCACGACCCTTCTTCAAAATGCATGGCCTTGGCAATGATTTCGTCATCTTTGACGCGCGCAGCGAGGAACTGACATTATCGCGCGCGCAGATCCGCGCCATCAGCGACAGGCGTACCGGCGTCGGCTGTGATCAGCTGTTCATCATGGAGCCGTCCGAACGCGCCGACGTCTTCATGCGCATCTACAATGCGGACGGCAGCGAGGTGGAGGCGTGCGGCAACGGCGCCCGCTGCATCGCGCGGCTGGTTGCGGAGGGCGACGCGCCCGTGCGGATCGAAACGGTGGCCGGGATCATCGAAGGGCAAATGGAGGGCGCGCTGGCCGCGCTCGATATGGGTCGTCCCGCATTCGACTGGGACCGCATTCCGCTGGCCTATGCCATGGATACGGTCGAAATGCCGGTCGGCTGGGAAACGCTGCAGGGTCCGGGTGCGGTCAATGTCGGCAATCCGCACGTCGTCTTCTTCGTGCCGGATGCCGCCGCTGTCGATCTGGAACGCCTGGGGCCGCTGATCGAGACCGATCCGCTGTTTCCCCAGCGCATCAATGTAGGCGTGGCCCAGATCAACGCTCGTGACGACATTGTGCTGCGCGTCTGGGAACGCGGTGCCGGCCTGACACAAGCCTGCGGTACCGGCGCATGTGCCGCCGCCGTCGCCGCCATGCGGAGAAGGCTGACCGACCGAAAAGTCAGCGTGCACCTGCCGGGTGGTACGCTGCGCATCGAATGGCGCCCCGACGACCACATCCTGATGACCGGCGATGCCAATATCGCCTTTACCGGCGAAATCGCATTGTGACGGCGGACATCATCAACATGGGATGCCGCCTGAACATTCACGAGGGCGAGGTTATCCGCGCGCATCTGGCGGGGCGGCCCGACATGGTGGTCGTGAACAGCTGCGCCGTTACCAATGAGGCGGTGCGTTCCACCCGCCAGACGCTGCGCCGCCTGCGCCGCGAGCGGCCGGACGCCACCATCGCCGTCACCGGCTGTGCCGCGCAGATCGATCCCGATAGCTTTGCCGCCATGCCGGAGGTGGACCGCGTCATCGGCAATGCCGACAAGCTGTCAGCGGCAGCATGGCGGGACGAAAAGGACAGCGTTTCCGACATCATGTCGGTCAAGGAAACCGCACCGCACCTGGTCCCCGGCATGAGCGCCAATACGCGCGGCTTCGTCGAGGTTCAGAATGGCTGCGACCATCGCTGCACATTCTGCATCATTCCCTATGGCCGGGGCAATTCGCGCAGCGTGCCCGCCGGACTGGTCGTGGAGCGGGTAAAGGCGTTGGTCGATCACGGCCACCGGGAGGTCGTACTGACCGGTGTCGACCTGACCAGCTATGGCCCCGACCTGCCGGGCAGGCCAACGCTGGGCAGCCTGATCGCGCGCATCCTGAAGCACGTCCCTGCACTTGAACGGCTGCGCATTTCGTCAATCGATTCCATCGAAGCGGACGCTACGCTGATCGACCTGATCTGCCAGGAAGGCCGCATCATGCCGCACCTGCACCTGAGCCTGCAGGCGGGCGACGACATGATCCTGAAGCGCATGAAGCGCCGCCACACGCGCGACGACGCCATCCGCTTTGTGGAAAGCGTGAAGGCGCGGCGGCCAGAGGTCGCCATCGGCGCCGACATCATCGCCGGCTTTCCCACCGAAAGCGACGCCATGTTCCACAACAGCCTGGCGCTGATCGACGAATGCGACATCGTTTTCGGCCATATCTTTCCCTATTCCGCACGAAGTGGCACGCCCGCGGCACGGATGCTCCAAGTGCCGATGCCGATCAGGAAGGCACGCGCCAAGGAATTGCGCGTTGCGGCGGCGGCGCGGCGCGACCGCTGGTATGCTGGACTATCGGGCGCGGCGGCGTCCGTGCTGGTCGAACAGGGCGGCGGCGGACATACGGACCAGTTCGCGCCGGTGCGCCTGACCGGGCGGGCAGCTGCGGGCGATGTCGTGACCGCGCGTATCCTGGGCCATGCCGACGGGCGATTGCTGGCCGAGGTCGCATGATCCATTGCCAGCCCGTAAAGGTCCGCCTGTTGCGGAATGACGACTGATCTAGGAAACACATGAGCGAAACAGACGCCCCCACCCCGAAAACATCCTGGCTTGGCCGGCTGCGGTCCGGCCTTGGTCGATCGTCGAGCAAGCTGACGGAGAATCTGGCCGTTCTGTCGCGCCGGCCCCTGGACGATGAATTGCTGGAGGAGATCGAGGACGCGCTGATCGCCAGCGACCTGGGCCCTGCCATGGCAGCCCGCATCACCGCAAAGCTGGCGGCGGAGAAATATGACCGGCAGGTCACCGACATGGACGTGAAACGCCTGGTCGCGGACGAGGTCGAGGCGGTCATGACCAAGGTGGCCAAGCCGCTGGACATCACCGCATTTCCGCGCCCGCACACCATATTGGTGGTCGGCGTCAACGGGTCGGGCAAGACGACGACGATCGCGAAGCTGGCGCATCTTTATCAGGAACAGGATTATCGCGTCATGCTGGCGGCGGGGGATACTTTCCGCGCCGCCGCCGTCGAACAATTAAAGGTCTGGGGCGACCGGTTGGGCGTAGAAGTCATATCCGGACCCGTCGGCGGGGATGCCGCCAGCCTGGCCTTCGACGCGCTGACCAAGGCGTGGGAACTGGGTTCCGACGTTCTGATCATCGACACGGCGGGGCGCCTGCAAAACAAGCAGGGCCTGATGGACGAGCTGGCCAAGATAAAACGCGTGTTGAAGCGCCGCATGGAGTCGGCGCCCCACGATGTCGTGCTGGTGCTGGATGCGACGACGGGTCAAAATGCACTGACGCAGATCGATGTCTTCAAGGAGGTGGCGGGTGTCACCGGCCTGACCATGACGAAGCTGGACGGCACGGCGCGCGGCGGCGTGCTGGTGGCGGCGGCGGAACGATCCGCCCTGCCCGTGCATGCCATCGGTGTCGGCGAGAAGCTGGGCGACCTGCGCCCCTTCGATCCGCGCGCATTTGCAGAGGCGCTTGCCGGGATCAGCGATGCAGAGGAGCGGACCTAGCCCCGCCTGGAGCCCACATCTGCCAGGCGTCTGAGGCGCCTAACTTGCCGGCAAAAAGCCGCGCGGATCGACCGCCTTTCTACCGCGCCGCAACTCGAAATGCAGCTGCGGCTCCGTCACCGAGCCGGTCTGCCCCACTTCGGCGATGACCTCACCGCGGCCCACGCGGTCACCGCGTTCCACATAGAAGGCGTCGGCGTGGGCATAGGCGGAGACCCATTCGTCGTCATGCTTCAGGAGGACCAGATTGCCCCAGCCCTCCACGCCATTGCCGGCGTAGATGACCGTCCCGGTGCCCGCCGCGCGGACGGGGGTTCCTGTGTCCGCCTTTATATTGAGGCCGTCATTATAAAGGCCGCCTGCCTTTGCGCCATAGCCTGACAGGAGGCGACCCTCGACAGGCCAGATGAAGCGGCCGTCAAAAGGCGCGGGGGGTGGCAGCTCGGATGCCGCCGCCTGCGGGGCAGAGGCATCGGCGACGGCGGGCTCTCCGCCAGTGATGATATCGTCAATATCGATATCGAAGGCCGCCTGCTGCGAAAGCGGGACATCTGCGGGGGGTGCGGTGTCAGGAGGGGAGGTATTGGGCGTTGCAGCCTCCGTCTCGGCCACTTGCTGGGGCGGGGCACCGTCTGGCAGCAGCAGTCGTTCGCCTACCCGCAAAAGGTAGGGCGGCTGAAGATTGTTCGCGGCGACGATGCGGTCCCATGCCACGCGATAGGCGAGCGCAATGGCGATGCCCGTTTCACCGCGATTGACCCGGTGATAGCGCCCGCCGGGAATGCGGAGCCGTTGCTGCGGGAAAATGACATAGGGCGGCGACAGGCCGTTGGCGTTCGCGATTGCACGCGTACTGGCCCCGGTCCGCTCCGCGATTCTTGACAGCGCATCGCCCGGCTGAACGACATAATCCTGTGCCGGGACGGCTCGCGCGTTCGTCTCGACATCGCGCGGTTGCCAGCGTTCGCGCGCCTCTGGCGGCTGCGGCTGCGCGACCTCCGAAGCCGCCGGTTGCGGGGCCGTGGCGAAGGGCGGGCTGCTGCTGCGCGGTGCGACGCAGGCAGTAAGTGCAATCGGAACGGCAAGGAGGGCGGCGCGGCGCATTGGCGAGGAATAACGCAGCCGCAACCGGCGCGACAAGGGCGGCATCGGGCTAGTCGAAGTCTCGCACCGCAGTACGCAACCGCTCCATCGTGGGATAGTGGGTCATGTCGAGATGCAGCGGCGTTACCGAAATCCGCCCCTGCCGCATGGCGGTCAGGTCGGTCTGGTGCCCAGGCTGCGGCGATTCCCGGCCAAGGCCGAACCAATAATAGTTGAAACCGCGCGTATCCGTGCGCTGTTCGATGCGGGTGTGGCCGTAGTCGCGGAAACCCTGTTCGCAGATGCTGATGCCCTCCACCTTATCCGGCGCGACGGGCGGAAAGTTCACGTTCAGCAGCGTGCCCCGGTCCCAGTCCATGTCGATCAGCGGTCGCAGTACCTTCGCACCCCAGGCCCGAGCAGTATCGAAAGCACTTTCGTCGCGCAGCGCCGCCATTTCCTGACTTAGGGCGATGGAGCGGATACCGTAGAGCGTTCCCTCCATCGCGGCGGACACGGTGCCGGAATAGGTGACATCCTCCGCCAGATTGCCGCCACGATTGACGCCCGACAGCACGAGGTCGGGCGGCGAGTCCTTCATGATATGGCCCAGCGCCATCATCACGCTGTCGGTCGGGGTGCCGACCACGCTGAAGCGGCGTTCCTCATGCTTCCTGAGACGCACGGGCACGGTCAGCGTCAGCGAGTGTCCGGCGCCGGACTTCTCCTCCGACGGTGCCACGATCCAGATGTCGTCGGAAACCTGCCGCGCGATCTCCTCCAGCACGGCAAGGCCGGGGGCGTGATAGCCGTCGTCATTGGTCAGGAGAATGCGCATAAATGTCCTTTACTCACTCATCATTGAACGCCGGCATGTGGCGTGCGGGCGAACGCCGCCCCCTCCGCACGACCCGCCGGTCAGCGGCGCCTAATCATTAGCGGGTGTCAGCTCTGTGACACCGCCCATATAGGGATGCAGCGCCTCCGGCACCGCAACCGAACCGTCTGCCCTCTGATAATTTTCCAGGACGGCGACCAGCGTTCGTCCCACCGCCAGGCCAGAGCCGTTCAAAGTGTGCAGGAACTCCGTCTTCTTCTCGCCCTCCCGACGCATGCGCGCGTTCATTCGCCGCGCCTGAAAATCGCCGAATTGCGAAATGGAGCTGATCTCCCGGTACATGTTCTGCCCGGGCAGCCACACCTCCAAGTCGATTGTCTTGCGGGCGGTGGCGCTCATGTCGCCGACCGACAGCAGCATACGGCGATAGGGCAGGTTCAGACGCTCGAGGATGGTTTCGGCGGCGCGGACCTTTCGCTCCAGCTCCGCCTCCGACTGGTCGGCCGCGACGACCGAAACGAGTTCCACCTTCTCGAACTGGTGCTGGCGGATCATGCCCTTCGTATCGCGCCCGGCGGAGCCAGCCTCCGACCGGAAACAGGGGGTCAGGGCGGCAAAGCGCAGCGGCAGCGTTTCCGCCGCCACGATCTGATCGCGCACCAGATTGGTCAGCGGCACCTCCGCCGTCGGAATCAGCCAACGGCCATCCGTCGTGCGGAACAGATCGTCGGAGAATTTCGGCAATTGCCCGGTGCCGAACACCGCCTCGTCACGCACGAGCAGCGGCACATTTGCCTCTAAATAGCCGTGGTCCCGCGTCTGTACGTCAAGCATCCACTGACCCAGCGCACGGTGCAGGCGCGCCACCTGACCGCGCATGACCGCGAAGCGGGCGCCGGAAATGGCGGCGGCAGCCTCGAAATCGAGACCGAGCGGCGCGGCGATGACATCATGTTCGCGGGCATCGAAATCGAAGCGGGGCGGATCGCCGACAGTCTTTACGACGACATTGTCATCCTCCGTCAGCCCCTCGGGAACATCGTCCGCCGGATGGTTGGGAAGGGCAGCAAGCATGTCGGCGAGTTCCGCCTTCAACACGCGTTCGCGCTCTTCCATTTCGGGAATGCGCGTCTTTAGCGCCGCAACCTCCGCCTTAAGCCTTTCGGCCTCATCCTTGTCGCCTGCGCCCATGGCGCGGCCGATCGCCTTTGATGCGTCATTCCGGTGGGCCAAGGCCGACTGAAGTTCCGTCTGAACGGCGCGTAATTGTGCGTCACTGGCCACGATGCCGGTCGCAGCAGGCTCGTGGCCCCGGCGCTTTAGCTGGCGGTCGAACGCGCTGGGATCGTCGCGAATAATTCTGATGTCATGCATGACGCTTCATCTGCCGCGACGGGAGAACCTTCGCAACCGTCACGCGCGCGCCGCGTTGATGGCAAAACCACAATAAACTGGAGACCCCATGGACCTTCCCAACAAATGCGAAATCTGCGTCGTGGATGGAGAAAAGCTGCTGCTGCTCGTGAATCAGGGCGATAGCGATTATCCGAATCTGGAGGTGATCCGGAAGGATACGCAGGACAATCCCTCCGATGGGGAACAATCCGCCAACCGCCCCGGACGCCAATCCGAATCTACGGGGCCGCGCAGTTATGCGTACAGCGATACCGATTTTCACCAATTGGCCGAAGATCGTTTTGCAGCTGATGCAGCAGATATTCTTTATAAACGCGCGCATTCAGGGAAATTCGACCAGCTGATCGTGATTGCCCCGCCAAACACGCTTGGCGAACTGCGCAAACATTATCACGTTTCCGTCAAGAACAAGCTGTTGGGTGAAATCGACAAGGAGGCGACGAACCTGCCCCCGGACGATATTTCCAAAATGGTGAAGGCCGCCTAGCGCCGGACGGCCCGCGCTGTCCGGCAGGAACAGCGTGGGCCGCCGATGCCGGATTATTATGCTCGACATTTACACAATTTGGCGAACGCGCCCGCTATCCCCGGAAGCGCCGTAGCAACGAAGATGTGTCCTGGCGCCCGCCGCCGAGACGCTGGACGTCCTTATAGAATTGATCGACGAGCGCCGTCAGCGGCAGGGAGACGCCGCGCGCCTCCGCCTCTGCCAGCGCAATTCCCAAATCCTTGCGCATCCAGTCGACAGCGAAGCCGAAATCATATTCCCCCTTCGCCATGGTGCCTGCACGGTTGTCCATTTGCCAGCTTTGCGCCGCCCCCTTGCCGATCACGTCAAAGACCGCATCAGGATCGAGGCCCGCCTCCATGGCAAAGTTCACCGCCTCTGACAGGCCCTGAAGCATGCCTGCGATGGCGATCTGATTCACCATCTTGGTGGTCTGACCCGCGCCCGCCGGACCCATATGGCCGACCCGCTTTGCATAGGCCTGCATGATCGGCTCGCCGGCTGTAAAATGCGCTGCGGAGCCGCCGACCATCACGGTTAGCTGACCATTTTCCGCACCGGCCTGACCGCCAGAAACAGGCGCATCGAGCACACCGAAGCCGTTTTTGTGCCCCTCCGCCGCCAACTCTCTGGCGATGGCGGCGGAGACGGTCGTATGATCGATAAACAGGCTGCCCGCCTGCATCGCCGCGAAACAGCCATCTTCGCCCAGCGTGACCGCGCGCAAATCATCGTCCCGGCCGACGCAGGTCAGCACGAAATCCGCGCCCCTGGCGGCCTCGGCAGGCGTTGCCGCGAATGTACCCCGATGTTCGGCGGTCCAGGCCTTCGCACGTTCCGAAGTCCGATTGTAAACGACAAGCTCGTGTCCGGCGGCGGCCAGATGGCCGGCCATGGGATAGCCCATGACGCCGAGGCCCAGAAATGCAATCTTGCTCATGCAGCGGGGGTATAACGGTGCGGCCGGGTACGTGAAAGGCGCTCATTGTCCCTTAATGCCGAGGGCCTTAGATGCAGCGCGATGCCCGCACTGAAATTCCTGTTGATCGCCATTCTCGTGGTCGGACTTGCCGTCGGCGCGTGGTTCGGCTGGCAGCGCCACCAGGAGCAGGCGCTGTTTCGTGAAACCATCGCAGCGAATATCACCGCGCCGACCGGCACCGGCCTGTTCGTCGAGCAGCTGAACCACTGGGTTTATAACAAGGAAGGCTTTGAACAGTGCCAGGCGCGCTATGTCTGGTCGCCGCTGGGCGCGACGCCGCTGCAAATCTATCAGCAGGGCGGCGATTGTTCGGACAAATCGCGGCTGCTGTCCGCCATGCTGGACAGTGTCGGCATGGATTCGACGCTGGTGATGCTGTCGCCCTGCCGAACCTGCGCATCGACGCATACCATCGTGAATGCGGAGGTGAAGGGAGACGTGGTGGCCGCCGATCCCGTCTATGACATCGTATGGCCTGACCCGGCAGGCGGCTATCGCGGCGTCGCCGAAATCCGCGACGATCCCGCCATTCTGGCCGAGCGTCTGGCCGAGCTGAAGCGCCTGCGGCCCCTGCCCGACAAGATTCACTTCCACAGTCCCGACGAGATGAAATACGGCTTTCCAAAGACCGTGAACTGGGACCGCGACGCGGTCTTTGCAGGCATTGGCGGCTTGGTTGGACAATTTACCGATGAACCCTATCTGGTTCAGCGGCCCCGCATCTTTGAGGATCCGAAACTGTTCCTTATGTGGGTCGGCCTGGTGCCCGCCGGAGTGGCGGCCATTCTGCTGGTGCTTTTGCGTCGCCGTCTGCGCTAAGGCGCTCTCGACTCGTATCGATAGAAGAGGAATTCCCCCCATGTCCGACTTTGACCTGATCGTCATTGGCGCCGGTCCCGGTGGCTATGTCGCCGCCATTCGCGCCGCGCAGAACGGCCTGAAGGTCGCCTGTGCCGAAAGCCGCGAAACCCTGGGGGGAACCTGCCTGAACGTCGGTTGCATTCCATCGAAGGCGTTGCTGCACGCATCCGAATATTATGAGCAGGCGAAATCCGGCGCGCTGGAAAAGTTCGGCGTGAAGCTGGGTTCCGTAAAGCTGGACTGGGATGCGATGCAGCAGGAAAAAACGAAGGCCGTCGGCGAGCTGACGGGTGGTATCGAGTTCCTGTTCAAGAAGAACAAGGTGGAATGGCTGAAGGGCCGCGCCGCCTTCACCGACGAGAATACGGTGGAAATCGGTGGCAAAAGCTACACGGCCGACAAGTTCGTCATTGCGACGGGCTCCAGCGTGACACCGCTGAAAGGCGTTGAAATCGACGGCGAGGTCGTGATTTCCTCAACCGAGGCGCTCTCCCTGCCAAAGGTGCCGAAGCGCATGATCGTCATCGGCGGTGGCTATATCGGCCTGGAGATGGGGAGCGTCTACAGCCGCCTGGGGACCGAAGTGACCGTCGTCGAATATATGGACACGATCACGCCGGGCCTGGACGCGGAAGTCACCAAGGCATTCGCCCGCATCCTGAAGAAACAGGGCCTGGAAATGAAGACGGGCACGAAGGTCACCGGCGTAGAACGTTCCGGCAAGGGCGCGAAAGTTACCGTCGAACCGGCAAAGGGCGGCGATGCGGAAGTCCTGGAAACGGACATCGTCCTGCTGTCCATCGGCCGCGTGCCGAACACCGAAGGTCTGAACCTGGAAGCGGCGGGCCTGTCGCTGAACGATCGCAAGCAGATCGAGGTGGACGAGCGGGGGCGCACAGCTGTCGAGCATATCTATGCAATCGGCGACGTTACGCCAGGCCCCATGCTGGCGCACAAGGCCGAGGATGAGGGGGTTGCCGTCGCCGACTGGGCGGCGGGCCGCACCGGCTATGTCAATCACAAGGTGATCCCCGCCGTCGTCTACACCCATCCGGAAGTCGCGAGCGTCGGCCTGACGGAGGAACAGCTGAAAGAAGCCGGTACCGCCTACAAGACCGGCAAATTCCCCTTCGCCGCCAACAGCCGCGCGAAAACGAACCGGGATATGGACGGGTTCGTAAAGGTACTGGCGGATGCGGAAACGGACAGGGTTCTGGGCGTCCACATCCTGGGCACCATGGCCGGAACGATGATCGGTCAGGCGGCACAGGCCATGGAATTCGGTGCGTCATCGGAAGACATCGCGCTGACGTGCCATGCGCATCCGACCCATTCGGAAGCCCTGAAAGAGGCCGCCATGGACGTGGAGGGCTCGCCCATTCACGCCTGATCGGCAATATAGCACCTTTGCCGGGGTCGGGCCGATCCGGCCCGACCCCGGCGCATAATGCCTAATTCTGCGGCGGCATCAGCACCGTGTCGATGATGTGAATCGTGCCATTTCCGGCGGCGACATCGCTTTCGACGATCGCAGCCTCGTCGCCATCCGCATCAACCAGGACGGGAACGCCCTCTTCGTTCATCTTTCCGGTGATCTGAAAGCTGTTGCTGGTCGTCATGGTGGCTTCCGAATCGGAGCCGCCCTCTATGGCCGCCGTCAAATCCGCTGCTTTCATGTCATTACGCAACAGATGATAGCCGAGAACCTGCCGTAACGAGGAGGCATTTTCGGGGTCGGTCAGATATTCCAACGTCGATGAGTCGACCTTTTCAAAGGCTTCATTGGTAGGCGCGAAGAGAGTGAAGGACTCTGCCCCGTCGATGAAGGGACCCATATTAGCCCCCTCCACGAGACCGTTCAGTGTCGAAAGATCGGGATTGCCGGCAAGCACTTCACTGGCGGTTGGGCCAGCCGGCTCTGCGGCAACAGCTTCCTGCTCCTCGACCTCCACGGCGGGCTCGGGCTGCGGCGAATCACACGCAGCGAGCCCCAATATTGCGGAGCTGCAAAGAAAAACGGAAAATGCGGTACGTTTCATAAACTCTCTCCCCAGAGGTTTTAACCGCGAAAACTATATCAAGCCGCACCGAATATTAAACCCCTCATGTAATTCTTAGCGGGGAGGCAGACCCAGAGCTTCCTTGACCAGTTCAGTCACACGGTCGCGCGTCTCGAATTCCTCGAACAACCATTCCGCGCGGTCGGTCTGTTCGGGGGCAAGTGTTTCCTCCGTTCGCTCGCCATCAAGAACGGTGGTGCGCACGCCGCGGCGGCGCACACAATCAGTCTCTTCGCAAATCAGCGTCATTCCCCATGCCTGGCGCGAAATACTGGCAGGCACATTGCTGCCGAGGGCGGCAGGGTCGATAGAGATGGACCAGCGCGTCGTCACGGCCTCCGCACCTTCCGCATCGCTACGGGCGATCACTTCGATTTCGGTCCAGGACCATTCATCGTCTTGCAGCGAGACGTCCTGTACGTCCCAGCGAATGGCGATCACGGCATCCCCATCCCGCCGGCTTTGTGCCACGCCTGTCAGAAGCGGCGCGATCGCGGCGCGGGCCTGCTGCTGCTGTTCGGGCGAGGGGAGGCTGTAATTGCCGCAGGACGCGAGCGCACCGCAAAGGATCGAAATGATCGTGAGATTCAGTTTCCGCATTGAGATGCCCCCAAAACGCGAACGGGCCACCCGCAAGGGCAGCCCGTTCCGTTGATTGTGATCATTGTATCTTATGCAGCGGGGGTCGGCAGCAGTACACCATTGATCTCGTGAACCACGCCATTGCTGGCCTTTGCATCCGCCGTCGTAACATAGGCGGCATTTCCGCGTACGTCGGTCAGCTTCACATTGCCGGCCTCGAGGCTAGCAGTAAGTTCTGCACCGTTGACGGTGCCAATGGTCGCTTGGCCGCCACCTGCTTCAATCTGTTCCATCAGATCCTCAGCCGTCACTTCGCCCGCGACAACGTGATATTTTAGAATCTCACCAAGCTGCTGGCTCATCTCCGGCTGCATCAGGCTGTCGATCGTCGCCTGACCGAGGCGCGCGAACGCGTCGTCCGTGGGAGCGAAAACGGTGAAGGGTCCGGGCCCGGAAAGCGTCGCGCCGAGTCCAGCCGACTCTACCGCAGCGACCAGTGTCGTGAAGTTATTCGCCAATTTGGCGTTTTCGACGATGTTGTTCGTGGGCAGCATTGCTGCGCCGCCAACCGTCACGGGTGCGCTTGCGGGCGTCGATGCAGATGCATCCGCTCCGGCCGATGCGCCCATTCCACCATCCGTCGATGCGCAACCGGTCACTGCCAATGCGGCTGCAGCGCCCATGCTCATCAATATATTCTTCGACTTGATCATAATTCTCACTCCCATTTTGATTGTGTCAGCCCCCTTATAGTGACTGATCCCGAGAAATGTTCCCTCCCTGACCTTAAGGACAATTTGACGCAAAAACGAGGGCGCGCCTTTATTTCCGCGCTGCCTCTGCCCTTTCCACGGATTCCATCACAATGCGTTCGGCGACATCGCGATCTTCCCACTTGCCGACGCGCACCCATTTCTCGCTCTCGAGATCTTTGTAGTGCGTGAAGAAATGTTCGATCTGCTGCATGACGATGTGGGGCAGGTCGGACCGCTCTCCGACGCGATTATAGTAGGGAAACGTCGTGTCGACCGGTACGGCGAGAATTTTCTCATCGCCGCCCATCTCATCTTCCAGCATCAGTACCGCAATAGGCCGACAGCGAACGACGCAGCCAGGAATGAAGGGCGATCGTGCGACCACCATGGCGTCCAGCGGATCACCATCTGGGGACAGCGTATGCGGAATAAACCCATAATTCGTCGGATAGCGCATCGGCGTATGGAGAATGCGGTCAACGAACAAAGCGCCGGACGCCTTGTCGAATTCATATTTGACCGGTTCTCCACCGACGGGAACCTCGATGATGACGTTGATGTCCTGGGGCGGGTTTGTGCCAATGGCAATCTTCGAAATGTCCATGCGGCGGCTCTCTAGGCGCTGAAAACTCTGATGTCATCAACTAGGATGCGCGCTGCATTAGAAGAGAGAAGATCACGACGGAGCGCCCACCAATAATTCGGGAAGGATCGCGTCGAGAAGCGGCCGCGCCGCCGGAGTGAGGGCAATGCCGGATGCGTCCATCCGCAGAAGCCCCTGATCCACGAGCCAGTCCGCACGAGCATTATCAATCGTTTCATCGAGGGAGCGTCCGGTCCGGCGCTCGAATGTTTCCCGATCTATGCCAGCCGACAGCCGCAGGCCCATCATCAAGGCTTCCACTGCCCTTTCGGCAGGCGGGAGCGGCGTCGCCTGCCGCCCCCCCTGATGCGTTGCGGCCATGCCCCGCAACCAGCGTTCGGGCAGGCGTTCCCGCATGGTCGCCTTGCCGCCGATGCGGCCATGGGCGCCCGGCCCCACGCCAATATAGTCGCCATAATTCCAGTAGATCAGATTATGCCGGCTTTCCTGACCCGGGCGCGCGTGATTCGAGGTTTCATAGGCGGGCAGCCCCGCCCCCTCTGTCATCTGCTGCGTCAATGCGAACATGTCGGCGGCAGGATCTTCGGCGGGCAAGACCAACTCGCCGCGTTTATGCCGTGCCGCAAAGTTCGTACCGGGCTCTATGGTCAATTGATAAAGCGAGATGTGGCCGGTGCCGAAGGCCAGGGCGCGGGTCAGTTCCGCCTGCCACGCAGCCTCCGTCTGCCCTTCGCGTGCATATATGAGGTCGAAACTGACACGGGTGAAGTGCCGTTGCGCGATATCGAGGGCGGCAAGGCCCTCCGCAACGCTGTGTTGCCGCCCGAGCGCCTTTAGATCCCTGTCATCGAGCGCCTGCAGGCCCAGCGAAACGCGGTTGACGCCCGCATCGGCAAAGCCTGCAAACCGGGCCGCCTCCACGCTGTTCGGATTCGCCTCCAGCGTTATTTCGATATCTTCCGTGGCGCGCCATAATATCATGGCGCGCTCGATAATCTGCCGAACCGTCGACGGCTGCATGAGCGACGGGGTGCCGCCGCCAAAGAAAATGCTGACAAGCGGTCGCCTGCCCGTAGACGCGGCCTCGAATTCCATGTCGGCAAGCAGGGCGCCCAGCCACTCCTCCTCGGGCATTTTCGCCCGAACATGGCTGTTGAAGTCGCAATAGGGGCACTTGGACAGGCAGAACGGCCAGTGCACGTAAAGCGCCAGCGGCTCTTGATCTATCGTTTCAGGCAAGCCCGCACCAATTGATCGAATGCCGCCGCACGATGGCTGATCGCATGTTTTTCGTCCGGGTCCATTTCGGCAAAGCTGATGTCGTCACCATCCCGCTGGAAAATGGGGTCGTAGCCAAAACCCCGCGATCCCCGCGGCGGCCACACGATGGTGCCGAAGACCTTGCCTTCGAATGTTTCCGCATGCCCATCGGGCCAGGCGAGCGAGAGGGCGCAGGTGAAATGGGCCGCCAGACTGTCGCTGTCCGCTGCCGTCATGCGCTCATGCACCTTGCGCATCGCAAGATCGAAATCCTTTGCTTCGCCGCCCCAGCGCGCCGAGTAGATACCCGGCGCCCCGTCCAGCGCGTCCACCGATAATCCGCTATCGTCGGCAAGGGCAGGCTTGCCGCTGGCGATCGCCGCAGCGCGAGCCTTCAGTTCCGCATTGCCGATGTAGGTCGCTTCGGTCTCCTCGGGCTCCGGCAGGCCCAATTCGCCGGCAGACACCGGCTCGACACCGAACGGGCCTAGCAAGGCACCGATTTCGCGGACCTTGCCCGGATTATGGCTGGCGATGACCAGGGGGCCGGGATCGAGCCTTCGGTGCGCCATCGGTCAGCCGATCGCCCGGCGCTGTGCAGCGAAAATATCCTCGCACCCCATGCGGGCAAGGCGCAGCAGGCGCAGCAGCATTTCCTCGTCGAACGGCTCCTTTTCGGCGGTGCCCTGAATTTCGATGATCCCACCACCGGGAATCATGACGAAGTTCGCGTCCGTGTCGGCATTCGAATCCTCGTCATAATCCAGATCGCAGACAGCCGCGCCATTATAGACGCCGCAGCTGATGGCGGCGACCTGGCCGTGGATCGGGTCCTCCATGCCGGGATTTTCCGCCATGATGCCGTTCACCGCCAGGCGAAGGGCAACCCATGCGCCGGAGATCGCGGCGGTCCGTGTCCCGCCATCCGCCTGAAGAACATCGCAGTCGAGCGTGATCTGACGCTCCCCCAGCTTTTTCAGGTCGACAACGCCGCGAAGCGAGCGTCCGATCAGACGTTGTATTTCCTGGGTGCGGCCGGACTGCTTGCCGCGCGCTGCTTCCCTGTTGCCGCGCGTGTGCGTCGCCCGAGGTAACATGCCATATTCGCCGGTGACCCAGCCTTCGCCCTTGCCGCGCAACCAGGGCGGCAGGCGGTCCTCTACGCTGGCGGTGCACAGCACCTGCGTCGCGCCGAACTTGATCAGCACGGAACCTTCCGCATGCTTCGTGAAGTTCGGAATGATTTCGATGGCGCGCATTTCGTCGGGCGCGCGTCCTGATGGGCGCATGAAAAATCCTTATGGCGAATTGTCTGCCCCCACATAGACCGGTGATTGGCATGGGCAAGCGGACTCCCTACATCGCCATTGACATGCCCACGCTCGCCGATCTTTCCGACCGCGCACGGTCCGTGTTCCAGCAGGTGGTCGACGAGTATCTGGAAAGCGGCAATCCCGTTGGTTCCAAGACGCTGGCGCGCTTGCCCGGCGGCCTGGGCCTTAGCGCCGCGTCGATCCGGTCCATCCTGGCGGAACTGGAGGGCGCGGGTCTGCTCGCCAGTCCCCACACCAGCGCGGGACGGATGCCGACCGATACCGGACTGCGCCTGTTCGTCGACGGCATGATCGAGTGGTCCGTACCGGGCGCGGATGAGCGTGCCGCCATAGAGGCGCAATTGCAGGATGCCGACCGGTCCAGCGCCGCCGCCATCGAGCGCATGACCGGCGCGCTGTCGGGTCTTGCCGCCTGCGCCGCCGTCGTGATGGTGCCCAAGGGCGAAGTCATACTGAGTCAGGTGGCATTTACGCCGCTGACCGACCGGCGCGCACTGGCGGTTCTGATCGGATCGGACGGCAGCGTCGAAAACAGGGTTATCGAATCCGATCATCCGCTCGATCCCGCCCAGCTTACCCAGGCCGCGAATTACATGAATGCGCGCTTTTCCGGCATTTCGCTGGCAGAGGCGGTTGCGCGCATTGAAAAGGAGATTTCCCAAGGACGCACCGCGCTGGACAGCGCCGCACGGGATATTGTCGCCCGCGGCCTGGCAACATGGTCGCGCGACGAACGCGATCGTGCGGTCCTGATCGTGCGCGGGCAGGCGCACCTGATCGACGATGCGGCGGCAGCGGACCTGGAACGTGTTCGCCAGCTGCTGGACGACATCGACGGCAAGGAGGACCTGCTGGACGTTCTCGACCTGGCGCGGGAGGCGCGCGCCATGAAGATTTTCATCGGGAGCGAGAACAAGCTCTATTCCCTGTCTGGATCGAGCGTTATCGCTTCCCCATATCAGTCCGCAGAGGGCAGAATCTTGGGCGTGGTCGGGGTTATCGGACCTACGCGCCTGAATTATGCCCGGATCATTCCCATGGTCGACTATACGGCCAAAACGCTTTCGAGGTTGATGAAATGATGAGTGACGAGGATCGTTTGGCAGAGGAACAGGCACAGGCCGATTTCGAGGCGGAACAGGCAGCAGAAGCCGCCATGGCGCAGGATGAAGACGCGGTTCAGCCCGAAGAAGAAGCTGAAGACGTCGAAGATCCCCGGGTCGACGCCCTGATGACGGAAATTGCCGACCTGAAGGACAGGCTGGTACGACAGGCGGCGGAAACGGAGAATGTTCGCAAGCGTGGCGAGCGCGAGCGTAGCGACAGCGCGAATTATGCCATTACCGGATTCGCGCGCGATCTACTTTCGGTTGCCGACAATCTTGCCCGCGCTCTTGAGGCGGCGGAAAAGGACGAGGTGGTCAATCAGGGCCTGCTGACGGGTGTGCAAATGACCCAGAAGGAATTGATGAAGACCTTTGAAAAGCACGGCATCGCGCGGATCGCCGCCGTTGGCGAGAAGCTGGACCCCAATCTGCACCAGGCCATGATGGAGGTAGACGCGACCGAAGAGACGCCATCGGGGATCATCGCGATGGAGCTTCAGGCGGGTTATACCATCAAGGACCGCCTGTTGCGTCCGGCGATGGTCACCGTAGCAAAGTAATCGCTCCGACGAACCGTGTCTGGCGCGCGGCGGCCTTTTGGAACGGAATGGCGTTTCACGGCTTAAACCCTTGGGACCTTCATCAAGGAGTAGGCTTATGAAATCGCGTTTCCTGATCGCAATTGCGCCGCTGGCGGCCCTTACCATGACAACTGCTTGTGCAGAAAATTATGCTGTCGAGGGTGCTGCAGCAGGCGCTGCAGCCGGTGTACTGGCAGACGAGACCGGTATCGTTGACACGGACACAGGAACTGCCGCCGCAGTTGGTGCAGCCGTAGGCGCGGCAGCAGGCTATTTTCTGGACAAGAATGACAAGTGCGACGGGTATGACCGCAGGGGCCGCCTCGACGATGATTGCTACGGCACGCGGGGGTACCCGGTAAATCGCCCCAATTAAGGGCTAAATCGCCACCACACGACCGTTCGCCGCGTTTCCGCCGTTCAGCCCACATCCGGCCCGAATGGCAGAAGCGCGGCGAACGTGTGTTCGTCGGGCTTTCCATCAATCGCCCGTCCCTCTTTCGCCAGAAATGCATGGCGAACAATCTCCGCCTGCTGCTCCAGCCCATAGCCAGCGAAGGATTTTCCCGGAATGTACCGGTATTGATACCGGCAGAAGGGATGTCGCCTTAGGGGCAGAAAAACCCCCTGCTGATGCTGCCACACATGGGTCAATTCGTGCATGATATGCGCGCGAAGGCCCAAGGGGGCCTTGCTGTAATCGTCACGCCATAATCCGCTGTTCGGGTGCAACCAGATATTCCCGTCCGGCGACATGGTGATCCATGCCGGTTGCAGGAAATACCATTTTCCCAGGCAAAAGTGCATTGCATCCATATCCAGCGCAGCGCCGAAGACCGACGCCGCCATGCCGCGCTCCCCCAGGGTGGCGGGCCGCCGCTCAATCGCCCGCGGAATGCTTCATCCCCGCCTCTGTCGCCTGAGATCCGCCCATGGAGGTGGGCATGGTCCCCGGTGCGAGCGTTTGCACCGCGATGGTTTGCTCGCCTGCGTTTTCGAAGATCAGCACCACGTCGAGCGACGAACCGGGCACCAAAGTGGGCGGCAGATCGAACGCCATGCCGTGCAGGCCCCCCGGCGAAAGCTCGACGGTACTTTCCGCAGGAATGGCGAAGTCTGGCCGTTCGATCATCTGCATCCGCCCGCCCTCACTGAGGGTTTCGTGCAGTTCGACGCGGGCGTCGTCGATCCTGATCGCGGTCAGCGTATCATCCTGGGATCCACCCCGCATCGATCCGTACAGCGCCCCTGGACGACCGCGCACGGCGGGCAGGACCAGATAGAACTGCCCCAGCGCAATACCCTCGGCGCGCATGGTGAGAGCCTCCTCATTTGTCGCTTCGCTTTCCGGCTGCGCGGGCTGTCCGCATGCCGTCAGGGCGGCCAGCGAAAAAATGGCAGTCATGGCCATGCGTCTCAACATGTTTACTTCTCCTGTACGGGTGCGCCGGCTCGGGTGCCGGCGCCCTTGTATGGCAAATCGCCTCTTCCTACATCGGCCTCCGTACTCACGGAAGCTGCGGCTTTATGAAGCGCACATGTCCGTGGACCATTGTTTTGCTTAGGAAAGTTAAAGAGGAAACATAGATGGCAAAGGTTATCGGTATCGACCTCGGCACCACCAACAGCTGCGTTGCAGTCATGGATGGCAGCGCGCCGAAGGTAATCGAGAATTCAGAGGGCGCGCGCACGACGCCGTCGCAGGTTGCATTCACCAAGGACGGCGAGCGTCTCGTCGGCCAGCCGGCGAAGCGCCAGGCAGTGACCAACCCGGAAAATACCCTGTTCGCCATCAAGCGCTTGATCGGTCGTCAGTTTGACGATCCGATGACCCAGAAGGACAAGGATCTGGTTCCCTATACCATCGTCAAGGGATCGAATGGCGATGCATGGGTCGAGGCAGGCGGCGAGAAATACAGCCCGTCGCAGGTGTCGGCCTTCATCCTGCAAAAGATGAAGGAAACGGCGGAAAGCTATTTGGGCGAAACCGTTTCGCAGGCCGTCATTACCGTGCCCGCCTACTTCAACGACGCACAGCGCCAAGCGACGAAGGATGCAGGCAAGATCGCCGGTCTGGAAGTGCTGCGCATCATCAACGAGCCGACGGCGGCCGCGCTGGCCTATGGCCTGGACAAGGACGCCAACAAGACGATCGCCGTTTATGATCTGGGCGGCGGCACGTTCGACGTTTCCGTCCTGGAACTGGGCGACGGCGTGTTCGAGGTGAAGTCGACCAATGGCGACACGTTCCTGGGCGGCGAGGATTTCGACGCCCGCATCGTCGAGCACCTCGCCAATCACTTCAAGAAGGACCAGGGCATCGACCTGACGAAGGATCGTCTGGCCCTGCAGCGCCTGAAGGAAGCAGCCGAGAAGGCGAAGATCGAGCTCAGCTCCGCTCAGTCGACGGAAGTGAACCTGCCGTTCATCACCGCCGACCAGAACGGTCCGAAGCATCTGGTGCTGACCATGTCGCGCTCCGATCTTGAAAAGCTGGTCGGCGATCTGGTCGAACGCACGCTGGAGCCTTGCAAGAAGGCGATCCAGGATGCGGGCGTTTCCAAGGACGAGATCGACGAGGTCCTGCTGGTCGGCGGCATGACCCGCATGCCGCTGGTGCGCGAAAAGGTGCAGAAGTTCTTTGGCAAGGAGCCGTCCACGGGTGTGAACCCGGACGAGGTCGTTGCCATGGGCGCCGCCATTCAGGCAGGCGTGCTGCAGGGCGACGTCAAGGACGTGCTGCTGCTGGACGTGACGCCCTTGTCGCTGGGCATCGAAACGCTGGGCGGCGTGATGACGAAGATGATCGACCGCAACACGACGATCCCTACGAAGAAGTCGCAGACCTATTCGACCGCGGACGACAATCAGAATGCGGTGACCATCCGGGTTTTCCAGGGTGAGCGCGAAATGGCGCAGGATAACAAGATGCTGGGCCAGTTCGATCTGGTCGGCATCCCGCCTGCCCCGCGCGGTGTTCCGCAGATCGAGGTCACGTTCGACATCGACGCCAACGGCATCGTCAACGTCAGCGCGAAGGACAAGGGCACGGGCAAGGAACAGCAGATCCGCATCCAGTCCTCTGGCGGCCTTTCCGATTCCGAGATCGACCAGATGGTCAAGGACGCCGAGAAGTTTGCCGATGACGACAAGAAGCGTCGCGAGGTGGCGGAAGCCCGCAATCAGGCGGACAGCCTGGTTCACCAGACCGAGAAGCAGCTTTCCGAGCATGGCGACAAGGTCGACGCTTCCGTGAAGTCGGATATCGAAGGCAAGCTGACCGAGCTGAAGGACGAGTTGGGCAAGGATTCGCCCGATGCCGACGCGTTGAAGACCAAGTCTTCGGCGCTTGCCGAGGCGGCCATGGAACTGGGCAAGGCCATTTACGAGGCCGAGCAGCAGGCCAATGCCCCCGACCCCGAAGCGACCGCCGAAACCGGCGCGAAGCCCGCGGACGATGTGGTGGACGCCGAATTCTCTGAAGTCGACGACGAAGACGAGAACAAGGCGGCGTAAGACAGAATTGGTGGACAGAGCGGCGCCGTTTCAGGTCGCCGCTCTGTCCCGTCTGTACCGCCCCTGGATCCGTTGCGCGTTCTGCGGTCCGCCCGCTGAAGGCCCGACGCTCAGACGCTGGATGTTGGAAACCGGGTTCAGCAGGACGATTATTGGGGAAATTTGCTGACCATGGCCGAAGCCGAATATTACGAAACGCTCGGAGTGGCGCGCGACGCGGACGGCGCGACCATAAAGACCGCTTATCGCAAACTTGCGATGAAGTTCCATCCCGACCGAAACCCCGGCGATGCGGTCGCCGAAGAGAAATTCCGCGCCTGCGCCGAAGCCTATGAGTGTCTGAAGGACCCGCAAAAACGCGCCGCCTATGACCGCTATGGCAAGGCGGCGTTCGAAAACGGCGGCGGCGGCGGTGGGCGTGGCGGCTTCCACGCCGGCGGCGGTGACTTCTCGGACATCTTTGACAATATTTTCAGTGAGTTCATGGGTGGCGGCGCGCGTCGCGGCCGCCAGCAGCGCAGCCAGGCAATTCGCGGCGGCGATCTACGCTACAATATGGAACTGAGCCTGGAAGAGGCGTTCACTGGTGCCCGCAAAGAGATCGTCATCGACGTGGCGGCGACCTGCGACAGCTGCGCCGGATCCGGCGCGGCGCCGGATGCGACGGTAGAGGCATGTTCTACTTGTCAGGGCCACGGCCAGGTGCGCGTACAACAGGGCATGTTCGTGATCGAGCGTCCCTGCCCCGCCTGCCACGGTGCCGGTCGGGTTACGTCAAAGGTATGTGACGATTGCCTGGGTGCCGGACGTGTCGACAAGGAAAAGTCGCTGGATGTGAAGGTTCCGGCCGGGGTCGATAACGGTACCCGCATTCGCCTGTCCGGCGAGGGAGAGGCGGGCGCCCGTGGCGGGCCTGCCGGCGATCTTTACATCTTCATTCACCTGATCCCGCATGAGGTATTCGAGCGGCAGGGCACCAATCTGCACGTCAAGGTGCCCGTATGCTTCACCGACGCTGCGCTCGGCGGCACGATCGAGGTGCCTTCCATCGACGGTTCGCTGGACGAACTGGCGATCCCCGCCGGCACTCAGAGTGGGCGCGAAATACGGCGACGGGGCAAGGGCATGCCAGGATTGAACGGCGGCGGTCGCGGCGATCTGGTGGTTGAGGTCGAAGTGGAAACACCGACGCGCATGTCGAAGCGCCAGAAGGAATTGCTGGAAGAGTTCCGGATGCTGGAGGTCGACGCCCGCAGCTCTCCCAAATCGGCGAACTTCTTTTCGAAGATGCGCGAAAAATGGGACGAGTTGGCAAGCTAGGAGAAAAGCGCGCGGCGTTAGCGAATGGCCGCCGCGCGTTCAGCTTGTGAAGAGACCAAGCACTTCCATCACTGGCAGAAGAGCAACGAGCAGGATCACGGGCGAACAGCGCATGTCTGCACTCTTCGCCCGCAAATCCTAATAACGGGTTACGCGGTCAGAACTTCGCGGAGACTTCCACCCCGTAGAGTGCCGGCTCGCCAGGAATGAACGTCGGCAAGCCGAAGCCGCCGCCCGTATTGCCCGCGTCGATGATGAACTTTTTATCGAGGAGGTTCGTGGCAAACCCCATGATCGAATATTTTCCCTCGCCGAAGCCGACACCGCCGCGCAGGTTCACAAGTGTATAGCCACCCTCGCTGATGGCGGGGTCGTTGGGGATCTCGTAAAAAACGCGGCTGCGATAGCTGGCCGTGGGGGTAAGCGTCAGGTTCATGCCATTACCCAGATCGTAATTCACGTCGATCCCGGCAGAGGCGGAATGCTTGGGCTGCAGACGAAAGCGACTCCCAACGAAATCCACACCGGGAAAGGTCTGATCGCTGGGCGAGTCGATCTGCGCGTCGATATAGGCATAATTGCCGAAGATCCGCACCCAGGGGGCAAGGGTGGCCGCAGCCTCCACCTCCACACCGAAATTGGATGCCTGGCCGGCGTCGACCGGCTGTACGATGCCGCCTTCGTCGATGAAGCTGGTCTGGAAGTTGGAATAATCCTGATAGAAGACGCCGACGCTGCCCGACAGATTGCCGACGGCGCCCTTTATGCCGCCTTCGTAATTCCAGACTTCCTCCTGGCTGATCAGCGTCAGATCGGCGACCGGTCCATTCGGTCCGGCCTGCGCGCTGAGGTCGAGCACCGGCGCCCGCCGCCCCTTTGAGATGGTGCCGTACACGTTGATCGCATTCGTGATTTCAAACAGCGCGTTGAAGCGGGGCAGCCAGGCATGGAACGTGTCATCAGCGGTGAAGATCTGACCCGCAGTGTCCACGATCGGAAGCAGCGGCGCGGGCGCGCCGAGCAGCCCGAGCAGCACCGAATCCGGCTGTACGGCCGAATAGGAGGAACGGCGATATTCGGAAACCCAGCGGACGCCGGCGGTCAGTTCCAGCCGTTCAACCGGGGCGAACGTGGCGTCCGCGAATATGGAATAGGCGCTGTTCTTGCCGCCATTTGTGAACACGGATCGGTAGGGGATCGCCGTTACGGCCCCCATGGTCGCCTGCGAGGTAAAGAGCGGCGCCTGCGTCAGCGCATCCTCGCCCTGGCAGAAGCCCTGAGCACAGAACAGGTAGATCCCCTCCTCGGACGAAAACGGCGCCGCCTGCGTGCCCTCCTCGTGGAAGAGATTGAATCCGACGAAGCCGCGAAGCGGGCCTGCATTGTCATAGGCGAGCCGCAGTTCGGTCGACATCTGCTCGCCCTCGGCGTCTTCCGAAAATTCCAGGAACGGCAGCGCCGACCCATCTGCATCGAACGTTTCCAGGCTGTCGAATTCACGATAGCCAGTGACAGATGTCAGGGACAGTGCATCCGAAACCGGAATGTTGATCGTCAGGTTCGCGTCGAAAACCTGCCGCTCCAGCTTCAGCTTGCGGGTACCCAGCGTCTCCTCGCTGTCGGCGACGCCGCCCAGTTCGGCAAAGCTGAAGGGGCTGGTATTGCCGCCGGTCGCCGGAATCGTGCCGGATATGAATGCGGTGCCCGGATTATCCTGCTGCTCGTAGGTAGCGATCAGATCGATCGTGCCGTCGCCCGCCTCAATGCGTGCCGAGCCCCGGACGCCGAACTGGTCGATGCCGTTCAAATCGTCCTGTTCGACCCCCACCAGCGCCGCGCTGGTCGTGCCGGGTTCGCCGGCAATGTTGCGGACATAGCCGTCGCGCTGTTCGTAATAGCCGGCAATGCGCCCCGCCACGCGCTCGCCCGCCAGATTGACCATTCCCTCGACCTCCATGGCGTCGAAATTGCCATAGGAGGCTCTGATTGACGCCTGATTCTCAAATTGCGGCTTGTTGGTGATGACCGAGATCGCGCCAATGGTCGCCGCGGTGCCGAACAGGGTCGCCTGCGGCCCCTTCACCACCTCGACGCGCTCAAGATCGAACAGTTTGAAATAGGACCCACGCGACCGCGATACGTCGACGCCATTATAATAGATCGTGACGCGCGGCGCGACCTGTGCGCTTCCCGAATCCGACGTAATGCCACGAATGACAAAGCCGGGGTTGTTCGCGCTCTGCTCCTGAACGTTCAGCCCGGGAACGAAGGCAGACAGTTCGTCGAATTCATTGACGTTGATTCGCTGCATCTGCTCGCCGGAATAGGCCGTGACGGTGACGGGGACATCGGTGATCAGTTCGGAGCGTTTTTGTGCCGTGACGACAATGACATCGTCGGGCAGCCCGTCAGTGACGGGAGCGGCGGTCTGGGCAATGGCGGGGGAGGCGACGAACAGCGTCGCAACGGTCATAAGGCGACGAGTGCGGATCATGATAACTTCCGGCTGAATGTTGGAATTCGCGCCATTTACGCTTTGCTGCGGTGCAGCGGCGTGAAGTTTATACGCAGGAAACGTTACGAAGATGTCACATCTGCGATGAGTATTGCGCTTCTGCTGCAATACCGCCCGGCTACGCCGCCTCGGACAGCCCCGCCTCGATTTCCGCCGCCTTGGCCTCGACGAGGCCGACGATGTGGTCGATCATATCTGCACTTGCGACATGGTGATCGGTAACGCCGGACAAATACACCATGTGCTTGCCCTTGCCGCCGCCCGTGAGTCCAATATCGGTCTCTCGCGCCTCGCCGGGGCCATTGACGACGCAGCCCAAAACCGACAGCGACATGGGCGTTTTGATGTGCTCCAGGCGCTTTTCCAGCGTTTCCACGGTGCGAATGACGTCGAAACCCTGGCGCGCGCAACTGGGGCAGGACACCACCCTGACACCGCGGGTGCGAAGGCCGAGCGCCTTCAGCATCTCGAAGCCGACCTTCACCTCCTCGACCGGTTCCGCGCTGAGCGACACGCGGATGGTGTCGCCGATACCCGCCCACAAAAGACTGCCCATACCGATGGAGGATTTGACCGTGCCGCCGATCAGACCGCCGGCCTCTGTAATGCCAAGGTGCAGGGGGCAGTCGACCGTTTCCGCAAGCGCATGATAGGCCGCCACCGCCAGGAACACGTCGGACGCCTTCACCGCGACCTTATATTCGTGGAAATCATGATCCTGCAGCAGCTTGATATGATCAAGCGCGCTTTCGACGAGCGCCTCCGGACAGGGCTCCCCGTATTTTTCCAGAAGGTCTTTCTCCAGGCTGCCCGCATTGACCCCGATGCGGATGGAACAGCCATTGGCCTTGGCGGCGCGCACCACCTCTGCCACGCGTTCCGACGAACCGATATTGCCGGGATTGATGCGCAGACACGCCGCGCCCGCATCCGCCGCCTCGAGGGCGCGCTTATAGTGGAAATGAATATCCGCGACGAGCGGCACAGCCGCCGCCTTGGCGATCAGCTTGAATGCCTCGGTCGAGTCCGTGTCGGGGCAGGATACGCGGACGATATCGGCCCCAACCTCCTCGCAGGCGCGGATCTGATCGATCGTGGCGCGCGCATCGGACGTGGGTGTGTTGGTCATTGTCTGAACGGCAATCGGCGCATCGCCGCCGATTGGTACATTGCCGACCATGATCTGGCGGCACTTGCGGCGTTCGATATCTCGCCAGGGGCGAACGGACATGAGAGATTTTTTCCAGCAACTTCTGTTACCGGCAATATAGCGACGCCAGGTGACGAACGTAAGGCGCAAGCGAAGCGTCAAAAAAAAGGGGGCTTGTCCCACGGACAGGCCCCCTTCCTATTTACGCTTAAGCGGCTTAGCTGGCAGCGGCGCCAGACAGGACCGTCACACCGCGACGGTTCTGGGCGTAGGCAGCCTCGCTCGATCCTTCGACTGCCGGGCGTTCCTTGCCATAGCTGATCGTGGTGACGCGACCGGACGTGACGCCCTCTTGCTGCAGATAGGTTGCAACCGCGTTGGCGCGGCGCTCGCCCAAGGCAAGGTTATATTCCCGCGTACCGCGTTCGTCTGCATGTCCTTCAACCGAAATGCGGACGTCGGGATACTGCGTCAGCCAAGCGGCCTGCTTACCAAGCGTTGAGCGCGCTTCATCATCCAGCGATGAACTGTCATACGCGAAATAGATCGTATCGCTGCCGACCTTCTCCATGAAATCTTCCATGCTGCCGGGAACAACCGTGTTCGTAACGCCGGTGCTGGGGGTTGGAGTTGGCGTCGGTGTCGGTGTGGCGGTTTCCTGCGGCGGCGGCGGCGGCGGCAGGTCATCATTATTCTTCGAACAGGCCGAAACGCCAAGTATCAGGCCAATGGATAGAACACTCGTCAATTTCATATTCATCGTTTTACCCCGTTTGTTATTAGTGGTCGTTGCCGAGGCAACAGTTGGAAGCATGATCCGGTTCCGTTGCGACTTGGTTACGGTAACAATGCTGACCATGCCGGATCCGAGCCTTCCAAGGGAGTCGGAATCCGCCGTTCGTTGATTCCCGTCAGGTCGATGGAGTGGAGATCCGCTCCCCCGCCCTGACGAGAGCGGAAAAACATAATGACGCGGCCATTAGGGGACCATGTCGGCCCCTCATCCTGCCAGCTGTCCGTCAGCAGCCGTTCTCCGGAGCCATCGGGACGCATGACCCCAATTCGGAACTTGCCACCGCCGATTTTCGTCATCGCGATCAGGTCGCCGCGCGGGCTCCACACGGGCGTGCCATAGCGGCCATCGCCGAAGCTGATACGCTGCTGGTTCGATCCATCGACGTTCATCGTATAGATCTGCTGAGAACCGCCCCGATCGCTTTCAAAGGCGATTCGGCGCCCGTCCGGGGAAAAGCTGGGCGCCGTGTCGATGCCCGGCGACGTGGTCAGCCGGCGCACATTGCCGCCATCTGAGTTCATTATATAGACATCGGTATTGCCTGCACGGCTCTGGCTGAAGGCAAGCTGGCGACCATCGGGCGAAAAACGCGGCGCAAAGCTCATATTCGGGAAATCGCCGATCAGCCGCTGCTGGCCAGAGGCGATGTCGTAGGAATAAATCCGCGGACGGTTCTGCGCATAGCTGAGATAGGCAACCGTCTGATCGTTTGCGGAGAAACGCGGCGTCAGCACCAGATTCTGACCATTGGTCAGGAAGCGGTGATTGGCACCATCCTGGTCCATCACGGCGAGGCGCTTGATCCGGCTTGTCGCCGGTCCGGTTTCCGAAACATAGACGATGCGGCTGTCGAAATAGCCTGCCTCTCCAGTCAAACGGGAATAGACCGCGTCCGCGCACTTGTGCGCCGCCCGCCGCCAGTTGCGCGGCTCGGTATTGAAACCTTCCCGCACCAGAACCTCTTCTGAAAAGACATCGTACAGATAGCAGCCCACCGTGATGGAGCCATCGGCCTGCCGCTCGGCAAAGCCGGTCACCAATGCCTGCGCAGCGACTGTACGCCAGTTCGCGAATTGCGGGCTCAGAACGTCGGGGTAACGAACCGTGGTCGTGAAAGCGAGCTTGTCGATAGGACGGAACAGGCCGGACGATTTCAGATCGTTCGTAACGACCTCTGCCACGCGTACACCTAGTTGCGCCGTCGTTCCGGCGGGCGTTTCCACGTCGGTGCGTGTGGTGAAATCGGGAATCGCGATGGGAAGCGGGCGCGACACACCCTGATTGATATCGACGCTAAGATTTTGCGCGACCACCGGCGCGGAGATCATCAGCAGGAAGGTCGCGAAAAGCGTTCTGAGCATCTAAAAATCCTTCGGATCGAAATTCAGCGTAAAGTCTTCCCAGCCGCCTGCATAGAGTTCAGCTGGAAGACCCTTTAGCGAGCAACTGGGGTTCATCACCGCCCGAATCGCGGCATCGCGCGCGGCGCGCTTATACCCGGCACTGCCCGATCCGGTTTGTTTCACCATCGTCGGGCGTCCGATAATCTCACCGGACTTCGCCGCCTTTACCCGCAGCGTGGTGACGATGGACCCCGAATCGGGTCCGCCAGCAGAGGGGTCCCAGCATTTATAAATGCGATCGCGAATCGCACCCGCGAGCGTTGTCTGCTGGACCGACGACAGCGCCACCTGTTCAGGCAGCGCATCGGTAATCATCGAGGCGAAATCCTGTTCCGTCCGCACCTTGTCAGATTGCTTTTTCGACAGATCCACCGCCTCGGTCAGCTCCTGCTTCTTCGGTGCGGGCTTTGCCTCGGGCTTGGGCTTTGGCTTTGCAGGCGCCTTGGCGGCAGGCGGTTTTTTCTCCGGCTTCGGCTCGGGGGGCTTCTCGACCGGCGGCAGCTCCGATTCGGTGCTCAGCTCGGGAAGTTCGGCCGCTTCCATCTCAAGCTCGGCCACCTCTGGCTCGACATCCGGCGCGTCCACGGTTTCCCGCGGCTGGGTCGCCAATGTGGGCTCCAGCCGCTCAGTTACCGTCGGCATGTCGCCAATTTCGACGAATTCCACCGATACAGGCTCATCGTACAGCGGCTCGTCATCGCCGAACAGGCTCCAGCTAAGCGATAGTGCGGCAAACAATGCAATATGTGCCACACCTGCAAGAGTGAGAGCCCGACCCTCCGTCATTGGGAACCTGAGTCCGCCTCGCTGACCAGCGCCACGCGGCGAAATCCGGCCGCATTGACCTCTCCGAGCACGCGCATGACGAGGCCATAGTCGAGCGCTCGGTCGGCACGAATATAAACGCGCGGCTCGTCCGGACCCAGACGGGCCTGCCGGATCGCGGCGAGACGCGCAGGGAAAGTCTCGGCATCCTGCAACTGCTCGTCGATGAATACGCCGCCCTCTCCATCCAGCGAGATCTGGATGGGCGTGTCGTCAGTGTTTAGGGAACCAGCGTTCGAATCCGGCAAGTCGACCGGTACGCCCGCCACCAGCAGCGGCGCCGTGATCATGAAAATGATCAGCAGGACCAGCATCACGTCGACCAGCGGCGTTACGTTGATTTCCGCCATGGGCGCGCGCCGGGCACGTCCACGTGAAGAGACGAGACCCATTGCCATGCCGCCTAGCCCCGCTCGTCAAGTTCGCGGGAGAGGAGGTTCTGAAATTCTTCAGAAAATCCGATCAGGCGGCTTTCGATGGAGCCGATACGATGCAGCAGGCGGTTATAGCCAATGACCGCGGGAATTGCTGCAAACAGGCCCAGGGCGGTTGCGAACAGCGCCTCCGCAATGCCGGGGGCGACGACCGCGAGCGTTGTGTTCTGGCTGGCGGCGATACCGGTGAAAGCGCGCATGATACCCCACACAGTTCCGAACAGCCCCACGAAGGGGGACACGGAGCCGATGGTGGCCAATACGTTCAGACGGTCGGAAAGCTGGCCAATCTCGCGATCGATCGTCACCTGCATCGTGGATGCGAGCCGGGTCCTGAGACCCTGTGCCTGCACCTTCCCGCCCCGTTTCGAACGCCGCCATTCGGTCATGCCGGCGTTGAATATCGCCGCGCTCGGGTGCGTCAGCTTCGATTGGCTGCCGTGAAAATCCTCAAGGCTGTCCGCCTTCCAGAAGCGATCCTCGAACGCGTCGGCCTGTTTGGCAACGCGCCGCATGCGGCCGGACCGGTCGAAAATAATGGCCCATGACCAGATCGACGCCGCCAACAGGCCCACCATCACCGATTGGACGATGATATCCGCCTGCAGAAAAAGCGCGAGTGGAGACAGATCGGTTGCGGCGGCCATTCCCACCTCTACGCTGTCAGACTGCATGATCCCCTTTCGCCTGTTCCATCAGGCTCGTGAATGTTTTCCGCCAATCGGCAGGCTGCCGAACCGGACGCTGTACGCCATTTGTATCTGGCGCAATCAGTGCAGCCGTAACAACCGCCCGCGTGACGAGTTCCCGCTTTTCCGCGTCGGAACGCATGATCGACTGCTCTATATCGGTGGCGGCGGCGCGGACACGGCTAACCCGGCTTTCGACGATCAGGACATCGTCCAGCTTCGCCGGTCGCTTATAGGCAATTTCCAGATTGGCCAGGGCATAAACGCCCTCACCCGCCTCGAATGTGCGTCGCTGGTCGATGCCCGCCAGCATCAGCATGTCGGACCGGGCGCGCTCCATGTACCGCAGATAATTTGCGTGATAGACAATACCCGACAGATCCGTGTCCTCGAAATAAACGCGGACGGGAAAGCGGTGTACGCCGCCTTCAAAGATACCGGACGCTGGTTGAGGATGGGTCATGGGTGGCCCATCTACTTGCCGTGCCGGGAACAGGCGAACGAAAAGTTCGTACCCGATCCGGGCACCTGACATCCGTGCCCATTGTGATACACATTTCCCCACACGCGCTCCGCCTTTGTGGAAGCGAAATCGCCCCGGCGACGAAGGAGCAAACCCATGACCGATCAAATCTTGGATAAAATTGGTGCGGCGGGCCTTTTGCCGGTCATTACGATAGAGGATGCAGGCCGGGCCGCCGATTTGGGCGCGGCGCTGGTGGCTGGTGGCCTGCCACTGGCGGAAATCACCTTCCGCACACCCGCAGCGGCGAAGGCCATTCGCGCGATGAGGGATGCGAATCCGGACATGCTGATTGGCGCGGGCACGGTCCTGACGGTGGATCAGGCGCGCGCCGCGATGGACGCTGGCGCCACATTCCTTGTCGCACCGGGGCTGAACCCCGCCATGGTCGAATGGTGCCAGGACAATGACATCCTGATGATTCCAGGCGTCGCCACGCCGAGCGACATAGAAGGCGGGCTGTCCCTTGGTGTGAAACACATGAAGTTCTTTCCTGCCGAGGCCTTTGGCGGGCTGACGACGCTGAAGGCGATTTCCGCGCCCTATGGCGATGTGCGCTTCATTCCGACCGGCGGGATTGGCCCGAATAATTATGCGGATTATCTGAAATTCGACCGGATTCATGCCTGTGGCGGCAGCTGGATGGTGCCGGCCGACGCCATAAGCTCCGGCGATTGGAAACGCATCGAAACCCTGACGCGCGAAGCCGTGGACCTGCGTAAATCCGTGCGCGGATAAATACCCGCATCCCGCCTTTAGCTGGCGTAGGGGTTTTCCTTCGATCGCATGGTCAGCCGCAGGGGGACACCCTCCAGCCCGAATTCCGCCCTTAACGAATTCAGCAAATAGCGTTCATAGCTGCCGGGCAGCATGTCGAGCCGATTGCCGAAGACGACGAAACTGGGCGGGCGGGTCTTTGCCTGCGTCACGTACCGCAGCTTTATGCGCTTTCCCTTGGGTGCGGGCGGGGGATTGCGCTCCTGCGCCGCTTCGAACCAGCGGTTCAGCGCGCCCGTGGTGACGCGGCGGCTCCAGGCGTCGCGCTGTTCGAAGGCGACGTCCATCAGCACGTCGATGCCCTTGCCCGTCAGGCCGGACACGGTCAGCAGCGGGACGCCGGAAATCTGGCTGAGGCCATCGGCAAGCGCCGCCTTCACGCCGTTGAAGAGGCGCGACTGGTCCTCCGCACTGTCCCATTTGGAGAGGGCGATGATCAGCGCCCTGCCCTCCTGCAGAACCTGATCGGCGATCTTCAGGTCCTGCGCCTCAAGGCCCAAGGTCGCATCAAGCAGAAGGACGACAACTTCGGCGAAGTCGATGGCGCGCCGCGTATCGGCGACAGACAGCTTCTCCAGTTTTTCGTGTACCCTGGCGCGCTTTCTGACACCTGCCGTGTCGATCAGGCGTACCTCCCGGCCCTGCCACTGCCACTCGATTTCGATGGAGTCGCGGGTAATGCCAGCCTCCGGGCCGGTGACGAGGCGTTCTTCCTCCATGATCTTGTTGATAAGCGTCGATTTTCCTGCATTCGGACGACCGACGATGGCGAGCCGCAGCGGCCCCTCCTCCTCCTCACCATCTTCACCCTCCCACACGTCGGCGGCATCGATATGGGGCGACAGAGCCTCAAACAGATCGCCCATGCCCTGACCATGTTCGGCGGAAATCGGAACGGGGTCGCCCAGACCCAGTTCATAGGCTTCGTAAACAGAGGTGGAATTGGCGTCCTGCTCGACCTTGTTGGCGACCAGCACGACCGGCACCTTCGTCGTTCTCAGCCATCCCGCGAAATGACGGTCGGCGGGCGTGATCCCCGTGCGTCCGTCGATCACCATCAGGGCGGCGGCAGCATCGTCGAGCGCCGCCTCCGTCTGCAGACGCATACGACCGGCGAGCGTTTCCGGCCCTTCATTTTCCAGACCTGCCGTGTCGACGGCGATAAAGTTCAGGTCGCCCAGCTCCGCCGCCCCCTCCCGCCGGTCGCGTGTAACGCCCGGCGTATCATCGACGATCGCGATGCGCTTGCCGACCAGCCGGTTGAAAAGCGTCGACTTGCCGACGTTCGGCCGCCCGATGATGACGACCTTTGGAAGGCGTGCCACGAGGCTTCTAACGCCAGGCGCTAAGGCGCCCGTCCTCGGACAGGAGGTAAAGCGTTCCACCGGCGACGACAGGCGGCAGATAGAAGGTTTTGCCGGCCTCGATCACCGTTTGCACGCTCCCGTCATAAGGCGAGGCGGCGATCAGATCACCTTCCGACGAGGTTACCCACAGGCGGTCGCCAGCCAGGATCGGACCGCGATAGGAAATGGGGTTCTTCCGCTTTTCCATGTTGCGATATGCCGGCAGTTGCGACACCCACCGCAGGCGCCCATCGGCACGCGATACCGCGACCAATTCCCCCTTCAGGGTAACGGCAAACAACCACTCGCCAGCGACGACCGGGCTCGTGACACCCGCAAGCGACTGCTCCCAGACGCGCTCACCCGTATTGAGGTCGACGGCGACCATCCGACCACCATGGCCGATCGCGAAAACCCAACCATCCTGGATAACAGGCGGCGCATCGATATCGCTAAGCGCAGCGAGCGAGGTGGAACGCCCCGTTCGCGCCAGAGCATCCTGCCAAACCGTACGGCCATTCTCTATACGTACAGCCGTCAGCTCGCCCGAAGAGAAACCAATAATCGCGGTCCCCTGCGCGACAGCAGGCGACGCGGCCCCCAGAAGGCCCGCTGGCTCGATCGTCCCGATGACTTCCCATTCCCGCTCCCCGTCCACGGGGTTGAGCGCGATGAGCTGGTTGTCCTGCGTCATGACGAGGAGACGGCTCTCCGCGATGGTAGGGGAACCGCGAAGCGGGATGCCGAGGTCCTTCCGCCAGATTTCCCGGCCCGTGCCCGCATCGAATGCCGCGACGATGCCATAGCCGGACGTCGCATATACCCGTCCCGCAAAAGTGCTGACGCCACCGCCAAAGGCGGCGCGTTCCTTCTCGCCCTCCTTGGTGAGCGTTGCGGACCAAATCTGCGCGCCATTATTGGTGTCGAAGGCACGGATTTCCGACTTCGTATCGATCGTATAGATCCGCTCCCCATCAATGACGGGGGTGGCGACCAGATAGGCCGCCCCGTCCGACCCGGCGCCGATTTGCGAGGACCAGACTTGTGACGGGCTGTCGGCAAGGGCGAGATGCCCGGTCGCCTTCGTGGCGCTGCCACCCGGCTGGCCCCAATCATTGTTACGGGCCGCCGGCGGCAGAGTAATTTGCGTCGATGCGAGCGCAGGATCCGCCTCGATCGCGGCTTCACCCGGCAGAACGGACAGGCGATTGCCGATCGTCGGCGTCCGGTCCTCGTCATCACCACCGAATATTCCGCAAGCCCCAAGGGACAGAAGAAGCGGAAAGATAATCAGACGCCGCATCATTCGGCGGGCTCCTGTTGCTGAGTGGGTGTGACGGCATCACCGTCCGCTATTGGCTCGTCGAGCGCGGCTTCGCTTTCAAGTGTGGCACCGCCATCCGACCCGCCCAGCATCGCCGCCAATTGGCTCATGCGGCCGCGAAGAGACGGCGGAATCGTTTCCGATGCAGCCATCGCGACATACAGATCGCGTGCCTTCGCAGTGTCCCCCGCCTTCAAATGTGCCGCCGCGAGGAGTTCGCCGGCAACGCCGAACCAGGCGCTGTCTTCGGTCGCCAGCGGCGCAAGATCCGCCATCAGGGTTTCCGGTTCGACAGTATCAAAGCTGAGGCGCGCCGCCTGTACCGTCGCCAGGTCGCGAAGGGGCTGCTCGACGGAGGCATCGGCGGCGACCGCGCGATAATTTTCCACCGCGCCCTCTATCTCGCCATCTTCTGCCAGAAGGCCGGCCTCGACGAGCCGCGCGAGGGATGAATATCCTTTAATATCTGACGCAGCGAAGCGCTCGATTTCCGATCGCGCCTCTGGATCCCCCAGATCAAGCCCGCGAATGGCCTGGTCGAAGGCTTCGGCATTTCTGCCGCGCTCCGCCGCCTGCTCCTGCTGCCACCACAGCACGCCGGCCAGCGCGATCAATACCGCACCGATCGCGATCAGCAGCCACCTTCCATATCTTTGCCAGAAGGATGACATGCGATCCTGGCGATAGGCATCGTCGACCTCTCGCAGAAATGCGTCGGACTCCGGGTTTCCTTTGGAATCAGGAAGGACTGGCGCTTTTGCCAAGGGTGGGCTCCAACAGGTCGGGAATGTAGGGTCGCGTCATAGCGCGACATGAAGGAATGGGAAAGCGGCGTTGCTGTACCCTACGCGCGCCCGTCAGCTCTTCCCTTGCTTGACGCCATAAAGCTGCGCGTCTGTCGGAAAGCTGCGGTCCCTAACGTCGCTGGCATAAGATTCTGCCGCCTTGGAAATTCGGCCTGCAAGGTCATCGAAGCGCTTCACGAAGCGCGGCGTTCTCTCGAACAGACCCAGCATATCCTCTGCGACCAGAACCTGTCCGTCGCACGCGGCGGAGGCGCCGATGCCGATGGTCGGGATCGCCACCGTCTCGGTTATTTCGCGTGCGATGCCCTCCATCACACCCTCTATGACCAGTGCGAAGGCACCCGCATCGACAGTCGCCTTGGCATCCGCGACGATCTTTGCACGCTCGCTGTCGTCGCGCCCGCGCGCGCGATAGCCGCCAAGCGCGTTGACCGCCTGCGGCGTCAGTCCGACATGCGCCATCACCGGGATGCCGCGCGCGCTGAGGAAGGAGATCGTCTCCGCCATGACTTCGCCACCCTCCAGCTTGACGGCGGCGCAGCCTGTTTCCTTCATGATGCGCGCGGCGCTCTCAAACGCCTGCTGCGGCCCCGCCTCGTAACTGCCGAAAGGCATGTCGACGACAACCACGGATTTATAGGAACCGCGCGTGACCGCCGCGCCGTGCGCGCACATCATGTCCAGGCTGACCGGAACGGTGGAATCCAGCCCATAGATAACCTGCCCCAGCGAATCGCCCACCAGCAGAATATCGCAATGGGCATCCAGCAATTGCGCCATGCGGGCCGTATAGGCCGTCAGCATGACGATGGGCTGTTCGGTGCGGCCATCCACCTTGCGTCCCTGGATTGCGGGAATGGTCAGGCGTCGCACCGGCTCCGGCACAGGATGAGAGCGGGACGTCGATGTGTTCAGCGTGAAAGTAGTGGACATGGCACCACCCCTTAACGTGAAAACTGCAAAAGGGCGAGACCGGCGGACAGGATGCACGCAGCAAGGATACGCCGACGGCCCATTTGCTCCTTAAGGAACCAGGAACCGAAAATCGCTGCAAAGACGACCGCAGTTTCCCGCAGCGCCGATACCCGCGCAGTTTCAACGAGCGTGAACGCATAAAGCGCCGCCCCGTAGCTGAGGATCGACAAGAGCGCGCCGGCCACGCCATAGCGCCATTTCTGCCGGACGATGGGCAGATACAGGCGCCCGCGCCGCCACAGCGCCAAGGTGGTGACGCCGATACAATCAAGCAGGAACAGCCACGCGATGAAGGTAAATGGCGATGGCGCAACACGCACACCGCGGGCGTCAGTGACATTATAGGCCGCGATGAAGGCGGCGGTCAGCACGGCAAAGCCCAGCGCCTTTGCATCTGGATGCGCAAGGAGCCGGGTTCCCGCCTTCGGCAATGCGAACCAAAATACGGCAGCGGTAGAAATCAAAAGACCAGCCATTGCCAGGGGGGACAATGCCTCCCCCAGAACGGCCCAGGCCAGCAGTCCGGTCAGCAGTGGCGCCGCCCCGCGCATGACGGGAAAGACAAGCGAAAGATCGCCATGTTTCAGCGCACCGATCAGCGCCAGCTGGTAAATGAAGTGCACCGGCACTGCGAATAGCAGGGCATACCACGTCGCCAGATCGGGCGGCGGCAGAAGGAAAATGGCCGGCAGAACCAAAATCGCCGCGCTCAGCTGCAGGATCGAACGCGCCATCAGAATGTCGCTGCCCGCCTTTACGCTGAGGTTCGCCGCCGCAAGCGTGACTGCTGAGAACAGGCCCAGCAGGACGGCAAGCAGAGCGACGCTCATGCCCGCCCCCTGGGTAGATCGTTGCTCACCGCCCGATCACAAAAGCCCGGCGGCCTGCCACTCCGTCTCGTCAAAGCCGACCAGCACGACGTCTCCATGCTCGACGACGGGCCGCTTTATCAGCGATGGATTTTCCGCCATCAGCGCCGCCGCGGCCTTGTCGTCCTCTGCAGCACGCTTGGCATCGTCGTCCAGCTTGCGCCAGGTCGTCCCGCGACGATTCAGAAGACGGTCCATCCCTTGCGTCTCCGCCCAGCCCAGGATCCGGTCGACCTCTATGCCCGCCTTCTTATAATCGTGAAATTCATAGGCGGTTCCGGCCGCGTCCAACGCCTTGCGCGCCTTCCTGACCGTGTCGCACGAAGCGATGCCATATATTTCGATCTTAGTCATTGTAATTCCTATTAACTTCGTCTGCGGCATTCGGACATGCGCCGCAATCGCGTATGCCAAAAACCATGTCCGGTTTTCGAGGCACCTTAGCAAAAACCGGACATTCCGCTAACGACCCAATAACGGTCATGCGCAGATCCGCCGCCCGTGCCGCTTCTGCGCCGGGGTGACATCCGTCATGTCGGCATCCTGACGCCGGGCACTGCTGTGCGGCAGCGCGGCGGGATAGATCGGGCTCCAGAGTCAGGAGAACGAACATGCCATCCACTGCTTTACCAACCATCGCCTTTCTCGAAGGAGCGGCTAAGGCTTACGGCGCGCACCGCGTGCTTGAAGGTTTCGACTTCGCGCTGGAGGGCGGATCGGTCACCGCGCTGCTTGGGCCGAATGGCGCGGGCAAGTCTACCGTCGCTGGGTTGCTGACCGGCCGCCTGCTGCCGGATGAAGGCCGGGTGAGGCTCTTCGGGCATAACCCGTCCTATCAGTTGGCCCGGGCGCGTATGGGGATCATGCTTCAAACGGGCGGCTTGCCCGAGACGCTGACCGTGGCCGAGGCGGTCGATCTGCACGCGGGCTATTTCGCCCGCCGCTTGCCAACCACTGCGGTGCTCGAACAGGCGGGTCTCACCGCGCTGGCGAGCCGCCGCTGCGACCGGCTGTCGGGCGGCGAGGCGCGCAAGGTGCAGTTCGCAATGGCGATCGCCGGGTCGCCGGATCTCCTTGTGCTGGACGAACCGACTACCGGCTTCGACCCCGAATCCCGCCGCGCGATGTGGGATGTGGTCAGGGCCAAGGCCGCTACCGGCAGCGCCGTGCTGCTCGCCACGCACCACATGGACGAAGCCGAGGCGCTGGCCGACCGGATCGTGGTGATTGCAGGTGGCCGCATCATCGCCGACGGCGCTCCGGCAGCGATCAAGGCGCAGGTAGCGGCGACTGTGATCCGGCTGCGCACGCGCCTGCCTGCCGACCGCTTCCGTGCTCTGCCAGGCGTGGCCAAGGTGGAGACCTTGGGCGCCGACCTGTCGGTGCTGACCACCTCCCCGAGGGCCAGCCTAGAGGCCGCTTTCGCGATCGATCCGGCGCTCCAGCACTTCGAAGTCACCGGGGCAAGCCTTGAAGATGCCCTCGCCAATCTTGTCCAGTCGAACCGCGCTGTCCTGAAGGAGGCCGCATGATGTCCGTTCTGATCGCTCCCGCGCCCGCCGTCTATGCCCGCGAAAGCTGGGCGGAGATCATCAAGTCGGCGCGGATGCCGCAATTCATCATCCCCACCATCGCTCTGCCGCCCGCCTTTTATGCGCTGTTCGCGCTCGCCATGGGGCAAGGCAGCGCCGAGATGGCGACCCGCACTCTGGCGACCTTTGGCGTGTTCGCTGTGATGGGGCCGGCGCTGTTCGGCTTCGGCGCGAACATCGCCGCTGAGCGCGAAAGCGGCCAGCTCGAACTGAAGCGCCTCTCGCCCATGCCCGCAGGCGCACAGATTGCCGCTAAGCTCGCCGCAACCACGGTGTTCAGCATGGTTGCCTTCGTGCTGCTCTATGCGCTGGGCCTTGCCGGGGGCGTCGAGCTTACGCCTGCGCGCTGGGCGATGCTGGCGGGGGTGCACACCCTGGCGATCATTCCCTTCGCGCTGATCGGACTTGGCATCGGCTACCGGCTTGGCCAGAAAGGCGCGATCGCGATTGCCAATATCGTGTTTCTGGCGATGGCCGTGCTGGGGGGGCTGTGGATGCCGATTGCTGTCTTTCCGGAGGCTATGCAGTCCATCGCCTGGGCGTTGCCGTCCTATCACCTGGGCGAAATGGCCCTGATGGCCGCAGGCCAGCGCGAGGCGGCGAACCTGTGGCTCCACGCCGGGCCGCTCGCGCTGATCACGCTCGCTGCCGCCCTGTTCGCCTGGACGGGCGAACGTCAGCAGGCGCGGTAGGATGGCTGAGGCCGACACCAGTGCGCGCCGCGGAGGCCGGGCGGTCCGATGGGAAGCCCTCGATCATCCGGCCATCTGGCTCGCCTATCTGCCGCTGTTCTTCATTCCGTGGGCCATCAAACTGCCGAACCCGGCGCAGATGGTCTGGGCGGGGATCGGACTGGCGGTGTTTCTCGGGATTTATTTCCTTTCATTGAAAGCGGCGGGTTGGCGGCTGATCGCTCTGGCCGTGGCCGCGCTGCTGCTGTCCTTCGCGCTGGCATTCACGAACAGCAATTGGACGGTGATTGCGGTCTATGCAGCAGCGATGATTGCCGAACTGCGCCCCGCTTGGCGCGCAAGCCTTGGGGTGGGCGCCTTTGCCGCAGCCAGCGCCGGGCTGGCTTTGGCGACCGGGCAGCCCGCCATCTACTGGGTTCTGGGGGTGTTCCTGATGATCATGGTCGGCATCGGCAATATCTCGCGCGCTGCCTTACAGGACAAGAACGCCGCGCTTGCTGCTGCGCAGGGTGAGGTGCGCCAGTTTGCGGCCGCGGCCGAGCGCGAGCGGATTGGGCGAGATCTGCACGATTTGCTCGGCCGCACGCTGACCCTCATTGCGCTCAAGGCAGATCTTGCCGCGCGCCTTGCCGACAGCGCCCCGGACAAGGCCGCCGACGAAATGCGCGACGTTGCCGCGGCCGCGCGCGAGGGGCTGGCCGAAGTCCGCGCCGCTGTCAGCGACATGACTGGCGCGAGCCTCGCGCGGGAGATCGCGGGGTCGAAGGCCGCGCTCGCCACCGCCGGCATAGCCTGCGAGGTCGAAGGCGATGCCGAAGCAATCGACCCGGGCACCAGCGCGGTGCTCGCCATGGCCTTGCGCGAGGCGGTGACCAACGTGATCCGCCATTCGGGCGCACGCACCTGCCGCATCGCGCTGACTCGGCAGTCGGGCGGCCTCGAACTGAAGGTCAGCGATGATGGCGATGGGCAGGCGGTCCGTCCCGGCGGAGGGCTCGCTGGCCTCACCTCGCGCCTGACAGCAGCGGGGGGCGAACTGGGCATCGAGGGTGATACACGCGGCACACGGTTGACGGCGCGTGTGCCACAGGGGGCGCTTGCATGATCCGCATCGTGATCGCCGAAGATCAGGCATTGGTGTTGGGCGCGCTGGCGACCTTGCTTGGCCTTGAAGGCGATATCGACATCATTTCCCGCGTCGGTGACGGTGCCGCTGCGCTCGATGCGGTGCGAGAACATAAGCCCGATATCCTCCTGTCCGACATTGAGATGCCCCAGATGACCGGCCTTGATGTGGCAGAGGCGATTACCCGCGAGGGGCTGGCAGCGCGGGTGCTGATCGTCACCACCTTTGGCCGTGCGGGCTATCTGCGGCGCGCGATGGATGCGGGCGTGCGCGGCTACCTGCTCAAGGATACGCCTACCGACGCCCTTGCCGCCGCGATCCGCAAGGTTGCCGCAGGGGGGCGCGCGATTGCGCCGGAACTGGCCGAACTCGCCTGGGATGCCCCCGCCAACCCTCTGACAGACCGCGAGCGTGATGTGCTGCGGCTGGCTGATGAAGGCCGATCAAACAAGGAAATCGCCCGCCAGCTCGACCTTTCGCCCGGGACGGTGCGCAATTACCTCTCCGAAGCGTCCGCAAAGCTGTTCGCCGCGAGCCGGATCGAAGCCGGGCGCATCGCCCGCGAGAAAGGCTGGCTGTGAACCGCACCATGACGCTTGTCACCCCGGCCCGCTGACAGCCTGCACTGCCGCCGCCGCATTAGATGCGGCACTCCCCTAGCAACAAGGGAGTTCGCGCATGAAATGGAAGAACACAGCTATGGTGTCCGTCGGGCTCGCCATCTTGCTGGGCGGGGCGGCGCTGTTCAAGGAGCTGGCGCCGGATCGCTACGGCCTGCCGGAGATCGAGGTGCTTGCCCCTGGCGCGACCGGCAAGCGGGTCGCGCAGGGCGAGCTTTTCGGCAACTACTTTCCCGCGCAAGGCCTGGATGCCGGCCCCGGCCCTAACCCGGCGGTGCTGCTGCTCGGCGGGTCGGAAGGCGGGCTGGGCGGCGGGGCGCATCAGATGGCGCTGGCTTTGCAGAAGGAAGGCTTTGCCGTCTTTCATCTCGCCTATTTCGGCGCGCCGGGCCAGTCCGACGCGCTGGAGGGCGTCCCTCTGGAACTGTTCGACAAAGGTCTGGACTGGCTCAAGACACACCCCGATGTAGACCCGGCGCGGGTGGCGGTGATGGGCGCATCCAAGGGCGCAGAGGCCGCGCTGCTGGTCGCGTCGCGCCGCCCCGATTTGACAGCTGTGGTCGCCGGGATGCCGACCAGCGTTGCCTGGAACGGCGTCAATTGGGCCAGCGGCGGGCAGAGCGAACGCGCTTCCTGGACCGCAAACGGCAAGGAAGTGCCGACCATGCCGTTCGGGGAGTGGCATCAGGCCGATGGCATCATCAGCGTCTATCGCACGATCGAGGACCCTGAGCGCCAGGCCGCAACAGAGCGCGCCGCGATCCCGATCGAACGCGCCCGGGCCGAAGTGCTGCTGGTGTGCGGCGAGGCGGAAACCATGTGGCCCGCCTGCCCGATGTCGTGCCAAGTCGCCGCGCGCAGCACGGCGCGTTCCGGCCCACCTGTCACCGTGCTGTCCTACAAGGATGCCGGCCATTTCGTCTTCGGCCCGCCGATCGCACGCAATCACCGCTTCTACCGACGGCTCGGAGAATATGGCGGTAGCGTGGAAGGCAATGCCGCTGCGCGTGCCGATAGCTGGCCGCGGGTCATCGCCTTTCTTAGGCGCGCTATGGTGGATAATCGCGCTAGGCGTAGTGATCCTGGCTTACACCCTGTTCGCGATCTTCGTGTGATGTCCGCTTCCCACCCCTAATCGGACATTCGCAGGTTCATCGTAGTTCGCCTAAAGCGGCTGTTCAGCGTGCTTTTCTGTCCACAAACGTTACGGATCGCTCGGAATTCGGAATACCGTACAGGACGGTCACTGTTCGTCTCCAATCGATACGAATGACGGTTGCCGCCTATTGGTATCGTCGAGGAATTTCGACCGATTTTCCGAACCCGGACACAGAATCAGACCGTCGGCACGGTTCCGCCGTCAATCACATATTCGGTGCCCGTGATGCTGGCCGCACGGTCGGACGCCAGGAAGGCGATCAGACTTGCCACTTCGTCGGGCATTGACGGGCGACCGATCGGTATCCCGCCAAGCGGTTCCATGATCATCCTTTTTCCCAGCTCGACATCCCCGCCATGTTCCGCTGCCAGCCGGGTCGCAAGGTCAACGGACGCCTCCGTCTCGATCCAGCCGGGGGATACCCGCACCACACGGACACCTTTCGGCGAGACCTGCTTTGAAAGGCTCTTGCTGTACGTCGATAGGGCCGCCTTGGCTGCCGCGTAGGCCGTCGTTGCATCCGGCAGAGGCAATTGACGCTGAATCGAGGTCACGTGGATTATGACGCCCCTACCCCGCGCCACCATCGCTGGCACCAGTGCGCGGTCGAGGCGCACCGCAGGCATCAGGTTCAGATCGAGTTCCTGGCGCCATATTTCGTCGCTCAAGCTTTCGAATCCACCGGCCGGGGCGGAAGAGCCGCCCAACATGTGGACAATTATATCCACGCCTCCCATCCGCTGCTCTACGGCGGTCGCCAAGGCCGCGCAGCCATCGCTGCTTGTCAGGTCGGCAGCGACAAATAATGACTCGGACAAACCGGCTGGTCTGGTACGCGCGGCGGTCAGGACGTCCGCGCCGAGTTCGCGAAATAGAGCGACTGTCGCCGCACCAGCGCCACGGGTACCAGACGTGATCAACGCTCTCTTCCCCTGCAGGCTGAGAAACGGAGCGATGCTGTTGTCCAGGTTCCCCTGCCGGACGTCGACAGTCATGGCAGCACCTCCAACTCTGCGATCTTTTCGCCAGCCACAACGAAAAAATAGCGCAGGTCGACCGGGCTTCCGGGGAAATTGCCGACCAGATGGCTCGTGACGACGGTCTTGTCGCCCTGAAGTGCCACCGACACAGGCTCCACGCTATAGTCATATTTTTTTGAGGACTCCGACTTCCACTGCCGAATCGCATCGCGCCCGGTGTAAACATTTCCCTCGTCGCGCACCACCGCATCGGGGGTGAAGCATTCGGAAACAGCATCCGCAGCCAGCTTATTGTCGGCGGTGAAATAATCGGCGATTGCCTTGGGGAGTTCGACGGCCATCTTTCTTCTCCATGATCAGGTGCGATCGGCTTTACGGATCGTTTGCAAGGATCCGTCCTCGCCTGATTGCCTAGGTAAGGATGGACGGCACCTTCGGTAATCGGGATAAAGCGCCATGAGGCATTTCGAAAATGAGAATAATGGCAGGCCGTAGCCTGATCGAGTTCGACGCTGTGCTGGCCATTGCCCGCCGTACCTCTTTCCGGGCGGCCGCACTGGACCTCGGGATGTCCACGACGGCGCTCAGCAACACCATCGGCAAGTTGGAGCGGAAGCTGGGCGTTCGCTTGTTCAACCGTACGACCCGAAGCGTTTCGCTGACGGATGCTGGCCAGAAATTCGTCGATCAGATCGGCCCGCCGCTGCAGGACATTCACGATGCGATGGAGGCCGTGCGATCACAGCAGGAAACACCAACGGGAACGCTTCGCATAAACAGCTATGCGACTGCGGCGCGCGAAATTCTCTCCCCGCTTCTCTTGCGGTTCGTTCGACGCTACCCGGAGGTGCAGATCGACCTCGTTACCGAGGGCAGGCTGGTCGACATCGTCGCCGACGGGTTCGATATGGGCATCCGGAATCTGGATGACGTTCCCAGCGACATGATCGCAATCCCCTTGGGTCGACCTCGCCGCTATGCAGCCGTCGCTTCACCCACATATTTCGAGAAGCATGACAGGCCGCGTGTTCCTCCCGACCTCAGGGGGCATTCCTGCATTCGCGTCAGGCTGCCCAATGGGGCGCTTTATCGATGGCATTTCGAGAAGGAGGGGCAGCCCTTTCAGGTTGATGTCGACGGCCCCATCACGCTGGATGAGGCCAGCCTTGCAAGGATCGCTGCACTGGAAGGGGTCGGCATCGGCTTCTTCATGGAGTCCGACGTGCGCGAAGACATTGCAAAGGGCCGCCTGGTGCGCGTCCTGGACGACTGGACGCCGCCACTTTCCCCCTTATGCCTCTATTATCCCAGTCGCAGAAACCCATCGGCGGCATTCCGGGCCTTTATCGACCTTGCCCGCGATGTGGCCAATCGGGGATAGCGACTTGACCGAGGCGATGGCGAAATTTTGCATCGCGCTCCGCTTATACCTCATTCCCACTCGATCGTGCCGGGGGGCTTTGATGTATAGTCATAGACGACGCGGTTGATGCCGCGCACCTCGTTGACGATGCGCGTGGCGACGTTCGACAGAAATTCCGACGGGAAGGGATAGACGTCGGCTGTCATGCCGTCGGTACTGGTTACCGCGCGAAGGCCGCAGACGCGGTCATAGGTGCGGCTGTCACCCATGACACCGACCGTCCGCACGGGAAGCAGAACCGCAAAGGCCTGCCATATGGCGTCGTAAAGGCCGGCCTTCCTGATTTCCTCGAGATAGATGGCATCGGCCTTTCGCAGGATGTCACATGCCTCCTTCGTCACCTCGCCGGGAATGCGAATGGCGAGGCCGGGTCCGGGAAACGGATGGCGGCCGACGAACTGTTCCGGCAGACCGAGCTCGCGGCCCAGTTCCCTCACCTCGTCCTTGAACAATTCCCGCAGCGGCTCCACCAGCGCCATCTTCATGCGTTCGGGCAAGCCGCCGACATTGTGGTGCGACTTGATCGTCACGCTGGGGCCGCCGGTGAAGCTGACGCTTTCGATCACGTCGGGGTAGAGCGTTCCCTGTGCCAGGAAATCCGCCCCGCCTACCTTCGTCGCCTCTTCATCGAAGACGTCGATGAAGGTCTTGCCGATGAATTTGCGCTTCTTTTCGGGATCATCGACACCAGCAAGACCGGAAAGGAAGCGCTCCTCCGCGCGGACATGCACCAGTGGCATGTCGTAATGGCCGCGGAACAGGCTGACCACCTGTTCGGCTTCGCCCTGCCGCAGCAGCCCATGATCGACGAAGACGCAGGTCAGCTGGTCGCCGATGGCTTCGTGGATCAGGACAGCCGCGACGGAGGAATCGACACCACCTGACAGGCCGCAGATAACGCGCTTGTCACCTACCTGCTCGCGAATTTCCGCGATCTTCTGCGCGCGGAATTCGGCCATGGTCCAGTCCTCGGCAATGCCGCAGACATGGCGCGCGAAGTTCGCGATCAGTTTTGCGCCGTCGGGCGTGTGCACGACCTCTGGATGGAATTGCGTGCCGTAAAATTTGCGCTTCTCGTCGGCGATGACGGCAAAGGGCGCGCCATCGGAAATGGCAACGATCTCGAATCCCGGCGCGAATTGCGTGACCTTGTCACCATGGCTCATCCACACCTGGTGACGTTCGCCGACCTCCCACAACCCATCGAACAGAGCGCAGTCCTGTGTCACGGTCAGGAAGGCGCGACCGAATTCGCCGCTGTCGCCAGGTTCTACCCGGCCGCCCAGCTGATGCGACATCACCTGCTGGCCATAGCAGATGCCCAGAATCGGAACGCCCGCATCGAACAGCATTTGCGGCGCGCGCGGGCTGCCCTCCTCTGGCACGCCGGAGGGCGACCCGGATAGGATGATGCCACGCGGCTTCAGCCGGTGAAACGCTTCCTCCGCCTTCGTGAAAGGCGCGATTTCAGAATAGACGCCGGCCTCCCGCACACGGCGGGCGATCAGCTGGGTGACCTGGCTACCGAAATCGACGACCAGAATGGTTTCCATGGGGGTGACGCTCATGCCGGGCGAGATATGCCCGGCAGCGCGCCGAGTCTAGCGGGTGCCGCAGGTCAGCGGGTCGCAAGCTGCTCGGCAAAGCGGAAACCGGTCACGGAACCATCCTCGGCAAAGCAGGTAAAGCCGGGCGAATCGATCCGCCCCTCGCGCCGATTGTCGATACGAACAGTACCGGTCACGCGCATCTCGCCGCCATCATAGCCAACCTCGTCGATGCGGCTGAGGCGCGCGTCGGCACCATATCTGCCGCCAAGCGATTCAGCCTCTCGCGCGCAGGCGTCGATTGCCCTGCGTTCAGAGGGGAAGCGGCTGGCAAAACCGGGATCGGCGAATGCCCAGTCCGCCAGATCGGGGTCGTTCCGCGCATCATAGGGTTCGTTCGAAGCAGCCGGATAAGCATCGCCGGGATAGGCATCGTCCGGATAGGGCGCCGGTGGCAGCGGCCGCCCCTCCGGCATGTCGCGATCCTTTTTGCCTGCATTGACGATGCCGATGACCGCACCCAGCACAGCGGCACCAATGATTGCATCGCCGACGTCGAAGCCGTCACCACCGCGCCCATGGCGGTGCCGGGATCGCGCATCGGCCCCGGTCGCGAGCGCGGCGGCGAACGCGGTGGTGATCAGGACGAGGATCAAAAGCGCCCGCAGACCTGTGAACATGGCGGAACACCCCCTTATTGCTATCGCGCCTTAGAATGCCGCCGTGCGGCTGTACGATTCATGAACCGTTCAGCGATGCAGTCGCTCCAGTCCGGTGCGCCATTGGTCGGGCAGTGGCACCGGACGCCTGGTTGTTCGGTCGACATAAACGTGCACGAAGAAACCTTCGGCGGCGGCGGCATCGCTGCCGGCGGCAAAGACCCCGACCTCGTACCGGACGCTTGAGGTGCCAATCCGCGCAACGCGGATGCCGGCCTCTATCTGTTGCGGAAAGGCGAGCGACGCGGCGTATCGGCAGCCGGTTTCGACGACCAGCCCGACCATTTCCCCCTTTTCAATGTCGAGAAGCCCCGTTTCGATCAGCCAGGCGTTCACAGCGGTGTCGAACCAGCTGTAATAGACAACATTATTGACGTGCCCATAGACGTCATTATCGGACCAGCGCGTGGCGATTGGGCGGAACGCGGCATAGGCGCTGCGCGGCCTCAATGGTTCGCGGCTCACAACGCCGCCCGATAAAGTCGAAGGGCATCCACACGCGTGATCTCCGCCGGATTGTTGATCAGCAGCCGTTGCTGCTTCATTGCCTCGTCGGCCAACAGGTCCAGATGATCGACCGTTACCCCGACATCGGACAATCGCGGGCTGAGACCGGTGTCCGCCGCAATAGCACGCAATTCCTCGACGAAACCCTGCGCCCGCGCCTGCGTACCGAGCGCACCCAGGCTGGGATCGACCTCTACCGCCAGTTCAGCATAAAGCTCGCGCGCGGCGCCCATATTATGAGTGAGGACATGCGGCAGCATCAGGGCGTTCGACAGTCCGTGCGGCACATGGAAATGGCCGCCAAGCGGGTAGGCTAGCGCATGCACACCCGCGACCGGCGCATTGGAAAAGCACACCCCGGCCAGATGGGCACCGAGCAGCATTGCCGCCCGCGCGTCCCTATTGTCCGGCTGATCGCACACGGTGCGAATATTTGCCGCCAATATCCGCAGCGCTTCCCGTGCCAAGGCGTCAGACAGGGGGTTTTTCAGTCTTTTGGAGGTGAAGGCCTCAATCGCGTGAACCATCGCGTCGATACCCGTCGCCGCAGTAACATGGCGCGGCAGGCCCAGCGTCAGATCGGCGTCCAATATTGCCCAGTCCGCATATAATGCAGGCGAGACGATCCCCTTTTTTTCTGCGCCGCCCACGGTCAGGATCGAAATCGGCGTCGCCTCGGACCCCGTGCCGGCCGTTGTCGGGACCAGGATCAGCGGCAAAGAACGCCCCTTGGCCTGGTCGACGCCGTAAATATCGTCGAGCGCATCACCCGACCCCAGCAAATAGGCCGCCGCCTTGGCAACATCCATCGGACTGCCGCCGCCAAAGCCGATCACGGCGGTGGCACCGATATCATTGCCAGCAGCAACCGCTGCTTCCACCGTACCGGCGCTTGGGTCCGCCTCCACATCGTCGAACACGGTTATTGTCCGATCGGCAAGAGCAGCCAGAGCGCGCTCGGGGAGACCTAGATCGCGGACGCCCGTGTCAGTGATAAACAGAACCGCCCCGTCCGGCAGCAGCCCGGAAAGGTCGGCGGAGGTCCCCGAACCGGAGATTACACGCGGCCCGTAATTAAACTGAAACGTCTGATTCATGGCGCTATTAGTGCGCGGACGCGGCCAATTTCGCAAGGTGTCGCACGCTTCACCGCAAGTATCGCACGATCCCGCGCCTTATCCCTCGACTCTGCTGCGACTCATCATCAACCATAAATTAATGTATGTGTGAGAGCTTCTGCGTGTTGAAGCGAGTCGTTTTGCCGGTGAAACAGGGCCGGGGCGGCGCTGATTTGGGGAACCACAATGCTGGGAACGGGACAATTACAGCACCGGGAGCCGCTGGAAACGGAGGCAAGACATGGATCGCATGTCGACACCGGGATGACCTATCGACGGAATGACGATCAGTGTCTCGCGCTGGTGAAATCCCTGGCGGGCGATATGCCGCTGCGTCTGGCCGCCGCGCATCCCGACGACTGCCCCAATGTTTCTGCCGCGACGATGCGGCTGCGGCGGTTCGTCCGCTTTTATCCCTCCTTCGCGGGCGCCGCATTGTTCGACAATGATGGGAAGCTGCTGGCGAATGCAGATTTCCGCGCTCCCTCGGACGCGCATGTCGATAGCGAGCTGTTCCGGGATGGCAGCATGACGGCTGCGCCGGGTATTACGGAGGATGCCGGACTTGCGCAGGCCGTATCCACCTTTGGCAGCGACACGCTGCTGCATGTCAGCGTCGGATGCCCGCAGAGCGACAAGTCGTGCGGCGTTCTCGTGACGCGGCTGCGCTAGGCAGCCTGTCTTAACCGCTGCGCTAGGCTGCCTGCCGCAACCTGAGGCCGGGCGGCGTGATCAGGCGTTCCGCCAGATCGAACAGACCCTGCATCAAAAGGGCCAGAACCGCCGCCGGGATCGCCCCCTCCAGGATCAACGGAGTGGAGGCTAGACGGATGCCCGTCAGGATCGGCTGCCCATAGCCGCCCGCACCAATGATGGCGCCAAGCGTGGCCAGACCCACAGCGATGACCGCCGCCGTCTTCACACCCGCCATGATTGTCGGCGCAGCCAAGGGCAGTTCCACGCGCCTTAGCCGCGCCCAGCGCGACAGGCCCAGTGCGTCGGCACTGTCCAGCAGGCCCGGCGCTATACCGGTCAGACCCGCATGCACGTTACGGACGATCGGCAGCAGCGAATAAAGAAACAGCGCGAATATCGTCGGCACGGTCCCGATGCCCATCAGTGGGATCAGGATCACGAACAGCGCCAGGCTGGGGATCGTTTGCAGGATACCCACCGCCCCCAGGATGGTGTTGCCGAATTTCGGCAATCTTGCCGCCGCAATGCCGACCGGCACGGCGATAATCATCGCCGCAACCAGCGCAATGCCGACGAGCGCCAGATGCTCCTTCGTGCGCTGCCAGATGCGGGTCGCGGGTCCGTCCTCCGCCTGCGCCTCGATCGTTGATCCCGTCTGCTGTGACACGAACTCTGCCGCCAGCGCGGACGCCGACTCTCCATCGATCTGCGCCCGCTTGTTCAGCCGCTGCATATCCGCCTCGTCCAGCGATCCGGCCAGCGCCGTCAGCGCCGCCTGCGCCTCCGCCGGCAGATCGGCGCGATAGACGAAGACGGCATCATAGGCAGGAAAATGGCCGCGATCGTCCGCCAGCAGGGTCAGGTCATATTCAGCGATCTGCGGGTCCGTAGTATAGGCATCGATGACATCGATCTGTCCCGACACCAGCGCACGATAGGCAAGGTCATGGATCATCCCGCGGACATTCGTCTGGGGCAGATCATAGGCCGCCTTCAGGGCGCGCCAGCCATCCTCACGATCCAGAAATTCGTTCGACACCCCCAGGCTGGCACCGGGGTGCGCGCGCAGATCGCCAATGCTCTGCAGGTCCATTTCCGTAGCCCGGTCCGGCATCAGCGCAATTGCGTAATTGTTGGAAAAGCCGATGCGCGTCATCTTCAACCCGCGTTCTGCCAACGCCGCTTCCAGATCCGCATCGTCCACCGTCCCGTCGCCCGACAGCAATTCGAACCTGAGCGTGCCGGTATATTCGGGATAGACGTCGACCTGCCCGGCAAGAAGCGCGTCGAAGACGATCCGCGATCCGCCAAGCTCCCGCGCATGGCTGGCGGCTTCGCCCGTGCGCGCGGTAATGGCAGCGCGCGCAATCTCTCCCAGTACGACGGATTCGGTAAAGGCCTTGGAAGCCACCTTCACCTCGGCCCGCGCGGCCTGGCCGACGGACATGATCAGCAGGATCAGGCACAGAAACCGGGTCACAGCTTCCTCTCCGCCTCTATGAACTTCGTCACGAAGGGATCGGCGGGCGCCGCTTCGAAGCTTTCGAAACTCCCCTCCTGCACCACATTGCCATCCCGCATCAGTACCAGCCGGTCGGAAAAGAAGCGCGCTTCGGACAGGCTGTGCGTCACCAATACGGCCGTCTTTCCCAGCGTCTCTATGATCGTCTTCAACTCATCCGCCAGTTCGGCGCGAATGATGGGGTCAAGCGCGGAAAGCGGCTCGTCCAGCAGCAGGACGTCGGGGTCCAGGGTCAGCGCCCGAACGATGCCGACACGCTGCCGCTGTCCACCTGACAGTTCCGCCGGATAACGATCAAGCTGGTCGGGCTGCAAATGCGTGAGTTCCGCCAGTTCCCGTGCACGGTCGGCATTGTCGAGGCCCAGTTCCCGGCTCATCAACAGGATGTTCTGACGCGCGGTCAGGTGTGGGAACAGGCCGCCATCCTGAATGACATAGCCGATACGCCGCCGTACCGTGCGCCAGTCCGTGACCGGCGCCCCGTCGAACAAAAGCTGGCCGTCGGAACGCACCAGCCCCGCCATAACCCGCAACAGAGTGGACTTGCCGGATCCCGACGGACCGATCAGCACGAGCGTGCGGCCAGGTTCCACGTCCAGATCCACCGGCCGCAGGGCAACCGTCGAACCGTAATTGACGCTGATGTTTTTAAGGGAAAACATATGCCGCCCCATGGGCTAACCTTGTGAGACTATTTTGCAAGCCGCCACCCTTGTGTTGCCCATATACAACACCCATTTCCTGTGCATCGATTATGGGGATCAAGACATGAACATCGAATCCTTTTCCGACCGTACCAAGGGGTTTCTGCAGGCAGCGCAAACTGTTGCCATTCGCAACAGCCACCAGCGCATTTCGCCGCTGCATCTGTTAAAGGCATTGCTGGACGACGAGCAGGGTATGTCCGCGGGACTTATCTCGAAATCCGGGGGTGATCCGAAAATCGCCGTGCAGCTGACCGATCAGGCCTTGGCCAAGATCGCACAGGTCACGGGGTCCGGCGCGCAAGAGGTGGCGTGGGACAATGATTCCGTACGCGTCCTTACCCAGGCCGAAGACAATGCGAAAAAGGTCGGGGATTCCTTCGTCACGGTACAGCAACTGCTTCTGGCCCTCGCGCTGTCGCCGGGAGAGGCCGGCACCGCCCTGAAAACTGCTGGCGTCACGCCGCAGGCATTGAACGAGGCCATTCGCGACCTGACCGGCGGCCGCACTGCCGATACGGCCGGTGCGGAGGCGCAATATGATGCGCTAAAGAAATTCGCACAGGACCTGACCGAGAAGGCCAGGGCGGGGAAGATCGACCCGATCATCGGCCGCGACGAGGAAATTCGCCGCACGATCCAGGTGCTGGCGCGCCGCACGAAGAACAATCCCGTCCTGATCGGCGACCCCGGTGTGGGCAAGACCGCGATCGCAGAGGGGCTGGCGCTCAGGATCGCCAATGGCGACGTGCCAGACGGCATCAAGAACCGTACGCTGATGTCACTCGACATGGGCGCACTGATCGCCGGCGCTAAATATCGCGGCGAGTTCGAGGAGCGGCTGAAGGGCGTCATCGACGAGGTGAAAGCCTCGGATGGCCAGATCATCCTGTTCATCGACGAAATGCACACGCTTGTCGGCGCCGGGAAAGCCGATGGCGCCATGGACGCATCGAACCTGATCAAGCCCGCCCTCGCGCGCGGCGAACTGCACTGCATCGGCGCAACGACGCTCGACGAATACAGGAAATATATCGAAAAGGACGCGGCCCTGGAACGGCGTTTCCAGCCGGTCGTCATCGACGAACCCACCGTCGAGGACACGGTGTCGATCCTGCGCGGCATCAAGGACAAGTACGAGTTGCACCACGGCGTCCGCATCACCGATGGGGCGCTGGTGGCGGCGGCGCAGCTATCCCACCGCTACATCTCCGACCGCTTCCTGCCCGACAAGGCCATCGACCTGATGGACGAAGCGGCGAGCCGCATCCGCATGGAGGTGGAATCCAAACCCGAAGAAATCGAAACACTCGACCGGCGCATCATACAGCTGAAGATCGAGGAATCCGCGCTGGCCAAGGAAAGCGACGAGGCCTCTCGCACGCGGCTGGAAAATCTGCGGCAGGAATTGACCGACCTTGAGGAACAGTCCGCTGCGCTGACCCAGCGCTGGCAGGCGGAACGCGACAAGATCAACGCCGAGCAGACCCTGAAAGAAGAGCTCGATGCCGCCCGCATCGAACTGGAACAGGCGCAGCGGGAGGGCAATCTGCAACGCGCCGGCGAGCTCAGCTATGGCCGCATCCCCGAACTCGAAAAGCGTCTGACCGAGGCGGCGCAGGCGTCGGAAGGCGCAATGCTGCGCGAGGAAGTGACGGCGGACGACATCGCCTCCGTCGTGGCGCGCTGGACCGGCATACCGATGGAACGGATGCTGGAGGGCGAACGGGAGAAACTCCTAAACATGGAGGAGGAACTGGGCAAACGCGTCATCGGTCAGGAGGACGCGGTAAAGGTCGTGTCAAAGGCAGTGCGCCGCGCCCGCGCCGGCCTGAAGGACCCGAACCGCCCACTCGGCAGCTTCCTGTTTTTGGGGCCGACCGGCGTCGGCAAGACCGAATTGACGAAATCGCTCGCCGCCTTCCTGTTCGATGATCCGAACGCGATGGTCCGCATCGACATGTCGGAATTCATGGAAAAGCACGCCGTGTCCCGCCTGATCGGGGCACCGCCGGGCTATGTCGGCTATGATGAAGGCGGCGTCCTGACGGAGGCTGTCCGGCGCAAGCCCTATCAGGTCGTGCTGTTCGACGAGGTGGAAAAGGCGCACCCGGATGTCTTCAACGTCCTGTTGCAATTGCTGGATGACGGGCGACTGTCCGACAGCCATGGCCATGTCGTCGATTTTGCCAATACGATCGTCATTCTGACCTCGAACCTCGGCTCGCAATATCTGTCGGATCTGCGTGCGGACCAGGCTGTCGAAGAGGTGGAGGACCAGGTCATGGAAATCGTCCGCAGCCATTTCCGTCCGGAATTCCTGAACCGGTTGGACGACATCATCCTGTTTCACCGCCTGGGCGAGAGCCATATGGGACCCATTGTGGATATTCAGTTGCAGCGCGTTCAGGATCTGCTGGCAGACCGCAAGATCATTCTGGAGCCGACCGATGCGGCCAGGGCCTGGATCGGCCGGGTAGGCTATGACCCGGTCTATGGCGCCCGCCCGCTGAAGCGCGCCATACAGCGCTACGTTCAGGATCCGCTGGCCGACATGATCCTGTCGGGCGACGTTCCCGATGGCGCGACCGTGCATATCGAAGAGGGGGACGGCGAATTGAATTTCGACGTTCACACTTTGCCCCGTTAGCTGCCTATGGTTCCGCCCGAACTGCGGCGCTAAGCTGATAGATTCAGAAGGGCGGAACCGATGCAGGGACAGTCGACAGATCAATCAGGGGGTTGGGGAATTCCCCATCTGACCGCGATGGACGCGGACGGCCCCTTCGGGCCCCGCGCCTATGCGGCCATGTATACGCGCCAGGCGACGCTGAACCTGATCATCGTCGCCTTGTCCGTATTCGGATCCGTGATCGTCACATGGAGGCAGCTTCCATGGCGGCTTGAACTGGTTTGGGGCATTTTATTCGGCGGTAGCGTTATCTGGCAGGCACACCGCCGCTTCATCGGAGGCCGAAAGGAACTGACCGAAGAGCGGGCCCGCAGGATCCTGTCCAAGGCCTGTCGCCATGCATTTGTGGCGGGCGTTGGCTGGGCGGTCACGGCGTTCGCGCTGCCCTATCTGAATGGACCGAGCCAGGTCGCGATCAGTCTTATCGCCCTCAGCCTGACGGTTGCCGTGACAACGACCTTAAGTTCGGTGCCGAGGGCCGCAGTCGCCTTCATCGGGCCGGTCGTGCTGACCTATGTCATGGTCTTCATCACGCGCGGCAGCCTGCCCTATTTTGCGCTGGGCGGCCTGGGCCTCGCCTTTCTGGTCGTCATCCTAATCGCAATGCGCATCAACGCCATTTCCCTGAAAAGCGAGCTGGTGGCGCGTTCGGAGGCGCTCACGGCCCGCGAAGCACTGGCAAGCGGCCAGGACCTGTGGTCCGAATTTTCAGGTTCGGCCGAAGCGTTTGCCCTGTTCGACGAGAATAAGGAATTACTGCTGTGGAATGAGGCCTATCGCCGGCTGATCGGCGCGGATCACTTGTCCAGTGGACAATATTGGGAAGATATCGATGCAAAGAACAGCAGCCGTCTGCCAGAAGATGTCGTGATGCGCGGGCTGGGACCCGTCGGCCCCGATTTCACGCAGACCTTTTCCCTGTCCAATCGCTGGTATCAGACAACGATCCGCCCGCTGTCGAACGGTCACATCGCCATCAACCACGCCGACATCACCACATTGAAGGACAATGAGCGTGAACTTCTGGTGCTGCAGGGCGATCTGATGGCCGCCCGCGACCGGGCGCAGGCCGCGAACGAGGCCAAGACCGATTTCCTGGCGAAGATGAGCCACGAGCTTCGTACGCCGCTGAACGCGGTAATCGGATTCTCCGAACTGATGGTGCAGGATTATCAGCGCGAGCGTATCGATCCCGCTCGCCATGCCGGATATGCGCGCATCATTTCCGATTCGGGCCAGCATCTCCTGTCGATCGTCAATGATCTTCTCGACCTCGCCCGGATCGAGGCACGACAGATGAAGCTTTCCGAGAGCAATGTCGATCTGGCCGAAATGGTCAGAAGCGCGCGGCTGCTTATCGAGGGGCGGGAAGAGAATTTGCGCCTGTCATTCAGCGAGAAACTGCCGGATGTGCCGATCGTCGCACGGGCCGATCGCCGCCTGCTCCGGCAAGCAGTCCTCAACCTTATCGAGAACGCAGTGAAATTCTGCCATACTGATCCTTTTGTCGTTCTTTCCGTCGTCGCCGCCGAAGATGGGGGCGCCCATATTTGCGTCGAGGATAATGGCATCGGTATTCCAGAGCATCTCCGCGACACCGTCACCGATCCCTTCGTCCAGGCCGAACCGAGTGAAACCCGCCAATATGGCGGTGTCGGCCTTGGCCTTGCCCTGGTGCGTCAGTTTGCTGAGTTGCACGGCGGTAATCTTCTGTTGTTTCCCCGCGAGGGCGGCGGCACGCGTGCCTGTCTGACGGTACCCGCGGACCGCATCGTGCCATCTGCGGAGTGACTGTCTGACCGTCCGATTCTACGCAGCGGACGCGTTCTCTTCGACATGGGCTACCACACGGGCTACGACACGGGCGGACGGCGGCGATAGCTGAGCGCTTCGGCGATATGCACCCACCCCACCGTCTCCGCTGCTGCCAGATCCGCAATGGTTCGCGCGACCTTCAAGACCCGGTGGTAGGACCGCGCCGTCAGACGCATTGCCTCGGCGGCCTTCGCCAGAAGGTCCCGCCCCGCCTCGTCGGGCGTCGCGACCGTCTCCAGCAATTTGCCATCTGCCTCTGCATTCGTGCGCGCGCTTTCTTTCTGGTAGCGGGCCGACTGAACCGCCCGCGCCTTTGCCACGCGCGCCGCCACCTCCGCACTTCCCTCTGCGGGGGGCGGCATGGTCAGGTCGGCGGCGGTGACGGCCTCCACCTCTACGTGCAGGTCGATACGGTCGAGAAGCGGACCGGACAGCTTCGCCTGGTAATCCGCCGCGCATTTGGGCGCGCGTGCACATGCAAGAGCCGGGTCGCCCAGATGACCGCAGCGGCAAGGATTCATGGCAGCGATCAATTGCACGCGCGCCGGGTAGGTGACGTGCAATGCTGCGCGGGCCACGGAAATCTCACCCGTTTCAAGCGGTTGTCGCAGGCTATCGAGGACGCGACGTTCGAATTCCGGCAGTTCGTCCAGAAACAGGATCCCCAGATGCGCCATGCTGACCTCGCCCGGCCGCGCCTTTTGCCCGCCGCCAACCAGCGCGGGCATGGAGGCGCTGTGATGCGGCGCGCGATAGGGGCGTTGCCGGATCAGACGCCCCGCCTCCAGCGCGCCCGCGACCGACGCGACCATCGACACCTCCAGCGCCTCCTCCGGCGTCAATGGGGGCAATATTCCCGGCAATGTCGAGGCCATCAGAGACTTTCCGGAACCGGGTGGCCCGGACATCAATAGATTATGGCCGCCGGCGGCCGCGATCTCCAACGCGCGCTTTGCCGTTTCCTGCCCCTTCACCGCGCTCAGGTCGGGCGAGGGCGCGCCCTCCACCGCCGCGGCTGGCGCTGGCGCTGACAGCAATTGCGTGCCGCGGAAATGATTCAGCAGTTCCAGAAGGCCGGGGGCGGCCAGAACCTCAATCCGTCCCGCCCATGCCGCCTCCCCGCCCTGCGCCGCAGGACAGATCAGACCAAGATCGTTGCTGGAGGCATGCAGCGCCGCCAGCAAGACGCCGGGAACGGTTGCGACGCGACCATCCAGTCCCAGTTCACCGACGATCAAATACTCGGCCAGTTGCTCTGCATCGACGATGCCCATGGCTGCCAAGAGACCGAGCGCGATGGGCAGATCGTAGTGTGATCCCTCCTTTGGCAGGTCGGCGGGACTGAGATTTACCGTGACACGTTGAAACGGCATGGCCAGGCCGATCCCGGAAAGCGCCGCGCGCACCCTCTCCTGCGATTCGGCGACCGCCTTGTCGGCCAGACCGACGATGGAAAATTTCTGACCGCCCTTTGCGATCTGAACCTGCACGTCGACGGTGCGGGCCTCAAGCCCAAGAAAAGCCACTGTCGTGACATGTGCGACCATCTGCGAAATCCCCCTTTGCCCGCCGCGTTACCGAGCGGACCTGCAGAAAGTCCATGAAGTTTTCTGCACCGGTATTGAAAAGACACTGCGCAGGCCTTCATGGGGTGATTTGACAATGCCCGATTCTCTCCGCCCTGCCGATCCTGTACCTCCCGGCGCCGAGCGGCTGGAGGAGGTGGCGCTGCGCGTCACCCTGAAGCGCCGCCGCCCCCTATGGCGACGCTGGTCGGAACTCGTGGCGGGAATTATCCTGTGTCTGCTGGCGCCGCCCATAGGCGGCCTTGCCCCCGGCCCTCTCGGTTTGGCGGGATTTGCACTCGGCATGACGTTGATTCTCAGAAATTCGCGATGGGCGAAAAGGCGCTATGTGCTGTTCGTCAGGCGCTGGCCGCGCTGGGGTCGCTGGGCAGACTGGCTGTTACGACGCGGCCCCCGGCCGTTCGGCGCGGGCTCTTAGCCATCGGATCAGGACCGGCAACAAAGCCAGAACCGCAAGGCCGACGATCGGCAGCAGCACTGCAGGATCGGTCAGTACGCCGGACAGGCTGATCTGGTCGCCGCGCGCAATCACGGCCCCCGCGCCAGCGCCAATGCTGGCGAACACGAATGTGCCAGGAATGATGCCCAAGCCGGTGCCCAGCACATATGGAAGCGTTCGCATACCGAACAATCCGGCCGCTATATTAACGAGGAAAAAGGGAAAGGCGGGCACCAGCCGCAAAAAGAGCAGATAATTAAAGGCGTTGTCCTCAAAGCCATCGCGCAGCTTTTTCACGCGCGGCCCCGCCTTTTCCCGCAACAGGTCGGCGAGGGCGGTGCGCGCCGCCAGGAATATGATCGTGGCGCCCAATGTGGCACCGACGACCGTCAGACTGCCCCCCAGCGCAACGCCGAACAGCAACCCGCCCGCAATGGTCAGCGGTGCGGCACCCGGCACGCTGATCGCCGTCACCAGCGTATACAGCGCCATATAGGCAATGGCGGCAATCAGCAGGTTTGCCGCAACATAGGCGGTTAAATTGGCATATTGCGCGCTTAGAAAGTCGAGGCTGATATACTGGCCGCCGCCTAGCACGAAAAATATGATGAGCCCCGCCGCCAAGAGGGCGATGGGCGCAAACCTTCGAATCGCAGGCTTGCCCTTACCGGTCTCGGCCATGCACACGGCTCCCCGTTCATCGCATCATGTTCGATCCCGACTATGTCCTTTAAAGAAGAATGAAAGTGTTTTCGCAAAGGCGCCGGACGGTCGAGGGAGATTTGCTCCCCCCGACAATATTTGACTTTTGGGGCGCTGCGGACTATCCGCGCCACAGACGATGAAGGTCGCCCCGCTTTGCAAGATTCGGCGGCAGGTGGCCCTTTCTTTTGATAAGCACAGGTGATGTCCGATGAAGCGCACGTTTCAGCCCTCCAATCTCGTCCGCAAGCGGCGGCACGGCTTTCGCGCGCGCATGGCCACGAAATCGGGTCGTCAGATTCTGAACGCACGCCGCCGTCAGGGCCGCAAGAAGCTCAGCGCCTAGGCCAGAGCCGCGCCACGCGCATCGAAACGCTGCGCAAGCGCCGGGATTTTCTGGCTGCAAACCGGGGCGCGCGTGCGGCAACCGACGCGTTCGTCCTACTTCTTCATCCACGGCAGGACGGGAACGATATGGTCCGCGTCGGCTATACAGTGACGAAGAAGATCGGCAATGCCGTCGTCCGCAATCGCCTGAAGCGCCGCCTGAGAGCGGCGGTCCGAGAGGTGATGCCCTCCGCTGCACCCGCTGGCCATGACATCGTCCTGATCGGGCGAAGCGGCGGTCTTGGCCAGGAATTCGCGAAATTGACGCGTGATCTTGCCCGGGCGATACCCCGCGCGAACGCGAAACTCTGACATGCGCGCGGCGATCATCCTTCTTATGCGCGGATGGCAGCGTTTCATTTCACCGCTGCTGCCGCCCGCTTGTCGTTTTCAGCCCACATGCTCGCAATACGGGATAGAGGCGGTGAGGAAACATGGCGCGCTGAGGGGCGGCTGGCTGACGCTGGCCCGTATCGCGCGCTGTCATCCGCTGGGCGGGTCGGGCTATGACCCCGTGCCGCATGGAAAAGCAGGGACACGGACCAAGTGAATTCTGATAACCGCAACCTTCTGATCGCCATGGTGCTGTCGATTGCCGTCCTGTTCGGATGGTCGGCATTTTCCCCCGACCCCGTCGTACCGACCGCATCCGAGCCATCGACCGAATTCGTCGATGGCGAGCAGGTGGTGGTGAAAGACGGGAATGAAGGGCCGCTGGGTGCCGCAGCGCCAACTGTGATCCGGGAACGTGCGGAGGTGCTGGCGGAAAGCCGCCGTGTTCCTATCGACACCCCCGCCCTGTCCGGCACGATCAATCTGTCGGGCGCGCGCATCGATGATCTGCGGTTGCTGCGCCATCATGAAAGCCTGGACGGCGAAGCCGACATTCGCCTGTTCTCACCATCGGGCGCGCCGGACAGCTACTTTGCGGAATTCGGCTGGACCGGACAGGGGGATCTGCCCGACGCATCCACGCAATGGACCGCCGATGGCGAACGGCTGACGCCTGAAACGCCCTTGACGCTCGCATGGACCAACGACGTCGGCGTACGCTTCCTGATCGAATTGTCGGTTGACGAGGATTATTTGTTCACGGCGCGGCAGCGTATCGAAAATCGTGGCGACCAGGCCGTCGTCGCACGCCCCTACGGACTCGTCGCCCGTGATGGCACGGGCCCCGACGAAAGCACGTTCAACGCCCATATCGGCCCCATCGGCGTATTCGACGGGGAATTCGCCGACGTGGAATATGAGGATATCGTTGACGAGGGCGGCCGCATCGACAACAGCTCGACTGGCGGATGGCTGGGCTTTACCGACAAATACTGGCTGACCGCGATTATCGACGAGCCCAATGCGCCGGTGCGCACGAACTTCCGCGCGAGCGGCGACCGCTATCAGGCTACCATGCAAGGCGAGCCGATGGCGGTAGGTCCCGGCACTGCCGCGGGCGACACGTTCCGCTTGTTCGCCGGCGCCAAGGAAGTCGAGGTCCTGGACCGTTACGAGAACCAGGTCGGCATTCCGTTGCTGGAACGCTCCGTCGACTGGGGCTGGTTTCGCATCATCGTGAAGCCGATCCACGCGCTTCTGACCTGGCTCTTTGCCTTTGCGGGGAATTACGGCGTCGCGATCATCCTTCTGGTTCTCATCATCCGCATCGTGCTGTTTCCGATTGCCAACAAGCAATTTGAATCCATGGCGAAGTTGCGCCGCATCCAGCCCAAGATGAAGGCGATGCAGGAACGCTACAAGGACGACAAGCCGAAGCTGCAGCAGGAAATGATGAAGCTGTACAAGGAGGAGAAGGCCAACCCCATCGGCGGTTGCCTACCCGTCCTGCTACAAATTCCCATCTTCTACGCGCTCTACAAGACCCTGCTCTTGTCGATAGAGGTCAGGCATCAGCCCTTTGCCCTGTGGATCAAGGATCTGAGCGCGCCGGATCCGCTGACACCCGTCAATCTGTTCGGCTTTCTGCCCTTCGACCCGCCCGGGTTCATGGCGATCGGTGTGCTGCCGATCCTGCTGGGCATCACCATGTTCATCCAGTTCAAGCTGAACCCCGCGCCCATGGATGAGATGCAGAAAAAGGTGTTTTCCATCCTGCCATGGGTATTCATGGTCATCATGGCGCCATTCGCGGCAGGCCTGCAGCTGTACTGGATGGTCAACAACATCTTCTCCATCGCCCAGCAATGGTACCTGATCAAGAAATTCCCGGCCGACCCTGCGCCGGATGCGGCCAAGCCCGCAAAATGACCGGCGCCACATCGTGACCGGAGAAGAGAAGCACGCTCGCAACCTGTTCCGCGACGGCGCAGCCTTTTCCATGTCGGTTGCCCGCCTGGAACAATTGCCCGTCGATGAGGTGCCGGAAATTGCCTTTGCGGGCCGCTCCAATGTCGGCAAATCATCACTGCTGAACGCCCTGACCACAAAGGACGGGCTGGCGCGAACGTCCAACACGCCGGGCCGCACGCAACTCCTCAACCTATTCCCGGTGGGCGAGCCGCCATTGATGCGCCTGGTCGATATGCCGGGCTATGGCTATGCGAAGGCCCCGAAACAGGTCGTAGAGGGCTGGAAACGCCTGGTATTCGATTATCTGCGGGGGCGTCGCAATCTGAAGCGCGTCATGCTGCTGATCGACGCCCGCCGCGGGCCCAAGCCCGTCGATGAAGAAGTGATGTCGCTGCTCGACGAGGCGGCCGTGACCTACCAGCTGATCCTGACCAAGGCGGACAAGATAAAGAAGGTTGAGACGGTTCAGGAGCTGGCGGCCGAGGCCGTTCGCAAACGCCCGGCAGCCTTTCCCGAAGTCCGTGCGACGAGCGCGGAAAAGAACCTGGGCATCGACATGCTGCGGGTGGAAATTCTGGATACCGCGCAAAACTGATCGCAGGCATTCTTGCCGCGCTAAATAAAAGATCAGCGGACCACTCGCCAACGCCCGTCAGCGATCCTGTCACACACCCATCCCATTTCCGCGCAGAATAACGGCACATCCTTTTCGGCCGCCGGATCATCGGCGATGAGTTCGAGGGCGGTTCCGGGCGCCAAGGGCAGTGCCACCTTTCGCAGCCGCAATACCGGCAAGGGGCATCTGAGGCCACGGGCGTCGATGCGTACGCCCTGAAAATCGTTCGGTCCGGGCATGGGCGTTGGAATAGGTGCGTGTCGTTCACTCATCAGCGATGCCTAGCATACGCCGCTACGCTACGGCCGCATCAGCCTTTTCCTCTCCCCCTTAAAAAAGGAAAGGGCCAGCGCATTACTGCGCCGGCCCTCGTCTCGTTTCCTGCGGATCGCTTTAGCTCGCCGTGTTGTCCACAATCGGGACAAGTTTGATTTCCACGCGGCGATTTTGCGCCCGCCCGGATTCCGTGTCGTTCGATGCGATCGGCTGCGTTTCGCCATATCCCTGCGTGGCAATGCGCGCGCGCTGTACGCCATTCGCAGCCAGATAGGTGGACACGCTCTCCGCGCGCCGCTGCGACAGCGTCAGATTATAGGCATCGCTGCCCGTGGAGTCCGTGTGGCCGTAAACGTCCACAAAGGTCTTTTCATATTCCTGCAGCACAGAGGCCACTTCGTTCAGGGCCGGGCGGAAAGATTCGTTGATGATCGCGCTGTCCACGCCGAACGTTACCTGGCTTGGCATTTGCAGCAACAGACTGTCCCCCTGCCGCTCTACGTCGATGCCGGTGCCTGCCGTGCGTTCGCGCAGCTTCTTTTCCTGATTGTCCAGATAGGCGCCGACGCCCGCGCCGGCGAGGGCGCCGATGCCGGTACCAACCAGCACTTCCGTACGGTTGGACTTGCCGCCGATTATTGCGCCGAGAGCGGCGCCGAGGCCTGCACCCGCGGCACCCGTCACGGCTGGGCGCGCAATCCGCTGATTTCCGGTTTCGGGATTGGTAACGCAGCCTGCCAGCACCAGGCTGGAAGATGCGGCAAGTGCCAAAAGCTTTGCGTTAATATGCATGGACGACTCCTAATGTTCCCCGTGTTATCGCGCGTTCTACGCAGGGGGGTTGCGTTGGTTCCTTACTCCCCCACGCGCGCAGCAGCCAGCGGGCGGCAATAGATCCATCTGATATTTCCGGGCCACATGACGCGTTAACGACCTTGAGCTTTGCTTTGCCGTTACATTTGCGGCAGATTTACGGTGTCGTCAGGAGTGGCGGTGGACGAGCAATTCTTCAACTACCCTCGCCATTATGTGTGCGACACATTAAACGCCCGGCCATCATGCCACCATTTCCCTGGGTCGACCTTCTCATCATTCTCGCGCTCATCGCCGCGAATGGCGTCTTCGCCATGTCAGAAATGGCGGTGGTATCGTCGCGTGAGGCGCGTCTGCAGGCAATGGTCAACAATGGAAAGGCGGGGGCGGAGGCGGCCCTGCGCCTGAACCAGGAACCGGGGCGCTTTCTGTCTACCGTACAGATCGGCATTACCCTGGTCGGTATCGTGGCCGGTGCCTATTCCGGAGCGACACTGGGGCAACCGGTGGCCGCCCGCCTGGCGGCCCTCGGGTTGCCGGCGGATACCGCAGCGACGGTCGGAATTGCCCTTGTGGTCAGCGGGATCACCTTCTTGACCCTGACCATCGGGGAACTGGTGCCGAAACAGTTCGCATTGAGAAGCCCGGAGACGATTTCCAGCCTTATCGCGGCGCCCATGACGATCCTTTCGCGCATCGCGGCCCCGCTTGTCTGGCTGCTTAGTGTGACCACCCGCGCACTTCTGCGTCTGCTGGGCGCAAAGGCACAGGAAAAGACCCATGTCACGGCGGAAGAACTGCATCTGATCGTTGCCGAGGCGCAGAAATCGGGCGCCATCGAAGAGAGCGAACGCCTGATGATCTCTGGCGTAATGCGCCTGGCCGATCGTCCGGTCCGTGGCGTAATGACACCCCGCACGGAGGTCGACTGGCTGGACCTGGCGTCGGCGGAGGCAGACGTCCGCGCCCATTTGATCGACAGCCCCCATACCCGCATCCCGATTGCCGACGGCACCGTCGACAAGATCATCGGCGTCATACAGGCCCGCGACGTGCTGTCTGCCGTGCTGGCGGGAAAGCCGCTCGACATTCCTGCCCTGATGCAACCGGCGCCGCTGATTCCCGATGTCATGGACGCATCCGATGCGCTGGAAATATTGCGCCGTGCTGACGTACCCATTGGCATGGTCCACGACGAATATGGACATTTCGAGGGGATATTGACCCCCGCCGACCTGCTGGCCGCCATCGCCGGCGTGTTCAAATCGGATATCGACGAGGGTGAAGAGGATCCTGCGGTACAACGCGCCGATGGTTCCTGGCTACTCTCAGGGTCGATGCATGCCGATGAAATGGCCGACCGCCTGCGGATTTCCATACCGGAACCGGATGACCGCGACTTCGAAACCGTGGCAGGCTTCGCGCTGGCCGTCCTCACCCATATTCCAGAAACCGGCGAACAGTTCGACTTCGATGGATGGCGGTTCGAGATCGTCGATCTGGATGGGCACAAGATCGACAAAATACTGGCGAGTGCGATCGACGAAAGACACGAGCAGGAATAGCGCCCCGCCTTATTCCGGCACGCTATTCCCCCGCCAGCCGCTCCGAAAATCTAGAAAAGCTCGTTCAGGAACCCCAGAAAGTCTCGCCAGCTGCGCTGATCTGCCTTGGGATCATATGCCTTCCCATCCGCCTTTGCGTCGGCATCCTTGTTGGTGAAGGCGTGGACCGCATCGCCATAGGCGGTCAGGTACCAATCTGCCCCACGCCCCGACAGTTCCTTACCGAGCTGCACCACATGTTCCGGCGGCGCCATCGGGTCGTCCCACCCGTGATAAATGGCAATGCTGGCAGTGATCTGCGGCGTATCGAGACCCTCCGGCGCCGCGAACAGGCCGTGGAAACTGGCAACCCCGCGCACCGCCGCACCCGCGCGTGCGGTGTCGAGAGCGCAAAGCCCGCCGAAACAATAGCCGCACGCCGCGAGACGACCGGCATCGACTTCCTTCTGTCCGCCGACCGCATCGACCAGAGCCAGCAACCGCTGCCTCAACATCGCCCGGTCATTCAGCAGCGGCGTGATCAGGGCCTGATTTTCCTCGTCAGAGGCGCCGCGCTTCTTGTCACCGAACAGGTCGGTCGCGACGGCCACATAGCCCTGCCGGGCCAGCTTGCGCGCATGGTCCTCCTCATGGGGGGATCGACCGGACCATTGTGGAAAGATCAGAACCGCGGGGAAAGGGCCGTCGCCATCGGGCACCACCACCAGGCTTTTCAGATTGACGTCGCCGACCGCCGTTTCGATCTCATATTCCTGCATATCTATCAGGCTCCTGCTTTCTTTGCTTGTTCCCAGGCCAATCGCCCCAGGGGCTCGACCTGTTCCGCCATGGTGGCGGCATGTTTGCTGGAGGCGGTGCCGCGAATGTAGCGCCCCTTGATTCCGTGGATGATGGCCGTCACGCGAAACATGTTGAACGCCATGTAATAATCGGTGTTGGGCACCGTCGTGCGCCCGGTTCGGCGGCAATATGCCTCGACATATTCCTGCTCGCTGGGAATGTTTTGCGCCGCCAGGTTTCGTCCCGCCAGCCCCGCCGTGAAAGTGGGCGGCATACGGTACATCATGGCATGATAGGTAAAATCCGCCAGCGGATCGCCCAGCGTGGACAATTCCCAGTCCAGCACAGCGATGACACGCGGCTCCGTCGGGTGGAACACCATGTTGTCGGCGCGGAAATCACCGTGGACGACGCGGGTTTCCTCCTCCCCTGGAATGTTTGCGGCCAGCCATTCGTACAGCCGGTCCATCTCCTCGAAATGACCGGCTTCCTCGTCCGCCTTGTACTGGCCGCCCCACCGCGCGATCTGGCGCGCCAGATATTCGCCATGTCGGCCATAATCCCCCAGGCCAATGGCATCCGGTTCATAGCTGTGCAGTTGCGCGATGGTGGCGTTCATCGCGTCGAAATAGTCGCGTCGCTCGGAATCGGGGACGTCGGGGAAGGCGGTGTCCCAGAAAATCCGCCCCTCCGCCATATCCATCACATAGAACCAGGTGCCGATGACATCCTCGTCCGTGCACAGGCCGTAGGTGCGGGGAACAGGGAAATCGGCCCCTCCCAGGGCGGTGATGACCCGATATTCCCGGTCGACGGCGTGGGCGGATTTCAACAGCTTCCCAGGCGGCTTTCGCCGCAGGACATAGGTCTTGCCGGGCGTGACGAGTTGATAGGTGGGATTGGACTGTCCCCCCTTGAATTGGGCGACCTGCAAGGGGCCGGCAAAACCGTCGATATTCTCCGTCATCCAGCGCGTCAGCCGCGCCTCGTCGAAGCGGTGCGCTTCCCGAACCTCCTGCGTGCCGGAAAAACGCTCCTGCCTGTCGCTCATCATGGCCTCCCTAGAACCTGTGCCGCTTGTGCCCCGCACAAAGCCGATTGGAAAGGGTGTGACCTGCCGAATGGACGAAAATCACAGGGTCGCGCGCTACCGGCCATGAAAGTGCGGCGCATATTGTCGCTGGGGGCGCGTCGACCGAAAATTTGCATTAGGAACCATTTCCGTGAATCCGATCCGGCACAGCATCACCCATGAAATCCGTGCCATGTTCGCATCGGGTGACGCGCGCAGGAACGATTTCAAAAGGGGCATCGGCCTCTTTCCCGAACATGCCGTCGCGCGCCGCGTTCATGGCGATGTTGCCACCATGATGATCGGCGGCATATCCGCCCTGCTGTTGCAAATGCTGCATCCGGGCGCGCTGGGCGGTGTGTGGGATCATTCCAATTTCCGGGAGGATATGCTGGGACGGCTGCGGCGTACGGCCCGGTTCATTGCCATGACCACCTACGGCCAGGCCGAGGATGCGGAGGCGGCAATCATGCGCGTCAGGACCGTTCACGATCGCGTCAACGGGACCTTGCCGGACGGAACGCCCTACAGCGCCAACGATCCGCACCTTCTCAATTGGGTACATGTCACCGAACTGATCAGTTTCCTGGCCGCCTGGAGACGCTATCGAGAACCGAATATGACGCGTAGCGACCAGGACCGCTATTTTGCCGAAACTGCTGTGGTGGCGGAACGGATGGGCGCCCGCGACGTGCCGGCGGACAAGGCCATGGCCGAACGCTTCCTGCGCGATGTCCGGTCAGAGCTTCGTGTCGACGCGCAGGTAAGGGAGATTTCTGCGGCCCTTCTTGCCCATCGCGCGCAGAAGCCGGCGCTGCAGCCGGTTGTGGACCTGCTGATGCGCTCGGGTCAGGACGTGCTGCCCCATTGGGCGCAGCGTCTGCACGGCGTTCGCTGGATGCCCGGCGAACGCAGCGCGGTCCGCATCGGATCGCGGGGGCTGACCCGAACGATCGGCTGGGCAATGACAGAATGATGAACTAAGCGGCCCGCTCAACGTTATGATGTGCGGCAGGCGATGGATTGGCTTTCGTCTGCCTGGGGGATTACGGCGCTGTTCGACACATTGCTGGTTTTCGTACTGGTGGGCTTTACGGCGCAGGTGGTGGACGGTGCCCTGGGCATGGCGTTCGGCGTTATCTCCACCACCATTCTGGTCAGCCTGGGCGTGCCGCCGGTGCTGGCCTCTGCCAGCGTGCATGCGGTGGAAACGGCAACCACGGGCGTGTCGGGCCTCAGCCATCTATATCACCGCAACATCGACTGGCGCCTGTTCAAGCGGCTGGCCGTCCCGGGCGTCGCGGGCGGCATATTGGGCGCCTACGTGCTCAGCTCGGTCGACGCCAGCGTCGCAAAGCCGTTCATATTGACCTATCTCGCCGTTATCGGCCTCGTTCTGACCTATCGCGCCTTGCGCTGGCCACCGCAGATCCGCGAACCGAAATATGTCGCGCCTCTCGGCCTCGCGGGCGGTTTTCTGGATGCTGCGGGCGGTGGTGGCTGGGGTCCGGTGGTCACATCTAATTTGCTGCTGCAGGGGGCAAGCCCGCGAAAGACGCTCGGCACGGTGAATAGTGCGGAATTCTTTCTGGCTGGCGCGGTTTCCGCAACGTTCCTGCTGTCGATCGGACCCGAAATCCTGACGCAGGCGACGCTCGGCCTGCTGATCGGCGGTGTCGCGGCGGCCCCGCTGGGGGCCTATCTGGCAAAGAGAATTCCAACCAAGCCGCTTCTCCTTATGGTCGGCGTTATCCTGACCTTGACGAGCCTCTATGGCATCGCACGGGCGGTGGAATGGTTCTAGGGCGCGACGGCCCTCCGACCGGAGGCCGTCCGCTTGCCAATGGCGATGCCGGCGCCAATATGAGCATGCATGACAGCTTCCACAGACCGCATCGCTGCCCTTAGGCAAGAATTGAAACAGCGAGAACTCGACGGCTTCGTCGTTCCGCTTACCGACGAACATATGTCGGAATATGTCGGCGAATATGCCAACAGGCTGCGGTGGCTGACAGGCTTTCAGGGTTCCGCGGGAAGTGCCGCCGTGCTGCAGGACAAGGCAGCGATCTTTACTGACGGCCGCTACAAGGTTCAGGTTCGCGATCAGGTCAACGGCGGGCTCTACAGTTACCAGGATGTACCAAAGGTAATGGCCGCAGACTGGCTGGAGCAGGAAGCCGCCGAGGGGATGCGCATCGGTTATGATGCATGGCTCGCGACCCGGAAATGGGTGAACGGCACTGAAAAGCGTCTGCGCGCGAAGAATGTGGCCCTGGTCCCGGTTGCAGATAATCCCATTGATGCCGTGTGGACCGACAGGCCTGCGCCCAGTGCAGCGCCTATCAAGGTCCATGACGAAGCCTTTGCCGGCAGAAGCTCGTCGGAGAAGCGCGCCGACATCGCCAAATGGCTGACCGAGAAAAAGGCCGACGCCGTGGTGATCGCGGCGCTCGATTCCGTTGCCTGGTTGTTCAACATTCGCGGTACGGACGTTTCGCGTACGCCCGTCGCACTTGCCTTCGCCATCGTGAAGAAGGACGGCACCGCATCGCTGTTCACCGCGCCCGAAAAGGTGACGCCGGAAGTAGAAGCGCACCTTGGACCCGACATTACCGTTCGTCCTCCAGATGCGTTTCCCGACGCATTGGCAGACCTAGCGAAAACGGGCGCTGCGATTGCCCTCGATCCCGACACATGCGTCGCGGCGATTTTCCAGATCGTCGGCGATGCCGGCGGCAGGATCATAGAGGAGCGTGATCCGGTCATCCTCGCAAAGGCCGTCAAGAACGATACGGAGCTTTCCGGCACACGCGCCGCCCATGTCCGCGATGGTGCGGCACTGACCCGATTCCTGAAATGGTTTTCAGAGACCGCTTCGTCCGGCGATCTAGATGAATTGACCGCAGCCAAGAAGCTGGAGGATTTCCGGCGGGAATCGAAAATGCTGCACGACCTCAGCTTCGACACCATCAGCGCGGCCGGCCCGAACGCCGCCTTGCCGCACTATCGCGTATCGCCCGAAACGAATCGCAACATCGAATGCAACAGCATCTATCTGGTCGATTCGGGCGGCCAATATTCCGATGGCACGACGGACGTTACCCGCACCCTGATCAACGGTAAGCCCAGCCAGGAAATGAAAGAGCGCTACACGCGCGTCCTGAAGGGGCACATTACGCTTGCGACCCAGATTTTCCCCAAGGGTACGCGCGGGTCGCAGCTGGACGCGCTCGCCCGCATGCACCTGTGGCGGGCCGGGGTCGATTATGGCCACGGCACAGGCCACGGTGTTGGCAGCTTCCTGAGCGTGCATGAGGGACCGCAGCGGATCGTCGCCGCCACTAATCCCGCCGCAGCGCCCGACGAGCCACTGCAGGCCGGCATGATTCTTTCCAATGAACCAGGCTATTATAAAGAGGGTGCTTTCGGCATCCGCATCGAAAACCTGGTGATCGTCGTCGAAAAGGACGTCGAGGGTGGCGAGGGCGAATGGCTGGGATTCGAAACCATCACTTTTGCGCCCATCGACCTCACCTTGGTCGAATTATCGATGCTGACGGACGAGGAGCGCGCATGGCTGAACGGCTACCACGCTGAGGTTCAAGAAAAAATAGCCCCCGAACTGAAATCGCCGGAGGACATGTCGTGGCTCGCGACGGCGACGCGCGCCGTCTGACGATCAGCGTTCCGGATCCTGCTTTGGCGACGTATCGGCGGCCTCACTCTTGAGGGCCGTTTTGCGTCGCCGCAGGTTTTCCCGCAGCGCTTTTGCCAGCCGTTCCTTGCGCTCGTCCGCCTTTTCCGACATTCTCAATGCTCCCATTCGCTTGACATTAACCCGCCTGCGCTCATAGCAGGCGCGCATTCCCGGAACATGCTGCCGTGGCTCAGGGGTAGAGCACTCCCTTGGTAAGGGAGAGGTCGAGAGTTCGAATCTCTCCGGCAGCACCATTCCCCTAGGGAAGCGCGATCGTGGTTTGGGCTTTAAGGTAACGATATGCGTCCCCTCGCGATATGCACGTTTTTTTCGTTGTCCCTTGCATCGGCAGCACTGGCGCAACCAAGCATGCCGGACGCCGTCCTGACCGACGATGAGGCAATTTCCTCGCCGGAAGGGTTTGTCGGTGACGCGGCGGATCAACCCATCGGCACAGCATCGGAACGGCTGTTTCGCGCGCTGTCCGCCGAAGAAAACGGATCCGATGTCGACAAGCTGGTCAGCGCGGTAATGACCGAGGTCAATGCGGACTGCCCTGCGGTCGAGGCCTACCAGAATTTCGTGCGAAGCGGGTCGTTCATGTCGCTGAAGATTAAGTGCGTCGACCGCGCGCTTTACGCGGTGACGGTCGGCCCCAACGGGATCGGCGTCATTTCCGGCGGCGACGGCAGCGTCGAACGGATGAACGCCGAACAGGGCGAAATCCGCACTCTTTCCGGCAGTGCCCCTGCCACCACGGCGCGGATTCGCCGGCCTTCGCCCATTTCGCTGCAAACCCTTGCCATCATCGCCGGCGTACTTGTTTTGCTCGTGATCGCCGTCAGGCTCTACTGGACGCGGCGCGCAAAGATCGTCGCGCCATGGCGGGGCCTCCGCAGCGAGGAAAAAGATCGCATATTGGAAGAGGCTGACGAGATTTGGCCCGATGTCTTCCATCATCCCAGTGGAATATGGATCGCGCGCGGCCGCCGGGGCAAACGCCGCCTGTTTCGCAACCAGATTTTCGCACTGGCCTACGCCCGGCACGGCATGAAGCTGTTCCAGGTTCGCTAGAAACCCTGCCCTTCGCGTGGCGAGGGCCTGATGAACGCAACACCGTGCAGCGTGTTGCCGCGCAGGAACAGTGCCAGCGCCCCTATGGCAACGACACCGGCAAGGGCAAAGGCCGCGCCCGGCAGGTAGATGACCGCCCCCGGCGCGGTGAAGGCGTAAAAGACCCGCGTATAGACGAGCGGTCCGATGACGGCGGAAAGGCTGGAAATGCTGGCCACGGCGCCCTGCAGTTCCCCTTGGCTGCGTTCGTCGACAGCGCGGCTCATCAGGCCATTGATGGATGGTTGCACCAGGCCCTGCAGCGATCCGACGGCAATGGCGATCGGCACCCATATCTCATGCTCCGCGAACAGGTAGATCAGCGCAGCCGCAAGTAGGCACCCCACCCCCAACATGACCGCGCGGCGTTCGCCGACACGCGGCACGATCGTCCGAATCAGCACGCCCTGGACGATGGCACTGGAAAGCCCCACGCCCGCCAGGGAAAGGCCGACCATGCGCTCCGACCATCCAAAGGCCTCGATTCCGTAGAATGCCCAGATAATCGGATAGACCATGTGCGCCGTCATCCACACCAGCAGCGCGCCCGCATACCAGATCACCACCTTGTCCTGCCGGCCAAGCTCCCTCAGCGCGCTGACGGCGTTCGACCGGATGAGCGAGAACGGGCGACGCTTTTCAGGCGGCAGGCTCTCATTCAGGCAGAAGAAGCCGAAGACGGCGTTGGCCAGCGCGAGGCCGCCCGCCGCAAAAAAGGGCAAGCGGGTGCCATATTCTCCCAATATGCCGCCAAGCGCGGGGCCGACGATAAAGCCCAGCCCAAAGGCGACGCCGATCAGACCGAAATTCTGCGCCCGCTTCTCGGCCGGCGTGACATCGGCGACATAGGCATAGGCCGCACTGAAACTGGCGCCGGTAATGCCCGCCAGCAGCCGGCCGACGAACAGCCAGAGCAAAGTCGGCGCCAGACCCATCAGAGCGTAATTTATAGAATAAGCGAGAAGCGTGGCCAGCAGAACGGGGCGGCGGCCGAACCGGTCGGACAAATTGCCCATGACGGGGCCGAAAATGAACTGCATCGCGGCATAGACGAAGGCCAGCCATCCCGCATCGACCGCCGCGCCGGCAATCGTATCCCCGGTCAATTCGACGATCAGCGCGGGCAGGACCGGCATGATGATGCCAAAGCCGATCATGTCGATCAGGACGAGCGCAAAAATAAATAGAAGGGAGCCGCGCGTTGCGGAAACTGGGGCGGCGGCGGTCATGCGCCTCTCCTAATGCGAAGCGGGCGTCCGGCAAGACTTCGCACGGACCCCCTTGCATAAGGGAGGCAGATTCTTATTCGCGGATGGTATGACTGAAGAGCCCCCCGAACTTCGTTCGCCCCCGCCTCTGTCCAGCCTGTCGGCGGTATCGTTATTCCTGGATTTCGACGGGACGCTCGTCGCCATCGCTCCCGGACCCGACCAGATCGAGGTTCCCCAGGGGCTTGGGTTAGCCCTGGAGACGCTGGGAGCGCGTATCGGCCAAAGGCTGGCCCTCGTAAGCGGCCGCGCCTTGCGCGACATTGAACGGCATCTGGGAACGCCTGCGATCGCCATGGGCGGCTCCCACGGCGGGGAGGTGCGTCTGGCGGATGGAAAAATGGTCAGCCGGGCGGCCCGCTCGCTGCCCGGCACGGTGCTGCAGGCGATCCGGACCTTTGCGGATGCGCATGAAGGGGTAATCTACGAGGAGAAGCCCATGGGTGCCGCCCTCCACTATCGGGCGGCCCTCGATCGCGCTGAAGAAATCCTCGCCTTCGCCGACGAGATGGCACGGCAGCACCCGCTGCAGGTAACGCGCGGAAAGATGGTAGCGGAATTGATGCCATCGGGTTTCCACAAGGGCGCCGCCGTCGAGACACTGATGTACGAGGCGCCCTTTGTGGAGAGCTATCCGGTCTTCATCGGTGACGACATCACCGACGAGGACGGGTTTTCCGCGGCGCGGTCCATGGGCGGTTTCGGCGTACTGGTTGGGCAAAGTCGTCCAACCGCAGCGCAATATCGTCTGGAGGACACCCGGGCCGTTTACGACTGGCTGGAGCTGAACCTGTGAATATACCCAAAAGCAGCCTTAACCTGTGGCCCATCGGCAATTGCCAGGTCAGCGGGCTGATCGATGAAACCGGCGGCCTGGTGTGGGGATGCGTCCCCAGGGTCGACGGCGATCCGATATTCTGCTCCCTTCTGAATGGAGAGCGGCAGGATCGCGGCGTCTGGCGCTTCGAGCTGGAGGGACAGGTATCGTCCGAACAGAAATATGAACGCAACAGCGCCGTCCTCACCACCCGGCTGACGGCAAAGGACGGCAGCGCGATTGAAATCGTCGATTTCTGTCCGCGCTTCGAACGCTCCGGTCGCATGTACCGCCCCGTCGCCTTCGTTCGTATCGTACGCCATTTGGCCGGCAGCCCCCGCATGCGCGTGCGCCTTGCCCCCATGCGCGGACATGGAGCCGAAATCGCGCCCACCACGAACGGGACCAATCACATACGCTACATCGTCGGGCCGCAGGCCATTCGTCTGTCGACCAACGCGCCTGTCGGCTATGTTCTGGAGCAACGGACATTTCGCGTCGAACGCGACATGCATTTCTTTCTTGGCCCCGATGAGCCCTTTGCCGGCAATGTCACCCAGGACGTCGAGAATATGCTGCGCGAAACGCTGCGCTACTGGCAGGTATGGGTCCGCGGCCTGGCCACACCCATGGAATGGCAGTCGGCCGTCATCCGCGCCGCCATTACCCTGAAACTTTGTCAGCACGAGGAAACCGGTGCAATCGTGGCGGCGCTGACCACCTCGATCCCGGAATCTCCGGGATCTGAACGCAATTGGGATTACCGATATTGCTGGATCCGCGACTCCTATTACACGGTTCAGGCGCTTAACGGCCTCGGCGCATTGGACGTGCTGGAAAAGTATCTCGGCTATTTGCGAAACATCGTGGACAATGCGGCCGGCGGCCAGGTGCAGCCCCTTTATTCAGTGATGGGCGTTGCCGAACTGGATGAAAGTGTCGCCACCTCTCTGTCTGGATATCGCGGCATGGGACCGGTCAGGATCGGCAACGCCGCCTATACGCAGGTGCAGCACGATGCCTATGGCCAGATCGTGCTGCCGACCGTGCAGGCCTTCATCGATGACCGCCTTCTGCGAAGGGCCGACGACCGGGATTTCCGCAGCTTGGAGAGCGTGGGTGAAATGGCATGGCAGATGCACGACCAGCCTGACGCGGGACTGTGGGAATTCCGCACGATGCAGCAGATCCACACCTATTCCAGCGTCATGAGCTGGGCCGCCTGCGACCGCCTTGCCAATGTCGCAGAGCGGCTTGGCCGCGAAGACCGCCGCGCCTTCTGGCGTGAACGTGCGGAAACGATCCGCGCCACGATCGAAACGCGGGCCTGGAACGAGGAGGCGGGGCATTATGCATCGTCTTTCGAAGGCGAAATTCTCGATGCCAGTCTTCTGCAGATGGTCGAGCTGCGCTTCGTGAAGGCCGACGATCCACGTTTTCAGGCAACCTTCGCAGCCATCGAGAAGGACCTTCGGCGCGGCGAACACATGCTGCGCTATGCACATGAGGATGATTTCGGTACGCCCGAGACCGCGTTCAACATCTGTACCTTCTGGCTGATCGAGGCGCTGCATCTGGCGGGGCGCGACGAGGAGGCGCGGGAGCTGTTCGAAACGATGCTGGGCCACCGCACCCCCTCCGGCCTGCTGTCAGAAGATCTCGATTTCACAACGGATGAACTTTGGGGAAACTTTCCGCAGACTTACTCGCTGGTAGGTATAATCAATTGCGCCAGCCTGTTGTCCGCAAAGTGGAGCACCGTCAGATGAGCCGCCTGATCGTCGTGTCGAACCGCGTTTCCGTGCCGAAGGCCCGGGGGGCTGCGGGGGCGCAGGGCGGATTGGCGGTCGCGCTGGGTTCGGCGCTGAAGGAAAACCGCGGCATATGGTTCGGCTGGTCGGGCAAGGAAATCGATACCTTCTCAGGCAGCCTCAACATGGAACGGGTCGAGGGCGTAACCACCGCCACGATCGATCTGGAGCATCAGGACGTAGAGGAATATTATAACGGCTACGCCAACAGAACATTATGGCCGCTGTTCCACTACCGCATCGACCTGGCGGAATATGAACGTGAATTCGGGCGCGGCTATGAACGCGTAAATGAACGGTTCGCCGAAAGCATGCGGCCTCTTGTCGAGCCTGACGATCTGATCTGGGTTCACGATTATCATCTGATACCGCTTGGCGAACGCCTGAGGGCGAAAGGTGTGCAGAACCGTATCGGATTCTTCCTGCACATCCCATGGCCCCCGACCCGGTTGTTCGTCAGCCTGCCCTATCATGAGCGGCTGGTTCGAACGATGCTGGAATATGACGTCCTCGGCTTCCAGACGATGGAGTGGCTGGAAAGCTTCTTGCACTATTGCGACAAGGAACTGGGCGCCGAAGTTAGCAACGACGGCATCGTCCGTTTCGAAGGAAGGGAGACCATTGCGCGCGCCTATCCTATCGGCCTGGACTATGAGGAGTTCACGGCGGCGGGCGACAGCGGCGTGGCGCGGAACGCACAGCAACGCATCCTTTCCAGCGCCCGCCGGCGCAAGGTTATGCTGGGCGTGGACCGGCTGGACTATTCGAAGGGACTGCCCGAGCGTTTCGACGCGATCAGCCGCTTCCTCGATCAATATCCCGAAAGCACGCGCGATACCGTCTTCATTCAGATCGCGCCGCCCAGCAGGGAGGACGTCCAGTCCTATCGCGACATTCGTGACCTTCTGGAGGCCAAGACCGGCAAGATTAATGGCGCACGGTCAGAGGTCGACGTCGTTCCCATCCGCTACGTCAACAAGGGCTATCCACGGGCCGAACTCTTCGGCTTCTACCGCGCGGCAAAAGTCGGATTGGTAACGCCGCTTCGCGACGGCATGAATCTGGTCGCAAAGGAATATGTCGCGGCGCAGGATCCAGAGGATCCCGGCGTCCTTATCCTTTCCCGCTTTGCCGGCGCCGCACTACAACTTGACGGCGCGGTTATGGTGAATCCCTATTCGAGCGAGGATGTGTCCGAAGCCATTCGGCTGGCACTGGATATGCCGCTGGAGGAAAGAAAGGCGCGTTGGGAAAAGATGCACGTCAGTGTGAAGAATGAGGACGTAATCTCCTGGCGAAAATCCTTCGTCGATACGTTGCGCGGGTAATCGCCCTTTTCAGGTCGCATCCGACAACAGGGTCGCGGGGTCGAAGCGCACCCCATTCCACCACAGGCCCCAGTGCAGATGCGCGCCGGTTGCCCGCCCCGTTGCTCCCACGGCGCCGATAAGATCACCCTGTGCCAGCACGTCACCCTCTTTCACGTCGATCCGCGACAAATGGAGAAAAGCGGAAAAAAGGCCAAGGCCGTGGTCCAGGATGACGAGATTTCCTTCGAAGGAATAACTGCCACCCGCCAGGACCACGCGCCCCGACGCCGGCGCAGAAACGGCCGCCCCTTCCGGTGCGGCGATATCTAGGCCGCCGTGCGGACTGCGCGCTTCATCGCCATAGAAGCGCTGGGAACCGAAGACACCGGAAATCCTGCCCTCTGCCGGGGCCGTGAAATCGTCGCGCCAGCCTTCGAGGCCGCTACGTCCTTCACGAGAGGCCGTGATGCGGGAAACCTCTTCCGCCCGCTTCCGTTGAAAATCTGCCGAGGCCTCAATGCGCTGCGTGATTGGCGGCAGGCGGCTTTCCGGAAAGGCGACATCCGCGATTTCTACCGGGCGGTCTATGCTGGTGCCGTCAGCATAGCGCACCTGCAACTGCACCACAGGCGGTGCGTCGCGCTGATAGGCGATGAAGAAGCGCCCTTCGTCAGAGAACGGTACAGCCTCCCCATCCAGCAGGATCTGCGCCACTTCGCCGCCGGTCGCTTGTCCCCGCCCATAGCCGCCCTGAACGGGCGCTCCTGACAAATCTATCTTATGAGCGGCAACCGGCGCCTTACCCGCTGGCAAGACAGGGCTGCCGGTCCCACCAGAATGGGCTGGAGTAGGCGGTACGGAGGAAGTCGGCGCTGGGGATGACGGTGCAGGATTTGCGTCCACCACGTCCACCACGTCCGCCCCATGCGCTGTTGGCGACGTACAGGCCGCAAGCAGCGCGACCAATGTAACTACCCTCACAGCAGCCCCTGCTCGCGCGCTTCTGCATAGCGCGCCACCGCGATCTCGGCGGTTGCATAAGCCTCTTGCAGTTCGTGGCTCCAATAGCGCAGATCCGCAAGTGCGATCTCGGCACCTGACACGGCGCAAATCACATGCGTCCCTTGCGCGACGACACGAAAGGTCCCCGGCTGGTAATCGAGGCGGGCCGGGCGGTGCTTACCGAGTGTCAGCATGGTGAAATCTTTCTCATGGCGAATAACCTATCAGATCGGGAGGCGCCCTTCAGCCCCGTTCCCGTGCCGAGCCAATATAGTTCACGCGGACATCGTCCGACAGGACGAACCCGCGCGCCGGATCGAGTGAAATCCCCTCGATTTCTCCGGCGTGGAAATCGGCCTGCTCCAATGCCGCCGACAGTTCGTCGGGCGTCAGGAAACGGTCCCACTCATGCGTCCCACGCGGCAGCAGGCGCAGCAGCCATTCAGCGCCGACGATCATCACTCCAAAGCTCATTGCGGTGCGGTTGGGCGTCGAGAAGACGAGCAGCCCTCCTGGCTTTAACAGGGACCGCAGGCTGGAGAGGAAGGCGGGCACGTCGGCGACATGCTCCACCACTTCCATGCAGGTAATCAGGTCGAATTTCGCGCCCTCCTGCACCAGCACTTCGGCAGCGGCGAGGCGGTAATCAATGGAAAGCCCCTGTCCCCCGGCATGAACACGCGCGACCTCTATGCTTTGTTCGGCCGCATCAATGCCGGTCACCGTCCCGCCAAGTCGGGCGAGACATTCCGTCAAAATGCCGCCGCCGCAACCGACGTCCAGGCATGACAGATCCTGCAGCCAAGTCGTGCCGTCAGTATCCAGATCGAAATGGGTCGCCACCGCCTGCCGGATGAAGGCAAGCCGCACGGGGTTTACCTTGTGCAGGATCGACGAGGAACCTGATCGATTCCACCATTCGGCCGCCATTTCGGAGAAGAGATTTGCCTGTGCGGGGTCGACGCTGCTCATGATGCGGCTATCGCGATCCAGCGCGGTGATGGCAAGGGGTCAGAGCGTCGCTGTATTCCGCCCCCTCCCTTTGACCGGTCGCCCGGTCGCCCGGTCGCTGCATTGCTTCCCCAGACGCGCAATGGGCGGAACCGCGAAATGCAGCCCCGCCCATTGCAGGAATCGAAATGTCGAAAGCCTGACCTCAGGCGTCCTCGTACTCATCCTCGGTCATCACCGGGCCGGAATCCTGCCCCTTCGCTTCCGTGTCGCGATCAACCAGTTCGATAATCGCCATAGGCGCGGAGTCGGACTGACGCATGCCGAGTTTCAGGACGCGCGTATATCCACCGGAACGGTCGGCATAGCGGCTTGCGAGCACGTCAAACAGCTTCTTCAACTGCGTTTCGTCCATCAGGCGGGCCATGGCGAGGCGGCGGTTGGAAAGGCCACCCTTCTTCGAAAGCGTAATCAGCTTCTCGACATAGGGCCGCAGGGCCTTTGCCTTGGGAACCGTGGTCTTGATCTGCTCGTGCTTGATCAGTGCAGCCGCCATGTTGCGCAGAAGCGCCTGGCGATGGCTTGAGGTACGCTGAAGCTTGCTGAGGCCGTGACGATGGCGCATTGGTCTTTTCCTTCGTTCGTAGAGGGGCCGTATCAGGTACCCCGGTACAGGCGGCGCTTAACGGGGGCCGCCCGAAAACCCGTTTTAGCCCAGAAGATCCTGTTCCATCTTCTTGGCCATTTCCTCGATATTCTCCGGCGGCCAGCCCGGCAGTTCCATGCCGAGCCGCAGACCCATGGAGGAGAGAACCTCCTTGATCTCGTTCAAAGACTTGCGGCCGAAATTCGGTGTACGCAGCATTTCTGCCTCGGTCTTCTGAACCAGATCGCCGATATAGATAATATTGTCGTTCTTCAGACAGTTGGCGGAACGCACCGACAGCTCCAGCTCGTCGACCTTCTTCAGGAGGAAGCGATTGACCTGTTCGTCATTGTCGTCCTCGGCAGCCTGCGCCGTTGACGGGGCAGCCTGGATCGCGCTCGGCTCCTCGAAATTGATGAACAGCGCCAGCTGATCCTGCAGAATACGCGCAGCATAGGCCACGGCGTCTTCCGGCTTTACCGTGCCGTCGGTCTCGATCGTCAGCAGCAGCCGGTCATAGTCGAGTTCCTGGCCGACGCGGGCGTTCTCAACCTTGTAGCTTACGGTACGGATCGGCGAATAGAGCGAGTCGACGGGGATCAGGCCGATCGGGGCATCCGCCGCGCGATTTGCAGCAGCCGTCGCATAACCCTTGCCGCTATTCGCGGTGAGTTCCAGGTTCAGCGTCGCGCCATCGTCCAGATGACAGATAATGAGGTCGGGGTTCATGATTTCCATATCGGAGGAAACCGCGATCTGGCCCGCCTTCACTTCGCCCGGGCCGGTGGCGGTCAGCTGCAGGCGCTTCTGCTCCGTGCCCTCCATCTTCAACGCAACCTGCTTCACGTTGAGGACGATGTCGGTCACATCCTCCCGTACGCCGGGCAGCGAAGAAAATTCGTGCAAGGCGCCGTCAAGCTTGATCGACGTGATCGCGGCACCCTGAAGCGAAGATAGAAGCACCCGCCGCAGCGCGTTGCCAAGCGTCAGGCCGAAACCCCGCTCCAACGGTTCCGCGACGAAGGTCGCCCGATTGTTCGTGACCGATCCCTTCGTTTCGAGAGCGGTTGGTTTCGTGAGTTCCTGCCAGTTCTTCGCGTTGACGGCCATCAATGGGTTCCCTTCGGGAGTATCTAGAATACCGGACAATCAACGTCCGGCAGTAAGCGGGGACAGGCGAGCGCCCGTCCCGGCTCAAAGCTCAGACGCGGCGGCGTTTCGGCGCGCGAACGCCATTGTGCGGGATCGGCGTCACGTCGCGGATCGCGGTAATCGTGAAGCCGATGGCCGACAATGCGCGAAGCGCGGACTCGCGTCCGGATCCCGGACCGCGAACCTCTACCTCGAGGGTCCGCATGCCGTGCTCCTGCGCCTTGCGACCGGCGTCCTCGGCAGCAACCTGGGCAGCATAGGGCGTCGACTTGCGGCTACCCTTGAAGCCCATCATGCCGGCGGAGGACCAACTGATCGCGTTGCCCTGTGCGTCGGTGATCGTCACCATGGTGTTGTTGAAGCTGGCGTTCACATGCGCGACGCCAGACGTAATGTTCTTGCGTTCCCTGCGCCGAACGCGGGCTGGTTCTTTTGCCATTGTCTCGCGTTCCTACTTTTTCTTGCCGGCGATCGGCTTCGCCTTGCCCTTGCGGGTGCGGGCGTTGGTGTGCGTACGCTGACCGCGAACGGGAAGGCCCCGGCGGTGGCGCAGGCCGCGATAGCTGGCAAGGTCCATCAGACGCTTGACGTTCATCGACACCTCGCGACGAAGATCACCTTCGACCTGATAGTCGGTGTCGATCGTTTCGCGGATACTGATGACTTCCTGCTCGGTCAGGTCCTGGACCCGGCGATCGCGCGGAATATTCAGCTTGTTGACGATATCGAGAGCAGACGTGCGTCCGATCCCATGAATATATGTAAGGGCGATCTCGACCCGCTTGTTGGTCGGGATATTAACGCCCGCGATGCGTGCCACGAATAACTTCTCCTCAGCTCCACGGACATGGATGGCCGGGCGGGCCATCGTCCATCTCACAGCATTGTATCAATGCACCGCACCGGCGAGGGCGAGGGCCCGGCCGGTGCCGTTCATGCAGAATATCGGTATTGCGCCGAAGCGCGTCAGATAGGTGCCGACTCGGGGAGTGTCAAGACTCGCTTCAGGCTTCGTCAACCCTTTTGGCCGAAAACGGCTTGGCCGCCGCAGCCCTGCGCCTCACGCCCTCATTTGCCTAAAATACTTGCGATGCTAGCCTTCACCGCGTCCATTGGGGCCATGCCGTCGACACGCGTCACCATCCCCCGCTCTTCGTAGAACGGCAGGATCGGCGCCGTCTTCGCGCGATATTCCGCCAGGCGCGTGCGCACCGTCTCCGCATTGTCGTCTGGCCGCCGCTTGAAGGCGTTCGCGCCGCACACGTCGCAGACGTTCTCAACCTTGGGCAACTTATAGCGGTCATGATAGCCCTCGCCGCATTGGGAACAGGTAAAGCGCCCCTCAACGCGGTCTACGAGCGCCTCTTCGTTGATCGCCAGTTCGATGACATGATTCAGGGTCATCCCCTTTTCCGTCAGCATCGCATCCAGCATTTCCGCCTGCACCTGCGTCCGCGGGAAGCCGTCCAGGATGAAACCGGCCTTCACATCATCGGCATCGAGTCGTTCGGAAACAATACCGGCGACGATCTCATCCGACACAAGCTCGCCCGCGTCCATGACCGCCTTCGCCTGCTTTCCGACGGGTGTTCCCGCCTTTACAGCAGCACGCAGCATGTCCCCGGTGGACAACTGCACCATGCCGCGCTCGCGCTCCAGCATGCTTGCCTGCGTGCCCTTACCTGCTCCCGGCGGACCAAGAAGTATAATATTCACTGGCCGAAGGCCCCCCTTGAACTGAAAATCTAGCGGCGTTTTCCGCGCAACTTGGCCTTCTTGATAAGGCCTTCATATTGATGCGCAAGGAGGTGCGACTGGATTTGCGCAACCGTGTCCATCGTCACGTTGACGACGATCAGCAGACTGGTTCCGCCAAATAGCAAGGCAAGCCCATAGGCACCCATCACCCATTCCGGCAGCAAACAGATGACCACCAGATAAGCCGCGCCGACGGTCGTTATGCGGCTCAGCACATGGTCGAGATAGTCGGCGGTACGCTTGCCCGGGCGTATGCCGGGAATGAACCCACCTTGGCGCTTCAAATTATCTGCCGTCTCCTCGGGATTGAAAACGATCGCCGTGTAGAAAAAGCAGAAGAACGCGATGCCGACGCCATACATCGTCATATAAAGCGGCGTACCGTGCTGTAGTGCCGCCGTAACCTGCAGCATGAAGTCGCTGAACCAGCCGCCACCCCCCGCGGCCTCACCGGGCGCCCCTTGCGCGACAGCGCCCTGCCCGGCGAACTGTGCAACGGTTAGCGGCATCAACAGCAGCGAAGACGCGAAGATCGGCGGGATGACGCCCGCGGTATTCAGCTTCAGCGGCAGATGCGATGTTTCCGCCTGTGCCGGACGCCCACGCGCCGTCTGCCGCTTCGGATATTGCACAAGAACACGTCGCTGCGCCCGCTCCATGAAGCAGATGCCGGCGATGACGCCCAGCGCGCCGACGATGATGAGAATAACGGCGAAGTCGCCAATGGCGCCTGCGCGATTCTGTTCAAAGATCCCGACAAAGGCACCGGGTAGCGTTGCAACGATGCCGGCCATGATGATCAGGGAGATGCCGTTACCGATGCCGCGCGCGGTGATCTGCTCCCCCAGCCACATCAGAAACATGGTGCCGCCCAGCAGCGTAATCATCGTGGTGATGCGGAAGAACCAGCCCGGATCGATCACTGCGCTGGCGTCGCCGCCCCACCCCTCCAGGCCGACGGCAATGCCATAGCCCTGGAAAAGGGTCAGCACGACCGTTCCCATACGCGTATACTGGTTGATCTTCTTGCGACCGCTTTCGCCCTCTTTCTTAAGGGCGGCCATCGTCGGCGACAGCGACGTCATCAACTGAACGATGATCGATGCGGTGATGTACGGCATGATGTTCAGCGCGACGATCGACATGCGCTCCAGCGCGCCGCCCGAGAACATGTTGACGAAGTCGAGAACACCGCCGCGGGTGCGGTCGAACAGCATTTCCAGCTGCTGCGGGTCTATGCCCGGCAACGGCACGAACGAACACAGACGAAAGACGATCAGCGCACCCAGAGTAAAGAGGATGCGCTTCTTTAGGTCGGAGGCCTTCGAAAAGGACGACCAGCTAAGGCCTGCGGCAAGCTGTTCGGCTGCTGATGCCATATGTCTGAGGTTCCCGCTTCACTGACTGGTTCGGAACATAGGGAGGGAAAGGTAGGAGTGCCACTCCCCTCCCTTTCAAAAGGGCGGGGAAGTGGTGCCTCTATCCGCCAGCGCCCACATCTACAAGCTGGCCGCTAAGGGAAGATTTGGTCATCATCGCCCAAGCGCAGGGGCGGACCTGCCCCGAAGGAACGGCCGGAGCGGATCAGGCCTTCACCTTTTCCTTCGGCTCCTTGCGGACCTTCGGGCCGACGGTCTGCGTGACGGAACCACCCGCCTTTTCCACTGCGGCCACAGCACCCTTGGATGCGCGCGCGACGGTCAGTTCGACCTTCTCCTTCAGTTCGCCCTTCGCCAGCAGGCTGACGCCGTTTTTGCCGCCGCGGACCAGGCCAGCTTCGCGCAGTTCGGCCTCACCCAGCGTTCCGGCCTGAAGCTTCTTGGCGTCAAACGCCTTCTGCAGCATGCCGAGGTTCAGTTCGGCATAGTCCTTGGCGTTGGGATTGTTGAAGCCACGCTTCGGGATCCGCATGTGGAGCGGCATCTGGCCGCCCTCGAAGCCGTTGATGCTGACGCCCGAGCGGCTCTTCTGGCCCTTCTGGCCGCGTCCGCTGGTCTTGCCCTTGCCGCTGCCTTCGCCGCGACCGACTCGCATGCGTGATTTGCGGGCGCCCGCATTGTCTTTAAGGTCTGAAATCTTCATAATTTGCACTCGCTTTCGCTTTGTTCGCGCTTGTTTTCCTCCGTCGGAGGAGTGGGGCAAGGGCCCCTGCCTGCTTCGAAAGAGCAGGCCTGCGTAACGCTATTCTTCTACGACCTGCACCAGGTGCGGGATCGAGTTGACCATTCCGCGTGTGGAGGGTGTATCCTCCAGCTCCACAACCCGGTGCATCTTGCCGAGGCCCAGACCGCTTAGCGTCGCACGCTGCTTCTTCGGGCGGCGGATCGGCGAACCGACCTGCTTCACCTTCATCGTCTTTTTCTTGTCTGCCATGTCAGTTTACTCCGCAGTCGCTTCGGCGGGCTCGGCATCTTCCGCCTGCGGCGCAGCCTGCACGTCATCCCGGCGGCCGATCAGATCGGCGATTTTCTTGCCACGACGCTGCGCAACCGTCTTGGGGCTGGACTGGTCGCCTAGCGCTTCGAATGTTGCGCGGATCATGTTGTAGGGGTTCGACGTACCGACGGACTTCGTCACCACGTCCGCAACGCCCAGGCTTTCGAACACGGCGCGCATCGGGCCACCGGCGATGATGCCGGTACCCTGCGGCGCGCTGCGCACGTGAACCTTGCCGGCGCCAAAGCGGCCATAGCCGTCATGGTGCAGCGTGCGACCGTCGCGCAGCGGAACGCGGACCATGGCCTTCTTGGCCGCGGCTGTCGCCTTGTTGATCGCCTCCGGCACTTCGCGCGCCTTGCCATGGCCAAAGCCGGCACGACCCTTGCCATCGCCAACAACGACGAGCGCTGCGAAGCCGAAGCGCTTGCCGCCCTTCACCGTCTTCGACACGCGGTTGATGTGAACCAGCTTCTCGATCAATTCCTCGCCGGTATCGTCGCCGCCGCGACCGCTGCGATTGTCGCGTCCGCCGCGACCGCCGCGATTGTCACGTCCGCCGCGACCGCCGCCGCCGCCAGGGCCACCGCGACCACGACCGCCACTGGGGCCGCCAGGACCCCCAGGGCCACGACGTGCGTCATGGTTGGAGGGCGCGCCCTGCGGGTTCGACGCAGCTGGCGTTTCCGAATTCGGGGTAGGATCGGTCGCAGCCGAAGGAATGGTTTTTTCGTCTGCCATAATCAGAACTCCAATCCGCCTTCACGGGCGGCATCGGCCAGCGCCTTTACGCGGCCATGAAAGATGAAACCGCCGCGGTCGAAAATGACACGACCGACACCGGCTTCCTTCGCGCGTTCGGCAACGCGCTTGCCGACATCGGCAGCGGCAGCGACGGTTGCACCGCCATTTGCCTTCACATCCTTCTCGAGCGAAGAGGCAGAGGCAACCGTAATGCCCTCCACATCGTCGATCACCTGAGCATAGATATGCTTCGAGGTGCGGTGGATACTGAGGCGCGGCTTCAGGCCGCCCTTGGCGCGAAGCGCGGTGCGGACGCGGCGGCGGCGGCGAGCGAATGGGGACAGTTTCTGTGCCATATTACTTCTTCTTGCCTTCCTTGCGGAATACATATTCGCCGCGATATTTGATGCCCTTGCCCTTATAGGGCTCCGGCTTGCGCCAGCGGCGAATTTCCGCTGCGACCTGACCGACCTGCTGCTTGTCGATACCAGAGATTTCGACTGTGGTCTGATCCGGCGTCTTGATCTCGATCCCTTCCGGAATCGCATAATCGACGTCGTGGCTATACCCAAGCTGCAGCTTCAGCGTCTTGCCCTGCGACTGCGCGCGATAGCCGACGCCGGAGATTTCCAGCACCTTCGTAAAGCCTTCGCTGACACCGGTTACGAGGTTCTGCACCAACGTGCGCTGCATTCCCCAGAAGGGGCGCCCGCCCTTGCGCTTCGGCGTGACCGAAACCGTACCGTCCTCGATCGTATATTCGATCTCGTCGCGGGTGGCCATGGACAGCTCGCCCTTCGGTCCCTTGATCGACAGTGTCTCACCGGCGAGGTTCGCCGAGACACCGTCGGGCAGCGCGACCGGCTGTTTTCCGATTCGTGACATCGATTTACCTCCTAGAAGACCTGGCAGAGCAATTCGCCGCCGACATTCTGTTCACGCGCTTCCGCGTCGGACAGAACGCCCTTTGGCGTCGAAACGATGGTGATGCCCAGGCCCGAGCGTACCTTAGGCAGATCGTTGGCACCGGAATATACCCGGCGGCCCGGCTTCGACACGCGCTGCAGATACTGGATCGCAGGCGCACCTTCGAAATATTTCAGCTCGATGCGGGTGAAGGTCTTGTTGCCCTCCAGCTCCTCATCGGAATGGCCGCGAATATAGCCTTCGCGTTCCAGCACGTTCAGCACGTTACGGCGCAGCTTGGACGAAGGAGTCACGATGGAATCCTTCTTCGCCTGCTGGCCATTACGAATGCGGGTCAAGAGGTCCGCGAGCGGATCGGTCATTGTCATCTCAGCGCTCCCCTTCTTACCAGCTGGATTTCGTCAGGCCTGGGATCAGGCCCTTATTGCCCAGTTCGCGGATCATGATCCGCGACAGGCCGAACTTGCGATAATAACCGCGGCTGCGGCCCGTCAGCTCGCAGCGATTGCGCACGCGCGTCGGGTTCGCATTGCGGGGAATCTCCGCCATCTTAAGGCGAGCCATCAGACGTTCGTCATCGTCGACGCTCTCGTCCTCTGCAATCGCCTTCAGCTTTGCATACTTCCCAGCATATTTCTTAACGAGCTTCCTGCGATGCTCATTCTTGTTCACGGAACTCAGTTTCGCCATGGACTTAAGTTCTTTCCTCAATCTGCGCTTCGGCCAGGCCAAAGCTTCGTTAATTGATCATCCGGGCCTTTGCCCATGAATGACAATATATGTCGGACGGCCTCAGGCCGCCTTCTTTTCCTCGTCTTCTTCCATACCGGTGAAAGGCATCGAAAGGCCTTTCAGGAGGGCGCGGCCCTCATCGTCGGTATTGGCCGTCGTCGTGATGATCACATCCATGCCACGGGTCTGATCGACCTCGTCGTAGTTGATCTCCGTAAAGACGATCTGCTCCTTGATGCCCAGGGCATAATTGCCGCGGCCGTCAAAGCTGTCCGGATTGGTACCACGAAAGTCGCGCACGCGCGGCAGTGCGATGTTCACCAGACGGTCGAGAAATTCCCACATGCGCGCGCCGCGCAACGTGACCTTCACACCGATCGGGTTGCCTTCACGCAGCTTGAACGTCGCGATCGACTTCTTGGCCTTGGTGATGACGGGCTTCTGACCAGCGATCTTCGTCATTTCGGCGAAGGCGTTGTTCAGATGCTTCTTGTCGTCGACGGCCTTGCCGACGCCCATGTTCAGGACGATCTTCTCGATGCGCGGTACCTGAAGCTCGTTCTTGTAACCGAACTGCTCCTTCAGCGCCGAACGCACCTTCTCCTGATAGATCGCCTGCATACGCGGCGTATATTTCTGTTCCTCAGCCATTGATTACCTCGCCGCTCTTCTTTGCGATGCGGACCTTCTTGCCGTCGCGAACTTCGAAGCCGACACGCGTCGGCTTGCCCGTCTTCGGATCTTCCAGCGCGACATTCGAAACCGCCATCGGCGCCTCGAACCGGTCGAGCCCGCCCTGTGGGTTACCCTGGCTGGGCTTCCGGTGACGCGTCATGACATTCACGCCCGAAACGACGACCTTGCCGTCGCGCGGGAGCACCTGGGTCACGTCGCCGTGCTTGCCCTTGTCCTTGCCCGAAAGGACGACGACACGGTCGCCCTTCTTGATCTTAGCCGATGCCATCAGAGCACCTCCGGTGCCAGGCTGACGATCTTCATCAGGCCCTTGCCGCGCAGCTCGCGCGTCACCGGACCAAAGATACGCGTTCCCAGCGGTTCCTTGTTGTTGTTGATCAACACCGCGGCATTGGTGTCGAAACGGATCACCGTTCCGTCGTCGCGGCGAATATCCTTGGCGGTGCGAACGACCACGGCACGGTGCACGTCGCCCTTCTTAACGCGGCCACGCGGCTGTGCTTCCTTGACGGAAACGACGATCGTGTCGCCGACGCCGGCAAAGCGGCGCTTCGACCCGCCCAGCACCTTAATGCACTGGACGCGCTTGGCACCGGAATTGTCCGCTACCTCAAGGTTTGACTGCATCTGGATCATCTAATTCGCCCCTTCCGCAGCCGCGCCCGACGCGTCGTCCGAAACGCCGGACTTGCCAGCCTTGCCGATCACTTCCCACGTCTTCGTCTTGGAGATGGGCTTGCATTCCTGAATGCGAACCTTGTCGCCCATTGCGTAGGCGTTCTCCGCGTCGTGCGCGTGATATTTCTTCGAACGGCGAATAATCTTGCCGTAAAGCGGGTGCTTCACGCGGCGCTCGATCAGGACCGTTACCGTCTTGTCGCCCTTATCGGACACGACCTCGCCGGTCATAATGCGCTTCGGCATGGCCTTATCCCTCTGCCGAGCTGCGGGCGCGCTCGGTCTTCAAAGTGTTGATCTGCGCGATGGTGCGGCGCACCTCCTTCACGCGGCTCGGCTTTTCCAACTGCCCGGTGGCGGACTGAAAGCGCAGGTTGAACTGCTCCTTTTTCAGCTGTGCCAGCTCGGTGTTCAGCTCGTCATCCGATTTGGTTTTCAGGTCGGCAATCTTCGCCATGATCAGACCTCCTCGCCCAGACGGTGAACGAACTTCGTGCGGATGGGCAGCTTGGCCGCGGCGCGTTCGAACGCGGTGCGCGCGATTTCCGCCGATACGCCGTCCAGCTCGAACATGATACGGCCCGGCTTTACGCGCGCAGCCCAATATTCCGGTGACCCCTTGCCCTTACCCATGCGGACTTCCGCCGGTTTCGAGGAGACGGGTACGTCTGGAAAGATGCGGATCCACAAGCGGCCCTGGCGCTTCATCGCGCGGGTGATGGAGCGGCGTGCGGCCTCGATCTGGCGCGCGGTGATACGTTCCGGCTCCATGGCCTTCAGGCCGAAGGCGCCGAAGTTCAGCTCGGTACCACCCTTGGCATTGCCATGGATGCGGCCCTTGTGCGCCTTCCGGTATTTGGTGCGTTTCGGTTGCAGCATTGTCTAGCCTTCTGACAGGAAAAGAGGTCCTCGATCAGGCGTCAGCCGCGGTATGTTCGGTTAGGAACTACCGCGCCGGACGGACCCCCGATGTTTGTGCGTCCATCATGGCCTTTTCCTGGCCAAGCGGGTCATGCTCCAAGATTTCACCCTTGAAGATCCAGACCTTGACGCCGCAAATGCCATAGGCGGTCTTTGCCTCGGCTTCTGCATAGTCGATGTTCGCGCGAAGCGTATGGAGCGGCACGCGCCCCTCACGATACCATTCGACGCGGGCGATTTCGGCGCCGCCGAGACGGCCACCGCATGTGATCTTGATGCCTTCGGCACCCAGACGCAGCGCCGACTGAACCGCGCGCTTCATGGCACGACGGAATGCGATACGACGCTCCAGCTGATCGGCGACACCCTGTGCGACAAGCTTGGAATCGACTTCCGGCTTGCGGATCTCGACGATGTTCAGCGACACGTCGGAGGACGTCATCGATCCGATCGCCTTACGCAGCTTGTCGATGTCCGCGCCCTTCTTGCCGATGATGACACCGGGGCGGGCAGCATAGACGCTAACACGGCACAGCTTCGCAGGACGCTCGATCACGACCTTCGAAATTGCCGCCTGCGGCAGGGTCTTCATGATATATTCGCGGATCTTCAGATCCTCGACCAGCTGTCGCGCATAGGTTTCACCGTCGGCGAACCAGCGGCTGTCCCAGGTGCGGTTGACCTGCAGGCGCAGGCCGATGGGGTTCGATTTATGACCCATTAGTTCTGCTCCTCTTCATCACGTTCGCGCACAACGATGCGGATCCGGCTGAACGGCTTGACGATCGCCGCGGAACGGCCACGCGCACGTGCCTTGAAACGCTTCATGGTCAGCGATTTCCCGACCGAAGCTTCCGCCACGATCAGAGCGTCGACGTCCAGATTATGATTGTTTTCCGCATTGGCGATTGCCGATGCCAGTGCCTTCTGCACAGGTTCGGCAAATCCCTTGTTGGAAAACTTCAAGATGTTCAGCGCCTCTTCAGCCTTCTTGCCACGGATAAGTCCGGCGACCAGGTTCAGCTTATAGGGGCTTCCGCGCAGCGTGTTTGCTACGGCCAGCGCTTCGCGCTCGCCAACCCGGCGGGGATTCTTCTGCTGTCCCATTACCGCTTCGCCTTCTTATCGGCCATGTGACCGAAATAGGTGCGCGTCGGAGCGAATTCGCCCAGCTTCATGCCCACCATTTCCTCGTTCACAGCGACCGGGATGAATTTCTTGCCATTATAGACGTTGAAGGTCAGGCCGACGAACTGCGGCAGGATCGTCGAACGACGCGACCAGGTCTTGATCGGCGTCTTCTTCGAAGCTTCCTGCGCGTCATCTGCCTTCTTCAGAAGGTGGAGGTCGACGAACGGACCTTTTTTTAGCGAACGTGCCATACCTACCTCTTCTTCTTCCGCGCATGGCGCGAGCGGATGATCATCTTGTTCGACGCCTTCTTCGGATCGCGCGTCTTCGCACCCTTTGTCGGCTTGCCCCACGGCGTCACAGGATGACGACCGCCCGAGGTCCGGCCTTCACCACCACCATGGGGGTGATCGACCGGGTTCTTTGCGACACCACGCGTCAGCGGGCGAATGCCGCGCCAGCGGTTGCGACCAGCCTTTGCCAGCGTCTGGTTGGAATTGTCGGGGTTCGAAACCGCGCCAACCGTCGCCATGCAATTGCCGGGAATGTAGCGCGTTTCGCCTGATCCCAGACGGATGATCGTCAGGCCGCGATCCTTGCCGACCACCTGGGCATAGGTGCCGGCGGATCGTGCCAGTTGACCACCCTTACCGGGCTTCAACTCGACATTATGGATGATCGTGCCAACCGGCATCTGCGACGTCTCCATCGCATTACCCGGCTTCACGTCGACCTTCTTGCCGGCGACGATCTTGTCGCCAGGACCAACGCGCTGCGGCGCCAGAATATAGGTCTGCTCGCCATCGGGATAGCTAACCAGCGCGATGAAAGCGGACCGGTTAGGGTCATATTCCAACCGCTCGATCGTGCCTTCGACGTCCCATTTACGACGCTTGAAGTCCATGATGCGATATTTACGCTTGTGACCGCCACCGATGCCGCGCGACGTGACATGGCCTTTATTGTTGCGGCCGCCCGTCCTGTGCAGTCCTTCGGTCAGCGCCTTGACGGGGCCGCCCTTATGAAGCTGCGAACGGTCGACAAGCACAAGGCCGCGACGGGCCGGGCTGGTCGGACGATATTGTTTGAGCGCCATCTTACACTCCGCTCGTAATGTCGATCATGTCGCCGTCAGCCAGCGTCACAATCGCTTTTTTCACATCGGCGCGCTGATAGGGACGACCCTTCCAGCGCTTCACCTTGCCCTTGGCGATCATGGTATTGACCGCCGTCACCTTGACGTCGAACAGCGATTCCACGGCCGCCTTGATCTCAGGCTTCGAAGCGGACTTCGCCACCTGGAAGGCAACCTGGTTATGCTCCGACATCATCGTCGACTTTTCGGTGATGATCGGGGCGCGCACCACATCATAGTGGGAAAGCTCCGCCACGGTCTTTTCAGCTTTTTTAGCCATTGAACCGCGCCTCCAGCTTCTCGACCGCGGCCTTTGAAAGGACCAGCGTGTCATGGTTCAGGATGTCGTAGACATTGGCACCCGCCGCCGGCAGCACATTCATGTGCGGCAGGTTGCGAACAGCCTTCGTGAACATGTCGGGCTTGTCGCCATCGATGAACAGCGCCTTCGTCAGGCCCAGCTTCTCCAGCGAAACCTTCATCGCGGATGTCTTTGCATCCTTGATGTCGAAATCGTTGACGACGATCAGCTTGCCCTCTGCAGCCTTCACCGACAGCGCCGTCTTCAAGCCGAGTGCACGAACCTTCTTGTTCAGCGACTGCTCGAAGCTGCGAACACGGGGACCATGTGCCTTGCCGCCGCCGACGAAAATCGGCGCGCGACGGTTGCCGTGACGGGCGGTACCGCCGCCCTTCTGACGACCGAATTTCTTGCCGGTGCGGGCAACGTCGGAACGTTCGCGCGCGGCACGGGCGACAGCGCGACGATTGGCGAGCTGCCATGTGACGACGCGGTGCAGGATATCGGGGCGCGCTTCGAGGCCGAAGATTTCATCCTTCAACTCGATGTCGCCCGAGGCCTTGCCGTCCAGGTTTGTGACCTTGACCTTCACTTACGCCTCCGCATTTTCGCTTGCGGCGTCATCGGCCGTCTCGGCGGGCGTATCAGCCGCCTGGGTTTCGGAATTCTCGTTATTGTTCGCACCGCGAACGCTGCCGGGATAGGGCAGGTCGGCAGGCTGCTTCACCTTGATTGCGTCGGATACCAGCAGCCATCCACCCTTCGATCCCGGCACGGAGCCACGAACGAACAGCAGGCCACGCTCGGCGTCCGTCTCAACAATCTCCAGATTCTGCTGGGTACGCAGACGGTCGCCCATATGGCCGGCCATCTTCTTGCCCTTGAAAACCTTGCCTGGATCCTGACGCTGGCCGGTCGAACCATGCGAACGGTGCGACAGCGAAACGCCGTGCGAGGCGCGCAGACCACCAAAGCCCCAGCGCTTCATCGCGCCGGCGAAACCCTTACCCTGGGTACGGCCCTGGATGTCGACTTTCTGCCCTGCGGCGAAATGATCTGCGGAGATGACCGACCCGACATCAAGCAGTGCATCGCCCGAAACGCGGAATTCCGCGAGGCGCGCCTTTGGCTCGACTTCGGCCTTGCCATAAAAGCCACGCTGCGGCTTCTTGACGTTCTTCGCCTTTGCCGTGCCGGCACCCAGCTGCAACGCCGTGTAACCGTCGCCATCTTCCTTGCGATGTCCGACGACCTGACAACCTTCCAGGCTCAGAACCGTCACCGGTACATGCCGGCCGTCCTCCTGGAACAGGCGCGTCATGCCCATCTTTTTCGCGATCACGCCAGTGCGCATGATCATTCCTTTCTCTCAGAGGCCCGCCGATTCGATGCCGGAGGGCTTGGTTAAAATTTTTGGTCGCACCAGCACATGCCGGTGAACCACCTTACCTGGCGGCTTACGCCCCCAGCTTGATTTCCACATCCACACCGGCGCTGAGATCCAGCTTCATCAGCGCGTCGACCGTCTGCGGCGTTGGCTGCACTATGTCCAGAAGACGCTTGTGCGTACGAACCTCGAACTGCTCCCGGCTCTTCTTGTCGATGTGCGGGCCGCGATTGACCGTAAATTTTTCGATGCGGGTCGGCATCGGAATGGGGCCGCGAATCATCGCGCCCGTACGCTTTGCCGTGTCGGCGATCTCACCGGTTGCCTGATCCAGCACGCGATGGTCAAAGGCCTTCAGGCGGATTCTGATATTCTGCGTTTCCATCGGACGTTCGACCTCAAACCCTCAAAACAAAAGAGAACCGGTCCGACACTGCGCCGGACCGGCCCTTTGGCATATTGCCATTTTTACTTCGTGATATCGCCCACAACGCCGGCGCCGACCGTACGGCCGCCCTCACGGATTGCGAAACGAAGGCCTTTGTCCATTGCGATCGGTGCGATCAGCTTGACACCCAGGCTCACATTGTCACCCGGCATAACCATTTCCGTGCCCTCTGGCAACACAACTTCGCCAGTTACGTCGGTCGTACGGAAATAGAACTGGGGACGATAGTTCGCGAAGAACGGCGTGTGACGGCCACCCTCGTCCTTTGAGAGGACATAGACCTCTGCGGAAAACTCGGTGTGCGGCGTGATCGAACCGGGCTTGGCCAGAACCTGACCGCGCTCGACGTCCTCACGCTTCGTGCCGCGCAGCAGGGCGCCAACATTGTCGCCAGCCTCGCCACGATCCAGCAGCTTGCGGAACATCTCGACGCCCGTGACGGTCGTCTTGACGGTGTCCTTGATGCCGACGATTTCGATTTCCTCGCCAACCGTGACAATACCCGTTTCGATACGACCGGTCACAACCGTACCGCGACCGGAGATGGAGAACACGTCCTCGATCGGCATCAGGAACGGCTGGTCCAGCGGACGCTCTGGCTGCGGAATGTAGTCGTCGACTGCCTTCATCAGCTCCAGGATCTTCTCCTTGCCGATATTGTCGTCGCGGCCCTCGAGGGCAGCAAGCGCCGAACCCGCAACGATGGGAATATCGTCGCCGGGGAATTCATAGCTCGACAGCAGTTCGCGGATTTCCAGCTCGACCAACTCAAGCAGCTCTTCGTCGTCGACCTGATCAACCTTGTTCATGAACACGACCATCGCAGGCACGCCAACCTGACGTGCGAGCAGGATGTGCTCCTTCGTCTGCGGCATGGGACCGTCGGCTGCGTTCACCACCAGGATCGCGCCATCCATCTGCGCGGCACCGGTGATCATGTTCTTCACATAGTCGGCGTGGCCCGGGCAGTCGACGTGCGCATAGTGGCGGTTGTCGGTCTCATATTCGACGTGTGCCGTCGAAATTGTGATGCCGCGCTCGCGCTCTTCAGGCGCCTTGTCGATGTTCGCGAAGTCGACGGCTTCGCCGTGACCGGCCTCGGCCAGAACCTTCGTAATCGCGGCCGTCAGCGTCGTCTTGCCATGGTCAACGTGACCAATGGTGCCGATGTTGCAGTGCGGCTTGTTGCGCTCGAATTTTGCCTTACCCATATCTAATAACCCTCTTCACTTCCTAGGTTAATCTCGTTTTTACAAAGCCCGGGCGTTAGCCTGCGAGCTTCGCCTTGACTTCGTCCGCAACGTTTTGCGGCACTTCTTCATAGTGGCTGAACTGCATCGTATACTGGGCGCGGCCCTGCGTCATCGAACGCAGCTGGTTCACATAGCCGAACATATTGGCCAGCGGCACCATGGCTTCAACCACCTGAGCGACACCGCGGACTTCAGTACCCTGAATTTGCCCACGGCGAGAGTTCAGATCGCCGATGACGTCGCCCATGAAATCCTCAGGGGTAACGACTTCGACCTCCATCATCGGCTCAAGCAGCTTGATGCCCGCCTTGTCGGCGGCTTCGCGCATGGCGCCACGGCCGGTGATTTCGAACGCCATCGCCGACGAGTCGACGTCATGATAGGCACCGTCCGTCAGTTCGACGTTAAAGTCGATGATCGGGAACCCGATCAGCGCGCCCGATTCGGCCACTTCGCGAATGCCCTTTTCGACGGAGGGGATATATTCACGCGGAATATTACCGCCCTTGACGCTGTCGACGAAGGTCACACCGGAACCACGCTCGCCAGGCGAAACGGTCATCTTCACGCGACCGAACTGGCCCGAACCACCCGACTGTTTCTTATGGGTGTAATCGATGTCGACGGTACGCTTCAGCGATTCGCGATAGGCGACCTGAGGCGCGCCGACATTCGCTTCGACCTTGAATTCACGCTTCATGCGGTCGACCAGAATGTCGAGGTGAAGTTCGCCCATGCCACGAATGATCGTCTGACCGGATTCCTCGTCGGACTGCACGCGGAAGGACGGATCCTCCTGCGCCAGGCGATTGAGCGCGATGCCCATCTTTTCCTGGTCCGCCTTGGTCTTCGGCTCCACGGCGACGGAGATGACCGGATCCGGAAACTCCATACGCTCCAGAATGATCGGCTTGGACGGCGAGCACAGCGTGTCGCCCGTCGTAACGTCCTTCAAACCAACCAGCGCAACGATGTCGCCGGCAAAGGCTTCCTTGATGTCCTCACGATCGTTCGCGTGCATCAGCAGCATGCGACCGATCTTTTCCTTCTTGTCCTTCACCGTGTTCAGGACCTGCGACGAGGCTTCCAGCTTGCCCGAATAGATACGGGCAAAGGTCAGCGTGCCGACGAACGGATCGGACATGATCTTGAATGCCAGGGCAGAGAACGGCGCATCGTCGGAGGACGGACGCGTATCGGTCTTCGGCTCTTCATCGTCGAGCGTGCCGGGAAGCACGCCCTTGATCGCAGGAACGTCGGTCGGTGCTGGCATGTAATCGACCACAGCGTCCAGCAACGGCTGCACACCCTTGTTCTTGAACGCAGAACCGCACAGCACGGGAACGAAATCCTGCGCCAGCGTGCCCTTGCGAATGAGGCGCTTCAGCGTGGCAACATCAGGCTCATTGCCTTCGAGATAGGATTCCATGACCTCGTCGTCCTGCTCTACGGCCATTTCGATCAGTTCGGAACGGGCGGCGGCGGCGGCGTCCTTCAGATCGTCGGGAATGTCGACGATGTTGAACTCGGCGCCCAGCTTTTCGTCTTCCCAGATGATCGCCTTGTTCTGCACCAGGTCGACGATACCCTTCAGGTCCGCCTCAATACCGACGGGCAGCGCCAGAACCATCGGACGCGCACCAAGACGATCCTTGATCATCTCGACGCACATTTCGAAATTGGCACCGGTACGGTCCAGCTTGTTGATGAAGCACATCCGCGGAACCTTGTACTTGTCCGCCTGGCGCCACACGGTCTCCGACTGCGGTTCAACACCGGCCACGCCGTCGAACACGGCAACCGCACCGTCGAGCACGCGGAGGCTGCGCTCCACCTCGATGGTGAAATCAACGTGACCCGGCGTGTCGATGATGTTGACGCGATGATCTTTCCAGAAGGTCGTCGTCGCAGCGGACGTGATCGTGATGCCGCGCTCCTGCTCCTGTTCCATCCAGTCCATCGTCGCGGCGCCATCATGCACCTCGCCGATCTTGTACGACTTGCCGGTATAATACAGAATCCGCTCAGTCGTCGTCGTCTTACCGGCGTCGATGTGCGCCATAATACCGATGTTACGGTACATTTCGATCGGATGTTCGCGGGCCATGGGGGACAGTTCCTGGTCGAGAGTTCTAGGGTACGACTACCAGCGGTAGTGAGAGAAGGCGCGGTTTGCTTCGGCCATGCGGTGGGCATCTTCGCGCTTCTTGACGGCATTGCCACGGTTCTGGCTGGCATCCATCAGTTCGGACGACAGCCGCTGCGCCATGGTGTTCTCCGGGCGGCCGCGCGCTGCGGAAATCAGCCAGCGAATGGCCAGTGCCTGTCCGCGCTCGGGGCGAACCTCCACAGGCACCTGATAGGTTGCACCACCGACGCGGCGGCTACGCACCTCTACGGCGGGCTTCACATTGTTCAGCGCCTCGTGGAACACGTGCAGCGGATCGGTCTTCATCTTGCCCTCGATCGAATCGAGCGCACCATAGACGATGGATTCCGCGACAGACTTCTTACCCTGATACATGACGAGGTTCATGAACTTCGTGAGAATCGTATCTCCGAAGCGGGGATCGGGCAGAATTTCGCGTTTTGCGGGACGGCGACGACGGGCCATGGCTCAGATAATCCTTATTTAGGCTTCTTGGTGCCGTACTTGGAACGGCTCTTCTTACGGTCGCCGACGCCCTGCGTGTCGAGCACGCCGCGCAGCACATGATAACGCACACCGGGAAGATCCTTCACGCGGCCGCCACGGATCAGGACCACGGAGTGTTCCTGCAGATTGTGGCCCTCGCCGGGGATGTAGCCGATGACTTCGAACCCGTTGGTAAGACGAATCTTCGCAACCTTACGAAGCGCCGAGTTCGGCTTTTTCGGGGTCGTCGTATAGACACGCGTACAGACGCCGCGCTTCTGCGGATTCGCCTCAAGCGCGGGGACCTTGTTGCGAGCCTTCTGCGGCACGCGCCCCTTCCTCACCAGCTGGTTGATCGTTGGCATCTATTCACCTTCACGAGCGTTCGAATTGATGTCCGGCCCGACGACGCGCGCACGAACGAAAAAAGACAGACCGGATGAGACCGAATTAGGCTCCACCCGGACCTGTCTGTAACTGTATCAACGTAAACGGAGATTTCTCTCCGCCTCGCCATCGGACCGCGTTTAGGGGCTTACCCTACGAGCCAGTCCGCGAGCTGTTGTGAGCCAGCATATAGGAAAGTGTGCCGATGCGGTCAACGGGATTCGGGGGGCACGGCCCGGTGGCCACACGTGCAGGTCCCCTTGCGGGCCAATGCGGCGGCTGCCCCATTTTAGCCATTGCACTGTCCGCCAAGAATGGTGACACCGCTATCGGGTTGATCGAGTAGAAGCGAGGCTAGGGTGGCAAGGAAAGTGCGGGCTCGGAAAAGGCGGGTCCGCAAGGGCTGCTTTCGGCCATTCCGTTTCCTCGGCAAGCTCCTTCTCGCCGTGCTGCTGCTTACCCTCGCCTGGGTGCTGGTTTACCGGTTTGTCCCCGTCCCCGCGACCAGCATCATGATCCGCGACTGGACGAATGGCACCGGCGTGACGCGTGATTGGGTCGGCTTCGATCAGATCAGCCCGAACCTGCCCCGCGCCGTGATTGGCGCGGAGGATGCCAAGTTCTGCGCGCATTGGGGTTTCGATTTCGAGGCGATCGAAAAGGCCATGGAAACGAACGAGGCCGGCGGCCAAATGCGCGGCGCCTCCACCATTTCGCAGCAGACGGCGAAGAACGCCTTCCTGTGGCCGGGACGGAACATGGTGCGCAAGGGGCTGGAAGCCTATCTCACCGGCCTGATCGAGGTCGTGTGGGGCAAGCGCCGCATCATGGAGGTGTACCTCAACGTCGCCGAATTCGGTGTCGGCGTCTATGGCGCGGAGGCCGCAAGCCGCCACTATTTCTCGAAAAGTGCAAAGGATCTGACACGGACCGAGGCTGCGCGGCTTGCCGCCATTCTGCCGGACCCCATCACCCGCAGCGCCTCTCGCCCCGGTCCCTACACGACGCGCTATGCCGGAGACATCGAGCGCCGGATCTCCATCGTCGACCGGGACGGACAGGATAGCTGCCTGGGGATCTAGCACTGGGCGGGAGCGTCGCCACGCCAGTCGCCACCCCAAGGCCGCGCGGCTACATCACCCGCGTATTATAATGATGCCAGCACAGGATCGCCGCCGCCCCACGATGGGGACGCCAACCCTCCGCCAGTGCGCGGGTCTGCTTCTCTGACGGGCGCCCCTCGTGGCCGACCATCTCGCCCGCCGCCACCTGTATGGCTAGGTCGCCCGCCGGCCAAACGTCGGCCCGGCCCTCGGCGAACAGCAGATAGACCTCGGCCGACCAGCGCCCGATACCCTTTACCGCAACCAGCTTTGCGATTGCTTCCTCATCATCCTCTGGCAGCGCATGAAGGTCTAGCGCACCAGACGCCACATGGGCGGCCAGATCGCGAACATATTTCACCTTCTGTCCCGATAGCCCCGCGGCGCGCAGTTCCGTCTCCTCCAGGGCCAGAAGAGCGTCCGGAGACTGTATGTCGTCCACCAGGTCTGCAAAACGCGCCCAGATTGCCGCCGCCGCTTTGACGCTGACTTGCTGCCCGATGATCGTCCGCAACAGCGTCTCATAGCCCGCGTCCCTGCCGCGTGGTTCTGGGTAGCCAATGCGCGTCAGACAGGCGGCGACATTCCCGTCGATCGCCGCCAGTGCATCGAGGCTGGCCTTGAGCTCAGTTTCGTTCAGTCCCATGGCAGCATCCGTTTTGACAGGCATTCACGCTTCGCTATGAGCGACCGTCAAATCAAGTGTCCGAGCTTACGGGAGGTAAAAGATGCCAAAATTGATCGTCGTCACGCGCGACGGAACGGAAAACAATGTGGAGGCAGAGGCAGGCCTGAGCGTCATGGAAAATATCCGCGACGCAGGCTTTGATGAATTGCTCGCCCTCTGTGGCGGCTGCTGCAGCTGCGCCACCTGCCACGTCCACGTCGCGGAGGATTGGCTGGCAAAGGTCGGCCCGCCAAACGAGGACGAAGAGGATCTCCTCGAATCATCCGATCACAAGCGCGCCAATTCGCGCCTGTCCTGTCAGATCGACATGACCGAGGAACTGGACGGTCTGAAAGTGCAGATTGCCCCCGAAGACTGAAAGAGTCCCGTGCGTCGCAGGCGCTGGCGATAAAAGGCCAGCCCTGCTACCAGTCACGACATGAAGCCCGACACTACCCGCACGAAGGGTTTCTTCGCAGACAAGAATCGCGCCTTCTGGCTGCTGCAGGGCGGCGGCTGGGCCGGCTATTTCTTTCTGCGCGCCTTTGGCGGCCTCGCCAATTCCATGGGCATCAACTACATCCTGCCGGCGCTGATTGTTACCGCGACGGGCTTTTCGCTTACCCTGCTGATGTCGGCTGCGTACCGGCGCATCATTCGCATGCGGCCTGTGTTCGTCTGGACCCTGACGCTGCTGGTGATCGTGGTGGCGTCGTCGGTGTTTTCGATTCTGGAGGTCTGGGCGCATGCCCGCTTCTTCAATCCGGAGTTCCGGCCGGAGGGCGTGCAGTTTTTTGGCGCCATCCTCCTCGACCTCAGCGTCCTTGGCGCATGGTCCGGCCTCTATTACGGCATCAACTTCTACCTGATGCTGTCGCAGCAGACGGAGGACATGTTGAAGGCGCAGGCACAGGCGTCACAGGCCAGCCTCGCCATGCTGCGCTATCAGGTGAATCCGCATTTTCTGTTCAACACGCTGAATTCGATTTCCACCCTCGTCCTTCTGAAGGACGAGCGGGCCAATTCCATGCTGTCACGGCTTTCCTCCTTCCTGCGCTATTCGCTGTCGGAGGACCCCGGCACCCGCGTCTCGCTCGAACAGGAACTCGCCGCCCTGAAGCTCTATTTCGATATTGAACGAATGCGTTTCGAGGATCGCCTGCAGACCAGCTTCGACATCGAACCGGGCGCGGAAAAGGTCTGCATTCCATCGATGATCCTGCAGCCGCTGGCGGAAAATGCCGTGAAATACGCCGTCACGCCGCAGGAGGAAGGCGCCTCGATCATGGTCAGCGCGCGGCGCGTGGGGCAGGACCGAGTCTTCATCGACGTCGCCGACACCGGCCCGGGCCTCAACGCCGCCCGCCCCATTTTCGTGGATGGCACCGGCGTCGGGCTGAAGAACATTCGCGACCGTCTTGCCGAGAGCTATGGCGACAAAGCGAGCTTCATGTTGGCGGATCGCCCGGAGGGTGGCGTGGTAGCGCGGCTCGATATCCCGTATGATACAAATACAGGGAAGCTGGAGGAGCCAAGCGCATGACCATTTCCACAATTCTCGTCGATGACGAGCCTCTCGCCACGAAGGGCCTGGAGATGCGCCTGGCGCCTCATGAGGACATTGCGATCGTCACCACCTGCGCAAATGGACGAGAGGCGATTCGTGCCATCAAGACGCACAAGCCCGATCTCGTCTTTCTGGACATACAGATGCCCGGCTTCGATGGATTCAGCGTCATCAACGCACTGCAGGACATAGACCCGCCGCTGTTCGTCATGGTGACCGCCTATAATGAGTTCGCGCTGAAGGCCTTCGAGGCTCATGCCGTCGATTATCTGATGAAACCGGTCGACGAAGACCGCCTGTCGGACACGCTGTCTCGTGTGCGCCAGCGCCTGACCGAGCGCAATGCCGAGGTGGAGCGTCGCCAGTTGAAGGAGCTGTTGAACGAAGTCGCTCCGGAGGCGGCGGAGGCCCATGCCGAAGGGGGCGGCGCCGCCACGGATCCCGGCCGCTATGAAAAGCTGATCAACATAAAGGACCGGGGTCAGATATTCCGCGTGGAGGTCGGCAGCATCGAACGCATCGATGCGGCTGGCGATTATATGTGCATCTACACCGGCGATAACACGCTGATCCTGCGTGAAACGATGAAGGACCTGGAAAGGCGTCTGGACCCGAAGATGTTCCAGCGCGTCCATCGCTCAACCATCGTCAATCTGGATCAGGTGAAGGAGGTGAAGCCGCACACGAATGGCGAAAGCTTCCTGACCTTGGGTTCCGGCGCACAGGTAAAGGTCAGCCGTTCCTACAGGGAAGTCATCGCGCGCTTCCTCTGATCCGGCACGGGTGCGCCCGGCACCGTTTTCCGCACAAGCGGGCGGCGCCCCCTAACTGAATGGCAAGGGAGACGCCGCAAGGCGAAATCCCTATCCCGCCTGTCTGGAAATCAGGGACTCAAGGGACGTCGCCAGATGAACTTCGACTATTCCGAAACGCAGACAATGGTCCGCGACACGCTGCAGCGATTCCTCGCCGACCGCTATGATTTCGAGACGCGGCAGAAGATCAGCCGGTCACAGGCAGGCTGGTCGCCCGACATATGGAAAGCCTTTGCCGAGGAACTGGGCATTCTGGGTGCGCCCTTTTCTGAGGAGATGGGCGGCCTGGGCGGCGGTCCGGTCGAAAACATGATCATCATGGAGGAGATCGGCAAATCCCTCGTCGTCGAGCCCTATTTGTCGACCGTCATACTGGGCGGCGGCTTCGCCCGAGAGGCGGGCCGCGGCGACCTGATCGAGGGGATCATCGCCGGCGATGTGCGTTTCGCCTTCGCCTGGGCCGAGCCGAAGGGCCGCTATAATCTGGATTATGTCGAGGTCAGCGCCACCCGCACGGGCGGCGGTTACACCCTGTCGGGACACAAGGCGGTCGTGCGCGACGCGCCCTGTGCCACGCATCTGATCGTCAGCGCGCGCACCTCTGGCGAAAAAGCCGATGCAGATGGCATCAGCCTGTTCGTCGTCCCCGCCGATGCGAACGGCGTCAGCCGCACCGACTATCCCCTCGTGGATGGCGGAACCGCCTCCGAGATCACATTCGAAAATCTTGCCATTGGCGAAGACGCTCTCCTTGGTCAGGAGGGCGCCGCCAGCCCCGTCATACGAAAGATCGTCGACGAGGCCATTGCCGCCCTGTGCGCGGAGGGGGTCGGCGTCATGCGCCAGCTGCACAAGCTGACGATGGACTATACGAAAGAACGCAAGCAGTTCGGCGTGCCCATTTCAAAGTTCCAGGTACTGCAGTTCCGCATGGTGGACATGCTGCTGGAGGTTGAACAGTCGCATTCCATGACCCTGATGGCGACGCTGAAACTGCCCGACACCGCCGCCGTGGCAATGGCAAAGGCAAAGGTGGGTAAGGGCCTGATCTTCTGCGGGCAGGAGGCCGTGCAACTGCACGGTGGCAACGGTATTTCAGACGAATATGCCGTCGGCCATTATTTCAAGCGGGCCACGATGATCGAAAACCAGTTCGGCCCCACCGACCATTATCTACGCCGATACGAACGTCTGACCATGGCGGCATGACCGCCTTTCAGACGCCGTCTCGTACCGAACTCTACATCTCGAATGTTTCGGGCGGCAGGTCGAAGGGTTCATCTTCCGGAAATTCATCCTCGGGATAGTCCTCCGTCGGCGCCTGACTGCGAGGGGCAATCACCCCGGCCCACTCCTCACCGCCGTGCATCAGCATGCAGCCAAGCCCCGTGCGCGCCAGCGTCGTCACCAATTGGCCGTCGCCCAGCATTGCCAGCTTGTCCTGCACATCGGCCAGGGTCATGGTTTCCAGGTCGTTCCGCGTCATGGCGGTCTCTTTCGCCATTTCCGACAGCACTGCCCAATCATCATCGGTCAACTGGGCCAGGCCTGATCCGACGCAGGACGCCTGCTCCTGATTCAGACCGCGCGCGCCCAGCAGCAATTCGATGTCTGCGGGATGGGGCCGACACGCCGATGTCAGTGCCAGCGCGGCAAGGGAAAGAGCGGCGGCAAAGCGCATGGGTATCCAGACTCCTGTCCTACGATTCGAACGCACGATATCCGGGTGCAGATGAACCTTTGCTGAGACGTCGCTACGTCGCAGGTGCATTGGCGGATCAGGTGCACTATATCGCATGGCAGCATGTCCGTCGCCACCGGCCTCCTTCTCGCACTCGCAACCGTCCTCTTCATGGAGGCGTTCGCCTATGTCATGCACCGCTGGGTCATGCACGGCTTCCTCTGGAGCCTGCATAAATCGCACCATGAGCCGCGCACCGGCACGTTTGAGAAGAACGACTGGTTCGGCGTCATCTTCGCCCTGCCCTCCATCGCGCTCATCGCCATGGGGACGCAGCTGGGCTTCTGGCCAGGCCTCGCCTGGATCGGCCTGGGCATCGCGCTGTACGGGCTGATCTATTTCGTCTTTCACGATCTGATGGTGCATCAACGCCTGCCAAATCGCTACGTACCGAAATCCCGCTGGATGAAGCGCATCGTTCAGGCCCACAAGATACACCATGCCGCCAGTTCCAAGCATGGCACGGTCAGCTTCGGTTTTCTTTACGCGCCGCCGGTCCGCGACCTGAAGGCGCAGCTTGCACACAACCAGGCCCAGCTACGCGCGCCCAGGAATAGCGTTCGAAATTAAAGTCAGACTCCACTGGCGCACCGCCGGACCGTCGCTCGATAGCGGAGCAGAATGTCGATAGGGGGGCGGCAGATGACCGATATTGTCCCCCGCCCCACCGTCCGATTCGCGAATCGCGCGCTTTCGACGCTGTGGCGACAGGGCTTCGCGCCACCGCCGGTCCTGACCGCCAAGGCGCTGATGGAGGATGCGCAGCGCGTCTCCGGTCTGACGGAGTTCAACGAGCCGGGTTTGGCAGCGCGGCTAGAGCGTCTGACCGAGGCTCTGCACAAGGAGGCCGGGCTGACCGCGCTTGGCCGGACGCTGTCCTATGGCGGCATTCGGCGCGCCCTTGTCCAGCGGTTGCGGTGCGAAGCGATGCTGGCCGCCGACCCGCGAATCAAGCGTCGCCCGGTGGCAGCGCCGATCATCATTGTCGGCTCAATGCGCAGTGGGACGACGCGGCTGCAACGCCTGCTTGCCGCTGATCCGCGGTTCGTGTCGACCCGCCTGTTCGAGGCGATGAATCCCGCGCCCGACCGCAGCGACCGGCATCGCATTCTTGCCACGCGCAGCCTGCAATGGGCATCGGACCGGCTGAACCCGGCGATCCGCACGATTCACCCCGGCGATCCGCGCGACAGCGACGAGGAACTCGGTATCCTCGAACTTGCCCTTTCCGGCGCCCAGATAGAGGCGCAGCGACCGATCCCGTCCTGGGCGCGCTGGATGGAACGGACGCCGCAGCGGGGCGCCTATCGCTGGCTGAAGCGCTGGATGCAGTTGACGGGCGAGCGGCGCGGCGATGATCCGGCAAAGCCATGGGTTTTGAAAACGCCGCAATATATGCAGGATCTGCCGGAGCTGCTGCAGGTCTTTCCCGATGCCCGCCTGATATTCATCCACCGAGCCCCGCGGCAGATCGTGGCGTCGGCGGCGTCTCTGGCGTGGAACTATATGCAGTTGCAATCGGATAGCGTGACCCCCGAATGGTGCGGCGCCGAATGGCTGCACAAGACCGCATGGCGGGTGGAATCGATGCAGGCATTTCGCCGCGCCCATCCGCAAGTTCCCGCCATCGACGTGCGCTTCGAGGACATGAACGACGATTGGACGCGGGAGATTGGCCGTATCTATGACTGGCTGGGTCTCGATCCCACCGCCGGTCCGGGGCGGACGAGCGGCCTGGAGAACATGCGTGCGTATATGGCCCGCGCCCAGACCCGACATCTTGCCACCCCCCACCGCTACAGTCTGGCAGAATTTGGCATTCAGTCGGCTCAGGTCGATGAGCGCCTCGGCTCATATGCGGAGGATTTCGACCTTTCCCGCTGACGCCGCGCCGGCAGCCGCCACCACGGCTCCGACGGGTAAAGATGATGCTCGTGATGATAGCCGCCGAAATGGAAGCAGGTCAGCAGCGACAGCAATTCCGGAAATCGCGTGGAGCGCGCCCTATGCCGATCTGCGAAGGCATCCTCGCCATGCCGATGCGGCAGATAGGTGCCGAAATAGAAAAGCTGCAGCAGCGCCAGCAAGGCGGGCACCGCCCAGAACACGACGATGTTGGCCAGCTCTGCCCCCGCCAACATGTAGATGATGGCGACGAGGGTGATGCGGCCGATCTGCGCATGGGTGTAGTAACGGCTGAAAAATGCAACCACCCACGGCACAAACTGCCGGGGATTTTCCACATGAAAATCGGGGTCGCGCCCAGTCCCGACATGCTTGTGATGATCGAAATGCTTGGGTTCGAATGCACGATAATCGATACCCGCATAGATCATCAGCGTCAGGCGACCCACCGCCCGCTGCAGTCGGGGCCAGCGCGGCGCCAGCGATCCGTGCATGGCGTCATGGGCGCTGATGAACAGGGCCGTCGACAGCCAACTTTGCAGCACGATCAGCGCCAGCGTCAGGCCCAGCGTTTGCCATCCCAGCGAAATCGTGAAGATCGCGCCGAAATGCACGCCCAGCCATGACAGGACAAAAAGACCCGCAATGCCGAGGCCGATCAAAGACTGCCGCGTGGCGCTCATGCGCCGCTGTTTACAGGTCTTTCCGGCGGATACCAAACGGCAGAGTCGCCCCATGTCCACAATCCCGGCCGCTTCTCCAGCGGCTGCGGCGGCGCCTGCGCCTCTCCGCGTGCCGCCAGCAACATGCCCGCCTTTTCCCATTTCGACGTGTGCTGCCGTTCGTCCCAGGCTGCGGCGCCGGCGGCGCGGACCTTCTCCCCGATCGCGCGATAGACCTTTTCCGCCGTCAGAACGGCCCACGCCGCTCGTGGCGGCAGGTGCGTCGCCCCCACCCGCGCGCTGGCATAATAATGATCGGCAAGGTCCAGCAGCTCGCTGACCACATCGACCAGCGCGCCGCGATGTTGGGGACGAGCATGGTCGCCAGGCGTCACGCCGCGCGCTGCCAGCATCTCATCTGGCAGATAACAACGGTCATTGGCGGCATCTTCCAGCACGTCGCGCGAAATATTCGTCAGCTGAAAGGCGAGACCAAGATCTGCCGCGCGCGTCAAAACGTCCTCCCGCTCAGGCGAAACGCCCATGACCACGGCCATCATGCGGCCGACCACGCCCGCGACATGCTCACAATAATCGAGCGTATCGGCGAGCGAGCGATAGCGCCGCTCATGGGCATCCATGGCAAAGCCATCCAGATGCCGCATCGGCAGTTCGTGGGGCAGGCCCGTCTCTGCCGCGACCCGTCCAATTGCCGCGAATGCGCCGCTCTCCGAATCGGGATCGGCAAGTCCGGCGCGCGTCCGCTCGCGCAGTGTGGCGAGGCGCTGCAGCACGTCATTATCGGCAGTCACCGACCCGCGCCCGCCCTCCTGTCCGTCGACGACATCGTCGCAGTGGCGGCACCAGGCATATAGCAGGCGCACGCGCCGCTTTGTGTCGCGATCGAACAGGCGAGAGGCGAGAGCGAAACTCTTCGATCCCTTCGCAATCGATGCGGCCGCCCATTTATCGAGATTTTCATCAGACGTCATCGCCGACCGCCATAGGGGCAGAGCCCCTCCGGGAAAAGCGCCATGACACCTTCACGAACGGCACGAACGAAGGCAGCAGCAGAAATCGCGCGACTAGGGCGCCGGATGCTGCCGGGGCGGTGCCTGCCTGCGCGTGTACCGGCCCAGTTGTTCCTGCCGGTCGAGATCCTTCAGCATCAGTTTGGCCGTCGCCTTCGCCGATCCGACGACGCCCGGAATTCCCGCCCCCGGATGCGTGCCCGCCCCGGCGAAATACAGGTTCCTCACCACATCGTCGCGATTATGAACCCGGAAATAGGCCGACTGCCACAGCACCGGCTCCAGGCTGAAGGCGGACCCCAGATGCGCGTTCAGTTCGGAGGAGAAATCCTTCGGCGTGAAATGATGCCGTACCTCGATATTTTCCCGCAGGCCGGGCAACAGATGCTCCTCCAGATAGGCGAGCAGCCGGTCCCCATAGGTTTCGGCGACCGCATCCCAGTCGCCCTTGTACCTGCCCATGTGCGGCACCGGCGCAAGCACGTAGAAGGTGGAGCGTCCCGGCGGTGACAGGCTGGGATCGGTCGCCGTAGGGTGGTGCAGGTACAGGCTGAAATCGTCCGGCAATTCGCTGCGCCCGTAAATTTCGGACAGCAGCTCCTTATAGCGATTGCCGAACAGGATATTGTGATGGGGGACGTCTGCATATTCCCGCTTCACCCCGAAATAGAGCACGAACAGGCTGGGTGAAAAGCTCTTGCGCTTCAGCGCCGTCGCCGCCTGCTTTCCGCGCGGATGCCCGCGCAGCAAGGCATCATAGGTGTGGACGATGTCGCCGTTCGACGCCACCGCATCGAAACGGCGGCGGGTGCCATCGTCGGTCACGACGGCAGAGATGCGATCCCCTTCCGTCTCCAGTTCGGCAACCGCCGTGCTCAGGATTGTCTCGCCGCCCAGATCGGTGAACAGCTTTTCAAGGCCCCGGACGAGCGCATGCGTGCCGCCCTTCGGAAACCACACGCCGTCGCGTTTTTCCAGCGCGTGGATCAGCGCATAGATCGCTGAAGTCTTGAAGGGGTTGCCGCCAACCAGCAGGGTGTGAAAACTGAACGCCTGCCTTAGCTGCTCGTCCTTTATATAGCGGGACACAATGGCATAGACGCTTCGATACGCCTCATATTTCATCAGCGCGGGCGCCGCGGAAATCATGGAGCGGAAATCCAGAAACGCCTCATGACCCAGCTTTTGATAGCCTTCGCGATAGACATTCTCGGCATAGGCCATGAATTCGCGATATCCGGCTACTTCCCCGGCGCCACGCTCGGCCAGTTGGGCGAACAGCTTTTCGTCGTCATTGGTGTAATCGAATGTGCGGCCATCCTCCCAATACAGGCGATAGAATGGCTGAACCGGCACCATGTCGACATAGTCCGCGATATTTCGGTCGGTCAGGCTGAACAGCTCTGCCAGGCAGGCCGGATCGGTCACGACCGTGGGGCCGGCGTCAAACGTGTAGCCTTCCTTTTCCCAAGCATAGGCCCGTCCGCCGGGCTTGTCGCGCCGTTCGATCAGCGTCACCTGATGACCCGCCGACTGCAGGCGTATGGCCAGCGCCAGCCCCCCGAACCCGGCACCGATAATTGCGACTTTCGACATCGAACGGCTCTTTCATCTTAAGCCCCCGAAACGCCGGGGCGGCCACGGAATTACTCTATTCTTCCTCGCGGGCACGCCAGCGCGGTCGCCAGGATATTTTCGGAATCGACCGAGACAGAACACCTACCGCCTTAGGAAGGGAAACCGGCGGCTTGCCGGAAAGGATCCGCGCCTTGTCCGCCGCCGTGGACTGCGCAGCGTAGAATCGCTCTACCAGGTCTTCGTCCATGCGATAGAAATGCTGCAGCGTGCGATAACGGCCTTGCGGTGTCGCCGCCTCGAACATCATTCGATTCAGCAGGCGGTAAAATCCGCGCTCCTTCCATGTCGAGATACTATGGTCCCTTAGCGAACGATAAAGCGGCGCCGCATCGACGCGGGACAGCGACTTCACCATGTCCGCCGTGGCGACCGCATCGGCGAAACTATATCCGGTGATCGGGTTGAACAGGGCGGCGGCCATGCCCGCCTTCGGCACGTCATCCTCGGCCCAATAGGCCTCGATATCGCCGTCCAGCGCGATCGGCAGGACGCCGCTTTCGGTTCGCCCTTCGGTCACATCGCCCAGGCCCATGCCGGCGACATAATCGCGCACGCGGGCCAGCACCTGCTGTTCGGACAGGTCAGGACCATCCGAATAATAGGTATCCTCGACCAGCAGCCCCGTCTCGCTGAAGGGCAGCACGTAGACAAAGCGATAGCCGTCCAGCTGATCGACACGGGCGTCCATGATCACGGGCCGGGTAATCCCGTGCGGCCTCGCCGTCTCCAGCTCCAGCCCTACGAATTTCTGCCAGGCGAGTTTCAAATGCGGCGAGGAACGCTGCCCCCGGCAGTCGATCACGGCCCCCGCCTGCAGAACGTCGCCGCCGTCCATCCGCACAAGCGTCGGTGTAACGGCATCGATGCGCCGCCCTGTAATGATGGCCTCCGCAGGCAAGCGTGCCCGTACTGCCGCGTCCAGCCGCTCCGACCGGACGCTGGCATAGGGCGTCGACAGGGTCCGGGAATATTCCGGGAAACGGACATCGTAGCCGTCCTGCCAGCGATGTGCGTAAAGCTCTTGCGTCCATTTCAGCTGCGGACCACGCAAATCGCTGTCGAAACGGGACCAGATGTGGTCACCCCCGATGCGTTCGCCGCCCTCTATGATCGCAACCGAGATACCGGGCCGCACATCGGCCAGCCGCATGGCGATCAGGCCTGCAGCCAGGCCACCGCCCGCCAATATGATGTCGAAGTCTCGCACCCGGCAGGACGTAGGACCTGTTGCCCCCGGCGTCGAGATATTAACCGCCAATGGCCGGTGGGCGTGGCGGTCCGCCGCGCCCCCCGGCCTGGCACATAGACTTAGGCGCGTTGAAAATTAGGCGGGACGGCGACGCACGCGCGCTCCCAGACCCAACAGACCCAGCCCGAACAGGCCCAGCCCGAACAGGCCCAGCGCAGCGGGCGCGGGGACCGCGGCCACGGGTTCAAGTGCCAGCCCACCGTTCGTGTAGAAATTATCAACGGTCGCACCGCCATAAAAGCCAAGGCCGATGCCCGTCCCGCTGAACGGCGAAACCAGGGATCGCGTGACCGTCTGTCCCGTTTCTTCGATGAATACGGAAATCGTGCCGTCAAGATTATCCGTCAGCTCAAAGAAGCTTTCTTCTATTTCGAATGAAAGATCGAAGTAGTTATACCCCTGCACAGCGTTATATGAATAGTTATTCCCATGGTACATAAAAACGCGATCAAACATTCCGTTACCGTTGTTATCCTGCATTTTGACAAACAGATTGTTGGTCAGGCTTTCATAGTTCATTACCAGCGCCACATACTGAATTGCACCGCCGCTGGATTTGGCATCGACGCCAATCTTCGTGGCCGAAGCACCGTTCAGGGTTGCAACTGACATGTTCGATCCAGAAAACGCCCCACCAACTTCGGTGATCGTGCCCGACCGCGCCGTCCAGGCAGAGGTCGATCCGTCGTTAAAATTGTCGACGACCGTCGCAGATGCCTGGGTAGAAACCGTGATTGCGGCGATGGCGATCATCGACTGGTGAAAAGCGCGCATTTTGTATCTCCTATGCCAAGCCGTCGGCTCGTTATGTTCGTGTTGCATAAGGAGGTAGCAATCATCGTGCCAAAATGGCCGGAATGCCGATTAACAAATCCATGGGTGGTTTACGGCCTTACTTAACAAAAAATTATGTAAGAATATCCGACGGTTTCAGGCGTTTTGGCGCATGGAGACGCTGCCTTTCGACAGTGCGATCAACACCTATTCCTTGCCACTCAGATCGGAAATCGCCTGCGCCAGCTTGTCGATATCCTCATCCTGACTATCCCATGCGACCACCAGCCGCGCTTCACCGGAACCCGCATCGCCCCAGTCATAAAATTCAAAGCCCTGTTCGCGCAGGCGCGCCGCACCCTCCACGCCGACCCGCACGAACAATTCATTGGCTTCGACGGGATACATCAGGCGTCCGCCCGCCGCCTGTGCCAGCCGCGTGGCGGCCTGATTGGCGGCGCGGGCATTTCGGCTCCATGCGCCGGATTCCAGCATTGCCAGCAGTTGCGCGGCGGCAAAGCGGCCCTTTGACGGCATCTGGCCGGCCCGCTTGCGCCGCGATGGAATGCTTTCCGCCAGCGACTTGTCGAAGATCACCAGCGCCTCTGCCGACAGGCCGCCATTCTTGATACAACCAAAGCTGAGCGCATCGACGCCTGCGCGCCAGGTGATGTCGCCCGGGTGGCAATCCAGCGTGATCAGCGCATTGGCAAAGCGCGCGCCGTCCATGTGCATTTTCCAACCGCGCCGTCGTGCCTCGTCGCCCAATGCGGCGACCTCGTCAGGCGCATAGACCAGCCCATATTCCGTCGCCTGCGTGATCGACAGCGCACGCGCCTGAACCTGATGCACGTCGCCGCGCATGGGTGCCATCACCGATGCGATGCTCTGCGGCGTCAACTTGGCCCCCTCGCCTTCGGCCAGCAGCAGCTTCGCTCCGGCCGTGTAAAATTCCGGTGCGCCAGCCTCATCGACATGGATATGCGCTTCCTCATGACAGATCACCGCACCATAGGGCGGCAGCATCGCGGCCAGCGCCAGCGCATTGGCGGCCGTGCCGGTCGATACGGGAAATACGCGGCACTCGGTGCCGAAAAACTCGCCAAATACGCCATCCAGCCGCGCCGACAGCGGATCGCCGTCGTAGGATCCTTGCGTGATGTCGTTCGCGTCAATGACTGCCTGCAGCACTTCCGGGCAGGCACGGGCGGCATTGTCTGACAAAAAGCGCATGGGACTCCTTCTCTCGCTCAAGTTCCGGGTGACGTAGGCGAAGGCCTTTGGCATTGTCCATCCGTGGTAAACGGGAGGTCTTCTTGAACATCGTCAAATCGCTTCTTCTGGCCGGTGCTTTGATCGCAGCGCCAGCATATGCCGCCGACGAGCAGGTGGCGCTGGACCGCATTGCTGCTGACCGCGACACCAATATCGCCATTGCCGACAAGATCTGGTCCTTTGCCGAGGTCGGATATCAGGAAAACCAATCGTCCGCCCTGCTGCAACAACATCTGCGGGATGCGGGATTTGCCGTCACCGCCGGGCTGGCAGGCGCGCCGACGGCATTCACGGCAACCTACACCAATGGCGACGGCCCCGTGATCGGCATCATGGGCGAATTCGACGCGCTACCGGGGTTCAGTCAGGATGCCGTTCCGCAAAAGGCGGGCATTGCCGATACCGACGCTGGCCATGCCTGCGGCCATCATTTGTTCGGCACAGCGTCCGCCTCCGCCGCCATTGCCGTCAAGGACTGGCTGGACAGCACCGCGACGAAAGGCACCGTCCGCTTCTACGGCACGCCCGCCGAAGAGGGCGGCGCCGGCAAGGTCTATATGGTGAGGGAGGGACTGTTCGATGATGTCGACGTCGCGCTCCATTGGCATCCCAGCGCTGAAAACAGCGCCGATATCGCCACCTCGAACAGCAATAAATCGGCGAAGTTTCGCTTTCATGGCAAATCGGCCCACGCGGCATCGGCGCCCGAATATGGCCGTTCGGCGCTGGACGGCGTCGAAGCGATGAACGTGATGGCGAACATGATGCGCGAACACATGCCGCAGGACAGCCGCATGCACTATGTCATCACCAATGGCGGGCGCGCGCCGAACGTCGTGCCGGATTTCGCCGAAGTTTTCTATTATGTCCGCAACCCCGACGCCGAAGTCGTCCGTTCGACCTTTGAGCGGCTCGCAAAGGTTGCGGAGGGCGCGGCCACCGGTACGGGAACGGCCATGGAATATGAGGTCATTCACGGGGCGATGCCGCTGCTGCCCAACGAGACCCTGCAGTCGCTGGTACATGAGAACATGACCCAGGTCGGCGGCGTCGATTACGATGCTGCGGAAACGGCGTTCGCTGAAGAGATTATTCCGACCCTCGGCAAGTCAGACGTCGATATGTCCGAAGCTGCGAAGATCCTGCCGATGTCGGAAAGTCACGGCGCAGGTTCGACCGATGTGGGCGATGTATCATGGGCGGTGCCGACGGCCGGTTTCCGCACGGCGACATGGGTGCCGGGCACCTCGGCACACAGTTGGCAGGCCGTGGCTGCGGGCGGCATGTCCATCGGCTGGAAGGGCATGCAGAACGCGGCCCAAGTCCTGGCACTGACCGCCATCGATCTTTTCGAGCGGCCCGATCTTGTTGCGGAGGCAAAGGCGGAATTCCTGCGCCGCAAGCCGGAGGGATATGAATATCGTGCGCTGCTGGGCGACCGCGATCCGCCCCTCGATTACCGCAACTGAGGCATCGGCAGGCGGCGATTTGCCCCCGCCGCCGCCAGCCTCCGGGCTGGACGGCGGCGTGGCTCGCCTTACGGTCTTAAGACGCGAGTACGTAGTTCCGATCGCGACTTTCGGTGGCACCCAGGGGCAACACCGTGTTGCAGAACGCGCATTCCGCGGTCGCGCGGCCAATATACCAGTGCGCATGCCCGCAGCCGGGGCAATAGTTGGTCGCATGCAGGTGGTAGGTGATGCCATAACCACGCTGCGCGGGATTGATTGTCGTTGGCGTCATAGCCTGTCTCCTGTTGGGCGTCGCAAGAACGCCTGCCAGTAAAACAATGCATAAACGCCGTTCAGGTTGCCACCTGCAAACACCTGTTAATCAAGGAGAATGGGGATTACCGCGCTAGGTGTGTTTTTCAGGTAACAGCCACAAGCAGGAACGGCGGGAGGCCTATAGGCCAAGATCTTCGACAAGGTCCTCGACCGCCGTCCCCTTGGGAACGATATGCCACAGCTTGCTGTCGCAGCCATTGATAACAACCACCGCATTTTTCGGGCAGACGCCCAGGCATTTCACCTCGACGACCCCCATGCGGCTCTTGCGGCCCTTGCAGGTTCCCAGGTGCGCCCGCAACGCCTTCATCAGTCTCTGCTTGCCGTCGGTGCCAAAGCCGCCGCCCATCTTGCGCGAACATTTCGAACAGATCAGCAGCGCGCGCGACCAGTTGGACCGGACCGTTCTCGTCACGCCAGGCTCACCGGCGCGGCATCACGCTCCGGCACCTTTCCACTCCCGCATTTCCTCGGCGGTTTTCAAAATATCATAGGCGGCCTGCCCGGCCTGGAACTTGCGCGCCGCTTCGGCATCACCGGGCTTGCGGTCGGGATGATGCTGCTTTGCCCATTTGCGATAGGCCAGCTTGATCTCTTCAAACTTCGCATCGGGTTCCAGCTCGAACAATTCCAGCGCGTCCAGCTCGCCGCGGGTGCGGCTGCCATCACCCGATCCGGCCCATTCATAATGACGGGAACGCGCATGCTTGGCGCCGGCATTTTCGTGGTTCGCCCGATCCTGCGCCTGTTCCTTGGTCAGGCCCTCGAAGTAATTATAGCCCTTATTATACTCGCCCGCGTGCTTCTGGCAGAAATACCAGCGCTCCTTGGAATTGGGCGATTTGGGCGCCGGGCAATAGCCCTTTTCCTCGCACCCATGGCGGTCGCAGATGCGCACAGTGGCGGCATCGAACCCCTTGGCCTCATATTCACCCCAACGGGGCAGGCCCCAGCTTTTCGTCGTTCTCGATGGTGGCATAGACCTAACCTAGTGCCTGCTTTGCCGGAAAACCACGGGTAGACCCTGAAGTTTTCCGGCATGATCCTGACATCGGGGCGTGAGCCGGTTCAGGCCGCCTGGGGCGCCGCCTGGCGAACGCCCTCGTCCACATGCTCCTCGAACTGAGAGAAGTTCTTTATGAACAGGCCGACCAGATCGCGCGCCTTCGCGTCATAGGCGTCCTTATCTTCCCAGGTAGAGCGCGGGTCCAGAATCGCCGTGTCGACGCCGGGAACCTCGACCGGCACCTGAAATCCGAAATTGGGATCGGTACGGAATTCGACATTCTTCAGGCTGCCGTCCAGCGCCGCGTTCAGCAGTGCCCGGGTCGCCTTGATCGGCATGCGATGGCCAACGCCATGCGGCCCGCCCGTCCAGCCGGTATTGACCAGCCAGCAATCGACGCCGCCCTCGGCAATGCGCTTCTTCAATAGGTTGCCGTAAACGGAGGGATGGCGCGGCATGAACGGAGCGCCGAAACAGGTTGAGAATGTAGCCTGCGGCTCCGTAACGCCAATCTCCGTTCCCGCGACCTTTGCCGTATATCCCGACAGGAAATGATACATTGCCTGGTCGGGCGTCAGTTTCGCGATCGGCGGCAAGACGCCAAAGGCATCTGCCGTCAGCATGATGACGTTCGACGGCGGCGGCCCCAGATTCTTGTCAGACGAATTCGGGATGAAATCGATCGGATAGGCGCCGCGCGTATTCTCGGCCAGGCTGTTATCGTCGAAATCCAGTTCACGCGTTTCCGGGTCCATGACGACGTTTTCAAGGACGGTGCCGAACTTCCGCGTCGTGGCGTAGATTTCCGGCTCCGCCTCTTCGTCCAGATTGATCATCTTGGCATAACAGCCGCCTTCGAAATTGAAGACCGCCGTGTCCGACCAGCCATGCTCGTCATCGCCGATCAGCGTGCGAGAGGCATCGGCGGACAGCGTCGTCTTGCCGGTCCCTGACAGACCGAAGAACACGGCCGACTTGCCATCGGGGCCAACATTCGCGCTGCAGTGCATCGGCATGATGCCATCGATCGGCAGGCGGTAGTTCAGCAGGCCGAAAACCGACTTCTTCATCTCGCCAGCATATTTCGTACCGCCGATCAGGATCAGCTTCTCGGTGAAATTCACCGCGACGACGACATTCGTGCGCGTGCCGTGGCGTTCCGGATCGGCGACGAAGGTCGGCAGGTCGATAATGGTAAATTCCGGCTCGAAACCCGCCAGTTCCTCCCGTTCCGGACGGCACAGCAGCGTGCGGATAAACAGATTGTGCCAGGCCAGTTCGTTGATCACCCGCACGTGAACGCGATGTTCGGGCTGCGAACCGCCATAAAGATCTTGGACAAACAATGTGTCCTTCTCCGCCAGCGCCTTCAGGAAGTCCTCCTTCAGGGCTGCGAAGTGCACAGGGTCCATGGGCTTGTTGCCGTCGTTGAACCAGACATTGCCGTCGGTTTCGGAATCCTTGACGGTAAACTTGTCCTTCGCGGAGCGGCCGGTGCGGTCGCCGGTTTCGACCACCAGCGCGCCGTGTTTCGACAATTGCCCCTCGCTGCGAGCGACCGACGCTTCGACCAGGGGCGCGGTGGTAAGGTTCCAGTGCAGCTCGGCTTTCGTTTGAATGCCTTGCTTGCCGAGGTCGAACGTCGGTATTTGTTCCGCAGCCATCTGGGCTGTCTCCTTGTCGTCAAGAGAATAGGCAGACGCAAGCGAACTGGCCGCGCGTCCGCTTTTTATGAGCAGGGGGACTGCTCTACACGAAAAAGATCTTATCGGTCAAAAGCCACGCGGACGGAATTACGTAAGTTTATCGCTGCGCGATGATACGGCTTTATTACTGGCCGTTAGGCGTACCGTGGCGGCCTCGCCTCTGCCCCTCCGCCTCTTCCATGGCCTGCAGCAAAGCTGACACCAGCACATCGGCAGGCGCGGGTTTTTTCAAGACGCGCTGATTCGGAAATTGATCGGCAAGTGAATCTGGATCGGCGAAGCCGGTATGGAACACGAACGGCGTACCGACCTCCATCAAATGGCGGGCGATGGGACGCGCATCCTTGCCCGCGACATCCAGATCCAGAACCACAGCATGTGGCTCGAAATCGCTGTCTATGACGGCACGCGCGCCGGCAAGGCCGTTCGACAGACGCACCTGCTCCGCCCCCGCATCCAGCAGGATGACCTGGATCGACATGCCGGGATAGACCTCGTCCTCCACAACCAGAATACGCAGGCCTTCCAGCGCATCCTCGGCCGGTGCATGGCCGCTGCCCTGATCGCGGGCGGCGCCCTCCTTCAGACTCTCGATCCGCTCGACGAATTTCAACGCGGCGCGGCGGCTTCCCTCGGGCGGCAGGGGAACAGCGATCCGGCGAATCTGTTCGGCCGCCTTTTCCAGCAGGCGTTCCAGCCCCTTCACCCTCGCCTCGGCATTTCCCAGCTGGTGGCGCAAATGATCTTCGTTCGTACTCATTCCGGCACCCCTAACCCGCATGTATTAATAACGCACTCACGATCTCCGCTCTCGCACAGTCGGTTGGCCTTGCTGCGCATATCAGGGTCGTGACCTTCCCCCTTGGCGGCGCTAAGGCAGTGGACATGTCCGCCACCATTGCGCTGGTCGATGACGACCGCAACATTCTTACCTCCGTGTCCATTGCCCTGCAGGGCGAAGGGTTCACGGTGCGTGTATATTCCGACAGTGTCGCGGCGCTGAAGGCGCTTGTCGACAATCCGCCGGACCTTGCGGTTCTGGATGTAAAGATGCCCCGCATGGACGGCATCGAGCTGTTGCAGAAACTGCGCGAGAAAAGCGCCATTCCGGTCATCTTTCTCACATCGAAGGATACCGAGATCGACGAGGCGCTGGGCCTGAGGATGGGGGCGGACGATTATGTCGGCAAACCCTTTTCACAGCGCCTCCTGATCGAACGCATCCGCGCGGTCCTGCGCCGCGCCGCCTATCGCTCCCAGCCGGAGGGTGACGCGGAGGAGGAAAAGGAGCGCGTCATCGAACGCGGACGCCTCAGCATGGATACCGGCCGCCATCGTGTCCTGTGGGACGGCAAGGATGTTTCCCTGACGGTCAGCGAATTCCTGATCCTGGAAACGCTCGCCGAACGTCCCGGCTTCGTAAAATCGCGCGATCAGCTGATGAATGCCGCCTATCAGGACGACGTCTATGTGGACGACAGGACCATCGACAGTCATATAAAGCGGCTGCGCAAGAAGTTCCGCGCTGTCGACGATGAATTCGATTCCATCGAAACCCTGTACGGCGTTGGCTACCGTTTCAATCAGAGCGGAACGGCGGCTGGCAAGGACGCCGAAGGAACGAGCGACGGCTGAGCCGCTGCCTTCGGAGCCGGGCGACGATTCGCAGCTTCGCTGGTCGCGACGCTGGTCGCTGACGACGCGGATACTCGCGGTCAATTTGTTCGCCGTTCTGATGCTGGCGGGCGGCGTTCTTTATCTGGACAGTTTTCGCGTGCGCCAGATCGACCAGCGGGTAGAGGCGCTGCGCGGCGGCGCGGCCCTGATCGCAAGCAGTCTGGGCGAGGGCGTTGCCGAGGACGACGATGCGGCCACATTGCGTCAGGCGGCAGCGGTCGGCCGCACCACGGGTGCACGCGTTCGCATTTATGGTCCCGACGGCACGAAGCTGATGGACAATTGGGACATCATCGGTCCCACCTATACGCTGATCGATCCCGCTACCGAACCATGGCGAAAGAATGCCGCCCGTTTTCTCGACCGGATGATCGATGCCCTGGTTGGCGCGCGGCGCGTCCCCCGCCTCGATGTTGCGCTTCCCGATCGGGCGTCAACCTTTCCTGAGATCGAAGAGGCGCGTCGCACTGGTCGCGTCGCGGATCGGGTGCGCCTGGCCCCGGACCGCACGCCCGTCACTTTTGCCGCTGCACCGCTCGACGACGGGCGCGTCATGTTGCTGACCCAGAATGCGCGGGATGTAACGACGGACGTCCGCTCGGAGCGGGCGACATTGTTCCTCGTCTTTCTGGGCGTGCTGGGCCTCTCCCTCCTTCTGTCCAGCTTTCTTGCGCGCACTATTGTCCGCCCCTTGCGTCGACTGGCGATCGCGGCACAGCGGGTGCGGCTTGGCCGCGCGCGCGATGTCACAGTGCCCCGGTTCCAGCTGCGCCGCGACGAGATCGGCGAACTCGCCCGCAGCCTCAGCGATATGACAACCGCCCTGCGCATGCGCATCGACGCGACCGAAGCGTTCGCCGCCGATGTCGCACATGAAATCAAGAACCCGCTCGCATCGCTGCGCAGCGCGGTCGAGGGGATGGGCCGGGTCGAGGATCCCCAACTACGCCAGCAACTCCTCGCCATCGTCACGGCGGATGTCGACAGGATCGACCGGCTGATCAGCGATATTTCCAACGCATCGCGGCTGGATGCCGAACTTAGCCGGACCCGCTTCGAACCCGTCGATCTCGGCAATATGCTGGAGGGGATCGTCGGCCTTTACGAGGAGCGGGGACTGCCGCGCGGAATCGAATTGGCCCTCGCGCGCCCTGCCGCCGGCACGGTCCGCGTCATGGGCGACCCCTCGCGGCTGGCACAGATCGTGCGCAATCTGATCGACAATGCCATCAGCTTTTCGCCGGACGGTGGCCTTGTTCAGGTCAGCGCCGCGCGGGGGCGTCATTCCGTGGTCATGCGTGTCGAGGATCGCGGCCCCGGTATTCGCCCCGATGCTGAGGAAAAGATTTTCCAGCGTTTCTATTCCGAGCGGCCGGAGGGAGAGGATTTTGGCCAGCACAGCGGTCTGGGACTGGCGATCTGCCGCTCGATCGTAGAGGCGCATGACGGCAAGCTGAACGTCGAGACGCGCAAGAATGGCGGCGCCCGCTTCATAGCCAAATTCCCGGCCGCAGCATGAACGATCGCTGCCATGCCAGCTGCGTACGCTTGGGGTCCGCAGGCATATTGCTGACGGGGCCGAGCGGCAGCGGCAAGTCGGACCTCGCCCTGCAATTGATCGACCGTGGCGCGATGCTGGTTGCCGACGATCAGGTTGAGCTTTCCGCGCTGGACGGCCAGCTCTACGGCACCTTTGTTGCTGGCTTCGCCGGGATGATAGAGGTGCGTGGCATTGGCATTCTTCACCTGGATGCCGTGATGGAGCCGGTTCGCCTCACGCATCATTTCGAACTCGCCGTTCCGGTGGAGCGCCTGCCCGCCGCGCGATCCTGCACATTCCTCGGCATCGCCCTGCCCACATGGCGCCTCGATGCGCGTGCGCCATCCGCCGCATTAAAGGTCGCACTCACTATCGAGAAGGGCGTCTGTCCTGTAGCCTGACGCATATGTCCGATTCGAAAAAACACGCCGAAGAGGAGAAAACGCGAACCGCCGGCAAGGGCGAGCCGCGACCGCCGCTGCTGATCGTTACCGGCATGTCGGGCGCAGGCAAATCGACGGCGCTGCGCGCGCTTGAGGACCACGGTTATGAAGTCGTGGACAATTTGCCGCTGTCGCTGCTGTCGCGCCTGCTGAAACTGGATACGGCGAAGGAGTTTGCCGACCGCCCGCTCGCCGTGGGCATCGACGTGCGCACACGCGCCTTTGCGGCCGAGAAGGTCGTGCACAGAATCAAGGATCTGCGCGACGACGGCAATCAGGCGCGCGTCCTCTTCATCGACTGTGCCGGGGGGGAACTCGTGCGGCGCTTTTCCGAAACCCGCCGCAGGCATCCTCTGGCAAGCGACCGACCGGCAACCGATGGGATCGCGCGGGAGCGGGAGGTGCTGGCACCGCTGCGGCGCTGGGCCGACATCGTCATCGATACGACGGACTATAGCGTCCACGATTTGCGCCGGGAGATCACCGACAAGTTCAGCGGCGGTTCGGATTCCGGGCTGACCCTTACGGTCATGTCCTTTGGATTCGCCCGGGGTGTCCCGCGCGATGCGGACATGATGTTCGACATGCGGTTTCTGGCAAATCCGCATTGGGTCGACAAACTGCGTCCGCTTACCGGCCTTGACCCCGCCGTCGGCGAATATGTTGCTGCCGATGCTGCATTTTCGGATGCCTTCGAGCGTATATCCGGCCTCGTGACCACGCTTCTTCCTGCTTACAAGCGAGAAGGAAAAGCCTATCTTACCGTCGCGATTGGCTGTACGGGCGGTCGCCATCGTTCCGTTTACGTTGCGGAACGGCTTGCGGCGCATCTGCGCGACTCCGGGATGGAGCCAAACGTGGTGCACCGCGATGTGTTGGGACGTAGTGAAGGCGCCCGGCGGAAATCGGTCGGCGCAGAGGTGGCAGCTTAGGCAACATGTTGGGTATGGTTCTGGTAACGCATGGCGGTCTGGCGCGCGAATTCGTTTCCGCCATGGAACACGTCGTCGGAAAGCAGCGGCAGATTGCCGCCATCTGCATAGAGGCGCATGACGACATGGAACTGCGCCGCAGCGATATCGCCGATGCGATTGCGGAAACCGATTCAGGCAGCGGCGTCGTCGTCCTGACGGACATGTTCGGTGGCACACCCTCCAACCTTGCGATCAGCCTGATGGGCGCAGGCCGCTCCAGCGCGGTCGAGGTTATTGCCGGCATGAACCTGCCGATGCTGATCCGACTTGCCAGCGTGCGCGACCATATGTCGGCCGAAGACGCCATCGAGGCGGCGCAGGAGGCGGGGCGGAAGTATATTTCCGTCGCCTCCAAGATTCTGGGCGAAGTCGCCTGAATACCCAGTCGGAGAGTGGGACGCTGCAACAGTCCGTTACCATCCGCAACAAACGCGGACTGCATGCCCGCGCGAGTGCGAAATTCGTGACCCTGGCGACGGAATTCGACGCCTCTGTCATCGTCGATAAGGACGGCACCACTGCCCCGGGCACGAGTATCATGAGCCTGATGATGCTGGCCGCCGGACCCGGCGACACTGTGACGGTGCACGCCAACGGCGCCGATGCCGAGGCTGCGATTACGGCCCTCGTCGGCCTGATCGAGAATAAATTCGGCGAGGAATAATGCCCCGCCAGATCACCAGCTTTTCCAATGCGACCATCAAGCGCGTGCGGGGGCTGGCCCAGAAGAAGAACCGCATCGCCGAGGGCCTGTTCATGGCAGAGGGCCTGCGCATCTGCACGGAGGCGCTCGAGGCTGGCCACGTCCCGCGCGTGATGATTTTCGCGGAGGGCGACCGGCATGAACTGACCCGGCGCCTGATTGATGAAACGGAGGCATCCGGTGGCGAGGCTCTGGCGGTCAGTCGTGATATTCTCGCCAAGATTTCGGGCAAGGACAATCCACAAGGAGTCGTCGGCGTATTCGATCTGCTGGACACGTCATTGTCGCGGTTGGACCCTGACGCCGCAGCAATCTGGATCGTCTGCGAATCGCTGAAGGATCCGGGCAATCTCGGTACCATCCTGCGTACGGCCGATGCCGTCGCCGCGGGTGGCGTCATCCTGCTGGATCAAAGCTGCGACCCGTTCAGCGTCGAGGCCGTGCGCGCGTCGATGGGCGCACTTTTCACCACCCCGATTGCGCAGGCAGCGGGAGAGGACTTTCTCACTTGGCTGCGCACGACCCCGGCGATGCTTGTCGGCACCAGTCTGAAGACCGAGCAGGATTATCAGGCGGTGGCCTATCCCCGCCCCACATTCGTTTTCATGGGCAATGAGCAGTCCGGCCTGCCGGATCATTATGAAGCCGCGTGCGATGCGCTGGTGAAGATGCCAATGCTGGGCAAGGCGGACTCTCTGAATGTCGCGGTCAGCTGCGCCGTCATGCTTTATGAGGTCCTGAACCAGCACCGCCGTCAATGACCGAAAAAGTAAAGCTGACCGGGCGCCTGATCCGGCCGGAGGGTAATTTCATCCTTGCCTGCGACGACGGGCGAAAGCTGCGCCTGATACTCCCGCGCATGCCTGTCGACCTCGTTGAAAAGATGGTCGTCGTCACCGGCACCGTTCGCGACGACCTTGTCGAAGTTGAGGGCGTCGCAGCTTTCTAAGGTATCTTTCGGCTCACTCCGCCGCGTCTCGCGTTTCCGCGCTCGCATTCTCCAGCTTCGTCAGCGGACGAATATCCACTGTCGCGGTTGGCAGCGCCTCGACCGTTTTCTTCGGCGTATCGATGGCTTTTTCGCGCAGGCGGTGGGCGGACGTCATGACCTGCGATTCCAGGCTGCCGACCATCTTGTTATAGGCGCCCGACGCCAGGTCCAGATTGCGTCCCAGCTTCGCGACATGCTCGCCCATTGTTGCCAGCCGGTCGTACAGCTCCTTGCCGATCGCGGAAATCTCCCGCGCGTCGTCCGCAGCCTTTTCCTGCTGCCACACCATCGCGACGGTACGCGCGATGGCGATCAGGTTCGTCGGGCTCGCCAGCAGGACGCGTCGCTCGAACGCCATTTCGAACAGGTCCTGATCCGTCTCCAGCGCGGCGGCGAGGAAGTTCTCGCCGGGCACGAACATGATGACGAAATCCAGCGTATCGTCAAATTGCTGCGTATAGCTTTTGCGCCCCAGCGTCTCCACATGGGCGCGCATCGCCTTTGCATGCGCGATCAGGTGCAGTCGCCGGTCCTCGTCCGTCTCCGCTGCGGCCGCGTCCTGATAGGCGTTCAGCGACACCTTGGCATCGATGACCAGCACCCGGTCGTTCGGCAGGTTCACGACGGCGTCGGGCCGGACGTTCGGCCCATCGGCAACGTCACGGTGCACTTCCTCGGAAAAATCGCAATGTTTCGACAGGCCCGCCATTTCCAGCACCCGGCGCAGCTGGTGCTCGCCCCAGCGGCCGCGCGCCTTGGGCGCGTTTCTCAGTGCGCCGACGATCCGCTGCGCCTCTTGCGAAACGCGCTCCTGCCCCAGTTTTACATCGGCGATGGCGTTCGTGATCGCGCCATAGGCCCCGGCGCGTTTTTCCTCCATCTCCTTCAGCTGCGCCTCATATTTGGTCAGCGTTTCGCGCATGGGAGAGATCAGCTTGTCGAGGGCTGCGCGATTCTGCTCCAGCCCCTGTCCCGCCGCCTCGCGGTGCCGGACCAGCGTTTCCTCCGCGCGCTTTAGGAACGCTTCCGTCGTCCGGCCAAGTGCCTTGTCGGCCAGCTCATCGAACCGACGATTAAGGTCCGCCTCCCGCTCCAGAAACGCCTTTTCGCGTTCCGTCGATGTGGAAATTAGCTTTTCATGCGCCAGCTCGATAGGCTTCAGACGCTCCACCTCGACACGGATTTCCTCCAGCCGGGCACGAATATCCTCAGCGCCCTTTTCCGCGAGAGCCTTGTCAGAGCGGGCCACGTGCAAATCGCCCTCTGCCTTTTCGCGCGCCGCGCGCGCCTCATCATGTGCTGTTTTAACCGCCGTCAGATCGGCGCGTATCGCCGCCAGGCCGCGCGCCCACATCAGCCAGCCGAGCAGCACCCCCAGCGTAAGTGCGACGACAAAGGCAATGAGGATCTCGGGCGTCATGCTGCGCTTTCACCGGCGGAACGAAAGATGAACGCTTAACGAAGGTTCACCGCCCGGACAAGCCCCCGACCCCCGATCAGGTCAGCGCCGCCACGCGGGCTTTCACTGTCGCCAGGTCTTCCCTGAATCGCGCCCGCTCCTCCTCTGCCCGGCCCTGATCGGGGATGCGCAGCAAATAGCTGGGGTGCACCGTCACCCATCCTTCCGACCCGTCCGGCAGTTCGATGGCGGCCCCGCGCGTCTTTGAGATCGTGACGGTTTTACCCAGCATCGCGCGCGCTGCGCTGGCCCCCAGCGCCACCGTCACTTTCGGCTGCACGAGGTCGATTTCCTGCGTCAGCCACCATCGGCAGGCATCGATTTCGCCGCCATTCGGTTTGGAGTGGATGCGGCGCTTGCCGCGCTGCTCATATTTGAAATGCTTGACGGCATTGGTGACATAGGTGGCACTACGGTCGATGCCGACGTCCGACAGGAAACGGTCCAGCAACTGCCCCGCCGGCCCGACGAAGGGCCGCCCGGCCAGATCCTCCTGATCGCCCGGCTGTTCACCGATCAGCATCAGGGCCGCATCGACCGGCCCTTCTCCGAACACCAGCTGCGTCGCCGGCTTCCACAGGTCACAGCGGCGACATCCCTCTGCCTCCTCCCGCAGGGCCGACAATGATTTCGTGCGATTCTCACCGGCGCGGGCAATGCCCTCTCTGGAAGTTTTCACCATATCGACCTCCCGCGCCCGCGCACCTGCGATCATGCCGGGGATCAGCGCGCTTTCCGGCATGTTTTTCCAGTATTTCTTCGGCATTTCCGCCGTCATCGCCTTCACCTTCATCCGCGCAGGATTGAAGATAGAGGCGAAATAGGTTTTCCACGTTTCCTCGACCAGGTCGCCCGCCGGGGCGTCGGCCTTCGTCGCCCCCTCGGTAAAAGACAGCGTTTCGCCGTCCCAATGCGCGCACAGTTCCGGCGTCAAAATCGACCAGTTCATGCTGGCGAAGCGGCGCTGGAAAAACGGAGCATTGGTACGGACGATATGATGTTCCGGCTCGAACCAGGCGACGAACCGCGTTTCGCCGTCGGTCTGCACCTCCCTGAATCGGACGAAAGCGCGCATCTTATGAATGTCGCGGGCAACCGACTTGCGCAGTTCCTCCAACCGTTTCTGCAGCGGATCCGCACGATCCTGCATCGCCTCCCGGTTCTTCTGAAGCCGCAGCAGCATCCGGTACAGTAGGGCAAACCGCTCCCGCTCAGAATGACAGATCACGCTCTGGGCCAGTTGCAGGAACGGCTTTGGCACGGTCAGGGTGGCCCGGCTATTGTCCTCCAACACCGCCTCGTCACCGAACAGGTCCTGCGCCGTGTCGCCCACCTGCCAGGTCACATCCTCCGGCGGTACATTCGCCAGCGCGAGGGCGCGGGCAGCAGTGCGCCACCCGTCAAAATCCTCTTCATGTTCCAGCGTTACACAGCGCATCGGCGCATCAAGCCGCAAACAGTTCCAGCTGTTCCCGCTTCGGCACGATCAACGCTTTCAGGTCGGCCAGATCCGTGGTCTTGCCGGGCGACCATCCCACGCAGGAAATGAAGGGGCGAATTTTCCGCACCGACTGTGTCAGGCGCGCCACGTCCTCCAGCCGCAAATTGCGATAGCGCCGCGATGACAGGATCGCGCCCACGGCCTTCGTGCCAAGGCCCGGCACGCGCAACAGCATCTCTCGCGGCGCCCGGTTTATATCCACCGGAAAGCTTTCGCGAAACTTCAACGCCCAGGCCAGCTTGGGATCGATATCCAGCGGCAGCATGCCATCATCTGTTGCCGCCACCACCTCGCGCGGCTGGAAGCCATAAAAGCGCATCAGCCAGTCCGACTGATACAGGCGATGTTCGCGCATCAGGGGCGGCGATTTCAGCGGCAGCACCGCGCTGGCATCGGGGATCGGGCTGAAGGCGCTGTAATAGACCCGCCGCATATGAAACCGATCATACAGGCTGGACGCCTTCACAATGATGTCCCCGTCGCTCGCCGCGTCCGCCCCGACGATCATCTGGGTGGATTGCCCCGCAGGCGCATATTTCGGCGCGGATTTATAGCGCTTCTTCGCGTCCCGGCCGTCTTCGATAGCGGTTTTCATTCCGCCCATCGCACCCTCGATACGGCCGCCATCCTTTTCCGGTGCCAGTCGCTTCAGACCATTCGTCGTCGGCAATTCGACATTTATAGAAATGCGATCGGCATAAAGGCCCGCCGCGCGCATCAATTCAGGGTCGGCATCCGGGATGGTCTTTAAGTGAATATATCCGCGGAAATCGTGAACCTCGCGCAATTGCCGGGCAATTTCGACAATCTGTTCCATCGTATAATTCGACGACCGGATGATGCCCGACGATAGAAACAGCCCCTCGATATAATTTCGCTTGTAGAAGTTCAGCGTCAGCTGCACCACTTCCTCGACCGTGAAACGCGCGCGACGGACGTTCGAGCTTTTGCGGTTGATGCAATAATGACAATCGAAAATGCAGCTGTTCGTCAGCAAAATCTTCAACAGCGATATGCAACGGCCGTCGGGGGCGTAGGCATGGCAGATACCCATACCCTCCGTCGAGCCGAGCCCCTTGCCGCCGGCGCTGTCCCGCTTCGATGTGCCCGATGAAGCGCAGGACGCATCGTATTTCGCCGCGTCCGCAAGGATCGCCAGCTTTTCCCGAGTGTCCAATTGCGCCATTCGTTCAGCTTATGTTCTATCGACAGCAGAGTCGATAAACATCGGTAAACTGCGACAAACAGTCGTCGATCCGTTCCGCGATGGCGGGGATCACGGGGGGGGCCGCACGTCAGCCCCCCAATCCGTCGGGCGCCTATTCAGCCGCCTGCCGCATCTCCATGCCCTGCGCCAAACGCCACAGCTTTTCCGGCGTTGCGGGCATATCGACATGCTGGCCGCCCAGCGCATCGACAAGGGCGTTCATGATCGACGGCATGGCGCCGATCGTGCCCGCCTCGCCGCACCCTTTCGCCCCGAGTGGATTGTTCGGGCTCTTCGTCGGCAGCGTGTCGAATGTCATGCCCAGCGGCATGTCGTCGGCGCGGGGCATGCCATAATCCATGAAACTGCCGGTCAGAAGCTGTCCCGTTTCATCATAGACGACCTCTTCCAGAATGGCCTGCCCCAGACCCTGGGCGACACCGCCCTGCACCTGTCCCTCGACCAGAACCGGGTTCACCAATGTCCCGAAATCATCCAGCACGGTATAGCGTGTCACCTTCATGATGCCGGTGGCGGGGTCCAGCTCGACCTCCGCGATGTGACAGCCATTGGGAAATGTCGGCGTCGGGTGTTCGGTCTTGAAACTGCCATCCGCATCCAGTTCGCCCGGATGCGCCTCTGCCAGTTCGAACAGGCTGCGCGTTTCGTTGGACCCGCGCGCGCGAAATACGCCCTCGTCGAAATCGACGTCGCCGCCCAGGTCCGCTTCCGCCAGCTTGCGCGCCTTGTCGATCACCTGATCGGCGGCGAACAGGCCTGCCGCGCCGCCCCACACCATGGAGCGAGATCCGCCCGTGCCATGGCCCCTGTTCATCCGCTGCGTATCGCCCTGTTCGATCAGCACGTCCTCCAGGTCGATGCCCAGTCGCTCGGCGATGACCTGCGCATAGGCTGTCTCGTGCCCCTGGCCGTTCGACTGCGTGCCGATGGCGGCATGTACCTTGCCTTTTGCGATGCGGATGTCGGCAAATTCCTCGGTGGAGCCGCCGCCGGCAATCTCCACGTAAAAGCCAATGCCACGACCATAGAGCATGCCGCGCCCGGCCGCCTCGGCCTTGCGGGCATCGAATCCGTTCCAGTCCGCCCGCTCCAGCGCGCCATCCAGCAGGGCGGGGAAATTGCCCACGTCGAATGTCAGGCCCAGGCCGTTCTGATGCGGCAGTTCGTCCGGCAGCAGCAGATTGCGGCGCCGAATCTCGTCTGTTGTCATGCCGATTTCGTGCGCCGCCGCCTCGATCAGGCGCTCCATCGTATATGCCGATTCGGGACGTCCCGCGCCGCGATAGGCATCGATCGGGGTCGTGTTCGTGACGACGCCATGCACCAGATTGTGGATTGAGGGGATGCGATAGACGCCGCCCATGATGCAGCCGCCGGCAAAGGTCTGGATACCGGGCCCGAACTGCGACTGATAGGCGCCCAGATCCGCCCAGCTTTCAACCTTCATCGCCAGAATACGGCCATCGGCGTCCAGCGCCAGCGACGCTTCCGACACCATGGCCCGGCCATGGACATCGGTCTGAAACGCATCGCCGCGTTCGCCGGTCCATTTGACGGGAACGCCCAGATCGCGCGTCGCGTGCAGCACCAGGCCATATTCGGGATACAGAAACCCCTTCATGCCAAAGCCGCCCCCGACGTCGTGCGTAACGACCCGCAGCTGTTCCTTGTCGATATTCAGCATGGCCGACAGGTCTTTTCGGGCGCTGACCACACCCTGACTGCCAAAAGTGATCGTGAATCCCGCGTCCGCATCATATTCCGCCACGGCGGCGCGAACCTCCATGCTGCTGGGCGCGATGCGATTCTGGATCAGGCGGCATTTCGTGACGTGCGCGGCCTTGCCAAAGGCGGCATCCGCCCCTTCCGCGTCGCCTGCATCCCAGTCGAACAGCTTGTTGCTGCCGGCCTCCTCCCATAATTTCGTCGCGCCCTCCTTCAAGGCGGCGTCGATGGAATGCGCGGCGGGCAGTTCGTCATAATCGACCTCGACCGCTTCCGCCGCCAGGCGCGCCTGATCACGCGTTTTCGCCACCACGAAGGCAACACCATCGCCGACGAAACGGACCTTGTCCCCCGTCAGCAGGGGCCGTTCCGCCATCCCCGGCCCGGCGAGCGGCAACAGACAGGGGATGCGGCCATAATCGGCGATGTCCTCGGCGGTATAGACCGCCAGAACGCCGGGCATCTCCCGTGCCGCAGCGGTGTCGATGCCGGCAATCCGTGCATGGGCATAGGGCGAGCGCACGGTTACACCATAGACGCAGCCATCGGGCTGCAGATCGTCGGTATAGCGCCCGGCCCCCGTCAGCAGGCGGTCGTCTTCCAGGCGTTTGGGGCTTTGGCCGATACCGAATTTCATTGGGTTTCCTCCATATGTATGGCCGCAAGACCGCTTCTATAGTCAGGATAGCGAAGGCGCGGCAGCAAATCTCGCTTCATCCTGCCATTGGCGACGCGCCGCGTCTCCGTGTAAAATCCGCGCGCGGCGGGCGACAGCCGCGCTTCCTCCAGCGGGATAAGCGGCGGCACCGCCACTCCCAGCAGCCGCGCCGCATAGGCTGTGACATCCGATGCCGGGGCCGGCTCGTCATCGGAAAGATTATAAATTCCGCTCGACCCTTGCTTCATTGCCGCACGCACGACCGCGCAAATATCGTCCACATGGATGCGGCTGAAAACCTGCCCTGGCGCATCTATGCGTTGCCCCTTTCCCTGCCGCAGTCGGTCAAACGCCGAACGGCCCGGCCCGTATATGCCGGGCAGGCGGAATATCGCGACCGGCCGGTCCAGCGCCTGCCAGCCCAGGTCGGCGGCAATTCGCGCCCCGCGCCGCCCCGCGCCCACCGTCGCCGTCTCATCCACCCATGCGCCCTGCGTGTCGCCATAGGTGCCGGTAGAGGAAAGATAGCCGACCCAGGCCTCCGTCGCGCTCAGATCGTGTGAATAACGGTCCAGTACCGGGTCGCTTTCATCGGCGGGGGGTGTCGAGGACAGGATATGCGTCGCGCGCGCGATCAGATCGGGAAGGGTGGGATCGTCGAGGGAGATGATGCCCGGTCGCGCAGTCTGCCCAGTCGCATCCACGGTCCATTCGCCGCGTGGCAGGCTGCTCGTCAGCCGCGTGGCCGTATAGCCCTTGCCGAATATCAGCAGGCGGGCAGGCTCTTCGCTCACGCCGCGGCGCGCTTGTCGGCGGGGCCGCCCTCCAGGATGAAGCGACGGTCGCAATAGCCGCAGTCGACGAACCCGTCGGCGCCCATTTGCAGATAAACGCGTGGATGGCCCAGTGCGCCGCCCTCGCCTTCACAGGATGTGCGCGTGCTGGCCACATACAGGGTCTCGGGATTTTCGGGATCGGGGGCGATGCGTTGGCTATCCATGCGGGGCGGAATAGCGCGCGCGGCGAAGCGGCCCAAGCGAAATATCGGCGCTGCCCGGTGCGTCCTGCCCGCCGGATTGCACGGCCCGCATTCGCATGCAGTCATTGTCGCGTCATAATGGCAAGTGTATAGGCCCGCCGCAGGGGACGAGAGGGTGACGAGGCGTGACCCCTCCCGTGGAGGAACTTTATGACTAATCAGTCGCTTAGCCAGGATACCAGCAGTACCGGCATCAGTGAGTCGGAAAATGTACCTGCGGATTACCGCCCGTCGGACGACGAAGAATTCATGTCGCCGCGGCAGAAAGCCTATTTTCGAAAAAAACTGCTGGACTGGAAAGCGGAGCTTGCGCGGGAGGCGCAGGAAACGCTCGACAGCCTCGCTGTCGACAGCCTGCAGGAACCCGACATGGCGGACCGCGCCAGCACCGAATCGGAATGGTCGGTGCAATTGCGTACCCGCGACCGGCAGCGCAAATTGACGGCCAAGATCGACGCGGCGCTGCGGCGGCTCGATCGGGGCGAATATGGCTATTGCGAGGTCACCGGCGAACCAATCAGCCTGAAGCGGCTCGATGCCCGTCCCGTCGCAACCCTGTCGCTTGAGGCGCAGGAGGCACATGAAAGGGTGGAAAAGGTTTCGCGCGACTAGCTGCCGCTTCGACGCACTACTCCCGCCACCAGCTCTGCCGCCATCCCGTGCGGTCGCCGACCGGCTCGCCGCGTTCGTTGCGGGCGGGCTCATAGCGGAATCGTTCGGTGATCAGGCGGCATGTCGTTTCGTCCAGCGCCGCGTTGCCGCTTGAACTGGTCACCTGGCAATTCTCGACCCGGCCGTCGGGGCGGATGTCAAAGAACGCCTCGACGACGCCCTCCGCATTCGTCCGCCGCGTCGCGCGGGGATAGTCGCGGTTCGTGATATCGCCGGCGATTTTTTGCGCGCGGCTGATCCCGCCGCCACCAGAGCCGCTGCCGGACTGGCCGGTGCCGCTTCCCGACCCGACACCGTCCGCTTCTCCGCCGGACGGCGGCGCTGCGCGGATCGGCGGGGGCGGCAGTTCGACCTCTATGTCGGGCGGGGGCACGATGACGGGGATGGGGTCCAGCCGGACTTCGGGGGCCGCCGGCGCGCCTTCCGGCTCGGGCGGCTTTTCCGGCACCTCCAATATATCGAGGGCCGGCAGTTCCTCCGGCGCCAGCACCACGCCGGCGCTCTGCAGCAGGACAAGAACGATCAGGACGTGCAGAACCGCGACCGCCAATGCCGCGCGCCAGTCCCGCTTCCTGTCCGATCCGCCGTCGATGAACGACATGTCTCATTTCCCTCTTGGCTGGCGCAAGGCCGCTCATAAGGCTATCGGGCACTCATTATGAACGCCAATCAAACAGCGCCGCACGTCTCGTCCACCCGTTTGCCCGTCAGCTACAGCGATATTATCGCCGCTCACGAGGCAATCCGGGGACAGGTCATTCGCACACCCTGCCTGCATGCGAAGACGCTCAGCGAGATTACCGGCGCCGAAGTCTGGCTGAAGTTCGAAAATCTGCAATTCACCGCCGCCTACAAGGAACGCGGCGCGCTCAACAAACTCCTCTCCCTCAACGAGGAACAGCGTCAGCGCGGCGTCATCGCCGCATCGGCCGGCAATCACAGCCAGGGGCTCAGCTATCACGCCGCGCGCCTCGGCATACCGACGACCATCGTCATGCCCATCACGACTCCGCTCGTGAAGATCAGCCAGACGAAGGGGCATGGAGCCACGGTAGAATTATTTGGCGAAAACTTCGATGAGGCACACGGGCACGCCCTGACGCTGGAGGCGGAACGCAATCTGACGTTCGTGCATCCATTCGACGATCCTCACGTCATCGCCGGTCAGGGCACCGTCGCGGTCGAGATGCTGGAGGACATGCCCGATCTCGACATGCTGTGCGTGCCCATCGGCGGCGGCGGCCTCATCTCCGGCTGCTCGATCGCCGCCAAGCACATGAAGCCCGACATAGAGGTGATCGGCGTTCAGGCGGCGCTCTATCCCTCCATGTATGGCAAGCTGAAAGGCGAGAGCATGATCTGCGAGGGCGACAGTCTCGCGGAAGGCATCAGCGTCAAGGCACCGGGGGAATTCACCTTCCAGATCGTCGAACAGATGGTGGACGACATCGTCCTCGTCGCAGAGGCAGAGCTGGAGCGATCGGTCGCCATGCTGCTCGGCATCGAAAAGACCGTGGTGGAAGGCGCCGGCGCGGCAGGGTTGGCAGCGCTGCTGACGCACCCGGACCGCTTCCGCGGGCGCAAGGTCGGCCTGCCGCTGTGCGGGGGAAATATCGACACACGCCTGCTGGCGAACGTGCTGCTGCGCGATCTGGCACGGGACGGCCGCCTCGCCCGCCTGCGTATCAGGCTAAAGGACCGGCCGGGCCAATTGATGAAGGTCACGCAGATATTCCTGGAACATCAGGTCAATATTCTGGAAGTGTCCCATCAGCGGATCTTTTCCAGCCTGCCGGCAAAGGGCCTGATCACCGATGTGGAATGTGAAACCCGCGACGGTCAGCATCTGGAGCGCCTGCTGGACGGCCTGCGGGGCGAGGGATTCGACGTCAGCATGGTCGAGCTCGCCTAGTCCCCGCATGGCCAGCAGGTCCGCCATGGCCACGGGGTTCCGTTCTGGTTTAGAACGAGCCCTGTGACCGACCAGAGCTTTCGCCTGCCACGCTTTTTCGTGACCGCGCCCACGCCGTGTCCCTATTTGCCTGACCGGCTGGAACGAAAGGTCTTCACCGAATTGCACGGTCCGGAGGCGGATCAGGTTCTGGAGGCGCTGGCCCGTACCGGGTTTCGCCGGTCGCAAAATGTCGCCTATCGGCCCAGTTGCGACGGCTGCCGGCAATGTATCTCTGTCCGCACCATCGCCAGGGAGTTTCAGCCCAGTACCTCGCAGCGGAAATTGCGCCGCAGGCATTCCGATATAGATGTCGCCGCCTGCGAAACCCGCGCCACCAGCGAACAATTCGCACTGCTTCGCCGCTATTTGCAGGCACGGCACCCTAATGGCGGCATGGCGAACATGAGCGCGCGCGACTATGCCGACATGGTCGAACAGACGCCTGTCGGTACGCTCGTCGTCGAATATCGCGAACCCCCTGCCGAGGGGCGGAAGGTTGGGACACTCGTCGGCGTATGCCTGACGGACCAGCAAAGCGACGGCCTCAGCATGGTCTACAGCTTCTATGATCCCGACAATGAAGCGCGCCGCGGCCTCGGCACCTACATGATCCTGGATCACATCATGCGGGCGAAGGCGGCCGGCCTGCCTTATGTCTATCTCGGCTATTGGATCGATGGATGTGAGCGGATGAATTACAAATATCGCTTTCGCCCGCTGGAAGCCCTGGAGCCATCCGGCTGGACCCGGCACGACTGATTCAGTCGCAAAGCGGCTTATTTGCGCAAAAAAAGACAAATTTAGCGACCGGGCGGTAAAATCCAGCGACGAACCGTGAACCCAAGTCCATCTGACTGCGCGTTCTTATCCTGCCTAACAACGAAGCGCCTTCAACCTTCCCCCACGAAGGCGCATGAAAGGAGTAAGGCCATGAAGAAAAAGATTATTCTCACCGCATCGACGGCAGCTCTCTTGGGTTTCGCAGGCTCCGCCTTCGCTCAGGGTCAGGAAACAATGCCTGACGGCACCCCCATGGATCCGGCGATGGAGGACACCCAACCCACCGGTCAGCCTCCGATGACGGATGAGGCGGATCCCGACGGCATGAGCGGCCCGGAACTCGACCCCACGGTTGATACGGACACCGACGCCGACACTGACACGGATGTATCGCCTACGGCACCCGGCCCACAGCCGGATCCCACGATGGATGAAGAGCCTGAGCTTTAGAACCATCGACTAACAGCCCGGCGGCCCTTCCCTCCCCCGCTCACCGCCGGACCCAAAGAAAAAGCCGGATCTCCTGAAGGAGGTCCGGCTTTTTAATTGATCTCGACCTGGCGGGCTCGCCGGCTTGCTGCCGGGGCTAGAGGTTGGGCCGCAGCCACCTTTCCGCTTCGTCCACCGCAATTCCCCGCCGTTCGGCATAATCCTCCAGCTGGTCGCGGCCGATACGGGCGACACCGAAATACTGGCTGTCCGGATGCGCGAAGTAAAAGCCTGACACGGAAGAGGCCGGCAGCATCGCCATCGATTCCGTCAGCGTCACGCCGGTATTCTCCGTTGCGTCCAGCAGGTCGAACAGGATCGGCTTCAACGTATGATCGGGGCAGGCGGGATAGCCGGGTGCCGGGCGAATGCCGCGATAGCGTTCCTTGATCAGATCCTCATCGGACAATTGCTCATCGGGCGAATAGCCCCACAGTTCGCGCCGCGTCAGCGCGTGCAGATATTCTGCAAAAGCTTCCGCCAGACGGTCCGCCAGGGCCTTGAACAATATGTCGGAATAATCGTCATGATCGGCCTTGAAGCGTTTGGAGATTTCCTCCGTTCCCGCGCCCGATGTCACGGCAAAGCCGCCCAGCCAGTCCGCATCGGGCGAAATGAAATCCGCCAGACACATGTTCGCACGCCCTTCGCGCTTCACCATCTGCTGGCGCAGCATGGCCAGACGCGCGACCTCATTGGTGCGCTCTTCATCGGCAAAGACCATGATATCGTCACCGTCGCGCCGCACCGGCCAGAAGGCGGCAACACCGCGCGGTGTCAGCCATTCCTCCGCCTCTATGCGGTCCAGCATCTTCTGCGCATCCTCGAACAGCGATGTCGCGCTTTCGCCAACAACCTCGTCGTCCAGGATCGCGGGATAGTTTCCCGCCAGTTCCCACGAACGGAAAAACGGCGTCCAGTCGATATAGGAACGCAGCATTTTCACCGTGACATCGTCGATGATTTTCGTTCCAATCAGATTGGGACGCAGCGGCGTATAGGCGGCAAAATCGGCATCGAAGGCATTTTCGCGCGCCTCGGTGATGGGTGACAGCTTCGACTGCCCCTTATTGGCGCGGTCGGTCCTGATCTTTTCATAATCGGCGCGGGTTTTCTCGATCAGTGTCGTCCCGCCTTCCCCGTCGGAGGTCAACGCGCTGGCAACGCCGACTGCGCGGCTGGCGTCCAGCACATGCAGCGTCGGTCCGTCATAGGCCTGTTCGATCTTCAGCGCCGTATGCACCTTCGACGTGGTCGCCCCGCCGATCAGCAGGGGCATGGTCATGCTCGCCTTCTGCATCTCCTCGGCGACAGTCACCATCTCGTCCAGCGAAGGCGTGATCAGGCCCGACAGACCGATAATATCGGCGTCATTGTCTGTCGCGGCCTTCAATATGTCCTGCCACGGCACCATGACACCCAGGTCGATGATCTCGAAATTATTGCACTGCAGCACGACGCCAACGATGTTCTTGCCGATATCGTGAACGTCGCCCTTCACCGTGGCCATGATGATCTTGCCCTTGGCCTTGGCGCCTTCCTCCTTCTCCGCCTCGATATAGGGGATCAGGTGCGCGACGGCCTTCTTCATGACGCGCGCGGACTTCACCACCTGCGGCAGGAACATCTTTCCCGATCCAAACAGGTCGCCGACGACGTTCATGCCGTCCATCAACGGGCCCTCGATGACGTGGATCGGCTTGTCCGCGGCCTGCCGCGCTTCTTCCGTGTCATCGACGACGAATTCGTCGATGCCCTTCACCAGCGCATGGCTCAGCCGCTCCCTGACGGGCAATTCGCGCCAGGACATGTCCTTGACCTGCGCTTTCGCGCCGCCGCCCTTGTAACGCTCCGCCAGTTCCAGCAGCCGGTCCGTGGCGTCGTCGCGGCGGTTCAGAACCACATCCTCGCACGCTTCGCGCAGTTCGGCGTCGATATCGTCGTAAATGTCCAGCTGGCCGGCATTGACGATGGCCATGTCCATGCCCGCCGGAATGGCGTGGTACAGGAATACGGAATGCATCGCCCGACGTACCGGCTCGTTCCCCCTGAATGAGAAGCTGAGATTTGAGAGGCCGCCCGAAATCTTCACATGCGGGCAGCGCTTCTTGATCTCGCGCGTCGCCTCGATGAAATCGACGCCGTAATTATTATGCTCCTCTATGCCCGTCGCGACGGCGAACACATTGGGGTCAAATATGATGTCCTCGGCCGGAAAACCGTCGGCCACCAGCAACTTATAGGCGCGCTCGCAAATCTCGATCTTGCGTGCGGCAGTGTCCGCCTGCCCCACCTCGTCGAACGCCATGACGACTGCAGCGGCGCCATATCGCCGGACCTTGCGCGCCGACTCCAGGAACGGCTCCTCGCCCTCCTTCATGCTGATCGAATTCACGACCGCCTTGCCCGCGACACAGCGCAGGCCGGCCTCGATCACTTCCCATTTCGACGAATCGATCATGATCGGAACGCGCGCAATGTCGGGTTCGGCAGCGATCAGCTTCAGGAATGTCTCCATGGCGACGACCGCATCCAGCAGGCCCTCGTCCATGTTGATGTCGATGATCTGGGCGCCGTTCTCCACCTGCTGCCGCGCCACCTCGATGGCGGCGTCGTAATCGTCACCCATGATCAGCTTCTTGAAACGCGCCGATCCGGTAACGTTCGTGCGTTCCCCGACATTGATGAAATTGGTGGCTGAAGAGGTCATAAAATGTGCTCAAATATAATAATGATCAGCGCGTGCGGAGAACTTCCGGCCTTCATCGAAGGCGGCAAGACATTGGTCACGCGGCGACAGTAAACGGCTCAAGCCCCGACAGGCGCATGGCCGCCGCCGCCGACTTCACCTTGCGCGGGGGCAGGTCCGCGACGGCCTTGGCGATGGCGGCAAGATGTTCCGGCGTGGTGCCACAGCAACCGCCAAGAGCGTTGACATAGCCCTGCTCCGCCCATGCCTTCACCAGTGTCGCCGTCGTCTCGGCCTCTTCGTCATATTCCCCCATTTCATTGGGCAAGCCGGCGTTTGGATAAACCATCACCGGCGCGTCGGCGATCTTGGCGAGCGCGGCGACATGCGGCCGCAATTCGGTCGCACCGAACGAACAGTTCAGGCCGATGGTCAATGGCCGGACATGGCGCACCGAATACCAGAACGCCTCGACCGTCTGACCGCTCAGATTGCGGCCCGCCATGTCCGTCAGGGTCATGGACAGCATGATGGGCAGATCCCGGCCCAGCTCATCGCCGGCCTCCATCGCCGCCATCGCCGCTGCCTTGGCGTTCAGCGTGTCGAACACGGTTTCGATCAGGATCGCATCGACGCCGCCTTCAACCAGGGCGTCGATCTGCTCGCGATAGACGGCTTTCACCTCATCGAAATCCACCTCCCGAAAGCCGGGATTGTTGACGTCTGGCGAAATGGACAGCGTCTTGTTGGTCGGCCCGATCGCGCCGCAGATAAAACGACGGCGCCCGTCCTTTTCCTGGCGCGCATCGACGGCGTCACGCAGCAATTTCGCCGCCGCGCGGTTGATGTCGCCGACCAGATGCTGCGCATCGTAATCGCCCTGGCTGATCTTCGTCGCGTTGAAGGTGTTGGTGGCAAAGATGTCGACACCGGCATCCAGATATTCATTGGCGATATCGGTGATGACGTCGGGTCGCGTCAGGTTCAGCAGGTCGTTATTGCCCTTCTGGTCGGCCGTCAGGCCGGTGTCGCCGCGATAGTCGGCCTCCTGCAGCCGTCGTTTTTGAATCGCGGTGCCATAGGGACCGTCCTTGATCAGGATTCTTTCCTTGATCAGCGCATTGAATTCATCGCGAACGCTCATGCCGCATCTCCTTCCGGCTGCGGTCGCATGCCCAGCATATGACAAATCGCATAGCTCAGCTCCGCCCGGTTCAGCGTGTAAAAGTGAAAGTCGCGGATCCCGCCCGCATATAGCCGTCGGCACATTTCCGCCGCGACGGTTGCGGCGACCAGCTTGCGCGCATCCGCCATCTGGTCCAGCCCCTCGAACAGCCGCTCCAGCCAGCCCGGCAATGCGGTTCCGTTCATCTCGGCGAAGCTCTTCGTCTGCTTGAAATTCGATACCGGCAGGATGCCGGGAACCAGCGGCGCATTGATACCGCGCGCCGCCGCCGCATCCCGGAATCGAAAGAACGCTTCGGGAGAGAAGAAAAATTGCGAAATGGCGCGCGTGCCGCCGGCATCCAGCTTGCGCTTCAGATTGTCGAGATCGGCGTCCAGCGTTCCCGATTCTGGATGCTGCTCCGGATAGGCGGCCACCGAAATTTCGAAATCGTGCCGCTTCTTCAGCCCCTCGATCAGGGTGGCTGCACAATCATAGCCGTCGGGATGCGCCGTGAACCGCTCGCCCTGTCGCGGCGGATCGCCGCGCAGCGCGACGATATGGCGGACGCCCGCATTCCAATATTCGTCGGCCACCTCGTCGATTTCACCTTTTGAGGCATCGACGCAGGTCAGGTGCGCCGCCGGCGTCAGGCCCGTTTCCCTGACGATGCGGGCAACCGTCGCATGGGTACGGTCGCGTGTCGATCCGCCCGCACCATAGGTGACGCTGACGAACTTCGGCTGCAAAGGCTCCAGCGTCTTGATCGACTGCCACAGCGTCTGCTCCATCTTTTCGGTCTTGGGCGGAAAGAATTCGAACGACACGTCCACATCCCCCGCCAGATCGGCGAACATGGGGGACGCATTGGCACGCGCCCGCTCGGGAGGCGGGGCAGGATTATGGGTGGCCGCGCCTCCCGCAGACACCTGCCTGTCATCAAAGGGAGCCTCGCTCATGCTGCGGCTCCTACGGTGCGATCCGGGCTCTCGGCCAACCAGATTGTCACGGTCAAAGGTCCTTCCAGATGTTGCGGCGCAAGTGGCCTCAGTCCGGCCTTTTCCAGCCAGGACTTCATTTGTTCGTCGGCGAAGCCCAGGCGCACATGCGCGTGGTTCCGCCGTAATTCCTCGCGGTCGTGCGGGGCAAAATCGGCGATCAACAGCCGCCCGCCGGGCGACAGCACCCGCGCCGCCTCCGCCACCGCCGCGTGCGGTCGATCGGCGAAGTGCAGCACATGGTGCAGCACCACGGTGTCGACACTCGCATCCGCCTGCGGCAGTGCGAACATGTCGCCTTGCCGCACCTGGCACTGGCCCAGACCCGCCGCCTCCAGCTTGCCACGCGCGGCGCGCAGCATTTCGGCGCTTCGATCGATGCCGATGGCGTGCGACGCGCCGGGTGCCAGCACCTCCAGCATGCGGCCCGTCCCCGTGCCGATATCCAACAGGGTGCCCAGCGGGCGCGATCCCAGCGTCTTCGTAATCGCCGCTTCCACTTCGCTGTCAGCGACGTGCAGCGCGCGGACCCGGTCCCAATCCTCGGCATGGTCGGCGAAATAGCGTTCGGCTTCCTCGACCCGCTCTCCGCGCACGGCCTCCAACCGGCCTATATCGTCCTCCGGCGGCTCGGCCGCGTCCAGCAGCGCGCCGACATGCGCGGCCAGTTCGCCGCCCGCAAAGCGGACGAAAACCCACGACCCTTCCTTGTGACGCTCGACCAGCCCCGCCTCGCCCAATATACGCACATGGCGCGACACGCGGGGCTGCGATTGCTCCAGCACGCTCGCCAGTTCACCGACGGTCAGCTCCATGCGCCGCGCCAGCCGCGCGATGCGCAGTCTCGTCGGGTCCGCCAGCGCACGGAGAATGTCGATCAGCGAAAGCATGCCCCCAGCACATATAAAGATATCTTTATATGTCAATCAGGATCGGCATTTTCCTTGTGGAGAACGCAGGGCTCTGACCCATCCGACAGCCGGTTCGCGGCATCCCCCGTGGAGTCACTGGACCCCTACCCCGACGCTGCATAGAAGGGCGCGTAACTGCCCCGTGTGAGTTTGCCAATGATTGTCCGACTTCTGCCCTTCCTATTGCTTGGTGCCTGTGCGACAGCCCCGGCCACCTATCAGGAGGGTGACCCCGCCGAGGGGTTCAACCGCGCCATGTTCAGCTTCAACAATGCCGTCGACGGCGCTGTCCTGAAGCCTGTCGCCCAAGGATACCGCGCCGTCGTCCCCCGGCCCGCGCGTACCGGCATCACCAACGCATTGAACAATGTCGGCGAACCGATGTCGTTCTTCAACGCGCTTCTGCAGGGCAAGATCAAACGCGCATTCAGGGCCGTCGACCGCCTGGCGATCAATTCAACCTACGGCGTGCTCGGCCTTTCCGACCGTGCTGCCAAACTTGGTCTGCCGGAACAGGACGAGGATTTCGGCCAGACGCTCGCCACCTGGGGTGTCGGTTCGGGGCCGTTCCTGATGCTGCCGATATTGGGTCCATCGTCGCTGCGCGATGCTGTAGGCTTCGGCGCGCAAAGAAGCGTCGACGCCTGGGGCCGTTTTCAGAAGCGCACGCTCGACCTCTCCCGAACCGAACGATGGGGTGTGGCAGCGGGAGAGGTGATCGACCTTCGCGCGCAATTGGTCGAAACGGCAGACCCCCTGATTGCGAACGCGCTGGACCCATATGCGACGGTGAAATCGGCGTATATCCAAGCCCGCACCATGGAAATCTACGACGGCAATCCACCCATCGCCGAGGACGGCTTTGGCGAGGAGGGCGCATTCGAGGCGGACGAGGAATTCGTACCCGAAGAGGAATTCATCCCTGAGGACGAGGAAGAGTTCGTTCCCGAAGACGATACCGCCCCTCAGCCGGATGCAGTGCCGGACGCAGCAGTGCCCTCCAACCCGACAAACGCTGACGAAGCGCCACCGGACGAGACGCCAGTCGAAGACATTCCTGCGGACCCACCCCTAACGGAGCCTCTGGCACCTCAGCCAGATGGTGGTGGCTGATAAGGTTCTTGCGCCAGACCGCTGCGGTCCTCCCCGACAGGCGAACAGGCGCGGCGCTATGCCGGCTTGACCGCCACGCCCTGCACGATCGGAAACAGCTTTGGAAAGGGCAAGGCCCTCTCCATCTCCTGAACGACGGGGGGCAGGTTAAAACCGACGCTGCGAATAAGCGCAGGCGTATTCCGGTTCATGTTGCAGCCCACGCCGATCATGCGTTGCAGCGGGTTCAGCCGGTCCTGCCACGTGGCGCGCTCCGGTACGTCCGACCGCACATGCTCCATGAAATGGAACCGGCCCTCCGGCTTCAACACGCGCATGATTTCCGCCAGCGCGCGCTGTGGGTCGCTAACGCTGCACAGCGTCAGGCTGCACGTTACATGGTCGAACTCTGCTGCATCGAACGGTAAAGCCTCCGCCGTCCCCGGCAAGAAGGTGACGGGGACGGACGCTGCCCCGGCGCGACGCCGCCCCCGTTCGTTCATCCCTTCCGACGGCTCGACCGCGACCAGTTCGCGAACGGCTGGCGGATAGAGCGCCGCTGACAGGCCGGTCCCGAACCCGATTTCCAGAACGCGCCCCGCCACATGGGCGAGCATATGGCGGCGTCGTTCCTGCAGCGCCGGCACGGCCATCGCCCGGTCGCATAGGCCTGGGAATATTCGCTCGGACCAGAGCCGCATGAAAATCCTTTCATTCTGCGCGCACTTTGGCAAAGTGTGCCCGCTTTGGCACGCAATGCCTCGGCATATGACAACCAGTTTTAGGGAAATATCAATGACCAACCTGACCAAGGGCTTCGCCGCCGCCGTGCTCGTGGCCGGACTTGGCCTCTCCGCTTGTGGCGATTCCGACAGTGCCGTGGAAAACGATCTGGAAGCGGCAGGCGAAGAATCCGAAATGGCTGGCCAGGCCGCCATCGACGATATGGAAGCCGGCATGGACGAAATGGGCCAGGATCTCGACCAGATGAGCGACGAGATGGGCGCCGAATTCGACGAAATGGGCAATGAAATGGACGCGGCAGCAGCTGACGCGGCCACCAGTGTCGACGCCGAAATTGACGAGATGGAAGCGGATCTCAACGAAGAAGAGATGTAATTCCCCGGGGCTACCGCCCGGACTAAACAGGGAAGGCCGCCGCACCCACTCAGGGCGCGACGGCCTTTTTGCTAGGCCGTCGGCGCTGGGTCTGCCTGCTGCGCCCCGCCGCTCTTCGCGGGTGGGGATGCCCGATCCGACAGTGCCCGCAGGCCGATGAAGTAGGACAGCGCCGCGCCGATCAGATTGGCCGCCAGTTCAGCCGCATAGATGCCGGTTTCCCCTGCCAGGGCGCGGCCGATCAGGGCGGCGGGTATCATGACGGCCGCCACCCGGACGATGCTGACGATCATCGCCGTCGTCGCCCGGTCCACCGCATTCAGCGCGCCATTGGTGACGATGACGATGCCATAGCCCGCAAAGCCCCATGCGGCGATTTTCAGATAGTTGCCGATCTGCGCGATCACGCTCGGTTCGTCGGAAAATATTCCCGCCGCCTGGTCGCGAAACATCACCAGCAGCGCCGCGATCGCCAGCCCGTAGATTACTGAGGCAAGCGACGCCTCGCGCAGCGCCAGCCGCGACCGGTCCGGCTGTCCCGCTCCCCAATTCTGCCCCACGATCGCACCGATCGCCGACGACATGGCGAGAAGCGGCACGACCGCAAATGTCTGAATGCGTCCGGCAACGCCGAAGGCGGCGACGGTCGCATCACCGAAATTGGCCAGCAGGGCGGTCAGGATGCTCAGGCCGACGGGATTGATGGAATTCGACAAGGCCGCGGGACCGCCAATTTTTGCAATGGCGAGCACGCCCGGTTTCCAGTCCCTACGGCCAAGCATGGATGGATGCAGGCCCAATGCACTGCGCCCCGCCAAATACAGCCCGACGGCCCCGGCCAGGACGAAGGAGATGGCGGAGGCATAGGCCGCCCCGGCTATGCCCAATGCGGGCGCAGGCCCCCACCCTGCGATCAACAGGGGGTCCAGCAGCCAGTTCGCCGTCGCCATCGTTCCAAGGATGATGGCCGAATCGCTGGCGAGGCCCTGCGCTCTCAGGACGCCATTTGCGCCCATGCTCATCAGCAGAAAGGGAAAACCGCAGGCGAAGGGGAACATGTACGCTTCTATCAGCGCTGGCAGCTCACCCTTCGCACCCATCAGGGCGAATATGGGATCCTGCAGCAGGTACAGCAGCACCGCGGTCGCCAGCCCGAACAAACCCGCCAGCGCGACCCCCTGCACCGCCCGGCATGCCGCCAGGTCGGAATCACCCGCCCCCAATGCGCGCGCCACGACGGAATTGATTCCCACCAGCACGCCCACGCCCAGGCTGGTCAGCGCCAGCGTGACGGGGAATACGAAGCTGATCGCCGCAAGCGGCGCCGGCCCCAATTGGCCGACGAAATAGGCATCGACGATGCCGACCGACACGATGCTGGCGACACCCAGCAGCATGGGCGCCGTCTGTTCCCACAAATGGCGGCGGATCGATCCGCTGACTAGTTTGGCATTTCCCGGCATGCAGCCGCCTTACGCAGGCAGGCGGCGATTGGAAGAGCCCGCGAGGTGGGGCGGCGTGACGCATGCATCCCAGTCGGCCACGCGCGAAATCGCAACGCTCAATCGCGCCTCGGTGCGGTCACATCGCGCTCTTCGTCAGCATCCAGATACCCATTACCACCATCATCAGATTTTCCGTCAGCGACACGAAACCCAGCGGTACATTGCTGGCGCCGCCGACGCAGGCGCATTTCAGCTCCCGCCGGTCGACATAAACCGCCTTGAAGACGCTGACTGCCCCAATCGTCCCGATGAACAATGCGACGGGGGCGGAAATGAACGTCAGGGCCCCCGAAATCATCAATATGCCGGCCAGCGCCTCGGCAAAGGGATAGACATAGCCATAGGGCACCCAGCGCCGCGCCAGCAGGTCGTAATTCAGGAACATGGTGGAAAAGCTGCGGACATCCTGCAGCTTCTGCACCGCCAGGAAACACATGGAAAAGGCGATGAACCACTCGCCCGCCCGCATTGTCAGCAACTCGCCAAACGCCGCCCAACTGGTCGCCAGCGCCATCAGCGCCGCAACGGCGAAAATGGCGATTACCGGCTGATAGCTGGTTTCGCCGTCCTTCTTCACCGGCTTGTCGAAATAGGCGCGCAGGTCGGTATAGCCGCCGATCCGCCTGCCATCGATGAAGGTCTGCGGCGTGGTTTCAACCTGATGCTCTTCCTTGAAGGCATCGGTTTCCGCCCTCGTCGTCAGGTGATGATCCTCCACCCGATACCCTTGCCGTTCCAGCAGATCCCTCGATTTCAGGCCATAGGGACAGACATGTTTGTCCATCACCATACGATATAGCTGCGCCGTTTTCCGGGTCATTGTGCGGCCTCCCTGTCCTGGCGGCTCGGGTCTTCCCCCTGCGCTTCCAGATCCGCGATCAGCATTTTCATCTCGCCGATTTCCTCGCGCTGGGTCTTGATGATGGCGTCGGCCAGCTCCCGCACGCGCGGGTCGTGGATATTCGCCCGCTCGCTGGTCAGGATGGCGATGCTGTGATGCGGGATCATTGCCTTCATATAGGCGACGTCGCCGACGGTATCCTGGCTGCGCAGCAGGTATAACGACCCTGCAAAGACGATTGCCGCACCGGCGAAGATCGCCACGTTCACCTTCGTTTTCTCATACATTTTCAACATGAAGGCCAGCATGACCACCGTCATCATCGCGCCCATATAGACCGCCATCCAGACGCGCGTCTGACTGAACTCGACGTGATCCAGCTGATAGGTATTCAGGTACATCAGGCCGTACATGATGACGGTAGAGGCGGCGATCATCGCCGCGAAGCGTGCGTAGGACATGCTACCTCCTCGCTCTTTCCATCAGATCAATCAGTTCGCGGAACTTCTGTTCCTGTTCCTTTTGATCCCCCGACGCGATGGCATCCGCGACACAACACGCAGCGTGATCCTTCAGGATTTCACTCTCCGCCCGCGCCAGCGCCGCCTTCACCGCCTGCAACTGGTTCAGGATGTCGATGCAATACCGGTCGTCCTCCACCATCAGCGCGACACCACGCACCTGCCCCGCAATCCGGTTCAGCCGGTTCACCTTCTGCTTCTTGCGCTGCGCGGTCATGCGGCCCCTCATTGCATATACCCTATGGGGGTATATATGAACTGATCGATCCGTTGCAACCTGCGGAAATTTACAATGATTCTCGCTCGCCGAAAATTTCTGTCCGGTGCCGCCCTATTGTCGGCGTCCACCCTTCTTCCCGTGCCCGCCTGGGCCAGGGGTGCAGACCTCGCCATGGCGGCAAAGGGCTTTGGCACCTTGTCGGGCGATGACATTCGCCTGTCGATCGGCGCGCATCGGTTTCAGAGCGGCGGGCGCGTTGGCCATGCGGTGGCGGTGAACGGCAGCGTGCCGGGCCCTCTCATCCGGTTGAAAGAAGGGCAGACGGTGCGCCTGCACGTGGAGAACAGGCTGGCGGAACAGAGTTCGATCCACTGGCACGGGCTGCTGGTGCCCTTTCAATATGATGGCGTGCCCGGCGTCAGCTTTCCCGGCATCGGCCCTAGCGAGACATTCACCTATGAATTCCCGGTGCGGCAGGCGGGCACCTATTGGTGGCACAGCCATTCCGGCCTGCAGGAACAGGCCGGCCATTACGGCCCGCTGATCATCGATGCCGCGGATGGCTCCGACGACCGCTATGATCGCGATTATATTGTCCTTCTCAGCGAATTCACCCCCCGTGCGCCGCATCAGATCATGCGAAAGCTGAAACTGGCGGAGGGCTATTTCAACTATACCAAGCAGACCGCCACGAACGGCGACATGGATCTGGCGCAGCGCCTGAAATGGGGTCGCATGCGCATGGACCCGCGCGACATCGGCGACGTGACGGGATCGACCTATACCTTCCTGATCAACGGCCACGGCCCTGCCGACGATCTGGAATATCTGTTCAACCCGGGGGAGCGTGTCAGGCTGCGCATCATCAACGGCAGCGCCATGACCTTCTTCAATTTCCGCATTCCCGGCACGCCGCTGACGGTGATTCAGGCCGATGGGCAGGATGTCGACGAAGTGGTGGTCGATGAACTGCAACTGGGCGTCGCAGAAACCTATGACATCGTCGTGACCCCCGGCGCTGGCGCACACCGCATCGTGGCAGAGGCGATGGACCGGTCTGGCATGGGGGGGGCAAGCCTGACGTCACAGCCGGGATCTCGCGCTGCCATACCGCCGCTGCGGGAAACCCCTACGCTCAGCATGGTCGATATGGGCATGCCCGACATGCGTATGGAACAGCCCACGCCGGCACATGCGACGGATCATGCATCCATGAACCACGCTCCGATGGATCATGCATCCATGGACCACGCGCCAATGGATCATGGCGCGATGAATCACAGGATGCGCGATACCTCTCTGCTGCCACCACAGGTGGAGGCCGGGCCCGGCGTCGACATGGTTTCCCCCGTCCCGGTCGACCGCATGGGCTTCCCCGGTCTGGGCCTGGATCAGGTGCCGCACCGCGTTCTGCGCTACACCGATCTGCGCGCGCGTCATGCAAACCCAAAGCGGCCGCCGGAGCGGCAGATGGAGATTCATCTGACCGGCAATATGGAGCGCTATATGTGGTCCTTCGACGGCAGGAAATTTTCCGCCGTCAGCGACGACCCCATAGGCTTTGCACTGAACGAGCGCGTTCGCGTGAAGCTGGTCAACGACACCATGATGGCGCACCCCATCCACCTGCACGGCCACTTCTTTGAGCTTGTGAACGGCGTCGAAGACGACCGCCAGCCACGAAAACACACGCTGATCGTACAGCCCGGCGGGACCGCCACGTTCGACCTGACCGCAGATGAGCCTGGCGATTGGGCGTTTCATTGCCACCTCCTCTATCACATGCACGCCGGCATGTTTCAGGTAGTGACGGTGCGCCCCCTGTCGGGAGCGGCATCATGAGGCGCATCATCCTCGCCCTTCTCCTGTCGACCAGCGCCGCGGCGCCTGCACTGGCTCAGCACATGGACGGGCATCATGCGCCCGACCCTCATGCCGGTCACGACATGCCCAAGACGCCCGCCACTCAGGAGGACGAGCAGCCCAGCGCGAAATCTGCGGATGAACCCGTCGCAAATGCCGCCGACGCGATCTGGGGCGCTGACGCCATGCGTGCGTCCCGGCAGCGCCTCGCCCACGAAAATGGCGGCATGACGACCAGCACGATTATGCTGGAACGACTGGAGGCGCGCTTTGGCCAACAGGATCTTTATCTATGGGATGCCCAGGGCTGGACCGGCGGCGACCTCGACAAGCTATGGATCAAGACCGAGGGCGAAGGCGCGTTCGACAATGGGGTAGAGGATGCCGAAATTCAGGCGCTGTGGAGCCATGCCATCGGCCCGTGGTTCGACCTGCAATCCGGCGTGCGCTATGACATCGAACCAGATTCCCGCGCGCACCTCGTTCTCGGCCTGCAGGGGCTGGCGCCTTATATGTTCGAGGTCGACGCCGCCGCCTTCCTGTCCGATCAAGGTGACTTCACTGCGCGGTTAGAGGCGGAGTATGACCAGCGCATCAACCAGCGGCTGATCCTGCAGCCGCGCGTCGAACTCGATGTGTCGGCCCAAAGCGTGGAGCGTCGCTCCCTCGGCAGCGGCCCGACCAGGCTGACCGCAGGCGTGCGCCTCAGATATGAATTCGCGCGCGAGTTTGCCCCCTATGTCGGCGTCGAATGGGAAAGGCATCTTGGCGGCACCGCCGACAGGGTGCGCGCCGCGGGCGAAAGCGCATCGAGCGGCTATTTTCTGCTCGGCGTCCGCACCTGGTTCTGAACAAAAAAAGGCCCGGAAGGGGGTACCTTCCGGGCCTTCTTCATTGAGCCTGGGCTCGGTTAGCGGGGGCTTAGAAGCCCATGCCGCCGCCCATGCCGCCCATGCCGCCCATGTCGGGCATGCCGCCGCCGCTGGACTTGTCTTCCGGCAGCTCGGCGACCGTGGCTTCGGTCGTGATCAGCAGGCCAGCGACACTTGCCGCATCCTGCAGCGCAGCGCGAACGACCTTGGTCGGGTCGACAACACCGGCTTTCACCAGGTCTTCATAGGTGTCGGTCGCGGCGTTGAAGCCGAAGCTGTCGTCCTTGCCATCGATCAGCTTGCCCGAAACGACGGCACCGTCGAAACCAGCATTCTGGGCGATCTGACGAACCGGAGCGGTCAGCGCCTTGCGAACGATGTCGACGCCGCGCGTCTGGTCGTCATTGGCGCCTTCCAGGCCTTCCAGTGCCTTCGTGGCGTAAAGGAGAGCGGTACCACCGCCCGGAACGATGCCTTCTTCAACGGCAGCACGGGTTGCGTGCAGCGCGTCGTCGACGCGGTCCTTCTTTTCCTTCACTTCGACTTCGGATGCACCGCCAACCTTGATGACGGCAACGCCGCCAGCCAGCTTCGCGAGACGCTCCTGCAGCTTTTCCTTGTCGTAATCGGACGTGGTCGTCTCGATCTGCGCGCGGATCTGCTCGACGCGGGCCTTGATGCCCTCTTCCGAACCGGCACCATCGACGATCGTGGTGTTGTCCTTGTCGATCGTGACCTTCTTCGCCGAACCCAGCATGTCGAGCGTGACGTTCTCAAGCTTGATGCCCAGGTCTTCGGAGATCATCTGACCCTCGGTCAGGATCGCGATGTCCTCCAGCATGGCCTTGCGGCGATCGCCAAAGCCCGGAGCCTTCACGGCTGCGATCTTCAGGCCACCACGCAGCTTGTTGACGACCAGGGTCGCCAGTGCTTCGCCTTCGACGTCCTCGGCAATGATCAGCAGCGGACGGCTGGACTGCACGACAGCTTCCAGGATCGGCAGCATGGCCTGCAGGTTGCTCAGCTTCTTCTCGAAGATCAGGATGTACGGATTCTCAAGCTCCGCCAGCATCTTGTCGGGGTTCGTGATGAAATATGGCGACAGATAGCCGCGATCGAACTGCATGCCTTCGACGGTCTCCAGCTCGCTGACGAGGCCCTTGGCTTCCTCAACGGTGATGACGCCTTCCTTGCCGACCTTTTCCATGGCCTGTGCGATCATGTCGCCGACTTCGGTGTCGCCATTGGCGGAAATCGTGCCGACCTGCTTGATCTCGGCATTGCCGGCCACCGGCTTGGAACGCGACTGGATGTTCTCGACGACCTTCGTGACGGCCAGATCGATACCGCGCTTCAGGTCCATCGGGTTCATGCCGGCGGATACCGACTTCATGCCTTCGCGGACGATCGCCTGCGCCAGAACGGTCGCGGTGGTCGTGCCGTCGCCAGCAATGTCGTTGGTCTTTGAGGCGACTTCGCGCAGCATCTGTGCGCCCATATTCTCGAACTTGTCTTTCAGTTCGATTTCCTTGGCGACCGTCACACCGTCCTTGGTGATGCGGGGCGCGCCGAAGCTCTTCTCGATGACCACGTTACGGCCCTTGGGACCCAGCGTGACCTTGACCGCGTCGGCCAGGATATCGACACCGCGCAGGATGCGTTCACGTGCGTCGCGACCGAATTTTACGTCTTTGGCTGCCATGAGTGACTACCTTTCGATTGAATTGGAATGAAACAGGAAGAAAGCGCCTGTCTTCAGGACATGATGCCCAGAATGTCGCTTTCCTTCATGATGATCAGGTCTTCGCCGTCGATCTTCACTTCGGTGCCGGACCATTTGCCGAACAGGATCTTGTCGCCGGTCTTGACTTCGAGGGGGTGAACCTCGCCATTTTCCGAGCGCGCGCCCGAACCTGCGGAGACGACTTCGCCTTCCTGCGGCTTTTCCTTGGCGGTGTCGGGGATGATGATGCCGCCCGTGGTCTTGGCGTCGGCCTCGATGCGGCGGACGAGAACGCGGTCGTGCAGAGGACGGAAGTTCATGATTGCGTCACCCTTCTATATTGAGTGGAGATAAGGAATTGGCACTCACCGTATGAGAGTGCCAACACCACGCGATATGTGGAGCGGCGGGCGCTCTGTCAACGCTGGGGCGCAAGAATTTTTAATGACGGATGACCTGTTCGGCGTTCCGCCAGGGTGGACGTCGCGTCCCGCGGTGCTACATCACGAAATGACAGATATTAAAGGCGTTCCGTAATGGCATTGATCAAGGGGTTCTGGCATTTCCTGGTCGGCGTAAAGGACTTTCTCGTCCTTTTGCTGATGGTGATGATCTTCCTTGGTATTCTCGCGCTGCGGTCGACCGGCGACGATGCTGTCAGCGTGCCCGATGGCGGCGTCCTCACCATTCCGCTTTCCGGATTTCTGGTGACGCAGGCGCAGCAGGTGGACCCGCTCGACCTTATCGCGAACCCCCTTCCTTCGGGCGAGATCGAAACGGCCGAGCTGATCGCCAACATTCACGCAGCGCGGGACGATGACAGGATCCAGGCGATCCTTCTCGACCTCGACGGCTTTTTCGGCGGCGGTCAGGCCGACGTGCAGGCTGTCTCGGATGCGCTGGCGGAATTCCGCGCTGCCGACAAGAAGGTGTACTCCTATGCCACCGCCTATTTCGACGCCTCGTGGCTCCTCGCCGCACATTCGGATCAGGTCTGGCTGAACCCGCTGGGACAGGTGGTTCTTGGCGGCCCCGGCGGTTCACAGCTCTATTTCGCCGATGCCCTCGACAAGCTGAATGTCGACATCAACGTTTTCCGTGTCGGCACCTATAAGAGCTTCGTCGAACCCTATACCCGGACGGAGGCCTCGCCAGAGGCAGAGGCCGCATTGCGCGCCGTCTACGACGATATCTGGTCCGAATATCTGCAGGATGCGGAGGCTGCGCGAGAGGGCACCGACGTTCCTGCCTATATCAATGCCCTGTCCGGCAATGTGCGGGCGGCAGGCGGCGACTTCGCGCAGGCTGCGCTGGCCGCAAGGATGGTCGACCGGATCGGCACCCGCACCGCCCTGGGTCAGTATCTTGCCGAAACCTACGGTGCCGGCCAGGAGGACATGCCCGGCGCCTATTCCGGCATCGACTATGCCGAATATCGCAACAGTGCCGCCCCCACCTTCGCACCCTCGGGCGATGCCGTCGGCATCGTCTATGTGGCCGGCTCCATCGTCGATGGAGAGGCGCCTGCGGGAACGGCGGGCGGTACGACGATCGCGAATCTGATCGAGGATGCCATCGCCGACGACGATATAAAGGCGCTGGTCGTCCGCATCGATTCAGGCGGCGGCAGCGTCATGGCTTCCGAAGAAATTCGCCAGGCCCTGCTCAGCGCCAAGGCAGAGGGGATTCCCATCGTCGCCAGCTTCGGCAACGTCGCGGCGTCCGGCGGCTATTGGGTGGCGACGGCGGCCGACCAGATTCTGGCACAGCCGTCGACGATCACCGGCTCCATCGGGGTTTTCGGCATCATCCCCACTTTCGAACGAACGCTCGCCGATCTCGGCGTCACGACGGACGGCATCGAAACGACCCCCTATTCGGGCGCGCCCGATATTTTCGGCGGGTTGAACCCCGAAACGCAGGAGCTGTTTCAGCTGGGTGTCGAAGATATTTACGGCCGCTTCCTCGGCGTTGTTGCCGATGCGCGCGACATGGACGCGGCCCGCGTCGACCAGATTGCCCAGGGCCGCGTCTGGTCTGGTGGTGCCGCACGGCAATTGGGCCTCGTCGACCGCTTCGGCACGCTGGACGACGCCGTTGCCGTGGCAGAGGAACTCGCCGGCTTCGGCACGGGCGACCTGCGCCGGGTCGATGTGGAAACACCGCCGCCCTTTGCAATTCAGCTGATCGAAAATTTCTTCTCCGCCGATCAGGAGGCCGCGCCGCGCGCCGCTCTCGACCTCGCGATGCTGCGTTCGCGGGCGAACGCCGTCAGCCAGTTGCAGGAGGCACTTACAGTGGCAAATGGCGCAGGCGTTCAGGCGACCTGCCTGGAATGCACCGGCCTGCGTCCGGTTGCCGTGCGTCAGGATATTGCCGAACTGCTGAAGGCGCTGCGCTGATTAATGGGCGGCGGGGACGCAATAACCATAGGGTCTGCCCGCGTGTCCCGCGCGGGATATGATCAGCGTTCCCGCGCCCGTTCATAGGTGCCCAGCACCCTGACCCATTTGGAAAAATGCGCCAGTTCCTCCAGCGCGCGCGCGACGGGTTCGTCGTCGGGCCGCCCTTCTATATCCACATAGAATTCTGCCGCGGTGAACTGACCGCCGCGCATATAGCTTTCCAGCTTGGTCATGTTGACGCCATTGGTGGCGAAACCGCCCAGCGCCTTGAACAGCGCGGCTGGAACGCTCCGCACTTCGAATGTCAGGGTCGTCATCACGGCCGCTTCGGCGGGGGGCGCACCCGGCTCCTGCGAGAGGGCAACGAATCGCGTCGTATTGTGCGCTGCGTCTTCGATCCCGGTTTCGATCGCTTCCAGCCCATACAGCTCGCCCGCCAGGCGCGATGCAACAGCAGCCCGGCTCGGATCCCGCCCCTCCAGCACCAGCGCAGCGCTTGCCGCCGTATCGACCTGGGGACGGGCGGCGATGCCCCATTTCTTCAGGCGCTGACGGCATTGACCCAGCGCCTGCGGATGACTGTGCGCTTCCTTTATGTCACTCAATTGCGTTCCCGGCAGCGCCAGCAGGCAATGTTGAACGCGCACGAAATGCTCGTGCGTAATGTGAAGGCCGCTTTCGGGCAGCAGGAAATGAATGTCGGCGACGCGGCCATGCAGTGAATTTTCGATGGGAATCACCGCCGTTTTCGCGCGCCCCTCCTGAACCGCGGCGATGGCGTCGGCAAAGGTAAAGCACGGCAGCGGCTGCATATCCGGAAATAATTCCCGCACCGCCTGATGCGAATAGGCGCCGGGCGCGCCCTGAAAGGAAATGGCGCGCTGCGGCGCGGCATTGGCGGCGTCGGTCATTTCGGCTACGAGGGCGTGTGCGGCGGGCGGATAGGTCTCCATGCGCGCCTTCAGGCCCAAGAAGTGGCGCGCCGTCAAGTCGCAGGTGCTTGGCAAGCGCCGCCCCCTCTTCTATGGGGGCCGCAACTCCTTTCAGACAGCGCCAACGGCACAGGGATATTTCGTGGACAGTTTCGAGTGGAACAAGATTTTCGGCTGGCTGCTGGCCGCCGCCATTGCCGTCCTGGGACTTGGCATCGCCACTGGCTTTGCTTTCCCTCAGGATCGCCCCGAAACGATGGGCTATCTGCCATGCGGCGAAGAAGGCTGCGTGACGGAAGAGGCCGGCGATGAGGGTGACGGCATTTCGATGGAGGACGAGATTGCACTCGCCCTGCAGGAAGCCGACCCCGCCAAGGGCGCCAACGTTTTCAAGAAGTGCGCCACGTGCCACACCGTCGAGCAGGGCGGTCCCAACAAACAGGGACCGAATCTCTGGGGCGTAGTCGGCCGTCCGATCGGCAGCCATGCGGGCTTCAGCTATTCCGACGCGATGGCATCGCATGGCGGCAATTGGACGTTCGAAATGCTGAACGAATATATCGCCAATCCAAAGGCGGCGATCCCCGGTAACATCATGGCGTTCGCGGGCATCAGCCGCGCTGCCGACCGTGCCGATCTGTTCGCCTATCTGAATGAACTCGGCTCCAACCTGCCCTACCCCGCCCCCCCGGAACCCGCTGCCGAAGGCGAGGGTGAAGACGGCGCGGCTGTCGAGGGCGAAGAAGGCGCTGCTGAAGGCGAAGGCGAAGACCCCGAAGGAACCGGCCCGGAAGAGGGCAAGGCCCCCGACGTCCCCGCCGCAGAGGAAGAGGAAGCCGCTCGCGTTCCCAACAGCAATGTTGGCGGCCCGGCAGCGGAAAATCAGGACACGGAGGAGTAGCACCGCGCTCCCTTGCCACGGGAACATCGGCATGACCAAAATGCCGATGTCCCCGGCGTCCTCTCGCCTCTATCAGCCGCCCCTCCTTGAGCGCACCACGCCTCTATCTGTCTGACTTTCGCGCCGTAATGGCTGTCAGTCAGCGTCAGCCGCTCCTATTCGGCAGCCAGATCACACGCGGCCCTGCGGTATAGAGCAGGCCAGCCTCCACAGATCGTCCAGGGAAGATCCGCTCCAGCGCCGCCGCATATCGTGCCATTTGCCGTCGGTGACGGTCTGGCACCTCCGCCTCGCCCTTCGGCGCGTTTCGGTCCGTCTTGAAATCGACGATTCGCACGCGCCTCTCATCGACCAGCAGGACGTCGATGGTCCCTGCAATAACATCCTCTCCCACGACGGCGCTGATCGGCGCCTCGGCGAGCGCATCGGGTCCGAACAGGTCGCTGTTCGCCGGATCGCGCATCACCGCCAGCACCTCTCGTGCCAGCAGGTCCGCATCGAGAGTCGTTCCCGCCACGCGCGACGCCAGCCACCGCTTCGCCGCCGACTCGCGTTCCGCCTCCGGCAGGGCGGGCAGCTTCTCGAACAAGCTGTGCATCAACCGGCCGCGCAGCGCCGCAAGTTCCAACTGGGGGCCGGGCGGCGGCAAATTGCTCTCATCTTCCGGCGCTGAGGGGGACAACGGACGCGGTGGCCGTGCCTCTGGCGGCGCCGCCTGACGCACCCAATCCGGCAGTGGGACCGCAGATCGCACAGAATCTGCGCGCCGTTCCGTCGCCGCTTCGACGCCGCTGACATGCCGCAATTCCTGCCCACCCCACAGCTCGCTAACCGGCTCCTCCGTCGGCAGGTCGGCCAGCGCATTCTTCATGATATCGTACCAGGTCACGTCGCCGCCGCGCCCGGGCGGCAGGCCGCCGGCGTAAAGATAATCCTCCGCCCGCGTCATCGCGACATATAGCAGCCTCAGGCTTTCCTCGCGTTCCTCCCTCTCCCGCCGATCATATTCGGCCTGCAGGATTTCGGGCAGCGTCCCCTTGGAAAAACCATGGATGGGCAGCCTGGGATCGCCCGCCATCAAATGGCTGATCCGGTGCGTGCCCGCGCGCGCCTTTGCTGCATCGGCCATGATGACGATGGGCGCCTGCAGCCCCTTTGCGCCATGCACCGTCATGATCCTGACGGCGTTGGATGGGGCGTCAGGGTCGCGCTTTATATCGATATCGTCTGCTGCGGCGATCCAGTCGAGAAATCCCTGCAGCGACGGCGCGGCCGTGCGCTCGAACTGCAAGGCCTGCGACAACAGCTCCTCCAGCGGATCGCGCGCTTCCTCCCCCAGACGCGACAACAGCTTCGCGCGCCCGCCCAGCGGCCCCGACAGCATTGTTTCCAGCATGTCGTAGGGCGTCATGAAATCCGCCATGTCCAATATCTCGGACAGCCAGGCAGTGGCCGCGCGGCTTTTCTCATCCGTCGCATCGCGCAGCGCTGACCACAGGGGTACGCGCGGCCCGCGACGATAGGCCAGCGCATAAAGCTCGTCTTGCGACCAGCCCAGAAACGGCGACACCAGCAGCTCGCCAAGCGCCAGTTCGTCATTCGGCTGCAGAGCGAATCGTACCAGCGCAAGACAATCCTGAACCACGATGGGCGATGTCAGGCGCAGCCGGTCGGCACCGGCCACATCAACGCCCGCGGCATGCAGCGCCGCGACCAGTTCCGGCACCAGATCGCCGCGACTGCGCACCAGGATCATGATGTCCTGCGCCTCTACCGCTCGCCCGCGCGAAGGCACGAACCGGCCATCGCGCAGCCAGCCGTGGATCTGATCCGCGATACGCCGCGCCAATTCCCGTTCCGGCCGCTCGCGATAGGCCTCCGGGACGTTGCCGTCCTCGTCCATCAACCGGGGCCACAGCGTCACCGCCCCTGCCGCATCTGCCCGGTGCGGCTCATGCCGGGGAAAATCGGGACGCTGAATGCCAAGGGCCGCGGGCGTCAGTTGCTTCAGAACCTGATCGACGACGGCCAGAACGGCCTTTCCCGATCGAAAGGACATGTCCAGATCGACATCGATGAACCTATGACCCGCCGCGTTGGCCGCCGCCGCCGTCCGCTCCCGCGCGCCCGCAAACTCATCCGGCTCCGAACCCTGAAAGCCAAAGATCGCCTGCTTGAAATCGCCCACCGCGAATTTCGTGCGCGGGCGTGATTCCACCTCCGCGTCCGCGCCAATGCCGGCAAAGAATTCTTCCGTCAGGGCATCGACGATCCGCCACTGCGCCGCATTCGTATCCTGCCCCTCGTCGACCAGCACATGCTCGATACGCTGATCCAGCTTGTACAATACCCAGGCAGAGGACAGGTCGGACAGCAGCCGCGCGGCCTCATCGATCAGGTCGGCGAAATCGAGCGCGCCCTGGCGTTCCTTCGCCGCCTGATAGCGTGCCGCCACGGCCTGCCCCACGCGCAGGTGCAGCGCCGCCACATCGGCCAGATCCAGCGCCCATCTGCAGGCACGCAGCGGCTCGATCCGCGCCACCAGCGCATCATCGGCACCGTTCAAAGCAGAATTGGCCTTATAGGGCGGCCCTGCCCCGCCCGCGGTAAACAGCGCGGAACATAAATGCTCCAGCGCCGCCACCCGCTCTGCTGGCGCGGCAAGCTGAAACAGGCTGACCTTGTCCAGCCTTTCCAGGCCGGTCTTGCGCCCCCAGGCGTTCAGGCTGGCGGCAAAGGCCGCTACGGCATCCTCCAAGCCTGCATCGGCGTCGATCGCCTGCCGCATTATATCCTCTGCCGTGCCCGTTCGCGGCAGCCCCAGCGCCGCACGGACCGCCGCCAGTGCCGCCTCAGGAGAGCGCAGATCCAGCAGCGCGCGCCGCTCGCGCAGCAGGCTGCCGACGATTTCCTCCGTCCGCGCATCGCCATGCTGCACGGCCAGCGCCGCCAGATCCGCCAAAAAGGCATCATCCCCGTCGGCGGCAGCGTCCGTCACCGCCTCTTCCAGCACCTGCCGCCTCAACTGCGCGCCCGATCTGTCGTCCAGCGTCGCAAAGCCCGGTGTGACGCCCGCCTCTACCGGAAACGCCGCCAGCAGGGCCGCCGCGAAACTGTGCAGGGTCTGCACCTTGAATCCGCCGCGAACCTCCAGCGCATGTGCGAACAATGTCCGCGCCCGCAGCAGCGTCTCCTCGTCGCGGGGCGCGCCGATCGCCGCCAGATCGGCCGCAATCTCCTCATCCTCCGCCCGTACCCAGCGCGCCAGCACGTCCAGGATGCGCGTCTGCATCTCCGCGGCCGCCGCCTTCGTAAAGGTCAGCGCCATGATGCCCGCAGGATCGGCGCCGCCCACCAACAGCCGCAGCACGCGCGCCGACAGAACCTGCGTCTTTCCCGTCCCCGCGGAAGCCGAAACCCAGGCATGAACATCGGGGCGCGCGGCCTCCGCCTGCGAGGATGTCAGGGGCAGCAACGCCTTGCTCATCGACGGACCTTCCTTGCACCGGCGCAAGACCGGAAATAGCGGACGGACACACCCTCAGCCACGGCCGCGCCCCTCCCACTCCTGCGTGCGCGCCAGCAGATTATAGTCGCTATAGGGTGCGAATTCCGGCTGCAGCCGCGCGGGAAAGGGTCGATCTCCCGTCAGATATCCACCGACCAGTTCGCGAAACCGCTGTTCCGCTTCGTCGAAATAATCGTCCAGCTGACCCCAGGCCTTTTTATATTTGTCGCGGCTCGACACGACCGATCCTTCGGTCTTGCCGCCCGACAAACGCCAATACGCAATCTCCGCCACCGGCAATGGGGGAACATCGTCCAGATTGCCTTTGCACGCCAGCCAGGCCAGCAGCGCCAGCTGGTCGGCATAGCCGCGCAGGATCCGGTCCTGCGTCGGCGGCGCGCCGGTCTTGTAATCGGCGATCGACAGTCGCTCGCCGTTCCGAAAGATGACGTCCGCCTTGCCCTTCAGCGTGACGCCAGCGACATTCATCTGGCCCGCCTTCTCAACCCCGGCGACACGCCAGCCCTCTGCATCGCACGCCCTCATGTGTTCCGCCGCCCAGCTCAACATTCTCAGAACGCGCGGCTTCCACAGGGCCATCAGCAGCGGATGATCGGAATATGCCTTCAACGCCTTGTCGACGGCGGCTTCCCGCGCCGCGCCGTCCTGCAACAGCCCGTCCCGCGTCAACGTCTCCATCAAGTCGTGAACAATGGTGCCGCGTTCCGCCGCACCGGCATCCTCGCCCAGCGCATCCAGCGACCGCAGGCGCAGCATCTCACGCGCGTAGAATTGGTACGGGTCCGCCGCCAGCACATCGACCTGCGTGACGCTGATCCGCTTCGGTCGTTCCGCTGCGGGCGGCACCGGCTCGGGGCGCGGCGCGGGTTTGGGGTCGCGGCATGTGTCGATCTGCGGCACGAAAGTCGCAATCGGGTCTTCTTCCAGCGCATCGCCCAGCAACGCCTCCAGCCGCAGCCAGAATCGCGACGCCACGGTCGGCGCGCTGGAATCGCGCGTCGCACGCACCAGCAACACGTGCTTCGCACCGCAGGCAGAAACGAAATCATGCGCTGACAGCGCAAGCGCCCGATCGGTCGGCGGCAGGTCCAGCGCCGCGCGCACCTTGGGCGGCAGCCATGGGTCGAAGGCGGCGGCGGGCGGCCACACACCCTCCGACAGGCCCGCCAGGATCATCACGTCCGCACGCTGCAGCCGCGCCTCCAACAGGCCATAGATCGCCAGACGAGGATGACGCCCATATAGGGGCCGCACCGCGACACCCTCCATCACCGCACCCAGCAGGGCGGGCAGGTCCGTGGACGGCGCGGGGCCGGCAACCGCGCCATGCCGTTCCAGATCCGCCAATATATCCGCCGCAGCCCGGCCCGCCACGCCGTTCCAGAATCGCTCGTCCGAAAAATCTCCGACCAGATCGCGCAGCTTCGCCGCCGCGCCGGCCAGATCACCCGTGCGGCGGCGCTGAAACAGTTCCGCAAGCGCGCGCAGCGGCGGCGCAACCTCGGCATCCCACCAGTCGATCAGCGCATCGCGCGCCGGCACATCGCTCTTCAGCGCGGTGAAAATCCGGTTCCTCGTCCCCTGCAATCCCCGCGCCGGGCGAACTCCGCGCAATGCCAGATCCAGCTGCCGCACCCGGCGCAGCCATTCGGTCCGTCCTTCTCCCGGCCCCGCCAGTGGATGCTTCAACAGCGCCATCAATGGCACGGGCGCAAAGCCGGACGCCGCCGCCTCCAGCGCCAGCCGCAGAAACACGCCCGGCGGTGTCAAGGACAGGGGCGTACCGGCGGAATCGTCGATCTCGACGCCCCATCGCCGCATCTGCGCCGCTACGCGCCGCGCCAGATCGCGATTGGGCGTCACCAGCGCAGCGGTTCTTTCGGGTGTTTCCAGCGCCCGCCGCAATGCCAGCGCAACCGCCAGCGCCTCCTCCGCGGGCCCGCGCACTTCTATCCGGGCCAGTCCATCCGCCGCATCGGCGGGCAGGTCCAGCGTCCGCCATCCCGCCGTGAGGTCGGGCGCCATGAACGCCGCCGACAGCACCTCATGCCGCAACTCCGGGCCGTCCATGTCGCTGTCCACCGGCCAGGCCGCCACCTCGCCCCGGGCCACGGACATGCCGTCCATCATCAGTTTCAGCGGCACCTGCGGGTGTGGATCGGCAGGCGACAGGTCCTCCCACGCCGCGTCCGGCATGATCATGTCCAGACCCGGCAGCACGACCGCGCCCTGCGGCAAGCGCGCCACCTGCCCCAGAAAGGCCGCGGCCGCTGGCTCCGCACTGGCGATACCGGCGGCAATGACGGGATAGGCTGGCGGGCGCTCGCTCCAATCCTTGGCCAGCCGCCGCAACAACGCCTGCCGCTGCGCCACCCGGTCTGTCATGCCCGCCGCGCGCAGTGCCTGCGGCCATTGCTGCCGCACGATGTCCAGAAATTGGGCGGTCTGCTGCCAGTGGACGGCCATGTCCTGGTCGACCGCGCCTTCCAGCCCGTCGGGCGCAACCTCGTATAATTGCATCAGGTCGAGTGCGCGGCCCAGCGCCTCGGCATATCTCAGCGTCTCGACCTTTGCGCGACGCTTGCCCGTCGCCGTCTGCCAGCGTTCGACCAGGGGCATCAGGCGGAATGTCCGCTCCTGCACATCAATGGCGGGCGCGCCTGAAAACAGGTCGGCATCGACCAGCGCGCCCGGCGTCAGATCGTCATCCAGATCGCCCAGCGCCGTCAGCCGCGGCAGCAGCAGGGCACCGCCCGCCGCCCGCACGAAGGCGTCCCGGGCGGATCGAACCGCACGCCGGTTGGGCAGGACCACCAATGTCCGCGCCAGCCCCAATTCGCCCGCTTCCCCGTCAAATGGGAAACCGGCCAGCAATCCTTTGGCAAGGCGGTCGGCAAACGCGCCCTCGGGGGGAATGGAAAAAACTGAGGGCTTACGCCTCACGCAGCAATTCTTCCGTCTGTTTTACCGCTTCCGGTGTTCCGACATGATACCATTGGCCCTGGTGCGACATGCCATATAGCCGCCCCGTTTCGATCAGGCGGTCCCAGATCAGGTTAAAGGAGAATGGCCCCTCCGGCGTATCCTCGAACAGCGACGCCTTCACAATCTGCGTTCCGGAATAGATGAAGGGTGCAATGCGCGTACCGCTCTGGCGGGCCAGCTGCCCCGTTCCCGACATGCGGAAATCGCCATTGCCATTATAGCCATGCGCCCGCGCCAGCGGCACCAGCAGCAGCAGGGCATCCATCTGCTCCGGTTTCCACCTTTCCGCCAGCAGCGCCAGGGCATCCATCGGCCCGTCAATCAGGATATTGTCGCTATTGCTGACGAAAAACGGGTCCGCCCCGATCAGGGGCAGCGCCTTCTTGCAGCCGCCGCCGGTTTCCAGCAACTCGTCACGCTCGTCGGACAGATGGATGTCCAGGCCATGGTTCACCCGCCTGACATGCGCCTCGACCTGCCCGGCCAGATAGTGCGTATTGACGACGACCCGGTCGACGCCCGCCCGCTTGTAACTTTCCAGCGCATAATCGATCAGCGCCTTGCCGTTGACGGAAATCAGCGGCTTGGGGCGGGTCGCGGTCAGCGGCCGCATGCGCCTGCCCAGACCCGCCGACAGCAACATCCCCGCGCGTGGCATATCGGCCTGCACCCTGGGACGCAGGGACATCGGCTTCTTCATGGGCGGCTTGCTGGACGGCATTCGCATTCCTTACCGGACTGGGTCGAATTCGCGGCGCATCGACCGCGGCAGATTGTCATCGAACCACGCCCTTAGCGGCTGCAGGGCGGGGTGCATAAGGTTTGTGTCGAGATGCGCCCATAACCGCGGCACATGCTGCAAATAGCCGGGTTTCGCGTCGCGCCGCCACAGCCTGACGAACACCCCCAATATACGTGCGGCCCGCTGCGCGCCCATCACGGCATAGCTCGCGCGAAACGCCTCCTCGTCCAGATCCGCCGCCGCCAGATAGCGGGCAATCATTGCCGCCTCCACGCCATCCGCAACGTCGCGCCGCGCATCCTGTAACAGCGATACCAGATCATAGGCGGCAGGCCCGCGCATCGCGTCCTGAAAATCCAATATGCCGACGCGCCGCGCGCCGTCCCGCTGCGGCAGCCACATCAGATTGGGCGAATGATAATCCAGCTGCACCATGCGATCGTCCGCATAGTGACCGGCCGGCAGAACCGCTTGCCACGCCGCTGCATAACTCTCTCTCAACTCCGGCGGGGCTTCGGTCCCGGCAAGTTCCGGCCAGTGCCAGTCCAGCAGCAGCTCCGCCTCCTTCACCATGCGCGCATCGCTATATTGATCGATCTCCACGGACCCCAGCCGCGCCGGCATCGGCTTTGCGTGCAGCGCCACCAGAACATCGGTCGCGGCCGCGTAAAGTTCATGCTCCTGCTCCACCGCACAGGATTGCAGGTGCAGGAAATATTGCGCGGTTCCCAGATCCTCCAGCAGGATCAGGCCGTGTCTCATGTCCTTTGCATAGATCGCCGGGCCGCTCATGCCGCGGGCGCGTATTTCTTCCGCCATTTCGACGAACCATTCGGATCGTTCCGACGGATTGGGCGCATGCATCAATATGGCGGTTTCCTTGCCGCCCGCGCCGACGGGACGGGCAAGCCGGAAATAGCGCCGGAACGCGGCGTCGGCGCTGAATTCCGTCATCTTGGCGGCGTCCCACCCCGTGCGCTGCAAAAATGCGGGCGCCGCGGCGGGCAGGTCTAGATTGTGGCCCATCGGCGCTCCCAATCGGGCGGCACGTCGGCTGTCAACCGCCGTGGTTCGGCGCCCGTCCCGGTGAGGGTCAGGGCAAGCGCCGGGCCGGGCAGCAGGCTACCGGCCCGTTCCGGCCATTCGACGATCAGCGCGCCGTCCTCCAGCACCTCGTCCAGCGCCAGCGCGGGCACCTCCCCGGGATCATCCAGCCGGTACAGGTCGGCATGCCATATCGGCAGCAGCAGCGCCGCATCCTCATATGGCTGTACCAGGGTAAAGGTCGGACTGGGCACCTCTCCCTCATGCCCGGCGCCGCGCAGCATTCCCCGCGCCAGAACGGTCTTGCCCGCCCCCAATGGCCCTGACAGCGTGACGACATCGCCGGGCCGCAGCAGCGCGCCCAATTTTCTGCCGAACCTCTCCTGCTCCGCCTCGCTTTCGAACTTCAAATGATCCCTCCGGTCACGATAGGCCGGGTCACCGGGGGCAGCTCCATCCGCCGCGGCAGATGCATGGAAATCTCCGTCCCTTCCCCCGGGGCGGATTTCAGCATGAGCGTTCCGCCGTGCAGCGTCACGATTTCGCGTACCAGCGACAGGCCCAGCCCGACCCCCTGGCTCGCACCTGCGTTCGATCCCTTGCGGAACCGCTCGAATATGGCCTCATGCTCCTCTTCGGGAATGCCGATGCCGGTATCGCGCACCGAAATCTGGACGCCGTCTGCGTCGCCTTTCGCCGAAATGCCGACATGCCCGCCCTGCGGCGTGAACCGCAATGCGTTCGATACCAGATTATAGACTGCCTGCTGCAGGCGGACGGAATCGCCCAGGACGCTGCCGAGATCATCTTGCTGCTTCACCGAAAATTCCACGCCGCGATCCGCCGCGTTGGATGCTGACATCGCCGCGACGCTGTCGATCAGCGCGCGAATATCGACATCCTCGCTGTCAAGCGCCAGCCCCTCGGCATCGCTGACGGCCAGATCGATAATGCCGTTTATCATCACGCGCAGCCGCTCCGCGCTCGTCCGGATAGAGGCGACATAGTCGGCCTGCTTCTGCTTCAGTTCGCCCGCAATGCCCAATTCCAGAAGCTCTGCGAACCCGGCGATGGCGGTCAGCGGCGTGCGCAATTCATAGGACATGCTCTCGACGAAGCGGCTCTTCGCGGCGTCCGCTGCCTCCAGCGCCTCGTTGCGATCCCGCAGCGCCAGCTCGATACGTTCCGCATCGGTCACGTCGATGAAGGTAAACAGCGCGTTCCCGTCCGGCAGGGGGACAGCGGCAAAGCGCAGATAGCGCCCGTCGGTCAGTTCCAGCCGGCCGGAACGCTCGATCCGGCCGTCGGTCGACAGGTTGATCAGCTCTCGCATGATCTCTGCCACCTCGCCCTCGACAACGCCGATCTGGCTTTCCTGGAACAGTGCATCGACGTGGGGATTCTCGGACAGCAGCTTTTCCGGCACGTCCCACAGATCGCGAAATGCCCGGTTGTGGAACTGCAGCCGGCCATTGACGCCGAAAACCGCCAGCGCCTCCTGCAGATTCTGCAGCGTCGCGTCCTGCACCCGGATCAGCTGATCGCGGGAGGAGGCGAGGCGCAGCCGCTCCGACTGATCCTCGAAGATCAGCAGCAGACCGCCATCGGGCGCGGGCTGAGCGAGGACGCGCAGCACCATATTGTCCGGCAACACCCAGGTTTCCTCGATCCCCGCATCCGCCGACAGGAACCAGCCGCGCCGTTCCGCCATCCAATTGGGAAAATCGCGCTGCTCCGGCAGGCGCCGTGCCTCCCGCATGCGCTCCAGCACCCGGCCGAATTCCGGCTTCTTCTCCAGCATGTCGTCGTCGATGCGGAATATTCGCTGAAACGCGGCATTGGCTGTGACCAGTTGCCGTTCGGCATTGAACTGCGCCACGCCCGCCGACAGGCGCGCAACCATGTAGGACTGCGCCTCGGCAAAGCGATCCCGCTCCGCGCGCGCCTCTTCCCGCTCCGTGATGTCGAGGGCCAGTCCCGCGACTTCACCCGATGGCAGCGGCATTTCGGCAATGCGCAGACGACGGCGTTCGCCGCCAATGACCGTGGTTTCCTCGCGCACCTGGACGCTGCCCTCTTCCAGTGCGGCCTGCGCGGCAGCCTTCGGCGTCATGGACAGCGATCCGGTCAGCAGTTCCGCCTGTTCGGCGACCGCTGCGTCGGGGCTCTCGGCCTCCACGGCGCGGCCATAGGCTTCGTTGACCTGAACCAGACGCAGGTCGGCGGCCCGTCGCCAGACCGGCACGGGCGCGACCGCCAGGATCGCCAGCGCGGCCTCCGAACGCGCCAATTGCTCAGCGGATCTCGCCTCGGCCTCGTTCCGTTGCCGATCGGTTTCGGTCGTGTCGGCAAACCATACGGTAACGCCGCGATCCCCCGCCACCTCCGGCGGCGCGGCACGTCCCGTGGCCTGCAGGCGGCGCGCGCCGTCGGCGGTTTTCATTCTCAGAACGAATGGCTGGCCTGACACGGCGGCGGCAGCAATCGCCGCTCCCAGGGCCGCATAGCTTTCGCTGTCCAGGCCGGTCGCCCGGCGCGCGTCGCGCTGCGCCGGGGCAAGTTCCGACAGCTTCGTCACGCGATGATCGATGCCCAGCCAGGAACGCAGCGAATCCGAAGCTGTTACACGCCCCCCATCGCCTGAAATCAGATAGGCGACCGGCAGGGTCGACAACAGGCCGCGCAGGCGCAATCCCCAGGCCTGTGCCGTTTCCGCCTGCGCACGTATCCGCGCGGACCGGATCACCGCCCACACCGCGATCAGCAGCCACGCCGCGGCGACGATCAGCGCCGCCGACGTCGGCCCGGTAACCTGGAAATTTTCAGGCAACGCCGCCAGAGCGCTCGCCGGGACGGCGCTCGACACGCTGGCGGCAATCACCGGATAAAGGAGGGCGCGCGACACGCCTGTTTCCCTATCGGAGCATCGCCCGGCGTACAACAAACTGCTGACAGGGCGCGGCTATGATGAAACCCCCATCGCCTCTTCCCCCTGACTCCCACTGACTCTCCCCCGCTCGGCACCCCATTGAAACGAAATGGGCGACGACACCATCGGTGCCGCCGCCCATTCCTTGGCAGAGATGCCCTTATCGACAGGGCGGCTCAGCCATTAATAGCGATATTCATTCGCCTTGAACGGCCCGTTGACGGGCACGCCGATATAGTCGGCCTGTTCCTGCGACAGCTCGCTCAGCTTCACGTTCAGCTTCTCAAGGTGCAGGCGGGCGACCTTCTCGTCCAGATGCTTGGGCAGCACATAGACCTGGTTCTCGTAATTGTCGCCCTTGGTCCACAATTCGATCTGCGCCAGCACCTGGTTGGTAAAGCTAGCCGACATGACGAAACTCGGGTGCCCCGTCGCATTGCCCAGGTTGAGCAGGCGCCCCTGCGACAGCAGCAGCATGCGCTTGCCGTCGGGGAAGGTGTACATGTCCACCTGCGGCTTCACTTCGACATGTTCCAGATTGGCCAGCTTGCCGACCTGAATTTCATTGTCGAAATGGCCGATATTGCCGACGATCGCCATGTCCTTCATCGCGCGCATATGGTCGATGGTGATGACGTCCTTATTGCCGGTCGTCGTCACGAAGATGTCGGCGAACGGTGCCGCTTCTTCCATCGTCGTCACGGCATAGCCGTCCATCGCCGCCTGCAGGGCGCAGATCGGATCGATTTCCGTCACCATCACGCGCGCACCGGCGCCGCGCAGGCTGGCGGCGGAGCCCTTGCCGACATCGCCATAACCGGCGACAACAGCGACCTTGCCCGCCATCATCACGTCGGTACCACGGCGAATGCCGTCGACCAGCGATTCCTTGCAGCCATATTTATTGTCAAACTTCGACTTGGTGACGCTGTCATTTACGTTGATCGCCGGGAAGGGCAGCTTGCCCTTCTTGGCAAGGCCGTACAGGCGCAGCACGCCGGTCGTCGTTTCTTCAGAGACGCCCTTGATGGAATCGCGCAGCTTGGTGAAGAAGCCCGGCGACTCCTTCAGGCGCTTTTTCAGCACCTTCTGCATCTCTTCCTCTTCCTCGTTCCCCGGCGCGGGCATCTCTTCGCCCGCTTCCATGCGCGCGCCCCAGATGACGTACCCGGTGGCGTCGCCGCCATCGTCCAGGATCAGATTGCAGGGATCGTCGCCCCACTGGAAAATCTGGTCCACATATTCCCAATATTCCGCCAGCGTCTCGCCCTTCTTGGCAAAGACCGGCACGCCCGTCGCGGCGATGGCGGCGGCGGCATGGTCCTGCGTCGAATAGATGTTGCACGATGCCCAGCGGACTTCCGCGCCCAGCGCCGTCAGCGTTTCGATCAGCGCAGCCGTCTGAATGGTCATGTGCAGGCAGCCGGCGATACGCGCGCCCTTCAGCGGCTTTGCCTCGCCATATTCCTCCCGCGTCGCCATCAGGCCGGGCATTTCGGTTTCGGCAATGTCCAGTTCGCGGCGGCCATATTCGGCCAGGTTGATATCGGAAATAATATAGTCTTCGGCCATTTCGGCGCTCCTGTCAGTCGAGAATTGCATATGGCGCGACCATAGGAGCCGCCGGACGCGGGGGCAAATATAAAGATTGCTTTATATCCTTGCCGGAACGCTTGCGCCCGGCATCGTGGAACAGGCCTGGGCTAGGCTCGCCCGCTGGTGGCGGACAGCAGCGACACATCGATACCCGCGCTTTCGAACGCGCGCGGCCAGCGGTCGGCGACATGGGTGTTCCACATGATGCCACCGTCGCCCTCCACGCTCATCCAGCCATGCTGCGTCAGTTCCCGTTCCAATTGCCCCTCGCCCCAGCCGGTATAGCCCAGCGCGATCAGCCATTGCGCCGGACCGTTACCCGCGCCGATGTCGCGCAATATGTCCAGCGTCGCTGTCAGCGCCCAGCGCCCCGCGACATTCAGCGTGCCCTGTCCCTCATAATCCGTGGAATGCAGGACGAATCCGCGCTGCGGCTCCACCGGCCCGCCGGCATAGACCGGGGCGTCGTCCATGCCCGAATGATCGATGTCCAGTTGATCCATCAGGCCGCGCGCGTCGACGTCGCCGCGAATATGATTGATGACGATGCCCAGCGCCGAATCGTCGTCATGCGCGCACATCGCGATGACGGCGCGGGAAAACCTTTCGTCCCCCATCCCCGGCATAGACAACAGGAACTGTCCGGACAGAAAGGGCGGCGGCGCAGGTGTGGTTTGTGTCATCAGGGTTAACATAAGCGCCCTGCCGCATTCGCCAAGGTGGAACCATGCCGCGCAACGTGCGATGGAATATGCGTGACCCTGTTCCAACAAAGGAGATGACAATGCCCCTCAACGTCGGTGACAAGATACCTGCTGCCAAACTCACGAAAATGACTGAAGAAGGGCCACGCCCCGTCGAAACGGGCGAATTCTTTGCCGGTCGTACGGTTGCCCTGTTTGCCGTTCCCGGCGCCTTCACGCCGACCTGCAGCGCAAAGCACCTGCCCGGTTATGTAAGCAAGGCCGACGAATTGAAATCCAGCGGCGTCGACGAAATCGCCTGCGTCAGCGTCAATGACGCGTTCGTCATGGATGCCTGGGGCAAAAGCGCCGATGCCGGGCAGAAGGTCACGATGCTGGCCGACGGCAATGGCGATTTCACGGAGGCGCTTGGCCTGACCATGGACGCCTCGGGCTTTGGCATGGGCAAGCGCTCGCAGCGCTATTCCATGATCGTCAAGGACGGCGTTGTTTCGGAACTGAACGTAGAGGCGCCCGGCGACTTCCGCGTCTCAAGCGCGGAACACATGCTTTCGCAGCTTTAATGCGCTTTTGACCGGGCAGCCCGATGGTTGCCCGGTCATCATTAACCCGCGTGATCGGGGCCACGATCCCGCGCGCCGTGCGGAACAACGCCCGGCGGCCCTTTGTTTACGATCCATGATGATCGACCAGGTCCATGGTATCGTCGGGCAGATCGCCAAGCTGATAGAGCTTGCCGGCGTCGCCGTCATCTTGATCAGCATCCTGTTGTCCAGCGGCGCTTATGTGGTGCAGGGTCGGCAGTCCGGTGACTGGCGCGATGCCTATGACCGTTACCGCTCGAACCTGGGCCGCGGCATCCTTCTGGGGCTGGAGCTTCTCGTCGGTGCCGATATCATCGCCACCATCACCGCCCCCCTCAGCTATGAAAGTGTCGGCCTTCTGGGTGCGATCGTCGTCATCCGGACCTTCCTCAGCTTTTCCCTCGAAACAGAGATAGAGGGTTGCTGGCCGTGGCAACGAGCCGCCGCCGCGTCAAAGAAGCATCAGGTGGAAAAGCGCTAAGGCGCGCTACTCAGTCGCGTCGCCCAGCGCCCGCTCGAACAGCGCCAGCATTTCCTCCCAGCCCCGCTCGGCGGAGGCCTCGTCATACACAGGAAAATCCGGCATCATCCAGCCATGCGCGGCCGGATAGGTGTCGGTGGCATAGGACACGCCCGCATCGGCCAGCGCCTTTTCAAACCGTTCGGCCATCTCGGGCGGATAGCTATTATCGTTCTCCGCGGCGGCGACATAGACTTCCGCCGACAGGTGCGATGCCCACAAATGCGGACTGGTCGGCGCGTCGGTCGCCAGATTGCCGCCGTGAAAGCTTGCCACCGCCGCAAAGCGATCCGGGTAGGTGCCAGCAGCGACGATGGCCATGCCACCGCCCATGCAGAACCCCACCGCGCCAATCCTGCGCCCCTTCACATCGGCGCGCGTGTCCAGATAGGTCAGCAGCGACCCGGTATCTTCGGCGGACTTGTCATTGCCCGTCGTCGCCATCAGCGGCCCCAGGATCGCGCGCATGTCGCCGGCGAAAACCTCTGCGGGCACAAAGGGGTCATAATGGCCATAGCGATAGAACAGGTCAGGCAGCAGCACGATATATCCCGCATCCGCCAGACGCTGTGCCATGGCGGCAATGCCGGGCCGTATGCCGCCCGCGTCCATGTAGAGGATCACGGCAGGCCACTCGCCCGCACCGGCGGCACCGGCAGGAATCATCACATGCACGGGACATTCGCCATCCCGCGTTCGGATGGTCACTTTCTCGCTCGGCATATCAGGCTCCTCTCAAAGCTTTCGCGCCGATAGCTAAGGTCTAGAAATCGAACCGCGCGCGCGCAACGATACGTGAACCCGCATCGCGGCCAAGTCCAGCCGGGACCGCTTCGGAGGCATCGATGTCGGTGTCGGTATAGGCCAGACCGAAAAGGAAAGGCCCCAGCACATAATCTGCGCCCAATAACCAGTCGGTATAATCGCCGCCGGGGCGCAAGCGATTTGCCCGCACCGGATCGTCAACCGATCCGGTGGATCTGCCGACATGCCCGCGAAAGGTGATGGGACTGCCCCAGATGCCGGCTTGTGCGCCGATACGGCCATAGAGGTTGCTGCCGCCAATGGCGTCCTGCGAGGGCGCATAGGATGCCGACACGTCCACGGCCGCCGGCCCCAGCGTCACGCTGCCGCCCGCGCGGACTTCGGCATAGTCCATGGATCCCTCTGCGCCCGCGAACAAATGTCCGACGACACCGCCATACCAGTCGAACAGCCCGGCACGGTCGCCATAATAGGCCGCCAGATCGACTCCGGCATCACTGCCACTGTGGCGGCTGGACTCGCGCAGCGCCGTGGCCGTGATAGAGGCATCCAGTCGGGACGATATGGGCAGACCGACATAGCCCTGCGCCGTCGTCTCACCGTCGCTCCAGCTCAATCCTCGCACCCTGTAATCCGTCATCACTTCGGCAGATACCAGGGTGGAGGACTGCGCCGCCGCGGGAAACCCGGCAAGGGCCAGCGCCATGGCGCTGCCGCCGCAAAGTGCGGCGAGCGATGGGATGAATGTGGAACGGGGGATGGGCCTCTCCTCCTTGGCATGCAAAGGTTCGAAAAGTCGCAGGATCTGACGGCCCGTCAGTATCTCCGCGCTTCAGCGTTTCGCCCGCTTATCGGCCTAACTGCTCATGCCAAGGATAATTTGGAGGGGGGCGTTATGCGCCCGGTGTTCGCGCGAGGCCGGGCGCACAGCGCGGCTTCGTCCACATGCACTTCGAATAGGTCCGCTCCGAACTTGAATTCAACTGGGCGCGGTTTTCGGCAGAATTGGAAAGGGGGGACCCGGCACATGCGGTCAGGCTAAGCCCTGCAAAACACAATAGAACTAACTTCATAAAATCTCCGATTTCTTCTCAATTTCGTTCAAGGCCCTGCCAAAGCCAAGGGGCTGATTTCATCAGCGATATGTTCGTGTGGCCGCAGCGGCCGTGTAATAAACGCTAGGGCAGACGCCGGCGGGCACGAATCGATGGTGTTTGCGCGCGCCGCCGCCAGGAATTCGTGCGTCGGTTGACCGGGCGCGCTTCGGGCAGGCCGTCCTGTGCGGACAATAGCGATATAGGAACTGCCCTGTTTCCCAGCCCTGCCGCGAATGTGACAAACTATTTCAGAATCGCGACCGCCGTGACGTCGTGCGGCTGCCGGGCACCGCAAACCGGTTCAGGCGGCGAATCTATGCGGCCGCCTGTTCGATCCTGTTTCGGCCTCCGCCTTTTGCGCGGTACAGCGCGGCATCCGCCTTTCGCATCAGATCGTCGAAGCCGCCGCCGCAATGTGCGGCATGAACCATTCCGGCGCTCAGGGTCAGTCTAAATGTCTGCCCGTGCGAGGTGATGTGGCAGGCCTCGACGGCGCTACGGATCCGATCGGTCGCGGCATAGGCGCTGGCGGCATCGGCGTCCGGCAGAACGGCGGCGAACTCCTCGCCGCCTATCCGGGCGATGAAGTCGCAGGGACGCAATTGCTGCGCGCATATATGGGCACAGGCGCGCAGGGCCGTATCGCCAGAAGCATGTCCATAGCGGTCGTTCACCGCCTTGAAATGGTCGATGTCGATCAGAATGACGGCGAAGTTGCGGTCGTCTTCGGCAATATGTTTCTCCAGCCGCGCTTCGAATGCACGGCGGTTGGGCAGCGCGGTCAGCGGATCGGTCAGGGCCGCCCGCCGCAGGTCGAGCGCGCCACGCTCATAAACCAGCGACAACAGAAAGGCGGCGCTGCCCGTCGTATAGATCAGCGCCACGTAAAGATGGATCTCCAGCATGAGGTCCTGCGGCAAATAGCTGCCGAAATCATGGGTGATGACCAGGCCCTGTGCCACGCGCGCGGCGAACGACGCGGCGATCAGGCAATAGGTCAGGACCAGACCGTAGCGGGAGGGCAGGCCATCCCGCCTGTCGCGCCAGAATTCATATCCGGTCGCCAGCGCCTGCACCGTCAGCATCATGTTGATGGCCGTGTAGGTGGCACGATAATCCACCAGGTCCGGCAACGCGAACAGGCCCACCGCCAGCAGGGCCGGCGCCAATGTCGGCGCAAGGGGTGCAGGTCGCATCGCAAACTGGCGCGCCGCGCGCCATCGAAAACCGAATCCGGCCACCAGCAGGCAATTGCCAAGGGCGATGGCAAGGCCCGCCCGACTACTGGGCGCGAACATCAGCAGCAGGAGGGCCGCGACCAGCATGACGTTCGCCACAATCCAGGAGGGCCAATAAAGCCTGCCGGTCTGGCCATGCCAGGCGGCCCCGAATGCGAAGGCCGTGACGATCAGGACAAGAACGTTCGCAGCGAATAGGGTGAAAATGCTCACATCATAAGTTCGCTTCAATGGCGCGCCAAAATCACCGGCAATACGAGGCCGATGCCCCGTCTCTGGCTGCGTATCCTTAATTTTTCCTAATGCCCCCACATGGACCGCCGCCTGCCGCGCCGACGTTCGGCCACCTCACCCCACGTTCTGCCACGTCACCCCAAAATCGAAAACGCCGGCGCTCCCCCCAGTACCAGAGCGATAAAATACCCGCCCGCCCCTAGGGCGAGCAGTGTACCGAAGGGCATCCGAGTGGCCCCGCCGACCTCATGACCCGCGACTTTCATGGACATTGCGACGCCAAGTCCGGCCACAGAGGCGGCGACGATGACCAGCGGCAGCGCCCCCGGCCCCAGCCAGGCGCCGATCGCCGCCAGCAATTTCGGATCGCCGCCGCCCAGTCCCGCGCGGCCGCGCGCGCGTTCGTACAGCCCGCCTACCAGCACCAGCAGCGCCCAGCCGATTCCTGCGCCCGCCAGCGCCAGCACCGCCTGCCCCTTTGCCGCGCCGATCAGCAGGCCCAATGCCAGCAGCGGCAGGGTCAGCCTGTCCGGCAGCCACATCGCTCGGTAATCCAGCGCCGCCAGGCACAGCAGCGCCCATCCGAACGGCGCCCATGCCAGGTGCAGCGACACTGGCACCAACCACGCCATATGCACCGACACCGCCGCCAGCCAGGCCGGATGCAGCCACCCCTCCGCGCCGCCAGCTGCGCCGGGCAGCCCCTCCAGCGTGATGCCCACAATGCCGCCAATCGCCGCCGCGCCGATCTCCAGCAACGGCAACAGCGGCGAAACCCGCGCGCCGCATGTACGGCACCGCCCCCTCAGCCACAGCCAGGACAACAGCGGCACCATCTCCGCCGCGTTCAGCGTGCGGCCACAGCCATCGCACCGCGACCGCCCCCGCGCAAAGCCCTCCCCACGCGGCCACCGCTCCACGACGACCCCGATGAAGCTGCCGATCAGCAGCCCCAGTCCCGCCAAGATGATTGCAACGCCTGTCATCCTGCACTGCAAAGCGCGGGATGCGTCCGTTCACAAGAGGGCGCGGGCGCGATGGCCGTGCGCCGAATACAGGCGGCGGTCGTTTCCTGGCACCGGCCTTTGACTAAGCAGCAGCCAATCCCCACCTCTGCTCTTCCCCGCGGCGCTGGCAGGCGCTAGTTCCAGCTGACCAGAACAAACCGGAAACCTACACCTCATGGCCTTGACGACGATATCGGTGCGCGGCGCGCGCGAGCACAATCTTAAGGACGTGGACATCGATCTGCCGCGCGACAGCCTGATCGTGATGACGGGCCTGTCCGGCTCCGGCAAATCCTCGCTGGCGTTCGACACCATCTATGCAGAGGGGCAGCGCCGCTATGTCGAGAGCCTCAGCGCCTATGCGCGCCAGTTTCTGGAACTGATGCAGAAGCCCGATGTGGACCATATAGAGGGCCTCAGCCCCGCCATTTCCATCGAGCAGAAGACGACGTCGAAGAACCCGCGCTCCACCGTCGCGACCGTCACCGAAATTTACGACTATATGCGCCTGTTATGGGCGCGCATCGGCATTCCCTACAGCCCGGCCACGGGCCTCCCCATCGAAACGCAGCAGGTCAGCCAGATGGTCGACCGCATCATGTCGGAACCGGACGGCACGCGCCTGCTGCTGCTCGCCCCCGTCGTGCGCGGGCGAAAGGGCGAATATCGCAAGGAATTCGCCGAATGGCAGGCCGCCGGCTTTCAGCGCGTGAAGGTAAATGGCGAGATCTACGCCATTGAGGATGCGCCGAAACTCGACAAGAAATTCAAGCACGACATCGAAATCGTCGTCGACCGCATCGTCGTGAAGTCCGGCATTGAAAGCCGCCTTGCCGATTCCCTGGAAACCGCCCTGTCGCTGGCCGACGGCCTCGCCATTGCGGAACCCGTGGTGAAGGAGGGCGACCCGCCCCGGGATGCCGTTCTGTTCAGCCAGAAATTCGCCTGCCCCGTTTCCGGCTTCACCATTCCCGAAATCGAGCCGCGCCTGTTCTCGTTCAACTCGCCGCATGGCGCCTGCCCGGCATGCGACGGCATTGGCGAAAAGCCCTATTTCGACCCTGACCTGATCGTCCCCAACACAAAGCTCAGCCTGCAAAAGGGCGCCGTCGTCCCCTGGGCGAAATCGCAGCCGCCCTCCCCCTATTATATGCAGGTGCTGAAATCCGTGGCGAAGGCGGGCGGCTTCGACCTCGCCACCCCGTGGGAGGATCTGCCCCAGGATGCGCGCGACATGGTCCTCCTCGGCACAAAGGGAAAGCCGATCACGCTCAGCTTTCAGGACGGCCGCAAATCCTATGACGTGAAAAAGCCGTTCGAGGGCGTCATCCACAATATGGAGCGCCGCCTGGCCAGCACGGAATCCTCGTGGATGCGGGAGGAGCTGACCCGCTTCCAGTCCGCCGCCCCGTGCGAGGTGTGCGACGGCGCGCGCCTGCGTCCGCAGGCGCTGGCGGTAAAGATCGACGGCGACCCGATCAGCGACATCAGCCGCCTGCCCATCGATCAGGCGCTGGCCTGGTCGCGCGCCCTGCCCGAAAAGCTGACGGACCAGCAGAACGAGATCGCCCGCCAGGTGTTGAAGGAAATCACCGAGCGCCTCGGCTTCCTCGACAATGTCGGCCTCGACTATCTGAACCTCGACCGCAAATCCGGCACCCTGTCCGGCGGCGAGTCACAGCGCATCCGCCTCGCCAGCCAGATCGGCAGCGGCCTGTCGGGCGTGCTTTACGTCCTCGATGAGCCGTCCATCGGCCTGCATCAGCGGGACAATGACCGCCTGCTTGAAACCCTCCGCCGCCTTCGCGACCTGGGCAATACTGTCCTGGTCGTCGAACATGACGAGGATTCGATCCGCACCGCCGACTATATCGTCGACATAGGCCCGGGCGCGGGCGTCCATGGCGGCCGCATCATCGCGCAGGGCACGCTGGAGGACATTCTCGCCAGCGAGGAGAGCGTGACCGGCGCCTATCTGTCCGGCCGCCGCGCGGTCCCGCTGCCGCCCAAGCGCCGCAAGGGCAATGGCAAGTCCCTCCGCCTGACAGGCGCGACCGCCAACAATCTGCAGAATGTGGATGTAAAGATCCCGCTCGGCACCTTCACCTGCGTTACCGGCGTGTCGGGTTCGGGCAAGTCCAGCTTCGTCATCGACACGCTGTACCCCGCCGCCGCGCGCGCGCTGAACGGCGCCCGCGTGCCCATGGGGCCGCATGAGGGGCTGAAGGGTCTGGAACATCTCGACAAGGTCATCGACATCGATCAGTCGCCCATCGGCCGCACGCCGCGGTCGAACCCGGCGACCTATACCGGCGCGTTCACGTCGATCCGCGACTGGTTCGCCGGCCTGCCGGAATCAAAGACCCGCGGCTACAAGCCCGGCCGCTTCTCCTTCAACGTAAAGGGCGGCCGGTGCGAGGCGTGCAAGGGCGACGGCGTCATAAAGATCGAAATGCACTTCCTGCCCGATGTCTATGTCACCTGCGACGTGTGCAAGGGCGCGCGCTACAACCGCGAAACTTTGGAGGTAAAGTGGAAGGGGCTGTCCATCGCCGATGTGCTGGACATGACGGTGGAGGATGCCCACGCCGCCTTTGCCGCCGTCCCGCCCATTCGCGACAAGATGGCCATGCTGGAGGAGGTGGGCCTGGGCTATGTAAAGGTCGGGCAACAGGCGACCACCCTGTCGGGCGGAGAGGCGCAGCGCGTCAAACTGGCAAAGGAGCTGTCGAAACGCGCCACCGGCCGCACCCTCTACATCCTGGACGAGCCGACGACCGGCCTGCATTTCGAGGATGTACGCAAATTGCTAGAGGTGCTGCACGCCCTCGTCGAACAGGGCAACAGCGTCATCGTCATCGAACATAATCTGGAGGTGATCAAGACCGCCGACTGGATCGTCGACATGGGGCCAGAGGGCGGCAATGGCGGCGGCACCGTCGTCGCGGCGGGCAAGCCCGAGGACGTGGTGAAAATAGAGGCAAGCTATACGGGGCGGTATCTGGCGCCGCTCTTGGAAACCGCTGAGGCGAAGGCGGCGGCGGAATAATGGCCGGCAATCTTGACCACGCTAATATTTGTACATACATTTATTGATGCGTGTTAGCTATGATCCTGCCAAGCGCGCAAAGACGCTGGCGGAACGCGGGTTGGATTTCGCGGATGCAGCCGAAGTGTTTGCCGGCCTGACGGCGACCATTGAGGACGACCGGCAAGATTACGGCGAAACGCGATACCAGACCTATGGCCTGTTGAAAGGTAGGCTGGTGATGCTGGTCTGGACGGAACGCGGCGCCGGGCGGCACATCATATCGATGAGGAAATGCAATGAGCGAGAACAGGCCAGATTCACCCGGCACCTGGGTTGACCCGGATGACGCGCCGGAGTGGGCGGAGGAAGAGTGGGCGCGTGCGGAAATCCGCCACGGTGACCAGATCATCCGTCCCGGCCGCCCGCGCGGCCGCACCAAGGAACGCATCTCACTTCGGGTCGATAAGGAGGTTCTCGCCGCCTACCGCGCCACCGGCCCCGGCTGGCAAACCCGCATGAACGCGGACCTGCGAAAGGCGGCACTGGGGGTTTGACGGGGAAAGGCCGCTAATTGGTTTGTTGAGTTGGGGCCAGAGGGCGGCAATGGCGGCGGCACCGTCGTCGCGGCGGGCAAGCCGAGGACGTGGTAAAAATAGAGGCCAGCTGTGCGGGGCGGTATTTGCAGCCGTTGCTGAACGCTCCCCAGCTAGGCGCTAGTGGTGTCTATGGTTTCCAAACCGGGGATGCCCCCCCTGTTCGCTTCGGATGTTGGCAGAACTTTGGGCGGGTTGATTCCGGCCGGTAAGCTAGCGGGACAGCTGACTGGTAACACAGGCGTAGGACGCGGGTCTTCCGCCGATCGCTTCAGGCAAGCTGCCACTGATGCCCTCTACAACGCAGGGCTCACAGCAGTCCCTAACGCATGTAAGTAGGTTTTGATATGGTCTGGGCATTCTTTATTATCCTCACAACACTATTGATATTCTTTCTTGTGAAAGGTTATGTTGGTATCGCTGGTTCAGCCGTTTACCGCAATCAGGAACCGTTCTTGTTCTGGTTGCAGTTTGCTGTTTTTGCATGCGCAGACGCTCTACTGCTGTTTTTTTTACTCGGAGGGTATGTCTAGACTTTTTCTGAATGCTTGCCGAAAAATGAGCACAAGCCATGCAAAGCCGGACAGTTGCTACGCCTGCTGAATGCTAAAAGGATCAGCGTGGGTCCGGAGTTGTCGCCATCAAGTGCGTCCATTTTGCCCCTGGTTCACCATCCTTCCTGTTCTCGTCCCTACGTTCTAAATACCTCCTATGCCCGCCATACCCAGCATACCCTTCATAGAGACCACGCTCGCGGCCAATACCGGCATCGACAGTGTCAGCCATCTGGTACAGCTGGCCATTGCGCCGGTGTTCCTGATCGCGGGCATTGGCGCGCTATTGAACGTCATCACATCGCGCCTGTCGCGCGTAATCGACCGGTCGCGGGTGATCGAAACCACGCATGAACAGATGCCGCCCGATGTGCGCGAACGGGCGCTGGCGGAATTGCCGGCGCTGTCGGCGCGCATGACGCTGTCGCACTATGCCATTTATTGCTGCGTTGCGAGTGCCTTGTGCGTCTGTCTGGTCGTCGGCGTCCTGTTCGTCGCCTCCTTTGCCGGTGTGGAAATCGGCCTGGCTATTGCCGCCCTGTTCATCCTCGCCATGGGCCTGATCGTCGTTGGCCTGGTCCTGTTTCTACAGGAAACCCGCATCGCCATCCGCTCCGTCCGCGTACGCATAGACCTTGCCGTGAATCTCGCCGAAGACCGCGCCGATGACCGCGCCGGACCGCGCCTCAGCTAAGGCCCCTCAGCTAAGGCCCACTCCGCCCACACCCCCGGCCTTTGCCCCACGGCACCCCGTCATGCGCCCCACGGAGCGAAATCGCCCGCGCTTCGTTCACCCGGCACCCCCATGACAGCCGGAGACGCGCACATGACCACCGCATCCACAAAGACCCTGGAAACCCTGACCGACACCGCCATCGACAGCGTGAAGGGCTATGAACTCGCCGCGCAAAAGGCGAAATCCCCCGAACTGAAGCGCATCCTGACCGAACAGGCGGCAAAGCGCCGCCGCACCGTCGACATGCTGAAGTCAGAGGTGGCGCGCCAGGGCGGCTCCCTCACCACCGACGGCACCGTGACGGGCGATCTTCACCGCATCTGGAGCACCATCGCCAATCTGTTCGAGGATGCCGACGAGGCCGCCGCCGAACGCGTCGAGGAGGGCGAGGATTATATCAGCCAGAAATTCTGGCACGCGCTCGACAAGGGCGATCTGGACCCCGCAACCCGCGCCATCGTCCAGCGCGCCTATGATGAAATCATCGAGGGCGAAAAGCTGACCGACCGCCTGAAGGACATGTACGACTGATCCACACGGACATCCGGGCGGCGCGGCGCAAAGGTTTGTCGCGCCGCCCGTGGCCCGCGCATATGCCTGTCGCCTGACATCCCCCTCCCTCCGGCACCTGCCGACACCGCACCTCGTCCCATTTGCCGCCCTGCGCGCAGGTGTTTGCGCGCGACTCAGCCCGCGCTCGACCGCCGCACAGGTTCGGGCCAGCCCTCAACGTCCGCCATCAGCCGCGCGTCGTTCAGGTGCAGATCCTGGCGCGGGACGACGGTCATCGTACCGTCCGTTTCCAATATCACCCAATTGGCGTCGTCGGGGCTGGTATAGCCATGCTGGCGCAGGACAGAGTAGACCTCGGCTTCGCTGATCCGTTCCCGCCGCATCGCCTGTTTCAACAAAACGCCCTTGTGGACCAGTAGGCGCGGATCGGCCTTCACCAGTTTGCGGAATATCCGGCTGTTCAGAACGCCCACCGTGGTCAGCCATTGCAGGCCGCCCAGCACCAAAATGGCCAGCGTGGCATCCAATATGCTGACCCCCTTCAGCAATATGCCGCTGGCGGCCAGGCTGCCGACCGCGACGGTGATGATCCAGTCGAAATTGTTCATCTGGCCCGTCGTCCGTTTGCCCAATACGCGCACCAGCAGGACGATCAGAACAAAAAAGAACGCGGCCCCCTGCGCTATGCTCCACAGCCGTTCCCAGCTGTTGAACCAAGTTTCGATGTCTGTCTCCATCGCGGGCGGGCCTTCCTTACTTCGTCATGAACCTTTCACCGGGTGTTCCATCGGGCGGGGAGGCGGCATCGGGCGGGGTCGTGCGGTCGACGCGCACGGTCAGTGGCGCTTGGGGTGCGGCTGGCCTATTTTGCCTTCGCCTTTCGGATCGCTGGACAGATCGCCGTCGCTGTCATCCTCATGTCCGTGTTTCTCCATATGCTTGCGTACATCCTCGCGCGGCGTCGGGCTGCCGCCATGGTCGCTGTCGGATCGGTTCGTGGGTTTGCCGTCGGTCATGGGTACATCCTTTACTGGGCTGTCGCCGTTCCAACCCGTGGCCCGCGCGCAGGTTTCGTACGACTTTGGACAGGGCGGTAAAAACAGGTGGCGGATAAGGGCTATTCGAACCGGACAGCTGAACCGGACACCGAACCGCACAGATTCGGTGCAAGCACGCCACACCGGCCGCCGAAACCATCGCGCCGCATGTGCAGCCTGTTGAAAAATAGGATTTTCATCCGCACTCTTCGACCCATGATCGCTGACCGCACGCCCGCCCCTCGCTCGACCCGCAACGTAAAAGCTGGGAACGCTGGCGGCAGCCTACTTTCGCGGAGCGCCGCCGCGATTATCGCCACCATCGCCGCCGCTCTCGCCGCGTTCGCTATCTCGCCTGCTCCCCGGGGCACAGGCTACGCCCGCGCTCTCGCACGTGTGCGCGCGCACATGCGCGCTGAGTGTGCGGATTGTCCGGTTCGGGGGGCTGTGCGGTTCGGGTAAACGGCCGGAATCCGGGCCTGTCGGGCGGCAAAATCCAGGGCGGCGCCCAACAAAAAGGGCCGCGTCCGGAAATCCGGGCGCGGCCCTCTTCATCGCCAGGGGCGTCAGCTCATCTGCTTCTTTTGCGACGGTTTCTGGCCTGCTTTTCCGGATTTCGGGGTGGAGCGTTCCTGCTGCTGCTGGTCGCTCTTCCGGTTCTGATCGTTCGCGCCCTGCTGCTTCTTCTGGCCCGAACTGCTCTTCTGGTCTGCCATATTACTGACTCCACAACGCCGGCATGGTGCCGACAGATGATGTAACGCTAGGCCCCTGATAATGTTGCAGCATTCGGCGAACCGTTCGTCGCATTTTTGTTGCAAAAGCAGAATGATACCGCTGCTCGCCCGGTCGCAAATGCAACGATACGGCCGGTCCCTCGTTGGTCTGGAAACCCATTCAGACCCGAAGGAGACTTTATGAATACCGTTCTGACGACCCTCAACACCCTCACCGACACCGCCGTGGACAGCATCAAGGGCTATGAGCTCGCCGCCCAGCGGGCAACCAATCCCGGCCTGAAAAGCACCTTCAGCTCCCAGGCCGAAAAGCGCCGCGCCACCGTCAATACGCTGAATAAGGAAATCGTGCGCCTGGGCGGCGAACCCCGCGATCCCGACGGCACCATGCTCGGCGATCTGCACCGTATCTGGACAAAGATCACCGACCGCTTCAGCGACAGCGACAAGGCTGCCACCGACAATGTCGAAGAGGGCGAGGATTACATCAAGGACAAGTTCGCAGCCGCCATCGACGGTGGCCTGCTGAACGACGACCCGCAGGCGCTCGGCGCAATAAAGACCGCCTTCGCCGAAATCGCAGAAGGTGAAAAGCTGACGGATATGCTGGAACAGCGGTACGAACGCGCCGCATAACATCGTTCGTTCTTAAGGGGGTGGGGTGGCGCAAGACGGGCGCGCGGCGGATCAGAAGGTCGGCAGCTCGCTCGCTTCGCCATCGACGTGGATACCGCATTCGGTCTTGTCCCACCCCCTCCAGCGGCCGCTGCGCGGATCTTCGCCGGGCCGCACCTTGGATGTGCAGGGCGCGCAGCCGATGGAGGGATACCCCTCCGCCTCCAGCGGGTGGCGTGGCAGGTTTCGCGCCTCGAAATGCGCGGCGATATCCCCCGCCGACCAGTGGATGATCGGATTGATTTTCAGCCGTCCATTCTCCGCCTCGACCCGGGGCAGTTTTGAACGCAAATCATTCTGAAAAGCCTTCCGCCCGGTAATGGAGCCGCGGAATTCCTTCATGGCCCGCTCCAGCGGCTTCACCTTGCGCAATTCGCAGCACCCATCGGGATCATAGGACCAGCGCAGGCCCTTATCGTCCTTGGCCGCCAGATCGGCAGGATCGGGCGTCAAAGACCGCACGTCGGTCAGACCCAGCCGCCGGATCAGTTCGTCGCGATAGGCAAGCGTCTCCGGGAAATGCTTGCCGGTTTCCAGAAAAAGCACCGGAAGCCCCGGATCCACGGCAGCAACCAAATCAAGCAACACAGCGCTTTCGGCACCAAAAGAGGACACGACCGCCAACTCCCCGGCTGCAATCTCTGACAGGATTGCATCCAGGAAGGCATGCGTGTCGAGATCGGACAGCTCAGCATTGAGCGCAGCCGCATCGGCGTCGGTATAGCCGAGGTCGAGGCGATCACGTTCACGCACCAGGGAGGGGGCCAGGGCCGCCTCAGCCATGCCGTTTTGCCCAAATCGGGGTGCGGGCGTCCGCCGCCGGCTGATAGACCTCGGGCCAGAATCCCAGCGCGCGCTCGGCCGCCTCTGCCGCGATCGGTTCAGCAGGCGCAAAACTGTCCACGCCGCAGCGCCGCATGAAGGCGATCTGATCCAGAAGAACATCGCCCTCTGCACGAATTTCCCCCTGATACCCCTCTTCCCGCAGAATACGCGCAGCGGAATAGTTGCGGCCGTCGCCGAACACGGGAAAACCGATCTCGACAAGCTTAATGCGGCCCAGATGGGGGATCAGCTCACGCACATCCGCGCCGGGTTCGATACGCACGGCAACGGCGTCGGACTGCTCCACGAAGGCTTCCAGCGTTACAGCAGGGGAATTGACGGGGGCATCGTCGCGATAACGCGGCCAGCTGCCTTTGTTATTCTGCTGCTCAGCCATAAAGCGCCTCCTTGAACGGTGCCATGCCGAGACGGCGATAAGTATCCAGGAAGCGTTCGCCATCCTGGCGTTCGCTTTCATAAAGGTTCGTTACCGTCTCCACAGCATCGACAATGCCGTGCTCGTCGAAACCCGGACCGGTGATCTTGGCAAGGCTGACATCCTCCGCCGCGCTGCCGCCAAGCAGCAATTGGTAGGATTCGACGCCCTTCTTATCGACGCCCAATATGCCGATATGTCCGGCGTGATGATGGCCGCAGGCATTGATGCAGCCGGAAATCTTGATCTGCAGATCGCCCAGCCTGCGTTCCACTGGCGCAAGCCGCTCCGCCAGGCGCTGCGCAATGGGGATCGAACGGGCATTGGCAAGACTGCAATAATCGAGGCCAGGGCAGGCAATTATATCGCTGGCCCGGTCCAGATTGGCAGGCGCCAGTCCGGCGCCGTCCAGCTCCTGCCACAAGGCATAGAGGTCTGCCTGCTTCACATTGGGAAGCACCAGATTCTGTGCATGCGTGACCCGCACCTCATCCATCGAATAGCGCGCGGCAAGATCGGCGATCAGGTCCATCTGGTCGGCGCTCGCATCGCCCGGAATGCCGCCAACCGGCTTCAAGCTGATGGTCGCGGCGGCATAGCCGGGCACCTTGTGCGGAAACAGGTTCGTTTCCGCCCATATCGCGAAGTCGGGGTCAGAGAGATCATATCCGTCCTCCGCCGCCTCATAGGCGGGGGGCGCAAAAAATGCTTCGATCCGCTTCAGTTCCGCACGGGGCGGCTCCAGATCGAGAGGCTGCATCTTCTCATATTCGGCGTCTACCTCTGCACGGAACGCGTCAATTCCCATCTCGTGTACGAGAATCTTGATGCGTGCCTTGTACTTATTATCGCGCCGGCCATAGCGGTTGTAGACGCGCAAGACCGCCTCAGAGAAGGAAATAAGCTCGTCTACCGGTACGAATTCGCGCACGCACGGGCCGATCATCGGGGTTCGGCCCATGCCGCCGCCCGCGAAGAATTTGGCGCCCAGCGCACCGTCTTTCTCGACCATCTGAATGCCGATGTCGTGCAGGCGCATCGCCGCGCGATCCTCATCGGACGCAATGACCGCAATCTTGAACTTGCGCGGCAGATAGGAGAATTCCGGATGGAAGCTGGACCATTGGCGCAGCAGTTCCGCATAGGGACGCGGATCAACGACCTCGTCCGCCGCGACACCTGCGAACTGGTCGCTGGAGATGTTGCGGATGCAATTGCCGGAGGTCTGGATCGCGTGCATTTCGACCGTCGCGAGATCGGCCAGAATATCGGGCGCGTCCTTTAGCTGGATCCAGTTATACTGGATGTTCTGGCGGGTCGTGAAATGGCCGTAGCCCTTGTCATATTTGCGCGCGATCGTCGCCAGCATATGCATCTGTGCGCCGGACAGCGTGCCATAGGGCACCGCGACCCGCAGCATATAGGCATGCAGTTGCAGATAGAGGCCGTTCATCAGGCGCAGGGGCTTGAACTGGTCCTCCGTCAGATCGCCGGCCAGACGCCGCGCGGTCTGGTCACGAAATTCCGCAACTCGTGCGTCGACCATGGTCTGGTCGTAATCGTCATATTTGTACATCGTTGCCATCAGTTCGCTTCCGCCTGTACGCCGAGGTCGGGGCGCACGGTCGGCCCCCGTCCCCGCACGCGATCCTTGATATGGGCGGGACGCGGTCCTTCCGCGGTCTGCTCGCCCTCGATTTCATAAACTGCATTGACGCGGCGCGCGGCCTCTTCGCGCGCCATGATCGCCTCTGCCTGATCGCCGGCATCCACCGCATCGGCGAGGTGCCGCGACCATCCCTCGCCGTCCCACCAGACGACATCGCCGGTCTTCAGGTCGTTACCGGTCAAAATGATCACGCGCGGGTCTCCACGGACAAGGTCTCCATCAAAACTTCACTATCGACGCCCAGACGGGCCACATCGCCAACCACAATCAATGCCGGGCTCTTCACGCCTTCCCGCTCAATCAGAAGCGGCAGGTCAGCCAGCAGCGATCGCAATACGCGCATTGTGGGCAGCGTCGCCCGCTCGATAACCGCAACGGGTGTATCGGGCGAGAGGCCGTCATCCATCAGCTTATCGGCAATGGCGGCGGACGTTGCAACGCCCATGAAGATGACAAGCGTCCGGCCCTTGCCCGCCAGTCCCGCCCAATTCTGCTCGCTGAGGCCCTTGCACTGACCCGCGACAAAACTGACGGTAGAGGCATGGTCGCGATGGGTGAGCGGCATCTGTGCCGCCGCCGCTGCGCCGAGGGCGGAGGAAATACCGGGCACGATTTCGACGCTCAAGCCTGCGGCCTGAGCGGCTTCGACTTCCTCACCGCCGCGTCCGAACACGAACGGATCCCCGCCCTTCAGCCGGACCACCTTGTGACCGGCCTGCGCCTCGCGAACCAGCAGCGCGCCAATCTCCTCTTGCGGCAAGGTATGACGAGCGCGGCGCTTCGCCACGGAAATAAGCCGCGCATGCGGATCGGCGAGCGCCAAAACATCGTCCGACACAAGGCCGTCATGGACGACCACGTCCGCAGCCTGCAGTGCCCGCACCGCGCGAACCGTCAACAGGTCCGCGTCGCCCGGCCCCGCGCCTACGAGTATGATCTGGCCTTCTTTGTCCATGCCGATAACATGATCACAGCCCGTCATATGCGCAACCAAGCGTTTCTTTGCCTGGCAAAAGCGATCTTCCGAACAGGCGTCGACGCCCGCCAATGGCATCGCAATGCTGGACGGTCAGGCGGCCAACGGGAAACGCAGCAGCTTTTCCGCCGTGGGAATGAGCGCGCTGACCGCGCCGCCGCCGACAGCCTGCAATATGGGCAGCGCGCCAGCATCGAGGCCCCCGGTCAATGCGCCAAAGGCCGGCAGGATGATCTTCCGCTCTCCAACGACAAAGCAACGCCGCGAGACGCCCCGGCCGCGCACGCGCAGGCGCAGCTTGGGATGGAAATGGCCACTCAGTTCAGGGCGCGTTTCACCGGGTACAGCCTCGTGCCGCAGCAGCAGACCGTCGACCAGCGCCTCTTCAACGACAGTGCCACCGCACGCATCGGCAAAGCCGGCATCGTGATTCCCGGTGATCCAGGTCCAGTCCAGTCGTGCCGTCATCCCGGTCAGCAGCGCCCGCGCATCGGCGGGCAAACGATCGCACCCGTCGCGATCGTGAAAACTGTCGCCCAGGCACCAGACCTCCCGCGCACCTGTCGCGGCAACGACCGCCGCCACATCCTCCAGTGTTTTCAGGCTGTCATAGGGTGGCAGCATCTGCCCCCGCGCCGCGTACCAGCTCGCCTTTTCCAGATGCAGATCCGCCAGCAACAGCGCCCGCCGGGCGCGCCACCACAGCGCGCCATCCGGCAGGGGGGTCAGGTCATGTCCAGCGAACGAAAGGGGAACCATGCCCCCTTATGCCGTCAGCATGTTCGGCCTGCAATACGACTAAAACCGCAATTCAGGCCGAGGGCAGGCCCCACCCCCGCCGCCGGGTTCAGAAAAAAACTGACCTGTCGATTGGGAAAGTCGATGGCGACCTGCCGGAAAGCGCGGATGGTTCCCATGCCAAGCAGGATGGCCGGCTGGTCCTCAAGCCCCAATTCGGCGAAAACGGGTGCCTCGCTATAGGCGATATTGCCCCCCATTATAGTCATGCCCTGAAGCCGCAGACTGCGCATTTCGGTCAGGTCGGCAGCCATGATGTCGCCAACCACGCCGATCAGGTCGATGCGCTCTCCTAGTTTTTGCTGGCGCTTCAGAGCTTTGCGCAGCGCACTATTGCCGATCGTTACCTCCGCGCCGGTATCGACCACCACCCGCACGGGAACGCCGTTCAGCTCAGCCTCCGTAAAGATGAGCCGCCCCCGAAGGCTTTTCGCCGTGATCACGATGACCCCACGGTCCTCGCCGCGGCGGCGCTTGCTGGCCTTTTCCGGGGGCGTAGCGGGTCGGACGCTCATGACATCGTCATGCACGTCAAACAAAACGCGTGAAGAGTGCAGGCTGTCGAGTCCGAGCAAACCAATGGCCCCCAGACGCGCCATCGGTACCGCAGGCGCACGGATGCTGCGAACGCCCTGTCCGGACACGTCGAGGCTTTCAATCTGGAACAACGCGACCTGATGCAGACCGGAAATCGTATGGATGACCGCTGTCCCGTCCGGCTCGATTCCGAGGTCGGCGGCAAGCTCGGAGCTGATCATGGTCCGCTCCGCCCCCGTATCGATAACGAATGGATAGGGGCCGCGACCGTTCACCATCACGGGTACGGTCATCCTGTCACTATCATCGGCGCCTAATTGCAGTTGCAGATCGCCGGCCGGATCAATGGGCACGGGGTCTGCCGATACGGCGGACGCCGTCATCAGCGCCAGCAGCGGCGCCAGCAGGATCCTAATGCTTCTACCGACTTGAGACATACCGACGGCCTCCCCAGGCGGCGGATATGGAACGCCTAAATCGGTCAAACGTCAAGCCAAACCGGCGCAAGCGGAACGACGGATATCGGCTAGGCGGCGCGCATCGCTTCCTGCGCCAGCGTCTCCGCCTCGATCAAAAGTTCATCGTCGACGGTGCCGGTGGCCACCCGCTCCCGCCCGATCAGGACGAGCACGGGAACCGCAAGCGGGCTGACGCGGTCCAATTGTCGATGCACCATCGTGGAGGGCGCACGCTCCAGCAGGTCCGCCAGACGCCCGATATCCGTCAGCCGGCCCTTCGCATCCTCCCACGCGGCGCTGAGCAGCATGTGGTCGGGCTCGTATTTCCTTAGGACATCATAGATCAGGTCGGTGGAAAAGGTGACCTGGCGCCCTGTCTTGCGCTTGCCGGGAATGTGCCGCTCTATCAGGCCGCCGATCACCGCCACCTCGCGAAAGGCGCGCTTCAGCAAATGGCTGGTCTGGATCCATTCGATCAGTTCCTCCTCCAGAATGTCGGCGGAAAATAGCGGACGCGGATCCTCCACCGGCTTCATGCTGTAGCAGGCAAAAGCGTAGTCGTTCGAAACGAACCCGATCGGCGACAGGCCCATGGTTTCCATGCGGCGGGTGATCAGCATGCCCAGCGACTGGTGCGCGTTCCACCCTTCAAAGCTGTAGGCGACCATGTAATGCCGCCCCTCGCGCGGGAAGGTTTCCACGAGGAGTTCGTTGGGCGCAGGCAGGACACTGCGCATCTGTTGCATCTCCAGCCATTCGCGGACGTCTTGGGGAAAGCGCCGCCATTCCTGCGGCTCGTGCAGGAAGTGCCGCACACGATTGGCGAGGTTCGTGGTAAGCGGCATGCGCGCGCCGACATAGGTGGGAATGCGGGCAGGCCGCGACGTCGCGCGTACGAACAGGTCGGCATCCTTTATGCCCTCCACCTCCAGCGCCAGACCCGCAAAATAGAAGGTGTCGCCCGGCCGCATCGTGGAGGCAAAATATTCCTCCACCGTCCCCAGCCTGCGCCCATTGCGGAAACGCACGTCAAGCAGGGGGGCATCGACGATAATGCCGGCATTCAATCGATGCTGCTTCGTGAATTTGGGGTGGGAGACGCGCCACAGGCCATCCGGCCCCAGGCGGATGCGGCGGTACCTGTCATAGGCGCGTAGCGCATAACCGCCGGATTCGATGAAGCCCAATACGCGGTCGAATATATCACGTGAAAGCGTGGCATAGGGCGCCGCCGTCCGCACCTCCCGGTACATATGGTCGGCTGCGAATGGCCCCGCGCAGGCGACGGCCATGATGTGCTGCGCCAGCACGTCTAGCGCGCCGGGACGCCAGATATCCTCGTCCAGTTCGCCGGCGTCGACCGCATCAAGCGCCGCCCGCGCCTCAAGATACTCGAAGCGATTGCCGGGAACGATGATCGCCTGCGACGCCTCATCCAGGCGGTGATTGGCGCGGCCGATCCGCTGTAACAGCCGGGACGAGCCTTTCGGGGCGCCCATCTGGATCACCAGATCGACATCGCCCCAGTCGACGCCCAGATCCAGACTGGCGGTGCAGACGAGGCCGCGCAGCCGCCCGGAGGCCATCGCCGCCTCAACCTTGCGGCGGGCCTCGACCCCCAGCGACCCGTGATGAATGCCAAGCGGCAAATTGCGATCGTTCACCGCCCACAGATCCTGAAAGATCAGCTCGGCGAGACTGCGCGTGTTGCAAAAGACCAGCGTAAGGTCATGCGCCTCTATCTCTGCCATTACCTGGGCGGCGGCATAGCGACCGCTATGGCCCGACCATGGTACGCGGTCCTCTGGCAACAGAATGCGGATATCCGCCTTCGCGCCGGGTTCGCCGCGAACAAGGTCCACGCCTTCATAATCGCCGTCGGACGACAGCCAGCCGCGAAAGCCGTCGGGATCCTTCACCGTCGCGGTCAGCGCGACCCGCCGCATGGCCGGTGCCAGCGTCTGCAGCCGTGCCATGGACAACGCCAGCAGGTCGCCCCGCTTCGTCGGCGCAAAGGCATGCACCTCGTCGACGATGATCGTTCGCAAATTGGCGAACATCGTCGCGCTTTCGGGATAGGACAGCAGCAGGGACAGCGATTCCGGCGTCGTCAACAGAATGTGCGGCGGGCGCGCACGTTGCCTCGCCTTGCGATCGGAGGGGGTATCGCCGGTGCGGGTTTCGATGCGAATGTCGAGGCCCATTTCCTCGACGGGCTCCAGCAGATTGCGCTGAACATCGACCGCCAGCGCCTTTAGCGGCGACACATAGAGCGTGTGCAGCCCCTCGAAATCCGGCTGTTCGATCAGTTCGGCGATGCTCGCCAGAAAGCCGGCCAGCGTTTTGCCCGCCCCGGTTGCTGCCACCAGCAGCGCATCGCGACCGGCCCCCGCCGCCGCGATCATGTCTATCTGGTGCTGCCGCAACCGCCAGCCGCGACCGTCGAACCAGTCGCGGATCTGGGGGGGCAGTTGCTTCATGTGGACTGAACGTCCTGATTTACCCAAGGGTCCGGCGGCGCCGCGCTGCAATCTGAAAAGGAGTGCGGCCCACCTCCTAATGTTCCGGGCGGGTCCAGATCCAGGGGGACAGGATCACGGTGACGGACGGCGTGACCATCGCCCACGGCATTGGCAGGAAGATGAGGCTGAATGCGCTGCCCCCGATCAGGCCCAGCGTCGCCGCCCATTTACCCTTTCGGCTGATGGCCCGGCGTTCGCGCCAGGCGCGGATATGCGGGCCGAATATCGGATGCTGCACCAGCCGCGCTTCCCAAACCGGATTGGAGCGCGCGAAACAGGCCGCCGCTCCGATCAGGAAGATGACAGTGGGCATGATCGGAAGGATCGCACCGATCACCCCCAGCGCCAGGCAAACCATGCCGCCAGCAAACCATAGGCGACGAAAGTGGGCGGGCACAGTAGACTCTATTTCGGGAGGAGCGTCGGCGTTCCGTTCCGGCTCCTCCGGCTTTTCAGGGCTCATGATCGCTACAGATCCAGCTGTCCGTCGGCGCCAGTCGGCGGGGTGAGGCCCAGATGCGTCCATGCCTTGCCGTTCATCTGTCGCCCGCGTGCGGTCCGTGCCAGCAGGCCGATCTGGATCAGATAGGGCTCGATAACATCCTCAATCGTGTCGCGCGGTTCGGAAAGGGCGGCAGCCAGCGTTTCCACGCCTACCGGGCCGCCACCATAATCCTCCGCGATGACATTCAGATATCGCCGGTCCATGGCATCCAGGCCCAGTGCATCGACCTCCAGCCGCATCAGCGCGCGGTCTGCGACGCTGCGCGTGATGCGATCTTCACCCGCGACCGAGGCAAAATCGCGCACACGGCGCAGCAACCTGCCCGCGATGCGCGGCGTGCCCCGTGCGCGCCGCGCAATCTCTTCTGCGCCATCAGCCTGCAATGGCATGTCGAGCAGGCGTGCCGCCCGCGACACCACCTGTTCCAGCTCTGCCGGCGTGTAGAAGTTCAGGCGCACCGGAATGCCGAACCGGTCGCGCAGCGGCGTCGTCAGCAAGCCGGACCGCGTCGTCGCGCCCACCAGCGTGAACGGCGGCAGGTCGATCTTCACGCTGCGCGCGGATGGCCCCTCTCCTATCATGATGTCGAGGGCACGATCCTCCATGGCGGGATAGAGGATTTCCTCGACCGCAGGGGAGAGGCGGTGGATCTCATCGATGAACAGAACATCGTTGGGTTCCAGGTTTGTCAGGATCGCGGCAAGATCGCCTGCCTTGGCGATAACGGGACCGGACGTGGCCCGAAAACCCACACCCAGTTCGCGCGCCACGATCTGTGCCAGAGTCGTCTTGCCAAGACCCGGCGGTCCAAAGAACAGGACGTGATCCAGCGCCTCCGCACGGCCACGCGCCGCCTCTATAAAGACACGCAGATTTCCACGTGCGGCCTCCTGCCCCACGAATTCCTCCAGCCTCTGCGGACGTAGGGCAGAATCGACGTCTTCAGGCTTGCGGATCGGCGCGATAACGCGGTCGGGCTCGGACATGTTGGACACTTAGCAGATGGGTAGTTCGAATGGGAATCAAAGCTGCCGAAATCTGGGTGGCAGATCCAGGATGCCCGTGTTGGGTGCAGGCAAGAGGCGCGGCGAATCGGATGCCGTTATCTTTGTCCGAATGCGCCTATATCTGCAGGGATAAGCAGATTGTTCGTCCGAAACCGATTTATTCAAAAGGCTCTTCCTGCGCGCTCCCCCCTTTGCCGCTCTCTGCCAGGTCCAAGAAATGTTGCCGAAGAGCCACATGATTGGACCGGCGTTAACCTTTTACCGCCCGTTAACCTTTATAAACGATAAGGCACATGGTTAACGCAATCAAAGGCGGCACAGCGGCCGTCACGTCAGTTTCGAAGCAAAGGGGCATTCAATGCGCGTACTGTTGATCGAGGACGACCAGAACATTTCGAACGCCATAGAGATGATGCTGCAGGGCCAGGGCTTTAATGTCTACACCACTGATCTGGGCGAAGAAGGCATAGATCTGGGCAAGCTCTATGATTACGACATTATCCTGCTGGACCTCGGCCTGCCCGACATGCACGGCTACGACGTCCTGAAGAAACTCCGCCTGTCAAAGGTCGGTACCCCCGTGCTGATCCTGACCGGGGAAGACACCGTCGAATCCAAAATTCGCGGACTGGGCTTTGGCGCCGACGATTACCTGACGAAGCCGTTTCACAAGGACGAACTGGTCGCACGTATTCAGGCGGTCGTCCGCCGTTCGAAGGGCCACAGCCAGTCGATCATCAAGACGGGCAAGCTGGCCGTCAATCTGGACACCAAGACCGTCGACGTAAACGGCAGCCGTGTGCACCTGACCGGCAAGGAATATGCGATGCTGGAGCTGCTTTCCCTTCGCAAGTCCACAACGCTGACAAAGGAGATGTTCCTGAACCACCTTTATGGCGGCATGGACGAACCGGAACTGAAGATCATCGACGTCTTCATCTGCAAGCTCAGGAAGAAGCTGTCGGCCGCCTGCGAGGGCGAGAACTACATCGAAACCGTCTGGGGCCGTGGATATGTTCTGCGCGATCCCGAGGGTGAGGAAGGATCGGCCGACGAAGCAGTCGCGGCCTGACGCCCGCTTGACCGTACAGAAAACCGACGGCCCGCCACTTCCACCGAAGGGCGGGCCGTTTTTGTATGTCAGGGATCCGATGGGGTGCCCGACCAAATCATGCCGTACACCAGGGGCGTCACACGCAGTTCGATCCGATTATTCCAGCGGCAGCATCAGTTTGGCAATCAGCCCATTCTCGCCGAAGTCGAACGTGATCGTTCCGCCATGCGCCCCCACCATGCGCTCCACGATGGATTTCCCGCTGTTTGAGGAGGCGATCTCTACATAATCGTCGAACGGGGCTGAATTTGCCGCGTCGTTCACAAATTCGCTCCAGTCTATGTAGAGCGTTTCGCCCTCCATGCGGCCTACGACGTCAATCTTTCCGGTAGGCCAGCGCAGGGCGCCATATTTCAGGGCATTCGTCGTCAGTTCATGAAAGGCGAGGGTCAATACCTGGGTGATGGCGTTTGTAACGACGACATCCGGCAGGTTCAGGATCAGGACTGAGCGGTCCTGGCGTCGGAAGGGGGCAATGACGGCCTCCGCCAAATCGGTCAGTTTCGCGCCGCCCTCCCCCGACATCAGCATGCGCTGCGTGCGCGCCAGCGCCTGCAACCTGGACCGGTAGAGCGCAAGGAAGTCCTCTTTGCTCTCTGTCTCGCGAGCGGTCCGGCCCGCCAGGGCATCCGCCAGCCCGATCAGATTGTTCACGCGATGACGCATTTCCTGCGTCGTCGTTTCCAGCACGGCATCGTGGCGTTTCTGGGCGGTAATGTCGGTTTGAACGCCCGTCACGCTCATAACGCGACCGTCGGCGTTGCGGCGAATGGTGCGGCCTACCGACAGAAGCCAGCGTTCGGGATCGTGCGCCATACGGAATTCGGCACGGAATTCCTCGGCGCCGGAACGGGCCGCGGCAAAGGCATCGATAACGGCATAGCGATCATTGTCGTGGACGGCATCCAAGAAGTCCTTCGGCGTCATGCTGCCCATGCCTGAAGTGTCATCGCCCCTTCCGAAATCGGTCAGCAGGCCGCTGTCGACGTCCCAACTCCAGACGCTCATGTCCGCCGCTTCCAGTGCGAGAGCAAAACGGGCGTTGCCGACATGCTGCTCGGCTTCCAGCCGCTCAGCCCGCTCCGTCAGCAGGCGTGTTTCGAGACCTAGAGCAACGACGCGGGCCAGATCCCCAAGCATCTCAATCAGATTATCGCCGATATCGTGGCGGGGTTCCGTATCGAGAATACAGAGCGTGCCCACCGGCTGCCCCCTCACGATGATCGGCGCTCCGGCATAGAAGCGCAGGTGAAAGTCGCCGGTGACCAGCGGATTGTTTCGAAGGCGCGGATCCTCCTGCGCGTCGGGTACAACCATCACCCTGTCCGGCTGCTGGATCGCATAGGTGCAAAAGGAAATATCGCGGGGTGTCTCGGTCAGCTCTGTCCCGTGGCGAGCCTTGAACCACTGGCGATCTTTTTCGACCAGCGTGATCAGCCCGACTGGCGCGTCAAAGGCCCGCGCCGCCGCCCGCGCGGTTGCATCGGTCGCTTCCTCCGCAACCGAGTCGAGGACTCTCAGCTCCCTGAGTACGGAGAGCCGTTCCTCTTCCCGGTCGGTTGCCATGGGAGGGTCGTCGATCTGCATCGGCGCCCCTCTATCGCGCTACGCAGCCGTCGGATACCCCATGCGAAGGCGACACTGCGTCAAGAAGCGCCGGTCAGACGCTTTCGTGCCGAAAGCCGATTTTCACGGCGACCTGGAAGTGCTCGACCTTTCCGTCGACAATGTGCCCGCGAACGCCGGTCATTTCAAACCAGTCGAGGTTCTTCAGCGTTTCGGAGGCACGTTCAACGGCTCCGCGAATGGCATCGTCGATGCTGGTTTCAGATGTCCCGACCAGTTCGGTGACAGCATAGACATTATCGGACATGTTCGGCCTCTTTCCAGTTACTTGTTTCCGAGGACAACAACGCTCAGGCGCGCGAAAGGTCCGCGCGATTAGCGGGAGAGCAGTTCAAGTATCGCGGCACCCATCTCCGGCTGCGTCAAATATCGTCCGCGACCGCGCGCAGTGCCATCGGCGCTGCGCATCTGGTCCACCTCGTCGGCTTCGGTGATGAGGCGATCCGCTCCGGCGCCCCTCGCAAAGAAAGGCACCAACTGCGCGGAATGGGAATTGGACCACCAGCGATAGCCCGGCATTGCGCCCGCTCCGTGCCATTCCAGCGGCTGGAACGGTTCATCGACATCGGGACCGAACAGCAAATGATCATGGTCGGCGGTCACGATCACCAGTGTATTTTCCCATGAAGCCGGGGTGGCAGGGTCGTCCAGCCACGCGGCGACCGCAGCAACGGCTGCGTCGAAATCCTCATATTCTTCAATGGCGCGGCCCAGCATGTTTGCGTGCATCGCCCAGTCGACGGCGCCCCCTTCGATAGACAGGAAGAAGCCGCGCTCCTGGTCCAGATGCGTCATGGCGGCCTCGGCCAGTTCCGTCAGGGACGGCACCGTTGTCAACAGCTTCGCCTCTCCCGGCGCATCGGTTTTCGGGTCGTGCCCTTCAGCCGCAGCGCGCTCCACCTGCATCGCCGCTGCAACCGGTGGCAAGACGATCACGCGATCATCGCCGCCGTAACGGCCCAGATCGTCAATTTCATCGCGGGTCTGGATCAACGTCCACCCGGATGAGCCATCGTTCAACGCCGACCAGCTTTCTGATGACAGCCAGCGGAATCGTTCCGCAGCGGCGGCTCCCTCACCGACCGGCTCTCCATCGGAATCAAAGTTGGGATGACCACCGCCGGCAATGAAGTCGAGCGTCGGCGATTCCAACATTTCTGCTGCTATTTCATGATAATTATTACGGCTGACATTATGCGCGCCGCCGCCAGCAGCCGGCGTGGCGTGGCTGAACGGCACCGTCGTAATGCTGCCAACGCGGCGGCCGGTGGCTTTGGCGGTTTCAGCAGCCGAAAGCTCTGGCGTACCGGAGCCGTCTACGTTCACGGCCCCATTATAGGTGCGCGTGCCCGTTACCATCGCAGACATCGTGTTCGCACTGTCAGGATGGGTGCAGCGATGCCATTCATAGCCCGCAAACCCGGCAGCATAGCCGGTTGCACATTCGGAATCCCCCGACAGGGGACGCACGTCCCATGCCTTTTCGCTGGTATAGACCAGGTCTGGATCCTGCCCCTCCCCCTCCGGTCCGTTCCGGAGGGCATAGGTCGCCAGAGACGCACGCTGCCACTCGCCTCCGTCAGCGAACAGCTTCGCCCCCGTCCACATGCGCGTCGCCGCCAGCATATTATATCCGGCGCCGTCCGCGATCATGACGATCACGTTTTTCGGCTTTTCCTGGGCGGCAACCGGCGTCGCGCACAAAGCGAGGGCGGCAAGCAAGCGAAACATCAGAACTTCCTTCTGGCGCGGAACATCCATGTCATCGGCTTGCCCAGATAGGCGAAGCCTGCGGCGGCGGTGTCGACATATGTCTCGTCGAGACAATTGTCGCATTCGATGGAGACGATCCACCAATCATCATCGGTGCGCAGGGAGATGCCGGCGTTCATGAGCACGCGGCCATCCGCCGTCGTACCGCCGCCCGTATCGAACACCGGACCGGCGGCCACCGCCATGTCGTCGCGATATTCGAACCCGATCGACGGGGTTACGAAGCTTTCCGCCCGCGCGATGTACCAGTCATAGCTGATCTGTCCGTTAGCGGTCAGGTCAGGGGCATAAAGGGGATCCATCCCAACCGGCTGAACGTCATTGCCATCTTCGAAGTCGGCATTCTGCCAGCCCACGGCGCCCGAAAGATTCAATCCCCGGAATGGCGCCGCCCGCATACTGGCCTCGGCCCCGTAATTGGTCATGTCGCGTACCGGGTTGGCGATGTCAAAGCCGCCGAAGCCGGGCAGCGCCCGCACATTCTGAGCATCCAGATAGAAACCTTTCAGGCGGGCCGCCAGCGCGCCGCCGAACAGTCCCGCCTCGACGCCGCCTTCATAGGTCCAATTGGTTTCGGGGCCACGGGGGTTCGCTCCGAATGCACCCGCATCGAGAGAGGATACGCCGCGGCTGGCGCTCGCAAAGATCGCGGCGGCATTCGACAGCGCATAGCGGGCGGAAACAAGCCCCGACCATTCGTCGGCGCCAAAATCCCGGAAACCGGTGCCACTGATGTCCTCGTCGCTGTACCGCAAGCCGGCGGTCAGCTCCAACGGAGTTCCCGTGCCGTAGCTGACGCCAGCACGCAGGGAGCGGCCCTTCACCTTGGTATCGAAGGGTGCATCGGTGAGTCCGAGTATCTGCGGCGCCGCGCCGCCCGCATCGACGAAGAAGTTTCCTACATCGCCGTCTTCATCGCGCTCAAATGCCGCTGCGCCAATGGTTAGTTTAACGCCACTGGCCAGATCGAAGCCCAGCGCCACATCCTGGCTGAACTCGGTCAGGTCCTCATCGGCGACCCGGACCAGTCCGCCGGTCGCCAGACCCCGCTCCGCTGGCAATGCCCCGCCAGACCTTACGGCGCTGCGCCCGTCAGCATAATCGATGGCCGATTCCTGACTCTGATCTACAAAACCGGTCAGCAGGCGCAGTTCGATCCCGTTACCCGTCCACAGGAAATCGGATGTAACAAGAAACGTATCGAGATCATTGCCAAGGCCCCTGCGCGCGCGGTCCCCGGCAAAGCCCAGATCGGCAAAGGCGGCGCCCTGATCCGGCTGGCTAACCCCCAGCCCGGTCGTTGCATAGCGATCGTCGCACCGCTGATCGCAGTCGAAGTTCAGGATATTCAGCGACTCGTCGTGCAGGAACGCAGCGGCCAAATTCCATTCGATATTTGCAGCAGGCGAGAGGCGCATGGCGAGGCGTCCACCATGGCGATCCTCCTGATTCAGGCGGTCGCCGGTGGTCAGATTGTCGACATAACCATCCGTATCCTGATAATAACCCTCCACCGTCAGGCCAAAGACCTCATTGGCGGTAACGGCGTCGATCGCCCCGCGAAGCGCCAGTCGGTCGAATTCACCATAATAGCCCTCGAACCAGCCATGGGTTTCCCGCCCCGGCCGGCGCAGGGCAAATTCTACCGAGCCGTTGGCAGATTGCTGGGCGCCCAGCATCGGCCTGGGTCCGGTCGCCACGGTCGCCTGCTGTATCTGAAACAGGCCCAGATGATTGGCCTCCTGCCGCGTCAGGCGGACCCCGTCGACATAGGTGCCGACATCCCGAAGCCCGCGAACGGTATAGAAATTCCCCGACCCAAATCCCGGCGTCGTCACAGCGACCGCATTCGGTGCATGAGAGACGATTTCCGTTGGCTCCGTCAGATAAAGAACTTCCAGGAGATCCCTGTTCAGGATCACCAGCGAGGCATCGTTCGGCGTACCGGCTGCCTGCATCTGGTCAGGCACCGCGGCAAAGGGATCGGAATCAGCCGGTGCAGGGGCATCCTGCGCGATCACGGGGGCCGCCATTATCGAGGCGAACAGAAGCAGCGAGGCGCGAAATCGCATGGGGAAATCCTGTGGGAAAATACTGTCCCGGCTCCTGTTACTGCCCTGCGAGAGAACGGCAAGTCCTGCGCGGCGGAACAATTCAAGAACAATTTCATTCTTGCCACAGGCTGAACCCAGGAGAAGACCGATGGAAAACGAAGACCCGAAATCCCACCCCACGTCGAATGCCGAAAAGGATCCGGAAACCTGGACCACGGGCGACGAGGAAATGACCGGCGCACAAGCAAGCTATCTGAAGACCCTGTCAGAAGAGGCGGGGGTCGAATTCGACGCCACGTTGTCGAAGGCGGACGCGTCGCTGCGCATCGACGAACTGCAGGAGAAAACCGGGCGCGGAAGCTGAAGAGGATCGCTGATCCGGCACGGTGAGCGTCGACCATCTGCGGGAATGACGCTGCACGCGAGCAGTGCTAGGGCCGCACCATGAGCCGAATCGGCATCCTCGGCGGGTCCTTCAACCCCGCGCATGTCGGCCACCGACATATCAGCCTTCAGGCGCTGAAGCGTCTGCAACTGGATGAGATATGGTGGCTGGTCAGCCCGCAGAACCCGCTGAAGAATCGTGCGGAAATGGCGCCCTTGTCCGTGCGGTATGCCTCCGCCCGCCGCATTGCACGGGGGGCACCCATCCGCGTGACCACGCTGGAGACGGAACTGGGCACACGATATTCCGTCGATACGGCGAAGGCATTGCGCCAAAGGTACAGGCGTCGGCACCGCTTCATATGGCTGATCGGCAGCGACAATCTGGTCGAACTGCACCGCTGGCGCGACTGGCGTTCACTGGCACGCACGCTGCCGATTGCGGTAATGGCCCGCCCCGCCTATCTTGGGGCGGCCCGCCGCGCCCGTGCGATGGGCTGGCTGCGGAGGTTCGTCAAATCCGAATCCCGTGCCAAAACCTGGACCGAGTGGAGCCTTCCCGCGATCGTGTTTCTGAATATCCCGACCGATCCGACCTCTGCCACGGCCTTGCGTGCGACCGATCCCGATTGGGCGGCGCGCCACCTTCCCACCGAAAAGGACTGACCCGACTTGCCCGACGCCGCTTCCGACGCCCTTCATGATCTCGTCCTCAGCAGCCTGGATGACGACAAGGCGCAGGATATCGTCGATATCCCGCTCGCTGGAAAATCGGAAATTGCCGATCACATGATCATCGCCTCTGGCCGCTCTACGCGGCAGGTCGCGGCGATGGCGCAAAAACTGTCCGAACGCATCAAGAAGGACACTGGCAATCCTGTCCGCATAGAGGGGCTGCCCGCCGCCGACTGGGTATTGGTCGATGCGGGCGACATTGTCGTCCACTTGTTCCGGCCAGAGGTTCGCAGCTTCTATAATCTGGAAAAGATGTGGGGCATGGATGCAGCGCCTGATGGCGCGAGCCCCAGCGAACGTACTATCGGAGAATAGCCGCCGCCCGACCTCAGCAGGACCAGAAGGCGTGGGCAGGAACACTATATGCGCCTTCACATCATCGCTCGTGGAAAGATCGGCCGTAGCGCGGAAGCCGAACTGGTCGCCCGCTATTCAAAGCGCGTGCGCCCCCCGCTGCTCCTGACCGAGCTTCCCGAGACGGGCGGAAAGTTTCCCGAGCCGCCCGCGCCCTTCGTGACCGTTGTTCTGGATGAGCGGGGCAAGGATCTGTCATCGACAGAGTTGGCGTCCCGCATCGGCACCTGGCGAGACGATGGAATGCGGGAGGCGAGGTTCCTGATCGGTGCCGCAGACGGCCACGACCGGGGGACGCGCGCCTCTGCGGACCTGCTGCTTGCGTTCGGCAGTGCGACCTGGCCGCATCTTTTGTTGCGGGCGATGCTTGCCGAACAGCTCTACCGCGCCGAAATGATCCTTTCCGGCCACCCCTATCACCGCGAAGGATAGCGCCATCCGCGCAGCATTTTCCCTCATCGCCCTGCTGACCGCCTTTGCCGTCGACCCCGCCCTGGCGCAGGACGCGGAGCAGGCCGAGCGCCGCGCGCTGCAGGCGGACGAGGAGGCGCGGGAGCTAACCCGGCGTGCCGAAGACAAGGCAGCGGAAGCGGCAGAAGCGCGGGCGCGTCGCACGAATCTCGCCGTTCAAGTACAGGCATCGGAACGCGCCGCCACCCGCATAGAGCGTCGCATCGAGCTGCTGGAGCGCCGCCGCAAGACCGAGCTGGCTGCCCTGTCGGAAAAACAGGCGGAGGTTGCGCGCCTGCTTGCCGCCCTGCAGAGCATGTCGCGCCGACCCGCCGCAGCGGCACTGCTGGCGCCGGGCGATGCGGTGGAGACGGCAAGAGTTGCCGCCCTGATAGATGCCGTGCGGCCCGAACTCGCCGCGCGCACGCGTGAACTGAACGATCAACTGACCCGCACCCGGAAACTGCGCGAGGCCGCCGATGCCCGCCGCCAGGAACTAGCGCAGGTGAAGAAGACGCTGGACACCCGCATTGCGGCACTGGACCGGGCGGAAGCGGCACTGCGGGCGGAAGGGTTGGACATTGGCGCAGAGGCGCGCGCGGCACGGCAACGCACGCGGGAGCTCGCCGCCCGCGCCGTGGACCTGCAGGGTCTGACGACCGCCATTGGAGAGGGGGAGGCGCGCCGCCCCGGGCGTCGGCTGCGTTCCTATCGTCCCAGCGCAGCGGAAATCGCCGAATTGGCCTATCGTCCCCCGGCGACGGGGCGGATTGTCAGAGCCTTTGGTTTGCCGAACGAAGCCGGCGTTCTGGAGAGGGGCACCCGCGTTGCGGCACGCGCCAATGCCGTCATAACTTCGCCCGCCCCCGGCATAATTGCCTATGCGGGCGATTTTCGCGGATATGGCGAGATCGTCATTATCGAGCACCCGAGGCAAATGCTGAGCGTTCTTTCCGGTCTGCAACGCACCGGCGTGGCCGTGGGCCAGCGCGTCGAGCGGGGAACGCCTGTCGGGCGCGCCGCCGATGATGGCGAGGTATATGTTGAACTGCGACGCGCCGGCACGCCCGTCGATCCGATGCTGTATGTCAGGCGCCAGGCGGGGGGTGGAACCGACGGAAGGGCAGCAGCTTCACCAGATCAATAATCCACGCGAACCGTGTCTATCCCCAGCGTTTTTAGCTGCGCCTGCACACTGTCCTCGCCGCCCAGATGGCCAGCCCCCACGGCGACGAAGACCGTTCCCGGCGTTTCCAGCCGGTCCTGAATCCATGCCGCCCAGTTCGCATTGCGCTGGGTGAGCAAGCGCCTGCGCAGGTCGGGATTGGCCTGCAGCCCTTCGTTCATCAGACCGCTCAGCGTCTTCATATCGCCTGCGTTCCAGGCCGCTACCATTTCGGCGATGAACGTCTCCGCATTGGCCAGTTCCTCTATCCCTTCCTGCAGGAAGGCGATCTGCGCCCCCTCCGGCATGGTATCGAACAGATCCAGTTGCCACTCGAAATCCTCAAGCCCCGAGACAGGCTTGCCCGTTTCCGCCGCCGCCCTTTTCAGCAATTCCTCGGCGCCGGATTCCGGCCGCAAGCCCAGCCGCTGATATTGCAGCTGCACCAGCGTCAGCGCCGCCATCCAGGGGTCCATCGGCTCCACTGCCGCCACCGGAATACCGCCGCGCGACAATTCCGCCGTAAGTGCGGCCATCGTGGTGGCCGGCAGGGTTTCCGACAAGGTCGGCCCCTCCAGGTCGATGGCCTTTTCAAGAACGATCTGCTGAGACGTCGCCGCGTCTGGTTCGACCGTTTCCAGCACCAGTTCCGACGACTCATCGAAGGCGTCGCGTATGGCTTCGTCGAACCAGCTGGATTTGCCATCCAGCATGTGGATCGTGCCGAACAGCCAGATCGTCGTATCGTCATCCGCCACCCTGAACAGGGCGGGATCGGCGTCGGACATGGGCGACGTCTGCGCATTCGCGGACGCCGCCAGCAGACAGGCGGAAAGGACGGCAAGAATCCGGGCCATAGAGGCAGTCTCCTAAAAAAACTCGGCTGCTTTGTGCCGCGTAAACCCTTTCGGGGACATGAAGCCGGCTTGACCAAATATTTCACACACTGTATTACTTCACCAATACAGATGGAGGTGGGTTTATGAGGACGATGATCGCACTAGGCGCTTTGGTCGCCGGTATCGCCATGCCAGCATCAGCCGCAGAGAAGAGCTGGATGATCGGCAATTTCGAGGCTGTCGATGTGGGCGGAAGTTTCGATGTCGACGTCGTAACCGGCCGCGCCCAGGGCGTCGTTGCAACCGGTCCGCAGAACGAACTCGACAAGATGCAGGTCGACGTTTCCAGTGGTACGCTGAAGCTGCGCAGCCGCAAGGATGATAAATGGTTCAGCTGGTCAGATGGCGGCGACCGGGTGCAGGTCCGGGTAACGGTGCCACGCCTCAGCAAGGCTCGGCTGAGCGGATCGGGCGACGTGATTGTTGACGAGATGACGGGAACCGACGTTTCGCTGGCGCTCAGCGGTTCCGGGAATTTGAAGGTCGGGGCTGTACGTAGCGAGAATCTGGCTCTTTTCGCGTCAGGATCGGGCGACATCGGCGCCGCAGGCGAATGCCGCAGCGGCGATTATTCCGTCACGGGCAGTGGCAAGATTTCGGCTGCGGATCTCGCCTGCCGCGATCTCGCTGCAAAGGTTACCGGGTCGGGCGACATCCTTGCCTCCGCCAGCCGCACCGCGAAGGCGAACATCATGGGCTCGGGCGACATTTCGATCACGGGCGGGGCCGATTGCGAGACCCGCGTCCTGGGTTCCGGCGACGTCCGCTGCAATTAATGGCGCAGTGGGCGATCAAATAGGTCTGATCCACCTTTTAGATCAGGCCAAGGCGCGACAGGGTCTGCGCCATCTTGACCGGCATGTCGCCCAGATCCGCCTCGCCTCCTCCCAAATCGGGTGGGGCATCCTCCGGCTTCAGATAGCGCCAGCCCTGATGGGCGCGCTTGCGGCGCGGCGCGACAGGGATCATGTCTGGTGCCAGCCAGATGCGCCAGCCGGGCTTACCCTTCCAGGTCGCCTGCTCGAACCCGCGGATTTCCTGCCGCACCGTGATGACGTGCTTGATGATCCAGTAAAGCGAACCGCCGATCAATCGCTCATAATCCTTGGGACGATAGCGCGTATAGATGGAGCAGGCCGCACGTCCTTCGAATTCGTGCGTGCGACCACGATTGCGCGTTTCCAGGGCGCCGACGCTCGCCACGCCGACTGCCGTCTTGGTCAGGTTCAGCAGGTCGTCCATGATCAGGCCGGGGCTTGCCAGACGCCCCCGAGATCGGCGGACGCAGGATGCGCCAAATCGCCGAACGGCGTTTCGATCCAATAGGCCAACCGCTCCTGAAAGCCTTGGAAGCCGACGTTCTTCAGCAGCACATCGTCGATGATACCGCGCTCGTCCACCGCCCTCGCCGCTACCGCCTCGTCAGCGGTCAACAGGATGATCGGGAAGCGTTTCAGTCCTTGCGCAAAAACCCGCTCCGCCAGCGCATCTCCGGACATATCCGGCATATTGAGGTCCGTAACAAGCAGCGCCGGGGGGTCTGCGAGGACCGCCGCAAAAGCCTCCTCGCCCGTGGTGGCAAAACACGGCGCATAGCCCGCCGCACGCACGGCAAGGCCGAACAGCCGGATCACGAGCGGCTCGTCATCGGCAAGCAGGACACTCTTCGTCACAGCAGCAGCAGGCTCGCAAGACCCAGGAACAGGAAAAAGCCCATCACGTCCGTCGTCATGGTCACGAACACCGAAGAACTGATCGCCGGGTCGATATCCATACGGTCGAGCGTGACCGGCACCAGAACCCCCGCCAATCCCGCGAGGATAATGTTGCCCAGCATCGCAACGGCAATCACTCCGCCCAGCGCCGGGTCGGAGAAGAACAGCCACGCGCCGATGCCGGTCAGCGCGGCCACGGCCAGACCATTGATGACGGCGACGCGGATTTCCTTCACGATGGTACGGCGCGTATTCGCCTGGGTCAGTTCGTCGGTCGCCAGTGCACGCACGGTCACCGCCATGGTCTGGGTTGCCGCATTGCCCCCCAGGCTGGCGACAATCGGCATCAGGATCGCCAAGGCGACCATGGCCTCGATGGTGCCCGCGAACAGGCCGATGATCAGGCTGGCGAGCGCCGCCGTTCCCAGGTTGATGACCAGCCAACGCAGCCGCTGCCGCACGATATCGCGCGTGCGTTCGTTAATGCCGCCCTCTTCTGCACCGCTCAGCTTGCGGAAATCCTCATCCGCCTCCAGCCGCACGATGTCGACGATATCGTCAACGGTGATGACCCCCACCAACCGCTCCGACGCGTCGACGACGGCGGCGGAAACAAGGTTATATTTCTGAAAGCGGAGCGCGACCTCCTCCTGGTCCATCTCGACCGGGATCAGCGTCTGTTCCGCCTCCATTATGTCGGTGACACCCATGTCGCGTGGGCTACGCAGAACGCGCGACAACATGATGGTCCCCACCGGATGATGGCGCATGTCGGTTACGAAGACTTCATAGAAATCCTCTGGCAGATCCTCGTCGCTGCCGCCGCGCAGATAATCGATCACGTCGCCGACGCGCCAATGTTCCGGCACCGCGATCAGGTCGCGCTGCATCAGGCGGCCGGCGGATTCCTCCGGATAGCCCAGCGCCTCCTCGATGGCGGCGCGATCGTCCGGCTGCATTTCGCGCAGGACCGCTCGCTGGTCCTCATGGTCCAGATCCTCGACGATGGCGACCGCATCATCGGTGTCGAGTTCGCCCAGCACCTCCGCCATGCGCTCATGCGACAACAGGTCGATCAGGTCCTCGCGAACCGTCTCGTCCATTTCCGCGATGATTTCCGGGTCAAGCTTATCGCCCAGTGCGGCCGCCAGCGGTGCACGGTCGGCAGGTGGCATCTGCTCGATCAGGTCGGCGATATCCGCATTATGGAGCGGCTCGACCATCTCCTGGATCAAGGCCTCGTCCCCGGCCTCCAGCGCTTCACCGATGCTGTCGACGAAGCTGCCCTTCAGCTGACCGTCTTCGAGCGCGTCCTGGCGGGCGGGATCGGTCACGGTTTCGGGGGTGGCGGTCATGAACCGGCTTATAGCGAAGCCTATGGGCGGCGCTAGGATGTTGCCGCTAGAACAGGTTTCCCTGCCAGGTCTGGGGCTTTACCGGCTCCCCTTCTCCCCGGCGCTCCAGCTCAACCCCCGCAGTGTAGCGAACATCCTCGTTACGGTCGCCCCGCAGGCTGCGCAGCACTTCGGTCGACAGGTCGCCAAAGGGCATGCCGCGATGGTCGCCATATTGCATGCGCGGCAACAGACCGGGCAATTTGGTCCATTCAATCAATTGTTCCGCACTGACCATCGCCAGCATGTCACGGACATGGTGGGCGGTGACATAGGCATCCGGAAAGGCACGGTGCACCGGCAGACCCCGCTCCCGCACCAGCCCCTCCGGCATCCGCCAATAGCGCAGCATCTGGTTTGAAAATCCCGGCGCATCCGGCCACAGGCGCAGCGCGCATTTCCACGTGCAGATCCAGTCGGCGCTGCGGGTCAGCGCCGGCGTACAGAATTTCTGCTCGAAACTCGCCCGGTGCGCGACCAGCGCCACGAAACCACCGTCGCGCTGCAGCACGTCGGGTGCGGCGTCCGTCCAGCGCGGTGCGCCTGCGACATCCGCGTCGATAATATGATGCACTGCTTGAGTGACAACGGGAATGGGCCGTTCCGGATCGACCAGAAATGATCCGCCGGTACCGTCGATCTGCCAGACATCGTCGGCATCCTGACACAAATCCTGCCAGCCGATTTCGCAGACGCCGTGTGCAGGCGGTGCAGAGCCTGTGGTTTCCAGGTCGACGGTACGGATGATGCCGCTCATGCGGCTGACATGGGGCGCCAGACCCGTTTGCACAATCGCTCCCGCAGGCTGAAACCGCCGTCGGACCGGGGTTTAGAAGGCTGCGCGGAAGGCGTCGACAAAGCGTGTCAGCTCTTCATGCGGCAGGTGATTGATGCCCGCCGCACCCGCGCGACCGCCGCCCGTTTCGAAACCGAGGCAGAGCCGGTCGGCCCCCTCGCGCCGGGTGACAGGCGCGCGGACGCTGACCAGATAACCACCTTCCTTGGCAGTCAGTATGGCGTGGGCCCGTTCCGGATGATCCTGTGCGATCGCATTGCCGTAAACGCCCGATACGCGTCGCGACGCCGCTTCGTCCGGCAGTTCCAGCACCAGACCGCGGGGCGTTTCGTCGACGATGCGCCCGTCGGCGGCGCGCGCCATGTCGTCTTCATAGCCCCGATCCAGCGCGCTGAAGACATCGCGCTCCTCCGCCATGAAATCGAAGGGGGAATCGTGCCGCGCGCAATTCAGGTAGAGCGCATCCGGCGCGAAATGCAGGTCGGCCACCTGCGCACCATAGCCATTATAATTGATCAGGGTCCCCAGCCGCTCCAGCCGTGCCGTTTCGTCCGCACCCAACCCCGCCTCTTCACACAGCCGTGCGGCGACTTGCGGCAGACTATCGCCAAAGGCCGCGGTGATGGCCCATAGATGATATGCGCCGCCCAAATGCCGGTCGACGATCAGCGACGTACACATTGTTGCATCGGTGTCGATCAGGGCCGTCAGCCGCTCGTGCGCCGGCACCTCCCCCGGATTATGATGATCGGCATAGAAGATTTCGGCACCTGCGCGCAGATTGTCCTGCAGCGCATCGACATTGTTGCGCATGCTGACATCAAGAACGGTGATCCTGTCACCCGCCGTCGCCTTCACGCGCTGCAGCAACGAGACATCGCGTTTGACGCCCGTCACCAATGTCGCATCGCGCGGCTCTGCCCGCCTCAGCTGAACCAGCGCGCAGATGCCGTCCGCATCGCCATTGAAAACATCATAATCCGCCATGGAAAACCGGTCCCCCCAACAATCCTTTTTCATCCAGATAATCGACGATCATCTGCGCGGCATCCTCCGCCGACATCTTCACCGTATTAACGCTGATTTCCGGGTTCAGCGGCGCCTCATAGGCGCTGTCGATCCCGGTGAAGTTCTTGATCTCGCCTGCGCGCGCCTTGGCGTAAAGACCTTTTACGTCCCGCGCCTCCGCCACCTCCAGCGGGGTGTCGACGTAAATCTCTATGAACTCGCCCTCGTCCATCATGCTGCGCGCGATCTGACGCTCTGACCGGAAGGGGGAAATGAACGACACCAGAGCGATCAGGCCGGCGTCCGCCATCAGCTTCGCCGCCTCCGAAACGCGGCGGATATTTTCCACCCGGTCCGCGTCGGTAAAGCCCAGATCCTTGTTCAGGCCATGGCGCACATTGTCACCATCCAGAACATAGGTATGGCGACCCAGATCATAGAGTCGCTTTTCCACAAGATTTGCGATGGTGGACTTTCCAGAGCCGGAAAGCCCGGTAAACCATAGCACGGCGGGGCGCTGCAGTTTCTGCGCTGCCCGCTCTTCGCGCCCCACATGCAGATCCTGCCAGACGACATTCGCGGCACGACGCAACGAGTGGTCCAGCATTCCCGCGCCCACTGTCTCATTCGTTTGCCGGTCTATCAGAATGAAGCTGCCGGTACGCCGATTGGCTGCATAGGGATCGAACGCAATCGGCTGCGCCAGGGCGAGGTTCACCTCCCCCACCTCGTTCAGGCCCAGAACCTTTGCCGCTGCCTCACTGAAGTCATTGACGTCTATGGTATGCTTCAGGGCGCTGATCGACGCCCCCACTGCCTTGTTGCCGGTCTTCAGGCGATATTGCCTGCCCGGTAGCATCGCCTGCTCCGACATCCATAACAGCTTTGCCTGGAACTGATCCGACTGTTCGGCGGGATGGTCCTTGTCGCAGATAATGTCGCCACGGCTGGAATCGATTTCGTCCTCCAGCACGAGCGTAATCGCCTGATGCCGGACCGCCCGATCCAGATTTCCATCGTAGGTCGAAATCGCTTTCACGCGGCTGCGCTTGCCCGACGGAATGGTGATGATCTCGTCACCCGGGGAGATGCTGCCGGACGCGACCGTCCCCGAAAAACCGCGAAAATCGAGGTTCGGACGGTTTACCCACTGGACGGGCAGGCGAAAGGGCGCATCCTCGCCGCCTTCGGATATGTCGACCCTCTCCAGATAATGCAGCAGCGAGGGGCCGTGATACCACGACATGTGGCTGCTGGGTTCCGATACATTATCCCCGGTCAGGGCGCTCATCGGGATGCAACTGATATCCGCAAAGCCAAGATCGCCGGAAAATTCGCGAAAGCCGGATTCGATTTCCTGCAGCCGCTGTTCGGACCAGTCGACCAGGTCCATCTTGTTGACCGCGACCGCGACATGGCGGATTCCCAGCAGGGACGCGATAAAGGCATGGCGCCGCGTCTGTGTCTGAATGCCATAACGCGCGTCGATCAGTATGACGGCGACGTCGGCGGTCGACGCCCCCGTCGCCATATTGCGGGTATATTGTTCATGGCCGGGCGTGTCCGCGACGATGAACTTGCGTTTCTCCGTTGAGAAGAAGCGATAGGCAACGTCAATGGTGATACCCTGCTCACGCTCCGCGGCCAGGCCATCGACCAGCAGGGCCAGATCGGGCGCATCACCCGTTGTGCCGACACGCTTCGAATCCCGTTCGACGGCCGCAAGCTGATCCTCGTAGATCATCTTGGTGTCGTAAAGCAGCCGGCCGATCAGCGTCGATTTACCGTCATCCACGCTGCCGCAGGTCAGGAACCGCAGCAGGCTCTTATTCTCATGCGTATCGAGATAGCCGAGAATATCATCGGCGATCTGCGCATCAGGGCGGAATGAGGACTCCCGATCCGTCATCAGAAATACCCCTCCGCCTTCTTATCTTCCATACTGGCGCCGGCATCGGAATCGATGACCCGGCCCTGCCGTTCGGACGTGGTGGTCAGCAACATTTCCTGAATGACTTCCGGCAGCGTCGCCGCCTCGCTTTCGACCGCTCCGGTCAGCGGATAGCAGCCGAGGGTGCGAAAGCGCACCATGCGGTGCTCGGGAACCTCTCCAGGCTCCAGCGGCATGCGATCATCGTCGACCATGATCAGTGTGCCGTCACGGCGCACAACTGGCCGTTCTGCCGCCAGATAGAGCGACGGCAGCGGGATGTTTTCCTTGTAGATATATTGCCAGATATCCAGCTCGGTCCAGTTGGAGAGCGGAAAGACACGCATGCTCTCTCGCTTCGCCACCTGCGTATTATAGATATTCCACAATTCCGGCCGCTGATTCTTGGGATCCCAGCGATGCTGGGCAGAGCGGAAAGAAAAGACACGCTCCTTTGCCCGCGATTTTTCTTCATCGCGGCGGGCGCCGCCAAACGCCGCATCGAACCCATATTTATCGAGCGCCTGCTTCAGCGCCTGCGTCTTCATCACGTCGGTATGCACGGCGGATCCGTGGGTGAACGGACCGACCCCATCGTGCAGCCTTTCGGGATTCTGCCACACGATCAGATCCAGGCCCAGGCGTTCCGCCTCGGCATCGCGAAAGCGGATCATCTCCTGAAACTTCCAACCCGTATCGACGTGCATCAGGGGAAATGGCGGGCGCGATGGATGAAACGCCTTCATCGCCAGGTGCAACATGACGGCGGAATCCTTGCCTACCGAATATAGCATGACCGGCTTCTCGCAGGTCGCGGCAACCTCTCGCATGATGTGAATGCTTTCGGCCTCGAGCCGATCCAGGTGGGTTAGATTGGTCATGCCGCGCCGCTTAGGAGGCTATGTCCAGGCCGACGAACAGGAAAAGCTTTTTACCGCTAAATCACATTGTGATGTTATAATTTCCGATTGATGATCCTATTGCGATGTGACACATGGCAGCAATGGATACTGATCTGATAGAACGCGCCCGCGACCTCGTCGCAAGCGGCCGCATGACGAAATCAGGCCTTGCCCGCGCGGCCGGCCTGCATGCCAACACCCTGCGCGATATGAACGCGCCGGAATGGAACCCCACCAGCGACACATTGAAGAAGCTGCAGCGCGTCCTGGACGCCGGCACGGCAACAAGCACGCTGGTGCCGATCGAGGAGATTATCGAAGAGGCCAGGAACGGCCGGATGTATATTCTCGTCGATGACGAGGATCGCGAAAATGAAGGCGACCTCGTGATCCCAGCGCAAATGGCTACCCCGCAAGCGATCAACTTCATGGCCACGCACGGCAAGGGGCTGATCTGCCTGAGTCTGACGAAGGAACGGACCGAGGCGATGGGGCTGCAGCTAATGGCGCGCGCCAATGGGACGCGGCATGAAACGGCGTTCACGACGTCGATCGAGGCGGCCGAAGGAGTGACCACCGGCATTTCCGCTGCCGATCGCGCCCGCACCATCTCCGTCGCAATCAACTCGCAGAATCCCGCTGAGGACATCGTTACCCCCGGACATGTTTTCCCGTTGATCGCGCGAGAGGGCGGCGTGCTGGTCCGTGCCGGACATACAGAGGCAGCAGTGGATATTTCGCGGCTGGCGGGCCTCAACCCTTCGGGCGTGATTTGCGAGATCATGAGGGCCGACGGCGACATGGCGCGCATGGACGATCTGATGGAATTCGCGCGGGAACACCGCCTGAAAATAGGCACCATCCGCGACCTGATCGAGTTCCGGCGTCGCAACGATCATCTGGTCGACTGTATCGCAGAGGCAGACTTCACCTCTGACTATGGCGGTGACTGGCGTCTGCTGACCTATCTGAACCGCGTGGACGGCACACAGCATTTGGTGCTGCAAAAGGGGCGTGTCCACGGGGGCGGCCCCACCTTGGTACGCATGCACGCGCTCAGCCTCTATTCGGATACGCTTGGCCTGCCAGGCAGCCGCAAACGGCTATTGCAGCGGTCAATGCAGCAGATGGCGGGGGAAAATTCGGCAATCATCGTCGTTCTGATGCCGGCCGTCGCCCAAGGACTGGCCAGCATGACGAAGCGCGAAAAGGGGTCAGGGGACGAGGATCTTCGCGATTACGGCATCGGCGCGCAGATACTTGCAGATCTGGGCGTCAGCGAAATGACGCTGATGACGACGAGTCACAAGAATATCGTCGGGCTGGACGGATATGGCATAGAAATTGTTGGTGAGCGCCTCATCGCCGAAGAGGATTAAGTTCTCCCAACGCGGCCCCGGCCCCAGTGGCCCGTCAGCAGATACCATCCAGCCACAGATGAAGACGCTATCTCCGCCAAAACGGTGATCCGGCAGGCTGAGATGGCGTCACATGCCTATCCAAGTAGAAAACTAATAGGAATTAGAAAAACCTATTTGCATTAAACTATCGTTTACTAGTTTTTGCCATCTACTTCATTCCTGCCATCATAGTTAAGCGCGCTTAACCCTGAAGCTCAACATTTCTACTACTCTTGGTTTCTATAACCAAAGGCCTGGCGCGACCTGCCTGTTGGTTTGAAGAAAGCTGCAGCGCCTGGGCCGAACTTAGTTTCATTGGCCTGCAGCGATCTCTTCTCAAGTCGACCAAAGGCAGTCGCCCTCCTTCCGGCGTCATATCGACGCCAGCCGTCTTCCGTGTTGCGGGGCGGTAACCAGAGTAGGGGCTTGACGGGCAATGGCAAATAACACCACTCAATCGGTGGCGACCGGCACTAACTCAGTTGATATCTCGCCATATTCCACCTTCACCTATGATTGGACGGAACTGGCGAGCCGAGAATATTTCGACAGATATTTGCGGCTTGGATGGTCCGGGAATCGGGCTGGCGAAGTTCTGGGTACGGCATTACTCAAAGACACCGACACGGCGCGGCAGTTCGAGATCAATCTCGACTCTGATTACCTTGGCGATCACGCGGCCAACTTCGTCATCAGGCGTTCAGGGGGGATTGGCGCCAGCTTTTCTTCCCGGGAAGCGGATGATGCGTCGCTACGTCCCTATCTTGAGATCACCTATAGTGATGGGCTGACCAAGACGTTCGACGCTACCCGCGACACTTATATTGAATCCACCACGTCGAAATCGATGGGCGCGAACGATACCGTATCCACAAAGGGTGACATTCTCATCGCCTTCGATGATTTTCAGCCGACTTCATCGGTGGCGTCTGCGCGACTGATCCTTACAACGACGGATAAGCAATTCGGCAATCAGGATATATCTGTCTACTCACCGGATATTCAGCCCGCCGCCCTGCAGGATTTCGATGTCCCGGTAGTTTCCGAAGACGATTTCTATATCTCCATGACGGGCGCCGAAGTACTGGCGGGGCAAAATCATGAGCGTTACAATATTCGTGGTGATATCGCAGATGGCGTTTCTCTGCCGTACACGGATACGGCGTTCAACAAAGTCACTCAGTTCACCAGCAATAGTGACACGATATATGCCGTAGAACTCATCCGATTCGACAAGAGCTTCGATCCCAGCTTCGGTGGAAAGGCTGGCGGTCTTGCCAATACGCACATGTCGGGCCTGGACGTTAGCAGCCCGAATGGGCCTGGCGGATGGGGTGGCAGGAATGCCGACGGCGACAGCTATGCGTTTCGCCTGAACTTCAACGAATATGATGAGACGCATCCGCTTGCGGACGATTATCTCTCGCTTGGCAGCTATGCCTATTACATCGACAATGGAACGTCCCACGGGCGCATTCAGCCCGGCACCGTTCCCGTGCCGAAGGACGAGTTCGTCGCACTGCAGCACATGGTCAAGCTGAACACGGTTTATGAGGACGGCACGTCTTTGTCCGACGGCGAATTTGCGCTGTGGGTAAATGGCAAGCTGTCCGTTCACCTGACCGGGCTGAAAATCCGCGACTATTCCTTCATGAAATCGCAGGTTTCATTCGAAGAGTTCCTGGAACTTAGCCGCATTCACTCATATTGGCATGACGTCTACTTCGGCGGTGTGGGCTATAATAATATCGACCACGACCCGCACCTCGTCTCGCTTGGGCAGCTCTGGGTCGGAGAGGGCGTACCCGATGAGGCAACGATCATCGCTCGCCTGGCGGAATTGAATGCTGCGCCTCCCCCGAAATTCTGGGGTGCGGCCGAGGGATATAATGAAGTTGCCGAGGATCCCGTACCAGATGACCTGAGAGACGACGATCAGATTCCCGACGAAGACATCGATGATGATCATATGTCCGATGACGAAGATCAGGACGTCGATTCTCCCGAAGAGCCGGACAATGTCGACGGCGGAGCAGTCATTGACGAAGAGACTGACGAAGTTCCCCTTCCCGTCGGCGGGGACAATGGCAGCGCGGACGAAGATCAGCCTGACGAAAACGACAGCGGCAACGACAACGACGGCGGCAACGAAAACGACAACAACGGCGGCAACGCCAACGACGGTGGCAACGGAGCGCCTGACGAGCAGCCGAGCCAGCTTCCAAATGTGGAAGAGCTGATCGAGATTGGCGACGAAGGCGTCTTTGTGGCGTCAAGCGTGCAGGAACATTTTGTCGGTCGGGATGGCCATGACCTCCTGCGGGGGACGGCAGACAATTTCGACGGCGATCTGATTTCCAATTTTTCCGCCGACGACGTCGTCCTCATCGAGGGTATGCGTAGCGATGTTCTCTCGTCACGGCAAAACGGCGATCATTGGAGTGTGCTATTGTCCGACAACCGGGCATTGTACGTCACGCTCGAAAGCGGCCTTGAAGGTGGCGGACTGCAATTGCTGCACGTCGGCGCAAAAGGCGTTTACGCGCGCTATGTCGAGGGCATCACGAACCTCGAAGAAGCAACTGCGGTCCTCGACGATAAAATCAATGGCATTATCACCCAGGACTATCTTTCCTATGAGAACAGCAATGCTTTCGAGATAACCCTCGCGGAGTCAGAGGCTGGATACGCAAACAGCCTTGGTGTCTATGAAGTCGCCGATGACGGCAGCATATCCAACGTCCGAATTGTATCTGAAGACGTCGGAGCACAGGATGGGCCTGTCATCGTCGATGGCCTGTCTGAGGGGGCAACGCTGCATTTCTTCCTGCTGCAGGATGGCGCCACCCGGCTATCGGCTGCAACGCTAGCATCCGATCAGCTGGACATAGAGGTAGTGGACGGCACCGCCGTCCTGACCGACGCCGGCATAGATGTATCCGCGACCATCTTCGTCACTCATGACGGATCCCTAAATGCTGATGGGGAGGTTCACGCGCTATCGGGCCTGTCCAGCGATGGCGGGCTTACGATCGGCTTCGAGGATTTGCTGCGGGGAGAGGGCGGCCTGTCGGACAATGACTTCCAGGATGTCGTTTTCACCGTGGAAGCCCTGGCGCCGACCGCCGACTTCATCGGCTAGCCAAAGACACGGCTGCCCAAGCAGCAGGAGGGCGTCGCGGCCGGGCTGGCCGCGGCGCCTTCTCCATAAATCGAACGCCTGGACCGGCGGCTGGGGGTCAGTCCTCTGGCGCGAAGGGCGGCAGCTCCGCTCGCGCCAGGCTATTCTCATCCAGACGCGCATAGCTGCGCTGGGCATGGTCAATGACGTAGAGGAGATCGTCGCCGACCTGATGCGGCGCATATCCTTCCTTCTGCAAACGCAATTTCTCCAGCTTGAACGTCGTCGTCATACGCGCCGCAGTCCCGATCCGCACGAAGAGCGGCACGGCATAATGTGGAAGATGCGTCACCGCGAATTCGTAAAAGGCTGCAGAGTCAAACGCATCCTCCGACTGGTAGGTCAGCGCCACCATCCCCGCGCGGCCCTCCGTCCCCGGCACGCGAACGCCAAAGACATTGACCATTAAAGGGCCGGGAAAGTCTGCCAAAATTGACGCGACCTCTTCAGTCGACACATTCTCGCTTTTCCAACGGAACGTGTCGCCAATCCGGTCGACGAAATAGAAATAATCTTCTTCATCGAACCTAACGAGATCACCCGACCGAACCCAGCGATCGCCGGATCGAAAGAGGTTGCGGACCAATTTTCGTTCCGTGGCCTCTTCCGACGTGTAGCCCTCGAAGAAGCCCCCCACGCCATTGCCGTCGAGCGCTTCGGCAATCAACTCGCCGACCTCCCCTGCCTCTGCTTCGATGGGGTCGCCGCCCTCGTCGCGCGCCCAATCGTCAGTCACGCCATCCCAGCGAATCACGCGCAGATTGGTCTGGTCGCGATAGGGAACACGGCCGACAGAGCCGATGCGATTATCGACATTGGTGATGCCGTAATTGCTTTCGGTTGCACCCAGGTTTTCCAGCACGCGCTCTACTCCAAAGCGATCGACGAAAGCGCGCCATACGTCCGCCCGCAGGCCTGCGCCGGTAATCACACGCAGGCTATGCTTCCGGTCATCGGGCGACGGATTGCTGGCGAGCAAATAGCGGACGATCTCGCCGATATAATTGAACGCGGTGATGCCGTGGCGGCGCACATCCGGCCAGAAACCGCTGGCGGAGAATTTCCGTCTGAGAACGAAGGGGGTGCCAAAGGCAAGCGATACGGACGGCACCACCATCCCCCCTGCCCCGTGATAGAGCGGCAGCACGCAATAAAATACATCTTTCGGCCCGAACTCCATCAGGCCGCCGACCATTTCGCCCGCATTGATGAAGCGCAAATGGCTCATCCGCGCGGCCTTCGGCAGGCCGGTCGTACCCGAGGTGAAGATATAATAAAGTGGGTCCGACATGACGATGCCGGAACGGACAGCAGGATCGATATCCCGATCCGCCGCCGCCTCAATCAGTGCGTTGAGGTCATGGGCGCCGGGTAGGGCGGACCGTTCGTCGCCCAGCTCCCTATGCTCGAAAAGATAGGCCGGTCGGTCACTCGCCGGCAGCCCCTCTATCGCCTCTGACAGCTCCGTTCCGAAGATCAGCGCACGCGCATCGACCTGGCGCAGCGCGTGATCCAGAACAGACCCGGCAGCCGAAGTATTGATGAGGGCGGTCACAATTCCGGCCTTTGCCAGGCCCAGCCACATCAGCACGAAATCCGGGCGATTATGCATCATCAGGGCAACGACATCGCCCCTTTGCAAACCGGCGTCCATCACCGCGCGCGCAATGCGGTTTGCCATGGCATTGGCTTGCGAAAAGCTGATCCGCTCATCCTCGAACAGGATGAACGGCGTGTCCGCGCTGTCGGCGGCACGCTCTTCCAGCCGGTCGGCGACAGTATATTCCCGGTCGCGCCGAAAATCGGCAACCCGCGAATATCCCCGCATCAGCCGCGCCATCGTTTCCTCTCGCGATGGCACGGCCGTTTCAGCTTTCGTCACTGCTTCAGAAGCGGAAGCGGGCATCGACGCCATAGGTCCGGGGCTCTCCATAGGTATTGATGGCGAAGTTCAGCGCGCCGAAGTCCGTACCCGACGTGCGATACACCTTGTCGGTCAGGTTTTTCCCCCACAGGCTAAACGTCGCGCTCGTCGATCCGACCGGAACATCGGCAAGCTGTATACGACCATCCAGCAAACCAAAGCCGTCGGCCGCGATCTCGTCGTCGAACAGGGTAAATTGCGGGACGACGTTGAAATAGACCTTGCTGCGATAGCTGTAGTCCAGACGCGCCGTTACCGCACCGCCCGCGACATCCTCGATCCGGTATTCTGCGCCGATATTGAAGGTGGTGGCAGCCGAATAGCTGAATTGCGCCTGATCGGCGACATCTACCAGTTGGTTGCTGACCGGATCGCGCACGACGAAGGTTTTGAAGTCGCGGTCCGTATAGCCGACGGCACCGTTCAATCGCAGACCATCGAAGGGCAGAGCCTCCACCTCAAGCTCAAAACCTTTCAGCGTCGCGCTGCCCGCATTTACCGCGATGCTGGAGGCACCGCCCGATCCCGCAAGGAACTGGTTGAGCTGCTTGTCCTTCAGGTCGTTGTAAAACAACGCGCCGTTCACCCGGACGCGATTATTCAGGAAGTCGCTTTTCACGCCCAATTCATAGGCGGTCACGCTTTCCGGCTCATATCCGTCATTCACTGCGCGCGCGTTGAACCCACCAGCCTTGTAGCCGGTGGCAACCCGGCCATAGACCATCAGGTCGGGGTTCGCCTGATATTGAACGGTTGCCGAATAATTCAGCCGCTTCCAGTCATTCTCCAGCTCGCGGACCAATGGCTGACGCTGGGTCAGGCTCTTTTCGTCATAGGTGTAGCGCAGACCGCCGATGAACGTCAGCTCGTCGGTCAGATAATAGGTGCCCTGCCCGAACGCAGCATAGGATTTGCTGGAATGTTCGTAATCCAGCGTGTTCGTCAGATTGACACCCGCAAGGCCAAGGCCGGGAATGGTCGTGACGAAGGTGTAATATTGCGGATTCAGTTCCTTAGACTCTTCGGTAAAATAGAAACCACCAAGGACATAATCGAAGCGGCTGCTGAGCGATCCGATCAGGTTCAGTTCCTGGCTAAACTGGTTCTGGCGGCGATTATTGGTGGCGCCGAACACCTCGACAGGCTTGATTCCCGGCGGTGCGGGGCTGACCACCAGACCCAGCAGGCCGGAATTGCCGCTGAGATCGGTGTTGATGATCTCGTTGCGCCACGATTTCCATCCGGTGATGGATCGCAGCACCGTATCCGGCCCCAGATCAAGCTCCGCCGTGACGGAATGGCCAAAATTGCGGTCGAACCCGGGTGAGAAATCGGGGCTGAGTTGTTCCAGTCGATCCGCCGCCGGTGCGATGAACTCCGCCCCGCCAAGTGCCGCCGACTGCGAAAAATAAGCCTCGGCGTCCGGTGTCATGGCCGTAATCTGACTGGCTGGAATGACCGCGTCGGTTTCCGAAAGGTCAAAGGTATAGGTGGCGCGGATCGATCCGCCGCGATCGAAATCCAGCACCGCGCGCACGGCATCGGTTTTGTACGCACCGGGATCGTTGCTGTCGGACACTTTTATGTCGTCGATATATCCATCGCGTTCGCGGTGGATGTAGGACAGTTTCGCCTTCAGGCCGGTATTGCCCAGTTCGCCCGTGTCGACGGAGACGCGCCCCTGCAGATAGTCCAGATTGCCATAGCTGCCGAGCACCTCCATGCCGAAGTCGTCGGACGGCTTGCGCGTGATAAGGTTGACCGCGCCGCCCGTCGTGTTGCGACCGTAGAGCGTGCCCTGTGGCCCGCGAAGCACCTCGATACGTTCCAGATCGACGAGTTCGAAAACCGAACCGGTACTACGGCCCAGGATCACACCGTCGACATAGATGCTAACGGGACTGTCCGACGTCAGGATCGGTTCCGATTCACCAATGCCGCGGATGAACACAACCAGATGGCCCTTGTTCGACGGGCCACTGGTGGCGGTCAGGCTGGGGGCGATGGCGTTGATGTCGGTGGCATCGACGATTCGGCGCGTTTCGATCACGTCGCTGGTAATCGCGGTGATGGCGAGCGGCGTCTGCTGCAGGTTCTCGCTGCGCTTTTGCGCGGTCACGACGATCTCCTCAAGACCGCCAGTATCGGCGTTATCCTCTGCCTGACCAGGCGGAAGGGGGGCCGGGTCGCCCGCTGTCTGCGCCATTGCGATAGAGGTCCAGCTTGTGACGCTGAACAGACACATGCCAAAAACGGCGCCTCTCGGGATATGACGGAATCCTGACATGCTACTCCCCTTTCATTTTATGTTTGTGCGTGCCGTCCGCAGGTCTACGCCTGCTCCTCGCTACTCTCTCCCAATCCCAGAAACCGGCGACGTGCCGATGCGGAGGATTGGCTGAACATTTTCGCATCATTGGCCTGAACGCCTGCGATGAAGGCTCGCGCCCGCTGCACCGCGGGACGTTGTTCCAGCCTTTGGCGCCACTCCGAGATGGCGGGATAATCCGCTTTTTGCAGACCCTGGCGCTCGATATAATCTGTCCACGGCAGGGTCGCGATGTCAGCGACGGAATAGTCATCGCCCGCCAAATACGGTACCTGTTCCAGCCGCTTGTTCAGCAGTTGGTAAATGCGCGCGCCCTCGCGGCGATAACGGCCGACTGAATAATCCTGTCCAGCGGGGGCATAGGTTGTGAAATGATTGAGCTGACCCAGCATCGGACCGACGGTGGCAACCTGCAGCGTCAACCATTCAAGCACGTCGTAACGGGCCGAACCCGTCGACGGTAAAAACCGGTCGTGGCGCTCTGCAAGGTAGATCAGAATGGCCCCGGATTCGAAAATCGGCTGCCCCTCCTCGGTCAGCAGCACAGGCACCTTCGAATTTGGGTTAAGCGCCCTGAACGCTTCGTCGAATTGCCCCTCGGAAAACAGGTCCACATGCTCAAAGTGGTAATCCGCCCCCAGCTCCTCCAGCATAATCAATATCTTGACTACGTTGGGGCTACTCATCCCATATAAGCGCAAGCTCATATCAGCGCCTGCGGGGCAGATGATGTCCGTGGCCAGGATGCTGGCATAATTCCTCCCACTGCGCGTCCGCCTTTTGGTGGCAGATCGCACATTCCAAGCTCTGGCGAGCTCTCATGAATCCGGCTCGGGACTCATGTCCCACAGCATGAATTCTATTTCGTCCAAATGGACGATATTGTCAATACGGGTCGAAAAGGGGCCCGCGACTAGTCCGGCGCGCCGGGCAGGCCGCGATAGTAACGGCCCGCTGTCAGGCCCCCATCGATGGCAATCTCCGCACCCGTGACATAGCTTGCGGCATCGGAGCAGAGGAAGGCGACCATCTCGGCGACTTCTTCGGGCCTCCCCATCCGTTGTAACGGGAAGTCGGTGAAGCGGGCGGCGGCCACTTCGGGAGTTTCGGAATTCGGGTTTGCCATGATTGTGTCGATTCCGGCGGGATGGATCGAGTTGACCCGTACATTCTTCAGCCCGAACTCAAGCGCCGCGACCTTCGTCAGTCCTCTCACACCCCATTTACTGGACGCGTAGGCGGAAAGTCCGTTCGCACCCTTCAAACCGTCGACCGATGAAATATTGACGATGGACCCCTGCTGGCGCTCCATCATCGCAGCGCCCACCGTCCGCAGGCCAAGGAACGTGCCGACGAGGTTCACGTCTAGCGTGCGTCGAAACAGGTCTTCACTGGTATCCGCAATGGTACTGAAATGCAGAACACCGGCATTATTGACCAGCGCATCGACCTGATCGCATTCCCGCAGCAGGCTTTGCCAGGACGCTTCATCGGTGACGTCGTGGCGGACATAGCGGGCGCGCGATCCAATCTCTTCAGCCAACGCCTGCCCCTCTGCTTCCAGCAGATCGGCGATGACCGTCATCGCCCCGCGTGCTGCAAGCGCCCGAGCGATGCCTGCACCGATTCCGCGCGCGCCGCCCGTGACGATGGCGGTCCGCCCCTCCAATGTTGCTTCGATTGTAGTCATGACAGTGCTCCTCAGCAGGTTTGATGATCAGCAGGGCTTGGCGAAGGTTCTGGGGGACCGGCTGCAGGTCATGCCGCAATCGACCTCAGGACTTCGTTCAACATGGCTTCCTGTTCTTCGGCGGTCAGCCTGCCGCCATTGGCAAGCGCAGCAACCGCGATGCCCGAAACCGCCGCGGACAGGCGCCGGAAGGTAACACGCGGATCCAGATCGGCCGCGACGGCCCCCGCCTCCTGCGCGGCGCGCACATCGGCTGTCCCCCGCTCCAGGATTTCCTCTGCATGGTCGGCCAGATAATCCTGCATCTCCGGATCGCGATTTGCATAGACATAGAGCGACAGTCGCACGCGCCATTCATCTGCCCGTTTGGGGTCGGTGGGCAGGACGGCGGCCAGGCGCTTGCCGATGGCCGCGAGTGGATCGGCATCTGCGGCATCACCCCCCGCGGGGCGTTCCCGCCCCTGCCGCTCGCCCGACACGTGTTTCAGGGCGCCAAACATCAATGAGGCCTTGTCCGGGAAATAGTGCTGGACGTTTCCCTTTGACCGTCCGGCCAGTGCAGCGACATTCCTTTGCGACAAAGTTTCCAGACCATGCGTCGCAATCCATTCGACCGCGGCCTTCGCAATGATGCGACGCTGTTCCTCGTGATCGACAATCTTGGGCATGGGAACCTTTCCTTGCTTCAGTTCCGTTCGGGCTATGCCGCTGCATCACCGCGAAGGCCAATCCATTTCCGCGAAGCCTAAGCCGCCGCCTCAGAGGCAGAAAAGACCTTTCGCAGGCGGGCAATATCCGCTGGATCGATACCGTGGCGCGCCAAGTAAGCCCCCACCGGACCCGCCTCCTTCAGCGCTGCGTCGAGATATGTCTGATCGGCTGACAATATCGCGTCCCCAGCAGCCCCGGACGGCAGCGGGAAGGGCGATGCGCGTCGGGCAAACCCCAATGTCCGCCGCCGCGCCTCTCCTGTCAGGGCCAGGTTTGTGCCGCCATAATCAGAATATAGATCCTGATCCGCCGCGCCGATGGCGCGCAACAGCAGCGCGGAAACAATACCCGTCCGATCTTTTCCAGCGGTGCAGAAGATAACGGCCGGAACCGCAGCCTCTTGCGCCAAAATGCGGAAAACGTCCGCAATTGCCCCGCCTTGGGATGCCACAATCTGGCGATAGGACTGCTCCATCTGCGCTTTTGCCAGTTGATCCGTGGAATGATCGGCCTCCGCATCCCAGCTATTTTCGGCCGGCATGGGCACGGAAACCAGCTTTACGCCCGCAGGGGGCTGTACCGGCATGGAATCGACTTCATCCGTCCCGCGCAGATCGATCAATGTGCGTATTCCCAATGAACGAAGGGCAGCCCAGGCCGCCTGATCGAACGCCGTCATCGTACCCGAGCGATATAGACGGCCCGGCCTGATCGCTCCCTGTCCCAGAGGGCGGAAATTGGGGGCAAGCCGCCGGATCGTGGCGACGGCATCTCCCTCGTTCATATTACGATGCGCCTGCCGTGCAGCGGCCCGAGCATTTCGCGCATCAATTGTTCGCGATACAGCGCATCGCCATACATCTGCTGCATCGCCGCTGCCAATTTGCCACCGCCGCCGGCGACGATCCGCTCCTGCTCTGTAAAAGCGGAGTGCGCATCCCCCTCTGCCCCTTCTGGGGAATCCGCCAGCGCCCCGCCCAGATAACCAATCAGGCCAACCGCTCCATCGAGACGGTAGCGAACATAATCGTCTGCAACCGCAGGCCGCACAATGTCCCGAAGCACCGAGCGCAGATATTCGAATTCGAAGTCCGCCGTCGGTCGCGCCGCGCTATCAGGTATCGTCTCGTTCAGTTCGATGCCTTCGGCCTGAGCTATCAGACGCAGCAGCGAGATTTGCGACATGCGGAAATATCCGTTGGTCAGACCGAAATCCAAACCGGTATTGCGGCTTTCCAATGCAAGGCTGATCGGCACGCTGAAGCGTGCCATCATCAATATGGCGGAATAGAGCAGTTCCTGACGCGTCCATTCCACGCCCGACGCCTGTGAATAGAGACCCAGCAGATCATTCGCCGATGCCATTGGCTGCACCAGCGAGCGGACGAGGATGCAGCCAATATCCTCCAGCGGATGGCCGACATGCGCCATCTCCCAGTCCAGAACGCCGGTGACTCCGTCCTCATCGAACAGGAAATTTCCCGGTCCCGCATCGCCCTGCACCAGCGTTGCCGGGCGGCTATCATCAGGCAATCGCGCGGCACACCAGGCGAGGGCAAACAGCGTGATCGCGTCGGGATGTGCGACACCGTTCAGCAACAGATCCCGCCACAGGTCCAGGTCGGCGGCAATCGCCTGCCGGATCGTCAGACCCGCGGGAAGATGGTCGAGAGACAATGACGAAAGATCCAGGCGGTGGACCGCGAGCAGCGCCTCTACATAAGAGCGTTCAACACGCGCCCGCTTCGTCCCGTCCTCGATCTGGCCATAATCGGCGACACCCGGCAGGCAAGGCATCGCCATGGCGTTCAGATCAGGCTCGTACCCCAGCACATCGGGCGCCTTTACCCGCCCACCGATTGCCTTCAGCACCTGATATTCGCGCTGCAGATCGAATGGGGTCGGCGGCGCCGAGCCAAGATCGACCTTCACAAAAATCGGCCTCTTCCCGTCGTCCCGATCTTTCATTTCGATCCGCGCACTCGTGCGGAATGCGCCGCCGCCGACGCGTTTTACGTCGGCAATCGTGCCGTATCCCAGGCTTTCAATCCAGCACCGCAAGGCCTCATCGCGCGCGGAATCATCCAGAATGTTCGTCATTTCGTGTCCGCCCCGCGCACGAATTTGCGATACTTGTCGGGATGCCATGTGTCCTGCAATTCGCCATAGGCCGTGCAGCCGTCGAAACGCCATTCCGCCAGGCTGGACCAGTTGAACATCCCCGGCTGCAATTGCAGGCCGGCGCGGTTGATGCCATTCCCTTCGGCGCGCAACTCCCGGCCCAATTCGTCCTTTGCTTCGATTGTGCAGGTGGCAGGCGAATGATCGTCATTGCGGGCTACCCGCGCCTTTCCCTCTGCCAATGGGGAATGTTGCCCGTTGCGGATCAGATAGCCGGAAATCAGCGTCGAATTATCAGCATCCGGACTGGCATGCGTCACCATCAGGAAAGCATCTTCGGCCGAAGCGGTGGCATGATAATAGCCGATGTGCATATCGTAATTATCGTCCGTGCGCGGCCCCCAGGACCGATCCCGCAAACAGTGGCAGTCCACCTCCAGCGTCTCTTCGCCGATCCTGACCCAGCCGGTATAACGGCCCGGCTGATCGATATGCCCCTTGAATACGTTTTCCTCTCCGGTGGTGGCGGCGGTCTGATTTGCCGGTCCGGTCGCCGTAAACATGACATCGAAAGTCAGCGCCGGACGGTCATAGCGGACGCGATATTTCTCGGCGGGCTCAAGACAGTCGATGGTCACACCCTGGGGCGTCGCGATGGTCGTTCCCTCGATCATCGCATCTTCGCCGTCGAACGGCCGCGCCCAGGCATATTCATGGTACAGCATCGTTGCCGCAGAGCTGCCTCGGTCGTCCCAGGCCAGCACGCCGCCGCCCCACAGGCCCATGTTCGGACGGAACCAGGGATAGACGTAAACGGAAAGATGCCTGCCCGGAATATTGAATCCGAACCAATAGGCCTCGAACCAATCCTGCTCACTGCCGACCGGATGCAGCCGGTCGTCCGCCTGTAGCAACATATCCTACCCCGATTTTCTTATTTTCGTCCTGTTGGACTAAAATAAGGTGGGAGATGATGCAAGAGATCAGATCGTGGCGGCCCCCGACACGCTGGGCGTCAATATGTCCTCAGGCCGCCTTCTTGTCGGGCGCCACGATATCCAGCACATTGGTGGATCGGACCCTGTCGCGTCCTGCCGACTTTGCCTCATACAGGGCGTGGTCTGCGCTCTTGATCACATCTGCGGGCGTTTCCTCGCCACCGGCAAATGTCGCCACGCCGAAGGATGCGGTGACCTGTCCTACCTCGCACTCTGCACTCTTGATAGGCAGCGTGCTGATTTGCTCGCGCAGGATTTCCGCCCGCTCAAGCGCCTCCTGATGATTGAGGCCGGGCAGCAGAATAACGAATTCCTCGCCGCCGAACCTGCACGCGACGTCGCCCTTGCGAATATTGGCGCTCAGGCAGGCAGCAATCTTGCGCAGGATGTAGTCACCAGCGTCGTGCCCATGCGTATCATTGACGTGCTTGAAATGATCGATGTCTGCCATGATGAGACTTACCGGAACCTGATTGCGACGACTCTTCGCGAATTCCAGATCAATCGTCTCATCGAGATAGCGGCGATTGTGCAGGCCCGTCAGCGGGTCGCGCAGTGACTGATGCCGCAGGCTTTCACGCAGGCGCAGATTGACCAGCGCCAATGCCAGATTTTCGCACAGCACCCGCATATCCTCCAGCTCGCGACGCTGATCGTCGCCCCCCTCCTCGCCGGTGGATTCCAGGTAAAGAAGGCCTACCGTCTCACCCTGCGCGATCAGGGGAACGCAAATATATCCGGCGGTGACCTCTTTCGTCAGATGCTCGCACGTCACGTCGGTGGCAGCATCGGTAACATGATGCTGTTGTCCCCGCCGCAAGGCCCAGCATTTCGTTGGAGCGAATTCTGCCAGACTGGTGTCCTGATCACCCCAGGATGCGACGCGCGATAATACGGTGGCAGAATTGCTGAGGAAATAGAGTGCCCCGCTCCGAATATCGAAAAGCTGAGGTATGAATCGTGTTGCCAGCGCCACCAACTCCTGCTGGTCCAAACAGGCGGGGAGGCGGTTGGAAATACGGGCCAGGACCTCACTCACCCTCTGACGATCGGCCAGGGCTTCGCCGCTGCGGTCCAGCAAATCCGCTATCCTCGCTTCTGCATCGACGCGCTTCGCCAATTCGGCGCGCATTCGCCCGCACATCCGGTTGTAAGTGTCGCCCAATTCCCGGAATTCGCCGGTCAGACTGGATGCTACGTCTGCAGGAATACCGAAATCGCCAGGGGTATGCATCGCATCCAAAAGGCTGCTCAGCGAGGATCGAAGATACCGGCCGAGGATCAGCAGCGCCAGCAGGATCGCGGCTATGCCGACAATAGCCCCCACGATCGCGAACCACTGCCCCGCCTTCAGCATCTGATCGACATCACTGGCACCGCGGGAAAAACTCAGGTTCAGCGAATTGTCGAGCGCATTGACCGCACTGCGCAGTTCCTGTGCAGCAAAACGACCCTCACCGCCCCGCACGACGTCCAACGCCGCATCGTCGCCCTTATTGGCGAGCTGGCCCAACAGCGCCAGCTCCGAAGAGGCGTGACGCAGGACATCGTCGACATGTGGCTGGGCCTGGCCTGCATTTCTTGCAACAAGGCTCAACTTGTTCAGCGCGACCCCAGCCGTCTTGGTCGCAGTCAGATATTCTTCTCGGTAGATCGGCGATTGGCTAAGTAGATAGCCGCGCTGAGCGGTTTCAGCATCGATCACGGCGCGTTCCACGGCGATCGCGGCGGCCACGATGGTGCGCTGCTGTTCCATCCGCGCCAGGAAGCTATGGGCAGCCTGGGTCAATAACACGATGGCCACCGTGCTGGGTAACAACGCCGCGATCATGCACGCAGCCAAGATACGCAAGCGCTGTGATATAACCATGTGCGGAACCCAGTGGGCTGGAGTGACAGTGTAGACCGACAACCCTTCATCTCTGCCCACAAGGTTATAAACCCGTTAACACTCCGCGTTTCCTCGGCCTCTGACCAGAAAAATTGCGATGCAAAAATTAACCCTATTTTTACGCTAGGTAAGCTAAAAAGACGCTTATAAATGAGCATCTTGTTGCGTACTTCTGGGACCCGGAGCCGATGACCTTAAATCTTCACCCACATTGGATCGCCGAGTGCGGCCAGGCGCCATGCAATCTGACATGACCTATCAGCCGCTATTCCCGAAAAGTGATCGAGAGACGCTTTCCGCGTCTTGCGCCGGGTGCAGGGATGCCACGCCGTTCCCGCTGGAATTCACGATGGCGTTCCAGCCCATTGTCGACCTGCGCAGCAACAGGGTTTTCGCCTATGAGGCGCTCGTCCGCGGGGCAGCGGGAGAATCCGCCGCTCAGGTGCTGGCTGCCGTCGATCCGGTAACCATCTACCGCTTCGACCAGACCTGTCGTGTGAAAGCCATCGAGCTTGCCGGCGCCCTCTTCCCGGCAAACGAACCCGACATAAAGCTTTCCATTAATTTCATGCCGAACGCGGTTTACGAACCCAATGCCTGCATCCGCGCCTCATTGGCCGCGGCACGCCGCGTGGGCTTTGCACCTGAGCGCCTGATGTTCGAATTCACCGAAACCGAACATATGGTGGACGTGCCGCATGTCCGAAATATTGTAGAAGCGTATCGTGCCCGGGGCTTCACGACAGCAATCGACGATTTCGGGGCGGGCTATTCCGGTCTCAACCTTCTCGCTGAATTGCAGCCGGACATTCTGAAACTGGACATGGCCCTGATCCGCGGGATCGACACCAGCAAATCACGCCGGGCGATTGTCGCCAATGTCTGCCGCCTGGCAGAAGAACTTGGCGTCTCCTGCATAGCAGAGGGCATTGAGACGGCAGAGGAGCTTGAAACCCTGCGGGAGGTCGGTGTCGACCTAGTACAGGGGTATCACATCGCGCGGCCTGCCACCGGGGCGCTGCCAGACATTCTGATCTGAACAACCTGTTGCCATGCTGACCGGGTTTGAAAGCACCCGGTCAGTAAGTCGTTTCGCCGTCCCCGGCGGATCAAGGCGTCAGGCGGCCCTTTGCACCCCGCCGCCATCCAGCAGCCGGGCCTGATACCATATCTCGAAATCGGCGACCTCCATGGGCCGCGCATAAAAATAGCCCTGCGCCTCGTCACAGCCCATTTCTGCAAGCAGCAGGCCGGTCGCCTCGGTTTCCACGCCCTCGCCCACCACTCTGTAATCCAGATCATGGGATAGCGTGATCATCGAGCGAACGAGGCTCTGTTCACGTTCGCTCTCGACGAGGGTTCGCACGAAGGACTGGTCGATCTTCACGACATGGGCAGGCAGTCGCTGCAGATAGGCGAGGCTGCTATATCCCGTTCCGAAATCGTCGATCGCCAGCTGGATTCCCGCTTCGGCCAATGCATTCAGCTGCGAAAGTGCTTCGCCGGCGTTTTCCATGACGGCACTTTCCGTGATCTCCAACTCCAACATGTCCGGGCGCAGGCGATGCTTCAACAGCAGCAACTGTACGTGCTGTGCAAAATCCGTCTGCTCCAGATTTGATGCGGAGACATTAACCGAAAGTCTGAAATCCACACCCCTGCCCCGCATTTCGATCAGGTGGCCCAGCGCGGTGTCGAGAACCCAGGCAGTGGCGGGACGGGCCAGGGACGTCTGTTCGATGATCGGAACGAACTCCCCCGGGGGAACATTGCCCAGTTCGGGATGCTGCCACCGCAGCAGCGCCTCCGCACCCGAACACCGGCCCGTCGACAGCTCTATGCGGGGCTGAAACACGAGGCGCAGTTCGCCGGGTCGGGACAGAGCGGCACGAAAATCGGCGAGCAAGTTGAAACGACGCCTATGCTGGCGGTCGTTCTTTGAAGAATAGAACATGATATGCGTTTGCGAGCGCCGGGCATCGTGTGCGGCGCTGTGTGCAGTTCGCAGGATGTCGGCAGGCGGAGTTTCGCCTGTCGTGAACGGTGCGACCCCTATCACCGTCGTCACGATGAATTGCCCCCCGGTGGCGCGGCGGGCATCCTCCAGCGCATCACCCAGCAAGCGGGCGTAGGAGCGCTCATCGGTTCCCGGACGCGCGAGAAAAGCAAATTGTGTTGCAGCGACGTGATAGGCAGTGCGCGCCGCCCCCAGCGTCGAACGCACCGCTCGTGCGGCCGTCTTTACAATGTCATCAATATAGGCGGAGCCCATGACGTGGGCGCCGTGGTTCAGTTGCTCAGAACTTGCCAGGTCGACCAGCACGGCGAGGCGGCGCTCTCCCGGCTGGTCCCGCCCCAGATCTTCCAGATCTTCCAGAAACTGGGTTCGGTTCGGCAGGCCGCTGAGAGGATCGACGCGGCCAAAGGCATGTTGCAGCTCAATCTGGCTCATCACGATCTGCGCAAGATCATTCAGTGCCGACATTTCCGCACTGGAAGCATCTCGTGGTTCGACGCCCAGCACACAAAGCGCACCCAGGCCAAAGCCGTCGCGGGTAATCAGTGGTGCCCCGGCATAGAAGCGGACACCCTGACCCGCCAGAATGCTTTCGGCATAGCATTCGTCAGCCAAGAGGTCGGGGATCAGCAGCGGCGCACTGCTTTCGGCCACCGCAGCGCACGGGGCCTTGTCGCGGGGGATCGAGCTATGCTCGACCCCGACCCTGGATTTGAACCACTGCCTATCCTGATCGGTCAGCGAAACGGCGGCGATTGGCAGACCGAAAATCTGACTGGCCATTCGCGTGATGCGGTCAAAGCTCTCGCTGGGCGGCGTATCGAGCAAATTCAGTTGGCGAAGCGCGTCAAGGCGAGCCTCTTCATTGACGTGTAGCATAGGTTTCCTTCGCCCCCGCCCTATCCGCAGAATTGCTAATGGAATCCTAAAAAAGTCAACGAGGACAGTATATTCACGGCGTGCGGCAAACCGGCGCACTCAACGCGGCTCTTTCTGGCCAAAGGGAAAGACGGCGTGGCCGCATCTAAATCAACACCGGCCAGAGTGAAACCGAACCCCGATGCGTGAATTGCGGAGTTTCCGTCACTGAAGGAGGCGGGCCGGTCGAGCCATCGGACGGCGCCTGTTGCGCGAAAGCGACAATGAAACGCTTTTATCTCCAGCGGTGGAATTCCCTTGCAATGCGCCCCCTATGTAACGTTATACCGTCCTTCGATTCATGTCGGGTTCCATAGGACGAAAGTTTGCAGATGCCACCTATCAGAATGTCGCTATTGGCGTGCGCCGCCATCATTCCCGCCCACGCCGCTATGGCGCAAAGCACCGGGGGCGAGGATTTTCACAACACTCCCTCCAGCACGATCGTCGTAACCGCACCTGCGATCAAGCAGCTTGACGTTCTGTCGGGAACATCCGTCGTTCAGGGCGACGAGCTACAGCGCAACATGAACGGCCAGCTGGGCGAGGTTCTCGCCAAGCTGCCTGGCGTCAGCGCCACCAGCTTCTCCCCCGGCGCCTCTCGCCCCGTTCTGCGCGGCTTTCAGGGCGAGCGTGTGCGCGTGCTGACCGACGGTATCGGCACGATTGACGCGTCGAACACCTCTGCGGATCACGGCGTTTCGATCGACCCCCTGACGGCGGAGCGGGTCGAGGTTCTTCGTGGCCCCGCCGTCCTCCTTTACGGCAGTCAGGCCATCGGCGGGGCGGTGAACGTAATCGACAAGCGCATCCCGCGCGGCATTCCAGAGGAGCCGGTGCATGTGGATGCGATGCTCGGCACTTCCTCGGCCTATAATCTCTATCAGGGCGGCGCCTCGATAGATGTGCCGGTCGGCGATATCGTCGCCTTCCACGTCGATGGATCGTACAGCAACACCGACGATGTCGAGGTTGGCGGCTACACCGTCGCGCCCCAGCTTCGCGCCGAATTGCTCGCCGAGGCCGCCGAAGACGCCGCCTCCGACCCCGAGGAAGCGGAAGAGCTGCGTGAAGCGGCGGAACAGCGCGGCGTGCTTCCCAACAGCTTTACGGAAACCTACAGCCTTGGCGCCGGCTTTGCGGTGGACACGGGCGAAAGCAATCTTGGCTTCTCCGTCGGCTATTATGATTCCAACTACGGCGTTCCCGGCAGGCCCGGCACCGGCCATCATCATGGCGAAGAGGAAGGCGGAGAACATGCCGACGAGGACCATGCGGGCGAAGAGCATGATCATGATGAAGAGGAACACGGCGAAGAGCAGGTCTCGATCGCGCTGGAGCAATTCCGCGCCGACATGCGGGGATCATTGGCACTGGGCGACGGTTTCTTCTCTGCCCTGAACACGCGGGCGGGCTACAGCAACTATACCCATACCGAATTCGAGGGCGAGGAAGTCGGGACAGTATTCGACGTTCAGGGCGTTGAAGGCCGCTTTGAACTGATACAGAAGGAACGCGCGGGATGGCGCGGCGCCATTGGCGGCCAATATTATTATCGCGACTTTCAGGCGACGGGCGCCGAAGCCTTCGTCGCGCCCAACATGACGGATCAATATGCGCTGTTCGCGCTACAGGAGTTTGATGTCGGGCCCCTGGAGCTCGAACTGGCCGGCCGGTATGAACATACCGATGTTTCTGCCGCCAGCTTGAACGTGGACCGCAATTTCAACACCTATTCAGGTGCTGCCAGCCTGATCTACGGCGATGAAGGCGGCCTTCGTTTTGGTGTGACAGGTTCGCGCGCGGAACGTGCCCCGGGTGCCGAGGAACTGTTCGCCAACGGTCCCCACATTGCCACACAGGAATTCGAAATTGGCGACGTGAACCTCGCGAAAGAGAAAATGTGGGGCGTCGAAGGGTTCGTCCGCGGACAGGCCGGCCCGGCAACGCTCAGTTTCAGCGTCTATCAGAACTGGTTCGACGATTATATTTACCTGCAGGACACTGGGCTGGAAGAGGATGATCTGCCGATCTTCCAGTATTTTCAGGACGGTGCCAGCTATTTCGGACTGGAGGGCGAGGCAAGCGTTCCTTTCGTTCGGACGGACGGATTGACGCTGCTTGCCGATTTGCGCGGTGATTATATCCGTGCGGACCTGGACGACGACACGCCTTTACCGCGTATTCCGCCGCTCAGCCTGCTGGGCGCGCTGGAGGCTCAGACCGGACCGGTGGACGGACGCATTGAGGTAGAATGGGTCGACGCGCAAACGCGCACAGCACCGGTGGAGACTGCTACGAACGACTTTACCTTCGTCAATGCCTCGATCGCATGGCGTCCATTCCAGGGCGACGACAACATCACGATCATGGCGCAGGCGAACAACATCTTCGATGTCGTCGGTCGCCGCCACGCCAGCTTTACGAAGGACTTCGTACCGCTGGCCGGGCGAGACTTCCGCCTGAGCGCCCGCCTCAGCTTCTAGAGCGGTACCAACTTGTCTTGTCCTGCCAGGTGCGAGGTCCGCAGCCTGGCAGGACGATGGCATCATTTTGCCTTACGCCTCCTGGCAAAGATGTTCAGTGCCTCCACACCGGCCGAGAACGCCATCGCCGTGTAGATATATCCCTTGGGCACATGCACGCCAAAGCCGTCCGCGATCAGCACTGCGCCAATCATCAGCAGGAAGCCAAGCGCCAGCATAACGACCGTTGGGTTCCCCTTGATGAAGTTGGCGAGGGGGTCCGCCGCCAGCAACATGACAATAACCGCTGACACAACGGCGATTACCATGATCGGCAAATGCTCCGTCATACCAACGGCCGTCAGGATGGAATCGATCGAGAACACCATGTCCAGCAGCAGGATCTGAAAGATGGCTGCGCCGAAACCAATGGACGATTTCGCGGTATCAAACACATCTTCATTTGGGTGGGGGTCGACATTGTGGTGAATTTCTTTCGTCGCCTTCCACACCAGGAACAGGCCGCCGACGATCAATATGATGTCACGCCAGGACAATTGCGTCTCAAAGGTCGGCTCCCCATAGGGCCCCGGTGAGCCGGTCAGACCCAGATCGACGACCGTCGCTGTCAAACCGACAATCCAGGCGATGATGGACAGAAGGCCCAGGCGCATGATCAGGGCAAGACCGATGCCCAGCCGCCGCGCCTTCTGCTGCTGCCCCTCCGGCAATTTGTTCGAAAGAATTGAAATGAAGATCAGATTGTCGATCCCCAGCACGATTTCCATGACCACCAGGGTCGCGAGAGCCGCCCATGCTGCGGGGTCGCTCGTCCAGCCAAACCAGTCCATCAGTCCATGATCCCTTTGTTTTGACGTACTGCGCCGTCCCTGCCCGCTTTTATTTGCGGGAGCGGTGGTGCAAAACCGTTCTATATCCATGTGAAGCGCACGGAAGTATGATTTTGCTCCTCGCGACTTCAATTGGGAGCGGGACCCTCTCAGGCAGGAAATGGTGAATCGATGCGGCGCTGGCGGCTACCGGATCGCTCTGGTACAGATGGGCGAAATGCCTCTGGAGTAATAAATGCTTAGCTTCCTCGTCGACGGGGGTACGATGGGTGCCGCAATCCGCGCGCGTGACTGGACGCCCACACCTCTCGGCCCGCCTGCGGACTGGTCGCCAGAGCTTAAGACACTCGTCGGGGTCGTCCTGGGCGCCGACCAGCCGATGTTCATTTCCTGGGGTTCAGAGCAAATTCTGCTCTACAATGACGCCTATTCCGCGATATTGGCGGACAAGCATCCAGATGCGCTGGGCCGCCCCTTCCTGGAGGTATGGGCGGAAATCCGGACCGACCTGACACCGATCGTCGAAAAGGCTTATGCAGGCATCGCCGTGCACATGGACGACATCACCCTGATGATGGAGCGCCGCGGCTATCAGGAAGAGACTCATTTCTCCTTCTCCTATACGCCCATCCGGGGCAGCGGCGGCGTCGTGCACGGCTTTCTATGTGCGTGTACCGAAATAACGAAGCAGGTTCTGGCCGAACGGCGACGCGCGGAGGAAACGGAGCGGCAACGCCGCATGTTCGAGCAGGCACCTGGCTTCATCACCATCCTTCATGGTCCCGACCATGTCTTCGAATTCGCCAACGCGACGTACCGACGTTTGTTCGGGGAACGGGAATATGTCGGCAAGACCGTACGGGAGGCGTTCCCGGACCTTGCAAACCAGGGATTTTACGAGGCTCTCGATAAAGTCTACAGCACAGGCGAGCCCTATGTCGCGGATCATGCGTCCATCTACGTAACTGTGGACGGTAAGCCCGTAGAGCGCATCCTAAACTTTATCTACGAACCCGTTCTTGACGAGACCGGCCAGGTCACGGGCATCTTTGTCGAAGGATATGATGCGACGGAAGCGCACCGCGCGCAGACCGAACTTCGCGAAAGCGAGGAGCGCAATCGGCGAATCGTCGAAGGCGTCAAAGATCATTCCATCTTCACTGTCGATGCCGATCACAAGATCGCGGACTGGACACCAGGCGCCGAGGCCGTCTTCGGCTGGTCGCGGGGGGAGGTACTGGGAGAGCCAGCAGAAATTCTCTTTACGCCGGAGGACCGCGCCGCCGGCGTGCCGGAGCGTGAACTTGCCAAGGCACGCGCGGAGGGCTGTGCGAACGACGAACGCTGGCATATTCGCCGCGACGGCACCCGCTTCTTCGCCAATGGCTCGGTCCGGCCCCTCCATGACGCACAAGGCAATATAACCGGCTTCATCAAGATAGCGCGTGACGAAACGGAGCGCCGTGCGGCGGAAGCAGCGTTGCGCGAAACGGAGCAGCGCTACCGGCTGGCGGCAAAAGCGACCAACGACGCGATTTGGGACTGGAATCTGGCATCCAACCGCGTCGAATGGAACGAGGCGGTCTGCGTACTCTTCGGCTATGAGGAGGTGGAGCCGACGTCCGACTGGTGGATAGAGCACATACATCCCGACGACCGCGATCGCATACATGACAGTATCAGCTCAGTGATCGACGGTGCCGGCGATCACTGGACGGCAGAGTACCGGTTTCGTCGCGTCGACGGCACCTTTGCCGATGTCTTGGACCGAGGCCACGTCTTCCGCGATGCGGAGGGCGGCGCGGTTCGGATGATCGGCGCGATGCTCGACCTGAGCGAGCGGAAGCGTGCCGAAGCGCGATTGCGTGAACTTAACGAGACTCTTGAATCCCGTGTGGCAGAACGCACTGCCGAACTGATGACGGCCCAGGATGCGCTTCGCCAGGCCCAGAAGATGGAGGCCGTAGGTCAGCTTACCGGCGGGATCGCGCATGATTTCAATAACCTGCTGACCGGCATCTCGGGCAGTCTGGAAATGATGCAGACGCGCATGGGACAAGGGCGGATCGACGATGTCGAGCGCTATGTGAACGCAGCGCAAAGTGCGGCGAAGCGGGCGGCATCGCTGACACATCGTCTGCTTGCTTTTTCGCGGCGGCAAACGCTGGCCCCCAGACCGACGGATATCAAACAGCTCGTCACCAGCATGGAGGAGCTGATCCGCCGCACGGTCGGGCCGACCATCGAAATAGAGATGGTAAATGCGGCGGGTCTGTGGCCCAGCCTGATCGATCCCAGCCAGCTGGAAAATGCCATCCTCAATCTTTGCATCAACGCCCGAGATGCGATGCCGGACGGCGGCAACATTACCATCGAAACGGGCAATCGCTGGATGGACAGACGCACTGCCGAACAGCGCGGTCTGGAGCCGGGTCAATATATCTCGCTATGCGTATCCGACACAGGCACCGGCATGACGCCGGACGTGATCGCAAAGGCCTATGATCCATTCTTCACGACCAAGCCGCTGGGCACGGGAACAGGGCTCGGGCTCTCGATGATCTATGGGTTTGCCAAACAGTCCGGCGGGTCCGTGGCTATTTACTCTGAGGTCGGAGAGGGGACGATGGTCTGCGTCTACCTTCCCCGCCATTTGGGGGAAGCGGACGCCCCTCATGCAAAAGTGCGGACCGAAGACGCCCCCCGGGCCGAAGCGGGCGACACGGTTCTGATCGTCGACGACGAACCGATCCTGCGCATGCTGATAAGTGAGGTGCTGACCGACCTCGGCTATGTCGCCCTCGAAGCCGGCGACGGCGCAGCGGGACTGAAAATCCTGGATTCCGACCAGCGGATCGACCTCCTGGTGACCGATGTCGGCTTGCCCGGCGGCATGAACGGGCGCCAGGTCGCGGAGGCAGCGCGCAAGGTGCGGCCCGATCTGAAAGTGTTATTCATAACCGGCTATGCGGAAAATGCGGTGCTAAGCCATGGTCATCTCGACCCCGGCATGCACGTCCTTACAAAGCCCTTCGTGATGGACGTTCTCGCCGCTCGGGTACGGGAGCTTATTGAAGAATAAGCGGCAGCACGATCTCAGCGCGTCTTATGCCGTGGCGCCCGTATCGGTCTCGATCATGCCCCGGATCCGGTTTGCCAGTGCATCGATCGCGAAGGGCTTGGTGATCATTTGCATACCTTCTTCCAAAAGGCCGTTCGCAATCACCGCATTGCCAGCGTAACCGGTCATGAACAGCACCCGCAAGGCAGGGCGAAGCTGGCGGGCGTGATCCGCCAGTTCCCGCCCATTCAGGCCCGGCAGTCCAATATCCGTTACCAGAAGATCGATCCGTAGACCGGATTCCAGCAGCTTCAGTCCGGAGGGGCCATCGTTCGCCTGAATGGCGCGGTAACCCAGTTCTTCCAGAACATCCACAACCAGGTCACGCACGGCAACCTCGTCTTCGACGACCAGAACGACCTCGCCATTCTCGCTGCGATTCTCCTTGCTCAGGCCGTGCGACGCCGGCTCTGGCTCGTCGATTTCTCCCTGATGGCGGGGCAGAAATAATTTTATCGTCGTCCCTTCGCCGGCCTCCGAATAGATTTTCGCATAACCTTCCGACTGTCGCGCGAAACCATAAATCATGGACAGTCCCAAGCCCGTCCCCTGACCAATGGGTTTCGTCGTGAAAAACGGATCGAAGGCCTTTTCGATGACGTCGGGGGTCATGCCTGTGCCCGTGTCGGTTACACTGATGCAGACATATTTGCCTGGTCGCACATCCCGGCTCATCGCCGCAAAGGCTTCATCGAGATGAGCATTGCAGGTCTCAATCGTCAGCGTCCCGCCCTTGGCCATGGCGTCGCGGGCATTGATGGCCAGATTAAGGATCGCACTTTCCAATTGGTGCGGATCGCAAAGCGTCTGCCACAGCCCTGCCGCGGTCACGATCTCCAGTCGGATCGCCTCCCCTATGGTCCGGCGAAGCAGTTCTTCCATTCCCGTGACGAGCTTATTGGCGTTAACCGGCTTCGGAGCAAGCGGCTGGCGGCGTGAAAAGGCAAGAAGCCGGTGCGTCAGCGCCGCCGCGCGATCCGCCGCCGTCATCGCGGTGGCGACATACCGCCCGACCTTGTCCGTCTCGCCCTTCGCAACCTTTCGCTGCATCATTTCCAGCGATCCAATGACGCCGGTCAGAAGATTGTTGAAATCATGCGCGATGCCGCCGGTTAACTGGCCAACTGCTTCCATCTTCTGCGATTGTCGCAACTGCTCATGCGCGCTCTCCAGCTCGGCGGTGCGCTCCTTGACCCGTTGTTCCAGCATTTCGTTTGCCTGCTGAGCCTCAAGATAAAGGCGCGCATTGTCGATGGCGATTGCCGCCTGGGACGCGATACCAAGCATCAATTGTTCGTGCCGCTGTGTGAAGCGGCCGGGCTTCGGATGGCCAAAGATCAGCCCACCCAAAACCTTGCCGAAGCGGGAAACGACCGAAACCCCCAGATAGCTTCTTACCGGCAGATGCCCCTCCGGCATGCCGTGGGCGGGCGCACTTTTGCCATAGCGCGGATCGGCCAGAATATCGTCCGAGCGAACGGCACCTTCATTGCGAAAAGTGGGGCCGAAAACCGCAGTCGGCCTCGGCCTGCCCAGATGTTCGAAATCGGCATAGCTGGCACCCGACAGGGTGTATAGCGACAGTCGCTCTCCGCTTTCGTCCATGACATTGTGGAAATATGCGCCGAATTTGGCACCGGTCAGTTCAACGCCCGCGTCGGTCACCATCTGTACGACCCGCTCCAGATCCAGCTCGCTTGCCAGGGCCGCGCCGACGCGATTCAGCGTTTCCAGGGTCCGCGTTTCCTCGCGCAAGGCGGCGTCCCGTGCCTTTTCCTCCGCAATATTTCGCGCTTCGATCACCGTCCCGATCGGGCGGCGTTCCTCATCGAGAACCGGGCTCGCAGTGAAGGCGACAGGATAGAATGACCCGTCCGGGCGGACGAACACTTCTTCGCCGGACATTTGGGCACGCTTCGGAAATGCCCGGTCGATCGGACATTCTGCCAATGGATAGTGCGAACCATCCGGCCTCTTATGGTGGACCACATCATGCAGCGGGCGCCCCTGCATCTCGGCAAAGGCATAGCCCGTCAGTTCTTCAGCGGCGGCATTGGCATATATACAGTGCTGGCCTTCGTTCATCAGGAACACCGCCTCGCGCGTATTGTTCAGGATGGCGTCGAACCGGCGGGACGTTTCTTCGGGATCGATCTTCATGCTCACTCACCCGGCAGCCAGTAATGCGATGCACGCCATACCCAACAAATTGACGGATAAGTCATATGTTTGAACTCTACATCGGGGCGGCATATTGCAGACGGAAACAGTTTCCACATCCAGCGGATCGGAGTGAAATGGCTGATCCAGCCACGGCTTTGTATTCGCAAGCTACTTCCGTGTTCCGTGAAAAACAAACAAGATCTATAAACAACATGGCATGTCGGGCGGGAACGCAATTCACGCTGCGGCGGCGACGGCACTTCGCCCGTCCCTGGCAAGTCAATATCTGGGGACGCACTTAAAGGTCTGCCTGCCCAGGCAACCCCGCGACCCAGGCGCCAATAAGAAGCGTCCGCACATTCTACGTACAAGAAAGCGCCCTTCGATGAGCTACCGACCAATCAGGCCCAGACCGTGACACGCTTGATCTTGTTAAATAAACCGTTCGGCGTGCTGTCCCAGTTTACCGACCGAAGCATGGAAACGGCACGCGCAACCCTGTCCGACTATATTGCCGTACCGGGCGTCTATCCGGCGGGTCGGCTCGATCGCGACAGCGAAGGCCTGCTCCTGCTTTGCGATGATGGTCGCCTGCAGGCGCGGATCGCAGATCCCCGGTTTAAACTGCCAAAGACCTATCTGGTGCAAGTGGAAGGTCAGCCGGAAGAGCTGGATCTCGCCCCGCTGCGGAAAGGCATCACGCTAAAGGACGGCATGACGCAACCGGCCAAGGTAGAGCCCATCGCCGCACCAGACCTTTGGCCGCGAAACCCGCCCATCCGGGTGCGCAAGACCGTTCCCGACAGCTGGCTGCGGATGACGATCCGCCAGGGCCGCAACCGGCAGGTGCGCAGGATGATGGCGGCGGTCGGCTATCCGGTGCTTAGGCTGGTACGCTGGTCGGTTGGCGACTGGACGCTGGAGGGTCTTGCCCCCGGAGAGTGGAGAGAGGCGGCCGCCCCTCCGCCTAATCGCGCAAATCGAACGTAATGCTGCCCTGATTGAACAGTTCGACGATCAGGTCCACCGTCTGTTGGAAGTCGGACTGATCCGGGGCGGGCATCAGTCCGTGACGCGCGCAGATTTCCTCCGCGAATTCCGCAACTCCGCCCGTGCAAGGAAAGCACCGGCCATCCGCGAAGAACAGAACGGACGACGATCCCTCGCGCACATAGGAAAAGCGGCTTGCCGGATTTCTTATCAACGCGGCCCCTTCCGCCATATGAAGGCGGACGTCTGCCGCATTGACCGGCTGATCAGGTCGCCAATCGACGTCGGGATCCTTGGGCGCGGTACTATATTCCCCAAAGGATCGCGCGAAGATGCGGCGGTCCTGCGCCCTTTCCCTGATCATCTCATGCAGCCTTGCAATCGCCGAGGCCGAAATCTCTCCGGGGTTTTCCTGCGGTTGCAGATCCGGATCGGTATAGCGGTCATCATCGTCATCGAGGTGGGCGATCACGCTTTCCGCCCAGCCACCGATCAACTCTGCTCGCGAGGGCGCGCGAAAGCCGATGGAATAGGTCATGCAGTCGTCGCCGACCGCCGTGCCATTGTGCGCGATGCCTGGCGGAACGTACAAAATGTCCCCCGGCTCCAGAACCCATTCCTCGGTCGGCTGAAAGTCTGCCAGTAACCTGAGCCCCTCATGCGGCAACATCTTGGTCGCGCCGTCACACATACCGCCCAATTGCCAGCGCCGCTTGCCCAGTCCCTGTATCAGAAACACGTCATACTGGTCGTAGTGGGGACCGACGCCCCCTCCATCGACGGCATAACTGACCATCACATCATCGATGCGCCAGTTAGGGATGAAGCGAAATGGCTCCAGCAGTGCGGCGACGGTGGGAATATGATGATCGACCGCCTGCACCAACAGCGTCCAGGCTTCCTCGTCCATCTGGCTGAAACGGCTCTCAGGAAAGGGGCCATGTTCGAGATCCCAGCCGGTCCCGGAACGAGTGACAAGACGAGACTCGATATCGTTCTCGCAGGACAGCCCCGCCAGTTCATCCGGCTCAAGCGGATTGGTCCACGACGCCCACGGATTTCGGATCAGAAGCGGCGCCCGCTGCCAATGGTCGCGCAGAAACGCGGCATGGTCGAAGTCGATCAGTTCCATGACAGCAGCCGCCCTATCCTTGCCGTTCAACTCCCTTGAGTAGAAAACGGAAACAAACTGCCCTTCTAGTCCGCCGATATATGATCAGCAACGCGCCCTCCTCTGCGCTTAGCAGATTCGATTATGCCGCTTCGCTCAATCCCGGGGAGACATCTCGGCAGCCAGAAGGGCGACGAGTTTGGCGGCTGGCAAGTGACGAGACAGCGGCGCGCCTTGTCCCGCCCAGTGGGCGGCGTAGCCGGTCTCACCTGCTGCCTTGGCCGCCGCGATCAGCGCCTTGCCCGCGTCATAAGTCATGGGATAGCCGGGGTGCGGCAGGCCGACACTGTCGCCCCATTGCGTAAAACAATTGGATAAACCCCGTGCTGGCCGCCCGGAAATTGCGGAGGTCATGACCGTGTTCATGGCAGCAGGACCGGCAAGCGCTTCGCGATAGGAGGTATCGGCATTGCTTTCAGGACAGGCGACGAAGGCGGTCCCCAATTGTACGGCCATAGCACCAAGATCAAGCGCAGCGCGGATGCCCTGGCCATCCATGATTCCGCCCGCCGCGATGACCGGTAAGCCACATCGCTGCACCAGCAAGCGGGTCAGCGCCATTGTACCGAGGCAAGCGTCAGACGCGTCCGGATCGAAAACGCCGCGATGGCCACCCGCTTCCCATCCCTGAGCCACAACTGCGTCGATCCCTGCCTTCGTCGCGGCAATCGCCTCGTCAAGGTTTGTGGCAGTCGCCAGCAGCATGCAGCCGACATTCTTCAGCGCACTGATCCGTTTGGCATCGGGCAGACCGAAGTGAAAGCTGACGATCGCTGGCGCTGTATCGATCAGCACTGCCAGCATTTCGTCGTCCTCAATGAAACTTTTGTAGATCGGACGAAGCGCTGTCGGGGGCTGCGCACCGCAGCTGTCGAACAGAGGCGCCATCGCCGAGAGCCACGCCTGTTCACGGGCGACATTCTGTTGCATTGGCTGATGAACGAAGACGTTGACGTTGAACGGCCGGGTGCAAAGGGCCCGAACGCCAGCGATCATTTCCCGTGCGCGGCAGGCACCGGCCGCGCCAACACCTATCGAACCCAGCGCGCCCGCATTGCTGACGGCAGCGGCAAGTTGGGGGGTCGACACGCCAGCCATCGGCGCCTGTATGATTGGGAGCGGAATTCCAATGCTTTCCAGCAGCGACATGCGGCCAGCATAGCATGAGCGCCTGCAATTGCGAACCAACAGGTAATGGCGGCTGGTCTCAGTGACCGGGATATCGACTCTCCCGGCGTGCCGGCCTTACGCCGTGTGATATCGGGCTGCCGCCACCGAATGTTTCCCTGTTATTGGGTATGCTTCCATATCTACGCGCGCGCGCGCGCTCTCCCTCTAAATAATAGGGTTTTGGAGGTGGCTAAGCTCGAATAAGGCTTTTCCGCATGGCTAAAGTCCAAAACCGGCTTTCGCGCGACCTGGGTTTGGGCGGCGCGATCATGATGGGCTTGGGCTCGATGATCGGCACCGGGGTTTTTGTCAGCATCGGTATTGCCGCCGGGGTGACCGGCCCAGCGGTTATCCTTGCAATCGTATTTGCTGCGCTGGTCGCCACCTGCAACGCACTTTCAAGCGCGCAGCTAGCGGCCAGCCACCCGGTCAGTGGCGGCACCTATGAATATGGCTATCATTATCTCCACCCCCGCCTCGGTTTTACTGCGGGATGGATGTTCCTCTGCGCCAAATCGGCCTCGGCTGCGACCGCCGCGTTGGGCTTCGCGGGTTACGCCCTGCCGCTAGTGGGCGGCCAGCCGGAAGCGATACCATATATTGGCGTCGGAGCGGTCGCACTTTTCACCTTGCTGGTCCTCGGTGGGATCAGGCGGTCGAGCTGGGTCAACATCACGATCGTCTCGATCACGCTCGTAGCACTGTGCGGGTTCATCCTGTTCGGGGCACCTCGCGCGCTTGCTGCCGGTAAGCCCAATTGGGTGCCATTCTTCGATCCACGCGATGCGCCGGGTGCGTCAGCATTTCTCTATTCGGCCGCGTTAATGTTCGTCGCCTTCACCGGCTATGGCCGCATCGCAACGCTAGGGGAAGAAGTCCGACAGCCTCGACGTACGATCCCCCGGGCGATCATCGTCACGCTGATGGTTACCGCGATGCTTTACATCGGCGGGGCAGCGGTGGTGGTCGGCACTGTCGGAACAAGTGTCTTTGCCGATGCACCCGAACGACAGGCGACGACCCTGCACATCGCCGCAAACGCAATGGGCTCTCCTGCGCTCGCTCTTCTTGTCGGTATCGGGGCGATTACGGCCATGCTTGGCGTGCTGTTAAACCTGATTCTCGGCCTGTCGCGGGTGGTTCTCGCCATGGGACGGCGTGGCGATATCCCGCCGCTGTTCGGCCGCGTTTCCGCGGAGGGGGCCGAGCCAGCCCCCGCCATCCTGGTGGTTGGGGCGCTGGTGGCGGGCCTCGCAGCTATCGGCAGCGTCGAGACGGTGTGGGCCTTTAGCGCGTTCACTGTACTGATATATTACGCGATCACCAATCTGGCGGCGCTGCGCCTGCCCGACGACCAGCGGCTCTATCCAAAATGGATTCCGCTGATTGGGCTCGCCGCCTGCACCTTCCTCGCCTTCTGGGTGCCGGTGGGTATCTGGGTGCTCGGCCTCGGGTTGATCGCCGCCGGATTGACCTTCAAAGCTGGCGCGCCGGCCCGGTGGAGAGCAAAGGGAGACAAGATCGATGAAAATTAGCTGGTGGCTATCGCCGGGCGAAGCCGTGTGGTCGATCTTCATTCGCCTGTCTCTGGCGGGTGTTTTCATCCCCGAAGGCCTGCAAAAGCTGACCCATGCCGATATTCTGGGCACTGGTCGCTTTACGAAGATCGGCATTCCGTGGCCTGAATTCTTTGGCCCGCTGGTGGGCTGGCTCGAACTGAGCGCGGGTATTCTCTTTCTGGTCGGCTATGCCTCGCGCGTCGCAGCACTACCGATCATCGTCATCATGCTCGTTGCGATTCTCTCCACCAAGATTCCGATCCTGCTTGGACGGGAATGGGGAATCTTCAGTTTGCGCGAACTCGACCGTTACGGTTTTCTAAGCTTCACGCATGAAACGCGCACCGATTGGGCGATGCTGATGGGCGCGCTCTTCCTGCTGTTTTCCGGGTCCGGTCGCTGGTCACTCGACAACCGCTTCGCACGGAAGACCTGGCCATCGAGCGAAGGAAAGCGTTCCTGACAGAAGACAGGCAGTCAGCGCGTCGCAAGATAATTGATCAGCGCGGTACGCTCGGCCTCATCGCTAATTCCGAAAAAGCCCATGTCGTTGTCCGGCACCACACCTTGCGGATCGGCAAGAAATGCATCCAGTGCCTCACGCGTCCAGCGCGGCTGTCGCTGAGCATAACTAAGGATCGCCGGGGAGTAGGAAAAATCAGGCTCGGCAGCAACCGCCCGCCCGACGATGTCGTTCAACGCAGGGCCCTGCAAGGCGGCATTGCTCTCATCCAGCGTGTGGCAGGCATAGCATTTTTAGAAGGCCCGTTCGCCTAAGTTGCGCTCGGCAGAACCTCCGCCCCGTGCACTGCTGATCGAAGGCGCGACCAGCGAGGCGATTACACCTGCGGCCAGCACAAGGGCCGCTATGCCCTTCAATTCCCGACCGTCACCATCATCAGCCTGTCCGTACCGGATTCAGGCAGATAGACCTGATCCCCGCGGCCCAATATCTGACGCACATTGGCATTGGGGCCGCTGCCGGGGATCGTGGCGATCCATCGTTCGCTCTCAGGGTCGAAAACCAGTGTGTGGTTGCTGGTAAAGTCCGTCACCCATACATCGTCACGTTCATCGACATAGACTGCGTAGGCTTTCGGTTGCTCACCTGGCAGATCGAAGCTGGCCCACTGATTATCGGTCGGGCGGTAGCGGTAGAGTTTGCCGCTATTCCAGCCGCTGATCCACAGATCGCCGGCGGAATCGGCCCACACGCGGCGCAGACCCGCCCCTTCATGCGGAGGTTCGACCAAGGTGACGCTGCCGGTTTCGCGATTCACCTTCGCCAAGTGGCTGCCGGCAAGCGACACATACCAGATCTCGCCATCGGGAGTATCGTCGATGCCATAGGGGCCGCGCCCTTCCGGGTCTGCAAAAACTTCCATGACCCCGGACGTATCCACCTTTCCGTAGATGCCGTTCTGGCCGGTAAACCAGTGAACATCGTCGGCATCGAAGGCGCCGGTGTTGAGATTGGCATAGCCGCTTTCTTCGGGCAGCTCCCAAACATCGATCGCCTCGCTCGCGGGATCATAGCGTACAATCGCATTTTGTCCGCCATCAGTGATCCACGCCTTGCCATGGGGTCCAAGAACGACGCCATGAGGGGCAGAATCCTTACCAAGGGGTACTTGTCGGAACGTCCAGCTATCGATGTCGATGATGCCGAGTGCACCCTGACGCTGCGCCGTGTACCAGATTTCGCCAGGCCGACCGGGAGCGGCATCATGGGGACGGGAGCCTTCCGGAAGCTGGATGACCTTCGTCTCAAAAGAATATTCTGAGGGGGACACGGGGCCGGCGGCGACATTTGCGGACGATAGCGCCAGAACCAAGGCGACGAACAGGCGGTCCATGACTCACTCCCATTGGTGAATGACCATCATAGCTGAGACGGGCGCCTGGGTGAAGACGGCCCACGGTCCTGCCGCAGACTCCGCTCTTAGAAGCCCCGACATTGCGCCTCGTTCACTCCCGAAGCCGTAACATCCAACAAGAATACGCGGCCATCCTGATGATGCCCGAACCTTTTAAAGAACCGGACTTAAACGGCGGTTCGCGCTGCCATACCACTTCCTTCCGAAGTCTCCTCCGATTCCGTGCCACTTGTGAAAAGGGGTCAAAGGGGGCCGCAAAAACCGCGCCATCATCTCAGGTGAATTGGCGGTACGGTGGCAGAAATGAAAGACAGCCCAATATCGGCCAATGGCGGAGCGGGTGTCTGCCGAATTAATGTCTCTAATTCACTCATTTATATATATTCTTCTGCAACTACGGATAATTGTCCCCACATATATCCCAACATTGCGTGTCGGCGCTCCCTAACCCGGATTCTGCTGTAGCTTCAGCAGTCAGACCGGACGCGCTTTATTCAAAGCCGGATCAAGCCGTGTGCGCGCCCGCGCACACGGCAAACAAACGCATATTCCGACCAACGACACGATGTCCCTTGGAGAGGAGGCCTAGGTGCGCATGACATTGCCATAGTAGCCAGAATTGTCCGCTATCAGACGCGGACGCTGGAAGCTAACAAAGGCGATATTCACAACGCCTCACTTGGCCGTCGAAACCGGCCGTTCATTCACGCGACCAATTATGGCGCTCGCCCAACTGAGTAGCGCGGCCCTGGCCATACATGGTTCCCCCCGCCGCGATGACCAGTAGGCTAAATCAAACCTAACTCGCTCGCATCGCCGACGGCGGGGCTAGTTTCGGAGTGGGCACGCCCATCATTGGTGCCCATGCGATTGGGAGCGCCGCTCCGGGGCTTTCCAGCAGCGACATGCTTCCGCCCTACCATGGTGCACCTCAAGTAGGGACGGAAGCCAAAAGGCGAGCTGGTATCGGCGCGGAACCCGAGCATTTTGCCCCAGTGGCAGCCGCAGCCTCTCACCTCTCGGATCGCAGCGTTTCCATATAGGCCACGAGATCCGCGACATTCTCCCGTTCAAATACGAAAACTGGCATTTTTGGATGACCCACCTGAATGCCGGCTTCCAAAGATTCGGCGAGCATCGCTGCCGGGAAACGGTCTGCGGCGCGCGCTAGGGAAGGCACATCCGCCCTCTGCGGCTTATCATCGGTAAGGGCGTGACAGCTGGTGCAATTTGCCTCGGCAAAGACCTTCCCTCGTGCAATGCTCTCGGACTCCGCCCCGCGAGTGGGGGTACTTGCGTAAGAAGCTAGCGCGCTGATCGTTACTGCAGCAGTTAAATATCTCATCGAAATTTCTTCCTTCAAGGATATATTTATCTTCGAACACATTTCCTAATTAGAATATCTCAATGAACCGTGCGTTCGGTCGACAGTAACATAGTGGCGGTCAATCAGAACAATGATTCTGAATAGACGCCCTTCTACTTAGGCAAGAATGCTTCTTCGCCCGGTTTACAGAGATTTTTAAGTTTATCATGCAAATTATATTGCCAAACGCTTTTTTATACGCGATCCTCGATTACTAACGCCACTCAGCAATGAGCGGCAGGAAACCGCGCGTACAACCCCCGAGCTGAAAGGGGCTAATTGGTGCTCTCGTTTTCGTCAGCCTCCTTTTCACTGCCATTTTGCACGAAGGTTCCCGCAGCCTGCTCCGTCGCGTCAGCTAACTCGCGATATGCTGAGACAAAGCCGGCTTTCATTTCACTCCATGCTGCTGCGGAGCTCGCTTCCAGCCGTCCGAGCGCCTCTGCTGCTTCTAAGCGCCGGTAGCGCAGCTTTGATATATCGCCCCTCATTTGCGAACGCAGCTTTGTGCCGGCAGCATTCCATCTTTCGCGCTCCTGCTCTTCAAGACCGCTTATACGTTCGTCGTAGCGCTCAAGCGCTGCCCTTGCGCGCGCTGTCGCAGCTTCACGTTGAGCCAAAGAATATCTGTCCAGCGCAACCATCAGATCCCTGGCTTCCGCGCGAACAGCGTGGGTTTTCGATGACGAGGGCTCTTTCGTGGGAGAGCTCACAGAAGCGTCAGATTGCGCACTCGCGGGGCCTGCGACCCCAGTAATGATCGCAGCGGCAACGGTGACCATATAGCCATAGGGGTGGGACACTTAGACTTCCTTCAGTTTCGATGACCCGCAGATGATAGGCTGAGCTAAGTCATCCACCTTGTTCGAAATCAAGCTGCACACCATAATCGGAGAGCTTCAGGGTTCGTCGGATCTCGTACTGTAACTAGCGCCTGCACCGCTTATGGGGCGGATCGCGGTCGCTAGATCATGAAACCCAACAGATCGTCGATGGATGTTGATGCGACGGTCGTGATGCTGTCCGCGATTCCGTAGGGGATGATGAGCGTGCGGCCGCAGGCTATCGCGCCACAGGTATACACCACGTTCGGCACGTACCCTTCCCGTTCCCTGGGGTCCGCGCAAAGGATCGGCTCTGGCGTGCGGGCGAGCACGCGTGTCGGATCCCGCTTGTCCAGCAGAACCGCACCGATGGCATAGTGCCGCACAGCGCCGACGCCATGTGTCAAGATCAGCCAGCCTTCGTCGATTTCAATGGGTGAACCGCAATTGCCGATCTGCATGAACTCCCACGCATATTTCGGCGCTAAAATGCGTACACCGCCGTCCCATCGGTACGGGTCGTCCGATTGCAGAAACCAGATGTTCTCACTGTCTTGTCGCCCCAGCATAGCGAAGCGACCGTTCACGCGGCGCGGGAACAGCGCCATCCCCTTATTGTGCGACGCATCGCCTGCAACAGCGCGCAGAGTGAAGTTGCAGAAATCATCCGTCTGCAGCATCTCCGACGAAACAGTCGTTCCGCTGTAGGCGGTGTATGTGCCGTAATAGCGGATGGCGCCGCCATCCTCGATGAAGCGAACCAGACGCAGATCTTCAATGCCGTTCGCCTGACTGTGTGTAACGGGAAAAATCACGCATTCGCTCAACGTGGCGCCCCCGTTGCAACGCACGCGCACGCAGTGCTCTCCGCAGATTTCTGTTACATCCGGGATGGAGCAGTGCGAATTCGGCGCGTCCAGGCGCACCTCGCCGTCACAGCCGACGATGCCGGTGCGGAACGTGATCGAGGAAACGTGCCCCTCCCCCACGGCGCGCAGGGACATAATGATACGATGCTGACCCCCGATCATGCCGGACTGGTCCGGGTGCGCCACTATAGAGGGGTTGAAAAGAGCTGCGGACTGAAACGAATATTCCTGGCAAAAATAGGCCCCGATCAGCAGGCGCTCGGAAGGGGACGGCGACTCGCCGATCAGATAGGGGGCCGCGATTTCTTCGAACCTGCGTTCGAAAGCCGCGCGAATGTCGCGGTGCCGCTCGTGAAACCCGCCCATCACCTGGTCTAGGTGCCGCGTTACCTCGCGGCGTTCCAGACTCTGGACTCGCTCGATAACGCGAATGACCCTGTTGGCATCGGCACCCAACAGCGCGCGGGGTTCGGCCGACGGGCTGAACGGCCGCAATACCACCATGGAAGGGTCGGGCTTCAGGGTCAGAGCCGACCGGCGAATGAAGTCCGCGTGCGACATGATTCACCATCTTTCCCGACCGGGAGCGCGTTCCGACGGGCGGATCAGTTCCGGCAAGCCCTGTGGACGGCCTCCCCGGGACTTCCCGGCGTAGAAAGAGCGCAATATGGAATGCCCGGACGAGCCAGCCGGCAAAGGCGCCCGCATCGTCACCTCGGCGGCGATCCTTGCGAGGTGGAGACCGATGACGGGCCAGCGCATGGCTTTGCCGTCTGCATAGGCCTGGCACGCCATTGCGGCGCGTAGCTGGTTATTGCGAAAAAGCGTCGAAACGCCTTCGGCCAAGGCGCGAGGATCGGCAAAGGGCACCAATATGCCGCGTCCATCGGCCAGCAGTTCCTCGGCATGCCAATAGGGGGTCGAGACCACCGGTTTTCCAAGACCGTAGCTATAGGCGAGCGCTCCGGATGTCGCCTGCGTCGCGTTCAGATATGGCGTGACGAAGATATCGGCCGCGGCCAAATACGCGCACAACTCCAGCAAGTCCGTATAGCGGTTCACGAATGTGACGTTCGCCTGAACCCCTAGCATTGCAACGCGGGAGCGCAAACCATTGCGATAGGCCTCCCCTTCCCGCCGCACCAAATCCGGATGGGTTGCCCCCAAAATCACATAATTGACGTCTGGTGTTTCCCGAACGACGTCCGGAAGTCCGTCTATCATCACCTCAAGCCCCTTGTTCGGCGACAGGAGGCCAAAGCTGAGCAGGGTCGGCCGGGTCGGCAGACTAAGCTGCCTTCGGGCGAGCGCAGGCGGCGGCAGATCAAGATTCGGAATACCGTGTGGAAGAATAATCGTCTTCGCACGAGCCGCCGGATGGGTCCGTTGCAGAATGTCGGCTGCCTTCTTCGTCATGACCAGAAGCCGCGTTGAATGGCGGACCAGCGCCTCGGTAACGTGGCGCTGCATGGGGTCGGGCGTCTCCAGAACCGTATGGAGCGTTGTGATCAGCGGTACATCAAGCGCCTCGACCAGGTGAAGAATATGCGCCCCGGCTTCGCCACCGAACAGGCCGAATTCATGCTGAAGATTAACGGCGTCGACATCCAAGAGTGAAAGCTGCGCGGCAGCAGAAGCATAATCCTCGATTCGGTCGCGTCGGATGACGACCGCGACCTCATGCGCGTATTGCTGCGGGTGCTCTTCGTTTTCCACGGCAACCACCGGAGCGTAGATCACGCCCGCTTCACCGAGAACAGCGGCCCTTGAGTCATGGGTGAAGGTCGCGATGCCGCACTGGCGGGGAACATAGCTTCCAACGAATGCAAGGTTCGGCGCGCGGGATAGTAATTGCGGCATATTTCGTCCTGCTCACCGGCGGAACTTCCTTCGCGGTGTGTTGCAGGAAATAATGCCCTGACAGGACGCTGACTTGATCGGCATCAATTGCTGCGATCCAAAGGTGCGTACCGTTCCATCTCATGAACGCTTCTTGCCAAGCCCGGGCCGCCTCGCTGCCGACTAACAGGCGGACGCCCCGCGAATGGCAGTCGCATGACTTTGAAAGGCTGGCAGCGACACTGACCGCGGCAAAGGACCGGGGCAGACGCACAACAGAGCCGATAGACCTATTATCCACATTAAAGGCCTTGGGCCTGATGAACAGCACCCTCGCCAGCGAATATGGTGGGCATGGTCTGGGCACCGACGCGGCCGGCAATCAGCATTTGCTGTGGCTGCTCGCCGCGGTGGGCGAAGCCGATCTGTCGCTCGCATGCCTGTTCGAGCAGCATCTTTCGGCTGTCCTGTTCCTGCAGAAATATGGAACGGTAGCGCAGGTTCGCACTGTTTCAGAGGAGCTGAAACTGGGGAAAGTCTTTGGCGTCTGGGACACGGACGACGAGGAAAATCCCGTCCATATCTGTGAGAGCAGGCTGTCTGGGCGTAAACTGTTCGCCGCAGGGGCGGGCCGAATAACCATACCCTTGGTTACCGCCCGGGATCCAAATGGCGCGACGCGCGCGTTCCTTCTACGCAGCAACCGTATCTCCTACTGGATCAACCCGCAACATTCCCGGCTGGTCGGAATTCGCGACGCCATTAGCCATTCCGTCGTGCTGGCCCATGCAATGGTCGATCGCAATGACGAAGTCGGCCCCCCGGATTCCTGGTTATCCCAGCCGCAGGCCGCAGAACGATTATTGCGGCGATGTGCCGTCAGGGCAGGAGGGCTGCGCGCGCTCTCGGTATTAGCAAGAAATCATGTGAAACAAGGGGCTGCAGGCGACCCGCTGCAACGGCATCGCCTGGCTGAAATACTTCTAGACACGGAAGGTGCCTTCGCATGGCTGGAGCGGGCAAGCGCGGTCTCGTTCCGCCAGAACACAAACGGTGATGATGTCGCGGCGTTCATGGAAATGGCCCGCAGTGCCATTGAAAGGGCGATCGAGAGGGCCATACACACAGCCCAACACCTGCTGGGCACGGTCGCGTCTCTGTCCGGCAGTCCCGCTGCCGAAATCATCCTCGATCTGGTCGCAGACGGCCCGTTTTTCCACGCGGATCAGGCGCTGGACAATGTCGGAACGGCGGCCATCGCGGGGAAGATCACCATCGGCACATTCATCGACGCCGCTGAAGCCGCCGCACCGTCCGCTTGATCACCGTCAATCCGACGGGGCTGGCAAGTGCCAGATGTCATCCATCAGAGGAGAACGACATGAAAGTACAAGACGTCATGCACGCCGGTGTGCGAAGCGCCAAGCCGGAGGAACCCATCGCCGCGATTGCCGCCATAATGCGAGAGGAAGATATCGGCGCCGTGCCCGTAGCGAATGGCGAGGGTCTGGTCGGCATGCTGACCGATCGCGACATAGCGCTGAGGGTCTTTGCCGACGGCCGGAATCCCCTGCACCTGACTGCGGCAGACATCATGACGGACGAGGTTGCCTATTGCCTGCCCGGCGAGGATGTCGATGATGCCATAAGGATCATGGAGCAGCATGGGATCAGGCGACTGCCGGTGGTCGATGAGGAGGAGAATATCGTCGGCATGCTGAGCATTGGCGACGTCGTGGCGAAAGCGCCCGCCTCGCTGACGGCGGAGTTGATGAAAACTCTTACTGCGCATCACGCCTAGGGAGAACCGGCCGCAACGACATCGGCGCTTCCGCCATTTTGCGGGAATGCGGTAGAGAGACGGCGGCGGGAACATTCGCGTAAAGCCGCTCCACATCTTCGGCGCGCGCGAGCACACTGCCGTCCGTCATGACAGCGGCAGTGCCCGCTGCGATGCCCCGCCGCACACATTCCTGTATCAAGAGGCCGCGCGCGATGCCCACCGCAACGCCCGCCATCATGCTGTCACCGGCGCCGACAGCATTTCTGACATCCACCGCGACCGGATCGAACGAAAATGCGGCTGCCGCACCTACCAGCAGGGCGCCCTTCCGACCCCGCGAAACCAAAATGTGGCCCGCGACCCCAGCCGCTACAAGACGCCGTGCCGCATGCACGATATCCTCCACCTCGTGCAGAGGCTGGCCCGTCACCTCCTCCAGTTCCCGCTCATTGGGTTTTACGAGATAAGCTCCGTGTGCCGCCAGAAGTGCTGGCCCCGAGGTGTCGAGCAGAAAGCGCGCGCCTTTCCGCTTGGCAAGGTCGCTCAACCTTCCGATGATAGCGTTCGGAGTACCGGGCGGAAGGCTGCCGCTCGCGATCAGTACGCCGCCGCTACTCAGGTGCCTGCCGAGCAGGTCCAGCAGGGCATCTTGTTCCTCGCCGTCAATGGCAACGCCCGGAAGTATGAAGCGATACTGATGCGAGGTATCCCGCTCGATCACGTTGAAACATTCCCGCGTCCAGCCGCCTACGTGCACGCTGGCCACCGGCAGCTGCATTTCCTCCAGCAGGGCAAGGAGGCTGGCGCCGGTCGCGCCGCCCTCCGGAAAGACCGCGAGAGCGTTTTCGCCAAGTTCTCGGGCGACCCGGGCAACGTTGATACCGCCACCCCCCGGCTCGTAACGCGGCGATGTGCAGCGCAGCTTGTCATCCGGCCGGATCGAGCCGGTCGACATGGACAGTTCTATGGTCGGACTGAAGGTCAGGGTGACGATCATGCGTGGTCGTCAACCACAAGACCGTAGCGACAAGAGAACAGGGGCATAATGTCAGCCCAGGTGCTTCGTGAGCACGATAACGCTGCCGTCGCCCGGTTCGCTGGTGGCGGTGAAACCCATCTCCCGCTCCATATCGATGGCGGGGTGATGCTCGCGGCTCTCGATCGAGGTCAATGTCTTGAAACCACGCGCCTCGGCATAGCGGGCGACGTGATGTAACAGGCTCCAGCCGACACCCTTGCCCTTGTAATCCCTGTGCATGATCATGGCGACCTCGGCCGTCTGCATGCCATCGTCCCCCGCCAACATCGCGGTCGCGATCAACTCGTTCGTTCCCGCATCGAACGCGAGGAAATTCTCTGTTCGCCGGTGATCGACGTGGGACAGGGCGTGCAACTGATCGCCGCTAACCGTGCGTATAGGCGACAGGAAGCGGAACCGCAGATCCTCTGGCGTAACATGACGGAAGAACTCGTCGAGACGGGCCTCGTCATCTTCGTCCGCGGGCCTGACGCGAACATCAAGACCGCTGCGCGTTTCCAGCTTTCCGCGCCAACCATTGTGCGCAGTGGGCAGATCATCGTCAATGTCTAGCAGGGACATGGTCGTCTCTCCTGAATGAGTTCCCCCGGTGCATAGGCGGTCGACCTGGGCGCGATCTTGACAACCATCAATCCTCGCCCCTTTTGTGGGGATCGCAACCCATTATCGACAGTCCGACTTGAGCCGGATCAAAGGGCGCTCGCCGCGCCCTGCTATTCGCCGCCTGGATGCATGCGACAGGAGGCGGCAATGACAGACACGATGATGGCGGCGGTGGTGACCGAATTGGGCAAGCCGCTGGAGATACGGCAGGTGCCCATACCTGAGGCTGGTCCCGGTGAGATTCTGGTCCGGGTGCGCGCGTCCGGCGTGTGCCACACAGACCTGCACGCCGCGAGCGGCGACTGGCCCATCAAGCCGCGCGTACCGTTCATTCCCGGTCATGAAGGCGCGGGCGAGGTCGCAGCGCTTGGTGCGGGCGTCAAACATTTGAAGAAGGGGGACCGTGTCGGCGTGCCGTGGTTGCACACGGCTTGCGCCCGTTGCGAATATTGCGTCGGCGGATGGGAAACTCTGTGCGAGAGCCAGCAGATGACGGGCTATACCGTTGACGGTGCCTATGCCGAATATGTGCGGGCCGACGCAGATTATGCCGCCATCCTGCCGGACGGCCTGGATTTCGGTGCTGCCGCGCCGGTCCTCTGTGCGGGTGTTACCGTTTATAAGGGCCTGAAAGAGACCGAGGTGAAGCCGGGCCAATGGGTGGTCATCTCCGGCATTGGGGGCCTTGGCCATATGGCTGTGCAATACGCACGGGCCATGGGTATGCGGATCATCGCGGTCGACATTGCCGAGGACAAGCTGGCGCTGGCCCGAACGTTGGGAGCGGAGAAAGCCATCGATGCCGCCTCGCCAGATGCCGCCGAAGAGGTGCAGAAGCGGATCGGCGGAGCGCACGGCGCATTGGTAACAGCGTCGGGCACTGCCGCATTCGCCCAGGCCGCAGCTATGCTGCGGCGACGCGGCACAATGGCGATGGTGGGCTTGCCGCCCGGCAGCTTTCCAGTGCCGATCTTCGACACCGTGTTGAGGCGATTGACGATCCGTGGCTCCATCGTCGGCACCCGCCTTGATCTGGCCGAGGCTTTGGATTTTGCCGCACGCGGGGAGGTCGTACCGCGTTTTAGCTGGGGATCCCTGCAAGAGATCAACGAGATCTTCGAACGGATGCGTACGGGAGGGATCACCGGGCGCGTCGTCTTGAAAATCCAGGCGACGGGTCACAAGGGCAAATTTCCAGCCGCTTGCGCGGGATCAATCCGACCGCAGCGCCAGCGCGTACCATCGGTACCAGCAAGCAGAAAGGGACCGTTAAGATGAGTTGGAACCGGATCAGACTGGAGAAAGGCCGCACAAAAGAAAGCCCCGAAGGCTCCCCCGCCCATGCCTACATGCTGACGCTCCCCCTGGACGTGGGCGGGCGCATTGATGCTGCCGCATACAGGCGTGCCCCGGCACGCGCCTCCATCCTCCACATCTCTCCGGAATATGGCGAGGAGAGCGGACGCCTGATTCACCGGGAAGACGGCGGGTGGGCCTTTTCCTACGCGCCCGGCGACGAGGATGACGAGATCATCTTCGCCTTGGATCGCCACGACATCCAGGTGGGCAATTACATCACCGTGACAGAACCGGACGGGGAGGAAGCCCCCTACAAGATTGTCAGCCTGCGTGAGATCGCAATGGTGAAAGCCTGAATGTGCAGCCCGCTGCGGAGCTAGCCAATGTCCACCCGAAAGATCGCCATCTTTCAGTGCCACCCCGATCCGTCGGAGGAACGGCTCTGCGATGCGCTGTGCGAACGATATGGCCAGGCGGCAAGGACGGCAAAACATGAGGTGCGGATCATCCGTATCGCCGATCTCGACTTCGAGTGTCTGCGGACACAGCAGGAATTTGAAGAATATCCCCTACCCCCGCCGCTGACCGAAGCGCAGGAGGCGATACGCTGGTGCGATCACATGGTGATCATCTTCCCGCTCTGGCTGGGGGGCCTACCCGGCCATGCACGATGTTTCTGGGAACAGATCATGCGGCCCGGTTTTGCCACTCAATATCGCGAGAAGGGCTTTCCGAAGCGACTTCTGAAGGGCAAATCGGCGCGTCTGATCGTGACCATGGGGATGCCCGCCCCGGCCTATCGGCTCATCTTTGGTGCCTTCGGTGTGCGCGCCTTTGAACGCAGCGTACTGCGCCTGGCGGGTATCGGGCCGATCCGCCACACCCTGATTGGACGCGCGGCTACGGCGCGGGAGCAGGTGCCAGAGCTGTTCCCTACAATCGACACGCTGGCGCGACATGCCCGCTGAGGGAGCGATGATATGAGCCTGCAAGACGTCTGGATCTTCACGCCGGATTTCGAGTGCGATATGGCGGTGATCGACGCCCTGTACCACAGCTATGGCGCGCATTCCCGCATCGGGATCGACATTCTGTTACCGATCATGGCGCTGCCCGGAACGTCCGGAATGATGGCGAATTATTATGATCGCGCCACGAGGGAAGCTGTCGAGCGGGCCAATCAACAACTTGCCGAGGTTGAAGCGTTTTGCGACCTGCAAGGCATCGACCTGCCGCTTCGAACGACTGTCGTCAGCGAACGCGACATCTATCGAACTGCTGCGCTATGGGCGCAATGCAGCGATCTAAACGTGATCCCGGGCACGGCTCTGGGCACACTCGGCGGCCGCTCTGGCAACCTGCTGGTGGAGATGCTGATCTTTGCCAGCGGTCGTCCGCTGCTGCTCCAGCCTACGCCCGCGCGCGCAGATCATCGGCATGCCGCCTTTGCATGGAGCGGAAAGCGGGAGGCGGTTGTCGCGCTCGCCGGCGCCGTGGCGACTCTGCCGCATCTGGCACGTGTCACGCTGGTGCACATTGGCGGCGAGCTGCCTGCCATGCCCGATGGTACCCACATGATGCATGCCATGAAGTCCTATCTTTGCCGCCGCGTGCCGGAGGTTGACGTCTATACGGAACCCAGCATCAATTTCATCGGCGACGCGCTGCAAGATGCAGCCCTCGCGGTGAGCGCCGACATCCTGATCATGGGCGCTTATGGCCATTGCCGCGTTCGGGAGAATGTTCTGGGAGGGGCGACGCGCAGCATTCTGGACCATCCGAGGCTGCCGGTCCTGCTGGCGCATTAGAATGGGACATGCCCAAAGCTGCCCGCAACAAGAGAACGTCTCTGTTGTCGCGTTGGAAATGGCGGCAGGCCTGACGGAGATCGAGGCGCAACGCCGGCTTGGGGAGGTGGGTCCGAACGACCTGCCACAGCGGCACGGAGCGGGATGGCCGCGCCTGCTCATGCGCCAATTTACGGACATCATGATCCTGATCCTGATCGCGGCGGCACTGATTGCCGCGGTAGCGGGTGAGCTGCGTGACGCCGCCATGATCGGCGTCATCCTGCTGATTAATGGCGGCATAGGTTTCTTTCAGGAACTCCGCGCCAGCAACGCGATCGAAGCCATGCATGCCCTTTCCGCGGCACAGGCAACTGTCATCAGGGGAAGCGTCACACGGCGGATTCCGGCGTCAGAGGTCGTACCGGGTGATCTGTTGATCCTGCATGCGGGCGACAAGGTGTCGGCCGATCTGAAACTGACGGAATGCGTTGACCTTTCCATCGACGAAGCATCACTTACCGGCGAATCCCTCCCCTCCGACAAGGACGCGCAGGTCGTGTCGGACGCCAAGCAACCGTTGGGGGACCGGCTCGACATGGCATTTCGCGGCACCCTGGTCGTACGCGGTCGCGGTTGCGGCACCGTCGTCGCAACCGGCGCCGCCACGCAGATGGGCAGCATAACAAGGCTGCTCGACCAGCAGGAACAGCGAACACCCTTGCAGGTCCGTCTTTCCGGGTTCAGCCGAAACCTGGCGATCGCCGCCGCCGTCACATGCCTAGCGGTGTTCCTGGCGGGGATAATCCGCGGCTATCCACCACTTTTGACGTTCATGGCGGCAGTCAGCGTCGCCATTGCCGCCATGCCGGAATCCCTTCCAGTAGTTGTGACGGTCCTTCTTGCGATCGGCGCGCGTAAAATGTCCCGGCACAATGCATTGATACGCCGGCTGACCGCCGTGGAGACTTTGGGCTCCGTCACATTCATCTGCGCGGACAAGACTGGCACGCTGACCGAGAACCGAATGTCCGTGACACGCGTGGAAACGGATAATCCGGACCTACTGGCGACTGCCATGGCGCTTTCGAACGATGTGAGTATTGATGACGATGGAGAGCCGCAGGGAGAACCAACGGAAGTGGCGCTGTTTCGCTATGCCCGCAGCCAGGGAAAAGAGCGTCAGGCCCTGGAACGGGCCATGACCCGTGTTGCAGAGTGCGCCTTCTCTTCGGAACGCAAGCGCATGACCACGGTCCACACAGAGGCGGACGGGGATGGGTTCGTGGCATTCACGAAGGGCGCCCCTGAAAAGCTGCTGACGAACAATTCCGAGTATTCCGTCCGGGCGCAGGAAATGGCGGCAGAAGGCCTGCGGGTAATTGCCTATGGCAGGCAGCATCTGGCGGAGCCTGTCGTCGATGAAACGCAAGACGCCGGCATTGATATCATAGGCGTAGTGGGCCTGATGGACCCGCCCCGGCCGGAGGCGGCCGTGTCCATAGCGCTGGCAAGGCAGGCGGGGATCACGCCCGTCATGATCACGGGGGACCACCCGGATACTGCCGCCGCCATAGCGCGCCGTCTGGGTATGGCGGACGACCGGTCTGAGGTCATCACCGGGCCCATGCTCGCCTGCATGGACAGCCGTGAGCTGGAGCGCAGGGCACCCGGCATCAGCGTCTATGCACGCATGGATCCGGCGCAAAAGATCCGGATAATCGAGGCGCTGGAGGCACGCGGCGAATTCGTCGCCATGACGGGAGATGGCGTAAACGATGCCCCTGCCCTGTCTCGCGCGCATGTCGGCATCGCCATGGGAAGGGCCGGGACCGACGTTGCGCGAGAAGCCGCCGACCTGGTTCTGGCCGACGATAATTTTGCAACCATCATCGCCGCGATACGCGAAGGGCGGCGCATCTACGACAATATCCGCAAATATATCCGCTATGTTCTCGCCTGCAATCTTGCGGAGGTACTCGTCATTTTTTCAGCGCCACTGATCGGCCTGCCCCTGCCGTTGCTGCCGGTGCATATCCTGTGGATCAACCTGGTCACCGACGGACTTCCCGGTCTTGCGCTTGCTGCAGAGCCGGCAGATCGGGACATCATGCATCGCACCCCCCGCCCCCCTTGGGAGCCGATCGTAACGTGGAATATGGCGACCGCTCTGGCCAGTACCGGACTGATACTGGCCGGCACCACGCTGGCGGTTCAGTTCTGGGCCATGGAGGCGGGTCGCCAGAATTGGCAGACGATGGTGTTCGCCGTCCTCACCTTCCTGCAGTTGGGCCAAGCACTTGCCGTGCGATCGCCCTCCTCCGTTTTTTCCGGCGGTTTTCTTCGCAATCCGTCCCTGCTGCTCGCCCTGTCGGCAACAGCACTGCTACAACTCGCGGTGATCTATACGCCGCTCGGGAACCGGCTGTTCTCCACGGCTCCTCTCGCACTGACGGACCTCGCCATATGCCTGGCGGCATCTCTGACTGGCCTCGCTGCATCGGAAATCGTGAAGGCGTTCAGGCGCAACCGGTCGGCTGCTGCGGGCCGCTCTATTGCAGGGACATCGCTGTCAGCGCAGCCGGATTGACGACCTCGATCCGATCATGGCGCGGCATCGCAATGACCCCGCTGTCGCGCATTTTCTTTAACGAGCGACAGACGGTTTCCGGCGTCAGCGCCAGATAGTCCGCAATATCCACCTGCGCGATCGCCTCTATGGCGGCGCCGTTCAGACGGCGATAAAGACATGCGACGAAGGCGCACATTCGCTGCAGCGCACCCTGGCGGCAGAGCAACTGGCTGTGCACTTCATCCGCACCCAGTTCCGTCTGCACCGTTTCGAACAGCCGCGCCGTTCCCCCGCTGCGAATATCGTCGGCAAGCACGTTGAGCCGGACCGTTGCATAGGTCACGACCGTGATCGCCTCTGCCGTGAAGCGATAGGTGCCGCCCACGGGCACGCCGATCCTGTCCCCGGCAAAGTAGAATCCAACGATGTTGCGCTCACCCTCCTCCGTATAGCGGACGCCACGCACGATCCCGGATCGAAGATGATAGAGGCAATCAGTTTCCTCCCCCTCCCAGAACAAGGTCTCCCCGGCTTTTGCATACGGCTGGACTGCAACAGCTGACAGAGGCGGCAAGATCGGGGGATTCGAAACCAAGTGGACGAGCATCTCTCATTCTCCTCATTCTGGGCGATGAAGGAGAATGAGCAGATTGTCGCGCGCGCTTTGAGTCGTGGGAACTAGCTATGCCCCGCCGCGCGCCGGCATTTCCGTAGCGGTTAGTACCTACTTGCCAAGCGTTAGATTGTGCTGAACCGCCATTCGGACGAGATCCGCCAGGCTATTCGCCTGCATCTTCGACATGACGCGGGACCGGTGGATTTCTACGGTACGCTGGCTGCACCCCAGATGATGGGCAATAATCTTGTTCGGATGACCAGCAACCAGTTCGTGAAATACATCCGTTTCACGCGGCGTTAGGCTTTCGAAACGCGCGCGAGCGCCATCGTTCCCTCCGGGTTCGACATGCAGGGCCCGTTTCGCATTCACCGCCTGTTCGACCGTCTCGAGGAGTCGCCGGTCAGCAAAAGGCTTCTCAAGGAAATCGGTTGCCCCCTCCTTGAGGGCCGCAACGGCGACCTCAACATCGCCATGGCCCGTCATCATGATGATCTGCAAGGCCGGAGCCACTTGTCGCATTTTCCTGAGGACAGTCAGGCCGTCGCTGCCCGGCATGCGTAGATCGAGCAGCAGGCAATCGGCAGCCTCGATATGGTCGGCTTTCAGGAACGAGGCGTGGTCAGGAAAACCCCTAACATGATAGCCTTCCATCTCCAGGCGGATGGTCAGCGCGTCGACGACAGCCTCGTCGTCATCAAGAATGAGAACATTCCCCGCAGTCACGCGCCGTACGCCGCGGGAATGGTGAAACAGAAGCAGGTGCCACCGCCAAAGGCATCGCGAACCTCGATCCGGCCGCCATGCGCAGTGACGATCGATTTGCAGATGGCAAGGCCAATGCCGAGGCCATCCCGCTTTCCGGTCCTGAAGCGTTCGAACAAATGGTCACGCATATGCTGCGCGATGCCAGCGCCGTTATCCTCTATGGCAATTTGTATCATGTCATCCGGGGCCCGGCGTGCGGACAGTCGCAGCACGGGCTCGCTGGTTTCGCCCATCGCCTCCACGGCGTTGCGAAGTAAATTGTGTAGCACCTGCTGAATCTGCACCGGCTCGCATAGGATGGGGGGAAGGTCGGCTGGGGCGTCAAAGTAAATGTCGATCCGCTCCAATTCCCTGTCCAATATCGAAAGGTCGACGCTTTCCGAAATCAGCGTCTCGACCTCGCACGGCTGGCGCTGGCCCGTTTCCGCACGGACGAACCGCCGGATCGATCGCACCACGTCGCCCGCCCGTTCCGCCTGCGCTCCGATCTTTCCCGCAAGGCTGCGGACCTTCGTTAGGTCGGTCGTTTCTTTTGCGATCAAGGCATCCAGGGCGCTGGAATACTGACTGATCGCGGTAAGGGGCTGGTTCAGCTCATGCGATAGCTGGGTCGCCAGTTCGCCCAAGGACGCGACGCGGGACATGTCCTGCATGGCCGCGCGCAATTCCTGCTCGCGGGATTTGACCATCTCCTCTTCTGTCAAATCGTGCAATATACCTAGAAACATTGGTCCGCCGCCTTCGGAGATCTCGGCCACGCGCAGAAACAGGGGGAAGAGCGTCCCGTCCTTCCGCCGCCCCCGTACCTGGCGGCCTGCGCCGATAATGTGGGCGTTGCCGGTGCTCAGATAGCGTTCGATGTAGGCATCATGGCGTTCCCGGTCGGGCGACGGCATCAGCATGGAGACATTCTGTCCTGCCAACTCCTCGTGCAGATAGCCGAACATCGTCACCACCGCCTGACCCAAGGAATCGATCTTGCCATGGCGGTCGATGGTGATCACCGCATCAGGAGAAAGGGCGAGAAGCGCCTTCAGAAGCAAATCGCGGGGCGCCTGATTATCACCCAGGCGCGCAGGGGCCATGCCGGACCGGGACATCGCAAAGCTCCAGTTTTATTATGAGCAGCCCCAAAGCCGGAAATGCCGGCCAGCTTTGTTCTTTAAAAGACAATCCCTGAAGGGGCAACTGAATTTACGATGACATTCGACCCAATACTTTCTAAGTATGGACAGAGTATTAGGGATTCCTTTTCAGTGGGCGGGTGTACGGCTTACCCCTCGGCCATCCATCTCTGCCCTTCAACAACCCCGTCCAATAGGTCTTAGGAAAAACGTACCTTTCCAGAATCCAGCCCAGCCGGGTCGCCTTGACGGGTTTGTTTGCGGAACGAGGGAACGGAAAAAAAGATCTGCCGCGATAACCAGTTTGCGCGAGCAAAACTCTGCCGCGCGCAACGGTAATAGGGCATACGCCATACCCATCATAAGCAGGCTTCAAGCCACCCGCGCCCAGGTAGGTGATCAGATTTCCGGCGAGAACGGGCGCTTGGGCGCGGATTGCCTCCGCCGTCTTTTCATTGGGGGCGGAACAGCAGTCGCCCAAGGCAAACACGTTCGGAAAGCCCACATGCTGCAGCGTTTCCGGGTCCGCCGCCGCCCAGCCTTCCGCATTGCTCAATTCGCTTTCGCGCAGGGCCTGCGGAGCACGCTGTGGCGGGACGACATGCAGCAAATCGAAATGCCTGACCTCTTGCCGAACCTTCCCATCCGCAGTCAGCTTCTCAAAGGTCGCCTGCCCAGAGGGTCCGTCCACCGCGATCAGGCACGAGCCAAGATGCGGACTGATGCCATATCGACCGACATAGTGGCTAAGCTCTGGCAGGAAATCCCTATTTGCGGTCAGGGCAGCGCCGGGGGTGTGAAATTCCACCTCTATCGTCCCCAATTTCCCTTCGCCGCGCCAAAAATCGCTGGCAAGGTACATTATCTTCTGCGGCGCACCTGAACATTTGATCGGCATTCGCGGCTGAGTGAATAAGGCGCGCCCGCTCCCCAATTCCTGAATCAGATCCCACACATAGGGCGCAGCGTCGAAATCGTAACTGGACGCGACGCCATTCTGGCCCAATGTCTCGGTCAGTCCCGGAATTGCCGCCCAGTCAAGTTCGATCCCCATTGCGAGGATCAGCACGGCGTAGGAGACAGTTCGCCCGTCGCGCAGGACCAACTGATCATGTCGCGGCTCGAAGCGGCAGACCTCCCCCTCAATCAGCACCGCACCCTCTGGCATCACCTCCTCGATAGAGCGTTCCGTCTTTGAATGCGGGTAAAGGCCGGCGCCAACCAGGGTCCAACCGGGCTGGTAATAATGAACCCGTTTCGGTTCGATAAGGGCGATATCGAGTCCCCGCTCACGCAGCAGCAAAACGGCGGCCGTCGTGATGCCGGCAGTGCCCGCACCCACGATCACGATTTGATGTTCGATTCTCGGCGGCAGGCCTCGATCAGCGCGGACTGCGCCGATAGAGGGAACAGGGAGGGAGGCAGAGACCCCGCCAGAGGCTGGCATTAAGGCACCCGCGCTATCGCACGGCATTGGCACTCCATCCGCCGGCCTGCGGTGCTTCGCATCGCACGCTCGACCAGCCGGGCAGGCAATATTCCCAGTGGCAGGCGGGTGTTACAGCTTCGTCCCACACAAACTTATTTCCTTTTTCGGAGAAGTACCGCGCTTCCTTTGGGCGAGGAGCACGCGGAAACCACCTCAATGTTAGGGGCCGTCGCGGCACTCATATTGACCAGAATCAAGCCGATCCACGCTGCCTGCGATAGATGGGCTGCGTAAGCCGCCGGAGGAACATCCATGCCGTATCTCAGCGAAGCCCTGCCGCTAGCGGAGTTGATGGGCGGGTTTCTGATCGGCGGTGCCGCCGTCACCCTGATGGCGTTCAATGGGCGCATTCTTGGTGCCAGCGATATACTGGCCGGCGTTCTTGGTCGGATACCGACGAGAGAGCGCACCTGGCGCCTGGTGTTCATTCTAGGACTGGTATCGGCGCCCCTGATTTTCAGCCTGTTCGGCGGCCGGCTTCCCGCCATCACCATGACGGGTGGTCCCTGGACCGCCGCCATTGCCGGGCTTCTCGTTGGTTATGGAGCACTGTTGGGTTCGGGCTGTACCAGCGGTCATGCCATTTGTGGCCTCGGCAGACTTTCGCCCCGTTCGCTGGCCGCCGTCAGCATGTTCATGATAACGGGCATGTTCGTGGCGAGCGTGATCCATCCCGTGATTATCGAGATGGGATCATGACCCTGCTCCTCGCCTTGGTCTGCGGCCTGATCTTCGGCCTGGGCCTGGTCATGTCGGGCATGATCGACCCAGCGAAGGTCCAGGGCTTTCTGAATATTGTCGGCCCATGGGACCCTCGTCTCGGCTTCGTCCTGTTCAGTGCCGTCACGACTGCATATTTCGGTTTTCAATTGCTGTTCGAGTGTCACCGCCCGATCCTGGCGAAGCAATTTCTGTGGCCACAGAAACGGCAGGTGGACACACCGCTGATCCTTGGCTCTCTGATATTCGGCGCGGGCTGGGGTCTTTTCGGCTATTGTCCGGGTACGGCACTTGCCGCTCTGGCACTCAACAATCCGCAGACCGCCATATTTATCCTAGCGATGATAGCGGGAATGGGTCTGCAGAAGTTGACCACGGTCAAGCACCCGCCCGCGACATCAGTGCACAATGATCCGAGCGGCAAACGCCGCACACCAGATCAGAGGAGCAAGATCCATGAACGAGCAGTCCCTTATTCCCATGATGCGTAGCAACCGGTTTCCTGCCATCCATCCCTTCCGCAGCCTGCAGCACCAGATCGACCGCATGTTCGACGATTTCGGCCTTGCCAGCGACAGCGGCGAAAATCTGGCGCTGCGCCCGAAGATCGACATCAGCGAAAATGACGACGCCTATAAGCTGACCGCAGAACTGCCCGGCGTGGCCAAAGATGACGTCGACTTGCGGGTCGAGGAAGACCAGATCGTCCTGCGCGCCGAGAAGAAGACCAGCCGCGAAGAAAAAGAGGAGAATTATCGTCTTGTCGAACGCAGCTTCGGCACGTTCCAGCGCGCGATCGGCCTCGCCCACAATGTGGACCCGGAGAAGGTAGAAGCAGACTTCAAGGATGGCGTCCTCAAGGTCACCCTTCCCAAAGTTGCCGAAGAGAAGCCCAGCAGCCGGCGCATCAAGCTGAGTTGAACGCCTTGCCGGTCAGGCGAACTGGCGGGTCATTCCGTCTGGTTTGCTTCATCGGCCAACTCTCGCGGACACCGCGTTTTCGCACCCCCAACGCCGTGTCCGCGAGCTTCTTCGCATAGCCGCAACTGCACCTCGCTAAGGACATCGAGAACAGGTGCGGAAGCGTTGAGGACGTGCCAATTTATCGGCCCCGTGCCGCTTTCGATCTGTCGCTTCAGGACCGGGCGGTCCGCATCGGACGGTCCCTTCGGCCGGGCCGCCAGACGGGCCGAAAGCGTTGCCTCATCACCCTGCAGCCAGAAGCCGGAGAAGTCAGCGGCGGCATCCTTCGCGAGCCGCTGGATCGCCGCTCTCTCGCCAGCATCTGTGAACGTGGCATCGACGATGACATTCCAGCCTGTGCGTAAAGCGCGGGCGCAGTCCCGCCTCAATCGGCGATAAACGGCGCCGTTCACGGCGGCAGTATAGGCCGCTTCGCCGAGAACCCGCTCCGGCAGTTCATGAAACATGCGCTTGCGGACGACATCGCTGGAAATCGTGATCGTCCGGGGCAGGGTCAGCAGCTCTCGCGCCAAGGTCGTTTTACCGGTGCCGGAAAGCCCGCCAATGGCAATCAGCCGCGCGCGCTTTCTGCTCGCAAGCATCTCGCCTGCCCACTCGATATGGTGGGCGGTGGGATGGCCCTTCATCGCGCTCGTCAGGGCCCGGACCATGGCCCGGGCCGACAGGAATAGCGGTATTAACGTCAGGCCGGCATAGTCCCGTGTTGCCGACAGATAGCGCGACAACAGCAATTGTGCCTTTCCACGGTGACCGCGCAATTCCAGATCCGCCAGCAGGAACGCCAGGTCGTACGCGACATCTATGCGCGCCAGATCATCGCGGAATTCCACAGCGTCGAACGGTGTGGGAACTCCGTCCCACAGACAGATATTACTAAGATGAAGATCGCCATGGCAAAAGCGCACAAAACCATGCCGGCCACGCCTATCTATCAGAAATGCCTGCCGGGCGCAGGTCTGCATCGCCGCCGAAGCCCACCCCTGGCAATCACGCACCTGCCCGGTTTCGACATTTGCGAAAATATCTGCTGCGAGGTTCCTTAGTATCTCACGAAAATCCCGCGCGGCATTGTGGACACGGACAATGGCGGCGTCCATATGCAGCGCAGCAATGCGATCGCCGGTCCTGTTGAGGATATCTTCGGTCAGACGACCGCCATCCAGCATCACATCGAACTGCATATTCCTGTCGAACCTGTGCATTTCGACCAGCCAGTCCACTGGTTGGCCATCGCCGTCCAGCGCCAAGCGCCCGTTCGCCTCATACGTCACGGGTATCACGCCCAAATAAAGCGAGGGTGCGGCATGCCGGTTGATCGCAACCTCCCGCCTGCAAAAGGCGCGGCGATCCTGAACGTCGCGATAATCGACGAAGGGCAATTTCAACGCGCGTTTGAGTTTGTAGGCTCGCCGTTCGGTCAGGAAGATGTGAGAAATATGGGTAGTCACATGTTCCGGCGCCCGCCCCCCATAGGTGCGCGGCGATGACAGAAAAGCGACGACCTCATCCTGCGACCCTTCGCTGGCCTGACGACCGAGGCCGTTCATCGGAAAACCTCGATCTTGTCAACGACCTCAGTCACGCCGGGAACCAGCCAGACGGCATCCTCTACCTTTGCCTTTTGCGCCTGCGTGGGAAGAGCGCCGGATAGATAGACGATGCCCCCCTCCACCTCTGCCTCGATCTGGCCGGCTTCTTCGTCAGCCTCATGATGCAGTGCGCGGCGGATTTCGCGCCTGACGGCCGCACAGGACGGCCTTTGCGTGACATGGATCGCGTTCGACAAGCCGGTCACGCCCGGCACTGAACTGACCTGCTGCTCTACGATCAGCCGCTGATAGGGCCATTCGACCGTGCCGGTCAGTTTCACGAAGCCTTTCCGAACCTCAATGCCGATACGCTCCTCGGGTATGCTGGAGGTATGCTCAAGCAGCCTGCGGATTGCAGCCGCAAGCTGATCGTCCGCGATGGCCCGCCCGACCGCCAGACGAACCTCGATCTCGTCCGCCAGCCCCTTTACACCGCGGCGACGGCGTACCGCCTCCAAGGCCGCCGCGCGAGCAAACTGACTGTCCACATGGCCCGTCAAGGTGACGATCCCGTTTTCCACGGCGACGCCAATATGGGCGTGATCGACATGCGGGCTCCACTCAAGCGCCGCCAAGATCGTCTGTTTCAGTTCCTGGTCCTTCGACATCATCATGGTTCCTTGTGTGGAAAGCACCTGAAGGTGACGGCCGCTAATGATTGAACAGAACCGGGAACTTCCGCTGGGTCAGCAGATGCTGCGTGACGCCGCCCAGCATCATCTCCGCCATGCGGGACCGGCCGTAGGCGCCCATGACGATCATGTCGGCATTGATGCCCTTCGCCGCATCCAGGATCGTGGCGGAGTCGGATCCCCTTACAACCAGTTCGTCGATTTCGACCTCCAGGCCGTGATAGCCAAGATAGGTGGCGGCTGATCGCAGATCCTCTCGCCCGCTCACCTGTTCCCCCGCCGTGACGAGCAGCACGTTTTCTGCCTGTTTCAGCAGCGGCACACTCGCCCTTAGCGCCCGGCCGGACTCCTCCGTCCCGTCCCACGCCACCAGCACCTGTCCTTTTGGTTCGAACCGTTCGCAGGGATCGGGGATACCGAGAACGGGCCCGCTGATCCCTGTGACGGCGCCGGCAAGAAAGCGCTTGCTGCTTAGCGGACCGCAATCTTCGTCGGTCAGACTGACAACCGTCAGGTCTGCCAGAAGCGCTTTTCGCCTGAGGCCGTGAAGCGCGTCGATGTGCAGCCGGCACCAGGTCCATGGCACATCCTCTCTTTCAAGCTTGGCCTCCCACTTGTCGCGAAATGCTTGCCATGCCTCCTCCGACTGCTTGCGAAGCTCGTCAGTTGGAAAGCCCGTCCATACGCCAACGGGATAAGCATCAACGAGCAGAGCCGAGATCGCAATGGAGTGGCAGCAGGTCAGATGCGCGCCAAGGACCCGGCTTACCACCAGCGCTGCTTCCAGGCGGGATGACTGCGCCGCATCCTCATTCATATGCAGCAAAATGCTTTTCATCATTATGTTCCCTTTCTGAACCGCCCGGAATGTTCGCCGGGTCCGGGAACAAGTTTGCGACGACGAAGCGACTCATTGCTTGACCTGCGTCAATCCGACCCGACGGAGACATGCAAAGAGGCGCTACCGTTTGCAAAAAGGGATACAAACATGTCCGATAAACATCATGACTTTAAGCCTGAGCTGGAGACCATTCGCGAAGACGTGGAAGCTCTGAAGTCCGATCTGCGGGAACTTTCGAATTCCGTACGCGGCGTGGCCGCAGGCAAGGCATTTACCACTGTGCACGGCACCGCGGACGCCATCCGTGAAAACGCCATGGAATTGCGCGATTATGCGCGCGGAAAGAAGGACAGCGCCATGACCGAACTCCGGCTGCATCCGCTTTTGAGCGTGGCCATCGCCGCCGCCGCGGGCGCGGGCTTGGCATTGACGGTCGGCCGATAATGTCGTGGCTATGGCCGCGCCTATAAAGCGTAGCGTCCGAACTTGGGAAATGATGAAGGACAGGCTTTCCTCATTTCCCTGTCTTTTCGGGCTCTTCGCGCTATTGTGGATCTCGCTGGCCCTGGCCCCCTTCGACCGGTCTGTCTGGCTGTTGGAAAACGTTCCGGTCGTGCTGGTGGCTGGCGTTCTGTGGAAATACCGGTGCTGGGGACAACAGGCTTTATCGCGCCCGGCGATGCTGATGCTGTTTCTGTTCGCCCTTCTTCACCTAATCGGCGCCCATTACAGCTATGCCAGGGTCCCGGCGGGCGAATGGGTCGCGCAGGAACTCGCCCTGACGAGAAACCCCTATGACCGGATCGTGCATTTCGCCTTTGGCTTCCTCGTGCTTCCTGTCACAGAGGACGTGGTAAGAGACATCGCTCGCCCGCTGCGAGGGTCGACTTTTATCAGCGCCTCAATCCTCTTGGCGTTCGCCGCTCTTTTTGAAATCGGCGAATGGTTGCTGGCGGAACTTGCAGGTTCCTATTCGGGCGCCGCCTATCTGGCTACGCAAGGCGACACACTTGACCCATATAAGGATCTGGCCTCCGCAGTGGCGGGGGTGATCCTATGCCATTTTCTAATTTCGTTATCGCAGCGCAGGCTTCGGCGGCTGTGGAGACAGAAACGAACGGGCCGCTGGACAGTGTAAGACGTCCGCTGGGCAAGATAAGAAGCCCGTTCGGAAAATTCTACCAGAAGTTCACAAGGGTGTAGCACAAGATACGTGAACCACACCGCTTCAAGCGCGAGGATCACCTTTTCGCCCGAGACCTCGTTTGAAGGAAAGCCGCTTCTTTGGATTGAGCGGCAATTCCCCTTCACGTGCGCGACCCTTCTGATGCGAGTCTGAGCTATTCGCCAATCGGAAAGCTGTATTCGGCAAAGCGAACAGAATGCCCAGGCCGGAAGCCAGCAATCCGGCTTTCCATCCCACAGCCGTGAAATCGAACCAGCTGGCCACGCCAGGCACACAAGCTGTCGCTAGCACGAAAGCGGCCGCGGCGCACACGACCAGCCTGGAAGAGAGGTTTTTGAGGCTACTGAGGATAGCAAGCGTCGCGGACAGGGCTGAGAGCAAGACGAAGAATGCCAGCGTTCGCGCTTCCCCGATACTCGCTCCTTCGCCAAGAGCAGAGATGAATTGCCAGCCGACGCCGATCGCCACCACCAGGCCCGTCACACAGATGACAGTAATCTGGCGTGCGCTGAAAAACCCTGCCCCTCGCGGGACGCCTTTCGTGACGGTCGGCCCGGGTTTCTGCTGGAACCCGAGAATGGCCGCCGGATGGATGAACAGTTCCAGTACTACGATGTGGATTGGCAGGTAAAGCAGGGGGAAGTCGAGCAGCGGAATTGTCGCTGCCGTCGTCACGAGGGGAATATGCACGACCAGCAGGAACGCGAAGCTCTGGCTGAGATTGGCGAACAGCTGGCGTCCCTCGGTGATAGCCTTGATTATCGTAGCGAAATTGTCGTCCATCAGCACGATGGCGGCAACTTCGCGCGCGCTTTGCGTGCCCCTCAAACCCATGGCAATGCCGATATCGGCCACCTTGAGCGCCGGCACATCGTTCACGCCGTCGCCCGTCACTGCCGTGACCGTTCCGTCCTCGCGCATGGCTCTGACCAGCTTTGCCTTCTGGGACGGGGAGGCCCGGGCGATCACGTCCAGTGTAGACAGGAACGCGCGTTCCCCGGCGTCAATGCGCTGCTCTAGTTCGTCGCCCGATATTACTGTCGGATTTGTAGCCAGCCCAGCTTCGCGGGCGATCGCCTCGGCCGTGCGGGGATGATCTCCGGTGACCATGACAACGCGGATGCCTGCGCCCTGTGCGATTGCGACCGCGTCGCGGACACCCTCGCGAACCGGATCGGCGATCCCGATTAGACCTGCGAGAGTGAAGCCGTCTGAAGGCTCGACATCGCCTTGGAGGTCTTGTCGAAACGCGCAGCCGATGACCTTCTGTCCGCTCGACGATAGCTCCGCGAGCACCTTGTCGAATTGCTCGTGCTGTGCAGGCGAGAGATCGCAAAGGCCGACAATCGTTTCAGGGGCGCCCTTGGCGACCGCGAGCGTTCCGGATCCTGCTTCCCAGATCGCCACCTCCTTCCTGCGCGCCTCGGTGAAAGGAAAGGTCCGGACAAGCGTCCATCCGGAAGGAGCGAGCGGGGCTGCGGCCCTAAGCGCCTCGTCAAGCGGATCGTGCGATGCTTCGCGCGCAGCCCTTGCGCCCAGTTCCAGCAGGCGTTCAGGGCTCGTCTCGGCAAACCCTCGCAGCTCCTGCAAGCGCAACCGGCCCTCTGTAATGGTGCCGGTCTTGTCGCTGCAGATCACCCCGACCCGGCCGATATTTTCCACGGCCACGGCGCGGCGCACCAAGGCCTTGCTTTTGGCAAGACGGTAGGCCCCGACGCCAAGAAAGAAGGTCAGTGCCACCGGAAATTCTTCGGGAATGGCAGCGACCGCTAGGACCGCGGCGCTCAGGAATGCGTCGATCAGGCCATGTCCCTGGTAAAGCCGGATCCCGGCGAGCAACAGGCAGATCGCCACCGCGACCATCAGCAGCAGGCGAACCAGCCCTGCAACGGCGAGTTGAAGCGGCGTCCGCTCGTCCCGTGTCCCGGTCGCGGCGGCGACGATTTCGCCATAAAGGCATTCCCGTCCCGTAAAGAGGAGCCGTACGTGCGCAGCCCCGGTCAGGAGACGCGTGCCGGCAAAGATCCAGTTTTCCTCGACCAGGACGGGCTCGCCAGGCGACACCGGACGCTTGGCGACTGGATACGCTTCGCCGGTCAGCGAGGATTCGTCCGCCTGCAGGTCATTGCCCGCCACGATTACGCCATCCGCCGGAAACGCCTCGCCGGCAGTGACCGACACCAGATCACCCGCGACCAGTTCACCGGCCGAAACAGCCCGCTGCCCTGAGCGACGGATCACGACGGCTCGCGTCGCAAGCGCGCTTCTGAGGCCCTTGAGCGACGCTTCGGTCCGCCGGTGAAGGTAGAAATCCATGCCGATGAGCGGCATCAGGGCAAGCATCAGGACAGCGGCATCCGACAACTCGCCCAGGCCGGCAAACACAATGCTCGTGACCAGCAGAAACCAGAGCATCGGATCGTGTGCAGTATCGCCGGCCAATTGGCGCGCCGACCTCGCCTGATATTCGGCGATGACGTTGTTGCCGAAACGCTCGCGCAGCGCGGTGGCTTCAGAATCGGTGATGCCTTCCAGCTCGCCGGCGCGGAGCAGCGCTTCACGTTCCGGCGGAACCTCGCGCCTCATGTTTGTTGCCTTTGCACCGGCGTTATCCGCGCACAACCATCACCGAACACTTCGCATGACGGACGACGCGCGAGGCATTGGCGCCCAGCAGATGGTCCTTCATTTCCGGTCGGTGCGACGACAGCACGATCAGATCGGCCTCAAAAATCTCGCCAGCCTCAATCAGCCCGGCATGGACGGAGCCGCTTCTGACAATTTCTTCAACCTCCCTGTCGGCGGTGTAATCGCGCGCGACCTTCCTCAGCTTGGTCCGCGCGTCCTCTATGAAAGCGCGAACTGACGATACCGACCATTGCGCCTGCACCATCAGCACAGTGTCCGGCACCACATAGGCGAGCGCGACCTTGGCGTAGAAACAATCTGCGAGGGCCAAAGCCGTGGCCATGGGCTTTTGCCATGAACTGGGTTCATCCAGATCCACGGCGACCAAAATCTTTGAATACACCGGGCTCTCCCTCTCGATTGGTGTACTATCCATGCCAGCGGTTCTCTTCGCGGAGCGCTGGCCAGCCGCTTCTCAAACGACTGTGCCGACGAGCGAACCGATGTCGGCGGTAACGGCCATCGGCGCGGCTCTCCAGAAGGTTACCCGCAATACGGCTCTTGTGACTTGCGCACCGTCAGCTTTGGCGCCGATCGCGCCCAGTCCAGCCAGAAACATCCTCGAGATAAGTGTCACGCCAACGATAAGCGGCTGCCCAAGAGCAAAACGCTCGCAACCAGATAGGGACACGCGGCGGCGTGTTTGAAAGTCGCCGCCCAAGTCAGCGCGGCCTGGATCGGTCGGGCCGTCGTCAAGTGGGGCATGCTGAGTTCGTCGCGTGGATGTGTACCCAGTGCGTTGTGGGCCTTCATCTGCCGGGCGACTTCATCTGCTGTCGATTTCGCGAATCCGCGTTGCTGGTTAATTCCGGAGAGTTCGCAGAACTCCGCCGCGGGAGACGAAGCGAGTTCCGCCCGCTCCCGCGTCAAATCGGCCGCTTCAGTATGCGCCTGCGAGCTGACTGAGATATATTCGCCGGCGGCCATTGACCTTGCCGCGGCGACGAGCCCGGCCACCCCGGCAAGCATGATCTCGCTGCGGCCTTGCGCGGCGGCCGCAGCCCCCAAGATGAGGCTCGCGGTAGATACGATTCAGTCGTTCGCACCGAGAACTGCCGCACGCAACCACACGATCCGCTCGACCGGGAAAAGCTCGGGATGAACGTTGCGGACGGCAGGCTTATTCTTGTTCAACCGCTGTACGCTTATCTCACCTTCGCCAGCTTCTATCGCGGAACTTCTCGTGCACCAAAAAGAGATGCTTGCCCGTCATTTTCGTAGAATTGGTTCTGATCAAAAAGCAGGTCAGGTGATGATAAGCACGCGCTTGCGGGCACCGGATAATCTATTCAGTGGCAACAGCTCATGGCGGCGGTCACTTTCGACGGGCGTCGAATGAGATCTCATCCCCGAGGTATGATGAACGGCCACAGCCTTCAGGCACTCCTGAATGACCGAACCGCTCTCTCCTCGGTTGGTTTCCGCAACAAGCGCGCGCGTGCGCGCGCGAGGCAGGTGACGACAACGTACGCAATTTCGAGCGACGACATCGTCCTTCTGCCCGGTGGCAAGGGCAACGCGACGTTCGTTTTGCCCACAGGTGCGCGCGTATGCGCGCGCGAGGCCGCCCCCTACTAGGAAACGAGCGTCTCCACCGTCCGGCGAAGCCTTCATACCAAGCGGTAAATGACGCTCCAGCATCGGTGCCAACATCCCCACCAGGAGTCCTAGTTTGATGAGACACCAACACGAGGTGCCGGCAACAGTTCGCATAACCTTCTTTTCGTCTTGGCAGTCCCTCGCGCGCGCGCGTACTGCGAACGAAAGCACACCCAGACGTGGGGGCTGGGTCATACGCGTTGTGTCCGCCAGTTTCCGCCAAACCTCGTGAGACGTCACACGGACATATATCATGCGTACTGTTGAGCTGTTGTCTACGAAGTCGGGCGGTTCGTCCAATGTTCTGGGATAGGGAAACCCGCTTTCCGATGATGACCCCTTGGGACTGATAAGCCTCAGCGTGCGGCATCCCGGCCGCCCAGAAACGTAGCTCCTCGCAGTGGATTGCGACGGCGCAACCTACCGATCCACGCTTTGCGCACGCGATCGAGACCGTCGGACGCATGATGCCCATGTACGAACGCGCCCATTTCCCCGTTTCAACTTCCGTAGAACTGCATGAGGCGGCAACGTCGGTGCTGGCACCGCTGGTTTGCGCATGTCGCGCGGATACGCCTCCAAGTTCAGAAAGGATCACAGTAAAAGAAGTTAGCAGCAATCTCCTCTACAGCGCTGATTCCGAAAGCTGCATTGGTCCTTGCCCATACAGGCCCGCCAGTTGCGGCATCGCCTGATGGCGTACCGAGTCTTCCGCGAAAGCATTGCGCCCACATGCTGCCAACGCTGCGTTTCGGAATACAGGAATTCAACTTCCGCTGATAATGAACGCTGGTGAATTATATGCATTACCCATCTGCGTAGCTGCGATAGAATAACCTCTGCCACCATTCTCCAGAACCGCTGGTCTCGCATCAGCGACGACGGCATAGCAAGGCCGATGCCGCCAATGATTGTCTCCTTCCTCGACGCTCACTCTGCGCTGATTGGCCTCATCACCCTTGTCGTGGTTTTCATCGCGTTCGCGATGGAGCGCCGCCCGCCTGTGGTTATTGCGGTCTTGGGAGGGATCACGATGATGATGCTCGGCTACCTGTCTGTCAGCGAAGCAATGAACGTTTTCGCCAATCCTGCGCCAATCACCATCGCCGCCATGTTCATTCTTTCGGGTGCCTTGTTGCGCACCGGCGCGCTGGAAGAAGTCTCGGGTTGGGTCATTCGCCGAGCGCTTCGCAAGCCACGATTGGCCGTTGCAGAGATTGGTGGCGGGACGATCCTGGCATCGGCCTTCATCAATAACACCCCGGTGGTGATCGTGATGATCCCTATTGTTCAGCGCCTGGCGAGGGTGATGGGGATCGCGGCAACGCGCCTGCTGATACCCTTGTCTTATATCTCCATCCTCGGCGGCACGCTGACGCTGATTGGCACCTCCACCAATCTCTTGGTGGATGGCGTTGCACAGACACAGGGCATGGAAGCCTTCGGCATCTTCGAAATGACCGCCGTCGGCCTGGTAAGTGCTGCGACCGGGGTGGTTTTGCTTGCGCTGCTGGGACGCTTCCTGTTGCCCGATCGCGCCGCCCATGGTCTCGATGCGCCAAGCGAGAGCGACACCTATCTTTCGCATCTTGTGCTGCTCGCGAAAAGCGATCTGATCGGCCGAAAGTTGAGCAGCACAGCGATATTTCGGAGGCCGGGCATCCGGATTGTCGGTATGCAGCGCGGCAAGGTCATAGAACGACGCAACTTCGAAGATTGGATGCTCGAGCCTGGGGACCAGTTGATTGTCGCCGCCAGTCCGGATGAGCTGGCGTCTTTGGCCGAAGCAAATGATTTCAGCACCGGACTGACCGGCGTAGGAGGGGGAATAGCGACGACGGGAGAAGATCGGCCAGACGATCTGCGGTTGGTCCAGGCAGTCATTTCGCCATCGCATCCGATCATCGGACGCCGGTTGGCCGATATTCCCCTGCTGTCTCGCATCAGAGTCAGGGTACTCGGTCTGGCGAGGCCTCGGCACATTGCCGGGCCCGATCTTGCGAATGTGCGCGTGCGTGCGGGCGATCGGCTGCTGATCGCCGCTGGCAATGACGCCGCACAGTCCTTGCAAACCAATATTGGGCTGACCGATGTTAGCGAAGCGCCAGTGCGCGCTTTCCGCCGCGTGCGCGCTCCGATCGCGATCGGGACGCTGGCGGGCGTGGTCATTCTTGCCGCTCTCTTTGGCTATCCGATAGAAGGGCTGGCGCTGGCTGGGGTTGGAGTGGTCCTGCTGACCCGCTGCATCGAACCTGAAGAAGCGTGGGCTTCGATCGATGGCAGTACGCTCGTTCTCATTTTTGGTATGCTAGCCTTCGGCATGGGGCTGGAAAACGCGGGGACTGTCGATCTGATCGTGAGCGCGATCCAGCCATGGCTGGCCGCGACCTCGCCGTTGCTGCTATTGATTGCCGTATACGCGGTTACCAGCACCTTGACCGAGACGGTAACCAACAATGCCGTGGCGGTTATCATGACTCCGATTGCGATCGGGCTGGCACAGGGCGTCGGCGCCGATCCGCGTCACCTGGTCATCGCGGTGATGTTCGGGGCCAGCGCGAGCTTCGCCACCCCGATAGGCTATCAGACCAATACGCTGGTTTACGGTGCAGCCAATTACCGGTTCATGGATTTCGTCAAGATAGGCGTGCCTATGAACATAGTAGTCGGCCTCGCCACCTGTCTGGCGATCAACACTCTAATGTAGAGAAACTAATTCGCCCCGCTCGCCAGCATCGTCCGATATTACGCCAACTTCAACGACGCCCCTGCTACACGCGAGCACCTCGAATCGCACTGCGGAGGGGCCGGAACGTCCGTTATTCTGGTCTGTGCTTCCGAAAGGAGACGTTCGGGCCAGTCCAACATTGCAGCCATTCCGCTTCAATAAGCTGATTTCCGCTTTGGAGCGGTTGACGAATGGTCGCAAGTGACTGGGAGGGGCGCAAAACAGTTGTGGGCCGCCATCCTATGCGCGTCCCTCCCGAGAATGTTGATGCTAAAGATGCACCGAAAATTCCCAATGATTTGAGTGTCTCTTTCATCTTGTCGGGTGCCCCCGTCTCTATGTGGGCACATAGATTACGCAGGGGCTGGTCTCCGGTCTTTCCCTCGATTGGGTGCATGCGTAGAGCACAAATTCATGCGCCCGCCCTACGTACGCGGCAAGGCGCAACCGAAGTGGGGATCGCATATGCGCATATTCGAACACTCGGAGGCGATAAGGTCGTCTCCCTTTATAGCGTGGGGTCTGGGAATCATTTTTTTCGCAGCGGCGCTGGCTACGCGGTTTGCCTTTCATAATGTTCTTCCTGCAGGCTTTCCCTATCTGACATTCTTCCCGGCTGTCATTCTGACAACTTTCTTCGCTGGCGTCCGTCCGGGTATCACGTGCGCGACCTTGTCCGGGCTGTCGGCCTGGTTCTGGTTCATTCCGCCCTTGTGGACATTCGACATAAATTCGTCAGTCCTCGTGGCGCTTGGGTTCTACGCGTGCATCATCGGTGTCGACATCGTGCTAATCGATGTGATGCATAAGGCTGTCCAAGGCCTTCGCAGGGAAAAGGAAACAACGCGGATACTTTTTGATCGGCAGAAAGACTTATTAGAAGACCAGAAAGTTCGAGAGCGTCAGCAAGAAGTCCTTCAGAAGGAGCTCGCTCACCGCATGAAAAATACGCTGGCAATGGTACAGGCTATCGTTTCTCAAAGCCTACGTAATGCTTCCGATCCAAAGGTTGCTGCCGAACTCACTTCGGCGCGGATAATGGCGCTTGCAAGGGCCCAGGATGCACTAACAGCAACGGATTGGTCGGCTGCGGATGTCGAGACGATCGTTAGGACGGCAGTCGCTCCCCTAAATGAAGGAGGCGATAGATTTGTGATCTTGGGACCGCGAGTAAGATTGGAAACTCAGCGCTCTCTTGGACTATCCTTAGCTGTCCATGAATTGGCGACAAACGCCGTTAAGTATGGGGCTCTCTCGAATGCCAACGGTCACGTCAAGATTGAGTGGGACTCGGCGGATACGAACGAATTTACCTTCATCTGGACTGAAAACGGGGGGCCGGAAGTCCGGGCCCCCTCGCATCTGGGTTTTGGATCGCGGCTGACACAACGGGTCGTGCCATCCTATTTTGATGGCAGTGTGACAACCGACTACGCTCCGGCCGGCCTCATCTACAGGTTAGATGGATCGCTGGTGTCGCGCCGTTAGCACAGCTAGAAAGCCCCGCTTGATACAGAAACTGCTTTCGTAATGAAGCCCTCGCCAGAGCCCACCACCGTCGGGAGGGAACGTTATGAGACCATTGCAAACTTAGCATTTGAGGGATCAATCCTTCAGGCAGGGCGTTCGCAACTTATCATTCCGTAGGTGGCGGGATTTGACGGATAGGATCGCGTCCCAATGGAAGCCTCTGCAGCAGTCATCTTAATTGTTGAAGACGAACCCCTGATCAGGTTTGATGTTTCTGAACAGTTGGAGGCGCAGGGGTTCAGAGTGCTTGAGGCTGGCACTGGAGGACAAGCGCTTGCCACGATTGAAAGAGTGAAGCGGGTCGACATCGTCTTTACGGATGTTGATATGCCAGGGAAAGTAAATGGGCTTTTGCTTGCGCGGCAGGTTCGTGCGAGATGGCCTGCAATCGGGATTATCGTTACGTCCGGGCAGGCTGTGATAAGCCCCGATGACCTTCCGGCTCGATGTCGTTTTTACCCAAAGCCGTACAGGATGGAGAAGATAAGCGGGGCGATGCAGGAACTACTTTCTTGAGGCATTTTAAGTTTTAGTTTGTCCTGAAAGATGGGGTGTATGCCTGGGCCTATCTGCGCGAGACCCAAGAGATGCTGTTCGAAGCACATGCGCGCGGCTTCGCGTTCTTGGGCGGGGTGCCGCAGCGTGGCATCTACGACAACATGAAGACGGCGGTGACGTCGGTGTTCATCGGCAAGGAACGCGTCTTTAACTGCCGGTTTCGGGTGATAGCCGACGCAGCGTCCCTCGGTTACCAATAGCGCATGAGCGAACGAACCGAACTGAAATCCCGCCTGCGGATGGTCGAGGTAGTCCTACGTTGGGCGTGGGACCCCATTGGCGTTCGCGGCATCGGAGAAGCGGCGGACGAGTATGATAGCTACGCACTACCGGTTCTTGGCATTCTTGAGCGAAGCGCGCCGGATGAGCAGGTCGCGAATTTTCTCACATCGGTCGAGACTGAGCGGATGGGAATTGAACCCGACACCAGCAAGAACGCCGATCTCGCGGTCATGCTGCGTGAGTTGCACGCTATCTATCGCATGAGCTGATCGACCGCTATCCACCCTAATGTCGGCCGACCGGCCTTGCGGGGCAAATACCTTAAAAGCGGTCGACCGGCGCCACTGGCCGACCGCTCGATGAATCAGATTTCGGTGCGCTCTGCCAAGAGCAAAGCGTCTTCGACATCGACGCCGAGGTAGCGGACCGTGTTCTCGATCTTAGTATGACCCAGCAAAATCTGGATCGCACGAATGTTGCCGGTGGCCCGATATATCATCGCGGCTTTTGTCCGCCGCATCGAATGCGTTCCGTATTCGGATTTGCGAAGCCCGATCGCAGTCACCCATTCATCGACAAGGCGGGCATACTGGCGCGTGCTCATGTGTCCGGCATGATCGACTCTGCTTGGGAAGAGATAATCGCCTGTTGAGCCGCCCCGTCGTTCCAGCCAAGCTAGCAATGTCGCTCGGACATCTGCGGTGAGTTCAAACTGCACTGGTCGATTGGTCTTCTGCTGGATGACGATCGCACGATTACGGATGTCAGCGCCGGCAACCACGTCGCCAATCCTAATCTTCACCAAATCGCAGCCGCGCAACTTGCTGTCGATGGCAAGATCGAAGAGTGCCTTGTCCCTTAACCGTCCTTCGCGATCGAGATGAAAGCGGATCGCCCAAATCTGTTTCTGCGTTAGCGGGCGCTTCGTTCCTACATTTTTGCCGGTGTTCCAGGCCACGCGTCCCTGCATGGCGGGATCAAATCGTGAGTATCCCATCGTTCTTCTCCTCGGCCGAAATTGGCCGAGGAGGTAACGCTCAGGGTGTCGCCGCGATTGGACCGGTTGCGGACTGTCCGGTTTTTGCGCCAACACCAAAGGTTCGGACATCAACTTCCTAAGTTTGCTAGACAGCCCTCTGCGATCACAACGGTGTTTAATCATTTGCGGGAGATTTCCGGCAGCCGTTTGTCTCGGTGTTGCACAGCTACGGCGTCAGGCCGCCGCCAGCGCCCGCTGCGGCTCAGTCTGTGGCACTGCGTCGGGGGTGTGCAACGTAACGCGGTCCCGCCCTTCGTTCTTCGAGGTATAAAGGGCGCTGTCGGCCTGATCGATCAGGCTTTGCAAAGACGAATCCGGTTGGAAGCACGCGACGCCGAAGCTGGCCGTCAGCACATGGTCCGCGTCGATTGTCTCGAAATGCGAATTGTAAAGCTGCTGGCGCAGCTTTTCGGCGATGAACGTCGCCTCGATTTCCCCTCGTTCTGCGGCAATCAGGGCGAACTCCTCGCCACCGATCCGTGCCGCATCCAGCCCGGTTTCGCGCAACAGGGCGGCGAAGCGGCGCAGCACCGCATCGCCGGCGGAATGGCCATAGCGGTCATTGACCTGTTTGAAATGGTCCAGGTCACACAGGATCAGCGCTCCGTTGCCGCGCATCGCCTGAACCGTCAGCCGCTCGAAAGCCGTGCGATTGGCCAGCCCGGTAAGGGGATCGCGCTCGGATCGGTCGCGATAGCCAGCGATGATCCCGGCGACGAGCTTGGCTATGAACAACAGTACAATCGGGCCGGCCAGCAATCCGTTGAGGGCCAGCAGGGCGCGGTCGATGTCCGATCCGGTTATCGCGGCCAGGCCCCGATGCGCATCGAACAGGAAGGGGTACGACACCAGTCGGACAGCGAAAACCAAACCCGTGGCGGTCATGCCCACAAAAAGCGTCCGATCGATCGGACGCAGAACGGGCGCGCGTGCGATGCGCCACAGCGTTTCCGTAACGGCCAGGGCACAGGCGAGATTGAACATCAGGATGGCGACAATGGCGGGCAGGCCCCCCGACAGCGCCGCCAATCCGGCGACCGCAGTCGCAGCGATCACGGCATGGAAGGCAGGCGGGGTTCGGCGTTGCGCATACAGATGGCGCGTGGTTTGCCCGACACAGGCATAGGCGAACGGCACACAGCACAGCGCCAGCGCCAGCTTTGCGACTTCGGACGCCAGTCTACCCAACAACAGCACCTCTGCCGTGGCGATGAACAGGCTCGCGGTCAGCCATGCCAGCGCCGGCTTGCGCTGGAACGACAGGAACAAGGTCACGCACAGCACCGCCATGAAGCCGTAAATGGCGACATGAACGTATCCCAGGCTTATCGTCATAGGCATCAAACCGGCAGTCCCCCTGACCGGGCGTGTACCCCATGACGGTTAATGGCCTCTAACCCGTCGCTTTGCCTCACGAGCCAATTTCTCAAAGATCGGGAGCGCGGCGATGGCTTCGCAGCATTCCCAGCTTTGAGTCCGATACGGGCGGTCGGACGGCAGTCCGCAAAGAAGGCGCCTTGCTGAGCGGCGTCTTCGGGGCCGATAGACGAATGTCCGGTTCAGAACCGGTTACGGTAATAGCTGACGTTGACCCGGCGTCAGCTGCCGACCACTAACGGCCAACCACTACTAGATTGTCGAGTGTGCGCAGTTCAAGCTGCGTCCTGCCAAGAACACCGTCGATGATTTTTGCAGCCTCGCGAAATGACGCGCGGAAGAATTCGCGGTCGGCACGCACACGATGCTCTGCAAGTGCCTCATGCACTAAACGCTCGGTGGAGGCCGGATCGCGGGTTCGCCAGCATCGACGGACGCCGAAGGGGAACGCGACTCCGGTTGCGCCATTGATTTCGCGCAGGCGCTCTTCAACCGACCGGGTCGTCATGCCGATCTTGAGAAGATCAGGCATTTCGCGGGTGGACAAGAGATAGATCCAGCCGGCTCCCTCTTCGTCAGCGATATGCGCGGTTCCCAGCAAGACGCGAACACAGCTTCGGCATGGCAGGCGGCGCAGCAACGACCATTGTTCACGCAGGAGGTCAGTATCGCCACGGACGAACGCTCGACGTGCCGCGCCAATCGATTCGGCAACAACCCTTGCCATCCGTGCTGAGGGATAACCAAGGGCGCGGCTGGTACTGAACCAGTCCCATTGATCTTGACGAGCTACGCGGGAGAATAATCCTTTCACCTCGCTGAGGGCGTCCGGCAGGTCGTCATGGCGGGCATCGGCATCGAGAAATGCCATGAGGTGCTCGGCCGCCCGTTTCCTTAACGCCTGTGCCTCTGGCTTAGGTGGGGCCATTCCAAAGCCCCACTTCTGATGAATTTCGCGGCTCATGCTCCCTGTCCCTCTCAGTCCACGCGGTCTGACATGAAGTCGACTGTCATCACAATAGCCGCCGTGATCGGTGTTGACCGACCATAGAGCAAGGCTTGTAAATTCGGGTCCGTGGTATCGTCGGAAAGCCGACCCTGGGCCGACACCGGACTGACGGCTTCTAAATCAACATTGCGTTATAGCTGCCGTTTATGCGCGTTTGATGTCCGGTGCCGCTCTGGTATGTGAATCCAACGTCAATGACGCATGACGCAGGTTTTCTTTCGCGCTAGGATCATTCTCCCGAAAACGCGAGTGTAACCCTAATAAGTGCCCGACGTCACTTTCCTTTTTTCTGAACGCGTCACGCGGGTCGATGTCGGGGCTTCGCTGTTGGCAGCCAGCCGCCTCGGAATTTGTCTGCTGCAGTTGCCGTCATCGGCGGTCGCGGTCGACGGCGATCATCCCCGGCCTCTGGCGATCGGCACGGTGCGCGATCTGCTGGTTGGGGGGCCGGACCATGCGATGCCGGCGTTGCAGCGCATGATTTCCGGCGCGGATCCGGTATTGGTCGTCGCTCCAGAATTTACATTCGGGTCCGGCGATTGGGCCGAGATCGACGCGCTGGTTCGCGCGGCGACGCGTCCGATCATCCTGCTGGCCGGTTTCGGCGCGACGATCGGCCAGTCGGTGCTGGACTGGCAGGCCGCAGGCGCCGGTGAAGCCACGCAACGCCACCTTGGCTGGCGCGAAGCCGAGGGCGCGATCAGCGATATCCAGCGGTTGAATGGCGGATGGTGCTGGCTGCATGCGCCAGGCGAGGCCACGCACTGCATTGTCTATCTCAAGAATGTGCTGGAGCAGTCGGTCGAAGCTGTGAACCTGCCCGATCTTCAGGAAGGCCGCGCCATCCTCCATCTCGCATTCGGCGACGTCGATATCTTTCCGCTGATCTGCGCGGATCTGCTGCAGCCGGCGGCACAGAATGCAGGCTCGCCGCAAGCGCGGATCGTGCACGCGCTTGAAGCGACTGCCGTTGACCGACCCGCGCTGGTGGTCGGATCGCTGCTGCAGAGCGGGTACAACGTCAACTGGGTCGCCGCGGTGAACTCGCTGCTCAACACGGTGCTCGCCGGGCGGCCGGGAGCAGTCGCCTTGTGCAACATCGCTGCGGATGCACCGAAGGCGGATGAAGCCCATGACAAATGGCGCAGTCTGAGCGGTCTTTATGTTCCGTTCGATGCGCTGCCCAAGGGACAGGACGATCTGCCGGCAGTACGCGCGCTCAATGATATGGGCATCGCGGGCGGTGTGGTCCGGGCTACAGAAGCCTGCGCGACCACCGGGCATGTTACTTGGGGACCGTTCACGCCGGTGAAGGGCAAGTTCGCCTGGCGGGGCAATATGAGTTGCCCGATTAGCGATGCCGGGCTTGCCACACTTAACGGCCCGACGCCGCCGCCCGCGGCGGGCGAGATTGCGCGCTTCCTGCGCCGTTATCCGCCGGTTGCCACATCGGCGCCGCGCCTGCAGCTTGGTCTCAACCTGGTCGTCGAGCAGCTGCATGCGACGGCAGCGCCGACGCCGGAAGCGCTGCTCGATGCGACGTTGAGCGGGGTTGCTCCCTCACGGTCGCAGGATCCTGACAGGCTCCACGTCGCGGAGACGAGCGTCGCGTTCAAGGCTGGTATTCACGCCGTTGCCACACTCAAGTCGATCGACGGAATCTCCTGGCAGGCCAACCCCAAGCTGACCGGCCAATTGCGGCTGGCGAATGCGAAGCATCTGCTGGTTTGGCGTTCGCCCGACAAGTCGCGGTTGGCGATGCGGCGCGATCTTGCCGCATGGCGCATGCTGCCCGGCGGCGAACATCCGGATCTGATCGTGCTTGGCGCGGGACCGAACGGCGATCTGGTCGCGGGCGAGATCCCGCAGGACCGCCGTGACGATATCAGCACCGCGCCTTCGTCGGGTGCCGAACTGGCCGCAGGCGGATCGCTCGCCGCCCGCGCGGACGACTTCACCGCGGCACGGAACCTGCGGCGGGTTGCGAGTCTCGGCCTCGCCAACGTCGCGGACGTCTATGCCGATTTCGAAGAAGGCGCCGATGCCGGGCGCGTTGCGGCGTTGCTCGGGCAGATCGACGCATGTTTTGCCGAGGATGGTGCGGAATGACGGATATCCAGCCTGCCGCCGGAAATCTCGACCTCGCGGTGGCGCAGGTCGATGAGCTTTGCGCGAAGGTTGGGTTGCAGCAAGCTGGCTTGCCCGTCGCGGCGGGCGCGCATGCGGTCCCGGCGGGGACGACTTTGTGGACATCGAGCTATGCCCGACTTGTCCTGTGGCCGTGCGGTGCGAGCGATGCTGCCGGCGTGATTGCGGCCGCCCGCGAGGGACAAGGCTGGTTCGACGAGATGCTCGTGCGCGGCGAGGCGCAATCGCGGGGGCCGATTGACGGCTATCTTGTGCTTGCGCTGCCGGCCGCACCGGCAGCGGATGCCAGTGAGGACGTTCGGCGCCTCGAATTGTCGTCGCAGGTTTGCCGCAAGCACCTGATCTGGCCAGCGGGCGAGGCTGATCCCGATGAGGCTGCGGGTACGTGGCTGCGCGTGGCCGACGTAACCGTCGTCGGTTTACCCGACACGATGCCGTCGAGTGGTGGTGAGCTGGTGTGGCCCAAGATCGACAGTGAAGCTCAGGCGGTGTGGGAAGACCTCGCCGCGCTGGGCCTGCCGGCGACCCTGATCCAGGACGAAACGGCATGACGCGCGGGGTCCGCCTTTCGTCGCTCACGGTCGGTGCCTTTCGCGGAATCGGGGAGGTGCTCGAGTTCGATCTGCGCGCGCCGCTGACGCTGGTGTTCGCGCCCAACGGCACCGGCAAGACAACAATGTGCGAAGCGGCGGAGTGGCTGCTGACAGGCCAGGTCGACCGGTTGAAGGACAAGAAGGATTTCGACGCCGAGGTGTTGCGCTCGAAGTTTACCGGGCTCGAGCACGCACCCCACGTCGCTGCCAGTGTCCGGGTCGGCGGAAAAGCCTATCAACTTTCGCGCATCGCCGAGGGCAGCCAATCCCCGGCCGCGTTCGAGATCGACGGGCTCATTGTGCCGCAGCGGCCGAACGATCTCCTAGCGCTGCTGGCACCGGCCGCCGCTGCCAATGAGGCCCATCACCTGACCGCGATCAGCCTGCGTCAGCGCTGGCTCAAGGGCACCCGGTTCTTGAGTGCGGAGGCGCTGGCCGCCTTGGTCGATACGGACGATGAAACGATCGAACGGCGCACGCAGGTCTTTGCCGACCTGTTAGGGATCCGGCATCTGCTCGACGCCGAACGGCAGTTCGAGAAATATGCGGCCGAGCTATCGTCGAGGCTGCGCGCCCAAGTTCAGCTAACCCAGCAACGGTCGGCCGAGGCCGACGCGATCGAAAAGGAACTCAAGCGCATTACGTCGCCGACTACGACGGCGGCGTCGGCGATCGGCGAGGCCGCGCAAGCCGAGGTCCTGCTCGAACCGATGGCTGCGGATATGCCCCCTTCCAATGCGCCATTCCCCGATAGGCTGGAGGCGCTGACGGCGCTGCAACGGCGCGGCCGGCATGAGAATGAGCGCCGGCGCAATGCCCTCAGCGCGGTCGAGGTTCGTCGCACCAGCCGCACGGCGCTGGAGCAGGCCGTTGCCGCCGCAAAGACAACAGAGCTGAAGCTCGATGCCGAACTTGCCGAGATGGGCACGAACGGTCAGGCCGCTGCTGCCAAGGTCGCCGCGAGCGAATCCGAACGCCAGAGTGTCACCGCGGCGAGTCAGGCGCTCGCGGCGGCTGGCGACCGGCTGGCGCGGCGGGGCGCCGCGATGCTCTCGATCCTACACCGGGCACCGGTGTTCGATCCTGTCCCCGTCACGCTTGGCGCTCTGCGCGCCGGGCTGCCTGAGACAGGGTGGACCATCAATGCGCGCGCCGAGCGCCGCAAACTGTTGACTGCCATTTCTTCCGGTTTGGAACAGGCTGACCGAGAGGCCGAACGGATGCGTCTGCTCGACGTCGAGCGCGAGGCTGCCAGTGCGGCCACGGTCTCCGAAGCGGCGTTCGCTGCCTTGCGGGCCGAGGCTGCCGATGCGGAACGCTTAGCGGCAACTGCGAACCAGCAGCGCGACGTCGCAGCTGCACCCTTGTCCAGGCTTCAATCGGCGGCGCGCGACCTGCTCGCGCATGATCATGGCCATACGGCAAGCAGCTGTCCAGTCTGCGCGCATGACTGGCAGACCGCGGATGCGCTACGCGATGCGATCGCAGCGGCCCTTGCGACTATCCCCGAGCTTGCAAGCCAGGCCGACGCGGTGGCGCGGGCTGCGACGCAAGCAGCCCGAATGGCGACAGAGAAGCTCAAGACCGCGCAGGCGGCAAATGCCAGGCTTGCGACGCTGGACCGCGAGCGTGCAGCGCTTGCGGACGCTGCGGAACGCCGCGCACTTTCGCTGCAGAGTGCCGGGCTGCCGGCGTCGGTTTCTGCCGGCGAACTGGGCCTGCAGCGCGTGCGCCTCGAAATCGCCGACGCGCTCGCTGCGCTTGACGAAGAGATCGCGATCGCGCGTCCCATGGTTCCCATCGACACAGCGCAATTGCTCCCGGACGAGGCACCGCTCTCCGACCTGGTCGAACGCGTCTCGGCTCAGATCGGCGCACGCGATCATGTGTTGCAGCTGCAGCTGGCGGGACTGGCCCGCGACAGCGAGGACGCGATAACCCTGCGGGATCGGCTGCGCGCGGAATATGCCGGAATCCAGCAGCAACTGCGGGACTGCCGCGAGCAGTTGGCGGCGAAGGGAAGCGAGCTGGCCGAACTTCAGGCCTTGTGGGACGTCGCTGCACCGGAGCAGTCGTGGAGCGAGGCGGCGTTTGCACAGCTCAAGACGGAGCTGACGAACGAGCAGGGCAAACTCGCCCGCGCGGAGGCGCATATCGAAGCCGCGCGAGCCGCCTGGACCGCCGAAGCGCGCCGTGCGCAATTGGTCTCGCTACGAGCCGCCATTGAACCCGCGCTGGAGCAGCAGACGCGGATGACGGCGCGTATTGCCGCTGCGACGCGCGCGCAGGCGATGTTCCAGGATACCTATACCACGATCAGCAAGCGGCAGGTCCAGGATCTTGCCAAGGTGGTGAACCCGCTGTTCGCGCGTATGCACGCCAACCGCGTCTATGATCGCATCAATCTCGGCGAGGACAGCGAATTCCTGCACTGGCTGGCGCATGCCGGCGACGCACAGCTCGATCCGGGCAAGGACTTCAGCCAGGGACAGCGACAGGACCTTGCTCTTGCCCTCTTCCTGGCCCGTGCGCGCAGCCTCGGCGGGACGTTCTTCCTCGATGAGCCGGTGGCCCATCTCGACGACCTCAATCGCGTCGGCCTGCTCGACATTCTGCGGGCCACGGTGCTCGAGGAAAGCCGTTCGGTGAACCTTGTCATCACCACATCGAGCCGGGCCCTGGCGCGTCATCTCATCGAGAAATTTGCCGGCATAGACAGCGTCGAAACGGCCGAAGGGCCAGTGCGGCCCCTCAGCGTCATCGAGCTGGATGGGAACAGCCGCAGCGGGGTTGACCTGAAAAACATCTATCCTCTCAGCTAAACCATTTCGACATCGTAGCCGACGTGGACCGTGCCGAAGAATTTACCGCACGCGTGTATCAGCGGCGCGTCATCATCCGCTCGACATCAGCGTCCGATGCAAAACCGGGGTGGCGCCCGGCGCGAAGCTCGGCGGCGAGCCAAGGCAGCGGATCGCTATGCACCGGGTCGCCTTCCGGCATCGATTTCGGACCGAGCATGATCCGGCCTGTTACGATCCGCTTGCTGATATCGTGGGTGGCGGTCGGGCGGGCATCCAATGCATCGAGTGCCGTCGTGATATTTTCGCGGGCCGCATTGATGTAGCGCCCCTTCTTCGGGTCGGCCGGGTCGTGGCCCAGATAGACGGGCCAGTTGAGCAGCCAGTCGCCGCCCTGGGTGTCGCGGTGACACCCCGTCGCCAGCGCCGAGCCGCCGGGTGACGGGCCGTAGCGGGTGACGGCGCGATCGACGGTGAGGCTGGTGCCTTCCTTGAAGGCGACATCGAACCGCCGCGCGTCATTTTGCGCGACCGAGTCGATCTCGCCCTGGACATAACGCACCGAGGGGAAGGACAGCAGCAACCGCATCAGCCAGACATTGTAAGGCGAGAGCTGGCGCGAATAGGGCGTGGGCGTGCGTCCATTGAGGATGATCTCGACGCCAGGCCGCGCCATCGCATGCATCACGTCAATATTTGGCGGCAGGTCGATATCGTTGGCGAGCGCCTCGATGCCGCGGCTGATCCATACGTCGCCAAGCTTGCGCGCGGCTTCACGGGCGTCGAATTGCGCGTCGAACGATAGCGCCTCGACGAACGCTTCCAGCGTTTCGTAGCTGGCCAGCGCGATATCGCCGCCGGATGCGAACATGGCGTAATGCGGCGCGAGCGCCGCTTCGATCGCGTCGAGGATCGGCCGCGCCCAGGGCTCTCCGCTATATGGCCAGGACATGGTCGGGTTACGCTCGATATTGGTGCGCTGATCGAGCCACCAGATGATTTCGGAGGGGACCGGGGCGTCGAACCGGTCGATACCGTCATTCCGGAACACCGCATCGAGCCGCGCGCCGACCAAGCCGACATCGATCGCCGCATCGAGCCCCCCGCCGATCGGCCACAAGGCCTCGACTTGGGCATGGCTGAATTCCATCATCGCGTATTGCAGCGCCTCGATGACGCCGCTGTCGCCGCAGCCCGAGATCAGCACCGACGCCGGGGTGACGAGATGATCGTAGATCAACCGGTGGCCGGCTTCCCAATAGCTATAATCGATGACCCCACGCGGGTTGGCCTCAGGGCCGAAGCCGGTCGCGTCGATCAGCAGGTCGACCGGGACCTTCGCGAGATGCGGGCTGTCCAGCGAGAAGTCGATTTCCAGCCCGCCGCCGGGCCCGCTCTTGATCATCTCGCGTCGGACTTCGGTCCCGCGCGAGACGAAGATCGGCAGGGCCTGGTCAAAGGTGGAGAGATATTCACCGATCCAGAATGCCGCAACGTCGCTCGCCCGGCCGGCGGGCCAGGCGAAGATCGGCGGGCGGTATTCGGCGCTTGACCCGCTTGGGTCGAAATTCTTGCCGAGCGCGCGCGAGTTCAAGTTGGTCGAAAGATGCCGGTGCCCCTTGTCGCGGAACCGCGCGAACAGCGCGTCCTCCTTCTCGAACACCAGCACGATCGCAGCGTTGACCAGCGCCAGGATGACTGCAAGCATCATCCCCGAAAACGAGCCGCCGACGATCGCGACGGTGTCGCCGGGGCCAACGCGCTTGGTCCAGCCCAGCGCCCAAGCAAGATTGGTGGCACGGATCTGCTGGTGCAGAATCGAAATATTCTCACGTGCGAAGCCGGTCGCCGAGATGATGTTTGGGCTTTCGGTGGATGTCGCCTCAGAGATCATGTTGGCGGCAAGCGCATCAAGTTCAGCCCGGGACTCGGTGTCGGGTGGGAAGATTGGTCTGGTCATGTGTCTATTTAGCAGGCGGCGCTCTTTCGGCGCCATATTCGAAAATTCGGGCGCGCTGCCCTTCATCCATCGCGAGGCATTCGGGAATGCGACCCACATCTGCTTGGCGGCGGAAACTTAAGTTGGCTTGGCTATTCAACGCGATGCCATCTCGCAAGCGGCAGCTTTCGCGATGTCGGCTTTTGGGATTGGCTGTCCGCTCGGCCAATGACCGGCATTGGGGCGCAAAGCTGCCACTTCCAGTTTAGATGCCACAGTGATGCTTGCTGTTTCCATTGAGAGGATCTCAAGCCTCGATAAAGGTTAAAGTTCAGTCCTGGTGGACTGCCGCTAAGTCACCAATGACATTGCCGCGACGCCAGGACGGCTGCGTTGGGTTACACCCTCTCTGTAAACCCTTTCTAACGGACGGATTATAAGCGTGCCCGCTCAGATCGTTCCTCTCATTGCTATTTTGCGGGCGCTATCTCGGCCCAGGTGGGAGCGTGATCACTGCTCCTTTCCCAGCCTCTCACATGGCGGTCGACCTGCACATCAACCAGCCGATCGGCGAGCGCTGGGCTCAGCAGCAGATGATCGATACGCAGCCCTGCGTCTCGGTCGAAGGCGTTCCGGAAATAGTGCCAGAATGTATAGATTTTCTCTTCGCGGTACTTTGAACGAAGTGCGTCCGTCCATCCCTGATCGAGAAGCCGAAAGTACGCGGCGCGCACCTCTGGAGCAAAGAGTGCATCGTCGAGCCAGCGTTCCGGCTTGTAAACGTCGCGTTCCGTGGGAATGACGTTGAAGTCACCCGCCAGAACCACAGGTGCTCCACTGGCCAACAAGTCAGCCGCATGATCGATTAGCGGCTCGAACCAGGCGAGCTTGTAATCGAATTTCGGACCCGGACGAGGATTCCCGTTGGGAAGATAGAGACAGGCGACAATAACCCCGTTGATCGCTGCCTCAATGTAGCGGCTCTGCTTAGGATCTGGATCATCGGGGAGGCCGCGCCGTGTTGCGAAGATTTCACCGACCCCGCTGAGCAGAGCGACCCCATTCCAGCTCTTTTGCCCATGCCATATCGCTTCATAGCCGGCATCTCGAATGGCTGCTTCAGGAAACCGCTCCTGAGGCGCCTTCAGCTCCTGGAGGGCAACAATGTCTGGCTTTTCTTCCTCAAGCCAGCGGAGCAGCACTGGAAGCCGGCCATTGACACCGTTCACGTTGTAAGTCGCGATCTTCACGAACGCGAAAATCTACCGGAGCTGCCACCGCCACCAAGGCGGTCGCGGTCGGAGCGCGGTGTCGCACACTCACGTATCACCACCACTGCTCCCCGTCTTGCAGACATGGTTCAAGGACGCTCGTAGCGATTTTGAGTTCCGCCGCGTTCGGTGTTTGGCAGCAGGTCACTGCGCCAAGATTAGGGAGGCGCGCGACCGTTCACTTGCTACTTCTGCCGTTCGGTATATCGATTGTGATTAATGAGGAGGGTTTCTTCCGCAAAGCACGGCAAGAACGATCCGACGAACTCGGGGAGGGAAAAGAAAATGCAGACCATGCAATTGGCACGGGTTCATGGAGCCGGAGACGTGCGCCTCGACGACATCGCTATGCCGCGCCCAAAGGAACGGGACGTCGTCGTGGCCGTGGACGCCTGCGGCATCTGTGGCAGCGACCTGGGATACATCGCGCAGGGCGGGCTCGGCGGGGGCATGCCGCTTTCGCAGCCATTGCCGATCGGCCATGAATTTGCCGGCCGGGTGGTGGAGGTGGGGGCGGACGTTACAGAGGTCCGCCCGGGCGACCGCGTTGCGGTCAACCCCGATGCCGGATTTATCGGCGGTGGCGGCCCCGAAGGAGCTATGGCCCCGTTCATCCTGGTGACCGAGGCGAAGGTGGGGTCGACGCTCTTTCCCCTGCCCGACCACATCTCGGCGGAGGAAGCGGCGCTGGCCGAACCGCTATCGGTCGCGCTTCACGGCATCGACCTCGTCAAAGTTGCGGCCACCGACAGGGTAGCGGTGCTCGGCGCCGGCCCGATCGGGCTATGCGCCGTGGCGATGCTGCGCCACCGGGGCGTGCAGGACATTGCCATTTTCGACCGAGAACACTCGCGGCTTGAACGTGCGCGGTCCCTCGGCGCCACCGTCTGCGTCAACGTCAATGAAGAGCCTATCGGCGAGGCTCTCATCCGCACGCATGGGCAGGGGGATCGTTTCGGCGTTCATTATGCAGAGACGGACGTGTTCATCGACGCCGCCGGTTCGGCAGCAGCGCTCGAAGAGGTCATCTCAATCGCCAAATATCGCGCGCGGATCGCCGTGATCGCCCTTTACAAGAAGCCGGTCGCGATCGACCTGTTCAAGGTGATGGCCAACGAGATCCTGATGACCGGCTCCATCGCCGACAGTCGCAGCCGGGAGTTTGGCGAGGCAATCGAGATGATGGCAGCGGGTAAGATCGACCTCTCTCCCATGATCAGCCATCGCGTTCCTTTTGCCCAGTTTCATGAAGCGCTCTCGATTGCGGCCGATCCTGGCAAGGCAGCGAAGGTGATGCTTACCTTCTCCTGAGCAGAGTCCTGAGCATGGCCGTCGACATGGTCATCGGCGGTTTTCCCAACTGACCCATGGCGCCAGCGATCATTGCCGCCCGAAGGGCTTGGTGAACGGCCGCGGTTTTCACGCACCCTCAATGACCGGACCGCTGTCCCCCGTCGGTTTCCGTAACGAGCGCGCGCGTGCGCGCGCGAGGCTGGGGGGAGGACGTACGCAGTTCCGAGCAAGAACGAGGTGGTCCTTCCGCCCGGTGGTCAGGGCGCGCGACGTTCGTTTTGCCCACAGGTACGCGCGTATGCGCGCGCGAGGCTGCCCCCCTACTTGGAAACGAACACCTTCCACCGGCCGCCGAGGCTTCATGCCGAGCGGTAAATGACGCTCCAGCACCGGTGCCAACATCCCCCCTAGGAGTCCTAGTTCGATGAGACACCAAGAGGAGGTGCCGGCAACAGTTCGCATAACCTCCTTTTCGTCCTGGCAGTGCCTCGCGCGTACTGCGAACGGAAGCACCTCTAGACGTGGGGGTGGGCTCATACGCGTTATGTCCGCCAGTTTCCGCCATACATCGTGAGACGTCAGACGGACCTCTATCACGCGCGTTTCTTAAGCCGTTGTCTGCGAGCCCTGGCGGTTCGTCCGATGTTCTCGGACGTGGAAACCCGCTTTCCTATGATGACCCCTTGAGGACGTACGGACGTTAGCTTCAGGACGTGCGCAGCGCTCGGGTGGGTACCCTTGAGCAAATAGCCGAGCACAGCTTCCTGGTTGGCGAGGTACAGCTTTGGAGAGGTGATCGCCGTGTTCGCATGTCCTCCTATCCTGTCCGTCCGGATCGCCCCCTTGCGATATCCCGACTTGGAAATGCCCCGCAGCCATTTACGAGGACGAGAGCCGAGGTCGAGGGACCTAGGTAGGTGGTAGAGTATGTGGACGTGACTTCCTGCCCCAGGACCGTTCTCGCGCGCCCATATCCAAGACAACTCATGACCCAGCGTTCGCAGCCAGTCGGACATGCGCTTCACATAGCGGCCCGTTGCACGTGCCGCCTGATGGTCGGGCACACCCAGCTTCTGCCAATGGATGGTCGTGTGGCGAGTGAAGGGAAGGCCGATCACCAATGAATGACGCGCAGCGTTCAGGACATTCTGAGCCTGCTGCAGAGTTATGAACTTACTCGCGCGACCTGCGGAGTTGCGTGCCCCTCCCCAGGACCCGGTGGGGATATTCTGGTTGGATGGCACCCCACTAGGTAGCTTAACCTTAATTGCAAAGGCTGTGCCGTTATCGGAGTCATTGGGCTCTTCGCCACTTTGGGCAGCAGTCCGAACGCTCGACAGGGACATGAGGCGGCCCTTTTTCGTAAGTTTCAAGTTTGAGAGGTAAAAAAGGGGGCATCCTGGAAGGATGCCCCCTCGCCCAGCTAAGACCTCCTAGGAGGCGCTAAGGGCCCCCGGGCCATCAATAAGACCCGTCAATGCCTCCATCAGCTCGGGTATGCACTTGAAGGGCACGGTGACGCCACGCCGAGATGGCATCATCTCCTCCCCCTCCTCATACCAGATGCGGAAGTTGAGGAAGTGACTGCCTTTGAGCCAGCACTCCTCCACGCGCAGCTCCTCACCTCTGCGTTTTGGTAGAGTGAGCAGAACCTCGCTCCGGAACGATCGCGCCTTGCCCCGCGGCGGGGGCTGACATCGCCCCGGCACAGCAGTATGAGAAGGCGTTGAGCTTTCCTGGCCAACAGACTTGACCCCGCGCGCGGTGCCAGCCGCGCCGGGGTTTTTGCCTTTCCTGAGGGTCATGACTGTCCCTCCTTCTCGGCAAAGGCTTTGACGCTCGCTACTCGTACAAGCCGTCGCCTCCCAATGGTGATTGTTTCCAATTTTCCAGCTTCTAAAAGCTGATAAGCTTTTGATCGTCCAATCCCGAGAGCCTCGGCGGCTTCAGGAATGGAACAGAGCACTTGTTCCATTTTCTCAGTCCTTTCTGCCAGTTACACGGAATGTAATCACGGACAGAAACGAATAATCACGATCAGTATTCTCAAGCTAGGAGATTGCAGTCCACGTATTTGTGCAAAATCTCAAGACTTTTGGAAAATCTCAGGGTTTTCGTTCTGTATCTTCATCACAATCGTTCTCATTTCCCGCGCACTTTTCACGTCTTCTAAAGCATCAAAAATCTTAGCTCGACTTAAGCTAAACTGGGCTTGAGCTTCTGCGACCGCTGCTTCCTTCTTCCCTCCCTCCGCCATCAAAATCTCGACAAACTGAGAAATTTCCATGTGACGCCGAAACTCCGCCAGGTGATCGTGAAGGAGCTTTTGTGGGCCTCTTCGTTTTGATTTTATACGCAACTGAAACCCTTCGTCATCTCCTTCAAAACACCGGGCTAAACTAACCAGCAATGCTCGCTCCTTGCCTTCCAGTTGCTCATTCAGCGCAACCTCGGAAAGAGTTTGAGCTATCAATTTGTTGTTGATTTCGATCGGGTCCTTGAACTTCCCTATCATGTCCCGGATCGCATACTCCAAAGCCAAAGGCGTTCGTGAAGGCGTCTTCATACATTTCTCCACCATCATAAATTTCCTTGATTTGCTGAAATGTATGCTCCCCATATTCCCATCAACTCTCGACGCTTTTCTAAAAAGACAGTCCGTTTGTATGCCGCTTCAACTTTGTTCGGCGTAGCATGAGCGAGAGCCGCTTCGGCGACCTCTCCAGGGACGGAAGTTTTGTCTGCCACCCAGTCACGAAAGCTCGACCGAAATCCGTGGACCGTGAATTTCAGATCCTGATCCCGCAGAATTTTCAGCAGCGTCATGTCCGACAGTGGCTTCCCCCGGACAGCACCTGGGAACACAAGATCGGTTCCGGCGCGCCTTACCGCCGCAGCCCTCTGGAAAACGTCCAGTGCAGCCTCAGAGAGCGGCACGACATGCTCTACGCCCATCTTCATCCGGACGGCTGGCACGGTCCAGGTCCTTGCATCGAGATCGATTTCTGACCAGCACGCGCCGCGAATCTCTCCTGATCTTGTTGCGGTCAGGATGAGCGCCTCAAGAGCGAGACGTCCCACGCTCAGCTGCGAACGCAGCATCTCCATGAATGCGGGGACCTGCTCATAGGGCATGGCTGCAAAATGACCCGTCTTGCGAGGCTGGCGCGGCAAGCCCTTCGTGATGGACCGCATGGGCGCCTCTGCGTCCCTCCACCCCTTTGAATAGGCGTAGTCCAATACGGTGCCTATGCGCTGGCGCACACGTCTGGCGGTCTCCGGCTTCTCCAGCCATATCTTGCTCAGAACGTCCCTCACCTGCCCCGCCTCGATGTCAGAGACCAGCATATCTCCCAGCGTTGGAAATGCGTATGTGCGAAGCGTAGAGAGCCACTGAGCCCCATGCTTGCCGTTTTTCCATCCTCGTTGCTGTTCCGCATGCACGGCTTTCGCCAGGGCTGAAAATGTGGGGATGACGTTGTTCGCCTTCTCCTTAGCGGCAATAGGATCGACCCCGGCGCGGAGCTGCCGCCGATAGTCCGCTGCGGCCTCCCGCGCTTCGGCGAGGGAGACATCTTCTAGGGATCCTAACCCGTAATCTCGTCGGCGACCTGCGCTTTGCAGGCGCAGAACCCAACTGCGCGATCCTGACGCTTTCACGTCCAGCATCAGACCACGCCCGTCTTGATAACGCCCTGGTTCCCTTAGGGCCCGCACCTTCGCGGCGTTCAGCTTTCCCATCGGATCTGTCCCAACATCTCTCCCCACACTTTGTATCGGTTGCGGGTGAGTGTCAACGAACAGAGACAAACGTCAGCGGTGATTATCCCCTAGGGAAACGTGGATAAATGCGGACAATGGCGGACAATGGCGGACAGCCTGAAATCGGCCAGTGGCGGAGCGGGTGGGATTCGAACCCACGATAGGGGGATACCCTATACACACTTTCCAGGCGTGCGCCTTCGACCACTCGGCCACCGCTCCGTCTACCTGGCAAGCCGGCGGCTCTAGCGCCTTGGTGGACGCAAAACCACCCCAAAACAGACCTGGCGGACGCTTGTGCGGTCATCGTTTTGAAAAGCGCCCCCCCCCGGCCCCGACAGGCAAGCCTTCACGCGGTGCGCCCGAAGCGCGGCCTACCCGGTCGGCGCGGTCCTGTGGTTCCGTTTACCGTCGCATCGCCTGCCCGGCCATTGGCGGGCGGCCACAAGCGCTGGTGGACGGCGATCAGCGCCTCTGCCCTCGCTATATATCGCACGTCCGACAAAAGAAGACGCGGGTCGAGGATGCTGCCAAAGGCATATGCCGCCAGCCATATGCGAAACCGGCTTTCCTCATCCGGGATCGCGTTGGCCGCACGATGCAGCGTCATCGGCGCTTCCGCGCGAATAATCTGGATCAGATGCTGGGGCGAACATGCCCCAAAATACTGACGTGCAATGCCGTAATCGAATTCGCTCGCCATCTGACGCCGCCTCATATATCGAACCTGTCTGCCCCCTAGATTTGCTATACTCCGGAGACTTAGCTGGACCACGGCGCAACAGGCGCCGTTTCGGGCACATAAGGGGCCAATCCGGCGGCAACGCAGCACATGGCGAGGCGACTGTGAAAGGGCGTGAGCGCCCCAGCCGGACTGCGATGCAGCAGCATGAAGGAACGTGCCCGGGCAGCACGCGCCTGGGATGCAATCTCTGTAAAGACGGGCATATCGCGGTGCCCATCTCGGGATCGGCAGACGATGTCAGCAGTCAGCGCCTGGCATTTATCGAACAGGAAAAGGCTTGCCTCTCCGGGGTTTAACGCCGCCCGTGACAGAGCCACATATTCGCGAAACACGCTGCCATCCCGGTCGACGCCGTCGTGACGCAGCGCGGTGGCGAGGCTTCGCCTCATCTCGACGCTCAGGGTACGGAGCATGATGATCGCCGTCTTCCCGAAACCCGCCTTTGCCAGCCTCCGGTCGCTGCTGCCGAGCACGGCGGGCAGCGACCCGATGTCGCGGATGGCCCTGCGTGCAAGCTCACCTGCAATCGACGCCGACATGATCACCGACAATGCGCTGGTCAGCACCTCTGTATCTATGACCAGGCCGGTATCCTGGTGCGGCGGGGGTAACCGTCGGTCCCTCATAGCAGGTTGGCCGCCTTCAGGCTGGACCAGCCGGTGCGGCTTATAATGATGTGGTCGTCGACCTCGATATCCAGTGAACGACCGATCGCCGCCAGGTGCTTGGTCATGGCAATGTCCTCTGCACTAGGCAAAGGATCGCCAGACGGATGATTGTGCGCCAGGATAATACGATGCGCGCCGAGCGTGAGCGCCCGTGCGAAAAGGTCGCGCGGATAGGCGTCGACGGTGTTGGGACCGCCCCGCGCCAGCACCTCTTCCGAAATCAGACGGCATCTCGCGTCCAGGAACAGTGCCACCAGTTGCTCAGACGCGCGATGCGCGATCGCAGCGTGCAGATAATCGAGAAGTGCCTCCCGGGTCGACAGGATCGCACCCGCCATCGCCTCCTTACGCAGGACGAGCGTCATGACACTACGAACCGTCGTCAGCATTTCCAGGCTGGCACGGTCCTCTAGGCCCGGCAACGTCGGCATATCGGCCGTGATTGCCGCGGCAACGCCGCCAGCCGACCTGACGAGGCGTTCTGCGAGGCTGTCCGGTTCCGCATGACCGGCCAAGCGAAATAAATGCGCTAGAAGGGCGCGCCCCTCCGCCTCAACGTCTCGTCCGGTACCCAGCCCCTGCTCACCCATCGCGCTCCCAGCGCCAGGCTGGCAAAGACCGGGTAAGCCCAAAGGCCCTGCACCAGCGCATAGGCCGTCGGTACCAGATCCGGTACGGCCATGACCGCCAAATGCGTTATCACGGAAATCATATGAAAGCCCGCCGCCCATATCGGCCAGTAACGCGCGCTCGTCAGGGCGATGCGCATCAGTATCGCAAGAAGCAGCAGGTCGAGCGCCAGCAACCCGTATCCTGTGGAGTGAAAGCGGTTGTCGTCCATCATGCTGACGAGCACGCTGAGCACCGACATGCAGACGAGCAGCCACAGCACGCGCCGTTCCAGCGATCCACCGCGCTTTAACACGTAAATTCCGCATATGATCAGGGCCAGCCAATAAAGCGCGGGAAAGAAAAACTGGTAGATCATGTCGCCACCTTACCGGCACGGCGGCTAGGTAGCGACACAATGCAAACCGTTCAGGGTCAGGCGGCGTCCGACGTGACGACCGTCAGATGGCGCGACGGCAAGGAAGGCTGCGGCTGAGCCTGCGGCAGGGCACCGGACGGTTCGGGTTTCGGCATGCCGCCACCGAACATCTTGGTCCTGAGGCCCATCTGGTCCTTGGTGTTGTCCAGCTGACGGTGGGTCTCGAGCAATTTACCGCGAGCATCGACCAGCGCGGTTACCGCCGCCTGCGCCGCCTGGAGTGCATCCTGTCCGAACATGGCGGACAGGCCCGCTTCTGCGCGGGCGATCGGCACCGCAGCCGTCAGTTGCGCCACTTCGGCAAGGGCGGAATCGAGGGCGGCTTCTGCGGAAAACAGGCGGTCGGCGACCTTCTGTGCGGCGGCCATGCGTTGGTTCAACATAATGCTATTCTCTCCCCCCGCAGCAACAGCGGGCTTTCGATTGCGAAAGAGGAGAGGTGCGGATGAACCGACCTTCGCGTGACGCTAAAGCAACTGTCCCAGGGACTGAACCGCGGATACCAGCGCACCGAATGCAATGATCCCTGCCAGTGCGATACCCAGGATCGAGGCGATCCTGGCCATGGGTGTCATGCGGTTCGGCTCGCCTTGGCGGTGCGGCAAGGGCAGCACCTGGCTTGTCGACCATCGCCCAAGTTCCGGGCCGATGGAGACCGCGGCGTCACGAAAATTCCGTTCGCCCGCTCCTTCCTGTTCCAACCGGCCCACATGACCGGCTGGGAAAGGGATTGGGGGAGGAACAGGCGCTTCGTCGACTACCGGCGGTTGGTCGACCAATCGCCGGTAGTCCTTATCCGGGTCGATTGCGCCTTCGTCTTCTGCGAGGATTCTTGCCGCTTCCCAACGGTTTGATGCGCCCAGCTTTTGCATCGCGGCCTTCACGCGATTGTCGATCGTATGGGAGGATACCTTCAGTTCCCGGCCAATATCCTTTGATGACATGTGCAGAAAAACCAGACGCAATGCCTCGCGCTGGCCGTCGTTCAGGCTTGCCAGTGCCGCCTGATGCCGATTTCTTTCCTGATCCATGCACCCAGGCCCTTAACAGATCGCAGAAGGGAGGGGAATGAACCGACGGGCATCAATCCTCCTTGGTCCTCCTTACCGACCATTGTCACGATCCGTTGGTAGCAGGGCAGGCAGGCGCGCGGAATGTCGCGTTGCACGACATAAAAAAGGCCGCCTCGCGTTCTGCGAGACGGCCTTTTTTATAAGTCCGGGATCGATCCGGACCGTCGCTTTACGCTTATGCAGCGGTGCGGCGACGGCTCAGGCCGATGCCCAGCAGGCCGAGACCCAGAAGGCCGAGGGCACCCGGTGCGGGTACGTCAACCGGCGGAAGCTCGGGGATCTCGATATCGAACATGGCGAGTTCCAGATCGAGCGCATCGCCAGGGCTGGACGGGCTGCCCGGGTAGGCAGCATCGGCTTCTGCGCCCGCATCAACTTCGATCGTGAAGATATCATCGCCCGTGAGCATAGCCGTCGAGAACGTCAGGAAAACGTCGTTCTGCGTACCAAGCTCGGTGTCGATCAGCTGCGTCGAGGAGGACTGCTCAACGCCATTGATGCTGAACGTATAGGTGCGCGGACGGTCTGCTGTCAGCTCGCTAATGCGCAGGGAGCCCGTGGCTGCACCGGTCTGTGCCATGTTGAACGTATCGCCGACGTCATAGGAGAACGTCAGGATGGACGCGACGCCCGTATCGTTCGAGAAGACGGCGCTGCCATTATCGGTGCGAACGCTTGCCATGCTGGGCGGGCCATTGGTGTTCAGGTCGGCCTCAAGCGTGGTGGTCCGGTCGAAGGTGTTACCGCCGGTCGAAATCGTTGTCATGGAGGTGACCATCGAGCCGCTGGTTGCCAGCGGGTTGGGGTCGAACGGCGTGTCGAAGCCATCGAGTGTTACAACAGCAGCGCTGACGCCGGTTGCCGCAACGACCGCAGCCGACGCTGCGAGGAGGGTTGAAAGCTTACTCATACAAAATCCTTACTGATTACAAAATACTATCCCCTGTGTTAACCAAGCAAGGGCGATGCCAGAAAGGTTTTTTATCTAATTTTCAACGTCTTATAGTTTCGGGTCGTTAAGTATATTAAAAAACTGTAAAAATTTCCGACAATAGGATCTGCGCACGTTCAACGAGGTGATCAGGAGCTGCTACAAACACGACGAAGGCCGCACCTTTGGAAAGGTACGGCCTCCGCGTTTCACCCTAAGGTGAGTATGTAAAATGATCAGGCCGACTTGCGACGACGTGCCAGGCCGAGGCCGAGCACTCCGAGACCGAGAAGACCCAGGGCACCCGGAGCAGGAACCTGTTCGATCGGAGCATCCGGCAAGCGAATGTCGAGGATCGAGAGTTCGAGATCCAGGGCATCGCCGAGGCTTTCGTCCGCACCGGCGTCAATGACCAGCGACAGGGTATCGGAACCGGTCAGAGCAGATGTATCGAACGTCAGCTCATAGACAGCCGGGAAACCAAGTTCGGTGTCGATCAAGGATACGATTGTATCCTGCACGGCACCGTTGATGGCGAAGCTGTAGGTACGCGGACGGTCAGCAGTCAGTTCCTGAATGCGGATTGCGCCCGTGCCTGCCGTGGTGGCAGCATCAAAGAACGTCGAACCTACATCATAGTCCAGCGTGACGATCCCGGCGACGCCCGTATCGCTCGAATAAACGAAGTTGCCCGAGTCAGTGCGGAACTGCGCGCCGGATGGGAAGCCGTTCGAGTTGAAGTCGACCTCAATCGAAGCCGTCCGCGTGAAGTCGTTTCCGCTGACGGAAATTACCTGCGGACCCGTCGAAACCACGGCACCATCGGTGAAGATCGGCTGGCCAGGGAAAGCGGTGTTGAAATCATCGAGCGGCAGAACGGCCGCGCCGGTGGTGCTGGCAAGGCCAATAGCGGCGGCGCTGGCAAGCAAGGTCTTGAAAGTGGTCATTTAACTACTCCTGTACAGATTCACCGAAAGGTATTCAGGGAAATCAATGCTGTTATTGCCCTTCAGCCATGCACGGCGCATGCCAGACTCGCAAAACCCCGTGATTCCCGCCTGTTAGGGGCGTCTTGCTATGTTAACTCTTTGTGAAATGTAAAGAATCCCGACAGTCGCCATTCGGCTGATAAATAATGGATATTGCATGCTGCGGCCCCGCTACGGGTGATCCTCTCGGACCACCCCGCTCACACCAGCTTGCACGCGAGCGCGCCCCGTTCTACCTGCGCCCCTATGACAACACCGCTCAGCCATATCCGCAACTTCTCGATCATCGCGCATATCGACCATGGCAAGTCGACGCTGGCCGACCGCCTTATTCAGACGACCGGCGGCCTCACGCAGCGCGAGATGACCGAGCAACTCCTCGACAATATGGATATTGAGCGGGAACGCGGCATCACTATCAAGGCGCAGACCGTCCGGCTGAATTATACCGCCAAGGACGGCGAGACCTATCAGCTGAACCTGATGGACACGCCCGGTCACGTCGATTTCGCATATGAGGTTTCGCGATCGCTTGCCGCATGCGAGGGCGCCCTCCTCGTCGTCGACGCTGCGCAGGGGGTGGAGGCACAGACGCTCGCCAACGTCTATCAGTCGATCGAGCATGATCATGAGATCGTCCCCGTCATCAACAAGGTCGACCTGCCTGCTGCGGACGTTGAGAAGGTAAAGGCGGAGATCGAGGATATTGTCGGCCTGCCTGCCGACGACGCCGTCCTGACCAGCGCCAAAACCGGCCTGGGCATAGAGGAGGTGCTGGAGGCGATCGTTACGCGTATTCCCCCGCCGGGCGGCGATGAAAACGCGCCGTTAAAGGCAATGCTCGTCGATTCCTGGTACGACCCTTATCTGGGCGTCGTCATCCTTGTTCGCGTCATGGAGGGGCGCCTAAAGAAGGGGCAGCAGGTCCGCTTCATGCAGACGGACGAAACGCACCTTATCGACCGCGTCGGCTGCTTCACGCCAAAGCGCACCGATCTTAGCGAACTCGGCCCGGGCGAGATCGGCTTCGTCACCGCGCAGATAAAGGAGGTCGCACAGACCCGCGTCGGCGACACCATCACCGATGCGAAGAAGGGCACTGAAAAGGCCCTCCCCGGCTTCAAGGAGGTGCAGCCCGTTGTTTTCTGCGGCCTCTTCCCCATCGACGCGGCCGATTTCGAAAAATTGCGCGAGAGCCTGGGCAAGCTGCGCCTTAACGATGCCAGTTTTCAATGGGAGGCGGAATCCTCCGCTGCGCTGGGCTTCGGCTTTCGCTGCGGCTTCCTCGGCCTGTTGCACCTTGAGATCATTCAGGAACGGCTGACACGCGAGTATGATCTCGACCTGATCACCACGGCGCCCTCGGTCGTTTATCGTGTGCACATGACGGATGGCAGCACGCAACAGCTGCACAACCCCGCCGACATGCCGGAGCCGGTGAAGATCGCCAATATGGAGGAGCCGTGGATCGAGGCGACGATCTACGTCCCCGACGATTACCTCGGCGCGATCCTGAAACTGTGCCAGGACCGGCGCGGCATTCAGAAGAATCTGACCTATGTCGCCGGCCGTGCGCAGATCACTTACGAATTGCCGCTGAACGAAGTTGTGTTCGATTTCTACGACCGATTAAAGAGCATTTCCCGCGGCTATGCCAGCTTCGACTATCACCAGATCGGCTATCGCGAAGGCGATCTTGTGAAGATGAACATCCTCGTTAACGCAGAACCTGTCGACGCGCTGTCCATGGTTGTCCACCGTTCTGTCGCCGAGACCAGGGGCCGGGGTCTTTGCGAGCGGCTGAAGGAGCTGATCCCCCGGCATCTCTTCAAAATCCCCATCCAGGCGGCGATCGGCGGCAAGGTCATCGCGCGCGAGACCATCAGCGCGATGCGAAAGGACGTCACCGCAAAATGCTATGGCGGCGATATCTCCCGAAAAAAGAAGCTGCTGGAAAAGCAAAAGGCCGGCAAGGCGCGCATGCGACAATATGGCAATGTCGACATCCCGCAGGAGGCGTTTATCGCCGCCCTGAGGATGGGTGAGGAGTAGGGTGGATGACGGGATCAGGTTCCGCTCCCGCTACGGCTTCTACGCCATAAACGCCTCATTTACTTTGGTATGAGATAGCGTTCTGCATTAACCTATGATTGGTTCGGAGGGGAGCTCTCACGCGAAATATGGAATCGATGAACCAGATCGCTGCACGGCCGGCTTTCGAGGCAAGTCCACTCCTGCCGCAGGAGGCCGGGCTCTGTCCGCTTGAGCTTTACGACCGGGCTGCTTCGCTCCTTCCGATGGGTGCCTTTTCCTGCGACCTGCCCAACGAACGACTCACCTGGACCGATGGCGTTTTTAGCATGTTCGGCCTGTGCAGCAGGCGCCCGCCGGAACGCAGGGCCATGATCGACCTTTATAGCGAGGAATCGCGCGAGCTGCTTGAGCGGAAGCGCGCGCAGGCTATCTCAACCTGCTCCGGCTTCTCTCTCGACGCCCAGATCGTTCGTCCCGACGGGACCGAGCGCTGGATACGCATTACCGCGGCCGTGAACAGCAGGCATGGCCGCGCGGAAACTCTCTATGGTATGAAGCAGGACATAAGTGAGGATCGCGCACGCTGGGAGGCGTTGCGGGCACAGGCCGAATGCGATCCGCTGACCGGTGTTGCTAATCGCGCGCGATTTCAAAACTTTCTGGATCAGGCGCAAAATCCGCCGCAGGACGTCGCGGCGGGGGAGAAGACCAGTGTTTGCGCTAACATCGCCACGGTCGGGGCGCTGATCCTGTTCGACCTGGACAGATTCAAGCAGGTCAATGACTGGTGGGGACATGCCGCGGGAGATGCATGTCTGGTCGCTCTGGGGGACCGCCTTCGCAAGGCATTCCCGCAGGCCCGCCTGATCTCTCGCATCGGCGGCGACGAATTCGCGGTTTTGCTGCCGCCCGTTGAGTCGCGCAGCAAAACTGAGGCGAAAGTGCGCTTGATGCTTGCCGATCTTCTGCGCCCCGTTCCCTGGAATGGCGACCTGCTGCCGTTCAGCGCCTCCGTCGGCCTTGCTTTCGCGCCCCAGGCGGAGGCGCTCGATCCGCACGCACTGTTCGTTGCGGCCGACCGGGCACTTTACGCGGCTAAGGAAAACGAACGCACCGCCTTGATCCGCGCCTGAGGATCGAGCCCCGTACGACCGTTGCCTCACCCGTATCCCGAAGACGGGGCCTTGCGTCCGCCGCCCCGCAAATGGCGTCCCCACCCGCCGCATTGCTTTTTCCCAGCCACTCCATTATATAGACGTGAGCATATAGTCGCAGATCGACGGCCTTTGGCGCTTTGCGGCCCAGTTTCCTTCTTTCGCTCGCTTGACGCTCCCGGTGCGCCAATCTTGGCAAGTCCGGGTTATGAATCGAATTAAGGAATAGAATATGCCCATAGGCACCGTAAAATTCTTCAACGCCGACAAAGGCTATGGTTTCATCGCACCGGAAGGTGGCGGCAATGACGCTTTCGTCCATATTACCGCTGTACAGGCCGCTGGCATGCACACGCTGGATAAGGACCAGAAGGTTTCCTACGACCTTGAAGAGGACCGTCGCGGCAAGACCAGCGCGGTAAACCTCGAAAGCGCGTAAGCCTTTCCAGAAGAATATGAAACGGCCCTGCCACCCCCGGGTGGCCGGGCCGTTTTCGTTTTCAGGGACCGAATGGCGTCGGCGCCTCCACCTCGATCCGCCGTCCGCCGCGCCAGTCGAAGGCTATGCGCCGCGCATGCAGCCGCATCGGCTCCATCTCGTTGCCAGTGCCAACGCCATAAACGGGATCACCGGCAATCGGCGATAGCGCATGTGCCGCATGGATGCGCAGTTGGTGCGTCCGCCCTGTTGCGGGTTTGAATTCCACGAAAGTGCGCCCCGTTCCTGCTGCCTCCACCGCCCGCCAACGGGTCAGCGCCTCCTTCGACTTGGGATCGCCCTTTTCAGCGACCACCATGCGCCAGCCGTCCTCCTTGCTGCTGATCTTCTTCAGCGGCACGTCGATGATGCCTTCTCCCTCGATCGTCCCGGTCAGAATGGCGAGATAGGTTTTTTCCACCAGCCCCGCCTGGAACAGGCCATGCATCCGTTTCAGCGCCTTTGGGTTGCGCGCCAGCACCAGGCAGCCCGACGTATCCCGATCCAGCCGATGTGCCGGACCGGGACGGCAGTGATAGCCGAACCGCAGCTCGTCCAGACGATCCTCCAGGCTGTGCGGAGTCTTCGGGCCGGGATGCACCGCAAGCCCGGCAGGCTTGTCGATGATCAGCAGTTCGGCATCCTCGTAGAGGACCGGAAAGGGCGTTTTACTTGACATATGGCGCCCCGGCCCCTAGCTGCGGAACACATAATTTCCCAACAGAATCCCCTTTCGGAGTCCGCCCATGGCGCGCGTTACCGTCGAAGATTGCGTCGACAAGATCCCCAACCGTTTCGATCTCGTCCTGCTCAGCGGACAGCGTGCGCGCCAGATTTCGGCAGGCGCAGACCTGACGGTGGAACGCGACCGCGACAAGAACCCGGTCGTCGCCCTGCGCGAAATCGCCGCCGAGAAGGTGAAGCCGAAGCACCTGAACGAAGTGCTGGTTACCAGCATGCAAAAGGTTCTGGTCGACGAGGATGACGAGGCGGATGAGGCCGTCAACATGGCACAGGCCGCAGAGGCGCTGCGTCTGACCGCTGCCGCTCCGCCGAAGCCGACGCCAATCGTTCCGGATTACGAGGCCTAGGCTCTTTCCCGGCCATTAGGCCGAATCCGGTTGCCTATGGACGGCGACCGCTCACATAGTCGGTGCCATGCTGCGCCAGTATGAACTTGTCGAAAAAGTCAGGGCCTACGATCCGGATGCGGACGAGGATCTGCTGAACCGTGCCTATGTGTTCAGCCTGCAGGCGCATGGCAGTCAGAAGCGCGCATCCGGCGACCCGTATTTCTCCCACCCGATAGAGGTGGCGGGTATCCTGACCGATCTGAAACTGGATGATGAGACGATCGCGACGGCGATCCTGCACGACACGGTCGAGGACACCGTCGCCACACCGGAAAAGATTCGCGACTTGTTCGGCGAAAATGTCGCCCGTCTGGTTGATGGCGTTACCAAGCTTTCGAAAATCGAGGCGCAGACCGATTCAGAACGCGCCGCGGAAAATCTGCGCAAATTTCTGATCGCCATGTCCGGCGACATCCGTGTGCTGCTGGTGAAGCTGGCTGACCGGCTGCATAACATGCGGACACTGCATCACATCAAGAACCCGGAAAAGCGCAAGCGCATCGCCCGGGAAACGATGGATATCTATGCGCCGCTGGCCGAGCGCATCGGCATGTACCAGTTCATGGACGAGATGAAGGAAATCGCCTTCCGCGAACTGGAGCCGGAGGCATTTCAATCCATCACCCAGCGCCTTGGCGACCTGCGAGCGAAGGGCGGCGGCGAGGTCGACAAGATCGCCAAGGACATTCGCACCACCCTTGGCTCCCACGGCGTCGATGCAGAGGTTGCCGGCCGCGAAAAACGCCCCTTCAGCATCTATAAGAAGATGCAGGAGCGGCATATTGCGTTCGAGCAATTGTCCGATGTCATCGCATTTCGCGCGCTCGTCGACCGGCCTGACGATTGCTACCGCGCGCTTGGTATCCTGCACCAGAAATGGGCCGCCATGCCCGCCCGCTTCAAGGATTTCATTTCGACGCCCAAGCGCAACGGCTATCGCAGTCTGCACACGACCGTCCTTTACGAGGGGCGCCTGCGCGTCGAAGTGCAGATCCGCACGCATTCCATGCATGAAGAGGCGGAGCACGGCCTCGCCGCGCACTGGGCGTACAAGGATCGCGGCGACGACGGCCGCGCGGGCCGGGAAGAATATCCTTGGATCACCGATTTGCTGGAAATCCTGGATCACGCCGCCACGCCGGAAGAGGTGCTGGAACAGACCCGCCTGGCAATGTACCAGCACACCGTCTTCTGCTTCACGCCTAAAGGTGAACTGATCCAATTGCCGCGCGGGGCGACGCCGGTTGATTTCGCCTTTGCGGTCCATACCGACGTCGGCAAGACCACAGTTGGCGCCAAGGTGAATGGTCGGCCGGTTCCGCTGAGAACCGAGTTGAAAAATGGCGATCAGGTGGAAATCCTCCGTTCCGAATTTCAGGAACCGGACCCTGCGTGGGAAAACTTCGTCGCCACGGCGAAGGCACGGGCCGCGATACGGCGCCACCGCCGCATGTTGGGCCGTGCGGAATCCATCCGACTGGGCCATCAGATTTACGACGAGGCCGCAGCGCGCCTGAACGTCGAGGTGTCGCAAAAGGCATTCGACGAGGCATTGAAGCGCCTGGGCGTCGATTCGGAGGAAACGCTGTTCGAACAATTGGGCGAGCATGAAATCTCTGCCGACCGGCTGATCGATGCGCTTGCCCCGGGTCTGTTCGCCATGCGCCGCCGTTCAAAGGCGAAGCGCGGCAATCGGGGCAAGATTTCCATCAAGGGACTTACCCCCGGCGTCTCCGTCCATCTGTCGTCCTGTTGCCATCCCATTCCTGGCGAGCGCATCATCGGCTTGCGCCGCAAAGTCGGCGGCATCGACGTTCACACGCTGGATTGCGGCGAACTGGCAAGCGAAACCGACCGCGATTGGCTGGACCTCAGCTGGGGGGAGGAGACCGACAGGGGCATCGCCACACTCGCCATGGTCCTGGAAAACTCGTCAGGCGCGCTCGCGACAGTGACGGCCATACTGGCGCGCTCCGACGCGAATATCATCAATATGCGTGTTCGCGACCGCGACTCCTCATTCGGGACCTTCGTGGTCGACGTGGAGGTGGACGATCTTCAGCATCTGACGCATATCATCGCCGCGCTGAGAACCAGCGATGCCGTAACCTCCGTGGAGAGAGAGAAGAGATAGCGTGCCAAGCGATAAGGGAAAGATGATGATCGACGAAGAAGTGCTCGCAGAATTCCGTGCTGCCGGGGCGCTCCTGGAGGGCCATTTCATCCTTTCATCCGGCCTGCGATCTCCGACATTCCTGCAATGCGCGCGCGTGTTGATGGATCCAAAGCGCGCCGCGCGGCTGACGGGGGCGCTGGCATTGAAAATTCCATACGAGGTGCGGGAACAGATTTCCGTGGTCATCTCCCCCGCAATGGGTGGCATTCTGGCAGGCTATGAAATGGCCCGCGTTCTTGGCGTCGACTCCATGTTCGTGGAACGTCCATCCGGCACGTTCGAATTACGGCGCGGATTCGATCTGCAGCAGGGTCAGAAAGTCTTCATGATGGAAGATGTGGTTACCACCGGCCTTTCTTCGCGCGAGGCCATTGCGGCGATCGAGGCAGCCGGTGGCGAGGTTGTCGCCGGGGGGTGCCTGGTCGACAGGTCTAATGGGAAAGCCGACATCGGCGTCCCGCTGTACAGCCTGCTTGCGATTGAGGTGCCCACTTACGAGGCGAGCGATGTTCCACCTGAACTTGCCGCCATTGAACCCGTGAAGCCCGGATCGCGGAGCGCGGGACAGGCAAGAACGTGACCCCCCTTCGCCTTGGCGTAAACATCGATCATGTCGCCACCATCCGCAATGCGCGGGGCGGCGGCCACCCCGATCCCGTCGCTGCGGCAAAATTGGCCGCGCATGCCGGGGCGGATGGCATTACCGCACATCTGCGGGAAGATCGGCGCCATATTACCGACACGGATATCATCCGTTTGTCGGAGGAGATCGACCTGCCACTGAACCTGGAAATGGCAGCAACCGACGAGATGCTGGCGATCGCGCTGAAACATCGCCCGCATGCCGCCTGCATCGTGCCGGAAAAACGCGAGGAGCGCACGACCGAGGGGGGACTGGACGCCGCCGGACAGCACAACCGCCTGAAACGCTTCGTCGATCAGCTGTCCGGTGCGCAAATCCGCGTGTCCCTGTTCGTAGAGGCCGATGAACGACAGCTGGAGGCGGCGCGCTCGCTGGGCGCCCCCGTCGTCGAACTGCACACGGGCGACTATGCCAATCTGGACGGTGCCGCGCGCGAACCCGCCCTGCAGTCGCTGATCGACGCGGCCCGCATGGGCACCGCGATGGGGCTGGAGGTTCATGCCGGCCATGGTCTGACAACCGCGAATGTTGGCCCGGTTGCCGCGATCCCGGAACTCGCGGAACTGAACATTGGCCATTATCTGATCGGGGAGGCCGTCTTTGTGGGCCTGGAAGAAGCAATCCGGCGGATGCGGAACGCGATGGACGATGCGCGCCTGTCGACCCAGTCTGTGCGTCCGTGATGATCGTCGGAATCGGCTCCGATCTTTGCAATATCGAGCGTATTCAAAAGTCGCTCGACCGTTTTGGCGAACGTTTTGAAAACAGGGTGTTCACCGATACGGAGCGGAAGAAGGCCGCCGGACGCCCGCTGACCCGCACGGGCACATATGCAAAGCGCTTCGCAGCGAAGGAGGCCTGTTCAAAGGCACTCGGCACCGGCTTTCGCCAGGGTGTGTTCATGCGCGATCTGGGTGTTACGAATCTTCCCAGCGGCGCCCCCACGATGACGCTGGCGGGCGGCGCAGCGAAGCGGCTGGAAAAACTGACGCCCGCCGGGCATAGGGCCGAGATACATTTGACGATGACCGACGATCACCCCTGGGCGCAGGCCTTCGTCATCATTACCGCTGTTCCGGAGTAAAGATCATCCTGAAACGCACGAAAGCGGCAAAGCCGAAGTCTCCGACCGATTGGAAACGGGAGCTGCGACACATCGCGCTTCTTGCGCTGGCGGTCATGGCGATCTGGTCGTTCATCGCCAAGCCCTTCTTCATCCCATCGGAATCAATGGTTCCGACCATGCTGGTAGGCGACCGGCTGGTCGTCACCAAATATCCCTATGGCTACTCTTATCTGTCACCGTTCCTGCGCGTATTGCCGCCTATAGAGGGCCGCCTGTTCGGCAGCTATCCCGATCGCGGCGACATCGTCGTTTTGAAGGACCCGGTGATGCATGCGGACTGGATCAAGCGAGTTATCGGCCTGCCCGGTGACACGGTGCAGATGCGCAACGGCACGCTCTACCTGAACGGCACCGCTGTCCCCAAGCAGCAGATCGCCCCAACCGAGATCGTCCAGTCGCCCAATATGGAATGCAGCAACATGGCCAGTCCCAGTGCGGAACTGAAGCTGCGCTACCGCGTCGTGCGAGAGGATGGCGTCGTCGTCTGCCGCTATCCACGTTTCATTGAGACGCTGCCGAACGGCCACCAATATGAGGTGCTCGACCTTGGCCAAACTGAAGGGGATAATACCCCGGTCGTCGTCGTGCCGGACGGTCACGTTTTCATGATGGGCGACAATCGCGACATGAGCGCGGACAGCCGCTTTGCCACGCGTTCCGACGGGCGCGGCGGCCTGGGCCTGTTACCGGTGGAGAATATTTCCGGCCGCGCCGAGTTCATTACGTTTTCCGTCGACGGATCGCTGGAATGGCTGAATCCCGTCACATGGTGGAACAGTTTGCGCGGTGAACGCGCTTTTGAAACGCTACGATCCCTTCCCGACAGCGTGGAGACCGACCAATGACTCTTGCCATTTCATCCAGCTTTGACGGCGGCAATATAGAGGTCGTTCGCTGCAATGCCCCCGATGACATCGAACTGACGATACCAAAGGATTCTAACTCCGATTTCCTGCAATGGTTCTTCTTTCGCCTGACGGGCGCGGCAGACGAGGAGTGCACGATCCGCATTACCGGTCTGAAGGACTCCGCCTATCCCGCCGGGTGGTCCGGTTACCGCGCCTGCGTATCAGAGGATCGCGAGATCTGGTGGCGTGCAGATACCAGCTATGACGAGGGCGAGGGTGTTCTGACCATCAACGTCACGCCTGGCTCGGGCAGTCTGTGGGTCGCCTATTTCGCCCCCTATTCCATGGAGCGGCACCATGATCTGATCGCGGATGTGGCGGGACAGGCGGATGTCACGGTGGAAAGCCTCGGCAAGACCCTCGACGGCCAGGATATGGATCTGGTCACCATGGGCACCGGCCCGCTCAACCTGTGGATCATCGGGCGGCAGCATCCGGGCGAGACCATGGCTGAATGGTGGATGGAGGGGGCGCTCGACATGTTGACGGATTATTCGAATCCCGTCGCCCGCGCCCTTCTGGAAAAGGCCACGCTGCGCATCGTCCCGAACATGAACCCGGACGGATCGCGGCGTGGCAATCTGCGCGTCAACGGCGTCGGCGCCAATCTCAATCGCGAATGGGCGGAGCCCTCCATGGACCGCTCGCCAGAGGTCTATCTGGTGCGGCAGCGGATGGACGAGGTGGGCTGCGACTTTTGCCTCGACGTTCATGGCGACGAAGCCATTGCCAATAATTTCATCGCCGGGTCGGAGGGTATCCCCTCGTTCGACGATCGCCTGCAGGGTCTGCTAGACAATTGGAAAGCTGCTCTCCTTGCCCGCTCTCCCGATTTCCAGACGGAGGAAGGCTATCCCCGCGACCGCAACGGACAGGCGAACCTCACCGTCTGCACCAATCAGGTCGCCGAGCGATTCCACTGCCTGGCAATGACGCTGGAAATGCCGTTCAAGGATGCGAACGTCATGCCGAACGAATATTGGGGATGGAGCCCGGAGCGCTGCAAGCTGCTCGCCCACGCCTGCCTGGGCGCAACACTCGCCATCGTCGACGAATTGCAGAACTGATCCCCGCGCGTCTATTCCGCCCGCCGCAGAACCGGTAGCAAAACATACAGGAACACCCGAATGCCCCAGCTCGTCCTTATCCGCCACGGCCAGTCGCAGTGGAATCTGGAAAACCGTTTCACTGGCTGGTGGGACGTAGACCTGACGGAGAAGGGCACTGCGGAAGCCATTGCCGCAGGCGAAGCCATGGGCGCCGCCGGGCTCGACTTCGACTTGTGCTTCACCAGCTATCAGACACGCGCGATCAAGACGCTCAATCTGGCGCTGGAGGCGATGGGACGCCTGTGGCTGCCCGTCACGAAGGACTGGCGCCTCAACGAGCGGCACTATGGCGGCCTGACCGGTCTCGACAAGCAGGAAACGCGCGACCGCCATGGCGACGAGCAGGTGCATATCTGGCGCCGCAGCTTCGACACGCCGCCGCCTGCGATGGAGGCGGGCGGTCCCTATGATCTGGCCAATGACCTGCGCTATCGCGGCATAGAGGTGCCGGCATCCGAAAGCCTGAAAGACACCATCGAACGGGTACTGCCCTATTGGACCGAGAACATCGCACCGGAACTGAAGGCCGGCAAGCGGGTCCTCATCTCCGCCCATGGCAACAGCTTGCGCGCACTCGTCAAGCATTTGTCCGGCATTTCGGACGAGGACATTACGGGTCTCGAAATCCCGACCGGGCAGCCAATCATCTACGATCTCGACGAAAACCTTGCCGAGGTCGAACGCTATTATCTGCGCGACCGCACCTGAGCGGCAGGCGAGGGTAACGGCGCATGCAGCGCATCTTCCAGGATTCGCCCCTTCCTGCCGACCTTCGCGGCGGGTTCGCGGCGCTCGGCAATTTCGACGGCTTTCATTCCGGCCATCAGGCGGTGGTGGGGGAGGCGCAGGCGCGCGCGCGTGCAAAGGGCGGACCATCACTCGTTATCACCTTCGATCCGCACCCCGCTCGCCTGTTCCAGCCTGACGCGCCGCCCCTGACGCTAACGACGATACCGCAACGACTGGACCTGTTTGCAGCGGCGGGCCTCGACGGGACCATCGTGCTGGCATTCGACCGCGCGATGGCGGCCCTTTCCCCCAAGGACTTCGTCCGCGACGTGCTGCATGACCGGCTCGCCCTGTCGGGAATCGTGACAGGCGAGGATTTCACATTCGGCACACAGGCCTCCGGCTCCGCACGGGATCTCAAACGACTGGGCGCCGTCTACGACATAGAGGCGATTGCCGTCGCGCCGGTAAATGGTGTTGCCGGTCACAGAATCAGTTCCACACGCATCCGCAAAGCCCTGCAGGCAGGCAACCCTCAGGAGGCGGCACGCATGCTCTCGCGCCCCTTCACCATTCGAGCAGAGGTTGAGCACGGCGCAAAGCTGGGCCGCTCGCTCGGCACGCCGACAGCCAATATGCGCCTGGGCGACTATGCGCGGCCGCGTTACGGCGTCTATGCGGTTCGCGGCATCATGCCGGACGGCACCCGGCGCGACGGTGTCGCCAATCTGGGAATCCGCCCCATGATTGAACCTCCTGTCGAGTTACTGGAAAGCTGGTTTTTCGACTGGGACGGCGATCTTTACGGCCAGACCATTGATGTCGAACTGATCGCCTATCTGCGTGAGGAACGAAAGCTGGACGGCCTCGAGGCGCTAAAGGCGCAAATCGCCCGCGACGCGGCGGACGCGCGCGCGTCTCTCGACCGGGTAGCGGCACCACGTTAAGGGCTTCCCATGCCCAATCTGACAGAAATTGAATCGGAAGCCCTGGCGCCTATCGAGGGCCATGGCCCGGCGATGCTGGCCAATGTCGAACATTGGTGTCGGCTGAATACCGGCAGCCGCAATCTGGCGGGATTGGCTGAAATGGCTGACATCCTTGGCGAGGCGTTTTCCCCTTTGGGCGGCAGCGCCGACCTGCGCGAACCTAGTGCGGTCGAAACGCTGGACGCAGAAGGGAAACGCGTCCCGCTCGCCCACGGTCGCAATCTGCACATCGTCCGCCCCGGACGGGGAAACCGGCGCATCCTGCTGACCGGCCACATGGACACCGTCTTTCCCAGCGATCATCATTTCCAGAGCCTGAAATGGGTAGAGCCGGGAGTCCTCAACGGCCCCGGCGTCGCCGATATGAAGGGTGGAATCGCCATCATGCTGGAGGCGCTTCGTACGCTGGAGGCGTCACCGCTGGCGGGCGAAATCGGCTGGGAAGTCATTCTGAATGCCGACGAGGAAGTCTCTTCGCTGGGCAGCGCCGCACTGCTGGCGGAGGCAGCGGAACGTTGCCAGATCGGCCTGACGTTCGAACCCGCCGCCGAACCCGACGGAACACTGGCCGGCGGGCGCAAGGGCTCCGGCAATTTCGCTGCCGCCATTACCGGCCGCGCCGCCCATGCCGGGCGCAACCCACAGGATGGCCGCAACGCCCTCGTTGCCGCAGCCGATCTCGCAGTGCGGCTGGACGCCATGAAGCGGGAACGCGACACGCTGTCGGTCAACCCTGCAAAGCTGGATGGCGGCGGCCCCAATAATGTCGTTCCCGAACGCGCGGTGCTGCGCTGGAACGTCCGCCCGCTCACCATGGAAGATCAGCATTGGGCGGAGGCGCGGCAGAAAGACATCCTGGCGGAGATCGGCACCCGGCACGATGTCACCATCGACGTGACGGGCGGCTTCGCCCGGCCGCCGAAGCCGCTCGATGACAGGCAAATGGGTCTGTTCTCCCTGGTCAAGGAATGCGGCGCGGACCTCGATCAACGCATCGGGTGGAAGGATACGGGCGGCGTGTGTGATGGCAATAATCTCGCTGCGGCGGGCCTCGCCGTCGTCGATACGATGGGCGTTCGCGGCGGCGCCATCCATTCCGACCGGGAATTCCTGATCGTCGACAGCCTGACGGAGCGGGCCCAACTGGCCGCCCTTACGCTGCTGCGCCTTGCAGACGGAAGGCTGGCGGCATGACGTTCTGGTTCATGCGCCCCGCCCTCAGCACCGATCTCGATGCGGTGATGGAACTTGCCGAACTGACCGGCAGCGGCTTCACCAATCTGCCGTCCGACCGCGACAGCCTGATGGAGCGGCTGACCTGGTCCGACAACAGCTTCAAGCGTGCGCTCGATGCGCCCGACGATGAGCTTTACATGCTGCTGCTGGAGGAGGCGGGGACAGGCAGGATCGGCGGCAGTGCCATGATCTTCTCCCGCCTCGGCGTGCGCTGGCCCTTTTACTCCTACAAGATCGCGGCGCTCAGCCAGCGCTCGCAGGAGCTTGGCCGCACGGTGAAGCTGGACGTTCTCCATCTGGTCAATGATTTCAACGGCACGACCGAAGTGGGGGGCCTGTTCCTGCACCCTGATTTGCGGTCGGAGGGTTTGGGCGGGTTGCTATCGCGCAGCCGCTATCTGTTCATTGCCCGCCATCGCCAACGTATCGCCGACCGCGTCATCGCAGAGCTGCGCGGGCAGATAACGCCCGAGGGCAATTCCCCCTTCTGGGATGGGCTGGGGCGCCAGTTCTTCAACATGGATTTTCAGGACGCGGACCGGTTCAACGGTATTCACGGCAACCAGTTCATCGCGGACCTGATGCCGAAATTGCCGATCTATACCGCCCTGCTGCCCCAAAGCGCGCGCGACGCAATGGGCCACCCGCACGATAGCGGCGTTCCCGCCATGCGTATGCTTGAGAAGGAGGGATTCCACTTCGACGGCTATATCGACATTTTCGACGGCGGGCCGACCATGGTGGCGGACACCAACCGGTTGCGGACCGTCGCAATGGCGCGCGAGGTTTCCGTGGGCGAAATCACCGACCTGCCGCAGGGGGACAGTACCGGCCTTGCCGCCGCGGGTACACTGACCGATTTCCGCGCCTGGGCTACCGCCGCTACGGTGGAAACGACAGGCGCGCACATTACCTTGCCTGCACAAGAGGCGGCCGTCCTCCCCATCAGTACCGGAGATACGATCACCCATGTCGCACGCTGAGCTGATTTCAACCGACCCCGCCACCGGCGAAGAGGTCTGGCGCGGCCCCATTGCCGACGCCGATGCAGTCGATGCCGCAGTGCGCCGCGCCCGCGCCGCCCAGCCGGAATGGGAGGCGACGTCGCTTGCCGACCGTCGCGCCCTGCTGCAGCGTTTCCAGAACAAGGTGCGTGACAATGCGGAGGAGCTCGCGCGCACCATCGCGCGGGAAACCGGCAAGCCCTTTTGGGAAACAAAGACCGAGGCCGCAGCCGTGCAGGCAAAGGTGGAAATCTCGCTGACCGCCTATCAGGAGCGAACCGGCAGTCGCGAAGTCGCGGGCGACAATTTCACCCAAGCCTTGCGCCACCGCCCGCACGGTGTGCTGGGCGTGCTCGGCCCGTACAATTTTCCGGCCCATCTGCCCAACGGACACATCGTCCCCGCGCTGTTTGCGGGCAATGCCGTGGTGTTCAAACCCAGCGAGCTGACCCCCGCCACGGCAGAGGTCATGAAGCGCTGCTGGGACGAGGCCGGTCTGCCCGACGGATGTCTGCAGATCGTGCAGGGGGAGGGCGATACGGGACGCACCCTTGCGGGCCATGCCGGCCTGGATGGCCTGCTGTTCACCGGCAGCTCGAACACGGGTAAGGCACTGTTCCGGCAATTCGCCGAAACGCCGGGCAATATCCTCGCGCTGGAAATGGGCGGCAATAATCCGCTGATCTGTTGGGATGTGCGCGAAAGCGACCTGCAGGCCGCCGCGGCGCTGATCGTTCAGTCCGCCTTCCTGTCCTCTGGCCAACGATGCACCAATGCGCGCCGCCTGATCGTGCGCGACAAGGTACACGACGAGATACTGCATTACGTCAACGAACTGACGAAGGATCTGATCGTCGGCGCGCCGTTCGACGACCCACAGCCGTTCATGGGGCCAGTGGTATCCAACCGCGCCGCCGACCTGTTGCAGAAACAATATCAGGCCCTCGTCGATTCCGGCGCAAAGGCCATTCGCCCGCTGGAACGCCCAGATTCGCAAAAACCGTTCCTGACGCCCGCAATCCTCGATGTGACCGGCGTGGCGGATCGGCCTGACGAGGAAATGTTCGGACCCGTGCTGCAAATGATCTGCGTCGACGATTTCGATGCTGCGTTGCAGGAGGCGAACAATACCCGCTTCGGCCTCGCTGCCGGTCTGATTTCCGACGATCCGGACCTCTATACCCAGTTTCGCCGCACCATTCGTGCGGGCATCGTCAATTGGAACCGTCCCACCAACGGGGCCTCCTCCGCGGCGCCCTTTGGCGGCATCGGCGATAGCGGCAATCACCGGCCCAGCGCCTATTATGCGGCGGATTATTGCGCCTATCCCGTCGCCAGCCTGGAATTCGAAAAGATTCGCGCAGACGTTTCGGTGGGCCGCGTCTCCCTGTCGGAGCAGGGACAGACCGCGCCGCAATGATCGAAATCAACTTCGACGGCCTGATCGGTCCTACGCACAATTATGCAGGGTTGAGCCTCGGCAATCTTGCGAGCGCCAGCAATGCCGGGCGAACTTCCCGGCCCCGCGCGGCGGCTCTGCAAGGCATTGCAAAAATGCGGTTGCTCATGTCGCTCGGCCTGCGTCAGGGCATATTGCCGCCGCATCATCGGCCGGACACGCAATGGCTGCGCAGACTTGGCTTTTCCGGCTCCGAGGCAGAGGTTTGCGCCGCCGCCCATGCGGCCGACCCGGCACTGTTTCGCAATGCGCTCAGCGCCTCCGCCATGTGGACGGCAAACGCCGCCACCATATCCCCCGCTCCGGATACCGCAGACGGGCGCCTGCACCTGACGCCCGCCAACCTTGCCTCGATGACGCATCGCAGCATGGAATGGCGGCAAACCGCGCAGCAACTGGCTGTGATATTTCCCGACCGACGCCATTTCGCCGTGCATCCGCCGGTCCCTGCCCGCTTTGGCGATGAAGGCGCCGCGAATTTCATGCGCCTCTGCACGCAGCACGCAGCGCGGGGCGTGGAAATTTTCGTCTATGGCGAAGGGGCAGGCGAATTTGGCGGCGGAGCCTTTCCCGCCCGGCAGGACCGCCGCGCTTCCGAGGCGATTGCCCGCGCACATGGCATCCCCGACGCTATCTTCGTCGCCCAGTCGCGGCAGGCCATTGCGGCGGGCGCGTTCCACAATGATGTGGTTGCGGTCGCAAACGAGAATGTCCTCTTCACGCACGAACAGGCGTTCCAGGATCGCGACTGGCTCTATTCCGAACTACGGCGGCGCATCCCCGATGTGTCTGTCGTAGAGGTTCCCGCCAGCCAGGTCTCGCTTGAGGACGCCATTTCCTCCTACCTGTTCAATTCGCAGCTGGTGACGCTGCGCGACGGTCGCATGGTCCTGATCCTGCCTAAGGAGGCTGAGGAAAATCCGCGTGTAAAGACCTGGCTCGACGCGAATATCGGCGGTAACGGCCCCATTCACGCCGCGCATTTCATCGACGTGCGCGAATCGATGCGCAATGGCGGCGGACCGGCATGTCTGCGTCTGCGCCTTGCCGTAACGGAGGATGCCCTTGCCGCCATCGATCCACGCTTCCTTCTCGACGATGCAAAGGCCGATGCGCTGGAACGGCTGATCGAAGATCATTGGCCGGAAACTCTCGAACCCGCCATGCTTGCCGAACCCGATTTATGGCAGCAAAGTTGGGATGCGCGGGCCGCGCTCCTCGACTTGCTGGGCATCGGCCGGGAAGAAATTGACGGTCAGTCTGTCGTGGACGAAACGACCGTACCGGCTTAGGGCGATGCCCTTCTACCAGTGGCAAAATGGGACAGGGCAATAATGTCGGAAGGCGCCCCTCTTGTGGGGATCATCATGGGCAGCCAGTCGGACTGGGACACCATGCACCACGCGGTGGACGTGCTTGCCGAACTGGGCGTTCCGCATGAAGTCAGCATCGTATCCGCCCATCGGACCCCTGACCGCATGTATGATTATGCCCGCAGTGCCAAGAATCGCGGCCTGAAGGTCATCATTGCAGGCGCAGGCGGTGCAGCGCATCTGCCGGGCATGACCGCAGCACTGACCCCGCTTCCCGTGCTCGGCGTACCGGTCCAGTCAAAGGCTCTGTCGGGGCAGGATTCGCTCCTGTCCATCGCACAGATGCCGGGTGGCGTACCCGTAGGGACGCTTGCCATTGGAAAGGCGGGCGCGAAGAATGCCGGCCTTCTGGCGGCGGCGATACTGGCCGCGTTCGACGACGCGCTTGCAGGACGCCTCGACGAATGGCGGCAGGCGCAGACCGACGGCGTCGCCAAAGCGCCCAAATGATCGCACCCGGTTCGACCATAGGCATAGTCGGCGGCGGGCAATTGGGACGCATGCTCGCCATGGCGGCGGCGCAAATGGGCTATCGCGTTCACATTTATGCGCCCGATAAAGCACCATGCGCGGGGGAAGTCTCCGCAGTGACGACGCGCGGCGAATATGACGATCTGGACGCGCTGGGTCGTTTCGCCAAATCGGTCGACGTAGCGACGTTCGAATTTGAGAATATCGATGCAGGCGCGCTAGCCTATCTTGCCGAACATGTACGGCTTTATCCGCCCCCACGCGCGCTGGAAATCGCGCAGGACCGGCTTGCTGAAAAGGGGTTCGTCTCCGATCTGGGTGGCCGCACGGCGCCCTATGCCGCCGTCGAAAACGAGGCCGACCTGCGCGCGGCGATTGCCAAAATCGGTACCCCCGGCATTCTGAAGACAAATCGCTTCGGCTATGACGGAAAGGGCCAGGCGCGCATATCCTCTGTGGACGATGCCGCATCGGCATGGACAACGATGAACGGCGTGCCTTGTGTCTATGAGGGGTTTGTAAGGTTTGAGGCCGAATTCTCCCTGCTGGTCGCGCGTGCGGACGATGGCAGTTCGGTCAGCTATCCCGTGCCAAAGAACGAGCACGACCATGGCATTCTCGCCCGGTCGACCGTCCCCGCCGGTACCGAGATCGACGCGCAGGCGCGCGAGGCAACCGCGCTGGCGCTAAAGGTCGCAGGCGCGCTTGATTATGTCGGCCTGCTGACGCTGGAATTCTTTGCATCGCCCGATGGCCCCGTTTTCAACGAAATGGCGCCGCGCGTCCATAATAGCGGCCACTGGACCATTGAGGGGGCGCGGACCAGCCAGTTCGAAAATCATATTCGCGCTGTGTGCGGCCTGCCGCTGGGCGACACGACGCTGACCGCGGCGCGGGTGGAAATGCAGAACCTGCTGGGACATCAGGTCGATCAATGGTCGACGATCCTGTCGGACCCGCACGCTCATATGCATATCTATGGCAAGGGCGAAGCGCGCGATGGCCGAAAGATGGGGCACGTCACGCGGCTGGTGCTCTGAAACGGACCACAGAGACGGGCCTTATCTGGGCACTGCGCCTACCTTGTTCCCCGCGCCCGTTCGAACAGCCACACCCGAATCGCCGACGAAAGGTTCGTCGTGCGCGCCTCGTCGATCTCCGCAACCAGCGCGGCCAGCGCTATCCGCCTGTCCCGCGCCGCCTCTTGCAATGCGCGCCAGAAAACCGGCTCCAGACTGATCGACGTGCGATGCCCGGCTATGGTCAGGGAGCGTTTCTGCGCGTCGCCCTTCCTGGTCCCGTCCTCCATGGCGGAAATCAATACATGTGCTGGCCGCCGTTGATCGACAGCGTTGAGCCTGTCACGAATCCCGCATCCTCGCCACAAAGGAACGCGACGCCGCGGGCAATTTCATCGGCCTGCCCCAAACGTCCGACGGGGATCTTTGCAACAATCTTCTCCAGCACAGGCTCGGGCACGGCAGCGACCATTTCCGTGTCGATATAGCCCGGCGCGAGGGCGTTGACCGTGACGCCGAACCGCGCCCCCTCCTGTGCCAATGCCTTGGTAAATCCATGAATGCCGGACTTCGCGGCGGCATAATTCACCTGGCCATATTGGCCGCCCTGCCCGTTGATCGATCCGATGGAAACGATCCGGCCAAAAGAGCGCGCCTTCATGCCTGGAAAAACCGCCTTCGACATGTTGAAGCAGCCGCCCAGATTGACGTTAATCACGTCCTCCCACATCTGGCGATCCATCTTCAGCAGCGTACCATCGCGCGTTATGCCGGCATTGTTGATCAGTATGGTAACGGGACCGTGGGTTTCCTCGACCTCCCTCACCTTCGCATGGCAGGCGTCGTAATCGGCGACGTTCCACTTCATCGCGGCAATACCCGTTGCCTGGGTAAAGGCTTTCGCCTTCTCATCGTCGCCGGCATAATTCGCTACGACGGTGACGCCGTTTTCGGTCAGTTTCTTGCTGATTGCGGCGCCGATCCCGCGGGTGCCTCCGGTAACGATGGCGACATGCTTCCTCATCCCATTCCTCCCAAGGTTCTGCGGTGCTGACCGACGCTAGCCGGACTTATATCCAGCCGCCAAGCTCACGCGTAACGATAGCGTTGAGGAGGTCAAGATGTCCTGGCTTGGCGTTCAGGCATGACAGATAGGCAAAGTGCGTTCCGCCCCCTGCCTGGAACTGTTCTTCTCCGCGTAGCGCAATTTCTTCCAGCGTCTCAAGGCAGTCGGCGGTAAATCCCGGCGCAACCACTGCGACCTTCCGAACACCCTTGGTGGGAATTTCCTCCAGCGTCTTGTCAAGATAGGGTTGCAGCCATTCGGCCCGTCCGAAACGCGACTGGAACACCACCCGCACGGACCGTCCCAGTCGCTCCGCCAGCAGGCGCCCCGTTTTCTGACAGTGGCAATGATAGGGGTCGCCCATTCCCAGCGTGCGGCGCGGCATGCCGTGAAAGGTCGCGATCAGTTCGTCGGGCGTGAAATCCAGCCCGGCCAACTGCACCTCCACGTCGGCGGCGAGCGCATCAATATAGGCGGGGTCGTCATGCCATGGCGGCGCCGTACGAATTGCGGGCTGCCACCGCATCCCCGCCAGAACACGACTGACCTCGTCCACCACGGTGGCGGTCGTCGCCGCACAATATTGCGGATACATGGGCAGGATCAGGATACGCCCGCACCCTGCAGCCTTCATCGCCGTCAGCCGCGATTCGATCGACGGATTTCCATAGCGCATGGCGAAATCGACCTTCAGGTCCGGCAGACGCGCCGCCAGTGCCGCCGCCTGATCCTCGGTGATCAGCTTCAACGGCGACCCGTCGCGTTCCTTGTCCCAGATCGTCGCATATAGTTTCGCGCTTTTTTTCGGGCGGACGTTCAGGATAATGCCGCGCAGGATCGGCTGCCAGGCAATTGCTGGAATCTCGACAACACGCGGGTCTGACAGGAACTGCCGCAAATATCGTTTCACGGCGCCGGCGGTCGGCGCATCGGGCGACCCCAGATTTACCAGCAAAACGCCGATTTTGGGGGCGGGAATGGGCGGATGATCTGTCGGCAGGTTCATGGTTGCAGCCCTACCGCAATCGCCCCGCACCCGTCGATCAATAGCTTAGAAACGGCATCGATCTCAGCCGCCGTCCGGTCGCGGCGAAAACGGCATTGGCAACGGCAGGCGCAATGGGCGGTACGCCCGGCTCCCCCACCCCGCCCGGCGGAGCATCGGACGGCACGATATGGACGTCGATCTCCGGCGCCTCGTCCATGCGCAGCAGGGGGTAGCCATCGAAATTCTGCGCGGTCGGCTCGCCGCCTTCGAATTCGATCTTGCCGTGCAAGGCGGCTGACAGACCAAAGATGATGCCGCCCTCCATTTGCGCCCGCACGATGTCTGGATTGACGACCTGACCACAGTCGATGACGCAGGTAACGCGCCTGACGATAATCTCCTCGGCGGAGGGGACCTCCACTTCGGCGACCTGCGCAACATGGCTGCCAAAGCTGGAATGCAGCGCGATGCCCTTTCCATGGCGCTCCGGCACTGCGGCGGCCAGCGTACCGCGCGAGGATGCCAGCATCAGAACACGCGCTTCCGCGCTGTTTTCATCCATGTGACGCAGCCGGAACGCCAGCGGGTCCAGGCCTGCACGCACCGCCATCTCGTCCATGAAGCCCTCCTTGAAGAAGGCGGCGTAGCTATGTTCGACGGACCGCCAATAGCCGAGAGGCACGGGCGTGGGCACGTCGGCATGGGCGACGCGCAGATTGGGAATGATATAGGGGCCGTCGCCAACGCCCTTTACCATGGCGGCGCTGTCGCCGTCGGACGCGAAGAAGGGCATCATCCGCCGGGTCAGGCTGGCACCCAGATTGGGGGCGGCCAGTTTGGCGTCTAGGGCGGCAATGCGCTTGTCTGGGCCCAGCGCTCCGGTCATCCGCGCCCGGACGGCGGGCCGGAACATGTCGCGCGCCATGTCCTCTTCCCGGTGCCAGATCAGCTGGACAGGCCGCCCCACTTTTTGCGCGATGATCGCCGCCTGTACGGCGCAGTCCACTTCCGCCTTTCGGCCAAAGCCGCCCCCCAACAGGGTGGGATAAACACGCACATCGCGGGTCGCGATTCCCAGCGCGTCGGCCACTTTCCAGGCGACCAGCGTCTGGGACTGCGTGGGCACCCAGATTTCCGCATTACCGTCGCTCAGCCGCACCGTCGCTGTCATCGGCTCCAGACAGGCATGCGCCAGAAAGGGTACGCCGTAATCGGCCGAAACGCTCGGCCCCTGCGCGAGGGCATCCAGCGCATCCCCCACCTCCAGAAAGGCGGTGCCGCGATCGCCGTCGTCCAGCGCCTCCTGCATCGCCGCGTCGATGGCGGCACTGTCGGCCAGTTCGTCGCCATGATATTCCGCGTCGGTCAGGTCGAGCGCCTGTCGCGCCGCCCACCAGGTTTCGGCGACGGTCGCATGCCACCCGTCCCCCTCGACGACCGCCAGTGTTCGCGGCGCCTGCCGCGCCGCCTCGCCACCGAAAGTGGAGCGTTCCTGATATCCGTGCGGGGCGCCGCGCACGGCAGCATAAACCATGTCGGGCAGGCGCGCATCCGCGCCGAACATCGCGCTACCATTGACCTTTGAGGGCACGTCCAGGCGCGGCACGGAACGACCGATCAGCGCCGGGCGCGGGCGCAGACGCGGCGACGCGGGCGCGTCGTCCGGATCGATCAGGGCGATCAACTCGGCAAAGCTTGCCCGCCGTCCCGCACCCTCTACGAAGCCGTTCGCGGTATCCAGATCGGCAGCGTCCACGTTCAACTGTCGTGCCCCCGCACGGATGAACAGTTCGCGCGCTGCTGCGCCCGCCAGCCTCAGCGGTTCCCAAAATGCCTTGATGGAGGTGGAACCACCCGTTGCCTGCAATTCGATCTGCTCGACGATGGAAACCGCTGCCCAATTGACGATATTGCCGATGAAGGAGGGCATGCTGGCCCCCGCATCGGCGGCAAAGGCGCGATTGGCGTAAAGCGGATGCAGCGGCGCCGGCTCCACGCCCACCATGCGCCAGTCGGCACCCAGCTCTCCCGCCAGCAATTGCGGCAGCGCCGTATAGACGCCCTGCCCCATTTCGGCCTGGGGACAGGCGACGGTGATCCGGCCATCGACCGCGATTTTCAGGAAGCCGTTGATCAGCGTCTCATCTTCCCGCAGGGGGAAGTTGAACGCCCGATCCCGCGGCCAGACGGTATAGCCGATGACCAAGCCGGTCGCGGCGGCGGCGCCGATCAGCAGCTTGCGGCGGGTCAGCCCTTTTCGGCTGGCGGCGGTGTTCGGCGTCCTGGCGTCCATGTCGCGACCGACTAGACCTTTTCCCGCCCACCGTCATGCCGAGATTGCACTACGCGGGTGCGCGCGGGGAAAATCCGCTCAGACGATCTTCTTTTTCGGCTTCGTGAACACCTCCACGATCTCGGGCCGGAAGCTTTCAAGCGTGTCGCAGTCGAATTCATCGTCAAAGGCGGGGGCGTCCCATTCGTCGACCAGCTTCACCGCGAAATCGTACCAGTCCTCGCCCCGGAACTGCTCCCGCATGTCGGTCGGCAGGCCCATGTGGTTGTAATAATATTTGCCCTGAAAATGCTGATGCCATTTGATCGTGTGATAGATGTAATCGTCGACATAGGGTTTCAGGATTTCCGCCGCGATGGCGCCATGATTGGGGATCGACATGGTCTTGCCCAGATCGTGGCACAGCGCCGCGACGATCTCCTGCGGCGTCGCGCCCGCCCGGCGGGCAAGCGTGGCGCACATCAGGCTGTGGGTCAGCTGGTCGGCGCGAAAACCCACCTCTATATCGCCCAGCCGCGCCAGTTGCTCCATGATGATGCCCGGCTGCCGCTCCTCCTGATGCCGGTCATGTTCGGCGCCGATGACCTTCCAGTCGTCCAGGGTACCGTCGAACATCGATCGAAACGTCGCACGCGGCGCGCCGCCATTCGTCGAATTGAGTGCCGTGGCCATAGTCTCTCTCCCTCTACCTCAACATAGAAGGGCGGATATCCTCTCTCAAACTATCGAAATTACACTCTCGCCCGGAACGGCGTGAAGTCGGTGCCCTCGTCGAATACGTCGACGCCCTCGGCCCGCTTCATGCGCGCGACCACCCAATAGGTGACGGGCGTCAGCACGGCCTCCCACAATACTTTCAGCAAATAGTTGGAGATCATGACAGACACGACCAGTTCCGTCGGCCAGATGCCCAGGAAGGCGATGGGATAGAAGATCAGGCTGTCGAAGCCCTGCCCCACCACGGTCGAGCCGATGGTCCGCGTCCACAGATGCTTCCCGCCGGTCAGCAGCTTCATGCGCGCCATCACAAAGGCATTGGCGATCTCTCCCACCCAAAAGGCGAGGATGGAGGCAATAACGATCCGCCAGGTGCCCCCAAAGACGCTTTCATAGGCGGCCTGCCCGTTCCAACTGTCCGCCGGTGGCAGCGCCACGACGACCCAGGACATGAACGCCATGAAGGCAAGGGCAACGAAACCCGTCCAGATCACCCTTCGCGCGCGGGCATAGCCGTAGACCTCGGTCAGAACGTCGCCGAGAACATAGCTGAGCGGGAAGAACAATATGCCGGCACCGAACAGAAAGGGCTGGTCGCGGAACGGCAGATCGATAGCGCTGACCTTCGCAGCGCCAATCAGGTTGGACAGCAGCAGGATCGCAACGAACGCCGCCATTGCAAAGTCATAGAAGCGCAGCCGGCGGTCGCCGAGCGCGGAGGCGGCGATTCTTTCGTTCGAGGTCATGCAGACTTCATAGGCACAATTTGGTCTCGTACACAGTGCGGCACAGGTGCACCAAAACATTAAGGGCCGCGCTTCCACCCGGAAACGCGGCCCTCTATTCAAACGAGACTGAAGTTACTCAGGCCTTGCGACGACGCGCAAAGCCAAGGCCGGCCAGGCCGAGACCCAAAAGGCCGAACGCCGCCGGAGCGGGAACGTCCGTGGCGCCCTCACCGACGATCACGTCAATGGCCGCTTCTCCAACCAGGCCGCCATTGGCATCACGTGCCTGAAAGCGGAAATTGTAAATGCCACTGGCATCTGCGTCGAAGTCGAACATCTCAGGCGCGATCACGAACGGAGCGATGCCGTCGTTCAAAAAGGCGAAGGTCGGGTTCTGGCTGTCCTCAATCGTCCCGCTGGCAAAAAGGAAATTGATCGTGCCATAGTCCGTTCCGTTGCTGGGATCGAAATCGTACAGCAGGGAATAGTTCAGGCCTGGCAGAACGTCTGCATAATAGCTGAAATTCCACTTTGAACGGTCATCCGACGTGGTGCCGGATTCCACGGCGAAAACGCCATCGGAGACCAAAGTGGGGGATGGGGCGGAAAAACGCGGCGTTGCCGTGATGCCGATCTCGCCGTCCACTCCCTCAGAGGAAATGTTGGTGACAGCAACGCGGTCATTGGGGATGCCGTCGCCGCCGAATTCGGTCTGCGGCAGGGCGCCGAAGCGATCAAACACCGGCTCCGCCATGGCAGACGTTGAAAGAAGCACCGCTGCAACGCACGCAACTGCTGAAATTTTCATTATATAAACCCCCGTTTTGGAATGGAAATTCCCACCAAGCAAGAGCCGTACCATTCGGAATGTTAGCCGTTATATCATCGCCTTACACGACCAACTCCGCCGCACCTGTCACGGATATGTAAAGTTTACCGACAGAATTCCCATGAAAATTCAATATCTAACGTGGATCAGGATATTGCCCGCGTCAGCAGCACCGACGAACGCTAAAGGCGTCGCGACACCTTCATCGTCTAGCCCTCTGCCTGCTGCGCCGCTATTGGGCGTTTCATGACTGACATCACCCCTGAACTCGTTGCCGAACACGGCCTTTCCCCGGACGAATATGGCGTCATCCTGAACGCCCTTGGCCGCACCCCGAACCTGACCGAGCTTGGCATTTTTTCGGTCATGTGGTCGGAACATTGCTCCTATAAATCCAGCCGCCTGCATCTGAAGAAGCTGCCGACCACCGGCCCGCAGGTCATTTGCGGCCCCGGCGAGAATGCCGGCGTGGTGGACATTGGCGACGGCGACGCGGCCATCTTCAAGATGGAATCGCACAATCACCCCAGCTTCATCGAACCCTATCAGGGCGCAGCGACGGGCGTGGGCGGCATATTACGCGACGTTTTCACCATGGGTGCCCGCCCGGTCGCCAATATGAACGCCCTGCGCTTTGGCGCGCCGGATCATCCAAAGACACGCCATCTGGTAAAGGGTGTCGTCGCGGGCATCGGCGGCTATGGCAATTGCGTCGGCGTACCGACGGTGGGCGGCGAAACCAATTTCCACCCCGCCTATAATGGCAATATCCTCGTCAACGCGATGACCGTAGGGACGGCCCGCACAGACAAGATTTTCTATTCTGCCGCCGCCGGCATCGGCAATCCGGTCATCTATGTCGGGTCGAAGACGGGACGCGACGGCATCCACGGCGCCACGATGGCGTCCGCGGAATTCACCGACGATTCAGAGGAGAAGCGCCCCACCGTTCAGGTCGGCGATCCCTTCACGGAAAAGCTGCTGATAGAGGCATGTCTGGAACTGATGGCCACCGACGCCATCGTCGCCATACAGGATATGGGCGCGGCAGGCCTCACCAGCTCTTCGGTGGAGATGGCGGACAAGGGCGGCGTCGGCATCCATCTCGATCTCGACAAGGTGCCGTGCCGCGAAGAGGCCATGACACCCTATGAGATGATGCTGTCCGAATCGCAGGAACGCATGCTGATGGTGCTGAAGCCCGGACGCGAGGCGCAGGCGCAAAAGATATTCGAAAAATGGGAACTGGACTTCGCCGTCATCGGCGAGGTTACCGACACCAAGCACCTTGTTCTCAGCTTCGGAGGCGAGACGGTGTGCGACATTCCTCTTGGACCGCTTGGCGATAATGCGCCGCTTTACGACCGCCCGCATATGCCGACGCCCAAGCGCGAGGCACTGGGCGGCGTTGAATTCTCGAACGCCGTCACCGATGACCTTCTGACCCTGATGGGGTCTTCCGCGCTCGCCAGCCGTCGCTGGATCTGGGAACAATTTGATCACATGGTCATGGCCGACACGATCGGCCGGCCCGGCGGCGACGCAGCGGTCGTGCGCGTACACGGCACCAAAAAAGCGCTCGCCATCACGACGGATTGCAACCCGCGCTATTGCTTCGCCGATCCCGTGGAGGGCGGCAAACAGGCGATTGCAGAGGCCTATCGCAACCTGACCGCCGTCGGCGCGACCCCACTCGCCACAACCGACTGCATGAATTTCGGCAATCCGGAACGACCCGAGATCATGGGCCAGTTCGTCGGCTGTATCGAGGGGATGGCAGAGGCATGCGCCGCGCTGGACATGCCCATCGTGTCCGGCAACGTCTCCCTCTACAACGAGACCAATGGCGTTGGCGTCCTTCCCACACCCGCCATCGGGGCGATCGGCCTGCTGAAAGATTATGGCAAACGGACCGATATTTCGCTGAAGGCCGATGGCGAGGTCATCTGGCTGATCGGCAAGCCCGGCGCCCATCTGGGCCAGTCCGAATGGCTGCGCACAATCGCCAATCGTGAAGATGGCCCCCCGCCCTCCGTCGACCTGGAAGCGGAAAAGGCGGTTGGCGACTATGTCCGCACGCTAATCGCCGAGGGGAAAGTCACAGCCGCGCACGATATTTCCGACGGTGGCCTGTTGGTGGCAGTCACGGAAATGGCACTGGCGGGGGACAAGGGCGCCGCGCTCGACGCCCTCGACCACCCCGCCGCCTTTGGCGAGGATCAGGCGCGCTATGTGGTGACCGCCCCTGCGGGCACAGACATAGAGGGCACCCGTCTTGGCACTGTCGGTGGTTCCACCATCGCCGTCGGCGGCGAAAATATAACCCTGGTAGCCTTGAAAGCGGCGCACCGCGACTGGCTTCCGAATTTGATGCAGCAATAACGACCTGACGGATTGCAGGCGCTTAAGAACGTGCCTGCGATCCGACACACATGATTCAGCGTTGCGGTATTGCACCCGGCGGCTGATCGGCGCGCAGCCATCCGGTGATGGAAAACCGCAATCCGGGGCAAAAAGGCGCCACGACGCTGACCGAATGATCGGTCGGCACGGTAAAGATGTTCAGGGCGTTGAAAATGGGCCGATAAGCCTGCTCCACATCATAGCTCTGGTCCCAGAATTGCAGCAACCCGCCCCAGTCGCGTCCCCACGCCTTCGTGAAATTCAGGACATAGGCGGCAACGCGTTTATCGGAGGGCTTCTCGTCCGTATGATATTTAAGGAAATGCCCCGCCTGATACAGCGTTGCATGCCCATCGGCCCACATAATTTCCTCGCGTCCGGTAAGTTTACGAAAAAACTCCAGCATAAGGGGGCTGTTGATAAATTCGTACATGGAAAAAAGATGGCTTCTTTCCTGCTGTTTTTTGAAATAATTAAAAAACAGGGGATAATGATTATATAGAAACTGATAATTATGCTTTGCGTTTTCGTGCACCAGCCGCTGAAGTTCAGCTTTTTGCTGAGATGAAAGTTGCTGCAACTGCTGCGGGCTTAATTCGCGCACCTGATCCCCGTGGTTGAATGCGAGAGACCATGGGGCGGCAACGAGCTGCCGATAGGTTTCCTCTGCCGTATCAGCCGTGAAAAAATCCCGAACCTGCAGTCGCCCCTTCCTGGCAAAATCCTGCGCCAGGGTATTGGCGTCGAGGTCGGGGTTGAGAGTGATCTTCATTCGTCGAAACCTTGGTCAACGGCTCGGACAATGCCAGCCTTCATCGCGCCACTCTTGCACGATTGTCGTAGATATTGAAGGATCTGCAGACCAGATCCAATCACCGCCCCCCCATTGCAGGACAGAGGAGAAACTTGTGCCGGATGCAGGCGAAATCCTCAGGAATCCTCAATGGTTTCCCCATCGATATGATGCGCAAGGGGAAAGGGTAGAATTTGTTCGTCTGGACCGTGACGTAATCCGCAGCCTGACTTTTTTGGCCGATCATCAGCCCCGCAACCAGAACGACAATGTCTGGCTGGCGGCAAGCGAATTGCAGATGAATGATATTGCTGCGGGAAAGGTCCATTTCATTTTTCACAGTGCATTCGTCCGCTCCACCTTGCTCACGCGCGCCATGGACCTTCCCGGAAAAAGCCTTGGCCTCAGCGAACCGAGAATATTGAATGATCTGGCAGCCGCCGGTTCGAAGGCATCGCCCGCCTTGGTGCCGATACTGCGCCTGCTTTCTCGCCCGTTCGGCGCAGGAGAGATGGTGGTGATCAAGCCGTCGAATGTTGCGAACAGCCTGATTCCCGCAATCTTGTCGGCCCGCCCTGATGCACGGGCATTGCTGCTGACGGGTTCCATCGAAAACTTCCTGCACTCGGTGCACAAGAAGGGCATGATGGGGCGTCGATGGGTACGGCGGCTGTACCGCCACATCATGCAGTTCGCGCCAATGGATCTGGGCATGTCCACAGCCGAACAATTCGAAATGACCGACTTGCAATATGCTGGTCTGGCATGGTTTCTTCAGCAGCGGCAGTTTGCCATGCTGCTGTCCTCTGAACGCGAAAGATTGCGCAGCCTCGACAGCAATCGCTTCAACCAGGAGCGCTTCGAGACCTTGGCCAGGCTGTCAGAACTGTTCGATATGGGCGCCGGTCCCCAGGAATTGCGGGAAATGGTCGACGGGCCGACATTCGCCGTGCACGCAAAACTGGGCGGCGATTTCAAAACGCAAATCGAGACTCAGGAAGAAGCCGCCAAGAGCAGCGTCGTCGACCAGGAAGTGGCAATGGTGGCGCAGTGGGTGGGCCAGATAGCGCAGGCCGCTGGCGTCAGCTGGCCGCTGGCCCGCCCTTTATTATGAAGGTCCGCCCAAGCACCGGCACCCTTGAATTCACGCTGAATAAGCAGGTTTGCGCGCCACCCCGCTGACTACTTCCGAACGTAAACGTACCGGTCATTAAATCTTGCCCCCTCGGGATCGGCGGCGCTCCACAAATAGCGAAAAATCATCTGCTGTTCGTCGCTGGAGAGTGTGCCTGCATCTGCGATGCGATCTGCCCCTCCGCCTGCGTAGTCCAATATGCCGTGTGGCTGTCTGCCTTCACGACCAGCAAGGCATCGATGCCTGGGCCGACTGCCCACCCTGCCCCGATTTCCCCGGATTGACTCTATCGCCTGCTGTCGTTCTATTCGGAACATAAGTAGAACACTTAATGCGTGCAGGTTGATGAATGTGGACAGGATCAAGGCCATCCATCTTTTGGAATCGAATGATAATTTCATTCGAGGGGCCGAGGTGCGTCCAGCCGAATCGACCGCCGACTCGACACCTATTGCGGCTATCGACTCACATGCTCCCCTCTTGCCCGGCAGTCCCCGGCTGGCAGAGCTGTTTGCCCCTCCACGCGATGCTGGCGCAATCGGCTTCGCTCTGGCACAGGTGCCGCAGCGCGGCGGGCTATTATGGGTGCAGGACCGCATGTCGGCGCTGGAAACCGGCCGGCCCTATGGACACGCCTTTGCACGCTTCGGTCTGGCGCGGGATCGGCTGGTCCTTGCCTGTGCGCGCAACGCCGCCGACGTCCTCTGGACCATGGAGGAGGGGCTGAAATGCGCCTCTCTCTCTGCCATTATAGGGGAGGTGTGGGGAGAGCCACGGGCGCTCGACTTCACGGCGACGAAGCGCCTCGCTTTACGTGCAGAGCGGCAGGGGGTTCACGTCATGCTGATGCGCTTTGGCGGTGCGGCGAACCTGTCGGCGGCGCGGCGGCGCTGGCGGGTGGGTTCGCTGCCTTCCGCGCCTCACCCTTTCGATGGTGCCGCCCCCGGCGCGCCGCGCTGGCGGGCGGAACTGTTCCGCGCACGCGGCGAACGGCCCGGCATCTGGACGGCCAGCTATGACGAGGCGGCGCATCGTCTCCATCTTCATACCGCATCTGGCGATGGATCGCTGGATGCGGAAGTCAGGCGGAGACTGGCCGCAGGATAGGCCGCTCGTTCTGGCGGCGGAGGGTACGCACGGTCCCGTCATTCACGACGTGAACCCGGCGGCGGCGGCGCTGGGCATGGTCCGGGGCGGGCGCATTACCGATATGCGCGCGCTGGCGCCGGACCTTGCCGTAGAGGATGCCGACCCGGATGCCAATACCGCCGATCTCGCCCGGCTGGCCGGCTGGGCACAGCGCTGGTGCCCCTGGACACAAAGGGATGGCGCCGATGCCCTGCTCCTCGACACCACAGGTTCCGCCCATCTGCATGGCGGGGAGGCATCCATGCTGGGCGACATGGCCCGCATGTTCGCCGGCGCCGGGCTTAACATCCATCTGGCTGCGGCACCGACGGTCGGCGCCGCATGGGCCTTGTCCCACAGTGGCGGCGCGCACACGATCTGCCACGCGGACCAGCTTGCCGACATGCTCGCACCGCTGCCGGTCGGCACGTTGCGGCTGGATGCCGAAACGGTGCAGCTGCTGCAACGGCTGGGGCTAAAGACGATTGGCGCGCTGGCGGCGGTTCCGCGCGCGGCACTGGTCCGGCGCTTTCGCAAGGTCGAACAGCCCTGCCGCAACCCCGTCACCCGTCTGGACCAGGCCATGGGGCGCCGGGCGGAACCCCTTGTCCCCGCACAATTGCGCCCGCCCCTTCGCAGCATCCGGCGGCTGGCAGAGCCGCTCGGCGATCTGGCCGGGCTGATGCGGATATTGCAGGATCTGACGGGCGACCTGTCGGCATTGATGGACGAAAATCATATCGGTGCGCGGTCCTTGCGCTTCACGGCCTTCCGCGTCGACGGGCGCGCCCTGAATGCAGAGGTCGCGACCAGCCGCGCCAGCCGCGATGCCGCCCATATAATTCGCCTGTTCGACGGCAAGCTGGAGCGGCTGGACCCCGGCTTTGGCGTCGATGGCGCCGCGCTGGAGGTTCTGCGCGCGGAACCGCTGGGCGCCATACAAGACGATTTGAGCGGCGAGGGACGGGACCAGATGGCGTTCGTCGCATTGATCGATCGCCTGTCCGCCCGATTGGGAGAGGACGCCGTGTTGCAGTCCGTAACCCGGGGCAGTCATGTGCCCGAACGCGGCGAGGCCTTTCTTGCCGCCGCCGCGACGCCGCATCCGGACGCACGCAGCGTCAACCGACAGGGCCGAGCACCCTTGCGCCTGTTGAATACGCCCGAACGGGCAGAGGTCATCCATGCCGTGCCTGAAGGGCCGCCCGCACGTTTCCGCTGGCGGCGGCAATTACACGACGTGACCCGCGCGCAGGGTCCCGAACGCATCGCGCCGGAATGGTGGTGCGAACCGGGACGCACACGCCTGCGCGACTATTACCGGGTGGAGGATCGGGAGGGGCGGCGTTTCTGGCTGTACCGCGAAGGGCTGGCCTCCGACGATCGCGGCGGCACCCCCCTGTGGTTCGTACACGGCCTGGACGCATGACAAGATGCGCTCCCCGGCGCATCATTCCCATGCCGGTAATGCGCCATGCCTGATGCACCGACCACGCCCGACAAGCGGACGCTCAGCGCCTCCGATACGTTCGTGCCCAATCCGCGCGGGCAGTTCGTGGAACTGGGGCTGACCACCAGCTTCTCTTTCCTGCGCGGTGCATCGGACCCGATCGACCTCGTCACCACCGCCTATGCCCTCGGCTATGACGCGCTGGGCATTGCCGACCGCAACAGCATGGCAGGCGTGGTGCGTCTGCATAGTGAGGCGAAGACGGCGAAGATGACGCCCGTCATCGGCTGCCGCCTGGATCTGATGGATGCGCCATCGCTGTACGCCTATCCCCGCAGCCGTGCCGCCTATGGCGACCTCTGCCATCTTCTGTCTGCGGGCAAGATGACCGATGCCGACGGCGGCTGGCAGGCGAAGGGGGCATGCCATGTGCGGCTGGCCGACGTGGCACGGGGGCTGACCCGCGACATTTTCCTGATCGCCATTCCGGGCGAGGATCTGGATGCGTTCGCGGCCGACCTGCCACGCCTGTCCGCGCTTCCCATGCTGGGGCATGTCGCGGCGGCGTTTCGCTATCGCGACGACGACCGGGCGCGGATCGGGCGGCTGGCCGGTCTGGCGCAGACGCACGGCCTGCAATTGCTGGCCACCAATGACGTACATTATCATTGCCCGTCGCGCCGCCCGCTGCAGGACGTGATGACCTGTATCCGCGAAAAGGTGACGGTGGCGACGGCAGGGGATCTCCTCGATCAGAATGGCGAACGCTATCTGAAGCCGCCCGCCGAAATCCTGCGCCTGTTCGCGGACTGGCCCGATGCCATCCGCCAGACCCGCCGCATCGCCGATGCCTGCACCTTCAGCCTGGACGAGCTGAAATATGAATATCCGGAAGAAAGCGTCCCCGGCGGTAAAACACCCGACGCTCATCTTTCCGACCTCAGCTGGGCGGGCGCGAAAGGCCGGTATCCAGACGGCATACCGGCAAAGGTCGACGAACTGCTGCACAAGGAACTGAGGCTGATCGCAAAGATGGGCTTTGCGCGCTATTTCCTGACCATCAACGACATCGTCGCCCATGCGCGCGGGATCGGCATATTATGTCAGGGTCGCGGATCGGCGGCGAACAGCGCGGTCTGTTATTGCCTGGGCATCACCTCCGTCGACCCGGCAACGACGGAGCTTTTGTTCGAACGCTTCATATCGGAGGAGCGCAAGGAGCCGCCCGACATCGACGTCGATTTCGAACATGAGCGGCGCGAGGAAATTATCCAGCACATCTATCGGCGCTATGGCCGCGACCGCGCCGGGCTGTGCGCCACCGTCATCCATTATCGTCCGCGCATGGCCATCCGCGAAGTGGGCAAGATCATGGGCCTGTCAGAGGACGTGACCGCCGCGCTGGCCAGGACGGTCTGGGGCAGCTGGGGATCGGAAGTCGATGAGGACAAGGTGAAGGAAGCGGGGCTCGACCTCAACGACCCGCATCTGAAACGCACCATATGGCTGGCGGACCAGCTGATCGGCATGCCGCGTCATTTGTCACAGCATGTCGGCGGCTTCATCCTGACGCGGGAACCACTGACCCAGACCGTGCCCATCGGCAATGGCGCCATGCCGGACCGCAGCTTCATCGAATGGGACAAGGACGATATCGAGGCGCTGGGCATCATGAAAGTCGATGTGCTGGCGCTCGGCATGCTGACCTGCATCCGCAAATGCTTCGACCTTATCGAGGCGCAGCATGGTCGCCGCTACACGCTGGCCACTGTCGATCAGGAAGACGGGGCCGTTTACGACATGCTGTGCGCCGGCGATTCCCTTGGCGTTTTTCAGGTGGAAAGCCGTGCGCAGATGAACATGCTGCCGCGCCTGCAGCCGCGCAAATTCTACGATCTGGTCATTCAGGTCGCCATCGTCAGGCCCGGTCCCATACAGGGCGACATGGTGCATCCCTATCTACGCCGCCGCCAGGGCAAGGAACCGACCGTCTATCCCACCCCCGGCCCCCAACATGATCCGGATGAACTGAAAAACATCCTGAAACGAACGTTGGGCGTGCCCATTTTTCAGGAGCAGGCGATGAAGATCGCCATGACCGCCGCATGCTTTTCTCCGGCCGAGGCGAACAAGCTGAGAAAGGCGATGGCCACCTTCCGCTCTCGCGGGATGGTGTCGGAGCATAAGGAAAAGATGGTCGGGCGCATGGTGGAACGGGGCTATAATCCGGAATTCGCCGCCCGCTGTTTCAGCCAGATCGAGGGTTTCGGCGAATATGGCTTCCCGGAAAGCCATGCTGCCAGCTTTGCCCACCTCGTTTATGTGTCCAGCTGGATCAAATGCCACCATCCGGCGATCTTCTGCGCGGCGCTCCTCAATTCTCAGCCCATGGGATTTTATGCGCCCGCCCAGATCGTGCGCGATGCGCGCGAACATGGCGTGACGGTGCTGGCCCCCGATGTGAACATGTCGGATTGGGATTCCACCGTGATTGCCCCCCTCTCTTCCAAAAACGGAGGGGCCGTCGTCCGCCTCGGTCTGCGTCAGATCGACGGGTTTAAGGCGGCAGATGCCGCCCGACTGCTGGCGGCGCGCGGATCCCCTTATGAAACTGTGGAGGAGGTGCGCACCCGCGCCGGCCTCGGCGTTCCCGCCATCCAGATTCTTGCCGCTGCCGATGCCTTTCGTTCCTTGGGAAAGGATCGGCGCGCCGCGCTGTGGGATGCCCGCACCCTGAAAAACGCGCCAGACCTGCCGCTCTTCACCCATACCGACAGCCGCGACGAGGGCGCGGACATTCCCATATTGCTGCCCGCCATGCCGCTCAGCGAACATGTTGTGGCCGATTATCAGACGACACGCCTCTCCTTAAAGGCGCACCCGATGCAGTTCCTGCGCGGCGATTATTCCGCCCGCGGTTTCACCCGGGCGGCGGACCTGCGGCAATGTCGTTTCAACCAGCGCGTCTCGATCTGCGGCATCGTGCTGATCCGGCAGCGGCCCGGCAGCGCAAAGGGCGTGGTGTTCATCACATTGGAGGATGAAACGGGCGTGGTGAATCTGGTCGTCTGGCCCGACACGCTGAAAAAATACCGCAAGATCGTCATGGGTGCGCGGCTGATGGCGGTGGAGGGGACAGTGCAAATGGATGATGCAGTGATTCACGTCATTGCGAACCGAATGATCGACGATACGGCGCGGCTGAGCCACCTGTCCGATGATCTTCTGAAATCCGACCTGGCGCGCGGCGATCATGTCACCAGCCCCCTGCCCTCGAATGTCGGTCGCCACCCCCGCAATGTCAGCATCATCCCCAAATCGCGAGATTTCCACTAGCGATAGTCGCACGTCATTCCGGGACGCGGATTCGATCCACCAGCAAATCCACTTCCTCCGGCGGCGGCGCGGTCATGCGCGCGACGGCAACGGCAATTGCGAAATTCAGCACCATGCCGACAACCCCGATCCCCTCAGGCGAAATGCCGAACAACCAGTGGGCGGCGTCATTCGTTTCCGGCGCGGCAAATTTGAACCAGACGATATAGGCAAAGGTGAACAACAGGCCGGTGACCATTCCCGCAATTGCCCCTTCCCGATTCATGCGGCGCGAAAAAATCCCCATCAGGATCGCCGGGAACAAGGATGCCGCTGCCAGCCCAAAGGCAAAGGCGACGACCTCGGCGACCCAACCGGGCGGATAAATACCCAGCAATCCCGCCACCAGGATCGCCGCCGTCGCGGCCAGGCGCGCGGCGCGCAGTTCGCCTCGGTCCGAAATATCGGGGCGAAAGGTTTTCTTCAGCAGGTCGTGACTGACCGCCGTGGAAATCACCAGCAAAAGCCCCGCCGCCGTCGACAGCGCCGCCGCCAGGCCGCCCGCCGCAACCAGTGCGATGACCCACCCGGGCAGCTGCGCGATCTCCGGCAGGGCCAGCACCATGATATCGCGATCAACGAACACCTCATTCTCCCCGGCCGACGGGTTGGCGACGCCGCGTTCGCCCGATGCGCCCGCCGCGCCCGTATAGGCCGGCGCGCCCTCCAGCGCCTCGCCGGCACGATATTGGACGACACCGTCATCATTCTTGTCGGCAAAGGCGATCAAGCCATTGGCTTCCCAGTTGGAAAACCAGGTCGGCAGGTCCCTATAGGCCGTCTCGTTCACCGCCTCCGTAAAGGTCAGCCGCGCAAAAGCACTGACAGCGGGGGCCGTCGTGTAAAGCAGGGCGATGAAAACCAGCGCCCAGCCCGCCGAAATACGCGCATCCGACGCCTTCGGCACGGTAAAGAACCGCACGATGACATGGGGCAGGCCCGCCGTTCCCACCATCAGGGCCGCAGTGATGCAAAAAACGTCGAGCGTCGACTTCGTGCCGGACGTATATTCGGCGAACCCCAGATCGGTCAGGGTGGCGTTCAGCTTCTGCAGCATGAACACGCCCTCACCCGCCACCTCGCTGCCCAGGCCCAGCTGCGGCACCGGATTGCCGGTAACCATGAAGCTGATGAAGATCGCAGGGACCAAATAGGCAAAGATCAACACGCAATATTGCGCCACCTGTGTGTAGGTGATGCCCTTCATTCCGCCTAGGACGGCATAGATGAACACGATCCCCATGCCGATGACGACGCCCAGATCGATAGGGACATTCAAAAAGCGGGAAAAGACGATGCCGACCCCGCGCATCTGTCCGGCGATATAGGTAAAGCTGACAAAGATCAGGCAGACGACCGCCACTACGCGGGCGGTGCGGGAATAATAGCGTGTGCCAATGAAATCCGGCACGGTGAACTGTCCGAATTTCCTTAAATAAGGCGCCAGCAACAGCGCCAGCAGCACATAGCCGCCGGTCCAGCCCATCAGATAGACGCTGCCATCATAGCCCAGAAAGGCGATCAGGCCTGCCATCGAAAGAAAACTGGCCGCCGACATCCAGTCGGCAGCCGTCGCCATGCCGTTGACGACCGGGTGAACGCCGCCACCTGCCACATAGAATTCGCTGGTGGATTTTGCCCGCGACCACAGCGCGATACCGATATACAGCGCAAAACTCAGCCCGACGAAGATGTAGATCAGCGTCTGCGTCGCCATTATTCGCCCGCCCCGAACTTCCGGTCCAGCCGCCGCATGGCGATGACATAGACGAAGATCAGGATCACGAAGGCATAGATCGACCCCTGCTGCGCGAACCAGAAGCCCAGCGGGTAGCCGCCGATATTGAAACGGTCCAGCGCATCGCGAAAAATAATGCCCGCCCCGAACGATACCGCAAACCAGACGGCCAAGAGGCCGCAGAGAAGCCGTAAATTTGCGCGCCAATAGGCGGATGCATTTGCCGTGGTCATCTTATTCCCCTCGCCCCCCTCAGCCAGCGCAGCGGGTTACCGAACCTTTCGGCAAAAGAGAACAATTTACCTGTCGCGGGTCATCGCGGCCGGAAACCGCGTTTCAGAAATCCAGCTTGTCGTAATGCGCGGGGGGGCTCAGCCCCTGCATCCGCTCTGGCAGCAAGGCGCGCACGCTGCGGCGCGATTTGACCGTGGCATACCAGGTTTTCGTGTCGGGAAACCCGCGCCAGTCGACGCCGGACAGATAGTCCGCAACGGACAGCTGCGCGACGGCGGCGATGTCGGCAAGGCTGAAGCTGGATCCTGCCAGCCAGCGCCGCTCGCCCAGCAGATATTCCAGATAATCGAGATGCTGCGCGACGCCCTTCGCCGCCACGCGCAGGGCCGCGGAATCGGGCGGCGCCTTTAGAACGATGCGCTTGTACATCCGCTCGGCCAGCAGCAAATTGACTGCCTCGGCATAGAATTTCTGGTCGAACCAGGCGGTCAGCCGCCTGACCTCCGCCCGCGCGGCGGGGCCGGACCCCATCAGCGGCACCTTTTCCACCGTTTCCTCGAAATATTCGCAGATCGCCATGGAATCCGGGATCGGCGCCACCCGCTCGCCGGTCAGGACAGGCGTCTGCCCCGCCCGGTTCATATCCATCAGCGCGTCCGACCGTTCCCACGGATATTCGGTCGCTATTTGAAAATCGACGCCCTTTTCCGCCATGACGATGCGCACCTTGCGCGAAAAGGGGCAGAGAGGGAATTGATGCAGCGTCCACATATGTTGCAGATCATTAACGATACTGGCGGCGGCTAGCTACGGACTTCCGCCTTTAATCTTGCAATAACATCCTCGTCGCGAATGGTGCGATAGCGTGCCATTACCAGGCTGAAGACGCCGAACAGCAACAGGCCCGCCGCAACCAACTGATAGGCCCAGCCCATACCACGCAGGTCGTTCAGCACCTGTCCGATGCCGCCAACCTCGGACGCGTCGCCGCCCCACGCCGCGCCCGCAATGGTCCAGCCCAGAATGGCAAAAACGACGGCACGGGCGGCATAGCCCGCGCGTCCCACATGCTTGGTGAAGCTCGGCGCGTCGGCGTCCAGCAGGTACATGAAATTGCCGCTTATCGCCTTTCGCACCTGATTGAGCGCGGCCAGCAGGAACCCGATGCCGATCAGGCCCAGAACGAATGTTCCGCCGGGCATGGACACAAGTGTCGACGCTGCTTCACCCTCGGTATTGCCGCCGCCGCCGCCAGAATCCGTGCCGGTGGCCGCTGACAAGGCGTAATAGCCCAGGAACAGGTGTGCAAAACCGCTGGCGGCATGGCCGACCCTGGTGCCGATCCCCTTGGCGTCCGTGCCATGCCCCTCCAAATCGATCATGGCGCCGTACAGGCGGAAAATACCATAACCCAGAAGGCCGATACCGACGAGGCCCAGCAGGATGGCGCCCGCGGGCATTTCCTCGATCTGTTGCAGAACGCCGGTCGTGCCGCCGGAGCCCGCCGTCGTCAGCGCGAAATAGCCAAGCAAAATATAGACGATGCCCCTCGCCAAATATCCGATACGGGCAAATGTCTGCAGACGGGTAACGCGTTCCATCGGTGGCTCTCCCTGTTTCGTGCGGCAAGAGCGCGCGAGATGGCCTTGGCGTTCCCTGACAATGTTCGTCGATGCTGGACAGCGACCCCGCCCCGGCGCTAGCGAGGCGACCGCGCCCCTAATACCCCCCGTGCCCGCGTGGCGGAATTGGTAGACGCAAGGGACTTAAAATCCCTCGGGAGGTTCTCCCATGCCGGTTCGATTCCGGCCGCGGGCACCAATATGACAGCTGTTCCGGGTCCGCAGGCTGCACCGTGGGCCGCCCCCCCGTTCCTGAGACCAGCGCCTACATTGCCTTTCACTCGGCAATTTGCGAGTACTAGCGTTATCATTGATATTTTCATTCCGGCGCAGGGGCGGATACTTGTCTTTTAAAACGACTACATCTCTTTCGTTTTTAGCTGCATTGATGATTTCGGCCTGCGCGAGCGAAACGACGCCTTCGGCAGACTCAGAGGCGCTGACCGTCGAAAACATGAAATCCTGCCCATCCTTGACTGATACACCCATCCGCCTTGCGGGCGGAGAGTTTGTCATGGGACAAGACGATATTTATCCTGAAGAAGGTCCTGAGAGAGAAACACGGGTCGACGCTTTTTGGATTGATCCACATGAAGTTACCAATCGCCAGTTTGCGAATTTCGTGGATGAGACCGGCCATATTACTCTTGCCGAAAAGCCCGTCGATCCGAACCAATTCGGCGTGCCGGCAGACCAGATTCCGCCCCATATGCTTGAGCCGGGCTCGGCAGTCTTTTCGCCACCGCAATCTGCTTCAAGAGATTTTCAAGATTGGTGGGCCTACGTTCCGGGTGCCAATTGGCGCAAACCTGCCGGACCGACCGGCCCGGACGCCAAACCGAATGAGCCGGTCGTCCATCTGGCGTGGGAGGATATGGTGGCATACGCTAGATGGACAGGCGGCCGTCTTCCCACCGAGGCAGAGTGGGAATATGCAGCAAAGGGCGGAAACCCATCCAATTCTACCCGGCAGCCATCATCCGAACGGGCAAACAGCTGGCAGGGCGCTTTCCCCGTGCAAAACGAAGCCACAGATGGTTTCAAAGGAGTTGCACCGGTCGGATGTTTTAAACCTAATGGCTTTGGACTTTACGACATGGTGGGGAACGTGTGGGAGGTGACGGCCGATTTTTATGCTGCTGGCCACAACCCCGCCGATCGCGATAATCCGCGGGGACCAAGCGAAACGAGTACCTACGATGGGGTGAATTCCCAACTAGCGACCCGTGTGATGAAAGGGGGGAGCTACCTTTGCGCGCCGAATTACTGTCAACGATATCGTCCAGCGGCTCGCCAAGGTGTAGACCCGGGCCTCGGCTCGAGCAATGTTGGCTTCCGCCTGGTCTACGACCGCATGCCAGATCAGATATAAAGAATAGGAACCTTCGCAATCAGCTCGCCAGTTTCCTGGTCATATGGTCACTTTAGTATCTAGTCTTTTACGTCGGGCGTACAAACTACCAAGTAAATTTCGGTACAATCAAATTACCGAATGAAGTTTTTTACCTCGGTGCGCGTCATAGAGCCGTATTGGGCGCGGCGGCCATAACAATTAGCCGCCGCGCGATTGAGGGAAACTTAGAATTCCATTCCTATTTGTGCGCCATAATAGCGGGGAGTGCCGCCAAATGCGTTATACCCAAGACCAGCGGATTTAATCTCGGCAAACTCCTGATTTGCGAGATTTCGTCCGAAAATGCCAAATGTCCAGTTATCGTGCTCATATGTTATGCTGGCATCAAGCAATCCATAGGAATCCTGTTCAAGGAGCGGGTCATTGTTCACGTCGGTAAAAACGTGCGACCGCCATGAATAACCGGAGTGAAACGAGAGAGTATCGTCTCTTCCTACATCAAGGTCATAGGTGAAGCCTACAAATGCGGTCCATTTGGGAACGCGATCAAACTTCAGATCCGATACGCTCACCCCGGCCGGAAGCGTCAAATTGTCAAAGGAGTCATATTGCGCATCGGTATAGCCAACGTTTGCATCGAACCGCAGCCCATATACCGGCATGAACGCCGTTTCGAATTCGATGCCCTGAATGGTAGCCGAAGCAGCGTTGAATAGTCGCTGCTCTGGAGAGCTTCCCTCGATCGGGGTTTGTACAAGGCGCTGAATCTCGTCGTATTTCTGATAGAAATAGTTGACGTTTACACGAAGTGTGTCGTCGAGAAGGTCGGATTTCACGCCAGTTTCAAATGACGAGACACTTTCAGGATTGGCCGGCACGATCGCACCTGCAGCCGTGGGCGCGCGGGCGTTGAAGTTCCCGGCACGATAACCGCGCGAATAGCTTGCAAAAACTCGAATATCGGGAACGACCTCCCAATTGGCGACCAATCTTGGCGAAACGTCGTCCCACGACTCCTCGGCGTCTAGAAAATTGCGGGGACAGGAATCGAAGCTCTGCCCAGGACAAATCGTTAAAGGCACAATGTGCATTTTCTTGGTATCTTTACTATACCGCACACCAGCCGATAAAGTCAGGCTATCGGTGACCGAAAAATCAACATTGCCAAAAAACGCAAATGATTTTGTGTCCTGGTTCCAAATATTGACAATATAGCGGCGGTCGACAGCGTCAGTGGGAAGCTTCTGCAAGCGCTTCTCGAACACATCCGAATCCAGGTGGAAGTAGAAACCTCCTACGAGAAGCGAAATCCGGTCGTTCAGATCGACATTGTAACGCACTTCCAGACTTTTTTGCGTCGCATCCTCTTCATTATCTGGAAACAGCAGTACATCGAAGGGATCGCCGCCAACGTTGAGCGTCGCATTATAACTGATGTCGCGATACGCTCCTAAAGCCGTAACTACGCCAGCGCCAACATCCTGTTCCAGCTCGCCAATAACATGGAAGCCTTCGATGTTAGTGTACCCGGTCGTACCGAGATTTGTCTCCCATTTACCGGGTTCGGGCGTCCACCCCCAACTCGTCTGAAGCTGCCGCGGGGGCGCCCCTTCTGGAAAATAGCTTCTCGTCGCACCACCGCCATCTCGAAAATTGAGATACTGGCCAAGCAGGGTGAAGGTGGTGGTATCGCCGGGTTTGAAAACCCAGGTGCTCTTGGCGACGATCTCGTTAGTTTCAGGGAACTTCTCGACGGGATGTTCCGCAGCAGCAGCGCCGGTGGGATTGGGATTGCCCGGCACCACCACGAATGAGCCATTGTTATTATTCGTGAAAAATCCGTTGTTGTTTCGGGTAAGTACGGCCATTCTTGCCATCACCCGATCTTCAACGAGCGCCCCCTCCACAGCGGTACGCGTCTCGACGGTTCCCGCATTGCCCAGGGTCAACTTCATTTCTGCACCAAAGTCACCGGTCGGGCGCTTGGAACGCAGGCTGACGACACCACCGGACGCATTCCGACCAAACAGAACGCCCTGAGGACCGCGCAGCACCTCGACGCTTTCGGTATCAAAGGTGTCGAGAACGGCGCCGGCTTGATAGCCGATTACCATTCCGTCCTGAACAATGTTCACCGCAGGATCGAGGGAGCGGACACTGGTGGACACACCCACGCCGCGCATGAAGAAATTTGCGAAACCTGGAAAGGTGCCTACGCCATCTAACTGAGCGTTAGGGACCATCCGGCCAACATCGCGAACATCGACCGCATGGGCTTGCTCCAGTGACTGAGCATTTACGGCGGTTATTGCCATCGGCACGTCCTGCAGCTCTTCGCCCCGGGACTTGCGCTGGGCATAAACTATAATCTCGTTGATACCGCCCTGCTCAGCTTCACTGGCTTCCGTCTCAGCCTCAACATCTTGCGCAAGGGCCGACGTCGGCGCGAGAGCGGCCAGCGCGATGATTGAACTTCCGCCCAGGATATTCAGAATCTGACGCATTTTTGTTTCTCCCCAATGCTCTTGACACCTCTCAGGGGCGTCCATAGAAATCTATTCATATCGAAATAAATTTTGATGGCAAGCACGATCTTGCGTGGGGAGCGGAAAAAAATGAGCGGACAACGCAGATTTTATCTGTCCTTATTGTCTTGTTTTATTGTATTTTTCTCTGCCCCCCTCGTCGCACAGCAGCGACCGGCACGGACCGTTCAAGAGGCTCCGCCGCCGCAATGGCCGGAGCGCCCGCGCGCGCCCGAAGGCGCCCCGAACGTCCTTCTCATCATGACGGACGACGTCGGCTTTGGCGCCTCAAGCACCTTCGGCGGCCCCATTCCTACGCCGGCGCTGGATTCGATCGCCGAGCGCGGACTTAGATTTAATCGGTACCACAATTCCGCCATGTGTTCGCCGACGCGAGCAGCCCTGCTGACGGGCCGTAACCCCCATCAGGTGGGGATGGGAGCGACCCCGCAGCGCCCTGCGGGATATCCTGGCTATACGAGCGTGATCCCCGATTCCGCAGCCACTGTGGCCCGCTGGCTAACTGACGGCGGTTATAATACGGCCATGTTCGGGAAATCCCATCTCGTCCCAGAGTGGGAAATGAGTGCCACGGGCCCATTTGACAGATGGCCCACTGGAATGGGGTTCCAGTATTTCTATGGCTTCTTGTCGGCAGATACTAGTCAGTTCGAACCGGGGTTGTTTGAAAATCTTAATCCCATCGATGTTTCAGACCGCGGACCGGATTATATCCTCGATCAGGACTTGGCGGATAAGGCCATCGCATGGATAGGTCGTCAGCGCGAAGTTGCACCGCAAAACCCCTTCTTCGTTTATTACGCCCCCGGGAGCGCCCACACTCCCCACCATGCGCCAAAAGACTGGCTCGAGAAATTTCGTGGGGAATTTGATGAAGGGTGGGATGTTGTTCGCGAACGATCCTATCGGCGACAGTTGCAGATGGGCGTGATTCCCGCCGATGCTCGCTTGGCACCACGGCCCGATCAACTGCCGGCATGGTCTAGCCTTTCACCTGACAAACAGAAGGTGGCGGCTCGACTGATGGAAGCATATGCCGCGTCCCTGTCTTTCGCCGACGCACAAATCGGCCGCATTATTCAGGAACTGAAGGATCGCGGCGAATTCGACAACACAATGATTATCTTCATCCAAGGCGATAATGGCGGCAGTGCTGAGGGTTCGCTAAATGGGCTGGCATTCGAACAGTCGGTGATCAACCGGGTTGACGAGCCGTTCGATTTTTTGATCCAGAATATCGACAAGATTGGCGGGCCAGACCTTTACACGAATTATCCTGCGGCATGGGGCTGGGCCCTCAACAGCCCCTTTCCCTGGTACAAGCAGATCGCATCGCATCTTGGCGGAGTCCGCAACGGATTAGCGATCAGTTGGCCAGACCGCATTAAAAAGCCGGGATTGCGCGAGCAGTTCCTGTTTGTTTCGGATGTTGCGCCAACGATAATGGACGCGGCAAATCTGCCTATTCCCGAGACAGTCGATGGGGTGGAGCAAAAGCCGGTAGACGGGTTGAGCTTTCTCTACACGATTGACGACGCAGGTGCCGAATCCCGTCGCCAACGCCAAGTGTTTGAAGTGTTTACGAACTTGGGTATTTATGATCGGGGCTGGTGGGCAGGAACATCGCCCGCCCGGCCCGCTTGGGACGTCTCGCGTGGAGCTAAAATCCCGGTCAGCGAACGTAATTGGGAACTTTACAACCTCGCTGAGGACTACAGCCAAACGGCTGATTTGGCGAAACGCCACCCGGAAAAACTGGAATATATGAAGGACTTGTTCTGGGCGGAGGCTGAAAAATCCAACATCCTGCCTGTACGTGACGCCCTGGAGGGTGTGGCGGGTAAGCCGGTTCAATCCGATGGGCGCACGTCTTTCGTATATCAGGACGTCATCACGCGCGTTCCTGAAAGCGCGGCCCCCCCGACCATTGGCAAGTCCTGGCGCATTACCGCAGATATTGAACTCGGCGATGATCCGGCAAACGGGGTGTTGGTAACTCAGGGCGGAAAATTTGGCGGTTACGCGCTTTACCTGATCAACGGTCAGCCCGTCTTCACTTATAATGCCATCCCGCCTCGGGTTTACTCAATTCGTTCCGAAGAGAGGATAGGGGCAGGCAGGCATCGCCTGGAGATGCACTTCGCATTTGATGGCGAGCCGAGCGGGGGAGGTGATGTCACTCTCTCTGTCGACGGTCGAGACGTGGCCTCAGGTCGCGTGGGTGCCACTTTGCCAATCTGGATTTCGCACACTGACGGATTCGATGTGGGCACCGACACGATTACCGCGATCAATGATGATTATCGCGTGCGGCAAAGCGATTTTTCCGGAAATCTCCGTCGCCTTGAGGTGAGGATCGAAGAAGAACAAGAAGACGAGCAAGCGTCTCTGTGATCCGTGCAAGATGTCATCGGGGTGCCTGCATTTTCCAAATAGAACAGGACAAGCAGAAATGACTGATCCGCAGAATTTGCAACCGACATATGACGCTCTTGCGAAACGCGCGCTTGTACATCTGCGTGAAGGGACGACCGACCGCGCCCCGGACCAGATGGAAATCCCAGTTTCCGCGTATCTGGATCCCGAACGCTATCAACGCGAATGTCAGCGCATTTTCGGCACGCTGCCCGTTTCCATCGCGCTGTCGATAGAGGTCCCGGAATCAGGGAGCTATCTTGCCCGCACCATAATGGGGCAGCCGCTGCTGATCACGCGGAATGGCGAGGGTGAGATAAATGTGTTTCTCAACGTTTGTCGGCACCGCGGCGCGCGCGTTTGTTCAGACGGCGCCGGCAAACAGCGCAAGTTCGCCTGCCCATACCACGCGTGGGTGTATGATAATGACGGCCAGCTAACGGGCATATATGGCGAAAAGTCCTTCGGCGACCTCGACCGTGGCGCGCATTCCCTGACCCGACTGAACTGTGCAGAGCGGCATGGCGTTATCTTCGCCACTCTCACGCCGGGGCATGAGTTTAACATTGATGAGTGGCTCGGAGACATGGGCGACCGTCTGGCATCTCTACGACTGGACCAGCTTTTTCTCACGGAAGTTCGCGAGCTCGAAAGTCCGGGGTGGAAGGCTACGCTTGATGGATATCTCGAAGTTTATCACCATGACAGCGTACATCGGACCACGGTCGGAATGCACACGATCGGCAACTTACTAGTCCATGACACATACGGACCGCATCAGCGGCTCACCTTTGCCCGGCCAAATCTAAAAGAACTGAAAGAAAAAGAGGTTCCAAAAGGCGAAGGCGGTAATTTTATTCGCATGATCCACTCGGTCTTTCCCAATCTTTCTATTTCGGGAGTATTGGGGGATCATTGTTTATTCAGCCAGGTATGGCCCGCCGCAACGCCGGACAGGACTATAACTCGGCAATTCCTTCTGGCCTCTTCCGCCCCTGAAAGCGATCAGCAGAAAGAGGCGGTAGACAATTTCAGCTTGATGACACTTCAAGCAGTTCGTGACGAAGACTATGCAATCGTTTCGACGATCCAGGCTGGACTAGGTTCCGGCGCTAATGACAAGTTCATTTTTGGACGAAATGAGCCGGGGCTTCAGCATTACCACACATGGATTGACCGGCTGATGCTTTCCAGTCCCGAGGATTTGCAGACGTGAATTCCCTGGAAGACATTGCCAAAAGAGTAGAAAAACTTGAGGCTCGCAACGCTATTTCAGAGCTTGTAAGTTCATATGCCATTGCATGCGATGAGCACGATATACTCCGCCTTGAAAGTTTGTTCTCTGAGGATGCCGAGTTTCGTTCTTTTAGTGGCACGGTTGAAGCGGTAGGCCGCGCTGCGATCAAAGAGTTTTTTATCAGCACATTTCAAAGTCGCGGCCCGGCATTCCACTGGACTCATGACAATTTCGTTCGCTTTGACCCAGATGATCCGGACCGCGCCACAGGGTTGGTGCTGAGCCATGCGGAAACCACGGTCCGCGGGACGGTGAGCCTGGCAGCAATGAAATACGACGACGTCTACGGGCGCCAAAATGGATTATGGCGCTTTGCGAAGAGAACGATTCACTATCTCTATTATGTGCCAGCAACAGAATACGCCAATGGCCTAAATCAAGACAAACGCGTAGTCGTCAATGGCATCGCAAAAGAAGCCGACTATCCAGAGAACTTGCCCACGTGGCAAGAATTTCAAACAAAATATCCGGCGGATTGATCCATATATGTTTTTGGAATCTATTTTGAACAAGCATGTGCAGGCAGTCACCTGATGGGGACAGGCTGCACTTCTGAAGCTGAGGCGCTTGCCGCGGTCAGGGCCTTCTGCGCAGCATGGTCACGCCTCGACATGCTACAGATTGAGGCGCTCCTCGCTGAGAATGTCGTTTATCGCAACGGTCCCCTGCCTGTAATCCGCAGCAAGGCGGCCGTCATGGACTATATCCGGGGCGCCGGCCCGTTCGAAGAGATGAAGTGGGAACTTCTCAACATTTCAGTCAGCGAAAATATCGTACTGACAGAGCGGGTCGATCACCTCGTTCGAAACGGAAAGTCAGCCACCCTGCCTATCATGGGGGCGTTCGAAATTGCCGACGGCCAGATCGTCGAATGGCGCGATTATTTCGATCTTGCTAGCTACAGAGCACAATTCGCGCAGGAGAAAGGGCTATGAAGCTCGGAATCGAAGGGCGCGTTGCCCTTGTCATGGCCGGCAGTGACGGTATCGGCCTGGCCACTGCGCAGGGCCTCCATAGAGAGGGGGCCAAGATCGCCATTTGCGCTCGGGATCCGGAACGCTTGGCAAAGGCTTCCGAAACAATGCCAGGATCACTCGCGCTACAGGCAGATGTTACCAGCAAAAGCGATATTGCGGCTGCCGTGGAGCGAGTCCGGCATGCTTTTGGGCCGATAGAGATTCTGGTGAACAATGCGGGAGGGCCCCGTGCAGGCGCCCTCTCCAGCCTCGACGAGGCCGACTGGTACGCGGCCGTGGAACTCACATTGATGTCGGCCGTCCGTACGACCGACCTTGTTATCGACGACATGCGGACTCAGCGCTGGGGACGGATCATCAACATCTCGTCCTATGGCGTTAAGCATCAGATACCCGGACTGTCGCTTTCGAACAGTTTGCGTCCAGCAGTATTGGGCTGGGCCAAGACATTGGCTGACCAGGTTGGTTGCGACAATATACTTGTCAATACGGTTTGCCCAGGATGGACGCGGACGGCACGGATGGACAATATTCTCGACCAGCGTGCCGAAAAAGAGGGTTTATCGATAGACGACGTTCAGAAGTCGATAACTGATGAGATTCCTCTTGGCCGCATGGGTGAAGCTGATGAGATAGCTAACCTTGCTGTTTTTCTCGCCTCCGACGCGGCCAGCTATATCACTGGTACCGCAATACAGGTCGACGGCGGCTTAGTTAGAGGAATGATGTGACTGTGAAAACTTCCACTGACGTAATCGATGTGCATGCTCACGCGGTATTAGAGGACACATTTGAACAGGCCGGGGACTTTGGCCCTTTTCTGTATGAAGAAGCGGATGGAACGCCGGTTTTTCGTATAGGGGAATACCAGCTACGTAACGTAAAATATCGCGGCAGCGCCTTTATGAGCCCTGAAATAAGGCTCGCGGCGATGGACCGCAGCGGGATCAGTTATCAGCTGCTTTCCCCCAATCCTCTGACTTATTTTCACTATGTTCCAGTTCCTGACGCTGTCCGCTTCTGTCGGCGCCATAATGATGCAATGGCTCGGCTCGTGGCCGATTGTCCTGATCGGCTTGGGGGGGCGGCGGCGCTTCCAATGCAGGATATTCCTGCTGCAATTGAAGAATTGGAGCGTTCAGTTAGCGAACTGGGCCTTAGCGCTGCCTATATTGGCACCGACTTGCCCGGCGGGTTGGACGCTGAAGACATGGATGCATTCTACACGAAGGTTGTAGAGCTGGACGTGCCGCTGTTCCTGCACCCGGCGCCTGCCGGAATTGACGGACCCGACGGCAGTCCTGCACTCAAGAAGTATGAGCTCGACATTCTGGCGGGCTTTACAATGCAGGAAACAATTGCAGCAGCAACGCTGATTTTCGGCGGCGTACTATATCGGCATCCGGAAATTGATATTTGCATTAGCCATGGTGGGGGGGCACTTTCCCTGATTTGGGGTCGGCTGGAACATGCGGCACACATGCGGCGCTGGGTACCCGAGCATTTGAGGCACGAAGGCGCTTTCAAGCGCATGGCGCAACGCTTGTGGTTTGACATTCATATGCACGACGATCGCGCCGTCGAATTGCTGGCGGAACGTGTCGGGACTTCGCAACTCGTCTACGGCACGAATTTTGCGGGCTGGGATGCGCCGGAGAAATTCGAAATACCCAAGATAGATATACCGCTGGCTCAAAATGCCCGGCGGCTCCTTCGGCTCAAGAAGTAAGCCGCGTCAGTCGCGGGATACGCCCAGCCCCAACCCCCCATCGACGTCCAAAATTGCACCCGTTACCCAATCGGCGTTCATGAAATACTCTACTGCCTGGGCGATATCTTCTCCCGTGCCAAGCCGATCCATTGCCTGCAGGGAAGCCATAGAGGCCTGGCGTGCATGAGCCTCCTTTTCCGATAGCAATCCCGCGCGCACGTTGATTTCCGTGACGACGCCACCCGGCACAATGCAATTCACCCGTATCTCTCTCGGCCCCAATTCGGCCGCCAAAACCTGAGTGAGCGTCATGACCGCCGCTTTCGTCGCGGCATAGGGCGAGGCGCCAGGCCAGGCCCGCCGCACGTGGCTCGATCCCATGAACAGAACCGATCCTGCTTTCTTTTCGAGATGTGGGGAAGCCAGCGCCGTCAGCATCATCGCGCCGACAACATTGGTATGGAAGACATCGAGCAATTTCTGCTCGTCCAAAGTCTCAAGAGCTCCCCGGTACATATTGCCAGCATTGTTGACCAGCGCATCGATCCCTCCACCATATTCAACGGTACCGTCGATCATACGCTGGCGATCTTCTGCGGATGCGACATCGCCCGCTATCCAGTTGCAGCCAATGTCTTCTGCCACAGACTTCAGCTTTTCTTCGCGCCTGCCGGTGATCGTGACCTTTGCTCCCCGCGCTACGAGGAAGCGTGCCGTAGCCTCGCCCAGGCCAGAACCGCCGCCGGTGATCAGGACACTTGCCCCTTCAGTTGTACGCATCAGTCTCTCTTTCTGCTCAGACCCTGGCTTCGCGCGTCGTCTCTACGCCGCGCCTCCAAAAAATATTCAGCATTCCCCTGACGAGTCCGGCATGACCTGGATCGGTCAATGATCGGGAATCGTGACCTAGGGCATCGACCCCGACCAGGCCTGCCCCATTCTCACGAAGCCAGGCGACCGGTTGAGGTTCACCTTCCGCCACACCTTCCGCCAAAATCTGACAATCGCTCTTCGGCGAGAGGGCATGATAGACCTCATCAAGCAAGGTAAACTGGTCCGGACCGTCGCTCAGTTTGCGACCGTTCCCAGTCAAGCGTATCTCAGCTTTTCCCATCGGTGGGTGGTAGGATTGACCCCAACGCCACCCCCCTCCCAGCAGGTCGATCCATCCCGGTTGGGTATCCCAGCAAATTACCGAGGTATGCACCGCCAATAAGGAGCCGCCCGATTTAACGTGATCGGATATTGCCGCGAGGTCCTGATCGCGCAGATGGTGCGCCCACGCTGCGCGATCGGGTTCGTACTTTTCATGCTGCGTCATCGACCAGAAAAGCGCGTTGACGACGAGCAGATCCGTCTCCTCAGACAGTGCATCAACGGCCTGCTCCGGGTTTGAAAACTGATCGACAATCCAGCCGCTGGCGGCGGTCATCTGCGCGAGCGCGGCGCCCGTCTCCTCAAAAGGGTGGGAATATCCTCCTGCAAGCAGGACGCAGCGACGGGTTTTCGGCATCAGGTGCGAGGAAGGTTCTTGAGAACCGCATTGGTGACGCCGCCATCGATGACAAGGTCGTGCCCGTTGATATAGCCACCGGCCTCCGAATCCAGGAATGCGACTGCCTCTGCAATGTCCGAAGGCTTGCCAAGCCGCTTCAGCGGCACGCCGCCACCGCGTGCGGCGCGTACCTTGGGGTCGGCATAAATTGGCGTGGACATCCCGCCATCGATGAATCCAGGTGCAATGGAATTGAAGCGTAGGCCGCTTTCGCCATATTCCAGGCTGAATTGCCGCATCAATTGCAGCACACCCGATTTTGTCGCGGGATAAGCGCCAGAGCCGGGCCCCGGACCATAGGCGTTGATCGACGTAAGCGAGATGACATGGCCTGAGCCGCGTTCAAGCATGCGGCGCACGCCGGCGCATGTAACGATATATACGCCGGTCAAATTGACGGCGACGACTTTGCGAAAATCTTCCAGGCTCTGTTCGTGCAACAGCCCAAATCGCACGATCCCGGCATTATTCACGATAAGGTCCGGCACAAATTGAAGCGATTCAAACGCCGCTTCCACTGCATCGGCATCAGAAATGTCGCATGGCAATGCCATAGCGCCCTCAACTGCATCTGCAGCCTTCGTGGTCAGTTCTTCGTCCAGGTCCAATATGGCTACGCGATAGCCACGACCTGCAAGCGTCGAAACAATTTCAGCACCAATGCCCTGTGCTCCCCCTGTTACCAGTGCGGTACGTGTCATCACTCAACCTCGGAAAATGTTACGGGATAATATTTATAATTCGGTCGGGACGTGGCCGGATCAACCAAAGCCGCGTCATCCGGTGCGCGTCGCACACCGCGACCGAGTAATTCGATCACGACCAGTGGCACGATGCCATAGTGCAGCTTCTCAGGATCCGCCCCCTGCTTTGCCAGCACCCCACCGTCCAGTTCTCGGCCCAAGCAAGTATGGAGGCCAATGCCAAAAGCGAGACCAGAGGGCATAACTCCGACAGGGATTTCGCGGTCGGGATTGAAGCGGTCGGCATCTGCGCCGAAAATAGAGGAATCGCGATTGGCCGAAAATAAATCGAGTTCTACTCGGTCTTCGGCTGAAATGTCGCCTGCTCCCTGGACGTGGGTGTCATGGGTTGGGCGTCGCCACGCTTCCGGGCTTGCCGGATGAAGCCGCAGACTTTCATGGACGCAGCGTTGAATGAACGCTGGGCTCTCCAACCGCTTCCAGCGGGCTTCGTCGTCACCTGCCCATTTCAGGATCTCGTCAATGGCATGAACCACCGAGTTCGCCGTCGAATGCGATCCAGCCTGAAGATAGAACGCAATTTCACGCAGCTGCTGTTCACGGTCGATCTGCAACTCATCCCGGCCCCGCAGGATGACTGTCAGAACGTCTCGCGGCAACACGTCCGCTTCCGCCGATTCCTCTTCGACTTGGCGAATTAGATTCTCGCGACGCTCGAGCGACGCACTGAAGAAATTGGCATCCAGATCGCTCAGTGCCTGTTTAACTTCAGTCGAAAGTTCCTCCGGGTCGCGGGTGGAATGAACCATTGTCGCGCCTTCGCTGAGCTTCTTCGTGATCCGAACCAGGTCTTCCGTCTCTTGCTTCGTACGCAGCGGGCGGTCGATGCCTGCGAAGTCGGCGGTCAGATTGACGGTTAGTCGATATCCAAGCTCGATCAGATCCGACTCGCCATTCTCGATAAACGGCTCCAGTGTTTGCTTCAGTGTGACGGGGAACACGTCTTTTTCATAATGCTTGAAGAAATTACGACGGAAAACTCGGATCTCGATTTCACGTCTCTTGGAGTGCTCTTCACCATGCAGGGTAAGAAGAACGCCATCCATCACGACTTTACCGGCATCGTAAAGTGCTTGCTTCAAATCTCGATTACGCAGCGCTGCTTCACAGTCGCGGTATTTTTGCAAACGTTTAATCATTTTATATTGCCGTCCCTTCAACCTGGAACAGAATAGGATATTCAGCCCATGTTATGCGCGTGATACCTTCATCTTTCTTCGCGATGCCGGCGGGATCCTTTTGCACTCCGAATTCTAAAAGGGCTTTTACAATCAGGGGCACGATACCGTATTGATGATCTTCGGGCGCCGAATTTGGGCGCGGCTCTACGCCGATCGCCAAATTTCTGCCCAGGCAGGCATGCATTCCCAGGCCCATCGAAACCCCATGCGGGGCGACGTTTTCAGCAACATGCCGATGTGGATTGAAACGGTCCGCGTCCGGCCCGAAAATATTCTCGTCGCGATTTGCCAGATAAAGATTAGCGACGACGGTATCGCCCTCGTCCGCCCGCTCGTCGTCTGGCAGGTGTACCGGACAAAGCGCGCGCCGCTTTGCCACCGGGCTGGACGGGTGCAGGCGCAGACTTTCAAAAACACATTGCTGCACAAAGAATGGATCATCGCGTAGCCGAGCCCTGTCTTCGGGATGCGTTTCCATCCACGTCAGCACTTCATGCAAAGCATGGGTAAGCGAGTGGACCGTCGTATGAGCGCCGGCCAGCGCGTAAAAAATTCCTTCCTGCAGAAATTCCTCTTCGCTCATATTCAGCTTGTCTTGTGCGAGGAGTAGCGCGGTCAAAACATCACGCGGCAGCTCTGCCTCTTCCAGCTCACCGACTTTATATTTTTCGACAAGTGCGCTTCGCCGGGCAATCGACTTGCTCAGGAAATCCTTGTCGAATTCCCTCATCGCCTTCCGGATACGCGTCTTTTTTTCAGAGATATCCTCGCTGCGCGACTGTCCCAGGGAAGGCGCGAGACTAAATTCCTTCAGCAAATGCACCAGAAATTCGGTTTCTTCTGCGCTACGTTCCGGACGGTCGATTCCGGCAAAATCGACCGTCAGATTCATCATAATTCGATAGCCCAGATCGACCAGATCACCCTTCCCGCGCGCCAAAAACGGCGCGATCGTTTCTTGCAAGGTACGGGGAAGAACCTTCCTCTCATATTCCAGGAACACCGGCTTTCGAAATATCTTCGCTTCGGCATTACGGCGTTCACGATGTTCTTTACCGTGCAGGTTTACCAGGGAATGAGCCATCATCATGCCGGCTTCGTCGTAGAGCGCCTGGCGTAGGTTGCGGTCCTTAAGTACAAAGGTGCAATCTTCGACCGTGTTCACTTCGTGTTGCCGCGCCACCTGTTCAAACTCCGGCATAATTTTTCGTGGCAGCGCGCGTGATGATCGTTTGAGAGTAGCTGGACACGCGCCAGGACGGAAGGTTGCCACGCGGCGGCAAGGGGGTGGCGAGATCGACGGCTTTGCCGTCCTTGAAAACATGGACGATGGCATCATCCCGTTCGAAAATATTGACACTCTCCAGCGGATTTCCGTCCACGACGATGATGTCTGCCGCCTTGCCCGTTTCCAGGGTCCCCACCCTGTCGCCGAAGCCGAGAACGCGAGCGCTTTCGCTGGTGGCACACCTTAATGCCTGCGCCGGGGTGAGGCCCATATTATCGACCAGCACTTGCAGCTCGCGCCAATGCCACTCCCCATAGGGCGTTATGGAAAAGCCGCTCTCACTTCCACAGATGATCGGCACACCTGCATCATAGGCGCTTCGTAACGCCTTGGTGCTTTCGGCTACTTCGCGAGCAAAAAGTTCCTGCAGATATGGGCTCGCACCAGCCCCCTCTCCATGATCGGCCAGGACGGCCTGAAAAGTGAGTGTGGGAACAATGGGTATCTTGGAATCGATGACCGCCTTCAGCGCCTCGTCATCCATATAGGTCGCATGCAGGATCATATCGAAACCCGCCAATGCACAGTCTCGGGCACTCGTTGCATTGCGGCAATGGCCAACGATCGGGAGTCCCAGTTCGTGGGCCGTATCCGCCGCCAATCGCAATTCGTCGTAGTTCCAGACCTGAATTTCGCCGCTGGCGCGCTGGCGCGGGATCAGTCCCGTCACATGGATCTTGATCCAGTCGACCCCGTTCTTTGCCTGTCGGCGTATTTCAGCGACGATTTCATCACGCGTGCGTGTAACCCTTAGGTATCCGATTGCCCCCTCGTCGGGGACCAGCAATCCGGCCGTGCCGCCCACGGACGTGAACAGAGCGTTTCCGCCGCAGGCCATCCGCGGCCCCTCCGCGACACCACCTTCAATCGCATCGCGCAAATCGAGAGACACATTGAAGATCGTATCTGCATCCAGGATAGTCGTAACACCGGCACGCAGGATCTTTCGCGCATTATAGGCAGCGACAATCGCTGCCAGCCCCTCCCGGCGGTGGAAAAACAACTCGTCATTACTGCTCGGCTCATCGAAGCTGATGTGACAGTGCGCATCGATGAGGCCCGGCATGACCGTTCGTCCCGACGCATCTATCCGCTCCAGATTTTCGCGACCCTCCGCCCACTTGGAGGCGTCATCACCCAGAGCCCGGATTTCGCCGTCGAACGCAATAGCCAGATGCTGCTCTGCCTCCGACACCCCATCGAAGAGTCGGCCATTCTCGATTAAGTACGCTTTTTCGCTCGCCACAGACACCATACCAATCTCCCCGCCTCCTACAGTTATATCGATTTCGATATAATGGCAAGCCCGCAGGTTAAATCTGGTTGACACCCATGGTTCGTAATATATCGAGATCAATATAGTTTTGGGAGGGCCTCATGAATCTTACCGCGTCATCGCTTCGCCAGACGGCGATCGTCCAGAATGCGTATTACGTATCTGACCTGGATGAAGCGGTCGAAAGTTTCAGTCGGGCCTTCTGTGTTGGCCCGTTCCTCATGCGCCGGAATTTGAAGCTTTCCGATGTGCTTTATCGGGGGGAGCGGACCAGTCTCAAGATAAGCGCCGCTCATGCACAAGCGGGCGATTTACAAATAGAGCTTGTGCAGCAGCATGGCGATGAGCCCTCTGCCTTTCGCGACATGTACCAGCATAATGAAGGCGGCTTCCATCACGTTGCAATCATTCCCGAAGATCACGACGCAATGGTGGCGCATTACCAACAATTGGGCTTTGCCGCAGCAACCGAGTTGAGAACGCAGGAAGGGCGAGGCGCCACATATATGGATACCCGCGCTCTGACCGGACACATGCTGGAAATCTACTATCCCAACCCCAGCCTCATCGAGCTTTACAAATATGTCGAGCAATTGGCGCAGAATTGGGATGGAAAAACCCTGCGGGTTGAAGAGTGAGCGCCTCACCTATCCTCAATCTGGCTAAGCGTCTCAGCGATGCCCGCAAGGCTGCGGAGCCGCTCGCGCTGCAAGAAGTCGAGGCGGTGGTTGCAAGCCTGAAAGATGGCTATGAGACCGCAGATGCTCTTGCCGAACTGGAGGGGCGGCGTAGGCGCGTCGCGACGGGATGGAAGATCGGGCTCACCTCCGCCCCCGCGCTCGCTGCGTTTGGTGCAAAGGAACCCATGGTGGGACGGCTTTATGCCGACGCATTATTGTCCGCCCATGCCCCGTTCTCTCTCTCGCAAGCTATCGCCCCCCGATTGGAGGGAGAGATCATGATTGAAATTGGGGCGCCATGCGCCGCGGATGCACCGGAGGAAGAACTACTGGCCTCGATAGCGGCTGTTTATCCTGCATATGAGATCGCGGATTCCCGCATCGGTGATTGGCCGCGGGACGTGAAACATGCCGTTGCGGATAATGCCTGCTGTGGATGGTATCTCATGCCGGAAAAAGGACTCCGTCCTCAGGAAATTGATTTGGCAGCAGCAGATATGGGCATGAAATATGATGGAGACCTTGTCTCGGAGGGCTGCTCGAGTGATTGTCTCGGCGGTCCACTTTCCATCTACAGGTGGTTTCTTGCCAATAGTGAGCTTACCGGACGCCAACTTTCGACGGGGGATCTCATACTAACAGGTGCTCTGGGCCCGGCCGTTCCCATGCGCCCGAACTGCCGATGCGAGCTTCAGATAGAGGGATTTGAACCGCTCATCCTGGAAACAAGCGAATGACCGAGCGTTCAGAGACCTGGCAAGAATTGGCTCGTGGCTGGCCAATTCTTTTGGCATGCGCCATCGGGGTCGGATGCAGCGCGATAGCCCTGCCATTTTACTCCATCGGGCCCCTTACCAAACCGATTGCCGCGGAAATGGGGTGGGCACGTTCCGGCATCCAGTTCGCCATCGTCTTCAGCTCGGGCATAGGCGCGTTGACGGCCCCGTTAACCGGATGGATGATTGCCAGATTTGGAGCCCGCAACGTCGCCATCCCTTCTCTTGTGGGTGTTGCCGTGGGGCTTCTCGTCGCGTCTTTCGCGACAAGTCTGCAGGGCTTCTGGCTTGGCTATGCTCTGGCGGCAATCCTCGGCGCGGGAACCAATCCGGTCTTGTGGTCGCAGGTCGTTGCCAGCACCTTTGACAAGGCCCGCGGGGCCGCGCTTGGCCTCGCCTTGATTGGCACCGCTGCGGTTGCATTTATCTTGCCGAACCTTGTTGCCGCGGTCGAACCAGCGCAAGGATGGCGCTTCACCCTGAGGGTGATCGCACTGACGCCCGTCCTGATCGGCCTGCCAGTCGTTTATTTTCTGCTTCGTCCACAAGAAAACGCCGGCGCGGTCATGTCAAAAATGGTCAAGACCGGGCGCACGGTGAAAGAAGCCATCACTTCATACCGTTTCTGGGTACTGACCTTTTCAATCCTGCTAGGATATCTCGCGATTTCTGGCGCTGGCCCCAATCTGATGCCGGCATTTACTGATCGGGGAATAGGGGTAACTGAAGCAGCAGCCATTGCGAGCGTTTATGCTGTCGCAATGGTGCCGGGCCGAATATTGTCTGGTTTTTTGATGGACCGCTTCTGGGCACCGGCTGTGGCATGCACGATCTTGATATTGCCGGCGTTCGCTTGTGTCATCCTTGCAAATTCTACGGTTCCTTCTGCACTGATTGCTGCATGCGCATTACTTGGCCTTGCCGCGGGGGCGGAACTGGATGTTTTGGCGTTCTTGACGGCGCGCTATTTTGGTCTCGCGCATTATTCGCAGATTTATTCCTTGAGTTATGTCGCGCTGGCAGCTGGCAGCGCGACCGCCCCAACCCTGTTCTCGCTTATCAACGAGATGACCAACACCTACGAGGCCAGCTTTTACATAGCTGGCGGGCTGTTTGTCTGTGCAGCATTGCCAATCTTGCTACTTGGCCGCTATCCGCAGTTCGATGAGCGACAATCCTAATTCGATTAAAGCAGTCCGGAGGGCCCCGCCTCTCCCGCCGCTGCAGAACCGCGTTTCCTTTTTGATGCACAGGGTTAACGCCCACTTGATGCGCATTACCAATCCCAAACTCACTCAGTGGGGGGTTGATCTCACTGAGTCCCGCCTGATGGTTGCTCTTCTTGAAAAGGGGGAATTGTCGGCAGGCGAGGTGGTCGAACTAATGGCGCTACCGCAATCGACCGTCTCGCATCAGCTCAGGCGCCTGGAACGGCTGGGATATATCACCCGCCAGCCGTCAAAGAAGGATCAACGGCGGATCATCGCCAAGCTGACAGACGAAGGCAGAAAAGTTGCACAGGAGTGCAATGAGCACAGCGGCAGGGTCACGGAGGACCTGTATTTTGCAATTGGCGCAGACCAGATGGAAATGGTCCGAGAGGCCCTCAAGCGGGTTGATGCCGAACTGGCATCCAAATGAGCCCTGCGCGCAGAAGGCATCATTCCTGAGCCAAGGGAGGCTCCTTTGCTACGCGACAAAACAATTTTGGTTATTGGGTCCACCAGCGGCATAGGCAGGGCGGCTTATGAGCTCTGTGCAAGTCATGGCGCGCGCGTGATCGGAATTGGGCGAAGCCAGGAAGCTGGTGAGTCAATCGCGCGCAGCTGTGGCGGGCGCTTCATTCCTTTGGACATTACCGACGAAGATGCAGTCGTCCGGCTCTTCGAATATCTGGCCCAAGAAAATATAAAACTCGATGGGGCGATTAATAATGCGGCGATGACACATGATGCCGCACCGATTGACCGACAGGATCTCTCCCTTTTTGATCAGGTATTTTCAATCAATGTTCGATCTTTATTCCACTGCTTACAACATGAAATATCTGCCATGCGCAAGGATGGGGGATCAATTGTCAACATTTCCTCAATCGCTGGTCGTCGAGGATTTGCGGGACTGAGTATTTACTCGGCAAGCAAACATGCTGTCATTGGCCTGACGCGCAGCGCTGCGCTGGACTGCGCTGCCGACAATGTGCGGGTGAACTCCGTATGCCCCGGAACCACTCGAACGGAGATGTTCGAGAGGCAGATGAAGACCAGGCCTGGCGGAGCAGAGGCAACCATTAAGGGTATCCCGATGGGCCGCATTTCCGAACCGACGGAGCCTGCCGCAGCCGCAGTCTGGCTGCTTTCTGATCAGGCAAGCTTCGTTACAGGGGAGACGCTTACAATTGATGGTGGCAGAACGATCGCGTAGCTGAACGCTAGGCCATCACGCTGGTCAGACGCCGGGCGACCGGTACAATTCACAATCGCGCCCAATCACACAGATCCTTTCGGGACCCGCCAGTTTCCTGGCTGCATCCACAGCCAGCGCCCTGTTTTCAAACCACGACTCGGTAATGCGCGTGCAGTCCAGCGACCATCTTCCTCCTGACGGGTGCGGCAGGGGCTTACTGTCGACCTGTCCGCGGCAGGAGGCAGGCTTTGGAAGCGGTCCGTCATCCCAGGCAAAGCAGAATAGATGAAATATCGCGTCGGGATCGGGCGAAACCACCACCTGTTCCTCCACGGAAAGGCAGTGAAGGGAAATTTTCTCGGCAAAGGTTTCGCGCTCGTCGGCCTCCATGACCGCCTGCGCTTCATTATCGGCAAAATGCGCATTGCGATGCGCGATCGAGCGGTGCCAGATCAAGCCCACCCCATCATGATCCCCCAGAAAGGCGCTCTCGTCTTGCTGTGGCTCGATCAGATCGCAATGGACATAGCGCTGCACGTTCTTCCAGCGCTCTCTGGACATGCCGAGTGCCCCATGCTGGCGCCATCTCGCGGTCCATTCGTCGCGCGCGAAAGCCGGATTTCTTCGCGTCAGATAAATCAATTTCGGTGGGATATCGGTCACCGAGAGTTGAGTATTATATCGATTACAATATAGCAAGTTTCTGCAATGGGTTCACGTTCCGCTCTTCTCTCGTCGTTCCGCCTGGGCAATTTGGAAATACGAAACCGAATTGCCATGGCGCCCATGACACGTGAGATGTGCCCCGATGGCATACCCGGGACCGATGTGCGCGATTACTACACGCGGCGGGCGGCGGGAGGCGTGGGACTGATCCTTACTGAAGGCGTTGCGACCGATCCCGAAGGCAGGTTCGGCGCAAGCGTACCGCACCTTTATAATTCCGCCGCCCAGAATGCATGGAAGACAATTGTGGACGCTGCCCACGCCGAAGGGGCGGCCATCATGGCGCAACTTTGGCACGTTGGAGCCTTCTCGCCCTCGCTCATCGGCATGAAGGACAGCCTGGGTGCAGACGCGCGCCGGCTAAGTCCATCTGGACTGGCAGCCCCCGGGATGAAACTTGGTAACGCGATGTCGGAGGACGATATTCGCAAGACCATTGCCGGCTTTGCGGATGCTGCTGCGCGCGCGCAGGACGCAGGCTTCGACGGCATCGAAATCCATGGGGGGCATGGGTATCTGCCCGACCAGTTTATGTGGAGCGCCACCAATCACAGGAAAGACGGCTATGGTGGATCGGCTGCTAACCGGGCGCGCTTTGCGGCAGAGCTGGTAGAAGCGATTCGCAGAAGGGCAGGCCCTGATTTCGTGATCGGCTACCGCATTTCCCAATGGAAACAGCTTGATTACAAGGCGCGGATAGCTGCCCAGCCCGAAGACTTGCACGCCGTGCTTTCCCCGATAAGCGCCGCCGGGGTCGACATATTCCACTGTTCGACCCGCCGCTTCTGGGACAGTGAATTTGATAGCGATTACCGCAATCTTGCAGCGTGGGTGCGCGCGTTAACCGGCAAGCCGACAATCACCGTTGGTTCGGTTACCTTAGATAATGATTTCAAGGCGAAAAACGGCAAGATCGCAGCGGGCACTCTCCCCGGTCACATTGCCCAACTCGAACAGGGCATCACTGATAATTGCTACGATCTCGTAGCAATTGGCCGCTCGCTCCTTGCAAATCCTGACTGGGTTCACCGATTGGCGGCGGGAAACCTTGATGCTCTGATACCATTCGAAAAATCGATGCTTCAGGAACTGATATAGGGTATGTGGTGCCGGCTGTCAGACTCGAACTGACGACCTACCGCTTACAAGGCGGTTGCTCTACCAACTGAGCTAAGCCGGCATACCATGATCAGTCGCGTTTTGCCGCGACGGCGTGGAAGGTCAAGCGGCGCGTTAGCCTTCCGCCTTTATCCTGAGCGCATGGATACGTTTCGTCATCAGGTCGCCCAGTGCGGCATAGACCGCCCGCTGCCGTTCAACTCGCGATTTACCGGCAAGGGCGGGGGCCGCGATTTCGACGGCGAAATGGCTTTCGCCCGACCCGTCATCGCCCAGATGGCCCTGATGCTGGTGGCTTTCATTGATGACGGTCAGCGCCGTCGGCGACAGCGCCTCGGTCAGGCGGCGTTCTATCTCTTCGGCAACGGTCATTTATTCTTCCAGACGCGGGGGGTGGTGGCGCGGTCGTCTCGCGCAGTGTTGGGGCGGTCTCGGGCAGGGCACCTTATCCTTAACCGAACGGCGAAAACAGCGCTACCCACATGGACGTGACGCAAGGTCAGCGCTAATCGCCCCGGTCTGACATGTCCGACCTGACCGCCTTCGACATTTTCTTCTTTGCCGTGCTGGCCATCTTCGCCGTGCTGGGCATCATGCGCGGTTTCGTGACCGAAATCCTCGGTCTGCTGGCGTGGGTTGCGGGCGTCGTCGCGGTCAATTTGTTCTTCGACCGGGGGCGCGAACTGGCGCTGGGATTCGTTGACGACCCCACGACGGCGGCCGTCATTTCGGTGATCGTCATCTTTATCGGTGCCTTTGCCATCATGCGGCTGATCGCGAAGATACTGGGAACGCGCGTGCGGAACAGCGTCATCGGCCCCATTGACCGGGTGCTTGGGTTTGGGTTTGGCGCGATGAAGGGCCTTCTCCTCGCCACCTTCGCCTGGATGCTTCTGGAACTGGCGTTCGACATGGTCCCGGGGGAGCGGCCTGAATGGCTGGCGCAGGCGCGCGCCGGCCCCCTGCTGGGCGTACTCGGCCATGAAGTGCAGGATTTCGTTGCCACGCGGCGCGAATCGGCCGCCATCGAAGATGCAGAAGGATATTCCGATCGGGAACGCGATGCGCTGGATGCGCTGCTGGAGGCTGCCCAATGACTGCACCGTCCACCGATATCCGGTTGTACGACACAGCCGCCCGGGAAAAGCGTGTCTTTGCCCCGACCAGTCCCGACCGCATCACCATGTATGTCTGTGGACCGACGGTCTACAGCCGCGCGCATATCGGCAATTTCCGTCCAGAGATCGTTTTCGACGTCCTGCGCCGCCTGCTGATCCACCAATATCCGGATCATGAAATCGTCACGGCGCGCAATTTCACCGACATAGACGACAAGATCATGGACCGCGCCCGTTCCGAGGGCCGCAGCATAGAGGATGTGACGGCAGAGGCGGAGGGCTGGTATCGCGACGATGCCGCCGCGCTCGGCTGCCTCGCACCGACCTTCGCCCCGCGTGCGACGGAAACCATTGGCGAGATGATCGCGATGATGGAGACACTGATCGCCAGGGGCCACGCCTATGCGGCAGAGGGGCACGTGCTGTTCGACGTCGCCTCCGACGGCGGTTATGGCCGCGTCAGCCATCGCGATCTCGATCAGATGGTCGCCGGCTCCCGCGTGGAGGTGGCGCCCTACAAGAAAAACGCCCACGATTTCGTCATGTGGAAACCCAGTGCGGAGCAGCAGCCCGGCTGGGACAGCCCCTGGGGCCGCGGCCGCCCCGGCTGGCACCTGGAATGTTCGGCAATGATCGAGAAGCATCTGGGCCGCACCATCGACATTCATGGCGGCGGCCAGGACCTGATCTTCCCGCATCATGAGAATGAGTCCGCACAAAGCCGCTGCGCCCATGATGGCGCGCCGCTGGCGAATTTCTGGCTGCACAACGGCTTCCTGTCCTTTGGCAAGGACAAGATGTCGAAGAGCGTGGGCAATGTGGTCACGGTCGATGCGCTTCTGACCGCCGGCCATCGCGGCGAAACAATCCGGCTCGCCATGCTGATGGCGCATTACCGCCAGCCGCTGGAGTGGACGGAAGACCTGCTGTTGCAGGCAAAGGCGACGCTGGAAGGTTTCCGAAGTGCGTTTCGAAATGTTGACCTAGAATGGGAAGATGCCGGTCTCCCAGCAGGATTTGTCGCAGCGCTTTGCGATGATCTAAACACACCAAAAGCACTGGCCGAAGCGCAGCGATTACGCCGGATCATCAATTCAAACAGCTCAACGAGAGAGCGCACGGCGGCAATAGGGCAATTAAGTGCTATTGGGCGCGTTCTCGGCTTGGGGTCGCTGATGCGGCCTATTCAGGGAACCATGGAGACCCGTGAGAACGTCGGCAATGTATCAGCCGCGCTTGAATTGATCGAGGCCCGCGTCTCCGAACGCACCGCCGCAAAGGCCGCGCGCGATTTCGCGACCGCCGACCGTATCCGCGACGAACTGGCGGCGGACGGAATATTGCTGGAGGACGGACCGAACGGCACGACCTGGCGGCGCACCTGATTCCAAGCCTTTCCAAATGGCAGGGTCCGGCAGGTAAACGCGATGCGTCGTGAAGGCACCGCCCGCGACTATGGTTTTTCGCTTTCGCGGGAATGACGTATAGGGTCGACAGCCTGCTTGAATGGAGACCTGTTATGCGCCCGATTATCGCTGCCCTCGCATCATTGGCGCTGCTTTCCGCCTGCGACGGAGAGCCTGCGAACGACACCTCGACTGCGTCGGCGGAGCCCGGCGACCTGGATACGGACCGGGACGAGGAGCGCGACGAACCCATCTTGGCGGAAGACCTGATCCTGGATGAATATTCCCCCACCATGGAATTTGAATGGAGCGTGCCAGCCCTTATCGGCCGCTATCCGAAACTGCTGGAAACGCTTCGACAGAGGGCGGAGGCCACCCGCTCGGACTTGGCGGAGACCGCACGCGAGCAGGCGCAGTTCCGCGCAGAGGAAGAATTGCCGCCCCAGGCCGTCATGCACGATGAACGCTGGCGCGTTGCGTTTCGCAATCCCGCGTTGATCAACCTACAGGTCGAGGCGCACAATTATACCGGCGGTGCGCATCCCAATTCCTTTTTCCAAAGCAAGTTCTGGGACACGGAGGAGCAGCGGGAGGTGGAATTCTCCGACCTCTTCATCAATTGGCCGGTTGCGCGTGACACGCTGTCGAAACGCTATTGTGCGGCCCTGGACGAGATGCGCAGCGAACGCCGCGATGGGAGGACGGCATCCGCCGATTTCGAAGAATGTCCCGATCTGGACGAACAACCCATCGCACTGATCGGCCCACGCGGGGGAGAGCCGAACGGCATGACCGTACTTCTGTCGCCCTATGTCGCAGGGCCCTATGCGGAGGGGCCTTATGAAGTATCGATCAGTTTCGACCGGGACCTGCAGGAAACGCTGAAAGCACGCTATCGCGGCGAAGGTTAAGGACGGAAGTTTGTCCTGCGGATGGCGGTTGGCAACGAGCAGTCGGCGGGTACGGTCGCCGGGAAGTGGCGATAGACCGGCCAACTCTCCCTTGCGCGCCAGGCTCCCACTCAGGCGCCGCCGCTAAACGGCGTAGGGCGGCCGGTCGAGGCCCTTGGGCGATTTCGTAAAAATCTCTGCGCCTTCTTCGGTTATGCCGATGGAATGTTCGAATTGCGCCGATAATTGCCGGTCGCGCGTCACCGCCGTCCAGCCGTCGCCCAGCACCTTCACGCCGTCCTTGCCCAGATTGATCATGGGTTCGATGGTGAAGAACATGCCGGGGCGCAGCAGCGGGCCGGTGCCGGGACGGCCAGCATGAACGACGCTCGGTTCATCGTGAAATTTCTGTCCCAGGCCGTGACCGCAAAAATCCCTGACAACGGAGCAACGCTCGCCCTCGGCATAGCTTTGGATCGCATGGCCAATATCGCCCAGATGGGCACCGGGCTTTGCCGCCTCGATGCCCAGCATCAGGCAGTCATAGGTAATGTCGACCAGGCGCTTTGCCTTCACCGAAACATCGCCGACCAGGAACATCCGGCTGGTATCGCCGTGCCAGCCGTCGACGATCACGGTGATGTCGATATTGACGATATCGCCCTTCACCAGCTTCTTGGACGATGGGATGCCGTGGCAGACGACATGATTGATGCTGATGCAGCTGGAGTGCGAATAGCCGCGGTAGAAAATCGTCGCGGGGACGGCGCCTGCGGCGCGCACGAATTCATAAATGCGGTCATCCAGTTCGCGCGTCACCGCACCCGGCACGACGTGCGGCGCAATCATGTCCAGCGCACTGGCGGCCAGCTGACCCGCCACGCGCATCCCTTCAAAGGCAGATGGCCCGTGCAGCTTTATGCCGTCGCCGGCAAGGCGGACGTCATCCCGCGCGCGATCCTTTGTCAAAACGTCCATGTCTCGCTGCTTCCTTCCTGCCGCTGTGCGCGTTATGCCTGACGCCCATGCCTGATCGAACCAAAATCTGGACCGCCGGTCTGATCGTCATCGGTGACGAGATCCTTTCCGGCCGTACCCAGGACGCCAACACCGCCTACATCGCCAAATGGCTGAATGTCGAGGGGATCGAGCTGAAGGGCGTCGAGATCGTCCCTGACGAGATGGGGCGCATCATAGAGGCGGTCAACCGGGGGCGGGCATCTTACGACTATCTCTTTACCACCGGCGGCATCGGACCGACTCACGATGACATTACCGTCGATGCCGTGGCGCAGGCATTGCAGCGGGCCGTTGTGATCCATCCTGAGGCAAAACGGATTCTTGAGGGCTATTATGGCGACCGTATCTCCACCGCACGCATGCGCATGGCGCGTGTGCCGGAGGGGGCGGAGCTGATCCCCAATCCGGTTTCCGGCGCACCCGGCATCCGGATCGACAATATCTTCATGATGGCCGGCGTTCCGAAGATCACGCAGGGCATGCTGGCGGGCATCGCCGGCACATTGGCCGGGGGGCAGCCGGTGCTGGACCGCTCAGTCGGCGCCTGGGTGGGGGAAACTGCGGTGGCCGATGTCCTCAGCGCCGTGGAAAGTGAGAAGCCGGGCGTGCAGATCGGCTCCTACCCCTTCTGGCGAGAGGGCAAGGTCGGTTCGAACTTCGTCATCCGCGCGCGTGAACGCCAGATTCTGGATGACGCCGCAGAGCGCCTGATGACCGCGCTGCGCGCCGTGGACGTCGATCCGATAGACGGCGCGATCTAAGGCCGCCGCCTCCCGCCGCTGATCAGACTGGCATCCACCGCGCAAAGATCGCCGTGGGCAGCAGCAGTCCCCGGGCCTGTTCTCGCACGGTCATCTCGCCCATCTCGATCCGCCCCTTCGGCAGCACTTCCTTCATCAGCACGCCCAAAGACAGCGCCGACATGCGCACCGCATAGGCGGTCAGCACCAGATATTTGGAATTCTCGTCCACCAGACCCGCCAGCGCGCGCAGCAACTCAGGCAGCGTCTCGGTCAGTTCCCAGCGCTCGCCCTTCGGCCCGCGCCCGAATTTCGGCGGATCGAGCACGATGCCGTCATAGCGCCTGCCGCGCCGCACCTCCCGCTCTGCATATTTCAGCGCATCTTCTACCAGCCAGCGGATCGGCCGGTCCTGCATTCCGCTCAGCGCCTGATTATCGCGTGCCGCCGCCACGGCCTTTTTCGACGCATCGACATGGGTCACCTTTGCGCCGCGGTCGGCCAGGATCAGCGACCCGACGCCGGTATAACCGAACAGGTTCATCACCTCGTCATTCGCCGTCGTCCGTGACGCCATCCAGTCCCATTGCGGCGCCATGTCGGGAAAGAAGGCCAGATGCCGGAATGGCGTATTCGCGGCATGGAAACGCACATTGCCGCGCGCCAGCGGCCAGCTTTCCGGTACACCGTCCGCCAAATGCCAGCGTCCGCCGCCATCCGCATCGGCAGCGGGCAGGAACTCACCGTCCGCCTGCCAGTCGTCCGTCGCGGGCCTCCACATGGCCTGCGGCTCCGGCCGGATAAAACTGTACGGCCCATAGCGTTCCAGTTTTCGCCCGTCGCCTGAATCGACCAATGTGTACGCTTCGTGCGGTTCCGCGATCAGCGTTTTCAGCTCGGGCGTTTCAGGATTCGCGGTCATGCCGCCGCCTTCAGCGCTCCCGCGCCGATGGTTGCGATCGCCGGCTCACCCGACAGCATCGCGGCCCCGGCGGCGCGTACTTCTTCCAGCGTCAGCCGGTCGATCTGTTCGACGACCTCGGACGGTTCGATGGTCTTGCCGTGGATCAAAACCTGCCGCGCGACGTAGCCGGCCTGTCCCTCGCAGTTTTCCAGCGCCATCAGCAGTCCCGATTTCGCAAGAGCGCGCGCGCGGTCCAGTTCCGCCTGGGTCAGCGTATCGACCGCCCCTTCCAGCACCTCCCGCATCAACGCCATCGCATCATCCGCATCACGTTTGCGCGCGGCGGCATAGGCGGTAAAAAGGCCAGCATCGGCAAAGGGCGTATGCGATGCAAACACGCTATAGGCCAGGCCGCGCTCCTCGCGCAGTTCCTGGAACAGTCGCGACGACATGCCGCCGCCAACGGCTTCACCGAACAACCGCGCCGCAAACAGGGTTTTGTCAGTCAGCGACGGCCCGGCAAAGCCCAGCGTCAGGTGCGCCTGTTCCGTTGCGCGGTCGCGGTGCATCTGGCCATTCCGGAACCGGGCGACCTCCGCCACCGGGGCGCTTCCGCCGCTCATATCGCCGAAACAAGCTTCCGCCTCTTTGACGATACGGTCATGATCCAGCTTTCCGGCTGCCACGACCAGCATCGTTGCCGGACGATAATGCCGATCCGCCCAGGACCGCAAATCGCCGCCGGTCAGCCCTTCGACGCTTGCCTCGTCGCCCAGGATAGAGCGGCCAAGCGCCTGGTCCGGAAACGCCACCTCCTGCAGATCGTCGAACACCAGATCGCTGGCATTGTCGCGCACCTCGCCCAGTTCCTGCAGCACGACCTGCTTTTCCCGGACCAGTTCGTCCTCATCCAGATGTGGGCGACGGATCATGTCGGCAATGACGGACAGGCCCAACGGGGCATCCTCGGCGAGGAGGCGCGCGGAAAACACCGTCCCCTCGCGCCCGGTCATGGCGTTCAGTTCGCCGCCGACATCTTCGACCACCTCGGCCAGTTGCCGCGCCGAACGGCCACCCGCCCCCTTGAACACCATATGTTCGAACAGGTGCGCGAGGCCGTTCTCGCGCGCCGTTTCGTGCCGTGATCCGGCATCCGCATGCACGGCAACGGCGATGGTCTCGACACTGGGCATTTCCCGCGTGACGACACGCAGACCGTTGGGAAGAATGGTCAGCCGCTGCATCTAGCTGCGCGCGCGGGCATGTTCGGCAACGAATGCGGCAATCGCCTCATAACTGCCCGGCAGGGTGGTGCAGCGCTCCTCCCGGTCCATCAGGCTACCCAGACGTGCGGGCAGGCGCGGCCGTTCTCCGGCGGCGCGTTCCACTGCGTCGCCGAACTTCGCCGGATGCGCGGTGGCCAGCGTCACGACCGGCACATCGGGCGCGATGTCGCTGCCTCGCGCCGCTGCCAGGCCGATGGCCGTGTGCGGATCGATCAGCTGCCCGCTCGCCTCCCGCGCCCAGCGCAGCGCCATGGACATATCCTCCGCATCGATGCGGGCGGATGTGAAAAGACTGCTGCCGATCCGCATATCCTCTGGAATGGTCATGCGGCGGTCCGTCTCGAAACTAGTCATCATGCGCGCAAGCGCGGGTCCGTCGCGTCCGCCCAGGTCGAACAGCAGTCGCTCGAAATTCGACGACACCTGTATGTCCATCGACGGGGCGGCCGTGGCCGTCACATCGCCGACACTGTAATCTCCGGCCGAAAGCGCGCGGTGCAGAATATCGTTGACGTTCGTCGCGACGATCAGCCGCTCTATCGGCAGGCCCATTTGCGCGGCGACATACCCGGCAAAGACATCGCCGAAATTGCCGGTGGGTACACTGAACGCGACCTTCCGGTGCGGCGCGCCCAGCCGCACGGCGGCGTAGAAATAATAGACCACCTGCGCCATCAGGCGCGCCCAATTGATGGAATTCACCGCGCTCAGGTCAAAGCGTGCATTCATCGCGGGGTCGCCAAACATGCGCTTCACATGCGCCTGTGCGTCGTCAAAGCTGCCCTCTATGGCAATATTATAGACGTTGGGGGCGACGATGGTCGTCATCTGCCTGCGCTGCACGTCGGAAATGCGCCCCTTGGGGTGCATCATGAAGACGTCGACAGTATCCAGACCCGCCAGCGCATGGATCGCCGCGCTGCCCGTATCCCCGGACGTCGCGCCGATAATGGTCAGGTGCCGGTCGCTCTTGTCCAGAAAGCGCGCGAATAATTGTCCCAGCAATTGCAGCGCGACATCCTTGAACGCCAGCGTCGGGCCATGGAACAGTTCCAGCATCCATTGCTGCGCGTCCAGTTGCAACAGTGGCGTGATCGCCGCATGCGCAAAGCTGCCATAGGCTTCCTTCGCCAGTGCGCGAAACTCATCCTCGTTCAGGCTGCCCGCCACGAACGGCGCACAGATACGCACGCAGGTTTCGACATAATCCAGACCGGCCAGATCGGCGATCTGCTCGCGCGAAAGGGTCGGCCAGGCCTGCGGCACATACAGCCCGCCATCGTTCGCCAGACCGGCGAGCGTAACGTCTTGGAACGAAAGCGTGGGCGCAGTACCGCGCGTGGAAATATATTGCATGGTGGCGCGCGACTTAACGGCGCACGGGGCCGCCCGCAATGTCGGCGCGCAATCCGATCATACCTTACGGCCCCGCCGCCAGCCGCGCACATAGACCAAATAGATGATCGCCAGCGTCGCGGCAAAGCCGAACCACTGCACGGCATAGGCCATGTGATTGTCCGGAATGTCCTCCGTCGTCGGAATGCGGCTCTGCGAAAGACTCGCAAGGGGGGGCGCAGCGATCATGACATAGGGGATCACGTCTCCCTCGTTCGCACGCGACCGGTCATGACGCGCCAGGCCCATGACCGGCACCGCCTCACCCCTTGGCAGGGGCACCGTGCGATCCGGGCGCGCGTCCCAGCCAAGGTTCACCTCGATCGTCCTGACGGAGGGGCCGGGACGGCAGTCGGCAAAATAGCTATAGCCTGCCGCCCCGGACGCATTGCGGCCCGCCTTTGCAACGGCATCGCCGACGAACTGACAGCTTGTCCGGATATGGCGGAAATCCAGTGTGTCCGGCCAATCCGCGCCCTCGATGGTCACCGTCGGCAGGTCCGGGCTGGCCGACAGCGCCGCCAACATCGCCGCCTTTTCATCCGCCCGGCCCAATTGCCAAATTCCCAGCGCGATAAGCACGGGCACGGCCAGAACGACCATGATGGTCGGCACCAGCGGCAGCTTCACGATTTCAATTCGCCGATACGCGCGTCATTCTTATATTCCAGTGCCAGCAACAGGCCCTTCGATGCGCGGAGGCCCAGAATGGCCAGTCCGATGATCACGGCCGTCCAAAGCGGCGCGTTAATCCAGATCGGCACGTTCAGGACGAAATGGCAAACCAGAATGCCGATCATCCCGACGACGTTCAGCAAAAAGATCAGGAACACGGTCGCGCCGTCGCCGACGTTGAACTGTTCCAGGTCCAGCGCGCATTCGGGACATTTGTCCTTGAACACGATCAACTGCCTGAAGATCGCGCCCTTGCGGCAGCGCGGACATTTTCCCGCGAACGCGGCGCCGACATCTACACGCTTCCCCGGGCCGCCCTCATGGTACGGCCCATTGGCGGCTGCTTCGGTAGGCGCTGGATCCGGTTTCTTCAAATAGAATATCCGCGATTGAGAGGGGCTCCCTCGCCTTGCCCCTCCCGCTGGGGAGGGGGCGTCGAATCAGCCCCCGTGCATACCGGCCGCCGCTCCAAAGTCCGAACCCCACACATAGATGGAGATGAACAGGAACAGCCAGACCACGTCGACGAAGTGCCAGTACCAGGCCGCCGCCTCAAATCCGAAATGATGCTTCGGCGTGAAGTCACCCTTATAGGTACGGATCAGGCAGACGATCAGGAAGATGGTGCCGACGATGACATGGAATCCGTGGAAGCCGGTCGCCATGTAGAAGGTCGAGCCATAGATATTGCCCGCGAAACCAAAGGCCGCGTGGGCATATTCATAGGCCTGCACACAGCTGAACAGCACGCCCAGAATGATGGTCAGCCACAGGCCGCGCTTCAGCCCGTCGCGGTCACCCTCGATCAGCGCATGGTGCGCCCACGTCACGGTGGTGCCCGACAGCAGCAGGATCAGCGTATTCAGCAGCGGATAGACGAACGGATCAAGCACCTCGATACCCTCAGGCGGCCAGACACCGCCAACCGCCGAAGCGGTGGAAGGATAAAGCGAGGCATCGAAATAGGCCCAGAACCATGCAACGAAGAACATCACCTCCGATGCGATGAACAGGATCATGCCATAGCGGTGATGCAGTTGCACGACGGGCGTGTGATCGCCGCTGTTCGCCTCCCGCACGACATCGGCCCACCAGCTGTAGAAAACGAACAGGATGCCCAGCATACCGACGCCGAAAACCCAGCCGCCAAAGGCGACTTCATGCATCCACATGACCGCCCCGGCCGCCGCGATCAGCGAGGAGACCGCCGCCATCAGCGGCCATGGGCTCGCGGGGAGAATGTGAAAATCGTGATTCTTGACGCCGGCCATCATTTATTCCTGTTCGTCGTTCCTGTTCGGTCTCGTTGTCCGTTCCGTTCCGGCAAAGCGCGCAATGCGGTTCACGCGCCCGCGCGTTCACGATGGTCCGGGTGACGATCCCATGTTCGTGGTGGAGGTACTAGCGGTGTCGGTGCGCGCTGGGAAGAAGGTATAGGAGAGCGTGATCTCCTCGATCCGGCTGCCATCGGCATCGTCGAGGATCGCTGGATCGATATAGTAGGTCAGCGGCATCGAAACGGACTGGCCGGGCTGCAGCGTCTGCTCATCGAAGCAGAAACATTGCACCTTCACGAAATATTCGCCCGCCGTATCCGGCGTGACATTGAACGTCGCAACCCCTGTGATCGGCTCATCGGTCAAATTCGTCGCCTGATAAAAGGCCATCTTGCGCTCACCGATATTCAGCGTGACCTTCTGCTGCACGGGCTCAAACTCCCAGCCGAGCGAGGGCGAGACATTGGCGTCGAAGCGCACGTCGATCGGCACATCGGTTGCCACCACCTGCGTTGCCGCTTCGGCACGCTTCGTCGCGCCGCCAAAGCCCGTGACCTGGCAGAACACCTGGTAAAGGGGAACGCTGGCATAGGCCAGGCCCAGCATGGCGACGGCGCCGCCTGCGGAAATCAGGGCTGTCCGGGTTGTGGCCGCCATCGTCATCAGATTTTCATCCTGACGATGGTAATCGCGTAAAACAGAACCGCGAGCGCGATCAGTATCCCGCCCAGCACATAATTGCGTTGCTTGCGGCGGCGCGCCAGTTCGGCTTCCTCTTCGGGGGTCATGCGAAGATCACTCTGTCAGCAGCCAGCACGCCAAACAGCGCGAAGAGATACACGATGGAAAAAGCGAAAAGGCGTTTTTCGGGCTTCATCTCTGCCGGCTCTTCGGTACGGTTCAAATAGACCTGCAGGCTAAGAATCGCGAAGATCAGACCAAGCGCGGCAGCGGCCACTCCATAAAGAACGTCCGCCAGTCCCAACGCCCAAGGCGCGAGGCTCGCCGCGACCAGCAGCGGTGTATAGATGAATTGCTGCTTCCTCGTTTCCCGTAGGCCATGCGTGACCGGCAGCATGGGAACGCCGGCTTTTTCATAATCAGATTCGATGAACAGGGCGAGCGCCCAGAAGTGCGGCGGCGTCCACAAAAAGATGATACCGAACATCAACAGCGGCATGATCGTCACATCGCCCGTGGCGGCAGCCCAGCCGATCATCGGCGGAAACGCGCCGGCAGCGCCGCCGATGACGATGTTCTGCGGTGTGCGGCGCTTCAGCCAGACCGTATAAATCAGAACGTAGAAGAGAATGGACGCCAGAAGGATCGCCGCCGCGACGACGTTCACGACCAGCGCCATCAGGGAGACTGACGATACCGCCAGCACCATGGCGAAACCGAATGCGGACTGTTTCGTCAAAGTGCCACTTGGCAGGGGGCGCGTCGCCGTGCGCTTCATGCGCGCGTCGAGGTCGGCCTCGTACCATTGATTGAACGCCCCGGCGGCCCCGCCGGCCACGGCAATGCACAGGATCGCCGTGAAACCGATAATGGGGTTTACCGCCACGGGCGCGGCGATCAGGCCGCAAAGCGCGGTATAGACCACCAGTAGCATGACGCGAGGCTTCGTCAGCGCAAGATAATCGCGCCAATCGCCATATTCGGGCAGCACGGCACCGCCCCCCAGCGGGAGCGCTGGCGCCGCCGCTGGAGAGATCGGCGCACCTGCCATTACTTGATCTCTGGCAGGGTTTCGAACTGGTGGAACGGCGGCGGTGACGTCAGCGTCCATTCCAGTGTCGTTGCCCCTTCGCCCCATGGGTTGTTCGGCGCCTTCCGCCCTGCGGCCAGCGAGACGATGATGTTCAGGAAGAACGGGATCAGACCCGCAGCCATGATCATATACCCATAGGTCGCGATCTCATTATACCCGGCGTACTGGTCCGGATAATCCGGGATACGCCGCGGCATGCCATCCTGTCCCAGGAAGTGCATCGGGAAGAACAGCACGTTCACGCCGACGAAGAAGATCCAGAAGTGCAGCTTGCCGAGCAGCTCGTTGTACATCTTGCCCGTGAACTTCGGCCACCAATAATACCAGGCGGCAAAGATCGCGAAGACGGCACCAAGCGACAGAACATAGTGGAAGTGCGCGACCACATAATAGGTGTCGTGCATATAGGTGTCGACGCCGGCATTCGACAGGATGACGCCGGTAACGCCGCCCAGCGTGAACATCACGATGAAGCCGATCGCCCACAGCATTGGCGTTTCGAAGGAGATGGAGCCGCCCCACATGGTGGCGATCCACGAGAAGATCTTCACGCCCGTTGGGACCGCGATGATCATGGTCGCCGCCGTGAAGTACAGCTTCACGTTCACATCCATGCCCACGGTGTACATGTGGTGTGCCCAGACGACGAAGCCGATGAAGCCGATGGCGACCATGGCATAGGCCATGCCGAGATAGCCAAAGGCAGGCTTACGGCTGAACGTCGCGATGACCTGGCTGATAATGCCGAAACCGGGCAGAATCATGATGTAGACCTCGGGGTGACCGAAGAACCAGAACAGATGCTGATACAGCACCGGATCACCGCCACCTGCGGGATCGAAGAAGGTCGTACCGAAATTACGGTCCGTCAGCAGCATGGTGATGGCGCCCGCAAGAACCGGCAGGGCCAGCAGCAGCAGCCATGCCGTCACCAGCACCGACCACACGAACAGCGGCATTTTGTGCATCGTCATGCCGGGTGCGCGCATGTTGAAGATAGTCGTGATGAAGTTGATGGCGCCGAGGATCGACGATGCACCGGCAAGGTGCAGCGACAGGATGGCGAGGTCGACCGCCGGACCGGGATGACCATAGGTCGACAGCGTCGGATAGACGGTCCAGCCGGTACCCGCGCCGTCATAACCGGCAGGGCCGGGCACGAACTGGCTGGACAGCAGCAGCAGGAATGCCGGCACGATCAGCCAGAAGCTGACATTGTTCATGCGCGGAAATGCCATGTCGGGCGCACCGATCATCAGCGGCACGATCCAGTTGCCGAAACCGCCGATCATCGCCGGCATGACCATGAAGAACACCATGATCAGGCCGTGCGCGGTGATGAAGACGTTCCACATATGGTACGCCGCATCGATATTGCCGTCGGTGAACTGAGTGATCACCGTCATGCCCGGATGCATCAGCTCGGCACGCATCAGACCCGAAATACCGCCGCCGATGATACCCGCGATCAGCGCGAAGATCAGGTAGAGCGTGCCGATATCCTTGTGGTTCGTCGACAGAAACCAGCGCGCGAAGAAAGCGGGCTTGTGATCCGCATCATGGGCATGCTCGTCACCGTCATGCGCGGTAAATTCGGTCGGGGCTGCGGTTGCCATGGTTTACTGCCTCAAGCTCTTCGAATTAATTCGTTGGTGCGGATTCGGTGTTCGACTGTTCGACCACCGTGCCCTCAGGCGGCGCGGTATCCGCAGCCGGAAGATCGTCCATCTCGCCGCCAGCACCGGCATCCACGGTAGGCACATCGGGTTCGTCGGCCGTCGCGATGTCTTCTTCGACCAGGTCGGCCGGATCGATGCCGGCATCCTCCTGGCGGGCCGCAACCCAAGCGGCATATTGCGCCGGTTCGACGACTTCCACGACGATGGGCATGAACGCGTGACGCGTGCCGCAAAGCTCTGAGCACTGGCCGTAATATACGCCCGTCTGCTCCGCGTTGAACCAGGTCTCGTTGATCTTGCCCGGCACCGCGTCCATCTTCACCCAGAATGCGGGCATCGCCCAGCTGTGAATGACGTCGACCGAGGTCACGAGAACCTTCACCGTCGCCCCCACCGGCACCACGACCCGGTTGTCGGTCGCCAGCAGGCGCGGCTCGTTCGCAGCAGCAGCCTCTTCGTCCGACAGCATGATTGCGTCGAAAGCGAACCCACCCTCGTCGGGATATTCATATTCCCAATACCATTGATGGCCGATCGCCTTCACAGTCACATCGGCCTCTGGCGGATCATATTGATCGAGAAGCAGCGCGAACGAAGGAACTGCAATGCCCACGAGGATCAGCACCGGCACGACCGTCCACAGCACTTCGATCAGAACATTATGTGTCGTTTTCGACGGCACCGGGTTCGACTTGCGCCGGAATTTCAGCATGGCCCAGGCCAGCAGGCCGAACACGAACAGCGTCACCACAGCCATGATGCTGAGGAGCGCGATGTTGAATCCGTCGGCGCGCTTGCCGAGCGCGGTCACCTGCGGCTGGATATCATATCCGCCGAGCGGCTGGCCCAGCGCCGCGTCTGACATGGTGCCCGCATTGGCGAGACCGCCAACTGCGCTTGGTACCACTGCGGGATCGTCGGGGGTTGCCGCAATGGCTTCTTCCTGCGTCAGGGCGCCGCCGTCACTGGTGGTGACGCCATCCTCTGCAGTGGCGGGGCCTGCGCCCGAGTTCGGCAGTTCTTGCAGCGACTGCGCGCCGGCGCCGGTGGCAAGCATCAGCGCAAATGCGGCTGCGATCGGTGTCAGACGTCCCATCATGTCCCCTGGGGCAAAGGTAAAAGAATCGGGCGCGCAACGCAGGCGTGCGCGCGGTTTGTGCGGCTCCTATAGATAACCACCCTATTCGCCACAAGCGCTAGCTTGCCGCACCTGCGTTCAGACATCGACGCCGCGCACGCCACTGATGACGCGCTCGTCGACCGGCCCCTCGCCGTGCAGGACAGAGATATCGCCCGTCGTCTCAAGAATGACAGCCCGGACGTCGTCCATTTTCAGGGCGTTCGCCTCGCGCAGCTTGGCGATCAGGTCGCTTTCCGCCACGCGGCTCTCTTTCAGGGCGGAGTGAATTATTTCCCCGTCGCGCATCAGCAGAATGGGATGATTCTGCATCACATCCTCCAGAGTATCGGATTTCTTGCGCAGGCGCGCACTCGTAAACTGCACGATAAAAAGCGCGGCCATCGCGATCATCGTCTGCGCGAATGCCGACCATGTCGTCGCCTGCGCGGCGCCTGCCAGCAGCGAGCCGGTCGCGATGGTCATGACGAAATCGAAATTCGTCATTTTGGAAAAGGAGCGCAGGCCGTTGATGCGGACCAGAATCACCACCCACACCATGCCCATCACGGTCAAAAGAAACGCCCGAACGACTAGGTCGAGGGTCGGCTGGTCGGAAAAAAACATATGCAAGGCTTCCTGTCGGCGCGAATATGCCGGGCATTGGTCGATGGGTACGCAACCCCTGCCGGAATGTCCAAGATATTGTCTGAAAAGGAAGACGGCGCCCCTTGCGCCGTACGGTCGCCTTACCGTTGCCAGCGTATCCCGACCCACAGGGTGCGCGGCTGCGCCAGCGACAGCGCGCCGCGTGCGTCGATGCCATCCTCGATGCGGCTATCCGTCAGATTCTCGCCAGCCAGGGTAAGGGCAACGCCGCGCGCCACGGGCAACACCGCGCTGGCGTCCAATTGCACGAAATCATCGAGCAGCCGCTGCTCCAGATCGTCCTCGAACTGGGGCCCGACATAGCGCAGGGATGCGCCGACGCTGCCCCTTTCGCCCAGGCCAACGCGCGCGCCGGCAAAGGCGTGATGTTCGGGGATCTGCGGCGGGCGGAACCCGTCCTGCGCTGCGGTCGGACCACTCCCCTTCTGCTCTGCGTCGGTAAAAGCATAGCTGGCGGTCAGCGACAGGCGGCCAATTTCAGCCTGCGCACTCGCTTCGATACCGCGCGAATCGACCGCGTCCAGGTTGAGGCGCTGGCGATAGCTGCCGAACACGAACCCGCTGCCCGGAAAGACGCCCGGCCCTTCGCCCAGCGTTATATTGCTGATCATGTCCTTCGCGCGGACGACGAAGCCGGTCACGCTCAGCCGCGCGGTCGACAATGGCTGGTAATCGAAGCCCGCCTCCACGCCGCGGCTTTCCTCCGGCCGCAAATCGGCATTCGCTGCCGTCGCATCCGGCCCGACGCGGAAAGGGCGGTAAAGCTCGTTCAGCGTCGGCAGGCGCCAACCGACGTAGCCGGCCGCCCGCAATGTCAGGGCGGGGGTCGCGTCATAGGCCGCCGCCAGCCGTCCCGTCGGTTCCCAGCCGGACCGGTCGCCAAAGGATGTGACGGCGCCCTCCTCCACCAGCCGCCCGCCGTCCAGCCACCAGCGATCCACGCGCGCGCCGGCGGTTAGGGTCAGGTCTTCGGTGGCCTGCCAGCTATCTTCGACGAACAGGCCGACCGTGTTGCTGCGCCCGCCGGCGGTCCTGCCGGACGCGAGGCGCGTACCATCGAAATTGAAGCGTTCCTTCGTTTCACCAGCCGTGTGCCGCCAGTCCGTTCCCAGGCGCAGTTCATGGGCACCGAATGTAGGACGCAGTTCCGCCTTTGCGCCGATGCCGGTCGCTGGCACCGCCTGTTGCAGCGCGGGCTGTTCGGCCGAACGGTCCGCTTCGGTACGGGCGAAGGTGGCGCGGTAATCGCGCGCCTGCACATAGGCGAGCACCTCATACGGCAACGCCCCCCGCGACAGCAATCGGACGCTGCTGTCCGCGCCCTCCATACCGCTGGTGACCAGTGCCTGGCCATTTTGACGGTCGTCACGGAACCAAGCGCCGCGCACCTGCAACTCGCTGGCATTTCCAACGGGAAATACGGCGCGCGCCGAAATGTTCTGCTGTTCATAGGGCGCGCGCGTGTCGACCGCGCCGCGATCCTCCGGCGCTGTGGTGAAATATCCATCGCCCTCTGCATGGCTCGCATCCAGCGCGACGAACCCGTTGCCGACCCGCTCGACCAGAGCAGCACCCAGATCGATCGACTCGCGACTGCCATAGCGCGCCCGAAATGCGCTGGATCGCGCGCCGGGGCCGGCACTGATCAGTTCGATTGTGCCGGACAGTGCGCCTGCGCCGAATGGGCCCGCACCGCCGCCCGTCGTTACTCGCGCCAGGGCCAGGCTTTCCGGCGGGATCCCGGCCCAGGGAATATATCCGGCAAACGGGTCGGCGATCGGCACGCCGTCCAGCAGCACGAGCGTACGTCCCGTTGCATTGCCGCCAATGCCCCGCAGGGTCGCGCCCTGGCTGGTGGCGTTGGAACTGCGCGAGTCCGCACGACGGAACAGCTGGAATCCGGGCACCTGCTCCAATGCATTTTCCAGCTGACCGGAGGGGCTGGCCGTCAATGCGGCGCGCGGAACGAGAACCGTCGCATAGGCGTCCGCCCCCGCCGCCTCCTGGAGCGGCGTGCCCGCCACGACGATATCCTCCTGCGCCGCGGCGGGCGAGGCAAGAAGCGCGGTGGCCAATAGGAATATTCTGAATGACAAGGGGACGCGCGCAGACATCTGATTGGGAAAATCGTCTGCGGCTTGCTAGCTGTATTTCATACGAGTGCAAGCCTCACTGATAATGAAAGCAAGCGATGCCAGAGCAGTTCAACGACCTTTCCACCCCCATGTCCCTTCTCCTGTCGCGCCGTTCCGGCAAGCCGCGCGACATGGTGGAACCCGGCCCCGACGGCGAAGCGCTGAAAAATATCCTGACGGCGGCAACGCGGGTACCGGACCACGGCAAGATTGCCCCCTGGCGCTTCGTCATCATTCCAAAGGATCGCCGCGACGATTTCGCCCGCCTGCTTCATACCGCCTATGCAGAAGAGCGTCCGGACGCAGGCAAGCTTGAGGGCAAGGCCATAGACGATTTCGCGCGGCAGGCGCCGCTTCTCATCACCGTTTTGTTTCGCCCTGATCATTCCCGCTCGATTCCGCTGAAGGAACAGGAATGGAGCGCCGCCGCCGCCGCCATGACGCTGGAACATGCGGTTCATGCGGCGGGCTTCGTGTCGGGCTGGCTGACGGGCTGGGCCGCCTATTCCGACAAGGTGGCGGAGGGGCTGGGCGCGGCTGGCGACACGATCATCGGCTTCATGTTCATCGGGTCGCCCGGAAATGCGCTCACCGAACGGCCGCGCCCGCATCTGGATGACGTCGTGTCAGTCTGGGAACCATCCGCCGGTTAAGGCCGGGCCGCCCTAGCGTTCGTCCTTCTCCGGCAACCAGCGCCGCGCTGCAAACCAGGTCAGGACGATCGCCCCGATCAGGACGCAAAAGGCGACGATGCCCCAGAACGCCCATGGCCGATCGGCGAACGGAATCCCCTCGACATTCATGCCCAACAGGCCGGTGATGAAGGTCAGCGGCAGGAAAATGAAGGCCACGACGGCGATCACCAGGCTTCGCTGATCGATCTTTTCCGCGCGCAGGTCAGTCAATTGCTCATGCAGCAGTGCGGCGCGCTCCCGCACCGCTTCCAGCTCTTCAGTCATGCGCGCAAAGCGGTCAGCCGCCTCGCGAATATGCAGCCTGTCGCCTGCGTCCAGCCAGTCGACATCCAGCGCGGCCAGCACCTGCAGCGCATCGCGGTCGGGCGCCACAAAGCGGCGGTAGGAAATCGCGTCGGAGCGCAGGCCGGTGATGGATCGCCTCAGCCGATAGACGTTACTGATTTCCAGGCGTGTTTCGGCATCGTCCAGCCGGTCGCCCAGCGCGGCCACCTGCGGATCCAGCTCCGTGCTGATGGCGCGTGCGAACACGGCCATCAGGTCGCCCGGGTCGTTGACCCGGCCCGCCTGCACTGCCGTCTGTACGGTTTCGAACGCCGACAGGCGGCGGCGGCTGGCGGAAACGACACGCCCGCTCTGGGCCCACAGGCGGATGGATACCAGCGGGTCGCCGCCCGGCGCGGGCTGTTCGCCGAGGCCGCGCACGTTGACCAGCGCCCCCTCCCCTATTGCATCGCAGCGCGGTCGTGTTTCCGATGCAACCAGCGCGCTGCCCGCGACCGTCGGAATACCCGCCGCCTCCGCCAGCGCAGGCAGCCCCGCCGCGTCCGGCAGATCGGCAATATCATAATGCCACCATTCGAACTCTGTGGTGTCGGACCGCATGATCTGGGGCTTCGGCACGGCGCCATGCCGCGGCGGTTCCAGCTCTGTTTGCGCTATGTCGGCCAAGCGTATTCCTCTCCCCCAACATGCCCGCCATGCGGCAGGGCGCGGCCACGGTCAAGCCGACCAGATGGCGACAGCCGCCCCAGGCTTGACTGGGTTAGTGTTCTATGTTGTTACGACACCATGTGGCAGGACGCTCGACCCATTTATCTACAGATCCGCGACCGGATTTCGGCGGCGATCATCGACGGCGCTTTCGGGGTCGGAGAGGCGCTTCCCTCCGTCCGCGTATTGGCCGCCCGGGAAGAGGTGAATCCGCTGACCGTGTCAAAGGCATATCAGGAGCTGCAGGTCGCAGGCCTGGTAGAGGCACGTCGCGGTCTGGGCCTGTTCGTCATTTCGGGCGCGCGGGAACGCCTCGTCGCTGAGGAGCGGAAGGCCTTTCTAAAGGGCGACTGGCCGCGTATCCGCGCTCATGTCGACCGGCTGGGCCTGGATGTGAAGGAACTGCTGGAGGTCGAGGCCGCCGACGCCTGAGACGCCTGCCGCCCCGCACAGGAGCCATGCGGGGGCAGATCCCGCTTCATTTCGTATAGACAAAGCATGCGGCGATATCGCGCGGGCTCCGGCCAAATCGCGGGTTCATGCGTATTTGGACTGTATGGAAACGAAAATGATCAGCAAACGTGGCTTTCTTTATGGCGGTTTTGGCGCGGCTGCGGTCCTGTCGTTCGGCCCCCTCGTACGCGCCGGGTCACCGGTAAGGGGAGACTTCCGCGTCAGCCTTTCGGACGCCGAATGGAAACGCCGCCTGACGGAGGAGGAATATTATATCCTTCGAGAGGCAGGCACCGAACGCGCCTTCACCTCACCCCTGAATGAAGAAAAGCGCCGCGGCGTCTTCACCTGCGCAGGCTGTGACAATGCGGTCTACACATCTGCCAGGAAATTCGAATCGGGAACTGGCTGGCCCAGTTTTTACGCCCCCGCCGATGCCGGCGCCGTCGGCACATCCGCCGATCGCAGCCTGCTATTGCTGCGGACAGAGGTGCATTGCGCCGATTGCGGCGGCCATCTGGGCCATATTTTCGATGATGGTCCTCCGCCAACCGGGAAGCGGCACTGCATCAACGGCGCTGCTCTCAATTTCACGCCAAAACCAAAGAAGAAGGACGCCTGATGCGCCTTTCCGCCGTGCTCTGCTCCGCCGCGCTGCTCGTGGCATCCGCTGCACCCGCTCAGGAACCTGTCCGCGGCAGCGCACCCTCGTCTGCCGACGCCGAAATCGACCGCGCCTATTTCGCCATGGGCTGCTTCTGGTGCGGCGAGGCCGATTTCGAGAAGGTGCCCGGCGTTAAGGAGGTCGTGTCCGGCTATGCCGGTGGCACGACCCGCAATCCGACCTATGAACAGGTCGGCGCCGGGGGAACGGGCCACATCGAATCGGTCAGCGTCCGCTACGATCCCGCCATCATCAGCTATGGCGAACTGCTCGATATTTTCTGGCGAAATGTCGATCCGCTCGATGATCGCGGCCAGTTCTGCGACAAGGGCGAAAGCTATCTCAGCGCGATTTTCCCTGCCAATGCCGCAGAACGCCGCGCCGCAGAGGCTTCCCTCGCGCGCGTCCAGCAGAAGCTCGGCGAACCTGTCGCGACGAAGATCATCGCTGCCAAGACCTTCTGGCGGGCAGAGGAATATCACCAGGATTATTACAAGAAGAATCCCGTGCGCTATTCCTTCTACCGCGACGGCTGCGGCCGCGATGCCCGGTTGAAGGAGCTGGCGCGGCGCCTGGAAAACTAGCGCAGTCCGGCATCCGAACGGGGTGCAAGGCCTAAGCCGCCTTGCAACATTTCCATCACCATGGTAGCGGCAGCCCGCCGGTACGGAGTCGCCTCCGCGCCGCACTTTGACGTGCGGGGAACGGCAAATCGACATTCATCCCCTGATTCGGCGGAAACGGACACGGCGTGCAAACGGCAGGCACTGATAACAGCGCAAATGCGACGATGGTTCACGGACTTGGGGGACGTTATGCGTCCGCCCTCTTTGACCTCGCGCGCGAACAGAATGCCGCGGATGCGGTGGAAACCTCTCTGGCGAAATTGCGGGAGGCGCTCGACGAATCGGCTGATTTGCGCACCCTCATCACCTCGCCCGTGCTGGGCCGCGAGCAGGCGGCAAAGGGCATGATGGCTGTAGCCGAAAGGATGCAGCTCGATCCCGTCACGATGAAGTTCCTGGGCGTATTGTCAAAAAATCGCCGCCTGTCGGCCCTGCCCCTGATCGTCCGCAATTATCGGCAGCTGGCGGCCAATGCGCGTGGAGAGATCACCGCCGACGTGACCAGCGCCCATGAACTTTCCGAAGACCAGAAGGGCGCGGTAAAGACCGTGCTGCGCGCACGCTTCCATCGCGACGTCGCGCTCAACACGAAGGTCGACCCCTCCATCCTCGGCGGCCTGATCGTTCAGGTCGGCAGCCGCCTCATCGATTCATCCTTGAAGACCAAGCTCGACAATATCGGTCGGGCCATGAAAGGCGCATAAGAACATGGACATTCGCCCGTCTGAGATTTCCGACGTCATCAAGCAGCAGATCGCCGATTTCGGCACCGAAGCGCAGGTTTCCGAGGTGGGCGAAGTGCTCTCCGTCGGTGACGGCATCGCGCGCGTCTACGGCCTCGACCAGGTCCAGGCCGGTGAAATGGTCGAATTCCCCGGCGGGGTGAAGGGCATGGCCCTGAACCTTGAGGCGGACAATGTCGGCGTCGTCATCTTCGGCAATGACGCCGGCATCCGCGAAGGCGACACCGTCAAGCGCACCGGCGAAATCGTCGACGTGCCGGTCGGCAAGGGCCTTCTCGGCCGCGTTGTCGACGGTCTCGGCAACCCCATCGACGGCAAGGGCCCGCTGACCGATGTCACGCGCAGCCTCGTCGAAGTAAAGGCGCCCGGCATCATCCCGCGCACCTCCGTGCACGAACCGATGCAGACGGGCCTGAAGGCTGTCGACGCGCTCGTCCCCGTCGGCCGCGGCCAGCGCGAGCTGATCATCGGCGACCGTCAGACCGGCAAATCCGCCGTCGCCATCGACGCCTTCATTAACCAGAAGGGCGTCAACGCCACGGACGATGAGTCGAAGAAGCTCTACTGCGTCTATGTCGCCATCGGCCAGAAGCGTTCGACCGTCGCGCAGATCGTCCGCGCGCTGGAGGAAAACGGCGCGATGGAATATTCCATCGTCGTCGCCGCCACCGCGTCGGAGCCTGCACCGCTGCAGTATCTCGCTCCCTATACGGGCTGCGCCATGGCGGAATATTTCCGCGACAACGGCATGCACTCGCTGATCGTCTATGACGACCTTTCGAAGCAGGCCGTTGCCTATCGCCAGATGTCACTGCTGCTGCGCCGCCCGCCGGGCCGCGAAGCCTATCCCGGCGACGTTTTCTATCTGCACTCTCGCCTGCTCGAGCGCTCCGCGAAGATGAACGACGCCAATGGCGGCGGTTCCATGACCGCGCTGCCGATCATCGAAACGCAGGCGGGCGACGTGTCGGCCTATATTCCGACGAACGTCATCTCGATCACCGATGGCCAGATCTTCCTGGAAACCGACCTGTTCTATCAGGGCGTCCGCCCCGCGATTAACGTCGGCCTCTCGGTCAGCCGTGTCGGCGGTGCCGCGCAGACGAAGGCGATGAAGAAGGTCGCGGGCTCCATCAAGCTCGACCTCGCTCAGTTCCGCGAGATGGCCGCCTTCGCCCAGTTCGGTTCGGACCTCGATCCTTCGACGCAGCGACTTCTCGCCCGCGGCGAGCGTCTGACGGAGCTGCTGAAGCAGCCGCAGTACAGCCCGATGCCGGTGGAGGAGCAGGTTGTCTCCATCTTCTCTGGTGTGAACGGCTATCTCGACAGCATCCCCGCCAGCGAAGTGACGCGTTTCGAAAGCGCTTTCCTGACCGACATGCGCGCCAACCACGCGAATGTCCTGGAAACGATCCGGAACACCGGAAAGCTGGAGGATGAAACCGCAAACACGCTGCACGAAATCCTGAAGGAATTCGCCCGCACGTTCGCATAGAGTCGATCTTCATCCGGCGACCGCCGGTGTCCGTCGCCGGCGCGGTCGCCCGGATGAGATTGCAAGTTTTGGATCCCGGCCTTTGCCGGGATGACGCCTAGGAAAAAGAGACCAAAGCCACATGGCCAGCCTCAAAGACCTGAAAAACCGGATCACCTCGGTCAAATCGACCCAGAAGATCACGAAGGCGAAAAAGATGGTCGCCGCGGCAAAGCTGCGCCGCGCGCAGGAGCGTGTCGAACAGGCGCGCCCCTATGCCGAAAAGATGGAGTCCGTCATGGCCTCCCTCGGCAGCCGCGTCGTGCCTGGTCCCGAAGCTTCACCGCTTCTGGTCGGCACGGGCAAGACCGACACCTATTTGCTGGTCATCGCCACATCGGATCGCGGCCTCGCCGGGGCGTTCAACGCGAACATCGTCAAGAAGGCGCGGGAAACCGCCGATCGCCTGATCGCCGCGGGAAAGACGGTCAAATTCTATCTGCTCGGAAAGAAGGGCCGCGCGGTCATCCGCCGCCTCTATCCCGACATGATCGTCCACTTTCAGGATTTCAGCGATATCAAGGATCCTGATTTCAATTATGCCCGCGCCATCGCGAACGACATCGCCCTGCGGTTCGAGGCGGGCGAATTCGACGTGGCACAGCTTTATTACAGCCAGTTCAAATCCGCGCTGGTGCAGGTCCCGACCGAACAGCAGATCATCCCGGTCCCCGTCGACAGTCACGCCGACGAGGGCGCGGCCACCGGCGCCATCGATTACGAACCGTCGGAGGAAGCGATCCTGGATGACCTTCTGCCCCGCAACATCGCGGTTCAGATCTTCAAGGGGTTGCTGGAAAACGGCGCATCGGAACAGGGCGCGTCGATGACGGCGATGGACAATGCCACGCGCAATGCCGGCGACCTGATCAACGATCTGACCATCCAGTATAACCGCACGAGGCAGGCCGTCATCACGACCGAACTCGTCGAAATCATTTCCGGCGCTGAAGCGCTGTAGAGGCTGAGGAACGAACCATGGCAACCACCCCCACTACCAATAATATCGGCCGCATCACGCAGGTCATCGGCGCCGTCGTCGACGTGCAGTTCGACACGGAACTGCCCGCCATTCTCTCGGCGCTGGAAACGCAGAACCATGGCAAGCGCCTCGTTCTCGAGGTCGCACAGCACCTCGGCGAGAGCATGGTCCGCACCATCGCCATGGACGCGACGGAGGGGCTGGTTCGCGGTCAGGAAGTAACCGACACCGGCTCGCAGATCCGCATGCCCGTCGGCCCGCAGACGCTCGGCCGCATCATGAACGTCATCGGTGAACCGATCGACGAGCGCGGCCCCATCGGCGCCAGCGAGACTATGCCGATCCACGCAGAGGCACCGCTTTTCGTCGACCAGTCCACGGACAGCTCGATCCTCGTCACCGGCATCAAGGTCATCGACCTGCTCGCGCCCTACGCGAAGGGCGGCAAGATCGGCCTGTTCGGCGGCGCCGGCGTCGGCAAGACCGTTCTTATTCAGGAACTGATCAACAATATCGCGAAGGGCCATGGCGGCACCTCCGTTTTCGCCGGCGTGGGCGAGCGTACGCGTGAGGGTAACGACCTGTATCACGAATTCCTCGATGCGGGCGTTATCGCAAAGGATGCCGACGGCAACGCCATTTCCGAAGGATCGAAGGTTGCGCTGGTCTATGGCCAGATGAACGAGCCTCCGGGTGCGCGCGCCCGTGTCGCGCTTTCCGGCCTGACCATCGCGGAATATTTCCGCGACATCGAGAACCAGGACGTGCTGTTCTTCGTCGACAACATCTTCCGCTTCACGCAGGCCGGTTCGGAAGTGTCGGCACTTCTCGGCCGTATTCCTTCCGCTGTGGGCTATCAGCCGACGCTCGCCACGGACATGGGCAACCTGCAGGAACGCATTACGTCGACGAACAAGGGCTCGATCACCTCGGTGCAGGCCATTTACGTTCCCGCCGACGACCTTACCGACCCTGCCCCTGCAACGTCGTTCGCCCACCTCGACGCGACCACCGTGTTGAACCGCGCGATTTCGGAGCTTGGCATTTATCCGGCCGTCGACCCGCTCGATTCCACCAGCCGTGTTCTCGAACCGCGCGTCGTGGGCCAGGAACATTATGAAACCGCACGCGCGGTTCAGGAAATCCTGCAGAAGTACAAGTCGCTGCAGGACATCATCGCCATTCTGGGCATGGACGAGCTGTCGGAAGAGGACAAGCTGACCGTTGCCCGCGCGCGCAAGATCCAGAAGTTCCTGTCGCAGCCGTTCCACGTGGCAGAGGTCTTCACCTCCATCCCGGGCAAGTTCGTCGCCCTGGAAGACACGGTGAAGAGCTTCAAGGAAGTCGTCGAGGGCAAGCATGACGACCTGCCCGAAAACGCCTTCTACATGGTCGGCGGCATCGCCGAGGCCCGTGAAAAGGCACAGAAGATGGCTGCCGAAGCGGCCTAAGGCAAAAGGACCGGCGCCCCGGCAAATGTCGAGGCGCCCCTGCCGCACCGTGGGACAGGGAAAACTGTCCAGAACTGGATCCCGGCGCCGCCGGGATAACGATTTAGGTGACTGAACTGATATGACACTTCATTTCGAACTCGTCAGCCCCGAGAAGCAGCTTCGCTCCGGCGACGTGCATCAGGTCGTCGTTCCCGGTTCAGAGGGCGACTTTGCCGTATTGGAGGGGCACGCCCCTTTCATGTCGACGATCCGTCCCGGCGCCATCGACGTCTATGAAAGCGCCTCTTCCGGTGCAGAGCGCATCTTTATCGAGGGCGGCTTCGCCGAAGTGACGGACAAGGGCCTCACCATCCTTGCCGAACATGCACAGCCTGTCGCCGATATCGATGTCGCCGGCCTGTCCGAAAAGATCGCCGCAGCGGAAGCGGAAGTACGCGCGGCACCCGACGACGCCCACCGCGAACTGGCTGAAAAAAAGCTGGCCGTTCTGGTTGCCAAGCGCGAGGCCGCTGCAAACTAAGCCCCGCCGCCCCCTACCGAGGGGCGGGCCCGTACTCCGGGACGACTGCCAAACCGGACACGAACCGGACAGTTTCGTTGCCGTGCCGCCACAGGCAAATCCTATTCGACAGTCGCCGAATTGGCGCGGGTTGCGAAATAGGATTTCGCCGCGCACAATTCCCTCTACTTCCTTATCAAATCAAGCAGTTAGCCCGGAACCTTACGCGCCTCGCGCGCGGGCGCCCGCGCACACGCGCGCTGAGTGTCCGCTTGTCCGCTTTCGCGCCTGTCCGTTTCCGCAAATAATTGAGCGAGAAGCGCGCTCAGGACATATTCGCCCCCACGGCGCGCTCGCCGCTGTCAGATGGCGGTTTCGGGCAGCATGAGTCCGACATGGCGGCAATTCGGACATTCCAGCACCCAGTCGACCGTCTGGGTCCGGCAATTCGTGCATTGCCACCTCAGACCCGGCGCGCCTGTCGCTGCGGCATCCAGCCATGCCGCGCCCATTGCCGGCTCCATTCCCAGCCGCCGATATGCCTCCAGCGCAATGGCGGCGGCGCGCAGCCGCACAGGCGGGGTCTCAAGCAAGGGGGCGACCGAATCCAGCGCCAGGGACGGATCGCCGGCCATCAGGGCCGCTTCGCCCACCAGCAACAGGCTGTCCGGATGCTCAGGATTCTGCTCGGCCAGGCGCTGCAGGCGTGCCAGCCGGTCGCTGTCCGTTTCCAGCGGATAAAGCTCCGCATAGGCGCGGCCCAGTTGCGGCGTCGGCTGCACAGACCACACGCTTTCCGCTGCACGCTCGGCGGCGGAAACGTCGGGTGCCTCCTCCGCAAACAGGGCCAGTCTTGTCGCCGCCGGTGCGAAGCGCGGCTCCGCCTTCAGCGCGCGGGCAAGTTCCGCGCGGGCGGGCTCCTCGTCCAATTCGGCGTCCGCCGCTCCCGTTCGCAGCGCTGCTTCGATCCAGCTGCCAAGCCGCTCCGCTTCGTCATCCAGCGCGCGCCATTTTGGCAGGGCGGTCAGCGCGCCGGCGAAGTCCCCCGCCCGCGCACTTTCCTCAACGACGGCGCGCCATGCCACGGGACTTGCCGGCGCGACCAGCGTCGCCTGCTCGGCAGCGCTGACACCCGGTGACGTCCGCAGCCGCGCCAGGGCCGCCAGCGGTTTTGTTGCGCGATCCTGATCCAGTTGCTCGATGCGCGCCTCGTCGCCTGTCATCGCCGCCACTGCCCGTGCCATGACATTGGTGGGATCGCTCTTCAGCGCGTCGCCTGCCAGCGTCGCAGCGCGTTCCTCCTGCCCAAAGACCAGCGTCGCCAGCGCCGCGCTGGCATTGCCCAGTGCCGCCCGTTGGCGCCTCAGCGTCCGCGCCGGGCCGAACAGTCCGGATTTCCAGCGCAGCCAGTTCCACGCCCGGCGAGCGATATGTGTGACGCACCAGAACAGCGCCAGCGCCGCGACCAGCCAGACGGGGTGGAAGGCGACGTGCCAGCCAAACCATTCCACCTCGACAAGGCCGGGCACGTTCGCCGCGAGCGCGGCGCCAAGCGCCAGTACCATTACCAGCGCGACGATGATGACCCTGCGTGTCAGAGCGATTCCGATTCAGAAGAGTCGGAATTATCGCCCCGCCGCTGCGTTGCAGCAGGGGGCGAAACGATACGCGATTCCAGCCGGTCCAGCAGCTGCTCGGTGCGCACGTAATTCGCCGCGTCGATCCACCAGCGCGCGCCCTGCTGGCGCACCGATTCGGGCAGGGTTGCAAAGGCGCGCACGGCCGTCTCGATATCGCCCTGATCCAGCGATTCGGATATGCGCGCGACAATCCGTTCATTTTCCGTGCCCGGGTCTTCCGCGCCCGACCGGCGGATGGTGAAAATATCCGCGATGCTTGCCTTGGTACGCTCCCAAAAGCTCTGGCTGGAGGCCTCTTCCGCAGACCCCAGCAGGGCAGGTTTCAAGCGCTCGAAACGACGGCGCAACTGCTCTGGACCAACGAGTTCCCGCATGCCCGCGGCAAGCTGATCGATCATCTCACCGGCACTTGGATCGAGCGCTGCCTGCAGGGCGGGGCCGACAACGCCCAGCGGCTCGGCTGAATCGAACAGTGTTCGCGCACGGCCAAGCAGCAGCACCGCCCGGGCGTCACCGGCGAGCCGCTCCGCCTCTGCCATGCGGCTGGCCGCCTCGCCGCGGGAATCCTGAACCCGGACGGTCAGGCCAGCCACCTCAGCCGACAAATTGTCCACGCGGCCGTCCAAGGCGCTCTGCTCCCGATTGACCGCTTCGATGCGACTTTCAATGCGAACAATTCGGTCCGTATTCAGGCTGGCCGACAGCTGAGGCAGAACGGGATCATTAAGGGCGCGCGGCCCTTCTCGCGTTCCGGATCTTTCCGCTTGCGATCTGCCATCGTCCTCCTCATCCGAAGGCGGTGGGCGGCGTTCCAGGCTTGCAACCCGCGTCTCCAGCTGCGCGATTTCGCTGTCCTGCGAATTGAGGCGCGCGGAGACACTGCCCAAATCCGCTTCCTGTCCCACCCACGGCAGGCGGCTGCGGACCTCACGCTCGAACCACGGATTGGCGATCATTCCCAGGCTGAAGAACAGCAGCGCGATGACCATGAACCAGGGTAGCACGCCACGGCCTTCACCCGGCGCACGCTCCGCTTCGGACTGTCTGGCTGCATCGGTTTTGTTATTATCGTCCATCGCCCCGCTCCTACCGGCTTGCCTCTCTCTAGGACAACAGGCCTGCCACGGCAAAGAGGGCGTCTTCATCGGGTTTATCCGCGATTTCGACCGCCCGCCAGCCAGAACCCGCTGCTGGTGCTACTGCAGGACCGATCAGCGCCAGATCAAGGCGTGCACGGTCAGCGCCGATCCGGTCAAATTCGGCCACAAAGGTCGCTGCCGAGCGCGTTGAATAAAGAAGCGACACGTCGACCTTGCCATCCAGCAGTGACGCCGCCGCCTCCCGGGAAAGCGGCTGCGGGTCCGCGGCATAGGTAATGACCTGCTGCGCCCTTAATCCTTTCGGAGGTTCGAACTGGGTCAGGTCGCGACCGCAAATATGAAGAACACGGGTCAGCCCGCTTTGCTGCGCCATGCGGTAAAGCTCGCTTGCGCCCCGCGCCTCGAGACTGTGGACATCAGTAAAGCCCGCCTTCTCTGCGGCAGCGGCGGTGGCGCGGCCCATCGCAAGAACCCGAACATCCAACAGCCCAGCCGGAATGGGAGCCAGCACGGCATTGGCGCTGCTGATCAGAATCGCCTCTGGCTGTTCTACCGGCGGCTGCCACAGGCGCCGCACGATCCTGAGCAGCGGCGAGACGATTACCTCATGCCCCATTGCCGTCAGGCGGGCGCGCGACCGTTCCGCCTGGTCCGGTGGCCGGGTGATCAGAACTCTCATGCGCCAGAAAACAGGGCGGCAAGTTCGGGCGGCGCCTGTGCCAACAGGTTGCGGCCCAGCGCGGCGCCGGCCTCTGTCGGAACGGCGCGCGGCGCGTCGGCGGCAAACCGCGTTTCGCCCCTGCGGTCAATCCGGCCATCCTCGGTCAGGATTTCAGCGCGCAACAGAAACTCCTGCCCGTCCCGCACAGCCAGCGCCGCCACTGGGCTATGGCAGGACCCGCCGAGCGCCAGCGCAAATGCGCGTTCCGCCGATACGGCGATATAGGTGTCAGGATCGGAAATCGACGCCAGCACCTCGCGAAGGTCCGTCCTGTCGGCACGCACCTCGATACCGATCGCCCCCTGACCTGGCGCCGGCAGCATTTCGTCGGTGCCGATTGCCGTGCCGACATCGCCGTGCCCCAGCCTGTCGAGCCCCGCTGCCGCCAGCAGGGTGGCATCCGCCTCCCCCGCCTCCAGCTTTGCCAGGCGCGTGGCGACATTCCCACGAATGGGCACGATCTTCAGATACGGATAATTCCGAAGCAGCTGCGCCGCCCGGCGCGGAGACGAAGTGCCGATCACCATCCCCTCGCTAAGGGCATGAAGCCCGGCGGCCCCCACCATGCGATCCCGTACATCGGCGCGGGGTAACATGGCCGCGATGGTCAGGCCGCCCGGACGCTCGCTTTCCACATCCTTCATGGAATGAACGGCCATGTCGATCTCGCCGGCCAGCAATTGCCGTTCCAGCTCCGCCGTCCAGACCCCCTTCCCGCCAATGGCGGCGATCGGGCGCGTCTGTTCGCGGTCACCTGCGGTCCTGACCTCGACAAGCTGACTCTCCCCCGGGAGGGCGGCGGCAACCATGCGCGCCTGCGCCAGCGCCAGCGGGGATCCACGCGTACCGATCCGATAGGGGGCGGAAGGCTCTTTCTTCTGCATGCGTAGCGGCGTAACGAAGCGGCATGGCGGATACAATGCGCACGCTTAGCCGGCCGGTGATTCTGGGCCTTGAATCGAGCTGCGACGAAACCGCCGCCGCCATCGTCACCGGTGATCGAACCATTCTTGCCGAAGCCATCGCGACGCAGGAGGCGGAACATGCCCCCTATGGCGGGGTGGTGCCAGAGATCGCCGCCCGGGCGCATTCGGAACGCCTTACCCCCCTTGTCGAGCGCGTTTTAACCGAGGCGAACCTGACGCTGAGCGATATGGACGCCATTGCGGCGACCGCCGGCCCCGGCCTGATCGGCGGCGTCATGGTGGGCTTGGTAACGGGCAAGGCGCTGTCCTATGCCGCGCAACGCCCCCTGATCGCCGTCAACCATCTGGAGGGGCACGCGCTCAGCCCGCGTCTTGCCGACGCAGCGCTGGAATTTCCCTACCTGTTATTGCTGGTGTCCGGCGGCCATACTCAATTGCTGGCGGTAGAGGGAGTCGGCCGATATCGGCGTCTGGCAACTACGATCGACGATGCCGCCGGCGAAGCGTTCGACAAAACGGCGAAGATCCTGGGGCTTGGATATCCCGGCGGCCCCGCCGTCGAACGACTGGCAGCAAGCGGCAATCCATCTGCAGTGCCGCTGCCCCGCCCGTTGGCGGGCTCGCGCGAGCCGCATTTCAGTTTCGCAGGATTGAAGAGTGCGGTCCTGCGCGCACAAAATCAGGACACACCGCCCGCGCCCGCCGATCTGGCGGCCAGCTTTCAACAGGCAGCATGCGACTGCCTGGTCGACCGCAGCCGCCTGGCCCTCGCCGCCATGCCGCAGGCGCGGGCGTTCGTGGTCGCGGGCGGGGTGGCCGCCAATCAGACCATCAGGAGCGCGTTGGCAGACCTTGCCGCGGAACATGGCCTGTCGCTGGTCGCGCCGCCGCTAAGCCTGTGTACCGACAATGCCGCAATGATCGCCTGGGCGGGTGTCGAACGCTTCCGCCGGGGCGATTTCGACCCGCTCGACACACCCGCGCGGGCACGCTGGCCACTGGACCCCGATGCGACGGTCGCGCGCGGCGCGGGGTACAAGGCATGATGCGCCTGGGCATCGTCGGCGCTGGGGCGTGGGGCACGGCCCTGGCCGTGGTCGCAGCCGCAGGCGGACCGGTCCGCCTTTGGGCGCGCGAAGCGGAGGTCGCCGAACAAATTCGCAACAGCAATGAGAACGCCATGTTCCTGCGCGGCGTGTCACTGCCGCCCGAAATTGTGCCTACCACCCACCTGTCCGACCTGTCCGACTGCGATGCGTTGGTGCTCGTCACGCCCGCCCAGCATTTGCGTTCGACGCTGAACGCGATCGACACTGCCGGGCGCCCCCTGATCCTGTGTTCCAAGGGCATAGAGGCGGAAACGCAGTTCCTGATGAGTGAAGTGGCCGAGCAATGTGCACCGGCATCCGCCATCGCCGTCCTATCCGGGCCGACATTCGCCGCCGAAGTCGCAAGCGGCCTGCCCACTGCGATTACCTTCGCATGCGCGGACGATGATGTGGCGACGCCGCTGATCACACGCATCGCCCAGCCGGGATTTCGGCCATATCATTCATCCGACGTTATCGGCGCGGAGGTCGGCGGGGCGGTCAAGAACGTCCTGGCGATCGCCTGCGGTGTCGCGGCCGGACTGGGACTGGGCCAGAATGCGCGAGCCGCGCTGATTTCGCGCGGGTTTGCCGAGATGAGCCGCTTTGGACTGGCCAAGGGTGCACGCGTCGAAACGCTGAGCGGCCTTTCCGGCCTCGGCGATCTGGTGCTGACCTGTTCGTCGGAAGCCAGTCGCAACATGAGCTTTGGCAAGGCCCTGGGCGAAGGCGCACGCGCCGCCGGTCTGATGGCGGACCGGCTAACGGTGGCCGAGGGAGTGTTTACAGCGCCGGTATTGGCACGGGCAGCAGAACAATTGAACGTGGACATGCCCATTACCGGGGTCGTCCTGGCCCTTATCGAAGGGCGACTGGATGCGCGTGAAGCCATCGATGCGTTATTGTCGCGCCCCCTGAAGGAAGAGCGTATCTGACGCCGCATGTCTCGCTGTGCGTGCCTTCATGATACCCGGGCCCCCCGCCACATCACCATTGTGGAATGGGTAGGATGCCGCCAAGAACGCCTGTCATGAAGTATATTCTTTCCGTCGCCCTCCTGACCCTGACGTCCTGCGCCGCGCCACAGCCGCTCGCTCCTCCCGCGCCCATCGCGGAGGACAGTTATGAAGCCCTGGTCAGCGCGGCGCATCCTGCTGCGGCCGAGGCAGGCGCGGAAATGCTGCGCGCGGGCGGCAGTGCGGCGGACGCCGCCATGGCGACGTTGCTGGCTCTGACCGTAGTGGAACCGCAATCCTCCGGCATCGGCGGCGGCGGTTTCATGATGTATCACGATGCCGCGAGCGGCCGCACCTTTGCGCTCGACGGCCGCGAAACGGCCCCGCGCGCCGCAACGCCCGACATGTTTCTGGACGCCGAAGGCAAGCCGAAGCCTTATCGGGCAAGTCAGGTGGGCGGCAAGTCGGTCGGCGTTCCGGGCAATATCCGGCTGGTTGAAGAGGCGCATAAGCGCTTTGGCCGGCTGCCGTGGAGCCGCCTGTTCGAGCCTGCCATCCGCCTGGCGAGGGAGGGGTGGGAGGTTACCCCCCGCCTCTATGGCATGTTGGAACGATCCGGCGACCGGGCCCGCCTGACACAATGGGCGCGGGCAACATATTTCAACGCTGACGACACGCCGAAACGTGTTGGTACGACAGTGACCAACCCGGCGCTGGCGAGCTTTCTTGAGCGTATGGCCGTGAACGGACCGAACGAATTTTACACCGGCCGCTCCGCCCGCCGCATCGTCGACGCCGTCACGAACGCACCGCAGAATCCGCAGACAATGACGACTGCGGATCTTTCAAATTACGCGGCCCGCTGGCGGGACCCGCTGTGCGGCGAATATCGCGGCTACAAGGTGTGTGGCATGCCACCCCCCTCCTCCGGCGGGACCACGGTCATCGCTCTCCTGAAACAGTTGGAGCGGTTCGATCTGGCCTCCATGGGCGCCGACAGCCCGGAGGCCTATCATTTGATCGCTGAGTCCATGCGCCTGGCCTTTGCGGACCGGGAAAAATATCTCGGCGACCCGGACTTCGTCACCGTGCCGGCAGAGGGACTTGTGTCGCCCACCTATACGGGGGAGCGCAGCCTGCTGATCTCGCCGACAAAAGCAGCGGAGAGCGTTGCTGCCGGAACGCCGCCCGGCGCGCCGGACCGCCCCGTGGTCAGGAGCCCGGACGATGGCGGCACATCGCACTTCGTCACCGCCGACAGATCGGGTGACGTCGTATCCCTGACCTCCACCATCGAAAGCGTCTTCGGTTCGGGCCTGACCGCGAACGGCTATTTCCTGAACAACGAACTGACCGACTTCAGCTTCGAGCCTACTTTTGAGGGCGCCGCCGCCGCCAATGCCGTCGCGCCGGGCAAACGCCCGCGCAGCTCCATGTCGCCGACCATCGTCTATGCGCCCTCTGGCGAGGTGGCCTTTGCCATTGGCGCTGCGGGCGGACCCACCATCATCGCGCAAACCGCAAAGGCGATCATCGGCGTCATCGACTGGGGCCTGTCCATCGAAGAGGCGATCGCCCTGCCGCAGATCTACGCCGCCCTGGGGCCAACCGTTCTGGAGGAGGGCACGGCCGCAGCCGGCTTTCAGGACGCCCTCAGTGGCATGGGCCATGAAGCCACGGTCAGCAGCCTGCCGCTGAAGGCAAACGGCCTGCAACGCGCCGGCCGCGGCTGGATCGGCGGTGCCGACCCCCGCAGCGAAGGCGCTGTCGCCGGTATCAGATGATTTTGCGCGTTGGTCCGAGGGGATGTCACCAATGATGGATGTGGAACGCTGGCCCAACCTGGTCACCATGATCCTGGATCAGGCGGCGCAGAAGGGGGATCGCCCGTTCCTGTGGGCGAAGGCCGATACTGCCTGGACATCCATAAGCTGGCGAGAGGCGGCCCGGCAGGTCGCACAGGTGGCCGAAGGGCTGCGGGATGCCGGCGTGAAACCCGGCGACCGCGTGGTTCTGGTCAGCGAAAACCGTCCTGAATGGTGCATCGCCGATCTGGGCATCATGGCGGCAGGGGCGGTGACGGTGCCGACCTATACGACGAACACCGAGCGCGATCATCTGCACATATTCGAGGACTCCCGCGCCGTTGCGGCCATAGTCTCGAACCAGAAACTGGCAAAAATCGTGCTGCCGGCCGCCTATCAGGCGGACGCCTGCGACCTGGTCATCGGCATGGAGCATCTGAGGATTGGCCAGTCATCGGGCGCAACCGTCCGCGAATGGCAGGAGATGTTCGCAGGCATGCCGGGGGATGTCGACGCGTTGCGGGACCGCATGGCGCCGGTCGGGCGCGAGGAGCTTGCCTGTATCATCTATACCAGCGGGACAGGCGGCGCGCCGCGCGGGGTACAGCAGCACCATGGCGCCATTCTCTGCTCGGTGGCTGGGGCCTATGACATCCTGTCCAACGATTTCGTGCTGACCGAGGATGAGGCATTCCTGTCCTTCCTGCCGCTGAGCCATGCCTATGAACATTCGGCAGGCCAGTTCTTGCCCATCATGACCGGCGCGCAAATCTATTATTCCCAGGGCCTGGACAAGCTGGCCGCGAATATCGAGGAGACGCGGCCGACCGTAATGGTCGTCGTGCCGCGCCTGTTCGAGGTGCTGCGATCGCGCATCTCCAAGGCGATCGAGAAACAGGGCGGCGCCGCCAATTGGATGCTGGCGCGCGCGCTGAACATGGGACGCCGACGCTATCAGGCCGGAAAAACCCCGCTGGTCGACCGGCCGCTGGACGCAGTACTGGAAAGGACGATCCGCAAGAAGGTCAGGCAGCGCTTTGGCGGCCGCCTGAAGGCAATGGTTTCAGGCGGCGCTCCGCTGAACCCTGAGGTTGGCATGTTCTTCCACGCGCTCGGCATTCCCCTGCTGCAGGGCTACGGCCAGACAGAGGCCGCACCCATCATCAGCTGCAATCGACCCTCCCGCACCATCAAGATGGACACGGTCGGCCCGCCCCTGAAAGGGGTGGAGGTCCGCATCGCCGGCGATGGCGAAATCCTGGTAAAGGGTGAGCTGGTCATGCACGGCTATTGGAACAACCCGGCCGAAACCGCCCGCGTTCTAAAAGGGGGATGGCTGCATACCGGTGACATCGGCCATATCGACGAGGATGGTCATATCGTCATCACGGACCGGAAAAAGGACCTGATCGTCAACGACAAGGGCGACAATGTCGCGCCGCAGCGGATCGAGGGCATGCTAACCCTGCAGCCGGAAATTCTCCAGGCAATGGTCGCGGGTGACAAGCGGCCCTATCTGGTCGGCCTGGTGGTGCCGGACCCGGAATGGGCCATGGATTGGGCAAACGAGCACGGCCACCCCGCGGACTTGTCGCGACTGCTGCCCCTGCCAGAATTCCAGCGCGCGATCATGGCCGCGGTCGACCGGGTGAATAAGGGACTGAACGTCGTCGAACGGGTCCGCCGGATCATCTTGGCGGAGACGCAGTTCACCGTCGAGAACGAACAGATGACCCCCTCAATGAAAATCCGCCGCCACGTCATTCGTGGCGTCTATGGCGCGCGGCTGGACGCGCTTTACAAATAGGCGGCGGCAGGGCGGGAACATCACTTGCCGCCACCACGACGCCGTCTAATTTAGCGGCGATGCGAGCTAATGGCTGACGGCGGGCGGCCTCACGCCTAGGGGTACCGGAAGATGCCCCGCCAATTGCCCAAATTGTCCGCCGCGCTGGCTGGCCCCTTCTGGATCATCTGCTCCTCGCTGCTGTTCGCCGTGGCCTGGATGTTCGTGAAGCTGGCGGGCGAGACGATTCACCCGTTCACGGTGGTTTTCTGGCGCTGTCTGGTCGGCACGCTGCTGTTGGCGCCCTTCATCGCATCGGGACGGGTCAAGATGCCACTGAACCGGATGAGCGGTCACGCCATGCGCGCCACATCGGGCATCATCGCCATGTTCTGCACCTTCTACGCGCTGGCCAACGCGCCGATTGCGACGGTGCAGGCCATCACGTTTTCCGCGCCGGTCATTGCGACGGTAGGCGCTGTCCTGTTTCTGGGTGAAAAGATCCATTTGCGGCGCATCATCGCCCTCGCGGTGGGATTTGGCGGGGTGATATTCGTCCTCCACCCCTGGTCGCAGCCGGTGACCATGGGCGTCGGCGTCGCCATCGTCTCTGCCTTCGCCATGGCCTTCACCACCATCGCCATAAAGAAGCTGGTCGGTTTCGACCGCCCGATGACCGTCGTTTCCTGGAGCTTCATTCTGCCGATCCCGCCCAGCCTGATCGTCGCCAGTTTCGTCTGGTCGTGGCCGCAGGGCTGGACATGGGCGTATCTGCTGGGCCTGGGCATTTTTACGGTCGCCGGACAAAGCGCGATGGTCCGCGCCTTCAGCATGGCGGAGGCCAGCGCCATCATGCCCTATGATTTCGTGAGGTTCGGCTTCATCGTCATCATCGGGTTGGTCGTATTCGACGAGGCGCTGAACCCCGCTGTCCTGATCGGCGGAGGCGTTATCCTGGCGAGCGCGGTCTACCTGGCCTGGCGCGAGGCGCAAGTGGCCCGCAGCGCCCGACCGGCCAATACCGAACGCAAGATGCGAACGCCATAAAGCGACAGCTGCATTTCCTTCGGTCGGCAGACACGGTATCGTCGACGAACCAAATTAACGGAGGCGGCGATGACCCCTAGATATGTCCTCATGCTGACGGCGGCGGCAACAACGATGTCTGCGCCATCATTCTCGCAGGTGACGAGCGATTTCGAAGCCTGCGGGGAGATCGCTGCCGATGGCGAGCGTCTTGCCTGTTTCGATACCGCGTTGGCAGGCCTGTCAACGCGTAAGGAGGAGGCGGCGGAACAGAGCAAGGTGCGGGCGACCGAGGCGTTTGGGTTGCGAGAAAACCAAATCGAAGAAGTCGCCGATGTGCCCGATCTCTCAGAGGAGCAGAGGAGCGACCTGATTGAGAGTGGCGTCCTGAACCTGACGGTGCTGGAAACGCTGACCGACCGCGCGGGCAAACGCGTATTTATCTTCGACAATGGCCAGATCTGGCGGGAGACCCGCAGCCAGCTTCGCGGCTCTATAAAAGACGGTCAGCTGGTAGAGATCAGCAAGGGCGGCATCGGCGGATATCGCCTGCGTGTTGAGGGCAGAAACGGCTTCGTCGCCGTGGTGAGGGTGAAATAGCCGGACGTACCGCGCGCTTGATCTATGCCAATAATTTGAAATCAAAAAATGGGGGCGGGATCAAAGATCCCACCCCCATTTTATTGCGGAAGCTCGCCGCTTTAGAAGCGGAAGCGAGCACCGACATAGTAACGGCGACCGAAGATGTCATAGACATCCGCTGCCGTGTCGGACCCGGTAACGTTGAACGTGGTATTCGTGTAAATACCAGGCGCGTCATTATCGAGCAAATTGTCTACGCCGAAGTAAAGTTCCAGTTGCTCGGCCGGTGCAAGCGAAGCCTGCATGTCGAGATAGAACTCAGCGGGAACGGACACACAGCCCGGCTCTGCACCAAAGGCGGCACAGAATTGATCGTCTTCATTCGAGCTGTCGATATAGGTGCCCGTAAAGCCAAGACGGAACAGGTCACTGTCGAACCCGACGGACGCGGTGAAGCGATTGTCGGCCGTGCCGATCTCGCCGTCCTGGGCGTCGGCCGGTTCGCCATCTGCGGGGAAATAATCGTACTTGAACAGGTGCGTGTAAGCGCCCCGAGCATAGATACGACCGCCTTCACGCAGCCCATCGAAGTTGAAGAACATATTCGCCGTCAGATCGAGCCCTTCGGTTTCCAGACGCGCGGCATTGATCTGTAGTGCATTGATAAACTCGATAGAGCCTGCGCTGTTTACCGCAGTGTCTGTCGGACGCCGCGTAACGAGATCGCAGAAGGCTTGGTTGCCGTCGTTGAAGCACTTGTCGAGCGTGAACGCCCGCGGCGGACCGGAAATCACATCATCAATCTGAATGTTGTAATAGTCCGCCGTGAACGTCAGATTTCGCAAAGCATAGATCGAACGCGGCGCGATGACTGCGCCGATCGTATAAGAATCGGCCGTTTCCTCCTGAAGGTCGGGATTGCCGCCATTGAAGCCGCTGATGCCCTGCAAGTCCGACTGGTTCAACGCGAAGGCACCGCCATTGGCAGCGATATTTGCGCTAACGCCGGGGAACGAACGGCAAACATCGCCTAGAGTGCCGCCGCCCGAAGCGCCGACACCCTCACAGGGGTCGGAAAGGCCCGATGGAAAGGTCTGCGACAGCCCAGAGAACAATTCACCGATGTTTGGAGCGCGCACCGCACGGGCATAGGTACCGCGCAGGCGAACCTCATCGATCGGCTGCCAAGTCGCTGTTCCGCTATAGCTGTAGATCGTTCCGATCGTCGAATAGTCAGCGACGCGAACGGCGCCGCCCACCTCTAGCAGTTCGAAGAAAGGCGTATCGGCAAGGATCGGCACGCGAACCTCAGCAAAGCCTTCGATCACGTCAAATGAACCCGATGTATCCGGCAATGCATTACCCGCATTCAGACCTTGATTGGTGAGGGAATCATTATCCTCGGAACTGGATTCTTTACGGTACTCAAAGCCCACGGCAACGCCAAGCGGCCCGGCAGGGAGATCATACAACGAACCGGACAGATTGCCCTGGACGACCTGCTGCGTAATCTTGGTCTGATACGTACCCTGCGCGTCAATATATGCGACCGCTTCAGGGCTGATAGCACCGGCACCAAAGAGATTGATTGGTACACAACCATTAGCGCGGGCCTCAGCATCTATACAGATAACGTCGTCGGTGCTGCCATTGCCGTTTTCGTCGTCGAAATCCTGGCGGGCCTCAAGCGCGTTACGGAAATTAACGACGTTGACCTGTCCCTGAGAAACTTGGTTCTCGAGGGTTTGACCAAAGTTATAGCTAAGATCCCACATGAAGCGGTCTTCGAACAGTTGCCCATCCAGACCCACCACAAAACGGTAGAAGTCACGCTCGGTGGTGCCGCTGCGTGGGCCAAACTCAGTTAGGCGTCGTGCGAAACCATAATCACGCAATCCATCTCCATTCTGGTCCGTTGCAGCAGCCACGATACGGTCCGGGATAAGCGGATTTATGACGACTGAACCTTCGCCTGGCGAAACCACTCCATCGCCATTTTGGTCACTTTGAACAAAGTTCTCAATCGGCGCTACGCCAGCAGTCGGATAGATGCCGGTCGTACCACCCGACTCAAGTGCGAATGGTTCAATTATGCGCGATGCAGATGTCCGGCTAAACGTACCTTCGAAGAACGAGTTGATGCTGTCGCTGATTTCGTAGCTACCACGGGTTGCGAAGAGAAACCGCTTGACCGGGGTGGCCAAGGTACGGAACGCCTGCCTGTTAAAGCCGTCTGGACCGATTGCCTGACCGGCGAATTCCTCGCAACCGCGGTTTCCAATTTGGCTGTCAAATGGTCCATTTGCGGGCCCCGTTCCGCCATTCGTCGCAGAGCACGGACGAAGAGCACCAGAAGCGTCATAGGTGAATTGCCGAGATTCATTCACCGCTATCCCAGCAAAACCGGGAGCGGTCGGATCTTGGACATCAAGCACCATGTCATCTGCATCAATGAACTGGCCAGCCGTATTTCGCCGGAAAGTATTCCGCACGTCACCAACAATAAAACGCCCCTGCGGAGGGAAGCTGGAAAAGAACGGCTCAGTAATAGTGCCGTAATCGGCCAAATCGCCTGTCAGTACGGAATTGTCAGAATCATCGAGCGCCGTATTCGAACGCTCGCGCGACAGCAGGCCCGTTTCGTTGGAATAGCCAACGTGCGCCATGATATTGCCGCGGCCATCGGAGAAATTCGCGCCGGTGGTCAGATTCGCCTGGTAGCGCTGATCATCGCCACGCTCGGTGATGCCATACTGGATGTTGGCGTCGAGGCCTTCGAAATCCTGCTTGTAGATGAAGTTAACGACACCAGCGACAGCGTCCGAACCATAGAGGGACGATGCACCACCGGTCAGAATGTCCACGCGCTCAAGGAACTGCGTCGGAATCACGTTCAAGTCGACGGTCGAAGAACCGGGAAGACCGGCGACAACACGGCGGCCATTGATCAGAACCAGCGTACGATCCGATCCCAGGTCGCGAAGGTCGACCGAGGCAACACCCGTACCCGAGGTAAGAAACGCAGAGTTCGTGCGGCTGAGCGCCGGTGTACCGAATACCGGATTTTCAAGCAGAATGTCCTGCACGTTCGTGACACCCGCATCCTGAATCGCCTGATCGTTCAGGATCTGCAGGGGCGCAGCAGACTCGACTGTGGGCGAAGCGATACGCGAGCCGGTGACGACGATCGTCTCTGGCGTTACCTGCTCGTCCATGCCGCCTGGCTCGACGCAGTTTGGATCGTTATTAGGATTGCCTGGTTCGCAGGCCGTGGGTTGGCCCTGCGCCATTGCAGGAGCGGCGAAAGCAACGGCGGCTACGAGTGCCGAGCTGCTGAACAGCGCTGTACGAAAAATTGATTTGGTCATGTCCTGTTCCCTTTGTTGGACCATGAATTTCTTGAAGGTCGACAGCCGTTTCGATTCCGCAATCAAGTAAATCTAGATCAAGATTTGCCGTGAACAGGTTCTTAGTGCTGCAGCCCGAGCCCTTTTGGGCATGACTTAGTTTTTAGGGGCGGGTTTCTAAGGCTGTAAAGTATTGGTAAGCGAAAGCGTGATTATCGTGCACTGACTGTGTTTTTACCGCAACACTAACCAATTTGGGGAACGACAACCCCTAGTGAGAACTTTCTCTATTATGAAAATAAACATTAATGTTCACTTGGACTATTCGCTGGCGGGTCCGTCCGACATTTTGCTGCAGATCGAGGCCGCGGCGATGCCGGACCAAAAGGTCGAGGCGGCGCATATCTTCGTACCAGGCGAGGGGCATTTCGCACGCGTGCCGGGCGAGGAATATATCGGCGAACGGATATGGATCCGCCGCGACGAGCGGTTCACGGCCGATTACAGCGCGACTGTTTCCATCGACCGACCGGTCGGCGACTGTTCCCGGCTGGCCCAGGTTCCGGTCCACCTGCTGCCCGGCGACGTCATCAAATATCTGATGGGATCGCGCTATTGCCCGGCCAATCAGTTTCAGAGCTTTGTCGAAACCGAATTTGGCAAACTGTCCGGTGGCGCGCGAATCATGGCCCTGCGCGACTGGATCGAACGAAAATTCGCCTACACTCCGGGATCAAGCAACGCTGACACCACTGCGCTCGACACATTTGTGAAGCGGCAGGGGATTTGCCGCGACTATGCCCATGTCCTGGTCACGCTGGCCCGCGCCAGCGGCATCCCGGCGCGCGCCGCGAGTGTCTATGCCGTCGGGGTCGAGCCGCAGGATTTCCATGCCGTCGCCGAAGTCTTTTTGGATGGCGAATGGCACTTGGTCGACCCCACCGGCATGGCGCCTGTCGACGGCATCGCCCGGATCGGCGTCGGCCGCGATGCGGCGGACATCAGCTTTATGACCATCTACGGCGCCGCGACGCTGGAGGCGCAAACCGTGGAAGTCGAAAAGGTCGAATAATCGACGCGACCTGCCACTAGGTCCTCTTTTCCAGTTCGTGAGTCTTCCCTGCGCGGCGATCGCCGCGAGCGAGGGCGAAGACCACGCTGGAGAGGGCAGCGAGCGCGATCAGGTTCGGCAGCGCCATGGCCGCATTCGAAATATCGCCCAACCTCCATACCAGTTCCAGATCGGCCGACGCGCCAATGAAGATGGCGACGCACCAGAGGACACGCCACAATATGTGAAGCACCCGCTCGCCACGCGCAGTGGCACCGGGGGTACGGTCATAGAGAAAGGTGATCGCCCGCTCTCCATAATAGCTCCAGGTCAGAAGCGTCGTAAACACGAACAGGATAAGCGCGATGCTGGCGATCATCGTGCCGATTGGGATCCCTGCAAACTGAAATGGGAAAGCCGCGCCGAACGCGCCGGACGTCATGGCAAAACCGTTCAGGTCCGACTGCCAGGCATGGGCGACGGCCTGACCATTGCCTATGAAATCGCCCTCCACCGTCAGGATGACGAGCGCGGTCATCGTGCAGATGACGATGGTGTCGATGAAGGTGCCGAGCATCGCCATGCGGCCCTGCTGCGCCGGGTCGTCGGTTTGCGCCACGGCATGGGCGATCGGCGTCGAGCCCTGCCCGCTCTCGTTGGAGAACAGACCGCGCGCCACCCCGGCGCGTATGGCGATGATGACGGCGGCGCCCAGAAATCCGCCCGACGCGGACTGTACGTTGAAGGCGCCGGAGAAAATGCGACCGAACGTCTCTGGAATATCCTGAATATCCAGCAGGATCGCGATCAGCGCCATAACGAGGTACGCCGCGGCCATGAAGGGGACGACCTTCTCCGCTACCGCGCCGATTGATTTGATGCCGCCAATGATGACGATGAACACCAGGATCGCGACGATCAGCCCGCCAATCCATTCCTCCAGCCCGAACAGCTCCGTCATCGAATCCGCGACTGCGTTCGACTGAATGGAATTGCCGGTGACCAGCGCGGAAAACAGCGTGCCGATGCAGAACAGGACGGCCAGCCAGGTCCATTTCTTGCCAAGCCCCATCATGATGTAGGTCATGGGACCACCGCGAAAGGTGCCATCCGCCGCCTGCTCGCGAAACCGAATGGCAAGGGAGCCTTCCGCAAAGGCAAGTGCCATGCCGAACAGCGCGGTGATCCACATCCAGAAGATGGCGCCGGGACCGCCGAGCGTCAGCGCAGTGGCAACACCCGCAAGATTGCCGGTACCGACCTGCCCGGACAGCGCCGTCGACAGGGCCGCGAACGGAGAAATCTCGCCCGCCCCCTGCCCCTTGCGGCTGGCAAACAGGCCCTTGATCGCGCTGCCGAGCTTCAGGATCGGATAGAAGCGCAGACCCACCATGATGTAGAGGCCGATGCCCAGAAGGATGATAACCATGGGAGGCATGGGCAGGACTTCATTGCCGTTCCAGGTGCCGACCCAGATGAAGTCACTGATATTGGTGACGCGTTCGATCAGACTCATGACGCGCATGTCCCCCATTTTGCACAAATTCGTCCGGGTCGGGGTTAAGCCGTCGGACGCGGATGTCTAGGGCGTTTCCCCTACGCGCTATCTCTGCTGGCGCAGCGCGACATCGGACATGAAACGCGCATCGTCCCCGCCGACAAGGCGTTCGGCCTCTATGGAGACGGCGTTAAGCAGTTCCACGAGGTCGTCGGTCTCCGCCTTCGCGAAATTGCCCAGTACATGGCCGGTTACGCGATCCTTGTGCCCCGGATGACCGATGCCCAGACGGACCCGCCTGAATTCAGGCCCGATATGCTGAATGGTGGAGCGGATGCCATTATGCCCGGCCGCTCCGCCGCCGCGCTTTACCTTCACCTTGAAGGGGGCAAGATCGAGTTCGTCGTAAAGGACGGTCACATCCTCTGGCGCCGATTTGTAAAAGCGCATTGCCTCACCGATGGAGCGGCCGCTTTCGTTCATGAAAGTCTGCGGTTTCAGCAGCAGCAGCTTTTCCGCGCCCATGCGACCGGCCGACACCAGCCCGCCAAAACTGTTGACCCAGGGACCAAAGCCATGACGATCATGAATCGCATCAACGGCCATGAAACCGATATTATGGCGATGAAGCGCATATTTTGCGCCGGGATTTCCCAAACCCGCGAAGATTTGCATCGATAATCCCCTCGGCGTTTCGCCAGTCGATAGCTTCGCGATCCGACATTAGGCAGCCACGGCAAGGACCGGCAATCCGGTCCAGGCATGGGTCAGGCAGACAATCCCGCAGCGCTACTGAAAAATCCAGGCGCCAACTGCCGGATGGCAGCGAAGATTTCAGGGCATCCCCGCCGTGGGGATGCCCTGAAACAGGACTATTCGCCCTCTTCCTCGGTCTGCTCGGTGCTCGGTACAGCGTCCGCTGCGGGAGCCTCGTCCTCCTCGGCCTCATCGTCCTGCGAACGAAGCGCGGACGGCGCCACGATGGTGGCGACGGTGAAGTCGTGGTCGCCATAATCGACCTCGACGCCTTCCGGCAGAGCAACCTGGCTGATGTGGATCGAATCACCGACCTCAAGTCCGGCAAGCGAAGCAACCAGTTCCGACGGGATAAGCGACGGACGGCAGGAGACCTCGATCTCGTGCCGGACGATGTTCAGAACGCCGCCGCGCTTCAGGCCCGGGCTCGCTTCTTCGTCCGTGAAGTGCATGGGCACTTCGACGTCGATCTTCTGGCCCTTTGCCAGGCGCAGGAAATCGACATGGATGGGACGGCCGCTGACGGGATGGAACTGCACGTCCTTCGGCAGGGTGCGATGGCTGTCGCCGCCTTCGACCTCGACCTGAACAACGCTCGACATCATATGGCCCGTATTCAGCAGCTTGCGGAGGAGCTTCTCCTCCACATGGACGCTGAGAGCTTCCTTCTTGTCGCCATAAATTACTGCGGGGACACGCCCCTCACGCCGGATCGCGCGGGAGGCTCCCTTGCCCGCCTTTTCGCGCACCTGCGCCGCGATGGTCATCGCTTCGCTCATGTCATTTCTCCAAACACAAAAGCCCCGCTCTAACGCAGCCCTCCAGGGTGGCGGCGTCGCAGGGTTGTCGGTCCCGTAGCGGCGGAGACACGATTCTGCAAGCCGGGCGCTCACGCCATAGAAGCCCGCGACTGTCGGATTTTTTTACACATTAGAATCCGGGCCGACCCATTAAGGTTAAATAAGTAATACCACATAATGCTTTGACAGAGTTGGCATGGCGTTTGCTTCTTCATCCCTGCGAGGTGCGTAACCACCTACTGCCCCTGTTGCGTTCCGGGCTCCCTGCTCAAAAAGGAACCAAATATGAAAATCGCAATGATGACGGCGACAGCTGCTCTTCTGGCTACTCCGGCGCTTGCCGCGCCTGTCGACTTGTCCACTTGGACGGATGAAACACTCAACAATAGCGGTTCGAACTGGACTGTTCAGGGCGTCGGAAACGACACCGTGTTCCAGTCAGTTAACGGCAACCCAACTGTCTTTTTCGAAGCGGGCGCGAACGATCAAGGCACATCCCTGAGCGGTCAGATTACCGTCGAGACGTCGGGCGACGACGACTTCATAGGCTTTGTTCTGGGCTATCAGCCCGGCGAACTGAACAGCGCTTCCGCCGACTTTCTTCTGATCGACTGGAAGCAGAACGACCAGTCGCCCGCTGTGGACGGTCTCGCAATTTCACGAGTGACAGGAGACGCGGGGGCAACCCCCGAAGACGATTATTGGGACCATTCCGGTGTCGTTCAGGAGCTTCAGCGTGGTTCCACGCTCGGCAGTACCGGCTGGCTCGACAACACCACATACACCTTCGATCTGGAGTTCACCTCCTCTCTGATCCGGGTCTTCGTAGATGGCGGCCTGGAGCTCAGCCTGACGGCCGCGCAGGCCGGACTCGGTTCCTTCGGTGACGGCTCCTTTGGCTTCTACAATTACAGCCAAAGCAGCGTCCGCTATGCCGGCATTACGGAGGATATCGTTCCCGATCCCGATCCCACGCCAGTGCCCGCGCCGGGTGCACTGGGCCTGATCGGCCTCGGCATTCTCGGCCTCGGGGCGCTGCGCCGCCGCCGCTAACAGCCGGACATGTCCGCTCTTGGGGCGCTCCGCATCGCGGGGCGCCCCACTTTGTTTCAGCCCTCCCGCATTTCGGACAAACGGATTGTCCGCCGTCCCTGCCGAGTCCAGTTGAACGCGCCCGCTACCGCCTCTAGAGGCAGCCCTGTCATGCCAACGCCAGAAAACCCCCTGTCCTTTCAGGACATCATCCTGACGCTGCAACGCTATTGGGCGGATCGCGGATGCGTGATCCTGCAGCCTTATGACAAGGAAATGGGTGCCGGGACGTTTCACCCGGCAACCACGCTGCGCGCGCTGGGACCGGACACGTGGAACGCCGCCTATGTGCAGCCGTGCCGCCGCCCGACCGATGGCCGCTATGGCGAGAACCCCAACCGGCTGCAGCATTATTACCAGTTTCAGGTCATCCTGAAGCCCAGTCCCGCCGATCTGCAGGACCTGTATCTGGGCAGCCTGCAGGCCATCGGCATCGATCTGAATGCGCACGACATTCGTTTCGTTGAAGATGATTGGGAATCGCCGACGCTGGGCGCCTGGGGCTTAGGCTGGGAAGTCTGGTGCGATGGCATGGAGGTGACGCAGTTCACCTATTTCCAGCAGGTCGGCGGCTATGATTGCAAGCCGGTGGCGGGCGAATTGACCTACGGTCTGGAGCGGCTGGCGACCTATATTCAGGGCAAGGACAGCGTCTACGATCTGGACTTCAACGGAGCGGGCGTCACCTATCGCGACGTATTCATGGCGAACGAGCAGCAGCAGTCCGCCTATAATTTCGAACATGCGACGGTCGAAAAGCTGTTCAGGGAGTTCACCAACGCGCAGGAAGAAAGCGCCAAGCTGATCGACGCGAACTTGCCGCTGCCCGCCTATGACCAGACGATCGCCGCCAGCCATCTGTTCAATCTGCTGGATGCGCGCGGGGTGATCTCCGTGGCGGAGCGGCAGGCCTATATCGGCCGCATTCGCGATCTGGCCAAGGGTGCCTGCACCAGCTGGATGCAGGTCAATGGCTGGCTGTCCGCTGCAGACGCGGAGTCACGCGCATAATGGCCGATTTCCTGCTTGAACTGCGCAGCGAGGAAATCCCCGCCCGGATGCAGCAAAAGGCCTGCGCCGACCTGGAGCGCCTGTTCGCAGCCGCGCTGGCCGATGCCGGTGTCGAGGCAGCGAGTCTGACGACCCACGCCACGCCGCGCCGCCTTGCGCTGATCGCCCGCGGCCTGCCCGCCGAAACGGCAGCAGTATCGGAGGAGCGGCGCGGTCCGCGCACCGACGCACCGGACAAGGCGCTGGAGGGTTTCCTGCGTTCGACCGGCCTGACGCGCGATGACCTCGAAGCGCGCGAGGAGAAGAAGGGCAGCTTCTGGTACGCAAGGATCGAAACGCCGGGACGCGACATGGCGACGATCCTGGCGCAGGCAGTGCCGGACATCGTCCGCAATTTTCCCTGGCCGAAGTCCATGCGCTGGGGCGCGGCCAGTGCAGAGGCGGAACCCGTGCGCTGGGTGCGTCCATTGCAGGGCATCATTGCGTTGCTGGACGGCAAGGTAGTGCCATTCGAAATTGCGGGAATCGCCAGCGGTCGCACAACGCGCGGTCATAGGTTCATGTCATCCGGCGACTTCGAAATTGCGGATGCGGACGATTATGCAAACCGCCTGGCCGCCGCCCATGTGATCCTGTCAGCCGACGAGCGGCAGGATGCCATTTTTGCCGGCGCCACCGAAGCCGCCGAAGAAGCGGGCCTCAAACTGATCGAGGACGCGGAACTGCTGGCCGAAAATGCCGGGCTGACCGAATGGCCGGTGCCGCTGCTTGGCCGGTTCGACGAGGAATTTCTGCAGCTGCCGCCAGAGGTGATCCAGCTGGCGATGAAGACGCACCAGAAATATTTCGCCGTCGCCGACGCGGACGGAACGCTGACCAATGCCTTTGTCTGCACCGCCAATATCGAGGCTGCCGATAATGGCCGCAGGATCGTCGCGGGAAATGAGAAGGTCCTGGCGGCGCGCCTGTCGGATGCGCGGTTCTTCTGGGACCAGGATCGCAAGACGCGGCTGGAGCAGCATGCCGAAAGGCTGAAGGACATCGTCTTTCACGAAAAGCTAGGGACGGTGGCGGACAAGGTCGAGCGTGTCGCCCGGCTCGCGCGCTGGCTGGTTGAGGAAGGCGTTATCGCCCCTACCGGCGAGGACGCCGTTGCCCGTCTGGCCGATCAGGCCGAGCGCGCCGCGCGCCTGGCCAAGGCCGACCTGGTCGCCGGCATGGTGTACGAGTTCCCCGAATTGCAGGGGATCATGGGCGGCTATTATGCCCGCGCGCAGGGCGAGGATGATGCCGTCGCAGACGCCGTAAGGGACCATTACAAGCCGGTCGGGCAGAGCGATGACGTGCCGACGGCGCCGGTAACGGTGGCGGTTTCGCTGGCGGATAAGTTCGATACCCTGCATTCGTTCCTATACAATGATATGGGACCGACTGGGTCGAAGGACCCTTTTGCCTTGAGACGGGCAGCACTGGCGGTGGTGCGACTTGTGCTTACCGCTCGTCTTCGTCTGCCGCTGGTGGGCTTCGCTAGGCTTGCTACTTCCGAGTTGCGGGCCTCGTCGGAGAAGAACCGAGTGGGAAGCAGCGCTTTTGGTCGAGCGCTTATCGATGACCCGACGTTTGGCAGCATAGATGTGCGAATTCGGGCTCTTCTCGACTTCTTCGCCGACCGGCTGAAGGTTCAGCAGCGCGAGGCTGGCGTTCGCCACGACCTGATCGATGCGGTATTCGCGCTGGGCGGAGAGGATGACATTGTTCGTCTGCTGGCGCGCGTAAAAGCGCTGCAGGCGTTCATGGACACGCCGGAGGGGCCAGCGCTGCTGGCCGGGTACAAGCGCGCGGCGAATATCCTGAAGAAGGAAAAATGGACCGCGCGCGAACGGACCGACATTCCGGAAACGGGCGAGGAAGATCCGCTGGTGCTGGTCGACGACCCTGCCATGAAGGATGTCGTCGCCGCCATGGTGGAGGAACGTGCGCACCATCATCTGGGCTATGATGCCGAACCTGCGGAGGCCGATTTGATCGCGGCGCTCGACAAGGCCGAGCCGTCCGCGCGGAAGGCAGTGGACGAGGAACGGTTCGAGGATGCGATGGCGGCGCTTGCGGCATTGCGGGTACCGATCGACGCGTTTTTCGATCAAGTGACGGTAAACGACGAGGATGCACAGAAGCGGGATGCCCGCCTCGCCCTGCTGGCGCGTGTACGGGATGCGGTGCACAGGGTAGCAGATTTTTCACAGATCGAAGGTTGATGACCCTGCCCGGGGCACCGGGCGCGGAAAGAGGAATGACGATGACGAAATGGGTGTACAGATTCGGCGGCGGTGTTTCCGACGGCGGCAAGGGCGACAAGAACCTGCTGGGTGGCAAGGGGGCGAATCTGGCTGAAATGGCCTCCATCGGCCTGCCGGTGCCGCCGGGATTCACCATCACCACCGAAATGTGCACTGCCTTTTACGATAATGGCGAGCAGTTTCCCGAGGAGCTGACGTCCGAAGTGCAGTCCGGCCTTGGCCATATCGAGAAGATTACCGGCAAGACCTTTGGCGCATCGCAGCAGCCTTTGCTCGTTTCCGTTCGTTCCGGCGCGCGCGCGTCCATGCCCGGTATGATGGACACGGTCCTGAACCTGGGCCTGAACGACGACACGGTCGAGGCGCTGGCGCGGGAATCGGGCGATGAACGTTTTGCCTGGGATTCCTATCGCCGCTTCATCCAGATGTATTCCGACGTCGTCCTGGGCCTCGACCATTATGTTTTCGAGGATGCGCTGGAAATCGCCAAGGAAGACAAGGGCGTCGCGCTCGATACCGAAATGACCGCGGACGACTGGCGGGCGCTGGTCGCGATTTTCAAGGCCAAGGTCGAGGAGGAACTGGGCCGGCCCTTCCCGCAGGATCCGCAGGATCAATTATGGGGCGGCATCCGTGCCGTGTTCGCCAGCTGGCAAACCGAGCGCGCCAAGGTCTATCGCCGCCTGAACGACATCCCGGCCAGTTGGGGTACGGCCGTCAACGTTCAGGCGATGGTGTTCGGCAATATGGGCGATACGTCCGCGACCGGTGTCGCGTTCACCCGCGATCCGTCCACCGGCAATAATGCCTATTATGGCGAATTCCTGATCAATGCGCAGGGCGAGGACGTTGTCGCCGGCATCCGCACGCCGCAATATCTGACCCGCGAGGCGCGCGAGGCTGTGAAAGCCTCCAAACCCTCGATGGAAGAGGCGATGCCGGAGGTCTATGCCGAGTTGGCCGCGACGTTCCAGAAGCTGGAGGCGCATTATGCCGACATGCAGGACATCGAGTTTACCGTCGAGCAGGGCAAATTGTGGCTGCTACAGACCCGCAATGGCAAGCGCACGGCAAAGGCGGCGCTGAAAATTGCCGTCGACATGGTCGCCGACGGTCTGATTTCCGAAGAAGAGGCAGTGCGCCGCGTCGAGCCGCAGGCACTCGACCAGCTATTGCACCCAACGCTTGATCCGGACGCGAAGCGCGATGTGCTGACGGTTGGTTTGCCCGCATCGCCCGGCGCGGCCTCAGGCGTCATTGCCTTTACCGCTGACGAAGCGGAACGCCGGGCGCAGCTGGGCGACGACGTGCTGCTGGTGCGTGTCGAAACCAGCCCGGAGGACATTCACGGCATGCATGCGGCGCGCGGCATCCTGACTGCACGCGGTGGCATGACCAGCCATGCGGCCGTCGTGGCGCGCGGTATGGGCCGCCCCTGCGTATCGGGCGCTGGCGCGCTTTCCATCGACCGCGACAGCCAGACCCTGACCGTCGCCGGGCGCAGCTTCAAGGAAGGCGATCGCCTGACCATCGACGGCGGTACGGGCGAAGTGATGGCGGGTGAGGTCGCGACCGTGCAGCCGGAACTGTCCGGCGATTTCGCAGCTTTGATGGAGTGGGCGGACAAGGTGCGCCGCATGGCCGTACGCACCAACGCGGAAACACCAGCGGATTGCCGCGCAGCGCGGGAGTTCGGCGCCGAAGGCATCGGCCTTTGCCGGACGGAGCACATGTTCTTCGATGCGGACCGGATTACGTCCGTTCGTCAGATGATCCTGTCCGACGACGAGGGCGGTCGGCGCGAGGCGCTGGCCAAGCTGCTGCCAGAGCAGCGGTCCGATTTTGCCGAGATATTCCGCATCATGGCGGGTCTGCCGGTAACGATACGATTGCTCGATCCGCCGCTGCACGAATTCATGCCGCAGCGGGAATCGGACTATGACGATGTCGCGCGGGCATCCGGCACCTCGGTCGACAGGCTGAAGCGCCGCGCGGCGGAGCTGCACGAATTCAACCCGATGCTGGGGCATCGCGGTGTGCGCCTGGGTGTCACCTATCCGGAAATCTACGAAATGCAGGCGCGCGCCATTTTCGAGGCGGCGCTGGACGTGCAGGCCGAAAGCGAGGCACCGCTGCCAGAGATCATGGTGCCGCTGGTAATGGGCGCGCCGGAGCTGCTGCAGATTCGTACGCTGATCGACCGGGTCGCGGAGCAGGTATTTACAGAGCGTGGCGAGAAAATCGCCTATCTGGTCGGCACGATGATCGAATTGCCGCGTGCCGCCCTGCGTGCAGGCGACATCGCCGAACATGCCGACTTTTTCTCTTTCGGCACGAACGATTTGACGCAAACCACGCTTGGTATCAGCCGCGACGACGCCGCCCGTTTCCTGGGCGAATATGTCGACAAGGGACTATTGCCAAAGGATCCGTTCGTATCGCTGGATGAAACCGGGGTCGGCGAACTCGTCGAGATGGCAGTAGAGCGCGGGCGCGCAACCCGTCCCGACATAAAGCTGGGCATTTGCGGCGAACATGGCGGCGATCCCGCCAGTGTGCATTTTTGCGAGAAAGCTGGCCTCGCTTACGTCAGCTGCTCCCCCTATCGGGTGCCGATCGCCCGGCTGGCCGCAGCGCAGGCAGCGCTGGCTCGTCAATAATGCAATGAAGCGATGGCCGTTGCAATTATTGCAATCGCCATCGCTTTCTTCGCAATTGCAGCATTTCTTGTGCGGTGCAATAAAGACTCAGCCTTAACGGGCGATCCTCCCCAAGGATTGACTTGGCCGGCCCTTTTCGAAGGGCTGGCCATTTTTTTGTTGGCCGGTCGCTTATTGGGGCAGTGCGGCGGCGGTCTTCGCTTCGTCCCGGGCCGCCTCGGCAAGAATCCAGTCGCGAAACCAGCGCAGGGCACGTGTGCTGCCGCCCGCCGATTTCGTCGCAAGATAATAGCTATAGGGGGTTGGCGCCCGCTCCCCAAAGGGCCGCACCAGACGCGCCACGCCGGGGTAGAAGGCGACCATATCCTCCAGCACCAGGGCGATGCCAAGGCCGCTTTCGGCCGCCGCGACCATCAGCGGGCCATCGTCATAATATTCGATCCGCCGGGGCGCGATGTCGGTCATTCCTACCGTGGCAAGCCATGAGGGCAGCACCTGCGGCAGTCCGCGATGCAGCAGCAAAGGCAGACGCGAAAGCGACGCGCGAACACCTGAACGCGGATCGACGATGCCGGGGGCGGCAACCGCGAAAGCCCGTTGCGGCTTCAGTTCGCGCATATCGAGATTATGCTGCTTCTCCTCGGCAAACAGGATGATCGCATCCAGGCTCATGCCGAGTTTGGCTATGGGCGAGCCCGAGGAATCGAGATTCAGGGCAACGTCCGGGTGCAAATCGCGAAAGCGCTGCAGCCGGGGAATCAACCAGGCGCTGGCAAAGGACGGCGGAACCCCGATGTTCAGGCTGTCCTCATGCTCGACACGCAGATCCTCAAGAATGGCATGCAAGCCATCGAACAGTGGGTTCACGGCATCCAGCAGGCGCATGCCCGCATCCGTCAGGCGGAGTTCATGGTGTCGACGCTCGAACAGGGCCATGCCGACATGCGTCTCCAAGGTCTGGATGCGGCGGCTGAGCGCGGAAATGGATAGATTAAGATCTTCCGAGGCAGCCTTCAGCGTGCCGCCGCCCTGGGCAACGGCAAGAAACGCTTCGAGGGCCCCCGTGGGGGGAAGACGGCGCATAAGAACCTTTCCAAAAAATCAGTGGGCGTACGGGGCGGCTGCGGCCGGAGCCATCGGTACGAACGAACCTTGGCGCACATTGTAGCACGATTGCCGCAGTGCAGCACGGAGAAAGCAGATGCCTCTCGCCCCGGCTTTGCAGACACCTCGACTTCCATGACTAGGTTATTCTTCCTGAATAAAAACTTAGCTTGCTTGCGAAAACTGCAAATCCGCTTGCAGCCGCTGCGATGGCAACGGTGAAAAATCTCCGTCATGTTGCACTGCACAATAGAGGAGGGAAACTCCCTTTCTTTCAAACAGGAGTAGGCACATGATCAAAATCCGCACCTTCGCCGTCCTCGGAGCGGCCTTTCTCTCAACGGTATCCTTCGCGCAGAGCGCACCGGGCGGAAGCCGAATCAACTTTACCGAAGAGGCCACCGGGTACGAAGTTGACGGCCACAGGCACCCGAGCGGACGCCTATGCCTGACGGGCCAGCATCCCGAAACTGGCGAAACATTCAAGCTGCGGGTTTCCTCATCCGGGTTCGTTCGCGGTACCTTCGCCGGGCGGGAGGTTTCCTATCGCATGAACAACAGGGAAACCCAGCAAAATGCGCTGATCGCAATGCGTGACTAGGGCCTGGCCATCCCCTGCGCTGTCATCGTTGCAGGGGACACGGGGGGCATAGCGGCGGGTGACGTGGCGGCGGCGGTCTGGCAAACCCCGCCCCCTCGCCTACAGGAACCCCGCCATGCCGACCGTCGCCGAAACCATCGTCAGCGCCCTTCTGGTTGAAAAGACCAGCCATGTCTTTTGCGTGCCGGGCGAATCCTATCTGGCCGTCCTCGATGCGTTGTACGACGCCAGGGAACAGATCGACCTGATCACCTGCCGCCACGAGGCCGCAGCCGCGAATATGGCGGACGCCTATGGCAAGCTGACGGGACGCGCGGGCGTCTGCATGGTCACGCGCGGCCCCGGCGCCACGCATGCCAGCATCGGCATCCACACTGCCTTTCAGGATTCAACGCCGCTGGTCATGTTCGTCGGCGACGTCGGCACGGACATGGTGGGGCGCGAAGCGTTTCAGGAAATCGACTATTCGCGGTACTTCGGCGCCTTTGCAAAGGCGGTGATGCCGCTCGACCGGCCAGAGCGCGCGCCCGAAGTGCTGGCACGGGCCTTCGCACTGGCAGTGTCGGGCAGGCCGGGTCCGGTGGTGGTCACCCTGCCGGAGGATCTCCTCCTGAAAGAGGCGCCGAAGGCGGTTCAGATCGCCGCCCGCCCCGCAATGTCCGCCCCCTCCCCTGCCGACGTGGAAAGTCTGGCCGCCCTCCTGGCCGACGCCGAGCGGCCGATATTGTGGCTTGGCGGCCCGGGCTGGCGGGAGGAGGATTGTGAGAATGTGCGCCAGTTCGCAGAAGCGGCGCACATTCCCGTCATTACCTCGTGGCGGCGAAAGGACCGGTTCGACAACCTCGACCCGCATTATGCCGGAGAGCTAGGGCTCGGCGCGAACCCGAAGCTGGTGGAGCGGGTCGAATCGTCCGATCTGATCGTGGCGCTGGGCACGCGCCTGGGTGAGGTGACCAGCCTAGGCTACACCCTGCCAGCGACGCCGGTGCCTGCGCAAAGGCTCGTTCATATCCACCCGGACGCCGATACGCTGAGCAATGTCCGCCGCCCGGCGCTCGCCATGCAATCGTCGATCGGTCCGGCCTGCGCCGCACTGGCGGAGATAGGGCGCAGGGGGGCTGGTGGCCGGGGGATGGACTGGTGCAGCGGCGCACGGGCAGATTACGAGGCTTGGACACAGGCCACGGCTGTTCAATCCGGCGTGAACATGGCGGCAGTCATCCAAACGCTGTCGCGCAAACTGCCCGCCGCCACGGCCTATGCGAACGGCGCCGGTAATTTCGCCTCATGGCTGCACCGGTTTCATCATCATCGCCAACTCGGCACCCAGCTGGCGCCCACATCAGGCGCGATGGGATATGGCGTTCCGGCAGCGATCGCCGCCGCCCTGATCCGGGCTACGCGCACCGTCTGCGTAGCGGGGGACGGCGACTTCCTGATGTCGGGCAGCGAGCTGGCGACCGCCGCGCGTTACGGGGCAAATGTGCTTTTCATCGTCGTCGACAATGCGCAGTTCGGTACCATCCGCATGCACCAAGAACGCGATTTCACCGGCCGCCAGTCGGGGACCGCGCTGACCAATCCCGACTTTGCGGCCTATGCGGAGAGCTTTGGCGTGAAAGGGTGGACGGTGACGGAAACCGAAGGGTTCGACGCTGCCCTGACCGAAGCGCTGGCGCAGGATGGCCCCGCCCTCATTTGCTGCCGTACCGATCCCGACGAGATTTCCCCGGGCCGGCGGCTGAACTGATCATTTGGCGACGTTATAGGCCAGTGCGCGCTCATCCAGATTGAAGCCGACAAGAAGTTCGAAACTTGCGTCGCGCACCGCGTCGCGGACTTCGGGTCGGCTGAGCGGGTCGACGGCGGCGTCGGGGTCGCCCGGTTCGCGGCGTTTGTCGATTTCCTGGTTGATCGCCTCGGGCAATGTGGCCGCCGCCTCGGAAATATCGCCGCGCGCCGTCGCGCTGGTTTGCGCGCGCTGCGCACCGGCGGGGAACGTCACGGCGACGCTGCCGACTTCCTTCGACACGATCTGATCGCCGGCACGCATGACAGCGCTGAACACGGGCAGCGTTACCGTACGCTCTTCATCCGCGATCGTGCGCGTCGCCAGGACGTCATAGCTTGCCTGGCTGATGATGCGCCCATTTTCGGAATAGCATTGCGCCCGCAAATTGGTGATGGTCGCGGTGACGTCGATGGCGCTGGCATCCCTGCTGTCCTCTGGCGAGAAGAGCGTCGTATCGCCGGTATAGCCCAATATGCCAACCGCCGGACAGGCGCTGCGCGCCACCTGTAGCGGGTTCGGATTACACCCGCCGATGGCGAGCGCGCCGAGGAGGGCGGCGGGTATCAAAAGACGCTGCATGCGCATAAAACCGGCTTTCACTGTCGTCGAGGATATCCGACGCTATAGGAAGCGCCTTTCGGAGCGGCAAGAAAACCCTTACCTGATGACCATGCCTGTTACGTCCCCCGAACCCAAAGCCCCCCTGAAGATCCTTGTTGCCAATCCGCGCGGCTTTTGCGCCGGCGTCGACCGGGCCATTCAGATAGTGGAAACCGCGCTGCGTAAATATGGCGCCCCGGTCTATGTGCGGCACGAGATCGTCCATAATAAGTTCGTCGTCGATTCGCTGCGCGAGAAGGGCGCGGTGTTTGTCGAAAATCTGGATCAGGTGCCGGACGGCGTCCCGGTCATATTCTCCGCACATGGCGTTCCGAAGTCCGTGCCGGCAGAGGCGGAACGGCGTCAATTATTATATGTCGACGCCACCTGTCCGCTGGTGTCGAAGGTCCACAGGCAAGCAGAACGCCTGATCGCGAGCGGTCGTCACATCCTGTTCATCGGCCATGCAGGCCATCCGGAAGTTATCGGCACCTTTGGCCAGGTGCCGGACGGAATGATGACGCTGATCCAAACGGTGGAAGATGTGCAACGCGTGCAGGTCGCGGATCCAGACAACCTTGCCTTCCTGACGCAAACCACCCTTTCCGTCGACGATACGGCGGAAATGGTCAGCAAGCTACAGGAACGCTTCCCCAATATACAGGCGCCGCGGGGGGAGGATATTTGCTACGCGACATCGAACCGGCAAGAGGCGGTGAAGGCGATGGCGGCGCGTTGCGATGTCGTTTTCGTCATCGGCGCCCCCAACTCCTCAAATTCGCTGAGATTGGTCGAAGTGGCGGAACGCTGCGGCGCCCGCGCGGCATTGCTGCAACGCGCGGAACTGCTGGACGAGGCAATGCTGGACGGTGCGCAAACCATCGGCGTTACTGCCGGGGCTTCAGCGCCCGAGATTCTGGTGCAGGAGCTGATCGACCGCCTGTCGCAAGGACGCGACGTCGAACTGGAAACGATCACCACGGCAGAAGAGAACGTCGTTTTCAAAATGCCACGAATGCTTTCAGCAGCCTGATGGCGGTTTATACGAAGGTTTCGTCGGAGGCACTTGCCGCATTTCTAACGCGGTACGATGTTGGCCATCTGGTCAGCGCAAAGGGCATCGCCGAGGGCGTCGAGAATTCGAACTATCTGGTGGAAACCACCGGCTCCGACGGGCGCGGCGCGCGCTTCATCCTGACCCTTTACGAAAAGCGCGTGGAGCTTGCCGATCTGCCGTTTTTCCTGGGCCTGACGTCTCATCTGGCTGACAAGGGGCTGCCCGTGCCCGCCCCCATCACGGACAAGGACGGTACCGCGCTGCAGAGGCTGGAGGGGCGGCCCGCCTGTCTGATCGAATTTCTGCCGGGGGTTTCCGTCACCGATGTAACCCCCGCCCTTGCAAAGCGGGCGGGAGCGGCGCTGGCGGAATTGCACCTCGGTGCGGCAGATTTTACCGGGACACGACCGAATAGCCTGTCTCTGGCCGGATGGGAGGATCTTGCTGCGGCATGCGCTGGACATTTGCAGGAAATCGATCCCTCCCTGCCCGCTCTCGTCGAGGACGAACTCAAATGGCAACGGTCACACCGGCCGGACGACATTCCTGTCGGCATTGTCCATGCCGACCTCTTTCCCGACAATGTCCTGGTGCTTGAGGGAGAGATCAGCGGGCTGATCGACTTCTATTTCGCCTGTACGGACAGGCTGGCATATGATCTGGCGGTCACCCATGCCTCTTGGGCTTTCGACGACGAGGGGGGATGGCGCGGTGAAGACGTGTCGACCGCCCTTCTCGACGGCTATCGGCAGCATCGTGCCTTGTCAGAGGCGGAGGAGGCCGCGTTTACCGGGCTCGCGCGGGGCGCCGCGCTGCGTTTTCTGCTGACCCGCGCCTATGACTGGATCAATACGCCGCCGGATGCGATGGTCACGCGCAAGGATCCAATGGCCTTTGCGAGCAGGCTAATCCATTATCGGTCCGCATGAGCGCGATCGTCGAAATCTTCACCGACGGCGCATGCAAGGGCAATCCCGGCCCGGGCGGCTGGGGCGCTCTTCTTCGCATGGGGGAGCGGGAGCGGGAACTATACGGGTACGAGGCGGAAACCACCAACAACCGCATGGAATTGATGGCCGCGATCGAGGCGCTGAAGGCGCTGAAGCGGCCTTGCACCGTGCGCCTGACCACCGACAGCGTCTATGTTCGCGACGGCATAACGAAATGGGTCGCGGGCTGGCAGCGCAACGGCTGGAAGACAGCGGCGAAAAAGCCGGTGAAAAATGCCGATCTGTGGCAAGCTCTGATTGCGGCGGCGGACCGCCACGATGTCGACTGGCGCTGGGTCAAGGGCCACGCTGGCCACGCTGAAAATGAGCGGGCGGATCAATTGGCCAATCGCGCCATCGAGGAGGCGCGCGCTCTGGCCGCGGCTGGTTGATGCCCCCGCTTTATTCATGTCGTAATTATTAACCTTTTCAGGTAAGGTTCAAGTCGAACAGGCGGCGACTCCAGTGTCGGAGAGTCGGAAAACTTTACAAGTTTGATTTCCTCCGTTTCGTTTTTGAAACGAAATCAATATGGTGGCAATTTGGTACGGTCCTTGCTTTGTGTTCCTTCAGGTAAGCAAACAGGAATTCCACAGATGACAATCCGAACAGACCTTCTGAAGCTGGCGGCTGCCACGATGGCGCTGGGGCTTGCAGGGACTGCCAATGCGGCGCCGCTTAGCGTCAATCTGGAAAATCAGAACGGCACAGAAGGCTGGGGCTACGGAAACGCCCGTCTGTATCAGGTTATGGACGGGAATGGCCGCACCGTAAATGTGCGCGCGACTGCCTTCGCCTATTCCGGCACCAATTATGATTCGGGCTATAAACAAAGCGCGCAGCTGAACGAATATAGCGGCGGCCTTGGCGTCTCCAATCGCGGCGAGGGCACCAATGCCGGATCGCCCATGCATACGATGGACAATGGTTATTCGACCGACTTCATCATGCTGCAATTCGACCAGCTTGTGCGCCCCGATGAAGTCGGGCTGACGGCCTATTATCAGGAAGGCCAGATCGACGCCGACGTTTCCGTGGCCGTTGGCCGCGTGGATACGGGGTTCGACAGCTATATCGATCCCACCACCCAGTTTAACACGCTGTCGACATATCTGGACGTTCAGACCGATTTCTGGACGGGGTCTCTCTATGATGGACAGTTCGTCAGCGCCGATAATTTCGATTTTGGTTCCACTTACGGTAATGTCGTCATGATCGCGGGCGATCTGGGCGCGGCAGGCAGCCCCTTTGACAGCCTGAAAATCAAATTCATCAATCTGGATGTTTTTGAAGGCGAGGTGCCGGAGCCTGCAGCTCTTGGTTTGCTGGGCCTCGGTCTGTTGGGACTGGCCGGAATTCGCCGCCGCCGCAGCGCGAAATAAAAACGCGCATACCCGGATAACGGGCTAACGAAAACGACCCGGTGCATAGCGCGCCGGGTCCACGCCCGACGCTATATCCGTGCCCAAAGCGATCGCCGCAGCCATTTCAGAGGCTGCAGGCGCAGTCTGGATACCGAAGCCGCCCTGTCCGGCGCACCAGAAAAAGCCCTGTGCCGCCGGATCCTCGCCATATACCGGCAAGCGATCAGGCGCGAAGCTCCTCAGGCCCGCCCACCGGCGCACTATGCGTTTGACCCGTGCGAGACTGGCGCGTTCGAACCGGTCGATCGCGGTCGCGATCGCCAGTTCGTCCGGCTGCGCATCGCTGGGCTGGTCTGGAACCTCGTCATGCGGCGTGATCCATAAATGGCCTGATTCGGCCTTGAAATAGAGTTCGCCGTCCGCGTCGACGGTCAGGGGCCAGTCTGGATCGATCGGCCGGTCTATTTCCACCGCAAGCATGGTCCGCCGCAGCGGCGCTATCCCGATTGGCGACACACCCGCCCGGCGCGCCACCTCGTCCGCCCACGCGCCCGCCGCATTTATGATCAGGCGCGCTGTCACTGGCGCCGAGCCGGTTTGTACCGTCCACGAGTTCCCCACACGCTGCGCCGACTGCATCGGAGACGCGGCCAGCAGGCGCGCGCCGCGCTTCTTCGCTCCGGAAAGATAAGCTGCATGCAGCGCCGCAACGTCCAAATCGCAGCATTCAGGGTCCCATGCGGAATGCCGACTCCACGACGGCACGAGCAGCGGCATTCGTGCGTGCGTCTCGGCGGCACCAAGTCGTTCTATATGAACGCCCGTTCCGGCGAACTGCCGCATCAGCACCTCCACAGCCTCGCTACCCGGCCGGGCGACATGCAGCGCACCTCGCTCGCGAATCAGCGGTACCTGCGTGAAACCTGCGGGAGGAGCGTGAAAGAATGCCTTGGAAGCGGTGGTCAGGGGTTGAACACCGGGGCCGCCATAGGTTTCAGCGAAAAACGCCGCCGAGCGCCCGGTCGCATGCATGCCCGGATGATCCTCACTTTCGAGGATAATTACCCGACCGTGCGGCGCGAGGTGCCAGGCAAGACTGGCGCCTGCGATGCCGGCCCCCACGATCAGATAGTCGCAATCCATCACGACAGAAAATCGTCCACGGCGGTCCACACCTGCTGCTGTATCTTGTCCGATTCCAGCTGCAGTTCATGCCGTCCGCCGGTGATGATGTGCAGCTTTGCATGGGGCAGGCGCCGGACCGCCTTTCGAATGGCAGCGGGATCGACGATTCGCTCATCGCTGCCAAGCAGGATCAATATGGGCGTATCCACAGCCTCCAGCACGCCGGGACGGGTAAGCGCGACCATCGAACGATAGGCCCCATAGAGCCAGCCCCAGCTGGCCCCGCCCGCCGCAAGGCCGGATTCAGCCTCTATGAAGCTGAACCCCTCATCGAAGCGCGTCCGGTCGGTAGTCAAACGATCGCAGCGCGCCTGCGACCGATAGACGGGGCCATATTCGGGCTGCCCGGGCGGGCGGCCACGCGCATTCCCCACCATTGTCTGCGCCCCTGCCACCATCCCCATCAGCCATGATGGCAGCGGCGCGGCAATCCCCAGCATGGGCGCGAACAGAATCGCGCTATCCGTCGCTGCCCGCAGGTCGGCGTCCTCCGCCAGCACGCGCAGCATCATGTGCGCGCCCATGGAATGTGCCATCAGGATCAATGGCGCCGGATGCAGCGCCGCGACATCCTTGGCGATCAACCTGAAATCGCCCGCCATCATCTGAAACAGACGATCGTCACGGACCGACCCCCGCGCGGAGAGGCCCTGATCACGCCAATCGAGCGCGGTCAGGCCGTACCCTGCCCCAAGCAGACGGTGATAGGTTTCCGAGTGCCGTTCGATGAAATCGCGCTTGCCGCCCGCAAAGAGTATGTGCCCCTTGGCGGTGGGCGGGTCCGGCCAGCCAACCGTACGCAGGCGCGCACCATCCGCCGCCTCATATATCCGCGTCACACCGCCGTCCGGCATACGGATTCGCCTGTCGAGTGAGGGGTGGGGAATCATTAGGCGGGCATGGTTACGGCTTTTTCAACCTTCGCGTCTATCCCCGCCGCATGCAGACTTTCGTCTATTGGGGCGCCCTGGCGGCACTGATGATTCTTCTGGGCTGGACCGTTTTCAGCGACCTGAAGGCGCGGCGCATTCCCAACTGGCTGAATGCCGCCGTCGCAATCCTCGCCTTTGCTTATTGGGGCGCACAAGACGTGCCCTTTTGGAAGGCGATGGGCGTCCAGATTGCACTCGCCGCCGGAGTGGCAGTAATCTTCGGGTTATTGTGGCTTCGCGGCTGGATGGGCGGCGGAGATTTGAAGCTACAGATTGCGCTGGCGCTCTGGCTTCCCTTTATTCCGCTGATGGAAATGCTGGTCTGGATTTCCATCGCGGGATTGTTCGTCACACTGATCGGATGGGCCGAGCATCGGTTGCGCCGTCGCCCGGGCCGCGTCCGCATTCCCTATGGCGTCGCCATCGCCGTTGGGGCCGCAATTGTTCTTGGCGAACCGATTATTAACCGATTCTCTGCATAACGCCCCATGCGTACCTATAGATCAGGGGCATCGGGGTCATGGATATAAAGAAGGTCATCCTGCTCGTCGGAGCATTGCTGGTCGCGGGAATATCGGCATTTGCAGTGCGCGCACTGCTGGGGTCGCCGAATCAGACCGCGTCCGCTGCACCCGTGATGCAGGTTGCCGAGCCCAAAGGACCGAAGGTTCTCGTTGCGCAAGAGGTGCTGCCGCTCGGCACGATCATCACGGCAGAGCATTTCAGCTACCAGCCCTGGCCCGCCGACATGGTGCAGGGTGCCTATTTTACCGATGAGAATGGCGGCGCGGAAAGCTTGGTCGGCAAGGTCGTCCGACTTTCGATCCCGGCCGGGCAGCCGATCACGAAACGTGCCGTCGTCGGCCCCGGCGAGCGGGGCTTCCTGGCCGCAGCGCTGCAGCCGGGTCAACGGGCCGTCACCGTGCCGCTGAATACTATATCCGGCGTGGCGGGCTTTATCTTCCCGGGCGACCGTGTCGACGTGCTGCTGAACGGCAAGGTCGACGTGAGGGACGAAAATGGCGACATCGCCTACAGTTATAATGTCACGGAAACGATCGTCCGCAACGTTCGCGTCCTGGCGATCGATCAGCGGCTGGATGATAGCGGCCAGGCCGAAGCCCGCACCGGCAGCTCGATCACATTCGAAGTAATGCCCAAGATGGTCGAAAAGATCGCTGTCGCGCAGACGCTCGGATCGCTCAGCTTCTCCCTCCGCGCCATGGCCGACAGTCGGCAGCAGCTGGAGGAGGCCATCGCCCGGGGCGATATCGAAGTCGGCGACGATCAGACCAGTATGGAAGATGCCGCCATGGAACTGGCCGCGCTTCAATTGCCCGACGCGTCCTCCAGCACCTTTACCACCGGCGGTGAAGTTTCACGGTTCGCGGTAGGGTCCAACGGCCCTCCGGGATACACCGCCAAGAAGAAACCCGTCCTGCCGAATGGCGAGGAAGCGCCGCGCGTGCGCGTCACCCGCGGAATGAACGTTCAGAACGTCGTCGTCAGGGCGGCTGACGGATCGCAGGTCACGCTGCCTTCGACGCTTGTTTCGCAATTGGACGCGGCGGCGAATGCGAATTCGACCGACAGCGCGGGACGTCCCATTCCGGGGCCGCAGGTCGGCAATGGCAGCAATGAACGGGCGGATCCGCGTATGGCAACCGTCTTCGGGGGCGAATGATCATGGGGCATGGATTTTTCAAAGGCGCGCTACTGGCAGGTGCCGCGTTCGCCACGGTGCTGGGCTTTGCCGGCGCGCCGGAACAGGCGGCCGCACAAACCGCGCAGACGGTTCTGACCACACCCGACAGCGTTATCGAATTATCGCAGGGCAAGGGCACGCTGGTCACGCTGCCGCGGGCAATCAGCGACATTTTCGTCGTGAACCAGGGTGTCGCCGACGTGCAGATCAAATCGCAGCGGCAGGTCTACCTGTTCGCACGCGGGGCGGGTGAAACCAGCCTGTACGCGACCGACGACCAGGGACGGAATATCTATTCGGCGACCGTGCGCGTCAGCCGCAACATCGACCAGATACGCGAAATGCTGCGCCTCGCCATGCCCGGCTCCGAAATTCAGGTGCTGACGATGAACGGCATGACGCTGCTGACCGGCACCGTCGCAAGTCCCGAGGAAATCGGCGAAGCCACGCGCCTGATCGAGTCTTTCACCGGCGACACAGTGGTCGTCAACAAGCTGCAGGCAGCCGTCCCTGCGCAGGTCAACCTGCGCGTTCGTTTTGCAGAAGTCAGCCGCAACATCCTGAAGCAGTTGGGCGTCAGCTTTAGCGCGATCAACGATTCGTCCGACTTCCTGTTCGGCCTGACACGCGGCCGCCGCGGCTTTACCAACAGCGCCGGCGATTTCGTCGTCGGGCCGAACAGCCCCGGACGGCAGCTGAATGTCAGCGGCAGCGGCGCATCATCTTTCCTTGCAGGTGACCTTCTGGGTCTGGATTTCAACGCCACGATCGACGCCCTCGAAAATGATGGCCTGCTGACGCTCCTCGCTGAACCAAATTTGACGGCTTTGTCTGGGGAAACGGCCAGCTTCCTGGCGGGCGGCGAATTTCCGGTCGTCACCGTCAGCAATGACGGCACAAACGTCGAATTCAAACAATATGGCGTTTCGATCGCCTTCTCGCCCACCGTGCTCGCGGACAATCGCATATCCATGCGCGTTCGTCCTGAAGTTTCCGAACTGACGGACGCGGGATCGGTGCAGATCGACGGCGTGACTATTCCGGCGCTTTCGACCCGTCGGGCGGAGACCTCCGTCGAGCTGGGCTCGGGCCAGAGCTTCATGATCGGTGGCCTGACCCGCAACAGTTTTTCCACCTCCAGCGAGAAAGTGCCCTTCCTGGGCGACATTCCGATCCTGGGTGCCCTCTTCAAATCCGACAGCTTTCGCCGCAACGAAAGCGAGCTGATGATCATAATCACGCCGTATCTGGTGAAACCGGTGTCTGGGCGCATGGCTTTGCCGACGGATGGCCTGCGGGCGCCAAACGATGCCGAGCGCTTGCTGCTGGGCCGCACTTATGAGGAATCCAGCCGTATTCCCGCAGAAGCGACACAGCTTCCCCCCGATGGACCCGCCGCGCCCCCCGCCGCGCCCGGCTTTTCGATGCAGTGATGAAAAGGAACAGGAAAATGCGCATGACCCGCCTTCTCGCCCCCGCATCGATCACGCTTTTGGCGGCGTTTGTTTCGGCCTGCCAGACACCGGGCACCGCCTCTCCGGAGGTGGCATCCGTACACGTGCCGACGGTCACGCAGACCATCATGACCCTCGACATGGGTGTGCAGCCTGGCGGCGGATTTTCGACTGCCGAAATTGATCGCCTCAACCAATGGCTGGACAGCGTCGACGTCCGTTATGGTGACCGGATCAGCGTCGACGGCCCGACAGGCGCGGGAACTGAGGCCCGCCGCGCAACCATTGCAAGCATTCTCAGCATGCGGGGGCTGATGCTCAGCCGCTTCGCACCCCCGACGGTGCCCGCCATCGCGGCGGGAATGGAAAGGGTCGTCATTGTGCGGTCCGTCGCCAGCGTCCCTGAATGCCCTGACCATCGGCGTAAGTCGAATCCGGAATATGTGGGGTCAAAGACGTCCAATTATGGCTGCGCCTATTCCCAGAATCTGGCGGCGATGATTGCCGATCCGAACGACCTGGTCAGCGGCAAGCCCCATGCTGGCGTGACCGCCGAACGTGCCGTGAAGGCCGTCGAGGCGGCGCTGGCGAAGGCCACCCGCGACAGCGTCACGAGTTCCGTCGGCTCGGTCGAATAAGAAAGGGACATGATATGAACGCCCCGTTCAACCCCAATGCCGCGCCGACCCGCGAAGCCTTCACCGCGTTCGTTTGTGACGACGAGTTCGCCGCGACCATACGAAATGTCGTGCCCGAATTTGGCTGGCCCGTGGAAAAGGTAAACAAGGGCGGCCTGCACAACGCCGTTCAGACGCTTAGCGTTTCCGCATCACCGACCGTTCTGCTGGTCGACCTGTCGGATGCTTCCGACCCACTAAACGACATCAATTCCCTCGCTGAGGTGTGCGAGCCGGGAACCATCGTCATAGCGGCGGGCAAGCTTAACGACGTACATCTTTACCGCGACCTGATCGCAAGCGGCATTCAGGATTACCTTGTGAAGCCGGTGACGCCCGATGCCTTGCGGGAATGCTTCATACAGGCACAGTTGATCCTGCAAGGCCCCAAGCACGACGCCCATGCGTCGACAGAAGACAAGCCGCACATGAGCATCGGCGTTATCGGAACGCGCGGTGGTGTAGGTGCCTCCGTTGTCGCCACGTCGCTTGCGTGGCTTCTCGCGGACAAGGACCATCGGTCGACGGCTCTTCTGGATCTGGACGTGCAGTTTGGGACTGGCGCGCTCAGTTTTGATCTCGAGCCCGGCCGGGGACTCGTCGATGCCCTGGAAAATCCAAGCCGCATCGACGGGCTGTTCATCGAACGCGCCATGACGCGGGTCAATGACAAGCTGGCGGTGCTGTCTGCGGAAGCGCCGATCAATCAGCCGCTCTTGGCCGATGGCACTGCGCTCCACCAATTGCAGGAGGAACTGACCAGCGCTTTCGAAGCGACTGTCGTCGATATCCCGCGGCTGATGGCGGTGCAGAATCCACAGCTCGTTACCGACCTGAACCACATCATTATGGTTACGGAACAGTCGCTTGCCTCCACGCGCGACACCATCCGTCTGCTCGGCTTTATCCGCATGACGGCGCCGCAGGCGAAGGTCACGATCGTCGCCAACCGCGTGTCCACATCACCTCCTCCGGAAGTGGCGAAAAAGGATTTTGAAGCCTCCATCGAACGCAAGGTCGACATCATTCTGCCGCTTGATGTGAAGCAGGCGGTGGACGCGGCAAAGCAGGGCAAGGCGTTGGCGGCCATCTCCTCCGGCAAGCTGCAGAGCGGACTGCTTCAAATTCTCGCTGCGGTCTCTTCCAGCGTCGCCGAGGACGAGGGACGTGCCGATGGCTTCATGGGGAAGGTGCGGTCGCTCCTGCCTTCCAAGGGCGCGGCCAAGGCGAGCGGCAAAAAGTAGGGCAAGGACGTAACTATGTCCCCAGCAGGTTTCGGCAAACGCGCGGGCGCGCTGAAGAAGGCCTCTCCTGAAGGTTTCGGGCAAGCAGGGGCCGATTCTGGTCGCCGACCGCTCGTCAGTGTCCCGCCTGCGGCACCGGCAGCACCTGCCGCCGCTGCCCCGGCGGATGCCGCTCCACAGCGGGGCCGCAGCACGGAAAATTGCGTCTGGGACATCCACGCGCTGATCTCCCCCCAACTGGAAGATCTCTTCCCTCGCGAGCAAGCGAAGCAGACGGCGCGCGGCGAACTTGCCGCGCGGATGGAAGACCATATTCGCAGGATCGCAGGCAGCGAACGCCGGGAAATGGAAGATGCGGAGGTGCGGGACACTGTCACCGTGCTTCTGAACGAACTACTGAACAAGATTGGCGGGCTGGACACCCAGGTCGCCGCCAAGAAGACCGCCGCATCCGCCGCAAGCGACAAGTCGGTCATCGCCGCCAAGGCGCATATCCAGCCAATACTCATGGAAAGGATCGATGCCAGCGTCATCGCCGAGATGGAACGCGGCGAACTGGCAGAGCAGGTTTCCGAAGTTATTTCAGAAATCCTCGTTCAGGAGAAAATGAGCCTGAACACGCGCGAACAGCGCGATCTCGTCACGCTTCTCCTTAACGACATGCTCGGCCTCGGTCCGTTGGAGCCGCTGCTGAATGACGAAACCGTCACGGAAATCATGGTGAACGGGCCCAAGACCGTCTACATCGAAAAGGCAGGCAAGCTGACCCTGTCGGGCGTCGAGTTTCGCGACGACTCGCACCTCCTGAATATCGCCCAACGTATCGTCAGCGCCGTCGGTCGCCGTGTCGACGAAACCAGTCCCATATGCGACGCCCGCCTGCTCGACGGCAGCCGCGTCAACGTCGTTATCCCGCCTCTTGCGATCGACGGCGCCTCCATATCGATTCGTAAGTTTTCCAAGGACAAGCTGACCTTGGAAAAAATGCTGGGATTCGGCTCGTTCAGCCCGGCGATGGCGAAATTCCTCAACATCGCTGGCCGCATCAAGCTGAATATCCTCATCTCCGGCGGCACCGGCTCCGGCAAGACAACGATGTTGAACGCGATCTCCCGCAATATCGACCCGGGCGAGCGGATCGTAACGATCGAGGACGCAGCCGAACTGCAACTCATGCAGCCTCACGTCGTCCGTCTCGAAACGCGCCCCGCCAACCTTGAGGGCAAGGGCGCCGTCAACATGCGCGACCTCGTCAAGAACGCACTCCGCATGCGACCGGACCGCATCATCCTGGGCGAGGTTCGCGGGCCGGAGGCATTCGATCTGCTGGCGGCGATGAACACCGGTCATGATGGATCGCTCGGCACGCTGCACGCCAACCGTCCGCGAGAGGCGATTACCCGGCTTGAAAACATGATCAACATGGCGGGCCTGAATCTGCCGCAAAAGGCGATACGTACCCAGATCGCCGACGCCCTGAATCTGGTCGTACAGATCAGCCGCATGCGCGACGGGGGCCGGCGCATCACTCACATTACCGAAGTCGTGGGCATGGAGGGTGACGTGATCACCATGCAGGATCTCTTCACCTATCAATACACAGGTGAAGACGATTCCGGTAAACTGGTGGGACAGTTCAACTCCACGGGCATGCGTCCGGCCTGCTATGAGCGGGCGGAATATTTCGGTCTTGGCCGCGTTTTGATGGAGTGCATCGGATGACCGGAGATCTTGTCTTTCTGGTGATCGCGGGGGGCGTGTTTTCAACCTTGGCGCTTCTGATCGTGCTGTTTTCCAATGACAAGACCGGACGCAAGGCAGCAACGCGCCTGGCCAAGGTTCGGGAGCGTCATTCCAGCTCAAAGAACGTCATTGCCGAAGCGCAGATGCGCAGGATCGTCGCCGCGCGCGACACGCGGCTGGACAGCGTCTTCTCAGGCTTCCTGCCGAACAAGGCGGAACTGAAGAAACGGCTTCAGCAGACCGGAAAAAGCTGGGGCGTCGGACAATATGTCGTTGCCACTCTGGGGATCGGCGTCGTTCTCACCTTGGCGCTGATTTCCGCAGGAATGCCCGTCATCATGGGCATCGCCGTGGGCGTTCTCATGGGGCTGGCCGTGCCACATGCGACGGTCGGCATCCTCATCAAGCGGCGACTGAAGGACTTCAATCACCGGTTCCCGGATGCGATAGAATTGCTGACTCGTGGCCTCCGCTCGGGCCTGCCGGTCGGGGAGTCGATCAGCGTCGTCGGGCAGGAAGTGCCGGGAACGGTAGGCCAGGAGTTTCGCAGCGTTTCCGACAAGGTGCGCATCGGCCGAACCATGGACCTCGCGCTACAGGAAACAGCCGACCGCATCGGTACGCCAGAATTCCAGTTTTTCGTCATTACCCTTGCGATTCAGCGTGAAACCGGCGGCAATCTTGCCGAAACGCTGTCGAACCTTGCCGACGTGCTGAGAAAACGCATGCAGATGAAGCTGAAGATCCGGGCTATGTCTTCGGAATCGAAGGCATCCGCTTATATCGTCGGGTCTCTGCCGTTCATTGTGTTCGCCATGATCTACACCCTCGATCCGGAATATCTCGGTGGCTTCTTTACCGATACGCGGCTGATGGTGATCGGCGCCGGCGCGTTCGTCTGGATGTCCATTGGCGCCTTCATCATGGCGCGCATGGTCAGCTTTGAAATCTAGGCCGGGGGTGACACGCTGATGGACAAGAATATGGACCTGGCGACCGAGCCCCTGCTTCTGGGGCTTACGGCGCTCGACATCGTCACGCTGCTGGTCGCCGTGGGCGCGCTCGCCATGTTCGCTGCCGTTTGGTCCGTGGCGACCGTTAAGGATCCGATGCGCGGTCGGGTAAAGGCCCTGCAGGACCGCCGGGAACAGTTGAAGGCGGGTATCACCGCGTCGCGCCCACGCGCGAAGATCGGCCGCTCTGCCGACGCAACCGACCAGATGCGGTCCGTACTTAAACGGCTGAAGGTCCTGCAGAACGATGCCGCCAAGGAAGCGGCAATACGACTGTCGCAGGCAGGCATCCGCTCAAAGGATGCCGTCGTCAAACTACTGTTCGCACGCCTTGTCGCCCCCTTCATTTTTGCCAGCGTCGCGGTCTTCCTGTTGTTCGGCCTGGGTGTGGGCGCCGACTATTCACAAATGACGAAGACGCTGGCGATCTGCGGATCGCTGTTCCTCGGCTATAAGGCGCCCGATATCTATCTGAAAAACCTCATCACGAAACGTACCGATGCAATTCGGAAGGGGCTTCCCGACGCGCTCGACCTTCTCGTTATCTGCGCGGAAGCGGGCCTGACGGTCGATGCCGCCTTCAATCGCGTTTCCCGCGAATTGGGAAGGGGCTTTCCAGAGCTTGCGGACGAATTTGCCCTTACCGCGATTGAGCTTGGCTTTCTTACCGACCGGCGCGAAGCCTATGAGAACCTTTCGCGGCGCGTGGATCTTGACGCGCTGCGCGGCGTCGTGACGACGCTGGTTCAGACCGAAAAATACGGCACGCCGCTCGCTTCGGCCCTCCGCGTTCTTTCCGCCGAATTTCGTAACGAACGGATGATGAAGGCAGAGGAGAAGGCAGCGCGACTGCCGGCGATCATGACAATCCCGTTGATCCTTTTCATCCTGCCCGTTCTCTTTGTGGTCATTCTGGGACCGGCCGCCTGTTCCATCGCGGATGCCCTCGTCTAAAGGGGCGCAATGGCGCCCGGCCAATTCCCGCCTGCTTCTACTCATAGGGTCCCGCTCTTGAGGCTTATCGTCATTGGGGCTAGGCGCTAATAGTATAACATGCAGGAGGATTATCTGGATGACCGGGCGTTTCCCTTCACATTGCGCAAATCTCGCCAAGGGAGCGATCGCAATCGCGTTCCTGGCGCTCACTGCTTGCGGCGACAGTTCGGATGAGGGCGGCGATACCGCAGCCGGTTCTGCCGGCGCCGACGTCGAGAGCGATTTCGACGCCTCCACCGTTGATGTCATGAACGTCGATGTAGCGGCAGGCGGCGTCGAGACGACGATGGACCCCGCCACCGCCGACGCGGGCGTCGATATGTTGGGTCAAGATACGCCCCCGCCCGCTGAGGCAGAGGCAGCACCCCCTGCTGATAACGGTTCGACCGCACCGCAGAACTAATATCCACTTATCGGAGACGGACATGACCCTGGAAGAAATTACCGAGAACATGCAGGCGCGGGTCGGCGCCGATGCCGGCCTGAACAAGAGCGTGAAGTTCGACTTCGATGCGGATGGTATCGTCCGTATAGATGACAAGGCGTCGCCAGCGGTCGTCGACAACCAGGATCTGCCTACCGATTGCACGGTGAAACTCTCAAAAGACGATTTTGAGAAGATCGCAGCCGGTGACATGAATGCCCAGATGGCCTTTATGCAGGGCAAGCTGAAGATCGATGGCGATATGTCCGTCGCCATGCAGTTGGGCAAAGTATTCGGCTGACCTTTTAAATTTTAAAATGCGAAAAGGCCGTTCGCCCCAATTGGGGTGAGCGGCCTTTTTCTGTGCGGCTATTCCTGCCGCACCAGCCCGCGCCCTGCCGCCGATCAGGGCGTGATAGGCTGCGTCTGGCAAAGATCCCTATAACCGCTTGGATGTGCCGCACTTCGCGACGAAGCCAGGCGCCGCCAAGGCCCCATTCCTGAGCCAAAGAAAAAGGGCCGCTCCAGCAGGAGCGACCCTCTTCCAATTCAGCCAGGTGGGGCAGGCGGCGAACCGCCCGACCCTCCCTTGGGAGATTACATTCCGGCGCCGCCGAAATTGATCTCCACGCGGCGGTTCTGCGGCTCGCGCACACCGTCAGCGGTTTCGACAAGCGGACGGCTCTCGCCGAATGCTTCCGTCGAAATGACGCCCTCGGGAACGCCACGGCCGACCAGATATTCGCGGACCGCATCTGCACGGCGCTGCGAAAGACCGACATTGTAGCTCGCGCTACCCGACTTGTCGGCGTGACCGGCAAGCGTGACGCTGGCCGAACCACCTTCAGTATAGGCAGTGGCCGCACGGTTGAGCGTATCCGCAGCTTCCGACGTGATGTCCGACTCATCCCAGTCGAAGAAGACCAGGAAGTTGTCCGCAGGCGGCGGAGGCGGAGGCGGAGGCGGAGGAGGCGGCGGAGGCGGAGGAGGAGGAGGAGGCGGCGGGGGCGGCGGGGGAGGAGGTGCCTCTGGCTCGCCGAAGTTCATGATCACGCTCGCCAGCAGAGAGTGCGTCGCGAACTGATTGCCGTTATACCCAACTCCATTAACACCGACGAAGTTGTTGTCGGGATCGTTGAAGTAACGATACTTCAGACCCAGATCCAGATTGTCCGTGATCGCACGACGAACAGCAGCGATTACCTGGAAGGCAACGCCCGTATCGCTGTCATCGACGAATGCAGCGCCACCCTCGGCCAGCTGATAGATATCAGCCTTGGTGCGGGTGATGCCGACACCGGCACCGATGGAGCCGCCCCACGCATCATCTTCACCACCGAAGTCGAGAAGACCGTTCAGCATGAAGCTGAGAACCTGGGTCGCGCCGTCGCCATTGACGAAATTGCCGGTGGTGTAACCTCCGCCTGCAAGGTCGGATTCACCGCCACCACCGATGATGGTGCCACCACCCGGGGAAACGTTCAGGTTTACTTCGTCGACATTGGCTTCTTTGTAGCCAAGTTCGAACTCGGTACGGAACATACCGAAGTCATAGCCAACGATGCCATCGACATCGAAGCCATATTTGCTGTCGATCGTGAAGTCATTGTCACCATCGACGTCACCGCGAATTTCAAAGTCGGCATCTTCGGCAAGAAGGGCACCGCCCTCCAGTCCGACATACCAGGCATTGTCACGAGCGAGCGACGGACTTGCCAGGGCGGTCCCGGCAAGGGCCGCTGCGAGGGCTAGTCTACGCATTGAATTCCCCTTTCATGGTCAAACGAATTCCAGCTTTGAATACGTCTGCCGCGATGTATAGTTCAATTTTTTCTAGCGCAAGTTTTGAAAGTGACGGGAATGTTGCAAATAAGCATCACTTGTTAGCTGCTGCCAGCGGCGACCAGCCCCAGCGTTTGAAAATTTGCAAGCAGAGCATCTATCGCGGCGCGCGCTTCGATGTCGATGACGGCTCCCCCTATCGGGCTGGTGACAGTTTCAGGCGCGGTCGACAGCATCGTTCTTCCCCCGACCGAGAGCCCCACTACTGGCAGACCGCCGCCGCCCCAACCGGTCCCGTCATACAGGACCAGTGCGTTTTCGTCCTCAAGCCAGATCAGCAGGCCCGGTGCTGGCGTCATATATGTCCACCGACCGTCCCATTCTGCGATCTGCCCCGCGCGCCCGGCCCAGTCCCCGTCAGCGTCGTCCGGGACGATCCACGCGCGCCCCATTTCGGCTTCTGCCGGTGGAACCGCAACGGTGCGGCTCGCAATGCGCGGGTGGCTCCAGCGGTCCAGTCGCAGCAACGCCTCATTATGGGTTACCTCCTTCTGCGCCTGCGCAACCTGCAGCAGCGGCAGGTGCAGTCGTTCGGTCATCTCCGTCATTCCAGTCCCTCTTTGCAATTTACAGGTCGGTGAAAATACGGGTTGCCGCGGCACCGCCGCCCACCAGCGGGCTTAGCTGGCGTACCTCGACGGCCAGGCTTCCACTTGCACTACCGAATGCTGCCTGTCGGTCGGCGGCGGTCAGCAGCAACGAGGGCGCATGGTTTATCCGCTCGATAGTGTATCCGTCCGACGTTATGCGGACTGCATAGGCTTCGCTTTCTTCTCCCAATGGAGCGTCGACCCCGTCGGTCCAGGCGAAGCCGATACGGCTGCGTCGTTTCCAGCGGAATGTCAGATCACCTTCCTCGCCCGGGGCCACGTCCAGATGAACGGGCGACAGCGGCCGCAGCGCGCGCCCGCTCACCGTCAGTGTCACACCTTCGGTCACAGGCAGGGAGTCATTCGGTCCAACCGCCTTGACCCGCAGCTCGCCCGCCACTTGCGTCAGCGGCAGGTCGAGCGGGAACAGCGCCTCGGGTTCGATCATCACGAACCGTTCTCCAGGACTGTGCCCAGCCACGGCTGCTTCGGTTCCGCGGCGCCCGCGCAGCAGGCCGGACAGCCGCCACAGGCGCGCATCTATCTGTTCGGCACGGGCGAACTGCACCAGTTCTTCGCCCACCAGCGCCATGTTGGCGCCGCCCAGCACCGCGTCGCGGCTCGCTGTCAGCAAGGATTGATCGTCGATCAATTCGACCGTCACATGGGATACCTCGTCCCACGCGGCCCAATCTGCAGGCGGCAGGACATCTTGCACGACCCCCATCTTGGCTGCGGTGCTGGCGATGCCCACCGATTGCCAGGTCGCCCCCGCATCCGGGCTCGCCCAAATTTCCGCGCGTCGCCAGCCGGCGCTGCTGCCCCCCGCCGCGACCCACAGGCGCACCTCGTCGCGCGGCTCGCCCCCGATCGGCGGCAGCTCCAATACCATCAACTCGGTAGCCCCTTGCGGTATGTCGGGCTGCTGCAGCGACACGCCGGAATCGGCGGGGGGCAGGACGCGCGCCGCCCCCGCCGCCTCTCCAGTTGCACGGTCAGGCCGAGGGCTTCCACCGCTGTCTGCCTGACGTGCCAATCGCCTCCACCAATCGCCTCCTCCTCCACGCTCAGCAGATCGCCGGGTTCCAGAACGAGCGCGGAAAGCGGCAGGCGCCGCACGGCATCTGCTCTTCGCCCCCACATCTCCGCCAATTGCGCTTCAGCGACCTGTTTCGCTTCAGGGGCGGTCAGACTAGCCGGTAGGTCGAAATGGATATCGAGGCCGCCCGAACCGGCGCGTACTGCACGCTGCACGCTCGGCTGATAATCCCGCGACGGGTCGTTCGCGGTCAGCGTCAGTGCGCCGGGCAGGGTTTCTTCGCCAGTGCGGCGGCGCTCGCCAATATGTTTCCGATCGTCACGATCCGGCAGCAACGATCCAGCGTTCAACGAATAGCGGTCTCCGCTCCTGCGGACTGAAAATTTCAGCCCCTCGGCGCTGGAACTTACCGAAAATGGCGTAACGACCGACAGCCCGGCAAGTATCGCGGCCAGATCGCTGTTGCGAGAGGCGGAATAGCCGGTCATTTCACCGGAAAGGCCGGATGCATCTGCCCGACCCCCCACCGCCCGCACCAGATCCCCGACGATCAGATCGCCGGTCGCGCTGCCGTCGGCGACGATCTCGAAACTCAAATTCGGGATCCGGTTGGCATAGTCCGCCAATTGCAGATCCTGGAAAACGGCATAGGCCAGGCCGCGAAAGGCCGGTGCACTGCCAATGCCCAGTTCGGCCTGCAGCAACGGGTCAGGCCTCTGCCGTTCCGTACCTTGATAGATGCGCACTGTCCCACCCGACAGCATGTCGCCCGCCGCCCCGCGCAGCAATTTGCCGTCCGCCCAGATACGATTGACGCGTTCGATGCGGCGGCCTGCAAAGGCGACGGCAAAACTTGCCGAATAGCTGTAGGTGGTCGTCCGCCCTCCCGACCGCTTTCCTCCCCCCGACCGGTGGGCGGTTTCCTTCAGCCCGGACGACCAGATAACCGTCCCCGCGCTGCGGACCGTTCCATAATGGCGTGGCAGCGGTGATCCGTAATCGCTGCCCTGCATTGCCAGATCCGACAGGCGCGGACCTTCCCGCCCCTTCGGTCTGAACAGCACATGGCCATCGATCTGCTGGCCGACGACATTGCCGATCGCGGCACCGATGGGGCCTCCGACGGCTCCCCCGACCGCTGTCAGAACAACGCTAGCCATATTTCCGCCTCCCGCCATTGCCATCGCGCCGCCGCATCATTGACGGTGGAGCCCTCATCTTTCCTCGCCCTCCAGCCGCCAGACGAAGAGTGTGCGCCAACCCGGCGGCAGCTCCGCCTCCACCACGCGCCCAACGCCGAAGTCGGCATGCACTGCGCCCTGCTCCGTTTGCACCGCCAGATGATGATGTCCCGGTCCGACCTCCACGTGCACGATATCGCCGGGACGCGCCGTTTCGACGGGAAGAAAGCCATTGGCCATCATGCCTTCGATCAGGCGTGTGCGATTGTCGCTGCGCAAGGAATAGTCGGACGGAATCTCGAACCGGACGCCGCCGGCACGCGCCGCCAGCGCTGCCAATCCGACGCAGTCGAGCGCAAGGCCCGCGACCCGACCCTGCACCCGTGTGGGCGTACCGATCGCCGCGCGTGCCGCCGCGATCATTGCCGCCTACCTCTGGTTCACAGGCCCGGATAGCGCAGAACCGCGTCACGTCCCGGGACGTGCGGCTCGCCGCGAAAATTATCGCCATTCTGGAAACGCTCGCGACATGTCGCCCAGCGCCGATCACACCCCTGCCGCAAGATCAGCCGGTCGCCCGGCGCCAGACCGTAGGCATCGTCGTCCAGCATCAGCGTATCGCCAATAGACCGCGCAATGCCGAAATCCGTCCCTGCCGCTCTTCCCGAAAGCGGTCGCAATCGCCCATAGCTGAACAGCGCATCTGGATCCTCTCTGTCGACGCGCACCTCCCCCGCCTCCACCACCTCGACCACGCGCACCTGCCGCTGATATTTTGCCAGATCGACACCGCAACGCGCATCACCCAGCCGCGCGCGGCATTCCGGCGTCGTCAGCTCCACCGGCGCGCGCGCCAGCAATGTTTCAGCCGTCTTCAACTGTGCCTCGAACCTGTTGCCGGTCTGGACGATCTCGCCGATTGTCCCGCGCATCAGAACCAGCTTTCCCGCCGTCGGCGCGGACCAGTCGACCAGCATCAGTTCGGCATGGGCACCATCATATCGCCCCAGCTCCACATCCTCAGCACGGATGGCCTCAGATGACAGAAATCCAGCAACATCCACGCCTTCCACATCCAGCCCATCCGTTTCCACCACGGCAGAGGGGACCATTCCCGGCGCCGGAAGATAGTCCAGCCCCTCGATCCGCAACGGTCGATCATGTGTCGTGAACCCCAGCGCGACGCCATCGGCACGAACGACGCGCCACAGCCAGGCAATGGACGTAACAGGCGCGGACAGCGCGGCCGCCAGCGCATCAGGAACCTGCCGCATTGCAGACCTCCCTATATATATAATGCCGTGAAGACGGGGCACAGCCGGCCGGCCGGCCGGCCACAATCTCTTATTATTCCCGCACCTCAATCAGCGGGATTGAGGGGATGTCCCCGGCGCGCCAGCCACTCAGGGAAACTTCCAGCCGGTCGTCGGCAAAGCGCACCGGCACGTCAAAGCGGAATCCTGCCGTGACGACGCCCTGCGGCGCGGTGGCAAACCGGACGACGCCGCCCTCCTCGACCGTCCAGTCGAAGGTCTCGGCGCCGTCGACCGCTATCTGCACCGTTCCCGGCTCTGGCCTGGACACCCGTCTCACCTCGGCGTCGTTTCCCTCGCCATAGCGCTTTACCAGGGGAAAGTCGGTGCGTACGCCGTCACCGACCCCAAGATACTGATTGAACGGCGAAACCGTGCCGTCATCCGATGACGTGAAATCCACGGGATCGCGGAACCGGAACGCATGTGCCTGCCCCTTTCGCGCCCGGAAGAAGCGCACCAGCGTCGCCAGATCCTCTTCCGATCGCATTCCCGGACCGGCATCGTACCTCAACCGGCCGCCGGCCCACACGCTCGATCGCTGCTCGGCACCGGATATGCTCTCGGCAATCTGGGTCAGAAACTCCGGTCCACCCGCCGCTCCCTCGCCCAGCGCCAGCGGAAACGCCACGTCGTGAAATGCCTGCACCTCGCTCTCCCCGCTCATGTTGAAATAGGTGAAGCCGTCCCGCCGCACCTGCGGCAAGGCCCAGACAAAAGTCTGTCTAACCTGGCGCGCGCTCGCCCGTTCCGCCGCGTCGGCTATCGGCCACCACCTGTCGGCTGCACCGGCCTCAAGGACGAAACCGGCAAAATAATCCTGCGCCGAGGCGGGATAGCCCAGCTCCGTTTCCACCGCCTCTACTGCTGCGCGGGACCCGCCTGCATCCTCTGCCAGGACAAAATCATAATCTTCCAGCTGCAGCACGTCGAAGGCGGGGGCCGCCCATTCGGCTGGCATGTTCACGGTCTTCAACCACACCGCGTCCCGGCGAAGAACCTGCGGCGCATAGAACAGCAGTGCTGTCTTGGCCGTCGGCACGGACAGCTTCACCGCCGCCGCCAGATCCAACACGGATCGCCCCAGCCTCCCGCCCAGCCAGGGCGCATAATTCGCCTGATCGTTCGTCAGCGTTTCCGCGATCTGCGTCAGCGGCGCGCCGATGCTCCTGCCCGTTTCCGCCTGATAGGCCGACACTGCGGCCTCGTCGTAGAAGCATGGCACTTGCGTTTCGCCGAACCCGGTCCACCACCAGGGTTCGCCAATCTGGAACCAGACATCTACCCCTGCTCCGTCTGCAATCCCTGTAAAGGCCGTCGCTACCGACTGCAGCCATGCCATCGCGCCCTCATTGGCAGGGGACAATAATATCGATGGCGGCTGCCATCCGGTGAGTGCGGGGGATCCGTCATGCGCCCGCTGCTTCCATGCCTCCGGCGCATAGGCATCGAACAGTTCGTAGCTCAGCGACAGGATCGGCGTAATGCCATCTGCGGCGCAGCGCACCATCAGATCCTCGAACCATCTTCGGCAGGGTGCCACCAACGGATCCCCGATTGCCGGGACAACGAACCGCGCCCCGTCCCGGATCAACCGCATATAATGCGACATGCCGACATAGACGTTCAGCCATTCGCGATAGCCCAGGGCCCGCACGTTGCGCAGCAACCGTTCGGGCGCAACATTATATTCGTCGTCATATCCTGTCGCCATGCGCAGGCCGTGCGGCGGAACACAGGCATCCCCCACGGCAATGGAGGAGCCCCCGCCCTCGCAATGGATATTCTCCAGCCAGACGGTCGCATCCATCGGCGCCCCCAGCGGCGCATCTGTCTCGTCATAATCTTCAGGCACGAACGACAGGAACATCCGGTCGACGTCTCCCGGCCACACCCCTTCACCGCCGGGTGCATAGCCATCGGACAAATCGTCGAAATCCAGCCTGACGAGCGCATCCTCCGGCGTGCCCTCGGCATAATTCCACAGCCGCACATACCAGGTGCGCGCCGCACCTTCGGCATCCCGCCCTTCGATGGTCAGTGCAGCGCCGTGCGGCACGTCCAGCGGCTTCAGCGCACCCTCCGCCCGCCATCGGAACGACAGGATCAGTCCGCGATAATCGCGCGCCGTCTCATATTTCAGCAGGGGGTGATCGTAGGAATCTTCGGATTCCCAGATCAGCCCCGCCAGATCGTCCTTTCTGTGAAAGGCCAGGTCGACACGCAGCGATCCGGGCTCCGTCGTCGTCACGCCGGCCATCATCGGCCTTGGAAAATTCAGCACCCAGTGCGCCGCGTCGAACCGCTTTATCCAGTCGCGGCGCACCTGATCGCGCATGCTCGCCAGATAATGCGTCATGCCCGCGCCAGTGCCCGCTGTACCGCCCGCGCCACCTGTCGGCCCGACTGGGCCATAAGTTCCGGCCGCTCCGCCGCCGCGCCGTTCACATTGACGTTGATGGTGACCGGCCCACGCGGGGCTGCGCCGCCCCCCGTCTCGACCCGCCCGCTCGCGGTCGGCACGAACAATTCTGGTCCGCGCTCCCCAACCACATAGGCCTGCCCCGGTGACACCGGCCCGCCTGTTGCGCGGCCCGGCTGGCCGGCGAAACTTCCGACAACCGCCGACAGGATCGACGCCAGCCCGCCAGCACCGCCGGGTCCGCCGGGTCCGCCGGACATTGGCTGCAATTGCGCCGACAGGATCGCTTCGAAAACGGACAGCGCCGTCCGTTTCAGGTCCTCCAGGCCGAATTTACCCGTCCGCACGAACCGGGCCAGCGCCGTTTCCATGGCCGATCCCGCGCGCTCCACGCCCTTGGCCAGCGGTCCTTCGACACTGTTCCGCATCGTCTCGACATCGCGGGCAAAGCCCTGCGTATCCGCCCGCACTTTCAGGACCAGCGTATCCAGTTCCTCATCCATCGATCGTCTCCTCCAGCGCCCGCATCGCGGACACGGTCATCGGCGCGTCCGCCTCCGGTGGCAGCAGTCCATTCAGCGCCAGCATCAGGTCGGTCGGCGTCGCCGCCCAGAACACCTCCGGTGCCCAGCCCAGCCGCACGCACGCCACCCCACAGGCGCGCCGCGCAATATCGCTGAACATCGCTAGCGCCCGGCCAGAATTTCGGTCAGCAGCGCCTTCAGCGCCGGTGTCGCCCGCACCAGCCCGCCTGACAGGACACCATCAGAAAATGTGTCCCGATCCCCGTCAAAGCCATGCGACACATGCCAGAACAGCCCCGCCATCTCCGCCAGCGTCAGGGCGCCTGCCGCCGCCCGCTCGACCAGGGCGAACAGGGATCCCAATTCCTCCTCGGCGGCACACAACGCTGCAAAGGTCGGACGCAGAATCACGTCCTGTCCTGCAACCTCCAGCGCGACCTCCCCGCGCAAATGATTGGCCGCCATCAGGCCGCGACCACCGGCCCGGCGCTTTCCAGGCTCAGCGTGTAGGTACGCTCACCGCCAAAATCCCCGGCATAGTCCAGCCGCGTCACCAGGAACGGCCCCGTCACCGTCTCGCCGCTTTCAAATGCCAGCCGATAGTCGGCCACCCGTCCCCCCAGCGCGTGGCCCTTTAACCGCGCCTCCGCTGCAGAGCCGTTGAAGACCCCCGCACCCGAAACGGACACGGATCGCGTCCCCGCTTCGGACAGGATCTCGCGCCATCCGGCGGACCCCTTGTTCGTCGTCACCACCGCATCGGTGGTGATAGACATCTGCGTCGTCCGCAACCCAGCGACCGTTTCGAAACTGATCGGGTCGCCGCCATCAGACAGTTTCAACAGAAACGCACTACCCTTTTCCGCGCCCATAGATTCCTCCTGCTTCTTGAAAAATACCGCGCCTTCAGCCCTGCAGCAGGGCCTCGAATTCCACCTCGCCGTGCACCAGCCCTTCGCGCGTTTCCCGCACGGTAAAGGCGCGGAGGAACCGCATCTCGACGATACGTACCGTCGGCAGCTCGGCCGGAATGTTCAGCAACGCCTGTTCGACGGCCAGCATGCGTGGCTTCAGCGGGGCCACGCCGCCGCCCACCGCCCAGCAGGATATGGCGAACCGGTGCCGCCGCAGCGCCACCTCCTTTGCGCCCGCCTCCACGATCAGTTCCGGGCCGATCACCAGATAGGGCGCTGCCCCCTCCGCAGGCGGCCCGTCCCAGACCGGCCACCCGTTCAGGCCGGGCGCCCCCAGCAGCGCCGCGCGCACGGCCACCTGCAATTCATGCGATCCTCTCATCGAACCAGCTCCCGCCCCCACAGCGACAGCCAGCGTAACCGGCCATCGTTCAGCGCATCTCCTGCGCCGTTCAGCCGGACCCGCACCTCGTCGCCCTGCGCTTCAGCGTTCAGTCCTGCCTCTCGTTTCAGGGCGGAGACCGCATGACGTGAATGGCGCGCCTGCGCCGCTGCCACCCGCCGGGCTCCCTCCTCGCGCAGCCGCGCGGCAAACCGGCCCGCATTCATCGCTGCCGCTCCGCCGAAATCCGCACCCGGTCCGGGCGTCGCGGGTCTTCAGTCACCGACATCACACGCAGCATTTCGCCCCGCCAGCGCAGCCGGTCTCCCGTCACAATTTCAACGCCGCTCCGCATGATGATCGCCCATTTCGGAAAGGCTGACAGCCGTTCACCGCGCACATCGACGCCCGTATTTTCCGGCGTCACGCAGGCCCAGACCAACGCGTCCTCGATGAACGGCAGGGCCGCGCCCGCCGCATCCTGACCTGCGGGCTTCAGGATCGCGATCCGCTCCGTCAGTGCACCCGCAAACTCCCCCCTCATGACAGTCGCATTCTGCGCCACGGTCGCCACAGCGCCGCAATGGCTGCGGGCGGCGCGCCATCATCGGCTGCGTCGCGATGCGTGAACATGTGCGCGACCAGCCGCACCACGCCTTGGCGCAGGGCGTCGGGCAGGCCGTTCCAGTCCCCGGCCAGTCCTGCCTCCACCGTCAACACCGCGCGCACGGCGCCCTCACGCGGATCGACCCTCACCCACCCGTCGCCGCAAAAGTCTATCTGCGCCTCGACCGCTGCCATGGACAGCGCAACCTCCCCACCCGCGGCGTCGATACCGGCTGCGGAAACGACGTGCTGCATCGGTGTCGGGCCGATCCGGTGCCATGCACCATCCGCGGCCACCTGCGCCACGCGCTCCCCGCGCAACAGCACCTGTCCGGTAAACTGCTCCGCCAGGCCCGTCGCCGTTCTTACCAGCCCCGCCAGCAGCGCGTCCTCTTCCGGCCCGTCCAGCCGCAAAAAGGCCTTCACCTCGTTCAGGCTCACCACGGCCTGTGTCCCCGGCCCGCTCATCGTTCTTCGATCCTGATGGTCAGGGACCGTTCGTCCTGGCGGCCGTCCGATAATTCGATGCTGTTCACGATGCGGTAGACGGCGCCCTCCGTACCACCTGACAGCGTTGCCGCCGTGCGCTGCGGCCCTGTAACCGTGGCCCCGATCACCAGGCCACCGGCGTCGTCCGGCTCTACGCGCCAGCTGCTGCCGACGATCTGCTCGTCCTCCAGATAGCCGGCGCCCCAATCGACCGCATAGTCGATCGAAGACCCCGGACTTTTCAGGTAAAAGCCCATTCGCCGCTCCCAATGTTGAAATATGTTCCAGCCCGGCGCATCCGCGCGCCGCTCTTCGGCATCGGACCGCCCGATGGCGCGCCCTATTCTTGAACGTGCCGCGTTCTCGTATTCCGCTGCGGCCGCAGCGTTCGGCCGCGCCTTGCCCGCGGCACCGCGCTTCCTCCCGGCCACACTGCCGCCCCCCGGCCGCGCAGCCGGATGCGGGTCCCGACCGGCAGAACGGATGCTACTCCTGATTGATGGTCCAACAAGGCTCCGCTGCTGCGCAGTTCGATGCGTGCCGTGGCTGGCGCAATCTCGGCAATTGGCACAGCCGTGCCGCTTATCCCGGCATATTCCGGCTCCAGCGCCCAGCCGGCATCATCCATCATGGGCACGGAAACGTCCGGCGTACCCGCCATATAGCGGACGGTACGCGCCGCACCCGGCATTATGGGATCGTGGCTCAGCCGCACCGTGTCCGTCGCAATCCGGACGGCGTTCTCAACGGCAACCGCCTGCCCATCGACCGACAGCTGGAACCCCGTCGCACCCGCTTCGGGCAGCACGCCGTTTCCGCCCGCATGTGCAATACGGACATCCGTTTGCCCCGCCGCCGTCGGCATCACTTCCGCTACACGCGGACCAAGCGCCTGCACATCCATGCCAAACAGGCGCGCCGCGACAAAGTCCGCCGCCCGCTCCGCCAGAATGCGATAGCTGGTCAGGTGCAGCTTATCCGGTCGCAACAGCGGAAACAGGTCCGGTGAATGCGCGGTGGTCAGATTGTGCGGACTGTCCTCCTGAAACTCATACTGCGCCTGACGCACCATCCGGTATCCCAGCGCCGTCGCGGGCGACGCATAGATCAGCGGAATGGCCACGAACTTCAGCGTGGGCAGGTTCAGGTCTGCCCGCAAATTCCCCGCAAGTGCCGACAGGCTGGCGCGATAGGCCGCCGGGTTGCCCGAACCTGTACCGCAATTCCCCTCGCCCTGATTCCACAGAATGCAGACCGGATCGTTCGCATCGCGATAGTCGACCTTGCCGATCAGATCCCAATAACCCTGATTGCCGCTGCCCGCACTTTTGTCCCAATAGCTGATGGGTTTTCCGCCCGACGCATTGCGGATCATGTGGACCGGCACCCCGGTTAATTGGGTAAACCGGTTCGCAAAGGCGACATGGCCTTCGCCCACCGGCGCGGCACCCCCGCCGCCCAGCGACGTCTGCGCCAGTACCGACAGCGGTGGCGGCGGTGCATGATCAGTCGCCTCCCACAGCTGCATGTTTGATTGGCCGGACAGCACGACGGTCCGCCCCACACCGAACGTCGCTCCACTTGCGGTAACGCCAACATCCTCTGCAAGTCTGACATCCACCCTGTAGGTGCCTGCGGGGTCTCTGCCGCCGCCCGGGGGAATGGGACTGATTGTCCCGCCAAAGGCACCCCCAGAAATCTCGCCCAGCGGTTGCCAGTCATGTCCTGCGACCGCCGCGCCCGCATCCGTATCGGACAGGCGATATTCCACCGCCCCTGCGGCCCCACCCGTCGCCGTTCCGCTAACCGTCAGATCCACAGCTTCGGCACCCGCCGGACAGCGGATCAGCGGAAAATATTCCGCCGTATAGCTGACGGTGATGGCCGCAATTTCATCCGTGGTGAATTCGGCCCCGCTGACCGGGCTGCTGTAAATGTCGCCATCCGCATCATAGGCCCGCGCCGACCAGCCATAGACCGTCCCGGGCGACAGGTCGGTCGCCGCAAACGGAGAGGCGCCCGAATAATCGACCGGCAGGCCGCCAATCGTGATCTCGATCCCGTCCGCCCCGGCTGGCAGCGTAAAGGGCAATTCCGCACGATCTTCACCGATATTCGTCGGCACCCCCAGCGTCGGCGGGTCCAGCTCTGCCGGCGCGGCAGCTTCATATTCGTAGGCGCCTGCATCCGGCGGATCGCCGCGCAGCTTTCCCTCCATGTCCGTCGAAACATCGGCCAGGGTAAGCCCCGCGCCGGCGGCTGGCGTCGCACCGTCCTTCAGCCGGAAATCGCCATTTTCCGCATCGACGAACAGGCTTGCCGGATCGGCCACCAACAGGCTGCCCGCCGTGCCATCGTCGGTGATGTTGCCGCCGCGCGCCGCATCGGTTTCAATGGCATTGTCGCCGCTGCCCATGACGATCGTATTGTAGATTTCGCTGCCGCTGCCATAGACGACCAGGCCGTCATCGCCCGCATTGTAGATGGTGCAATTGCGCACCCTGATACCGCCCGTCACTGTATAGACAGCGTCCTCGGCTGCGTTGCGAATGATGCAATTGGTGATCCAGGCGCGCGTCAGAACGCCCCGGTTCGGCGTCCCTTCCATGTAACAGCCAATGGCGTGGACGACCCCGCCATAATCCCCCGCCAGGGAAAAGCTGCCTGCCAGCCCGACCACCTCCACATAGGCTCCTGCCACCGGTCGGAACGTATATGATCCATTGTGACTGAACCCCACGCCAGTGCCGGCCTGCCCGCCATGGCCAAGCCCGTCGGCGGCCCGGATGATGATCCTGTTGACCGCGTCGCAGGTCCAGCCGTGATTGAAGACGGAGCTGTCGGAAATCCCCGCGTCATAAACGACCAGTTCGGCGATCTCGTCCAGCGCGATCAGGTCGCGCGCCTGCGCGGCGGACCATGCGTCCAGCGTCGCATAGTCCCGGCCCGCGCCGATGGAGTGGGAGACAATGGTGGGCATGGATCAGGCCGGGTCCGCAAACTCGATGGACCATTGGGCGAAATCGACCGTTCCCCCCGCCGCGATCACCACGGCCGGACACTCCGCCACGTACAGCAGCGTCGCATTACCTTCGTCCAGCAGCGCCACATGATCGGCCGTTCCGCCCGCCATTGCAGACACGCCCGCCTTGGCGGCAACGGTAATCCGCCGCCCATCCTCCACGCCATCCGAAATGGTAAAATCCTCGGCTGTCACCGATACAGAGGCAAGCCGCCCCGCATCCGCCGCCGCATAGCCACCGGGCGCCCCCGACAGCGCGACCAGCGCCGACGCACCCGACAGTTCGGCCAATGCTGCATCCAGCACCAGCGCGTTCACGTAATTCGCCATCTCATCCCTCCTTTGCGCCCAAAAAAATGGGCCGGCACGATGGGACTTCTCCCGTCATGCCGGCCCGCTTTTCTTCGGTTCTAGGCGCTGAAGCGCAGCAGCTTGATGGCTTCGGAATTCACCACCGCGCCGCCGACGCGCTTGGTCGCATAGAAATGCACGAACGGCTTGTGCGTATAGGGATCGCGCAGGATCCGCGTCGCCGCCCGCTCTGCGATGACATAGCCCGCCCTGAAATTTCCAAAGGCGATGGACGCGGCATCGGTCGCAACATCGGGCATCGCCTCAGCCTCGACCACGGGATAGCCCAGCAGCGTCGCCGCCGCCCCCTCCGTCAGGCCGGGTCGCCACAGGAAATTGCCGTCCCCGTCCTTCAGCTTCCTGACCATCGACAGCGTCGACGAATTCATCACGAACGCCGCGCCCTGGCGATGCGACGCCTTCAGGCTATGCACCAGATCGATCAGGGCATCGCCATCCGCCAACGCCCCGTCGACGCCCGTGTCGACATGCTGCAGCGTGCCAAAGGCACGAACTCCGTCCCCTTCCGCCGTACTGGCATAATCCAGGAATCCGCGCGGCATATTGACCCCGGTGCCGCCGACGAAGGCCGCCCCTTCGGCAAAGGCGAATTCCCTACCGATCTCCGTTGCCAGCCAGCTTTCGACATCGAATGCGGCATCGTCCAGCATGGTCTGCGACGCCGTCGGATTGGCATATAGTTCGCCCATCGGCGGCGCGATCTCGACAAAGTCCGGCGCATCCGTCTCGGCCCGCAGGGCCGTCTCGGATACCCAGCCAGAGGCGAAGCCGCCCACCGCCGCCAGCTTGCGATAATCGCCGGACCCCACCGTAACCACGTTGGCGATGCCCCGGATAGGCGACGCTTCCTTCATCACCGTCTCGATCATACGGTCCAGTTCGACCGGCACCGCATAGCCGCCCTCCGCTCCCGTGGCGGTATTCAGCGATTTCAGCTCGGGCGCCGTTTCCATCCCCTTGCGCAGATAGGCATCGGCAAAAACCTTGCGCTCATCACCGCCACCGTCGGCCTTCATGCCCAGCGCGGGGCGCCGCGACGCCGTCAATTGCGCGGACAGCGATTTCACCTCCGCCTTCAGCGCCGACAGATCCGCGGCCATAATGTCGCCCGCCACACCCTCGAACGCCGCGCCCTCGAACGCCGCCTCCAGATCCTGGCCCACCCCGTCATTCGCTTTCGTTTCATAATCCATCATGCACTCGCCCTTTCTTCAGAAAATACCCCGATGACCCGTGCCAGCGGCTGCATGGGAAAGGTCACCAGCGACACCTCCACCAATTCCACCTCCAGCAATTCCCTGACGCCGCGCGCGCGGTCGCTGCGCGCCCGCTTCGTCCGATATCCAAAGCTGAGGCCCGACAGCGCCCCGCCCTTCACCAGCGCCGCCGCCTCCGCCGCGCTTTCGGCGCCCTCTGCAAATTCGCAAATGACGCGCAGGCCGCGCGCATCCTCCTCGGCACGCACGACCCGCCCGACCGGCCGGTCGGCGCCGTGCTGCCACAATAATGGCACGGGCAGCCGGACATCCTTGAACGCCCCTTTCCGCACCACATCGCGTCCCCGGTCCGGCACGTCGAACACGGCCGCGTACCCGGCCAGGCGCACAGCGGCGCCCTCCGCATCACCCATAAATTGTCTCCAAAACTTGCCCCGAATCCGTGTCAGGACGCGCAAGGCGGGATCGCCCTAGCCCGTCACCAGCCCCTTCAGGCCCAATGACCAGGCCAGCCCGATCAGCAGGCCCATCATCACGATCCGCGCGATCCACTGCACCACCGCCTTGCGTGCGGATGATTTCGCGTCTCGCCAGGCGCTCAGCAGCTCGCGCAGCTCTGCAACGTCCCGTCCCGCCCCCAGATCGGACAGCCCCACCCGCGCCATCGCTCGCGACGCTCCCGCCTCGCTCGCCTCCTCGACCAGCGCCCGCAGCGTCGCGACATCGCAGCCCTTGGCATTCGCCTGCGCGATCAGCCCCGCTAGGATCGTGTCATTGGTCATCAGCTTAGCCCCAGCACGCGCTTTTTTTCGTCGGCGGTCAGGAAATCCGCCGTCGCCACCCGCTTCCACATCTCCGCCCGGTCGGATGCCAATGCCGGCACCCGGTTCAGGTCGACCGCCACCTCGGCCTCCGGCCACCAGAAACGCAACCATCCCGACAATGCCTCCAATATGCGCCCCGCCAGCGGCAGGACGGTCAACCGCCACAGCGCCCGGTTCGCCTCGGCATAATTCGCATAAGTATTGTCGCCCGGCAGCCCCAGCAGCATGGGCGGCACGCCCAGCGCCAACGCAATGTCGCGCGCCGCCGCCGCCTGGCCCTCCGCAAAGTCCATGTCGGCGGGGGTCAGTGACAATGGCTGCCACTTCAGGCCGCCTTCCAGCAGCAGGGGCCGTCCCGCGCGCGCCGCACCGGAAAACCCCTCGTCCATTTCCCGCCTCAACCGATCGAACTGCTCGCCGGATAGCGTGCCGCCGTCGCCTCCCGCATCGAACATCAAGGCCCCGGATGGCCGCGCCGCATTGCTCAGCAGCGCGCGGTTCCACGCCGCTGCCTCATTATGGGCCGCGATCGCGCCGCTGGCCGCCTCCAGCGCGCCCAGCCCATATAATTCGTCGCCTGGCGACAATGCCCTGATGTGCAGTACGCCCGCCGCCTCGTCGGATGCGATGGGCAGCGCAGCCTCCCGCGCGCCGGTACGGTACAGATAGCGCGCAGGCCAGCCGGAGGCGTCTGTCTCCACCCGCATCCTGTCCGGCGCCAGCACATGCATTTCGGCCGCTCGTCCATCGCCGCCCGCCGCCGTATCGACATAGGCATTGCCGTGCAGCACCAGATGCGCAGCCAGCAACTCCAGGAACGCCCCGCAAGAGGCGCGGGGATTTGGCCGTCTGATGATTTCCTCGACGGGCGCGCCGCCCTCAATCGTCAGGGGCGCGCTGCCGACCGCTTCCGCCACCAGTCGCACCGCCCGGAACGCGACCGGGTTCCTGTTCAGTGCCGCCCGCACCCGTGCGTCATAGGCTCGCGGCACCTCGCCAGCGCCGGTCTCGTATAGAAAGGCCAGCGAATGCCGCGCAGGCGCGATCGCCTCCCCCTTTCGGGACAGCCATTCGAACATCGTCATCTCCCTGATTTCTTGCAAAGCCAGCGACGCAGGGCCGCCCTAAACCCGCGCGCCAAGTGTCGGTGACCTTTACACCCTGATGACCATCATCGGCACGAATTACGCAAAAACATACACTTACGTGTCTGGCCCGGACCTTGCTTGTTTTATTCCGAAATAAGCTCGATCCGCAGCATTTGGCGCGGATCGGCTCTTCTTGCGCCGCCACGGCAAGGGCAGGCAGCAAGGGGGTGCGCGCCTCGGGGGAAGCGCGCACCCCGCTCCTCAGATTGCCCGCACCTGCGGCCGCCGCTCTGCCTTCCCCAGCATCAGTTCGGTCAACGCCCAGACCAGCGCATCGGCACGGTCGGGCGACTTACCCGGCCCTGCATAATCTCCTCCTGCCAGCAAACCGCACAATTCGTCCTCCAATTGCGGCATCGTACCGACGTGCCGCACACGCCCCGCTTCGTACAGCGCCGCCACCGGTTCCGCCCGCGCGACCTTGCAGCGCGATGCGCGCACCGATCTGACCGGCAGGCCGGATGCGACACCCTTCAGCACCGCCTCCACCATGTCGCCACCATTATTGACCTCTGCAATGACGCGATCCGCATCCCAATCTCGCGCCGCCAGCGCAACCGCGCGCGCCCAGCCCTCTGGCGATTGCCCACCCAGGCTCGCATCCGCCAGAACATAGGCAATGTCCTCGCCATTCCGGCCAACCGGCCCCAGTCCCGCCACCACGATCCCGCATAGTGCGGCGTCCGGCCCATTGCCTCCGGCGGGCGGATCGACGCCGACGACCACGCGCCGCAACAGACCGGGCGCCTTCTGGACGCGCAGCGACTCCAGCATCCCCCGCGTCCACAGCGCCCCTTCCAGTTCGGACAATAGTTCGCCGTCCAGTTCCTGCCGCCCCCGCCGTGTCCCTGCGAAGTCCCGCTGCATCGCGGACAGGAATGCCGGTGGCAGGGCGTGATTCTCGAACGTCGATCCCCGCGTCACCGCGACGGCGGGATCCTCCAGCAGGCTGGCCAGCAGGCGTGACGGCTTCGGCGTCGTGGTCAGCAGCAATTTGGGCCGTTTGCCCAACCGCAATCCCATGCGCAGATTCGTCAGCGTCTCCTCGGGCCGCGCCCACTTTGCCAGTTCGTCCCCCCAGGCGGCATGATGCTCCGGGCCGCGCAGGCTGTCCGGCACTTCCGCCGAATAGACCGTCGCCACCGCGCCCGTCTGCGACCATCTCAATTCCCCGCGCGAAGGATAAAAGGTCGGGCGCCAGCGCGGATCGCCCAACGCCATCAGGCCGGATGCCCCCTCCACCATGATGTTGCGAACATCGCTGGCGTTCGCCCCTATCAGGGCGATACGCGCACCATGCGTGCGCAGCGCCACCGATCGTATCCATTCCGCGCCAGCGCGCGTCTTGCCGAAACCGCGGCCTGCCAGCATCAGCCAGACATCGGGATCGCTTCCTGGCCAGTTTTGCCGCTCCCGCGTCCAGGTGGACCACTCATGATAGGTCTGCCTGTCCCTGTCCTCCTGCAGCCGCGCTACCACGCGAAACTTCGCCTCTTCCGGCAACGCCTTCAGCCGGTCGATCCATGTCGTCTGCAATGTCCACGTCCCCCGCTGGCCCCGCTTCCCCGCCTGCCACGCCTGACACGCCGGTCCCGCCCGTCAGGCGCACGATTTCCTCTTCCGTCATGATCGCCTTTGCCAACATGGACCGCGAAATCACCGCTTCCGCTTCATAGGCGCGCAACGCGGCAAGCGATCTGTCGTCCGGGTCGAAGGCCGGATTTCGCGCGGCCCTCGACGACGCCTCGGCCTCGTCGGCCGCTGCTTTCTCCTCCCGCTCTCGCTCTGCCTGTTCGCGCGCGATCTGCCGTCGCTCGCTCTGGCGCAGCAGTTCGATCGCGACATTATCGGGATAGGTGCGATACTCGCCCTTCACCTCGCCGCCATGTTTATAGGGCTGCAAATCCCCGTCGGTACAACGCTCGATCAGCCGCGTCTCCAGCCTCAGCATGGCCATGTCGCGAACGGCCCGCAGGCGTTCCGCACGGTCGCCATCACAATGCCTCAACACCGACCGAGTTCGTCTCGCCATATCGTTGCCCCCAACGAAAAAAGGCGCCGTCGACCGGCGCCCCTTACTAGCCCCCTGTGGGACAATTTCTCACTGTGGCTTCCTTATACATGTGAGCGGTTCGCACGTCAACATAAAAAGTGCCTATTTGGTTATTCTGTCGCCGATCTGTCGGCTTTCGTCTATATTTCCCCCCATCCGCTGTCCTGAAAATCATCGTGCCGTCGTCCACGGGGTTCTTGGTCAACTCCTTGCGATCCTCCACATAGTCGTGCGGTTGATGCCAGGGCGGCAGGTTTGTCCCCTTTGGCATGATGTGCGCGGCGCGCTGGAAATAGCCTGAACTCAGGTCCCATAGCGGCGCCTCCTCGAACTCGCCCACGGGTGGCTGTGCGGGGAGGGCAACGTCCGCGCCGCGCCGGTCCATCTCGCTCAGCAACCGACAGACGTAGATCGCCGCAATATCGGCCTTCAGCGTCCAGCTTGCATTGGAATAGCCGAACGTCGACGCCAGGTTCGGGATTCCTGCGAACATTACACCCTTATAGGGATAGGTCTGGTTCAGCCGGGCCGGCTCCCCGTCAATCGACAGGGTCATTCCGCCCAGAAGTTTCAGGTTCAGGCCTGTCGCCGTAACGACGATGTCCGCCTCCACCTTCGTCCCATCCTTCATATTCAGCCCGTCGGGGGTAAAGGTGACAATCTCGCCGGTGACCATGTCGGCATTCCCCGCCTTCAGCGCATCGAACAGATCATCGTCCGGCACCAGGCACAGGCGCTGTTCCCATGGCCCATAGCGCGGCGTCAGGTGCGTCTCGACATCGAACCCAGCCCCCAGCTTCCGGCGCGCTGCGTCCAGCAATTTGGCACCGATCTTCTCGGGCTCTGCGCGGGCACGCCGGAACAGGAACCGCTGCCCCCAGACATTCTTGATCCGGGTCAGCCTGTACGCCAGTTTCGCCCCCAGCCACCGGCGCAGGAAATTTGCCGCACGATCCTCTGCTGGCCGCGACATTATCCAGCTCGGCGAACGCTGTACCATGGTGACGTGCGCCGCTTTCTTCGCCAGCGCGGGGACCAGCGTCACGGCCGTCGCGCCCGACCCGATCACGGCGACGCGCTTGCCGGCATGGTCCAGATCTTCCGGCCAATGCTGCGGATGCACGATCCGTCCGGTAAAGCGGTCCTCGCCGGCGAATTCCGGGCGATATCCCTGCGAATAATCATAATAGCCGGAATTCACGTAAAGGAATCCACAGCGTATTTCCGTGGTCTTGCCCCGACGGCGCACCGTGACGATCCACTCCGCCGACGCGCTCGACCAGTTCGCATGGACGACTTCGGTGTGGAAATGGATGCGCCGACGGACATCATATTCGTCGGCGGTTTCCCTGATATATTTCAGGATGGCCGGGCCGTCCGCGATGGACTTCGCCTCCGTCCACGGTTTGAACATATAGCCCAGCGTATGCATGTCGCTGTCGGAACGTATGCCCGGATATCGGAACAGATCCCACGTCCCGCCAATGGCGCCCCGCGCCTCGACGATGGCATAGCTTTTCCCCGGACAGCGCATGCCCAGGTGCACGGCGGCCCCGATCCCGGACAATCCGGCGCCCACGATCAATACGTCGACGCGGCGCGGCACGTCCGATTCGGCCAATTCCGCTTCGGCCCAGCCCGACTCAGCCTCGTCTGCCGTCATTACCCGCGCCCTTCCGTGATGGCGCGACAGCTAGGATAGGGGCCTCTCCCCTACAAGCTAACGAAACCGACGAACCGGGCGGATAGCGCTGTGTCAGTCTGCTTCGACTGTCTCCGCACCGCCGACATGCTGCTGTATCGACTCAATGGCACGCTTGGCACCGGATCGGCTGGCATAGCCTTCGGTCGAAAAGATGATTTCATTATTATATTTGAACCGCACCCGGTGTTCGCCGGCCTTGTCGGTATAGATTTCAAATTTGTGCGCCATTTGGCATTTCCCTCTCGATTATTTGCATCAGCACCATATCGGGCGAACAGCTTGGATCAACAGGCAGGCTGGGGGATTGATAAAGAGGACCGTCCAATATCCTCACCAGCGGGGTAGAGCTTCATGCCTGACCATAGCGCCGTCACCGATGCAGATCTCGCCGCCAGGCTGGCGGCTCAGGCCGGGCATCTCCTCATGCACATCCGCGGCGAATCAGGGCTTTCCGGCGCGGCATTGGGCGACGCAGGCGACAGGCAGGCAAACGACCTGATCCTGGCGGCGCTGGCCCGTCACCGCCCCAGGGATGCGGTCCTTTCAGAGGAGTCAGCCGACAACGGCGACCGCCTTGGCGCAGAGCGCGTCTGGATCATCGATCCCTTGGACGGTACACGGGAATATCGGCAGGGGCGGGACGATTTCGCCGTCCATGTCGGGCTCAGCGTGAATGGCGCGCCCGCCGTAGGCGCCGTCGGCCTGCCGCCGCGTGACATCGTACTGCGTTCGGACACGCCGCCCGCTCTACCTGCGGAGGCGGCCACGCTTCGCATCGCCACCAGCCGTACGCGCCCCGCCCCGATTGCCGCCGCCATCGCGCGGCGGACCGGCGCTGAATGCCTCCGCATCGGCTCTGCGGGCGCAAAGACGGCTGCGGTCATATTGGGGCAGGCGGACGCCTATATTCACACGGGCGAACAGTCCGAATGGGATAATTGCGCGCCTGCCGCCGTGGCCCTGGCGGCAGGGCTTCATTGTTCCAGAATCGATGGCTCGCCGCTGCGTTACAACCGGCGCAACGTGATCGTCCCCGATCTGCTGATCTGCCACCGCCACCGCGCCGCGCAGTTCATCGCCCTCGCCCACGAAGAATCTGGCGGTTAGATCTCGACCTGACTACCCAGTTCCACGACGCGGTTGGTGGGCAGGCGGAAGAATTCCATCGCCGTCGCCGAATTTCGCAACATCCAGGAAAACAGCTTTTCCCGCCACAGCGCCATACCCGGCCTGTCTGCCGCGATCAGCGTCTGACGCGACAGGAAAAAGCTGGTCGTCATCATGTCGAATTTCGGCCCACAAACCCCCTCGATTTCCTTCAACGCCCGCGGAATATCGGTTTCCTGCAGGAACCCGTATCGCAACACGATGCGGAAGAATCCTTCGCCCAGATCCGTCACGCTGCAGCGATCTTCGGGATCGATGTGCGGCACCTCCTGGATTTCCACCGTCAGGATGACGATCCGTTCGTGCAGCACCTTGTTATGCTTCATATTGTGCAGCAACGCATGGGGCACGCCAGCGGATTGGGACGCCATGAAGATCGCCGTGCCGGGCACACGGGTGGCGCTGCCCGCAGCGGACTTCACGAACACCTCCATGGGCATTCCCGCCTCCTGCATGCGCTGGCGCATCAGGAACCGACCGCGCGCCCAGGTCGTCAGCAGGGTAAAGACCACGCCGCCCACCAGCAGCGGGAACCAGCCGCCTTCCGGTACCTTCGTGATGTTCGCGGCGAAATAGGCGCCGTCAACAATAAAGAATACCAGCATCAGCGGGATGGTGACCCAGCGTTTCCACTTCCAGACCATCGGCAACAACACGCTCAGCAGCGCCGTGTCGATCAGCATCGCGCCGGTGACGGCGATGCCATAGGCGCTCGCCAGGTTCGACGAATTGCGGAATGTCAGAACCAGGATGATCACCGCGATCATCAACGCCCAGTTGATGACCGGAATATATATTTGGTTCGCCTCCTCGGCCGACGTGTGGACGGTCGACAGGCGCGGAATGAAGCCCAGTTGGATCGCCTGATGGGTTACGCTGAACGCGCCCGAAATAACGGCCTGGCTGGCAATGAAGGTTGCGGCGGTGGCCAGGAAAACCAGCGGCAGGCGCAGAAATTCGGGGGCCAGCATAAAGAAGGGCGACTTGATCGCCTCCGCTGCCGCCGCGGCATCCGAATTTGCGATCAGCGCCGCCTGCCCCATATAGTTCAGCAGCAGCGCCGGCATGACGAACCACAGCCAGCTGATCGCGATGGGCTTCCTGCCGAAATGCCCCATGTCGGAATAAAGCGCCTCTGCGCCGGTCACGGCTAGTACGACCGACCCCAGCGCCAGAAAGGCAAGATATCCGTCGGTAACGAAGAACATCACCGCGTTCCACGGGTTCAGCATGGCCAGGATGATTTCCGGGTACTGAACGATCTGGATCAGCCCCAGCGTGGAAATCGTGGCGAAATAGAGCAGCATGATCGGCCCGAATATGGCGCCCACCTTTGCCGTGCCGCGCGACTGGATGAAAAACAGGAACACCAGCAGACCGATGGCGATCGGGATGACCAGCGGCTCCAAGCTTGGGTTCACGACCGTCAGACCCTCCACCGCCGATAGAACGGAAATGGCAGGCGTGATCATGGAATCGCCATAGAACAGGGCCGTTGCGAAAACGCCCAGCACGACGATCACCTTACCCCATCGCGCCCGTTCCGTACTGCGAGAGATCAGCGCCAGCAGGGCCAGCGAACCGCCCTGCCCCTTATTGTCGGCCCGCATGAGGATGGAGACATATTGGATCGTGACGACCAGGGTCATCGACCAGAAGATCAGCGAGATCACGCCATAGACGTGCAACGGATCCAGCGCGAGCGGATGCGGCCCCACGAATGTCTCGCGAAACGCATAAAGCGGCGACGTACCGATATCGCCGAAAACGATGCCGATCGCGCCGAGCGCCAGCTTGGCCGTGGCCCAGTGGCGATCTTCGCCGGTCAGCGGTTTTTGGGATGCGGACATAGAATAGGTCCCGAACGCTCACTTCGCAGGTGCAGCATGAAGGCGGCGGCGCCTAGCACTTCGCAACCCCGTGGGCAAATATGGTGGAGTCCGGGCTTCATTTGTCCTATTGCGGCCCGGACGCCGGCAAGGTCGCCCATCATGGCTGGTCGGCGCCGCTCCGAACGCACGTCCCCTTTGCTGATTCAGTTCACATTCCGCTCGATCCCCGGGACCCGGCGGCAAAAGGCAATATTCGAAAAAGGTCGTCACAATGAAGATTGGTATTCCCAAGGAAATCAAGGTTCACGAATATCGCGTCGGAATGACGCCGGCTTCGGTTTTTGAGCTCACAGGGGCTGGGGGGCACGAAGTGTTCGTGGAAACCGGTGCCGGTGCGGGCATCGACTTTTCCGACGACGATTACCGTGCAGTGGGCGCAACGATCCTGCCGACGCCACAGGACGTTTTCGAAACGGCCGACATGATCGTGAAGGTGAAGGAGCCGCAGCTGCATGAATGCGCGTGGCTGAAACCGCACCAGACTCTGTTCACCTATCTGCACCTCGCCGCCGACAAGCCGCAGGCAGAGGCGCTGATGAAATCGGGCGCGACCTGCATCGCCTATGAAACCGTGACCGACCGCACGGGTGGTCTGCCCCTGCTGCGTCCGATGAGCCAGGTTGCCGGTCGCCTCTCCGTCCAGGCCGGCGCGCATTATCTGGAAAAGGAAAATGGCGGCAGGGGGATCCTGCTGGGCGGCGTTCCCGGCGTCGCACCGGCAAAGGTCGCGATTCTGGGCGGCGGCATTTCCGGCTTCAACGCGGCGCAGATGGCGGTCGGCCTGGGCGCTGACGTGACGATCTACGACGTGTCGACCTTCCGCCTCGCCGAACTGGACGAGCTGTTCCAGAATCGGGTGAAGACGGTTTACGCCAGCGCCGCCGCCGTCCAGCGCGCGGTGGAAAATTCACACCTGCTGATCGGCTGCGTGCTCATTCCGGGTGCCGCCGCGCCAAAGCTTGTCACCCGTGAAATGCTGAAGACGATGAAGCGCGGGTCCGTTCTCGTCGACGTCGCCATCGATCAGGGCGGCTGCTTCGAAACGTCGCGCCCGACGACGCATAGCGACCCTGTCTATGTGGAGGAGGACGTGATCCACTATTGCGTCGCGAACATGCCGGGCGCGGTGGCGCGCACCTCCACCTTCGCGCTCAACAATGCCACGCTTCCCTATATCGTACGGCTGGCCAATATGGGTGTAGACGCCGCCCTGGCCGCCGATCCCGGCCTTGCCGAAGGGCTGAATGTAAAGGGCGGACAGATTACGCATGATGCGGTGAAGACCGCCCTCAACCTATAGCGGGCGCCCTCCTGGCGCACCGGGGCTGACCCCGCCTCTTCGCTCAGTCGAACTGGGCGAAGGGGCGGTTTGCCTCGGCAACCTCTTCCAATTCGCCCTTGTCATCGACGACCGCCAGCAATTGCCTGGCGCGGTTGATCAGCAGACGTTCGAAACCATTTCGCGGCTTCATCGCCGCGGCTGGCGCCAATATGCGGCGAAGACGCTGAACATCACTATCTTCGCCCATGTCGATCAGGCCCATGGCGTAAAAGGCGCGCCAGATCGGGTTCTTCCCATCCAGTGCCAACGCCCTTTCAAACGCTGCGATGGCCTTGTCCTCAGAGGCGCCCAGCGCCAGCTTCGCCGCAAATCCGCCTACCTGGCCGATGGCGCCTGAATGCCAGCCGCCGATGGACGCCTGCGCCATGGCGTTCTTCGGGTCCGCCTTCGCCGCCTGCGTCATCAGCCTCAGCGCTTCCTTCGCCTTGGACGGGCTTTTCGACAGTTGCGCGCGATACCCCACGCCGATCGCCTTTTGCAGCAGCGCGCCGACATGGTTCGGCTTCATGTAAAGCGCCGTATCCGCATCGGCGATGGCGTCACCGATCAGCGTCAGGGCGCGTTCCTCCGTATCGGCCTGATAGGCGGCCATGACCAGGGTCGCCTGTGCGGCCAGGGCCAGGCTGTCGGGCGTTTCCGCCGCGCGCGCCGCATCGGCCGCTGCCGCGAACTGGCCCTCGCGGTAAAGATCATCCCATTTCGCTGCCATTGCAGGCGGCGCGATCACCGAAGCCAGCAGCCCCGCGATCAATATTCTTTTCACCGTTTCAGTGCCTCCGCGATCAGCTTGCGGCTATTGTCGATTCCATAGAGCGCGATGAAACTGCCCATTCGCGGCCCCTGCGACGATCCCAGCAAGGTTTCGTAGAGCGCGGCGAACCACGCCCGCAACGGCTCGAATTCGTGCCGTTTGCCAACCGCATAGACCTCATTCTGAATGTCCTCAGCCTGAACGGAATCGAGATTGGCCAGCCGATCGTCCAGGTCCTTCAGCGCCGCCCGCTCCTGATCCGTGGGCGCGCGCTTCTGCAGCGTCGGTGCCACAACCTCCCTGACATAGGCGACGGCATGACGAATCAGCGCATCCAGTTCAGGATCCGATTCGGGGCTCGCGTCGGGCGCATAATTGGCGAGATACGCCCAGACGGTATCCCGGTCCGCCTCCTCGCCCATCACGCCGACCAGATTCAGGATCAGGGAAAAGGGCACCGCCAAATCGCCCGTGGGAACCTCGCCGCCCGGCTTTGCCATGTGAACATGATGCACCGGATTGCCCAGCCGCTTGTCCCACGGCTGATCGACGTAATTGGTACGCATCTGGAAATAATCGTCGATGATTTTCGGGATCAGGCCGGTATGCAACTGCTTTGCCCGCTTCGGCTCGCGGAAGATGTAAAAGGCCAGGCTCTCCTCCGGCCCATAGGTCAGCCATTCGTCGATGGAGAGGCCATTGCCCTTGGACTTCGAGATCTTCTCGCCCTGCGCGTCCAGGAACATTTCGTAAATCATGCCCTCCGGCTTGCGGCCGCCCAGCACCTTTGCGATCCGGCCGGACTGCACGCCCGAATCGGTCAGATCCTTGCCGTACATTTCATAGTCGACGCCCAGTGCGACCCAGCGCATCGCCCAGTCTGCCTTCCACTGCAGCTTCGCCGCGCCGCCAAGCGCGGACCCCTCGATCATCTGTCCGTCGGCATCGGCAAAGCGGATCGTCCCCGCATCCGCATCGACCACCTCGACCGGCACCTGCAGCACGGCGCCCGTCGACGGGCTGATCGGCAGGACCGGCGAATAGGTCGCGCGGCGTTCCTCGCGCAGCGTGGGCAGCATGATGTCCATGATCTGGTCGTACCGCCGCAATACCGTCCGCAGCGTGTCGTCGAACGCGCCGGACTGATATTGTTCGGCCGAGGACAGGAATTCATAGTCGAATCCATATTGATCAAGAAACGCCCGCAGCCGCGCATTATTATGCGCCGCAAAGCTGTCATGCGTCCCAAAGGGATCGGGAATCTGCGTCAGCGGCTTTCCCAGATGCGGCGTCAGCAGCTGCGGATTGGGCACATTGTCGGGCACTTTCCTCAGGCCGTCCATATCGTCCGAAAAGGCGATCAGCCGTGTCTTCGCGTCGACCATTTCATGCAGCGCCCGCCGCACCATGGTCGTGCGCAGCACTTCGTTGAACGTGCCGATATGCGGCAGGCCGCTCGGTCCGTATCCGGTTTCAAAGATAATCGCGCTGCCGTCCGGCTTCACGCCTTCGGGATAGCGTTTCAGGAGCCGGCGCGCCTCCTCATAGGGCCAGGCTTTGGATTGCAGGGCGGCGTCACGGCGTTCAGAATCTGTCATGCGCAGATCGGTAGGCGACACGCGCCGGGGCGGCAAGTGAGGAGATAGGCGCCCTCGCCCCGAATCACGGATGTTAGCGCCCTGGCGCTGCTAGGCGCCCGGCACGACAGCCATATTGTCGATCAGGCGGGTCTTGCCGATGCTAGCCGCCGCGAACAGGCGAGCGGGGCGGTCGACGCGGGACAGGGCCTCCAGATCCTCGGCGCCGCGCAATTCCACATAATCGACAGCGAAGCCTGCGGCGGTCAGGGCCTCCCGCACTGCCTGCAGAACGTCGGGCACGGGGTCGCCGCCCTCGATCCGCGTCACCGCCTCCTTCATGGTATCCGGCAGGGCCACGGCCTTCGCGCGTTCCTCCGGTGACAAATATGCGTTGCGAGAGGAGAGGGCGAGGCCGTCCTCGTCACGGACGATGGGGACACCCAATATCTCCACCGGCAAATCCAGATCGCGTGCGGCGCGGCGGATGATGGCCAGTTGCTGCCAGTCCTTTTCCCCGAACACCGCCATGTCGGTGCGCGCCTGGCTGAACAATTTCGCCACCACGGTCGCAACACCGTCGAAATGTCCGGGCCGGGAATTGCCGCACAGCAATTGCGGCAGGCCCGCCACCCGCACCGATGTCGCAAAGCCGTCGGGATACATTTCCTCGACGGCGGGCGCATATAGCAGGTCGCAACCCGCCTCCTCCAGCGCGGCGCGATCGGCGACTTCCTGCCGGGGATAGCGGTCCAGATCTTCCCCCGGCGCGAACTGGGTCGGATTGACGAATATGCTGGCCACCGTCCGGTCCGCCGCCGCCCGCCCCGTCGCCACCAGCGCCAGATGTCCGGCATGCAAAGCGCCCATCGTGGGGATCAGGGCCGATTTCTCGCCCGCGCGCCGCCAGCCGTCGACCACCACGCGCAGTGCCGCTACCGTTCTTACAACCTGCATGAATAGGCGTCCTGTCGTTGACTTGAGGGGGTCCGTGTCCGAAACAGCGCGATACTCGTCAAGTCTATGCAAGCAAACCGGGGATCGTCTTGCCACACATCATCACCTTCGGGAATGAAAAGGGGGGGACCGGCAAGTCCACCACTGCTGTTCATGTCGCCGTCTCGCTTATGAATGCAGGCCACAGCGTCGTTGCCGTCGACCTTGATGACCGGCAGCGTACATTCGCCCGGTACATGGAAAACCGCCAATCCTTCGCCGACGGTCATGGCCTCGGCCTTGGCCTGCCGAAAACCAGCGTGATACAGGATGGCAGCGACGGAGGCGCCGCTGCCCTCGATGCCGCGCTCGGTTCGGACGTGGATTTCGTCATTATCGACACGCCGGGCCGCAACAGCGATCTGGGGCAGGTGGCCATGGGCCGCGCCGATACGCTGGTGACGCCGATGAACGACAGCTTTGTCGATTTCGACCTGATCGGACAGGTCGATGCGGAAACCTTCGCGGTAAAGCGGCCCAGTTTCTATGCGGAAATGGTGTGGAATGCGCGAAAGGAACGGGCGCGCCATGATGCCGGCTCTGTCGATTGGATCGTCGTCCGCAACCGCCTGGCGCATCTGGCGGCGAACAATATGGTTCGCGTGGGCAAGGCGCTCGATCAGCTGGCGCCGCGCATCGGCTACCGCGTCGCGCCGGGCCTTTCCGAGCGTGTCATCTATCGGGAGCTTTTCCCTCGTGGCCTCACGCTCCTCGATCTCGACGTGATCGACGAGGCGCGGCTCAGCCACGTCGCCGCCCGCGCGGAACTGCGCAAGCTGGTGGCCAGCATGAACCTGCCCGGCCTTTCCGATGCGGCAGACGCCCCGGATGCGGAGAGGGCCGCCGCCTGATGGCCCCCCTCATCCTCGTCCTCCTAGGTGCGCTCGCCGTATTCTGGTATCTGGGCTTGCTGACCCCGCAGCGGCTACGGGCCATTGGCGGGGCGGGCGCCATTCTGATCGGGCTTTACATTCTACTGCGCGGCCAGGCCTTTGTCGGCATTCCGCTGATCGGCGTCGGCGCCTATCTGGGATGGACGGGCCTAAAACCTCCCCCCGACACACAAATGACGGTTCGCAAGGCGGCCGCCATTCTTCACGTCAGCACGACCGCCACAATCGAGGAAATTCGAGCCGCCCATCGCCTCGCCATTGCCTCTGCCCATCCCGACCGCGGCGGCACCGATGCCGCCAGCGCGGAACTGAATGAGGCGCGCGACGTCTTGATTGCCTCTAAGATGAAAAAATCCTGAGCCAAGGAAGCCTCTCACATGCCCCATGATTTTCACCGTACGTTGCTGCGCGAATATGACGTTCGCGGAATTGTCGGCGACACGCTGACGGAGGAGGATGCCCGCTGGCTGGGCCGCACCTTCGGCACCCGCGTGCGGAGAGAGGGCGGGTCAAAGGTCGCCGTCGGCTATGACGGCCGCCATTCCTCGCCCGCGCTAGAGGCTGCGCTGGTAGAGGGGCTGAACGCCGCCGGCATCGACACGCTCCGCATCGGCCTCGGTCCCACGCCGATGCTCTATTACGCCGTTCATGCGCTGCAGGCGGACGGCGGCATGATGATTACGGGCAGCCATAACCCGCCCGATTATAATGGCTTCAAGATGATGCTGGGCACCGGTCCCTTCTATGGCGACGACATCCGCGCGCTCGGCACCATGGCATCGTCGGAGGACGTGGAATCCGGCCATGGCACCTCGTCCAGCGTCGACATAGAGGATGAATATGTCGAGCGTTTGCTGAAAGACGCGCCGTCAAAGGATTACCGCATCGCGTGGGACTGCGGCAACGGCGCCGCCGGACGCGTGGTGGAGAAGCTGACGGCGAAGCTGCCCGGACAGCACACGCTGCTCTTTACCGAGATCGACGGCGATTTCCCCAATCACCATCCCGATCCGACGGAGGAGCATAATCTTGAGGACCTGCGTGCCGCGGTAAAGGAGCATGATCTCGACTTCGGCCTCGCGTTCGACGGCGATGGCGACCGGATCGGTGCGATCGATTCAAAGGGGCGCATCGTCTGGGGCGATCAGCTGCTCATGATCCTGGCAGAGGATGTGCTGCAGGACGTTCCCGGCGCCACCATCATCGCCGACGTAAAGGCCAGCCAGGCCCTCTTCGACCATATCGCCCAGCGCGGCGGCAAGCCGCTGATGTGGAAGACGGGGCACAGCCTCGTCAAAGCGAAGATGAAGGAAACCGACTCCCCGCTCGCCGGTGAAATGTCGGGGCATATCTTCTTCAAGCATCGCTATTACGGCTTTGACGACGCGCTCTATGCCGCAGTGCGCCTGCTTCGCGCGCTTTCTCGCGCGGGCGTGTCCCTGACAGAGATGAAGGGTGCCATGCCCAACCTCTACAACACGCCAGAGCTTCGCTTCGAGGTGGACGAGGATCGCAAATTCGCCGTCATCGAAGAGGTGCGCGAACGCCTGAGGGGGACCGGCGCGGAGATGAGCGAGATCGACGGCGTGCGCGTCAATACCGAGGACGGCTGGTGGCTGCTGCGTGCATCCAACACGCAAAATGTCCTGGTGGCACGCGCCGAGGCAAAGTCCGAGGCTGCGCTCCAGCGACTCATCGCCATGATCAATGACCAGCTATCGGCATCCGGCTTGGAAAAAGTCGACGTTTAGGTCGCCATTTCCGTAGATTGCAGTTTTGCTGCACTGCACAATAATTCTTGACGCAGAGCGTTCGGAATGTTATTGTGCAACGCAACATGGGCGTGAATGCAATTGAAACGGAGTTTCCGATGGCTGACAAAGCTACCGAGACAAAGGCCCCCAAAGGGGCGCCAATTGAAAAGGCGATAGCGCCGAGTGAAAAAACGCCGGCGCAGCCGCGCGTGCCGGAGGTACAGGCGAAACCGGAGCAGGTGGCAAAGACCATCTCCGCTCCGGCGCCAAAGGCCCCCGCAGAAACAGCAACTGCCGCGAAGACGGTTGCCAAGGCGCAGGTCGCGCCCAAGAAGCCCGTCGTGAAAAAGGCGGCCAGGAAAGCAGCGAAGAAGACGGTCGCGGCGAAGAAACCCGCCGCTGCAGGCCTCCGTGCCCGCGCGACCGAACCCACCAAATCAGAACCGAATAGGACATCTAAAATGGCAGAAGCAACCAACCCCACCGAAAATATGAAAGCCCAGACCGAGACCGCGATGAACCAGTCGAAGGTCGCTGTCGAGGAAATGACGGCCAAGAGCCGCGACGCCATGGAACGCGGCGTCAAGGCGATGGAAGAAGTCGGCGGCTTTGCCCGCGGCAATGTCGAAGCCCTCGTCGAAGCGTCGAAGGTATATGTCGAGGGAACGCAGTCGATCGTCCGCGATCAGGCCGAATTCGCTAAGAAGAGCGTCGAGGACCTTTCCGCGAACATGCAGAAGATTTCTTCGGTGAAGAACCCGAACGAAGTCATGCAGGTGCAAAGCGAATTCATGCGCGGACAGTTCGATCAGATGGTTTCGCAGACCTCCACCATGACGGAACGCATGTTCCGCCTGGCGGGTGAAGTGATGGCGCCGCTGCAGAACCGCATGGCGGTCGCTGGCGAGAAGTTCAAAAGCGTCAACTAAATCGCTTTTGTGATGGATCGGGGCCGTTCCGGTATGCCGGTGCGGCCCTTTTTCATGGGCAGCCATTTCGACAGGAATATTGCACTCACCGACGGAACGACTAGATTGGTCTCAATGAGCATCGGCCCTTATTCAGCAGACAAGGATCAGGACGGCGGTCCTCCCGATCGCGAATCGGGTGTGGCCACCCGTACGCGGCCGAAGACGAAAAAGCCGTCGCTGTACAAGGTTCTGATGCTGAATGACGATTATACGCCCATGGAATTCGTCGTCGCCGTGCTGCAACGCTATTTCCGCATGACGCCGGATGAGGCGACGCAGGTCATGCTGCACGTCCACCAAAAGGGCGTCGGCCTGTGCGGCGTGTTCACATATGAGGTCGCCGAGACGAAGGTGAATCAGGTCCTCGATTTCGCCAAGAAGAACGAGCACCCCCTGCAAATGACGCTCGAAAAGGCGTAACGCCCGGCGGTTGGCGGTTCCGACCGCATCCTTCCTACCAAATTATCCCGGATGTTCAGCCCGCGCGCTTCATTCCCGCGCCTGTTCATGGTGGCGAATCACTTCCGCTACGATGAAGTTCAGGAACTTCTCCGAAAAGTCGGGATCCAGATTCGCGCTTACCGCCAGCGTGCGCAGCCGCTCGATCTGTTCGGCCTCGCGCGCCTTGTCGGCGGGGGGCAGGCCTTCCTTCGCCTTGAATTCGCCCACAGCCTTCGTGATTCGAAACCTTTCCGCCAGCATATACACCAGGGCGGCGTCGATATTGTCGATGCTGGAACGATAGCGGGCCAGGCGCTCCGAATGATCTGTCGTGCTGTCGGTCATGCAATCCTCATTTGCGGCCAAATGTAACGGTGACAAGCCCGTCTGCATGCCGCAGACGGGATCAATGACAAGTACCGATCGATTTCCACCGGCATGAGCGCCACGGTCCACCCGCTTCCCGGCGCCACACGCCCGCCATCCATCGAACCCCTGATGCAATTGGTGGCGCCCGAACTCAACAGCGTCAACGAGATCATCCTGGCGCGCATGCAGTCGGACGTGGCCGTCATCCCCGCACTTGCCGGCCATCTGATCTCCGGTGGCGGCAAGCGCCTGCGCCCCATGCTAACACTCGCAAGCGCGCGCCTCGTGGGCTATGAGGGCGCGCGCCATCATCGCTTGTCCGCCGCCGTCGAATTCATTCACACCGCGACCCTGCTGCACGACGATGTCGTCGACGGCTCTGGCCAGCGGCGCGGCAAGAAGGCCGCGAACCTGATCTGGGGGAATGAGGCGACGGTCCTCGTCGGCGACTTCCTGTTCAGCCGCGCCTTTGAACTGATGGTCGAGGACGGCTCCCTGCGCGTGCTCAAAATTCTCTCCTCCGCCAGCGCAGTGATCGCGCAGGGTGAGGTCGACCAGTTGCAGACGCAGCGCCGCATCGACACGACCGAGGACCGCTATCTGGGCGTCATCACGGCCAAGACCGCCGTCCTGTTCGCCGCCGCCTGCCAGATCGCGGGCGTCGTCGCCGAATCGACAGAAGGGGCCATCGAATCCCTGGAGGCCTATGGCCGCAATCTCGGCATCGCCTTCCAGCTTGTCGACGACGCCATCGACTATGGCGGCGATGCCGAAACCATGGGCAAGGACGCAGGCGATGATTTCCGGGAGGGCAAACTGACCCTCCCCGTCATCCTCGCCTACAAGCGCGGCGACGAAGCGGCCCGCACCTTCTGGCGCAATGCCATACAGGAGGGGCGCACGGACGAAGAGGACTTCGCCCGCGCCTGCACGTACATGCAGGACGTCGGCGCCATCGACGATACGCTGCAGCGCGCCCGCCATTATGGCCGCCTCGCGCTCGATGCCATTGCCGACTTCCCGGCGGGCGCGGCAAAGGAGGCGCTGTCGGAAACCGTGCGCTTTGCCATCTCCCGCGCCTATTGAGGACTATTGACGGGCGCGCTCATTCGCGGCACTTCCTCCGCATGAGCAAAGCCCGCATCTTCCCCCGCCCCCTCAACGCCATGCAGTCCGGCAAGGCGCATGCCGGCGAATGGATGCTGCAATACCAGCCGTCGGACCGGCAGACGCACGACCCCATGACCGGTTGGCCCGGCAGCGCCGACACCAACCGCCAGCTGCGCCTCAGCTTCGAAAGCCGCGAAGCCGCCATCGCTTTTGCCGAATCCAAAGCTCTCGATTTCCAAGTAGAAGACGCCCCCGTCCACCGCCTGAAGATCCAGGCCTATTCCGACAATTTCAGGTAAAAGCGCCGGAGTTTCAGGAATTCCGCCGGGTCTTCAAAACGCTACTGCAATTATTCAAGCTATGAGCAACTAACGACGTGCGATGGCAAGCTACGCTTTAGCTAGCAATAACTGCTCTGCAGCTTCAAGAGCGGAAGGCGTATCGCCGTTGCCCAGCGTGGAGTAGAAAATCTTGCCCATGCCGCTAACTAATCGTGTATAGTTATTATTTCACAATTAGCCTTTTCTACTTCTCTTGCCCACTCCTCATACCGACTAGAATCTTCTGGAGGAGTGGTAGCACATATAGCGGATTCCTGCTCGGCAGCACATCGGCCCGTGAGTGCTATTAGTATGCCAGCCAATACGAATGCGACCGCGGTTCGCTTGCGCATATTTATCACAACGCCGGTGAGGCTGAGAGGCAAATAACCAGTAGAAGGTACCTTGATCGCAAAGTCATGCCGTCCCTTTACGAATGTGGTTCCTTGTAACAATGCAATCTGCTCCACCCTATCACTACAATCGAGAGACTGCTCCCATGTCATAATATGGTGGCAATTAGAATTCACTTTCTAAGGATCGGCCATGTCAGATATAGGAAATACACCAGCAAAACTGCAGACGTCGCTGCGGAAATAATTATATTTACATTCAAAACGAATGCCAAAAGAATGAATTGAGCAGCAATCGCTATTAGCGCAGTCGCCCATGCTTTAAGAAAGGCAAGTCGCTTCATAGCGGGCTCGGTAGCATGAAGTGCGTTCTGACCGGGGTGTACTTGGCGCGCTGACTACTCTCACGAACAAGGCCGTTCGTCACTGGCGAAGGGCTCAACTTGAAATCGAGAACAGCCGGTGGCCGTATAGTCCAGCCGACGATTTCTGCCTCTAAAGCGCAGCCCAGACATCCACCCAGAGATGCGTCACCTCTTTTAAGGTGCGAGTCCTGCATCTCCAGTAGGCGGGACATCGACCGCACATCCACCCCAGGCGCGGGCGCTCCCGCCCTACACCCCCGGGTCGCGCTTATGTTCGGACTTCACGTAACGCACTGTACCCGATGAGGCGCGCATGACGACGCTTTCGGTCGTCAACTTGCCGCCGCGCAGGCGTTTTACGCCGTCCAGCAGGGAGCCATCCGTGACACCGGCGGCGGCGAAGATCACGTCGCCCTTTGCCATGTCGTGCATCGTATAGATGCGGTCCAGATCCTCGATGCCCCATTTCGCGGCGCGGCGCTTCTCGTCGTCATTGCGGAAAACCAGGCGACCCTGCATCTGGCCGCCGACGCAGCGCAGCGCCGCCGCAGCCAATACGCCCTCCGGCGCGCCGCCCTGGCCCATATAGATGTCGATGGTGGTGTCGGGATCGGTGACGGCGATCACGCCGGCGACGTCGCCGTCGGGGATCAACTGGATGCCGCAGCCGATTTCGCGCAGTTCCGCGATCATCTTTTCGTGCCGGGGCCGGTCGAGCACACAGGCGATGATGTCGGCGGGCTTCACGCCCTTTTCCTTTGCCAGCGCCTCGACATTCTCGCGCACCGATTTGTCGAGCGAAACGAGGCCCTCCGGATAGCCCGGACCGATGGCGATCTTGTCCATATAGGTGTCGGGCGCGTTGAGCAGGCCGCCCTTTTCCGCGATGGCCAGCACGGCGAGGGCGTTCGGCCCCGCCTTTGCCGTGATCGTCGTTCCCTCCAGCGGATCGAGCGCAATGTCGATCTGCGGCGCGTCCTTGGCCGCCTTGCCGACCTTCTCGCCGATATACAGCATGGGGGCTTCGTCGCGTTCGCCCTCGCCGATCACGATGGTCCCCTCGAACGGCAGTTCGTTCAGCGCGGCGCGCATGGCCTCTACCGCGGCGGCGTCGGCGGCTTCCTCGTCGCCGCGCCCGATCAGCTTCGATGCGGCAATGGCGGCGCATTCGACGACGCGAACCATTTCAAGGACAAGAACACGGTCGAGGGGGGCTTTTGTGGCCATGCGGAAAGGTCCCGGTCAAATGAGAGGAAGGATTGCGGAAATGTCCCGCGCTCTCATAGGCAAGCGCAGCCTGCCGGTCCAGAGAGTCAAGCACCGCAAAATCGCTCCTCGCCCCTGCAATCGGCTCAGCGCGCCGCCTTCTTCAACGCCAGTCCGACCAGCGCCTCTACCGGGGCATCCGCGCCCAGTTCCTCCAGCGCCTGCGCGACCACCTTCGCCGCCTGCGCGGGCTTGAACCCCAGATTCAGGAGCGCCGACTGCGCGTCCACCGCCGCACCGCCCTTGGGTGCCGTCGCCAGACCCGCGCCGGCCGACGTCACGCCTGAACCCGGCACGACCTTGTCGCCCAGTTCCGTCACCAGCCGCTGCGCCAGCTTCGGCCCCACGCCCGGCGTGCGCGCCACCATCGCCTTGTCGCCATTGGCGATGGCGGTCTGCAATTCGTCACCCGACAGGGTCGACAATATGGCGAGGCCGACACGCGCACCGACGCCCTGCACCCCGGTCAGCAGACGGAACCAGCCCTGCTCCTCCGTATCGAAGAAGCCGAACAGCAGAAACGCATCCTCGCGCACGACCGTCTCCACATAGAGAGACACGGCCTCTCCGTGCGCCAGACGGTCCAGCGTGCGCGTGGACGCGCTGACCAGATAGCCGACGCCGCCGACGTCGATGATGGCATTGTCGGCGGTCAGCGTATCGACGCGGCCGGTCAGCTTCGCGATCATGCGTACATTATGCGGGCATCGGCGCCCGACATATTGGCGTGCGTGATCGCCACGGCCAGCGCGTCGGACGCGTCCAGTGAATCGGGTTTCGCCCCGGGCAGCAGCCGCTCGACCATGGCCTGCACCTGCCGCTTGTCCGCGCCGCCCGTGCCGACGATCGCCTTCTTGACCAGGCGCGGCGCATATTCGCGAACCTCCAGCCCCGCCGCACCCAGCGCCGCCAGCACCGCGCCACGCGCCTGGCCCAGCTTCAGCGTCGATTGCGGGTTCTGGTTCGAAAACACCTCCTCGCAGGCCGCCGCGTCGGGGGTGTGCTCGGCGATCAGGGCGCGCACCTCGGCAAACAGCATGGCCAGCCGCGCGGGCATGTCCAGTTTTGCCGGCACCTTGATCGTGCCGTTCGCGACATGGCCGATACGGCTCCCCTCTGACCGGATGACGCCCCATCCCGTCGCGGTCAGGCTGGGATCAATGCCCAGAATCAGCATGGCTCAACCGGACAGGAACGCCCCGGCGCGGGAATGGCGAATAGAAGGCGGCAAGAACCGCTCACGAATTGCCGATCTTCTCCATGACCTCGTCGGAAATATCGTAATTGCCATAGACGGTCTGCACGTCATCATCATCGTCCAGCAGGTCGATCAGCTTGAACAGGGTCGTTGCCTGCGCCTCGTCGACGTTCACCGTCTCCATCGGCTTCCAATATAGTTTTGCGCCATCCGGCTCGCCCAGGATCGCCTCGAGATTCTTGGCAACTTCGTGCAGCGCGTTCGCTTCGGTATAGATTTCATGCTCTTCGTCGCCGGAGGAATCGACGTCGTCCGCGCCCGCCTCCAGCGCGGCCTCGAACACCTTGTCGGCCTTGTGGGCATCCTTTTTATAGGTGATCAGGCCGACATGGTCGAAACCGTGCGTGACGGTGCCAGGTCCGCCGACATTGCCGCCATTGCGGGAAAAGATGGTCCGAACATTGGTGTTCGTACGGTTGCGATTGTCGGTCAGCGTTTCGACGATCAGCGCGACGCCGCCGGGGCCAAAGCCCTCATAACGGATTTCCTCGTAATTTTCGTCGTCGCCGCCGATCGCCTTGTCGATCGCACGCTGAATATTATCCTTTGGCATGGACTGCGATTTGGCGGCCTGCACGGCGGCGCGCAGACGCGGGTTCATGTCCGGGTCGGGCATGCCTGATTTTGCCGCCACGGTGATTTCCCGCGACAATTTGGAAAACATCGCGGAGCGCTTCTTATCCTGCGCGCCCTTGCGGTGCATGATGTTCTTGAATTTGGAATGGCCTGCCATCGGAATCCTGCATGTGTGTGGTCTTCTATATGCGCGCTTCCCTAGCGCGGCGGCGCGGCCCCCTGCAACTGCGCGCAATGCGCCGCAGCCGCAAGCGACACGCCGCATAGTGCCAGAAATCCCGCCGCCCGCACGCTTTGCTCCGCATGCGACAGCAATATATTGCCCAGCGTGAAGGCGCTGCCCACCTCGGGGATCAGGATCTGCAGCGCCGCACCGATCAGGATGCCGCCGACCATAAGAGCCGCCAGGGAAAGGGCGCTCCCCCTCAGGCCCGCCCACCAATACCGCTGGAACGGTGACAATGATTGTGTCGCCGTGCCGGCATAAAGCGGCAACAGGCGCACGCTTAAAAGGGCGCTCAGCACCCCCGCCGCCAGAATGAACATCTGCGCCCCGGCCTGGGATACACCCTTAGCGAAGACCACATGCGACAGCGCCACGGGGATGGCCTGGACCAGCGCCAATAAAATAGCGACGCCCACGAAGAAGAGGAAGCCCAGCGTCGGCCGGCCCGGTCGCGCCTCCCCCGTCATCGCGCGGATGAACAGATAGGGCATCCAGAACAGCACCAGAAACGCGGTAACGGACATCAGCGATTGCAGCCACGCCGCCTGGCGCAGACCATCCGGCACCAGCGGCAACATGGCGCGTCCGCTATAGACCAGCAGCAGCAGCGCCCAATGCCGCGCGCGCAGCAGCCCGATATTGCGCAGCGCTGCGGCGATGAAATCGCCGACGGTCAGCCGCGTGCGTTGCGTTAGAATTTGATCGCGGTTCCCGACGCCGAGACCATCAGCATGGATCCGGTATCGCCAATGACCTCATAATCCAGGTCGATGCCCACGACCGCATCGGCGCCCAGCTTTGCGGCCTGCCGCTCAACCTCGCCCAGCGCCTCGTTGCGGGCATCGCGCAGCACGCCTTCATAGGATCCGGCGCGCCCACCGACGATGTCGCGTATCCCGGAAAAGAAATCCTTGAACATGTTTGCGCCCAATATGGCTTCGCCGGTGACGATGCCGACATATTCGCGCGCCGGTCGCCCTTCGACCGTTGGGGTCGTCGTCAGGATCATTTCATCTCTCCCACAGCCTTTGCCAGCATGACGGTGCACAGATGCGCGCGATATTCGGGGCTCGCGTGAATATCGCTCGACATCAGCGATGCGTTGGGCGCGGCCACGGTGGACATGTCGGCGCCATTTGCCAGCGCCTCCTCCGCCTGCGGCCAGCGGAATACGCCCTCCTGCCCGCTGCCGGTGACGGCGACGCGCCAGATGCCGGGCTCGATTTCCGCGACGAACACGCCGGACAATGCATAGCGGGAGGCGGGATGCCGAAACTTGGCATAGGCCGCGCGCGCGGGAATACGGAAACCGACCCTCTTGATCAATTCCCCTTCCTCCAGCGCGGTAAAGAACATGCCCTGAAAGAAATCCTCGGCCTGATGCGTGGCGCGATCGGTCTCGATTTCCGCCTGCAATGCCAGCACCGCCGCAGGATAATCAGACGCCGGGTCATTATTGGCCAGCGACCCGCCCAGCGTGCCGCGATTACGTACCTGCGGGTCGCCGATCAGGGTCGCCATATGCTGCAGGGCCGGGATCGCGTCCGCGCCCTCCGCGACATCGCGATGGCGCGTCATGGCGCCGATCCACAGCCGCTGGCCGCCTTCGGCATCCTCGACCGACATGCCCTTCAGTTCGTCCAGGCCGGACAGGTCGACCAGCCCCTCCGGATCGCGCAGCCGCGCCTTCATGGCGGGGATCAGCGTATGTCCGCCCGCCAGATAGGCGACATCGCCGCCCGCGCCCGCGGCGCTGACGGCATCGGCGACGCGGCTCGGTCTCGACAGGTTCATGCGCCCGCTCCCATATCACGCGCGCCGGCGCGGATCGCCTTCACGATGTTCACATAGCCGGTGCAGCGGCACAGATTGCCCTCCAGCTCGTGGGCGACGACATCCTCGCCGGGGTCGCCGCCGTGGCGGCGCGCGATGCCGATGCCGGCCATCACCATGCCGGGGGTGCAAAAGCCGCACTGCAGGCCGTGTGCCTCCTTGAACGCCGCTTGCATTGGATGCAGCTGCCCGCCTTCGGCCAGCCCCTCAACGGTGGTGACCTCTCGGCCCTCCGCCTGCGCCAGCAGCATGGTGCAGGCTTTGACCGGCTCGCCATCCAGCAGCACGTTGCACGCGCCGCACTGGCTGGTGTCGCACCCGATGTGCGTTCCGGTCAGGGAAAGGTCGTCGCGCAGCACGTTGACGAGAAGGGCGGCGGGATCGGCGTCGACGCTGATCGACTGTCCATTGAGTGTGAGGGTGGTTGTCATGGCGCATGGGTTAGCGCGCAATTACGACAAGGCCAAGACTGCCAGACTTCATTGCCGACAGGGCATCAAAAGAACGGCCCGTCAAAAAGAAACAGACGACACATCCGGGGCCATGGACGTATCGCCTGCAACTTCAGTTGGAGTGGGTGGCGGCTCCGGGGCATTGGAGCCGCCTCCCTGGGTACTAAACCGGTCAATCCGGACGAAATCCGGTATGCTGACCTTGGGTCCGGCAGGGACCGGGGCCTTGGCCACCGCCGATGCCAAAATTAATTGCAAAGGGTGTGCCAGTTTCAGCACCGCCGGGAATTGCAATCGGTTAGCTGCTCAACGAGATATTACCGTGCCAAATTTGGACAGGATCGGGCGCATCACATGTCCCGATCCGGCACAAAGCGTCAAATTTCCAGCGGCAGTTCCGCCGTCGCGGCGGCCCGTTTGAACCGCGCGATGATTTCCTCCACCTGTTCTTTCGTATGATCCGCGCACAGGGAACAGCGCAGCAGGTGCAGGCCCGGCGTCGCCTGCGGCGGCACCATGTTGACGTAAACGCCCTCATCGATCAGCGCGGCCCACATTCTGGCGCTTGTTTCCTGATCGGGCATCTTCACCGCGATGATGGCGCTTTGCGCTGTATCCGTGCCCAGCTTGAAACCCGCCTCCCTCAGGCTGCGGTGCAGGTGGCGCGATGCCTCCCACAAATGGATGCGCTTGTCATAGGCGTAGCGCAATTTGCGGATCGACGTGGCGGAACAGGCCACCACGGCGGGCGGCAGGCTGGCCGTATAGACATAGGGCCGCGCGACGAATCGCAGCACCTCGAACTTCGGATGGTTGGAAACGATGAATCCACCGACCGTACCGACCGATTTTGAGAAGGTGCCGACGACGAAATCGACATCGTCCTCGACGCCCGCCTGCTCGAACACGCCGCGTCCGTTTTCGCCGAAAAAGCCCATGGCATGCGCCTCGTCGACCGCGATCATGGCACCCGCCGCCTTGGCGACGGCAACCATTTCCTTCAGGGGCGCGATGTCCCCCACCATGGAATAGACGCCCTCCAGCACGACGAGGACACCCGCCCCCTCAGGTATGCGCTTCAGGCGTTTTTCCAGGTCGGCGACGTCATTATGCTTGAACCGCACCACGTCGGCATTGCCCATGGCGCAGCCGTCATAGATGGACGCATGGCTGTCGGCATCCAGGACGATATAATCGCCGCGGCCCGCAATCGCCGACATCAGGCCCAGATTGGCCTGATAACCGGTCGAAAAAACCATGGCATGTTCCATGTCGTAAAATTCGCGCAGCGCGGCCTCGCATTCGGCGTGGCCCTGGAACGTGCCGTTCAGCACGCGGCTGCCCGTCGTGCCGGCGCCGAATTCGGCCAGCGCCTTCTGCCCCGCCTCTATGACGTCGGGGTCAAACGTCATGCCCATATAATTATAGGTGCCGACCAGAATGATCTCCTTGCCGTTCACCACCGCGCGGGTCGGCGACAGGATCTGATCCATCTGCAGGTGGAACGGGTCGCGATGGCCGGACGCGATCAGCCCGTCATATTGCGCGACCAGCGGGTCGAACTTGTCGAACAAATCGGGTCGCGCGGGCACGCTCTTGTCGCCCATATCGCTCGTATCGCTCATGGTTCAGGCCGACTTTATCTTTGCGACCGCCCCGGCCACATCGCCGATGGTTTCCAGGTCGGGCAGCATGTTGACGGGCAGCAGGATGTCATATTCATCCTCGATCTCCGCCACCAGATCCATCACCGTCAGGCTGTCCAGCTCCAGATCCTTGGCAAAGCTGGTATCGGCGTTCAGCTCTATGTCCTTCTTGTTGAAGGGTTCGATAATTTCGATGAGGCGCGGCAGCACCGTGGCTTTATCTGTCATGGGCTCGATCCTTAATTTACCGGGGCGCGTCCTGCCAAGCCATTGTGTCCCCGGCGCGGCGCAGGTGTGGCGGCCTTAATAGCCGCGCTGCAGGTCAACCACGTTCACCAGCGGCTCCCCGGCGCGGAACCGCCGCAGATTATCCAGGAACAGATCGGTGATCCGCGTCGGCATCGTCGTCTGGCTGCGGCCGGACAGATGCGCGGTGATGACGGTATTTTCCGCCGTCCATAGCGGGTCGTCCTGCGGCAGGGGTTCCGGTTCGGCGGGATCCAGCAGCGCACCGGCGATCTCTCCTGCCGCCATGGCGGTGCGGAAGGCGTCCTGATCGACCAGAACACCGCGCGCGATGTTGATCAGGTGCGCGCTCTTCTTCATCGCCTTCAACTCGGCGGCACCGATCATGCCGCGATTCTCTTCCGTGCCGGGCGCCGCCAGAATGACAAAGTCGAATTCCCCCAGACGGGCGCGCCAGTCATCCGGCCCCAAGACGCCCGTCGCGGGATCGGCCTTCGACCGCACCACCGTGACGCTGGCACCGATGGCGGACAACTGGCGTTCGATCTCCTTGCCGATATGGCCATAGCCGATCAGCAGCACCTTCGACGACGATACCTCGATTGTGCCATAGGGCACATCGCGCCATTCGCGCCGGTCGTGCATGCGCACCACGTCCGGAAAGCCCTTGGCCAGCGCATAGACCCCCATGACCGCCCATTCGGCGACCGGGATCGCGGTAACGCCGACTCCGTTCGTGAAGATCAGGCCGCGCTCGCGCATATAGTCAAAGGGATAGCGCTCAACCCCGGCAAAGCAGCACGCGATCCACTTCAGCTCCCTGCCCGCTTCCATAATGCGAATATGATCTTCCGGGCCGCACAACAGGTCCAGCTCTACCGCCGTGGCGCCCTCAACCGCCTCAATGGCTTCATCGACATTCTGAAACCAGGCGATGTCGACATCGCTGGGCATGCGCGGTTCCATTGCCTGCCGCCAAAATGTGGAGAGCGCGACTTTCATGCAATTCTACCCCGTCAATGGCTATCCGCACTCCCGCTCCCGGGCAGTGTGCAGGCTCCCCTTACAGGCCCAGCACCATTTTCGCGATAATGCCGCGCTGAATCTCGTTGGACCCGCCGTAAATGGACGTCTTGCGCGTGTTGAAATAGGTTGGCGCCGCCCGCTGCGCATGTTCGGGGCCGATGGCGAATTCATTGCCGCCTTCGCCATATCCGCGGAAATAGGGCGCGCCGTAATGGCCCGCCGCCTCCAGAACGAGCTCCGTGATGCGCTGCTGGATCTCCGTTCCCTTGATCTTCAGGATAGAGCTTTCCGGCCCCGGCCCGCGTCCTGCCGCCTCTCCTGCCAGGGTTCGCAATTCGGTATATTCCAGCGCGGCCAGGTCGATTTCCAACTCCGCGACCTTACGCTTGAAGAAGGGATTGTGCAGCAGCGGCTGGCCCTCGTCCAGTTCCGCCATCGCCATTTCCTTCAGCTTTTCGATGCCGCGCTTGGAACGCGCGACGCCGGCAATGCCGGACCGCTCGTGCGCCAGCAGGAACTTGGCGCAGGTCCATCCCTCATTCTCATTGTGGATGCGCTGGTCGACCGGCACCTTCACATTGTCCAGCCACACCTCGTTCACCTCATGCTCGCCGCCTAGCGTGATGATCGGCCGCACCGAAACGCCCGGCGACTTCATGTCGATCAGCAGGAAGGAAATGCCCTGCTGCGGCTTTGCCGCGTCGGGATCGGTTCGCACCAGGAAAAAGCCCCAATCGGCATATTGCGCCAGCGTGGTCCACGTTTTCTGACCGTTGACGACATAATAGTCCTGGCCGTCGTCGCCCGTGACCCGCTCCGCCTTCGTCTTCAGGCTGGCGAGGTCGGACCCGGCCCCCGGCTCCGAATAGCCCTGGCACCACCAGGTCGTGCCGTTGCGTATGCCAGGCAGGAAGCGTTCCTTCTGCTCATCCGTCCCAAAGGTATAGATGACCGGCCCCACCATCGACACGCCAAAGGGCAAGGGCGGGATGGTTTCGGCCTTAGCGGATTCCTCCGACCAGATATAACGCTGCGTAGAGGTCCAGCCCGGACCGCCATATTCGGTTGGCCAGGCCGGCACGGACCAGCCCTTCTCGCCCAATATCTGATGCCATTTCAGCATGTCCGCCTTGCCCAGATCCTCGCGTCCGGCAAGATTCTTCAGCTCCTCGGGATAGTTTTCGTCAATGAAGCTGCGCACTTCCTCACGAAAGGCTTCTTCTTCGGGACTAAAGGACAGGTCCATGATCTGATCTCCTCGGGCGCAAATGGGCCAGGCGGCATACGGGATTGCCCAATGCATCTTTCGCACCGGCCCGCGCCCTTGAAAACTCGCCGATTCAGATAGGGACCAAGTCTCCCGGGCGCAGGCGGGGCCAAGGGGCAGACGCAAAAAAGCGCGGGATCGACCTGCGACCCCGCGCGTCATCATGCTGACTATCGATGTGGCGTTTACGCCGCCAGGCTGCGCAGCATCCACGCGGCCTTGTCATGCACGGTCATGCGGCCGATCATCATGTCGACGGTCACTTCGTCCTCGACCTCTTCGGCGATGGGGATCAGTTCGCGGCAGGTTCCCGCGACGGCTTCGTGACCCTGCGCCAGCTGCTCTGCCATTTCCAGCGCCTCTGGCGGCGTGTCTGGCGCTTCCTCGATCTTCGTCAGCTTGCTGAACTGACGATAGCTGCCCGGCGCCATCTCGCCCAGTGCACGGATACGTTCCGCCAGATCGTCGACGGCCGTCGCCAGCTCGGTATATTGCTCTTCGAAAAGGGTATGCAGCGAATGGAAGTGCGGGCCCTTCACGTTCCAGTGATAATTATGCGTTTTCAGATACAGCGAATAGCTGTCGGCCAGTACCTTGCCGAGTTCCTTGCCGACCTTTGCACGGCCCGCCTTGTTGATTCCGATATGTGGTGTGGTGGACATTTCGTGGTCTCCTGTTTTTTCTATCTCGGTTACACAACGGGGGATGCGTTCCCGCGTTCCCGTGACATTTTTGCTCAGTGTGATCGCGATTTCCGAACAACGGAAAGTTTCACTCGAAACCTTTTCAAAAATACGCTACAATGCCTGACATGGCCACAGGTTCACCGACTCTCACCCGCCCCGAAAACGCAGCCGACGACTGGACTGTACCCCAGGATTGGGATCATTTCACTGCAGAAGAGCATGGCGTCTGGGACACCTTGTTCGAACGTCAGTCAAAACAGCTGCCCGGCCGCGCGGCCGATGCCTTTCTGGAGGGGCTGGACGTTCTGCACCTTTCGCGTCCGGGTATCCCGAATTTTGAGGAATTGTCCGAAAAACTGACCAAGGCGACCGGCTGGCAGGTCGTGGCCGTCCCCGGCCTTATCCCGGATGATGTTTTCTTCGACCACCTCGCCAACCGGCGCTTCCCCGCAGGCAATTTCATTCGCCGCGCGGACCAGCTCGACTATCTGCAGGAACCGGACGTTTTCCATGACGTGTTCGGGCATGTCCCCCTGCTCGCCAATCCGATCTTCGGCGATTACATGCAGGCCTATGGGCAAGGCGGCCTGCGCAGCCTGGAATTCGGGGCCATCCACAAGCTTGCGCGCCTTTACTGGTACACGGTGGAATTCGGCCTGATCCGCGAAAATGACGATCTGAAAATCTATGGCGCGGGCATCGTGTCCAGCCATGGAGAAAGCAAATTCGCCATCGACAGCGACAGCCCGAACCGCATCAAGCTGCAACTGCAACGCGTCATGCGAACGGAATATCGCATCGACGATTATCAGCAGACCTATTTCGTCATCGACAGTTTCGAGGATCTGCTGCGCCGCACCAGCGATGCCGACTTCGCACCTCTCTATGCGGAGCTTGAGGCGCTTGACGACCTGCCCGTCACCACCATCCTGCCGGAGGATGAAGTATTGACCGTCGGCACACAGGAATATGCCGAGGCAAAGGCGAAGGCTGCCTAGGCAGGTTCCCGCGGGCTTGAGGGCGGTTCAGCGGCGAGAGCGCCCGCAGCCGCCCATCACTTGCGCAGCCGCGCCTCGATCGCATCCCAGACCAAAGCGGGCGTGTCCGTCCCATTAAATCGATCGATGGCGACGATCCCCGTCGGGCTGGTGACGTTGATTTCCGTCAGCTTGCCGCCGATGACATCAATGCCGACAAAGATCAGGCCGCGGGCCTTCAGATCCGGGCGGATGCGGGCGCAAATCTCCCGCTCCCGGTCCGTCAGCTCGGCTGCCGCCCCCGACCCGCCCGCAGCGAAGTTGGAGCGGATCTCCCCCTTTTTCGGCAGGCGATTGACCGCACCGGTCGGCTCGCCATCGACCAGAATGATGCGCTTGTCCCCTTCCGATACGTCCGGCAGGAATTGCTGCGCGATAAACGGCTCTTCAAAGATTTCCCCGAACAGTTCGACCAGCGCGCCCAGATTGCCGTCGCCACCGTCCATCTTGAACACCGCCTCGCCGCCCTTGCCGTGCAGCGGTTTCAACACCACGGCGCCATATTTGTCGCGAAACTGCCTGACCTGATCCAGATTTCGCGTGATCATCGTCGCCGGCATCAGGTCGCGATAGTTTAGGACGAACAGCTTTTCCGGCGCATTGCGTACCTCCACCGGATCGTTGACGACCAGCGTCTCCCCTTTCAGCATTTCCAGAATGTGCGTCGCCGTGATGTAGCCAATGTCAAAGGGCGGGTCCTGCCGCATCAGCACCACGTCCATGTCGCTGCCCAAATCGACGGTGCGGGCCTCCCCCGCCGTGAAATGATTGCCCTCCTCATAGCGGACTTCGACGGGCCGCGCGGTGGCGGTGACACGCCCCTCGTTCCACGCAAGGCTTTCGACGGGATAATGCCACAGGCGATGTCCGCGCGCCTGGGCCCCCACCATCAGCGCAAAGGTGGAATCGCCCCCCAGCTTCACGGATTCGATGGGGTCCATCTGAACGGCAACGGAAAGCGGCATGGTGCGGGTCCTGACCATATCTGAAAACGGATGCGGCGCTTGTTCCCGCCTTCCCCCTGCTTAGTCCAGCCCTTTCAGGTGCACGGGCCACCGGCGCGGCATGATTATAATGGCGTCTATGCGGTATCCATCGGCCCTGCCCGCATAGCGCGGCCACAATTGCGCGGCGGCGGCATGCACCCGCGACAGGCGCCCCGGCCCCAGCGCGGCGTCGCCTGAAACGGCGTCCGCGCGTGCCTTTACCTCAACGAAAACGATGGTGCGTCCCCGCCGCGCCACGATGTCGATCTCGCCGCCGCGCACGCGTACGCGCCGGTCGATAATGCCATAGCCCTTCAGACGCAGAAACCAGGCGGCCACAGCTTCCGCGCGGCGACCCCGCGCCTCCGCCACCTGTCTGGACCTCACTTGTCCTTCAGCTCGAGCGCGCGCGCATAGACCGTCCCGCGCGGCAGGCCGAGCGCCAGGGCAACCTCCTTCACCGCCATCTTCAGCGATGCCCCCTCCAGCGCGGCAATCAACGCCTCGTCCAGATCCGCTTCATTCGGTTCGGTATCGAGCGGGGGACCAATGACCACGACAATCTCGCCCTTGGGCGGTCCCGCTGCCTCATAATGCGCGGCAAGATCGGGCAAGGTGCCGGTGCGAACCTCCTCATGCAGCTTCGTCAGCTCCCGTGTCACCGCCGCATCGCGCCCGCCGAGCGTATCCGCCGCGACAGCCAGAAAGCGCGAGAGGCGCGGCCCTGTTTCGTAGAAAACCAGCGTCGCGCGCACGCCGCCCAGCTCCGCCAGCGTGTCGCGCAGCGCCTTTTCCTTCGGCGGGGCAAATCCGGCGAACAGGAACCTGTCGGTGGGCAGCGCAGCCAGCGTCAGCCCCGTGATCACCGCGCTTGGCCCTGGAATACTGGTGACCGCAACGCCCGCACGGCGCGCCTCCGCAATCAGCTTGTAACCGGGGTCGGAAATCAGGGGCGTGCCCGCATCCGTGACCAGTGCGATTGCCTCTTCCATCGCGCGTTGCAGTATCTTTGGCCGCATATCGCGTGCATTATGTTCGTGATATCGAATCATCGGCACCGTTGATTCTATATGCTTCAATAGCTTACCGGTGATCCGCGTATCCTCAGCGGCAATGGCATTTGCGCGGCACAGGATGTTGGCGGCGCGAAATGACAGGTCCTTCAGGTTGCCGATTGGTGTAGCGACGATATAGATTCCCGGGGGGAGCGATTCTGCCGTCATGTGATTGGGCTACGCGATGTTTTCAGTTCTTACCAGTTTGAAGCGTACTTTGCGGGGAGGTGGCCTCGCGCTTGCCGCCGCCGCTCTGGTTGTCACCAGCGGGTGCCAGTCCATGCGCGCCGAAGAAGATACCACGATTGCCGTCGACGCACCGCCAGAGGCCGAGGCGCCACCCCCGGTCGTCGACGTGGCGGATGCGCCGGTGATCCAGAACCGGGCGGCGCTGCTGCTGCCGCTGACCGGACCGCGCGCGCGCGTGGGTCGTTCGCTCGCCAATGCCGCCAATATGGCGCTGCAGGATCTGGGCGGCGGCAATATAAAGCTGCAGACCTATGACACCGCCGTCAACGGCCCGGAACGCGCCGCCGAACGCGCCGTTGCGGATGGCGCCCGCATATTCCTCGGTCCTTTGCTCGCCGAAAACGTGCGTGCCATTTCCGGCTATGCCCGCTCCCGGAACATCCCGATCATCAGCTTCTCGAACGATGCCACCATTGCCGGCAATGGTGTTTACGTCATGGGCTTCCAGCCATCGCAGTCGATCCAGCGGGTGGTTGCCTTCGCCCGCGGCCGCGGCATAGAGCGTTTCGCCGCGCTTGTGCCCAACGGCACCTATGGCAACCGCGCCAGCGACGCATTTCTGTCGTCCGTGCGGGGCGCCGGCGGCCGCGTGACCGGCATCGAAACCTATGAGCGTCAGCGGTCGAAACTGCCCGCCAGCGTCCGCCGCCTGACCGATTACGAGGCACGCACAGCACGCGCGGCGCAGGGCGGCACTGTCCGCGCCGACGGAACCGTGGCCCCCGTGGAAGAGCGCTTGGCACCCGTCAGTTTCCAGTCCCTGCTAATTGCCGATTCCGGCACCATCGCCTCCGAATTCCTGCAAAGCCTGCAGCGTTATGGCGCCGGCGCCGACCGGGTACGCTATCTCGGCACGGAATTGTGGAATGCAGAGGACCGGCTCCGCTCCGCCCGCGGCCTGCACGGAAGCTGGTTCGCCAGCGTTCCCGACGCCCAGTTCGACAAGTTCGCCGCGCGTTATCGCCAGAAATTCGGTGGTGCGCCCTCGCGCCTTTCCAGCATGGCCTATGATGCCGTGCTGATCGCGAATGGCCAGGCGGAACAATGGCCCGTCGGCGGCGATTTTCCGGCCCGCACGCTTACCGACCCCGACGGCTTTGCCGGAATGGACGGCATTTTCCGGTTCGGGTCGAACGGCGTCGCCCAGCGCGGGCTGGAGGTGCAGGAGGTGACGGGAAGCGGGACGAAAATCGTCTCCCCGGCGCCCCGCGTTTTCCAGACGCCACGCGTATCGATGCTGGTGAATTAGAGGGCCGCTTTTTCGGCCTTCGCCGAACGAAAGCCTTTCACGACACACCACGGATTTAAAGGATCGTCATTCCCGCGCGGGCAGGAATGACGACCTGCTGGGTACGTATTTGCCCCAAGGGGCTGCCCAGCCCTTATTCCTTGCCGCGTGCCTTCCGCGCTTCGGCCAGGTCGGCGACCTTTTCGCCGCTGCCATCCTCGGGCAGCAGTCCCAGTCGGCGCGCAACCTCCTGATAGGCTTCGACTTCGCCGCCCAGGTCGCGGCGGAACCGGTCCTTGTCCAGCTTCTCGTTCGATTTCATGTCCCACAGGCGACAGCCATCGGGGCTGATCTCATCCGCCAGCAGGATGCGGGCGAAATCATTCTCCCAGACGCGGCCGAACTCCAGCTTGAAATCCACCAGCTTGATGCCGATCGCGGCGAACATGCCCGACATGAAATCGTTGATGCGGATGGCCATGTCGGAAATCTCGTGCATCTCCTCCTGGCTGGCCCAGCCGAAACAGGCGATATGTTCGTCGGTGATCATCGGATCGCCCAGCGCATCGTCCTTGTAGCAATATTCCAGGATGGTGCGGGGCAGCTGCGTGCCCTCCTCGATCCCCAGCCGCTTCGACAAGGTACCGGCCGCAACGTTCCGCACGATGACCTCGATCGGCACGATCTCCACCTGCCGCACCAGCTGTTCGCGCATGTTCAGGCGGCGGATGAAGTGCGTCGGGATGCCGATATTCCCCAGCAGGGTAAAGATATGCTCCGAAATCCGGTTGTTGAGGACGCCCTTGCCGTTGATCGTCCCCTTCTTCTGATTGTTGAAGGCGGTGGCATCGTCCTTGAAATACTGGATCAGCGTGCCCGGTTCCGGCCCTTCATACAGAATCTTGGCCTTGCCCTCATAGATCTGGCGGCGGCGGGACATGGGCGGGCTCCTCTGAAAGACGAACGCCCCGGCGACGGCGGGCCGGGGCGGGGGAATCACCGCTATGTAACGTGCTCGCCGCGACCGCGCTAGATGAACGCTCCACAAAGGGGCAGGCCGGTGGTCTAACGTGCGGCCGCTGCACCGGCTTTTATTTGCAGGCGGGCGGCTGCCTTCCTATTTAGGCGGGACGACAGCATGAAAAGGGACCGCCGCCAGCAATGACCGACATGAAAGATCGCGAAAAAGCGTTTGAGAACAAGTTCGCCCGCGATGCAGAACTTCAGTTCAAGGTGACGGCGCGCCGGAATCGCCTGCTTGGCGAATGGGCCGCTGAAAAGCTCGGCCTGACCCCCGAGGAGCGGGAAGGCTATGCCCGCGAGGTCGTCGCTGCGGATTTCGAGGAAGTCGGTGACGAGGACGTGTTTCGCAAGGTTTACAACGACCTTTCCGCACATGACGACATCGACGTGACCGAAGCCGACGTGCGCCGCGCCATGGAAGACAAGATGGTTATCGCGCGCCGGCAGTTCATGGAACAGGTGTAATACCATGCCGATGGCCGCAGCAGATATCGAACGCCTGATCACCGACAATATAGATGGTGCCCGGGTGGAAATTACCGATCTGGCCGGCGACGGGGACCATTATGCCGCCACCGTGACGGCGCCCGCCTTCGCCGGCCTCAGCCGCGTCAGGCAGCATCAGCTCGTTTACGATGCGTTGGGCGGCCGCATGGGCGGCGAACTGCATGCGCTGCAACTGACCACACAAATACCGGAGTAAGCCAATGGCCGACACAAATGCCGATCAGCGCATCAAGACCATCGTCGAGGGCGACGATGTCCACCTGTTCATGAAGGGCACACCGCTGTTCCCGCAATGCGGGTTTTCCAGCCGCGCCGTTGCGATATTGGAACATCTGGGTGTCGAATTCGGCTCCACCGACGTGCTGCAGGATCCTGAAATCCGGTCCGGCGTGAAAAGCTATTCCAACTGGCCGACCATCCCGCAGCTGTACGTCAAGGGAGAGTTTGTCGGCGGCAGCGACATCATGATGGAAATGTACGAGGCTGGCGAACTGGCCGAGATCATGCGGGACAAGGGCGTCAAGGCGAGCGTCTGATCGGGAAATCGGCGCGTCGGATTGCTGGCGCCCCCTCTGGCGAAGCCAGCGCTGGCCTGTTACGGCGCGGTATGACCCTGCGACCCTTCCACCTCGCCTTTCCTGTCGATGATCTTGCGGCGGCTCGCGCCTTTTACGGCGAGCTGATGGGCTGCGCGGAGGGGCGCTCCTCCGACAGCTGGATCGACTTCGATTTCTTTGGCCATCAGATCGTTGCCCATCTGGCGCCGAAGGGCAGCGTGCACCGCAATCCCGTGGACGGCGACCAGGTTCCCGTGCCGCATTTCGGCATCGTGCTGGAATGGCAGGATTTCGAGGCGCTGGCCGATCGGCTGAAAACGGCGGGTACGCGCTTCGAAATCGAACCCCACGTCCGCTTCGCCGGACAGGCGGGGGAGCAAATGACCATGTTCTTCTTCGATCCCGCCGGAAACGCACTGGAGTTCAAGGCCATGCGCCACCCTGAAAACCTCTTCGCAAAGGATGCGGCATGACAGAGCCTCGCATCCGCAACATCGCGCTGCTGATCGACGCGGACAATGCCAGCCCCAACCATCTCGACCCCGTGCTGACCGTGCTCGCCGAGCTGGGGGAGGTCAATGTCCGCCGCGCCTATGGAAATTGGCGCAAGCCCGCCCTGAAAAGCTGGGCCGACCTGACGCTGACCTATGCCATCGAACCCTACCAGCAATTCGATATCGTCAAGAAGAAGAACGCCACCGACATGCGTATCGTCATCGATGCCATGGACCTGATGTATGGCGGGCGCATTGGCGGCTTTGGCCTGATGTCGTCGGACAGCGATTTCATGCCGCTGGCCCAGCGCATCCGGCAGGAGGGGATCCCCGTTTACGGGTTCGGTACCGAGCGCGCGCCGGAAGCGTTCCGCGCCGCCTGCACTCGCTATATCGACGTTGCTGCGCTGAAACGGGAAGAGGGCGGCACGGCGAAGAATGGCGACCGGACACCACCGTCCAAGAAGGCCATCGACAAGGATCTCCTCACTCTTCTTGTCGATGCCTATAATGCCGTGAAACGCGACGATGAGGGCTGGGCACGCATGTCTGAGGTTGGCCAGCGCGCGAACAACCGCTCAAGCTTCGATGCCCGTAATTATGGCTATTCGCGGCTGTCCGACCTGATGAAGGATGTACCGCAATTCGCCGTCGAAACGCGCAACGATAATCAGCAATATGTGAAGCGGCTGCGCTGATACTGTGCTAGGGTGTTGTGATGACTGATGAACTCGACGAAGGCCGGCCCTCGCGCCAGACCACACCGCCGCAGGTGACGAAGATCGGTGATCGGGAACTGCACCCCTCCACCCTGATGATGGGCTATGGCTATGAGCCGCGCCTGTCGGAGGGCGCGCTGAAGCCGCCGATTTTCCTGACCTCCACCTATGCATTCGAAAGCGCTGCCGACGGCAAACGCTTTTTCGAAGGGATCACCGGTAAACGTCCAGGCGGCGCAGAGGGGCTGGTTTACGGCCGTTTCAACGGCCCCAACCAGGAAATCCTCGAGGGGCGGTTGGCGCAATGGGAACGGGCGGATACCGCCCTCAGCTTTTCCAGCGGCATGTCGGCCATCGGTACCGCATTGATGGCGCATGTCGAACCGGGCGATGTCATCGTGCATTCCGCACCGCTTTACGCCGCCACGGAAAAGATGATCGATTCGATGCTGGGCAAGTTCGGCATCAAGTGGGTCGATTTCCCGGCCGGGGCCAGCCCAGCCGAAATCGCCAAGGTGCTGGAACGCGCAGGCGAGATCGGTCGCGTTGCCGTCATCTATCTGGAAAGCCCCGCCAATCCAACCAACGATCTCGTTGATATAGAGGCGGTGGCAAAGCTGCGCGACGAGATGTTCGACCCGGACGGGCACCGCCCCGTCATCATGGTCGACAACACGTTCCTCGGCCCCTGTTTCCAGTCCCCCACTCGTAACGGGGCCGATATTTCGCTCTATTCCCTGACCAAATATGTCGGTGGGCATTCGGATCTGGTCGCGGGCGGCGCGGTCGGCAGCACCGCGGCGCTGGCGCCGGTGTTGGCGCTCCGGAATACGCTTGGCACCATCACAGATCCCAATACGGCGTGGATGCTTCTGCGCTCGCTCGAAACCGTGCAATTGCGGATGGAGAAGGCGCAGGCCAATGCGCGCGCCGTCGGCGCCTTCCTTCGCGACCATCCTAAGGTGGAGCGTGTGTCCTGGCTCGGCTTCCTCGATCCCGACACCGCACAGGGGGACATATATCGTCGCCACTGTTCCGGCGCCGGGTCGACATTCTCCGTTATCGTCAAGGGCGGCGAAGCGGAGAGCTTTCGCCTGCTCGACAATCTGAAAACGGTAAAACTGGCCGTCAGCCTGGGCGGCACGGAAAGCCTTGCCAGCCATCCCGCCGCCATGACCCATCTCAGCGTCCCGCAGGATCGCCGCGCCGAACTTGGCATCACCGACAATCTCGTCCGCGTCTCTATCGGCGTCGAGCATGAAGACGATCTGATCGCCGATTTCGACCAGGCACTGAAAGCAGTCTGAACTTATCGTTTCAATGCAACAAATCAGCATCTTCGACATGGACCGGACCATTACCAAGGCCGGCACCTATACCCCCTGGCTGTGGCACTGGAGCGGTGCGCGGGCGAAATGGCGACGGCTGCTGACGCCGATCTCGGTCATGGCCGGCATGGCTTATGTATCAAAGCTGATCAGCAGGGGCAGGTTGAAGGAAATCAACCACTCCCTGTTGATGGGCGGACGAACCAGCCGGGATGTGGCGACGGCGGAGGCAGAGAAATTCGCCGATCTGATCGTGCCCGACCAATGCTTCGCCGACGCGCTTGCCCGCATCGAAGTTGAGAAGGCGGAGGGGCGGCGGGTGATCCTGGCGACCGCCAGCTATGCCTTTTACGCGCGCGCCATTGCCGCGCGGGTCGGCGTGGAGGAGGTGGTCGGTACGCGGGTGCAGCGCATGAAGGATGGCGGGCTTCGCGCCCGCATTGCCGGGGAAAACTGCTATGGCGGCGCAAAGCTGGCGATGGTGGAACGCTATCTGGCCGAGAAGGGTTTAGCCCGGGAGGATGCACATATCCGCGTCTTTTCCGACCATGTATCCGATGCGCCCATCATGGAGTGGGCCGACGAAGCCTTTGCCGTCAACGGCGGTGCGGCCATGAAGGCACTGGCGAAAAGGAACGGCTGGACGCGGCTGAACTGGACATAGAAAGACATCGATATGACCGACAGCATGGACGCCGGGGACCGGCATTTCTATGTGCCCGCAGAGGGGCATGGGCTGAAGCACGATCCCCTGAACGCCATCGTCGCGCCGCGGCCCATCGGCTGGGTCAGCACGCTGGATGCCGGGGGACGGCGCAATCTGGCGCCCTACAGCTTCTTCAACCTGTTCAACTATCGCCCGCCGATCGTGGGCTTTTCCAGCGTCGGGCACAAGGACAGCGTGTCGAATGCAGAGGCGACGGGCGAATTCGTCTGGAATCTGGCGACGCGGCCCTTGGCGGAGCAGATGAACATGTCGTCGGCCATGGTCGATAGCGATGTGGACGAATTCGAACTGTCCGGCCTGGACACCGCCCCCTCCACCGCCGTTGCGCCGCCACGGGTTGCCGCCAGTCCGGTGAATTTCGAATGCAAGGTCACCCAGATCATCCGGCTGGCCGACCATCGGGGCGGCCAGATCGACAGCTGGCTGGTGCTGGGCGAAGTCGTCGGCATCCACATCGACAGGCGGCTGATCGAGGATGGTATCTATCGTACCACGCTGGGCGAGCCGATTTTGCGCGGCGGCGGACCGGGCGATTATTTCGGCGTATCGGAAGAGCTGAAGTTCCAGATGTCGCGGCCCGAATAAGGGACCGTCGCGGCGGGCGGAACGATGGCCCCGCCGTGCCGTTTGTGGTGGGACTGCGAAAGGACCCGGAATGACCCACCGCCACGCCCCGACCCTGCCCTTTCTGGCCGCTGCGCTGCTGGCCGTGTCGGCCTGCGGCCCCTCCGGCGAAAGCGCCCCCCAAGAGACACCCACCGCCCAGACGGCCCCGGCAGAGCCGGAGAACCGAGCCGAGCCGCAGCCACCTGCCGCCGACCTGCCCGCGCTGATCCCGCCGGCGCCGGGCGAAGTCGGCGGCCTGCCGGACGACCGCACCCCGCTGGACGAAGCAACGCCAATCGAGCCGGGCAGCGCCGAGGCGGCGGGCCAGGTCCTCCAACGTTATGGCGCCCATCTGGAGGAGGGCGATTTCGCCGCCGCCTATGCGCTGTGGCGGCGGGACGGCGAGGCGAGCGGGATGAGCGCAGAGGAGTTCGCGGAGTCCCTTGGCAAATATAGCGAGCGGCACCTGCTGATCGGGCGGCCCGGCAGGGTGGAGGGGGCGGCGGGCTCCTCCTATGTGGAGGTGCCGGTGCAGATGTATGGCCGGCTGCAGAATGGCGATCCGTTCAACCTGCGCGGTCTCATCCGGCTGAAGCGCACCAACGACGTGCCGGGCAGCAGTGAAGAGGACCGGCGCTGGGGTATTGACGACAGCGAGTTGAAGCCGCTGGGCGTTACTGTCGAGGCGGAATAGCCGTAAATCGTGACGGCACCGTCGGTACGCTTTACAGATTCAGAAGTGCCTGTTTTTCCTTTCGTCATTTTTCAAGGTATTACGCATATGGCATGACACTTGCTTGCCATTAACATGTGTTTGTTGCGTGCGTTTTGATCCCACATTCTGGGGGAGGTTTTCCCAATGCACAAAACAATCATCCTATCCGCCCTTCTGGCTGCCGCCGCGACCGCGAGCGCCGCGTCTGCGACCACGGTATCCTATACGCTGGACCAGACCGTGGAGGGCGATGCACCCAGCGGGGCGCCAACGCTGTTTTTCGACGATGGCGACACGCCAGGTTCCGTCCAGCTGACCATCGACGCGATGGGCATGAGCGGCGGGGAGTATATCGCCAGCGTCTTTTTCAACTTCGCGGCTGCCGGAACGAATTTGACATTTTCCTATGCCAGCGGCGACGCGCCGGTGCCGGTGAACATATTCCAGACCGTCGATGGCCGCGATTCGCCGGGCAATCAGGGCAATTTCGACATTGAGCTGGAATTCGGATCCTCCAATGCGCAGCAGGGTGCATTCCGGTTCAACGCGGATGAAGTGCTGGTCCTGAACATCGTCGGCGCCAATCTGGTCGCCACCGACTTCCTGCTGGACAGCGCCGCCGAGGGGCCGAATGCGGGCAGCAATTATGCCCTGGCGCGGATTCGCGGCATTGCGGGCGGCCTGTCGGCCTCTGTCGCGCCCGAGGATCCGCAGGACCTGCCGCCGCCGCTGGAGCAGGTCCCCGAACCGGCTGCACTCGGGCTGTTCGGTCTGGGCCTGCTAGGACTGGGCATAGGGCTGCGCCGCCGCCGCCAGCGCTGACCCGACCGCGTTTCCTCGCCGGTCTCGAACGGACCGGCGACGGAAATCCGCGAAGTGGACAGGCCCGAAACCGCACAAAACGCACACTCAGCGCGCGTGTGCGCGCGCGCACGAGAAAACATTGAAGAATTTCGCCCTGGCGCCGCATGAGCCGGACCGCCAGAACCGCAGACGTGTGCCATGCCCCCCCTCAAACCGGACGGTCGAAGCGGACAGCGGCAGACGGTCCGGACAATCAGATTGCAGATCGACGGCAGGACGGCCCGAAGAGTTGTCCGGTTCGACGTCGCGGGCGCGTGAAATCCGTGCCCGCGACGGGGCAGCGGGAATAGGGGCCGGGCCGCCCTTGTCAGGAACATGTTCAGGGCGAGCAGGTGGGGCGTGGGACACATTGGGGGGGGGGCAGCCTTTCGAAAGCAGGCGAAAGACAGGGATAAGAGACAGAGTTTTTCCTATTAGGAAAGCACTATTTGAGCGCGGAGCCGCTTTTGTCCCCGTCCCAAAAAGCAACCCCGCCCATGGCAGAGCCATGGACGGGGCCGGGCGTCGCGCCCCTGTTGCGGGGGAGCGGGGGACGCGCGCCTATTCGGTCGCTACGTAGGTACGGCGCCGAATTCGGATCGGGTGAACACAAATCATAATTTTCTGCGCAGCGGGCAAAATCCTCCATCGCCAGATCATTGAAGGGACCGAAAGACCCCGGCCGGTTCAGCAGTTCGGCGCCACACGGCAAGAGCGTGGACAGACGCCATACCCTGTTCGCCAAATTTTCTCCGCGACTTGCACGATCATATGAAGTTACTACCTATCTATACTTACGCTACTAAGGCAGGGACGACTTGGTCCTGTCATCCTGAATACCGCCCCATCAACAGTTATAGTCTGCGGCGGGTTCCCCCTAATCTTTCCGCCGTGGTTGCATCCTGACCCGCATTCTTCACGGCCTGCCGCAGTCGGTGCGGGGATGAAATGACCCCTGTTTTCTTGCCGCCCTGCCGGCCGAGCGGGGCGCGGGCGTGTCGGCAGGCTTTACAAATGCGGTCGGTTCGGTGCCGTTCCGGTCCGCGAAAATGCGCGGTTTTCGGGATTTGGCGCGGTTCTTGCTCGTCACCAGCGCAGTGTCGTTGCGTTCACGCCCCCCCGCGTTCCCGCTGATTTCGCCAAAGACGGAGGAACCGACATGATCCGCCCTGCCCCACAGACCACACGCCCATTTCGCGCGCGATTTACCGCGCCATCCGCCGCCACGCTGAGCGCGGCCATCGCCCTGCCCCTGCTGATCGCCGTGCCCGCCCTGCCCGCGCTGGCGGCGATCATTCCCATCGACACGTCGCTGGGCGCAGGGACGGCGACGCGCGATACGGATGGCGGGCTGGACTGGCTGGACCTGACGCAGAGTTTCGGCAGCCTGGCGGACACGCAGGCGCGGCTGGCGCCCGGCATGGACCTAGAGGGCTGGCGCCTGGCGACACAGGACGAGGTGCGGACATTCTGGCTGAATGCCGGTATCGCGCCGACATCGGAGGCGGGATCACTGGTCCTGACCATGGACGGCGCGCAGGTCAGCGCGACCCTGAGCCTGTTCGACCTGGTGGGCGGCACGTCGTTCGACGGCAGCATCGACACGGCGTTCGGCTATACGACGGAGGAGGTCAGCGCCGCCAGCCAGTCCGCCGCATTCCTGTCGCGCCGGTTCGACGGCAATAATGGTTTCGACGCGAGCGCCGCGGTTTTGGGCGCCAGCTATACCAAGACCCCCAGCGGCGGCGACGCGCAAGCCGCCTGGCTGGTCCGCGACGTCCCCGCCGTGCCCGCGCCCGGCGCGCTCGGGTTGCTGGGTCTAGGGTTGATGGCATTGGCGTTGAGGCGGGCGCGGGGGTCTCGACCTTGATGGATCGATAGCTGTTCAAATTTGACGAGCGTTTTGTCTCATGCAAAAGATCTCGATCTCATTGAGCGAAGTGAACAACCTCCGTGCAAACCAGATGGTCAGAGGCCGTCCAACTCGCCGTGCGTCGTTTGGTGGGACGAAGCGGCGGGCTCAAATTTACGCGGCAGGCGCTCATTGAGCAGGAGCTGGGTAGAATTATCAACGAAACGGGGTCGCGGGGCGCGACGCCGGAAATGACTTTGAGCCGTGAGCTGCAGCAACTTCGCGACAGCGGTAAAGTCGAGTTTGTTGCCGCCGGTCAATATCGCTTGATGGAGCAGCCCGTCTCGCTGCCAAGCGCAGAGCCCTCGAAATGCGTTTTCATCATTGGCTCTCATTCGATTTACGAGGACGAGCCAGACCGCTTTTATCGTTTCCCCCAACGCTGGTTGAAAGCAGCGGCGCGCTCAGTGGGCGAGTGGATTCTATATCAAGAGCCACGCCGTGCGGGGCAGCGCGGTTATTATGCGGCAGCGAAGGTCGAACAGATCATACGCGACCCTGCCAGTTCTGAAATGTATCTCGCACTGATCGAGCCGGGCAGCTTCCTGGAATTTGGCCACGACGTGCCCTTTCGCGTCGACGGAGAGGTAATGGAGCGCGGACTGCTGACGGATGGGCGCATCAATAACGGGCGCGCTATTCAGTCCATCCGGCCCATTGTCGACGAAGACTTTAATCGTATCATCGCCGCAGGGTTAGTCGAAGAGGATGACATTCTGCCCCGTGCCGACGAAACGCAGAGCGGCATCCCCTCCTCGTTCCACGAAGAACCGGAACCCTATGTCGCTGCCGTCGACCGTTCGACGGTGCTGGTCGAACGCAAAATACGCGACCGGCAGTTCCGCAGACGCATTTTAGACGCCTATGATTGCCGCTGCGCATTGACCGGAATGCAATGGATCAATGGCGGAGGCCGAGCAGAGGTGCAGGCCGCGCACATCATGAGCGTCGAGGCAGGCGGCCCAGATACTTCGGCCAATGGCATCGCACTGTCCGGTACTGCCCACTGGATGTTCGACCGAGGGCTGATTTCGCTCAGCGATCAGGGCGCGATATTATTGTCACAAAAGATCAACGATATGGACGGTGTCGAACGGCTCATCCACAATGACAGACAAGCGCGTCTCCCAAACAATCCTGCGGAGAGACCCCATCCGCGATATTTGGCATGGCATCGCGAATATCACCAAATCGCAGAACGCGTATAAGTGGTTATATAAATACGCTAATCAAATACTACTATTAACGGCCCTCGAGCATTTGCTGCGTGAAAGATTCAAGTGCAGCAGTCCTTGTGCTAACACCAATTCTTTGGGCCTTAACCTGACCGTCTAAGTACCTCTTAAATTTGCCTCCATAGAGATACTGATCCCTAAACCACTCTCTAAACTTACCAAGAACACTGTCAGGATAACACCAAGGATGTTGAGGGTTAGAAACTGCCTGAGGGAAATAATCGGGATAATTATGCTCATATTCCTTGCGAGGCCCATAGACATTTTCTAATTTACTTTTCGTCCAATATGCGCTCCACGCAAGGCCAACACTTATATCTGGAACAATTTTGTCGCTGGTATACACCCCGTTCTCGCCTAAGGTCACAACCAGATCGGCGATTTCACGAAATATACTAAAGTATCCGTGGGGCACAGAATTATAGGTTCGTGAAACTCGGTCGAGAAATGGCTGCCATCTCCTATCAAGATCGGAAGCGGGAGCGTACCCGACCACCCCGTAAATAAACTCACGAAACCCCTTACCCGCAAGAAGACGGTAGTGTTTAATCGCTTCTTCTTGCAAATATTGTCCGGCTTCAAATGCATAGTACTCAAGAACTGCAAGACAAAACTCTTCGCGGTAGCCAAATACAACCCTGCCGTTAACTCTTAGCTCGATATGCGGCTTTTCTAGTTGCTGGCCATGACTATAAATAATATCTTTTATTTTTGAAATACGGGGTTTTTGATTGCTCTCATCCCATTGACTGCTGATCGTACCGATATGAGCATTCTCTACGCCACAAAGAGCCGCAAGGCCGCGTTGTGTCAGGAACGGCGTACCATCACTTAGTACTCCCATTCCCAGCTGATTGATCTTAGCTTCGTCATTTTGCCCGATTAACCCAAGATCGGCTTGCCGTGTGTCTTTACTCAGCAAACTAGCCGGGAGCTGTGCGACCGTCGTCATCGAAGTTCCCCCTTACTCCGCCGCCGTACCCAACAAACTCGGCTCGTCTTCTTCGTTGGCCGCTTCCGGCTTTACGCCCTTGCGCTTGTCGAACTGGGTCCAGACCTGGCCCCAGTCGCCGCGCGTGGCCGCCTTTGAATATTCGGTGGCGCGCGCTTCAAAGAAATTGGCGTGCTCGACGCCGTTCAAGAGCGGGCTGAGCCAGGGCAGCGGGTGTTCGGTGATCATGTAGATCGGCTTCAGGCCCAGCTGGCCCAGGCGCCAGTCGGCGATGTAGCGGATATATTTCTTTATTTCCGCCGCGGTCATGCCGTTCACCGGGCCCATTTCAAAGGCCAGGTCGATAAACGCATCCTCAAGATCCACAGTGTGGTGGCAAATGTCGCGAATGTCGGCCTTCACCGCCTTTGTCAGGCACTGACGCTCCTCACAAAAGGCGTGGAACAGGCGGATGATCCCCTCGCAATGCAGGCTTTCATCCCTGACGGACCAGGATACGATCTGGCCCATGCCCTTCATCTTGTTGAAGCGCGGGAAGTTCATCAGCATGGCAAAGCTGGCGAACAGCTGCAGCCCCTCTGTAAAGCCGCCGAACATGGCCAGCGTACGGGCGATGTCCTCGTCACTGTCGACGCCGAATTTCTGCAGATAGTCGTGCTTGTCGGCCATCTCCTCATAATCCATGAAGGCGGAATATTCGGATTCCGGCATGCCGATCGTGTCGAGCAGGTGCGAATAGGCGGCGATGTGCACCGTTTCCATATTGCTGAACGCGGTCAGCATCATCTTTACCTCTGTGGGTTTGAAGACGCGGCCATATTTGTCGTGATAGCAGTCCTGCACCTCTACATCCGCCTGGGTGAAGAAGCGGAAGATCTGCGTCAGGAGGTTGCGTTCATGTTCCGACAGTTTCTGCGCCCAGTCGCGGCAATCCTCGCCCAGCGGCACCTCCTCCGGCATCCAGTGGATCTGCTGCTGACGCTTCCAGAAGTCATAAGCCCAGGGATACTGGAACGGTTTGTAGGTCTTGCGGGCTTCGAGAAGGGACATGGGGAAACTCCGTTTCCTTTGGTGTTTTTTAGGCCGTCATTCCTGTGGGGGCGGGAAGCCATCGTCCGCGCGCCTCACAGGGGGAGGGGGTCAGAGATGGATCCCGGCCTGCGCCGGGATGACGGGAAGGGCGGGCGGCGGCGGCCATCACTGACAGGCCAGGCATTCGTCATAGTCGGTGGTCGGCAGCTCGATCTTCGCGAGGTCGGGGGTATTGTCCGCCTCTACGCCGCCGGCGAACCCGGCGCGCTGCACGCTCTTCGACCTTAGGTAATATAGGGATTTTATGCCGAGTTCCCAGGCGCGATAGTGCAGCATGAGAAGATCCCATTTTTCCGCATCCGCAGGGATGAACAGGTTCAGCGACTGCGACTGGTCGATATAGGGCGTGCGATCGGCGGCGAGTTCCAGGAGCCAGCGCTGGTCGATCTCGAACGCCGTCTTGAAGGTCGCCTTCTCGTCCCCGTCGAGGAATTCAAGGTGCTGGACGCTGCCGCCGCGTTCCAGGATCGAATTCCACACGCGGTCGGAATTCATCGCCTTTCCGGTCAGCAGATCCTCAAGATGCGGATTGCGCACCGTGAAGGAGCCGGACAGCGTCTTGTGCGTGTAGATGTTGGCGGGGATCGGCTCGATACAGGCGCTGGTGCCGCCGCAAATGATGCTGATCGAGGCGGTCGGCGCAATCGCCATCTTGCAGCTGAACCGCTCCATCGCGCCCATGTCCTGCGCATCGGGACAGGCGCCGCGTTCCTTTGCCAGCATCATCGACGCCTCGTCCGCATCGGCGCGGATGTGCTTGAAGATCTTCATGTTCCACGATTTGGCTAGCGCGGATTCAAAGGGGATGTTGCGCGCCTGAAGGAAGGAGTGGAAACCCATGACGCCCATGCCGACCGACCGTTCGCGCTCCGCACTGTATTTCGCGCGGGCCATCTCGTCGGGGGCGCGCTCGATATAGTCGGACAGGACATTGTCGAGGAAGCGCATGACATCCTCGATAAAGCCATCCTCCTTCGACCATTCGTCCCATTTTTCGAGGTTCAGCGACGACAGGCAGCAGACGGCGGTGCGCGGCTGGCCATATTGGTCGATGCCGGTCGGCAGGGTGATTTCGGAACACAGGTTCGACGTCGACACCTTCAGGCCGGCGTCGCGCTGATGCTTTGGCATCTGCTCGTTCACGCGGTCCATGAAGATGATGTAGGGCTCGCCCGTGGCGAGGCGCGTCTCGACGATCTTCTGAAAGAGCGCGCGGGCATCGACCGTGCTGCGCACCTCGCCGGTCTTGGGCGACAGCAGATCGAATTCCTCGCCGTCGCGCACCGCCTGCATGAACGCATCCGACAGGTTGATGCCATGGTGCAGGTTCAGCGCCTTGCGGTTGAAGTCGCCCGACGGCTTGCGGATTTCGAGGAACTCCTCGATTTCCGGATGGTGCACGTCAATATAGCAGGCGGCCGAGCCGCGGCGCAGCGAACCCTGGCTGATCGCGAGCGTCAGCGAATCCATGACGCGCACGAAGGGGACAATGCCCGACGTCTTGCCGTTCAGGCCGACCGATTCGCCAATGCCGCGCACATTGCCCCAATAGGTGCCGATGCCGCCGCCCTTCGACGCCAGCCAGACATTCTCGTTCCAGGTATCGACGATGCCGTTCAGGCTGTCGGTGACGCTGTTCAGATAGCAGGAGATCGGCAGGCCGCGGCCGGTGCCGCCGTTCGAAAGGACGGGCGTCGCCGGCATGAACCACAGGTTCGACATGGCGTCGTAAAGGCGCTGGGCATGGTCCGCATCGTCGGCATAGGCGGCGGCAACGCGGGCGAACAGATCCTGCGGCCCCTCGCCGGGCAGCAAATAGCGGTCCTCCAGCGTTTCCTTGCCGAAAACGGTCAGATTCGCATCGCGTGCGCGGTCGATCTTTACCGGAAAGCGCGGTTCGTTGACGCGCCTCGATTCCGAAACCGCACCTGCGCCCTGATCGATGGTCTCTGTGTCCACGCCGCTGAAATCCATGATCGCCGCACTCCCTTGCAAATTACTCTATTCCGGTGTCGTTCGATACTGGCGGCGATCCGCCCCATGCCGTTCCCGCCGGACCGGGAAATGCAGGCGGAAACCACCACCCCTAGGCGCCCCGGGGACCGTGGGCGAGGCGGGGTTTCGACTTATCCCCGATATCCTCGCTATCCACAGGGCAGCCGCCCCCTCGGGAACGCGCAACCCTTTGGGACTCGTTTCCCCTTGTCGACCTTCGTCGACCGGAAAACACCATCCCTAGTGGCAGCCCCTCTTCCCAGCACCTAAACCTAGTGAACGGCAGGGGACCGTCGCAAGCTATATTTTTTTAAAAAAGCGCTTGTCGGGAGTGTTCAAGGACTTGGCGCGTTTCGCTGCCAAAGTGGGTCGAAACATGGAGTTGATCCATGCTAGCCCCGCGCATCCCAGACAGGCAGCCGCCCCCAGTGAATATACTCTACATCGACGATAATGAGATCAACCGGAAGGTTCTGCAGATCATGCTGGAGTCGCGCCAGATCGATATGGTCAGTGCCGCGTCGGGCGAGGAGGGGCTGGCGCTGGCGGCGGCGCAGCCATTCGACCTGATCTTCGTCGATTTGCGCATGCCGAAGATCGACGGGCTGGAAGTCGTCCGCCGGCTGCGCGCGGATGCACGGCATTCCGATGACCGCAATATCGTCATCATCACGGCGGACGTGTCGCCGGAAACGGAACAAGCCTGTTACCGCGCAGGCACGGATGCAGTGCTGCACAAGCCCGTATCCATGGTCGACCTGTTCGCGCTGGTCGATCGCTGGACGCCGGACGACTGACCCGCAGCCGCGCATGCCCCCGGCAGATCGCCTAGCCGAACAGACAGTTTGCCTAGGGTTTCGACGGTTCGGAAAATTGCGCCGGACCGCGTCCTTCGCCACTGTCCCGCCCGAGAAGAGAGACACATGGGCATGAACGCGATCCACAGAAAATGGCAGGACGTGCCGCTGGAAACGCTCAGCGATTCGATCACCCGCCGCTTCATCACGACCGACCGGCAGATGGTCGCGCAGTTCACCCTGCCGAAGGGGGCCGTCGTGCCCGCGCACCGGCACGAGAACGAGCAGGTGACGAACGTCCTGTCCGGCGTGATGGAATTCACGTTGGGCGACGACCAGAACGAGATAATCATCGTGCGGGCGAACGAAGTCATCGTGCTGCCCAGCAATTTGTTGCACAGCGCACGCATTCTGGAAGATTGTTTTCAGCTGGATATATTCTCACCGCCCCGCGCCGACTGGCTGCAGGGCGAAGACCATTATCTGCGCGGAGGATAGCCGATGGATCTGGGCCTGAAGGACAAGGTGGCATTGATTACAGGGGGCAGCAGCGGGCTGGGGCTGGCCGTGGCCCGCACGCTGGCAGAGGAAGGCGCGCGGACGGCAATCGCCTCTCGCAGCGCGGAGAAGCTGGAGCAGGCAGCAGCCTCGATGGGGCCGCGCGCGTCGACGTTTGTCTGCGACATGGGCGATGCCGATGCGCGTGAGGAGCTGGTCGGACGCGTAGAAAAGACACTGGGACCCATCGACATTCTGGTCGTGAATGGCGGCGGCCCGCCGCCCGGCGGCTTCGATGATGTCACGCCGCAGCAATTCGATCAGGCGATCAACGAACATCTGGGTGCAGCGGTAAGCCTGTTTCATGGGGTCGTCCCCGGAATGCGGCGGCGAGGCTGGGGCCGGATTTTGACCATCACGTCGCTGTTCGTGAAGGCGCCGGGACCCAATATGATCCTGTCGAACACGGCGCGCGCCGCCGTCTGCGCGCTGACGAAAAGCTGCGCCAATGAGTTTGCGCGCGACGGCATCACGGTCAATTCGCTGCTGCCCGGCTATACGGCGACCGATCGCCTGACCTCTCTGACCGAAACCATGGCCGAACGGGCGGGCAAGAGCCGCGACGATGTCGTGGACAAGTTGACGGCAGGGATACTCGCAAGGCGGCTGGGCGATCCGAAAGAATTCGCGGCGGTAGCGGCATTCCTGTGTGCCGAGCAGGCCGGCTATGTGAACGGGGTGGCGCTGTCCGTGGATGGCGGATCCACGCCCAATCTATTCTAGCCGACAATCTTCTCTAACCAGTTCCTCCATCTGGCCAGTTTGGCAGGCCAGCTTTTTCAAAAGGCTATATACGAATGACGGTCGAGTTCACGCAATTGCCGGGCGTCAAGGACGCGGTGGCGGGGTTTTCGCTGCCGCAGGACCTGGCCTTTGGACAGGTGGCGGCGCCCGTCATGTTCAGCGCGGAATATAGCGATGGTGAGTGGCATGACGCGCAGCTGGAACCGTATGGCCCGATCTCCATCATTCCAACGGCACGATCACTGCAATTCGCAGAATCGGTCTTTGAGGGCATGAAGGCCTATCGCGCGCCCGGCATGGCACCGCACCTGTTTCGGCCGGAGGTGAACTGCAGGCGCTTCGCCGGCAGTGCGGAGCGTCTGGGCATGCCGCCGGTTCCCGAGGATCTGTTCATGACCGGGCTGGCGGCGGTGACGCAGGCCTGCGCCGATTTCGTCCCCACCAGCAGTGGCGCGTCCCTCTATCTGCGGCCGGTGCTGTTTTCCACGGAGGCGGGGTTTACCGTCGCCAATTCCAAATCGTTCCGCTTCATGATCACGGCCAGCCCGTCATCGGCCTATACCAGCGGGCCGATGAAGGTGCTGATCGAGCGCAAGGACGTGCGCGCCGCGCGCGGCGGCATCGGCTATGCCAAGGCGGGCGCCAATTATGCCGCCGCCATGCGCGCAACGACGAACGCGGTCGCACGCGGCTTTTCCGTGGCCCTGTGGCTGGACCCGATCAACAACCGGACCATCGAGGAATTGTCCGGCATGAATTTCTTCGCGGTCATCGACGGCGCGCTGCACACCCCGCCCATCGGCGATTCCATTATTGCGGGCGTGACGCGCGATTCCATCATCCGGCTGGCGAAAGATGCGGGGATAGAGGTGCAAGAACGTGCCATGCCCATCGACGAGCTGACCGCCGACCTGGAAAGCGGACGGTGCCGGGAATTGTTCGCCACCGGGACGGCGGCCATCGTCGTGCCGATCCACATGCTGGGCGATGCGGACGGGAACGAATGGACGCCGCCCGAAACGACGATCTGCCAGCAGTTGCGTAGCGAATTGCTGGACATTCAGGAGCGCCGCGCGCCCGACCGCTTCGATTGGCTGAAGATCTTATAGGCCCGCCGCCGCCTGCCCGGCAGCGACAGACCCTCTTGACCCGGCCGCGCCCTCGCATAGCGTGCCGCGCCATGCCGGACATGGATGCGATAGACCGCAATATACTTGCGATCCTGCAGCGTGCCGCGCGCACGCCGCTGAGCAGCCTTGCGAAAATGGTGGGGCGGTCGCGCACCGCCGTGCAATCGCGGATTACGCGTCTGGAAAAGACCGGCATCATCCGCGGCTATCACGCCGTCCTGAACAGTGGCGGGGACACGCAGGGCCTGAGCGCGCTGATGATCCTTTACCTGCACGAACGGACGCAGGCGGCGCCGGTCATCAAGGTACTGGAGGGGGTGCCGGAGGTCGTCGGATGCTATCGCGTCACGGGCGAAGCCGATTTGATGGTGGCCCTGTCCTATCACGACCCGAAACGCCTGCACGAAATCGGCGAGACGATCTGGTCGCTGCCGGAAGTGAAGGAAAGCAATACGCTGGTCGTTCTGAAGACCTTTATCGAAAGCCTGTTTCAAAACCCGGAATGATAGCGCCGGACGCAGCCATTGGTCAGATGGCAGGCGTGGGGGACATGACGCGCCGCACCATGGAAACAGGATGCGAACGGGCCGGGCAGGCTTACCCGCCCGTCCCGTTGCGTGGCACTTATTCCGCGGCGGCCATCCCGCGCATTTCCTGAACGACCGAGGCGTTCAGGAACGTGCGGCCGGGCAGCATTTCAAAGGTGGGATCGAATTCGGCATAATTGCAGGTGAGCTCCTCGCCCGCCGCAATATCGCGAATCGCCCAGCCGGTTTCCGGACTGCGGAAATCGGTATTCGGCTGTTCGCAATGGTTCATGAAACGGCCATTGTCGAATTCCAGCACGAACATGTCGGGACGCGTCATGTGGGGGTAGCCATAGCGTTCCAGAAACTGGCGCTGAAGGTCTGGCAGACCCGCCAGCTCGTTAACGGGAAACAGAAGGTCGAATTTTTCTTCAAGAGCCCAGATGGCGTCCCCTGACTTGATCGGCGCAGCGGCGAAAATGCCGACTCCCTCGATCTGGCTGGGGCCCACATAGGTCGGAACGATCATCATCGTATTTTATCCGGGTGCTGGGCTGTGCGAGCACCCTCGCATCACCGGAACGTCCGGGACAGCGCAAAATATGTATCCGCTATCGTCCTGATGCAATAGGGAAAATGCGGGGTTCGACGTCCGCGCGGCGGGTCGCCCCCGCACCGGTCGAAACAGGGGCTGCGACAGGAGCATATGGGCGCCGCCGCGCGTCGCGTGCCTGGCCCACAGCGGGAGGGTGTCGGCCCTGCCATCCAGGCCAAAAAACGTCACCTAATCACCCCTGTAGCCTTGCGTACCGGCGTCGGAACACGATCCGATCCGTCCCCCACAATAATGTTTTTGTTTCCTTTCAATATCGTAACGGAATGAACGACAAAAACCGCCGAAAATTAAGCCAGGTTCAGAAAATTTTTACGCCGGTGGCCCTAGGGGTTTCGACAGGATGTGGGCGCTCAGGTCACATTTGACAGAATTTCTCCTATAGAAGCAGGATTTGCTAATATGTCGTCGAATAACTCGTCCCTTACTTCCAATAAGTTCAAGTTTGTTCGTAAGTTTCGGTCACATCTTATCTTATCCTCCGCGCTTTGCGGCGTTGCCACATCTGCGCTTGCAACCCCTGCTGTGTTTTTCAACGATGATACGGCCGCAGGCATGCAGACATTCCGCGATACGGTTACTGCCGCCGATGCCGCCTATAATGCAGACAATCCCGGCGCGACCCAGCAGTCGACGGTTTTCTCGATCGACATTACCAGTTCGACTGGCAGCAGCTTCTCGGTAACGGAAAATGGCCAGACCATTTACGTAACCACGAGCCGGGGCGGCTCCCCCGCGCCCAACAATTCCCTTGGTGACGAAGGTTCGGACGGATTTACCGACTGGAGCGTTAACTACACTCCGGGCGACTTCAACGACGTAATTGCCGATGGTTATAATATTTCATTTTTTGCGGACTCGGCGCTGACCACGCCGCATTATGTCAACGCGGCCGGGCTGTTCACCTCCAACTGGGGTACGTGCTGTGCTGTGAACAACACGACGCCCGACGGCAGCACCGCCAATTCGTCGCAGATCTACATGCTGTTCAACGGTTCGACCCCCCTGCTGGTGGGTGGCATCGACCAAACCATTCCCGGCGAAGAGCATTTCGTGGCGGCCATCGATGACAGCAACAGCTTCAGCAGCGTCACGATGGTTCCGAACGGCTCCGGCGAATATTTTGGTGCGGGCGGCACGCTGCTCTTCTCCACCGTTCAGATCGACAGCGTCCCCGAAGGCTCCTCCGTCGTTACCATCGGCACGCCCGACATCGAGGAACCGCGCACGGTACAGGAACTGGCCGACGGCGACGTGAACCCCGTATTCGACGGCGGAACCCTGGTTGCGGACGCCGACACCACGATCAATGAGGACCTGACGATCAACTCTACCGGCGGCACGATCGATACCGACGGGTTCAACGCCACCTTCACAGGCGACCTGACCGACACGGGGGGCCAAAGCGGCGGCCTGACGAAAACCGGCGACGGCACGCTGGCTCTGGAGGGTGCCAACAGCTTCTCCGGCGGCCTGAACATCGCCGGCGGCACCATTGCGGCTGCAGGCGACGAGAACCTCGGCACCGGCACGATCACAATCGACAATGCCACGCTGGCGGTGACCGCCGATGGCGACATCGACAACAGCGTCAACCTGACCCACGCCAATGCCACGGTTGGCACGGGCGACAACGACGTTGCCCTGTCCGGCACGGTCAGCGGAACGGGCGCGCTCAACAAGAGCGGTGCGGGTACGCTGACCCTGGCGGGGGTCAACACCTTCACCGGCGGTCTCGCCATAGGCGAAGGCACGGTGGAAGCAGCGGGTGACGCGAATGTCGGCACCGGCACGATCACAATCGACAATGCCACGCTGGCGGTGACCGCCGGCGGGGCCATCGACAATGATGTGAACCTGACCCATGCAAATGCCACGGTCGGCATTGGCGGCAACAATGTGGGCCTGACGGGCGACATTGGCGGCACGGGCGCGCTCAACAAGAGCGGTGCGGGGACGCTGACGCTGGCGGGCACCAATGATTTCGCGGGCGGCCTGGCCATTAATGGCGGCACGGTGGTCGCAGCGGGTGGCGCGAATGTCGGCACCGGCGCGATCAGCATCGGCAATGCCGCGCTGGTCGTCACCGCCGACGGCGATATCGACAATGGCGTCGCCCTCAGCAGCGCGCAGTCGACCGTGAACATCGGCAACAACGACGTTGCGCTGAGCGGTCCGGTCAGCGGTGCAGGAACACTGAACAAAAGCGGTGCAGGTACGCTGACGCTGGCTGGAACCAACGGTTTTGCCGGTGGCCTGGCCATTAATGACGGCACGGTGAGAGCGGCGGGTGACGCGAATGTCGGCACCGGCACCATCCGCATCGGCAATGCCACGCTGGCAGTCACCGCCGATGGCGACATCGACAATGGTGTTGCCCTGAACAGCGCCGCATCCACGGTGAACACCGGCGGCAACGATGTTGCCCTGTCGGGTGCGGTGAGCGGCAATGGCACGCTGAACAAGAGCGGTGCGGGCACGCTGACGCTGGCAGGCGCCAACGACTTTGCCGGTGACCTGGCCATTAATGGCGGCACGGTGAGAGCGGCGGGTGACGCGAATGTCGGCACCGGCACCATCCGCGTCGGTAATGCCACGCTGGCGGTCACCGCCGATGGCGATATCGACAATGTTGTCGCGTTGAGCAGCGCCGCGTCCACCGTGAATACCGGCGGCAACGACGTTGCCCTGTCTGGTGTGGTGAGCGGCGAGGGTACGCTGAACAAGAGCGGTTCGGGTACGCTGACGCTGGCAGGAGCAAACGACTTTGCCGGCGGCCTGGCCATCAATGACGGCACGGTGAGGGCGGCAGGTGACGCGAATGTCGGCACCGGCGCCATCAGCATCGGCAATGCCACGCTGGCGGTTACCGCCGACGGCACCATCGACAATGGCGTTGCACTGAGCAGCGGTCAGTCGACCGTGAACACCGGCGGCAACAATGTTGCCCTTTCGGGTGCGGTCAGCGGTGCGGGTACGCTGAACAAGACGGGCAGCGGCATGCTGCTGCTGAATGGCACCAACAGCCAGGCGGCCACCATCGTTCGTGGCGGCACACTGATCGCCGCGACCAACGAAGCGCTGGGCGCCAGCGATGGCGACCTGACCATCGGAGCCGACAGCCGTTTCCTGACGGGTCAGAACATGGCCATCAGCCAGCGTCTGCACGTCGCAGGTGACAATGCCGTGTTCGATACCGGGGCCAATAACGTCGTCCTAACGGGTGGCGCGGACGGCAATTCCTGCCTGAACAAGCGGGGCAGCGGCCGCCTGTCGCTGCAGTCGGCGGCGTCCAACGACATCGGTGCCTGCGTGTTCGAGGGAACGCTGAGCTTCAACGACGAGTTCGACGGAAAGGTCTGGGTCTATGATGGCGGCGTTGCCAGCGGATCCGGCGAGATCGACGGCAATATGGACGTTTACGGCGTCCTGGCGCCGGGCAATTCGCCGGGCCAGCTGACCATCAACGGCAGCGTGACGCAATTTGCCGGCAGCACCCTGTCGCTGGACATCGATGGCCGCACCGCAGGCAATGGCGCCGGTTTCCACGATCAGCTGATCCTGGCCGGTGCGGACAGTGTCTTTACGGCAGGCGGCACGATTGCCCCCATCGTTCGCGACATTACCGGCGACGCAACCAACAGCTATACGCCGGCAATCGGTTCCCGCCACACGGTGGTCATCGCAGAGGGCGGCGTGACGGGCACGTTCGACAGCATCCTGCAGCCGACCAGCGGCATGATCGGGACGTCGCGTTTCGATGTGATCTACAATCCCCGCAACATCATCCTTTACGTGACGCCGAGCGATTTCGGCACGATGTTCGGATCGGGCAGCATGCGCAACGCAGCGGCCGTGGGTGCGGCGATCGACGATTTCCGCGCGTCACCCGGTGCGATAACCGCTGGTGCCGGTGGTGCCCTGTTGAGCGGACTGTATCCGCTGAACGAGGTCGCCGTGCGCCGTGCCCTGGAGCAGGCATCCGGTGGCATCCATGCCGCCGCCACGGATTCCGTGATGCAGACGACGCGTGCGGCCCAGGCGTCGGTTTCGGATCGCCTGAACATGGCGGTTCACCCGGAAACGCCGCTTAGCCGCCGTATCTGGGGTACCATCACGCATGACGTGAACAAGGTGAAGGGCGATGAATATGGCCAGGGCTATCGCGCCGGTGCCATGAACTTCATCATCGGTGCGGACCGCGCATTCGGCGAAAACGTCGTCGCCGGTCTGGCCTTTGCCTATGGCCGGGGCGAAACCTCCACCGACAGTGCCGGTTCGGCGGTCGCGAAAAGCTATCACGGCATCCTGTACGGCAAGTACGACACGGCAAGCTGGTACACCAATGCCATGGTGTCGGTCGGCGTCGACCGGTACGAGGTAGACCGCGCGGTGCAGCTGGCGGATCAAATTGTCGAGCTTTACGGCAAGAATGACGGCCACACCGTGGCGGGCGATGTCGAAGCGGGTTACAAGGTCCGCTTTGGCCAGGCGACGCTGACCCCTGCCGTCGGCGTATCCTATGGCCAGGTAAACCGGGACGAGTTCACGGAATCCGGCCGGGCCCTGGCGGCGCTGACGTTCGACGATGATGATCGCCGCTCTATCGTGGGCCGTGCGGGTGCCCGCCTGAGCATCGTCTATGCCACGAAAGGCATGGCGTTCATGCCCTATGCCGCCGCCTTTGCGACGCATGAGATGGACGAGCCGTCCGCAACCTTGACGCCCAGCCTGCACGGCGAAAGCTTCAGCATCACCGCGCCCAACCCCGGCCGGACCGCGGCGCGGCTGGATGCAGGTATGGACGTCATGTTGAACCCGGAGGTAACGCTGAGCTTCAACTATCGTTATGGCGATGCCGGCAATCTGAGCAGCAACGCAGTATCGGGTGGCCTCAGCATCCGCTGGTAAAGAATGCCTGATTGACAGCGGGAGGACGGGGCCGTTCCTTGGGGACGGCCCCGTTTCTCTGTCCGGCGTCTTTCTGCCCGGCGATTATCGAAAAGGATCATATCATGTTTTCCGTCCTTGCCGCTTCCCTCCTCGCGCTGGCCCAGGCGCAAGCGGCCGCTCCACCCGCCGCGCCCAATGCGCCGAATGCGCCGATCACAACGGAGGAAACCCCCTATCAGGCGTGGATGATGCGGTGCGAAACGCGCGCACAACCACAGCCGGAGACGACGCTGTGCGGCGTGACCTCAACCGTCACGGCGCAGGTGCAGGAAAATGAGCAGCCCGTTATCCTGACCAAGATCCTGCTGCGCCCGGCGAAAGAGGGCGCCTATCAGCTTTCCTTCGAACTGCCGCTGGCCGTCCTGCTGCCAGCAGGCGCGCAGCTGACCGACGCGCAAGGGGAGGAAATCATCCGCCTGCCCTTCATCACATGCCAGCAGACGGGATGCGAGGCAGGAGCGGTTCTGACGCCCGAACAACTGCAGCAATGGCTGACCAGTCCCGAAAAGGCGACCGTGTTCTATTCGCTGTCGAACGGAAAGCGCATGAAGCTGGATTTCTCGATGGCCGGGATGGACCAGGCCTTTGCCCATCTGGAGCGGGCGACCGCGGAAAATTGATTTCCGCGGCGAAGCCCGTCAATCTCTCGGCTTCCGAGCCTCGAGAATGGAGACACTGATGATCGCCCTCGCTCTTGCCCTTGCCGCAGCCACGCCGAACGGGGGGCAGGTGGAACTGACATTCGATGGGGTAACCACCTCCCACTCCGCAGCGGCTTGCACTACCGAAGCGGAGGGCAGCATGCCCTCGCGCCTGCTGGTCCAGGACATGGACGTGACGCTGAACGCCGTGCGCTCCGACGAAATGCAGATGATCAGCCTGATCAAGGACAATCAGAACTGGGGCGCCACCCGCCTGTTCAACGGCGACAGCTGGACCGACAAGGGCCAGCCGGGGGAGCCTATCGTCCAGGAATGGGGCGAGACCATCCGCGTTGAGGCCGTATTGACCTCTACCCAGGCGGACGGCGAGAAAAACGTGACGCTGGTCGCCCGCTGCCCGTAAACCCCGGTTCCCGCGAAAGCATGCCCCGACCTGATGGGCGCGAGGTATTCGAGGCCGCCTGCCCGGTCGGGCATCCGCGCCTCAGGGCTTGCGGAACGTTGCCCAGATCGTCGGTTCGGGAAGGCCTTCGCGGATGTCGTCGGCGGGATTGGGGTCGATGCCGTTCCCCTGCCGGTGAAGATGCGCCTTCGCGATCATGTTGGCCGTAATCGGCGCCGCGATGAACAGGAACAGCGCGATCAGCAATTCGTGGGCGGAAAAATGCCCCTCATAAACCGGAAAGTAGACCATCGACGCAATGAGGGTGCCGCCCACGCCAAGCGTCGTTGCCTTGGTCGGCCCATGCAGACGGGTCATCAGCGAAGGCAGGCGGACCAGCCCCCACGAGCCGATCAGCGCAAAGGCGCCGCCCAGCAGGATCAGGAGAGAAATGGCGATTTCGGCGATCTGTTCCAGCATCCGTCTACTCCACTATGTCGCCGCGCAGGAGGAACTTGGCATAGGCCACGGTGCCGACGAACCCGACCATCGCCAGCAGCAACGCCGCCTCGAAATAGAAGGTCGTACGCTCGTAGATTCCAAACAGCACGATGACGGCGATGACGTTGATGACCATCGTGTCCAACGCCAGAATGCGGTCGCCGCGCGTCGGCCCCGCGAACAGCCGCCACGCGTTCATCAATATCGCCAGCGCGATCATTGCGAATGCGGCGTAAAGTGCAAGGCCGATCATTGAAATATCCTTATCAGCCGCGCCTCGTAGCGTGACTTTATCCTCGCCACCTCCGCCTCTCTATCGGCGACGTCGAGCGCGTGAACCAGCAGGGAGCGGCCGTCGGCGGACACATCCGCCGAAACGGTGCCGGGCGTCAGACTGATCGTTCCGGCAAGCGACGTGATCGCTTCGGGCTGCCGAACCTCCAGCGGAATGACCAGCCAGGAGGAGCGCAAATCGCGGTTGCGGCGGAAGAGGATGAGCCAGGCAACCTGGAAATTGGCGATGAGAATGTCCCAGATCACCACCCCCAGATAGTCGATCATCCGCCAGCCGAACCTGATCCTGGGCTTATCCTGCCAATAGGTTGAGGTGAACAGAGGCACGACGAACCCGACGACGAATGCGAAAAGGACAGAGCCGGCCGACAGGTTGTTCTGCAACAGCAGCCAGACGAGTACGAGAAGCCCGCTGAGCCCCGGATGCGGAAACAGGCGCGCGATCATATGTCCCCCCTCCGTTCGCCGAGCACCGCGTCGATATAGCCATCAGGTGCGAAGAGCTGCCCCGCCGCCGCCGCCGCATAATCCGTCGCCGGTCCCGCAAAGATCGTCAGTATCGCCAGAAGCGCGAAGATCGCCCAGGCCGGCCCCGTCGTCCAGCGCCTGGGCGGCGACCGCACTTCCGCCGCGCCGACTTTCCAGAACACTACACTACCGGCCCGCGCGAGGCCAATCATCGCGAGGAATGTGGTGACGAGGATTGACCCCCAGATCCACGGCGCGGCAGGCGAGGCACTGGCGGTGGAAAGTATCAGGAGCTTTCCTATGAAGCCCGACAGCGGCGGCAGACCCGCAAGCGCAATCGCCGAGAGCAGGAATAGCAGAGAGAGCTGTCCCCTTCGCGCGAAAGTGCGGCCGGGTTGCAGCCGGTCGTCGAGATCGCCGCGCGCGCGGCCGACGAGGTCCGCGACCAGAAAGAGGATTGCACCCGCAAGCGTCGAATGCGGCAGATAATAAAGCGCCGCAGCAACTGCATCGCGGTCGAACAGGGCCACCGCGGCAAGTAACGTCCCCGTCGACCCGATGACGCCAAAAGCGGCCAGCACGCGCAGGCGGCGCGCGGCCAGCACGCCGATGAATCCGGCGGTAAGGCTGAGCAGCGCGAGCGGCAGCATCCAGCTTTCCGGGGCCCATGCGACCGCACCGGCATCTGCGCCAAAGACCAGGGTCGTCACTCGCAGGATCGAATAAACGCCAACCTTGGTCAGGATCGCGAACAGCGCCGCCACCGCGCCGGACGTGTTCGAATAGGCGCGCGGCAACCACAGATGCAGCGGCAGCAACGCCGCCTTCAGCGCGAAAACGGCCATCAGCACCTGCGCGCCGACGCGGATCAGCGCCTGGTCGCCAACAGGCGCTGCCGCGATGCGAACCGCCATGTCGGCCATGTTGAGCGTCCCGGTGACGCCATAGAGAATGCCGACGGCGACCAGAAACACCGTCGACCCGACCAGATTGACGATGACGTACTGCACGCCGGCCTGCAGGCGGGCGGCGCCCTGCCCGTGCAGCAGCAAGCCGTATGAAGCGATCAACAAAACTTCAAAAAACACGAACAGGTTGAACAGATCGCCGGTCAGAAATGCGCCGTTGAGGCCCAGCAACTGAAACTGGAAAAGCGGATGGAAGTGCCAGCCGCGCCGGTCGAGGCTGGTTGCCACCCCATGCGCGAGCGCGGCCGCCGCCAGCAGGCTGGTCAACAGGACCATCATGGCGGAAAGGCGGTCAAGCACGAGGACGATGCCGAAGGGCGCGCGCCAGTCGCCCATTTCATAAACACGGATGGTGCCGTCCGAAGCGGTGAGGAAGAGCGCCACGGCGATCCCCACCTGCGCGACCATGGCGGCCACCGACAGATAGCGGCCAAGCTGCGTCGCGCGCGAGATTCGCAGCACGCCCAGGGCGGCGATGATGGCCGGCAACAGAATTGGCGCCACGATCAGATGCATGAGGCGCCGCCCTCCTGATCGGGGTGCGTATCCTCGACCTCCGGCGTGCCATCGACATGCTCGGACCCGGTTTCGAGGTAAGTCCGCAAGGCGAGGACGACGACCAATGCCGTCATGCCGAAGGCGATCACGATTGCGGTCAGGACCAGTGCCTGCGGTAGCGGATCCGTGTATTCGGCGCCCGTTTCATAGATGGGCGGCAGGTCGACCTTCAGGCGCCCCATGGCGAAAAGAAACGCATTGATCGCGTAGGACAGCATCGCCAGCCCCAGCACGACCGAGAAGGTTTGCGCCCGCAGAACGAGGTAGATGCCCGCCGCCGTCAGGACGGCAATCGCACTGGCGAGAAGAAATTCGATGCTCATCGCTTTTCCTCCACCGTCCGGCTGGGATCGATGTCCATGGGCTGATCGGAATGTTCCACCTGCTCCGCACGCTGTGCCGCGTTCGACAATTGCCCCAGCGCAAGCATGACCGCCCCCACCACCGTGAGTCCGACGCCGATATCGAACAGCAGCGCGGTTGCCAGTTCCACCTCACCCACCAACGGCACATGAAAATAGTCGAACCCGCTGGTGAGGAAAGGCAGGCCGAAGGCGATCGCCCCCGCCCCCGTCGCCGCAGCGATGAGGACGCCGGCCGAGATCAGCGCATGGCGTTCCGTTTGCCGGCGCTGCTCTGCCCATTCGAAGCCAGACGCCATGAACTGGATCAGCATGGCGATCGAATAGACAAGGCCCGCGATGAAACCGCCCCCGGGCATATTGTGCCCGCGAAGGAATATGTAGAGCGCGACGACGATCGCCATCGGCAGGATCAGCCGACTGGCGACCACCAGCATCATCGGATGACGCTCTGGCGAGCGGATCAAGTCCGGTATCCAGGCGCGCAGGCGCTTCCCCGAGACGCCCCATGGTGCCGTTTGCAGCAGGGCGTAAATGCCGAGCGCCGCAATGCCGAGGACGATAATCTCTCCAAAGGTGTCGAAGCCGCGAAAGTCGACGAGGATGACGTTGACCACATTGGTCCCGCCGCCGCCCGGCTTTGCCTCCGCCCAGTGGAAGGCCGAAATCGGATCCCTCGGCTGGCGCGTCATGACGGACCAGGCAGCCCACCCAACCGCGCCCCCGCCGAGCACGGCGACAGCGCCGTCCCGTACGCGGCGCACGAGGCTGCCTGTCGAGGGCGGCACCTTTGGCAACAGGTTGAGCGCGAGCAGGAGGAGGAGGATGGTGACCACCTCCACCGAAATCTGCGTCAGGGCCAGATCCGGGGCGGAGAGGTAGACGAAACCCAGGGAGACGACGAGCCCGATTACGCTGATATAGATCAGCGCCAGGAAACGGCGCGTTTCGGACATGACGACCGCGACCGTGGCCGCAAGAAGTGCCAGCCAGGCCAGAATCGCGACCGGCGAGGCCGCGAGCGTTTCCCGCGTTCCGGGTTCGTATCCCCCGGCGCTGATGCCCTCTATACCGAGCGCGATCGTGGCGAGGAAGAAAACGAGCAAAGTACGCTGAAGCGAACCGTTGGTGACCGCATCGGTGACCTTGCGGCTGATCGCGACGAGCGCCCCGATGACATGGTCGAACAGGCGCTTGGCCACCGGAACCGGCAGATGCTGCCACACGCGTTCGGCAGGCGCATAACGCCACAGCAGCAGCGCGCCCCCCAGTACCGCCAGCACGCTCATGAAGAGGGCGGGCGTAAAGCCGTGCCACATCTTCAGCGCGAAATAGGGCGGCTCCGCACCGATCACGGCGCCCGACACTGCCTGTACGAGCGGCCCGGCAATCGCGGCGGGAAAAAAGCCGATCAGGACCACCAGCACGACGAGGACAGCCGGCGGCCCCCACAGGCCGATCCCAGGGTCGTGCGGTGGTTTGGGATAATCCTCCCGCCTGGGCCCGAAATAGACGTGAACGACATAGCGGAGGGAATAGGCGACGGAGAGGAGCGCGGCGAGCGTCGCGAGTACAGGAACCAGCCAGCCCGATTCGCCCCAGACGGTATGCGCCGCCTCCTCCAGCATCATTTCCTTGGACAGGAAGCCATTGAACGGGGGCAGTCCGGCCATGGAAAGACCCGCGATCACCCCCAGCGTCGCGGCAATCGGCATGAAGTGCATCAGTCCGCCCAGCCGCCGCGCATCGCGTGTGCCCACTTCATGATCGACGATCCCGGCGTTCATGAACAGGGCCGCCTTGAACGTCGCGTGATTGATGATGTGGAACACGCCGACCACCGCCGCCATCGGCGTGCCGAAGCCGAACAGCATCGTCAGCAGGCCGAGATGGCTGATCGTTGAATAGGCAAGCAGCGCCTTCAGGTCGTCCTTGAACAGCGCGATCGCCGCGCCCACGAACATCGTGACGAGCCCGGTCGTGGCGACGAGATAGAACCACAGATCCGTGCCCGAAAGCACCGGCCACAGGCGCGCGAGCAGGAAAACCCCTGCCTTCACCATCGTCGCGCTGTGCAGATAGGCGCTGACCGGCGTGGGCGCGGCCATTGCGTGCGGCAGCCAGAAATGGAACGGAAACTGCGCCGATTTGGTGAAGCAGCCGACAAGGATCAGCACCAGCGCGAGCGGATATTGCGGCGAGGCCTGGATAGCCTCCCTGGCGGTCAGGATTTCGGTCAACTGATAGGAACCGGCAATATTGCCGAGAACGAGCATCCCCGCGATCAGCGCCAGACCGCCGCCGCCCGTTACCGCCAGCGCCATGCGCGCGCCCTGCCGCCCCTCTGGCAGGTTCTGCCAGAATCCGATCAGCAGGAAGGAGGAGAGGCTGGTGAGTTCCCAAAAGACCAGCAACAGCAGAATATTATCCGAAATGACGATCCCGAGCATCGCCCCCTGAAACAGCATCAGAAAGCTGAGGAAGCGCGCCGAGGAGTCCGCCGCGGACAGATAGAAGGCGGCATAGACGATGATCAGCAGGCCGATTCCCAGGATCAGGCCGGCGAACATCAGGCCGAGGGGGTCGAGGAAATAGCTGGCGTTCAGCCCCAGGGCAGGCACCCATTCCACCTGCGCCGTAAAGACCCGTCCGCTTAATACGGCCGGCGCCTTCGCCAGAACCATCAGGAAAGCGGCAAGATTGAAACCGCCAGCAATCACCGCATGTGCGTTGCGTCCCCTGCGTGCGGCCAGCCCGACTGCAAGAGCCCCCAGGAAAGGGAGCAATGAAATCAGGATCAAGTCCAAAAGATCACTCCCACAAACAAGCTTCGACGCTGCAGAGACTGAGCGGCACCGTGCAGGCTCATAAACTGCGAGGGCCAGGCAGGGCCCGGTCCGTCGACGGTGAGGCCCAGCACCCCCTGCCGGAACCCCCTGCCAGCACGCCAAGGACAAGGCAACTGGTCAGGGTCGCGTCCCGAGGGCTCCCCATGCCATTTCGCATGGAATCAGGCGCGAAGGTGGCGCATCCGACAGCGCAAACGGAATTTTTGGACCATCCGGCACTGCCGCGTCAGGATCGCAGCGCCCCCGATCGCCATGATAAGAGGCTTCTTCCCGGTCGCTGCCGCTTCAGGATCATTCCGGCAGCGGCGCAGCAGGGTTGACCAGTCCGGCCTCCCTCAGTTCGCGCCAGAATTGGGACGGAATCACCTCTTCCAACGCGGCGCGGTCCTCGGCGATGCGGCTGGGGCGGCTTGCTCCGGGAATGACCGCAGCCACAGCTGGATTGGCGAGACTGAAATGTAGCCCCGCCGCCTTCATGCTGACCCCATGACGATCTGCGATCGCCTTGATACGCGCCACCTTGTCGAGAATTTCGGGCGGAGCCGGGGCATATTCGAAATTCGGGCCGCCGACCAGCGCGCCCGAACTGTAGGGACCACCCACGACAATGCCGAAACCACGCTCAGTGGCCTGGGGCATCAGGCGCTGAAGCGCCCGGTCGTGATCGAGCAGCGTATAACGGCCCGCGAGTAACGAGCCATCCGGGCGGGGGCCATCGAGGTCGAGCAGCAACTCTATGGCTTCGACGCGGTTTACGCCAAGCCCCCAGGCCTTGATGACCCCCTCGTCCCGCAGGCGGTCGAGCGTCTTGAACGCGCCCTGCCGGGCAGTCTCGAACATCCCGATCCACTCATCGCCATAGAAATCCTGCGCAAGGTCGTGGACCCAGACGATATCTATATGATCGGTCTGCAGGCGCTTCAGGCTGTCCTCGATAGAACGCAGGGTGGCATCGGCGGAATAATCGTTGATCACCTTGTTGGAGCGGCCGTGTTCGAACACGGCACCTTTTTCGCCATTGTCGCGAGTGCCCTCCTCGAGTTCGTCGAGCACGATGCGACCGACCTTTGTGCTGATCACATATTCATCGCGCGGCTTGTTCCTGAGAGCTTCGCCCATGCGGATCTCGGCCAGGCCCGCGCCGTAAAAGGGGGCATTGTCGAAATAGCGGATGCCCTCGTCCCACGCCGCCTCGACGGTGGCGAGGGCCTCTTCCTCCGGAATCGCGCGAAACATGTTGCCGAGCGGCGCGGCGCCGAAGCCCATAGGGCTGCCGATAATGTCCTTGAGTGCCATATATGTTTCCTCTCCACCCCGCCGATAACCTGTCAGGCCGATGGTGCAAATGCCCGCCTGTCGTGCCAGCCCGATTTCGCCCGCCCTGCCAGCACGAGGACGGAGCCTGCCCGCTATACTCCGGAATTCAGCCGCAGCGGCATCGAGGTAGCGCCGCTCACCATGCCGCTGAGGAGCGGCGTCTATGATTTTCCGGCACTGAACCACGAAACGTTCAGAGGTCTGCCAGGAATGCTGGCCGATAGCCTGCCCGACAAGTTTGGCAACGCGCTGATCAACCGCTGGCTCGCCGAACAAGGAAGAACGGCAGACAGCTTCGATCCGGTCGAACGGCTGTGCTACACCGGGCGCCGGGGCATGGGCGCGCTGCAATTCGAGCCCGCGACCGGTGAACGTCGCGAACAGGGCGGTCCCGTCGATATCGCGCCCCTCGTCGACCTCGCCAACAGGGTCATCGCCGCACGTGAGGTGCTGGTCGGCGTTCTCAAAGGCGAAGATGATCGCCATGCACTCCAGGAGATCCTGCGTGTCGGTACTTCCGCCGGCGGTGCGCGGGCAAAGGCCGTGCTCGCCTGGAATGAACAGACCGGAGAATCTCATTCTGGTCAGCTGGCGGCAGGCCCGGATTACACCCAATGGCTCGTCAAGTTTGACGGTGTCTCTGGCAATGCCGACAAGGAGCTCGCCGACCCCATGGGCTTCGGCCGCCTCGAATACGCGTGCTATCTCCTGGCTAAGGAAGCCGGGGTCACCATGGCCCGTTCACGGCTGCATGAAGAAGGCGGCCGAGCACATTTCATGACAATGCGCTTTGATCGCACCACCGACGGCAAGAAACTGCATATGCAGTCGTTATGCGCTATGCGCCATTTCGATTTCAATCTGGCCCGCGCCTTCAGCTACGAACAGGCAATCGAGACAATCCGCATGCTCGGCATGGGTCGCGAAGCCATCAGGGAGCAGGTGCGGAGGGCTCTGCTAAATGTTTTCCTTCGGAACCAGGACGATCACACCAAGAATATCGCCTTCCTTATGGACCGCTCGGGGCGCTGGAGCCTCTCCCCAGCTTTCGACGTCGTGTACGCCTATAATCCAGAAGGGGACTGGACCAACGAGCACCAGATGTCGCTTGCCGGCAAGACGGATGGCTTCGGACTGGCCGAGCTGCTGGAATTTGGGAAATTTGCCGACCTCAAGACGGGCGAGGTCAAGTCGATCATCGACGATATCCGAAAGGCAGTCGGCAAGTGGGAGGCATATTGCGAGACTGCTGGCGTACCCATTGGGATGGCCCGCAAGGCAAAGCGCGGATTTCGCGAGATCTCCTGACCTCCCGTTGGCGCATTAAAAGACCTGCCGCTCGTAGGTCAGGCCGGATTTGAGCCTTTGACCGAATCTCATGATAGCGAGCACTCGGAATGCATCTCAGGCCCAACGACCGACTTGGCGATCTCCACCAGATGCGGATGGTGGGTGAAAAAACACCTGGGTCGTCCTTGCGACCTTGGCCAATACCCTGAAACCGGCCTCAGCCCGCTGATCATCGAAATTCACGAAGAGGTCATCCGCCAGGAAAGGCAGGCAGTTCCAGCTGGCGGCTGGCCGACCGGAGAAGCACCCGGGATCGAAGCTCAGTTCGCCGAAGCGGGAGTGGCTGCAATGTTGGACACTGGAGACTGTCGGGATTTGGACGGACGGAGCCGAAAGCTGCCCTTCGTTCAGCCGAGCAAACTGAGCCAGCGAACGACGGCTTCGTCGGACGAACCGGAACGGCAGCTTACAAGAGCACCCAGAGAGATAGCGGACGTTTAGGCAGCGATCCAGCATGTCCGCTTCGCGCCCTAATCTCGGTCATTCGAAGAGTCGCCGACGCGACTTGAAAGCCGCCGTTCATCCAAATGGAGCGGACGGCAGCTTTTGGCCCGTGCTGCTCGCAGAGATGCGCATACCGAGCATCTGGATCAGCTTCAGGTCTTCATCGTCCGTTTCGAACTGTCAAAGCCCATCGGCGATGTTCACGGCTTGCTCGACCACGTCCGCATGCAGGCTAAAGCAGATCATGACTGGTCCGCAGCGGTCCGAAGCCTAGATGTCCCGTCCAGTGTGCTGCTTGATCAGCGCGGCATGGGTATGGGGCCGCTCCCGCATTGCCGATCCGAAAATTACCTCTTGAAGACACCTTGCCACGATGACCTCAAGATCGCGCGTCGCGTCTTCCTCATAGCGTTCGTAGTATCGATGATAGTCGCTGGACTCGTAGACATTCGGGGCACCCCCGTGGATGACGCTCGCCCGCAGGCCGAGCAAGAGCTTCAGCCGCTCATAATCGTAGGCCGGACCCATGATAGGCCCGACAGCATCAATGACGCTCTGCGTGGCCCTTCCGGCGTCCCCGTAGATGGCGTCGAGCGCTCCGAACAGCGTTGGAAAACGGCGCGTCGGATCGGGCACCCAAGCGCGGTAGAAATACTCCAGCGCTCGCATTTGGCGCTTGTCGACCTTCACCGGCGAGACGATCTTTTCGGCCAGCACGACCAACCACGCGTGATCTGCGCTTCCGATCACAACGTCCTCCGATAGTGCCGGAGTATGGGGGTCGCTGCTCGTCATGCTTAGTGAGCCGTTGAATGTGGAGAGGCCGCCGAACAGCTTCCGGCCGGTGAAGAGATAGCGTTCGAAGCGGTGAGGCAGGAGCGCGACCGCGCCTAAGATGGCCGCCCGGTTCCGCTTCGCCACCTCTAGGGTGCCTGCCCGCACGCCGAGCCATGACGCCGGAGAATTTCGAACACCATCCCAGCGCCGGAAGGGCGGGAAGCTCTCAACCTGTAGATCGGCATCGACATAGCCCGGTGGCAAGCGATCAAGCGTCAACCCTTCGGGTTTAACGAGGAGGAACTCCGGGCAGTCGAACTCCTGATCGACGCGCACGACCACCAATGGGAAAGCGAAGAGATGGCGAGGTTCGGTAAAGAGATCAGACGCAGATATCGCATCAGCCAGACGCTCCTTCGTGGGCTCTGTAACGAAAGTGGAGAAGGGTGCATCGCTTGCTTGGCCGAGCCCTAGAAAACAACCGTCCCATGCCTCATTGCCGATGATCCAGAAATTGTCGCTGATGAAGTCCGTGAGGGCGCGCTCGACGTCGCTCACAGACAGCGATCGGAGATGCGGTGCCGCGTTTCGACGCATGAAGAGTGCCGCCTGAAGCAGTCCGCGAATGTCGTAGTGCACCTCAAAGCCGGCACCGCCCATGAAGGGGGACCGTCCGGGCTGACTATACATGAAGCTGTGCTGCCGCCGATCGGCGTGGCGTTGGCAAAACATAGCGGCCAGCATTAGATCGATCGCGCGGCGGGGATTGGAGCTTGTCATAGCTCGGGCAATAGCGGATCGAGCGGGGAATGAGACCCCACCCCTACCTAGACCCGCCTACCGCAGCGATGATCCGCCTGGCGGAGCAGCGGCTACGACTGATGTTCAACGAGCCTTCTGAATATCATTCTCTCATCGCGAAGGGGCTCAGCTTCCGCCACCGGCCGAACTCAACCGAGAAGCTGAAGCTTTCCGAGCCCGGCTACTTCTCGCTTGAGCTGTTCGAAGCGCTCATCTGCGGTGGAGAGTCTTACAAGACGGGGCCGCTGAATTTCATCTGGCAGCGGCTAGTCGCCGCTCGCATCGTGCTGCCCGCCTTTGGCCACATGCCGGGTGCGTTCGTGGACCACGCGATCGATACTCCGACCTTGCTGGAGCACTTGCGGGGCGACACGTTCCAAAACCTCTTCGCACCGCCCGCCGCCCTCGCCGATCGCTACAGTGGCGCGCTTCTGGCGATCGACGTGCTGAAGGATGGTGAGCTGTATCGGGGGAGCGGATTCATCGCGCAGACCATCCACGAAGGCACCCCGTTCGTCGTCACCTGTCGTCACAATCTTGATCCGGCCGCGGGCATCGAGATGCAGACGATCACAACAGCTTCAGGCCAAACGGTAGTCACAGGAGAGCCGATCTTTTCTGACCGTTACGATCTCTGTCTGTTGCCGCTGGTCGACAGCGTGCCCGCTCCAACATTCAGGTTCAGCAGTTCAGTGGCCATGTTCGATGAAGTCTACACGCTGGGCTATCCGAACTTGCCCGGTGCATTGCCAGTCCTGATGGGCCACCGCGGCGAGGTGAATGCGGTTGCGGACCTTTATCTTCAGAAGTCGCCGGCGATCATTATCTCAAACTTGGTCGCGCCAGGCAGTAGCGGTTGCCCCGTGCTCCTATGTGACGGGCGCTGTGTAGGTATGACAATCTCTTGGCTGGAAGGAGAGGGTGACGGCGGCGCTAAAACCCGTTTCTCAGCAGCGTTGCCTGCGGAGAAAATCTTAGAATTCGCGACACATCGGGCTTAGCGAAATGCGCATTTGGGGTCTGTTTGCTGTCAGAAGTCGCGCTCCTTAAAGCCGCCTGTCAGCTACCGGCCCAGATCCTGATCGGCAGCAATGCGCCCTAATATTGGACATTTGATCGGTCTCGTCGCGATCCTGAAACCTGCCACTGGACTAGGTAGTAGCTGAGGGCGGCTTCGTGCCCTCAATTCGGAAATCGGAGATACAAATGCCGATCTCGAAAGCCGACATTCTCCAAGTGCAAGGCAGACTGTTCGCGTAAGGCTTTTGACAACACCAGATCAATGATCTAGCAGTTTGACTTCGGGCACTTATTCCGGCGCCCGGTAAGGCAATGCGCCCAAGTCCGGCTCGATGAGCTGTGTGCGAAGGACGCGTTGATGAATTCTCCCGCTAATTCAGGTTCCGTAGAACAAACTCCGATCCCGTTTTCCGAAGGGGTGCGTGTCTGGGCGCGCGTGGCCGCGTTGAGCTTTGGTGGACCAGCGGGCCAGATCGCGGTGATGCACCGCATTCTAGTCGATGAAAAGCGCTGGATCGGGGAGAACCGGTTCCTGCATGCGCTCAATTACTGCATGCTCCTGCCCGGACCGGAAGCCATGCAGCTTGCCACCTATATTGGCTGGTTGCTCCACGGCGTTCGCGGTGGCCTCGTCGCAGGATGCCTGTTCGTCCTTCCCGGCTTCCTCAGCATTATGGCGCTTAGCGTGCTCTATGCCAGTTTTCAGGAGGCCAGCTTCGTCCAGGCGATTTTCTTCGGCATTAAGGCGGCGGTGCTCGCCATAGTCATCGAGGCCCTGCTGCGCATCGGGAAAAGGGCATTGAAAACTTGGCCCATGTATCTGATTGCCGCCGCAGCCTTCGTGGCGATATTCGCATTCGATGCACCTTTCCCGCTGATTATCGCGGCCGCCGCGCTGGTCGGTTTTCTTGGAGGGCATTTCGATCCTGCACGGTTTCTGGTCATTCGCGCCCGTGAAACGACCGAGGACGGGGAGAGCGAGCCGGAAGCCGTGCTTCATACAGGCGGTATGGCGAAAGCGCAGCCTACATGGCGCGGAGCAGTCCGCACGGCCTTGATCTGGGGCAGCATCTGGGCAGCTCCCATAATTGCGCTGATCCTTCTTGTTGGCCCAAATCACGTGTTCACGGAACTGGCGGTTTTCTTCTCCAAGCTCGCGGTCGTGACATTCGGGGGCGCGTATGCCGTGCTGGCCTATATGGCGCAGGAAGCCGTGCAGACGCATGGCTGGCTTGCCCCCGGTGAAATGCTCGATGGGTTGGGCATGGCGGAGACCACGCCGGGTCCACTGATCCAGGTCGTCCAATTCGTGGGGTTCATGGGGGGATATCGCGAAGCAGACATGTTAGGCCCGGTGGCTTCGGGCATCGCGGCTTCGGTCATCGTCACGTGGGTCACGTTCGTGCCGTGCTTCCTATGGATTTTCCTTGGTGCGCCATTTATCGAAAAACTGCGCGGCGTGAAGCTTCTGACAGCGGCGCTTTCGGCGGTGACGGCAGCAGTCGTCGGTGTGATCCTAAACCTTGCCATCTGGTTTGCGCTGCACGTTGCCTTCGCACGGCTTGACGAGGTTCGAGGTTACGGCGCACGCCTGCTCGTGCCGGACTTCGCCACGATCGACGTCGCCTCCGTCGTCATTGCCGCTGCGGCCCTGATCGCCATGCTGCGCTTCAAGATCGGGATGTTGCTCGTTCTCTTCGTGAGCGCACTCATTGGGTCGCTGTATTACCTCGCAATGATGGCTGGCACCTGAAATCACATCCAAGGAGAACTAAGATGAAGCAATTACGCAGAACATTGTTCGTCGGCGGCTTGGCTCTATCGCTATCAGCGATGTCGGCGGCTCTTCACGCGCAGGATAATCTCGGCAATCTCGAGGCACTGATTTTCGAGGCATCGCACTCGGAGGTCACCATGACCGACGATGGGGTCGCACGCATCGGTTGGACGCGCGCCGACGTGCCGGTGATGGTCGACGGCATGCGCCTCGATCCCCCGGCAGGTCTCGGCTCATGGGCTGCCTTCAAACCCGTCGATGGCGGAGTGATGGTCATGGGCGACACGGTCGTATTCGAGGATGAGATAACAGCCGCGATGGACGCTGCCCTCGCCAACGGGTTGACCGTCACCGCGCTGCACAATCATTTCATATTCGACGATCCGCCGGTCTATTTTATGCATATCGGCGGGCATGGGGAAACCGCCAAGATGGCAGCGGGTGTAAAAGCCGTCTGGGATGCCATCAAGGAAGTGCGCGCCGCCTCGCCGACGCCGCAGCGCAGTTTCGGTGGCATGACGCCGGATGCAAACGGCACGATCGAAGCCCTGGCGCTGAGCGAAATCTTGGGCACCGAGCCAAGCATCGCCGATGGTGTCGTGAAATACACCTTCGCTCGCCAAGGCCGCATGCACGGCGTTGAGATCGGTGGTTCGATGGGGCTTACGACCTGGGCGGCGTTCTCGGGCACCAACGACCTTGCCGCCGTGGATGGTGACTTCATCATGACCGAGGACGAAGTCCAGCCCGTGCTCCGCGCACTGCGCGAGCGGGATATCCATATCGTAGCATTGCATAACCACATGATCGGCGGTGAACCGATGTTTTACTTCCTCCACTACTGGGGAGTGGGTCCAGCAAAAGAGCTTGCAGCGGCGATTGCTGCTGCCCGTAACGCACAGGCCGAAACCGGATAGGCGCAACCATTCCGATAAAAATCAGTAAGGCAGCGATCGCTTGCACCTCATTGCGACAGGCATTGTCTTCGAAATGGCAGGGAACGTGAGTTATGTCGCTAGCTGGTGGGCTTGTCTTTGAATGCGATGTGGATGGGACACGGCGCCGCGATTTGAATCGCGACCGGATTGTCCGTTTTCTTAGGAAAGCTCCCGAAACCAGACTGTCTCGAAGCGGCCCCTTTGCAGTCATCGTCGAGCCCCTGAATGTATGGCAGCTTTCGGGGAGCTAATCCGGAGCCGGGAATGACGGCTTTGTTCGCGGCATTGGCCTTGGTAAGTATATGCGGTAAATGGCGGCGATCAGCAAAACGACTTCCCGCAGGCGCTTGCACCCTTATCGCTCCGGCTTTTGCGCGTCCCACCGTTCGAAATGCGGTTTCAACGGGCCGGGCAGCGCCTCGTAAAAGGCGTTGTTGAGCCGATAATGCGGCATGGTCTCCCAGACGGCGTTGAGGAGGGCCATGCCCTGCTTAAGATCCTTTGGTTTCTTCTGCGGATTTCGCTCGGGTTTCTCCGCCATCCAAAGCTTTTGCAGCGCAAACCACCGTGGATCCGGGACTACCATTCGCGCGGCGCCGCCGTCCCGAACGCCGACGATGCGGTCGATCGGTCGGCCGTTGAGAAGCCATTCTTGCTCGGGTAAAGGAACGGGGCGAGGCTTGTCACGCGCAACCTGTCCACCAATCCGGCTGGGAGCAGCCAAAATCTCCATTTCATAGGCCTTGGAATTGCGCGCCTGGAAGGGACGTTCGGCATTGACCGAATAGGTGGTGTCGACCTCTTTCAGCACCTTCCACAAAGTCGGGCGTTGGTCGTCGGCTTCAATCGCAGTCAGGGCCATGTCGAAGTCCATCGTCTCGCTTGGAGCATCCCGGATGAATCCATTGGCCTCCAGCGCATAGGCGGCCAGTGCATTGGTACCTACAACCATAGCTTGAGTGCCCAAAAAGCGCAGTCGATCCGCCTCTCGCAGAATCTTGCCTGCTTCTGCTGGCAGCATCGGAAGGCGCAGCGCTCGGTACAGGCTGCCCTGTTCCTTGAGGGCCGCCTGGCTCTGGGAAAGCCGATCCTTCAGCTCCGCCTTTTCCGCCTTGTATTGATCGAATTCGGCCTGCTTTTCGGAGTTCAGCGGTCCTTTGCTTTTCATGTTTCCGAGCCGGTCCGTCACCTCATAGAGATATTCGCGGCCTGATATTTCCTTGATGCGCATATTATAGGGCAGATCGTTGAGCACACGAAGACTGTCCATCCAGACTTGATACGTCTGTTCGAGGTTGACGATCACTCGGGATTGTTCATCGGAGAAAGGCTGGACTGTCATGGTTTACCCTGCAAATGGGTCGTTGTCATAGTCTACAGGGTAAAATATGTGGATTCAATCGCCGAACACAAGTAAGCTGATCATCAGCACGCTGCTCAAGCCGGCGGCGAAGACGGGACCCTGTCTATCTTCCTCAGGCAAATAGGGGGCAGCCTCAGTTCGACGGCGAGCGACTTTTTGTGCTCAGCGCTCATAATGGCTGCCCTTCGCGCGCCACGTTTGTAAGCAAGCCCGCATGCTCATCTGCATCCGAGCAGCGCAAGGGCAAAATACTAACGAACTCGTTAGTTTCCTCGGCTAATTGCCCCGTGAGCCGCCGCATTTTTGCGCGTGATTTTCGCCAATCTGCGCCTTCATGAAGTATAACAAGGACATCCCAATCACTGTCTGATCCAGCATCACCGCGTGCATGCGAGCCGTAGAGGTAGGCTGCGTCCAGGTCGCGGCCTAGCGCTGTCTCAATTAAATAGCGAATTCGGCTGCGAAGGGCAGCGCTGCCACGAGGCGCCATGATACGGTCGCTCATTTTGCACCTCCTTACATTTGCTTTTCCTACGTACTGTGTATGCGTCAAGCGGATAGGGAAGGGCTCGACCAGGGATTACTAGTCGGTCTTTCAATTCCCCGCGGCACTCACCCATCCGGCTGGGCAGCTGTCGATCAAAGCTTTTGAGATGTAAATCTCTCTGAGCCAGACCAGCTCAACTCCCATATGGCACCCTGTCGGATGTTCTGCACCATCGTCGTCCAAAAAGCGGCCAGGCATACACCGCCTTCGTAACGAACAGAGGGATAGACGGCCCCGCCGAAATCGGCTTCTCGCAATTCGCGCGCCAAAGCCTGCCCCGCTGGATGACCGGCATTTTCATCCGGATCGAGATAATCGGCACCCGTCTCGCTACGGAGATCTACGAATGGTCCGATGAAGCCGGCGATCAGTTCCCGGTACCGCGTGACATTTTCGTAAATGCCGACATTTGCGAGTTCGCGGGTCAGGTGATGCCCCACTTCCGCTATAGCGGTTTGCACGGGTTCGTGAGCGAAAGTGGCGTACCAGGCTCCCCGATCGCTGCCATTGAACCGGTTTCCTTTCGACCGTGTGTAGCAAAAGGCTGCATTCACATAAGTCCAGCCATAGCCATAAGCGGGCGTCAGAAGCTCGTCCTGGCGTACTCCCGCAGGCGGCGGAATATCATAGTTCTGCCGAAGTGATGTCTTTCCTTCCAGGCGCTCTAACACTTCGAGCGCCGCGTCTGTGTCGGCAAGCGGCTGCATCGCCGGCTCATCGAGATAGGCGGTGCTGATCATTCGTATCGTCGCCGGCTCGGCCAATTCAATTAGCGGAAGATCGCGCGGGACAGGTCTTTCTACAAGCTGCACGCCAGGTCACACCCCTCCACGCAAGGCGTCGAGATGCTGGCGCACTGCTATCATCGCAGGAATGCCGCCAGCAATCATCATGTCTACCGGCCGCCGACCACTGTACGGTGCGCCCTTGTTGGCGAGCGTTGGCCAACTGGTCGTGAGAGGTCCGTTGAAAAGGAGACGCAACCCTTTGAAGATACCGATGATGAGGCTGGCCCTCGTGACCTTGTCGCGGTCGAGGCGACCCTTGAACGTGTCCTGCTTCATGCGGTCCCAGGTCGCCTGGGGTACATCGAACAGGGCTGCCGCTTCCTGGCCCGACAAATGCCATTGCCGAGTTGCGCGCACCACTGCCTTTACAATGATGGAAACCTGTTCCCTATCAGCAATAGGGTCTATCCCCGGTCTCTCCAGATCCAGAATGTTCATTGCGGCGCACCTCTTATGACGTAGTTATTAGCATCATATGAGATAATCAAGAGCGTAACAGGATCTGCGGGTTCTCTCTTATTGCGCGTGAACACGAGGACTTCTCGGCAATGAAGATCGCAACATTCAATGTGAACGGCGTCAATGGCCGCCTTGCAGCGCTCCTCCGCTGGCTTGAGGAAGAGAAGCCAGACATTGTTGCTCTCCAGGAGTTGAAGGCGCCGCAGGAGCGGTTTCCTGAAGCAGCCATTCGAGATGCCGGTTATGAAGCGATATGGCATGGGCAGAAGAGCTGGAACGGGGTCGCTCTGCTCAGCCGGGTCGGTGAGATCTTCGCAACACGGCGCGGCCTCCCGAATGATCCAGATCCAAAGCAGAGCCGCTACATAGAGGCAGCGATTAACGGGGTCATCGTCGCCAGCCTCTATCTTCCCAACGGGAATCCTCGTCCGGGTCCGAAGTTCGATTACAAGCTCGCCTGGTTCGAGCGGTTAATTGATCATGCAGCTGACTTTCTGGCCACCGGAGCGCCCGTTGTCTTGGCAGGTGACTTCAACGTCATTCCCACAGAACGCGACGTTTACAAGCCGGAACGCTGGCTCGACGATGCACTCTTTGCTCCAGAGGTGCGCGCCGTGTATTTTAGGCTTCTCGAGCAGGGATGGTCGGATGCACTTAGGGCAAGGCATCCGGAAGAGACGATCTATACGTTCTGGCACTATTTTCGGGACGCATTCGCCCGCGACGCCGGGCTGCGCATCGATCATCTGCTGCTTAGCCCGTCGCTCGCCGACCGGCTGGTCGATGCGCAGGTCGACCGACATGTGAGAGGCTGGGAAAAAGCCAGCGATCACGCTCCCACCTGGATCGACATAACGACGGTGACCTAGGGTGGAGGCGGATGTTTCTCCTACGGACACTCCCGAAACGACTTGCTATGAAAGTCGATGCGAATCATCGCAAAAAGGGGGAATACAATGAAACTTATTGGACTCGCGCTCTGCGCGACGGCTTTCGCATGCGCTGCTAACGCAGAGGAAGTACAGCTGCCGCCTGTCGCGGCGCCTGTTCCAGCCGCTATGGCTCTTGCGCCTGCTGACCCAGCCGTTCTGCGCGTGGGAACGCAGGTGCCACTGAAGGTTGCCGAAGGTATTACGACGAAGGGGAAGAAGCTGAAGGTCGGCCAGCGGTTTCGTCTCGAGACCGCCGAAGCCGTCGTTCTGGGCGGCCAGACGGTTATTCCGGCCGGGAGTCCGGCAATGGCCGAGATTACCGAGGTCCGCAACAAGGGCATGTGGGGCAAGTCTGGCCGCATCAATGCGCGGATCCTGTATGTGCAGGTAAACGGCCGTCAGATTCGGCTCAGCGGCCAGATGGACGACAAGGGGACGACCGGTACGGCAGGCGTCGTGGGCGCCGTTGCCCTCATTCCCGTCGCAGGTTTCTTTGTCACCGGTACAAGCGCAGAGATTCCTTTGGGAGCGCCTGTGATGGGCTTTGTGGACGAGGACGTGCCGCTGGCATTCGCCGCGGCATCTCCTGCCCCTTTGGCTGTTGCCCCTTCCGCTCCGCTCGCTGTTGAGGCAGCGCTGGAAGAGGAAGTCGCCATCGGTGCCGCATCCATCGTGAGCGAATAAAGAATGAGGGAGGGGCCGGTGTTATCCGGCCCCTCATATTTTATGATTGCCGACCTACCCTGCCCCAAATGCAACCGCGACATGAGCGAGTGCGAATGTGAACCAGCCGGCGGCGACGGTTGGCTATGGGCGACCGCCGCGGTGCTCGCAATCACGGCGGTGTCCCTAATCTTCTAAGGGCATTCCCCCTGGGCCGTGTTTCGGCCCTCGCTGGCGCTCAAGGTTGGCCCAATGTGAACAGCACGCCCCGCACTGCTGATCGATCGCCAGCTCAAGATTGCTGCCGGCGGCATAGTTCATTGCAAAGATCGTGATCGGTCTACCGTATTGCTCAAGCCCCACGGCTATTCGGAAGCCTCCCATCGACTGCGGGATGATCTTGATGTTCACCGCCCCGCCTTCCGCACGGGCGCGACGAATCAGAGCGTGCAGGTTCATATTGCATATGAGAACGAAAACGGAACACGCGGTCAATCCGTGGCGAGTGCTGCCATTACTGCTGATGACGCCTGTGGACGCAAGTGCAGATAAAATCGCCTCATGTCGTGGGGATCCGCGAATCTCTTGATGAACCCCGCGGCTTCCAGTTCTTGTACCGCCCGCAAGGCAGTTGTACGGGGAGCCTCCGCCATTAAGACAGCGTCGCACACGCTAACCGGTCGTCCCTCACGGCCTGATTTCAGGAGATAGATAAGCACGTCCCAGGCGATGCCTTTCGGACGAAAAGGCCCGCCGAGTTTGCGCCGCGCTTTTCTTCTCGCCAGTTCCTGATTGAGATAGCTATCGATATCGGAACGCGCAGGCGTTGACGTAGCCAGCAAAGCTCCGAGCTTCTGCGCAATCTCCTCAATCTCGCGCGCAAAATTTTTGTTCGTTTCCGATCCTGCCGAGTTTGCAGATGCCCCCTGCCCTTCGGTCATTCGCAGCCGCCATCCCGGCGACAAATTAGAACTCTGATACTGATTCCCCTACCATCAGGAAGATAACGCTATGGGCATCTTTCCCCCGAATTGCCAAGCACTTTTCATAGGTAAGCACTTAATTTCCCGTTTGGTTTTTCAGAATAGAGAACGTTTGTATTTTAAGGGGCTTGTGCTGGAATTCGACGTCTCGCTTTAGGGCGGCGCAAATTATTTTAACGCGGAAACGTTTCCCATTGGCGATCGTTCTAGTGAGGACCGCTCATCCAAGCGGTCAGCCTGGAGATAGTTTTGCGACAATTAATGCGAGATACCCTCGACGAGACACTCGAGCGTTTTATACGATCCTCATCCGAGCGTCAGGAAAAGGAGCGACAAGCTTCTGAGCTTCGCTCCAATCAGCCTGAAGCCAAACCGAAGCAGTCTCAGCGGTAAGCAGCACCGGCATGGCCTTGGGATGCATCGCACCGACGATCTCGTTCGGATCCGTGGTCAGGAAGGCATAGCGCGACCTCTCACCTTCCACTGGTCGCCAGATGCCCGCGAAGGCGAACAGCGGCGCGTCGCTAAGTTCGAACCAGACCTTGCGCTTCGATCCCTTTTCTCCGGTCCATTCGCAGAATGAGGTGACGGGGACGAGGCATCGGCGGTCAGGGCGTTTCAAGGCAGACAGCCAGAAGCTGCTGGAGAGATTCCGCACGTTCGTGATGGGCCGCTTCACGGCGCCAGGTGGCGGAAAGCCCCAGGTGAACGTTTCGATGACAGGGCCATCACCGGTGCTGCGAACGATGGGAGCGTCCTGATCCGGGTAGATCTCCGGCAGTTCGGGAATGTTGCCCGCGGCATTCTTCGCCCCGAACAAGGTAGCGATTTCACTCGCGTTTGACCGCATGCGGTAGAGGTTACACATCCAACCTTAGTGGCGCCGTCCGTATTCCACGTCCATAAGCGCCTTAGGCCCTGTTGACATAGTGGATTCTCAAACGGGATGAGTTCTGATTCAAGGTTGCCTTTTGTAGGCGGGTTTGGCGCGTGGTGATCTGGCGGACGAACAATGGGCGGTGGGCGCCGCGCTATTGCCGTTGGAGCGCGGCAGGAAGGCACGGCCAGCTCACGACACCGCCAACAGGAGTTCATCCGTTTCTTCGACCGCATCCAGCAATAAATGCCCGCCGACGAGGCGAGCCGCCACGATCTGACCAATTTTGAATGGCGCGTGATCGCGCCGCTACTGCCGAACAAGCCGCGAGACGTCCCGAGGGGTGATCGGCGGGTGCCGAACGGCATTTTCTGGGTGCTCGGTTCGGTGCGACGTGGCGCGACCTAGCCGAACGCTACGGTCCAGGACAACCTGCTACAAGCGGTTCGTGCGCTGCAGAGGGCGGCGTGTGGGACCGTCTGCCGAACGCGATCACAGCGGCCTACGACGGCGATATCCAGATGACCGACAGCACTTCTGTCCGGGCGCACCAGCGGGTTGCGACCGCAAAAAAGGGGTCGAGATCCCGGCCCCAATCGCTCCCGGGGCGGCCCTACGACTAAGGTTCCCTGCGGTCATCGACCAGCGACTTTCGGTCCGGCTAAGTATGAGCGCAGGGCAAGCGCACGATGCTCCCGCCGCAGTGCCCCTGCTTGACTGGCTAGACCCGCGCACCCTCGTGCTCGCCAACAAGTAAAGCTGGTGGGCATCATGCCTTCTATCCCGAAACCGACAGAGCAAACTGAATTCTGCATATCGGAATCAGCATTTCATTGCAGGTCCCGTCCTCGTCAGGGTTCACTGCTCTTCCTTTCAAGAAGCGGGTCGTCATCATTTCCTGAGCGAGACAATCGAGGTCGCTTGCACGTAGTTCTGCTCGGATTGGTGTTCCGGATCCGATGAGATAAACATCGAAGCGAGCCATTTTGCACCTCCCGTTCTACTGACGATATTTAGTTGCGGCCAAAACAGAAATGCTGCGGAATTCGGAATACTGCGCGTCCCCTTCACCACCGTAGTTAGGTGGCTCAGTTGACGCATCGAGAGCGGAACCACGCATTATTTCGACCAGCAGACAAGCCTTATCCCCTGGCATTAACGCACTGGGTGCTCTCCTCAATGGACGTTTGCCTCTTCCTTAGGCACTCGACCCTTCGAATATTTCCCCGCGAGGCCAAATGGGGCAGATGGCCAACTCTGTGATGCACGAGTCGTCCCCTTTCCTGCAAATCCTGCCACGCTGCATCAAGTTTGAAAAGCAAAAAGAACAAATGCAGAACATTGTTCTCGGCAGTTCTTCAGCCAGTCGGTTCACAGAGCCCTTATTTCTCATACACACCATAAAATTTTCCGCGAACCATCATCTGGTTTGCCAATTGCCTAAGCGTAAAGATTCTAACAGGTGCACAGAATGCAGGTAGTCTCTATTGCCGCACTCAAAGAAGCAGGGAAATCGCGCCGCTGATCGGAATGCGAGGCCGTTCCTATTGCTCCCGCGCGGGATTGTTCGCCTCATTTGCACGGTGCAGAGCTTCCGAGGCCTTGCGCCCAGACCCACAACGCAAAAAGCCAAACTTATGAGGCCGATCCTACCGCAAATCTTAACTTATGGGGCAAATCGGGCCCGTTTATGGGGCGCTCATCAATCGTCAAACCGCTTATTTGCGCCATTCCTTATCGTCTCCGGGGACAACTTTTGGGGCGAACGACAGGGGCCAAAGCCAGTTGGCATCATCCGCGCGCGTTATCGTGAAGGACGGGGGGCAGAGCCGAGCCTGCTGATTCCCGGAGAGCCGGAACTCTTTCGTATCGATCTCGGTCATATCGGACACCGCTTCTGCCCGGTCACCGCATCCGCATCGAGATCTCCAGCAGCGCCTACCACATGTTCAATCCCAACCAGAACACGGGCAATCCCATCGCAACCGATGTGGAGTGGCGCACGGCTAGCCAAAGCATTTTCCACGATACGAACCGCCCCTCAGCGCTGGTTCTGCCGGTCTATAGCGAAACCGAGGTGCAGGCGCAGCAGCCTTAGCCGTGATTGGCTAGAGGGCGATCGGAGGGGAGTTGATTCGCGAGGACCCGTTCTGCAGCGATTCAATTTCGGAATTCGGCATACGTCTTGTGTTAGCGCGAAGCGACGTTCAGAGCTGTGCCAACTGAAGCGGTCGGTGAGGTGGTCTCGGAAATTCGGACAGGGTGTTAAGCTCATCTCGACCTGAAGGAACGGACGGGAATGAAGACGACGAGAAAGCGCTACAGCGCGCAGTTCAAGGCGAAGGTGGCCATGGAGGCGATCCGGGATGACCTGACGCTGGCGGAGCTAGGCGCGAAGCATGGCATTCACCATACGATGATAGGGGCGTGGAAGCGTCAGGCGATGAACGGCATGGCTGCTGGTCTGTTCGAGGGTGGCGATCAGAGCTCGAAGGCTGCCAGCGAGGCAGAAATCGAGAAACGGCACGCCAAGATCGGGCAATTGGTCGTGGAGCGGGATTGTTTAGCCAAAGCCTTCGGTCGATGAGCGTGGACCGAAGGCGATTGATGATCGAATCTGCTAACCAGCGCCTGTCGATCACCGCGTAATGTCGGCTGTTGCTGATCAGTCGGTCGTCCTATTACTACGCGCCGGTGCCGGCGACCGATGAGACGCTGGCCCTGATGACGGTGATCGACGAGACGTTCATGGAGTGCCCGTGGTATGGCAGCCGCTAGATGGCGCGGCACCTGCGTCGCAATGGCCGTGATGTTGGGCGACGGCGAACACGGCGGCTGATGGCGAAGATGGGCCTGACGCCGATCTACCAGCGGCCGCGCACGAGGGATCCGCACCCGCAGCATCGGATCTATCCTTACCTTCTGCGCAAACTTGCGATCGAGCGACCCAACCACGTGTGGTGCGCCGACGTGACGTGCATCCCTATGCGCAGGGGGTTCCTCTACTTGGCAGCGATTATGGACCGGGCCACCCGCAAGGTGCTGGCGTGGCGACTGTCAAACACGATGGAGGCTGGCTTCTGTGTTGCTGCGTTGGAAGATGCCCTGGCCTGCTTCGACAAGCCCGAGATCTTCAATACGGACCAAGGCAGCCAGTTCACTTCGCAAGCCTTCACCAGCGTACTGCGCGATGCCGATGTGCGCATCAGCATGGACGGCCGCGGCAGATGGATGGACAATGTGTTCATCGAGCGGCTGTGGCGATCTCTCAAATACGAATGCGTTTCTCTCCACGCCTTCGAACCCGGGTCCGAGCTGCGCGCCGGCCTTGATCGCTGGGTCGCTTATTACAACCATTACCGGCCGCACTCGGCGCTTGGCGGGCGAACCCCGGCCGAGGCATATGGGAGGATCGGCCAATCAGATGATGGGGGGCATGCCCCCATCATCTGATGACCAGCCTGGCGGCATAATTACATCCGGGATGAGCTTAACTTCGCCGCCAACATGTTCAAAAAGGCGGGACCACCTCATTCATCATCAGCAGGGATGCGCCGATTGGCCCGACGCCGGGAATTTGTGCCAACCGCTGGCTGCATTCGTCATTGCGGTGCCATTCCATGATTTTAGCTTCAACCTGCTCGATCTCTCGCAGGAGCTGAGTATATTCCCGCCCGTGAAGCGCAAAGAGTTCACGCGCAAGATCAGGAACCGCCTCATCAGCCGCTATACGCTCGAGCAGAGGATCGATCAGGCACATTCCGGTTGCTGCGGTGATCCCAAATTCCGCAGCGAAGCCCCGGATGGCATTGGCAAGCTGTGTGCGTTTTCGGATGAGCCTGGTGCGCATCCCGACAAGCATGAGAGCCGCTTGCTGCTTTATGACCGGATGAACCCGGTCATTGGCGAGGATGAGGAAGGCCGCGTCGTCTACAACCGCGCACTTGGCGACCTGGCGAGCCATTATGTCTTTTTGCCCGAGGCCTGCCGGTCGTATCGACCCAAGACAAAAGGCAAGGTTGAACGATCGTTCCGCTATATCCGCGCAGACTTCTTTCTTGGAACCGCATTCCGCGACATCGAGGATCTAAACGTGCAGCTGGCACGCTGGCTCGCCGATGTCGCCAGCCCGCGGGTGCACGCAACGACCGGACGCATTATCAACGAAGCCTTCGCCGAACAACGACCGACATTGCAGAGCTTGCCGCTGATCCCGTTTGTTTTTCCTCCCACAGGCTGGGGCCGGCTCGCGCATCAGACAACGCAAGTCCGCTAAACCGCGTGAACAATCACGCAGGGGTTCCGGTAGACAGCTGTCCAGTGCTAGAGTGATCGAAAGGAGACTGAAATGGACAATGATCTTTCGTGCAAGCGTATCGTCGTAACAGGATCGGCGAGTGGCATGGGCGCAGGGATTGCCAAGGCTTTCTCCGGTCTGGGCGCGAATGTCGCCGCGATGGATATTGATAGCCAGACAGGAAGCGGGATCGCGAAGAGTTCAGGTGTGCGCATGTTCGTGCAAACCGATGTGACCGATGAAAATTCGGTTGACGACGCGTTTGCACGGGCGGCGGATGCGCTTGGCGGGATCGATGCTGTTGTCCATGCAGCAGGCGCCGCCCCCCGGGGGACGGGGCAGGATACTAGCCTGGAACTGTGGAACCGCGTGATGGCGGTCAACGCGACCGGCACCTTTCTCGTCAATCGCGCAGCCTTTGCACATCTGAAGGATGCCGGCGGAAACATCGTTAATTTCGCGTCCGCTGCTGGGGTCGAGGGCTACCCCGGTAAATCCGCCTATGCAGCGGCCAAGGGTGCGGTGATTGCCTGGACGCGCAGCGTGGCGCGCGAATGGGGCGCCCATTCGATACGGGTCAATGCCGTTGCCCCCGCGATCTGGACCCCGATGTACGACAAGACCCGATCCGACATGACACAGGAACAGCTGGCAGAACACGACCGCCAGATGTCTGCCGCCATTCCATTGGGCGGAAAACTGGGGCAGATCGATACCGATCTTGTACCCGTGGTCGCCTTTCTGGCGTCTGATGCGGCGCAATTCGTGACCGGACAGGTCCTGCCTGTAGACGGCGGCGTACTGATGATGAGGTAAAGATCGATTGCCACGCGGGGGGCCTGTCATTCCATGGACAAGGGCGGCCAGCCGCCCAGCGGATTTTTAAAGGCGGGCGCATCGTATGTCTTACCCGCTGCCATGCCCCGTTCATCCTGCCACGATAGAACGGCAGGAAGCGGCGGAGGGCAAAACGCGAGCCGTTGTCGGTGCGCACCAAGCTATCGTCATAGCTGCCGATGAAGCACGACGGTCCGCCATCGCCTTGTGCCGCGAAAAACTTCATAACGGTCCACGTCGCGCTCGCGCTGTCGCCATCGAATAATATGACCCGGCGGTGCAGGTTTGCGCAAGAAAGGTCCAGTGTTCCAACGTCATCTGCTATACAGCCGCGATCGGATCGCGGCCATTCAGCGATGGTTTGTGAAACGCGGTGAGCATTCCATCGTGCGCATAGGTTTCGGCCGCGGCCTTTCCATCCGGTTTCATGTAAGCATGGCTGTAGGCTGCGCCCAATCGCTGGAAGGTGTCAAACATCAATTCCTATTCGCGCGGTCAGGATGTCGTGAACAAGGCGTACAGCTTTGATCAGACGACCTGACGATGACCGGTAATAGCTGGAAGAAGCTGTCCATCTATTATTCGGTTACCGAGGATACGATGCTCACCTTTGGGGATGTATCCCCTTGCCATACGTAAGATAATCTGCTATAAAATGGGGTATGAAAACGAAGCCCCTCACGATCCAACAATTCTTCAGGCAGTTTCCTGACGACGAAACGTGCCTCCAGCGTCTTTTCGATGTTCGGTTTGGACAGGGCCACGTTTGCCCTAAGTGTGAGCGGGCTTCTAACTGGTATCGGATAGAAGCCGAGCGGGCCTATTCCTGCCAGTGGTGCGGTCATCATCTGCACCCTACGGCTGACACCCCTTTCGCGCGCACCCGCACCCCGCTGCAAAGCTGGTTCTATGCGATGTATCTGTTCACGACGACGCGCCACAGTGTCAGCGCCAAGGAATTGCAGCGCCAGCTAGGCGTCACGTACAAGACAGCATGGCGTATGGCCCATGAAATCCGCAAGCACATGGCGAACGTCGATGGCGAAAGCCCAATCGGTGGCCCCGGCACGAGCGTTGAAATTGACGAAACGCTTATGGGCGGCGTCAAGAAAGGTACTCACAATCGTGGTAGTGCGGCCAAGACAGTCGTTGTGGGCGCACTCCAGTGCGGCGGCGACCTGATTACGGCGGTTGTGCCAAACCAGCGTCGTGCGACCCTAGAGCCGTTCGTGCTTGAGAACTTGAAGATTGGCGGCAACGCCCACACCGACGAACTTCGCAGCTATACGAGCCTTTCTGTTGCGGGGTGCCGTCACTCCACCGTGAACCACGGCGCAGAGGAATATGCGTATTTCGATTATCGCCTTGGCGACACGGTATCGGTCAACTCAATCGAGAACTTCTGGCGGCACCTGAAATGCTCCGTCACCGAAACGCATATCAGCGTGAGCGCAAAGCACCTTGGGAAATATACCAAGGAATTTGAATATCGAATCAATTGTCGCAGTCGTTCCGAGGCGATGATTTCGGAGCTGCTGGGTCACTTCCCTGAACCATCTGCTTGATAGCATCCTCTAGGGCGTTCTGGTCCCCATCGGCGTCGCAGCGATGCTCTTTGATAAACTCGTCTAACGTGCCCTGTTCGCGGGCTTTACGAAGGGTGGTCATGCCGCCCGCCTATGCCCGTTTCCAGCTTGGGCAAACACAAAGAAAACGTGAGCAACGCGTAGAAATGACAAGCCTGCTGCCACACTAAAAAAGCCCCAAATACACACGACAAGCAGAAAATTCACGCTGAATGGGACGGTGATCTGCTCAAGCGCCCTAAGCGGCATGGAAACCGCAGAGGCAAGCGCTCCCAAAATCATTGCCTCAATAACATAGCGCCTGAACATATCGAAAGTTCGGGTCGTGAAGATTCGCTCTATAAAACCGCCACCTGGCGCAACCGCAAGGACATAAACGGAGAAAAGCAGACCGGTCAGGAGGGTGGATGTATCAAAAACCGCGCTGAACAATTCAGGCACGCTAAGATGGAGTGTTTCAAGCGCACTGGCGGATGGACTGGCATAAACTGCGAGCATCCCGGATGCCGCCATCCCTCCTAAGTAAGGATAGCACCGTTCCCACCATGCTTTCATCGCCTTACGTGTCCATCGCTCCGTATACTCTCGTAATATAGTCAATTTTCTCGTTGAAACAAGCTCTAAGGAATGCCTCACGGACGGCATAATGTTTGTCAGCATCATCGCGGGGGAACTCTCGAGTATCGCGACAAGACAGCTTTTCATCCAAGAAATCTATAGCGTCTGAACCATCCACACCTTCTGCCTTGACGGTTGCTTTTAGCTGACGCACGTCCTGAGTCTTTCCGGCGCCTTTTGTAAAATACTTGATCACGTCGCCCACGAAACCACTATCCAAGAAGCCACCCCGACTGGTTCCCATGCTCACTTCAATGCGAATAATGGGAGCATCGGCAATTTCGCCTAGACGCCTGCCAGCATCAGTAAGAGCTCCCACATCTCCTTCGACGCGTTCCAAGTTCGCGGGCGACGCCAAGGCAATTGCGAGTTTGCGTGGCGATCCATCTTTATAGCGATTCCAAGCGTCTTGAGTGACAAGAGGTTCAAAGGTGTAACCAAAACTGTCGTCAACGAGCTTAAGGTATCGAACGAATTTGCCGACAGACACACCGCGATTGTCAAATTGTATGCACAGCACCTTCAGGCCCGGGTGGTAACGATATGCAATTGCGTGGCCCAGCCCCCCGACACGTAGGGGCGTCAGTCCGGCATCACTCGCCTCAGGGGGAATGTTTTCCGTCTGGACGCGAACGACTTCGCCGGCCACGAATGCGCCAGATTCCTTGTTGCGTTCCAGCCTTACAAGCGCGCCATCAGTAAGTTCTCTTTGGCGCTGCTTCGGCTGCGCTCCCAATGCCAATGCCGCTGACAACGCGTGTTCAAATTCAGGTGCGGCCGCACTCATCTTCTCAACTCGAAAAAAACGTGATGTGATTCTGCTATCCATAAAACCGCTCCCTGTTGTTGGGAGAATTTCTGGCCCGCACCTCTTCCAGAGTCAACTACCTATGCGAAGGGGATACACTCCCACCTTTGAGTTTCGTAGCACTTCGAAGGCGGAATGCATGGCATCGGCTTTGACGATGGCGATCAGTCTGCTCTTAATTTCAGTTCCAGCTTTATGGGACGCAGGACGGCAATTCCATACGCAACACCGATTACTAGTATAAGAGCTCGGGTAATGGCAGACGTTTACGATCTCCCTCGGCGATTATGTGAATGGCTCAATTTCGACCTCGTCCAACAACCGGCGATCCCGCGGGTCATCCCAGCTCGGCCCGGCCCTGTCGAGAACCGCGCGGTCGGCGACGCGGGCGCGGAACTGCACCATACCGCCCCCGTCCCACAGCACAGTTCGACGCCGATCGTTTCGTCCGGAAAGAAAGGTTGGAAAAACGCGCATCGATCGTTTTCAGTGTCGTGCCCGGAGAAGCCCGGTCGATCGCGACCGCAGCAACGCCACAGGTGGCCAGCCCGTGAAGGATCGGCCTCCGGAATTTTGCCCGTGCGGCATAGATAGGATCGGCGTGCAGGGGGTTGCGATACTGGTTGAGCCTGTAGAGTAAGGCGATGTGGGGCGGGTCGGAATCTCGATGGCATGATCAGGCGCGCGATCCGGCACCTCCAAAAATTTATGCGCCGGGCCCGACGCCCCGCCAAATGCGCCATCGGCCCGGCAGAAGACGCTGGAATAACCGATCGCCACGATATCGCCGCTGACCTTGTCGTTGGTGGTGCGCTCGATTTCGATGATTGCGCCCTTGGCGCCCTTGTCCCAGACATCGGTCACCCGGTTTCGCGTTACGGCTGTCCCGCCGATGGGCAATTGCCGCAGGGTTTCAAGGCGCTGTGCCTCATGCACGACCATCGACCGGGTGATGCTTGTTCCCAGCTCGACTATCCAGTTGCCCAAATTACCGATGACCAGCGGCGTCGTGGGAAATACGTGCAAATCCTGTTCATACACATAGCGCAGGTCGCGCGCATTGACAGGGTCGGTGCCCAGCCAAATGGATAGGGCACACAGTATCACGTCATAGTCCGTGACGGCGGTCTCGATCACGGCAAAATCGCGGTTGCGGATATAGTTTGGGTCGAGCGGCATTACAGCACCTCTTCCGTTCCAAAAATCGTCGCGCATGGCTGGAACAACATGCCTCCATTCCGTGCGCCAGTGCCAGCCTGGCGCCGGCGACCTCCCGCTCGCCCGCGCTGCCGGCGCAATTGCGTGACGGCCTCGACCATAGTGAACAGGCCGTACATGCCGAAATGAACATAGGCAGCCCGCCGCCAACGGTGTGTTGACCGCAAGCCATCCACCCGGGGCGATGGCCCCGCCCTCGATAAATTGCGCGCCCTCGCCCTTGGGGCAAAATCTCAGGTCCTCAAGAAACAGAATCGTGTTGATCGTGAATGCGATGCCCCCTGCTTGGCCCGTCGGTCGAAGTCCGCACGACGCAGAATATGCAGTTGGCTATATACGCCCAGCTGGTCCACAGCTTGGTGCCGTTGACGATGTAATGATCGTCTTCGCCCACCGCGCTCATCCGGAGCGATGCGAGATCGGACTCGACGTGCGGTTCCGAGAATACTTAGCGCCACCAGTCCTCGCCCGAAAGGATGCGCGGCAGCAACCGCTCCTTCTGCTCATTCGTGCCGGATTCCGCGATTACGGGACCCAGCACGTCGATCGACGGGATATTGGCACGCGGCACACCGGCCAATGCCGGTTCCTCGTCCCAGAGAAGCCGTTCAAGCGGGCCCCAGCCGGGGCCTCACGATTGCGTTGGCCAGCTTGGTGCCAATCATCCTTTGGCCTGGAGGATTTGCTGCCAGCGCTGGTGATCGTCCTTGGTCAGCCTTTCGCCATGCAAGGTCTTGCGGGCGAACCCGGCCAGCAGTTTCCTGGCTAGGAACGCGCATTTGCTACGCAGCGCCTGTGCCGATGCAGTATAGCACGGTCGGCCGACTGGCTCTACCGCGGCGACCTGCTGCGGCGGCTGCATGCCAGTCCCCTGACCGAGATTGCCGAGGAGACCTATATCGTGGCTGTATTAAACGAGGGCGTCACACTGGAGGATCGAAACGGGGATGCACCCAACCGGCCCCTTGTCGCCGCCGACTGGTTGGTGCTGGCACAAGGACGAGGGCCCGACGACAGCCCGCTGTCCGCAATTGCCGTTTATGGCAGGAACGGCGGACCGTCAGGGTCAGCGCACCATCAGCAGGCCGCCATCGACCGAGATGGTCTGGCCTGTGATGAACCGGCTGCCGTCCCCGGCAAGGAAGACCACTACTGGCGCGAAATCGCGTTCGGGATCGCCAAACTCGCCGCCCAATGGAATGGTGCTGGCCAGCGATGCATCGAGCCGAGCCAGATCCTCGGGCGTCATGTCCTCTCGGGTTGCCTGGTACATCTCGGTAGAAATGACCGGGCAGATGCAGTTGACCGTGATCCCGTACCGCCCCCATGCAGTCGCGACCGATCGGGTCCACGCCAGCACGGCACCTTTCGATGCGGCATAATCCGCCTTGATTGCCGAACCGGTCGACCCTGTCGAAGAGGCGAAATTAACGATCCGCCCCCCCCTCTCCCTGAGATGGGCAAACGCGGCCTGGTTGACTAGCATGGTCCCGCCGACATTGATCCGCAGGACCTGTTCAAGCTGTTCGAACGAAATGTCCTGCGGCGCGGTGGTCGGAGCAATGGCGGCAGCATGGACCACCCCGTCCAGTCCACCCATCATGTTGACCGCGCGCGCGGTTGCATCGAACACCGCATCCTTGTCGGAAACGTCGCATCGGATGAACGACACGTTCTGCGCCAAATCGCCAAGCCGTTCGGTAATGGCTTCTACCCCCCGGCCGCGATAGAAACCGACCACGCTTGCCCCTTCACGGGCAAAGGCCAGCACGCTGGCCGCCCCCATTCCGGTTGCCGATCCGGTCACTAAGAGTTTCTTTCGTTCAAGCTTCACCTTGCGTCTCCTTTGACAATCCACTGGGTTATGAAGGCCCGCAGGCAAGCCACCAAGGCAAGCGGCTGGTCGATCATGACATGGTAGCCCGCCTCGGGAATGGCGGCAAACGGAACGCCGTCGGGATACAGCGCCTGCATATGGGCCAGCACCTCCGCCGTGACGGGACGGAGCGTTCGCCCACGAAGACCGCAACGCGGCAATCGGCCGTGCCCGGATCGGGAAGGTGCGTCGGGTCACGCTCTGCCGATGCCCAGATCTGCGGATCGAAGCGCCATTGCCAGCCGGTTCGCATGGCGTGGTGCGCTGGCGACTGACCGATCTGGCGCGATGGGTGTGGGACGAGTTCGCCATCAGGATCAGCAAGCAGACGCTGAGCCGGGGGCTTCGCGCCATGGGATATCGCAAGCTGTCGGCCAGGCCGCGTCATCATGCCCAGGACGTGGACGCCATTCCGGCTTTTAAAAAAACTTCCCCGGCGAGGTGGCAGCGATCCGAAAGGCGCTCCCGCGCGGCACCCCGATAGAGCTCTGGTGGCAGGACGAGGCGCGCGTTGGGCAAAAGAACGGGATCACTCGCCGCTGGGCACGGTGCGGGACACGGCCATCGGCACCCAAGGACCAGCGCACGACATCGGCATATATCTACGGCGCGATCTGCCCGGCCGAGGGAAAGGGGGCGGCGCTCGTGCTGCCGCGATGCAACACCGAAGGCATGACGCTGCATCTGGAAGAGATCTCGGCTGCGGTGGCGCCGGGCGCTCATGCCGTACTGCTCCTCGATCAGGCGGGATGGCACGGCCCTCGCGCCCTCATAATACCGACCAACATCACCTTGTTGCCGCTGCCGTCAAAATGCCCCGAACTCAACCCGGTCGAAAATGTCTGGCAGTTCATGCGCGACCACTGGCTGTCGAACCGCATCTTCAAATCCTACGCCGACATCCTCGACCAATGCTGCTTCGCATGGAACCGCCTCGTCGATCAGCCGTGGCGCATCATGTCCATCGGACTGCGCAAATGGGCGCATGGGTCACGATCAGTGAGACTTGGTATCGCTCCCACCGCGCACAGGGCTCATAAGGCCTGGGGGGCGAGCCGTCGGCGGCGAGTGCCTGAATGGAGGGCAGCTTTTAACGAGCTACTCCGAAGCAGAGAATGACGGCTATGTCGACGGAAGCGCCCACTCAATTTTTGCCCGCCGTGGCCCTGATTTTACTAGAACGCATCAAGACAAGTGGCTCTAGGCTTATTGCCCCCGGAACGCGCTAACAATATCGGCTGGCGCGATCATTCCCTCGCTTGCGTCTCGCAAACTCTCTGAGAGGCGGTCAAGATCATGCTTCCTATTGGCGATGCCGCTCAGAATGCGTTCGACGAAGTCCCGGGTCGATTTTTCGCCTAGGTTCGAGAGAGCCAAAAGAGTCTTTACGTCATCCAATGAGAAGCCGAGATTCCGGATCCGCTTTATGAAATAAAGCCGTTGTTCCTGCTCTGGGGTAAATTCCCGAAATCTTCCATCTGTCCGCGAAGCAGGATCGATTAAGCCTTCCCGCTCATACAGCCGGATTGTCGCGATACTGACGCCAGTGGCCTTTGAAAGGTCGCCAATCCTCATGAATCGATCTATAGCTCCTACATAGATAGCGATCGACATCAGCTCCCGGGGCAAAGGAATTGGCATCGAAGTGCCTTTTCATTTGCTTGCGCGAGACGCCTCCAGAGTCGACCAGGTGAAGGTTACGAAGTTGGGCCCATGAGCCCGCTCGAGCCGGGCAACACATAATGGTACAACCAATCACGTTTCAAAAACAAACAATCGTTTTAGAAAACAGACAATCGCTTCATTGCAGAGGCCGGGCTCAAACGTCCAGATTGGCGACGGACAGCGCGTTCTGCTGGATGAATTCGCGGCGCGGTTCGACGACGTCGCCCATCAGGCGGGTGAAGATGTCGTCGGCAACGTCCGCCTGTTCCACGGCAACGCGCAGCAGCGAGCGGTTGGAGGGATCCAGCGTCGTTTCCCACAGCTGTTCGGCGTTCATCTCGCCCAGGCCCTTATAACGCTGGATGCTCAGGCCCTTCCGTCCGGCGGTAAAGACCGCATCCAGCAGTTCGGATGGGCGTCGAACGCTGCGCGCCTCGTCGATGCGCAGCGGTGCGGCATAGACGGTTTCGCCCTCGAACAACTGCGCCAGCTTGCGCGCCTCTGCCGACATCAGCAATTTGTCGTCCAGAATATAGGCATCGGTCACGCCGCGCAGGACGCGTGTAATCGTATAGCCCGAATTCTGTACCTCGACGGCCCATTCGCCATCGTCGCTTTCCGCGTTCAGCAGGGTTGCCAGGGCGTTCGCGCCGGCCTCGTTGGCCTGCTTGGCCAGAACGCCGGAAATCGCAGCCGCCTCGACCATGCGGGGGTCGTAGCGTCCGGGTACATAGCCCAGGAACACCTTCATGCGCCGCGCCTGGTTCACCAGCTGGCGCAGATCCTCACCCGCGCGTGCGCCGTCGATGGTTTCCACCGTCACGCCGTTCAGGCCCGCATTGATCAGATAGTCGTCCAGTGCGGCCTGGTCCTTCAGATAGACCTCCGACTTGCCCTTCGCGACCTTATACAGGGGCGGCTGCGCAATATATAGATAGCCCTCCGTCACCAGCTCGGGCATCTGCCGGTAAAAGAACGTCAGCAGCAGGGTGCGAATATGCGCACCGTCGACGTCGGCGTCGGTCATGATGATGATCTTGTGATAGCGCAGCTTTTCCAGATTGAAATCTTCCCGGCCGATCCCGGTGCCCAGTGCCTGGATAATCGTGCCGATCTCGCGGGAGCCCAGCATGCGGTCGAAACGTGCGCGTTCGACGTTCAGGATCTTGCCGCGCAGTGGCAGGATCGCCTGATATTTGGAATCGCGGCCCTGCTTTGCCGACCCGCCGGCGGAATCGCCCTCGACCAGGAACAGTTCGGATTTGGCGGGGTCTTTTTCCTGACAGTCGTTCAGCTTGCCGGGCAGGGACGATACGCCCAGCACCGTCTTGCGGCTGGCCTCGCGTGCCTTTCGGGCCGCCTCACGGGCGACGGCGGCGCCGACGAACTTGTCGACAATGGCCTTTGCGGGCGCGGGGTTTTCCTCCAGCCACTCGCTCAGCTTCTCGCTGATCAGCCCTTCGACGGCGGAGCGCACCTCCGACGAAACCAGCTTGTCCTTGGTTTGCGATGAGAATTTCGGATCCGGTACCTTGACGGACACGATGGCGGTCAGCCCCTCGCGCATGTCCTCACCCGTGGGGGAAACCTTTTCCTTCTTCAGTGCGCCGGACTGCTCCGCATAGGCGCCCAGCGTGCGTGTCAGCGCGCTGCGGAATGCCGCCAAATGGGTGCCGCCGTCGCGCTGCGGGATGTTATTGGTGAACGGTTGCACCTGCTCGTGATAGGAATCGTTCCATTCCAGCGCGACTTCGATGCCGACATCGTCGCGTTCGCCCATGATCAGAACGGGTTCGGGGATGATTGGCGTCTTGTTGCGATCCAGATATTTGACGAACTCGGCGACGCCGCCTTCGTAGTAAAGCTGCACTTCTTCCCGCTCGGCATGGCGTTCGTCGGCCAGCAGCAGGCGCACGCCGGAATTCAGGAATGCCAGTTCGCGATAGCGGTGCACCAGCTTTTCGAAATCATATTCGATCAGTTTGAACGTCGATTCCGCCGCCATGAAGGTCACATGCGTGCCCTTCTGCCCTTCCGCATCGCCGACGACCTTCAGCGGCTCGACGGTGTTGCCGTTTTCGAACCGCATCCAATGTTCTTTGCCGTCACGGAAAATACGCAGTTCCAGCCAGTCGGACAGCGCGTTGACGACGGAAACGCCGACGCCGTGCAGTCCGCCCGAAACCTTATAGCTGTTCTGGTCGAACTTGCCGCCAGCATGCAGCTGGGTCATGATGACCTCCGCCGCGCTGACGCCTTCTTCGGTGTGAATGTCTGTCGGGATACCACGGCCATTATCGGTGACGGTAACGCTGCTGTCGGCGTTCAGCGTCATGGTGACCAGGTCGCAATGCCCGGCCAGGCTTTCGTCGATGGCATTGTCCGACACCTCGAACACCATGTGGTGCAGGCCGGATCCGTCCTCGGTGTCGCCAATATACATGCCGGGCCGCTTGCGAACAGCGTCCAGCCCCTTCAGAACCTTGATGGAATCGGCGCCGTAATCGCCATTGCCGGCATTGCTCGCGACAGCCGCACTGTCGACGGCATCAGGCTGAACCGTCTCGTTATTTTCCGCCAATTTTCGTCCTTCACCCACAAAACAAGGATCGTCCCCCGGCAGGTGCCGGCGGCCATCTGTGCACCCGTCCAACGGCATGACCGCCGGGAAACCGGTTCAGGTCTGGGCCCGAACCTCGGGGACTGCGCGGGCGAGATTTTACGACCGGACCACCGGCACCCCGTCCACCAGCTCTATATAGGTCGCGTCCCCCGGAATTGCACGGAAAAGCGCCGAGTCGGTGCCGGTCATCCAGACCTGCGGTCCCAGCGCGTCCAGCAGGCCGAACAGGGCCGCGCGTCGATCCTCGTCCAGATGCGCCGCCACCTCGTCCAGCAGCAGGATCGGACGCCGTCCCGTCTGTGCCGCCACCAGCCCCGCATGGGCGATGATGATGCCCAGCAGCAGCGCCTTCTGCTCGCCTGTGGAGGCGCGCGCCGCCGCCTGCCCCTTTTCCAGATGGACGACGTCCAGATCGTCACGGTGCGGCCCGATCAGGGTGCGCCCGGCGCGAACGTCATTGCGGCGCGAGGCGGCGAGCGCCGCAACAAGGTCTGCCGAACTGCTCCAACTTTCGCCGTCCAGCGCGATCCCCGCACTCGGGAACGGCCCCTCCTGCGTCGCGAGGGCCGCGCCCAGCGTCGCCACCGCATTGCTGCGGGCGTTCGACACCATGACGCCGAACTCGGCCATTTGCCGCTCGACCGCTGTCAGCCAGGCGTCGGAGCTGCGGCCCTCGCCGATCAGGCGATTGCGCTCCCGCATGGCGGCCTCGTATCGCGCTGCCGCCTGGGCGTGGCCGGGGTGCAGCGCCAGTGTCAGCCGGTCCAGGAACCGGCGCCGGTCGCCCGCGCCGCCCGCGAACAGGCGGTCCATCGCGGGCGTCAGCCACAGGACGGATGTCCATTCGGTCAGGTCGTTTGCGGGCCGGTTCGCGCCGTTAATGCGTACCATGCGCCGCGCAGAACCCGGCTCGATCCCCGTTCCGATCTCCACGGGCGCGCCGCCGCCCGTATCGAGGCGCGCGGCAATGGCGAATCCGCCGCCGCCGTCTGCACGCGCCATTTCAGGCAGGGTTGCGCGCCGCAGCCCCCGACCCGGCGACAGCAGGCTGATCGCTTCCAGCAAATTGGTTTTGCCTGCGCCATTCGGGCCGCTGATCGCGATCAGGCCGCGCTTCAGGTGCAGTTCCGCGCGGGTATGCGAACGAAAATCCGTCAGCATCAGGCGGGAAAGGGCGCGGGCGGCGGCGGTCACGCCATCCTTAATGACGGGAGGAACTGATTTTTAGAAGCGGCGAAAAGATCGCGGGGCTGCGGGGCAGCGGGGCGACGCGGGTGGCGCTCGCCCCTTCTGTCACACCCGCATGGGCATCAGTACGTAGAGCGCGTTCGATTCATCGCTTTCCCGGATCAGGGTGGGTGCGGCGGCATCGGCCAGGTGAACGTCGATCTGGTCGCCCTCGACCTCGCCCAGAATGTCGAGCAGATATTTCGCGTTGAATCCAACGTCGAAGCCTTCGCTGGAATAATCTGCGGGAACTTCCTCGGTCGCCGTCCCGGTTTCGGGGCTCGTCACCGCCAGGATGATTTTGTCCTTTTCCAGCGAAAGTTTGACCGCTTTCGTCTTGTCGGTCGCGATGGCGGAAACGCGGTCGACGCCCTCTGCCAGCGTTTTCGGGTCGACGCGCAGCAGCTTGTCATTGCCGGTGGGAATGACGCGGCTGTAATCGGGGAACGTGCCGTCGATCAGCTTCGATGTCAGGACGGCGGTGCCGGTGCGGAAGCGGATTTTCGACGCGCTCAGCCCGATTTCGACGTCGCCCTCGGTCTCATCCAGCAGTTTTCTTAGTTCGGCGACGCATTTGCGCGGCACGATCACGTCCGGCATGCCGTCCGTGCCCGCAGGCGCATCGAGCGTTACGCGCGCCAGACGGTGGCCGTCCGTTGCGACGGCGAACATCTTGCCGTCGGTGACGTGCAGGAAAATGCCGTTCAGATAATAGCGCGTCTCTTCGGTCGAGATGGCGAAGCGGGTCTTGTCGATGATCTGCGCCAGCGTTTCGCCGGGCAGGCTGAATGTCGTCGGCAGCTCGCTTTCGGCGATCATCGGGAAATCGTCGCGCGGCAGGGTCGACAGTTTCGATGAATAGCGCCCCGCCTTGATCTTCATCGTGCCTTCGGACACGTCCAGCGACACCTGGCTGCCGTCGGGCAGCTTGCGGGTGATGTCGAACAGCGTGTGCGCGGACACGGTCGTGGCGCCGCCCGTCTCCGTCTGTGCGGAGATGGAATCCACCACCTGCAGGTCCAGGTCGGTCGCGGTCAGCTTCAGGCCGCCATCCTCCGCCTCGATAAGGACATTGGACAGGATGGGGATGGTGTTCCGGCGCTCAACGACGGACTGAACGTGGCCAAGGCATTTCAGCAAGGTCGCCCGTTCGACTGTAGCTTTCATAGATGGTCCTGTCCTGCCCCTCGTTACGCGTAACGGGGGTTTAGCGAATTTGGCGCGGCGGGCAAACGCGCAGTTTGCCCCGCCCCGCGCGGGATGCGCCTAAGCGCCGGCATTCATTGTGGCGATGAACTGATTGGCTTCGGCGATCGACTGGTCCAGATCCGCGATCAGGGCGGAAACGTCGCCTTCGATCCGCGCCTGTTCGCCGCGCATCTGCTGAATCGCCTGTGCGTTCAGATTATGCTTCAGGAACAGAACACGGTCGCGAAAGGCCAGCAGCACTGGCTGCATTTTCTCTTCCGACTGCACCAGCCGCGCATCCAGCGCGGCATAGCGCTGGCGCGTCGCGGTCAGGTGCGCCTGCGATTCCGCGCGCAGATTCGCGTCCTGATATTTGTTCAGTTCGCTTTCCCATTCCGCGAACATGTCGGTCGCGACGCGGCGCATCGACTGGATATCGCTGTGGACGGCGTCGGACTTGTCCTTGGCATTGTCGTAGGCGCCGGAAAAATCGTCATAGGCGACCTCCAGCCGGGACGGCTGCGCCGCGGATGTCGAGCGATAGCTGGACAGCGCCGCGCGGAATGCCTCCTGCGCGCCCTTCTGGCTGCCGCGTGCATCTTCGACGCGGTCGACCAGCAGGTCGCGCTTTTCGATGCCGACCTGCTCCAGCGCCGCATAATAGGGCGTCGTCTCGCACGCGGCGAGACCGATCAGGAGCGCGGCCGCCAGCAGGCGTGTCACAGGGCAACCTCGAACCTGGCCTCGGTTTTCGCCTTCACCTCTTCGACGTCGACGCCCGGCGCCAGCTCGATCAGGCGGAACGGGCTGTCATGGTCGGGGCGCTGAAACACGCCCAGATCCGTCACCACCATGTCGACGACGTTCGTACCGGTCAGCGGCAGAGAGCACTCCTTCAGGAACTTGCTCTCCCCCGCCTTGTTCGTGTGGTCCATCAGAACGATGATCTTCTTGACGCCGGCGACCAGGTCCATGGCGCCGCCCATGCCCTTCACCATCTTGCCGGGGATCATCCAATTGGCGATGTCGCCGTTTTCGGCGACTTCCATCGCGCCCAGGATCGACAGGTCGATATGGCCGCCGCGGATCATGGCGAAGCTGTCGGCACTGGAAAAATAGCTGGTGCGCTTCAGTTCGGTAATCGTCTGCTTGCCGGCATTGATCAGGTCGGCATCGACATTGTCCTCGGTCGGGAACGGTCCCATGCCCAGCATGCCGTTTTCCGATTGCAGCGTCACGTCGATGTCTTCACCGATATAATTGGCGACCAGCGTCGGCATGCCGATGCCCAGATTGACGTAGAATCCGTCCTGCAATTCCTTTGCGGCGCGTTCCGCCATTTGGTCTCTTGTCCAGGACATCAGACTTCCGCTCCTGCTGCTGCGCTTACCGTGCGCTGTTCGATACGCTTCTCGTAATTTTTGCCGACGATCAGCCGCTGAACGAAGATACCCGGCGTCTGGATGCAGTCGGGGTCCAGCTCGCCCGGACCCACCAGCTCCTCGACCTCGGCAATGGTCACCTTGCCGGCCGTCGCCATGACGGGGTTAAAATTGCGCGCCGTCTTGCGATAGATCAGGTTACCGGCGGGGTCCGCCTTCCACGCCTTTACCAGGGCGATGTCGGCCGTCAGGCCGGTTTCCATGATATAGGTTTCGCCGTCGAATTCCTTGTGCTCCTTGCCCTCGGCGACCAGCGTGCCGACGCCGGTCTTGGTATAGAAGCCCGGAATGCCGGCGCCGCCCGCGCGGCAGCGTTCGGCCAGCGTGCCCTGCGGATTGAATTCCAGCTCCAGCTCGCCGCCCAGATACTGGCGTTCGAATTCCTTATTCTCTCCGACATAGGAGGAAATCATCTTCCGGATCTGGCGCGTCTGCAGCAGCAGGCCCAGGCCGAAATCGTCGACGCCCGCATTGTTCGATATGCAGGTCAGGTCCTTCGCGCCGGAATCGCGCAGCGCCTCGATCAGCTTTTCCGGAATGCCGCACAGACCGAAACCGCCGGCCATGACGGTGATGCCGTCCTTTGCGAGGCCCGCCAGCGCGCTTTCCGCATCGTCGTAGAGTTTGTTTGCCAAAACTCGTCTCTCCATTCTGTTTGCCTCGCTCATAACGGGGGTGCGGCACGGCGTGAAGGCGGCTAGCGGGGCAAATTATGAACTATTCCACGCTTTATCTCGCCCGCCACGCCGAAACCGTCTTCAACGCCGGGGCGCGAATGCAGGGCCACATGGCCCATACGCCGCTAACCCGGCGCGGAATCGCGCAGGCAGAGGCGATGGGGCAGGTGCTGTTACAGGCGCTGGGCGCCCGGCCGGATATCGACCTGTGGGCGTCGCGATCCGGGCGCACGCTGCAAACCGCCAGCATCGTCGCCGAACATCTGGGCCTGGACTATTTCGACATTCGGCAGGACGAACGCCTGCTCGAAATCGACGTCGGCCTGTGGGAGGGGCGCGCCTATCACGACATCGTGGCAGAGGGGGGCGTTCCCATCGTCGATGCGGGCCGGCGCCTGTTCTGCGTGCGTCCGCCACAGGGCGAATGGTACCCCGATATCCGGGCGCGGCTGGACAATTGGCTGGCAGAGCTTGACCCACAACGGCCAGCGCTCATCATTTCGCACGGCATGACATCGCGTGTCCTGCGCGGCGCGCTGGTCGGGGGAGAACCGATTGAACCCGGCTGTGTGCCGATCGCCGCCGATGCGCCGCAGGGCACCGTGTTCCGCATAGAGGGCGGTAAGGAAACGGCGCTGCCCCTGCTGCTGGATACGCCGCAGAGGGACAATTCCCGTCCAGAGGGTTATTGAGCGCGGGCGGGATCGTCCCGCCACCAGATCCACGATGCGACGGTTATGGCCAGGCCCAGCAGGATCGTGCCGCCGAGGATCACATAAAGGCTGATCGCAGGCGCAAGAAGGGTGGTGATAAGTATGGCCACGCCGATCAGCACGAAGCCGCGTCCCGCCCATAAATGGGTAAGCCGCCAGCTATAATCACTGCTCAGCGTCCACCGCGTGCGGACGCCCAGGGCGAAGTTGCTGCGTGTCTTGGGCAGGAAATTGCCCACCACGATCAGCAGCGCGCCGACCCCCAGATTGACCAGCAGCAGTATCGGAACATCGACGCCGTAAATGCCCAGCAAGATGGTGGCATGAAGTACAGCCAGCAGAAGGACCGTTCCGGCCAGCGTCCAGCTCAGCGCCTTGGTGCTCTGCAGCAGATTTCCCCGCCGTGGCTCTACCCGCGAAAGCAGCAACAGAAATCCTATGATGGCTAGGGCGATGGCAGGCTGGACGAGGAGCGCCTCGAGTTTAGACCCATAGCGATCGACCTGTCCGGCCGCGTTATAGTGCATCGGCACCCTGAGATTGCCCGGAACGAGGAACCAGGAAATTGCGGACGCCAGCAACATCAGCGCGGTGGCGATGCCCGCCGTCCATTTGGCCCAGTCCTGGATCATCGTTTCTTTCAGGTCAGCGTTCCGGGTCATGCTTGTTCCTCGCTCGTCGATGCCGATGTTCGTTCCTTCGTCCCCAGCAGTGCCATCAGGGCGCCCAGCAGTTCATCGCCGACGCTGGCGTTGAAACTGTAGACGATTTCGGTCCCGCGCCGCTCCGCCGCGATCAGGTCTGCATCCTTCAAGACCTGAAAATGCCGCGACATTGTCGGCTTCGACACGTCGAACAGAGCGGCAAGCTCTCCCGCAGTTGCATCCCCCTTGCGCAGGCGGGACAGCACCGCGCGGCGGGTGGAATGCGAAAGGGCTTTCAGGACGTCGTTCACAGATTCTTATTACCTAAATCGCTAATTAGCGTCAACGCTAAATTAAAACCCAAAAAAAGAGGGCTGAACCCCCGAAAGGAGGCGCAGCCCTCTTCGCTTTCAATTTGCTAGAAGCGGAAGGTCATTCCGCCGCCGACACGCACGGTGTCAAAGCTGATCGTGTCGACAGTTATGCGAAATGCCGTCGACTGACCCAGGCCGAATTCGCCGCCGACGCCGACCAGATAGTCGCCGGCCGTGTCGTCACCGGCGGAATTGTTGAACGCGTTGATGAAGTCCTGACGGTCCTGGCCCTGAAAGTTGAAACCGTCGGCGGTCTTTTCGGCCAGACCATCGAAATCGAGGTCCACCCACTGATAGCCGCCCCGCACGAACATCATCGAATTCTGGCCGATCATCGTGCCGACATGCGCCGTCAGGCCATATTCATTGTCGATATCGCCGGTGCCGAAGTTGAAATTGCCTTCGCCGCCGACGATCAGGCTCTCGCCGACGGGCAGGTGAACGCCGGCATATCCGCCGAAGATGAAGCCATCGATGGAAATATCGTTATTGCCGCCCAGGAATGAGGCGTCGATTTCCTCCAGCTGATGATAGCCGCCTGAAATGCCGACATAGGGGATTGCCTGGCCGATATCCTGCGCCATCGCTGCGGCGGGCAGGACAGCTGCTGTGGCAAGGGCGAGAAAAGCAGTTCTGAACATAGGATTCCAACTTTCTATTGCTGCGGCGCCGCGCGAATGGGGGGGCAGCGCCAGCCGAAAGATGGTGAGGCGGTTTGCGCTTCCAATCGGGCAGCGCGCTAATTTTCCCATCTGTTGTATCCGCGCAACGCCGCTGGCTGCGCCTGCTGACAAAGCGGCCCCCGCTCCCTAGATAGGCGGCATGCCGACCGCCGCGATGACCATTCCGGGCGCCCATAGCGCCGTCCCCGTCCCCCGTGCGGCCACGCCGCGCGCCGACGGACGTATCGATCTTGTCGGCCTCGACAGGGTGCAATTGTCGGCGGCCCTGGCTGATGTTGGCTTTGCCGAGAAACAGGTCCGGCTGCGGACGAAGCAATTGTGGCACTGGATCTATCATCGCGGCCTGACGGATTTTGCCGCCATGACCGATATTGCCAAGGGCGATCGCGCGCTTCTGGAATCGCGTTTCGTCATCGGCCGACCCGACGTGACGGAGGCTTTGGTTTCAACCGACGGCACCCGCAAATGGCTGCTGAGGACCGATGACGGCCATGAATTCGAAATGGTGTTTATCCCGGACGCGGATCGCGGCACGCTGTGCGTCTCCAGCCAGGTCGGCTGCACGCTGAACTGCACCTTTTGCCATACCGGCACAATGAAGCTGGTCCGCAATCTGACGTCGGGAGAGATCACCGGACAGATCATGCTGGCCCGCGATGCGCTTGGCGAATGGCCAAAACCGGGCGAGGATCTGACCGGCGAGGCGCGCATGCTGACCAATATCGTCATGATGGGCATGGGCGAACCGCTGTACAATTTCGACAATGTCGCCGGCGCGCTGGGCGTCGTGATGGACGAGGCGGGGCTGGCGCTGTCGAAACGCCGCATAACGCTTTCTACCTCTGGCGTCGTGCCGATGATGGCGCGCTGCGGCGCGGAACTCGGCGTCAATCTGGCCGTGTCGCTGCATGCCGTGAACAAGGAAACGCGCGACGAGATCGTGCCCCTCAACCGCAAATACGGCATAGAGCAGTTGCTCGCCGCCTGCGCCGCCTATCCCGGCGCGTCCAATGCGCGCCGCATAACGTTCGAATATGTCATGCTGAAGGGTATCAATGATTCGGACGAGGATGCCCGCACCCTCGTGCGCCTGCTGAAAATGCACGACCTGCCGGCAAAGGTGAATCTGATCCCCTTCAACCCCTGGCCGGGCAGCGCCTATGAATGCAGCGATCCGGCGCGCATCAAATCCTTCTCAAAGATCGTCTTCGACGCCGGCATCAGCGCCCCCGTCCGCACGCCACGGGGCCAGGACATCATGGCCGCCTGCGGCCAGCTGAAAACGGCCAGCGAAAAGAAAAGCCGGGCCGAGCGCGATCGAGAGGCTGCTCTGGAAAGCGCCGCCTGAGGCGCCTCTCTCCGCGCCTAGCCGTTCAGCCAGGTCCGGATCAGCAGCGCGACAAGGCCCAGCGCCGCGACGCTCGCCGCCCAGATCGCCGCCATCCACAACAGGCGCTGCCATAGCGGCTTGTTCATGATGATCCGCCGCTCCGCAGAACGCCACAGAACTCAGTCATGATAGCCGTCATGGCCAACCTTTCCGCGGAACACCCAATAGGCATAGGCGGTATAGGCGATGATGATCGGCATCATGATGGCCGCGCCGAACAGCATGAATGCCTGGCTCTTTGCCGGGGCGGCGGCGTCGACGATGCTCACCTCGCCCGGAATGATGTCCGGCCACATGCTGATCCCCAGTCCCGCAAAGGTGACGAAGAACAGGGCGAGGCAAATCAGGAAGGGGGCAAGCTCGCGCCCCTTCTGCATCGTCCGGATGAATGCGTAGGCCAGGATGGCCACCAGCAGCGGCACCTGCGCGGTAAAGAACAGGCCCGGAGTCGACAGCCATTTCTCGATATAGCGGCCCGACAGGAACAGCGTCCCGATGCTGACCGCCAGAATGGCCAGTCCGGTCAGCCAGAAACAGCGCCAGGCCAGGCGGCGGGCATGGTCGTTGGCGCGGCCCTCCACCTTGTAGATCAGGAATGTCGCGCCCAGCAGGGCATAGCCCGCGACAACGCTGGCCCCGGTCAGCAGGCTGAACGGGCTCAGCCAGTCCCACCATCCGCCGGCATAGGCGCGGCCCTCGACGGCGATCCCCTCCAGCAGCGCGCCCAGAATGATGCCCTGCGCCAGTGCGGCGACGAACGATCCGGCGGTAAACGCCGCGTCCCACAGGGCGCGATGACCGGGGTCGCGCCAACGAAACTCGAACGCGACACCGCGAAAGACGAGTCCCAGCAGCATGGCGATAATGGGCGGATACAGCGCCGGCAGGATGATGGCATATGCCAGGGGGAAGGCGGCAAACAGCCCGCCGCCGCCCAGCACCAGCCAGGTCTCATTGCCGTCCCACACCGGCGCGATGGCATTCATGGCCTGGTCCCGCTCTTTGCCCACGTCAAAGACGGGAAACAGGATGCCGATGCCCAGGTCGAATCCGTCCATCACCACATAGGCGAAGACGGCGCCCGCGATGATGAATGCCCAAACCTCGGTCAGCGGTACGGATGTTGCCAGCCAGTTCATTTCGCGGGTGCCACTTCGGGGCCATTGTCGGGGTCGGTGTTCATATTGCCGCTGCCGCCCTTGCCCTCTGCGGGGCCGGGTGTGATCCCGGACGAACGGATTGGCGCGCGCGCGGGCTCGTCCTCGCTGATCTGGGGGATCTTGCCGACCAGCCGCAATATGTACCAGACGCCAACGCCGAATACGGCGAAATAGACGATCACGAAGGCCAGGAGAGAGGCGCCCACCGCCGGCGCGCCCAGCGGCGATACGCTGTCCGCCGTCAGTAACTGATTATAGACGGTAAAGGGTTGCCGCCCCACCTCCGTCGTTACCCAGCCGGCCAGCACGGCGATGAAACCCGACGGCCCCATGACAATGGCCGCCCTGTGCAGCCACGGCCAGTCGTACAGACGGCTTCGATAGCGTGCGAACAGGCTCCACAGGCCCAGGCCCAGCATGGCAAAGCCGAGGGCGACCATGATTCGGAACGACCAGAAGACGATACTGACCGGCGGTTCCCGGTCGTCGGCGATGGTATCGAGACCTGCCAGCGGCGCATCCAGGTCGTGCTTCAGGATCAGCGAGGACAGTTTCGGGATCTCGACGGCATAATCGATTCGTTTCTCTTCGGCGTTGGGGATGCCGAACAGGATCAGCGGCGCGCCGTCCGGATGGCTGTCATAATGACCCTCCATCGCCATCACCTTCTGCGGCTGATGTTCCAGCGTGTTTAGGCCGTGCATGTCGCCGGCGAATATCTGCACGGGCGCAACCAGGGCGGCCATCCACATGGCCATTGAAAACATCTTGCGCGCATGGGGGTTCGCGCGCTCCTTCAGCAGGTGCCAGGCACCCACCGCGCCTACCACCAGCGCCGTGGTCAGATAGGCGGCGATGACCGTGTGGACCAATCGATAGGGAAAGCTGGGGTTGAAAATGATGTCGATCCACGGCGCGGCGGGGACATATTGGCCCACCTCGTTCAGCGCGAATCCCACCGGCGTGTGCATCCAGCTGTTGACGCTCAGGATCCAGAAGGCGCTGATGAAGGTGCCCACCGCGACCATTGCGGTGGCGGCGAAATGCAGTTTCGGGCCGACGCGATTCATGCCGAACAGCATCACGCCCAGAAATCCTGCCTCCAGAAAAAAGGCGGTCAGCACTTCATAGGCCATTAGCGGCCCCAGAATCGGCCCGGTCCGATCGGAAAATACCGACCAATTGGTGCCGAATTGGTAGGACATGGTGATGCCCGACACGACGCCCATCGCAAAGGCGATGGCGAATATCTTCAACCAGTATTTATAGAGGGCGAGATAGACGCTGTTGCCGGTTTTCAGCCACAGCCCCTCCAGCACTGCCAGATAGGAGGCGAGGCCGATGGAGAAGGCCGGAAATATGAAATGAAAGCTGACCGTGAAGGCGAACTGGATGCGCGCGAGAATCAGCGCGTCGAAGGCGTCGAACATTTGCGGAACTCCCGCGCTGTTTCCCGTCTCCCGGCCTTAACATATAGAATCGCGCACTGCACACCCGGCGTCAAAACCGCGCAGGGAAAAGATACCAAATCCAATTTGGACAGATGTTTAACTAGTAAACCTGCATCAGTCTTTAGAGTTTCGTTAAGAATTGGCCTTATGTGCAGAATCATCGGAATGCTGCGTTGTGATGGCCCGTTGGTTGGGGCTTCGCTGGATGCAGGGGCACATCTCAGACGGGGGTCCTCAATGGGCAGGTCATTATCTAACGGCGCCATAGCGGCATCGCACGAATTGCTGGGGTCCAGCGCGGCAATTCAGGCCGTCCGCTATTTCGTTCGCGAGGTTGCGGCATCGGACGCGACCTGCCTGATCACCGGCCCGTCCGGTTCGGGCAAGGAGGTGGTGGCGAAGCTGCTGCACCGGCAATCCCCCCGTGCAAAGGCGCCGGTCGTCTCGATCAACTGCGGTGCCATTCCCCGCGAGCTTATCGAAAGCGAGCTGTTCGGCCACGAAAAGGGAGCGTTCACCGGCGCAACTGCGGCGCGGCTGGGCCGATTCGAGGCGGCGGACGGCGGAACGCTGTTCCTGGACGAAATCGGCGACATGCCGCTCGACATGCAGGTGAAATTGCTGCGCGTTCTGGAAGAGCGCGTGTTCGAGCGAATCGGCGACAACCGTACCCGCGCGTTCAACACCCGCGTGGTCACGGCAACGCACCGTGATCTTCCCGGCCGGATCGCCGACGGCGAATTCCGCGAGGATCTCTATTATCGCCTGAACATTTTCCCGATCCACCTGCCGCCCCTCAATCAGCGCAGGGAGGATGTGGCCGAACTTGCGGAACATTTCGCCCGTCACTTTGGCCACGACGCGCCGGCCTTCACGCTGACGTCGGACGCTATTGAACGGCTGACCGATTATGACTGGCCGGGCAATGTGCGTGAGCTGAAAAACTGGGCGGAGCGCGCGTCGGTACTCTATCGCGGCAAGCAGGTCGATGCTGCCGGGACCGACTTTCTATTGTCGTTGGGGCGTATGCGCGAACAGATCGCAGCGGGCGACCAGGTTTCGCCGCTGCCGCGCCCGCAAGCCAGCGGGCATCCCCCGGTGGCCCGTCCCCCCGTCATGGCTTCGGTAAAGTCACCCGCAGATGTACCCGCGCCTGTGTCCACACCGGTCCCCGCAAAGGATACGACCGGCCATGACAGCCCCTGTGATCAGATCGCGCGCGGGAACGTCAACCTCAAGGAAATCCTTGAGGATATCGAAATGAAGTTCATCGAATCGGCGCTTTCCAAAACGCATCACACCATCGCCGATGCGGCCCGACTGCTGGGCCTGCAGCGCACGACGCTTTCGGAAAAGATACGTAAATACAATATACAGCGTGACGTTGCATGACATCATTGTCCGGCGTCACGTGCGCCGGAAACGAAAGGCTCACTCCATGCTGGATGCGCGCGTATAGCTGTCCTCGCGCCGCCGTTGCCGCTGTGACACACCGGCGCTCTTCTTGCGCAGTCGCAGGATATCCTCTGCGGTCTGGTGCGCGCTCTTGAAGATATTCTGCATTCTTTCCAGCTGCGGTATCGCATCGGCATAATCGTCTGGCTGCAGCCTCTCCATGATGGAATCCAGCTCTCTGTGGAACAGGTGCTGGCACAGTAGCGCGCTCTCAATATCCCCTTTGGAGGTCAGCTCCAGCTGCTGCTCGGCGATCAGGCCGAGGTCGGATAAAGCGCGCGCTATACTGTCTTTCATGGCATTATCTCCGTCCACGCGCTGGCGATCTCGTCGATGATCGCATTGACCTCGGTCAGCGCGTTCGGATCGCCGGCTGTTACGGAAGACTGCAGTTTGCGGATGCAATAATCGTAAATCGCACTCAAATCTTCCGCGATCTTGCCGCCCTGCTCCATGTCGAGCGAGGATAGCAGCGCGTATAGAATAGATACGGCGCGACTGGTCAGGCGGCTTCGCATCTCACGTCGTTCCGGTGTCGTGCAATGTTGCAGCGTGCCCAGTGTGGAGCGCAGCTCGTCGAACATCAGCTTGACCAGCTGTGCCGGGCTGGCGCCTACGACGGCGGTTTCGATACCATTATTCGCATATTGGGCGGCGTTGCGGCGTGAAGTCTGAATCATTTGGAATACTCCCAATCACGAATCTGAATTCGACCAGAGGTCGATTTGCTGGTCGAGGAAATCCTGTGTCGCCTTGAACCCGGCGACGGCGGCTTCCATCGCGCCGAACTGAGCGCGCAGGCGGTCCTCATAGGTGACGAGACGCGCTGTCAGCGCGGTCTCCTCCTTGTCGAGATCCGCGCGCTGCCGGGAAAGGCGGCTGATATTGCTGCCAAAGGGGCTGTCCGAATCGGACAGCTCCGCCGCGATCTTTGCCAGCCGGGTGTCGATACCGTGCGACACCTGAACATTGGCTGTCGCGACGTTCTTCGTAACCGTGAATCGCATGCCGGCACCGGGGCTGCCCGCGGGGATCGTCAAATTATTGCCCGTCCCGGTGACGGAAACGCCGTTGATCTGGCCCGTCGCGTCGGTCCCTGCCTGTGCGACGGCGGTATCGAGGCCAAGACGCTGCGACAGGGTTGCATCCATTTCCAGAATGGACACCGCACTTTTTGAACCCGCGGACGACGATCGGATTGAAAATGCCGCCCCGTCCCAGCTGACAGTGGCACCTGCATTGAAGGTGCCCAGCAGGGCATCGCCGCGAATTGCCTCGGTCATCATCGCGGCAAAACCATTGCCATCGGTGTAGCTTCCCTCCACCAGGGGAATGGTCAGCGACCCTCGACCATCGACGCTGACGCGGAATTCGCGGTTGGCGGCGTCGATGACCAGCGGCGTGGAAAAGGCGCTGGACGCATCCTGCCCCGACAGCACTCCAGCGCTGCCCGCGACAATGTTGGTGAAGCTGTACGTCCCGGGTTCCGCGCCCGAGATCGTCCCCTGCAGGGTGATCCCGTCCGCGCCGGCCGCTTGATTATCATGAAACATGCTGGCGATCAGGTCCGGCGCGCTGCGTACGGCGCTTTCCAGCTTGGCCGAATCCACCAGCAGCGATCCATCCCGGCTGATCCTGATGCCGATATCGGAAAGGCGGCTGACGCCGTCGCCTGGCGCCAGAATGTCGGTGGTCAGGCTGCGCAATTCTGCCTGCAACTCTCTCAGCGCACGCGAACCGTTCAGCGGGCCTGCCTCTTCGCCGTCGGCCGCGCGCGCCGAAAATTCGCCCATCAGGCTGTTCATTTCATTATAGGCGGCGGTGAAATTCTGCATCGCCGTCGCCAGTTCGGCCTCATCATAGCTGGCGGCATAATTGACGATCGCGCCTGGCTCCGCCTTCGTCAGGGTCAGCGTGGTGCCCTCGATCAGGTCGGATATGCGATTGCCGGGCCGACTGACCGCGACGCCCTCGACCAGCAATTCGGCATTGGTGGCGCTCTTCGTGGCGGTCATCCCCGTCGCCGTGCCGACGCCGAAGGCCAGCCGTTCCAGCGGGTTGCCCGCGGCGGTGGCGACGTCGATGGTAAATGCATTTTCGGCGCCGTCGGCACCCTTGACGATCAGCCGCTCGGCGCTGCCGTCATTGATGACCGAAGCGGACACGCCCGCATCCGCCTCGTTGATCTTGGCGGCGATGGTGGCAAGATTGTCTTCCCCCTGGGCGATGTCGATGGTCAGGGTGCGGGCGGGCGTGCCCGGCGCGAACGCACTGGGCTGCCCCGCCGCGTCCTGCGTCAGGGTGCCAAAGTTCAGCGTCACTGTACCGGTCCCCAGCGCGCCTGCCTCGGCCGCCGCAAAGCCGGAACTGGCCAGCGTCTGACTGCTGGCAAGCGCCTCGACGCTGAAGGACAGATTCTGCGGCCTTGCGCTGCGCGAGGTGACGGTGGCCGTGGCCAGATCGGTACGGCTCAGCTGCGGCTGCACGCCCAGAACGCCGCTATTTTTCAGATCGGAAAGCGCCGATGAAAAGGCGGACAGCGCGGATCGCACCTGGCCCAGCGCCGATACCTGCGCGTCGATACTCTCGCGCTGCGCCTCGATGCGCTCCACCTTCGGCTCGCGTTCCGCCGCCAGCAGGCCCGCAATGATATCGCTGGTCTGCAGACCCGAACCCGCGCCGAGCGCCGCCAAAATTCCGTCCATGACCGATTATCCAATCTGTGGGCGGCGGCGCGCGAACGCGGCCCCCGGGGCTTGTGAAATATGACGACCGGCAACGGACCAGATTAAGGGCGTCTGCGGGGCTGAATTCAGCGGCGGGGCGGCGTTCATGCCACGCGTCCTTCCTCGTCGAAGCGATAGTCCGTGGGCACCATGATGTCGGGACGTGGCCGCGTCACGTCGCGGTTCAGGTCGAATATGAAGGCCAGGATGGTTGCGACGGCAATATAAAGATCGCTGCGGACCTCCATGCCTACCTTGCTGGTGAAATAGAGCGCGCGGGTCAGCTGCGGATAGGACAGGATCGGCTTGTCGAACTGGTCGGCCAATTCACGGATGACTGCGGCGACCTCGCCCTTGCCCATGGCGACGACGACGGGCGCGGCATCGCGCTTTGTGTCATAGCGCAGCGCGACGGCGAAATGCGTCGGGTTGGTCAGCACGACATTGGCGACCTCGACCCCCTGGCGCACATCGCGCTTGATGGCTTCGCGCTGGCGGCGGCGGATGGCGGCGCGGACCTCGGGCGATCCCTCGCTCTGCTTCATCTCGTCCTTAACTTCCTGCTTGGTCATGCGCAGTTTCTTGACGCGCTGCAGCAGCTGCACGGGGACGTCGACGGCGGCCACGATGATCAGGGCGCCGACCAGCGCGAACAGCAGCATCGCCAGGATCGATCCCGCCTCAGCGATGGAGGAGGTCAGCGTGCCGCTGCCCAGCGCCAGCAAATGATCGATGCCCAGCCACAGCGTTGCCGTGCCGATGCTGCCGATCAGGACGACCTTCAACAGCGATTTCGCCAATTCGATCAGGGAATTCATGGACACCATGCGCTTCAGGCCCGCACCCGGATTCAGGCGGTTCCCCTTGAACCGGACAGAACGCATGTTGAATTGCAGGCCGCCCAGCAGCGCCTGCGCGCCGATGGCGGCGAACAGCGTGGCGGCCAGCAGCCCGATCAGCGGCAGGATAATGTCGCCCAGCAGCATGTATGTACGCTCGGCGACGTCGAAATCGTCGATATCGGCCTTTCCGAACCGCAGGCCGTGCGTCAGCATTTCCGACAGACCGTCGAACAGCATGGAGGATGCGAACACCAGATAGGCGGTGCCGCCCAGCATCACGCCCGCGATCAGCAGTTCGCGCGATTTGGGAACGTCGCCTTCGCGCGCAGCATCGCGCCGCTTCTTGTCCGTCGGCTGTTCGGTTTTCTGGTCCCGATCGGCCTGTTCCGCCATTACAGCCGCCCGTTCGACAGCGCCTGTACGGCGTCCAGTCCCTCACCCACGACATCCTCGAACATGGACGCCATGCCGGGAAACAGGATCGCCAGCAGCGCCGTACCGCTCAGCAGCGTGATGGGCAGGCCGATGGCAAAGATATTCAGCTGTGGCGCGCTGCGCGTCATGAAGCCGATGACGATGTTGATGGCGAACAGCGCAAAGCCGACGGGCAGCGCGATCATCAGCCCGGCGCGAAACATGATCGACCCGAACATGGCGACGTCATAGCCCAGCTGCGGGGTCAGCCAGTCGCCCATGATGGGCAGCACGACATAGCTGTCGACCAGCGCCTGGATCAGGATCAGATGGCCGTCGACGCCCAGGAACACCAGCACGGTAAAGATCATCAGGAATTGTGCGAGGACCGGGCTGTTGACGCCCATTTGCGGGTTCACCATCGATGCAAAGCCCAGCCCCATGCTGTTGGCGATGTAATCCCCGGCGACCAGCGGCGCGGCGAACGCCACCTGCAGGATCAGGCCCATGGCCAACCCCAGCGCGACCTCCTGAAAGGCAAAGACCAGCGCGGCGGGGGACAGCGGATCGGCGGGCGCCGTCGCCCCGGCACTGCCGATAACGATGAAACCGATCGCGGCGGACAGGCCGATGCGTACGATCAGGGGCAGGCCGACGGCGGAAAATACCGGTGCGACCATGAATGCCGCACCGATGCGCAGCATTGCAAAGATCAGCGCCGCGAACTGCGCCTCGAAATTGGTGCCGGTCAGCGCGCTCATCGCGACAGCAGCGGGATGGTCTCGAAAACCGACAGGGTGAAATCGCTCAGCAGCGTCAGCATGGCGCCGCCGAATATGGCAAAGCAGATGACGACGACGATGATCTTCGGCACGAAGCTCAGCGTCATCTCGTTGATCGACGTCGCCGCCTGCACCATGCCCAGCAGCAGGCCGACCAGCAGGGCGGGCAGGATGATGGGTGCCATCACGAACAGCAGCACCCACAGCATTTCGGTGGCCAGATCGGCAAGTTCCGGTGCCATGCGCGATTACCCCTGAAAGCTCATGGCGAGCGAGCTCATGGTCAGCGCCCAACCGTCGACCGCCACGAACAGCAGCAGCTTGAACGGCAGGGAGATGAGCGTCGGCGACAGCATCATCATGCCCAGCGACATCAGCACGCTGGCGACGACCAGATCGATCACCAGAAACGGCAGGAATATCAGGAATCCGATCTGGAACGCAGTCTTCAGCTCGCTGGTGACGAACGCCGGCAGCAGCACGGAAAAGGGAATGTCGTCGGCGCTGGCAAAGCTGCCCGCCTCCGCCATGTCCGCGAACATCTTCAGGTCGCGCTCCCGCGTCTGGTCGATCATGAAGCCGCGCATGATGTCGCCGCCGCGTTCGATGCCGACGTCGAGGCCCACTTCGCCCGCCGAATAGGGCTGCAGCGCAACCTCGTTCAGCTGCGTGAACACCGGCGCCATGACGAAGAAGGTCAGAAAGATGGACAGCCCGATCAGCACCTGGTTCGGCGGCGTCTGTTGCAGGCCCAGCGCCTGGCGCAGGATGGACAGCACGATGATGATGCGCGTGAACGCCGTCATCATCAGCAATACCGACGGCAGCACCGCCAGCAGCGACATCAGGATCAGCACCTGCAGGGAAAAGGACAGCGGCTCCCGCTCCGCTTCGCCATCGCCGCTCAGCAGGTCGGCGGCGAATTCGACGGGGCCGGACCCGTCCGTGGGTGCGGCGGGGGCCGCCGCCTGTGCCAGTGCGGGGTCGAGGGGAAGGGCCAGAAGGACGATCGTCAGGATCGCAGCCACCATGCCCATTATCCGGGACGCGCTCATATCACGTCGCCCTCGTCCATATCGATATTCGCCGCTTGCGGGGCGCTATCGTCTGCCCCCGCCCGCGCCAGCCGCGTGACACCGTTCTTGCCGATGGACACCAGAATGCGTTCACCGGCAAAGCTCAGCACCGCGACCTTCGTCGTCGGCGTCAGCGACATGACTTCTTCCAGGCGCACGGTACGGGTCTTGCCGCCCAGGCCGGCGGCGCGTTCCTGCACTCTTTTGGTCAGCCACAGGCCGCCGACGATCAGGCCGCAGATCAGCGGCAGCAGCAGCACCAGACGCAGGACATACTCGGTCATGAACGGGCCTAGATCTGGTCGACCGAGGCGATCCGCTCACGCGTTTCGCTGATTTCGGTGATGCGAATGCCGAACCGCTGGCCGCTACGCACGACCTCGCCATGCCCCAGCAGCGTGCCATTGGCATAGATAGACAGCGGCGCATCCAGTTCGCTGTCCAGTTCGACGACGCTGTTCTCTTCCAGTGCCAGCAGGTCGCGCAGGCGGATCTTGGTTCCGCCCAGTTCGACGCTCAGCCGCACCGATATCATCTCCAGCAGGCGGGAACTGAACGCGCTTTCCCGTCCGGCCCCGGCATTCGCCGCGTTTCCGGCCTTTCCGGCGTCGCCGTTCGCCGCCATTTCCTTGACGTCACTCATCATCCACTCTCCCGTTCAGCCGGAAATCGTCGGCGCTGTATGTAATTTGGTCAGGCGTACGGCCCGCTGGCCGTGCTGCTCGCCGGGCTCGCCGGCGGCGATCGGAATGCCGTCGATCGACAGGTTCGCGGCGCCGGTCGGCGCGATGGCGATTTCCTCGCCGTCGCTCAGCGTCAGGACGCGTGCCAGCGGCATGTGGAAATGCGCGATAGGCGCGCGCGCCTCCAGCTCGATATCCATGACCGCCGCGCGCAGGCGGGTGCGCCAGGACGCCCTCTCCGGCGCGGATCTGCGGCTGCTCGCGACGCCTCGTGCCAGGCGCGCAGCCGCCTGCCGGGGGATCAGAAAACTGACCTCTGCCGACGTCGTCGTCACGCCCTCGCTCTCCAAGTGGATGGCGACATATCCGCTGCCCGGATCCAGCGAATCCGCCGGCATCTGCACCAGCTTGCCGGTCCGGCCAGCCAGGGCCATTCCCGGGACGTCGCGCATCAGGCTGCCAATCGCACTTTCCAGTTCCGTGACCACGCGTTCCAGGACGGCGCGGTCCACATGGGTCTGCTCAGGCCGCAAAATGGGCGTGGCGGCCAGGATTTCGCTTTCATCCGCCCCGAACAGGGCCGCGATGACGCGTTCGACCGCGACGGGCGACACCAGCAGGCACAGCGGGTCGCGCGTGTCCTCGATCTGGAAATGCGCAATATAAATGTCGTCAGCCGACGCGGCTGCTTGTTCCGGGACGGTGATGGCGGACGATTGGTACAGCGAATGGCCGCAATAGCGTGCCATTGCCTGCGCGACCCGCACGCCGAGGCGCTGGCCCATGGACACGAAATTGGCTTCATCGCGGGACCTTGCCAGCGTGCCGTAATGCGCCAGCAGGTCGATGCGCTCCGGCCCGGAATCCTGCTGCGATTCCTCATCTCCGACTTCTTCCAGTTCCACCTGTGCGCTCACTGGATCACCATGTCGGTAAACAGCACCTCGGTAATGCCGTCCTCGCCGACGCGCTTCTTCAGCTCGGCGTTCACCGCGTCGCGCATCTGGGCGCGCAGCGCGGCCTTGCCGGCGCGGCTTGACAGGTCATCGGCCTTTGCGCTCATCAACTCGGTCAGCAGTTCGGCGCGGATCGCCGTCTCGTGCGCTTTGACACCGTCCAGCAACTCGGGCCCGGCATCGGTCGCCATGGCGATCTTCACCTGCACCAGCTGCGGCGAATCAGCGATATTGCTGATCAGCGCATCCTCCATGCTGTAATAGGACAACGGCACCGGCGGCGGCGCTTCCTCATGCTTTCCGCCCGTGTCCGATTGCAGGAAATAATAGGCGCCCGCCGCGCCGCCGCCGCCGACCACCAACAGCAGCGGGGTTAGCAGCAGGATCCATTTCATCTTCGATTTCGGCTTTGCTGCGGCGTCGTCCGCCGGCCCCGTCTGGACGTTCTTTGCCATTTTTATGCAAACAGGCGCAGGCGCCCGCCCTCCTCATTCTTGCTGTCGCTGGTTGAAATGCGGCGCTCGGCTTCGTCCGGCTGCGCCTCCCACCGCCGCGCGTGCGATGGCTGTTGGTCGGGCTGCTGTTCTTGGCGTGCAGATGATTGCCGCGATGACGTCTCCGCATTGGCGGCGCCATTTTCCGCCAAGTTCCGCTCCAGCATGTCGCCCAGGCGCGGCAGTGCGGAATCGATTGCCGCACGCGCTGCATCATTACCGACGGCGAAACTTACCTTCGGCGTGCCGGTATCGAACGAAACGCTGATATCGACGGTGCCCAGTGCCTCCGGCGTCAGGCGAAAGCGGGCCTGCGTTGCGCCGCCATCCAGCTTCGCCATCAGGCCCTTTGCGGCCTGTTCGGCCCAAGCGGTTTCGGCGGCATCGCGCGCCGCAATGCCGGTTTCGCCTGCCGGGGGCAGGGCTGGCAGGGGGGCGGGGCTTGTGCCTGCGGGGCGATCATTATTGGCTGCCGGCATTAGGGAGAGCCGGTCGTCGGCCGACAAAGCCGCGTTCGCCGTTCGTGCCAGCGATCCTTCCGACAACAGCGTGGCATCGTCCCCCGTCATATGTTGACCGTCAATGCCTGCCTGGGCTCCCTCCATCGCATTAATTGCGCGCGCGCCGCCATCAGCGGGTTGTAGCCGCGCGCCGGCCGTGGCTCCGGGCGCCTCCGTGGCCGCAGGTTGCTGCGTCGCGTCATCGGCCAGCCCGGCTGCGGAGGAGCGCAGTTTCTGTGTGGCGGGTGCGCGTGTGCCATTCGCCAGACCTGCCGCGCTACCCAGCGTGGCCGCGGCAATGCCGCTCTCCGGTCCAGTTTCGGGGGTAATGTCCGTAGACGGCGACGCGGCATTTGCGCCAAGCGCTGCCCCTACCGGCGCTTGTCCGGCAGGAAGGATATTGTCGCCGCTCGTCACATCCAGGGCGTCATCGTCTCCGCCTGCCTCTTCGGTCGTGGCAGGCGTCTTCGCCCCCTCCTTGCCGTTGGGCGGTGTCTGCAATGATTCGGCGATAATGGTGGTTGCGGGTGTCGAGGGGGGCAGGGCAGGCGCCTCTTCCGCACCCGGCGCTGCCGTCGCGCCATCTTCCGCGCCCGGCATGGTGACGGCTGCCTCAAGCGCCGCATCTTTTGCCGCTTGCGGATCGCCCACGGCAGGCGTGGGGGCTTCCGTGCCGTCGGCTGTCAGCCCCTCTGCGCCGCCCGCCAATAATTTGGCGCCGTCACTCAGACCGGCGACACCAGACTTTGCCGATGCCTCCCCCATCTGCACCATGATACCCGCAAACAGGCTGTCGACCGGTGATTGCGGGCTTCCTGCTGCCGGGTTTGCCGGTGCCTTGGGGGCAGAGGTAACGCTTAGCATGTGACGGCTTTCTGTCGGGATCGGATAGTCATCCCTTCATCAGCAAGAGCCGTACCAATTTCGGCAAAAGCCGCGCCGATTGCGCGCGCGGGCCTATCGCTTCCTGATAAAAACCTGTGATCGCTCGCGTTTCCGCTCGGCGTCGCGAACTTCCTCTCGCCTGATGCGGTCCGCCAGTTTTTCTACGCCCTGGGCGCGTTTTTCTGCGGCGCGGCAGGCTTCGCTCGCGGTTTCCAGATATTGTTCCAGATGCCCCAGGCGCCGTGCCGTCTCGGTCCTGCTGCGCCCCAGCCCCTCCCGCTGGGCGGCATAGTTCCGCAGGGTGCCTGCGGACGATGGACCGACGCTTGGCTGATAGGCGTCGATCAGTTCCTCGATGCGGGCCGTCAGCTCGCGGCAATCGTCGCGCGAACGGGCGGTTTGCTGCTGGTGCAGGCGGGCGATGCGGCTTTCCGTCTCGCGCAGGGCGACCAGTCGCTTGACGCGTTCGCCCCGGGTCATCGGGGCGCCATCAGCGTTTCCAGATCGGCGATGGCGCCGGCATAATCGACGCGTTCGTCGCGCGACTGCGCCATGAATGCCTCGAACAGCGGGCGCCTTTGCATCGCCTCGTCCAGTTCGACATTCTGGCCGGGCTTATAGGCGCCAAGCGTCACCAGATCGGCATTCTGTTCGTAAACGCCGTTCGCGCGGCGCAGTGCCATGGCCCGCTTCATATGGGCCGGACGGACGACGTCCTGCATGGTGCGGCTGACGGAGCGGCTCAGATCGATTGCGGGATAGAGGCCGCGTTCGGCAATTTGCCGTGACAGCACGATATGCCCGTCCAGGATGGCGCGCGCCGAATCGACGACGGGATCGCCCTCCACGTCGTCGCCGTCTGCCAGCACGGTATAGATGGCGGTGATCGATCCGCCCCCCGGCGCGGCACCGGCGCGCTCGACCAGCTTCGGCACCAGGCTGAATACTGACGGGGGATAGCCTTTTGACGTTGGCGGCTCGCCCAGTGCCAGGCCGATCTCGCGCTGTGCGTGCGCAACGCGGGTCAGGCTGTCCAGGATCAGCAGGACGGATTTGCCCTGGTCGCGATAATATTCCGCAATGGCGGTCGCCCGCTCGGCGCCGCGCAGTCTCAGCACGGGGGACTGGTCGGCGGGGACGGCGACGACGACCGTCCGCGTCGCGCTTTCGCCAACCAGATGCTCGCGGCAGAAATCCGATACTTCGCGGCCGCGTTCGCCGATCAGGGCGATGACGACGATATCGGCGGATGTATAGCGCGCCAGCATGCCCAGCAGCACGGATTTGCCGACGCCCGATCCGGCGACGATGCCGATCCTCTGGCCCTTGCCGATGGTCAGCGCCGCATTGATGCTGCGCACGCCGACATCCAGCGCCTCCGTCACCGATTCATTCTGCAGCGCGTTGCGGCGGGGTCCGCGCAGCGGCCAGCGCGCGGCCGGCACAGGCTGGCTGCCCCCGTCTATGCTGCGTCCGCGCCCGTCGATCACGCGGCCCAGCAATTCGTCGCCGACGCGGACGGACGGATCGGTACTGATTTTCTTCACGCGGGCGCCGGGGCGCACATAGCCGCCGGCGTCCAGACTCATCAGCAGGGCGCGATCGTTGCGAAAGCCGATGATCTCTCCGTCGATCGTGTCGGAGCCGGTCGCCTCGATCTGGCACAGCGTACCCGTCGGCGCATCCAGGCCCGTCGCCTCCATCAAAACCCCGTCAAAGGCGCGGACGCGTCCCGATGGCGACGGCGCGAAATCGGGCAGGCGCGCCTCTGCATCGGCCAGCCACTGCGCCGCACGCTCGTTGATCGCGACCGCCGTCACTTAGGTCACCGCCCTCTCGGCCAGCGCCAGCCGTTGGGAAATGCGATCCAGTATTTCCATGTCGCCGCATTTCAGGTGGAAATCACCGCGCGCCATGTCCGCGTCCGTGGCAATGGTCATGCGCATGGGCGACGCCTCGATAAAGGCCACATCCGCCGCATTGATGGTCAGGACCGGCTTCTTGCGCGCTTCGCTGAACGCCTCCAGCGCAGTTTCGACCCGCGCCGCAATGCTTTTCGGTGCGACCGCCTGCGCATCGCCGACGACGTCGCGTGCGATGGACAGCGCCAGCCGCCCCAGCGCCGGGCCGATCGCATCCGCCTCGACGCTCAGCTGTTTCATGGCCGCATTGTCCAGATTGGCGATCAGCGCGCGCAGCGCCGCATGGTCCTGGCGATATTCCTCTTCGGCGGCGCGTCTGCCCGCCGCAAAGCCTTCAGCCCGGATCGTGTCGGGGTCGACGGGCGGCATTGCCGCCTCTTCTTCCTCTTCATCCTGATTCGGTAATTGACGTGTCAGAGTCGCCCCGACGGGGGAGGATGTTTCCACCGCCTGCCGCAGATCGACGATGCGGGGCGCGCCGATCTGAAACGCCTCGCCGGGGACGAAGGCGGAGCCTTGTGGTGCGGCGGGCGCGGGTGAAAATGCGGTCTCGGCCACATCCTCATCGTCATCGTCGCGCAGGAACGTCGCGGCCTTAAAGGACATCGGCGGTTTCCTCCTTCAGGACGATGTCGCCCGCCTCGCCCATGGCCCGCGCTGTGCGGATGATCTCCGCCCGCGCCTGCAATATATCCTTCTTCGACACGGGGCCGCCGTCCTTCATATTGTCCTCGATGGTCTGCACCGCACGTGTCGACATGCCGGCAAATACCTTCGCCTTCAGATCTTCTGGTGCAGAGGTCAGCGCCTTCGCCAGCACATCGGGATTGATGGCCTGCATCAATTGCTGCAGGCTGCGCGATGGCAGGCCTTCCAGATCCTCGAAACGCAGCATGTCCTCCTCGATCCGCGCGCCCAGCGCCTGATCGCGTTCGGCGATACGGGCCAGCAGCGATTTGTTCGTTTCGTCGGGCAGCGCCTTCAGGATTTCCACAGCCAGCAGCGTACCGGAAATCTCCGATCCCGGAATGGCGAGGCCGGGTTCCAGCAATGTGCCGAAGCCGGTGATCAGCGTCGTGATCGCATCGTTGCTCAGTTCCGACAGCCGCGCCAGCCGATAGATGATGTCTACCTGCTCCTCTTCCGCCAGGCTGCGGATGACGAAGGCGGCGACATCGGCATTGATCAGGGTCAGCGTTGCCGCCACCACCTGCGGATGCTGCCCTTCCAGGATCTGCGCGATGGTGCGCGGCCCGAACCAGTCGAAACCGGGCAGGGAATGACGATCCTTGAAACTTGTCGCGCGCTGCAGGACATCGTCGCTGCGCGCCTCGCCCAGGGCGCGGGTTACCGTCGACCGAAAAAAATCCAGGCCATTGTCCAGGCCGGACCGCTCCCCCGCCAGCATCAGGAATTCATCGACGACCTGACCGGTCGTCGCCCGGTCCAGGCTGGCGACTTCCTGCATGGCGGGGCCCAGCATTTCTACCTGCGCCGGGGACAGATGCTCGATGATCGACGCGGCCTCGTCCTCGCCCAGCAGCATCAGCAGGACGGCGACTTTCTGCGCCGGGGAGATGCTGGCGGCCGCCGCCGCCGCGCCGGGGGCCGTGTCTGCGGCGACCAGTGCTGCACTAGGCATTCTGCTTCTCCGCATTTTCCGGTTTCAGCATCATGTCGCTAACCGCTGCCGACACGCGCCGCGCGTCACTGGCGACCAGATCGCGCAGCATGTTCAGCCGGTCGTCATAGCTGAGGGCGGGCAGGGGCGGCATCGCCGCCGCATTTTCGCCGGTGGCCGCACCCATATCGCCGCCTGTGGCCGCGGCTGCGCCGGACCCCTGCGCCGCCGCGGATGCCGCCGGCATGGCGGCCGCGTCCTCGTCACGCGTGCCTTTCCCTTCTTTCAGCAATTTGCGCACCGGCCGACCGACCAGGAACAATGCGACCAGTCCCAGGATCAGGACGACGCCCAGCCACGCCCATTTCTGCACCCAGGCCTGTTCCCACAGCGGGATGTCGGCGGCGGGGTCGCCACTGGCAAATTTCTGGCTGCGCACGACCAGCTGATCGCCACGTTGCTTGTTGATGCCCAGCGCGCCGCCGATCAGCGCCTCGACTTCTTTCAAATCGCCGTCCAGCATGGCCTGCTCGCCCTCGCGGATGACGATGGCGACCGACGCGCGCTGTATGTCGCCGACGCTCTTGCGGACGACGGACACTTCCTTGTTCAGTTCGTAGTTACGCACGGAATTTTCGTCGCGGTCCTCCGGGCCGGGGGCGGGCGCTTCTTCCTCGGCGTTCGCGTCTTCCAGCGTGGCATTGGCGGGGGGCTGGTTGCTGATCGCCCCCGGAATGCCTCCGGCGCGCTGCCCGGCGGCGCTTTCGGACAGCGACACCTGCTCGCTGCGCAGGGCGCCTTCCTTGTCATAGCGTTCCTGCGTCGCCTCGCGCGCCTCGAAATCCAGGTCCAGCGCCACTTCGGCGGAAAAGCTGTCAATACCGTACAGCGGCACCAGGATGGATGCGATCCGCTGCCGCCATTCATCCTCGACACGCTTGGTATAGGCCAGCCGCTGCCCGCTGATCGACGACATGCCGGACGCCTGGTTCGACAGCAGCGTTCCGCGCTGGTCGATCACGGTGACCTTGTCCGATGACAGGCCCGGCACGGATGACGATACCAGATGAACGATGGCCGTCACCTGCTCCTCGCCCAGCACGCGGCCGGGTTTCATGCGCAGGAACACGGATGCCGATGGCTCGCCATTGTCGCGCACGAAGGCGGATGGTTCCGGCGCGGCGATGTGGACGCGTGCGCTTTCGACGCCGCCGACTTCCTCTATGCTGGCGGCCAGTCCGGTTTCCTGCGTCTGCTGCAGGCGCGCGCGTTCGACTGCACGGCTGGTACCGAACGGCATTTCGTTCAGCAGGTCATATCCCATGGCGGCGCCCTCGGGCAGGCCTTCGGCGGCCAGCGCCATGCGGGCGCGGTGGCGGTCGGCGGTGGGCACCGTCACGGCGCCGGTCGCCGGGTCCAGTTCGACGGCGAAGCCCTGCGCGGTCAGCGTTTCGACCATCAGCGCCTTGTCGGCTTCGCCCATGCCGGGGAACAGCACCTCGCGGTTCGGCTCCACCATGTTCAGCGCCAGCGCGATGACCCCCGCCGTGCCGGCCAGCGCCAGCCCGATGGGCAGCATGCGCCGCACCTGCGGCTGCCGCATCCACTGGGCGGCATTTTCCCGCACGGCGTCCAGCTGCGGGGGCAGGACGCTCAGCTGCGCGCGACCGTCATTCGACCGCCGCTGCGGTATGATTGCACCGCCCGTGCTTGCTTCACTCATTCAACGTCTCCTGTGGCCGGATCAAACCGGCATGTTCATGACGTCCTTGTAGGCGGACAGAACCTTGTTGCGGACTTGCAGCGTTGCCTGAAACGCCAGCGATGATTTCTGCCGGGCCAGCATCATGCCGGCGATATCCTGGCTTTCGCCGCGTTCGAAGGCGTCGGTGGCCTTGCCCGCCTCCGATTGCATGGACGCGACCTGATCGACGGCCTGCGACATGATTCCGCCGAAACCTTCGCTGCCCGACGGTTTTTTGGCGGCACCGAATTCGGCACTGCGGGCAAGAATTTCTGCCCGCATTTCAATCAGCTTGGAATGATCGACCTTCATTTTGCGCTTTGCCCCTGATCCGCGTTTTCCGCGTCACGGCAGACGAAGCAAAAGCCGTGCCAAGCGCCCTGCGCCATTGGGCGACTTAATGTTGGCGCGGACCCGTCGTTTCTAGGGCTACGGCACGAACTGGGCGGCGATCGTCATCGGGGTGTCGAGATACATTCGTGAAGCAGGGAACAGTAACATGACGATGATCAACACCAATGTAAGCGCCCTTCGCGCCCAGGCCGCCTCCGGTACGGCGAACAAGGATCTGACGACCACGATGGAACGTCTGTCGACCGGTCGCCGCATCAACAGCGCCAAGGACGACGCCGCCGGCCTCGCCATTTCACAGCGCATGACCGCGAACATCCGCGGCGCCAACGTCGCCATCCGCAATGCCAATGACGGCATTTCAATGGCGCAGACGGCGGAAGGTGCCCTGGGCGAAGTCACCAACATTCTGCAGCGCGTCCGCGAACTGGCCGTTCAGTCCGCCAGTGGCACGCTGAGCGCGGACGACCGCGTCAGCCTGCAGTCGGAAACCGATCTGCTGCTGGAAGAAGTCAACAACATTGCCAAGACGACCAACTTCAACGGCCTGAAGCTGCTCGACGGCAGCGCGAGCGACGTGAAACTGCAGACAGGCATCAATGCGTCCGACACGATCAGCGTTTCGTCGGGCGACGTCCGCACCAACAGCCTCGGTCTTACCGCAGGCGGTCAGGCTGGCCAGCTGGTGACGGGCCGCGTCGATGCCGGCACGGTCACCGCCGGTGATGTCACCTTCAATGGTGTCGACGCTCTTGCGGAAGACGTCACGCTGACCGCCGACGACGCCGCCAAGGATCTGGCTGCCGCCATCAACGCCAACACCGCCAAGACCGGCATTACCGCGACGGCCTCCAATAACGTCACCAGCGCCAAGTTCGACGCCGACTCGACCTTTGCCGCGGGCGACCTGACGATCAACGATACGGCGATTGCCGCATCGGGCAGCGTCGAGGAGCTGGTCAGCAACATCAACCGCGCCGACACCGGCGTTACGGCGACCCTCAACTCCGACAACACCGTGACACTGTCCAACAGTGACGGCAGCGACATCGAAATCGCGTCGACCGCCAGCACGGACAGCGCCAAGTTCACCTCCGCAACCAATCAGGGCTACCTCAGCCTGCAGTCCGCCGACGGCAAGGACATCCAAGTTGACGTGAAGCAGGCCACCGCGGGCACGTACACGGCGGGCGAAATCCAGACTGCCCAGCAGTTCGGCCTGAACCTTTCGGCTGATGGCGTCAGCTTCACTGGCAGCAGCGATCAGTCTGCCGCGACCGGCACTTTGGCCGCCGGTCAGCTGACCCTGAACGGTGAAGACATTGTGGGTGCCTACACGACGGGCGCCGAACTGGTCACGCTGATCAACAATTCGTCGGACACCACCGGCGTGCAGGCTTCGCTCGATGGCGACAATCGTCTGAAGCTGGTATCGACCGATGGCAGCGCGGTTCGCATCGAAGGTTCGGCCGCTGGCACCTATGGGTTCTCCGATCAGGGTGGCACGGACAAGTTCTCGTCCAAGCTCGATATCTCCAGCCAGAGCGCCGCTTCGGATGCACTGGGTCGGATCGACAAGGCGCTGAACAACGTGTCCGAAACGCGCGGTAACCTCGGTGCGGTCCAGAACCGCCTGGAAAGCACGGTCAACAACCTGACCAATACTTCGACCAACCTGTCCAGCGCCCGTTCGCGGATCGAGGATGCCGATTTCGCGGCGGAAACGACGAAGCTGGCAAAGTCGCAGATTCTGCAGCAGGCTGCTCAGGCGATGCTGGCACAGGCCAACCAGTCGCAGCAGGGTGTTCTCAGCCTGCTCCGCTAAGTGTTGCAAACAGGCGCCGTTCCGGCGCCTTGGGATCGGGGTCCGGCCTTTGCCGGGCCCCGATTTGCGTCAGGGCGGATAAACCGCCTTTGGCCGCGCATGACTGGCCCGTTCCTCAGGCCGCTTCTGCGATCCAGCGCCCGATCTTGTCCTCCAGCACGGCCATGGGCAGCACGCCCGTTTCCAGCACCTGGGCATGATAATCGCGGATGTCGAACCCATCCCCCAGCGCCTGCGCCGCCTCGTCGCGCAGCTTCGCAATCGTCAGTTCGCCGATCTTGTAGGCGCACGCCTGTCCCGGATAGGCGATGTAGCGGTCGATCTCGACGACCACGTCCCCTTCCGCCATCGACGTGTTGGCCAGCATGTAGTCGATCGCCTGCTGGCGCGACCATTGTTTCGCGTGCAGGCCGGTATCGACGACCAGGCGCACCGCGCGCAGCATTTCCATGTCCAGATGGCCGAAATATTGCCACGGGTCAGTGAACATGCCCAGCTGCGGCCCCAGCGATTCCGCATATAGCCCCCAGCCCTCCGTGTAGGCGGTGGCGCGGCCGAACCGCAATATGTCGGGCAAATCCTTGTTCTCTATGGCCAGTGTCAGCTGGAAATGGTGGCCCGGAATGCCCTCGTGCAGGGTCAGCGTCTCCAGCGTGGGGATGGGCCGCGTGTCCAGCATGGACATGTTGAAATACAGTGTGCCGGGCGTGACCCCGTCCGGCTGGCCGGGGCGGTAATAGCCGGTGCCGCGCTGATCGCCCAGCGCGGGCAGTGGCGCGACGCGGAACGGCGCCTTTGGCCAGCGATGGAACAGGTTCGGTATGGATTCCCATATGCGCGCCTCAATGGACGCGAAGCGGTCCAGCAGCTGCTGCGGTTCCTTGTAATAGAATTCCGGGTTGGACCTCACATATTCGAACATGGCGGACAGGTCGCCGTCGAACGCCACCTTGTCGCGCACGGTCTCCATCTCCGCGCGGATACGCGCTACCTCCGACAGGCCCAGCGCATGGATGTCGTCGGCACTGCGCGGGGTGGTGGTGTGATAGGCCAGTTCCCAGGCGTACAGATCCTCGCCATCCTTCATTGCCGACCGTCCCGGCGCCTCCGTGGCGGCGGGCAGATATTCGTCGGTCAGATAATCCTGCCACAGCCGATAGCCGGGATAGACTTCATCCTTGATGACCCGGTCATAGGCCTCTTGAAACCGCGCCCGGTCCGCTGCCGAAATGCTGTCCGGCATATCGCGTATCGCCGCATGAAAGGGGCTCTCCTCCGGCGGCAGGGCCAGCATTGCCTCCACCTGCGACAGCACGTTGCGCACGATGATCTGCGGCTGGATATAGCCGTTCGCGCGTCCCTCCCGCAGCCGCGCGACCGTGCTGTTCAGCCAGCCGGCAAATCCGGTCAGCCGTGCCAGGCCGCGCTCATAATCCGCCGGCGTTTCAAAGGCGGCACCGCCACCTGAAACGAAATCCGGCAGCTCCACCTGTAATCCGAACGACGGGTTTAGCGGTGCCAGTTGCTGGACGCGGAACAGCCCCTTGTCGAATTGTTCTGCAACCTGCCCTGTCTTGTAGGCAAATACGTCATAGGCCAGCTGCTCCGTCGGCGTCAGCGCCGCGCGGTCGATGCGTTCCAGCGCCGCCAGATCGTGGCGTACATTGGCCTCCAGCGTGGTGGCGAACGCGTCCGACAGGGGGTCGACGAAGGCCGGCAATTCGGTTTCGGCGCCGCGCCGTTCGGCCTCCAGCGGGTGCAGCCGGTCGTCCGCCGCCGCCGACGCCGCCAGCAATTCCTTCAGCGCCTGGCTCGCACCGCTGCCGCCCTGTGCCAGTGCTGGACATACAGGCAATAGTGCAATCGCCGCCGCCGCGCCCAGCAGGCTGCGCCGTGACAGCCCGTCTGCTCGTCCAAACCCTGAATTGTGCATTTCTCGTCTCCCGCCATCTCGGCGAATAGAGACAATCGCTTGCCGCCTAATGCAAGTCGCTGCTTCACCTCCTATGGCAGGGGCGGATCGCCGATCCTTTCGGTCGTCTCAGTGAACTCGTTAATTTTAGGGAAATAATTGGTTCGCCGATGTTGCCCTAGGCCTTCGCCTGCCGGCCTAGTTTGCGTTCCCTGCAACGAATTCCGCCACTCTGTTGCATTGAGTGATTCGTAATAGCACCGCAGCATTCATTTGAGTGTAAAGGTGCGCGCGTGCCGGGGATATGATGACGGCCGCGCATGCGATCAGGGATCGGGGGAATGATGAAGCGACATTTTGCGATAATCGGCTTGGCGCTGGCATGTCTGTCAGCCTTTTTCCCGGCGCAGGCACAGGATGCGGCGGCGCCGTCGGCACCCGCCGAACCGCTGGTGGCCCTCGTCGGCGGCAATATCGTCGATGTGAATACAGGGCAGGTTACGCCGAACGGCACCGTGCTGGTTCGCGGCGAACGGATCGAGGCGATCGGCGCCGCCGACGCCGTCCCGATCCCCGCCGGTACCCGCAGCATTCCCATGCAGGGCAAGTGGCTGGTGCCGGGCCTGATGAACATGCACGTGCATTTCGGGCTGAAGCTGCCGGGCGCTGCGGGCAACGCCCTGATCGACGAAACGGATGCCGAGCAGGCGCTGCGTATGGCGGACAATGCCTATCGCTCGCTTTGGTCCGGCGTCACGACGGTGCGTCTGACGGCAGAGGATCACGGCAATGATTTCGCATTGCGTCAGGCCATTCGCGACGGGCAGGCCCTTGGGCCGCGTATCGAAACCGCAGGCGAACTGATCGTGCCGACCGGCGGACACGGCTTTCTTGAGGTCGATGGACCCTATGCCTTTGCAAAGGCGGCGCGCGAGCAGATCAAGCGCGGCGCCAGCTGGATCAAGATCGCCATTTCCGGCGGCATTTCGGACACGCACGGCAGCATTTCCGCCGCGCCGATGACCGATGACGAACTGTCCACCCTGATAGAGGTGGCGCATCGCAACGGCGTAAAGGTGACTGCCCATAATGGGTCGACAGAGGCGGCGAAGCAGGCGCTGAAATACGGCATCGACTGTTTCGAACATGGCTATCATCTGGACGAGGATATCCTGCGCCAGATGAAGGAGGATGATGTCTGGCTGGTGCCCACAATCGTCGTCAGCCAGCCGGGCGCCTATGAATTCTATCGCAAGATCGGATCACCGGATTGGTATCTCGACCGCGTCGCGTCGACCGGCAAGGATCATTGGGCCATGCTGCAGAACGCCATCCGCATGGGCGTCAACGTCGCGCTCGGCACCGATCAGTTTCCCTACGAGCCGAATGACGGAACGACGGCGACGGTCGCGGAGGCGGAATTGTACGTAAAGGCGGGGATGACGCCGCTGCAGGCGCTGCAGGCGGCGACGATGCAACCCGCGCGCATGCTGGAACTCGCCGATTCCATCGGCTCGCTGGAGGCGGGGAAATATGCCGACATCATCGCAGTCGACGCCAATCCGGTGGACGATATCGCCGCGCTCAGGACCATCGATTTCGTCATGAAGGGCGGCGCCGTCATCCGTAATGACGACGCACCGGCGGAGATTACGCGGCCCTTCGACTAAGGCTGCGATTGAGGGGAATAGGGGAATGGGAATGACTCATTTGGCTTCACTGCTGGCGGCGCTTCGCCTGCTATTCGTGGCCGTTCTGGTCGCCGTGCCGGCGCAGGCCGAGATGGTTGCGCTGGTTGGTGGCAATGTCGTCGATCTTGAGGGCGGCGCACCGATCCGCGATGCCGTCGTGCTGGTCGACGGTGAACGCATTACGGCGATCGGATCCCGCGCCGACGTACCGGTTCCCGCAGGTGCACGCGTCGTGCCCATGGACGGCAAATGGCTCGCCCCCGGCCTGATGAACATGCACATTCATTTGGACCTCAACCTTCCGGGCGAGGCGCATGTCTATGACGAGGCATCGGACGCGCGCGCGTTGCGTGCCCTCGAAAATGCGCAGAAGTCGCTGCAGGTCGGCGTTACCACCATCCGGCTGACCGGTTCGAACGGCGGCAGCGATTTTGCCGTGAAGCATGCCATCGACAGCGGCATGTTCGACGGGCCGCGCATTCACACGGCCGGCGAATCGCTGGTGCCGACGGGCGGCCATGGCAAGATGGAGGTTAACGGCCCCTATGCATTCGCGCGCGGCGTGCGCGAACAGATCAAGCGCGGCGCCACCTGGATAAAGCTTGGCATATCCGGCGGCATTTCCGACGTGCGCGGCGCCATCGGCGCGTCTCCTTTCACGGACGAGGAATTGCAGACCGCGATAGAGGTCGCGCACCGCAATGGCGTGAAGGTGACCGGCCATACCGGCTCGCCGGTCGCGTCGAAGGTCGCGATAGAGGCGGGCATCGACAGTTTCGAACATGGCTATTTCTTCACGCCCGAGGTGCTGGAGATGATGGTCGACAAGGGCGTCTGGTACGTTCCCACCATCGTCGTCAGCCAGGAGGGGGCGCTGGAATTCTATCGCAAGATCGGATCGCCGCCCTGGTATCTTGAACGGCAGGCATCGGTTGGAAAGGTGCACTGGCAGACGCTGAAGGATGCGATTGCCGCCGGCGTGAACATCGCGCTGGGCACCGACCAATATCCGTTCGAGCCGAACAGCGGCACCAATGCCACCGTGGCAGAGGCGGAACTCTACCGCGACGCCGGCATGACGAACCTTCAGGCTCTCCGCGCCGCGACCATCGAGCCGGCGCGCATGCTTGAAGTGGACGATGAAGTCGGTCGGCTTGCGCCCAATTATTATGCGGACATCGTCGCCATGGATGCCGATCCCACTGCCGATATCGGCGCACTGCGGACGATCGGCTTCGTCATGAAGGGAGGGGACATCGTACGCAACGACAGCGCGGACTAATTTGCATTGGGCGCAACGAAAACCGTATTACAATGCTGTTGCAACAACATGCTGCTTGTTCGACAGTCATGTTCAGAATGGTTGCTGGCATGGAGGGCCCGGAGGGGGCGGTTGCCAGCGACCGGCACAGTTAAGGGGGAAGTACCATGATGAAATTTGCAGTTACGTTCGGAACGGCGGCGATGCTTCTGGCAGGTTGTTCGCAACCCAGTGAAACGCCAGCGCAGACCGAGGAAAATTCGGCGGCCATGGATGCAGGCGCCACCGGCGCAGATACCGCGGTCGCGACAGAGGATGGCGATGAATTCCAGGAATTCTTCGTCTGGTGGAACGAGGCGTTCAAGACGCCGGGCGCATTCACCGCCGCGAATTTCGGCAACTACCTGACGCCGGATGCAAAACTCATTCTCGAGGGGCAGACCGTCATCGACGGCCTCGACCAGTGGGCGGAACATTTCCAGCGTATTCAGAGCGGCGGCGGCGACGTTGAGATCGTCGTGCCGTTCAAGACCGTCTTCCGGGAAGGCGACAAGATCTACACCTATCATGTCATCCGCTCGCGCCGCGACGGCGAAGTCGCCTGCGCTCTGGCGGCCGGACATGCCGACATGGTGGACGGGAAGATCTCTGCCATAACCCTGGTGCGAAGTGACCTGGACGCGGACGAGGATACGCTCGATCCGCAATGCTGGACCGAGTGAGTAAACGGGCAAAGACCCGCCGAGCGAGCGCTTAGTTTCAGATCCGTCCCGGCCCCTCCTTTCGATCAGGAGGGGCCGCAACAGGAGATATTTCATGTATAAGTCAATTTCGACAAAGGCTAATTTCGTCATCGGAACTGCTGCCGTTGCGCTCCTGGCCGGCATGGCGGCTGCTCCCGCGACCGCCCAGGACGGCGCTCCGCCTCCCCCGGCGCAGCCCCGCGTGTCCTCGTCTTTCGCGATGGAGGAAATCGTCGTTACGGCGCAGCGCCGCGAAGAATCGCTGCAGGATGTTGCCCTCGCAATTTCCGCCGTTTCCGAAGGGACGCTAGAGGCGCAGAACGTTCAGGACGTCGAGGATTATTTCGCGCTCGTTCCCAATGTCAGCTTCAAATCGAACGGGTCGCGCGATCGCAAGGACTTGTCGATCCGCGGTATCTCCAACCTTCTCAATCCCTATGCCGATGTGCGTCAGGGGACTTACGGCTTCTATATCGACGAATTCAACGTCGCCCCCGGCACCAGCAATCCGCAACTGGCCGACCTTCAGCGGATTGAGGTTCTGCGTGGTCCGCAGGGCACCTATTTCGGGCGTAATTCCGTCGGCGGCGCGATCAACATCATCACCAACAAGCCGTCGCAGGAATTCGAGGGCGAAGTCGGCCTCGGCTATAGCAGCTTCGACACATGGGAAGGGCACGCCGTTCTGAACGTGCCGGTCGTGCAGGACGTGCTTGCAGTCAGGGCGTCCGGCCAGTTCGCCACCTCGGACGGCAACATCACCAATATCAACGCCATCGGCGGCGGCAATGACAGCGAATATTATAATGGCCGCGTTCAGGCCCGCCTGACCCCGACGGACCGTCTGACCTGGGATTTCACCTATAGCTATTCGGACGAAACGAACGGCATGCGTGCCGGTGTGCCGACGGGCTTTCTGACGAACACCTGGCGCGCGGTCTATTACGGTGCCAGCGGCCAGGGGCCGAACGATCCGATCGACATCACCGATCCCGATGGCGTCGGCTTCTATCCGGAAAATGATGACGAGGTGAATTTCAATCGGCCGCAAGAGGTCGGCAGCCAGTACGACTTCGTTTCCACGCGTGCGCAGTATGATTTCGACACCTTCTCCGTCGTCGGCATCTTGGGCAACATAACGGCTGAAATCTTCAACTATGGCGACGTCGATGGCGGCAGCCCGGACTTCTTCTACGAGGATCTGCTGCTGCAGCGCGAATCGACCAGCGGCGAACTGCGCGTCCAGTCACTCGGTGCACAGACCTTCGAATGGAGCGTTGGCGTGACCGCCGGCAAGGATGAGGGGTCGAACGATCAGTCGACCTTCCACGGCGCCGACAGCCCGTTGTGCGATTCTTGCGAAGGCCTGGAAGTCACCGGTGCCGATTCCGAAAGCGAGAGCAAATATTGGGCCGTCTTTGGTGAAGCGACCTATCATTTCTCCGATCAGTTCGCCGCAATGGTCGGCGGCCGCTATTCCTACGAAAAACTCAGCAATGTGTCTGAGACGCGGTCGAACGAACAGCTTACGGGTACGAACGATCGTTCCGCCTCGTTCAAGGATTTCTCCCCCAAATTCACGCTGACCTACACGCCGCAGGACGATGTCTTGGTGTATGCAACCGTTTCACGGGGCTTTAAATCCGGCGGTACTCAGACGTCCGGCAGCGAACAATTGCGCGACGAATTCGATCCGGAAGTCCTCTGGAACTACGAACTCGGCACCAAGTTCGAACTGTTCGACAAGCGTCTGCGCTTCGACATCACCGCCTTCTACATGGACTGGCAGGACGTTCAGCAGACGATCCGCTTTCAGTTCATCGATCCGAATACCGGCCTGCTGCGCGGCGTCAGCGGCGTTGCAAATGCCGCGTCTGCCGAAAGCTATGGTGTCGAGCTCAGCTTCGATGCGCGCGTGACGCCGCAGTTCATGCTCAGTGGACAGGTGGGTTATAATAAGGCGACCTTCACCGACTATCCGAACGCGCTGATCGACGGCGGCGAAATCGATGTCAGCGGCGAAGACCTGCCCAACGCGCCCCGCTGGACGGCAAGTGCTCAGGCGCAATATTATCTGCCCATCACCGCCGTCTATGACGGTTACGTGCGTGCGGAATATAAATTCCGCGACGAGGTTCTCTCGGACGATTACGCCTATCGTTATAATTATTATCCGTTCATCTCGCCCAGCTACCACACCTTCAATCTGCGTCTCGGCGTGGAAAGCGAGGCGGTCCGCACGGAAGTCTATGTGGAAAACCTGTTCGACGAGGAATATTTCCCGAACGTCTATCAAAAGGCGTTCTACAGCGGCGTTCAGGTGGAACCGTCCGTGCGCCGTTGGGGCGTGCGCGCCAGCTATAAGTTCTAAGGGTTCTCCCTGGGGATGGACGGCGCAGGTTGCGCCGTCCATTTTCCTTCTCCAATTTCAGGAGTCTGAGATTTGCTGACGCGGCGCACCTTCATCGAAACGGCTGCCTTTGGGGCGCTTCTTGCAAAGACCGGAACGGCTCTTGCTGCCGAAGGCGGCGCTGATGAGGCGCTGACGGCGATGCTTCGCCGTCATGCAGAGGGGCTGCTGCTTCGCTCACCGGAGGAGGCGACGAACGCCGGGTTCGACACAGGATCTCATGCGGCGCTCAGGGGGATGCTGGACGATCGCTCGCTTGCCGGTCGGGCGCGCGATCGTGCTGCGGTCGCCGCCGCGCGGGTGGAACTGGAAACGCGGATCGACCGCGATGCGCTGTCGCCGCGTGCGGCACTCGATTACGATATTGCACATTTCACTTACGAAAATCTCGCCTTCGGGCTCGGCAGCTATGGGTATATGGACCTGAACCTGCGGCCCAGCCCTTATGTCGTCAGCCAGATGAACGGCGCCTATTACTGGCTTCCCGACTTCATCGGTTCACGGCACCCATTGGAAGACGCTGCGGATGTCGACGCCTGGCTGTCCCGCCTGTCTGGTCTGGCGACGGTACTCGATCAGGAAACGCAGCGTATTCGCCATGACGCCGCCCAGGGTGTCGTGCCGCCCGGCTTCGTCATCGACCGCACCTTGCCACAGATTGAGCAACTCCGCGATGCCTCCGTCCTGGACAGCAATCTGACGGCGCCTGCCATTCGCCGCGCAAGCGACGCGGGGCTCGGCGATCTGCAGGACAGGGCCGCGCGCATCATGTCGCGCGAAGTGGCGCCTGCGCTGCAGCGCCAGATCGACGCGCTGTCGGCGCTGCGGGCGGACGCCACCGATATTGGCGGCGTCTGGCGCCTGCCGGAGGGGGACCGCTATTATGCCGGCGCAGTCCGGTCGAACACCACCTCCGACATCGCGCCCGGCGACCTCCACAAGGAGGGGTTGGCACAGTGCGAAGAGCTGATCGCACGCATCGACACGCTGCTGCGCGCACAGGGCATGAGCGAGGGGCCGGTCGGTGCGCGGATAGACGCGCTTAACCGCGATCCCCGTTATCTTCTTTCCAACGACGATGCCGGGCGGAAGGAACTGCTCGCCAAGGCCAAGGCGTTTGTCGACGATATTGAGGGGCGGCTGCCGCAGGCGTTCGGCAATACCACTGTCGATCCGCTCGTCGTCCGCCGCATTCCGCAATCCATTGAAAATGGCGCCCCCGGTGCCTTTTATTCGGCGGGCGCGGACGGCGAGCCGGGCATCTATTCCCTGAACCTTGCCAATCCGGGCGAGCACCCGCTGTGGCGTCTGGCGACGCTTACCCATCACGAGGCCGTGCCCGGCCACCATTTCCAGCACAGCGTCCTCGAAAGTGCGGGCGAATTGCCGCTGTTCCGCCGCATCGTGCGCTTCTCTGCCTATACGGAGGGGTGGGCGCTTTACGCCCAGCAGGTGGCAGAGGAACTCGGTGTGTTCGAGGGGGACCCCCTGGGCGAAATCGGCCAGTTGCAATCGCAACTGTTCCGCGCCGCCCGCATCGTCGTCGACACCGGCATGCACCATGAACGCTGGAGTCGCGAGGAAGCCGTCGACTGGATGGTAACGAACGCCGGCGAACAGCGCGACTCGACCGACCGCGAAGTGGTGCGCTACAGCGTCTATCCGGGTCAGGCGTGCAGCTTCAAGGTTGGCGCGAACAGCATCGTCGCTGCGCGGGAGGCGGCGCGGGCGCGCCTCGGCGACCGTTTCGATATCCGCGGCTTCCACGATCTGGTGCTGGAATCGGGACCGATGCCGATGGCGGTTCTGGATCGCGCGGCCGCGCAGTGGGATCCCGCCGCCTCCGCACCGGATGGCGAATGACCTTCGCGGAATGGACGGCGACGTGACGGAACCGGAACGCGCGCAGCGCCCCCGTTTCTATCGCCTGCTGCTGATCATTCCGTTCATCTGGCAGATCGGCCTCGTGCCCATGGCCAATGACATTCATATCCGCGTCTTTTCCCTGCCGTTTCCAATGGTATGGCAGATGGCGGGCATTCTCATCACCTCTACGATCATCGCCATCGTGTTCCAGCTCGACCGTCGCCGCGACCGGCGCGACGGCGCAGTGCGAGGGGAAGAGACGTGATCCTGGCGCTGACGCTTGCGATCATTCTCGCGACCGTGCTGGGGGCGCTCGTCTATGGCAAGCGTCAGGCGCGCGCCGAACAGACAATGGCCGAATGGGCCGTCGGTGGCCGTCGTTTTGGCGTCCTGATCTTCTGGTTCCTGAACGCCGGAGAGATCTACACCACCTTCGCAGTCCTCGGCATATCGGGCTTCGCCTGGGCCTTCGGCGCCCCGGCCTATCTTGCCCTGACCTCCATATCCCTCGCCGCGACGGTCGGTTACTGGCTGATGCCGAAGATCTGGGCGGCCGGAAAGCGCGGCGATCTGGTAACGCAGGCGGACTTCTTTGCGCATCATTACCGCGCGCCCTGGCTGGGCGTCGTGGTTGGCATCGCCGGCATCGCAGCGCTGATCGTCTACGTGCAGATTCAGATCGTCGCGCTCAGCCTGATCGTCCGGCTGACCCTGGGGCCAGAGGTTGGCGTGATCACCTCCGCCACCATCGCGGCGGTCACCATGCTGGCCTTCGTCTATTTTGCCGGTTTGCGCTCCGCCGCCTTTGCCGCCGCGGTAAAGGACATATTGATGCTGGTGGTCGTCATCGGCCTCTGCTCGACCGTGGCGGCGCAGGTGGGCGCATCGTCGATCCTGGACGTCTATCGTCTGGCGCAGGATACCTATCCCAATATCGGCCATCTGCCGGGGCTGCAGCCGGATGCCGGCCTGTCGACGACATGGCTGATGACCTCGGCGCTGAACGTCGCGCTCGGCACCTGGATCCTGCCCCACATGTTCCAGCTGTGTTATTCCTCGGGCAGCCTCAATACCATTCGCCGCAACGCCATCTGGCAGCCGCTTTATTCGCTGTCCTACTTCTTCATCATCCTGCTGGGTTTCGCGGCATTGCTGGCGGGAACCGCGCCTGCGGGCGGCGACCTCAATGCCGTGCTGATAGAATTCGTCGCGGACAGCTATCCCGCCTGGGCCGTCGGCCTGTTCGCAGGCACCGCCTGCCTGCTGGCGCTGGTGCCGGGATCGGTATTGCTGCTGACCGCCGGATCGATCTTCAGCCGCAATGTCGCCGCGCCGCTGCTGCCCGCCATGGGGGAAAAAACCAGCCTGCTGCTGTCGCGCGGGGCGATGATCGTCTTTGCTGCCATCGCTGTGTATCTGACGGTCGGCGGTTCGGAATCGCTCGTTGAGATCGGTTTGTCTGCCTATGCCGCCATCGGCATGCTGGCACCGGGGGTGTTCCTGGCGTTTATCTGGCCGCGCGCGCATGCTGAGGGCGTTCTGGTCGGCATCGTCGCGGGGTATCTGGCGCTGCTGCTTCCGGCGGCGGAGGCGTTCTGGAACGATTATTTCCCGGAATGGGATCATGGCCTGCTGGCGCTGGGCGTGGCGGCCATCGTAACGATCCTCGCCTGTCTGATCTGGCAGCCGCGACGCGCGAACATTCTCGCCGCCGGCTAGGCGCTATTTACAGCTTCGACCAGATTTTCAGCCGCGATTCCAATATCTGCAACAGTCGCGCCGGCGCGCCGTCCAACTGCCGCCCCAGCCGATAGATCAGGCTAAGGGAACTGTGCTCCAGATCCTCGTCGCGCAGCGGCAGGGATACCAGCGATCCATTCTCGATCTCGGCCACTACGGAAATGGTCGGCAGGATCGTCACCATGCGTCCGTCCTTGGCCAGCTCGCGCATCATGTGGATGGAACTGGTCGTCATTTTGGGTTCCAGCCAGACTTGCATCCGCTTTTCGGCGGCGCGCAATGCCTGCCGGATGCGAAAGCCCGTCGGCGGCAGGCAGATATCATGCCCCGACAGGTCCATCAGGGTGACCGAATTCTTCTGCGCCAGCGGATGGCCCGGCGAACATATGGCGTTCAGCGGCTGTGCGACCGTCACGCGCGTCCTGATCTTCGGTTCCGACGTGGTGCTCAGGATCATGCCGATATGCGCTTCGTCCTCCAGAACCATGCGGATGATTTCGGATGTTGAGGGGGACACGATGGAGGTCGAAATCCCCGGATTATCCGCCTGGAACTGCTCCAGCGTCTCGGTGAAGGACCGGTTCAGGAACCCCTCGCCAATGGCCAGGTCGACGCGGCCCGACTTGATCTCGCGCAGTTCCTGCAATCGCCCGGTCAGCGTTTCGGCATCCGCAACCTGCTGGCGATAGAATTCATGCACCAGATTGCCCGCCTGGGTCAGCCGGATGGAGCGGCGTCCCCGTTCGATCAGGGGCACGCCGAAAACCTGCTCCAGCTGCGAAATCTGGCGGCTGATCGACGATACGGCGACACCGATCCTGTCGCTGGCCAGCCGCATGGACCCCAGATTGGCGGCTTCGTAGAAATAGCGCAGGCGGGCATCCAGCAGGGAGGAATATTCACTCATCCCTCAGGTGTAGCTGCACTTTGCGGGTGACGCAACGAAAGGCAGCATTCGTTGCTCTTGCCGAATGGGTTGCTTCTGCTCATCAGGACAAGGGAAGAAAAACAAGGCGGGGACATCAGCTTGGAAAGCAAGAGAGCGCGCGCGCCGTGGCGGGGCTATATTCCGGCCATCACCACTCCCTTTGCAGAGGATCTCTCGCTCGACCTGTCGGCGCTGGGAACCCTTCTGGAATGGCTGCATGGCGAGGGGATGCACGGCCTCGTCATCGCCGGCACCACCGGCGAATGGCCGGTTCTGTCGCCAGAGGAGCGCGCGGACCTGTTCCGCGCCGTCGGACAGCAAATGTCGGGAAAGCTGCCCCTGATCGCGGGCTGCACCGATTACACGGCCACGTCCGTCCTGCGCTATGCCGCTGCCGCGGCAGAGGCGGGCTTTGACGGCATATTGGTGACGCCGCCGCCTTATATCCGCCCGAACGAGGGCGAGATCCTGAAATTCTACCGGGATATTTCGGACCGCACGCCGCTGCCCATCTGCGTCTACAATTGGCCGCCGGGCACCGGCATCGACATGAGCCTCGATCTGCTCACGAATATCGCCGCGCTGGAAAATGTCGTCGCGATCAAGCAGTCCTCCGGCGATCTGCGCCGTTTCCTGCAGACCTTCTTCACCCTCGGCGATCAGGTGCGCGTCTTTGGTCACAGCATGGACGAACATGGCCTTGCCCTGCTGGAGGCGAGGGGCGGCGACGGCACCATGGGCGCGGGCGCCGTGCTTGGCCGCTCGCACCCCGATTTCTACAACCGCCTGTGGGCGGGCGATATAGAGGGTGCGCGCGCCTGCGGGCTGCGTGACCGCGTCCTGATGGACGAATGGTACACAAAGGATCTGGTCGGCCGTTTCGGTTCCGGCCCGGCGATTTTGAAGGCTGGCCTGAATGCGCAGGGCCTTCCCGGCGGGCGCGTGCGCCCCCCCCTGATCGACGTGGGCGGGGCGGATCTCGACGCTATACGCGCCACGCTGGCCGACCTAGGATTGCTCTGACATCCTCTCCCTCGGCGGGGGCGAGGGGTCGCAGCGAAGGGGGCAGACCATAGGTGCCGCGCAAAAGGTAGATGTGCTGATTGTCGGCGGCGGGCTGATCGGCTGCTGCACGGCATGGCACCTCGCGCGCGGCGGCGCATCCGTACTCTTGCTTGAGGCGGGGCAGCTGAACGCCGGCGCGTCCGGTCAGAATGCCGGATCGCTGCATTTCCAGATAGAGCGCCGTTTCCTGGAACAGGGCGAGGCAAAGGCTGCCGAGGCGGCGCGCGTCGTCGGCCTGAACCGACTCGCCATCGACGATTGGCGCGGGCTTGAAGGCGAATTGGGCGTCGATGTCCATGTCCACATGAATGGCGGCCTGATGGTCGCGGAAACGGCGGCCGAGGCGGCGATGCTGGAGGCAAAGGTCCGGCAAGAGGCCGAACATGGCCTGGCGACGCAGATTCTCGACGCCGCCGGGGTACAGCGCATTGCGCCCTATTTGTCGGACCGCGTCTGCGCGGCGGCTTTTTCCCCGGACGAGGGGCATGCCGACCCGCGCAGCCTGACCCCGGCATTTGCCGCAGCGGCACGGGCGGCGGGCGCGCAGATTCTTACAGATGCCCCGGTGCTGGCGCTGCAAAAGCGGCCATCCGGCGGATTTTCGGCATCCTTTGGCGGCGCAAATGGGCAACGGCACGGCGAAATTGTCGCCGACCGCGTACTGGTCGCGGCGGGCGTGTGGACGGCGCACATCGCCGCGCTCGCCAACCTGCACATGCCGCTTTACCCCGTCGCCCTGCTGATGAACGTCAGTGAGCGGGCGGCGCCGTTCATGCCGCATCTGGTCCAGCATGTGGGTCAGCGCCTCTCCATGAAGCAGGCCGATGCGGGCAATGTCCTGATCGGCGGTGGCTGGCCCTCCGTGCTCAGGCGGCAGGGGGGCGCCTTCGACCTCGGCGCGCGTCCCGACATGAAGATGACGTCACTGACCGCCAATCTGGACATTGCTTGCCGCATCGTGCCGCGCGCGGCGGACCTCAACCTGATCCGCAGCTGGACGGGCAAGACCGCCGTCAGCGCCGACCAGCTGCCCATTGCCGGACAGGTGCCGCGCATGCCGGGATTCTTCGTCGCTGCCGGCGGGTCCGCCTTTACCCTGGGGCCGACGCTTGCGCGTCTGGTCGCTGGCGAAATGCTCAGCGATCAGCCTGATCCGCGGTTGGATGTCGTGTCACCGGCGCGATTCGAACATCTGAACAGTTTCATGGGGTGACGGCGATGCGGATCGGTGAACAGGCGGAGCGCGGCGCTGCGATCAGTGTGGAGGTGAATGGCACGGATCTGCCGGGCTTCGCGGGCGAAAGCCTTGCCGCGCTGATGCTGGCGGCGGGCATCACGCATTTCCGCACCAGCCGGGGCGGCACGCCGCGCGCGCCCTTTTGCAATATGGGCACCTGCGGCGAATGCTATGTCCGCGTCGATGGGCGGCAGCGGCGGGCATGTCTGGTGCCCGCGGCCGAGGGCATGAAAGTCTGCACGGATGACTGATCATCCCACTCCCATTCGCGACAATCACATGCTCGACGACGATATTCTCGGTGGCGATAGTCTCGACGTCGCGATCGTCGGAGGCGGCCCGGCAGGGCAAGCCGCCGCCATGCTGCTTTCCGGTCATGGCGCCCAAATTGCCGTTTTCGACGAACAGGCGCGCCCGGGCGGACAGATACTCCGCCAGCCGCCCACCGGGTTCCGCGTACCCGACTGGCTGCCGGGACGCACCTATCAGGGGCTGAAGCGTGATCTGGCGCGTTTTCAGCAATCCGGCGTGGCCTGGCATGGGGAACATTCGGTCCTCGGCATTCAGGGCGGCAACCCCTTTACCCTCACCATGTCAGGGCCGGATGGCGTACGGACTGTATCCGCCCGCCGCGTACTGATCGCGGGCGGGTGCCAGGATCTGGCGGTGCCAATGCCGGGATGGACCCTGCCCGGCGTCATGACCGTCGGCGGCTTGCAGGCATTTGTCAAAAGCCAGCGGATCGTGCCCGATGGTCCCATAGTCCTTGCCGGAACGCATCCCCTGATGCTCGTTCTGGCAGAGCAGTTGCTCCGGGCCGGTATGCCGCCGACCGCCGTCATCTTTGCGCAGTCGCAGCGGCGCATGCTGTCCCTTCTCGCACGCGCGCCCATGGCGGCGCTGACCGGCTTCGGCAATCTCGCCGCCGGTGCCGCCGCCTATCGCGCCCTGCGTGCTGCGGGCGTGCCCGTGTCCTTTGGCGATCCTCTGGCGTCGCTGGATGGGGACACGCAGGTGCGGCGCGCGCATCTGGCATCGGGTCGCCAGTTCGAATGTCGAACGGTCGGCCTCGGCTATGGCTTCGTGCCGCAGGCCGAACTGTTCAGGCAGGCGGGGGCAGAGACACAGGCTGCAGGGCGTGCCGGTGGCCGCGCCGCCCGCGCCGATGAATGGGGCGAAACCAGCGTGCCCGGCCTTTTTGCCGCCGGAGAGGCGCTGGGCGTTGCGGGGGCAGAGGCGGCCCGGGGGCGGGGTCATCTCGCAGGTCTCGGGATTGCCCGCTCGCTTGGCCTGATCGGCGTGGGCGACGCTCAGACAAGGGGCCGTTCCGTCCGCGCGCGGCTGGATCGCACTCTGCGTTTTGCCGACCTTCTCGACCGGCTCGCCGACCCGCGCCCCTATTTCCCGTCACTCACCTCATCGACGTTCATCTGCCGCTGCGAAGATGTCGACCTCGCCGCTATCGACACGGCCATCGCGGGCGGTGCGGCCACGGCGAATTCGGTAAAGCTGCAAACCCGCTGCGGCATGGGCGTCTGCCAGGGGCGCAATTGCGAACCCACATTGCTGCGCCATCTGGCCAGCGGGGGGCATCCCCAGGATGCCGGATTCGCGTCGCGCTTTCCCGCCCGTCCGGTGCGGCTGGCGGACCTGGCCGGACGGGATTTGTGCTAGGCGCAACGAACTATCGCCGCCGGTGCGCTTGCCGCATCGCCGTCGGCGGCTAGTCTTTCCGCTCAATCTCAGGGAGGAGAGCGATCATGTCCGAACGCCCCGTTTTTCATGCCGATCACGTATCCTGGACCGTCGCCGACGCCGATGCCGTCGCGAAATTCTACATGGATGTTTTCGGCGCTACGGAGCTGTTTCGCATGGGTCCGATGGATGCCGCCGATATGCCGAACGGCGCGGATGGCCGCGACTGGATGGCGTCGCATGTGAATGTCGCGGGCGCAAAGCTCAGCCTCATCATGCTGCGTCTGACCGAAACCCTGAACCTGCAACTGGCACAATATGACAAGCCGCAGGATCGCCGCACGGATTTGCCGCGCAATTGCGATGCGGGCGGCCATCATCTGGGCCTGCGCGTCAATGATGTGACCGCCGCCGTCACCTACCTGACCGCCAATGGCTGCACCGCGATGGACCCCATCGAAATCAGCGAGGGGCCGCTTGCGGGCAAGACCAATGTCTATCTGCAGGACCCCTGGGGCCACCAACTCGAAATCGTCGATTAAGCCGGAAAAAGGATCATCCTGATGAGCGTTCGCCATATCAATCCGCCTGCCCTTTACGACAGCGTCAAATATGGATTTTCCCATGCGGTCGTCGATACGCGCAGCGGCACCGTGCACCTGTCCGGTCAGGTTGCCTGGGACAAGGATTATCAGGTCGTCGGCGGCGCCGACCTGGCGGAGCAGGCGCGCCAGGCGCTCGCCAATCTGAAGATCGTGTTGCAGGAGGCCGGCTCCGGCGTGGACCAGATCCTTCGCCTGCGCACCTATATCGTCAATCATAATCCGGAAAAGCTGGGCATCGTGTCGGGCGAGCTGGCCAATTTCTATGGTGACGTCGAACCCGCCTCCAACACCGTCGTCGGTGTTCAGGCGCTCGCCCTGCCGGATTTCCTGGTAGAGATAGAGGCGACCGCCGCGCTGAAGGATTAGGCGCCGGGTCCCGCACCCTCACGCCAGATTGTCGTACAGCCGGTTCATCAATTGCAGCAGGCGTGCGAAATCACGTTCTGAAAAGCCGCGTATCAGCTTCTTGTAAAAGGGGGCGGTGACGGCCCGCGCGGCCATCAGCTTTTCCTCTCCCTCGGTCGTCAGGGCCAATTGGGTGACGCGCCTGTCCATCTCGTCGCGTTCCGTGGTGATCAGGCCTGCCCGTGCCATGCGTTCGGCGATTCGCATCAGGGTGGATAATTTGATGACGGCCGCTCGGCCGACCTTCGCCACTGGCCGGGGCGATTCTTCGCCCAGCACCATCAGCACGCGCCATGTCGGAATGTCGATGCCGATGCTGCGCAATTCGGTTTCGATCGCTGCATTGTACCGGCTGGCGGTGCGGTTCAGGAGGTAGAAGGGATAGGCCTCCACATGGAAATCCGCCGATCCCGGGTCCCCCAGTTTCCGCAAGTCCTCCGCCATATCGCCATTCCCTCCGGTTTACTTGCATATGCAAGTAATCTTTGTTACGCTTTTGCTCCCTTTCCGGGGATATGGAGGAGGACGCAATGGGGAATGAAACTGCCACCATGCTGGCAAATTGCGCGGCGGGCATCGCCTCGGGCGCAATCCGGGTCGTGGACCTGACGCAAATATTGTCGGAGGATACGCCGACTCTGGTGCTGCCGGACGAATTCGAGCAGTGCGCCGGTTTCTCGCGAGAGGAAATTTCGCGCTACGACGAACGCGGCGCCGCCTGGTACTGGAACAATTTCACCGTCAGCGAGCATACCGGCACGCATTTCGATGCGCCGATCCACTGGGTCAGCGGCAAGGATCTCGATGGCAATGCAGTGGACGAATTGCCGGTAAAGGATTTCGTCGCGCCTGCGGTCGTCATCGACTGTTCTAAGGAAAGCGCGGCCGATGCCGATTTCCTGCTCGATGTCCCCCATCTTGAGGCGTGGGAGGCTGAACATGGCCGCATTCCAGAGGGGTGCTGGGTCCTGATGCGCACCGACTGGTCGAAACGCGATGTCGATGCCTATACCAATCGTGACGAGCAGGGCGCGCACACGCCGGGTCCCTCCGTTGCGGCGGTGAAGATGCTGGTCGACGACCGGCGCGTTCTGGGCTTCGGTGTCGAAACCATCGGCACGGACGCGGGGCAGGCGCATCTTCTCGATCCGCCCTATCCCGCCCACACGCTGTTCCACGGTGCGGGTCGCTATGGCCTGCAGTGCCTGGAAAATCTCGATCAGCTGCCGCCCACCGGCGCGGTGATCGTCGCCCCGCCCCTAAAGATTCAGGGCGGTTCCGGCAGCCCCTTGCGCGTTCTCGCGCTCGTCGCGGATTGATGGCGGGCTGATTCATGGCAGAGCGGTCGTTCAAGCGTGAGGTAAAGAAGCTCGAAGTCGGACACGGCGCCGAATTTGAGGGCGAGGGCATCCTCGCCGTCACAAAGGCGCTGCTGCAATCGGGCGTGGCCTATGTCGGCGGCTATCAGGGCTCGCCGATCAGCCATTTGATGGACGTTTTCGCGGACGCGAACGACCTCCTTGAAAGCCTCGATGTGCACTTCGAGGCGAGCGCTTCGGAGGCGGCGGCCGGTGCCATGCTCGCCGCCTCGGTCAATTACCCCTTGCGCGGCGCGGTCGCGTGGAAGTCGGTGGTCGGCACGAACGTCGCCTCCGATGCGCTGTCCAACGTCGCTTCGGGCGGCGTTCGCGGCGGCGCGCTGATCATCGTGGGCGAGGATTATGGCGAAGGCTCCTCCATCATGCAGGAGCGTACCCACGCCTTTGCAATGAAATCGCAAATGTGGCTGCTCGATCCGCGTCCCAATCTGACCAGCATCGTCGACATGGTAGAGCGCGGCTTCGAACTGTCGGAGGCGTCGAACACGCCCGTCATGCTGGAAATGCGCGTCCGCTCTTGCCACATGACCGGCACCTTCACCGCAAAGGATAATGTGCGGCCTGCCTTTACGGTTGCTGATGCCGCCGCCAATCCTCAGCGGGATACGGACCGTATCGTGCTGCCGCCCGCCAATTTCCTGCACGAGGTGGAAAAGGTCGAAAAACGCTGGCCCGCAGCCATCGCCTATGTGCGCGATAACCGCCTCAACGAATGGTTTGGTCCTCAGGGCGACGAGGATAATGGCGATATCGGCATCATCGTGCAGGGCGGACTTTACAATAATCTCAACCGCGCGCTCGAACTGATCGGCCTGGCCGACGCGTCGGGCGGCTGTTCGCTGCCGATTTACTGCATGAACGTCACCTATCCTCTGATTCCGGAGGAGGTGCGCGAATTCTGCACCGGCAAGACCGCCGTCCTCGTGCTGGAGGAGGGGCAGCCCGAATTTATCGAACATGAGCTGAACACGCTCGTGCGCCGTGCTGATCTTCAGACGCGCATTGTCGGCAAGGATATTCTGCCGCGCGCCGGTGAATATAGCACGCAGGTCATTCGCGAAGGCGTCGGCGCCTTCCTGCGGCAACAGGGATCGTCCCTCGCGCCGCCGCCGGCAATCCCCGATCCCCTGCCGGGTGAAACGGCCAGCGAGATCCCGGGCCGTCCCGCCGGTTTCTGCACCGGCTGCCCGGAACGACCCATCTTCACCGCCATGAAGCTGGTGGAGCGAGAGCTGGGCCCGTCGCACGTTTCGGCGGACATTGGCTGTCACCTGTTTTCGATCCTGCCCCCCTTCAACATCGGCAATACGACCATGGGCTATGGCCTTGGCAGTGCCGGCGCATCGGCGTTCAGCTCGTCGGGCAAGGGAAAGGGCAGCAGTGGCGGAAAGCGCGCCATCGCGATCATGGGCGACGGCGGCTTCTGGCATAATGGCCTTACGTCGGGCATCGGCAATGCCGTCTTCAACAAGGACGACACGGTCACGATGATCGTCGACAATGGCTATTCGGCGGCCACCGGCGGACAGGACATTCTGTCGTCCCGCGCGCTCAACAAGGTGCGTTCGACGAAAAATCCCATTGAAAAGGCGGTTCGCGGCGTCGGCGCCGACTGGGTGCGATCGATCGACCGCACCTATGACGTGGCCGGTATGCGCGACACGTTGAAGGAGGCGCTGACCACCCCCGAAAAGGGACCAAAGGTCATCATCGCCAGCTCGGAATGCATGCTGAATCGGGAGCGGCGCGAAAAACCCATTCGCCGCCAGGCATTGAAGGATGGCAAGCGCGTGGTGCGGGAACGCTTCGGCGTCGACCCGGATACCTGCACCGGCGATCATAGCTGCATCCGGCTATCGGGCTGTCCGTCGCTTTCCATCAAGAAGAACCCGGATCCCCTGCGCCAGGATCCTGTGGCACATGTCGACAATAGCTGCGTCGGCTGCGGCCTGTGCGGAGAGGTCAGCCACGCCGCCGTTCTCTGCCCCAGCTTCTATCGCGCATCGTTGGTCAGCAATCCCGGACGCATGGAGCGCTTCTTTCACAATGTTCGCACCTCCGTCATCGGCTTCCTGCAATCCTGGGACGCGCGCGCACGCGCCGCGCGGGCATTCTGATGCAGGATCAGGGTACCCCGACTGACGAAACGACGCCGCCACAGCGGCTCAGCGTCGCGATCCTCGCGCTCGGCGGACAGGGCGGCGGCGTGCTGGCCGACTGGGTGCAGACGGTCGCGCGCGAACATGGCTGGCTGGCGCAGGGGACATCGGTACCGGGCGTGGCGCAGCGGACCGGATCGACGGTCTATTACGTCGAACTGGCACGCGCGGCAGAGGGGCAGCGTCCCGTCATGGCCCTTATGCCCGTGCCGGGCGATGTCGATGTCGTCGTCGCATCGGAATTGATGGAGGCGGGCCGTGCCGTCCTGCGCGGATTTTCAACCGCTGGACGCACGACGCTGATCGGTTCCACCAACCGCATCTACGCCATTTCCGAAAAATCGCGTTTGGGCGATGGCCGCGGCAGCAGCGAACGCATCATGGCGGCGGCGGCGGAGCGGTCAAAGCGCTTCATCGGCTTCGACATGGATGCCGCCGCGACGCGCGCCGGCAGTGTCATCAGCGCTGTCATGTTCGGTGCCCTTGCGGGCAGCGGCGCGCTGCCCTTTCCGCGTGAATCCTTCGAGGCTGCGATCCGCGCCAGCGGCATCGCCGTCGACAGCAATCTCAAGGGGTTTGAGGAGGGGTTTCAGGCGGCGAAGGCAGAGGCCGCCCTGCCGGTCGAATCCGTCTCCGACGTGCCCGTCCCGGAAAGCGAGACCGGCCGGAAATTGGCGGCGCGCATTACCGCCGACCTGCCGCCCCGTGCGCACGACCATGCCATGCACGGCGTCCAGCGGCTGATGGATTATCAGGATGCGCGCTATGCGACCCTCTATCTCGACCGCCTGGACAGCATTGCTGCCCTCGACGCCGCGCCCTTCACGCTGACGGCGGAGGCTGCGCGCCATCTCGCGCTCTGGATGAGCTATGAGGATACGATCCGCGTCGCCGATCTGAAGGTCCGCGAAAGCCGCCTCGCGCGCGTCAAGGGCGAGGTGCAGGTAGAGGACGCGCAACTGCTTCGCGTCACCGAATTCATGCACCCCCGTTTGCAGGAAATCTGCGACACGCTGCCCGCCGGGATCGGTGGCCGCATCGCCAACAGTCCCACGCTGACGCGGCTTTTGTCGCCGTTCTTTAAAAAGGGTCGCCACGTCGAAACGACCAGTATTCGCTGGTACGGGGCGCTGTTCTTCCTCTCCCGCCTGCGTCCCATGCGTCCGCGCTCGCTGCGCTATCGGGAGGAGCAGGAACGGATGGAGGCGTGGCTGGACGCGGTTCGCCGGGCCGCTGCAAATGATCGCGCCCTCGCAGAGGAAATCGTCAAGTGCCAGCGCCTGATAAAGGGCTATGGCGACACGTTCGACCGTGGCTTGAGGAACTATGCCGCCGTCATGGCGGGCCTTGATGTGCGGCCTTCCGACCGCGCCGCCGCCGACTGGCTAGCCGAATTGAGGGAGGCCGCGCTGGCCGACGAGGACGGTGATAAATTACGCGAACTGATCAACCAGGCGCGACAGTCACCGGTCACCGAACCCGCCCTCCTCGCCTCCTGAACAGGGGCGGCGCGCAATTTTGGGACACCGGCACTGCGGTCTGTGTCGGCCGCTGGCCTCCCCGCGCACCTAATTGGAACCGCACAGCGCCTGTCGCACGAACCGGACACCGAACCGGACAGATCCGTATCCCCGTGGCCACAGTGCAGGATAAATCGTCATGCGATGCGGCGGCATTGCTTGCGAAATAGGATTTCGAATCGGATTCTCCGCGCTTCGCTCTCTCTCATCGTCAGCCGCCACCCGCCGCCGGGCGATCGCCCATTGGGCGCGCCTCTGCACACGCGTCCTCGCGTACGCGCGCGCGCACATGCGCGCTGAGTGTGCGTTTTGTCCGGTTTGCCCCCTGTCCGGTTCGCGCTGCCGGCCGCTCAGTCGTTCAAATCGGTAAGGCGCGTACGCAGTTTCTTGAACGCATCCGCCTTGATCTGGCACACGCGCGCCGCCGTCACGTCCAGCGTCGCGGCGATCTCCGCCAGGTTCAGTTCCTCGACGAAATATAGCTGCAGGACCAGTGCCTCCCGCGCGGGCAGCGCGCCGATCTCCGTCGCCAGGCGCTGGCGGATTTCATCCTTTGCGGCGCGGTCGAAGGCGCTGGTCTCGTCGTCTGCGAACAGCATGGAATGGTCGGAATAGACCTCGTCGATTGACTGGTACTGGATGCCCATGACCTCGTCGCACAGCGTCGCATATTCGCCGATGTCCAGATCCATGCGCCCGGCGACCTCCTCGTCCGTCGGGTTACGGCCCAGTTCCGACGCCAGTCCGTCGCGAACATTGATCAGCTCGCGCCGCCGCCGCAGGGCGCCGCGCGTCATCGTGGCGCGGCGGCGCATTTCGTCCAGCAGGGCGCCGCGTATGCGCATGACGGCATAGCCGCCGAACGTTGTCGGATCGCCCTGATGCCTGTTGGCCGCCTCGATCAGGGCGACCATCGCCATTTGCACCAGCTCTTCCGGCTCGATCGTGCCGGGCGCCTTGCCGTGAATGTGCCAGGCGACCCGCCGTGCGGTGGGGATGTGCGCGGCGATCAGGTCCTGCGGCGTCATTCCCTCGCCGGGCATGTCGGCATAGCCATAGGCGTGCGCTGCGGTCCGTCGTGCCGTTCTCATTTAACGTCTCCCGATTCCAGCGCCGGCTCGATCACGCTCACCACATTGATCGCCTTGTCCTCCGGCACTTCGTCGAACGACAGGACGACAATGTCGGGCAGATGATGCTGCAACAGCATGAAAATGGGGCTGCGCAGCCGGGGGCTGGTGACAACAGCAAAGCTGCTGTCCCGCGCCGCCAGTTCCTGTGCCGTGGTGCTGATCGACGCGATGATCTGCTGCGCCAGGCCCGGCTCAATGGCCCGGTGCCCCGCTTCGGGGTCGGCGCCGATACAATCGCTCAGCAGGCGTTCGACCGGCGCGCCGAACGTGACGACGTTCAGCGTTTCCGATGGCCCCGCGACGCTCTGCACGATCAGCGGGCCGAGAGCGCGCCGGACATGCTCGGTCAGCTGCGCGGGGTTCTGCGTCTGCACGCCCGCGGCGCAGATCGCCTCCGCCATGCGCCGGAAATCGCGGATGCTGACATCCTCCATCAACAGGCGCTGCAATATCGCCGTCAGCTGTTGCAGCGAAACGGTGCCGGGCATCAGATTTTCGGCCAGCTTCGGCGCGCTTTCGGCCAGCGCGTCGACCATGCGGCTGGCCTCTTCCTGTCCGAACAGGCGGTGTGCATTGGAACCGATCACCCGCGACAAATGCGTCGCGATCACCGTGCTGACGTCGACCACGGTATAGCCGCAGGCCAGCGCCTGCTCCCGCGCGCCGGCGTCGATCCACTTGGCGGGCAGACCGAATGCCGGGTCCAGCGTATCCTCGCCCTCACAGGTGCCGAGCACATTGCCGGAATCGAGCGCCAGCAGCTTGCCATTGCGCACCGTGCCGCTCGCCAGCAATTCGCTGCCCAGAACGATGTTATAGCCGTCCGCGCCCAGATCCAGGCTGTCGCGGATGCGGCATTGCGGGATCAGGAAACCCAGCCGCTGCGACACCTGCCTGCGGATTCCGGTGATGCGGGACGTCAGCGGCGATCCCTTGCTCTCGCCCACCAGGTCGATCAGGCCAAAGCCGATCTCCAGCGTCAATTGCGTGTGATCGATAATATCGTCCCAGTCGAGCGTGGTGGCGCTCGGCTGCGCGCCCTCCGCCGGGGCGGCTTCCACCTCCGTGGGGGCATTTTTCGCCTGCATCAGGCGCCAGGCGATATAGCCGGATATGCCGGCAAAGGCGAACAACAGGATGTGGGGCATGCCGGGGACAAAGCCCAATATGCCCAGGATCACCGCGACGGGCATCCAGGCCCGGGCATGGGAAAATTGCGAGGACACCTGATCCGACAGCGTATCGGCCGAACTGACCCGCGTGACGATCGCCGCCGCCGCGATGGACAGCAGCAGGGACGGGATCTGCGCCACCAGCCCGTCGCCGATGGACAGGGTAATATAGGTCGATGCGGCATCGCCAAAGCTCAGCCCGTGCTGCGTCATGCCCAGGATCAGGCCGCCGAAGATATTGATCGCCAATACCAGCAGACCGGCGACGGCATCTCCCTTCACGAATTTGGAGGCGCCATCCATGGCACCATAGAAATCCGCCTCGGTTGCGACCTCTTGCCGGCGCGCCTTTGCCTCGTCCGAATTCAAAAGGCCGGCCGCCAGATCGGCGTCGATGGCCATCTGCTTGCCGGGCAGGGCGTCCAGCGTGAACCGCGCGCTCACCTCCGAAACGCGGCCCGCGCCCTTGGTGATTACCACCAGGTTGATGATGACCAGAATGGCAAAGACAAACAGGCCGACGACGTAATTGCCGGCGATGATGAAGCTGCCAAATGCCTGGATGACCTGTCCCGCCGCATGCGGCCCCTCATGCCCCGACACCAGAACGACGCGGGTCGAAGCGACGTTGAGCGCAAGGCGCAGGAGCGTCGCGAACAACAGGACCGTGGGGAAGGAAGAGAATTCCAGCGGTCGCCCCGCACCAAGCGACAGCATCAGCACCAAAAGCGATACGAGAATGTTGAGGATGAAGAATATGTCCAGCAGCGCCGCCGGCACCGGCACCACCAGCAGCGCGATCAGCACCAGGATCAGCGCCGGCATCACCGCCGTTCCGGATGCGCCGGAAAGTGTCTTCAGCGAAAATCGCCCGCTCATATCGCTTCACTACCGGTGCTGGTCAGCGACAGATAAAGCAGGCGTGCCGTCGTTGGCGTGATCTGCTGGGCGGATATATCGGCGGTGCCATTCGCCCTGGCGGCGATCCAGCGGCGGGTGGAGCTGAGCGCGTCCGCCTCGGCTGTCTTTGGCGCGCTGGCCGACGCCATCCTCGTCGGCATGGCGGCGGTGCCGCGCTCGTCGAACTTGCGGGCAAAGCGCTGGTGAATTTCGCTCAAGCTCCTTGGCGTGCCGGATGCCGCGAAGAAAACCGAGCGGTTGGCCCTTGCGGCGGCGGGCAGAATATTGGCGGCGGGCTGGTTCGGCTGCTCGTCCTTCGCCTTCAGAAAGGCGGCGGCGCCTGCGGCGCCCAGAAAGTGCGCCATGTAGAGGTCGGTGCTGTCGACCTCGCGCCCCAATTGGGATTCCAGGTGGTCGCGATTGTCGGCGGCAAAGGCCGCCGCCATGGCGGCTGCGGCGGCGGGCTGGGTACGCAGCGCCAATATATCGGCCTCGGCATTGCCGGCGCTATAGCGCCCCCCGGGCGTGCGCTCGATCCGGTCCGCAGCCCAGCCCAGCCCATGTTCATTGCCATGCTTGCGAACCGTTTCCAGCCAGGTCTGGTCGATGAACTGGTACAGTCCCGTCGCACTGGACGTTGCCGCCTTTGCATGCGGGTTGAAATTGCTTTCGACCTGCGCCTGCCGCGTCAGAAATTCGGCGTCGATGCCGGTCTGCGCACTGGCGTCGCGGATCGCCGAGGCGATGTCCGGACGCAGGCCGGCAAGCGACAAATTATTGACGGTCATTGGCCAAATGATCTCCTTGCTTCGGGATGAAGCAAGGAGTGTGCCAGTCAGTGCGCGAGGGACGCCCTCGGCCGCACGGCGTTCTCGATCATCCCCGGCAGGGCCTCCTCCGACAGGCCACCGCCGGGGAACTCACTCAGAAGTCCAGGCGAAGGTCGACACCGTAGGTGCGCGGTTCCGCATAGATGATGCCTGCAAAACCCAGCGAGCCGAAGTCGATCGCAGACGCCAGATAATCCTCGTCGGTGATGTTCTTGCCCCACAGCGCCACGGTCAGAAGGGAGCGCCCCAAGTCGATTTCAGACACGCCGAGGCGGGCATCGAAGCGTCCGACCGGGCCGTCGCTGATCTGGGGGTTAAACGGATTCAGGCGGTCGAGCGGGTGAAAGTAGATGCGGCTGCGATAAGTATAGTCCAGCCGGGCAAGCAACTCACCGAAGTCGAGAAGGTGGGTGTACTGGACGCCCGCATTGGCCGTCGTGCTGGCGGAATAATGAAAGCGGGCCTCGTCGGCGACATCGATCAACTGGTTCGTCGCTGCGTCGCGGATGATGAACTCCTTGAATTCACGGTCGACATAGCCGCCATTGGCGTTGATCTCCAGGCCAGGAAGCGGCTGGGCGACGATTTCTGCTTCGATGCCCGTATAGGTGGACTTGCCCGCATTAACGGTCAGGCTGGATGCGCCGCCGCTGCCCGCCAGGAACTGGCTGACCTGCAGATCGTCATATTCGGAATGGAAGCCGGTCAGGTTCAGACGAAGCCGCCGGTCGAAAAGCTCTGTTTTCAGTCCCGCCTCGTAGGAGATCAGTTTCTCGGGTTCGAAACTGCCACCGACGGAACGCGGATTGAAACCGCCCGCCTTGTAGCCGGTCGCGACCCGTGCATAGGCGAGGATATCGTCGGTGATGTCGTAATCGATGCTCGCCGCCCAGTTCACCTGATCGAAGCTGGCCTCCAGTTGCCGGGCCTGCGATGTGCGCTGGTCCAGCTCCTTCTTGTCCTCCGTATAACGGACGCCGCCGGTGATCCCCAGCCGGTCGGTGGCGTGCCAGGTTACCTGACCGAACACAGCGCGAGATTCAGATCGGTGATCATAATCCAGGCCCGGCGCCAGCGGGACGCCGAACTGGTTCGTGGTGATGCCCGGCCCCAGCGGTATTGGTGCCGGCGAACCGAGCACGATTGTCAATTCTTGCGGATTGTTCTCGGTCGCGTTCTCTTCAAAGTAGAAAGCGCCGAGTACGAACTCCAGGCTGTCGCCGATGTCGCCGATCAGGTTGAGTTCCTGCGAAAACTGGTCCTGATGGCGGTCGTTGCGCGCCGCAAACAGCTCAATTTCCTGAACGCCCGTCGGGATGAATGTGTTGGGCGGCGCCAGAACGACGGGGCTTACCGTAAAGCCGAGCAGGCCGTCATTGCCGTCGAGATCGGTGCGCGCAACCGAGTTGTTCCAGCGGCGATAGCCTGTCAGCGAGCGCAGCATGATCGATGGGCTGAAGTCGAATTCGACGCCAAGTGTGTGCCCCTGTACCTCATCCTCGATCGTGCCCTGATCCAGACGCAGTGTATCGAGGCGATCCCGTGACACGACCAGCGGATTGCCGCCTAGCGCCTCCGAATTTGACAGATAATCGGCGATGTCCGGTCGCACCGCCGCAAGCTGGAAGGGAATGGAGGAGCTTCGGCTGTCGTTGAAATCGAACGCATAGTCGACCCGCAACGGACCATCCTTGTCATAACGGGCGGCAACCCGAACGGCATCGACATTTCTGGCCCCGGGATCGCGGGAATCGGGTTGGTTCAGGTCATCTGCATAGCCGTCGCGCTGCTTGTGCAGATAGGAAATCTTGAAGCGCAGGCCGCTGGTGCCGAGTTCGCCGGTATCGACGCTGGTACGCGACTGGAAATAACCGAAATTGCCCGCACTGAGAATCTGTGACGCCTTAAAATCGTCGGCCGGTTTGGCGGTAATGAAATTTACTGCGCCGCCCGTCGTGTTACGGCCGTAGAGCGTGCCCTGTGGCCCGCGAAGCACCTCCACCCGCTCCAGATCGACCAGGTCGAACACAGCGCCCGCAGTACGGCCGATCACGACACCGTCGACATAAAGGCTGACCGGGGAATCGATCGTCAGAACGGGATCGGCCTCGCCGATACCACGAATATGGACGGCGATATTATTGGTGGACGAAGGGGTGGTCGTGGTGGTCAGGTTCGGTGCCGACGACGTAATATCGCTAACGTCCACAATGCGCCGCGCCTCTAGTGCATCGGCGGTTATGGCGCTGACCGCCAGTGGCGTATCCTGTAGATTTTCCGCGCGCTTTTGAGCCGTTACGACGATTTCCTGCAGGCCGACGCTGTCGTTTGTGGGTGACGGCACCGTTTCGGCCTGGGTCTGCGCGAGCGCGGCCGTGCCGCCCATCAACATCGCGATCGTGATGCCAGAGGCTGCTTTCATGCTTTTCATTGGTTCATCCCCCATTTTCGGTCTTCAAGACCGTGGTCGTGTTACTGGATTCGTTTTTCGTGGTTGATCCTGGCGCAGCCTGGCGCGATACGAACTCGATCCGCGCGATCTGGCCATCGAACATGTTGTCGCCAGCATCCGGCATCACTTTGGCGCCGGTATCGCGGCCAATGTCGAAGGTTTCGCCCAGACCCGCCGCGATGAAGGCGGTGCGGTCTATCCGCCCGCTCGCCACCTGTCGGCCATCAACAGCTATGGTGAGGACGCCGCCCTGACCGGGGCGCCCGTCGAGCGTGTAGTCATAGGTCATGCGATGTGGCCCGGGTGACACGGCTTCATTTGCGGAGACGACGAAGCGGTCCTCCGGCTTTTGCGAGGCGAGGTGCATCACGACCGGACGACCCTCTCCATCGAAGTGAAAGCTCCAGCCGGCGAACTGGCTGCCGGATGCGATCAATGCTCCCGTGGCGCCTTCATCCGGTACGGTGATCTCGGCGGTCGCGGTGAACGAGCTGAAATTGATCGGCGGCGCGTTTGTCTGCGCCACGCTGATCCTGTCGCCCCAATAGACATAGCTGTTTCGCCGGGGTGCTGCCGACCGGGCACCCGAATTCGCCCGCTCTGTCCCCTGCCGATCATCCAGCGGATAGACATTGTTCGCCCGTGCCTCTCTATCCCACAGAGCCTTCATCTCTGCCAGCCGTTCGGGATATTCCTCAGCCAGGTCATTTGCCTGAGAGAAGTCTTCGTTCAGATTATAGAGCTCCCACGGGTAATCCGTCGGCAGGCCCTTCGACCCGCCGGATTTCCATGGCAGACGACCGGGCGTCGTGCTGGCCATCCAACCCTGATCATAAATTGCGCGATTGCCCAGCATCTCGAAATATTGCCGCACATGCTGTTCCGGCGCTTCGGCTGAATCGAAGCTGTAAACCAGGCTCTTGCCGTCGATCTTCTGCTGTCGGACGCCATGCACAATGTCGGGTGCGGATATGCCCGCTGCCTCAAGAATGGTCGGCATCACGTCGTTCACATGCGCGAATTGGGTGCGAATGCCGCCTGCGTCCTTGATCCGCTCCGGCCATGAGATGACAACGCCATTTCGTGTGCCACCTAAATGAGAGCCGACCTGCTTCGTCCACTGGAACGGCGCATTGGTGCCCCAGGCCCAACCGACGGGAAACACCTGATAGCTGTTGGGACCGCCCATCTCGTCCATTTGCGAGAGAAGCCAGCCAGTATCTTCCTGCATGCCGTTGGCGAGCGTTCCAAGCTCGTTCATCGAGCCGGTGACGTCGCCCTCCGGGCTTGCGCCATTGTCCCCCTCAACGAAGATGACGAGCGTATTGTCCAGCTCGCCCATTCGCTCCAGCTCGGTAAGCACATTGCCGATCTGATCGTCCTGATAGGCGAGCATGCCGGCGAACACTTCCATCATCCGCGCATAGGCACGTCTCTCGTCATCGCTGAGGTCGTCCCAGGCAGGAATCCCGTCTGGTCGCGGGGTGTTCTCCGTATCTGCCGGGACGATGCCGGCAGCCTTTTGACGGGCAAGGCTTTCCTCCCGCAATTGGTCCCAACCATCATCGAATCGACCCTTGAACCTGTCGATCCATTCGGCGGGCGCCTGGTGCGGCGCATGGGCGCTGCCCGGCGCGAAATAGGCGAAAAAGGGCTTGTCGGGTGCCGCGGCATCCTGATTGTGAATCCAGTGGATCAGATCCTGCGCCAGATAGTGGTCCAGCGTCGTGTGCATCTCATGCGGTGCGGCGGGATTGGTGCCGCGATAGAGTTTCGGTGTCCATTGATCGGTGTCGCCACCGATAAAGCCATAGAAATATTCAAACCCCAGCCCTGTCGGCCACAGGTCGAACGGCCCTTCGGTGGGGTCCTCGCTGCCCTGCGGCACATTATGATGCTTGCCGAAAAACGCAGTGTTGTACCCGTTGAGGCGCAGGACCTCTGCAGCCGTGGCCGCAGAGCGTGGAATCACCGCCCAATAGCCGGGATAGCCACTGGCCGTGTCGGTGACGATTCCCGTGCCCACGGCATGGTGATTGCGGCCTGTCAGCAGCGCTGCCCGGGTGGGCGAGCACATCGCCGTCGTGTGGAAGCGGGTGTAGCGCAGGCCTTGGTTCGCCAGACGGTCCAGCGCGGGAGTGGGGACGGGTCCGCCAAATGTGCTGGCCGCTGAAAATCCGACATCGTCGGTCAGTACCAAAAGGACGTTGGGAGCATCCTGCGGCGCCTGGACCGGGCTTTGGAAGGCGGGCGTGGAATCGGCGAATGTCGTGCCGATGGTCCCCTCAAACGGCGGCGACGCCTGGGGCAACACGACCTCACCCGAATCGTGCCCCACATGCGCGTCCTGTCCCACCACTGAGGTGCCGATAAATGCGCAGGACACAATTATGGCTGCAATAATCTTTGCCAAAACATAGCCTCCCCGATAGTTATTTTTGTGTACGATACGGTATCGTTCAAAACGTTGCAAATGGAATTCGGATCGGCCACAGCACCCGCATGTCAGACCCTGCCAGCGCCCCGGATGACGAAGAGCGCGTGATCGAACGAATATTGGCGGCGGCGCGGGACCAGATTCTGCGCCACGGTCTGGCAGGCGCGCGGGTGGATCAGATCGCGCGGAAGGCTGCGGTCAGCAAGCAGACCATCTATGCCTCCTTCGCGTCGAAGGATGATCTGTTTCGTGCGGTGATGAAGGCGACCGTCGCCCGCGCAAGCGCGCCTGACATGCCCGCAGTCGACGCGGACCGGCTGGAACAGACGTTGCTGCAATTTGCCCGCTGGGTCGACAAAAGCATGCGAGAGCCTGCAAATCTGGGCTTCTATCGCGCCAATATCGAGGCTGCGTCGACATTCCCGGAAATGTCGGCGAGCCTGCACAGCCTGCGTGTCGATACCCCGCCCATGCTCGCCCTGATCGAAACGCTTCAGAAACGGGCAGGATTTCCGCCGCTCGATGCGCGGAGGGCAGCGAACTGGTTCGGTGTGCTGGCGGCGGGGGGCATCGAATCCCTGCTGGGAAGGGATTGCAGCGAGGCGGAGCGCCAGGTGCGGTTCGATTCACTGGTGCACCTGTTCGCTTCTGGCTGGAGCGCGCCTGCTCCCCTCAGCCGGGATCCCGCGCCCGGATGGGACGCCCCGGCGGAGGCGCCCGAACAGGACAGCAGCGGACGCACAAATGCCAGCCGCTGGGACGCGATGCTGCGGCTGGCCTTCGATCGCTTCGCCGATAATGGCTTCTCGGGAACCAGCGTGGAACAGATCGCGTCGGCGACGGGCATCGCGAAAATGACCATTTACCGGCGCTATCGCAGCAAGGACGCCCTGTTCGGCGCCGCGCTGCATCGTATCGTAACCGATTTGGAGAGCGGCAGGCCCGCCTTGGCATTTGAGGAGGATGTCGCGTCCACCCTGCTCGCCATCGCCTATCAGCAGGACCGTATCTATTCAGGGAAGGAATATGTGCGCTTGGCGCGACTGCTCGTTACGGCTGCGCCGAATCACGAGGAATCCGTGCAGACGGCCTGGCGGCGGCTGACGGCTCAGGAAGAAATCGATCTGGGCAATTACTTTCTGGCGCAGCGCGATGCCGGCCAGCTGTACCTTGTCGATCCAGTTGTCGCTGCAAGCCAGTTCCTGCTGCTTGCGCGGCGGGGCAATCGGCGTCTGACCGACGAGGCACTATGGGATCCGGACGACGCCATGACGCATGCGCGGGATGTGGTACGCCTTTGCCTGCGCCGCGATGTCTCTGGCACATCGCTTGGGCGCTTCTGATCCTGGTCAGGCGTTCAGCTGCAGCCGGGGCTGGGATGCGCCGCCGGGGCCGCCGCTGGCGGTGTAGGAGCCAGGCTGCCGCTCTCCCGCCATCGCGCTGAGACGGCGGGCGGTCAGCCGTTCCGCGATTCGTGCCAAACGTGCGGCTTCCTCCAGTCTGGTCTGCAACGCGCGTATCCGCTCACGCGTCGCCGGGGCCTGACGGCCGGAACAGCCCTCCAGCGCCTGCAATGCCGCGTCGTGCCCGTCCAGCGCCTTTTCCACGCGAACGATATCGCCGCCCCGGATTGCCGCGATCAGATCATCCAGCGCCGAGGAAAAAGTATCGAGGCGTGCATCGAGGTCGGAGGCCGGAACCTTACTCACCGAACTCGAACGCAACCATGCTGCGCGCAATTGCCTGCGGGTCCACCGGATAGCGGCCCTCTGCGATTGCGGTTCGAATCGCGTCGATACGGCTGCGGTCTACCGGCGCATCTGCGCTGAAGGCCTGCGCGGCCGTGGCCGACAGGTCGACGTCGCTGGCTGGTTGGGGCCGGGCCGCCGTCGACACTGGCGTATCGGCCGCAGGCTTGGCGCGCGATTCGGCCGCAGACCCTGTCAGGCGGGTCGGGGCAATCACGGGCGCGGTCAATTTATTCATCACGGATGATCCTCCGAGGAGTTGGTTCTACTCCTAGAACGACCTTCGCAGCGGAAGATTAAAAGGAAATTAAAAGCGCGCCGTCGGAATCGATGCGACCGGCCAGCTTTTCCCCTGAGCTCAGGTTGACTGCCGTTACCCTGTCCCCCTCGGCGCCGTCCTCTTTGGCGATGCCTTCGACCTGGACACTGAAGCCCTTGCCACTTGCGCGAAGTACCACGCGATCGCCCCTTCGCACGGCTGGCGCGCGTTCCAGCATCGTCAGTTTCAGCGGTGTACCAGCGTTGACGGAGCGCAGAAGCTTATGGCCGATGGCTGCTTCGGCTTCGCGCAGCATGCCGCTGTTAATGGCGGACGGCGCGGGGATCAGGTCGACGTCCTTGGCGGTCACCAACGCCCCCCTGGGCAAGGAGGTTTTCAATGCGACCACCAGGGGGCGCGGCGCGTCCGGCGCGGCAAGTGCGGGAGCGGCCTCCATTAATGGCACGAAGATACGCCAGCCATCGGCATCGTTACAGCGCACGGAAAGGCTGCGGTTGGTATCTTGGGGCGCGATGTCGAGCGGCGTTTTACAGGCGCCCAGCTTCAGGCGTGGGTCGACCGGCCGCGCGCGAACGGACAGGCCCTGCTGCGTCAGAAACTCTGCGACGGTGTGATCTATGTCCGCGGTTGGCACGAACGCCGCGCGAACCGGCAGGGCATGCAGGCCGCCCCCCAGTACGAGAGCGATGATCGTCAATTTCAACCGCGGCAACATATTCCGGGACTCCGCATTCTAACTATCCCCGGTATTCCTGCAGGATCGATGCCAGATCTTGCCCGCCCGAGGGCAACAGGACGGCTTCAACTGACATGCGGCGAAAAACCGTCGGGCGCGTGTCCGTGTCGCCGTCAGAAAAATGGCGGACACCCGCCGCCTGGCTAACTTTCTTAAGAATCCCGTGGCTTGCATCTTCTGGCACAGGGGTTGCTTAGCCCCCTTCGGACGATTTGCGGAAAGGAGGGCAGACGATGGGCGTACTCGACAATTATCTGGGCGTCAGCGCCACGGCGCTAAAGGCGCGTGCACAGCGCATGGACCTGATCGCCTCCAACATCGCGAACGTCGCGACGCCGAATTACAAGGCGCGCGATATCGATTTCGCGTCTGCGCTAAAGGATGCGCAGGGCGCCTCACTGCAGCGTTCGAACGCTTCGCATCTGGGGCCGATCGGCGGCGCATCGGCGCAGGCCGGCTATCGCGTGCCGCAGCAATCGTCGCTGGACGGCAATACTGTCGAACTTGCCAGCGAGCAGGTCGCCTTTTCCGAAAACGCTGTTCGCTACGAAGCGACGCTGAGCGTGCTGAACGGCCGCATCGGTACGCTGATGTCCGCCATAAAGGGAGAATGAAGATGGGAATGAGCATCTTCGATATTTCCGGCCGCGCCATGGGCGCGCAGCTGGTACGGCTGAATACCACGGCCAGTAACATGGCCAATGCCGGTACGGTGTCCGGTAGTGCGGAAGAGGCATATCGCGCCCGCAAGGCGGTGTTTTCCGCAACGCTGGACCGGGCAAGCGACGCCCGCTCTACCGTCGATGTCGAGCGCATCGTTTCCGTCGAGGCGACGCCTGAACAGCGCTACGAACCCGGCCATCCGCAGGCGGACGAGAACGGCTTCGTATATGCCGCTGCGGTCGATACCCAGGCAGAACTCGTCGATATGCTGGAGGCGTCGCGCCACTATCAGAACAATGTGGAGGTGCTGCGAACCGCGAAGTCGCTGATGCTGAATACCTTCCGGATGGGCAGCTGATCATGGCCCTGAGCCCCATTACGACGTCCGACAACAGAGCCGCCACGACGACGGCAAGCGCGAGCGGGCAAAGTCTGGGCCAGAACGACTTTCTGCGCCTGCTGACCACGCAGTTGACCAATCAAAGCCCGCTCGATCCCATGAGCAACGAACAATTCGTCGCCCAGATGGCGCAGATATCCACCTCGACGGGCGTTGCCGAGCTGAAAGCCGAAATCAATTCCCTGCGAGAGGAGGTCGGCCAGAACCGGCTGTCCGAGGCGGCAGGCTATATTGGCCGTACCGCGATGGTCGGCGGCTATCCCGTGACCCCGGGCGAGGATGGGGTGGCCGGCACGGTCGAGGTTTCGAGCGCCGCCGAGGCGATGTTCGTTCACGTCGTCGACGCGAACGGCGACACCGTTCGATCGCTGCCCCTTGGCGCGCAGCAGCCGGGCACCACGGCATTTCAATGGGATGGCAAGACGTCTGCCGGCGATCCCGCCGGCGACGGACCCTTCCTGTTTTCCGCCGAAGCCATTCGCGCGGGCCAGTCCAGTTCCGCCTCCGCCTTTATCAAGGGCGAAGTGACCTCCGTCTCGATCAGCGGCAGCGGCGAAGCCCGCCTGGTGATCGAGGGGATGGGTCGCGTCCCGCCAGGCGCGCTCGCGCAGCTTTCCTGAATTCCGATCAAAGCCTGAATTTCACTCAAAGGACGCCACAATGTCTCTCTACGTTGCTCTCACCGGCCTTAAGGGCGCACAGACCGCCCTGGGCGTCACCTCGAACAACATCGCCAATGCCAATAGCGTCGGTTTCAAGCGCTCGCAGACCGAATTCGCCGACATCGTTGCCAGCTCCGGCATTTCCGGCAGTACGCGGGGTGCGGGTACGGTTCTGAAGGCAACGGAACAGCAGTTCCAGCAGGGCATCATCGAGACGACGGGAAATACGTTCGACATGGCGGTCAGCGGGGAAGGCTTCTTTGCCGTTCGCCCCAGCCTGGAGGGAACCGATGTCGCCTACACCCGCGCGGGGGCGTTCAATCTGAACAAGGATGGCTATGTCGTTGGCTCCAGCGGGCAGCATTTGCTCGGCTATCCGGTTGGCCCTGATGGAGCGGCAACGTCGAAAGCCCCCTCCCTGTTGCAGCCGATACAATTGCCGCAAACGTCGGGCGAGCCGGTCGCATCCTCGGTTCTTGGCCTGTCGGTCAATCTGCCAAAGGATGGCGAGGTGATCCCGGACGGGCCGCGCTATATCGGCACCCCCTACGCGTTCGATCCGGCGGACCCGCTCAGCTATAATCATTCGACGCCGGCGACCCTCTACGATGATAGCGGAACGGCGCAGGCGGCGCGCGTTTTCTATACTCGCACGTCCGCGCCCACGGCTGGCGACCCGAACAGCAGCTGGACGGTCAACATCACCATCGATGGCGAGGAAGTCGCTGCCGCTGATGGCAACCCCATCACCATGACCTTCGACGAGGACGGCGCACTCGCCGCGCCGGCGGGACCGTTCTCCCTTGCAGCATTCGATCCGGGCAATGGCGCGTCCCCCATCAACCTGACCTTCGATCCGGGGACTGCCACGTCGCAAAAGGATTCGCCGTTCACCGTCTATAATGTCGAGCAGGACGGCGTACCGCCGGGCCGGTTGAATGGTGTATCGATCGACGAATCCGGCCTGATCACCGCCGGCTTTTCCAACGGTCAGTCGAGGAATGTCGGCCGCGTCGCCATCGCCAATTTCTCCAATCCACAGGAACTGCTGCAGTCCGGCCAGTCCACCTATCAGGCGACGGGCGGCTCCGGCGATCCGCAGTTTCTGGAGGCGGGGCAGGACGGTGCCGGCAACATCCTCAGCGGCTCCATCGAGCGCGCGAACGTCGATCTGACCGAGGAACTGGTGCAGCTGATTACCGCCCAGCGCAATTTTCAGGCGAATGCCAAGACCATCGAAACCGACAATTCGATGACGCAGTCCATTCTGCAAATCCGCACCTGATCGGCTGACGGAGGAAGCGGCCCATGGACAAGATTTCCTATACGGCGCTTAGCGGCATGCGCGCGACGATGGCGGCGCAGACCGTCACCGCGAACAATCTCGCGAATGCCAGCACGACGGGCTTCCGCCGTGACTTTTCGACGACCATCGCCGCCGCGATCCATGGGTCGGACAATAAGGACAGTCGCATCCTCACCAATGAAACGGCCATGCGCGCCGATTTCAGCGAAGGGATGCTGATGACGACAGGCCGTTCGCTCGACGTGGCACTGGGATCCGGAAATTTCCTGTCGGTCCAAGCCGCCAATGGCGAGGAAGTCTATACGAGGCGCGGCGATCTAAAGATCGCCCCGTCGGGTGCGCTTGTGAACGGCGATGGACGGCCGGTTCTGGGCACGGAGGGGCCGATAACTTTGCCGCCCGCCGCCCGCATTGAGATCCAGGCCGACGGCGGCATCGCCATTCTGCCGGAAGGGGCACCGCCGGAAGCGGATATGGAAGTCGTCGCCCAGTTGAAACTGGTGACGCCCGACCCCGAAAAGCTGGAGCGCGGCGCCGATACGATGTTCAGGTTGACCGAGGGGCAGGTCGAAGCCGATCCGGCCGCGCGCCTCGCCTCCGGCCAGCTGGAAGGTTCCAATGTCGACAGCTCGGAGGAACTCGTGAACCTGCTGGAGCAGGCACGGCAGTTCGAGCTTCAGGTCGGCATTCTCACAACAGCGCGCGATCTCGATCAGTCGAGCGCGTCGCTGCTTCGCCAAGATTAATCAAGGGAGGACAGAATGACCTCGGCTTTGCACATCGCCCGTTCGGGGCTCGACGCGCAGGATATGCGCATGCGGGTGATCTCGAACAACCTCGCCAACGTCAACACGACAGGCTTCAAGCGTGACCGGGCGGATTTCGAAACGCTGATGTACCAGAATTTCGCCCAGGTCGGTGCGCCGACAAGCGCGGAGACGGAGCGCGCCGCTGGCCTGGCCGTCGGCACCGGCGTGAAGATCGCCGGCAGCGAGCGGCTCTTGGGGCAGGGCGAGCTGATGCAGACCGGCAATCCGCTCGACCTGGCGCTCGACGGACCAGGATATTTCATGGTTCGGCTGCAGGACGGAACCACCGGCTATACGCGCGATGGCGCCTTTCGCCTGTCCGAACAGGGTGAGCTGGTGACGACGCAGGGTCTGCCGCTGGAACCGGCAATCGCCATTCCGGAGGGTGCGCAGGCGGTTAGTATCGGTACCGACGGTATCGTCTCCGTGACCATTGCCGGGCAAACCGAACCCGTGGAGGTCGGTAATATCGACACCGCCAATTTCGCCAATGAAGGCGGTCTGCAGCCGATCGGTGACAATCTCTACACCGAAAGCGGCGCCAGCGGGGCGGCCATTATCGGCGCACCCGGCATCGACGGGCGCGGCCGCATTCAGCAATCATCGCTCGAATCCTCCAACGTCAACGTCGTCGAGGAGCTTGTCTCCATGATCGAGACGCAGCGCGCCTATGAGGTAAATTCGAAGGTCATCAGCACGGTCGACGGGATGCTTCGCTATGTCGCTCAGAATATCTAGCACGGCGCTTCTGACGCTGGCGGCGCTTTCGGGCTGCACGGCGGCGCTGGAAGATCGCGGGCCTTCGCCCGAATTCGCGGCAAGCTATCCGGCGCAGAACTCTGCCCCTGCGGCAGCCACCGGCGCCATTTTCCAGGCAAGCAGCTATCAAGCACTCGCCACAGGCCAGCGTGCGAGCCAGATCGGCGATATCCTCACCATCCGCCTGGTCGAGCGCACCCGCGCCTCGAAATCGCAATCCGCCAGCGGCGGGCGCAGCAGCACGACCGGCGTTACGCTGCCCGGCGTGCTGCCGTCTGGTGTCCCCAATGATTTTTTCGAGGGGGGCAGCGACATCGACTTTACCGGTGACGGTGCCGCCGACCAGCAGAATCAACTGTCGGGCGACATAACCGTCACCGTGGCCGACGTGCTGCCAAACGGTGTTCTGGCGGTGCGCGGCGAAAAGCGTGTGCGGCTGAACCGCGGCGATGAATTCATCCGCTTTTCCGGTCTTGTACGGCCCGTCGACATCACGCTCGACAATAATGTGTTGTCCACCCGCGTTGCCGACGCCCGCATTTCCTATGCCGGCACCGGCCAGGTCGCGGCGCCGTCGCGCCAGGGCTGGCTGCAACGGTTCTTTGTCGCCGTGTCTCCCTTCTAGGAAAGCTGACATGATCAAGCCGCTCATCGCCCTTTTGGCGCTCATTGCCCTCGTTGCGCCGGTACAGGCGGAGCGGTTGAAGGATCTGGGCGCCTTTGCCGGTGTCCGCAGCAACCAGTTGACGGGCTATGGCTTCGTGGTCGGCCTTGCGGGAACGGGCGACGATAATCTGCCCTACACAATAGAAAGCGTACGGGCGGCGGTCTCCCGCTTTGGCCTGACCCTGCCGCCGGGGGTAAACCCGTCGCTGAAAAACACCGCCGCCGTCATGATCACGGCGGACCTGCCTGCCTTTGCGAAGCCGGGCCAGACGATCGACATCACCGTGTCCGCGCTTGGCAAGGCGAAGTCCCTTCGCGGCGGCAGCCTGATCCTCGCGCCGTTATACGGTGCCGATGGCCAGATTTATGGCATGGCGCAGGGCAGCCTTGTGGTCGGCGGCTTTGGCGCAGAGGGCAGGGATGGCTCCCGCATTCAGGTAAATGTCCCCTCCTCCGGGCGTATTCCCGGCGGCGCGACGGTGGAGCGCATGGTGGACAGCCCCATTCATGACAGCCCCGCCCTGGTGTTCAACCTGAGAGAGGCCGATTTCAGCACGACCATGAACGTCGTGAACGCGATCAATGCGGCGGTCGGAGAGGGGACGGCCAGCGCGCTTGATGCCGTCTCCATTAAGGTTTCCGCGCCGCCGGTCGTTGAAACACGCGTGGCCCTGATCAGCATCATCGAAAATCTCGACGTGGCGAAGGCGGAAGCGCCGGCGCGGGTCGTCGTGAATTCGCGGACGGGCACCGTCGTCATTGGTAAGGACGTCAAGCTGAGTGCGGCGGCAGTATCGCACGGCAGCCTGACGGTCCGCGTCGACGAACGTCCCTATGCCAGCCAGCCTGGGCCCTTTTCCGACGGCGAGACGGTCGTCGTGGAGGATTCGGCGGTCAGCTATGAACAGGGCGACGGTCGCGTATTCCTGTTCGAACCCGGCGTGTCGCTGGCCGACCTGGTCAATGCCATCAATGCCGTGGGCGCCGCGCCCGGCGACCTGGTGGCGATCCTGGAGGCGTTGAAACAGGCGGGCGCGATGACCGCGCAGCTGGTGGTGATCTGATGTCCGATGCGATTCTTTCCGCTCGCCAGACGGCGGTAAGCAGTGCCCCGGCCCCGGATGCGGCGCAATTGTCGCGCACCGCGAAGCTGAAGGACGCGGCGGCGGATTTCGAGGCGATCTTCGCGCGTCAGATGATTTCGGCCATGCGCTCCGCCAGCCTGGGTGACGGCGTACTCGATTCCAATGCCAGCGGAACGTTTCGCGATCAGTTCGACGGCGCCGTTGCGGATATCATGGGCGGGCGCGGGGCCCTCGGCCTGGGCGACGCCCTCGTCCGTTCGGTCGACCGGACGCGCGGGGACGGCGCCCCAGCGACGGCTCCCGTTGGCCGTTCCCTCCAATCCTATAGGGACGCGGCGAGATGAACGACCTCTTTCACATCGGCGCCTCTGGTCTGCGTGCGTTTCGCGCTTCGCTGGATGTGACGGGCGGTAATGTCGCCAATGCGGATACCCCCGGCTATACGCGGCGCAGCGCCCAGATCAGCGCGCTTCCCACATCCGGCGCCAGCGGCCTGCACTATGCCGACCGCACGTCCGGATCCGGCGCGACGGTGGATGGAATCCTGCGCCAGTACGATACGTTCCTGGCGGCGGAGGTGCGTACCGGCGCGGCATTGCAGGCGCGCGATACGGCGGCAAGCCGCTGGCTGGGCGAGCTGGAATCCGCGCTCGGGACGCAGGAAACCGGGCTCGCGGCGGCCTATGACCGGTTTTACAGCGCGGCGACAGATCTTGCCGCCAGCCCGAATTCATTGTCCGCGCGCACCGTCCTGCTGGAGGTTTCGGGATCACTTGCCGAATCGTTCGGCCAGACGGGAACGGCTCTCGGCGCGCTTGAGTCCGACATTACCGGCGCAATGACGTCGAGCGCGGATGAAGCCAATACCGTGCTGCGCGCACTGGCGGACATTAATGACGGCCTGTTGCGGGCAAAGGCGGGATCGGCGACCGAGGCGGGTCTGCTCGACCAGCGCGACCAGTTCCTGTCCGAACTCGCCGAATTCGTGCCGATCCATGTGGAGGAGAACAGTTTCGGCCAATTCTCCGTACGGCTGGATAATGGCCTTGGCCAACATCTCCTGACACCCTCCCACACGTCGGAACTGGGCATCGGCAAGGACCCCCACGGCGCGCCGACCCTTATCCTCGACGCCAATTTCGCCCCGCGCGAGATCGACTTTCCTGCCTCCGGTGAACTGGCCGGGCAGCGGCAGGCGTGGGAGAAGCTGAGCCAGGCGGGCCAGGACCTCGATAAACAGGCGAACCGGTTTGCGCAGGTGATGAACGACATCCATGCCGAGGGTGTCGACCTTGCCGGTGAACGCGGCAAGCCGCTGTTCGCAACCGACGGCGTTGGCGTCGTCGCCCAAGAGGTCAATCGCGGGGATGTGTCGGTAAATGTGAAAACCGACGGCAGCGCCCTTGCTGCGGACGGCTATCAACTGGTCTATGATTCCACGACGCCACAATGGACGCTCAGCCGCACCGACGGCACTGCGCAGACCAGCGGCCTCGGAATGTTGACGCTGGATGGGATGCAGGTCGAACTGTACGGCAATGCGCGCAACGGCGACCGCTTCGTCCTGACGCCGGAAACGGGTGCCGCGCATATGCGGCTGGAAATGGACGATCCGGCCGATCTCGCGATGGCCGCCGCCTTTCAGGTGACGTCGTCCAGCGGATTTGCCGGTGGCGCGACACTGTCCGTTGACGATGCCGCCGCGCTTTCCGGAACGGCGCCGCACCGCTTTACGTGGACGGCTGCTGATGAGGTTCAGATCATCGATGCGAATGACGTCGTGATTGGGACGGAAGCGTTCGTTCCCGGTATGGCGCTGGAGGGCGCAGGATATCGTCTGACCGTTTCGGGACAGCCCGCAGTCGGCGACACGCTTACCGTGTCCGCAACGCCGGCTGGTTATGAGGATAATTCCAATTTGCAGGCGATGCTGGCACGCGGCGATACGCAGCAGGAAGCGTTCGAGGAACGCTTCGCGCAATTGCGGACACGCATATCCTCCTCTTATTCCGAGGCGCAAAGCCGGGCGGAAGTTTCCGCCATCGTCGCAGAGCAATCCGCGATGGGGCTTGCCAATGCCCAGGGCGTGAACCTCGACGAGGAGGCCGCCAACCTGGTCCGCTATCAACAGGGATATCAGGCCTCGACCCGCATTATCGCCGCCGCCAGCGAGATGTTCGATTCGCTGCTGGCAATTCGCTGACGGAGATTCTTGATGCGCATCGCAACCTCCTCCTGGTATCGGCACCAGACTGAAACCATGCTCGACAAGCAGGCGAAGATTGCCGGCCTGCAGGAGCAGATTGCGACCGGGCGCCGTTTCACGTCGGCGTCAGCCGATCCGGCTGCGGCGCAACGCGCCGATACGATCAAGCGGGCTATCAGCGACAATGATCAGGCGCTGCGCAATTCGGCAAGCGTGACGGAACGGCTGCAGGCCAGCGGCCTTGCGCTGGAGGGCATGAGCGACATCATGCAGCGCATGAACGAGCTCGCCATTTCCGCGTCCAGCGATACGCTGAGCGGAGACGACAGGCGTACGATCGCCGTGGAAGTCGACCAGCTGAAGGCGCAGTTTCTGCAATTGTCGAATGCGCGTTCCGCGGACGGCACCTATGTCTTTTCCGGCGGGGCGAGCGGTACGCCTGCCTTTGCGGCCCAGCCGGACGGAAGCGTCCGTTACGAAGGCAGCGGGAAGGCGATCCGCGTACCCGTCGGCGCCGGCAATCTTGTCGCCGCCGGCGATGCCGCCGATAGCTTTCTGGTCCGACCGGATGGCGAGGGTGGGGATACTTCGGTCTTCGACCTCTTCGATCAATTTTCCGGGCTGATGCGAGCGGGTGATCCGGACGGGGAAACACCGGAACAGCGCGCGGCGCGCCACGCAGGAATGGAGGATATGCTCGTTCAGCTGAAAAGCAGCGCCGACGGCATTTTCGACGTACAGGCGGCCCAGGGCAGCCGCCTGTCGGTGCTGGAGAGCGAAGAACGGCGCCTGGAAGACATGTCCGTCGACCTGGAGGCCACCCGGTCCACCCTGGAAGATACGGATGTCACCGCTGCCATTGTCGACCTGGAAAGATATGCGACGATCCTGAAGGCGATCCAGGCCAGTTTCGGCAAGGTGGCGAGCCTCAGCCTTTTCGACCGCCTGTAACCGGTCCGACCCCCATACCTTAAGTTCCGCACCGCTCCGTCGTTACGTGTTTGGTCAAGCAAGTTTTCCAGGAGCGGTCTAAATGGTCTTCGGCGTCGGGCTGCTCATCCTGTTTGCCATGGTATTCGGGGGATATATTCTTGCGGGCGGCCATATGGGTCCGCTGCTTCATTCGCTTCCCTATGAAATGATGATCATCGGCGGCGCCGCCGTCGGCGCGCTCGTCATCGGCAATTCCGTCCGGGCGGTGAAACATCTGGGCGGCAGCTTCAAGAAGATCCTCAGCGGCCCAAGGTGGAAGGACGAGGATTATCTGAACGCGATCTTCGTCGTCAGCCGCCTGACGAAACTCCTCAAGAACGAGGGGCCAGTCGCGCTCGAAAGCCATGTGGAAAACCCGCAGGAGAGCGAAATCTTCCGCGACTATCCGCGCCTGATGGCGGATACCTTCTTCATCCACTTCGTGACCGACGCGCTGCGCCTGCAGGTCATTGCGCCAGGCGGCCTCGACGCCTTTCAGGTCGAGGAGGTCATGGACAATGCGCTGAAGACGCATTTGCACCATGAGGACGAAACCGTTCACATGCTGGAGAGCCTCGCAGATGGCCTGCCCGCCCTCGGCATCGTCGCCGCCGTGCTGGGCGTTATCAAGACCATGGGGTCCATCGATCAGCCGCCTGCCGTGCTCGGCGCAATGATCGGCGGCGCTCTGGTCGGCACCTTTCTGGGCGTGTTTCTGGCCTATGGCATCGCCTCTCCCTGCGCGTCACGCCTGAAACAGGTGCTGAGAGAGGACGCCGAAATCTATCACGTCGCGAAACAGATCATCATCGCGTCGTTGCGGAACAGCCCGCAGGCGCTGGTCGTGGAGGCCGCGCGCACGAGCATCAGCCCGCATAATCAGCCCAGCTTTGCCGCCGTGTTCGACGGCCTGCGCGAGGCGGCATGACCATGTTGGAACTCGTCGAAGACCGTCCGCGCCCCGCCCCCATCATCGTGAAGCGCGTCATAGAGGGTGGCGGCGGACACCATGGCGGCGCGTGGAAAGTGGCCTATGCCGACTTCGTGACGGCAATGATGGCATTCTTCCTGATCATGTGGATTCTGGGCGCCACGTCGGAGGACCAGCGCAAAGGCATTGCGGATTATTTCCGGCCCACTCTCGCGACGCAATCGGCGGGCGGCGGTGCCAACGGCCTGCTCGCCGGGCGATCGATGAACGAGAAGGACGGTATCGCCAAATCCGCAACCACTGCCCTGGCCTCGCTCCGGCAGCCAATCGATCAGATAGAAACGTTCACCGACGATACCGCCGCGACCCGCACCCTGGCGCGCGACCTGCAATCCTTTGAAAGTTTCCGGCTGAAACTGCTGTCGATTATCGAATCCGATCCCCAGCTCGCCAGCATGTCGGAGCAGATGCACCTGACCCTGACGCCGGAGGGATTGCGGCTGGAGGTTACCGATGCGCCCGGTTCCGCCATGTTCGCGGTGGGCGAGACGGGGGCAGTCAACATGGCGAGGCCAATCCTGGCCGGTATCGCCACGGCCCTTGCCGAAATCGACAATGACATTGCGGTCCGTGGCCACACCGATGGGCGCGGCTATGCCAGCCCCAAGCGAATGAACAACTGGCTGCTGTCAGCGGCCCGCGCCGACGCGACGCGACAGGAATTGCTGGGCGGCGGCGTCGACCCGGCCCGCATCGCGCGCATAGAGGGCACCGCCGACCGCGAACTGCGCGCCAGCGATGACCCGCTGGACGAGCGTAACCGACGAATTTCCATCACCATGCTGTTCTCAGACCCCAACGCTCCCGTGCCGGAGGGGCCGTTCTTTCGCGAAGGCGGCGACGCACAATAGGACGGGCACCGAGCGACATGCGCGGTGCCCTCGTCCCTGCCAATGTCCTTATTGAGCGCCGCGCTTAATGCCTTCGCCCGGGAACAGATTGGGCGTGATTTCGCCGTTTTGTACCATCACCTTGCCGTCGACGAGGACATAGCGATAGCCGCTTGAGGGCTGCTGCGGATCCTCGAAGGTGGCATTGTCGGTGACGGTCGCGGGGTCGAAGATGACGATGTCGGCGTCCGCGCCTACATCGATGCGCCCCTTGCGCGCCATGGCGGGGGCGACCTTTTCCAGGCGACGAGCCGGCATGATCGTCATTTTGCTGAGGGCGGTGTTCAGGTCCAGCACGCCGCGTTCGCGCACGAAATGGCCGAGCACGCGGCTGAAGCTGCCGGCGCCGCGCGGATGCACCTTTGGATCGTTCATGACCATGCCGTCGGAGGCAATGGAAACGAAGGGATCGGCCATGGCCGCGTCGATCGCCTCCTGCGGGATCATGAAAATGACCACCGTCCCCTCCGGGTTTTCCTTGCGGTATTTGTTGAAGGTTTCTTCGGTCAGACGCTCGCCCGTGGCGGTCCACTGCACGTCGCCATAGGTGACGTTGGAACGCTCCTGCCAGCCTTCGGAAAAGAATTCGGAACCGAGTGCCGTCGATCCCGCCTCATAGGGGTAGGCCTCCGTCGTGACGTCGACGCCGTTCGCGGCCGCACCCTTCATGATTTCGATAACCGTTGGTGCATCGCCGAGCGCGGTCGACGTGACGTGGACCAGCTGCAGCGCGGCGCCTGTTGCCGCAGCGTCCGCGATCAGCTCATTGGCGACGGCGATGGGCATGCCGGGCGCACGGCTTTCCTCGCGCATACGTACATGGACAAAGACGGGCACGTCTGCTTCCGCCGCGGTCTTGAACGCGCGATAGATTTCGCGGCGACCGATGCCCGGCGCATATTCCAGACCGATGCCGATCCCCAATGCGCCGGCGTCGATTTCACGCTTCACCGCAGCGAGGATCGCATCCTCCTGCTCTTCATTCGCCGGGGTGGTAAGCGCGGCGGGGGCGAGGGTCGTTGCGCTGCTGCTGAGCGCGCCGTTCATGACGCAATTCTCTTCGGTCAGAACCTCTATGCGCGCGCACAGGAACGAAGCGGTCGCGCCGAAATTGATCAGTGCCTTGCCTGTTTTGTTGGCATAATAGTCGGCCACCGGCATGACGCCGGATTCCATTTCCATGGCCGTCGTGACACCGTCCAGCAGCTGGAAACTCTGGCTCTTCGGATCCTGTCCATGCGCGTGATAGTCGATGAAGCCCGGCGCCACGACTTGGCCGGTGGCATCCAGAACCTGCCTGCCGTTCAACGGTGTCGTGGCAATTGCCGCGACCGTGCCGTCATTAATGCCGACATTCGCAACCTCGTCGCGCCCGCTGGCCGGATCGATGACACGGCCGCCCTGGATCACGATGTCATAGGTGGCGTTCGCGTCATTTGCACTTGTCTGAGCACCCGCCATGCCCGGCAGCAAAAGCGCTGTGGAACAGACCAGAGCCGCCACTGCGGTCGTGATGCGGATACGGAGACGGTGGCTGCGGATTGCGCGAAATTCGGTCATGTGAAGCTCCCTCTGAATGCGCAATGATCTATGCCGGTGCCGCAAGAAAAGAAAGGGCACGGAAGATGGGTCTGGCGCTGGGTCGCTGAAACGCGCGCGGCCAAGCGGCGCCCGCTGCCCCCTGTTGACCGTCGCGCATGGAGGCGGCAAGGACCGTCGGGACGGTGCCTGTCCGCCAATAGGGGGGCAGGCTAAGAGGGAAGCCGGTGTGACGCCGGCGCTGTGCCCGCAACTGTATGCCGGGAATTCCGGGCCAAGACGTCACTGGACGCAGCATTGCGCCGGGAAGACGGCCCAGGGGTATCGATCGGCAAGTCAGGAAACCTGCCGTCGCGTCGTTCATCCGGGGCCGGGTCAGCCCGTCGGGGTCGGAAACAGCCGTTTCCAGCGTAGCGACAGATATTGGCCGCCACTTGGCGCCGTCGGGGTGTGGGTCCGGCAGAATTGCCGATCCATTCTCGCGCGGCGGGCCCTGCTGTCACTTGCCAGCGCGCGACCCAGGCCCGCGCGCCGGTTCATGCGGAACCGTTCATGCAACCTCTCCAGTATCTGTTTCCGTCAGGCACCGCGGCAAGGATTTTGCTGTAGCGTCGATGAAAGCCTTGCTGACCCTTCTGATTCTATCTGCGCTGGCGGCGTGCGGGGCGGAGACGCCTGTGCCAGAGGCCCAGGCGGACCACCGGCCGCGGCGCATCGTCAGCCTGGATTATTGCGCCGACCAATATGTCCTGAAATTCGCCGATCGCCAGGATATCCTCGCGCTGTCGCCCTATGCGCGTGAAAGCTTTTCCTACATGCGGGAGCAGGCGGTCGGCCTCAGGAGCGTGCAGCCGCATGCCGAAAACATTCTGGCCCTGCGACCTGATCTTGTCGTCCGCTCCTTTGGCGGCGGGCCGAACATGGCGGCGTTTCTGGAACAGGCCGGGGTATCCGTCGTGCAACTGGGCTATCCGGCGTCCCTCGCCGATGTCCGCGAAGAGGTGACGCGCCTGTCGGCAGCGTTGGGAAATGCGCAGGCGGGGCGCGAAGTCGTCCAGCATATGGACGAACGGCTCGCCCGCATTGGCCCTGACGCGCGCGCCCGCACCGCGCTTTATCTGACGCCCTCGGGTGTCACGACCGGGCCGGATACCCTGGTCAACGAGATGATCGAGGCGGCGGGTTTCCGCAATTTCCAGCGCCGCAAGGGCTGGAATCCCCTTCCGTTGGAGCGGCTTGCCTATCGGCGGCCCGATATCATCGCGGCCGCCTCCTTTGGCGAGGGGGCGAACAAGGTCGATAATTGGAGTGCGGCGCGCCATCCGATCGCCCGGGCGCAGCTGCGTGACAGGCCGGTGGTTTCCATGTCCGGCGCGTGGACGTCGTGCGGCGGCTGGTTTTTGCTGGACGCGGTAGAGGCGCTCGCCAAGACGCCTGCGGCTGCCATGGCCGATGCCGGTCCTGCAGCCGGGCGCGGGCGCGGGGGCGGGTCGTGAACATGCGCGCGCTGGTGATCCTGACGCTGTGCTGGCTGGCAGCGACGATGGCGGCGCTCATGCTTGGGTCTGTCCCCATCGATGCCGGGCGCATCCTTGCGGCCGCCCTCGGTTTCGGTAGTGCGGGCGACCAGATCGTCATCTGGCAAATCCGCCTGCCGCGTACCCTCGCCGCGTCGCTCGTGGGCGCGGCGCTGGGGATGAGCGGGGCCGCGCTGCAGGGACTGTTGCGAAATCCGCTGGCGGAACCGGGCGTGCTTGGTGTTTCCGCCAGTGCCGCGCTCGCCGCGACGACGGCGCTCTATTTTGGTCTGACCGCCGCCGGTCCGCTCGTCCTGCCGCTGGCGGCGATCGCGGGCGCACTGGCGGCGACCTTCATCGTGGCTGCCGCTGCGCTACGGACGCGGTCGGTGGTAACGCTGATCCTGATTGGCGTTGGCTTGTCCAGCTTTTCCGCCGCGCTGATGGCGCTGCTGATGAATTTCGCGCCCAACCCCTTTTCGCTCGCGGATATGGTGAATTGGATGTTGGGTACCGTCGCCAATCGCAGTCTGAACGACCTGTTGATGTCGGCGCCCTTTCTGATCGTGGGGGTAATGATGTTGATGGCCAGCCGCTCCGGGCTTGCCGCGCTCAGCCTGGGTGAAGAGGCGGCGCAGGGGCTTGGCCTGAACCTGGGACGGCAGCGGCTGATCGTCATTCTGGGCGCTGGACTCGCCACGGGCGGCGCGGTCGCGCTGGCCGGCACGATCGGATTTGTCGGCATTGTCGCGCCGCATCTGGTGCGCCCCTTCGTGCGCTACGACCCGGCCAAGCTATTGATGCCGTCGGCCATTCTGGCGGCCACCATGCTGGTTCTGGCGGATATCGCCGTGCGTCTGCTGCCGACCGATGCAGAACTGAAGCTTGGTGTTCTCGCTTCGCTGGTCGGGGCACCCATTTTCATCTGGATCGCTGCGCGTCGCCGGGGCGGGTCATGACGATGCTGCAGGCTGACCGGCTGTGCTATCGCGCTGGCGATCTGCCGCTGGTGGAGGACGCAAGCTTTTCCCTGCCGTCGGGCGGGCTAACCATGCTGATCGGGCCGAATGGGTCCGGGAAAAGCACGCTGCTGCGACTTACGATGGGATTGTTGCGCGCTGACAGCGGGCATGCGCGCCTTCAGGGGAACGATGTTTCACGGCTGACTCCGGCCGAGCGCGCCCGCCGCGTCGCCTATCTTCCCCAGGATCGCAGCTTGGCATGGCCGCAACCCGTGCAGGACATTGTCGCGCTGGGCCGCTTTGCCCATGGTGGCGCGCCGGGCCGGTTGACGGGGGCGGATCGCGGCGCCGTCGCCTCGGCAATCAGCGATTGCGGTCTGACTGGTTTCGAACGCCGCGCCGTCGACACGCTGTCGGGGGGCGAGCTGGCACGCGTGCACATGGCGCGTGCGATTGCCGCGCAGACGCCGTTGTTGATTGCGGACGAACCCATTGCGGCGCTCGACCCGCGTTATCAGCACGAGGTGATGCAGTTGTTCGCCCGATTGTCCGGTGCGGGACGGACGGTGCTGGCCGTTGTCCATGATCTCAATCTGGCGGCCTTATATGCCGACCGCCTGATCTGGATGCGTGATGGCAGGATCGTGGCCGATGGTCCCCCGATGCAGACATTGACAGAGGAGCGGCTGCGCGAGGTATTCCGGGTGGAAGGAACCGTTCGCACAGCGGGAAAGACCGTGCAGGTCGACATTTCAGGGATTTCGTCCTGAAAAAAAATACGGCGAACCGGCTTTCTTGTTCTAGCCGGTCCGCCGCAGTTACGCGCAGCACGGGGGTGCTGCGGCGGGGGGTTAGGTTAGGCGACGGCGAGCCGGCTTATGCGTTCGCCGGTGTCATTATTGGCCGCCTCGATATGAATTGGCTGACCATTGATGTTCCGCCGCTTGATGACATCGGCGATCAGTTCGGCACAGCTATGATCGCAGAAGCTGAGCTTCGACATATCCAGCCTTACCGGACGGTCCGCAGGCAGGGAATCCAGCGCCTGAGTCAGGCGGTCTACCCTGAGAGCGGTCGCCTTGCCGGACAGGCTGATTTCCTCCTGGCCGTTGCGCGCCTCCCGGTTGGTGACCAGGCCGCCCCGCATGTGCGGAATGATCTCCAGAAGGGAGAGCGCCAGTCCAACCAAGACGCCCGTCAGCAGATCGACGGTCACAACCGTGATCATCGTCGCTGCCCAGATGGCGGCGGGCAAGGCGCCATGGCGACGGAAGAGGTTCTTCACATCCTCGATCTTCACCAGCTTTGCACCGACGACGACCAGAATACCGGCCAGTGATGCGGTCGGAACATAGGCAAGCACGGATGGGAAGATGGCAACGAACGCCAGGATCCAGATGCCGTGCAGAACCGCCGACCAGCGGGAAACAGCGCCGGCCAGCACATTGGTGGAGCTGCGTACGATAACGCCTGTCATCGGAAGTGCACCGACAAGGCCGCACAGCAAATTACCGAGACCCTGGGAACCCAGTTCCTTGTTGAAACGGGTCTGCACGCGCGACTGCATGCGGTCGACCGCAGCAGCTGACAATAATGTTTCCGCACTTGCGATGAATGCGATTGCGATCGCCGAAATCACGATCGACACATCCGCCAGCATCGCAAAATCGGACGGCACGGGAAGGGTCAGGCCCGCAAGGATATTGTCCGGAACGACGATGCGGTTGACGTTCAGTCCCAGAAACGCCGTAAGTGCCACGCCTGCCAGAACGCCCATCAGGGGGCCTGGCAGCAGGTTGACGGACTTCGGCTTCCACCGGTCCCATGCCAGCATCGCCACAATGGTTGTGATGCCGACGGCCAGCGCAGCCTCTGTTCCGCCCGGCGTCGCGAGCGTCAGGTCAAAGAACGCGCCCGGTATGGCGGCAAGATTGGCAAGACCAGATGCCTCAGGCGACTGGTCCATCAGCACGTGCAACTGGCCCGCGAGGATAAGGACGCCAATGCCCGCAAGCATGCCATGTACGACGGCGGGGGAGACGCCGCGGAACCAGGTTCCCAGCTTCAGAAAGCCCGCGAGCAGCTGCAATATGCCGGCCAGCACCATAATCGGCACCAGCGATTCGAGGCCGTGGCGCTGCACGATGTCGAACACGATGACGGCAAGGCCAGCGGCGGGGCCGCTGACCTGCAGCGGCGAACCCGCAGCAAGACCGACGACGATGCCGCCGATGATACCCGTGATCAGGCCCAGTTCTGCCGGGACCCCCGAGGCGATCGCGATGCCCATGCAAAGCGGCATCGCGACAAGGAACACGACGAAGGATGCGGCTATGTCCCGCATTGGCTTCGGCATGGCAAAGGAATGCGGATCGGCTGTCATGGGGCCTTCGGTTGTCATGCGGCCTCTCCGGCGAGCTCGACCTGACGGCCATGATCGGCAACCGGAGTGCGATCCGTCCAGTCTGTCGTGAAGTGCCCGGTGCCACCGTCAAGGGCGCTAATGCTGCCGGTCTCGATGTCAAAAACCCAGCCATGCAGGCGCAGCTTGCCCTGCGCGAGTGCCGATGCGACGGACGGGTGGCTCTTCAGGTGAGTCAGCTGAATACTGACATTTTCCTCGATCAGCGTGCGTAGACGCTCTTCGTCGCTCATCCCGCCGCAGCAGGCCTCTACGGTGACGTTGGCCGCCTCCGCATGAGACAGCCACGCGGCGACGCTCGGCATTTGTGCCAGGGCATCGGGATTGCTGAACGCCTTCATGGCGCCACAGTCGGAATGGCCGCAGACGACGACGTCGGTCACGCCCAGGGCGACGACGGCATATTCGATTGCTGAAGAGACGCCGCCATTTCGCTGCTGCCATGGCGGTACGATGTTACCGGCATTGCGGCACACGAACAATTCGCCGGGTTCAGACTGCGTGATCAGTTCCGGTACCACACGCGAATCGGCGCAGCTGATCATCAGCGTCTTCGGGCTTTGGCCGTGGCGCGCAAGGTTCTGAAAGCGTTCGCTCTTCTCGGGGAAGATGTTACCTTTGAACCGGCTGACGCCGCCGATGAGCATCTCCATGTGCGTATCTCCATCTGCAGGTCGGGCAGGGGGCGCCCGTTGCCGTACAGATGACAGCCCCATGTTGCCGCGACCGCAGCCGGAGTGTTACAAACTGTTTCAATGCCGCTGCAGCGACACGTTCATTTGCAGATCGGCAGCTTCAGACTGGCAAGCAGCCCCCCATTTGGGCGATTGCGCAGCAACAGCTCTCCGCCGTGTTTCTTGACTGCGCCCTCCGCGATGCTGAGGCCCAGGCCAAAACCATGATGCTCGCCGCTGCGGGCGGAATCTTCACGCACGAAGGGCTGGCGCACGCGCTCCAGCGCATCCTCCGCCAGGCCGGGTCCCTTGTCTTCGACATCGACGAACAGCCGGTCATGCGCGATACGCGCTGAAACGGCCGCGCTGCCGCCATATTTCACTGCGTTGTCGACCAGGTTCGTGACGGCGCGCTTCAAGGCGCTGTAATAGATCGGCGCGACCAGCTTTTGCGGACCCGCATAATGTGCCGTCCCGCCAAGATCGCGGACTTCCTCCACAATCGTTTCCAGCAGGCTGACCACGTCAGTGACGACAGGGGCCTCCTCCGACTCATTGCCGTTCAGATAATCCAGCAACCCCTCCAGCATATGATTCATTTCGGCGATGTCGCGACGGGCAGCGTCCCGTTCGGCGGGGTCGGTAATATCGCGCAGCCGCAGGTTTAGCCGCGCAAGCGGCGTGCGAAGATCGTGACCGACCGCCGCCAGGGCCGTGGTGCGCTCTGCGATCAGGGCTTCGATCCGCGCCTGCATATCGTTGAGCGCGCGGGCGACGCGCCGCAGCTCCCTGGGGCCGCGTTCTTCGAAATGGACGCGGCCACTGGTGCCGATCAGGCGCGCATTGCGGGCAAGGCGACGCAGCGGCGCCCCCATCGTTCCGACCAACAGCGCCGCGACCAGCAACACGACCGCAGCGACCAGACCCACCGAAAGCAAGGTACTGAGGATCGCCGCCCAGCCCCACAGCGGCTCCATGGTTCGAAAATAGATCCACGGCCCACTGGGCACTTTCAGCGCGCCCTCCAGCACGCGGGTGATCCGCAGTTGCGGACCCGTTCGCACGCCCAGGGCAATTTCGTACCCCGACAGTGCCGGTTCCCACCTTGTGATTTCGGCGCGCACCTCGCCCACCAGTGGGTGGTCGGTGTCGACCAGTTGGGGGCGATCCGTCCGCAGGGAGAACACCAGGTGCCGCGTCGACAGATCGCTGACCAGGCGGGCTCTTTGCGTGGGCGGGGCAGCCTCTATGATGCGTTCTGCGACCAGCAATTGCTCCGCGATCCTGCGCGCCAGATCCTCCTGCTGAATGTGCCGCTCGCCCAGTCCGACAAGATAGCCGCCAATGGCGAACTGAACGAAGATCGCCGCCAGCAGCAGCAAGGTGACCCGGCTGGTAAATCCCGTCGGCCACAAGCGGATGGTCGCCATCAGCGGCTGACTTCGGCCGTGAACAGATAGCCGATGCCATGCACTGTCTTGATCAGGTCGCGGCCGCCGTCATGGCTGCCCAGCTTTCGCCGCAGGCGGCTGATCAGAACGTCGACGCTGCGATCGCTGCCGTCGCCCGCGGCCAGCCGCCCGCGTGAATGTTCCAGCAGCAGCTCGCGGCCGACGACGCGGTGCGGCATGTCCACCAGCACGGCAAGAAGGTCGAATTCGGCGCTGGAGACCGATACGCGGCTGCCATCAGGGGCGTGTAATTCGCGGCGCCGGCAGTCCATCGTCCAGCCTTCGAAATGCAGCAGCCCCGACATTTCGGGCTCGTCCGACGGCCGTGCCTCGGCGCGGCGCAGGACTGCCCGGACCCGGGCGGTCAGCTCCTGCGGGTCCACAGGCTTTGGCAGATAATCGTCCGCGCCCAGCTCCAGTCCGACGATGCGGTCAGTATTCTGTCCGCGTGCGCTCATGAAGATGATCGGCACGTCGCTGCGCGCGCGCAGCCAGCGGCAAATATCAAAGCCATTGCTGCCCGGTAGCATGACATCCAGGATGACGAGGTCGAATGACAGATCGTCAAGTGCGGTGCGAAACTCCGCCCCTGAACGATAGGCATCGACGGCGAATCCGTTCTCCCGCAACGTTCTGGACAAAAGCACGCGCAGGGCCCCGTCATCTTCTACAACCGCAATGCGGCGGGACCTCGAACTGAATTCCATCGATATAAGCCTCTATGATGACCACCGCATAAATTTTCGGCGGTACGGCGTCGAGCCTTTCTTGATAGTGGCGCTGACGCTTCCTCCCCCGTTCAAGACACGGATGCATGCGTCCACTCCGGACCTTGCGGGCGCTGTCGCTAGTAGGCGGAGCGCGTACCTTCCGACTACCCCGCCCCTGCAGATATACGACGGCGATTGCGCAATTCGGGGAGCGTTGTTAGAGGCGCCCTTGTCGGTCCGCATTGCGGGTCGGCGCATCGCACCGGTAACGGGAACGCAGTGCGCCTGGGCTTTTTCCGGGCAATTCTGCGGCTGACCCTGCAACTGTAAGCGGCGAGCACGGCATGCAGACGGACCGGCAACGATCCGTAGTCACTGGGTGATTTGGCCAAGGCCGAACATCTGGGAAGGCGCATGCCGGGTGACGACCCGTGAGCCAGGAGACCGACCGGCGCGTGTCGCTCTTGCCGGGTCCATGGGATTGGCCAGGCGCGAAATCGATTTCGTCTGAGCGACGAACGTGCGGCTGGAGCCGCATCGTCTGCTCAGGCGGTCGCCCACGCGTCCGGCCGCCAAAGGCAGTCGACCGTTCGCGCGGACGCTCCGGCCTGGTCGCTCGACGCCAGGAAGTTATTTTTTGTGAAGTCCACTTATCTTTATACGACCGCTGTTTTTGCGGCCTGTTTCCTTGCGCCTGCTGCGGCGCAAACCAACCTTTCCGCCCAGAGCCCAGTCGCCGGCACGGAGATCGTCGTCACCGGCACCCGCGCCAGCCAGCCGATCCAGGTCGATCAATATGGCAGCGCCATCACCGTTCTCGACACAGAGGCGCTGGAGCAGCGCCAGACCCGCGCCATCTCCGATGTTCTGCGGGACGTGCCCGGCGTCGCGGTCAGCCGCATTGCCGGACAGACTCAGGTGCGCCTGCGTGGCAGCGAGGCAAACCAGGTTCTGGTACTGGTCGACGGCATTGAAGTGTCCGACCCCTATTCGGGCGAGTTCGATTTCGGCACGCTGGTCGCCGATGAGGCGGCGCGCGTCGAAATCATCCGCGGCCAGCAAAGCGCCATCTATGGCTCCGATGCGATTGGCGGCGTCATTCAATATGTCACGCTGACCGGGCGCGAGGCGCCGGGCTACAGCGCGCGCGTAGAGGGTGGCTCCTTCGGCACGCTGAACGCTGCGGCACGCGCGGCGGGCGTTTCGGGCGACGTCGATTATGCCTTTTCCGGGACGATCAACACCACCGACGGCACCAGCAATGCCCGCGCCGGTGGCCGCGACCTGTCGAACGATACGGGCGCTGCCTCCTTCAAGGGGACGTGGACGCCCTCGGCGAACGCGCGGATCGTCGCGGTCGGCAGATATTCGCGCACGGCCGCGGAATTCAACGATACTGATAATGACCCGACCAGCCCCAGCTTTGGCCTGATCGTCGATTCCCCCGGCACCCGCCTGCGGAACGAGGCGCTTTATGGCCTGGTGCGCGGCGAAGTCGACCTGCTGGATCGCCGCTGGAGTCATGCGTTGACGGCCCAGGTCGCGGATACGACGCGCGATGGCTTCAACGCCGCCGGTCGCAGCTATGGCAATGTCGGCACCCGGCTGAAGGGGTCCTATGAAACATCGCTGCGCCTTGGCGATGCGGCGGTCAGTCATGTGCTGACGGGGGCGGCCGATGTGGAGCGGGAACGTTTTCGCAATACCGATCCCGCCGGCTTCGCCTTCACCGGCGCGCGCCGGAACGACAATCTGGGCCTCGTCGGTCAGTATGAACTCGGCCTTGGCGATTACGCGTCCTTTGGCGCGTCGGTGCGCTATGACGATAATGAACGGTTCGACGACACCACCACATATCGTGTGCAGGGCAGCTATCGCTTTGACAGCGGCACACGCCTGCGCGCGGCGGCGGGTTCTGGCGTAAAGAACCCCGGCTTCTACGAATTGTTCGGCTATAATGACGGCCGGTTCATCGGCAATGAAGACCTGCAGCCCGAGAAATCGGAGGGGTGGGAAGTCGGCCTGGAGCAGGCGTTCGGCGACAGGGCGGTGGTCCTGGGCGCGACCTATTTCGAGAGCGAGCTGAAGGACGAGATCTTCACCGATTACCCGGCGCCCGACTTCATTGCGACGCCCGCCAATAGCGACGCCACGTCGAAGCGGCGCGGCGTCGAGGCCTATGCCAACGCGCAATTGGGACAGGCCTGGCGGATCGACGCGGCCTATACCTATCTGCGCGCGCGCGAAGCCGGTCTGGAGGAGGTGCGCCGCCCCTCCCACATCGCCAGCCTGGCGGTAAACTGGCAGGCACCGGGCGACCGCCTGAGCCTGACAGGTGTGGCGCGCTACAATGGTGAGACAGATGATCTTGCCTATACCGATCCGTCTTACGTGCCGGTGCGTGCGCGGCTGGACGATTATGTGCTCGTCAACCTCAACGCCGACTTCAGACTGACCGACCGGGTGTCGCTGTTCGGCCGCGTCGAAAATCTGTTCGATGAAAATTACGAGGATGTTTTCAGCTTCACCAATCCCGGCATCGCGGCCTTCGCCGGCCTGCGCGCGAAACTATAATGTGGAAGGACAGCAAGATGAGGGATGATCACATGACGCGGGCGCAGGGAGAGGCGGTCGCCTGGCCCCTGACCCTTGCGGCGGCGGCCCTGCTCGGTACCGTCATAATCGCCTGCATGATGCCGTTTGTCGCGATTGCCACCGTTGCGGCGGCGACAATGTCGCGGGCGCAGGCCGTGACGGCGGTAATCGGCGTGTGGGCGGTCAATCAGGTTTTGGGTTTCGGAGCGCTCGGCTATCCCCTGACCGCACATGCCCTGATGTGGGGTATCGCCCTGTGTGCGGCGAGCATTGCGGCGCTCTTCGTAACACGGCGGGTGATCGGCGGTGCCGCGCCGAGCGTGCTGCGGCTGGCCAGCGCCTTTGCCGCTGCTTTCATCGTCTATGAGGGGCTGCTTTTTGCCCTTTCCCTTGTGGAGGGCGGAGGGTCTGAAATGTTCACCCCGCAGGTCGTTCTCAGCATCCTTCTGAATGATGCGGTGTGGCTGGCCGTTCTGACGGCGATGCATGCCGGTCTGCTGCGTTTGGCCCCGCAGGTCTTCGGACCAGCCCCTGCGCTCAGGCTGCGCTGATGGCTACGTCGCCGCGCGTCGTGTCGCTTCTGCCCAGTGCCACGGAGATTGCCGTGGCACTGGGTTTGGGCGATCAGCTTTTGGGGCGGTCGCACGAATGCGACTTCCCGCCGTTCGTGCAGGCCTTGCCGGTGCTTACGTCGACGAAGCTGGAAAAGGGGCTGACCTCGCTGGAAATCGATCGGCGGGTCCAGGAAATCGTGCGGCAGGGGCTATCGGTCTATGCCGTCGATGCGGAACGGCTGCGCGCGCTGCGGCCCGACGTGATCCTGACCCAGTCGCAATGCGCGGTCTGCGCGGTCACGCCAGCCGATCTGGAGGAGTCACTGGCAGCATGGGTCGGTACCGCGCCCACCATGATATCTCTGGCGCCGGATGATTTGAACGACGTCTGGGGCGATTTCCACCGCGTTGGCGAAGCCGTCGGTGCGCGCGACAAGGCGGAGCGGGCGGTTGACGCCCTGCGACTGCGCCTTGCCGATTTGCGGGTGCGCACGGCGGCCCGTGGGACGCGCCCGACGGTCGCCGCTATCGAATGGATCGAGCCCTTGATGGCCGCAGGGAACTGGGTTCCCGAACTTATCGAGATTGCAGGCGGCGATCCGCTGTTCGCGCAGGCCGGGCAGCATTCGCCCTGGCTGGAGTGGGATGCGCTGGTCGCTGCCGATCCGGATGTCATCGTGATGATGCCCTGCGGCTATCAGCTTCCGCAGACATTGGCCGACCTTGCGTCACTCGTTGAGCGTCCGGGCTGGCGTGATCTTTCCGCCGTACGGTCGGGGCGCGTGTTTGTCGCCGACGGTCACCACTTCTTCAATCGACCGGGGCCGCGGCTGGTGGAATCGGCACAAATCATCGCCGATTGTATCGACGCGGATGGGAAAACCGAGGGGAAAGGCTGGCTGGCGCCGCCGCGCGTTTGAAATGGTCCGTGCAGGCCGGTCAGGCCTGCACGGCCTGCCTTCAGACGATTGACTGGCCCGTCTTGGCCCAGTCCGCGGTGAAGGCCGCCAGCCCCTTGTCTGTCAGATGGTGGCTGGCCAGTGATTTCAGGACCTTTGCGGGGGCGGTGACGACATCCGCGCCGATCTTTGCCGATTCCAGAATGTGTATCGGGTGCCGCACGCTGGCGACCAGAATTTCCGTCGCGAAATCGTAATTGTCGTAAATCATGCGGATATCGGAAATCAGGTTCATGCCGTCATAACCGACATCGTCATGGCGACCGACGAAGGGGGAAACGAACGCAGCGCCCGCCTTCGCCGCCAGCAGGGCCTGGTTCGCGGAAAAGCAAAGCGTAACGTTGACCGGTGTGCCGTTCCCCGCCAGCGCCTTGCAGCTTTTCAGCCCGTCCAGTGTCAGCGGCACCTTGATGGTGATATTATCGCCCAGGGTCAGCAGCTTTTCTGCTTCGCGCATCTGGGTGGCGTGGTCTCCTGCGACGACTTCGGCAGAGACCGGCCCCTCGATCATCCCGGCGATTTCCTTGATCACCTCAAGAAAATTCCGGCCCGATTTATGAATCAGGCTGGGGTTCGTGGTGACGCCATCGCAGAGTCCTAGATCGGATAATTCGCGGATTTCGGGGATGTCTGCGGTGTCGACAAAAAATTTCATGGCGGGTTTCCGAATCGGGGGGTGGGTCTTGGCGTGCCGCTTATCCGTTTGTGGGGTTTAACCCAATAGCGGGGGCGCGACAGGCCAGCATATACGCAGGCAATTGTCCGGTATGATCGTGGCTGCCGTGACAGGAAAGCCTGCCTGCCTATATGGAGGGAATGCCCCCCACCGCCCCTCGCCTTCGCGTGCTGACGCTGAATGCCGCGCTGCCGGTGCTGGATTATCTGCCGCGCGACGGGTGCCCTACTGCGCCCGGCACGATCGTCCGCGTGCCGCTGGGCCCGCGCGAGGTGACGGCTGTCGTCTGGGAAGCGGATCGCCTGCCCAATCAGGAAATCGATGCGGCCAAGCTGCGCAGGATCAACGGCGCGTGGGATGCGCCGCCTGTTCCGGAGCGCCTGCGTCGCCTGATCGAATGGGTGTCGCATTATTATTATTCGTCGCCATCATCGGTCCTGCGGATGGTGATGCCGATGCCGTCCGCGCTGGACGGCGCGCGCACCATGACGGAATACCGCCTGACTGGCGACGTGCCGCCCCGCATGACGCCGCAGCGGGAACAGGCAATGGCCGCACTTGAGGACAGGCAAGGCGCCGTGCGGGAGCTGGCGGCCTGGGCCGAAGTGTCGGAGGGTGTCATTCGCGGCATGGTGAATGGCGGCATGATCGAACCGGTGATCCTGGCCGCGGATCGGCCGCCGCCGCGCCCCGATGCCGATCATGCGCCAGCGACGCTGGCGCCGGAACAGCGCGCCGCCGCCGACCGGATGATGGGGGCTGTGGAGGCGCACGAATTTGCGCCCTTTCTGCTGCACGGCGTAACCGGATCAGGAAAGACCGAAACCTATTTGGAGGCTGTCGCGGCGGCGATCCGCGGCGGCGGCCAGGCGCTGATCCTGCTGCCCGAAATCGCCCTGACCGAACCGCTGATGCGCCGGATAGAGGCACGGTTTGGCGTGCGCCCGGTCGGCTGGCACAGCGATATGAAGATGTCGGAGCGCCGCGCTGCCTGGCGCGCCATCGCGCGCGGAGATGCGCGGCTGACGGTCGGTGCCCGCTCCGCCCTGTTCCTGCCCTATCCGAACCTCCGCTGCCTGGTCGTCGATGAAGCCCATGAACAAAGCTTCAAGCAAGAGGAGGGCGTTCCCTATCACGCCCGCGATGTGGCCGTCATGCGGGCAAAACTGGAAAGCATCCCCGTCATTCTGGCGACCGCCACACCGCCCATCGAGACACAGGTTCAGGCCGAACGCGGCACCTATGAGGAACTCGTTCTCCCCTCTCGCTATGGCGGCGCGTCGATGCCGGATATTTCTGCCATCGATCTGCGCGTTCACCAGCCACCCAGCCAGCATTGGCTGGCCCAGCCACTGCTGGACGCAATGACGGAAACGCTGGAGCGGGGCGAACAAACCCTGCTGTTTCTCAACCGGCGCGGCTATGCGCCGCTGACGCTGTGCCGGCATTGCGGAACGCGTATCGAATGTCCGAACTGTTCCGCCTGGCTGGTGGAGCATCGATTGACGCGGCGATTAATGTGTCACCATTGCGGCCTCAGCGAACCCACCCCCGATACCTGCCCCGAATGCGGGGAGGCGGATACGCTGGTGCCCTGCGGCCCAGGCGTGGAGCGCATTGCGGAGGAGGTCGCCGAACTCTTCCCTGAGGCGCGGGTACTGCTTGCAACATCGGACACGATTGGCAGTCCCGCAAAGGCGCGCGCGCTGGTCGATGCGGTGGAGCGGCGCGAAATCGACATATTGATCGGCACGCAGCTGGTGACGAAGGGCTATCATTTCCCCGACCTAACCCTCGTCGGCGTCGTCGACGCGGATCTTGCGCTGAAGGGCGGCGACCTGCGGGCGGGCGAACGCAGCTTTCAGCAGATCGTGCAGGTCGCCGGGCGCGCCGGGCGCGGTGAAAAGCCGGGGCGCGTTTTCGTCCAGACCCATCAGCCAGAGGCGCATGTCATCGACGCACTGGTGCGCGCCGATGCCGAAGGCTTTTACGCGGCAGAGATAGAGGCGCGCCGGGATGCCGCCATGCCGCCCTTCGGCCGCCTCGCCGCCCTCATCATCTCCGGTCCCGACGAGCAGGAAGTGGCGGCGACCGCGCGCGCGCTGGGGCGTGCGGCACCGCAGGATGTAGAGGATTTCATGGTGCTGGGCCCGGCACCGGCGCCGCTGTCGCTGTTACGCGGGCGTTATCGCCATCGCCTGCTTGCCCATGCCGCCCGCCGTGTCGATCTGGACGCGGTGCTTGGTGGCTGGCTGCCGAAGGTCGACATACCGCGCAATGTCCGCCTGACGGTAGACATCGATCCGTACAGCTTCGTTTAGGTGGACGCTTAGGTGGAGGGGGCGCGCCATCCGGTCTGCCGCTCGATTTCCCGCCATAAAAGGTCGCATGCGCGCAGCGATACAGGACCGGGCTTACCGGTGCCGACCGGTGCGTCGTTCAGCGTCACGATGGGCATCAGCGTGGTACTGGTCGCGCTCAGGAACAGTTCCCGCGCCGACGCCGCCTCCTCCACCGTATAGGCGCGTTCTTCAACCTGGATGCCGTCATCTTCCAGCAACTGCAGCAACCGCCTCCGTCGCACGCCGGGCAGAATGTCGTTGGACAATGGCCGGGTTACGACGGTGCCGTCTGCGGTCACCATCCACGTTGTCGTGGAGGACCCCTCCGTCACCGCGCCGTCGCGGCCGACCATCACCGCTTCGAACGCGCCGCGCTCCTTCGCCTCCTGCTTTGCCAGAACATTGGCAAGCAGTGCCACGGATTTGACCTGACAGCGGGCCCAGCGTTCATCGGCGACGGTGATCGCGCTGACGCCTACCCGCTGTTTCGCCGGCTGGGCGGCGAAATCATAGGGGCGCACGGTCATCGTCAGCCCCGGCACCGCGTCCTTTGGAAAGGCATGCTCGCGCGGGGCGGCTCCGCGCGTGACCTGCAGATAGACAAGGCCGGTGCGAACGCGCGACTTGGCGATCAGTCGTCTTACCGCAATGGTCAGGGCGGCGTCTGACATCGGCGCGGCGATGCGAAGTTCGTCCCGGCTGTGTTTCAGACGTTCCAGCGTCATGGGCCAGTCGAACGCGGTCCCGTCGAAAAAGGCGGAGACTTCATAGACGCCATCGCCGAACAAATAGGCGCGATCGTCGATGGAGACAGTGGCGCGCCGGGCGGGGGTGATGCGACCATTGGTATAGGCGAGACGGGGCAACGTTATTGTCCTTTCGGGCGTTCGGAAACGGCCTACAGCAAGAGCGGGACGGAAGGAAAGCAGCGAACTCATGCCTTCGATCATCTGGTTCCGCGAGGATCTTCGCCTCTCTGATCAAACCGCCGTGCGCGCCGCCGCCGAGGAGGGACCGGTGATCCCTGTCTATGTGCTTGATGATGAAAGTCCGGGAAAATGGCGGACCGGCGCGGCGCAGCGTTGGTGGCTGCATCACAGCCTGAAAAGCTTATCGTCGACCCTGCAGGAAAAGGGGCTGAAGCTGATCCTTTTGCGGGGCGAAGCCAGTGCGAAGATCGCCGCACTGGCAGAGACACTGGGCATCGACCGCGTTCACGCCATCGAACATTATGAGCCCTGGTGGGTCGCGCAGCAGGATAAGCTGGCCGGACGCGTCGACCTGCAGCTGCACCTCGGTCGCCTGCTGGCGGAGCCGGGGACGGTCACGACGAATTCGGGCGAGCCCTACAAGATCTTTACGCCCTTCTGGCGGTCGTTGCAGCAGGTGATGCCGCCGCCGGAGCCGACACGCCGTCCGGCGAACATGCAGGCGCCGGACGCATGGCCGGACAGCGACGCGCTGGACGACTGGAATTTGCTGCCCACCGATCCCGACTGGGCGACCGGCTTCGACGAGTGGACGCCGGGCGAGGAGGGCGCGCTAAGCCGCCTGCACGATTTTGCCGACCGTTTGGCGGACTATCAGGAGGGGCGCAATTTGCCGTCGGAGGATCTGACGAGCCGCCTCAGCCCCCATCTGCACATGGGGGAGGTGTCGCCTGCAAAAGTCTGGCACGTCGTCGCCGCCAATCGACAATGGCAGACGGTGGAAACCTTTTTGTCGGAACTGGCGTGGCGGGACTTTTCCACGCAGGCGATCGTCACCTTTCCAAATTATGGCGACACGCCGGGCCGCGAGCAATTCGACCGGCTGAACTGGACCGACCTGCGCACGGCGGAAGGGAAACAGCATTTGACGGCGTGGCAGCGGGGCCAGACCGGTTATCCCATCGTCGACGCCGGCATGCGACAGCTATGGGCAACGGGCTGGATGCATAATCGCGTCCGCATGATCGTCGCGCAATTTTTGATCAAGCATCTCCTCATCCGCTGGCAGGAGGGGGAGCGCTGGTTCTGGGACTGCCTGGTGGACGCCGATTATGGCAATAACAGCCAGAACTGGCAGTGGAGCGCCGGGTCCGGCATCGACTCCCATCCCTTTCCGCGCATGATGAACCCCAAGACGCAAAGCCCGAAATGGGAGGCCGCCGATTATATCCGGCAATGGGTACCCGAACTTGCCAGTCTGACGGACGACGACATCCACCTTCCCTGGGAAGCCAAGGAGGCGGTGCTGCAAGATGCGGGCATCGAGCTGGGGAAGGATTATCCAGAGCCGATCGTCAGCCACCAGGCCGCGCGTGAACGGGCGCTTGCGGCCTATCGCGAAACGAAAGCCTGATCCGGCCCGCGTTTTCCCCCTAGCCCAGTTTCACGCTGTATCTTTCCGCCCATTGGCGCAGTTTCGGCCGTATCGGCATGCCGGTACGCAGCCAGCCATCCATCGCCTTTGACAAGGCCTCAAGGTCCAGCGACCGCACCATCGCCTTAACCGGGCCGATGCCGGCCGGCGTGATCGACAGCCGCCGGTAGCCGAGGGCGAGCAGCGCCATGGCAGCCACGGGCCGCCCGCCCATTTCACCGCAGACGGTCACCGGCTTCGCCGCATCGTCCGCCGCATCGACGACGCGCTTCATGAATCGCAGCACTGCCGGGCTCAGCCAGTCGAATCGCTCCGCCAATGCGGGATTGGAACGGTCCGCCGCGAACAGGAATTGCACAAGGTCATTCGTCCCGATCGACAGGAAATCGATCTGCGGCAGGAACACGTCCAGCATCTCCGCCAGCGCCGGCACTTCCAGCATCGCGCCGAACTTCAGCTCCGTCGGCAGCTCCTTGCCCCGCGCCATCTGTGCGGCCAGCTGTTCCAGCACGATTGATTTCGCCTCGGCAAATTCCCACGGCTCGGACACCATGGGGAACATGATCCTGAGGGTGCGTCCAGCCGATGCCTCCAGCAGGGCGCGCGCCTGTACCTTCATCAGGCCCTTGCGGCCCAGCGCCAGCCGCAGGGCGCGATACCCCATTGCGGGATTTTCCTCTCGCGCATGGCTGTCGACATAGGGAACGGTCTTGTCGCCGCCAATGTCGACAGTCCGGAACGTGACGGGCTTGTCGCCGGCCGCCTCCAGCACGTCCTGGTAAAGCGAGGTCTGCCGCTCCCGCCGGGGCAGGGTGGCGGATACCAGAAACTGGAATTCGGTGCGGAACAGGCCGATACCGTCGGCACCAGACGCTTCCAGGCTGGGAATATCCGCGCGCAGGCCCGCATTCATGAACAGCTGGATCGGGGTGCCATCCAGCGTCACGGCGGGCTTGTCGCGCAGTTTCGCATATTCCGCCTGCCGCTTGTCACGCAGCGCCACCTGCTCTTCGAACTGTTCGACGACGGTCTCGGGCGGGCGCACGAAGACGACGCCGCGCGTCACGTCCAGCAGCAGCGGATCGCCCTCTGCGATCTGGGCGCGGATATCCTTTACCTGGCCCAGAACGGGAATGCCCATGGCGCGTGCGATGATAATGACATGCGCGGTCAGGCTGCCTTCCTCCAGCACGACGCCCTTCAGAAAGCGGCGGTCATATTCCAGCAGCTCCGCCGGTCCCAGATTTCGTGCGAGCAGGATGGTGTCGCGCCCGATTCCCATCTGCGCCGCCGTGCCCACCTGGCCCGACACGATACGCAGCAACCGATTGCTGAGGTCATCCAGATCGTGCAGCCGCTCGGCAAAGAAGGGGTCGTCGGCCTTGCGAAGCCGTGCGCGCGTTTTTTGCGCCACGCGTTCGATGCCCGCTTCCGCCGTCAGGCCGCTTTCGATCGCTTCCGTGATCCGGCGGCTCCAGCCCTCGTCATAGGCGAACATCTTGTAGGTTTCCAAAATGTCGTCATGATCGCCGGGGGCGGCAAATTCTGCCTTGCCCATCATCCGGTCTATCTGCTCGCGCATTGTCTTGAACGCCTTGACGATGCGCTGTTTTTCACCCTCAATATCATCGGAAACGGTATGTTCGATGACGACGCGCGGCTGGTGGAACACGGCACGGCCCTGGCCGACGCCCTTCACCAGTTTCAGACCCTCCAGGCGCAGCGGACCCTGGTGTGACCGGACGGCGGTCATCGTCGAGGCGTCAATCAGGCCGGCCGCGGAAATCAGTTCCGCCAGCACCATGGCAACCGTTTGCAGCGCCTCGATCTCAATGTCCTGATATTGCCGTGGTTCGACGTGTTGCACGGCCAGAACACCGACGGCGCTCTCCTGACGGATGATCGGCACGCCCGCAAAGGAATGAAACAGATCCTCGCCCGTCTCCGGCTTATAGGCGAAGTCGGGATGTTCCGCCGCTTCGTCGAGGTTCAGCGGCTCCCTGTTCGCCGCGATCTGTCCCACCAGGCCCTCGCCCACGGCCAGGCGCGTGACGTGCACCGCCTCCTGCGCCAGCCCCTTGGTGGCGTATAATTCCAGCACGCCATCGCGCAGCAGATAGATCGAACAGACTTCGCTCGACAGCGACTTGGCGATGATGCGGACGACCTTGTTCAGCTTTGCCTGTGCGCGGGCGCGGCTCGCCATCACTTCATGCAGGCGGCGCAGAATATCCCGTGCCGCCGCACCGGCGGATCGGGGGGTGGCGGGGGGTGTCTGGGTGTCCATGACAGCCGGTGTAGCAGAGCGCCCCGCGCGCCGCTATTGCGCTATCGTTCGTGGTTTACGCCCTGCTGGGCGGCTGTCAGGCGGCCAGCGCGGTTTCCGCCTCGTCGCACAATTCGGCGACGATATCCGCTGTCGACGCCTCGCCCTTTACCATGCCAACGCTCTGGCCTGCCATGACGCTGCCGGTTTCAACGTCACCGTCGATGACGGCGCGGCGCAGGGCGCCCGCCCAATAATGTTCGATCTGCAGCTGCGCTTCCATCATCTCGACTTCCTGGCGGTCGAGCTGTCCCGCGACGTCACGCTGCTTGGCGGTGAATTCCTCCGACGCGCGGTTTTTCAGCGCGCGTACCGGGATGACGGGCAGGCGGCTGTCCAGCTGTACGCTGGTGATCGCGTCGCGGGCAGAGGCGCGAATAAACGCCTTCTTGAAATTCGCATGGGCAATGCTTTCATGCGCGCAGACGAATCTCGTGCCCAGTTGGACGCCTGCCGCGCCCATTTCCAGAAAGGCGGCGATGGCGCGGCCGCGGCCGATGCCGCCAGCGACGAAGATGGGGACTTCGGTGATTTCCGGCAGGATCTCCTGTGCCAGCACGGTCGTCGTCACGGGGCCGATATGACCACCTGCTTCCATGCCTTCAACGACCAGCGCATCGACACCGGATCGAACCAGCTTCTTGGCGAGGCTCAGCGCGGGCGCGAAGCATATCAGCTTTGCGCCCTTGCCCTTGATCGCGTCGATCGACCCCTTGGGCGGCAGACCGCCGGCCAGCGCGATATGACTGACCCCGGCGGCGCCGCACACGTCGATCAGTTCCATCAGCTGCGGGTGCATGGTGATCAGATTGACGCCAAAGGGCCGGTCGGTGCGCTTCGCCGTCTCGGCGATTTCCTTTTCCAGCATCGACGGGTCCATCGCCCCGCAGGCGATCATGCCGAAACCGCCTGCATTGGAAATTGCCGACACCAGATTGCGTTCAGACACCCAGGACATCGCCCCGCCCATGATGGCATAGCGGGAACCCAGAAACTCCGTACCGCGCTTCATCGCGGCATCGAGGTGCGGGTGGCTCACGCCGTTTCGTCCACGTCCGGCGAATCAAGACTATAGGCCGAATGCAGTACGCGCACGGCCAGCTCGATATATTCCTCTGCGATCAGGACGCTGATCTTGATTTCCGAGGTGCTGATGGATGCGATGTTGATGCCGCGTTCGCCAAGGGCGGAGAACATGGTCGATGCGACGCCCGTATGGCTCTTCATGCCGACGCCGACGACGGACAGCTTCGACACCTTGTCGTCATAGCTCAGATTTTCATAGCCGATCTCTTCGCGCGCGGCCGCCAGCATCTCCATGACGCGCGGAATTTCCGAACGCGCGATGGTGAAGGTTACGTCGGTGCGCCCCTCTGCGTCGGCAATGTTCTGGATGATCATGTCGACATTGACTTCGTGCTTGGCGAGCGGCTTGAAGATCGCCGCGACCGCTCCGGGCTTGTCGGCAACGCGGGTCAGCGTCACCTCCGCCTCGTCGCGGCTATAGGCGATGCCGGTGATCAGCTGGTCTTCCATTAGATGTCCGATTTCTTCTTCTGATACGATGTCGGTGCCTGGCGCGTCCCGGAAACTGGACAGCACGCGCAGCTTCACCTTTTCCTTCATGGCAAGCTCGACGGAGCGCGTCTGCAGGACCTTGGCCCCGACGGAGGCAAGTTCCAGCATTTCCTCAAAGGTGATCTTTTCAAGTTTCCGCGCACGCGGAACGATGCGCGGGTCGGTGGTATAGACGCCGTCGACATCGGTATAAATGTCGCAGCGATCCGCCTTCAGCGCGGCGGCGACCGCAACGGCGCTGGTGTCGGAGCCGCCCCGGCCAAGCGTCGTGACCCGGCCGGTTTCCGCCAGACCCTGAAAGCCCGGGATTGTCGCGATGACGCCGGCCTGCATGGATTCCACCACACGCTCCGTCGCCATGCCGCGAATGCGCGCGGCCGCGTGGGTCGGCGATGTGTGTAGCGGCATCTGCCAGCCCAGCCAGGACCGTGCCTGCAGCCCCATGGACTGCAGGACGATTGCCAGCAATCCCGCCGTGACTTGTTCGCCGGAGGAGACGACGACGTCATATTCCGACGAATCGTGCAGCGGTGCCGCCTCTCGGCAGAAATTCACCAGACGGTCGGTTTCCCCCGCCATCGCCGAAACGACGACGGCAACTTCATTGCCGGCCTCGGCCTCTCGCTTCACACGTTCGGCTGCGGCGCGGATGCGCTCCAGCCCGGCCATGGATGTGCCGCCGAATTTCATAACGATGCGTGCCATGGGGGACGCCTGTAGGGGCGCAAAGGCCGATTGTGAAGAGAGCACTGCCAGAGGGCGCAAAATGCCCGATTCTTGTGCACAAATTTTTGTCTGCCAATTCCCTAATCAATTGTGAACGCGCTCGGGACCGGTTTTGCTGCGGTGCAGCGCAGTTGGTGGAACTGGCATGGTTCGTGCTGGCCTTCTCCCCATTCGTCAACAACCAGTACGAAAAGGGGGTGCATCCGTGAAACTCATCATCGCGATCATCAAGCCGTTCAAGCTCGATGAGGTCCGAGAGGCGCTGGAAGGCGTCGGGATCGCAGGGCTGACCGTATCGGAGGTGAAGGGGTACGGCCGTCAAAAAGGTCATACCGAGGTGTATCGAGGCGCCGAATATCAGGTGACCATGGTGCCAAAGCTGAAGCTGGAGATCGTGGCACCCACCGATCTGGCACCGCGCGTGGTCGAAACCATCGCACAGGTCGCGAACACCGGCTCCATCGGCGACGGCAAGATCTTCACGTTGGATGTGGAGGGCGCGCTGCGCATTCGCACCGGCGAGACCGCCGAAACCGCGCTCTAGCCTAAAAGGGGGAAATTTCATGACACGAACAATTCGCTCAGCAACCGCGCTGGCCCTGGGGGCGTTCGCCGCTCTTCCGGCCTGGGCGCAGGAGGGGGTCGCCGCCATTGCGCCCGCGGCCGAAAACGTCGCCGTGCCGAATCCTGGCAATAATGCATGGATGATGACGGCAACGATCCTCGTCCTTCTGATGATCATTCCCGGCCTCGCCCTGTTCTATGGCGGCCTCGTCCGCACAAAGAACATGCTGTCGACGATGACGCAGGTTGGGGCCGTCGCGGCACTCGCCATGCTGGTCTGGGTCATGTGGGGCTATGGCATGGCCTTCGGTCCAGAGGGGAATTCCTTCGTTTCGTGGGGCAAGTTCTTCCTTGTTGGCGTCACGCCGGATTCGACGGCGGCGACCTTCTCTGACGAAGTGATTTCGGAATATGTCTTCATTTCCTTCCAGATGACCTTTGCCGCGATCACCGCCGCGCTGGTTCTGGGCGGCATCGTGGAGCGTACGAAGTTCTCCGCCGTCATGGTTTTCACGATCATTTGGCTGACGATCACCTATTTCCCCATCGCGCACATGGTGTGGGCGGGCGGCGGCCTGTTGTTCGAAATGGGCGCGCTCGATTTTGCGGGCGGCACGGTCGTACACATCAATGCCGGTGTGTCGGCGCTGGTCGCGGCTCTGATCTTTGGCAAGCGCGCTGGTTATCCGTCTGAGCGGATGCCACCGCACTCCCTGACCATGACGATGATCGGTACCGGTCTTCTGTGGGTGGGCTGGTTCGGCTTCAACGCCGGGTCGGAGCTTGAGGCGGACGGCTTTGCCGGCCTGGCGATGATCAACACCTTCGTCGCGACGGCTGCGGGTGGCCTGTTCTGGATGCTCACGGAGAAGCTTACCGGTCGCAAGGGCTCTGCGCTCGGTTTCTGCTCCGGCGTCATTGCCGGTCTGGTCGCCGTCACCCCGGCGGCGGGCAATAGCGGACCGTTCGGTGCCATCATTCTGGGCGCCGCTGCCTCGATTGTCTGCTTCTTCGTGGTCAGTGTACTGAAGCCGAAGATGGGCTTCGACGACTCGCTGGACGCCTTTGGCATTCACGGGGTCGGCGGCATCGTCGGCGCCATTGGTACGGGCATTGTCTACCAGCCCTTCATCGGCGGGCCGGGCGATGGCTCCACCGCCATGGGTTCGCAGGTGGGCATCCAGATCGTTGCCGTCCTGGTAGCCATCGTCTGGGCTGCGGTCGGTACCGCAATTGCCGCCTTCATCGCCAAGGCCGTCACCGGTGGCCGGGTCACGGCAGAAGCGGAACGCGAGGGTCTCGACCTCGCGGAACATGGCGAACGGGCCTACAACTACTAGGGTCCGATACTGCTGAAAAACGGGGGCCGGGCGGCATAAGCTGCCCGGCCCCTTTTTATGTCATGAAGTGGCTGGCACCGCCGCCGGTTTTCATTCGTCCCCGGGGGGGCGCTGTCGCAGAGCCTTTTTCCGGCCCCGCACCACCTTTCGGTCAACCCGTTTCGCCCGTGCGGACCGGCTGGGTTTCGTCTTCACCCGGAACCGCGGAGGTATTGCGGCCTCGGTCAGCAGCGCCAGCAGGCGGGCACGCGCGGCCTCCCGATTGGCCGCCAGTGTGCGGTGCGTATCGGCGCGCATGACGATCTCGCCCGCCTTGGTCAGGCGCTGGCCGGCGGCACTGGCGGCGCGGCGTTTCACGGGTTCAGGCAGCGCTGATGCGGTCAGGTCGAAGCGCAGCGAGACGGCCGTCGACACCTTGTTGACGTTCTGCCCACCCGGGCCAGAGGCGCGAACGAAGCTTTCCTTCAGCTCATCCTCGCCGATCGACAGGCCTCGGCCTATCGACAGGCGTCCCTCCATGTTCGCGGCCTCGCTCATGTCTACGCCAGCGTCCGCCCCGCTCACCGCTTCGCGAGCGTCTCCAGCGTGTTCCGCATCGGCGCCAAATCATAGCCTGCATCTGCCGCCAGCTTGATGATTTCGTCGACGTCGCGCCCTTCACCGGCTTCCGCCAGCGCCCACAGCGTCGTGGACCGCGTACCCGAACGGCAGAACATCAGGGCGGGCTCCCCCACCCGGTTCAGCGCCTCGCGCATATCCTTCACCAGCGCTTCGGTCATCGGCTCGCGCCCCAGCGGCACATGGGCATAGCTCAGGCCGGCGTCCGCCGCCGCCGCGGCGATTTCCCCATTGGTGGGCTGCCCCTTATCCTCGTGATCGGGCCTGTTATTGATCAGGCCGTGAAATCCTGCCGCCTTGATTTCGGCAATGTCGGCGGGCGTGATTTGCGGCGCGGCCGAGGCGGCGCCGTCCAGCTTTCGAATATCCATGCCACGCTTCTGCCAGATCGGCGCGCCGCATGAAAGTGGCGGCGGCGTAACGTCGGATACGCCCCACAGTTCGTCGCGCGGCTATGTACGGCGTGACATATTTCGCCGATTGACCCTCTCAATAGCGGTCTGGCCGGGTGTCGGCGCTGCTGCTGCCGGGGGGCGAACTGTTTTTTGTTTGGAGAGTTCGGATGGGCCGCAAAACCCTGATTTCATGTACCGTTACAATATTGCTGCCTTTCGCCGCGCAGGCGGCCACCCTGCAGGTCGGCGCGACCCGTGCGCTGAAAACCCTGCCTGCGGCCGCCAGTGCCGCCCGCGCGGGAGACGTTATTGAGATTGATGCGGGCACCTATACCCAAGGGGCGCAATGGAATGCCGATAACCTCGTCATCCGCACAGCGCCCGGCGCGGCGGCGGGCAGCGTCATTGTGTCGGGCGGTACTGTTGCCGGAAAAGCCCTGTTCGTCACGGATGGCCAGAACATCACGATCGACGGTCTGCGTTTCCAGAATGCCTTCGTGCGGGATCAGAACGGCGCCGGCATCCGTATGCAGGGCCGCAATCTGACGGTGCTGAACAGCAGCTTTGGCAAGGCGGAGCACGGCATCCTCGTCGGTTCCAGCGATCCCGAGAGCACCTTGACCGTGCGGAATTCACAATTCCACGATTTCTACAGCCCCGGCGGGTCGGGCGTTCTGACCCATGGTCTTTATGTCGGCAACAGCATCGGGGAACTGGTGGTCGAGGATTCCACCTTTTCAAAGAACGTAACAGGGCATCTGGTCAAATCGCGCGCGCTTCGCACGACCATCCGCGACGTGACGCTGGACGGTCGCCAGGGAACCTCCAGCTATTTGATCGACGTGCCGGAGGGCGGACAGCTCGTCGTTGAGGATTCGGAACTCATCAAGGGGGCGAACAGCCCCTCCAACACTGCCATTGCCTATGGCTTTGAACGCTACAAGGGCGGGCAATTCGTTAATCCCGACGGATTCGTCTTTATCGGCAATAACAGCTTCACCAATTATCGCGCCTCCGGCACCAACACGTTCATCGAAAATCGTACCGATGTAGAGATAGAGCTGCACGAGAACGCCCTGACGGCGGCGGCGGGCAGGGTCGAACTGGTGCGTGGGCCGCATGTCGTAACGACCGCGGCAGATTTGCTGACGCCGATCGAAGGCGGACCGTCTGCGGCCCTTCCCATTGGCGATCTGCCGCCGTTCGAAGATGTCGCGCAGCCTTCGCGTCACCTTGCCGGTTTCGGCAATGCTTCCAGCACCGCCGTCGCGGTCCCGGCACCGGCTGCGGTCGGTCTGTTTGTCGCCGGGCTGGCTTTGGTGGGCACCCTGCGTCGCCGTCGCAAGGTTTAGCGTCTAGCGGCTGCGCGAATATTGCCGGGGCAGTCCGGTTGGGGCCTTGGTCGGATTATAACGGTCCGCCAGACGGCTTTGCCGGCTGTCCATCGGCTGCTCCACGCCCTCGATCCAGATGGCGGTAGGGGCGCTGGCTGTTTCCAGCGGATCGCCCGACCAGATCACGATGTCGGCCAGCGAACCCGGCGTGATGCGGCCCGCACCCCTCATTCCGAACATGTCGGCGGGGACGCTGGTAATGGCGGCGATGGCCTGCTCGTGCGTCAGGCCGGTTGCGCCGGGGATGCGTGCCTGCGCCACCAATTGCCCCGCCTGCTGTGGCAGTTGCGGGCTGATGGAGGGGCTGCCGACATCGGCGACTGCGACCTTCACCCCGGCTGCGACCATGCGTCCGATATTCGACTGGGTCGCGCCCAGCGTTTCGAACCGGCTGGGCAAATTCTGCATCGGAACGGCGATGACGGGCACCCCTGCCTGCGCCAGTTCGTCCGCGACCAGCCATCCCTCCGCAACGCCGACCAGGATCATCTTCATCTGCGGATAGTCGCTCCGCAGCGCCAGGACACGACGTATGTCGCTGGCACGGTCGACCTGGAACAGGGCAGCGGTGCGACCCTCCAGAACATCGACCAGCGCCTCCGCATCTGCCCGCGTCAGCAGCGAATCCTCGCTGCGGCCAAAGCTGTAACCATCGGGATTGCGGGAAAATGCGCGAGCCTCGGCCAGAGCGTCATCCAGACGCGCAAAGGCCGCGGCGCGACTGCCGCCCGCTCTTGCTGCGCCGGTTTCGCCCAATTGGATCACCTGAAAGGCGGTGCCGGGGACGGTCATGTCCGCCCTCTCGGCAGCCAGCGTGATCGGCCTGCCAATTCCGCCGAACAAATCCCCGCCCGCACCCGGCTGTACGACGGCGCGGGTTACGCCCTCGATCCGCGCCACACCAATGGCGGCCGATGCAGGATTCAGCGCATCGGCGACATCCAGCGATGCGGAATAGGGGCTGCGGCTGGCAGAGACGTCGTTGGTGGGCGCAACGCCATTTACCTCTACGATGCCCAGCTGGCTTGCTGCCGCGACGATGCCGGGTGTGACATAGGCGCCGGCGGCGTCGATTGTTTCCACCCCTGCCGGTGCAGCGCCGGTGCCAACATCTGCCACGCGTCCATCGCGCACGGTGATGGTGACATTCGCCTGCTCCGCGCCGCCCGTTCCATCGATCAGGCGGGCATTGGTGATCGTAAAGGACTGCGCGAAGGCCGTGGCGGAAAACCCCAGTGCCGCGCCTGCCAGCAGGATCAGCCCAGCGCCTCTAGCTGCCAGATTCCGGCTCATTTCGGGTCTCCTTCACCGGGCTGGCCCAGTTCAAAATCGCTGACCGGGCGCAGGCCCGTATTGACGTCGTACAGCAGGGCGCCGTCGATCCAGACCTGCTCCGGGCGGGCATAGACGCTCAACGGTTCGCCGTTCCACAGGACGACGTCGGCGCGCTTGCCCGCTTCCAGGCTGCCGATTTCCTTGTCGATGCCCAGCGCCCTTGCGGGGTTGATGCCGACCCACGTCCATGCGGTTTCGTGGGAAATGTCCAGCCCGGCGCGATTGCCGTCGGCCAGTGCTTTGGCGGTTTCCTGATTCAGCCGCTGAATGCCGATATCGTCGTCCGAATGGGTGATGGCACATGCGCCCGCCGCATGAACGAAGGGGATGTTTTCGCGGATGCCGTCATAGCTTTCCATCTTGAAGCCCCACCAGTCCGCCCACATCGCCGCGCAGGTGCCGGTTTCCTTCAGCAGGTCGGCGATCTTGTAGGCTTCGACCGCGTGGTGAAACGCGCTGACCTTATAGCCGAATTCCTTGGCCAGATCGAGGATCAGCGCCATTTCATCGGCGCGATAGCAATGATTCTGCACCAGGATTTCGCCGTCCAGAACACCGCGCAGCGTATCGAGCTGAAGGTCGCGTTTCGGCATGTCCTTCGCCTTGGCGGTGCCGTCCTCCACCTTCTCGTCCCAGGCGTCCCATTGACGGTCATATTCCACCGCCTTTTGCCAGGTCATGCGGTACAGCGCGAAATTGCCCATCCGGCTGCCAGGCATCCGGCCCTTGCTGCCGTACACCCGCTTAGGGTTCTCGCCGCAGGCCATTTTCAGGCTGTAGGGGGCGTTTGGAAACTTCATTTCCTGCACCGACCGCGCGGGCACGTTTCTCAGCGTGACGCCGCGCCCGCCGAACAGATTGGCGGATCCCGGCAGAACGTGCAGCGTGGTGACGCCCGCAGCCAGTGCGCGGGTAAACCCCGGATCCTGCGGCCAGACGCCATGTTCGGCATGAACCTCCGCCGTCACGGGGCCGGTTACTTCATTGCCGTCGCTGTGCGCATCTACACCGGGGGACGCGTAATTGCCCAGATGGGAATGAATGTCGATGATACCTGGCGTGACCCATTTACCGGCGGCGTCAATCCGTTCCGCATCGGCAGGCGCGGTCAGATCCTGTCCGATCGCGGCAATCCGGCCGTCCTGCATCAGGACCATTCCCCCCATGATCCTGCCGCCTGCGCCGTCGTAGATATTCGCGTTTTCGATCAGCGTGGTGCGGGCGGCATAGGGCGCATAGGCCGATGGGTAGGGATTGTCCGCGCGGGCCGCCGGCAGGTCGGACGCGGCGGCAGAGCTTCCCGCAGGCGAATCGCCGGACGTCGTGGCACAGGCCGCCAGCGCGATGGCGGCGGTCAGGGGAAGAAGCTTATGCACGTGGTTTCTGCTCCGGTCTCGGGTCCATACCTGCTGCCTGTGGTTCCGCGAGCTCCTGCTGGCCTGCAAGGCTGTGGTCGACATCATCGTCGGTCAGCGTGTCGAGATGCATCAGCTTCTTGATGAGCGGTGAGACGATCATGACGGCAACGCCGACGCCCATCGCGAACACGCCCACCGTCTGATAGACGTCCAGCACGACGGTCTTGCCCGCTTCCGCGCCCTCCAGTCCTTCGCCACCCGTTGCGGATGCGATCAGCCCGGCGGCGAAATTGCCGGTGGCCGAAGCAAAGAACCAGGTGCCCATGATCAGGCTGGCCATGTGCACCGGTGCCAGACGGTTCATGGCGCTTAGGCCGACCGGTGACAGGCACAGCTCGCCGGTCGTGTGGAACAGATAGACCAGAAAGATAAAGATGACCGGTGTCGGCACGTCGACGCCGACCCATTCGGCGCCCCATACCAGCACGAGAAAGCCCAACCCCACCTGCACCACGCCCATGCCGAATTTCAGCGGCGTAGACGGTTCGCGCCGGTGGCGACCCAGCCAGGTCCACAGGATCGCAAAGACTGGGCCCAGCAGGATGATGTAAATGGCATTGATCGACTGAAAGACGGAGGCGGGTACCCCGCCGCGGTCGACATGCCGGTCGGTGAACAGGTTCAGCGAGGATCCAGCCTGCTCGAACAGCGCCCAGAAGATGATCGACGTCAGGATCAGGAACAGCGCCGCGAAAATCCGGTCGCGGTCATGCGCCGGCAGCTTCGCGACGGCGATGAAGATGACATAGAGGACCAGCGCGCCGCCGAATCCGCCCAGCATATAGCCGACCAGCGACTGGTTCTGGATGGCCAGCCAGCAAAGTGCGACCATTCCCAGCCCGGCCAGGTACATCCACCATTCGAGGTTCAGCCCGGCCACCTTCTCCTTCAGGCGGGCAGGATCCTTGGCCTCTCCGCGGCCGAGCAGCAATGGTTTGCCACGGATGAAGACGAGCAGGCCGGCCAGCATACCGAATCCCGCCAGACCAAAGCCATAGGCCCAGCTATAGGTCTCGCCGATATAGCCACACAGCAAAGATCCCAAAGCGGCGCCGAGATTAATGCCGATGTAGAAAATCGTGTATGCCGGATCACGGCGAATGTCGGTGCGCGTATAAAGCTGGCCGACGATCACGGAAATATTCGCCTTTAGAAAACCTGTGCCGACGATGATCAGCGCCAGCGCCAGCCAGAATATCGGCATCATCGGATTGGCCTGTCCCAGTGCGCCGTCGCCCTCGAACGCCATTAGGAAGTGGCCCAGGGTCAACAGGATCGCGCCATAGGTGACCGCTTTTCGCTGCCCCAGATATCTGTCGGCCAGATAGCCGCCGACGACGGGGGTGATGTAAACAAGTGCGGTATAGGCACCGTAGATCACGGACCCTTCGCTGTCGGAAAATGCCCAATGCTTCACCAGGTAGAAAATCAGCAGCGCGCGCATACCGTAATATGAGAAACGCTCCCACATTTCGGCAAAGAACAGGACAAACAGACCCTTGGGGTGTCCGAAGAAAGTGCCTGCACTATCTGTGGGCGGCAGCCCCGCTGACGAGCCGGCGGACATGTTCGGCATTTGGGCTAACTCCCCCTGTTTACCTGTGTAACGCGCGGGCGGCCGTCTCCGCGCCGACCGTACCCTCTAATCGAAAACCCTACTGCGCCCTGCCAATTAAGAAAAGCGGGAAGGGCGACATGCCTTCGGGCGGCCCTCCCGTAACCACTGGGTTTCGCTAGGGGCATGTGTTTCCAGCACCTGCTATCGCCTGTGCCACCCCGGCGCTTGGCGCGTGAACGGGTTTGATGGAGGCTTCAGATGACCGACCGCCTGAAGGGCAAGACAGCACTCGTATCCGGCGCTTCCTCGGGGCTGGGCCGCAGTGCCGCGCTTGCCATGGCGCAAGAGGGGGCGACCCTGATCGTCGGCGCCCGTCGCGAGGATCGGCTGAACGACCTGGTCGGCGAAATCGAGGCTTCTGGCGGAACCGCGCATGCCATTGGCATGGACGTAACGGACCGGGAAAATTTGGCTGAGGCCTTTGCCCGCATCGAGGATCTGACCGACAGGCTGGACATTCTCGTCAATTCGGCGGGCATCGGGAAAGTCGTGCCCTTCCTTGAAAGCGGGCGCGACGATTTCGACGAACATTTCAATGTCAATGTAAAGGGCGTGTGGCGCGTCAGCCGCGATTTTGCACGTCTTGCCGTTGCGCGCGACCATGGTGGGTCCATCATCAATGTCGCGTCGATGCTCGCCCTTGGCGTCCTGCCGGGCCAGACGCTCTACTGCGCGACCAAGGCAGCGGTCCTTCACATGACCCGCGCCATCGCCATAGAGCTGCAGCCGCGCGGCATTCGCGCCAATTGCGTATGTCCCGGCTATTTCACGTCAGAGATGACGACGGAGTTCGAGGAAAGCGAGCGTGGCCAGCGTTACATCCGCCGGACCCCGGCGGGCCGATTTGGAAACCCACACGAACTGGACGGCGCGATCGTCTATCTGGCCAGCGACGAAGCGGCCTTTACCACAGGCACGCATATTTCCGTCGATGGGGGCCACAGCGCGCGTCTGATCTGAGCCGCGACGAAGTCCCAGCGAAGTTTCTCCTTTCGTGGGAAACAGGGTTCCCGCTAACGTAACGGCATGATGAAAACCGGACGCCTTCTCACCCTGATTTGCGGCCTGATGGCGGGAATCGCCTTTGCCTTTGCATGGAACCAGTCGCGTCCTCAGGCGGTCGCCCAGCAGATTGCCGACGTTGTCGAGGACGGCGCCGATACCTTGGGCAAGGCACGGCGTTTGCCCGGTAGCCAGGAAGAAGTGCTGCTGTCCTACGCGCCCTTGGTGCAGGAGGTCGCGCCGGCCGTCGTCAATGTCTATTCGGCGCGCACGGTCCCCGGCTCGCGCACGGGAAATCCCTTTTTCGACCAGTTCTTTGGCCGTGGCCGCATGTCGGCGCCGCCGCGCACCCAGCAATCGCTGGGGTCCGGCGTTATCGTCGGGGAGGATGGGCTGATCGTTACCAATAACCATGTCGTGGAGGGCGCCGACCAGATCCTCGTCGCCCTGACCGACCGGCGCGAATTCCCGGCAAAATTGCTGTTCGCCGATGCGCAGCTGGATCTGGCGCTGTTGCAAGTGGATACGGGCGGTGTCGCCCTGCCGACCGTCACGCTAGGCGATTCGGAGCGGACGGAGGTCGGCGATATCGTCGTCGCGATCGGCAATCCCTTTGGCGTGGGCCAGACAGTGACCAGTGGCATCGTTTCCGCCGTCGCGCGCACCGGCGTCGGCATTTCCGACTATCAATTCTTCCTGCAGACCGACGCCGCCATCAATCCGGGCAATTCCGGCGGCGCGCTCATCTCGATGGATGGCAGCCTGGTGGGCGTAAATACCGCGATTTATTCACGATCCGGCGGCTCCAACGGCATTGGTTTTGCCATTCCCGTCAACATGGTCCGCCAATTCCTGGCAGGCGCGAAGACCGGCCGTGTCGTCCGCCCTTGGCTCGGCGCGCAAACGCAGGCAGTGACGCGGGAACTCGCCGGCAGTCTGGGCCTAGATCGGCCGTCCGGCGTTCTGGTTCGGGAGATCAGCGAGGGTGGTCCCGCCCAGCGCGCCGGCCTGCGCGTTGGCGACGTCATCATCGCTGTCGATGGACAGGCGGCAACGGACCCCGGCACGCTGCGGTATCTGGCAGGCAGTCGGCCCCTGGGTGAAAGTGTACCCATCACCGTCCTGCGTGACGATGGCGAACAGCGGCTGTCCGTGCGCCTGGTCGAGCCGCCCGAAACGCCGCCGCGCGACGAGACGCTGCTGAACGGCGAACATATCTTGACCGGCATCCGCGTCGCGAATCTCAGCCCGCGGCTAGCCAGCGAAATTGGCAATGGCGTCCCGGAATCGGGCATCATCGTGACGGGTCTGACCCGCGCTGCACCCGCTGCCCGGCTGAATTTCGTCCGGACCGGCGATCTGATTCTGGCGATCAATGGCGACGCGGTAACGACGGTCGCCGGGCTGCAGCGCGCGCTGTCAAACCCGGGTGCAGCCACCAATGTGCGGTTCTCGCGCGGGGGGCAGGTCGCGGAATGTCTGTACCAACCGCCCAATTTCTTCCGCTGTCGCAGCTAAAGACCGCCCGACGAAAAGGACATTGGGCCTATGTCGGCCCCCGCCCTTTGCGCGCGCCTAGAACGGCAGCTTGAATCCCGGCGGCAGCGGCAGGGAGCTGGACATTTTTTCCATCTCCGCCTGACCGGCGGCATCCGCCTTCGTCTTGGCGTCGTTGAACGCCGCCGCGACAAGGTCCTCCAGCATTTCCTTGTCGTCGGGCACCAGCAGGGAGGGGTCGATGTCGACCTTGACGATGCGGCCCTTCGCCGTGGCGCGGACGGTGATCAGACCGCCGCCCGACTGCCCCTCGACCTCGATATCGTCGAGCTTTGCCTGCGCCTGCGCCAGCTGTTCCTGTACGTTCTGCGCGGCGCGCATGATTTCTTCCATGGATTTCATCGGGCTGTCCTTTGTTCCCTGGCCGTCACCGCGGCCGTGTCATCTATATCATAGTCGATCAGTTCGGCGTCCGGAAACGCTGCCAGCGCCCGGATGAAATTGGGGTCGGTCCGCACGCGGGTCTCCCGCTCGCGCGCCTGGTCCTCCTCCATTTGCTGGCCGGTTCTCGCCCGGTCGGCGGCGCTGGCATCGAACTGCAGGTCGACTGCATTGCCATATTTGTCCGCCATCAGGCGCTTCAAGGTCGCGAACTCCGGATCGCGATCCGATGCACGCCGCCCGCTCAGGACGATGCGGTCCGGCGCGAAACTGACCAGGCCCGCCCGCTGGTCCAGCCAGATAAGCAGCTCCGGCTCCACCTGCTCCTCGACATGGGCGATCACCTCGCCGAACGAGGACGGGCCCGCCTGTGCAGACGCTGCGCCTGGCACCGCCTTCGTCAAGGGCGCGCGCGGGATAATGGAAACATTGTCGGCGGGCGACGGAACGTCGCGGCTGAGCATGTTCCCGTCTGCGACCCGCCCGGAACGGTCCTCTCCGGCGACCGGCTCATGACGTGTTTCCGGCTGCGATTGGGGCAAGGGCGGCTCCGACCGTACCAGTGGCACGTCCACAGTTTTCGATTCCAGCGCCTGCAGCAGCGCGCCCGGATCGGGCATGCCGGCCGCGTGGATCAGCCGCAGCAACACCATTTCCGCCGTCTGCAGCGCCATGGTGCCGCGCTTTACCTCCTCCAGCCCCTTCAGCAGCAATTGCCAGAAGCGGTGGAGGGTTGCCGCGCTCATCGCCTCGGCCCATTCGCCGATCTGCTTGTGCCCTTCGGCGGACATGACCAGGTCCACTTCGGCACCAACCTGAACGCGGGTGATGGCGTGCACCGTTTCCAGCAGCGCCTCGATCGCCATGTCCGGGGCGACGCCCAGCACATATTGCTCGTTCAGTTCCTTTAATGCGGCCTGTGCATCGCCGGTCAGTACAGCCGCCAGCAGCGCACGCGTGCGGCCCCGGTCGCTGAGGCCCAGCATGGTGCGGACCGCCTCTGCGCTGATTTCGCCCGCACCGTGCGCAATCGCCTGATCCAGAAGCGACAGGCCATCGCGGACGGAGCCTTCCGCAGCGGCGGCGATCAGGCGGATGGCATCCGCCTCTATTGCGACGTTCTCCTTTTCCGCGATGCTGGCGAAATGTTCGACCAGCAGGTCCGACGGGATACGCTTCAGGTCGAAACGCTGCGTCCGGGACAGGACCGTTACCGGAACCTTGTTCAGCTCTGTGGTGGCAAAGATGAATTTCACATGGTCCGGCGGTTCCTCCAGCGTCTTCAACAGCGCGTTGAACGCGCTTTTCGACAGCATGTGGACTTCGTCGATGATGTGGATCTTGTAGCGGCCGGAAACGGCGGCGTAGCGCACCGAATCGATCACGTCGCGCATGTCGTCGACGCCGGTATGCGATGCGGCGTCCATTTCCACCACGTCGATGAAGCGCCCGTCGGTAATCGCCTTGCAGGGTTCGCAGACGCCGCACGGGTCGATCGTCGGCCCGCCGGTGCCGTCCGGGCCTACACAGTTCAGCGCCTTTGCGATCAGGCGGGCGGTGGAGGTCTTTCCGACGCCGCGTACCCCTGTCATCAGAAAGGCGTGGGCGATCCTGTCCTTTGCGATGGCATTGCCCAGCGTCCGCACCATCGCGTCCTGACCGATCAGGTCGGCAAATTTGGTCGGGCGGTATTTACGGGCCAGAACGCGGTATTCCGCCTTCGGGCCAGCGGGGGGTGTGGGTTCAAGGGCGAATTCCGACATGCCCTGAATGTAGGGTCCCGGCGACCGAATGTCGAAGGCTGAGTGCTGGTTTCCGACGCGCCCCTAACGCGCATTGCCTGTCGGTCCGGCACAGTCGCGCACGATGGGCAGGGACAGGGTGCTGGCCAGAGGGCCTTGCAGCCTAGCTGGGGGCATCCTTGGCAGGGTCGGTCCCGTTCCCTGCAGCGATTTTCCTTATCCTCTCCAGCGTTTCCGGCGTATCGCAGTCCAGAAAGATCGCATCGGACGGAGCCTCTACGTCGGCGATATGTTCCTGCCGCTGCGCCAATAAGGTCTTGCCGCCGAAATCGCCCTCGATTCCGGCCAGGGCGGCGAAATGGTCGCGGCCCCACAGCACCGGATTGCCGCGCCGCCCGTCACGCACCGGCGTGACGATCGTGGAGCTGTCCCTTGCCGCGGCAATCATGCTGCGCAGCAATTCCGGTTCGACCAGCGGCATGTCGCCCAGCATGATGATGATGGCATCCCATTCCGGTGGCAGCGCCCTGATTCCGGCCGCCAGGGATGCGCCCATGCCGTCGGCATAGGCGTCGGCATGGACATAGGCGATGTCGGCGGGCAGCGCCGCGCATGTGCTTTCCGCCTCGTGACCGGTTACGACGAGCAGCGGCAGATCGGCCGATTGCGCCGCAGCGACCGTTTTTCCCACCACCGTACCATCTGCCAACGGCGCGATCAGCTTGTTGGTGCCCATGCGCGTCGAACGCCCTGCGGCGAGGATCAGGGCGCCGACGGTACGCACGGCGCGATCCGGCGCCGCCTCCCTTGGGTCCGGCCGTTCGACCTCCGCCAGGACGCCGCCAATGCCCATGCGCGCAATGTCCTCCGCCGTTACGACGAGCCCCGCGAAAATACGTTCCAGCACCATGTCGAAACCATTGCGCTTCGGGCTTCGTGCGCAGCCGGGCAGGCCGATTACCGGGCGCCCGTCCATGCTGCCCAACAGCAGCAGATTGCCCGGATCGACCGGCATGCCCAGCCGCTCCACCTTGCCGCCCGCAGCCTCCAGCGCGGCGGGAATGACGTCGCGCCGGTCGGATGTCGCAGAGGCGCCGGCGATCAGGATCAGGTCGGCATGCGCCGTCTTTAGCATGTCGGCCAGTGCCGCGACGTCGTGGGCAGGGCGGGGCGCCTCTCGCATATGCCCGCCCAGGGATTCGACGCGCGCCTGAGTAACCTTCGCGGTCTTCAGCAGCATTTTTTCCGCCGTCTCCGCCAGCCGCGTTTGAATCAGCAGCACGTCTGTCGATGCAAAAGGCGCAACATGCAGCGGCGCGGCGGCGCGGGCTGCCTCTGCAATCAGGTCACCGGCAACGAAAAACGGAATAATCTTGACCGTGGCGACGATGTCGCCGCGCCGCACGCGTTGCCAATCGGCCAGCGCACCGAGCGTGATGGGCTCGGCAACCGCATTGACCGCATCGATGCTGTCGCGGCTGATCCGTACCACGCCGTCCCCGGCGGCGCGCAGGTTCACACGCCCGTGCCGGGCGGGATCGGCTGTTACCGTGTCGCTGGCAAGGATCGCCGCCAGCCTGCTGGCGGCTTCGTCTTCCGCAATGTCGCCGGGTTCCGGAATGGCGACCGGCAGATGCGCCAGGCCGGAGCGCCGAACCTGTTTTATATCGTCGGCCGAAAGGACGGTCCCCTTGGCCAGCCCGGCATGGCGATGCGCGAGCACGGCACCTTCGCACCGCTCGAGAGGGAAGTTTCCAAAGTCCACTTCAGTGGCGGGATCGCCATGTGGCGACCATTTCCGCCGCCACGCTCAGTGCGATTTCCGGCGGATTGGCGGCGCCGATGTCGAGGCCCGCCGGCCCCTTGATCCGGGCAATGTCGGACTCGGAAAATCCCTCTGCCAGCAATCTTTCCACGCGCGCGGCATGCGTGCGCCGGGACCCCAGCGCAGCGATATAAAAGGCGTCGGAGCGGAGCGCGGCGATCAGCGCCGGATCGTCGAGTTTCGGATCGTGGGTCAGCGTGACGACGGCACTGGCCGCGCCCGGTCGCCATTCCGCCAGCGCTTCGTCGGGCCAGCGATCGTCGATGTCGATGCCGGCAAACCGCTCACCCTTCGCAAAATTACCGCGTGGATCGACCGCCCGCACATCATAGCCGAGCGTCCGCGCAATGGGGATCAGCGCCTGGGAAATGTGCACCGCACCGACGATCATCAGGGCCAAAGGCGGTGAATAGCTGCGCGCGAATGCGCCTTCCGCCGCCTGTTCCGAGGTGACGCCGTCAGTGCCTGTATAGAGCGTCAGCATCTTGCCGGCGTCCCGACTGGAGATGATGCGGTCCAGATATTCGCGGGCAAAGCCGTGGGCGCCCACCGGCTGCACCAATATTTCTATCTGTCCGCCGCAGGCCAGCCCCACCTCCCACGCCTTTGCATCGGCAACGCCGTAGGACAGGCGCTTTGGCACCTCTGTGTCGAGCGCGGACAGCGCCTCCGTCACCACGTCACCTTCGACGCAGCCGCCGCTCACCGATCCCTCGAACAGGCCGTCGTCGCGGATGAACAGATGCGCGCCCTGGCCGCGCGGCGCGGACCCCCAGGTCCGTGTCACTGTTGCCACGGCGACGCGGTGGCCATCGTTCAGCCAGCTTCGCGCGGTGCGGTAAATGTCATTCACAGGAATTGAAGGGCAACGATCCCGGCGGCGATCGCAACGACGATCAAGGCCCAGCCTGCGGGGCCGAGGCCGCGCCCGGATGCGCGAAACGGCTCGTTGGCGTCGACGGCGCCCACGGGTGCGGCCTCCTCGGAATTGGCAGTCTGAGGCGCGCCGTTTTCTGTCGGACCGGCTTCGGTGATTGTCGCCGCCTCCGGAGCCGGAGCCGGAGCAGAAACAGAAACAGGGGCCGGTGGTGATTCGGCTGGTAAAGCGCCTTCCACCTCCGCGCGGAAATTCTCGAAGAAGCGTTCGGCATAGCCCTTGGCCGCGCCCTCGACCAGACGCGCGCCGAGCTGCGCCAGCTTGCCGCCGACCTGCGACGATGCCGTATAGGTCAGCAGCGTGGTTCCCGGTGCTGGCTCGGCAAGGTCGATTTCCGCACTGCCCTTGGCGAAACCCGCGACGCCGCCCTTGCCCTCGCCTACCAACACATAACGGCTGGGGGGATCGGATTCGGTAATCGTCACGGCGCCTTTGAACTTTGCGCGGACCGGGCCGACTTTCGCGTTCATTTCGCCTGCAAAACCGTCGTCGGTGCGCGTCAGCGACTCGACTCCGTCAATGCAACGGGCCAGCGTGTCCGGGTCCATCAAGGCCGCCCAAACGTCTTGCCGCGATGCGGAAATTTCCTGTTGTCCCGTGATCTGCATCACGCGTCTCCTTAATCAGGCTGCCAATGAGATCGTCTTCGCCCGCTACTAAGATCATAGTTAAGGTTCAAGAGACGAGGATTTGTTGCTATACTGTCCTTTGGGTGTAACGAAATTGCACAGGGGACCATATTTGTGAACGCGAGTGGGGACGGATTGGAGGCAGTCGACGACGAAGATCGTGCCGCATCGGCACAGGATGCCGCCGAGGAGACTATCAAGCTCGCAGGAACCGTCAAATGGTTCGACAGCGTTCGGGGCTATGGATTTATTGTGCCGGATGATGGCGGTAGCGATGTTCTGGTGCATTTTTCCTGCCTGAAGGAACATGGCCGACGTGCGCTGCCGGAGGGCGCGACCGTGGCTTGCCTGGCCGTTGACCGACCGCGTGGTCGACAGGCGTTGAGGCTGACCGAAATCGACCTTTCGACCGCGATCGGCCCCGATCCCGATGCCGGCCCGAGTCGCGACCATGACGATCCGCTGAAACTGCTGGAAAAGGCGGGGCCGTTCGAACCATGCCGGGTCAAATGGTTTAATCGGCTGAAGGGGTACGGCTTTCTGGTCCGGGACAACGACGGATCGAAGGATGTTTTCATCCACATGGAAACCGTGCGCCGGGGCGGGCTGCTGGATCTGGAACCGGATCAACTGGTCGTCGCCCGCATTGTCGAACGGGCCAAGGGTCCTCTCGCAGCTGCCATTGCCGATGCTGATCACGGCAATGATGACTATTATCAGGGACAGCGGGACGGGCAGATGGTGCCGAATATAGGGAAAGAAGCCGCAGAGTGACCGGGTTTTCGTGCGGTCGGCACCTTGTTGCCGTCATGATGCTGTTACTGGTGTGGGGCTGCCAGTCGTCGCCCGGCGGGTCGGACGTCGCCGCCGACGCGACCGCAGGCACTGTCCCCCTCCAGATCGTCACCGATTCGGGCACCCGGGAATATCGCATCGAACTGGCGATCACGCCGGAAGAGCAGGCGCGGGGACTGATGTACCGGCAGGAAATGGAGGCGGACGCGGGCATGCTGTTCCCCTATGATCCGCCGCGCAGCGCCTCCTTCTGGATGAGGAACACCTACATCCCGCTCGACATGATCTTCATTGCGCCCGACGGCACCATCGAAAGCGTCGCGTCCAACACCATTCCGCTGTCAACGACGCCCTATCCGTCGCGCGGGCCGGTGAAGGCGGTCCTGGAACTGAAAGGTGGAGAGGCGGGACGCATCGGCGCCCGGGCGGGCGATCGGGTGATTTATACTCTGCCGGAATGATCGAGAGGACGGCGCCGGGTTTCCGATGGTGCGAAACCGCCGCAGCCGCTTGCCAAGTCCCCCCGATACGGGCTTAAAGCATCGCTCCGCAGTTTCGCCTAGCAAGAAGGGGCCGTGAATGGGCCTTTTTAAATCAATCTTCACCTGGTGGGACGGTCCGACCCTCGGCACCCGCTTGTGGTCCTCTCGCAATGGAGAGATGGTCGGCACCGATTTGGCCGGGAACCGCTATTATCGCAAGGCGGCGAAGAACGGCATGCGAGAGCGCCGCTGGGTAATCTATTCCGGAGAGAATGAAGCCAGCCGCGTTCCGCCCGAATGGCATGGCTGGCTGCATCGCACTCTGGAGGCGGTGCCGGACCCGCAGGCGGAGCGGCGGCCCTGGTTGCGCCAGCACCAGCCCAACCTGACCGGCAGCGCGCAAGCCTATGTGCGCCCCGGCGGCCTGCCCACGCTCGGCACTGCACGGCCGCGCACCACCGGCGATTACGAGGCCTGGTCACCCGACGAGGATGCAGCGTGAACCAGTTGTTTCGGCAGAATCTCGTCGAGGCGCTGATTGGTGCCGGCGTTCTGTTCATCGCTATCGTTGCAGCGCTGGTTTTCTATCAGCGAACCAGCGCACAGGTGGGCGAGGACATGTATGAAATCGCGGCATTATTTGAAAATGCCGCAGGCGTGGCGGAGGGCACGGACGTGCGGGTTTCCGGCATTACCGTCGGCAGCGTCGTGGACCAAAGTCTTGAAGGGGAGTTCCCGTTCCGGGCGCGCCTGCAGCTTGCCATTGACGACCGCTATCATTTGCCGGCCGATTCCTCGGCCTCGATTACGTCGGAGGGCATTCTGGGCGGCAATTATATCGCACTGACGCCCGGCGGCGATCCCGAAGAGTTACGGGACGGCGACGAGATCCTCGATACGCAGGGGTCTGTGGACATGCTGGGCCTGATCGGCAGCTATATCAACAATAGCGGCGAATCTGCACCGGCGGCTTCATCGGGATCGGGCGGCGGCGCAGATGACGGCGGGTTCGGCGTGTTGGAGGAAGATTTCGGCGCGCCGGAGAGTGACGGGCTGGAAGATGATTCGCTCTAGTCTGATTCTCGCCGCCCTGTCCCTGGCGGCTCCTGCAACAGCGCAGACCACACCGCCGGCCGGGGCGGAAGCAGCGGAAGGGCCCACGCCCATGGCTGAGCGCGTGGTGACGATCGGTATTCTGGACAAGGTCAGCCAGTCCACCGAAACGATCGAGAGCAATCCCGGCAAGGCGGTTACCTATCGCGGTCTAACGATCAATGTGCGTGCCTGCGAGGCAACGCCGCCATGGGCCGACCAGGAATTTATCGGAGGTTTCCTGCAGATCGACCATCAGCCCAGGCCCGGCGCGCAAAAGGCGCGGGTATTTTCGGGATGGCTCTATGCCAATACGCCGTCGCTAAACAGCTTCGACCATCCCTATTATGATGTCTGGGTCAGCGCCTGTAATATGGACTGGCCGGACACCGGACCCGACACCATCGTCGTCAACTGATCGAAATCCGCCTCTGTCGACAGGGCCGAGGCCAGATAGGTGCGGTACGCGTCGCGCGGTACCTCCGTCGCGCCAAAGCGCGCCAGATGGTCGGTCAGGAACTGGGTGTCCAGCAGCGTGAAACCGCCGGTACGCAGCCGCGCAACCAGATGGGCGAGCGCCGCCTTTGACGCGCCGGATACGCGAGTGAACATGCTTTCGCCGAAAAAGGCGCTGCGGAGGCGCACACCGTAAAGGCCGCCCACCAGTTCACCATCCTGCCAGCATTCGACGGAATGGGCATGGCCGGCGCGATGCAGCTCCCCATAGGCGGCGCGAATGTCGCCATTTATCCAGGTGCCCTCATCCCGCGCGGCACAGGCACCGACCACCTCGCCAAAGGCGGTGTCGACGCGATGTTCGAACCGATCCTGCCTCAGCAGCTTTGCGACGCTGCGCGGCAGGTGAAAATGGTCCAGCGGCAGGATACCGCGCAGTTTCGGCTCCACCCAGAAAACATCGTCATCCTCTGCACTGTCGGCCATCGGAAAAACCCCGGCGGCATAGGCCCGCAACAGCAGTTCGGGATCCAGGCGCTCTCTCGCCTCCGGCCTGTCGGGCGCGTCACTCACTGGACAGGGAAACCCGGGCGCCGGCATGGCGGTGGACGCGTCCCGCCAGCTCCAGTTCCAAAAGCACTGTCGCAACCGTGGCGGGCGGCATCCCCGCCAGGCGTACCAGTTCGTCGACCGGAACGGGGGTCAGCGACAGCAGCGATTCGATCTGCACGCGCGCGCCGTCATCCGGCTCCTCGACGGGTGCCGCCATATAATCGAAAAGGCCCGCGCGGACGTGCGGGATATCCGCAAGTGGCGTCAGCGTTTCGATGATGTCCTCCACCGACTGCACCAGGGTTGCCCCGTCCCGGATCAGACCATTGCATCCCCGGGCGCGCGGGTCGAGCGGAAAGCCGGGCACCGCCATGACCTCGCGACCCTGCTCATTCGCCATGCGGGCGGTGATCAGGCTGCCGGAACGCGGCGCGGCCTCCATCACGACGGTGCCGCGGCTGAGGCCGCTGATGATGCGGTTGCGGCGCGGGAAATGGGCGGCGCGCGGTTCCATGCCGAAGGGCTGCTCTGCAATGACCAGGCCGCGCGCGTACAGGTCCTCGTGCAGGGCGTCATTTTCACGCGGCCATTTGACGTCGATCCCGCCCGCGATCACGCCGATCGTCCCACCGTTCAGCGCGCCGACATGCGCCTCTGCATCGACGCCGCGCGCCAGCCCCGACACGACCACCATGCCCGCTTGCGACAGGGCTTGCGCCAATTCGCGGGTGAACCGCCGTGCGGCAGCGGAGGAGTTGCGCGCGCCCACCATCGCGACGCACGATTTGGCCATCAGGGCGGGATTGCCACGCACGCTGATTACCGGCGGGGCGCTTTCGATTTCGGAAAGCGGCACGGAATAGTCCTGATCGCCGACGAAGATCATCTGCGCGCCCGCCTGCGCGGTCAGCTCCATTTCCCGCTCCGCATCGGCGGCGCTGGCGGGTGTCAGGCTGCGCCCGCCGCGCCTTGCCAGATGCGGCAGAGCCTCCAGCGCGGCATGCGCACTGCCGTAGCGCGCGATCAATTGCCTATAGGTGACGGGCCCTATGCGGGGGGTACGCGCCAGCCGCAGCTTGGCCAGCCGCTCCCGCTCCACCCCGGAGGCCATCAGGCTTCTTTCGCGCCGATCTTCGATTCGGTCCCCGCGCGCAGGCGCAGGATGTTTGCCTCATGCTTTGCGATGACGAGCATGGCCATGCCGCCCAGCAGCAGTGCCGCATCCCAGCGTCCGCCCAGCAGCGGTACCAGCGGCGCGGCCAGGCTGGCAAAGATGCCCGCCAGCGAAGAATATCGCGTGGCCAGCGCCGTCCCCAGCCATACCAGCGCGAATACCAGACCGATCTTCCACCCCAGCGCGAGCGCGATGCCCAGCATGGTGGCGACGCCCTTACCGCCGCGAAATGCCAGCCAGAAGGGGAAAAGGTGCCCCAGAAAGGCGCCCATGCCGCCCAATATTTCCCCGCCCATGGCATATTCACCGCCCAGCCACACGGCCAGCGCGCCCTTGCCGATATCCAGAAGCAAGGTCGCGATCGCCAGCCCCTTGCCGCCGGCGCGCAGCACGTTGGTGGCGCCGATATTGCCGGAACCGACGGTCCGCACATCGCCCTTCCCGGCCAGCTTCGTCAGTATCAGGCCAAAGGGAATGGCGCCCAGCAAATAGCCAATGACCAGCCAGAACCAGGGTGAGGAGATGAGGCCAATGGGCATGCCTAGCCTCATATGTTGTGGAGGGGGCGTTGAAAAGAGCAGGGTGCTTAACCTTGCCGTCGCCACTGTCGGCTCTATATGCCGCCGCCAGGGCCTATGAGGGAGCGCCGTTATCGCCACTAGTCTCGTGATCGTCGAATCGCCTGCCAAGGCCAAGACGATCAATCAATATCTGGGATCTGATTACGACGTGGTCGCCAGCTATGGCCATGTGCGCGACCTGCCGCCGAAGGACGGCTCGGTCGACCCCGACAATGATTTCGCGATGAAATGGCAGGTCCAGGCGGACCGGTCGAAACAGCTGAACGATATCGCCCGCCGTGCAAAGGCGTCCGATCGCCTGATCCTGGCAACCGACCCCGACCGCGAGGGGGAGGCGATCAGCTGGCACCTGTACGAACATCTGAAGGCCAAGAAGGCTTTGCCGGCAGAGGTTCAGCGCGTCACCTTCAACCAGATCACAAAGGCCGCCGTGACCGCCGCCATGGCCGCGCCGCGGGACCTCGATGGACCGCTGGTCGACGCCTATCTGGCGCGCCGCGCGCTTGATTATCTGGTCGGCTTTACCCTGTCGCCCGTCCTGTGGCGCAAATTGCCCGGCGCGAAATCGGCGGGCCGCGTACAATCCGTCGCGCTGCGCCTGATCACCGAGCGCGAACGCGAGATCGAGGCGTTCAAGCCACAGGAATACTGGACCGTCATGGGCAGCTTCGCACTGCCCAATGGACAAAGCTTTCCCGCGCGCCTGGTAAACTGGCAGGGCAAGCAGCTGGACAAATTCTCCCTGGGCAATGCCGCGCTCGCCAATGAGGCGAAGGCGGATGTGAAGGCGGGCGAATATCAGGTCAGCGCGGTCGAAACCAAACCCGTCACGCGCAATCCCTATCCGCCATTTACGACGTCGACGCTGCAGCAGGAGGCATCGCGCAAGCTGGGCATGTCGGCGTCCGACACCATGCGGACGGCGCAGGCGCTGTATGAGGGCGGGCACATAACCTACATGCGGACCGATGGCGTCGAAATGGCGGGCGAGGCCATCGCGCAGGCGCGCTCCGTCATCGCCGACCGCTATACGCAGGCGCACCTGCCGAAATCGCCGCGCGTCTATAAATCGAAGGCCAAGAACGCGCAGGAGGCGCACGAAGCCGTGCGGCCCACCGACCTTTCCAAGGGGCCGGAGGCGCTGAAAAGCCTGCCGGATGCACAGCGGCGGCTGTACGACCTCGTTTGGAAGCGGACGCTGGCCAGCCAGATGGAATCGGCGAAATTCGACCGCACCACGGTGACGCTGCACGACAGGCACGGCCGTGCCGAACTACGCGCAACGGGACAGGTGCTGGTCTTTCCCGGCTATCTGGCCCTCTACCGCGAGGATGTCGACGACGCGCCCGACGATGATGAGGCATCGGACGACGATCGCCGCCTGCCGAAGATCGAGAAGGATGCGACGCCGACCTGCACCGACGCCAGTGCCGATCAGCATTTCACCCAGCCGCCGCCGCGCTTTTCGGAGGCCAGTCTGGTCAAGCGGCTGGAGGAGTTGGGGATAGGCCGTCCGTCTACCTATGCCTCGATCCTGCAGGTGTTGAAGGACCGCGACTATGTCCGGCTGGAACAGAAGCGTTTCTATCCTGAGGAGAAGGGTCGCCTGCTGACGGCGTTTCTGGAACGCTATTTCACGCGCTATGTCGAATATGATTTCACCGCCGGGCTGGAGGAACAGCTGGACGAGATTTCCGCCGGCGATGAAAACTACAAGGACGTGCTGCGCGCCTTCTGGCGGGATTTCTTCCCTAAAACTCAGGAAATCATGGAGCGTCAGCCGTCAGAGGTGATGGCGTCGATTGATGAGTTTCTTGAGCCGATGCTGTTCCCGCCGAAGGAGGACGGCAGCGATCCGCGCGCCTGTCCGGCCTGCGACAATGGTCGCCTGGCGCTGCGCGGCGGCAAATTCGGTCCGTTCATTGCCTGCTCCAACTATCCTGAGTGCAAATTTACGCGCGAATTCGGCAACCGCTCCGGCGACGCAGATGCCGCGGCGGGAGAATATCCAAAGGAACTGGGCGCGCACCCGGGCAGCGGCGAGGCGGTGTCCATCAGGTCTGGCCGCTTTGGCCTGTTCGTGCAGGAGGGCGAGGAAAAGAAGCCGCCGCGCGCCTCCATACCGAAAGACATCGATCCGGAGTCCGTCGATCTTGACATGGCGGTAAGGCTGCTTTCCCTGCCCCGGATCGTCGGGCAACACCCTGAAACCGGCAAGGATATAGAGGCGGCGATCGGCCGTTACGGCCCCTATCTGCGCCATGATGGCAAATATGCGAAGCTGGCGAACACCGCGGAGGTATTCGAAACCGGTATGAATGCCGCCGTGGTAAAGCTGGCGGAGGCGGCCGCGTCTGGCGGGCGGCGCAAGGCGGCGGAGCCCCTGAAGATCATGGGCGCGCATCCGATTTCAGGCGATGAAATCCGCCTGATGGAGGGGCGCTATGGTCCCTATGTCACCGACGGCAGCACCAATGCCAGCCTGAAACGTGACGCGGATCCTGAGGCGTTGACCCTGGAAGAGGCGGCAAAGCTGATCGACGAACGCGCGGCAAAGGGGCCGGCAAAGAAAAAACGCAAGGCGCCCGCAAAGAAGAAAACGACCGCGAAAAAGAAGGCTCCTGCGAAGACCGCAGCCGCTGCCAAAAAGCCTGCCGCCAAGAAGTCGACCGCGAAGAAAAAGGCACCAGCGAAGAAGAAGCCCGCCGCCAAATCTTCATAAGGGATACCCAAATCTTCATAAGGGATGCGGGTGTAACCCGATGCGAACGGTCAGCTAAGCGGCTCGCGGTAACGGGGAAAGGGCAGACTCCATTCATATCGCATCGCCAGCAGGCGGAGGGTCAAGGCCGCCAGAACGCCGGCGATGGCCGCAGGTTGAAACGCAAAGAAGTCCGATAGGACAACGAATACGCCGCCGCCGAGCAGCGCTGCGCTGATGTAGATTTCCTTCGCGAACAGAATCGGTCGTTCGCCGCAGATGATGTCGCGAATGATGCCGCCGAACGATGCACTCATCGCACCGAAAAGGATAGAGACCAGCGGATGCGCTCCTGCCGCTTCCGCCTTTGCGGCGCCCAGCACTGCAAACAGCGCCAGGCCCGCCGCATCGGCATAAAGCAGCCATGTCATGCGATTGCCGAGCAGCGGCCTGTTCAGCGCTCCGACGATGAAGGCACAGGCAAGGCAGATGGCGATATCGGTCGGCTGCCGTACCCAGGCGACGGGCAGCGCGCCCAGCAGGACATCGCGAATCGTACCCCCGCCGATGCCCGTGACGGTCGCGACAAAGGATATGCCGACAATGTCCATTCCCTTTCGCAGGCCCAGAAGGGCGCCCGAAATGGCGAAGACGGCCGTGCCGATCGCGCTGAGGACGATAAGGGCGATGTCCATGTCGGTGCTGAGATCGATGCTGGTGGCGTCAAAAGCGGTGTCGAGAGGCGGGCCACGCCCCCATGGGGACGCGGCCCTTCCCTGCTCTCAGCCTTGGCGGGGTCCGCCGGAATGGCGCTGCCCGCCGGCGGGCTTGCTGCCCGCGGGCCTGCCGCCTGCCGGCTTGCCGCCGCCCTTGCCACGCCAGCCGCCGCCGGGCTTTCCGGCGCTCGCATGGGCGCCCGCAGGTTTGCGGTTGGAGACTGGATTTGCGCGGGGGCCGCGATCTTCGCGAATGGCCTCGCCCTGGGGCTTGCCGCGCCGATTGCCGCCATTGCGATTGCCGCCGGGTGCGCCGCCGGAACCGCGACGTCGGCCCTCGCCACGATTGCCGCCGCGACCACCTTCATATTCGCCGCCCGACTTTTTCGGGGGCAGCTTCATGCTGTTGACGCGCTCGACATCCGCCACGAAATTTTCCGGCAGCGGGACCATTTGCAGGCTCTGGCGGGTCAGCTTCTCGATGTCGCGCAGATAGGAGCGTTCGTCCTTCGCAACGAAGCTGATCGCCAAGCCATCCGCGCCGGCGCGTGCGGTGCGGCCGATGCGGTGGACATATTGTTCCGGCACATTGGGGACTTCGAAATTGATGACGTGGGACACGCCGTCAATGTCGATGCCGCGCGCGGCGATATCCGTCGCGACCAGCACAGGGCATTTGCCCTCGCGGAATGCCTCCAGCGCGCGTTCGCGCTGTGCCTGGCTCTTATTGCCGTGGATCGCCGCCGCCTTGATGTTCGCCGCCAGCAGGTGACGGACGACGCGGTCGGCGCCATGCTTCGTGCGCGTGAAGACCAGTGCGCGCTCGATCGGCTCACGCTCCAGCATGACGGTCAGCAGCGCCTGCTTCTCGTTCTGATTGACGAGCGTTGCCGTCTGCTGAACCCGTTCGGCGGTGGTGGCGACGGGCGTCACCGCAACCTTTTCCGGGTTGGTCAGATATTTGCTGGCGAGCTCGGAAATGTCCTTGGGCATGGTCGCCGAGAAGAACAGCGTCTGGCGCTTCTTCGGGACCAGCGGCACGATACGGCGCAGGGCGTGAATGAAGCCCATGTCGAGCATCTGATCCGCTTCGTCGAGCACGAGTACCTCGATACCGTCCAGGGTCAGCGCACGCTGCTCCAGAAGGTCGATCAGGCGGCCCGGTGTCGCGACCAGAATGTCGACGCCGCGATCCAGCGCGCGCTTTTGCTTGCCAACCGGGGTGCCGCCGAATGCGGTCTCGACCGACAGGCGCAGGAAGCGGCCATAGGTGCGGAAGCTGACGGCGATCTGCGTCGCCAGTTCGCGCGTGGGCGCCAGCACCAGACAGCGCGGACGGCGCGGCTCTATGCGGGCCGTATTGCGGCTGAAGCGATCGAGGATGGGCAGCGCGAATGCCGCGGTCTTGCCCGTTCCGGTCTGCGCGATGCCCAGAATGTCCTTACCCTGCATACCAAGGGGCACGGTCTGCGCCTGGATCGGGGTCGGCGTCGTATAACCTTCGCTTTCAAGTGCGCGCATCAGCGGCTCGGCGAGGTTCATATCTTTGAAGTTAGTCATGTATTTTATCTTTCGTGCGCACAAAAACGTGCGAGCGCCCGACGCAGCGCCACGAAAGCGGCAGCACGTCACGCGCGGGTGACGTCCCCGCGTGAAACAGGACGTTTGAAGAGGGTGCATCCCAAGGAGGAGCTCAACAGCGGCTATCTCGCCACCGGCGTTTCACGCCGCTCACCCATCATGTTGCACTGCAACACTGATGCTGGCGGCGCATATGGGGGAAGAGCGGCTGTCTGTCAATGAAGCAGTCCGCCCTTTGCAGGCGTACGAACATCTGTTATAACGAACTGATGAACATGCCATTGAAACTTACCAGCTTCGGTAATTCCGTCGGAGCCATCTTTCCGAAGGACGTGCTCGCCCGCCTGAAGGCGGACAAGGGTGACGTCCTTTATCTGACCGAAGCACCCGATGGTAGTTATCGCCTCTCGCCTTACGACCCAGAGTTCGAAGAGCAGATGAAGCATGCCGAGCGGATCATGAACGACGATCGCGACATTCTTCGCGTACTGGCGAAGTGAGCGAGTGGCGCTGGCTGGTCATCCAAACGATCATCGCCTCACACGACCGCCAGCTGTCCGAGCATAAGGGCGGCGAGGGGACGCGGGATCTTGCCTTGCTGGAATCGGCGCTGGCAAAGCCCTTGAACCTGGCCGCCTATGGCTCACCGGATGCCGCATCGCTCGCAGCCTCCTACGCATTTGGTATTGCACGAAACCATCCGTTTGTGGACGGAAACAAGCGCACGGCGTGGATTGCTGCCCGTCTGTTCCTGTCACTGAATGGGGTGTCGATCGAATTTGATAAGATCGAAGCCACGAACATGGTGCTAGAGCTTGCAGCGGGTAAATTAGCCAAGGACGAGGTGGCCGCCTGGTTCCGGGCGCGGATCGTCTCTTGACCGACCTTCCAACCCGAGACGCGATCCTGGAGTTCGTCAAATCGTCCGATACGCCGGTCGGCAAACGAGAGATCGCGAAAGCGTTCGGTGTGCGTGGCGATCAGCGGCGGGACCTGCGCGCGCTGTTGAGCGACATGGCGGACGATGGCGTGCTGGACCTTGGGCCGGGCCGGAAAGTGCACGAAGGCGGCGGCCTGCCGCGTGTTGCTGTCCTCCGCGTGACGCATGTTGAGGATGGCGCCATTTTCGCCGTGCCGGACAATTGGGATCATGCCGATCCACCGCCGCGCGTGCGGGTTCGCGAACAGCGCGGCGGCGGCAAGCGGGCGCGACAGGCCGCGCTGGGCGAGGGCGACCGCCTGCTGGCCCGTATCGAGGAGACCGGGCGGGGTTATAGCGGCCATGTCATGAAGCGGATCGGCCGCGCAGCAGAGGATATGCTGGGCATTTTGCGGCGTGATGCATCCGGCTGGTATCTGCAGCCGACAGACAAGAAAATCCGCAAGACGGTCCCCGTGTCGGATGCCGGCGGCGCGAATGACGAGGAGTTGGTGCTGGCGCGCACGGAGGGTCGCAAGGCAAGCGTGACCGAGCGCCTCGGCGATCCGTTCGCGCCAAAATCCATCTCTCTGATCGCCATTCATGCCAAGGGCATTCCGAACGTCTTTTCCGAGGAGGTGCTGGAACAGGCGGAGCGGGCGGCCGAGATGCCGCTGGGGGAGGGCCGCGAGGATCTGCGGCACCTGGATATCATCACAATCGATCCCGCCGACGCGCGCGACCATGACGATGCGCTGTGGGTAGAGGCGAAGGAGGGGGGCGGCTGGCACGCAATCGTCGCCATCGCCGATGTGTCCTATTATGTGCGCCCCGGCACTGCGCTGGACCGTGAAGCGCGCAAGCGTGGCAATTCGGTCTATTTTCCCGACCGTGTCGTCCCCATGCTGCCGGAGGCATTATCTGCGGGTGCCTGCTCTATCGTCGAGCATCAGGATCGCGCCGTCATGGCCTGCCATCTGGACGTGGCGCCGGATGGCAGCCTGTCCGGCTGGCGCTTTACCCGCGCGGTAATCCGCTGTGCGGCAAACATCGCCTATGAGGCGGCGGCAGACTATCCCGGCATAGAGGAGATGTGGGCCTGCTGGCGTGCCCTGTTCGAGGCGCGCCAGCGGCGCGAGCCGCTGGAGCTGGAGCTGCCGGAGCGGCGGATCGAACTGGACGAGCAGGGCCGCGTAGCCGCCATCGGCCTGCGTGAGCGGCTGGACGCGCACCGCATGGTCGAGGATTACATGATCGCGGCGAACGTCGCGGCGGCAAAGGCGCTGGAGGCGAAGCGATCCCCCGTCGTCTATCGCGCGCATGAAACGCCCAGCGCGGAAAAGATCGACGCCCTGCGGGAATATCTGAAAACGCTGGATATTCCCTTTGCGAAGGGGCAGGTCGTGCGGCCCGCCATGTTCGCCAAGGTTCTGGACAATATCGACGATCCGCTATTGCGCGAGCAGGTCAGTCTGGAGGTGCTGCGCAGCCAGACCCAGGCCTATTACGGCACGGACAATTTTGGCCATTTCGGGCTTTCGCTGGCCAGCTACGCGCATTTTACGTCGCCCATCCGGCGTTATTCCGACACGCTGGTGCACCGCGCGCTGGTGCGCGCCTATCGGCTGGGCGAGGGCGGATTGACCGCGGGCGAGATCGATGAGCTGAGCATCATCAGTGAGCATATCTCGCAGACCGAACGGCGTGCGATGGAGGCCGAGCGCGACACGATCGACCGCTATGTCGCCGCCTATCTGTCGGAGCGCGAGGGCGAGGTGGTTACCGCCCGCGTTACCGGCGTCACGCGCCACGGCCTGTTCGCGACGGTCGATGGCGTCGGTGGCGATGGCCTGCTGCCGATGCGGGCGCTGGGGCAGGATTATTACGAGTTCGACGAGACAAGCCGCACGATCACCGGCGAGCGCAGTGGTGAGAGCTTCACGTTGGGACAAAGACTGGAGCTGCGCCTGGCCGAGGCCAATCCCGTCACAGGCGGCCTTCGCTTCGAACGGCTGGAGGGAGACGCTCCTGCACCGGCGCCGCGCCACGGACGCAAAAAGCCCGCACAGGGGCGCACCGGCAAGGGTGCCGCGCGTAAAGGCAAGGTTGCCAAGAGTGGGCGCAAAAAAGCCGGCCGCAAGCGGGGGAAAAGCTAAGGGGCTCTCCCCCCGGTTTTTGCCGAGCTTCTATCTCAGTTCATAAATGACGGTGACGTCGGCCGTCAGGTCCAACTGACCCGGCTGCAGCTTCGTCGAGGCTTCGGCCTGATCCATTGCCGCGCTCCGCATCATTTGCGGCCTCGGCGGCTGCGGGGCATAATTGCTGCTTTCACTGATCGAAACGATCCGTGCGATCTGCATTCCTGCTGCCTGCGCATAGATATCGGCGCGTGCGCGGGCATTGCGCATCGCGTCGATCCGCGCCTCGTTCATGGCGGTTTCGGAATCCTCCATGCCGAACGTCGGGCCATTGATCTGGTTTGCACCTTCGGCCACCAGCGCGTCGAGCGCTGCGCCCGCATTGGCGATGTCGCGTAGGGTCAGGCTGACCGTATTCTGCGCCTGGTACCCGGTGATCTGCGGCGGCTCATTCTCGGCATAGCGATATTGCGGATTGAGGTTCAGATTGTCGGTCTGGATGTCCTTCTCATCGACACCCGCCGCGGTCAGCGCGGCGATAACCCGGTCCATGCGCGTCCGGTTCTCGCGCATCGCTTCATTCGCGGTCGCCGATTGGGTCACGACTCCGGCGCTGATCGTGGCGATGTCTGGATCCGCCTTCGTCTCTCCCGTGGCCGAGATGGTCAGGAGCGTCATGTCCTTTGCCATCACAGGAACCGAGTCTTGTGCCAGGGCCGCGCCCGCCAGGGGCAGCGTCAAAAGGGTACCTGCCAATGCGGCAATCATCGTGCGTCTCATTCATCATCTCCTTGGGGAAAGTCCCCGACAGCGAACAGCGCGCGCAGGGAGTTCCTGCACGCGCTGTCTATTTTCACACATCAGGCTGAATAGCGCCTGACGCCCTGATATTTAAACGCTGCGGGCGCGGAACATGCGATACAGCCACAGCAGAAGGACGGCGCCAAGCGTTGCGACGATCAGCGTCACGATAAATCCGCCGCCGATTCCCAGAAGTCCAGCCAGGAAACCGCCGACGACGGCACCCGCAATGCCCAGAAGGATGGTGACGATGATGCCGCCGGGGTCACGTCCGGGCATAATCATCTTGCCCAAAATGCCCGCGACCAAACCGATGATAATCCAGTAGAGAATATCGCCCATGAAATTCGTCCTTCCCTTTGTTGATATGACCGTGAACGCGCGAATACCGAGAAGTTTCCGATAGTCGAAAACTGATGCTCAACTGCAACAGCAGAAGATTGAGTTTCACTGCTTTGCGACTATGTGAAGCGCCGCAGCCGGACCGGGGTGGCAACCCGCGCTTGCCGCCAGTGACTTATTCAACTAATACACGTAAGGAATAGTCGGTCCCATCCGCTGGTGGGATCAGTCCGGAAGCGCGAGGCGTGAGAGATGAACATGCACGAACGAATCGACGTTTCCGGTTCGCCCCTGGATGAACCGCGGCGCTCTGGCCGGGGCCTTTCGCGCGGTGCCATTATATCACTGGTCGTTGCGGCGGCGGTCGTCGGCGGCCTGCTGTTCTGGTTTCTGGGAGCCGGCAGCGGCGGCGAGATCCCGCCGCAAAGTGCGGGCGCGGCCGGCGCCAGTGCGCCTACTGTTTCCGTCAGCGTCCCGGGTGCACGCCCCGTCACCGCCAGCGTCCGTGTGAACGGGAGCGTTGCTGCGCGGCGCGACCTGCCTGTCGGCGTCCAAGGCCAGGGCGGCATGGTCACCGCCGTTCTGGTGGACGAAGGCGATTATGTGGAACGCGGACAGGTTCTTGCCCGTATCGACAGGGCGGTTGCGGAGCAGCAAGTGGCGCAGATGCGCGCGTCCGTGGCCCAGGCAGAGGCGGACGCGCAATTGGCTCAGTCAGAGCTGGAGCGTGCCCAGGCCCTTGTCGAACGCGGGTTCATTTCGACGGCAGATATCGAACGACGTACCGCCACCCGGGACAGCGCGCGCGCGAATGTAAATGTGGCAAAGGCGCAACTGGCGTCGATGCAGGCGCAGCTGGGACAATTGGACGTGCGCGCGCCGGAGGCGGGTCTGATCCTGCAAAGGAGCGTGGAGCAGGGTCAGGTTGTCAGCTCCGGATCGGGGGCATTGTTCCGCATCGCACAGGGCGGACAGATGGAATTGCAGGCGCTCGTCGCCGAAGAGGATTTGCGCTCGTTGCGTGTGGGGCAGGACGCCACCGTCAGCCTGGTTGGCAGCCCGGTGGATTATCCGGGCGAGGTCTGGATGGTGGAACCCTTGATCGATCCAAGCACGCGGCAGGGAACGGCGCGCATCCTCATTCGCTCCGACGGTCAGGTTCGGCCCGGCGGCTTTGCCACCGGAACAATCGACACCGGCACCGCGACCCGGCCACTACTGCCTGAATCCGCCGTTCTTGGCGGTGGCGGCGAAAGCTATGTATATATCGTTGATTCCGAAAACCGGGCGAAGCGGCAACCCGTGCGCGTGGGGGCCATCACTCCCGACGGAGTGGTGATTGAAGAGGGCCTGACAGGCGACGAGCAGGTCGTCCTTTCAGCCGGTGCCTTCCTGAACGATAATGACCGCGTCGTGCCGCAGCTTGTCGAGCGGGACGACTAGGCCATGCGCAATATTTCCAGCTGGTCGATCCAGAACCCAGTCGTTCCGATCGTGCTGTTCGTCGCGCTGACGCTGGCGGGCCTCGTCAGTTTCCTGCGGCTGGACGTCAATAATCAGCCGGATGTCAGCTTCCCTGTCGCGAGCGTGACGGTGGCGCAACCGGGTGCCGCCGCCGAAGAATTAAAGACTCAGGTGACGCAGCGGGTCGAGGCCGCCGTGCGCGGGGTCAACGGCGTCGATGAAATCACCTCCACCATTCGGGAGGGTAGTTCCACCACGACGGTTCAGTTCGACATGGACGTACCGATCGACCGAGCGGTCAACGACGTTCGCGACGCCGTTTCCAACATCCGCGCCGATCTGCCGGACGGGATATTGGAACCGCAGGTGCAACGCATCGATTTGGGCGGCATCCTTGCCTACCTTTCGGTTGGCGCCGTCGACATGACGGAGCAGCAATTGAGCTGGTTCGTGGACGATGTCGTGGCGAAGCGGCTGCTGTCGCTTGAGGGGATGGCGGCAGTCAGCCGGTCGGGCGGCGTCGACCGCGAAATTCGCGTGGAGCTGGATCCGGCGCGCATGCAGTCGATCGGCGTGACGGCGGCGCAAGTGAATGCGCAGCTGCTGCAGCTGAACCTGAATGCCGGTGGCGGGCGCACCGAAATCGCCGGCGGCGAACAATCGGTACGGGTGCTCGGCAATGCCGATAGTGCGTACGCACTCAGCAATATGCAGATCAACCTGGGCAATGGCCGGTCGATCCGCCTGTCCGACATTGCGACCGTGACCGATGGCATCGGCGAAAAGCGCCTGATTTCAAAGCAGAATGGCCGCGAGGTCATCGGCGTGCGCGTGGAGAAGGCCAAGGGCGCATCGGACGTTTCGGTCTATGAAAGCATGCAGGATGAACTGGATGCGATGCGGCAGGATTATCCCGGCGTCACCTTCTCGATCCTGTTTACCCCCTATGATCAGACGGTGGAGGCGTATGAATCCTCCATGGCGGCGCTGATCGAGGGTGCGATACTGGCGGTAATCGTGGTCTGGCTGTTCCTGCGTGACTGGCGCGCGATGCTGATCGCCGCGACGGCCATTCCGCTCAGCGCGATACCGACCTTCTGGGTGATGGATCTGCTTGGGATCACGCTCAACAATACGTCGCTGCTTGCGCTCGCGCTGGTCGCTGGCGTGCTGGTCGACGATGCCATTGTGGAGATCGAGAATATCGTCCGGCACATGCGAATGGGCAAGTCACCCTATCAGGCATCGATGGATGCGGCGGACGAGATTGGCCTGGCCGTGGTCGCGACCACCAGTTCCATCGTCGCGGTGTTTCTGCCCGTGGGCCTGATGTCGGGCATCCCCGGCCAGTTTTTCAAACCTTTTGGCCTGACGGTCGTCGCGGCAGTGCTGTTCAGCCTGGTGGTCGCGCGCATGGTGACGCCGCTGATGGCGGCCTTCTTCCTGCATGCGCATGGGGAAAAGGAACATGCGGGCGGCCGTGCGATGCAGACCTATCTTCGCATACTCAATTGGTCGCTGCACCGCCGGAAACTGTCAGAGCGAGAGAAGCGTCAGCGCGGCTTCGTGCGGCGCCTTGGCGGCGATCTGGTGCGCGATCACCGGGTCTGGACGCTCCTGGTCGGCTTCGTCGCCCTGATCCTGACGGTCGTCACGTTCGCCACCCTGCCGTTTACGATGAACCCGTCGGTTGACGAGGACACCGTCCAGGTCAACATCAACATGCCGCCGGGCTCAACGCTGGCGCAGACGGAGCGTGTATCGGACGCCGTCACGCAATTCCTGTTGCAGGAACAGGAAACCCAGGATGTGTTTCAGGCGGTCGGCGTCGCCGATGCAACGCTTTACGTCAATCTTAAGGAAGATCGCGAACGGTCCAGCATCGAATATGCCCGCCAATTGGGTCCCGACCTTGGCCGCTTTGCCGATGCGCGCGTTGGTTTCCAGGCACAGCAGAATTTCGGCGGCAGCGCCCGCGACGTCAATCTGATGATTGCCGGCAGCGATTCCGTAATCCTGAACGAACATGCGAATTTGATCGTGGAGCAGCTGCGCCAGAACAATATTTTCGTGCAGCCCCGCATAGAGGGCGGACTACAGCGGCCGGAAATCGTCATCTCGCCCAATTTCGCTCTTGCTGCGGACCTCGGTATTACGACGGCCGCGCTCAGCCAGACTGTACGCATCGCGACGATTGGCGATATCGACCAGAACGTCGCGCAATTCAGCCTGCAGGACAGGCAGATACCGATCCGCGTCCTGCTGCCCGAATCATCGCGCCAGACGCTCGCCACGATCGAAAACCTGCCGGTTCCGACAACCAGCGGCGGTTCCGTCCCGCTTAAGGTAGTTGCCGATATTACGCTGGGCTCTGGCCCCGAGGTGCTGCAGCGTTTCGCACAGCAGGATCGCATCATCATCGGCGCCGATCTGGTCGAAGGCGTCGTCACGGGCGAGGGGCAGCGCATTGCGGAACGAATTCCCGCCATGCAGGATCTGCCCATGGGGGTCACGACACCGACATTCGGCAATTCCAAGATCGAGGGGGAACTGACCGAGCAGTTTTTCATCGCCACCGTGTCGGGTATTTTGCTGGTGTTTGCAGTGCTTGTGCTGCTCTACAAGCGTGTGATGCCGCCGTTCGTGAACATGGGGTCTCTGCTGCTTGCCCCGCTTGGTGGCGGTATTGCCCTGCATCTGACGGGCAATGTCCTCTCCATGCCGGTCATGATCGGCCTGTTGATGTTGCTGGGTATCGTCGCCAAGAATTCGATCCTGCTGATCGATTTCGCGCTTGAGGAAATTGCCGCGGGTGTGCCGCGCAAGATCGCCATCATCGATGCGGGTCGCAAACGCGCACAGCCCATCGTGATGACCACCGTGGCCATGGCGTCGGGCATGCTTCCCACCGCGATTGCGACGACCGGCGGCGCGGGCTTCCGCGCGCCCATGGGCATTGTCGTGATTGGCGGTCTGATCCTGTCCACCATCCTGACCCTGCTGATCGTACCGGCGGGATTCAGCCTGGCCGATGATTTCGAGAAGTGGCTGGGCAAGATATTGGGTCGGCTGGTGAACAGGCGGCATCAGGGCACCGGTGCGGATGACGTGCCGGAAACTGCCGCGGGCGGCTCCACGCCAGCGGAGTGAGGCCGCTGCGTTCCTTTGACAGACGACCGCTGACCCTGTTCCAGCCGCATCCGGCGCGGCGTATGCGGGTGATCGCGACGGGCCTGCTGGTTCTGATGCTGGCGATCTTCATCTTCACGCACCGGCTGCAGGGGGATGCGGCCTGGATCGGCTATGCCCAGGCCTTTTCGGAGGCGGCGCTGGTTGGCGGGCTTGCCGACTGGTTTGCCGTCGTCGCACTGTTTCGTCATCCGCTCGGCCTGCCCATCCCGCACACGGCGATCGTTCCCAAGAACAAGGACCGACTGGCCGACAATCTGGCCGGCTTCCTGCAGGGAAATTTCCTGACCCCGCCCATCATCGCCCGCCGTCTAAAGGACGTCGACATGGCGGGCGCGGCCGCCCGCTGGCTGGCCAGTCCGGGAAAGGCCATGGGGCCGCGCGGCGGCGTCGCCCGCTTCGCCATGCAAATGATGGATGCTGCGGATAATAAGGCGATTTCCGGCCTGGTGCGCGGCGGCATCTCCTCAAACCTGGAAAAGCTGGAGCTTGCGCCCCTGCTGGGCCGCATTCTGGATCGTTCGATAGACGAGGGGCGTCTGCAGCCTGTGTTCGACAACGCCGTCGTCTGGCTGGCGCGTATTCTGGACGAGAATGAGGGGTTGATCCGCGATCTGGTGCAGGAGCGGACACAATGGGTCCTGCGCCTGGCGGGGGTCGACGAACGTGTCGCGAATGCGCTGATCAACGGATCGCGCAAGCTGCTTGCCGACATGGCCGCCGATCCGCAGCATCCCCTGCGCATCAAGGTCATGATCGCGTTGAAGGATATGGCATTCGACCTGCGCTATCTGCCGGAAACGCAGGCGAAGGTGGAACGCTATAAATCGGAGCTGATCGCCAATCCCGAACTGGGGCGGTTCCTGGATGGCATTTGGGGCAATCTGAAGGAAACGCTGCGCACGTCGCTGACAGACCCGAAGGCTGCCCTATCAGGCCGGCTGGGAGAGGGGATTCGATCGCTGGGCACGACCATAGAATCAGATGCCCGGCTTCGCCATTCGCTCAACAAATATGCCCGCCGCGCCATCACCGGGCTGGTCGCCGATTATGGCCGGCAGATCGTCAGCATCGTGTCCGATACGGTAAAGCGGTGGGACACCGCGACGGTCAGCGACCGGCTGGAGCGGGCGGTGGGACGCGATCTGCAGTTCATCCGCATAAACGGCACGCTGGTCGGCGGTCTGGTCGGCCTGACGCTGCACGCGCTGATCGTCACCTTCTAGCGCGGTTTGGAGAAGGGCGTCGGACGGGCTATTGCAGTCCGATTACGCCAGCACTTTTTCCAGGGAATTTTGACCGTGAAGCGCATTTTGATTTTCGTTGACGAAGCGAATTTTGCCCACGCCGCCTATCAGGCAGGCAAGAAGACCGACTATCTGGCGCTTGCCGATTATCTGGCTGACGAGGGGCATGACCGCCAGCTCGTTGAAATGGTCGTCTATCTGGGTCTGCCGCCCGCCATGCGGTACGAGGATATGCCGCATGAATGGCAGCAGCGCCACGACGCAAAGATCCGCTTTCGCGACTTCCTGCGCTTCAACGGCTTCATGGCGGTCACGCATCACGGCAAGGGCTCGCCGCAACGGCCGGAGACATTGAATGCCAATGTCGACGTGCTGATGGCGATGGATGCGGTCGAAATGTGCATCGAGATAAAGCCTGATGTCGTCGTGCTGGTGACCGGCGATGCCGATTTCCATTATCTGGCGCAAAAACTGCGCCGCCGCGGCATTCGCGTGGAGGCCGCCTCCACAAAATCGCAGGCGTCGTCAGAGCTTCAGAAGTCGGTCAATGATTTCATCGACCTGACAGATTTCCTGTCCACCATGGACGATTGGGAAACGCATGGCGAAGGACGCGCCGACCCTTATGTGGATGACGACGGTTACGAGGACTGATCGGCCGTCGCGACCTTCTGAACGCGGTCCCCCACCAGGCGCGCGATTTCCGGTGTCACGAACTTGTCGATGCACCCGCCAAAGCGCGCGATTTCCTTGACCAGGCGGCTGGCGATCGGCTGCAGCGCAACATCCGCCATCAGAAAGACGGTCTCCACCTCGTCGTCCAGCTGCTGGTTCATACCGGCCATCTGATATTCATATTCGAAATCGGATACGGCGCGCAGGCCGCGAATGATCATGCTGGCATTCTGCTCGGCCGCGAAATGCACCAGCAGGCCGTCGAATGTGACGACCTGAATATCTTCGGCCAGTTTCGCGACCTCCGCCTCCACCTGCTGGCGGCGCTCTTCCAGGCTGAACATCGCCGTCTTGGACGGATTTGTGCTGAGGCCGATAATCAGGCGGTCCACCAGCTTTGCGCCGCGGCGGATAATGTCGATATGACCCAGGGTCAGGGGATCGAACGTCCCGGGATAGATGCCGATACGCATTAACGGTCCCTCTCAATGGCGAAACGGGCAATGGCGCGCAGCAAATCCGCTTCCGTGCCGAACCCGTCCAGGTGCGCAATCGCCTGGTCGATCAGCATTTCCGCCTGTGCGCGGGCGCGGGGCGCGCCCAGCAGGGACACGAAGGTCGATTTGCCGGCGGCGCCGTCCTTGCCCAGCGCTTTGCCGGCAATTTCCTCATCGCCTTCTATGTCGAGAAGGTCGTCGGCGATCTGGAACGCCAGTCCCAGATCATGGGCATAGCCGCGCAGGCGCACATGCGACTTTTCCTCGGCCTTCCCCATGATGGCGCCAGCCTCTACGGCAAAGCCGATCAGCGCGCCCGTCTTCAGCTGTTGCAGGCGCGTCGTCAGCGGCAGGTCGAACGGCTCCGCCTCCGCCGCCAGATCCAGCATCTGCCCCCCCGCCATGCCATTGGGGCCGCTCGCCCGGGCAAGCGCGAGGCAAAGGCGGGCACGGACGGCAGGATCTTCGTGCGTATGTTCGTCGGCCAGAACCTCATAGGCCAGCGCCTGCAGCGCATCGCCTGCCAAAACCGCCGTCGCTTCGTCGAACGCCAAATGCACCGTCGGCTTGCCGCGCCGCTGGGCATCGTCGTCCATGCACGGCAGGTCGTCATGGATCAGGGAATAGACGTGCACGCATTCCGCTGCGATGGCGACGCGCAGCGACCGTTCCTTGTCGACGTGGAACAGGTCGCATGCCGCGACCGTCAAAAGAGGGCGCAGGCGCTTCCCCCCCTCCATGGCGGCATAGCGCATCGCCTCGATCAGGCGGCGGCGCGGGTCGTCGGGGATCGGCAACAGGCGATCGAAACGCGCATCCACCGCCTTGGCGATGGCATCCAGCGCCGGCTTCAGACTGACTGACGTTAGCGATCGCATCATACCGGGCGCGCGGTCCGCGCCACTATTCCGCATCTAGCGGCATCGTGCCGACCGGCTGTCCCGCGCCGTCCAGGGTGATCTTCTCGATCCGGGTGCGGGCGGATTCCAGCTTCCCGTCGCAGATTTTCTTCAGCCGCACGCCATCCTCGTAGAGGGTGATGGATTTTTCCAGCGGTACCTCGCCCCGCTCCAGCGTCTGGACGATGTCCTCCAGCCGCTTCAGCGCGGTTTCGAAATCCATGTCCTGTTCGGGGGGGGCGGTCGTTTCTGTCATGCGGACAATCTGTAACGCAGGGGCGGCAGCGGTCAACAGACAGTTCCGCGCGGCGAATGCCCGCTGCCGGCGCTTTTGGAAAGGGCGGATACCGCCGCCCAGCCGCGGGCGCCCAGCGGCACCAGCGAGCGGTAGCGCGCCCGCGTCATGCCGCCCAGCGCGATAACGGGAAGCGGGCTGTGTCGCGCCAGCAGGCCGAAGCGCACGCGGCCGAGCGGCAGGGCACCCGGATGGCTGCCCGTGGCAAAGACCGGCGACAGGAAAACCGCCCGTGCGCCTGCCCGTGCCGCGCGCACGATTTCGACCCTGTCATGCGCCGCAGCCGTCAGCGGCCGATGCACGTTTTCGAAACCCGGCATGTGGACGCCGTCCGCGCCGATACGCCGCGCCAGTCGCTCATCGCCCGCAAGAATGAACAACAGGCCGCGTCGGCGGGCCAGACGCATCGCCCTTCGTGCCAGATCTTCTCTGTCCGTCACGTTATAATGGCGGAAAATCACGCCGGACCCGCGCGGCAAAACTGCCATCGTCGACAGCAGCTTACCGCCACGTTCCGGGTCGGAAACGAGCCAGCAGCTCGGCAATGCCTTCATTGGGGGATTGCGGCGGCGCATGGCTGTCCTTTAGCGAAAGGAAATGGGGACAGCACACCACAGATTGAACGAGATTGGCGAGCGGATCGACCGTGCGGCGCGCCTGATGGGCCGCAGTGCCCGCGATGTCACACTGATTGCGGTATCCAAGATGCACGATGCCGAAGACGTGCGCCCGCTATTGCAGGCGGGCCATCGCCATTTCGGCGAAAATCGCGTGCAGGAGGCGGAGGCGAAATGGCCGTCTCTTCTGGCGGAATATCCGGACACCGTCCTGCACATGATCGGCCAGTTGCAGTCGAACAAGGCGGAGCAGGCGGTGGCCATGTTCGACGTCATTCACAGTGTCGATCGCCCGTCCCTTGTAAAGGCGCTGGGCAAGGCGATCGTGAAGCTGGACCGGACGCCGCAATTCTTCGTGCAGGTCGATATTGGCGAAGAGCCGCAAAAGGGCGGCTGTGCCGTCGATAAATTGCCCGACCTTCTGCAGAAATGCGCGGATCATGGCCTCGACGTGGTCGGACTGATGTGCATTCCGCCCGCCGATACGGAGGCCGCGCCCTATTTCGCGCTGCTGCGCAAACTGGCTGAGCAGCAGGGTCTGCCGCTGCTTTCGATGGGCATGTCCGCCGACTTCGAAACCGCCGTCATGGTCGGTGCCAGCCATGTCAGGGTCGGCACCGCCCTTTTCGGTGCGCGGGACCGACCCGAATGAGGGGACCGGTGATCTTCGATTTTGACGGCGTTCTCATTGAAAGCGAACTCGCCAGTAACCGGCAATTGGCGGAGGCGCTGACCGAATTGGGGACGCCGACGACGACAGAGCAGGCCATTGCGACATTCATGGGTCTGTCGGGGGTGAATTTTCAGCGCGCGCTGGAGGGGTGGCTGGGCGACGCCATCCCCGAGCGCTTTCACGAGCTGCGGCGCGCAGAGGACGACCGCGTGCTGCAGGAAGGGCTGGACCCGGTGCCGGGGGCGCTGGCGTTTCTCGATTCCCTGCCGCCGGAGCGGCCGCGCGCCATCGCCTCTTCCAGCTCCACCATGTGGATACGCGCGCATCTGGATCATATTCGGCGGGCGTCGGTATTCGGCACCGCGATCTTCAGCGGCAAGGAGCATGTGACGCGGGGCAAGCCGGCGCCGGACCTATATCTCTACGCGGCTGAGCAACTGGCAGCCGAGCCGGCAGACTGTTTCGTGATCGAGGATTCGCCCACGGGCGTTGCCGCCGCCAGCGCAGCCGGCATGCATGTCTGCGGCCTGCTGGCGGCGGGCCATTGCCTGCCCGACCATCGCGACAGGCTGATAGAGGCAGGTGCGCACAGCATCGCCCGGGACTATGATAACGTGACCGCGCATCTGGCCGCGTTCGACAGGAGTTGAGTGAATGATTACGCTATTCTGGAGTCCGCAGACCCGCGCCGTGCGCGCCCTCTGGATGCTGGAGGAAGTGGGCGCGGCCTATCAGGTGAAGGCGGTCGATATCAGGGCCACGCCTCGCAACGACCCCGCGGATTTCCGTGCCGCTAGCCCACAGGGGAAAGTCCCGGCGCTCATCGACGGCGAGGTGAAAATGGCCGATTCGGCGGCCATGGCGCTCTACCTTGCCGACCGCTATCGCCCGGGTGAGCTCGCGCCCCGTGTGGATGATCTTGCGCGTGGGGAATTCCTCTATTGGCTACTCTATTCCCCGGCCACGATCGAACCGGCCATGATGGAAAAATTTGTGAAGCTGGATGTCGAATCGCAATCCTCGCCCTGGGGAAATTTCGATGACATGGTTTCGGTGCTGGAGAAGCGGCTGGAGGGGCGCACCTTGGTTGCCGCGGACCGCTTCACCATGGCCGATCTGATGCTGGCTGGCAGCATCCAGTTCATGGTCCAGTTTGACATGTTGCAGCCTGGTCCCGTGCTGCAGGACTATATGGATCGATGCCTGGCGCGCGGCGCGGCGCAGCGTGCGCAGCAGCGCGATGGCGAGGAGACGGCAAGGATGGGGGCGGCGTCGGCTTGACCGGCGATCTGCTGTTTTACGGTGCCTACGGCTATACTGGCCGCCTGGTAACGGAGCGCGCGGTGGCGCGCGGCCTGTCGCCCATCCTTGCCGGGCGCAACGCGGACAGGGTGGAGGCGCTTGCGCGGCAATATGGCCTTCGCTGGCGCGCCTTCGACCTTGGCAACCGCGCCGCCCCGGAACTGGCGGACGTCTCGACGGTCCTCAACATGGCCGGGCCCTTTTCCCGCACCGCCGTGCCCATGGCGGAGGCCTGCCTGCAAAGCGGCACGAACTATGTCGACATTACCGGCGAAATCACCGTGTTCGAGGCGCTGCACGCTCTTGGCGACCGTGCGATCGACAGCGGCATCGTGCTGTTGCCGGGCGCGGGGTTCGACGTGGTGCCGTCGGATTGCCTGGCCGCGCACCTGCATCGCCGCCTGCCCGCCGCACAGTCCCTGCACTTCGTCATCGGCGGACTGAACAAGCTGAGCCGGGGCACCGCAAAGACGGGGCTGGAAAGCATCGCCTATGGAACGAAGGTGCGCCGCGACGGCGACGTGGTCACGCTGCCCAAAACACCGCGCGGCACCAGCGATCTGGGCCATGGCCTGCGCGCAACGATCGGCGTGTCGTGGGGCGACGTGGCGACGGCGTTTTATTCGACCGGCATCCCTAATATTGAGGTTTATTTCGAATCCACCCCCGACATGGCGCGCATGGCCAGCCTGCCGTCCGTGCTGCGCTGGCTTCTGAAAACCGCCCTTGGCCAGTGGGTAGGGCGCCGCGCCATCGACCGCATGCCGCCCGGCCCGAACCTTGAACAGCGCGACCGTGCCCGCGCCATCCTGCAGGCAGAGGCTGATGACGCGAACGGCACCACGGTCATATCCCGCATGGAAACGCCCGAAGCCTATAAGCTGACCAGCATGACCGCCCTCGACATCGCAGAGCGCCTCGCGCGCGGCGAAGTCAGCCCCGGATATCACACACCCTCGTCGGCCTTCGGCGCGGACTACATATTGGGCTTTTCCGGGGTCTCGCGCACCGACCTTTAGCGGCGAACCCAGATTTCGATTTCGCGTGCGCGCGCTTCATCCTCAACGGTCGTTCGACCGGCACGCCGATAATTCTGCCTCAGCGCTGCCGCAACGAGGGAGCGAGTTTGTCGATTTGGTGTTGTAATGATGGCATCTGGGCCGGTGACGATGACGCGCGGCCGCTGCGCCAAAATCCTTTCTATTTCTGTCGCGGCGTCGATCCCCGTCGCCGTCGCCTCGGCAGCATTGTTTAGATGTTCAGGAAACAGGCGCGCCGTCAGGCGGCAATCGGAATTCAGCCGGTTCAGCAACGGTGGACCGTCAAAAACGAACAGGCATCCGCCGCGAAGATGATGGTCGATCATGGTCTCCGCTGCCAGAAAGCCGTTCTCCGACCGCGCGGTGCGTGAGATGTTCGGCCAACCGGAAAGAAACAGCGCCCAGGCAACCAACAAGCCGAAAATCGCGCCCCCGATTTGGGGGCGGGCAAATACTCCCGTACTGAGCACCGCGACCGGCACCATTAGGGGGAGCGCGTAATGATCAAAGAAGTTCGGTACGCTCAGGAAGCCGAGCATTGCCGAGAAGAACCAGGCAATCAGAAAGATGGCCGGTCCCCGGTTCTGCAGGATCAGCAGGCTTCCGGCCCCGGCGGCAAGCAGCAGTGGCAAGAGCCGTGGCGCCAGAAATAGCAGATGTGCGATGGTCGATTGCGACGTCTGTGCAGGCTTCCCAAAAACCGACTCGATCGTTGCGAACCAATAGGCATCGCCCTGTCCCAGCCCGACGAAGTAGATCAGACATAATAATGACGGGATCAGCCCCGCCACGGCGAACATGGCGCCGCGTGCCAACAGCCGCGTCGGATCGGCGCCCTTGCGCCACAGGATCACCAGCAGGGCGATCCCCAGAAATATCCCCTCGAACACGGTCGTGGGCTTGATCGTAAGGGCAAGGCCGCAAAGCCCCATCGCCAGCAGCCCGCTTCGGTCATCTGACCTTGCCGACGTTCGCAGATGGATGCGCAGCACCAGCAATGCGGCGCCCGCCACCAGCAGATTGTAGAAAACCGGCGCCTGCCCGCCCCCTCCCGCAAGGGGTTCAAGCGTCGCCAGATAGAGGATCCCGGCCATTACCGCGGCTTCCCTACGAACGATGTGGGAGGCGATGCAGGAAATAACGACCGCCGTGGCAAAGGCGAAGAGGCCGGCGATTAGCTGATAGGCGACTATGTCATTGCCGGGCAGCGCCACGATCGCCCTATAGATCAGGAAAAGCCCAAAGGGCTTTCGGTCCCATATATCCACATAGGGGATCCAGCCGGCCTGCGTCGCCTGGCCCACCAGCAGGTAGAACGCCTCGTCGGGATGATAATTGGGGTCGCCCACGACCGGCAGGCGGATCAGCAGCGTGGCGATAAATAGGCAGCAGAGCGGCAGAATCCAACCGTCCCGTCCTTGGGCCACCTGGGTTGCCGCCAATGTGCCAGCCTTCATCGCTGGCGCCACACAAGCCACTGGCTGGCAACGTAGTTCCACACCGCGCCGGTAATCGCTCCTGCGACACCCGCCAGCATCCAGCCTTCCTGTTCCTGAAATACCATGGTGCCCACGCCGACATTGGCAATTGCCCCCAGCCCGCACGCCGCAGCGAATCCCACCAGGCCGCGCCACCAGCCCCACCCGGTCCGGCGGCGATCGCGATAGGTAAACTGGTTGTTCAGCGCATAGTTGAACGTCATCGCGACACAGACCGCGAGCGACTGCCCACTGGCAAAGGACAGTGCGAAGGGGCCGATGGCGGTCGCCAGGACGAGCATGTGGACGAGCAACCCGAGTGCACCGACCGCCCCGAACATTACCAGTTTTGCCGGGATGAAGCGACCGATCAGCTTATCCAGCAGCAACTCGCCATATTCCAGAATTATGGCGCTATCCAGCTTTGACCTGCCTGCTGCTCGGGTGCGGAATTGATAGGGGATTTCCGCGACTTTCAGCCGCCGGGGCAGGGATGCGGTAATGTCCAGCAACAGCTTGTAGCCGACTGCGGACAGGCGCGGTGCAGCCTCTATCGCTACGTCTCGGCGCAGCGCGAACAGGCCGCTCATCGGATCGGACAAGGGTGTCTTCATCACGGGAGCGGCAATCAGGGTCGATAACCGGCTGAGGGCGACGCGCGCCGCCTCCCAATCGCCGGTCGATCCTTCCGGGGCATAGCGGGTGCCGATGGCAAGCTCGTGCCCGCCATCGGCAATGGCGCGGTACAGGCGCGGCAAGGCCGCCTCATCGTGCTGGCGGTCGCCATCAATCACCGCGACGACGGGCGCGACGGTGGCGAGGAACCCTTCCATGACGGCGGATGACAGTCCGCGCCTGCCGATCCGGCGAATTAGGCGGACGCGCGAATCGCTACGCGCGATCCTTTCCACGCAGTCCAGCGTTCCATCCGTCGAACCGTCATCGACGAATATGACCTCCCAGCCGATCCCGGAAAGCGCCTCGGCAATGTCGGCAAGCAGCGGCTCTATATTGCCTGCTTCATTTAGAACGGGAATGACGACCGCCAGCTCAAGCGGGGCGGGCGTTGCGGCAATGAAGCCTTCTTGTGCATATGAAAACATCGCATGCGTCCGCGTGCCGGTATGTGGAAACATGGGATTAGGCTCAGCGCGGTAAAGGCGGACTTAACCGAATATTCGCATGCCGGGGCTAGGCCAGCCTCATGTCCTGCACTGGTCCTGACGTTTTAGCTACAGCTGCTGCGGTACCCCCAAAGGCCGGGTTGCACCCGCTGCGCCTAGACCGGCCCATTGCCTACCTCGCTTGCTTGCTGGGTCTCCTGCCGGTTCTGTCTGGGGTCTTATTCCGCACCTATAGCTATCATTGTGCGCCCGGCTGGTACGAGGCGCTGCGGCAGATCGATTTCATCTTTCTGATCGTCGAATTGGGCGTCGTATTTCATGCGAGGGCCGCCGGTCTCGACATCCGCGCGCTTGGCAGGAAACTTCCCCGCGATGTAAAAATCGCGGCGTTAATACTCTTCGCGACCTTTTGGTTGGGGTCGGCCTTCATGTCGGAATGGCCCGCCCGCTCCCTCCTTCGCGCGACGTTCTGGCCGCTTCATGTCCTGTTTGCGCTCGCCGTGTGGCATCTTGCGTCAAGGGCGCCCGGGGGTGTGACACGCAGCGATATTCGCAGCCTGGCATTGTGGCTTGGCGTAGGACTGGTCCTTTACCTGCCTATATTGATCATTCATCTCGTCAGCGCGGAGCACCTCGCGCAGCAGACGGAGGCGCAGGTCATCTGGACCTCGGCAATTCCCGGATATCTCAGCATCCGTATTTTCGGCTTTCACCTTGGCGCAGTTCTGACGCTGTGTATCGCCCTCCTATGGCGGAAATCCGAACGTGGCGCCTTTGACGCCCCTCTTTACTGCCTCTTATTCCTTGCGGCCGTTTTGCTCTTTTGGTCCGGGTCGCGCGGTCCCATTTTCGCGGCGGGGATGGGACTGGCATCCTGCGCGCTCCTGATCGGTTGCAAGCCAGGACTGCGCGAACTCCTGGCCATCCTTGCAATGCTGGCATTGGCGGCCGTGGCAAGCTCTCTCTGGATTCCCGATTCGTCCTTCGGTCTTTTTCGCGTTGTTACGGACACGCAGACATCCTCCGGCTATACTGCCGGTCGAGCGGAAATGTGGATGCAGACATGGGACGCTTTTCTGGCCAGCCCGCTGATTGGTCATGGCGAAGACAGCACCATGTGGCTCGTCAATATCGGCGAGATGGCGCACACGCAGCCGCACAACCTCATCTTGCAGCTCCTCGGAAATTGGGGGACGCTGGCGGCGGTACCGGCATTCTGGCTGTTGGCGCGCGCAGGTTTAACCACCATTCAGATCGTGCGCTCTGCGCCTTGGCTGTTCCCTTTACTCGCGCTCCTTGCGATGCTGATCGTCACCGCCATGGTCGACGGCGTCATTTATCATCCGCGCTCGGCAATGCTGTTTATGGCAGTTCTCGCCATCATCTTGGCACACCGGAGAGGCCCTCTTGAAGAGAGCGCCCCTTGGTAAGGAGCTAATGGCGTATCGCTCGCAGCTCTGGTAAATCACGCCAATGACCGCCAACCGCACCATTATTGCCGCCCTGATCCTGGCGCTGGGTATTGTTGTCGGCGGATTCCTGCTGGGGGATGGGCTGAAGCGGGCGCGGCTGGCGGATCGGTCTGTTGAGGTGCGCGGACTGGCGGAACGGGATGTGACCGCCGACCTCGCCACCTGGACCATCCAGTTCACGGGGCAGGGGACGGACTTCAACACGGTAAAAGCGGACACTGCGCAAATGGCGGACAGCGTCCGCGCCTTCCTGCGCGAACAGGGCTTTCCCAACGACGCCATCACGACAGAGGGGTTGTCGGTCAATCAGTGGATGAATGGCGGCATTCCCAATGTTCAGGTTCGGCAATCGATTCGCCTGAACACCAGCGACATCGCTGCCGCCCGCCGGGCCTATGCGGCGCAAGGGGCGCTGCTGGATCGCGGCGTGGCGCTGGAGGGCGGTGCCCCCTCCATGGTTTACAGCTTTACCCGCCTGACCGACCTGAAGCCGGAAATGATTGCGGAGGCGACCCGCGATGCGCGCGCGGCGGCAGAGCAGTTCGCGAAGGATTCGGGCGCAGGGGTCGGCGGCATCAAATCGGCGCGGCAGGGCTATTTCTCTATCGAACCGCGTGATGGCGCGGTGGGACAGGCCACCGAATCGCCCAGCCAGAAGGTGCGCGTCGTCACCAGCGTGGATTTCTATCTGACGGACTGATCCCCGGCAGCGAGGCGTCAGACTGTTAACGGACGGCCCGCCCGCACCTGCCGCACGGACGGCTCAGCCGTCGATCATGCGTTCCAGGCGGTCGATGTCGGCGCTCAGTTCGCCATCATCGGCGCGCAGGGCCTCGATTCGTTTCACCGCGTGCATTACCGTCGTATGGTCGCGTCCGCCAAAGCGGCGGCCAATGTCGGGGAAGCTGCGCGGCGTCAGGCGCTTGGCGAGATACATGGCGATCTGGCGGGGCCGTGCGACTTCGCGGGCGCGGCGCGCGGACATCATGTCGGACAGTTTTATATTATAGAAATCCGCCGTCTGCCGCTGGATCACGTCGACGGTAACGCGGCGCGTGCTGGCACGCACGACATCGGCCAGCAGTGCACGTGCGCGGTCGATGTCGACAGGCATGCGGCGTGTCTTGGCAAAGGCGAGGATACGGTTCAGCGCCCCCTCCAGCTCGCGGACATTGGCGGTGACCTTCTGTGCGATGAAATCCGCCACCTCGTCGGGGACGAGTGCGCGCTCCTCCGGCGTGCGGGCGGACAGCTTTTCATAGACGATGTTCAACCGCAGCTCATATTCGGCGGGGTTAATGTCGGCGACGAGGCCCCAGGCCAGGCGGGAACGGACGCGCGCCTCCACCCGCTCCAGATCCTGCGGACAGCGGTCGGCGCTGATCACCAGGCGGCGGCCGGCATTGATGACCTCGTTCATGGTGTGGAACAACTCTTCCTGAGTCGTGTCCTTGCCGCCGATGAACTGGACGTCGTCGATCATCATCAGGTCGGCGCCGCGCAGGCGATTCTTGAACGCCAGCGTGTCCTTGGCCCGCATGGCGGTCACGAATTCGAACATGAACTTTTCCGCCGACATGTAGACGATGTGGGCGTGCGGATTGTGTCGCCGATATTCCCAGCCAATGGCGTGCATCAGGTGGGTTTTGCCGACGCCGGTAACGCCATGCAGGAACAGCGGATTGAAACCCGGTTCGCCGCCGTCGGCCATGGTCTGGGCGGCGCTGTAGGCCAGTTCATTGGCCTTGCCGATGACGAACCTGTCAAAGGTATAGCGCGGGTTCAGCACCTCATCCTGCAACGGAACAGGGGATGCGGCAGGAATCTCTATGTCCGAAATCGGCGTGTCCGATTCGATGACGGCCGCACCTGCAATGATTCGCACATGGGTGACGGGGCTGTCGCCGCGCGACCACAACATGCGCAGACGCTCGGCATATTGGCCGCGAATCCAGTCGGCGGCAAAGGCGGTCGGTGCCGACAGGATGGCGCAATCATCCTCGACGCCCACCAGGGCGACATTGGCAAACCAGGACGACCAGGTGCGGGCGGTCAGTTCGCCCTGCAGCGCGTCGCGAACCTCGGTCCAGCGCGCGTCGGCATCGAAGCCCGATGTCATCGCAGCGTTGGTCGATTTATCCGCATCCACTGTCACATCGTCTCCGTCTATCTCAGTCCTGCAGGTGCAGGTTAACAAAAAGATTGGACGGCATTCCTGCTGTCCAAAGTCAGGATGTTGAAGTAACGCCGATGCGAAACAACAATAATCCTGTCGAACAGCCGGAATTTTCCGACTGCGAGCATTAGGCGCAATTCTTCCTTGTTCGCCGAATGCATCAGTGCAGACGGACGATTACTGGAAATCGCATTCTAAATTGGGGTGGAAGCCCCGATAAGCCCCTCCGCCTCGGTCCATCTTGTACGCGCCGGAGGGCCATTCGATCAAGCCTCGGGCCTGTCATATTCTGGAAATAAAGTCGTTGACACGCGGGACCCGCGATTCGCTGCGTCGCACATTTTCGGGCTGTTTTATCTCTCCCTTTTCGCTGCCAATCGACGGCTGCGGGCAAGTTCCCGAAAACGCATGAGTCGCATTGAAAAGGGGCGCCGCCGGCTACCCGGCAGCGCCCCTTTTCAGGCACCGAAAGATTTAGCGGGCCTTAACCAAGCGCGGCAATGCGGGCGCTCAGACGGCTCAGCTTGCGAGAGGCGGTGTTCTTGTGAAGAACGCCCTTCGCGACGCCGCGCTGCATCTGCGGCTGCGCTGCCTGCAGGGCGTTCTTCGCTGCGTCCTTGTCGCCGGCGGCGATGGCCGATTCGACCTTCTTGACAAAGGTGCGGATCGCGCTGCGGCGCGCACCCAGAACCTCGGTACGGGCTTCGTTGCGGCGGATGCGCTTGCGCGCCTGGGGGGTATTGGCCATGGGGCTCGTCTCGTCTTCAGATGTGCGTGTCAGATTGGACGGCGGGCAAGACCCGCTGTCAGCAAGGGGCCGGACATAGGCAGCCGGGCCGCCGGGGTCAAGGAATTTGGCGCTATCGCTGGCAAGTAGGACAGTAAAAGCTGGACCGCGCCGATTGAACGATGCGCCGGATCGGCGTTCCGCACGCATGACAGGGGTCTCCCGCGCGGCCATATACGCGGAAATCATGCTGGAAATATCCCAGTTCACCCGAAGGCTGCGCATAGTCGCGCAGGCTGGACCCGCCCGCCTCTATCGCGCGCGAAAGAACGGCGGGAATGGTTTCCGCCAGGCGCGCTGCTTCGCGTGCGGTAAGGCGTGCGCCCTTGCGCGTCGGCCGGACACCCGCCTCGAACAGTGCCTCGCAGACGTAGATGTTGCCGAGGCCCGCGATGCGTTTTCCGTCCAGCAGCAGCGCCTTTATCGGCGACTGACTGCCTTTCGTCACGGTGCGCACATGCGCGGCATCGAAATCCGCGCTCAGCGGTTCCGGCCCGCAGGCCGCGATCAGGGGGTGCTCATCCAGCCGGTCCGTCTCAACGATATGCAGTGACCCGAATCGCCGGGGGTCGTTCAGGGCGATGCGGCCCTTCGCCGTTTCGAACAGCACATGGTCGTGCTTCAAATCTTCGGCGGGATCGAGTCGCAGCCGGCCCGACATGCCCAGGTGCAGGATGATCGAATTGCCCCGCTCGGTGTGGATCAGGCCATATTTGGCGCGGCGCCCGACGGCGGTGACGGTCGCCCCCTGCAGCCGCTGGCGGAAATCGGGCGCGATGGGCCAGCGCAGGTCCGCCCGCCGCACCTCGACCTGCGTCAGCCGTTCCCCCACCAGCAGGGGGGCGACGCCGCGCATCGTCGTTTCGACCTCGGGTAATTCGGGTATGGGAGGGCTCCTTCAGCGATTTGTCTGCCGGGCGTCGTCAAAGCATCCTCTTGCAGGCCACGCGACATAAGGCCATTTGCCCGCCCTTCCAGTGGCAGCTATGCGCTATCCCCATGAACGACACAGTATCCTACGGCTTCGAGGATGTTTCCCCGGAAGAGAAGACCGCCCGCGTGGGCAGCGTGTTCGAACGGGTGGCGCAGCGCTACGATATAATGAACGACCTGATGTCGGGCGGTACGCACCGCCTGCTGAAGGACCGATTCGTTTCCCGCGTACGCCCCCGCCCGGGGGAGCGCATTCTCGATATGGCCGGGGGGACGGGCGACATCGCCTTTCGCCTGGCGCGGTCCGGGGCCAGCGTCACGGTGGCGGACATCAATCCGCACATGCTGTCCGTCGGAAAGTCGCGCGCGGAAAAGCGCGGTATCGCCGACCTTGCCTGGGCAGAGGAAAATGCCGAGACGCTCAGCTTTCCGGACCAGCTGTTCGACGCCTATACGATCGCCTACGGTATCAGGAATGTAACGGATATTCCCGCTGCCCTCAGAGAGGCGTACCGTGTCCTGAAATATGGCGGGCGCTTTTATTGTCTGGAATTCAGCCGCGCCGAATGGCCAATATTTGGCGCCGCCTATGAAAAAATGTCCATGGCCCTGTGGCCCAGGGTGGGCGGCATGGTCGCCGGGGACCAGGAACCCTACCAATATCTCGTCGAATCGATTCAGCGTTTCCCGCCGATGGAAGAGTTTGCGGCGATGATGCGGGATGCCGGCTTTGCACGTGTTGCGGTCACGCCCTTTCTGGGCGGCGTCAGTGCGATTCACTTCGGCTGGAAGGCGTGACAGCGGCGTGACGAGCGACATTACGCATTTGCGGCGTGTGCTGGTGTGGGGGCGCACGCTTGCGCGGCACGGCGTCCTGCGCGTGTTCGAGGAAAGCCCGCATGCGCCGCCGATGCTGAAGCGTCTGGCTCGTCTTGCCCGCATCGGCACGCGGGCGCCGCGCGAACCGCAATATGTCGACGCCTTCCGTGCCCTCGGCCCGGCGGCGATCAAGCTGGGTCAGGCGCTGGCCACGCGTCCCGATCTGGTGGGGGAGGCGGCGGCGCGCGAACTGGCGCATCTGCAGGACAATCTGGACCCCTATCCCTTCGCGACCTTCAAGGCGTCCATCGAGGAGGCTTTCGGCGTCCCGGTTGAAACGATGTTTTCTCACATCGATGAAACGCCCGTGGGTTCGGCCAGCATCGCGCAGGTGCACAAGGCCGTCACCACCGACGGGGATGTCGTCGCGGTAAAGGTCCTGCGCCCGCATATCGAGGATGATTTCGAACGCGCGCTCGCCACATATGAATGGATCGCCATCCGGATAGAAAATTATGGCGGCGAATTTGCTCGGCTGCGCCCGCGCGCCACGGTCGCTTATTTCCGCCGCTGGGTGGAACGTGAACTCAATCTGCGGATGGAGGCCGCCTCCGCCTCCGAACTCGCCGACCAATTGGCGGCGGAGCCGGGATTCGTCATTCCAAGGGTCGATTGGCAGAGGACCAGCCGCCGCGCGATGACGATCGAATGGATCGACGGCATAAAGATGACCGATGTCGCCGCGCTGGAGGCGGCGGGTCTCGACCGTAGAGAGCTGGCCGGCATATTGGTGCGCGGTTTCCTGCGGCAGGCGATCATCGCCGGCTTTTTCCACGCCGACCTGCATCAGGGGAACCTGTTCGCGCTGCCCGATAGCAGGATCGCGGCCATCGATTTCGGCATTATGGGCCGCATCGACCACCGCGCACGGCTGTGGCTGGCGGAGATATTGGGCGGTCTTATCACCGGAAATTATCGCCGTGTGGCGGAAATCCATTTTGAGGCGGGCTATGTTCCCCCGCACCATAATATGGGCGAATTCATCACCGCGCTGCGGTCCGTGGGGGAGCCCATACGCGGTCTGCCGGTAAAGGACATTTCCATCGGCAACATGCTGGACGGGCTGTTCGCCATTACGCGCCAGTTCGACATGCAGACGCAGCCGCATCTGCTTCTTCTGCAAAAGACGATGGTGATGGTGGAGGGCGTCGCCTATGCGCTGGACCCCGACGTCAACATGTCGGTCATCGCCGGTCCCCTGATAGAGGAATGGAGCCGCGATGAACTGGGGCCGGAGGCTGTGCTGGCCGACGGGCTGATCCGCAATGTACGGACGCTGGCGGAATTCCCCGATTTCATGCGCCGCGTCATGGCGCTGGTTCCGGCAGAGGGCGCGGCGCCGCCGCTGCCCCCCATGGCCCCGCTGCCGCCGCGCAGGCGGCCGGTACGGTCGGCATGGATGCTGCTGGGCACGGGCATAGGCGCCGCCCTTGCGCTGGCAGTCGTGGCGCTGGCCTGACGCCGGTCCGGTTAATGACGAGACGGTTATCTGCCGCTAGATAGGTTCCGATGAACGGCAAGCGCATCCTTCTGATCGTCTCTGGCGGTATCGCGGCATATAAAGCTTTGGAGCTTGTCCGCCTCTTGAATCGGGAGGGGGCGTCCGTGCGCGCGGTGATGACCGACAGCGCGAAGAGCTTTGTGACGCCGCTATCCCTGGGCGTCCTGACCGGCGACCGGGTGTTCGGCGATATGCTGGACGCGACGGAGGAGCAGGAAATCGGCCATATCCAGCTGTCGCGCGACGCCGATCTGGTGCTGGTATGCCCGGCGACCGCCAATATCATGGCAAAGGCGGCGAACGGCATCGCCGACGATCTGGCGACGACCCTGCTGCTGGCGACCGACAAGCGGGTGCTGTTCGTGCCCGCCATGAACGTCCGCATGTGGCATCATTCCGCGACGCAGCGGAACCTGGCGACGCTGCGCGCGGATGGCGCGCTCGTCATGGAGCCGGACGAGGGCGCGATGGCGTGCGGCGAATGGGGCGCCGGTCGCCTGCCGGAGCCGCCTGAAATCCTTGCCCGTGTGCGGCAGGTGCTTGCGCAGGAAACCGGCGCCCTGCCCTTGCCGGGTGAGGGGCGACCGCTTGCGGGAAAACGGGCCATCGTCACCGCCGGTCCCACGCATGAGCCGATCGATCCGGTGCGCTACATCGCCAACCGGTCGAGCGGTCGGCAGGGCTTTGCCATAGCGGGCGCACTGGCGGCGGCGGGCGCGGATGTCACGCTGGTCGCGGGCCCCGTCTCCCTGTCGGCGCCGCCCGGCGTTCGCCGCGTCGATGTGCAGACCGCGCGTGAGATGCAGGCCGCGGTCGAGGCGGCCTTGCCCGCCGATATTGCCGTCATGGTGGCCGCCGTCGCCGACTGGCGCGCCGCCAGCGATGCGAAGCAGAAGATAAAGAAGGGTGGCACCGCGGCCGCCAGCCTGCCCTTGGCCGAAAATCCGGACATTCTCGCGCACATCTCCGCCCATGACAGGCGCCCGGCGCTGGTAATCGGCTTCGCGGCGGAAACCGAAAATGTCGTCGAACATGCCGCCGCAAAGCTGGCGCGAAAGGGATGCGACTGGATTGTGGCCAATGACGTATCGGGCGATGTGATGGGCGGCAGCGTAAACCGCGTCCACATCGTCACGTCAGACGGGGTCGAGGAATGGCCCGACCTGCCGAAGGAAGAGGTCGCCCGCCGCCTGGCAGCAAGAATTTCGGAGACGCTAACATGACCATCGCCATTCGCCTGCAACGCCTGCCGCATGGCGATGGCCTGCCCGTGCCCGCCTATGCCAGCGCGGGCGCGTCGGGCATGGACGTGGTCGCGGCGGAGGAGCTGGACCTCGCCCCCGGTCAGCGGCACGCGGTCGCCACAGGTTTCGCCATCGCCATCCCCGCGGGATATGAGGTGCAGGTACGCCCGCGATCCGGCCTGGCGCTGAAACATGGCGTTACCTGCCTGAACACGCCCGGCACCATCGATTCCGACTATCGCGGAGAGGTGAAGGTGATCCTCGCCAATCTGGGCAGCGAAAGCTTCGGCATCCGGCGCGGCGACCGCATCGCGCAACTGGTGCCCGCCGCCGTGACACGGGCCGAATTTGCGGAGGTCGAGGAACTGGATGCCACCGACCGGGGCGCGGGCGGCTTTGGCTCCACCGGACGCTGACGGCGAAGGGACGATATGACGGATGCACACCCGCTTACTGACCAGCAGCTGGAACGCTATGCACGCCACATCGTCCTGAAGGAGATTGGCGGCGCGGGACAGCGCAGGCTGTTCGCCTCCCGCGTGGCGGTGATCGGCGCCGGCGGCCTCGGCAGTCCGTGCCTGCAATATCTGGCGGCGGCGGGCATTGGGCGGCTGACAATCATCGACGACGATATTGTCGATCTGTCCAATCTTCAGCGACAGGTGCTGCACGGAACCGCCGATATCGGCGTTGCCAAGGCCGGCTCCGCAAAGGCCGCATTGAAGGCTTTGAATCCAGAGGCGCGCGTCGATGCCGTTCGGGAACGGCTGACGGCGGACAATGCAGAGGAATTGCTGGCGAATCACGATGTCATTGCCGACGGGTCCGACAGCTTTGCGACCCGCGCCGTTGTCGCGGACATATCCAACCGGCTGCGCATCCCGCTCGTCAGCGCGGCGCTGGGCCCTTACGAAGGGCAGCTTTCCACCTTTCGCGGCTGGGAAGCGGACCAGCCGTGCTGGTTCTGCTTTGCGGGTGAGGCGACGGACGTGCCGGGGCGCTCCTGCGCGGATGTCGGCATATTGGGCGCGGTCGCGGGCATCGTCGGTTCGATGCAGGCGCTGGAGGTGATCCGCGCGCTGGTGCCGTTCGGCACGCCGCTGAACGGGCGCATCCTGTTCTATGATGCGCTGTCACAGCGGATGCGGGACATTCGCCTGCCAAAGGACCCGGAATGTCCCCGCTGCCGCCCGCGCTGAACATCGTTCTGGTCGACACGGGCTATGCGCGCATTCATGCGGCGCTTTCGCTGGCGGTCGGCGCGGCGGCGCTGAACCGGCAGGTGCGCATGTTTTTCCAGGGGGAGGCGGTGGCCGCGCTCTCCGCCCGCAAATGCTGGCCCGAAAGCGACCGCTATCGCGCGGCGGGGGTGGCGACGGTGCAGGAGCTGTTTTCTCAGGCGGAGGAGATGGATGTCGAACTCGCCGCCTGCGAAACCGGTATGCACCTGACAGGGCTGCGCGCCGGGGATTTGCGGCCCGGTTGCGTCACGATGGGAACGATCGGATTTCTCGCCGCCTGCAATATGGGCGGTGATCTCGTGACGATTTGAAGCACCCGAAAGGCGAGGGCGGGCGGGAACGGAATCGCATGCGCGCGCCTTTCTTTTCCGAACGGCCTCCATTCGCGAAAGGGTTTGAAATCGTGCAGTTCAAGCACCGCCGGCATGGGACGCCGCCTGCCCGTCGTTTGATCGGAACGGCTGCCGGCATCCTTGGCGCAGGGCTACTGCTGTCCGCATGTGACGATCTGGTCGGCGATGCGGGCAAGGCGCTCAGCAAGGCGCCGGACTATCGCCCCCAGGACGCTGGCACGGTGGATCATGCATTATGCTTGCTGGGCTTCTCCGCCGTTCCCCTGACCCACATCGTCACCGGCCATCATCTGGTCGATGCGACGGTCAATGGCACGCCTGCCCGCTTTGTCGTCGATACCGGCGCCAATATCTCCGTAATCGACAGCGCGACCGCAGGGGATTTCGATCTTGCGGAGGCGGGCGGCGGCCTGCCCTCCATACCCATTCCCGCCGTGTCCATCGCCGGCGCCGGAAAGGCACAGCAGATGCGGCTCGATTCGATGACCGTCGGCGGCATGCCGGTGCGCCAATCGACGATCATGGTCGCCGACCTTGGCGCGCTCAGTCAGGTTCTGGGGCCGCTTTCCGGTGGGCGGCTCGACGGACTGATCGGACAGGATCTGCTGGATGAGCACCGCGCGGTGATCGATGTCGCACGTCCCATGCTCTACATGATCGCGACCGATCAGGATCCCGCGCCAGTCGCGGCAGAGGATTGCGGTGCCGTCTCCGCGCCCGCCTCGCCACCTTCCCCGGCGGACGAATGAGCTTCATCCTTTTCCATCATCCTGATTATATCGGGCCGCTACCGCCGGGCAGCAGCTTTCCCATGAATAAATATGGTCTGCTGCTGAACGCGTTTCAGGAACTGGGCGTCGCACCCGATCTGATTGCGCCCGACCCAATGCCCACACCGTGGATCGCCGCCGTCCACGATCCCGCCTATGTCGAATCGGTGCTGACCCAGACGGTCGACCGCGTCGTCGCCCGGCGGATCGGCTTTCCTGTTACCGCGCGTGTTGCCCGGCGCTCCGAACTGGCCGTGGGCGGAACGTGGAGCGCGGCCCGGGCGGCGTTGCAGCACGGATATGCCGCGAACGGTGCAGGCGGATCGCATCACGCCCTGCCGGACAGCGGCGCGGGCTTCTGCGTTTTCAACGACCTTGCCGTCGCCGCCCACCGGCTGCTGGAGGAGGGGGATGCCCGCCGCGTCATGATCGTCGATCTGGACGTGCATCAGGGCGACGGCACGGCGGTATGCCTGGCGGGCCAGCCAGACGCCTTCACCTTCTCCATGCATGCGGAGAGGAATTTCCCGGTGCGAAAGGCGCGCTCAAGCCTGGACGTGCCCTTGCCGGACGGCCTGGGCGACACCGGCTATCTGGAGGCGCTGGACGCGCACCTGCCCGCTGCCATCGCGTCGTTTCGCCCCGATCTGATCCTCTATCAGGCGGGCGTCGATCCGCATGCAGGGGATCGACTGGGTCGGCTCAGCCTGTCCGATGCCGGCTTGCAGGCCCGTGATGCCTATGTGCGCGATCTTGCCCGCGCCGAGGGCGTGCCATTGGCGAGCACCATGGGCGGCGGCTATGCCCGCGATGAACAGCGAATGGAACTGGCGCACCGCCACGCGCGATCGATGCTGGTACTGGCCGGACTCCCTATTCCTTCGCCGCGCCCTAGCAATTCTTTGTTGGCGAGCATGGCCCGACCGGCATAGGACCGGCAATGATGATATAACCGTCAGCCCGGCGCAGGTCGGGGGCCACCCTCCCGGATCGAATGCGGGACACTATATCGGGGATGACGTCCGGTTTCCGGAATGACGAAAAAGACGAAGAGGCGAGCATTTTGGCGACGCAATTAAAAGACCAGCCCGCGGCAGCAAGCGAACGAGAGGCGGTAACCGTCCGCTTCGCCGGCGATTCCGGCGATGGCATGCAGCTGACCGGGGGGCAGTTCACCCTGTCGACGGCGCTTGCCGGTTCCGACCTCGCGACATTCCCGGACTTCCCGGCAGAGATCCGCGCGCCGCAGGGGACGTTGTTCGGCGTCAGCGCCTTTCAGATCAATTTCGGCTCCGACGCGATCGAGACGGCGGGCGATGCGCCCGACATTCTGGTGGCGATGAATCCGGCCGCCCTCAAATCAAATCTCGACGCGCTGAAGCCGGGTGGCCTCATCATCGCCGATACGGGCGAATTCGGCGCGCGCAATCTGAAGAAGGCGAATTACGACGAAAACCCGCTCGAGAATGACAGTCTGAAGGACTATCAGCTCGTCGCCTTCGACATCAGCGCGCTGACACTGGAAAGCGTCAAGGAATTCGGCCTTGGCAATAAGGAGGCGCTGCGCTCCAAGAACATGTGGACGCTGGGCCTTGTCCTCTGGATGTTCGACCGCGACCGGCAGCCGATCCTCGACTGGCTGCATTCCAAATTCGTGAAGGCGCCAGAACTTGCGGCCGCCAATGCCGCCGCGCTGAACGCCGGCCATGCCTATGGCGAGACAGCGGAAATTCAGCAGGGTCTGGGCCGCTACCATGTCGGCGCGGCAGAGGTTGCGCCGGGTCTTTACCGCACCGTCACGGGCGGCGAGAGCCTGTCGCTGGGTCTTGTCACCGGTGCCAGTCTGGTCGATCTGCCGCTGTTCTTCGGTTCCTATCCGATCACGCCTGCCAGCCCGATTCTGCATACGCTGGCACGGCTGAAGGAATTCGGTGTCACCACGTTCCAGGCAGAGGATGAAATCGCCGCCATCTGTGCCGCCATCGGCGCGTCCTATGCAGGGCAATTGGGCGTCACATCGTCCTCCGGCCCCGGCATCGCGCTGAAGGGGGAGGCGATGGGCCTCGCCATCATCACGGAATTGCCGCTGATCATCGTCAATTCGCAGCGCGGCGGCCCCTCAACCGGCCTGCCGACGAAGACCGAACAATCCGATCTTTATCAGGCGCTCTATGGCCGCAATGGCGATGCGCCGATGCCGGTTCTGGCGACGCGCAGCCCGGTGGATTGCTTCGAGGTCGCCATCGAGGCGTGCCGGATCGCGACGCAATATATGACGCCGGTCATGATCCTGACCGACGGCTATATCGCCAATGCGGCGGAGCCGTGGCATGTGCCCGATATCGAGGATTTCCAGCCCGCGCCGGTCACGCATTATGAGGGCGAGCCTGTCAGCCCCTATAAGCGCGACGAGAAGTTGGCCCGCGTCTGGATCAAGCCCGGCACCCCCGGCCTGATGCATCGCATCGGTGGTATCGAGAAGAATTTCGAAACCGGCAATATCGATTACGCCCCGGCCAACCATCAAAAGATGACCGATACGCGCCAGCAAAAGGTGATGAACGTCGCCGATTCCATCCCGGATCAGGCGTTCGAAATCGGTGGCCCGGATGATGACATGGTTGTCGTCGGATGGGGATCGACCTTTGGCCCCATCCATCAGGCCGTAAAGGCGGCACGCAGGGGCGGCGCAAAGGTCGCGCATGTCCACATTCGCCATTTATGGCCGATGCCGAAAAATCTGGGTCCGCTCCTGAAGGGGTTCGACAAGATCCTGGTGCCGGAAATGAACACCGGCCAGCTGAAGACGGTGCTCCGCGACCAGTTCCTGGTCGACGCAAAGCCGCTCAACAAGGTCAGCGGTCAGCCCTTCAAGATCGCGGAAATCAAAGCTGCAATTACGGAGATGCTCCCATAATCGTCATCCCGGCGCATGCCGGGATCCATCGCCTGTTCCAGCGGGGCAGGTGAGAAGGCTCAGTGATGGACCCCGGCCGACGCCGGGGTGACGGGAAGGAAAGAACGAACATGAACGACATGACCCCTCTCAAGGCCGCCGATTTCGCCACGGATCAGGAGGTTCGCTGGTGCCCCGGCTGCGGCGACTATGCCATCCTGAAGGGTATGCAGCGCACCATGGCGGAAATGGGCGCACGCCCGGAAAACACCGTATTCGTGTCGGGCATCGGCTGCTCGTCGCGCTTTCCCTATTATATGGAAACCTACGGCTTTCACACGATCCACGGCCGCGCGCCTGCGGTGGCGACGGGGGTAAAGCTCGCCAATCCGGAACTCGACGTGTGGATCATCACTGGCGACGGCGACGGTCTGTCGATCGGCGGCAATCACATGCTGCACCTTCTGCGCCGCAATCTCGATTGCCAGGTGCTGCTGTTCAACAACGAGATTTACGGCCTGACGAAGGGGCAATATTCGCCCACCTCCCGCACGGGCACGCGGTCGCCCTCCACCCCCTATGGCAGCGTCGATGCGCCGGCCGAACCCTGCGCCTTTGCGCTGGGCGCGAACGGTCGTTTCATCGCCCGCTGCATCGATACGGCGCAAAAACAGATGCCCGGCATCCTGAAGCGCGCGCACGCGCACAAGGGCGCTTCCTTTGTCGAACTCTATCAGAACTGCATCGTCTATAATGACGACGTGTTCGCTGATTTCACGGCAAAGCCTGTCGCCGCCGATTCCCAGATCTGGCTGGAACATGGCGAACCGATGCTGTTTTCGAACGGTACGAAGGGCCTGCGTCTGAACCGTGACGACCTGCGCCTGGAAATCGTCGACGTGGTCGATGGCGACTGGCAGGCGGCGGACGTGCTGGTGCACGATGAAACCCGGAAGCAGATCGCGCATATGCTTGTCGAGATGCGTCATCCCGATATGCCGGTCGCGCTGGGCGTCATCTATTGCGATCCGGCCCCCAGCTTCGAACAGGACATGCGCACGCAGAATATCGAGGCGGCGAAGGGCAAGGTTGTCGATCTGGGCGCGCTCATTCGCAAGGGCCAGACATGGGAAGTCAATCAGAAGAAGATGCGTGAGGGGAACGCCCATCTCGCTGCGGCAGCGGACGAGAACAAGCAAGAACCGTCTCTCTAAGTCCGGACCAAGATCAGCAGAGGACTGCCCGGCTCGTTGCGAGACTTCGGGGGTCCGCCCGGCTTGGGGCGGGGGAGCCATTATGAGCGCCGGGCGGAAGACCCCTTCCATCTACAAGAAGGCGGGAGTTCCCCCCTTGCTGCAGGATCTTTCTGAACATAAATCCCCGGGTGCCGCATCTACCTATGTGAACGACGCGGGCCGGATGCGACCGAATCGAACGCGATCCGGTCGGATACGCTAAAATAATTATCGATCGACCGGGTGCGGGTAGCGGTCTTTTTCGCGACGGCTAAACGGTGCCGTCGAGAAATATTCCATATATTCAAGCCGCTGAACTTCATCATCCAGCATTGTCAGTTCCCACTGGCCGGTTTCGCGGCGCAACCGACCATTTTTTTCAAGGGTGCGGATGATCCGATTCACATGGACATGCGTCTGGCCGATCATGTCGGCCAGCTCATCCTGCTTCAGGGGTACAGCAAAGCGGATCGCCTCGCCCCCACTGGCCGATTGCTCTGAGCGCAGGTCCAACAGCAGGTGGATCAGTCGATCCTCGCCCGATCGCGTCACGATGGCCCTGACCCGCTGGGTGGCGCGCATCGTTCTCGCCAATTCGTGCCGCGTCAGCGCCTTTGCCAGCACCGGATGCTCTTTCAGCAGCTCGCGCAGGTCTTTCAGCTTGATGCAAACGACGCGGGCACCCGCCATGAAATTGATATTGGATCTGGCCGCCGGGGCATCCAGACTGGTCCAGTTGCATATGCTGCCCGCCCCGAACACCTCGCTGATGTGCCGCCTGCCTGTTTCCAAAAGGCTGAACGTGTAGGCATAGCCGCGTTCCAGAATGTGGACGTGCTCGTCATAGGGGTCGTTTGCCAGAATCGCCGTGGGGGTACGGAACTGTTTCGCGACATAGCCGATATTCTCGAACGGCGAATAATCGATCTCGCTGTCGAAGAGTGTCCCCAACCGGCCTTTCATCGGCAAAAAGGGGTCTGCTGGCACTTCCGGTTTTCGCTTTGTGACCGAAACCTGGCTCAGCATAAAAACCCCTCTGAAAACCTGGAAACATAGAATCGCGAAGAGAAAATTGAGTGCAATTCCTTCATGATGCACCTTCAATTCCTGTTGCTGAAATCGGTTCCCAGTCATTTTTGATAGGTAATGCCGGGCGCGTGTCGCTGGCTCAACTGCCGACGATGACACCGCCATTCGGATGCAGAACCTGGCCCGACATATAGCTGGAATCCGCGCATGCCAGGAACAGGAAACAAGGGGAGACTTCGTTTGGCTGTCCTGGCCGGCCCATAGGCGTACTCTTGCCGAAATCGTCCATTTTCTCTGGCGGCTGCCCGCCGAATGGGTTCAGCGGGGTCCAGATCGGGCCAGGCGCCACCGCATTGACGCGAATGCCGTCCTCGATCAGATTTTCGCTCAAGGACCGCGTGAAGGCGGTAATCGCGCCCTTCGTCGATGAATAATCCAGCAGGATGGGCGCGCCCTTATACATGGTAACGCTGGTGCAATTGACGATCGCCGCCCCCGATTTCAGGTGTGGCCGCACCGCCTGTACCAGGAAGAACATCGAAAAAATGTTGGACTGAAACGTCCTGCGCAACTGCTCCTCGGTAATATCGCCGATCTCCTCGTCGGGATGCTGCTCTCCCGCATTGTTGATCAGGACATCGACCTTGCCGAACGCATCGATGGTTTTCTTCACCACTTCGTCGGCGAAGGCGCGCTCGCCCAGATCACCACGAATGGTGATGGCTTTGCGGCCTTCATTTTCGACGATGGACTTTGTTTTTGCCGCGTCGTCATCTTCCTCCAGATAGACGATGGCGACGTCTGCCCCCTCCCGCGCGAACAGGGCGGCAACGGCGCGTCCTATGCCGCTGTCCGCGCCGGTCACGATGGCGACCTTGTCCTGCAGCCTTCCCGACCCCGGAAAGCGTGGCTGCCATTGCGGCTTGTCGCGCATCTCGGATTCATGGCCCGGCATGCGCGGCTCTTCGGAAATCGGCGGCGTAAATTCTTCCGACATGGGAATATCCTTTCATGAAACTGGTGAAATGGTAAACGCGCCGACGGCCATATGTCTCCGCATCCTGTTGAAAACATGAACTCGCTGGGTCGTCACAGGCGACAGCGCGGATCGTCGCCTGCCGCAGCGGTGGACGCGGCGCTGGCAGCGGCGCATAGGTACAGCAGAGTGTCGTTTCGACCGGTCGGGCGGAATTGCCTAGTACCGACGAAGGGGGCAGAATGGCAGTCAATTGCCCGCGGCGGGCGGGGTAGAAGGGGCGTCGTTTTGAAAGAACTTTTTGAAAAATACGGATCGCTGGTGGGCCTGTCTGACAGCGAGAAGAAAGCCATTGAAGGCATGCAAACCAAACCCGTGGCAATCGGCGCGGGGCTGACGCTGACGGAGGAAGAAAGCCAGGGTTCGGATAATCTTTATGTGGTCAGGTCGGGGCGGCTATTCTCGTCACAGGATCTTGCCAGTGGCGACCGCGCGATTACCCGCCTCTATTTCAGCGGCGATGTCATCGGCACCGCCAACGTTCCGTTCAACATCGCCGTCCAGACCGTCACGGCGTCGGTGGAAAGCACATTGTACCGTTTCGAACGGGAAAAGCTGGCCGATACCTTTTTCCATCATCCCCGCGTCGCCGCAATGTTCTACACCTTTGCCGCGCTGGAAAACGCGATCCTGCAGGATCGGCTGGTGTCGGTGGGCCGCACCTCCGGACTGTCGCGCATTGCCGCCATCATCATGGAAATCGCCACCCGGCGCGAATTGACGGGCGCGAACATTGCCGAACCTTTCGAACTGAAACTGAAACAGGCGGAAATCGGCGACGCGGTCGGTCTGACACATATTCACGTCAACCGGCTGATGCGGGAGCTTGAAAGAAGCTCCCTCATCTCGCGAAAGGGAACGCAATTGCAGATCCTCGATCCGGTTCGGCTTGCTGAGGTGGGTCACTTCCGTAACCGTTATGAAGACGTCGACACGGGCTGGTTCGAAGAATGACCGGCGGGCGGCGCGCGCGCCTTTACCGCGCGCAATCGCCTGTTTCCTTGCCGGAACTGCTGCACCTGCGAGATTGTAGCCTATAGGGATCTCGGTATCATCGGCGGGCCGTGTGGGGGCGCCGCATCCGGGGTGCGGATTTATCCGGCAGTCATCATTTTGCGCGGGAGCGCATGCGGCGAGGCTGGGGGGTGACAGATGAAGATGCGGATAGAGGGGATCGGCCGCATGGGCCTGCTGGGGCGCATGGCCCTGGCGATCATTGCCCTTTCCCTGCTGCAGATGGCGCTCAGCTTCTTTATCTTCGACCGCGTCGAGATGCGGTCTATTCAGGAGGATCATGCGCGGCGGGTGGCCGAACTGCTGGTGGTGTCGAAGCGTGTGGACACATTTGAGCCTGGCACGGCGGCACGCATCATGTCGACGCGTCACCTGGACGCCAGCGTTTCGGACACGCCATTGCTGCGTGAAAGCGGCGCATCCGAAATGGCGGGTCGGGTGCGTGAACAGATCCTGCACTGGGAACCGGGGCTTCGTAATGCCGTGCTGCGCCTTGATGTCATGCGCGGTCGCAGCGGGAATTCGCATCTGGTCGGGTCCATGTCGCTCGCGCCGGACCGCTGGCTGAACTTCCGGTCCCGCAACATTGGCGAGGATTGGCCGGGCCTGCTGGGCGCGACCGCCATGACCCTGCTGACGGTCGGCGGCTCTGCGGCAATCGCGATTTATCTGCTGCGCCTGCTCGGCAGGCCGCTGCGGACGCTGGCGCATGCGGCGACCGAAATCGGTGCGGGACGTACGGTGACCGTGGCAGAGGTGGGGACGCCCGATCTGCGCAACGTTTCCCACGCAATGAACGACATGCAGGCGCGCATTGCACAGATGATCGCCGGCCAGGCGCAGGCGTTCGAGGCGATCAGCCATGATCTGCGCACACCGCTCAGCCGCCTGTCCTTCGCTGCGCCGTTCACAAAGCCCGATGATATTGCCGAGATCGTTGCCGATTCCGCGCGCGAGATGGAGGCGCTTCTCGATTCCCTGCTGGCGTTCCTGCAGGCCCAATATACGGAGGCGGAGCCTGCGTCTTTCGACCTTGCGGCGCTGGTCCGGGATCTTGTCGGCGATGCGCAGGATATTCGCTGGACCGGCCCGGTTTCGGCACCGTTCTACTGGTATCGGGAGCCGCTGGAAACGGCCCTTCGCCCGCTATTTGCGAATGTCCGGCAATATGCCGGTACAGCCGAAGTCTTTCTGACGGATGAGGACGGCCCGGTCCTCAACATCGTCGATGCAGGTCCGGGGATGACCCCTGCCGATCTGCAGCGCATCTTCGACCCCTTCTTCCGCGCCGACCAGGCACGTGCCCGCGATACCGGCGGATTTGGTCTTGGCATCCCCACCGCCCACCGGATCCTGCACCGTTTTGGTGCCACCCTGGTGTTCAAGACCGCGGAGAAGGGCGGCCTTCACGCAATGATCACCCTGCCACCGCCGACCAGAAGGGGACAGGAAATAGGTTCGGAATCGTCGCATGATGCAGAGGGAACGCTGCCCGAAACGCCTCGGCTCTGATGCTGGCTGATCGGAAAAGATCGGCGAAACGAGGCAGGTCTGTTGGCTTCCTACGGCGCCCTCTACTGGCTAGAGACGCAGTCATTGCTTTGTGGATCGAGATCCATGTGGGCAAAATAGGCTGACGCCCTGCGCAATATGTCGTTTGCCTGACGCAATTCGTGAACCTCTCTTTCGAGCGATTCCACCTTCTTTGTCAGCGCGGTCAAAATGTCCGCGCGTGTATCGCTGATCTCCAGCGTATCCTTGATCATCACTTTGCTCATGCGAACATCATCTTCTTGAATATACGCGCGCCTCAGGCGCTCGCGAGTTTCTCGCCGGCGTCGGCGCTGGGGAGGAGCAGGGCTGCGGCGGCCGCAGGCAGCGCCTGCCAGAACAGATTCCCCTGCGCCACTCTGCAGCCGCTGTGGCGCAGGCGGTCGGCCTGCCCCTGGGTTTCGACGCCCTCGGCCACCGTTTCCAGCGACAGGTCGCGGGCCAGACCCACGATCAGGTCGATGATACGCGCGCGAGATTCAGACCGCTCCACATCCTGGACGAAGGACTTGTCGATCTTGATCGTATCCACCGGCCAGCGGTCGAGATGGGCCAGCGATGCATAGCCGGTACCGAAATCATCCAGGGCGATGTGAATGCCCGCATCACGCAGGGCGAGCAGGGTCGCGCGGACCTGCGCATCGTCATCGTCCAGAAGCACCTTTTCCGTCACCTCTATTTCCAGCAGGCTTTCCGGCACCCCGTTCTTTCGCAGCGCAGCGATCAGCCGCGCGGCGTAAAGCGGATCGCCCAGTTCGCTTGTGCCGGCGTTCAGCGACACGCGGCCGAACTCCAGGCCCTGCCTGTGCCAATTGCCGATGTCGGATGCGACCTGGCGAAGCATTGTCTGGCCAATGGCGACGGCTGTGTCGGGTATGTGGAACGCAGCCTCGACAGCGGCGGGATAATCGACCTCGCCGCCGGGCAGGGGCAGACGCAGCAGCGCCTCGAAACCAGTGATGGCGCCGCTGAACAGGTCGACCTTCGGCTGATAAAAGGGCACGATTCCGTCCGTGGCGAGGGCATGCCGGGCGCGGTCCAGCATTGCGTCATGCTCCCGTTGCCGGTGCAGCAGGCGCGGCACGAAAAAACGCGCGCGGGCGCCGCCTTCGCGCTTGGCTACCTGCAGGGCCAGATCCGCATCGCGCACCAGCGCCTCCGCCTCCGAACCCGCATCGGCGGAGCCGCCGCCAATACTCGCCTTGACGAAAAGCTGCCGCCCGTCGATCGATACTGGCTGTTCCATGGCCCGCATAATGCCGCGCGCGATTTCCTTCATCCGGGCTTCGCCGGTGTTCGGAAGGATCAGGGCGAATTCATCACCGCCAAAACGGGCGACGACGTCCCGGGAAAAACCGCCGGCATCCAGCCGTTCCACAATAGTACGCAGCAGACGGTCACCGGTATGCTGACCGAAACGGTCGTTCACTTGCTTGAACTGATCCAGATCCATCAGCAGCAGGCCGGTCGGGCCGCTTGCAACGACCTCTTCCAATTTTGTTTCGAACAGCGTCCGGTTGCACAGCCCGGTCAAGGGGTCGTGCAGCATCAGCCATTCCAGCTCGGTGCTGCGCGCCCGTTCCCGCTCCAGCGCCTCGTCGCGCTCGAACAGGGTACGGCGCAGCTCCATCTGCGCGACGGCTTGCGCGGCCAGTGTCGACAGCGCTTCCTTTTCAAGTGGGTCGAGGCCGGGGCGCGGCTCGGTACTTGCTACACAGAGTGCACCGACGCGCACTCCCTCCCGCGTTGCCAGCGGGACGCCGGCATAAAAGCGCAAATCCCCGGTCAGATATGCGGGATGGAACTGAAAAACGGGATCGACGCGCAGATCGGGTATGATCAGCATGTCGGAATCATTTTCTGCCGCCCACAGGCACAACGATTCATTCAGCGGTGTTTCGCTCTGCTCCAGCCCCAGGCGCGCCTTGAACCATTGCCGGTCGGGCGCCAGCAGGGTCAGCGCCGCGATGGGCGCCTTGCAAAGCCGGGCGGCAAGTTGGACCAGATCGTCGAACGCCGGCTCGGGCGGCGTATCGAGGATGCGCAGGCGTTGAAGCGCATCCCATCGCACGGCGCAATGATGGTCAGCCGTGATTCCTGTGTCTTGAAGTAATGCCATTGGCGCCCTTGGACAGCAATGGACGAAAAAAAATAGACCGGGGTTCTACGGTCATAAAATAAAGGTTTCGACAAGGATTGCTGCCGCCCTGGCATCGCTGGGTCCGGGATTGCGCAAAATGACGTCCTCTGCCGGGTTTCCGGACCGGGCATCCGTGGCAGATATCATATTCTCCCCGTCCGACAAGGGCAGCGTAAAGTGGAAGGCTGCCCCGCCTGCCGCTCGCTCTTCGGCCCAGATCCGGCCGCCCTGTGCCTCGATGATCATCTTGCAGATGGCCAGGCCGATCCCGACGCCGTGCATCTTGGTGGTCAAAAACGGCGTAAAGACGTCGTCTGGCTGTGTGGTGCCAAAGCCGGGTCCGTTGTCGACGATGCTGACCCTGACAAATTCGCCCTCCTGTGCCGCGCGTACCTCTATGAAGGGGGCTGGCGTCCGGGCTGTCGCTTCCGCGGCATTGCGCAGCAGGTTCAGGAATACCTGGTGCGTCTGAATACGGTCGCAAACGATCTTGCAATCTTCCAGACCCTCTTCGATGGCGATGCGCAAATTGCTCTGCTCGTTTTGCAGGATAGTCAGCGCGCGGGCGTTGGTGGCGATCCGTCCCAGCCGCTCGACGGTCAGCCGCCCTTCGCCGCGAGAGATCAGTTCCCGCATGCGCTGCACGAGCGCACCCGCATCGATCGCGCTGGAGGCGGCGGAATCAAGCGCCGCCTGCACCCGGTCGCGTGAAAAATCATCCTGCTGCAGCAATCGCCTGGCGCCCCGTACATAATTGGTAAGGGCGGTCAGCGGCTGGTTCAGTTCATGCGCCAGCATGCCCGCAAGCGCGCCGACAGTGCCGGAACGAGAGCTGTCGAGCATGTCCGCCCTCAATTTTTCCATGCGCGCGCGCATCAGTCTCTCGTCGGTCAGGTCGGATATCGCACCCGTCGCCTGTTTAGGTTCCCCCTGCGCATCACGCCGGATGAATGCGCGGGACTGCACGATGGCGTAGCTGCCATCGCCGCGCTGGACCCGGTATTCGGCAACCCAGCGCGCGCCCGGGGGGCAGGCGTAGAACGAGGCCCGTGTCTCTTCAAGGTCGTCGGGATGCAGACGCTCTTCCCACCAGGAAAGGGGGTGCAATCTCTCTACCTCGGCATGGCCAAGGGTCTCCTGCAGTGTCTCGCCGAAAATGATGGTGCCGTTTTCAAGATCGGCATCCCAGATGACATCGCGGGTCGCGCGCGCGGCGGTGCGATAGCGTCTTTCATTCTGCTGCGCCTCCCGCCTTGCACGATACAGTTCGTCGATGTCGTCGAGCACTCCGCGCCAATGCGGCGCGCCCAGTACACCGGCATCAATTCTTTCCGCCCGGCATCGCACCCAACGGCGGGGATCAGCAGCTGCGGCCAAGCGGAAGTCGAGTGAATACGCATCCCCATCACGCACAATCGCCCGCCAGGTGTCGCGAGCTGCAACCTGATCCTCCGGATACACCCAGTCGAACAGACTGGTTCCAATCGCCTGCTCCACCGGGATACCGGTCCAGTCTTCCCACCGGTCGCCGATGCTGAACAGAATTCCCTCCGCATCTGCGGCGAAGGGGACCTGGCCCGTGATCCGGATCACGCAATCATATTGGGCCTTCGCAACATCAAGCTGCTTTCGCAGGCCGCGGACCTCTGCCTCCGAACTTGCCAGCCGCGCGGCGATCGTGTTTTCGTGCTCCGTCACCCTCGCTCCCGCTTCAGAAATCAGTAAGGGGCAGCAGTCCTGCGGCCTCGCCGATCTCCATCGCTCTATAAATATCCGGGGCGCCAATCCGCTCCTGCACCCGGGCGCGCATGCGGCGAACCTCCAGCTCCGACATGTCCAGACGCTGGCAAAGTTCGGGCGTGTCCATGCCACTGATCAACCCGCGCAGCAGCAGGAATTGTCCGGCCGACAGCCGCGCGATCCCCTCCTTGGCTTGCGCGGCCCGGCTGGAGCATGTGCCTTTCCCCAGCATTTCGAATGCGTCTTCTATGGCTCCCAGCAGCATGTCTTCGGCAAAGGGCTTCTCCAGAAGCTTGAACGGACCGATCCCGGGTGCCAGGCGGATGGTCCACGCGCTGCTGGCGGCAGTCATCAGGATAACCGGCATGGGCCTTTTGCGTGCAGCCAGATCGCGCATGACCTCAAAGCCGCCGGCACCGGGCATCATCAGGTCGAGAAGAAGACAGCCGTCGGAGAGTTCATCAAGCGCCTCGATAAAGGCTTCCCCCCTTTCGAATGCATGATTTTTGATAGACATAGTATCCAGCAGGAATGCGGTAGAATCGCGTACACCGGGATCATCGTCTACCAAATAGACTATCTGATTATTTTCGCGCCTGATATTCAAATCGTTTCCACTCCGATCGATAATCCGGACAGGCCGCTATTCCGGGAGCGTCGCCCTGACCTGTAACCTGGATTAAGGCGTTGATACAAGAGATGGATCAGAACCTTGCTCCATCTGGTAAAATTCACAATGACAAGTAAAAGCTAATTTGGGTGTATGACGAACTTATCCCTGTTCGTTTTATACGATATTATATGCCTAAAGCGTGGTCGTTTGTTCCGGTCTCTCCCTCCATCAAACGCAAGGTCCTTTGTGTTTTCAGTCTTGAGCTATGCGCCCCGTCAAGTTAGCAAATTTCCCATGGATGTTACTGTAACTCGCCCGTGAACCCGGCGTTCCCGACGAACGTCTATATCGTGGACGACGATGCGGAGGTCCGCCGCTCCTCATGGTTCATGCTGTCCGAGGCGGGCTTCGAGCCTCGGGGGTTCATGAGCGGCGCCGATTTCCTCGACGAACTTGACGATCTGCCCACCGGGGTCGTGCTGCTCGACCTCAACATGCCGGATGTAAACGGGTTTGACGTACTGAAGGCCATGGCTGCCCCGCAGTCGATGCCGGTGATCGTTGTGACCGGCTTTGGCGATGTCTCGCGCGCCGTACGCGCGATGAAACTCGGCGCCACCGACTTCATCGAAAAGCCCTATGACGACGCGGAAATGATCGATCTGATCAACGCGGCAATCGAAGCCCATAAGGATGTAGAGGAAGATCGCAGGCGTCGCTTGGCGGCGCGCCAAAAGCTGTCGGAGTTGACCGATCGTGAGCGCGAAGTGCTGGACCTGCTTCTGGCGGGTCTGCCCAACAAACTGGTCGCCCACCGCCTGCAACTGAGCCTGCGCACGGTCGAAATGCACCGTGCCAACATGATGAGCCGCCTCGGTGCGCCCAGCTTTGCGGCGGCCATGCGCCTGGCCCTCTCCGCCGGCCGGGAACCTCCGGTCCTGGAAAGCTGGGGCTGAGGCCAAGGAACAGGCCGGCCGCACCAAAGGAGGGGAGGGGCCTTCTGTGCCAGACCGCCCTTAGGGAAGGGGATGTTTGCAGGTTTCAGCGCAAGATACGCAAATAAATCTGCTCCGAACCGTCAGTATAGTTTGACTCGACAAATATTTTTATACGTCGTACGCTTTTGGTATCTCGGAGGGAGATTTGACGATGCTGAAATTTTTTGGAATTGGCCGCCGAAACAAGACGCCGACTACAGATGCCGTCGCAGAACTGGCGCTGGACATAGGCTCGGTCGCATCCCTGACCGGCCATAGTGGCTCGGGGCAGATCGAAGACGGCGGCAGCATTACCAATTACACGCGCAAGGATCCCGGCACGAGCGGCTGATATTTGGGTCTGCGTGCGCGATCATGACGACAATTTGGCCGCCCTTGCTGGCGCGCCACATCCGGTGGGCGGACGTTGATGGGCTGATCGTGGTCCTGGATGCCAAGGCCGGTCGCTACCTCGCGCTTCCGCCGGAAACAGGTGAGCTTTGGCGTCTGATGTTCATGACGGATCACGGCCCGCCTTCGATCGGTCCCCCGGACCAATCCCGTCGCATGGAACGTCTGGGTGAACAGTTGAAGACGATCGGATGGCTAAAGGGCGCCGATGATCCACCGGTGCGTCCGCGCCGCCTCGCTCTTCCCTGCCGCAGTCCGTTGTTCTGCCTGATCTCTGCCTTTGCCCTGCTGCGTTTTGCAGGGTTTCAGGCTGCCCTTGGCTGGGCCGAACGTTCCGCGGCGCGGCCCGATGAGGGGGCACGCGCGGGTCTGCAGCGCTGTCTGGCGCGCTTTACCAGGGCGGAGGCGTTCATCCCTCATGGGCGCGGCATGCTTGACTGTCTGCCGCGCAGCCTGGCGCTGTTCGGATATTTGCGCGCGCATCATCTGCCAGCGACCTTCATCATTGGCGTCAAACGCTTTCCATTCCAGGCGCATGCCTGGGTCGAGGTCGATGGGCAGGCGCTCCTTCAATCCGAACCGGTCGCGAGGAGCGAGGATGCCCGCGAAGGGGGGCAGAACTTCTTCACGATGCTCACCATCGCCTGATCGTGCGGCGCCTGCGCATAATCCCTGATCGCCGCTTCAGCAGCTTTGCCCTCGACCAGCCTCGCTGCCTCTGCGTCCATGTCATTGGCTATATGGGCACCCCATCAGGGCCGCGCAGCGGTCCGGAGGCTGCTCAAGACATCGCCGACCGCTATCTTGCGCGGGGTTCGTCATTCTCTTCGGGCCTGCCCGGTGCCTGGGCGGCTGTGATCGAGGACGGTGCATCTGGCCGGATCGTGCTGGCTCAGGACCCATTGGGGATCGAGACTATCTATTTTCGAAAAGAGGCAGGGGAATTGATCGTCGCGGCGGAGGCCCTTCCTCTCGTGGCAGGTTCCCCTCCAGACGCGGTGTGCTAGGAATATTTCGCTGACCTATTCGCCTTCGGGACGCCGAACCGTGCCCTGACGCCGTTTCGCGACGTGCGCAGGCTCGCTCATGGTGAGACGATCCTGGTCGATGGCGCAGGCGAACATCGCCAGACCCCATGGCATCCCGAAACTGCCCTGCCGGCGGGCAGCGCAAATGATCTTGCCGACCGGCTGCGGCAGCTTGTCGACGAGGCGGTCGCCAGTGCCGTGGGTTCTGGCGACAGCGCGCTGTGCGAGCTTTCAGGCGGCCTAGATTCCAGCACGGTGTTCATGGCGGCCGACCGCCGCTGCGAAAACCTGCAGGCACTGACGACCGTTTCATCGGTCGCGACCGCTGCCGAGGACGAGGATTTCGCGCGGATCGCGGTCGAGGCCACCGGCCGCCCGTGGCACCGCATCGATCTTGACCAGGCCCCCTTGTGCAGCCTCGCCCCCTTCGGTCGGGCCAGCGAACCTGACGGCGAAATGCGTGGGGCGGTGCAGGCGGCCTATGCATCGGTCGTGCGCGAAACGTCACCGGATGTGGTGCTGACAGGGGCGGCGGGCGATATCGTCTTTGGCTATGGCGGGCTTGTTCCGGCGCATCTTGCCGACCCGATTGGCAAGGGCCGACCGGTTGCAGCCTGGCGCAATGCCCGCCGCTGGTCGCGTAATCTCGACGGCGCGCGTTCGGCATTTTCGCTGATCCGGCAAACGTCGCTGCCGCTGTGGAAGGCCTATCGCGTGGGGGCCTCGCTCGTGCACCGCGGCGCGCAGCCTGCATGGCTCAGCCAGGCATTTGCCAGCCGCTATCGATTTGCCGGCCGTCGCCGCGCGCGGGCCGCGCCGACGGTGGACCGCATCGGCCAGCAATATTTATGGGATCTGATCTACGAGCTTGCCGGTCAGGCGCAGCCGTCTTTCCGTCGCCACCTGTCCGCACCCAGCCGCCATCCCCTCCTCCATCTTCCACTTGTGGAGTTCATGCTGGCCCTGCCGCCGGACCTGCGGGCCGTGGGGGCCGACGACCGGCGGCTCCAGCGGCAGGCGTTACGCGATCGACTGCCGGAGGCGATCCGCACCCGCTACACAAAGGGTACGTCGCAGGAACGCAGCGAGCGTGACCTGATGAAATCCGAACCCTGGTGGCGCGCGATGACGGATGATCCCCGCCTGGTGTCCAGGGGATGGGTGGACCCCGTCGCGTGGCGTCGAACGATTGAGGGGGTGCGCCTCGGCATCTACGACGGCTCGCTGAACCTGGAAGCGGCGATGATAGCGGAACTATGGTTGCGACGCCTGGAAGAATAGCGCCATCAACCCCATTGCCAGGCATGAACCCCGCATGGGGCATTTGGCGCGTCCCATCCCGGCGACGCTGATGCTCTTATGCCTGCAGGCTTATGGAATGCGCGATTCGGTCGTGGTTCTGACCTGTCGTTACATCTGCAAGTGAGGCGCTGGGGGGGAGCCACAGAATCACGCGCGCCGACGTAAAGGACTGAAAAGCCTGAAATGGTGACCCCTACGGGACTCGAACCCGTGTTTCAGCCGTGAAAGGGCCGCGTCCTAACCACTAGACGAAGGGGCCACGCGCATGTTTGCCATGCGGGGTGTCGCTCAGCAGAACGAACGGGCCGTCAATTAGGCGGGGATGACGGACGGGTCAAGCGCGGCGTCGGCCCTGTTGTGCGTTGTGCCGCGCACAGTGTCGCATGTCCTCAGGGATTGGTGACATTGCTGGGCGTGAAGCTGCCTGTAACGCGGCCGCCTTCGCCACTCTCGGCATTGACGGCGGCGTCGAACGTCGACCTGCCGCTGCCCAGATCGATGATCAGGCGCTGGCCGCGCAGCACGTCGGACCCGCGTGTCAGGACGACGTCGCCGATCATCGTGATCTGCTCGCCCGGAACGTCGTAAAGGGCGCTTTGCGCGCGCGCGGTCTCGGCGGGGGTTCTGACCGTGACACCGCCATCCGCGTCCAGCCGGTCGACCTGAATGCGGTCGGCGCCGTCATTATAGAATACGCGAATCCGTTCTGCATCCAGGTCCAGGGATCCTTGCGTTACGTGGACATCGCCGGAAATGATCGCCTGGCTTTCCGCCTCCCGCACCTCGATCCGACCGGCGTCGAAATCGATGGGTGCGCTGCTGTCATGATTCCGCATCGACGCCCCCGGTATTTCCTGAGCGGCGGCGGCGGCAACGGCAAGCGCCGCCAGTGCGGCGAGGCCAAGGGCGGTCTTCATCAGGGGTCGATCCTCATCTTCACATTGCCGGTCAGCACAAGTGTCCGGTCGTTCATATCCGCTTCCAGCGTATCGGCGGCAAAGGTGCCCAGCGGGTTGGCGCCCAGTATCCGCCCGTCGCCGATAATCTGGCGGCTGGGAATGTCCACGGCAACGTCGCTCGTCACCAGGCGGTACCCATCGGCACGCCTGACCCTGACCGGGCCTGCCACCACCAGGCGCTCCGCGTCCATGTCGTAAATGCCGCGCGGCGCGGTGACCGTCGCCAGGCCCTCTTCCATGTCCATCCGGGCGCTCAGATCCTCCAGCACGACGCGGGGGTCGGCGCTCGATTGCTGCACGCCCGATTGCGCGCGAATGGCAAAGGGCCGGCCAAAGGAATCCTCCCCCCGGTACAGCGCACCGCCCAGCCGCATGCGGTCGCCCGCCATGTCGACGCGGTCTTTTGACAGGACGAATGAGAATTCGCGGTCCTGCGTCATGGGCCAGATCAGGCCGATCGCCAGGATCACCGCGGCCGCGACCGGAAAACCGCGCTTTCCGAGTGCGACAAGGCGGTCGCGACCGGACCCGGGCAGGGCCCAGGCGCGGCGCGTGCGTTGCAATTGATCGGCGGCGGCGGTCATGCCGCGCTATCACCACAAATCCACGCCCGGCGAAAGCTCCCGAAAGTTCCGCGACGCTCGCTCAGCCCTCCTTGCGCGCAGACACGCATCAACCGCTGCGCGCAGACGCGCATCCACCGCTGTGCGCAGGCGCGCATCCGCCCACGCGATTCGCGTGCGGCGCCTCGCCTAGCCGAGTGCCCGTTGCAATTCGCGGTACACCTCCGCCCGCTCCCGCAGGTTCAGGTGGCGGCCGATCAGCAGGCGCCTGCCACGATGCGTCAGCCACAGGCGGCTGACCGGCGGGCTGGGCCGCTCCAGCTCCACGCGCGTCCATTGGCGCGGCAGAGTGTAGCTTTGGCTGTTTCCGCCGGCACCGACGCGCTCCACGCGGATCTCGCGTTCCGACAGGCAGATGCGTTCGAACGCCTTCGACCCGCGCGCGCTGGCGTGAAATGCCCATATCAGCAGCGACAGGTCGATGATCAGAAAGGGCAGGATCATCCAGGCACCCAGGAACCAGAACCTTGCCGCCGCAATCGCCATTACAAGCGCGGTGACGCCCAGCACGATCAGCGCCTGCCGATAATTCAGCGGTGGCGGCGGGCGCAGAATAAGGTCCAGCGTGGCGGTCATGGCGGCTGCATCTTACATCGCCGCCGCGCAGTCGATAAGGCCCGGCGGCATGAAGCCGCAGGATGTCCGCACTTTTTTCGCCGCACTGGCCGCGGAGCGCCCGGACCCGAAGACCGAACTCGACTTCGTCAACGACTATACGCTGCTGGTTGCGGTCGTGCTTTCCGCGCAGGCGACCGATGCCGGCGTCAATCGCGCCACCGCCAATCTGTTCGCAGAGGTGCAGGACCCCGCCGCCATGGTCGCCTTGGGAGAGGAGGGGCTGAAACGGCATATCCGCACGATCGGCCTTTATAATTCAAAGGCGAAGAACGTCATCGCTTTGTCTGAAATCCTGCTGGCCGAACATGACGGCCTGGTCCCGCGCACCCGCGCAGAGCTTGAGGCTTTGCCCGGCGTCGGCCGGAAAACCGCCAATGTGGTCCTGAACGAGGCGTTCGGAGAGGCGACACTGGCGGTCGACACCCATGTGTTTCGCGTCGCCAACCGCACGGGCCTCGCACCCGGAAAAACGGTTGAGGCGGTGGAAACCAGGCTGATGCAAGTTGTACCGCAGGATTATCTGCTGGGCGCGCATCATTGGCTCATTCTGCACGGCCGACACCTGTGCAAGGCACGAAAACCGGAATGTTATCGGTGTCCGGTCGTCGATATCTGTGCTTTTGACGCAAAAAACATGGAATCCTGATCTGTGTTCAGTGACTATTCACGCCCGGGTGCATAAGACAAAGCGAGTCACTTGCGTGACGTGTTGCGTATCAGTACCCATCGCGCCCTGTCGGAGTTTGGACGGGGCGCGGTGCGGTCGCCGCCCTGGGGTGCCGCCGATATGTCCAGAATTGCCCTTTTCGCCCTTCTCCCGCTCGCGGGTCTATCTGTCTCCTCGTGCGCGGATCCCCGCGCGGAAGAGCCGCTGGATGCCCTTATTCCGGTCGCCGACGTCGCACCCGAAAATTGTGTCGCGATCCAGCGCGTGCGGCGAACCCATGTCCTTTCTGACTATGTCATCGACTTCGAAATGGCGGGCGGCGAGATCTGGCGCAACGAACTGCCGAACAGATGCCCCGGCCTGGGGTTCGAGGAAAGTTTCAGCTACACGACGTCACTCAGTCAGATTTGCTCGACCGATATAATCCGCGTCGTCAGGCAGGGTGGCGGCAATATGCCCGGCGCCTCCTGCGGCCTGGGTCAATTCCGCAAAATGACCCCCGCCCCTGACGCCGCCACCAACGCTGACGCCGACGCTGCCGAAGAATGATCGCCGCCTAAGGCGACGCACGGGCCCACGCCCAGAAGCACCTGCCCCAGCAGCGCGATTACCGACTGGCGGCCCCGCCCGCGCTTTGCTAATGCCCCACCCACAGCACCCGTAGCTCAGCTGGATAGAGCGCTGCCCTCCGAAGGCAGAGGTCACTGGTTCGAATCCAGTCGGGTGCACCATTTCCTTTTCGGGTTGTCGAGCCGCACGAAAAGCGGCCCGGCCTGACAGGCGAAGCGCCTCTATATGGCAAGTAAGGCGCCTCTGATAGATACTGAGCGTTCGACGACGGGACTTTGCCCAATTTTGTGGATTTTCGTGCCCCCCTTTTCACTTGGAAAAGAGATGGCATCTCTCACAGCCTGACCGAAAAAGAAGTTGGGTGATATCAGCATGATGTGATTCAAGCCGGTGTTGCAACACATCGACGGAGGATCCCATGTGGACCGATACCACCCGCAAGCAGTGTGCCCGAAGCGAGCAGCGCTTGCCAAGCGATTTGACGGATGCGGAATGGGCGGTTCTGGAGCCGCTTCTGCCACCACGCGCTTCTCAAGGCCGTCCCACCGCGCTGGAGTTACCGGCAGATCGTCGAAGCTCTTTTATATCTGCTTCGCGGCGGCCTTCCCTGGCGGATGCTGCCGCCCGTCCTATTCCCACCGATGACGACGCTGCAGCATTACTTCTATCGTTGGCGTGACGCAGGACTGTGGTCGTCGATCAACCACGCGCTGCTGATGCTGGCGCGAGAGCAGATGAACAAGGAGGCCAGCCGAAGCGCCGTGTCATCGACAGCCAGAGCGTCAAGACCACCGAGAACGGCGGTCCGAACGGCTATGACGCTGGCAAGAAGATGAAGGGCAGAAAACGACACATCATCACCGATACGCAGGGGCTGCTGGTCGGAGCTATCGTGCATCCTGCTGACGCCCAGGACCGGGATGGTGCACCTGATGTTCTGGCCGCTAGCGTGAAAGTGTCGGAATTATTAACATCATAAACGCGCTGCCTTGGCCGATCATTGAATTTGCGAGATAAATCGCCATGGCATGCTCCTTGCTTAATCGACCTTGTTCCCAATTTTTTATCAAGGCAGGTTAAATGAAATTCCGATCACTGGTCTTATCCGCTGTCGCTCTACTCGCCACGCCCGCCGCTGCGACCACTCTCTATGTCGATGGCGGACAGTCGATTGAAGGCGACTGCACATTCGCCTGTGCCCTCCGGTACCAACAGGCTTACTCCTCCGATCTCTTCGGTTCGGCGCCCATCCTGATCTCAAGCATTGATTTCTTTGCATCGAGATCCGTGTCTTTCGATGGCCGGACATTCGTCATGCGTATCGGTACCCAAGCCAATGCCGTGAACAATCTCAGCACGGACCTCTCCGACAATCTTTCAAACGACGTGGTTTTCGACACCGTCAGCGACTTTGGGTTCGTTGAAGCAGGAGATCAGTACGGTTTCGATGGAGCCTTCCTCTACGACCCCTCGGCCGGTGATCTCATCATCGACATCCTCCGGACCGAAGGAGGCCAGGTCAGCATGTTCAACCGCTTTAATTCGGCAGCTGGCGATACCTTCAGCAGAGCCCTCAATTTCCAAACTGACGGTACAGGCTATACAACTGACCGATATGGCCTCGTAACGCAGTTCGGCTTTGAGGCCGCAGACGTCCCGGAACCCGCAGCCTTTATGATCTTCGGATTGGGTTTGGCCGCTCTTGGCGCCTCGCGAATGCGCAGGCGCTAACACGGCCTCGCCCCGCCGTTGAAGCAGGCTGGGACCAGGTAACGCAAAAGGGCGGTTCCAGCCGAGTCTGGAATCGCCCTTCTTTTCTAAGCCCCGGGCAGACTCCTTTTTGCTGATTAATTCGGAGGCTCTTTCAAACTTGGAAGAAAGGGAAAGAGCATCTTCGAGATTGTTCTCGAGAGACGGTATAGTTCGGCTCAGTTCAATCCGATGACGACAGCATAAGTTCGGGGTTCGAGACAATTTCCCACAGGTGACCGCCGGGATTCCCGAAATAGCCGGCGTAGCCACCGTAGAATATTGGCGTTGGGTCGCTGACGGCTTCGGCGTCGACGCGGCGAGTTTTTTCTACGATTTGACCGACCTCGCTGCGGACGAGAACATCATGACCAATTGTGAAGACGGTCGAGATCGACTGCTTCGGCAGACCGGTGTCATGGACAATATCATTCTGCGCTCAGATCGACCCGCCAAGACCAGCCGTCTCGTCCAAGTGTCTCGAAAGGGGCGGCCGAAAGTTTCTGCATCATCACTCCGCAAGTTTGGGAATGCGTTTGCCTTTCGTGCGGCTCGTGAGGTGAATTAATCGGCAGCGGTCGCAGCGGTAAGTTCGGAGCTGCAAGCCAGAGCGCCGGACGACGACGAGCGCCTCCTCCTCCGATCGGTAGGAGAACTTATTCAAACAGACGCTCAATCTGGTTCGCACGCGACTAGCCTATCAAATCGCGCATCCATTGGTCGCGTACGAACCTGGGAAAGCCAGACTGTGTGGGTTGGGGATCGTGAGTGATATCGTCTTGAAAGCGGCCGTTCACTAGCTGAGATTGATCCCTCGGAACGCACCTTATGCTCACCTCAAGTCAACGACGACGCTGGCGCGCATAGTCGCTGATCCGCTATCAAAGGTCGATGCGACTTGTGACCCCAATCGTTTGGAGGAACTTTTCGTCATGGCTCACGACAAGCAGTGCGCCATCATAGGCCCTGAGCGCCGTCTCAAGTTCATTCAGCGCATCCAGGTCGAGATGGTTGGTCGGCTCATCGAGGATGAGTAATGGCGGCGGTGTGGCGCCGCCAAGCGCGACGGCCAGCGCCGCGCGCAACGTCTCTCCACCGCTGAGCCGGTCCACCCGACGCTCGGCTGCCGCCGCGCGGAAACCGAAACGTGCAAGAGCCGCGCGGCGGCCATTGTCGTCCACGTCCGGATTATGGCGCGCATGGTTTGCCAGGATCGTCTTCTCGCCGTCGAGCAGCGTCATGCGTTGGTCGAAATATGCAGCCTTTGCGTACCGCCGTACAGTGCCCGACCAAGGCGTAATATGCCCCGCCGCAAGCGCCAGCAAGGTTGACTTGCCGGCCCCGTTCGCTCCGGATACCGCAACCCGCTCCCGCCCCGCGATCAAAAGGTTCTGATCAGCAAGGATCGGCTTGTCCGCGACATGACCGAAGTGGACGCCCCGCAGCTCGAGCACACGCTGTCCCGAGGCAAGGCCACTGGAGGCAAGCGTGATCGACCAGGGCTCGACGCGTTCTACGCGCTCGCGCGCTTCAGCGAGCGAAGTTAGGGCGTCGTTTCGCTGACGCTCCGCAAGGCGGGCATTGTCGCCACCGCTGTTCTCAGCGCGGTTGGCGCGCGCGCCCATCAGGATCTTCGGCATGTCGCCGCGTGCACTCTTGCGGGCGCCGGCGGCATCACGTCGCTGCTGGCGCTCGCGTGTCTGCTGCGCGCGGCGCTTAACTTCATTCAGGTGACGCTGCGCGACCGCGGCGTCGTGCTCTGCTGCAGCGAGTTCAACTGCTTTGCGCTCGCTAAAGGCGCTGAAGTTCCCGCCGTAGCGCGCCGCCCCCAAGGTGGTCAGTTCGACAATAGCATCCATGACCTCAAGCAATTCACGATCATGGCTCACCACGATTGCCCCCGCCCGCCAACCGCCCAGCAGGTTGCGAACGATGGCGCGTCCCTCCGCGTCCAGGTCGTTAGTAGGCTCGTCGAGCAATAAGAAGTCTGGCCGAACAAATATGGCCCCGGCAAGAGCCGCGCGGGTGCGTTGCCCACCCGATAAGGCAATAAGCGGAGTCTCGAGGGGGACCTCGAGCTCCACCGATGCCAAAGCCGCCTCGGCTTCGGCTTCCAGGGTCCAGTCAACTTCCGCAAGGTCCTCAAGTGTTGCTGTACCAGCTTCGGCGCGACGAAGCCTCGCAAGATCGCCACCAATGCCGAGCAGGTCTGCGACCCGCTCTTCCGAGTTTACCTGCACGATCTGACGCATGGTTCCGATCACACCCATGCGAGAAACGCGACCCCGGTCGGGCTCGATCTTGCCTGCGATCATACGCAGCAACGTGCTCTTCCCCACGCCATTGCGGCCGACAAGTCCCACGCGCTCACGCACGAAATCAATTGAAAGATCGGAGAAGAGGAGATGTCCGTCCGGTGTAGACCAGGTGACATCTGCAAGAGAAAGCGAAGACACGGATAGATGAACTCCCAACAGGCAAAACGACGTGGCGCTGTAAGGGGCATCCGATCACATAGGGCTTCTATTCTCCGACGGGTTTCGTCCTCCCCGTTAGGCACCAGAACAGGGACTCGCAAGAGACATCCCGACTGAAAGACGACTGTCCCGGACGCCGCGAGGTGCTGGCGTTGTGGAATGCGCATGGTGGCCGGCCGGGATGACGGGCGGCGCGGCGGAGGGCCTCTGCGTGAGGAGGCGATCGCCGCACTCCCTCTATCGCCTGCTTTGCCTCGCGGCCTCGCGGGCCCTGGCACGCACCGTTGCCAGCGATCGACTGGCTGCCTCGACGAGTCGCTGCTCGTCGATCCGGGTCATGCGGCCATTGCGCTTCAGCACCGCGCCCTCCACCATCACCATGCGGACATTCTCCGGCTTTGCGGAGTATACGATCAGGGCGCTGGGGTCGCTTGTGGGAAATCCCATGTGCAGATCGCGCGGATCGATCAGTATCATGTCGGCGCGCTTGCCCGGCTCGAGCGAGCCGATGAGAGTGCCCATGCCGATGGCGCGCGCGCCTTCGATCGTGGCCAATCGCAGGATCTGGCGCGGCAGGATGGCGAGTTCGTCGCCGCCGACCGCAGCCTGCACCATGTGCCCCGCGCGCATTACCGCGAACATGTCGGGCGCCCCGGCAAGCGCGCCGTCGATTCCCAGCCCGACACGGCCCACCCGGTCGGTGTAATGCCTCAGCAGCGTCAGGCCAAAGCCGATGCGCTGCTCGGTAATCGGGGTCAGCGCGATCGCCGCACCCGCTTCCTCCACCGCGCGCAAGGCGGCAGGATCGGCTCCGGTGGCGTGGACGAGCAGCATGTCGGGCCCGAGGAGGCCGTGCTCCAACAGGAATTGCAGTTGCGAGGGACCATTGTCTCCGCTGATATGGGTGGAGACCGGGAGGCCGATCTCACGCACGCGGCGAAGCTCGGTCAAAGCCGTGACTTGGACCGCTTCGTTCGCGTCCGCGCTGGGTGTGCGCCAGCCGAGGCCGAGATCGATGGGGGCAGCGCCGGCCCAGGCGGCCCGGCTGCGGTGCAGATGCCGGAGGTGATCGATCCCCAGTGTTTCGCTCGGCGCCAGCCTGTCATGGCCGGCATAGAGAAACCGTGCCCTGATCCCCGCTTCAACCAGCGCGTCCAGCGCCGCCTCGGCATCCTCGGGGGAGCGGATGTTGTCGCAATAGGCCAGTGTTGTTGTGATTCCGGCCGCCAGCGCACCCGCGGCGCCGAAAAGCGTACCCGTCCGCATATCCTGGGGCCGATATGCGGCCCCGAGCCGTTCCACCAGCGGAAAATAGCGCGTTTCGGGCGAGCGACCGAATAGCCCGCGCATCTGCGAGAGCCAAAGATGATTGTGCGTATCGACGAGGCCGGGGAGCAGGATTTGATCCTGCGCCTCGATGATCTCCGCCCCTTCGGCAGCAAGGTCCGGTCCGATTGCGGCGATGTCGCGCCCGCGCACCAGAACATCGGTGTGGGGCAGGTCGCCCACTTGACCCATGGTCATCACATGGGCACCGCGGATCAGGAGCGGCCGCTCCGTGCGAGGTTGCGCGAAAGCTGCGGGCGATCCTGCCGTCAATACCGACGCCGCCGCACCCGCACCTGCAAGAAAGCTGCGGCGGCGAAGCGGGAATGCGCCAGATGGTTCTGTCATTCCTGCTCTCCTGCGGGTGACTGCTGCTCCCGCAGCACGGCGAGCAGTCGTTCCTCGAAACGCTCCGGCGCCTCCACCTGCGGGGAATGGCCGAGGTCGGGAAAGGTGACGAGCCTGGCATCAGGGATGCGCGCGACCGCTTCCGGCGCCAGATCGGGGATCGGCCGCAGCCGCTCCGCCACTTGTGGAGGCGCCTGTCCCTTGCCGAAGGTGGTTGTGTCCAGCATGCCGATCATCAGCGTTACCGGCATGGTCAGCCGCTCAAGATGCTGGGAGACGGGCTGGGTGAGGATCATCTCGCTGGTCTTCGCCTGTGCGAAAGCGACATCCTCGCCATCGGCGCTGGCATACTGGCCGGCCAGCATGGCGACCCATCGATCGTAGCGCGGCTGCCATTCACCGTGATAGTAGACGTCGCGCTGGTAATCCTTGATGGCGGCAAGGTCTTTCTGCCGCTCCTGCTCGACCAGCTTATGCAGGGGAACATAGGGCACGCCTTCGGCCATCCGGTCGGATAGGCTCAGCGGGTTGACCAACACCAGATGGCTGACCGTTTCCGGATACATCAGAGCGAAATGCATCGCCAGCATGCCGCCGGTCGAATGGCCGATGACTACCGCGTCCTCGATCCCGCGCGCTTTCATCAGCTCCCGCGTGAAGCTGGCGAGCATGGCGAAGGTGTATTGCGCCTCGCGCGGCTTGGAGGATTTGCAGAAGCCGATCTGGTCCGCAATCAGCACGCGATAGCCCTCATCGAGCAACGCGCGCGCCGTGTCTTCCCACGTCGCGCCGCAGAAATTCTTGCCGTGCAGCAGGACGGCAATCCTGCCATTGGGCTGTTCGGGATGAACATCCATGTAGGCCATCTGCGCGGGCGTGGACCCAACGGTCACGGGCAATTTCCGTACTTCCCATGGGTAAGGGAATCGTTCGAGATCGGCTCCGAACGCCGCGACCGGCTCCTCCTGCGCCCTTGCCGGAACGCCCGCTAGCAGCATTGCGGCCCAAAGGATCGTAACGCTGACGACAAGCTTTGCCATGTCAGTTCAGGAATTGCGCCGAGCGCCCGGCATTCACGTCGAGCGCGGTCCCGATGTGACCACTTTCTAGGCTGCCGAGAACAGCCACCGCGCGGCCGATCGTCTCTGGCTTGGCTGGGTCCACCGGCAGAACATTGCCCTTGCGCGCGTCCCGATCAGCGGCTTCGTGCGTGTCCTCGCTCGAGCGCCCACCACTAGAAAACACGGAGGCAGGATGGGTCGCCAAAGCGCCGAAGTGGAATTCCGCGTTCACGTCGCTCTCCTGTCGCCTTTTCTGCCGAATATGAACCCGCGCTCCGGATCTTCGTTCCGTTCCAGCCGACTACTTCAGATCCCAAGCACACCCATCCGATGAAGTTCTGCCGTGAGGCGCCAAGACGCCGCAGTGATCTGGAGCAGTGAGAAAACCCATGACAGGAAAGAAATTACATACCGTTCGGGTCCTACCGTTCGGGTAGGGTGAGTTATTTAAGTTTCGTCGGAAACATCTCAAATATTGCGGACTTATAGCAGCACCTATTGTACCGAACATCTTTCTTTGACAGCGATATGCTGCCCGTCAGCAGCTGCGCTTTGCGCGTTCACATGAGCTATTAAAAAGCCGGCACCCACAATCTGACTGGACGATAAGTCCACACTGCGCCAGTTTGGTGCTGCAACAAAATGGGACCCGGACATGCGCCACATTACCCTCCTCGTGCTCTCGACGCTCGTTGCCGGCCATGCCGCGGCGCAAACTCCTCAACGAGAGGAGCTCGAAAATGCGGTGACAGCTCGGCATGGGGAAACCGTTGAAGCTCTCCGCGACTGGATAGCCATACCAACCATTGCGGCGGAGAACCGCAATGTCAGAGAAGGCGCGGAGTATATGCGCCGTCTGGCACTTGAGGCCGGATTTCAGCAGGCAGACATCGTGCCTTCGGGTGGTGTTCCAGGCGTTTTCGCCACGCTTGATGCTGGCGCGCCTGTCACTCTGGGTGTCTACTTTATGTACGACGTCAAGCAGTTCGATGCCGCTGAATGGGAAGCGCCGCCACTCGAGGGCAAACTCTTGGACAAGCCCGGCGAGGGCGAGGTGATGATGGGGCGGGGGGCAGTTAATCAGAAGGGGCCGGAAACGGCTTTCCTCGCCGCTCTTCACGCCTTCAAAGCGACAGGCAGAAAGTTGCCGGTCAATTTGGTTTTGGTCGCAGAGGGCGAAGAGGAAATTGCCTCCCCCAACTTCCATACGATTCTCTCTCGACCCGAGATCGCTTCAGCTTTGCGCAACACCGCTGGCGTGATCATTCCATCCGCCTCGCAGAACAAGCAGGGCGTAGCGGGCATCTCGCTTGGCGCAAAAGGTGCTGTGGAATTTCAGCTCATTGTTGGGGGCGAGACCAGCGACAGGTATCCCACGGCGGACGTTCATTCGAGCGTTCACGCACGTGTGGAGAGCCCGGCGTGGCGACTGGTCAAGGCGCTCGACACGCTGGTCGCAGATGATGGACACACGCCAGCAATCGACGGCTGGTTCGAAAATGTGGAGCCTCTCACGGAAAGGCAAAAAGAACTGGTAGCGATCGGCGTCGACGGTTCGAACGAGGCGGATGCGAAAGCCGCTCTGGGTGTCGGCCGGTGGATTGATGACGAAGACTTCCTGACGAGTACGGAGCGACTTGTTTCCCAGCCAACCGTGAATATTCAAGGCCTCGTCAGCGGCTATACAGGCGAGGGCGGAAAGACCGTTCTGCCCGGCCGCGCTGAAGCCAAGCTTGAATTCAGACTTGTCCCTGACATGACCAAAGAGGAAGCGGTTACAAAGCTGCGGCAGCACCTTGAAAAGCGCGGCTTCGACGATGTTAAAGTGGTGGTCAGCGGCGGCTATGGACCCAATCAAACAGACGAGAACAGTCCGCTCATTCAGGCACAGAAAACGGTACTGGAGCGTGCGGGAATTAAGTACACGCTCAGCCCCCGCAGCGCGGGCAGCTGGCCGGGTGTGGTGTTCAATGGTCCGCCGCTCAACCTTCCTACGGGACAATTTGGAATCGGTCGCGGGACCGGCGCTCATGCTCCTAACGAGTGGTTTCTCATCCGCAGCAGTGATCCGAAAGTGGCAGGCCTCGATGAGGCTACCCTGCTCTATGTCGACTTCCTCTATGAAATGGCGGCAGCCAGCAATGCACAGCCTTGATGCAGGATCGTGGACTGACCGGGCCGACCTTGGTTTATTCTTCGGCCATCCTGACAAAATCCGCCAGATCATCAAACACTGAGGTCGACAACGCTTTTACATAGCCCATTGGCCCGTAACGGTTTTCGACGGATACCTTTCGCATTGTGCCACATTGTCGAGCGGCTGGCTGGGCCGAAGGGCGACGTCGTGGTCGCCTCGGGCGGCACACCGGTGGGTAGCGAGATCGACTTCTTCACGCCGTGGCTGCGCCATTTCCTCGCTTTATCGGCAGCACCGATGTCGAGATCGTTGCCGCCGAGGGCATCATGGGCGTTGACGGCGAGGAAGATAGAGGCTGCCGCGCAGACCATCGAACTGCTGGCCGCGTGACGCCGGAATATCGGCAAGGCATGTGCCGTCGGAGCCTCGAGGCTCCGGCGGTTCGGGTGCGGGCCCGGCCAGTTCCGGCTGGCCCGGTTCGCTTCTCTTCATTATGATCGGGTGGTCGAAATGGAGGTGCCGTGATGGAATCGTTTGGCGACGATCTGGAGACCATGCGGCGTGTTCCGCTGGCCGATCACCATGTCGATCAGCTCCATAGGATCGGCACGGAGCGCGCCTACACCGCCGGACAGACGGTCGTTGCCGTGGGCGAGCCGCTCGAACGCTTCATCTACGTGCTGGAAGGCGAGATCGAGGCGGTCAATGTCTATACCGGCGAAAGGCTTTTCGAAGCATCCCTTGGCCCGACCCAATTCCTAGGGGATATCGGTTTCCTGAGCGGCGCGTCGGTGACCACCCCGATGCGCGCGGCCCGGCACACGCGGACTCTGGAAGTGCCACGGTTCGACATGCTCGACCTGATGGCCCGCGTGCCCGAGCTTTCCGACCATGTGATCACGGTGTTCGCGGCCAGGCGTCGGCGGATGTTCGAGGAACGCGCCAGCGCGGTAAAGGTCATTGGCGCGGACCGTGACCCCCTCATACAGGCGTGCGAGCAATTCCTCGCCCGGAACCGCATTCCGTTCGACAGCCTGGATCTCGACGGGCGCGACGACGCCTCGGTCGAAGCGTGTCATGCCACCGACCATTCGCCCGGCGTCATCATCGGCCGGGACCGCCGCCTCGATGACCCCAGCCCGCGCACGCTGGCGCGCGAGCTCGGCCTTGATCTCGATGTCTGTCGCGAGACGCTCTACGATCTCGTCATCGTCGGCGCGGGGCCAGCGGGGGTCGCCGCGGCGGTTTATGCCGGCAGCGAGGGATTGTGTGCGCTGGCGATCGAAGACACCGCGATCGGTGGCCAGGCCGGCACGAGTAGCCGGATCGAGAATTATCTCGGCTTTCCCACCGGCATATCGGGCACTGATCTCGTGTTTCGCGGCCAGGTCCAGGCTATGAAGTTCGGTACGCGCTTCGCGATGCCGCGCAGGGTCGAGGGGCTTTCGCGTCGTGCCGACGGCAGCTTTCGGGTCGAGCTCGACGGCGGCGAGCGCGTGTGCTCACTTGCCGTGCTGGTCGCAACGGGGGTGCGCTATCGGCGGTTGCCGCTCGAAAGGCTCGAGGATTTCGAGGGGGCCGGCGTATTCTACGCGGCCACCGATATGGAGGCGCGCTTTTGTCGTCACACCGATGCGGTGGTGGTCGGTGGCGGCAACTCTGCAGGGCAGGCGGCGATGTATCTCAGCAGGACGGCAAAGCACGTCCACGTCGTCGTGCGCGGAACCAGCCTCGCCGCGTCAATGTCCAATTACCTCTACAGACGCTTGGAGGCCGACCCGGCAATCACGATCCACTACCGCACGGAGGTGACGGCCCTTGACGGCGGCGATCATCTTGAAGCGCTGACCTTATCGTCTCCCGATGGGGATGTCCGCCTCGAAACGCGGGCGCTGTTCCTCATGATCGGTGCGGCGCCCAATACCGGCTGGCTCTCTGGCCTAGCAGAAACTGATTCCAGCGGCTTCGTCCTTACAGGCGCGAAGGCCGGGCGCGATCATCCATACGAGACCGGCGCCGAAGGCATCTTCGCGGTCGGAGACGTCCGAGCGCAATCGGTCAAGCGCGTGGCAAGTGCGGTCGGCGAAGGCTCCGTGGTGATAAGCCGCATCTGGGAATATGTCGAAGCCACGAAGCGCGATCGCTTGGTCATGCAACAGCCGGCGACCCACCCGGACGTGGCAGGATCTGCCGTCGTTTGAAGGAAGTATCCCGGCCGGTGGTGGCACCGGCTCGAAAGAGGTAAACGAACGGCAGCTTTCGGGATTGCGTTGAATTAGACCGAACGGCCGAGATTGTAGGGCGCAAAGCAGCCCCACGCTCGGATCACCGTGCTTCGAGATCAGATTGCCGTTGATCGGCCGGCGAAGATATCCACGGTCACATCGCTCAACCAGTCCAGAAACACCTTCATCCTGCCCAATCGGCTGGCCTGCTCCGAATACAGCGCACTGGCCTGTAGAGCGGGTGTTCTAAGCTTGTCGGCAAAGAGCGGCACGAGCTTTCCCGATGCGATGTCCGCATCGATCATGTAATCGGAAAATTGCGCCAAGCCGCACCCCGCCAGGACCAGCGCGCGCACCGCTTCGCCGTTATCCGCATGCAATGCAGGAGGGATGCGGATCGGGCTCGAGTGCCCCTCGAACCACCAGTCGTTCAGGCGTACCGGGTTCCTGAAGGCGACCTGCTTGAATCGGTTCAGGTCGGCGATTTCGTTGGGCATGCCCACGTCTTCCAGCAGCGAGGGCGCCCCCACGAGCCGCCAGGAAGACTTGCCCAATCTGCGAAACAGGAAGGACGAATCCTCAAGCTGGCCGAAGCGGATGGCAACATCGGCATGGGCGGAGATCAGATCCACCAGCGTATCGGTCATCGACAGCTTGACCGTTACTTCGGGGTAAGCTGTGCAGAACGCGTGGATGCGCGGCGCAAGGACATGCAAGATGAAGGGCACCGGCGCATTCACATTGATGACACCCGCCGGATGCCCTCGGGTCGAACCAAGGTCCGCGAAGACTTCGGCACTTTCGACGAGGTCACGTGCGCGCGCCAGGGTCTTGGCACCTTCTTCTGTCAGGCCAAGCTGACGGGTTGTCCGCCGAAAAACATCGAAGCCCAGTCTGTTTTCCAGCTTTGCAACCATCCGGCTCAGGGAAGACGGGGCTAATCCCAGGCGACGAGCGGCCTCCGCAAAGCTGCCATCCTCGGCAACGGCGATGAAGGAAGCGACCTCTTTCAGGTCGGGCAATTCGTGCGGTTCCAGCACTGCTGCAATGTCTCCCGTGCGCTTTTTCGAATGATAACGTGCGCCTAGGTTCGCGTCGAACTGAAATCTCGAAACTGGAGACAAACATGGTCGGCGAGAAGACTATGCCGCTTGCGCTTTGGGCGCTGACTATCAGCGCCTTTGCAGTGGGGACGACGGAATTCGTAATCGTCGGGCTGTTACCCACGATCGCTGCGGATCTTGGCGTTTCCCTTCCATCAGCCGGCCTTCTGGTCAGTCTGTACGCCCTTGGTGTCACCATTGGCGCACCCATCCTCACGGCATTGACCGGCAAACTGCCACGCAAGACGCTGCTTCTTTCGCTGCTGATGCTGTTTGCTGCCGGAAACCTGATGGCAGCCGTTGCTCCAAGCTACCTCGCGCTCGTCGCAGCCAGGTTCATAACCGGGCTCGCGCATGGGGTGTTTTTCGCGATTGCGTCGACGATCGCCACCAAGCTTGTCTCCAAGGAAAAAGAGTCGAGCGCAATTGCGCTTGTCTTTCTCGGGCTCACCGTCGCGCTGGTAACCGGTGTGCCGCTCGGAACATGGATTGGGCAGAACTTCGGATGGCACGCGACATTTTATGGTGTCGTCCTGCTCGCGCTCATCGGTCTCGGCGCCAGTGCTGTGCTGGTCCCGGCCAACCTGGAAAGCGACGCGCCGCCGACCTTGCGTCAACAGGCGCAAGCTCTCACCTCGCCGCGCTTGCTGCTCGTCTACCTCATCACCGCAGTCGGGTACGGCGGCAATTTCATCGCATTCACCTATCTCGCGCCGATGCTTACCGACATAACGCGCCTTTCCGAAGGAGCGGTCACCCTCGTCATCCTGCTTTACGGCGTATCGGTCGCCGTCGGCAATATTCTTGGTGGGAAGCTTTCCGACAAGATCGGACCGGTTCCCGCTTTGACCGTCGTTTTCGCCGGTCTTGCAGGCTCTCTGGTCCTGCTTGGCTTCGGTCTCACTTCTCCTTGGGCAGCTGTCGCGGTGACCTTGTTCTGGGGAGGGTTCGCCTTCGGCAATGTCCCGCCCTTGCAGTCCTACGTCGTCCAGATCGCCCGGGAAGTGTCCCCCGAAGCCACCGACGTCGCCTCCGGCATGAACATCGGCGCCTTTAATCTCGGCATCGCGTTTGGCGCCTGGGGCGGAGGGTACGTCGTCGAACAGATGGGGCTCCAGGCTGCCCCGCTCGTGGGGGCAGCCATAGTTGCCGGCGGAATCGCGCTGGTTCGCTGGAGCGGTTCGCTCGAAGCGAAGGCAATCTCAAAGAAGTTCGCCCTTGACGTCGCCTAGGAGACATTCGTCACCGATGTCTCAAACTTGCAAAATCATGTCCCCTTTCAGGCAATTGAAGAACGCTCTCCATTAGCCGCAATCAGGGCGCCTTGCCTACTCCACTCGGCTCGGAAACACATAGTTGTCCACCGTGCCACGACGTTCGAGCCATGCCAACAGGCTGGTCCGAGGATCGGGTAGCAATTCAAACTGAACAGGCCGGCCAGTTTTCTGCTGCATCACGATCGCGCGCGTCCGGATTTGCCCGCCGCTAACCGGATCACCGGTTTTCATCCGCACAAGACCACAGCCGCGAAGTTTCCTGTCGATGGCAAGGTCGAGCAGCGCGCGATCCCGCAAGCGGCGTCGCTGATTGAGGTAGAATCGACAAATGCCGCTCATAAGGTGCCGGTTGTCAGAAAAATTATCGAGTTTTGGGAAGTGCGCGTCGGTTCCAATGCGCTGTGACAAATCCGGACAGCTCCGCGGCCAGCTCTTGATCCTCCGGTGTGTTTCCCTGAAATCCACCGTGCGGCATCGCCTCGAAGACATGCAGTTCGGCGTCGACGCCTGCTCGGCGCAGGGCGCGGTGCATCCGTACTGCGTTGGACAGGAAAAGGTCACGTGTCCCTGACTGGAGGAAAGTGGGCGGAAAGCCGCTAAGATCTCCGAACAAAGGCGAGAGATAAGGGTGCGACAGGTCGGCCCCGCTGGCGTATAATTTGTTGTTGCGCATCAGTGATCCGGGCAGCACGACATCGACCATCTGGTTGACCTGAAAGCTGTCGCCAGACTCTGTCAGATCGACCTGAGGGGAAAGCAGGGTCAGACCGGCTGGTGGAGGAAGGCCCTCGTCCTTCGCGCGCAGGAGCATCGCAGCGGCCAGATTACCGCCCGCTGATCGGCCGCCAATGACGATGCACGATGACGCGTGGCGCTCCAGGACATAGCGATACGCGGCCATCGCGTCGTCCAGCGCCGCAGGATAAGGATGCTCGGGCGGCATCCTATAGTCGACACCGTAGCAGAGCGCTCCGTGCTGATCCGCCTGCATCCTCGCCTGCGCGCGACAAGCCTCGCCGCCGCCGAGCACGAGGGCACCACCGTGGAAGTCCAGATAGGCGCAGTCGGGTTCGGCCATGCTCTCAGGCGTCGCGATGTGGATGGTGGCGTCACCCGTTCGGATCGTCTCGACACCTGCTCGCAGCGCACCGGAAAGCCCCTTCACTGCCGCCGCATAATGTTCGTCCGCCGCCGCCTTGATCTTCATCCATCCGGCATGATCGTCGGGCAGCGGCATGGTGTAGAGCGAGTTCAGCGGAACGCCATCGTCATTGACCAGCCGTGCGAAGCTGGCGCGTGCCTCTGCACTGATCGAGGAAGGAAAAGGGATCAGACGGCCTTGTACCACTACGCCTTTGTTCGGGTCGCTCATGTCGATGCGCTACGCTCGTGATGCTCAAGGGACAGGGATGCAAGTTGGCGAACGGCCACCGTTTACGATCATTGTTAATCGGTTCGGATGCTCGCTTATGACACATGCAACACTCAGCGTCACCTGCAGGGGCAGCACCTGCTTCGGTCGCGGCTATTATGTCGACGTCCACTTGCCCTTGGCGCTTGCCCGCTGGCGGCCACACAGGCCGGAGAGCGCTTCCGCTCTCTTGGCGAATCTCTGGCTTCGGCAACACCGGCCGTAGACGGGATCTTCTGCGAATGACTGTTTTGTCCCAGGCCCGGCCCTTGAGACCTATCGGCAAGCATGTCCGCTTTCAGCCGATCGACAGGCGATCCGCAATGACCGACATTAGGGCGCATAGCTGACATGCTGGATCGCTGCCTGAGCGTCCGCTATCTCTATCGGTGCTCCTGTAAGCTGCCGTTCCGGTCAGCCCAACACGCAGGCGCTTGGGAAGGAACTTCGACCGAACACTTTTGGTACGTGGGAGTGCGCTCCATTGGCGCAGACGTGTTACAATGCAAGCTCTCCGAGCCCAACAGCACGGCTGGCAATTCTGCAACCCGGTATCTGCGATAAAGGACATTATCACATATACATCGCACTACAGACATGTCGGTCGTTCGGGGAGAGCTATCTTCGTGCGTCGTCTGCGCCATTGGAGCGGGGCGCCAGTTGGTGATCTGCCCCCTTCTGTCTGCTGGCAACGGGGCTTTAATCCTAAGACCTAGCGTCGACGACCAGGCGATTGGCAACCGCCCCGAGCTTCCAATCTGAGCTCTTTTTTTGCCTGCTGTACGTGCACAACTCCTTCTGCGCTAAGTTTGAATGGAACACGCCGTTACGGATCCAGATACAGACCTCCTCAGAGGCAATCGCCAATAGCTTCAGGCATTCGCTTATCGATCGACTTTGAACCGGAGGCCGACCATTCATCAAGCCTTCTAGCAATTTCACAGAATCGATTGTCGAACTTAAGCAGCCTTTCACACGCCTGCTCATCGGCACAGCAGTAGAATTCTGCATTTCTAGACGGTCGATTCTGGCCTCGCGGACGGACGGTTCAAAGCTCGTACAGTCACGCAGTACAACCAGTACGAAAGGGTATTATTCGCAGCCGTGTTAGGCAGACCGATACTGTCAGATTTTGATTAAAAGATATAGAAGGTCTCTCTAACCGCTTCCGAGTTACTACAAGCGGGGCCGACTTTATATCATAACGACCGCATTATCCGTTTCCAAACTCAGGATTTTCAGCCTACTCATACAATGAGTACTCTCATCGGACGCGTACAAGAAGACAAAATTACTTCCCAGCGCAGGACCGAAATGAAACGCAAGTACCCCTCCGGACGTTCAGGCGGGTTTCACCTCCTTAGTTCTTGTTCACGACAGCCGCTGTGATGATCATCTCCTGATCGCTCCGGAGCGTTATACCTTCAGTCGGCGTTGCAATAATGAGCATCGGCCGCACCGGTACATGATCGGGTGTGTCTATGAAGTAGACCTCTTTAGTGGCGCCGATTTCTTCGAGCGCGGAAAAAGGAATCTCTCCCTCGCTCGCTGGTCGCCAGAAATTGCCGACCTGCACCAGTGCGTCGAGCCGGTCCCCGATTTGTGAAGCCCATTCGGAACCGGAGATAGCGATCCGGCACGCTGGCTTCTTGCTTGCTGCGATAAGCCATATCTCAGCATGAGGATCAAGCCAGCGATGATAGCGCGACGTCCCCAGCGCGCTGGATGCTAGCTGCTGAATGTCTTCGGGAGCATCGCTACTGAGACTTATCCCATTGGTGACCAAAACATCGTTGTCAGATTTGCGGGGATCAAATCCGCCCATATGGAGGCCACATGCCTGAACGGCTTTATCGACGTTCACCGCCAGCGCCTCAATTTCGCGAGCGTCGCTCCACGCTCCTTGATGTTGGGCTTGTGCCTGTCCTGAAGTCAATCCAACTGAGATAGCAGCGCCCAGAAATACCTGGATTGTCTTCCCACTGACACATCTTCTCAGCAATAAGCGCATCGTCCCCCCCCATATCGGATTGTTCATTGTAAAGCTGCCCGAGCCCTGTGCACGAAATAGCGCACTCGAGTCGATAACCCCTCAGTTGCGCCCAATGTTGACATGGACATCTGCCTGCCTTTTCTGGCGCACGACCTCTTCGTGAACTTCGATCATCAGCGGGCTGAGGCTGGTTTCAGGGTATTGGCCGAGGTCGCAAGGTCGACCCAGGTGTTGTTGTTCACCCACCACCCATATCTCTTGGATATCGCCAAGTCGGTTGTTGGGCCTGAGATGCATTCCGAGTGCTCGCTATCATGAGATTCGGTCAAAGGCTCAAATTCGGCCTAACCTACGAGTGGCAGGTCTTTTAATGCGCCAACGGAGAGGTCAGGAGATCTCGCGAAATCCGCGCTTTGCCTTGCGGCCCATCTCCATTGGCACGCCAGCAGTCTCGCAATATGCCTCCCACTTGCCGACTGCCTTTCGGATATCGTCGATGATCGACTTGACCTCGCCCGTCTTGAGGTCGGCGAACCTTCCGAATTCCAGCAGCTCGGCCAGTCCGAAGCCATCCGTCTTGCCGGCAAGCGACATCTGGTGCTCGTTGGTCCAGTCCCCTTCTGGATTATAGGCGTAGACGACGTCGAAAGCTGGGGAGAGGCTCCAGTGCCCCGAGCGGTCCATAAGGAAGGCGATATTCTTGGTGTGATCGTCCTGGTTCCGAATGAAAACATTTAGCAGAGCCCTCCGCACCTGCTCCTTGATGGCTTCGCGACCCATGCCGAGCATGCGGATTGTCTCGATTGCCTGTTCGTAGCTGAAGGCCCGGGCGAGATTGAAATCGAAATGGCGCATAGCGCATAGCGACTGCATATGCAGTTTCTTGCCGTCGGTGGTGCGATCAAAGCGCATTGTCATGAAATGTGCTCGGCCCCCTTCTTCATGCAGCCGTGAACGGGCCATGGTGATCCCGGCCTCCTTAGCCAGGAGATAGCACGCGTATTCGAGGCGGCCAAAGCCCATGGGGTCGGCAAGCTCCTTGTCGGCATTGCCGGAGACACCGTCAAACTTGACGAGCCATTGGGTGTAATTCGGGCCCGCCGCCAGCTGACCCGAATGAAATTCTCCCGTCTGTTCATTCCAGGCGAGTACGGCCTTTGCCCGGGCACCGCCGGCGGAAGTGCCGACACGCAGGATATCCTGGAGTGCATGGCGATCATCTTCGCCTTTGAGAACGCCGACCAGCTCCTCACGTGCGGCGATGACCCTATTGGCGAGGTCGACGAGGGGCGCGATATCGACGGGACCGCCCTGTTCGCGACGTTCACCGGTCGCGGGCTCGAATTCCAGCGCGCCCATGCCCCGGCGCCCAGTGTAGCACAGCCGTTCGACCGGATCGAAGCTGTCGGCCGTTCTTCCTTGTTCGGCGAGCCAGCGGTTGATCAGCGCGTTGCCAAACTTGTCGGGCAGGCTATCGGCCAGCATTCCTGGCAGACCTCTGAACGTTTCGTGGTTCAGTGCCGGAAAATCATAGACGCCGCTCCTCAGCGGCATGGTGAGCGGCGCTACCTCGATGCCGCTGCGGCTGAATTCCGGAGTATATTCGAATATCCCTAAATCGCGCTCTTCGTCCCACAGAACGGCACCGATCTGCCGGCCCCAGAGGTTGACGATTGCGCGGCTCATGGGGCCTCGTCACCCCAGCTCCATACCTCAGTGCTCCGTTCTTTCGAGGGTTTGCGCACGCGCTGCCTTGCCTTGCCGGTTTCTGATCGCGGGTCGAGCGGGCTCAGTTTGGCATCGGGAACAATGTCCAGCAGGCGGTCTTCAAGTCCCAGCGCCCGCATGAGCCGGGCCAGACTGTCGATTGTGCCGCCTTTGCCGGCTTCTATGCGAGCCAGTGTCGAACGGGAGATCCCCGCCATCTCGGCGAGCTCGGCCTGTGTTAGGTTGCGGGAAATGCGGTATCTTTCGATTTGCTGCCCCACACGCGACAGCAGGACTGTGAGCGGGCTTATCTTAGTCGTTTCATAATGCATCATTAACCAGTCACTACCACGCACCCAATTTGTAAAGTAACGGTTTCACTTCATTAAAGCAACTACATATGGTATCGAGATCGAGACGTAAGCCTATTTTGCCGCCTTAGCGCCCCAACATCGATGCATAAAACGCGCTTTGCCTTAAATCGAGAGGGTGGCAAACAAACGGAGCCCGTGCCCCACGCATCCGACAGACACTCTGATCCTGTGCGGCTTTCGTCTCGACCAGATGGACTCCGAACAGCTCAGCCGCGATTGCTTAACCAGTATCACCGACAAGATTTCCATCGAGCGTGAAGCGCAGGTCCGCCGCTGCCTGGCTCCGAAGGACGGTCCGATGTGACGTTCTCCCCTGAAATGTGACCGCTTTTTGGTAGAGTTCGACGCAAAGGAGTCGGACTAAAATGAAGCGAGGCAGGTTCAGCGAAGAGCAGATCATCGCGCTTTTGAAGGAACAGGAGGCTGGGACGCCGACGGCGGAAGTTTTACCGCCGTCACGGGATCAGTTCCGCCACGTTCTACAAGTGGAAGTCGAAGTTCGGTGGGCTGGAGGTGTCCGATGCCCGTCGGCTGCGAACGCTCGAACAGGAGAACAGTCGGCTGAAGAAGCTGCTGGCCGAGGCAATGCTCGACAATGTGGTGCTGAAGGATGGACTTGTAACGGTTTTGTGCCGGTCACCTGAGAGCATATTGCTCATTCAAGGAGACCGAAGAGATGATCAAACATGGAGTAGAGTTTCAGCGTGAGGCGGTGCGGATAGCACTAACCAGCGGCCCTCCGCGCAAGCGCGTGGCGACCGATCTGGGCGTCGGGTTGTCGACGTTGACGCGCTGGGTGAGCCTGCATCGCAGGGAAGATTTGCCTGCCAGCCCCGATACTGATCTGGCGCGCGAGAACGAGCAACTTCGCCGGGAGAACCGTGTCCTCAAGGAGGAGAGGGATATCATATAAAAGGCCACACAGTTCTTCGCGAGCCAGCGGCCGTGAAGTTCGCTTTTGTCCATAGCGGGCGCCATGTGTGGCCGATAGCGATGATCTGCCGGGTCCTGCGCGTCAGCACGCGCGGCTACCGCTCCTGGCGTGTTCGACCGACATGCCAGCGGGCGCGGACGGACATGATGGTGCTGGCGCACATCCGGGAGCAGTACAACCTGAGCCTTGGCAGCTACGGCCGTCCTCGCATGACGATGAAGCTGAAGGAGGCCTCGATGTTGGTGAGCGCCGCGTTGGGCGGCTTATGCGGATCAACCAGATAAAGCCCGTCCGAACGCGCAAGTACAAAGTAACGACCGACAGCCACCATCGCCTGGGTGTCGCGGCGAACTGGCTTGATGGTGATTTTGTGGCCGATTGAACCGTCCCGGGATCGCCGGAGGCCATTTGGTTTAAGTTACGCGGCCATGGGGACGTCGTCCAACATGGCATAATATCGTTGCTCGGCTTCTGCTGGCGGGATGTTGCCGATTGGCTCCAGCAATCGCCGATGGTTGAACCAATCGACCCACTCCAGCGTGGCGAATTCTACTGCCTCGAAAGATCGCCATGGCCCCCGTCTGTGGATCACTTCGGCCTTGTAAAGGCCATTGATCGTCTCGGCCAAAGCATTGTCATAGCTGTCGCCGACGCTGCCGACCGACGGCTCGATGCCGGCTTCGGCGAGGCGTTCGGTGTATTTTATGGATACATATTGCGATCCACGGTCGCTGTGATGAACCAGGCCGCCGCGATGAACTGGTCGGCGATCGTGCAGAGCCTGCTCCAGGGCGTCCAGCACGAAGCTGGCATGGGCGGTTCGGCTGACCCGCCAGCCCACGATATAGCGGGCGTAGACGTCGATCACGAACGCGACATAGACGAACCCACCCCAGGTTGAGACATAGGTAGAATCCGACACCCACAGCCGGTTGGGCGCTGGTGCGTGGGTTGACGTGATCCAGCGGACAGGGCGCTGCTTTGTCGCTGATCGTGGTGCGCACCGGCTTGCCGCGGATCACCCCTGCCAAGCCCATATCACGCATCAGCCGCTCAACGGTGCAGCGGGCTATGGCGAACCCTTCGCGGTTCATCTGCCGCCAGACCTTGCGCACG